>NZ_CP200322.1:0-3843398 GCF_056868065.1 Cellulomonas sp. KU4C | reverse complement strand
CACGCGTCCCCCGCGAGCAGCCGCACTCGCCCCCGTGACTCCCTCCTACACCCGCGGGTGCCTCGCCGAGATGACACCGTTGTCCTGCGCGCCGACACACGAGCAGGCGCGTGGGATGTCATCTCGCCGGCCCCGGTCCTCGGGCATCAGCGAGAGGTCACGACACGCTGGCGCGCGACGCTGCGCACCCGCGTGTCGTGACCACTCGCCACGTCGCAGCAGTGTGTGCGTGGTCGGCGGGTTCGGGCGCGCGCCGGCATCCGCGCCGCGCTCATGGCCGAGATGGCCTCGCCCACCTGCGAGCGGACCGGTGCGGACGGCCCTACGGGATCGGTGGCCGGGGGGCGGGGCTGGACGTAGCAGCGCGCGCCGCCATCGGGACGAGGACGACGCGCGCTGGGTCTGAGCTGCCGTGAGGCCGTCGGTCAGGGGGCGGGGACGAAGTACAGCGCGCCGAGCGGGGGGACCCGCACCGTCGCGGAGAACGCGCGGCCGTGGTGCGGCTCCGGGCGCGCGGTGACCTGACCGAGGTTGCCGACCCCGGAGCCGCCGTACTCCTCGGCGTCGGTGTTGACGGCCTCGAGCCACACGCCGCCCTCGGGGAGGGCGAGCCGGTAGTCCTCGTGCGGGACCCCGGAGAAGTTCACGACGACGGCCACGACACCGCCACGCTCGTCGCGGCGCAGGTAGGCGAGCACGTTGCGGTCGGCGTCGTTGGCGTCGATCCACTCGAAACCCTGGGGGCTGTGGTCGAGGGCCCACATCGCGGGGTGGGCGCGGTAGAAGGCGTTGAGGTCGCGGACGGTGCGCTGCACGCCGCGGTGCGGGGCGTGATCGAGCAGGTACCAGTCGAGGGACCGGGACTCCGCCCACTCGGTGCCCTGCGCGAACTCGCTGCCCATGAACAGCAGCTGCTTGCCGGGGTGGGACCACTGGTAGGCGAGCAGGGCCCGGACGCCAGCGCGCTGCTGCCAGTCGTCGCCGGGCATCTTGCGCATGAGCGATCCCTTGCCGTGCACGACCTCGTCGTGGCTGATCGGCAGGACGAACTGCTCGGAGAACGCGTAGACGAGCGAGAACGTCGCCTCGTGGTGGTGGTAGCGGCGGTTGATCGGCAGCTCCGCGAGGTAGCGGAGCGTGTCGTTCATCCAGCCCATGTTCCACTTCAGGCCGAAGCCCAGGCCGCCGCCGCTCGTGGGGGAGGTGACCCCGGGCCACGCGGTGGACTCCTCGGCGATCATCATGACCCCCGGAGTGCGGCGGTAGGCGGTGGCGTTGGCCTCCTGGAGGAACGCGATCGCCTCGAGGTTCTCGCGGCCGCCGTGCGCGTTCGGGCGCCACTGGCCGGGCTCCCGGGAGTAGTCGAGGTAGAGCATCGAGGCCACCGCGTCGACGCGCAGGCCGTCGGCGTGGAACTCCTCGAGCCAGTACGTGGCGTTGGCGACCAGGAAGTTGCGGACCTCGTTGCGCCCGAAGTCGAAGACGTAGGTGCCCCAGTCCATCTGCTCGCCGCGCATCGGGTCGGGGTGCTCGTACAGCGGGGTGCCGTCGAACCGCGCGAGCGCCCACTCGTCCTTGGGGAAGTGCGCCGGGACCCAGTCGATCAGCACGCCGATGCCGGCGCGGTGCAGGGTGTCGACCAGGTAGCGGAAGTCGTCGGGGTGCCCGAACCGGGACGTCGGCGCGTAGTAGGACGTCACCTGGTAGCCCCACGAGCCGCCGAACGGGTGCTCCGCGACGGGCAGGAACTCGACGTGCGTGAACCCGGTCTCGAGCACGTACTCGGTGAGCTGGGCGGCGAGCTCGCGGTAGGAGAGGCCCTGGCGCCAGGAGCCGAGGTGCACCTCGTAGATGCTCACGGGGCCGGAGTGCGGGTCGTGGGAGGCGCGGCGCTCGATCCACTCGTCGTCGCCCCAGCGGAACACGGACTCGACGACGACGGATGCGGTCGCGGGCGGGACCTCGGTGCCCTTGGCCATCGGGTCGGCCTTCTGCCGCCACGCACCGTCCGCGGTGAGCAGCTCGAACTTGTAGCGGGCGCCGGCGCCGACGCCGGGCACGAAGATCTCCCAGACCCCCGACTCGCCGAGCGACCGCAGGGCGTGGGTGGCGCCCTGCCAGTGGTTGAAGTCGCCGATCACGCGGACCGCGCGGGCGTTCGGGGCCCAGACCGCGAACGCCGTGCCCTCGACCTCGCCGAGCGTGCCGGGGTACCGGTGGACGTTCGCGCCGAGGACGGTCCACAGCTCCTCGTGGCGGCCCTCGCGGATCAGGTGCCGGTCGAGCTCCTGGACGGTCGGCAGGTAGCGGTAGGGGTCGTCGACCCGGGTGGTCTGCCCGGCGTAGGTGACGTCGAGGCGGTAGTCGACGACCTCGGGCTCGCGAAGCAGCGCCACCCAGATGCCGTCCTGCTCGTGCACCGCGGGGGTGGACCCGTCGGCGGTGACGACGGCGACGGCGTCGGCCAGCGGGCGCAGCGTGCGGACCACGAGACCGCTGGGCGTGACGTGGGCGCCGAGGACGGCGTGCGGGTCGTGGTGGGTGCCGGACGCGACGGCGCGCAGCGTGTCGGGGTCGACGGTGACGGGCGACGGCTCGGCCGGGCGATTCATGTGCCTACCCAACCACCACCGGGGCGTTCGCGCAGCCAGGACGCGGCGCCGCGGGTCAGCCGAGGACGCCCGCGCCCGCCACGGTGGTCCACCACAGGTCCGCGAGGGCGCGGTGGCCCGCCGCGGTGGGGTGCACGCCGTCGGCGGCGAGCGCGGCGACCGCTGCGCCCCGGTCGGCGTCCGCGTCCCCGCCCGGCGCGGCACCCCCGTCGGCCGCCAGCGCGGTCAGGTGCGCGGCGGCGGGGACCAGCGTGGCGCCGTGGGCGTCCGCGAGGCGGTGCACGGCCGCGACCCGGGCGCCGAGGTCCTGCGCCCACCAGGTCTCCTGGGCGGGCGACACGGGCAGGACGAACGGCTCGACGAGCACGAGCCGGCGCACCCCGGCACCGCGTGCCCGCGCGAGCAGGTCGTCGTAGCCGGCCTCGAACGCGTCCACGGGGGACACGCGGCCGGAGTCGAACCGCCGCCAGGTGTCGTTGATCCCGATGAGCACGGACAGCACGTCCGGGCGCTGGGCGAGGACGTCCGCGTCCCAGCGGGCGGCGAGGTCGGCCAGGCGGTCGCCGCCGACCCCGCGGTTCGTGACCCGGCACCCCTGGAGGGGCCCGTCGGCGAGCAGCCGCACGTAGCCGTCGCCGAGGCCCGCGGGGTCGGCGCGGCGGCCGCAGTCGGTGACCGAGTCGCCGGCGAGCAGCACGTGCACCGGCGCGTCCGGGGCCGTCACCCGACCAGCCGGGCGACGGCCCGCAGCGGGATCGGCAACCAGGTGGGCCGGTTGCGCGCCTCGTACACGGCCTCGTACAGCGCCTTGTCGAGCTCGAGGACCCGCAGCAGGTGCGCGCGGGCGCCGGGGTCCAGGTCGGGGGTCTCCGCGGAGTAGCCCGCGAGGAACGACGTGCGGGCGACCTCGGTCCACGCGGCGGGAGCGCCCCCGACGGCGGCGGCGTAGTCGAACGACCGGAGCATCCCGGCGGCGTCGCGCAGGGCCAGGTCGGGGCGGGTCCGCTGCGCGACGGGGACCAGCGGCTCGCCCTCGAAGTCCAGGACGTACCAGGTGTCGTCGCCGCGCAGCACCTGGCCGAGGTGCAGGTCGCCGTGCACGCGCTGCCGGGGCGGGACCTCGGCGAGCAGCTCGGTGCGCTCCGCGAGGGCCGCGATGGCGTCGGCGTGCTCCTCGAGCTCGGGGACGGACTCGACGGCCCACGCGAACCGGTCGGCGAGCGCACCCGCGACCGCCACCGCGGCGGGGGACAGGCCGGGCTCCGGGTCGGCGGCGTGCCGGCCGGTGCGGGGGCCCTCGACCGCACCCTGCTCGCCGTGGCCGGTCGGCAGCGCGCGGGCGAGCGCCCGGTGCATCTGCCCGACGACGGCGCCGAGCTCCTCGGCGAGGGTGTCGAACGCGGTGCCCGCGCGGGCGAGGTCGCAGGCGAGCTCGAAGCCGTCGTGGGCGCCGGGGACGAACGCGCTCAGCACCCCGAGGTGCCCGTGCGCGGTGTGCTCGCCGTCCTGCCACTGCGCACCGAGCCACGCGAGCGGCCGCGGCACGTGGGTCCATCCCGCCGCGGCGAGCGCCCGCGGGACGTCGACGTCGGGGTTGTCGCCCTCGGACAGGCCGCGGAACACCTTGAGCATGGCGGTGCTGCCGTCGGGTCCGGCGCCGGGGAGGATCACCGAGGTGTTGGACTGCTCCCCGGGCACGACCTTGGGCGGGCCGAGGTCCGGGTCGGGGTCGGCGGGGGCGTCGGCGGGCCGGTCGGCCTCCGCGAGCCACGCGCGCTCGAACTCGGGGCGCCCGGCGCCGTCGAGCACCACCGTGCCGTCGGGGAGCCGGCCCACGAGAGCGGGGTCGTCGTCGGCCGGGGCGGGGTCGGGGGCGTCGGGCCCGCGCAGCACGACCGGCACCTGCAGCACCGCGCCGGCCCCGGCGCCCTCGGCCCGCAGCAGCAGCAGCCGGACCTCGGCGGCGGCGTCCGGGTCGCGGAGCGTCAGGCCGCCGATCGCGCCGACCTGCGCGTCGGTCCCCTTCACCGGGAACCAGCGTCGACCGGGCAGCCAGGGCGCCAGGAGTGCCGCGAGCGCGTCGTCGCGCTCCTCGTGGGCCACCCGTCGATCGGTCATGGGGTCGTCACCGCCAGCCAGTAGAAGTCGCGGGAGCCGAGCGTGAAGGTGGCGGTGCCGTCCGCGCCGACCGCGGGGAACGCGGCGCCGCCGAAGACGTCCCGCAGCCCGGCGCCGGCCAGCGCCGCGGGCAGCCGCAGCGTGGTGGCGCGGGCGGTGGACGCGAGGTTGGCGACGCACAGCAGCGTCTCGTCGCCCGACCGCCGCAGGAACGCCAGCACGCTCGCGTTGTCGCCCGGCACGACCTCGAACGAGCCGAGCCCGAGCGCCGGGTGCTGGCGCCGGACCGCGAGCATGCCGCGGACCCAGTGGAGCAGCGACGTGTTCTGCGCGATCTGCGCCTCGACGTTGACGTTGTTGTAGTGGTGCACCAGCGACTGGATCACCGGCAGGTAGAGCTTGCCGGGATCGGCGGTGGAGAAGCCGGAGTTGCGGTCGGGCGTCCACTGCATCGGGGTCCGCACCGCGTCGCGGTCGGGGAGCCAGATGTTGTCGCCCATGCCGATCTCGTCGCCGTAGTACAGGCAGGGGCTGCCGGGCAGCGAGAGCAGCAGGGCGTGCGCGAGCTCGATCTCCTTGCGGGAGTCCTCGAGCAGCGGCGCGAGCCGGCGGCGGATGCCGATGTTGGCGCGCATCCGGGAGTCCGGGGCGAACCAGCCGTACATCGAGGCGCGCTCCTCGGTGGACACCATCTCGAGCGTGAGCTCGTCGTGGTTGCGCAGGAACGTGCTCCACTGCCCGCCCGCGGGGATGGCGGGGGTGTCGGCGAGGATGTCGACGATCGACGTGGCCTGCTGGTCGCGCAGCGAGTAGTAGATGCGCGGCATGACGGGGAAGTGGAAGCACATGTGGCACTCGGGCTCGGCGTCGGTGCCGAAGTAGTGCACGACGTCCTCGGGCCACTGGTTCGCCTCGGCGAGCATGATCCGGCCCGGGAACTCCCGGTCGATCATGGCGCGCAGGTCGCGCAGGAACCGGTGGGTCTCGGGGAGGTTCTCGCAGTTGGTGCCGTCGCGCTCGTACAGGTACGGCACCGCGTCGAGCCGGAAGCCGTCGACGCCGAGGCGCAGCCAGAACCGCGCGACGTCGTGCATCGCCTCGACGACCCGGGGGTTGTCGAAGTTGAGGTCGGGCTGGTGGCTGAAGAACCGGTGCCAGAAGTACTGCCGGCGGACGGGGTCGAACGTCCAGTTGGACGTCTCGGTGTCGACGAAGATGATCCGCGCGTCCTGGTACCGGGTGGGGTCGTCGCCCCAGACGTAGAAGTCGCCGTAGGGCCCCTCGGGGTCGGAGCGGGACGCCTGGAACCAGGGGTGCTGGTCGGAGGAGTGGTTCATCACGAGGTCGACGACGACCCGGATACCGCGCTCGTGGGCCTCGGCGACCAGCTCGGTGAAGTCGTCCAGCGACCCGTACTGCGCCGCCACGGCGGTGTAGTCCGAGACGTCGTAGCCGCCGTCACGCAGCGGCGACGGGTAGAACGGCGGCAGCCACAGGCAGTCGATGCCGAGCCACTGCAGGTAGTCCAGCCGCTCGATCAGGCCGCGCAGGTCGCCGGACCCCGACCCGTCCGAGTCGGAGAACGACCGGATCATCACCTCGTAGAACACCGCGGTGCGGTACCAGTCCGGGTCGTCGGACAGCCCGTTCGGCCGCTCGGCGGCGGGGACGCGGGGCTGGCGCCGCGCCGGGAGGGCCGTGACCGCGATCTGCCCGGTGGGCGGCGCGCCGTGGCCCGGCGTCGCGGACGGCACCGGCTGGCCGTCCGACGCCCCGAGCGGGCTCACACCCGCTCCACCACGACCACGTGCGCGACCCGGCTGTACGGGTCGAGCCGCACCCACGGGTGCGCGTCCCAGGCGTAGGCCTCCTGGGACAGCACGTCGTGCGCGACGAACCGCGCGTCCGGCTCCAGGCCCAGCGCCGCGAGGTCGAGGTCCAGCACCGCGTCGTGAGCGGCCCGCGGGTCGAGGTTCACGACCACGAGCACCGTGTCGGCGGAGCCGGTCGGCGACAGGTGCGCCGGCAGGTGCCGCGAGAACGCCACCACCTGGTCGTCGCTCGTCGGGTGCACGGTGAGGTTCCGCAGCTGGAGCAGCGCGGGGTGCGCGCGGCGGATCTCGTTGAGCGAGCGCAGCAGCCGGGCGATGCCGAGCGGCTCGGCGGCCGACCAGTCGCGGGGCTTGAACTCGTACTTCTCGTTGTCGATCTGCTCCTCGACGCCGGGCCGCGGCACGTCCTCGACCAGCTCGTAGCCGGAGTAGATGCCCCAGGTCGGCGCGCCGAGGGCGGCGAGCACGGCCCGGACCGCGAACCCGGCGGTGCCGCCGGTCTGCAGGTACGGCGTGAGGATGTCGTGGGTCGTCGGCCAGAAGCTCGGCCGCATCCACGAGCCCTGCTCGTCGGAGACCTCGGCCAGGTACTCCTCGATCTCCTCCTTGGTGTTCCGCCAGGTGAAGTACGTGTACGACTGGTGGAATCCGACGCGGGCGAGGTTGAGCATCATCGCCGGGCGGGTGAACGCCTCGGACAGGAACACGACCTCGGGGTGCGTAGCCCGGACGTCCGCGAGGATCCGCTCCCAGAACTCCAGCGGCTTGGTGTGCGGGTTGTCGACGCGGAACGCCGTGACGCCGTGGTCGATCCAGACCTGCAGCACCCGCCGGATCTCCGCGTAGATGCCCTCGGGGTCGTTGTCGAAGTTCAGGGGGTAGATGTCCTGGTACTTCTTCGGCGGGTTCTCGGCGTACGCGATGGTGCCGTCGAGCCGGGTGGTGAACCACTCGGGGTGCGCGGCGACCCAGGGGTGGTCGGGCGAGCACTGCAGCGCCAGGTCGAGCGCGACCTCGAGGCCCTGGGCGCGCGCCTCGGCGACGAACGCGTCGAAGTCCTCGAACGTGCCCAGCGACGGCTCGATGGCTTCGTGCCCGCCGTCGGGGGAGCCGATCGCGTACGGGGAGCCGGGGTCGCCGGGGCGGGCGTCGAGGGTGTTGTTCCGGCCCTTGCGGTGCGTGGTGCCGATCGGGTGGATCGGGGTCAGGTAGACCACGTCGAACCCGAGCCCGGCGATGCGCGGCAGGTCGCGGGCCGCGGTGCGCAGCGTGCCGGTGGTCCAGGTGCCGGTCGCGTCGTCGTAGGTCGCGCCGATGGACCGCGGGAAGATCTCGTACCAGGCGCCCGCGAGCGCCAGCGGTCGGTCGACGACCAGCGGGTAGACGGGCGACGGGCTGAGCATCTCGCGGACCGGGTGGGCGGCGAGCGCGGCGCGCACCTCGGCGGACAGCCCCGCGGCCAGGCGGGCCGGTGCCGGGCGGGTGCCGTCGCGCAGGGCGGTGACGGCGTCCTGGAGCACCTGGCGGTCGGCGTCGGGGACCGCAGCGCCGGCGTCGTCCGCCGTGCGGTCGGCGGCGCGGGCGAGCAGCCGGGCGCCCTCCTCCAGCACCAGCTCGACGTCGACGTCCGCGCCGACCTTCAGCGGGGCGTCGTGCGCCCAGGTGCCGAACGGGTCGGACCAGCCTTCGACGCGGAAACCCCACGCGCCGGGCTCGTCGGGCACCAGGCGGGCCTCGTACCGGTCCAGGCCGGGGGCGATGTCGACCATCGTCGCCCGGGCGCGGTCGGTGCCGTCGGGGCCGACCAGCACGGCGGTCGCGGCGCACGCGTCGTGGCCCTCGCGGAACACCGTGGCGCGGACGGGGACGGCCTCGCCGACGACCGCCTTCGCGGGCCAGCGGCCGGCCTCGACGACGGGGGAGACGTCGACGACCGGGATGCGGCCGACCGGCGCGCGCCCGGGGGCCGGTGCGGCGGCGGGGGCGGGGGCAGCGGCTGCCGGCGCGGCGCTCGCGGCCGGGGTCGTGGGGGTGGTGGCAGGGACCGGGGCCGGGGCCGCCGTGGTCGGCACGTCGGCGGCTGCCGCGGACGTGGTCGAGCGCGGGCGGGCACGGCGCGGCGCGGGCTCGCGCGGCGGGGGTGTCGACGTCACGGTCCCGAACCTATCCACAGCGGACGTGCCCCGGCATCCGGACGGGCCGAGCAGTCGAAGGACCTGTTGTCCCGGCCCTGGTCGTGCGTACGCTCGGGCAGGTGAGAGCCATCCGCCGATTCACCGTCCGCACCTCGCTCCCCGCGGAGCTCGCCGACCTGGACGAGCTCGCCCACAACCTGCGCTGGTCGTGGCACGCGCCGACCCGTGACCTGTTCGCCCGGATCGACCCGGCCCTGTGGGACGAGGTGGGCGGCGACCCGGTCGCCCTGCTCGGCGCCCTCCGGCCGGAGCGCCTGGCCGAGCTCGCCGCCGACCCCGACGTCGTCGGCGCGGTGCGCGCCGCGACGGCCGACCTGCACGAGTACCTGCAGGCGCCGCGCTGGTACCAGCACCAGCAGGCCGCCGACCCGTCGCTGCCCGCCGCGATCGGCTACTTCAGCCCGGAGTTCGGCATCACGGCCGTCCTCCCGCAGTACTCCGGCGGCCTGGGCATCCTCGCCGGCGACCACCTCAAGAGCGCCTCCGACCTCGGCGTGCCGATCGTCGGCGTCGGGCTGCTGTACGGGGCCGGGTACTTCAAGCAGGCGCTGACCCGCGACGGCTGGCAGGTCGAGACCTACCCGCTGCTCGACCCCGACGGCATGCCCCTGACCCTGGTGCGCGAGCAGGACGGCACGCCCGCGGTGGTGTCGATCGCGCTGCCCGGCGACCGGACGCTGCACGCGCACATCTGGACCGCGACCGTCGGGCGGGTGCCGCTGCTGCTCCTCGACTCCGACGTGCCCGAGAACGACGAGACCGCCCGCAAGGTCACCGACCGGCTGTACGGCGGCGGCGGCGAGCACCGGCTCCAGCAGGAGCTGCTGCTCGGCGTCGGCGGCGTGCGCGCGCTGCGCGTGTGGTCCCGGCTCACCGGCGCGCCGGACCCGGAGGTCTACCACACCAACGAGGGGCACGCCGGGTTCCTCGGCGTCGAGCGGATCCGCGAGCTCGTCTCGGGCGCGGGGCTCGGCTTCGACGAGGCGCTGGAGGCGGTGCGCGCCGCCACGGTGTTCACGACCCACACCCCCGTGCCCGCGGGCATCGACCGGTTCGAGGCGTCCCTCGTGCACCAGTACTTCGGCGGAGCCAACGCGGCCGAGGGGGTGCCGGTGGAGCGGGTGCTCGCGCTCGGCGCCGAGGACTACCCGGGCGGGGACCCGCTCATGTTCAACATGGCGGTGATGGGCCTGCGGCTGGGCGGGCGCGCGAACGGCGTCTCGGTGCTGCACGGCGAGGTGTCGCGCGACATGTTCGGCGGGCTCTGGCCGGGGTTCGACGACGTCGAGGTGCCGATCACCTCGGTCACCAACGGCGTGCACGCGCCGACCTGGGTCGACCGGCAGCTGCTCGACCTCGCCGCGTCGCGCCTGACGCCCGACGAGCTCGAGGACGGGTCCGGCTGGCTGCGGACCGACGCGGTCCGGGACGACGGCTCTGGGCCGTGCGCCGGACGCTGCGGGCCCAGCTCGTCGCCGACGCCCGGCGGCGGGTGCGCGGGTCCTGGGCCCGGCGCGGCGCCAGCCCCGCGGAGCTCGGCTGGGTGGACGACGTGCTGTCGCCGGACGTGCTGACCATCGGGTTCGCCCGCCGGGTGCCGACCTACAAGCGGCTCACGCTCATGCTGCGCGACCCGGAGCGGCTCAAGGCCCTGCTCACGCACCCCGAGCGGCCCGTGCAGCTCGTGATCGCCGGCAAGTCGCACCCCGCCGACGACCAGGGCAAGCGGCTGATCCAGCAGCTCGTCCGGTTCGCCGACACCGAGGGCGTGCGGCACCGCATCGTGTTCCTGCCGAACTACGACATCGCGATGGCGCAGACCCTCTACCCGGGCTGCGACGTCTGGCTGAACAACCCGCTGCGCCCGCTCGAGGCGTGCGGCACGTCCGGCATGAAGGCCGCGCTGAACGGCGGCCTCAACCTGTCGATCCTCGACGGGTGGTGGGACGAGTGGTTCGACGGCGAGAACGGCTGGGCGATCCCGACCGCCGACGGCGTCGAGGACCCGGACCGCCGCGACGACCTCGAGGCCGCCGCGCTGTACGAGCTCATCGAGCACCAGGTCGCGCCGCGGTTCTACGACCGGGACGACCGCGGGCTGCCGCTGCGCTGGCTCGAGATGGTCCGGCACACGCTGGCCACGCTCGGCCCGAAGGTGCAGGCCACCCGGATGGTCGCCGACTACGTGGCCCGGCTGTACGCGCCGGCCGCGGTCGCCGGGCGCGCGCTCGCCGGGGACACCGGGTTCGCCGGCGCCCGCGAGCTCGCCGCCTGGAAGGGCCGCGTCCGCGCCGGCTGGCAGGGCGTGCGCGTGGACCACGTCGAGTCGGGCGGCGTGGGCGAGGTGCCGCAGGTCGGCGACGCGCTGCACGTCAAGGCGTACGTGACCCTGGGCGACCTCACCCCCGAGGACGTCGAGGTACAGGTCGTGCACGGCAAGGTCTCCGAGTCCGACGAGCTGCACGGGTTCACCGTGGACCCGCTGGCGCTCGCGGACACGTTCGAGGGCGGCCGGTACGCGTTCGCCGGGGACCTGCTGCTCGACGCGTCGGGGCCGTTCGGGTACTCGGTGCGCGTCGTGCCGCGGCACGCGGGGCTGGCGTCGGTCGCCGAGGTGGGGCTGGTCGCGAACGCGGGCTGACGCCGCGCCGGCGTGCCCGTCGCCGCGCAGCGCCGCCGCCGAGACAGGGCCTGCGCGCCGAGACAGGACCGCAGGGGGCCCTGTCTCGGCGGGGCGGTCCTGTCTCGGCGGCCCCGGCCGGCGGTGCGGGGCGCGGCGGTGCGGGGCGCGGCGGTGCAGGCTGGCGGCTCAGGCCGTGTAGACGCGCAGGCTCAGCGGCTCCAGCAGGACCCCGGCGCCCGCGTCCAGGTGCAGCGCGCCCTCGATCGCCGCCGTCCGGGCCTCGTCGGGGTGCTCCCAGGTGGAGTCCCAGGCCAGCTCCACCGGGTGCCGGCCCCGCCGGCGAGCGCCACCGGCATCGGGTCCAGCGAGCCGTTGACGACGAGCAGGACGGCGTCGTCGTCGGCGACGCGCAGCATCTGCAGGGTGCGCAGGTCGGCGTCGTGCCAGCGCTCGTGCGTGAACTCCGCGCCCGTCGGGTCGAACCACGTGAGGTCGGCCGGTCGGCCGTCGACGGGCCGGCCGGTGAAGAACCGGGTGCTGCGCAGCGCGGGGTGCGCGCGGCGCAGCGCGGTCAGGTGCCGGGCGGTCGCGAGCAGGTCCTGCCGCCAGGGCGCGAGGTCCCAGCGCACCCAGGACACGTCGGTGTCCTGGCAGTAGGCGTTGTTGTTGCCGCGCTGGGTGCGCCCCATCTCGTCGCCGGCGGTGATCATCGGGGTCCCGGCGGACAGCAGCAGCGTCGCCAGCAGGTTGCGGATCGACCGGCGCCGGAGCGGCACGATGTCGGCGGCGACGCCGTCCGCGGGCACCGGGCCCTCGACGCCGTGGTTCCAGGAGCGGTTGTCGTCGGAGCCGTCGCGGTTCTGCTCGCCGTTCGCCTCGTTGTGCTTGTGCTGGTAGGCGACGAGGTCGGCGAGCGTGAAGCCGTCGTGGGCCGTCACGTAGTTGACCGAGGCGCGCGGCCCGCGGGCGAGTGGCGGGTCCGAGTGCCCGAACAGGTCGACGGACCCGGACAGCCGGGTCGCGAGGTCCCGGACCCGGTGGTCGGGCAGGCCCTGGGCGGCGCGGGCGGGGTCCGCGAGCCAGAACGACCGCACGGAGTTGCGGAACTTGTCGTTCCACTCCGCGAACGGCAGCGGGAACTGCCCCGTGCGCCAGCCGCCGGGCCCGACGTCCCACGGCTCGGCGACCAGCTTCAGCCCGTCGAGGGCGGGGTCCGTGCCCGCGGCGACGAGGAACGGGTGGTCGGGGTCGAACCCGGCGTGGCCGCGCCCGAGCGTGACGGCCAGGTCGAACCTGAACCCGTCGACCCCGACCTCCTGCGCCCAGTAGCGCAGCGAGTCCAGCGCGAGCCGCACCACCTCGGGCCGGCGGAAGTCGAGGGTGTTGCCGGTGCCGGTGACGTCCGCGAGCCGGGCGGGGTGCCCGCCGTCGTGCAGGTAGTAGCCGGCGTTGTCGAGCCCCCGCCAGGACAGGTGCTGGCCGCCCGACCCGCCCTCGCAGGTGTGGTTGTAGACGACGTCGAGCAGCACCTCGATGCCCGCCTCGTGCAGCGCGTGCACGGCGGTGCGCAGCTCGTCGAGGACCGCGGCGGGTCCGGCGGCGCGGGCCGCGGCGGTCGCGTACGGGGCGTGCGGGGCGAAGAAGCCGAGCGTGCTGTAGCCCCAGTAGTTCGTCAGGCCCTTCTGGACCAGGTGCGGCTCGGAGGAGAACGCGTGCACCGGGAGCAGCTCCAGCGCGGTGACCCCGAGCTGGCGCAGGTGGGCGACGACCACGGGGTGGCCCAGCGCGGCGTAGGTGCCGCGCAGGTGCGGCGGCAGGCCCGGGTGCCGCAGGGTGAGGCCGCGGACGTGCGCCTCGTAGACCACGGTGTCCGCCCACGGGACGTGCGGCCGGTTCGCCGCGGGGTCGACGGCGTCGCCCGGGCCGCGTCGTCCGGGGCGGCGGTCCAGCACCACGCCGTGCGGGACGTGGGCGACCGAGTCGCGGGGGTCGGCGGGGCCGTCGGGGTCGCCGAGCAGCGCGTCGTCGACGACGTGCCCGTACGTCGCGGGGCCGTGGTCGACCTCGCCGACCAGCCCGTACGCGTACGGGTCCACGAGCAGCTTGGCGGGGTTGTACCGCAGGCCCGCCTCCGGCTCCCACGGGCCGTGGGCCCGCAAGCCGTACCGCTGCCCGGCGCGCACGCCCGGCACCCGCGCCGTGAACCGGCCCGGCGCGGCGCCGCCCGGGGGGTCGAGCGGGACCCGGCGCTCGGACCAGCCGGTCGGCGACGCCGGGTCGGGGTCGAGCAGGCAGAGGTCCACCGCCGTGGCGTGCGGGGCGACGACCCCCACCTCGACGCCGTCGTCCGTCACGTGCACCCCGGGGCGGGGCGGCGGTCCGGGGGGCGGGGTCGTGGCGCTCACGGGCTCCATCCTGCCGCGCGCGGGGCCCGGACCTGCAAGCCGGTGGTGCCCGGACGTCCTGCACCACCCGGACGGCGGCGGGGGTAACGTTCCGGGGGTGAGAATCGTGGTGTGCGTCAAGCACGTGCCCGACATCCAGGCCGACCGCGCGCTGGGGGCCGACGGCCGCCTCGTGCGCGACGGCGGGGACGGCACGGTCAACGAGGTCGACGAGAACGCGGTCGAGGCCGCCGTGGTCCTCGCGGAGCAGGTCCGGGACGCCGGCGGCGAGGCCGAGGTCGTCGTCGTGACGGTCGGCCCGGACGACGCGCAGGACGCGGTCCGCCGGGGCCTGCAGCTCGGCGCGGACGCCGCGGTGCACGTGGTCGACGACGCGGTGGCCGGCTCGGACGTCTTCGGGACCGTCGCGGTGCTCGCGGCCGCGGTGCGCCGGATCGGCGCCGACGTCCCGGTCGACCTGGTGGTCACCGGCATGGCCGGGCTCGACGGGCTGACGTCCCTGGTGCCGGCGGCGCTCGCGGCCACCCTCGACCTGCCGCAGCTGACGCTCGCCGCCGAGGTCACGCTCGCGGACGCGGAGGTCACGGTGCGCCGCGACCTCGACCACGCGACCGAGGTGCTCGCCGCGCCGCTGCCCGCGCTCGTGTCGGTCACCGACCGGGCGAACCAGCCCCGGTACCCGAACTTCCAGCGGATCATGGCCGCGCGCAAGACGCCGGTGCAGACGCTGACCCTCGCCGACCTGGAGGTCGACCCGGGCGCGGTCGGCGCCGCAGGCGCGCGCACCGAGGTGCTCGAGGCGTCGCCCCGGCCCCCGCGCACCGACCGGGTGCTCGTGTCCGACGACGGCGAGGCCGGCACCCGCCTGGCGGCCTGGCTGGTCGAGCGCGACCTCGTCCGGACGACCACCCCCACGACGGGAGACGTGCTGTGAGCGCCACGGTGCTGGTCCTGCTGGACCACGAGGAGACCGGCGCCCTGCGCGGCAGCGTGCTCGAGGTCGCCACGGCCGCACGCGTGCTGGCCGACGGGGGAGCGGTCCACGGCCTGTGGGTCGGTGACGAGCCGCTCGACCCCGCGCTGCCGCTGCTCGGGCGGCACGGCGTCACGGTCGTGCACGCGGTGACGACCGGCGACGCGGACCCGCACCTCACGCCGGTGCTCGCCGAGGCGCTGGCCGACGCGGTGGCCGCCTCCGGCGCCGAGGTGCTGCTGGCGCTGTCCACGTTCGAGAACAAGGAGGCGGTCGCCCGCCTCGGGGTGGCCACCGGCGCGGGCGTCGTCACCGACGCCGCGGCGGTCGAGCGCGACGCCGACGGCCGGGTGGTCGCGACGAAGTCCGTGCTCGCCGGGACCTGGACCACACGCTGCGCCGTCCGGGCGGACCTGGCCGTGGTGACCCTGAAGGCGGGGTCCGTCCCCGCGCGCCCGGTCGGCGACGACGCGCCGACGATCCCCGAGGTCGTCGCCCGCGAGGTCGCCGTCAGCGACCGCGCCACCCGCGCCCGGATCGTGCGGCGCACCGCCGCGGAGCCGTCGGACCGGCCGGACCTCGCGTCGGCGGACGTCGTCGTCGTGGGTGGTCGCGGGACCGAGGGGGACTTCGCGCCCCTGGAGGAGCTGGCCGACGTGATCGGCGCAGCCGTCGGGGCGACCCGCGTCGCGACCGACGAGGGCTGGATCGGCCACGAGCAGCAGATCGGCCAGACCGGCGTCACCGTCTCGCCGCGGCTCTACATCGGCGCCGGGGTGTCCGGCGCGGTGCACCACCGGGGCGGGATGCAGGCGTCCGGCACCGTGGTGGCGGTCAACAGCGACCCGGAGGCGCCGATCTTCGAGATCGCCGACTACGGGATCGTCGGGGACCTGTTCACGGTGCTGCCGCAGGTCACCGAGGCGCTCCGGGGCCGCTGACGGTCTCGGGGCCGGCTCGCCGTCCGGGCCGGGCCCGGATCAGGCGAGCGTGCGCAGCCAGGCCACCGCGTGCTGCGCCTGCGCGCCCTGGAACCGGCGCAGGTTCGGGATCCCGACCGGCGCGGGCTGCAGGGCGCCGTGCGCGAAGTACCCCGCCAGGCCCGCGACGGCCGCGCGCAGCCGGTCCGGGGCGACCCCGTGCGACGCCGCGCGGGACCAGAAGAGGTCCTGCGGCTCGCCGCCGCCCTGCATCGCGACGCTCGGCAGCATGAACGCGAGGTCGAGCCACGGCGCGCCGACGCTGGCGTGCGGCCAGTCGATCAGGGCGACCCGGCCGCCGTCGTGGTCGTGGTCGATCAGCACGTTGTCCGCGCGCAGGTCGCCGTGCACCAGCGCCGAGCCCTCGCACGCCGCCGTCGCGTCCTGCTCCCAGCCGACCAGCACGTCGAGGTGCTCCCGCACCCAGCCGCCCGTCTCGCCCGCCCACCCGGCGAGCCGGTCGAGGTCCGCGCCGGGCAGGGCGGCGATCCGCGACCAGCCCCGGAAGTCGTCGGCGAGCAGGTCGGGGGTCCGGGGCAGGGCGTGGCCCGGCAGCGGCTCCGCATCGGCGAGCGTGTCCAGGGCGCGCAGGACGACCTCGAGCTCGTCGGCGCGCCACGGCAGCAGCGGCGGGCGCCCTGCCGCGACCTCGAAGCCCAGCAGGACCCAGTCGCCGTCGTCGCCCGACCACATCAGCCGGGGCGCGGGCACCTGCGCGGGCAGCGCTGCGGCGGCCCGCACCTCGGCGCGGGCCAGCTCGGGGACTCGGGGTTCTGCTCCGGGGAGACCGCCTTGACGAACACCCCGCGGCCGTCCGCGAGCTCGAGGACCGCCGCGAACCCCGGGCTGAACCCGGTGGTGGCGCTGGTCTCGGCGGTCACCTGGGCGCCGGCGAGCTCCTGGATCCGGGTGCGCACCGACCTCGGCAGGTCGCGCCAGTCCAGGCGTTGGCCGCTGAAGGCCAGCGGAGGCGTCGTCGCGTCGTCGGCACTCACGGGGCACATCCTGCCAAAAGCGTTCGTAGACTCGTGCAGGTGAGCGCGTATCTGGACCACGCGGCCACGACGCCCGTGCTCCCGGAGGCGGCTGCCGTCCTGGTCGAGCACCTGTCCCACCCCGGCAACCCCTCCTCCCTGCACGCCTCGGGCCGCGCCGCACGGCGTGTCGTCGAGGAGTCCCGCGAGCGCCTGGCCGCCGCCCTCGGCGCCCGACCGAGCGAGGTGCTGCTCACCGGCGGCGGCACCGAGGCGGACAACCTCGCCGTGAAGGGCCTGTACTGGGCGCGCACCGCACAGGACCCGGCCCGCCGGCGGGTGCTGGTGTCGGCGGTGGAGCACCACGCCGTGCTGGACCCGGCGTTCTGGCTCGCGGAGCACGCCGGTGCGGAGATCGTGCTGCTGCCCGTCGACGCCGAGGGCCGCGTGCGCCTCGACGCGCTGGCGGCCGAGCTCGACGCGCACGCCACCGAGACCGCGCTGGTCTCGGTGATGTGGGCGAACAACGAGGTCGGCACGGTGCAGCCGGTCGCGGACGTCGTCG
Source organism: Cellulomonas sp. KU4C (assembly GCF_056868065.1). Taxonomy (NCBI): domain Bacteria; kingdom Bacillati; phylum Actinomycetota; class Actinomycetes; order Micrococcales; family Cellulomonadaceae; genus Cellulomonas; species Cellulomonas sp. KU4C. The sequence continues at coordinate 3,826,121 of NZ_CP200322.1, read as the reverse complement.
CCCTGGCCCACGCCCACGGCGTCCCGGTGCACGCCGACGCGGTGCAGGCGGTCGGCCAGGTGCCGGTCGACTTCGCCGCGTCCGGGCTCGACGCCCTGACCGTCAGCGGGCACAAGGTCGGCGGTCCTGGCGGGATCGGCGCGCTGCTCGCCCGGCGCGAGCTCGCCCTCGTCCCGGTGCAGCACGGCGGCGGGCAGGAGCGCGGCGTGCGGTCGGGCTCGCTCGACGTCCCCGCGATCGCGGCGTTCGCCGTCGCGGTCGAGCGGGCCGTCGCGGACCGGGAGGCGACGGCGGCCCGGGTCGGCGCGCTGCGCGACGACCTGGTGACGCGGGTGCGCGCGGCCGTCCCCGACGCGGTGCTGCGCGGACCCGCGGACCCGGCGGACCGGCTGCCCGCGAACGCGCACTTCACGTTCCCGGGCTGCGAGGGGGACTCGCTGCTCTACCTGCTCGACTCCGCCGGGGTGGAGTGCTCCACCGGGTCCGCGTGCCAGGCGGGCGTCCCCCAGCCCAGCCACGTGCTGCTGGCGATGGGGGTCGACGAGGCCGATGCCCGCGGTGCCCTGCGGTTCAGCCTCGGCCGGCCGTCCACGACCGCCGACGTCGACGCCCTGCTCGCGGCGCTGCCCGCGGCGGTGCAGCGCGCCCGGGCCGCGGGGCTCGCGGGCCGCCGGACGGCGGGGGTGCGCTGATGCGGGTGCTGGCCGCCCTGTCCGGCGGGGTCGACTCCGCCGTGGCCGCCGCGCGTGCGGTCGACGCGGGACACGAGGTCGTCGGCGTGCACATGGCGCTGTCCCGGGACCGCGCCCAGATGCGTACCGGCTCGCGCGGCTGCTGCTCCATCGAGGACGCCGGCGACGCCCGCCGCGCGGCCGACGTGCTCGGCATCCCGTACTACGTGTGGGACCTGTCCGAGCGGTTCGAGGACACGGTGGTCGCCGACTTCCTCGCCGAGTACGAGGCCGGGCGTACCCCCAACCCGTGCGTCCGGTGCAACGAGCACATCAAGTTCGACGCGCTGCTCGACAAGGCGCTGGCGCTCGGGTTCGACGCCGTCTGCACCGGCCACTACGCCCGCGCCACGACCGGACCCGACGGCACGCCCGAGCTGCGCCGCGCCGCCGACCTCGCGAAGGACCAGTCGTACGTGCTCGCGGTGATGGGCCCGGAGCGGCTGGCGCGCGCGGTGTTCCCGCTCGGCGACGTCGCGTCCAAGGACGAGGTGCGCGCCGAGGCGGCCGCGCGCGGGCTGTCGGTGTCCGCGAAGCCCGACTCCTACGACATCTGCTTCGTCGCCGACGGGGACACGCGCGGGTTCCTGCGCGACCGGCTCGGCTCGCGCCCGGGGGAGGTCGTCGACGCGGACGGCACGGTGCTCGGCACGCACGACGGTGCCTACGGCTACACGATCGGCCAGCGCAAGGGGCTCCAGCTCGGCAGGCCCGCTGCCGACGGCCGACCGCGGTACGTCCTCGCGATCGAGCCCGTCGCCAACCGCGTCGTCGTCGGCGGGGCCGCGGACCTCACGGTCGGCGAGGTCGACGCGGCCGACGCCGTGTGGTTCGGCGCGCCGCTCGCGGACTGGACGTCGTGCGCGCTGCAGGTGCGTGCCCACGGGGCCACCGTGCCGGTGCGGGCACGGGCCACGGCGGCCGGCGGCATGGAGATCCGGGTGGACGGGACGCTCAGCGGCGTCGCCGCCGGGCAGTCCGCGGTGCTCTACGGCGGCGACGACGGGTCCCGGGTGCTCGGGCAGGCGACGGTCGACCGCACCCGGCGGCCGGCGGCGACGGGGGCGTCCGCGTGACCGGGGTCAGCGGGACCGGCGCCTGGCCGGGCGCCGAGCCGCTCGAGGCCCAGCAGACGGTCCTCGGCGACCTCGCCGACTCGCCCGACGGAGTCGAGGGGCTGCCGTGGACCGTGCGCCTGCCCGAGCGCGGGCCGTACGGCACCCTGGCCGCGGACGCGCTCGGGCTGCTGGTCGACCTCCCCGCGGGCTCGGCCCGCACGGCTGGCGGCTCGCCGACCGACCCGGGGCCGACGCCGGCCGCCTCGCAGCCGCCCGCCGCCAGGACCTCGACGCGCTCGCGATCGCGGCGCACGGCTGGGACGGCCCCCTGGTGGTGCCGGTGTCCGGCCCAGTCACGCTCGCCGCGAGCGTCTACCTCGCCCGGGGCGACCGGGCGGTCGCGGACGCGGGTGCGGTGGCGGAGATCGTCGAGTCGCTGGGCGCCGGTGTCGCCGAGCACCTGGCCGCGGTGCGCCGGGCGGTCCCCGGCGCCCGGCCCACGGTGCTGCTGCACGAGCCGCTGCTCGCCCAGGCGGTCGCGGGGGTGCTGCCGTCGTTCTCCGGCTACGCGCGCCTGCGCTCGGTGCCCGCCCCGGTCGCGTCCGAGCGGCTGGCCCGGACGGTCCGGCTGCTGCGCGAGGGCGGCGCCGAGCGGGTGGTGCTCCACGTCGGCACCGGCGCGGGCACGACCGGGGCGGTGCGCGGCTCCGGCGCGGACGCGCTCGGGATCGACGCCGCCGCGCTGGACGAGCGGCGGTGGGAAGCGGTCGCCGAGCTCGTCGAGGGCGGCACCCACCTGTGGGCGGGCGTGCCCCAGCCGGAGACCTCCCAGTGCGCCGGCCCGGACGTCCGGGGCGTGGCCGACGCGGTGCTGCGCGGGTGGGAGCGCGTCGGCCTGGACCGGGCGGGGCTGCGCGACGTCGTGCTGCTGGCCCCGGCCGGGCCGGCGGTGCCGAGCGCCCGCGGCGCGGACGTCCTGGACCCCGCCGCCGCGCGGTCCACGCTCGCGACGGTGGCCCGGGCCGCGGGGATCGTCGCCGAACGGGCCGAGGCGTGAGCGGCCGGGCGCCGGTCGGCGGGCGGGCACCGCTGCGCCGCACGGCGTGGCTCGACCGGCGCACCGCCGCGGTGCTCGCGGGTGCGGCGCTGGTCGGTCTCGTGGGACTCGTGACGCTGCTGGTGCTGTGGGTCGGGCTGGTCACCGCGACGCTCGGGGCCGGTCTCGCCGAGGGCGGCGACGGGCCCGAAGGAGCCGGTGGCCCCGCCGGGGCGTGCGTGGCGGCCGCGACCGCGGGCGAGGACGACGCCGCGGTGACGTCGACGCTGCTGCCCCCGCGCGCCGCGTGCACCTGGACCGTGGACGGGCGGTCGGAGACCGTCGTGCTCGCCGAGCGTCCCGCCGGGCTCGCGACGGCAGCGGTGGTCGCGACCGGCGGTGGGGCGCTGGTGGCGGCGGGAACCCTGGCCCTATGGCTGCGGAGCCGTCGTCGGGCACGCGCGGGTCGTTGACCGACCGGGCTGTCGGTCGTGTGGTCGGCGCGCGGTTCCGGGCGCGCTACTGATCGGCCTGTCGACTCGCGCGACCGGCCCCGCGACGGTCGTGCCCATGACAGGTGATCTCCAGCGCGCCGTCGGACGCAACCTCCGACGCATCCGCGACGAGCGGGGTGTCACCCAGGAGAGCCTGGGCGACACGATCGGCCGCCACCGGACCTACGTCGGCGCCATCGAGCGCGGTGAGCGCAACCTCGGACTGCAGACCATCGAGAGCCTGGCCGACGCCCTCGGTGTCGACCCGTTCCTCCTGCTCGCCCGCGACGGCTGACCGCCGCCCGGCCCGGCGGGTGCCGGGACGGGCGGGGCGTCGGGGTGCCGGGTCGGTCAGGCGCGAGCGAGCTCGAGCGCCCGGTCGACGGCGGGCACGAGCCGTCCCCAGGACTCGGCGGTGAGCTCCAGGTGCTGCACGGCGCCGTCCCCGGCGTACACCCAGGTGGTCCGGGCCCCGTCGCGGCGGTGCACGGCCACCGCGAGGTCCGCGTGCGCGGTGCGGTCCGCCGCCTCGGGGGTGCCGGGCGGCCCGGCCTGCTCGACCTCGACGTCCGGCGGCAGGGTGCCGCCCGGCGAGCCCAGCAGCTGCCGGGCGTGCACGGACATCGACGTGCTGACGTGCACGCGGTCGCTCTCGTGGTCGTCCTCGGCGTGCAGCACCACGCACCAGGGCGGGCAGGCCTCCACCTGCCAGGTCGGTCGGTCGTCGTCGGTCCTCACGGGTCCTCCTCGGGTCGTCGTCGCGAGGGGCCTCGGCGGCCCGTTCCCCTCGTCCTGCACACCATGACCGCGAGCACCGACACGGAACGCCCGTCGTCCACAGGCAGCCGCTCAGCCCGGGCCGTCGACCCCGATCAGCGTGCGCACGTCCACGCCCAGCCGGTCGGCCAGCCGCTCGACCGAGCGCAGCGTGAGGTTGCGCTCGCCGCGCTCGACGCCGCCGAGATAGGTGCGGTGCACGCCCAGGGCGCCCGCGAGGGCCTCCTGGCTGATCCCGCGCTCGTCCCGGATCCGGCGCACGCGCCGGCCCACCTCCACCTGCAGATCGCCTTCCATGCGGTCCACGGTCGGGTCTCGCTACTCATCTGTCTACACACCTATGAGTAGCAGGCGCGTCCGCCGTCGTCCAGCCCCATCTGCGCGGCCCTCCGGCTCCCCGCGCACGGGTGCCTGTCGGCGGCTCGCGGCATGATGTGCGCGTGGACGCGACACGACCCGAGACGACGACCCCCGACGACGCCGGCCTGGACGAGGCGGGCGCCCGGCAGCGGTGGGCCGAGCTGGCGGACCGGGTGCGCGACCTCCAGTTCGCGTACTACGTGCGCGACGAGCCGACGGCCAGCGACGCGGACTACGACGTCACGCTGCGTCGCCTGGAGGCGCTGGAGGACGCGTACCCGGAGTACGGCCTGCGCACCCCCGACTCGCCCACCCAGAACGTGGGCGGCACGTTCTCGACCGAGTTCCGCGCGGTCGACCACGTCGAGCGGATGCTCTCGCTGGACAACGCGTTCTCGGCGGAGGAGGTCGCGGCCTGGGCGGAGCGCGTGCACCGCGACCTCGAGCTGCCCGACGACGCGGGGCTGCACTACCTGACCGAGCTCAAGATCGACGGTCTCGCCATCGCGCTGCTCTACGAGCGGTCCGGCGACGGCCCGGCGCGGCTCGTGCGCGCGGCGACGCGCGGCGACGGGCGCACGGGGGAGGACGTCACGCTCAACGTCCGGACCATCGCCAGCATCCCGCAGACGCTCGCCGGCGACCCCGCGACCCACCCCGAGCAGATCGAGGTGCGCGGCGAGGTGTTCCTCCCGGTGGCGGCGTTCGAGCGGCTGAACGCGACGCAGGTCGAGGCCGGGAAGGCGCCGTTCGCCAACCCCCGCAACGCCGCCGCGGGCTCCCTGCGGCAGAAGGACCCACGGGTCACCGCCGGGCGCCCGCTGCAGATGTACGCGCACGGCGTCGGGGCGCTCCGCTGGGGCACGGCGGGCACGGCGGGCCCGTCGGCTCCGCTCGAGCGGCAGTCCGACGTGTACCGCCTGCTCGCCGGCTGGGGCGTCCCGACCTCGCCGTACTTCGAGGTCCTCGCGGGCCTGGACGAGGTGCAGGCGATGATCGACCACCGCGGCGAGCACCGCCACGAGGTCGAGCACGAGATCGACGGCATCGTCATCAAGGTCGACGAGCTCGCCCTGCAGCGCCGGCTCGGCGCGACCAGCCGGGCCCCGCGGTGGGCGATCGCCTACAAGTACCCGCCGGAGGAGGTCAACACCCGGCTGCTTTCCATCGAGGTCAACGTCGGACGGACCGGGCGCGTCACCCCGTACGCGGTGATGGAGCCGGTCCGGGTGGCCGGGTCGACCGTCGCGATGGCGACCCTGCACAACAAGGACGTCGTCGCCGCGAAGGGCGTGCGCCCCGGTGACATGGTCGTGCTGCGCAAGGCCGGGGACGTCATCCCGGAGATCGTCGGCCCGGTCACCGCGCTCGCCGACGACGGCTACCCCCGCACCGACTGGGTGATGCCGACGCGGTGCCCGGAGTGCGGCTCGACGCTGCGGCCGATGCGCGAGGGCGACGTCGACCTGCGCTGCCCGAACGCGCGCACCTGCCCGGCGCAGGTGCGCGGCCGCGTCGAGCACATCGGGTCCCGCGGGGCGCTCGACATCGAGGCGCTCGGAGAGGTCACGGCCGCCGCGCTCACCCAGCCGGAGATCCCCGAGCAGCCGCCGGTCGTGAACGAGGCGGATCTGTTCGAGCTCGTCGGCTGGGCCCCGGACGCCACGCCGGAGGAGCGTGAGGACGTGCGTCGGCGGAGCTTCGCGCTGCTCCAGCAGGTGCAGGTCGTCGTCCGCGACCCCGAGACCGGCGAGCCCCGCGTCGACGAGGACGGGGTCGTGCGCCGCCGCACGCCGTTCCGGCGCCGCCTGACGCACAGCGTCCGGGCGCGCAAGGAGGCCCAGGAGCGCGGCGACGAGCTGCCCGAGTACCAGGACGTGCCGTCCGAGGCGGCCAAGAAGCTGCTCGACGAGCTCGACGCGGCCAAGACGAAGCCGTTCTGGCGCGTCCTGGTCGCGCTGAGCATCCGCAACGTCGGCCCGTCCGCCGCGCGCGCGATCGCGCAGCGGCTCGGCTCGATGGCCGCGCTGCGCGAGGTGCTGACCGACCCGGAGACCGCGCGGACCACGCTGTCCGCGGTCGAGGGCGTCGGGCCGACCATCGCGGACTCCATCGTCGACTGGTTCGCCGAGGACTGGCACGCGCAGATCGTCGACCGCTGGCAGGCCGCGGGGGTGGTGATGGCCGACGAGGCCGACGAGTCGACGCCGCGCACGCTCGAGGGCCTGACCGTCGTGGTCACCGGGAGCCTCGAGGGGTTCAGCCGCGACCAGGCGAAGGAGGCGGTGCTGTCCCGCGGTGGCAAGGCCTCCGGAAGCGTGTCCAAGAAGACGGACTACGTCGTCGTCGGCGGCGGTGCCGGCTCCAAGGAGGCGAAGGCGCGCGACCTGGGCCTGCGGATCCTGGACGAGGCGGGCTTCGTGGCGCTGCTCGCGCAGGGGCCGGTCGGCGTGGGGGACACGCCCGCCGAGGACGCTCCTGCCGAGGACGCCCCCGCCGGGGACGCCTCGTGACCGGGGGTGGCGTGCACGTGCGGCCCGCACGGGCCGACGAGCTCGCGCAGGCCGGAGCGCTGACCGCCGAGGCGTACCACGCGGACGGCCTCCTGGACGCGGAGGACGACTACGAGGTCGAGCTCCGGGACGCCGTCCGGCGCGCCGCCGAGGCCGTGCTCCTCGTCGCGACCGTGCCCGGGCGGCCCGTCGAGGACGACGCGCCGGACTCCGGCCCCGCGTCGGACCCCGCGCCCGAGGTCGTCGTCGGCACCCTGACGATCGCCCCGTACGGCAGCTCGTACGCCGAGGTCGCCGAGCCGGGTGAGGTGGAGCTGCGCATGCTGGCCGTCGCACCGGAGGCCCGGCAGCGCGGCGTCGCCGAGCGCCTCGTGACGGCGGCGCTCCGCGAGGCGGTCGCCCGGGGTGCGCGGCGGGTCGTCCTGTCGACGCTCGCGGAGATGGTCGTGGCCCGGCGGCTGTACCAGCGCCTCGGCTTCGTCGCGGTGCCGGAGCGGGAGTGGCACCACGAGGGGGTCGTCCTGCACGTGCTCACCTGGGACCCGCCGCCCGCGCCGGGCGTGCTGGTGGAGGCGGCGACCTGGGTGCCGGCGGTCACGGAGGTCGTGGACGGGTGGCGGCTCGGACTGTCGGACGGGTTCACGCGCCGGGCCAACAGCGTGCTGCCGCTGGGCGGCCCGCCGGACCTCGCCGCCACGCTCGACCGGGTCGAGGAGCGGTACGCCGCCGCGGGCCTGCCGGCCGTCGTGCGGTTGTGCTCCGCCGCGCCGCCCGGGCTCGCCGCGGAGCTCGACGCGCGCGGCTACGCCGAGGTGGCGGTCACGGACGTCCTGGTCCGCGACCTGGTCGTGGCACCACCTCCGCACCCGCGCGCGCCCCCGGACGTCCGCCTGCGGGTCGCCGACCGCCCGGACGACCCCTGGCTCGAGGGGTGGCTGGGCGTGAAGGCGGCGTCCACGCCCGTCGACCGCGGGACCGCGCGCCGGGTGCTCGAGGGGTCGACGGCGCTCTACCTCACCGCGACCGACCGCGACGGCGGCGTCCTCGCGGTGCTGCGGGTCGCGCTGGCCGAGGGGTGGGCCGGGCTGTCCTGCCTGGTCGTCGCGCCGCACGCCCGGCGCCGCGGCCTGGGCCGGCTGCTCACCCGCGCCGGGCTGCACTCCGCGGCCGACCGGGGGGCGCGGCACGCGTTCCTGCAGGTGGAGGTGGCGAACCGCGGCGCAGCCGACCTGTACGCCGCGGAGGGCTTCCTGCCGGCCGAGCGGTACGCCTACCGGCAGCGCTGACGCCGCCACCCGCCGGGCGGGCCGACGGCGCCCGGACCATACTGACGGGATGATCTCCCAGGACCGCGCGGAGCTGCTGCAGGCGAGCGGCCTGCGCTGGACGCCCGCCTCCGGCGACCGGTTCACGCTGCGCCAGCCCGCGCTCGCGGGCGAGGTCTTCACCATCAGCGAGATGACCATCGAGCCGCAGCACCACCCCACCGGGACCGTGCTCGGGTTCAACGGCACCACCGAGTGGGCGCTGGACTCCGTGACGCAGGACGACGCGGTCTGGCTGCCGCGGGAGGACCAGCTGCGCGACCTGCTCGGCGGGACGTTCCGCAGCCTGGCCCGGGCGATCGACGGGTCCTACCTCGTCGTGGTCGAGCTGCCGGGGCAGCCGGAGCGGTCGTTCGCCGCCCCGGACGCGGCCGACGCGTACGCCGACGCCGTGCTGGCCCTGGTCTCCGCCGCACGGGTCTGACCCGGCCGGCGACCCGCCCTGGGGACGACGCCGGTCCCGCCTGCCCGCACGTCTAGACTCGGGCGCATGTCCTCCCTCTCTCGTGACGAGGTCGCGCGCGTCGCGGGCCTGGCGCGGATCGACCTGACCACCGAGGAGCTCGACCGCCTCGCGGGCGAGCTCGACGTGATCGTCGAGTCCGTCGCCCGGGTCAGCGAGGTCGCCACGCCCGACGTGCCGGCCACCAGCCACCCGCTGCCGATGACCAACGTGTTCCGCCCCGACGTGCCGGAGCAGCCGCTGACGCAGGCGCAGGCCCTGTCCGGGGCCCCCGCGTCCGAGGACGGCAAGTTCCTCGTCCCGCAGATCCTCGGGGAGGAGTGACCGTGACCGAGCAGACCGACCTGACCCGCCTGTCCGCCGCCGTCCTGGCCGACAAGCTCGCCGCGGGCGAGGTGACCAGCGTCCAGGTGACGCAGGCCCACCTGGACCGCATCGCCGCCGTCGAGCCCGCCGTGCACGCCTACCTGCACGTGTCCGCGGCCGAGGCGCTGGCGACCGCCCGCGACGTCGACGCGCGCCGCGCCGCCGGCGAGCAGCTGCACCCGCTCGCGGGCGTGCCGATCGCCGTGAAGGACGTCGTCGTCACCCAGGGCCTGCCCACGACGGCCGGCTCGAGGATCCTCGAGGGCTGGGTGCCGCCGTACGACGCGACGCTCGTCGAGCGGATCAAGGCCGCCGGCCTGCCGATCCTCGGCAAGACCAACATGGACGAGTTCGCGATGGGCTCCTCCACCGAGCACTCGGCCTACGGCAACACGCACAACCCGTGGGACCTGGACCGGATCCCCGGCGGCTCCGGCGGTGGCTCGGCCGCGGCGGTCGCGGCCTACGAGGCCCCGCTCGCCATCGGCACCGACACCGGCGGCTCGATCCGCCAGCCCGGCGCCGTGACCGGCACCGTCGGCGTGAAGCCGACCTACGGCTCCGTGTCCCGCTACGGCCTCATCGCGCTGGCGTCCAGCCTCGACCAAGCCGGCCCGGTCACGCGGACCGTGCTCGACTCGGCGCTGCTGCACGAGCTGATCGGCGGGCACGACCCGCGCGACTCCACGTCCATCCCGGAGCCGCTGCCGGGTCTGGCCGCCGCGGCCCGTCAGGGTGCGTCCGGCGACCTGACGGGCGTGCGTGTCGGCGTGGTCCGCGAGCTGCAGGGCGAGGGCTACCAGCCCGGCGTGCTCGCGCGGTTCGAGGAGTCGCTCGAGCTGCTGCGCGGCGCGGGCGCCGAGATCGTCGAGGTCTCCTGCCCGCACTTCGAGTACGCCCTCGGCGCGTACTACCTGATCCTCCCGAGCGAGGCGTCCAGCAACCTGGCGAAGTTCGACGGCATGCGGTTCGGCCTGCGCGTCGAGCCGTCGGAGGGCCCGGTCACCGCCGAGCGCGTGATGGCCGCGACCCGCGGCGCCGGCTTCGGCGACGAGGTCAAGCGCCGGATCATCCTGGGCACCTACGCCCTGTCCGCCGGCTACTACGACGCCTACTACGGGTCGGCGCAGAAGGTCCGCACGCTGATCCAGCGCGACTTCGACGCCGCGTTCGAGCAGGCCGACGTGCTGGTGTCCCCGACGGCGCCGACCACGGCGTTCAAGCTGGGCGAGAAGCTCGACGACCCGCTGGCGATGTACCTCAACGACGTCGCGACCATCCCGGCGAACCTCGCCGGCGTGCCCGGCATGTCGCTGCCGAACGGCCTGTCGGACGACGGCCTGCCCGTCGGGTTCCAGGTGCTGGCGCCGGCGAAGGCCGACGACCGGCTCTACCGCGTGGGCGCCGCCCTCGAGGCGCTGCTGGAGAAGAACTGGGGCGGCCCGCTGCTGGCCAAGGCTCCCGAGCTGGAGGTGGGCGAGTCGAGCTCCCGGACGGTCGACCTGGTCGACTACGACGACGCGGTGGCCCGGTTCGACCCGGTCATCGGCATCGAGGTGCACGTCGAGCTCGGCACCCGGACCAAGATGTTCGACGCCGCGCCGCAGACGTTCGGCGACGAGCCGAACACCGCGGTCACGCCGGTGTCGCTCGGCCTGCCGGGCGCGCTGCCCGCGGTCAACGGCACCGCGGTGGAGTACGCGATCCGGATCGGCCTCGCGCTGAACTGCCAGATCGCCGAGACCTGCCGGTTCGCGCGGAAGAACTACTTCTACCCGGACGTCCCGAAGAACTTCCAGACGTCCCAGTACGACGAGCCCATCGCGCACGACGGCTACCTGGACGTCGAGCTCGAGGACGGCACCGTGTTCCGCGTCGACATCGAGCGCGCGCACATGGAGGAGGACGCCGGCAAGAACACCCACGTGGGTGGCTCGACCGGCCGCATCCAGGGAGCCGAGTACTCCCTCGTCGACTACAACCGCGCCGGCATCCCGCTGGTGGAGATCGTGACCCGCCCGATCGTCGGCGCCGGTGAGCGGGCCCCCGAGGTCGCGCGCGCCTACGTGCAGACCCTCCGGGACATCTTCCGGTCGCTGGGCGTCTCGGAGGCGCGGATGGAGCGCGGCAACGTCCGCGCGGACGTGAACGTCTCGCTGCGACCGACCCCCGAGTCGCCGCTCGGCACCCGGACCGAGACCAAGAACGTGAACTCGTTCCGGTCGGTGGAGCGCTCGGTGCGGTACGAGATCAGCCGCCAGGCCGCGGTCCTCGACGCCGCCGGCACCGTCACCCAGGAGACCCGGCACTGGCACGAGGACACCGGCATCACCACCGCCGGCCGCGTGAAGTCCGACGCCGAGGACTACCGGTACTTCCCGGAGCCCGACCTCGTGCCGATCGCGCCGGACCGCGCGTGGGTCGAGGAGATCCGGGCGAACCTGCCCGAGCTTCCCCGCCGCACGCCGCCGCCGGCTCCAGGGCGACTGGGGCTACGCCGACGCCGAGATGCGCGACGTCGTGAACGCCGGTGCGATCGAGCTGATCGAGGCCACCGTCGCCGCGGGCTCCAGCCCCGCCGCCGCGCGCAAGTGGTGGATGGGCGAGCTCGCCCGGACCGCCAAGACGCAGGACGTCGAGCTCGGCGACCTGCCGATCACCCCGACCCAGATCGGCCAGCTCCAGCAGCTCGTCGACGCGGGCCGGATCAACGACAAGCTCGCGCGCCAGGTGCTCGAGGGCGTGCTCGCGGGGGAGGGCGACCCGGAGGCGGTCGTCGTCGCGCGCGGGCTCGAGGTCGTCTCGGACGACGGCCCGCTGCTCGAGGCCATCGACGCCGCGCTCGCCGCGCAGCCCGACATCGTCGAGAAGATCCGCTCCGGGAACCTTGGTCCGGTCGGGGCGATCATCGGCTCGGTCATGAAGGCCACCCGCGGGCAGGCCGACGCCGGTCGGGTCCGCGAGCTCGTGCTGGAGCGCGTCGCCCAGGGCTGACCGCAGCACCGCACGACGGCGCGGGCCCCGGGAGCACCCCGGTCCCGCGCCGTCGGCGCGTGCGCACACCGCGCGCGGGTCCCGCGCGCCGAAACACCCCGGTGATCCGCAGTGCCTAGCATCGGGTGGACGACGGGAGGCCCCATGGACAAGCCCACGCTCGAGGGCGAGATGATCCACCTGCGCCCCATCCGCGCGGACGACGCCGCCGCGATGTGGGACATGGTCAGCGACCCCGACAGCCGCCGCACGACCGGCACGACCCGGGTGTTCACGCGCGCCGAGGTCGACGCCTGGTGCGCGTCGGTGTCGCGGATCGAGGGCCGCATCGACCTGGCGATCACGGCGAACGGGTCGGACGAGTACCTCGGCGAGATCGTGCTGAACGAGATCGACGAGGTGGTCGGGTCCGCCGGGCTGCGGCTCGTGATGCGGCCCGCCTACCGCGGGCGGGGCTACGGGACCGAGGCGATCGAGCTGGTGCTGGGCCTCGCGTTCGACGGCATCGGCCTGCACCGGGTCGGGATCGACGTGCTGAGCATCAACGCCCGCGCGCACTCCCTGTACGAGAACATCGGCTTCCGGGTCGAGGGCCGGCGCCGGGACGCGTACCGCGACGGCGACGGCTGGTGCGACGGGATCCTCATGGGGATGCTCGACGACGAGTACCGCGCGCTGCGCGCCGCCTGACCCGCGCGCCGCCTGGCGCACGCACGAGACGCCGGCCCCCGCTCGGGGACCGGCGTCTCGTCGTCAGCGGCTCAGCGCCTCACGGGATCAGCGGAGCCAGGTGTACTTCTGGACCAGGGGCAGCTCGCGCCACATCCGGCCGAGGCCCCAGGTGTCGCCGGCGAACGTCACCGCGACGACGACCAGCGCCAGCGCGTAGATGATGTGGTAGTCCATCACCGGGTTGGTCGAGCCGGCGGTGAGCGGCCACTCGGCGGCCCACATCATCAGCATGATCGCGGAGCCGGCCCAGGCCGAGACCCGGACGCCGACGCCGAGCATCACGGCCGCGCCGACACCCAGCATGCCGAGCATGAACAGCACGTCGGTGGCGGGGCTGGCGATCGACTGGAAGAAGCTTCTGGAACGGCCCGACCACCGCGGGGCTGTTGAGGAAGCCCTGGCTGGGGGTGCCGCCGTTGAGCCAGGCGCGCTCGCTCGGCGTCGAGTAGCCGAGGCCGAAGGTCTTGTCGAGGAACGCCCAGAGGAAGATGAACCCGGTCGCCAGCCGCAGGACGGCGAGCGAGCGGCGGGCGCTGACGGTCGTGACGATGGTCTCCTGCGTCCGCACGGGCACCGGAGCGGCGCTGCTGCGGGGGGTGGCGGTGGCGGTCATGTTCGTGCCTTCGGTTCGTCGGGAGTCGTCTTGTGACTGCATTCCCAATGTGCTCCACCGGGGCGTCCCGTGGGCGGGTCGAAGGTCCCGACTTCGTGCGGGCGGGTGCGCACCGGCGGGCCGACCGGCCCGAGGTGGGACCTGGGTCCCGGCCGGCGCCGCTCAGCGCATCGACTGGTACGCGCCCAGGGCTACCTGGCGCTCGTGCGCGTGGTCGACGAGGCGTTCTACGTAGTCGGGTGCCGCCGACCGCGGAAGCTTCCACGGCTCGTGCACCGCCTTGCCGGGGATGTCGCGCAGCTCGGGCACCCACCGGCGCACGTAGTGGCCGTGCGGGTCGAACTTCACGCCCTGCATCACGGGGTTGAACACCCGGAAGTACGGCGCGGCGTCGCGGCCGGTGCCGGCGACCCACTGCCAGTTGAGCTGGTTCTGCGGCACGTCGCCGTCCACCAGCCACGCCATGAAGTGGTCCGCGCCCCGCTGCCACCGCACGTGCAGGTCCTTGACCAGGAACGACGCGACCACCATCCGCACCCGGTTGTGCATCCAGCCCTCGGCCCGCAGCTGGCGCATCCCGGCGTCGACCACCGGGTAGCCGGTGCGGCCGTACGCCCAGGCGTCCAGGAGCCGCTGCTCGGCGTCCCCGCTCGCCCACGACGCCTCGGGCACGACCGGGGTCAGCGACTCCCGGCGGGCCGTCGGGTTGTGGTGCAGCACGTCCGCGTGGAACTCGCGCCACGCGATCTGGCTGCGGAACGTGTCGGCACCCTCGCCGCGCCGGTGCGCCAGGTCGGCGAGGATCGTCCGGGGGTGGATCTCGCCCCACTTGAGCGGGACGGACAGCCGCGAGGTGCTGTCGAGGTCGGGGCGGTCGCGCTCGTCGGCGTAGTGGCTCAGCGGCCCGTCGAGCATCGCGCGCCAGCGGTCCAGGGCCGCGTGCTCGCCGGCCTCGGGCAGCTCCAGGCCGTCGGGGACCGGGGCGTCGGGGACCGCGTCGGACCGGCCCGCGTCGACGAACGTCACGTCCCGGGCGGTCGCTGCGGCGTCCGGCGCAGGCGCGCGCCAGCCGTGCTCGGCCCAGGCGCGGCGGAACGGGGTGAAGACCTTGTAGTCGGCGCCGGAGCCGTTGCGGACCCGCCCGGGGGCGACCGCGTACGGCGAGCCGGTGCGCATCAGCGCGGCACCGGCGTCCTCGAGCCGCCACTCGACGTCGTCGTCGCGGCGGCGACCGAACGGCTCGTACGACGCGGCGACGTGCACCTGCTCGGCACCGACCTCGTGCGCGACCGCGGGGACGACGTCGCGCGGGTCGCCGTGGCGGACCAGCAGCCGGCCGCCGGTCTGCGCGTCCAGGGCGGCGAGGCTGCGGGCCAGGTAGGCGCGGCGCGGCGCCCCGGCCGACTCCCAGATGCGGGGGTCGAGGACGTAGAGGGCGAGGACGTCGCCGCCCGCCTCGGCGGCGGCGTGCAGGGCGGGGTTGTCGCCGAGGCGCAGGTCGCGGCGGAACCAGTGGATCGCGGTCACCCGGCGACGGTAGCCAGCGCCGGGCGTGACGGCGACCGGGCTGCGCGGCCGGGCTGCGCGGCCGGGCTGCGCGGCCGGACCGGCGCCGGGAAGGAGTCGAGGCACCACCGGCCCGGGCGATGAGCCGATGGTGCCTCGACAGGGGGTACCTGACGACGGGTCGTCGTCACCAGGTGACCTCGCGGCGGACCGCGGGCGGGGAAGCCCGCTGATCGCCCCGGGGGAGAGGCGACCGGTGGTCCGGCACGCGGATCAGCCTGCCGCGCGACGCCCCCGCGCGGTTGGGCCGTTGGTCCCGATCCGTCAGCCGCCTGCGACGGCGTCCGCGTGGGCGTCGACCGCGTCCCGCAGGTAGACCGCCAGGCCGGGGGCCACGGCGTCGTAGGTCGCCGTGAACCGGGGGTCGTCGACGTACGTCGCGGCCAGACCCCGGTACGCGTCGGGGTCCGGGGTCCAGAACCGCGAGACCCAGGCGTGGTGCCGGGCCACGAGCCCCCGGACCGCCGCGTCCGTCACGGGCGTGCCCGCCGCGAGGTGCTCGGCGAGGGCCGCGTTGACGTCGTGCATCTCCCGCTGGTGGGCGGCCCGCTCGTCGGCGGTCAGCGACTCCCAGGTGCGGGTGCTGCGGTCCACGGTCTCGGCTCCCCAGCGCTCGCGCGCCTCCTGCTCGTACTGCGTGTGGTCGAACCCGTCGTACAGCTGCTCCGCGGGCATGGTGGTGCCCCCTTCCAGGGACTCGATGGTGGAGGCGACGGTCCGGGCGAGCCGGTCCAGGCGGTCCCGCTCGGCGAGCAGCCACGCGTGGTGCTCGCGGAGCCGCCGCGCCCGGTCGTCGGGGTCGTCGGGGTCGTCGAGGATCTCGGCGATGGTGCCGAGGCCCACGCCGAGCTTCCCGCAGGACCAGCACCTGCTGCAGGCGCAGCAGCTCGTCGTGGCCGTACTCCCGCTGCCCGCCCGGCGTGCTGCCGGCCGGGCGCAGCAGCCCGATCGCGTCGTAGTGCCGCAGGGTCCGCGACGTGACGCCGGACAGACGGACGACCTCGGCGGTCGTCCAGCGCGCGGTGTCGACGGTCATCGGGTGCTCCTCACCTCCGACGGCGGACCTCCCGCCGTCGTCACCCGACCGTAGGGGTTGACGTCGCGTCAACCGCAAGCCCGTCGCGCGGACGTGTCGGAGGGCGGTGGCACGCTGGGCCCATGAGCGACGCGGAGCAGCGGGTGATCGGGCCGGGTGCGGCCACCGAGCGGGTGGACGCGCGGCACTGGCGGGTGCTGCTGGTGTGGCTGCAGGCCGCGTTCCGCACCCCGGACCTGGCGACCGGGGCGGCGTTCGTCGCGCGGGTCGCGGCCGAGGCGGACCGGGTGGGCGCCACCCCCGACGTGGTGCTCCGCCCGGACCACGTCCAGGTCCGGACCAGCACGCCCGACGCCCGCGGGCTGACCGAGCGGGACCTCGCGCTCGCGGCGGCGGTCACGGCGGTGGCGGACGAGCTCGGCCTGCCCGGCGCCCCGGAGCGGCTGACCGCGCAGGAGATCGCCGTGGACGCCCTCGACATCCCGGCGGTCGCCCCGTTCTGGCGCGCGGTGCTCGGCTACGTGCCCGAGCCCGGCACCGACCCGGACGACCCGTCGCTCGTCGACCCGTCCGGCGCGCTCGGCCCGGCGTACTGGTTCCAGCAGATGGACGCGCCGCGACCGCAGCGCAACCGGATCCACGTCGACGTCACCGTGCCGCACGACCAGGCGCAGGCCCGGGTGGCGGCGGCGCTCGCGGCCGGCGGGACGCTGCTGTCGGACGTGCGGGCGCCCGCGTTCTGGGTGCTCGCCGACCCGGAGGGCAACGAGGCCTGCGTCTGCACCTGGCAGGCGCGCGGGGACGGGTAGCGCGGGAACGGGCGTCGCGCTGGGACGGGCGTCAGACGGGGCGCGCGTCTCGCGGGTTGGGCGATCACAGGACGGACGCGCGCGACGACCCCCACCAGCGCGGACGTACCGTGCAGGCACGCCGCCGACGCGGTGGCGCCCTGCTTGCTGAAGGAGCTGTCCCGTGAGCCGTCCGCTGCGCTCCCGTACGTCCACCCACGGCCGCAACATGGCCGGCGCCCGCGCGCTCTGGCGCGCCACGGGCATGGGCTCGGAGGACTTCGGCAAGCCGATCATCGCGATCGCGAACTCGTACACGCAGTTCGTCCCGGGCCACGTGCACCTCAAGGACATGGGCGACCTGGTCGCGTCCGCGATCCAGGAGGCCGGCGGCGTCGCCAAGGAGTTCAACACCATCGCCGTCGACGACGGCATCGCGATGGGCCACGCCGGGATGCTCTACTCGCTGCCGAGCCGCGACCTGATCGCCGACTCCGTCGAGTACATGGTCCAGGCGCACTGCGCCGACGCGCTGGTCTGCATCTCGAACTGCGACAAGATCACGCCCGGGATGCTCAACGCGGCGCTGCGGCTGAACATCCCCGTGATCTTCGTGTCCGGCGGTCCGATGGAGGCCGGCAAGGCGGTCGTGGCGGACGGGGTCGCGAAGACCCACCTCAACCTCATCAACGCGATCAACTACTCCGCGGACGACGCCGTCTCCGACCAGGCGCTCGCCACCGTCGAGGAGAACGCCTGCCCGACCTGCGGCTCCTGCTCGGGGATGTTCACCGCGAACTCGATGAACTGCCTGACCGAGGCCCTGGGCCTGTCCCTGCCGGGCAACGGCTCCACCCTGGCCACGCACAGCGCCCGCCGGGAGCTGTTCCTCGAGGCCGGCCGGACGATCGTCGACCTCGCGCGCCGCTACTACGACGACGAGGACGACACCGCGGCGCCCCGCGGCATCGCGACGAAGGCCGCGTTCACGAACGCGATGACCCTCGACGTCGCGATGGGCGGCTCGACCAACACGGTGCTGCACATCCTCGCGGCCGCCCAGGAGGCCGAGGTCGAGTTCACGCTGGCCGAGATCGACGCGATCAGCCGCCGCGTGCCGTGCCTCGCGAAGGTCGCGCCGAACCACCCGGACTACCACATGGAGGACGTGCACCGGGCGGGCGGCATCCCCGCGCTGCTCGGCGAGCTCGACCGCGGCGGGCTCCTCGACCACGACGTGACGAGCGTGCACACCCCGACGCTGCGCGCGTGGCTGGACGACTGGGACATCCGCGGCGGCAGGGCCACCGAGCGCGCGACCGCCCTGTTCCACGCCGCCCCGGGCGGGGTGCGCACCACGCAGGCGTTCTCCACCTCGAACGTCTGGGAGTCGCTGGACACCGACGGCGCCGCCGGGTGCATCCGCGACGTCCCGCACGCCTACACCGTCGAGGGCGGCCTGGCCGTGCTGCGGGGCAACATCGCCGAGGACGGCGCGATCATCAAGACCGCTGGCATCGACCCGGACGTCTTCCACTTCGTCGGGCGCGCGCTGGTCTGCGAGTCCCAGGACGAGGCGGTCGACAAGATCCTGCGCAAGGAGGTCGAGCCGGGGCACGTCGTCGTCGTGCGGTACGAGGGCCCCGCCGGCGGCCCCGGCATGCAGGAGATGCTCTACCCGACGTCGTTCATCAAGGGCCGCGGTCTGGGCAAGGTCTGCGCGCTCATCACCGACGGCCGGTTCTCCGGCGGGTCGAGCGGCATCTCCGTCGGGCACGTCAGCCCGGAGGCGGCGGCCGGCGGCACGATCGGCCTGATCGAGGACGGCGACGAGATCGAGATCGACGTCGAGACCCGCCTGATCCGGGTGAACGTCCCGGACGAGGTGCTCGCGGACCGTCGCGCCAAGATGGAGGCCCGCGAGAACCCGTGGCAGCCCGTCGACCGCGACCGGTACGTGTCGCCCGCGCTCCAGGCGTACGCGGCGATGGCGACCAGCGCCGACCGCGGCGCCGTGCGCGACGTGAGCCGCATCCGCCGCGGCTGACCCCGCACCCCCGCCGAGACAGGACCTCCGCGCCGAGACAGGGCGCGCGGAGGTCCTGTGTCGGCGCGCACGCCCTGTCTCGGCGAGGGGGCGGCGCGCGGGGCGTGCCGCGCCTAGAGTCGGGTCATGACGACCACGTCCTCCCAGACCCCTGACATCAAGCCCCGGTCCCGTCAGGTCACCGACGGCATCGAGGCCACCGCGTCGCGCGGGATGCTCCGCGCCGTCGGGATGGGCGACGACGACTGGGTCAAGCCGCAGATCGGCGTCGCGAGCTCCTGGAACGAGATCACGCCCTGCAACCTGTCGCTGCAGCGGCTCGCCCAGGCCGTGAAGAACGGCGTGCACGCGGGCGGCGGCTACCCGCTGGAGTTCGGCACCATCTCGGTGTCCGACGGCATCTCGATGGGTCACGAGGGGATGCACTTCTCCCTGGTGAGCCGCGACATCATCGCGGACAGCGTCGAGACCGTGATGCAGGCGGAGCGGCTGGACGGCTCGGTGCTGCTGGCGGGCTGCGACAAGTCCCTGCCGGGCATGCTGATGGCCGCGGCGCGGCTCGACCTGTCCAGCGTGTTCCTCTACGCCGGGTCGATCATGCCGGGCTGGGTGAAGCTCGAGGACGGCACGGAGAAGGACGTCACGCTGATCGACGCGTTCGAGGCGGTCGGCGCCTGCTCCCGCGGCCTCATGTCGAAGGGCGACCTGGACCGCATCGAGCGGGCGATCTGCCCGGGCGAGGGCGCGTGCGGGGGCATGTACACGGCGAACACGATGGCGTCGGTCGCCGAGGCGATCGGCATGTCGCTGCCCGGGTCGGCCGCCCCGCCGAGCGCGGACCGGCGCCGCGACAACTTCGCCCTGAAGTCGGGCGAGGCGGTCGTCGAGCTGCTGCGTCGGGGCATCACCGCCCGGCAGATCATGACCAAGGAGGCGTTCGAGAACGCCATCGCCGTGGTGATGGCGTTCGGCGGCTCGACCAACGCGGTGCTGCACCTGCTGGCCATCGCGCACGAGGCCGAGGTCGACCTGACGCTCGACGACTTCAAGCGGGTCGCCGCGAAGGTCCCGCACCTGGGTGACCTGAAGCCGTTCGGCCGGTACGTGATGGCCGACGTCGACCGGATCGGCGGCGTGCCGGTCGTGATGAAGGCGCTGCTCGACGCGGGCCTGCTGCACGGCGACTGCCTCACGGTCACCGGGCGGACCGTGGCGGAGAACCTCGCGGACATCGCCCCGCCGGACCCGGACGGCAAGATCCTGCGGGCCCTGGACAACCCGATCCACCGCACCGGCGGCATCACGATCCTCGACGGATCGCTGGCACCGGAGGGCGCGGTCGTGAAGTCCGCGGGCTTCGACACGGACGTGTTCGAGGGCACGGCGCGGGTGTTCGAGCGCGAGCGCGCGGCCCTCGACGCCCTCGAGGACGGCACGATCCAGGCCGGCGACGTCGTGGTCATCCGCTACGAGGGCCCCAAGGGCGGCCCGGGCATGCGCGAGATGCTGGCGATCACCGGCGCGATCAAGGGCGCGGGCCTCGGCAAGGACGTGCTGCTGCTCACCGACGGCCGGTTCTCCGGCGGCACCACGGGCCTGTGCGTCGGTCACGTGGCGCCCGAGGCGGTCGACGCGGGCCCGATCGCGTTCGTCCGCGACGGCGACCGGATCCGGTTGAACGTCGCCGAGGCGACGCTGGACCTGCTGGTCGACGAGGCCGAGCTCGCCGAGCGCCGGGTCGGCTGGGCGCCGCTGCCGCCGCGGTACACCCGGGGCGTGCTGGCGAAGTACGCGAAGCTCGTGCAGTCCGCGTCGACGGGGGCCGTGCTGATCTGAGCGCACACAACGTGGTGCCCCTAGCGGCACCGCAGTCGGCCGATCGGATGAATTGCGCAGGCGCGCGGTCGAACGCAGAGGCTCATCACTATCCTCGGGAGGATGGCGCGTAGTCCACGGTGCGCCGGACAACGTGATCCGCCGGAGGGAGAGTCAGGCGATGCGCGAGTTAGGGCTTGATTTTGCATCGCTGCGAGACTTGTTCCTCACGATTGATGACACTGCCTATCTTTTGGTCGAACTGGCCAGCATCGATATTCCAGGTCTTGGCACCGCGGTTCGAAGATGCTACGTCGACGATGCCACTCTAAATGCCGCCATAGAGCGATCGGGCCGTCTGCACCGAGAGTTGATCGCGATGAAGCTGCCCGATCCAGGTTCCGTGATGTCAGGCGATTTCGGGGAGATACTCTCGGCCATATTCAGCGCAGCACGCGAGTACCCGGCCGAGTTGGTCGATCCCAAGAAATGGCGCCTCAAGCAGGATCGCACCAAAGCGATGTCGCATTCAGACGTGGTGCAGTTCGATCTGCCGGAATGGCCGAACGCCACACATCGAGACAGGTTAATCTGCGCAGAAGTGAAGACCAAATCCACTAAGGGAAGCTTCCGTCCCATACCTCAGGCGATAGCCGACTCCAAGAAGGACGCTGACGGGCGATTGGCGAAGACGCTGGTGTGGCTTCGGGAGAGGGCCGCCTATGCTGACCTCGGAACTTTGACGATTGACCACCTCGACCGGTTCATCAACGCAAACGACCACCCGCCTGCCGCACGCGAGTTCAAGGCGGTGGCGGTCATCAGCTAGATCTCCTCGCGGATGAGCTTGAAGACACGGCCGTGTTGGACCAGAACGCCGCTTCGTTGATCGTGATATCCGTGCCCGAACTCAAAGCCGGTTACGAAGGCGTCTACGCGCTCGCCGTGCGCAGCGCAGACACCGGGCTCCCGGGTCCACAATGAGGCGGACGCTGCAAGAGTGGGTCGCAGACTTTCAGACCCGTGCGAGCCTGGGTGACTTCAGGATTCAGACTCATCTCGGCCAATTGGGATATCTAGACGGCCGCGAACTCGACCTGTACTTCTCTCTCGTTGGTCAACTCTTCGACTCCATCCGTTTCGGTGAGTCGGACGGGCGCAGTTGGTCGGCGCTCGGCAATGCGTTCGTCTCTATCGGTCGAGAGCTTTCGGGGTCGGCGAAGTCCGACGCCACTCTATTTGCCGCCACTTCGTTCTATCTGGGCGGATTTCCTGCCTCGGCAGTGGTCACAATGAGGACGGCTGGCGAAAGCCTTGGCGTGGACCCCGATCTCGCAGCTTGGTCTGAGTTGCTCAGTCGCCGGCCAGCGTCCGCGACCGGGGTGATGACGCCTAAGGTCACAGAACTTCTCGGCGCGATGGCCATCGGTGACGACGCGACTGTTGCTTCTATCCGTGCTCAGGCGCAAGCGGACGCGGAGGCCGCGCTTCGTATTGGGCCCGATGAATGGGTGACTGCACATCTGTTCGCGCACTCTCTCGAGCGATTCCAGCGAACAAACCTCCGTGCTGTCCTCCCAGATGGTACAAGCCATCATTGGGACGCCCTGGTCGCGTCTTTCCTTGGCCGCCCGCGCCCCGTCTGGGACTTTTTCCCTTCACAGATCGAAGCTATTCAGTCTGGTCTCTTAACGAGGGCGGAGTCGTTCTCGCTGCAGATGCCGACGGGATCCGGCAAGACAGCGCTGACGGAAACACTTCTGTATCACCACCTTCGATCGAACGCGACGGCCCGAGCGGTTCTCCTCGTTCCATTCCGTGCGCTCGCGCGGGAACTGCGTGACTCGATCGGTTCTAGTCTTTCCGATATGGGCATATCGAGTCGCGCTGTCTATGGGGGCACGGTGCCAACCCCGGAGGAAGTTGAGAATCTGCAGTCTGTCCGACTGCTCATCGCGACGCCCGAGGCTCTGACGGGGTTGCTTGGAACTCACCCGGAGATAGTCCCGACCATCGACCTCGTCGTGTGTGATGAGGGGCATCTACTGGCGAGCGATTCCAGGGGGGTGGGCCTCGAATTGCTGCTGGCGCGATTGCGGGCAAGGGAAGAGCCGCCGCGTGTCATTTTCGTTTCAGCTATTGTTCCCAATATATCCGAGGTCAACGAGTGGCTGGGAGGCTCCGACTCTACTGTCGTGCGCAGTGACTATCAAGCTGCATCGGCCGAGTATGCGGTCCTACGACCAACAGGGTCGGGTGTCAACACCGTGGTTGGCTTGGAAATGCAGGAACTTGCATCTTCGCTCCCCAGTCATACGTTGCCCGACTTCTTGACTCGTAACGATTTTGTGTTTACGAATCCAGCCAGTGGTCGGCTGAAAACTCACACCATCGGCACGGTGAAAACGCGAGCTATCGCAGCCGCTCGCAAGGCCCTGCCTCTCGGGGCGGTAGCGGTTTTCGCATCTGTCAAGCGAGGAGCGCAGGGTGTCTTGGGTCTTGCGGAAGAGCTTGTGAAGCAGGTCGAGCTCGGGTTGCCGCTTCCGGTCCCAACATCGTTCGTTACCGATGCTCAGGGTGTAGCGCGAGCGGTGACGTACCTGAAGCGCGAGTTCGGCGAGTCTTGGATCGGTGCTCGCGCTTTGGAGTCAGGCGCAGTGGTGCACCATGGCGACCTCCCGCAAGAGGTTCGTGAAGTGCTTGAGGAACTTCTCGCTGAGAGAAAGTTGGCACTCGTCCTCTGCACGAGCACGCTCGCAGAAGGCGTCAATCTTCCGATTCGTACCCTGGTGCTCTATTCCGTAGTTCGTGGGTCTGCCGATCAACGGTCAGCTCCCATGCTTGCACGTGACATCAAGAATCTTGTCGGTCGCGCCGGTCGTGCAGGAAGTTCCAGTCGCGGGTTAGTGATCTGCGCCAATCCGGATCAGTGGCCGGTTGTGGCTCCTGTCGCTCAGGGTTTGCCCGGTGAACTGGTCGAGGGTGCCCTAATAGAGTTGCTGCGAGAGCTGGAGACTGCGCTCGCGCGATCCGGTAGGGCGCTAACGAACACGCTCCTTGAGCAAGTTCCAGCGCTGCTGTCGATGGTCGATGGGGTCGATGCATCGCTTCTGGAGCTCATCCACGACGAGATTGGCGATGACGAGTTCCGCGCGATCGCCACCAAGGTGTACACCGCTACCTTCGCGGCGCGCCGCGCGACCGCGGCTCAGGCGCGTCTGATGCTGAGTGTTTTTCAAATGCGGGCAGATCGAGTTGTGGCATTGCGAAGTAGCGGAAGGCTTGATTGGGTACGCGAGTCGGGCGGTCGCCCCAGAATCGTGGACTCGGTTATCGACGACTTGATCCCAAGCTTTAGTGGTTGGGCGACTGTTGGATCCGGCACGGAAGACGGCTTGATCGAGGCGTTGCTGGGCTGGGCTATGCGTCAGCCAGGGTTCGAGATCGAGGTGGACGCCGCTTTCGACAAGTCGGAGGTTGCGGATCCATCGGTGTCTCTGGCCGCGCTGATTCGCGCCTGGATCGGTGGCGAGCCATACACCGAGATGTCAGCGGCTAGCGGGCTCAAGATGGATCATTGTCTCCGTGTCCATGCGAAGGTGCTTCTCAATGATTTCGCGACGTTGGTTGAGCAAGCGATTGCGGTGATTCGGCGATATGGCGATGACGCGCAGTTCCCGCTATCGGATGCAGTGCTGACTTTCCCGGAGTGTCTGCGCTTCGGCGTCGCTAGTTCCGCTGCAAGGTTCTTGATGGCTTCCGGCGTACGGCATAGAAGTGCTGCAGTGGCTCTCGGTGCCGCTGCGGCGATGGGCGAGATTTCCGATCCATTCACCTCGCCGCGGGACGTTGCGAGGGCGTTGCTTTCTGACAGGCAACATTGGGAGGAGCGCTTGGGTTCGCTGGTGTACGCGCGAACTCGCCGCGATGTGCGAATTCGGAGGTCCGATGATCTTGGCGCGGGAGGACGTTCGGGCTCGGAGTGAATCTCTCGCCGGGGAATCGAGCACCCGTCTGAACGTGCACGGTGCACAGTGGCGAAGTTCTGGCGCTGGGTGAACCGGTGCCGTGCTCATCCGATCTGCCGGAACGCTCCCGTCGGCCCGGTGCGCGCGGCTAGGGTCGCGTCGGGCGCTCGCACCGGGCGCCCGGCGAGGGGGCGAGCGTGACCGATCTGCCGCCGGCGGGGACCACCGCCGTCAGCACCCGCGGCCTGCGCAAGACCTACCGGCACCGCGGACGGCGCGTGGTCGCGGTCGGCGGGCTGGACCTGGACGTGCCGCTGGGCGGCGTGCACGGGTTCCTCGGGCCGAACGGCGCGGGCAAGACGACGACGATCCGGATGCTGCTCGGGCTGATCCGCCCGGACGCCGGCACCGTGCGCGTGCTGGACCGCCCCGTGCCGCAGGCACTGCCCGAGGTGGTGGCGCGGGTCGGCGCGATCGTCGAGTCCCCGACGTTCTTCCCGGCGTTCTCCGGGCGCCGGAACCTCGAGCTGCTGGCCGCCGCGATCGGAGCGCCCTCGGCGCAGGTGGACCGGGTGCTCACCGACGTCGGCCTCGCGGACCGCGGGTCGAGCCCGTTCCGGACCTACTCGCTGGGGATGAAGCAGCGGCTGGCGATCGCGTCGACGCTGCTCAAGGACCCGGACCTGGTGATCTTCGACGAGCCGACCAACGGCCTGGACCCCGCCGGCATCCACGAGGTGCGCCAGATCATGCGCTCGCTCGCGGACGCGGGCAAGACGGTGCTGGTGTCCAGCCACATCCTGGCCGAGGTCCAGCAGGTCGCCGACACGGTCTCGATCGTGACCCGCGGCCGCCTCGTGACGTCCGGGCGGGTCGAGGACCTGCTCGCCCAGGCGGGTGCGGGGGAGGCCCGGGTGGGGGTGACGGACCCGGCGCGGGCGGCCGAGGTCCTCGCCGCGCGGGGCTGGGCCGTGCGTCCGGCCGGGGACGGCGCGCTGCAGGTGTCCGGGGTACCGGACCTGGCGGACGTGACCCGGGCGCTCGCCGCCGCCGGCCTGTACCTCCGGGAAGCTCGTGCCGGTACGGGCGGACCTGGAGCAGGTGTTCCTGGCGCTCACCGGGACGGCCCCCGACGGACTGGCCGAGGCGCAGCAGGGCCGGCCCGCCCCGCACGGCCGACGGGCGCGCGCGTGACCGGGCTGGTGCGGGTCGAGGCCCGCCGGTTCCGGTACCGCGCCGCGGTGCGCTGGCTCGCGGTGCTGGCCGTCGTCGCGGCGCTCGCGGTGGTCGCGGGCGCCTGGTCCAGCACGCGCCCGCCGTCCGCCCAGGCGGTCGCGGACGCGCGCGAGCAGCTCGCGTGGGCGCAGGAGGACTGGGCGGAGAACGGCGAGCAGTACCTCGAGGACTGCCGGGCGGGCGAGGAGGAGCAGCGCGCCACCGACCCGGAGGTGGACTTCGGCTGCGACGAGATGGAGCCGCGCGAGGAGAGCTACCTGCCGTACCGGACGACGTTCGCCGACGCCGCGGGGTCCTGGATCTCGGGGGCCAGCACGGTCCTGCTGCTCCTGGCGTTCGCCGCGGGTGTCACGTTCGTGACCGCCGAGATCGGCTCGGGGTCGCTGTCGACGTGGCTGACGTTCGTGCCGCGGCGCGGCCGCGTCTACGCGAGCAAGGTCGCGGTCGCCGCCGCCGGGGTGCTGGTGCCGACCGCGCTGGCCCTGCTGGTGGTGGTCGGGGGCTCGTGGGCGGGCGCTGCGGCGAACGGCGCCCTCGGCGACCTCGACGGGAGGACGTGGACGGACCTCGGGCTGACCGCGCTGCGGGTGCTCGCCGTGTCGGGCGCGGCGGGGGCGGTCGGGGCCGCGCTCGGCTTCGTCACCCGGAGCGCCGCCGCGGCCCTCGGGGTCGGCGTCGGCTGGCTGGTGGTGGTGGACTCGCTGATCGCGGGGTTCCTGCCGGGGCTCCAGCCGTGGACGCTGCGGGTCGGGGTGCAGGCGTGGGTCGACGACGGCTACACCGCGTTCGTCTCCGTGCCGTGCGAGCCGATCGACGGGGTCGTGCCGAACGGGGTCTGCACCGCGGAGCGCCTGGTCACCGGCGTCCACGGCGGTCTGCTGCTGCTCGGCGCCACGGTGCTGCTGGTCGTCGTCGGCGCGCTGGTGTTCCGTCGGCGGGACGTGGACTGAGGTCCGCTGCGCGCGGGCGACCCGCGTGAGAAGGTCGAGGGCATGGCCTTCACCGTCGAGGACGCGCCCTGGTGGACCCGAGCCACCGTCTACCAGATCTACCCGAGGTCGTTCCAGGACTCGGACGGCGACGGGATCGGTGACCTGCGGGGCGTGCTGTCCCGCCTCGACCACCTGGAGGCGCTGGGCGTCGACGTGGTGTGGCTGTCGCCGATCTACCGCTCGCCGCAGGACGACAACGGCTACGACATCAGCGACTACCAGGACGTCGACCCGTCGTTCGGCACGCTGGCCGACCTGGACGAGCTGATCGCGGCGCTGCACGACCGCGGGATGAAGCTGGTGATGGACCTGGTGGTCAACCACACGTCCGACGAGCACCCGTGGTTCGTCGAGAGCCGGTCGTCCGTCGACAGCCCGAAGCGCGACTGGTACTGGTGGCGCCCGGCGCGCGAGGGGGCGGTCGCCGGCGAGCCCGGCGCGGAGCCGACCAACTGGCACTCGTTCTTCTCGGGGTCGACCTGGGAGCTGGACGAGGCCACCGGCGAGTACTACCTGCACCTGTTCAGCCGCAAGCAGCCAGACCTCAACTGGGAGAACCCCGAGGTCCGCCGGGCCGTGCACGCGATGATGCGCTGGTGGCTCGACCGCGGGGTCGACGGGTTCCGGATGGACGTCATCAACCTGATCTCCAAGGACACGTCGCTGCCCGACGGCCCCGTCGTCGCGGGCGTGTGGGGCGACGGGTCCGCGTCCTACACGAGCGGGCCGCGGATCCACGAGTTCCTGGCGGAGATGCACCGCGAGGTGTTCGCGGGCCGGTCCGACCGCCTGCTGACCGTGGGGGAGATGCCCGGGGTGACGGTCGAGCAGGCGCGGCTGTTCACCGACCCGGCGCGCGCCGAGGTCGACATGGTGTTCCAGTTCGAGCACGTCGGGCTCGACCACGGGCCGGGCGGGAAGTTCGACCCGCGGCCGCTGCGGCTGACCGACCTCAAGGCGACGTTCGGCCGCTGGCAGCACGGGCTGCAGGACGTGGGCTGGAACAGCCTCTACTGGGACAACCACGACCAGCCCCGCGTGGTGTCGCGGTTCGGGGACGACGGGCGGTACCGCCGGGAGTCCGCGCGGGCGCTGGCGACCCTGCTGCACCTGCACCGGGGGACGCCGTACGTCTACCAGGGCGAGGAGCTCGGGATGACGAACGCGCACTACGACCGGTTCGACCGGTACCGGGACATCGAGTCGCTGCGGCACGTCGAGCAGGCGCGCGCGCTCGGGTCGGCGACCGACGAGCAGCTGCTGGCCGGGCTGGCCGCGATGAGCCGGGACAACGCGCGCACGCCGGTGCAGTGGGACGCGTCGCGGCACGCCGGGTTCACGACCGGGGAGCCGTGGCTGGACGTCAACCCGAACCACACCGAGGTCAACGCCGAGGCGGAGCGCGCCGACCCGCGGTCGGTGTTCCACCACCACCGGGCGCTGATCGCGCTGCGCAAGTCCGACCCGGTGGTCGCGCTGGGCGACTTCACGATGCTGCTGCCGCATGACGAGCAGGTCTACGCGTACACGCGCTCGCTCGACGGCGCGACGCTGCTGGTGGTCGTGAACGTCTCCGGTGAGGAGCGCGAGGTGGACCTGGGCGACGCGTGGCCCGTGGACGGCGACGGCGCCTGGGGCCCGCTGGTGCTGGGCACGCACGACGACGACCCCGCGGGCCCGGACGGCGCGCGACCGGGGCCGGCGACGTTGCGGCCGTGGGAGGCGCGGGTGCACCGGCGCGGCTGAGGCCGCGGGGGGCGGAGGCGCCCGCACCCCGGCCGGGGCTGGGGTGCGGGGAGGTCTCAGCCCTGGACGTCCACGACCAGGCGGGTCGGGTTCTCCAGCAGGTAGGCGCGGAACGGCGCGGGTGCCCCGGTGACCCCGACGAGGGCCTGCGACTGCGCCTCGAAGGTGCCGAGGAGGACGGCCTCGCCGACGACCGTGGTGCCGGCGGCGGTGACCGGCTGCCGGAGGGGGAACTCGGTGGCGCCGGTCTCGAAGGGGTACGCCGCGCCCGTGACGACGACCTGGAGCACGGTGTCGCCGGCCAGGTCCACGGTCTCGCCGGTGGGGTCCTCGACGGCGGCGTCCACGTACTCGACGCGCCAGCCGGGGGTGCCGGTGCCGGCGAGCTCGAGGACGACGCGGTCGAACCCGTCGTGGTGCCCGACCCGGACGTCGGTCACGGTGAGCGCCGCGTCGCCGGCGGGCTCCGCGGTGTCCACGGCGGTGTCGGCGGGGAACGGCGGCGCCGCCGTGTCGGCGTCGGCGTCGCTGCCGTCGGCCGGTGGCGTCGCCGAGGGCGTGGGTGTGGCGGACGGGGCCGCGGCGGTCGGCGCGGTGCTGCCGGCCGGGGTGCCGGCGTCGTCGCCGGGCGCGTCCCCGCCGCCGCATGCGGCGACCAGGGCGAGCGCCGCGGCGGCCGTCAGCGCGAGGAGGGGGCGGCGTGCGTGCGTGGGTCCGCTCATGGAGCGAGGCTAGGAGGCCGTCCGTCGGACGCGCGTGCGCCGCGCCGCCGGGCTGCGGAACCGCCCGCCGCGCCGCGGCCCCGCCCCGGCCCCCGTTCACGAAGTGGACTCGTGGACCACGATGTGAGACGGCGCGGGGTCCGCGTGACACCGTCGCGGCCGGGGCGTAGTGTCCTGGACATGCGGACGAACCTCCTCGTAGTACTTCCCGGGCGCGCAGGCTGAAGCCACCCCCCAGGAAGGCAACGCCCGCGCGCGCACCCCTCGTCCGGTCCGGCCCAGCCGGTCCCACCGGGCCCGAGGGGTTTTTTCGTGCCACCCCGCAGCTCCACCAGCACCGACGCCAGGAGACACCGATGGTCCAGGGCCCCCACCCGGCACCGCCCCGCCGGCCGGCCACCACGGCCGCGACCGAGCACGTCCGCCCCGCTGCCGAGCCCGCCGCGTCCAGCCGGCCGCGCCCCGTCGTCACCGAGCAGGTCACGGGTGCCAAGTCGATCGTCCGCTCGCTCGAGGAGGCCGGCGCCGAGGTCGTCTTCGGCATCCCCGGCGGCGCGATCCTGCCCACCTACGACCCGCTGATGGACTCCACCCGCCTGCGGCACATCCTCGTGCGGCACGAGCAGGGCGGCGGCCACGCGGCCACCGGCTACGCGCAGGCCACCGGCCGCGTCGGCGTCTGCATGGCCACGTCGGGCCCCGGCGCGACCAACCTGGTCACCCCGATCGCCGACGCCAACATGGACTCGATCCCGCTGGTCGCGATCACCGGCCAGGTCGCGGCGCCGCTGATCGGCACGGACGCGTTCCAGGAGGCCGACATCGTCGGCATCACGCTGCCGATCACCAAGCACAACTACCTGGTGACCGACCCCGCCGACATCCCCCGGACCATCGCCGAGGCGTTCCACATCGCCTCGACCGGTCGGCCCGGCCCCGTGCTGGTGGACATCGCGAAGTCCGCGATGCAGACCGACACGACGTTCTCCTGGCCCCAGCAGCTCGACCTGCCGGGCTACCACCCGGTGACCAAGCCGCACGCGAAGCAGATCCGGGAGGCCGCTCGGCTGCTGGCGACCGCCCGCCGTCCGGTGCTGATGATCGGCGGCGGCGTGATCCGCTCCGGCGCTGCCGCCGAGCTGCGCCGCCTGGTCGACGCCTCGGGCGCCGCGGCGGTCACCACGCTGATGGCCCGCGGCGCGCTGCCCGACAGCCACCCGCAGAACCTCGGGATGCCCGGCATGCACGGCACGGTGGCCGCGGTGGCCGCGCTGCAGAAGGCCGACCTCGTGGTCGCCCTCGGCGCGCGGTTCGACGACCGGGTCACCGGCAAGCTGTCGTCCTTCGCGCCCAACGCCGCCATCGTGCACGCGGACATCGACCCGGCGGAGATCGGCAAGAACCGCGCCGCGGACGTGCCGATCGTCGGCGACCTGCGCGAGGTCATCACCGACCTGCTGCCCGAGCTCGCCAAGGAGCACGCGCACCACGGCAAGCCCGACCTGGCCGCCTGGTGGCACCAGATCGACTCGTGGCGCGAGACCTTCCCGCTCGGGTTCGACGAGCCGACCGACGGGCACCTCGCCCCGCAGCACGTGATCTCCCGGATCGGCGAGATCTCCGGCCCGGAGGCGATCTTCGCGGCCGGCGTGGGGCAGCACCAGATGTGGGCCGCGCAGTTCATCCGCTACGAGCGGCCGAACTCGTGGCTGAACTCCGGCGGGCTCGGCACGATGGGCTTCTCCGTCCCCGCGGCGATGGGCGCCAAGGTCGGCGACCCGTCGCGCACCGTCTGGGCGATCGACGGCGACGGCTGCTTCCAGATGACCAACCAGGAGCTCGCGACCTGCACGATCAACGAGATCCCGATCAAGGTCGCGGTGATCAACAACTCCTCGCTGGGCATGGTCCGCCAGTGGCAGACCCTGTTCTACGAGTCCCGGTACTCCAACACCGACCTCAACACCGGCCACGGCACGGTGCGGGTGCCCGACTTCGTCAAGCTCGCCGACGCCTACGGCGCCGTGGGGCTGCGCTGCGAGACCCGCGCCGACGTGGACGCCACCATCAAGCGCGCGCTCGAGATCGACGACCAGCCCGTGGTCGTGGACTTCACCGTGTCCCGCGACTCGATGGTGTGGCCGATGGTCGCCGCCGGCGTGCCCAACGACGACATCCAGTACGCGCGGGGCATCAGCCCGGCGTGGGACCGCGAAGACTGAGCGGGGAGAAAGAGCAGATCATGAGCCGTCACACCCTCTCCGTGCTCGTCGAGAACAAGCCCGGCGTCCTCACCCGCGTCGCCGGCCTGTTCGCCCGGCGGTCGTTCAACATCCACTCCCTCGCGGTGGGCCCCACCGAGCACGACGAGATCTCCCGGATCACCGTCGTGGTCGACGTGGACCAGCTGCCGCTGGAGCAGGTCACCAAGCAGCTGAACAAGCTGATCAACGTGCTGAAGATCGTCGAGCTCGAGGACGCCGCCTCCGTGCAGCGCGAGCTCCTGCTGGTGAAGGTGCGCGCCGAGGGCGCCACCCGCACCCAGGTGCTCGAGGTCGTCGACCTGTTCCGCGCGCACGTCGTCGACGTCGTGCCCGACACCGTCACCATCGAGGCGACCGGCGGGCCGTCGAAGCTCTCCGCGCTGCTCGCGGCGCTCGAGCCGTTCGGCATCCGCGAGATCGTCCAGTCGGGCACGGTGGCCATCGGCCGCGGCCCGCGCTCCATCACGGACCGGGCGCTCGAGCGCGTCAGCCGGTCCGCCTGACCTCCCACCACCCGATCACCAAGGAGAACCATCGTGGCTGAGCTGTTCTACGACGACGACGCCGACCTGTCGGTCATCCAGAACAAGAAGGTCGCCGTCATCGGCTACGGCAGCCAGGGGCACGCGCACGCGCTGAACCTGCGCGACTCGGGCGTCGACGTCACCGTCGGTCTGCGCGAGGGCTCGGCCTCCCGGGCCAAGGCGGAGAACGAGGGCCTCGCGGTCGCGACGGTCGCCGACGCGGTCAAGGGCGCCGACGTCGTCGTCATCCTCGCCCCGGACCAGGTCCAGCGGCACATCTACCGCGACGAGATCGCCCCGAACCTGCGCGCGGGCGCGGCCCTGGTGTTCGGCCACGGCTTCAACATCCGGTTCGGCTACATCAAGCCCGAGGCCGGCCACGACATCGTCATGGTCGCCCCCAAGGGCCCGGGCCACCTCGTGCGCCGCGAGTACGTCGACGGCCGCGGCGTGCCCGTGATCGTCGCCGTCGAGCAGGACGCGTCCGGCGCTGCCTGGCAGCTCGCGCTGTCCTACGCGAAGGGCATCGGCGGCCTGCGTGCGGCCGGCATCAAGACCACGTTCACCGAGGAGACCGAGACCGACCTGTTCGGCGAGCAGGCCGTCCTGTGCGGCGGCGTGTCCCAGCTGATCCAGTACGGCTTCGAGACGCTGACCGAGGCCGGCTACCAGCCCGAGGTCGCGTACTTCGAGGTGCTGCACGAGCTCGAAGCTGATCGTCGACCTCATCTGGGAGGGCGGCATCACCAAGCAGCGCTGGTCGGTGTCCGACACCGCCGAGTACGGCGACTACGTCTCCGGTCCCCGGGTCATCACGCCCGAGGTGAAGGAGAACATGAAGGCCGTCCTCGCGGACATCCAGAACGGCGTCTTCGCGGAGCGGTTCATCGCCGACCAGGACGCGGGCGCCCCCGAGTTCCAGGAGCTGCGCGCCAAGGGCC
This sequence comes from Cellulomonas sp. KU4C, assembly GCF_056868065.1. Lineage (NCBI taxonomy): Bacteria > Bacillati > Actinomycetota > Actinomycetes > Micrococcales > Cellulomonadaceae > Cellulomonas > Cellulomonas sp. KU4C. The sequence goes on along the minus strand of NZ_CP200322.1, from coordinate 3,793,014 downwards.
AGAACCACCCGATCGAGCCCGTGGGCCGCGAGCTGCGCAAGCTGTTCGCGTGGGTGAAGCCCTCGGACACGGACTACGTGGAGGGCTCGGCCGCGCGCTGACGGCCGCGCACCCGCGCTGCTGACGCCGAGACAGGACTCCCGCGCCGAGACAGGACCTCCTACGGCCCTGTCTCGGTCGGGAGGACCTGTCTCGGCGTCGGCCGTTCCCGGGGAGACACGAGCGGCGTGGGGGAGGATGGGTCGCATGACCGACGACGCCGCCGCCAGCACGCACGCCGACGAGATCCTCGCGTTCTGGGAGGTCGCCCGGGTCCGGGCCGGCGTCGTCCGGGTCGCCGCCGTGGCGGGGCCGGGGGTGTCGGGGTCGATGGTGCCGCCGACCTGGACGTTCGGCGACGACCCCGGGCTCGCCGACCGCCTGCTGGGCCTGGTGCTCGCGGGGGAGAAGACCGCGACGTCGTCCGCCCTGGTCGAGTACGAGCTCGCGGGCGAGGCGCTCCCGCAGCGCGGCGACCTCGCGATCGTGCTGGACAGCGCGGGCCGACCGGCGGCCCTGGTCCGCACGACCGCCGTCGACACCGTGCCGTTCGACCAGGTCGACGAGGACCTGGCGGCCGCGGAGGGCGAGGGCGACCGGACGCTCGCGTCGTGGCGCACCGAGCACGAGGCGTACTGGCACCGGGCGCTGGAGCCGCTCGGCGCGGCGTTCGCCCCGGGGATGCCCGTCGTGACGGAGCGGTTCGAGCTCCTGTACCCCCGGCCCGGCGACCGCGGCCCGTCCGCGCCGGTGTCCGAGGCCTGAGACGGCCGTCCCGTTCCGTAAGACGCGCGACTAGGGTGTCCGGCATGGCGCAGCAGATCAACCTGGCAGTCGTCGCTGGTGACGGCATCGGTACCGAGGTCGTGGAGCAGGGGCTCCTCGCCCTGGACGCGGCGCTGTCCGGCTCCGGCTCGACGGTCACCACGACGGAGTACGACCTCGGCGCGCGCCGCTGGCACGCCACGGGCGAGACGCTCACCGACGCCGACCTCGCGGCGATCCGCACCCACGACGCGATCCTGCTCGGCGCGATCGGCGACCCGGGCGTCCCGTCCGGCGTCCTCGAGCGCGGGCTGCTGCTCAGGCTGCGGTTCGCCCTGGACCACTACGTGAACCTGCGCCCCTCCAAGCTCTACGCCGGCGTGGCGTCCCCGCTGGCCGACCCGGGCGAGGTCGACTTCGTCGTCGTCCGCGAGGGCACCGAGGGCCCGTACGTCGGCAACGGCGGCGCCATCCGTGTCGGCACCCCGCACGAGGTCGCCAACGAGGTCAGCGTCAACACGGCGTTCGGCGTCGAGCGCGTGGTCCGCGACGCGTTCGCCCGGGCCGCCGCCCGCCCGCGCAAGAAGCTGACGCTGGTGCACAAGCACAACGTGCTCGTGCACGCCGGGCACCTGTGGCGCCGCACGGTCGAGGCCGTCAACGCCGAGTTCCCCGACGTCACGGTCGACTACCTGCACGTCGACGCCGCGACCATCTTCCTGGTCACCGACCCGGCCCGGTTCGACGTGATCGTCACCGACAACCTCTTCGGCGACATCCTCACCGACCTCGCCGCGGCGATCGTCGGCGGCATCGGGCTCGCGGCGTCCGCGAACATCAACCCGGACCGCACCGCGCCGAGCATGTTCGAGCCCGTGCACGGCTCCGCCCCGGACATCGCCGGGCAGGGCAAGGCCGACCCCACCGCGACCGTGCTGTCCGTCGCGCTGCTGCTCGAGCACCTGGGCGAGGCCGACGCCGCCGCCCGGGTCGAGGCCGCCGTCGCCGCCGACGTCCTCGAGCGGGCCGGCCGAGTACGCACGACGGCCGAGGTGGGCCAGGACCTCGCCGCGCGCATCGCCGGCTGATCCGCTCCGGGCGCCCGCCCCTCGCCGCAGCCGCGTCGAGGGGCAGCGCCGTGCCCATCCGGCCGTCGCCCAGGTACCGTCAGACCGACTCCTGGTGAAAGGCCGCAGACTCATGAGCACCTCCGACACGACCGACCTGGCCGCACCCTTCGAGGTGCGCCCCTCCGACAGCCCGCGGCCCGACGCCGAGCGGGAGTCGCTGCTCGCCACCCCGAAGTTCGGCACCGTCTTCACCGACCACATGGCGCGCGTCACCTGGACCGAGGGCCTGGGCTGGCACGACCGCCGCGTCGAGAAGTACGGCCCGCTGCAGCTCGACCCCGCGACCGCCGTCCTGCACTACGCGCAGGAGATCTTCGAGGGCATGAAGGCCTACCGGCACGACGACGGGTCGGTCTGGACCTTCCGCCCGTGGGCGAACGCCGAGCGGCTGCAGCGCTCCGCCCGCCGGCTCGCCCTGCCCGAGCTGTCCACCGAGGACTTCCTCGGCTCGGTCACCGCCCTCGTGCGGACCGACGTCGACTGGGTGCCGTCGGGCGAGGAGACCTCGCTGTACCTGCGGCCGTTCATGTACGCGTCCGAGGCGTTCCTCGGCGTGCGGCCCAGCCTCGGGGCCGAGTACCTGGTCATCGCCTCCCCGGTCGGCTCCTACTTCGCGGGCGGCGTGCAGCCGGTGTCGATCTGGGTGTCCCAGGACTACGCGCGCGCCGCGGCCGGCGGCACCGGTGCGGCGAAGTGCGGTGGCAACTACGCCGCGAGCCTGCTGCCCCAGCAGGAGGCCTACGCCCGCGGCTGCGAGCAGGTCTGCTTCCTCGACGCCGCGACCGGCACCCTGATCGAGGAGCTCGGCGGCATGAACGTGTTCGTCGTGCACGCCGACGGCTCCGTGTCGACCCCGCGCCTGACCGGCTCGATCCTCGAGGGCGTCACGCGCTCGTCCATCCTGCAGCTGCTCACCGAGGACGGCCGCGAGGTCACCGAGCGGGACATCCCGCTGACCGAGCTGCTCGCCGGCCTGCGCGACGGCAGCGTCGCCGAGGTGTTCGCCTGCGGCACCGCCGCGGTGGTCACCCCGATCGGCCGGCTCGCCGGCACCGACTTCGACGAGACCGTGGGCGACGGCCACGCCGGGCCCGTCATGCAGAGCATCCGCACCCGCCTCACGGACATCCAGTACGGCCGCACCGCCGACACCCACGGCTGGATGCACCGCCTGGTCTGACGCGTCGTCGTCGGCCCCGTCCGCCCGCGCGTCTCGCGGGCTGGGCGGGGCTGACGCCGGGCGTGGCGTGTGTCACGATGGGGTCGTGACCGACCTCCGACCGATCGTCATCGCGTAGCGCGTCCGCCCACCACCGCGGACGCGCCGACCTCCCGAACCCGGGGGGTCTTTTTGTTGCTCCACCCCGTGCACCACCCCGGCACCGCACGCCGTCCTCGTCACCTCGCCGAGAGAAGAACGACCCGTGACCGCAGAGCCCACGCAGCCCACGCCCCCCGCGCGCCTGCCCCGCACCGGGACCGCCCACCCCGCCGCCGGCGGGCCCGCCGCGTTCGACGTCTACGACACGACGCTGCGCGACGGCGCCCAGCAGGAGGGCATGAACCTGTCGGTCGCCGACAAGCTCGCGATCGCGCCGCTGCTGGACGAGCTCGGCGTCGGGTACATCGAGGGCGGCTGGCCGGGCGCGATCCCGAAGGACACCGAGTTCTTCGCGCGCGCGGCCGAGGAGCTCGACCTGCGGCGCGCGGTGCTCGCGGCGTTCGGCGCCACCCGCAAGCCGGGCGTCCGGGCGTGGGACGACGCGCAGCTGCGGGCGCTGCTCGACTCCGAGGCGCCGGTGGTCACGCTCGTCGCCAAGAGCGACTCCCGGCACGTCGAGCGGGCGCTGCGCACCACCGGCGCGGAGAACCTGGCGATGGTCGCGGACTCCGTCGCGCTGCTCGTCGGCGAGGGTCGGCGCGTGGTCGTCGACGCCGAGCACTTCTTCGACGGGTTCCGGTTCGACCCCGCGTACGCGCGCGACGTCGTGCTCGCCGCGGTCGAGGCCGGCGCCGAGACGGTCGTGCTGTGCGACACCAACGGCGGGATGCTCCCGACCGGGATCACCGAGGTGGTCCGCGACCTGCGCGCCGCGCTCGGCACCGCCGACCGGCTGACCCGGCTCGGCATCCACGCGCACAACGACTCCGGCTGCGCGGTAGCGAACTCGATCGCGGCGGTCGAGGCCGGCGCCGTGCACCTCCAGGGCACGGTCAACGGCTACGGGGAGCGCACCGGGAACGCCGACCTGCTCGCGACCGTCGCGAACCTCGAGCTCAAGACCGGCCGCAGCGTCCTGGTCCCGCCGCCCGACGGCCCCGGCGGCCTCGCGGAGATGACTCGGATCGCGCACCAGATCAGCGAGATCACCAACATCGCCCCGTTCGCCCGCCAGCCGTACGTCGGCGCGAGCGCGTTCGCGCACAAGGCCGGGCTGCACGCGTCGGCGATCAAGGTCGACCCCGACCTCTACCAGCACATCGACCCGCAGGCCGTCGGCAACGACATGCGGATGCTCGTCTCGGAGATGGCGGGCCGCGCGTCCATCGAGGCTCAAGGGCCGCGAGCTCGGGTTCGACCTGGCCGGCCGGCACGACGTGCTGACCCGGGTGACCAACCGGGTCAAGGACGCCGAGGCGCAGGGCTACACCTACGACGCCGCCGACGCCTCCTTCGAGCTGCTGCTCGCCGAGGAGGTCGACGGCGCCCGCCCCGGGTACTTCCGGGTGGAGAGCTGGCGGACGATCGTCGAGCGTGCGGGCTCCCGCGGCACCCCGGCGACCGCCGAGGCGACCGTGAAGCTGCACGCCGGCGGGGAGCGGATCGTCGCCACCGGTGAGGGGAACGGTCCCGTCAACGCCCTGGACCACGCGCTGCGGCTCGCGCTGCAGCGGGTGTACCCGGAGCTCGCGGCGTTCGAGCTGATCGACTTCAAGGTCCGCATCCTCGACGCCATGCACGGCACCGACGCGGTGACCCGGGTGCTGATCGAGACCAGCGACGGCCAGACCGCCTGGTCCACCGTCGGGGTCGGGCCGAACCTGATCGAGGCCGCCTGGGAGGCGCTGACGGACTCGGCGATCTGGGGCCTGCGGAACCGGGGCATCGTCGCGCGTTGAGTACCGTGCTGCCGTGACCTCGGGCGACGTCCCCCTGCCCGCTACGGTCGGAGGCAGATCGCCCGGGCCGGCCGGGCGCGCGGCGGCGGGAGCCTGCGGTGATCAACGACACGGTGCTGGGCGCGATGGGCATGAACGTGCTCGCCGTCGTGCTCGTCCTGGCGCGCGCACGCGTCTTCCGCGCGCGCCTGTACCGGCCCATGCTGCTCAACATCGGGCTGTCGGTCGCACCCCTCCTGGTGCTGGGGGTCGGGCTCGGGGTGGGCGCGCTGCTGTCCGTCGCCGGTGTGCCGGCCGCGGTGCTCGTCGTGCTCGCGGTGCTCCTCCTGCTGGTGTGGCTCCTGCTGCTGCCCAACGCCGGGTACCTCATCACGGAGCTCAACCTGTCGCACCGGCGCGCGGACGACGGGGTCCCGGAGTGGTACGACGTGCTGCTCGTGCTGACCCTGGCGATGTCCGGCGTGCTCAACATGCTGGGCAACGTGCTGCTGGTCCAGCTGGTCTACGCGGCGCTGCGGTACGGGGACGTCGCCGCGCTGGTGAGCACCGAGGTGCGCGTGCTGACCGGCGTGACGCTGCTGCTCGCCGCGTTCGGCATCTACCTGGGCCGGCACGTCCGCGTGAACACCTGGGACGTGCTGCACCCGTGGTCGCTCGTCGCGCAGGTGCTGCGGCACCTGCGCGAGCGCGGGCGTGCCGCGCAGGCGGTCGGGTTCACTGCGGTGGCCGGGGTGTTCTTCGGGCTGATGCACCTGGTCGTCGTCGGCCCGGTCGTGCAGGCGCTGGTGCTGCGGGCCTGAGCCGCGCGGCCCGGACCGACCTCCCCCCGTCGCGAGCGCCCCGTCCCGCCCGTAGCGTGGCGGAGGACACCCCCCGTCACGAGGAGGACGGTCCATGCCCGACCGCACGCCCGACGCCCCCACCGCACCGGACCGCTCCCGGTTCTGGCCCTGGCTGGTCGCGCTGGTGGCGGCGCTGGTGGTCGCGGGGCTGGTGGCGTGGCGGCCCTGGTCGCCGGCCCCGTCGCCGGACGCCGGGGCGACCCCGACCGCCGCGGGCACGGCGTCCGCGCCGGCGACGGCCGGCCCGACCGCGCAACCCGCACCCGGGGCCTCCGTGGCGCCCGGGTTCGACGCCAGGACCGCCGCCGGGCTGTTCCTCACCGACGCCGAGCTGGCCCGGGCGGTCCCGGACGCCGCGGGGCTGAGCCTCGCCGACGCCGAGGGAGCCCGGTGGGGGCTGCCGGAGGGCTCGGTCGTCCAGCCCGCGTCCTGCACCCCGGCGGTGACGGTCGTCGAGCAGGAGCCGGAGGTGTTCCTGCGCCGGTTGGCCACGTCGGACGTGGTGGTCGTGCTGCAGACGGTCGCGGTGCTGCCCGACGCCGTCGCCGCGGGGGACGCGTTCGACGCGCTGGTGGGCACGCTCGGGGAGTGTGCGCAGTTCCAGCAGGTGACGCCGGGCGTCGACGGCGGCTCGTGGACCGCGGAGCCGCCAACCACCGACCGCGGCGCGGTGCCGACCACCGCGCACCGGCAGGTGCTCACCGCCGAGGGTGCGACCAGCCCCGAGGTCGAGGTGACGGCGCTCGCGGGGAACGCCCTCGTGACGACCACCGCGTCGTCGGTCGATCCGGCGGGCGACCCCGGGGACCCCGCGGTGCTCGCCGAGGTCGCCGCGTCGGCCGCCCAGCGGGCGCTGGACTCCCTGGGCTGAGGACCGCGCCCACGCCCGCCGGTCGGGGGCCTACGATCGGGACCGTGCGCGGTGAGTACAAGGTCCCCGGTGGCAAGCTCGTGGCGGCTGACGTGGAGGTGGTCGACGGTGCGCTCGCTCAGGTGAGCGTCAGCGGCGACTTCTTCCTCGAGCCCGACTCCGCGCTGGCGGTGATCGACCAGGCGCTGCGCGGGCAGCCCGCGCAGGCGCGCGTGCCGGACCTGACCGCCGCGATCGAGGCCGAGCTGCGCCGGGCCGAGTCCGACGGCCGGGTCGAGTCGCCCGTGCAGATGGTCGGGTTCACCGCCGAGTCCGTCGCCATCGCGGTGCGCCGCGCGCTCGGGCACGCGACCGGGTGGCAGGACCACACGTTCGAGCTCATCCACCCCGGCCCGCTGCCGCCGGCCGTGCTGGGCGCGCTGGACCAGGTGCTCACCGAGGAGCTCGCCGCCGGCCGGCGCGGACCAACCCTGCGGTTCTGGGAGTGGGAGGAGCGCGCGGTGTTCATCGGCTCGTTCCAGTCGCTGCGCAACGAGGTCGACCCCGAGGGCGTCGCGAAGCACGGGGTCACCGTGGTCCGGCGGATCTCCGGCGGCGGCGCCATGTTCATGGAGTCCGGCAACTGCATCACGTTCTCGCTGGTGGTGCCCGCGTCGCTGGTCGACGGCCTGTCGTTCGAGCAGTCCTACCGGTTCCTCGACGACTGGGTGATCGGCGCGCTCGCCGAGGTCGGGGTCACGGCGACGTTCGCCGGGCTCAACGACATCGCCTCGCCCGCGGGCAAGATCGCGGGCTCCGCGCAGAAGCGGCTCGCCGGCGGCGCCGTCCTGCACCACATGACGATGGCCTACGACATCGACGCGGACAAGATGGTCGAGGTGCTGCGGATCGGCCGCGAGAAGCTGTCCGACAAGGGCACGGCCAGCGCCAACAAGCGGGTCGACCCGGTGCGCTCGCAGACCGGCATGCCGCGCGAGGCGGTCATCGACGCGTTCATCGCGTACTTCCGCTCCCGGTACACCACGGTCGACGGCGCGCTGCGTCCCGAGGAGCTCGCCCGGGCGCAGGAGCTCGTGGCGGAGAAGTTCGGCAACCCGGAGTGGACCGCGCGGGTGCCGTGAGCCCGGACGGTCCCGTGTCGGCGGACCAGGGGCGGCTCGGGGTGGTCCCGGATACCGCGGGCGCGCCGGGTGGGCGAGGCTGAGGGGGTGAAGGCACTCCTCAACCTCATCTGGCTCGTGTTCGGCGGCCTGTGGCTCGCGCTGGGCTACGTGCTCGCCGGGATCGTCTGCTGCGTGCTGATCGTGACGATCCCGTTCGGCATCGCGTCGTTCCGGATGGCCGGCTACGCGCTGTGGCCGTTCGGCCGGACGGTCGTCGACCACCCGCGCGCCGGCGCGTGGTCCGCGATCGGCAACGTGATCTGGGTGCTCGTCGCCGGCTGGTGGCTCGTGCTCGGGCACCTGACCACCGCGCTCGCGCAGGCGGTGACGATCGTCGGGATCCCGCTGGCCGTCGCGAACCTCAAGATGATCCCGGTGTCGCTGCTGCCGCTGGGCAAGGAGATCGTGCCGACCGACCGGCCGTTCGCCGCGTACGGGCGGTAACGCTCAGCCGGCCGCGGCGTGCCGCAGCACGACGACCAGCGCCGCACCGCCCAGCACGACCGCCCCGGCGGCGGTCACGGCGAGCGGCCCGCCACCGGGCACGCGGGCGTCCGACGACGCGTCCAGCACCGCGGACCACCGCGCGGCCCGGCGCCCGCCCGCCCGGGCCAGCGCGACCGCCGCGAGCACCCCGACCGCGACCGGCAGCCACACCAGCAGTCCGAGCCACGGCTCCAGCACCCGCCCGCCGACCAGGGCGCCCGCCGCCAGCGCCAGCGCGGTGCGTCGCCACGCGAGCGCCGTCCGCTCGGGCTGTGCACCGGGCGCCGCGCCGGGCTGCGCGTCGGGTCCGGTCACCGCACCAGCAGCCCGACCAGCACCAGAGCACCGGCCAGCGCGACCCCGGCGGCGAGCGGCCCGCCCAGCACCGGCGCTGGCAGCGGCCGCCGCTCGCGCAGCGCCCGCTCCGCGCGTGCCCAGCCGAACCACGCCTGCACGGGCGCGACGATGCCGAGCACCAGCAGCACGAGCGACGCCGCCAGCCGCAGGTGCGGCTCGACGGGCAGGTCCAGCGCCTCGAGCGCCACGCCGCCCGCGAGCAGCGCCAGCGCGGTGCGGACCCAGGCCAGGAACGTGCGCTCGTTGGCCAGGGAGAACCGGCCGTCCGGCTCGGACCCGCGGGCGTAGACCTGCCGGGGGAACCGGCCGTCGTCGGTCATGCCGGCACCGGTGGGGCCGGCCGGGCGCCGAACACGGCGGTGCCGACGCGCACGACGGTCGCGCCCTCGGCCACCGCCGCCTCGAGGTCGCGGCTCATGCCCATCGACAGCTCCACGGCGCCGGCCGTGCCCGGCTCGCCGGAGTCGACGACCTTGTCCCGCAGATCGCGCAGCGCGGCGTACCCGGCGCGGACCTCGCGCTCGTCCGGGGAGTTCGCGCCGACCGTCATGAACCCGCGCAGCCGCAGCCGGTCGTGGCCCGCGACGGCCCGGACCAGGTCGATCGCGTCCCCCGGGGCGACACCGTGCTTCGTCGGCTCGCCGGACACGTTCACCTGCACCAGCACGTCGAGCACCCGGTCGGTGTCGGCGCACCGCCGGGCCAGCCGCTCGGCCAGGGCGGGGGAGTCGACGCTCTGCACGCAGGTCGCCCAGCGGAGCGCGGCGTTCACCTTGTTGGACTGCAGCGGGCCGATGAGGTGCAGCTCCGGCGCCAGGTCGGCGAGGTCGGGCGCCTTGGCCACCAGCTCCTGCACCCGGTTCTCCCCGAGCAGCACCCGATGCGCGTGGCCGGCGGTCGTCGCGGTCGCGGCGGCGTCGGCGAGCACGGCCTCCCGGACGGTCGCGGCGTCCAGGGTCTTCGTCGCCAGCAGCAGCCGCACCGACCCCGGCTCGCGCCCGGCGGCGGCCTCCGCGGCGGCGATCCGCCCCCGCACCCGCGCCAGCCGCTCCGCCACCCCACCCCCCATGCCCCCGACCCTAACGCCCCGCCCGCGCGGACCCGGGCGTCGAGGTCGAGGGTTCCACGCGAGGTCGAGGGTCTCAGCGCCCGATCGCGTCACGAACCCTCGACCTCGGCTGCCGAGCGCCGCTCAGTGGCGGGCGATGTCCGCGACGGTGGCCGACGTGAGGGCGATCAGGTCGGCGGGGGCCAGCTCGACGTCGAGGCCGCGGCGGCCGCCGGAGACGAGCACGGTGTCGAACAGCTCGACCGTCTCGTCGACGACCGTCGGGTGCGCGGTCCGCTGGCCGAGCGGGGAGATGCCCCCGACGACGTAGCCGGTCGCGCGCTCGGCGGCGGCGGGGTCGGCCATCGCGGCCTTCTTCCCGCCGACGGCGTGCGCGAGGGCCTTGAGGTCGAGCTTGCCGGTGACGGGCACCACCGCGACCGTCAGGGTCCCGTCGACGCTGGCCATCAGGGTCTTGAACACCCGGTCGGGCTCGACCCCGAGCACCTCGGCGGCCTCCAGCCCGTAGCCGACCGTGCTGCGCGGGTCGTGCTCGTACGGGTGCGCGGTGTGGGGGACCCCCGCGGCGGCGAGGGCGGCCAGCGCGGGCGTGCCGGAGGGTGCGTGCTTGCTCACCCCGTCATCCTACGAACGCCGCGCCGCGCGTCCGCCGTCGGCGTTCGACCTGGGCGGGAGACCGGGGTCAGCGGCGGGTGGTCGCCGCGGACGCGGACAGCAGGGCGCCGCCGAGCGCCAGCCCGGCGACGAGCGCGGCGCCGCCGAGCAGCAGCGCGCCCGGGTCGTCGGCGGCCGGCACGCGGACGACCGCCGCGACCGCCAGCGCCACCCCGCCGAGCGCCGCACCGGTCCCGAGGCACGCCAGCAGCGCGGGCCCGGGTCGGGCGGCGCGGTTCTCGGGGTCCACGAGCAGGTCGAACCCCACGGCCGCCGCTGCGGCGAGCGGCAGCAGCCAGGCGACCTCGGGGCGCCCGAACCACGACGGCACGAGCAGCAGCGCGGTGGCGGCGAGCAGGACGGCGGCGGCGCGGCCCAGCCCGGTGGTGGTGCCGGTCAGCCGGGTCATCCGGCCAGCGTAGGGCCGGGTCAGACCGCGAGCCCGACGAGCGTGCCGATGCCGTAGGTGATCGCCATCGCCAGCGAGCCGCCGACCACGTTGCGCAGGACGGCCCGGCCGGCGGGGGCGCCGCCGAGGCGGGCGCTGACGGAGCCGGTGACGACGAGCGCCACGACGACCGCCACGAACGTCGCGACGATCCTGCCGCCGCCCCAGGGCGCGAGCACGACCAGCAGCGGCACGAGTCCGCCGGCGACGAACGCGACCAGCGAGGCGAGTGCGGCGTGCCACGGGTTGGTGAGGCCGACCTCGGCGTCGAGCAGCCCGCGGTCGCGCAGGACGCGCTCGGCGTCGCGCTGGCTGCTGACCGACACGTACTCGCCGGCGGCCATCGACAGCGCGCCGGCGACCAGCGCGGCGACGCCGGCGATCGCGAGCGCGGACACGCCGGTCGAGGCGCCCGCGACACCCACGACGGTGGCGGCGATCGAGACGATGCCGTCGTTGGCGCCGAGCACACCGGCACGCAGCCAGTTGATCCGCTCGGCGGTCGGGAGGGTGGGGTCGGTCTCGCGCACGGGCACCTGCGCCGGACGCGCGGGGGTGCGGTCGGTGGTCAGCAGGAGGTTCGACAGCGTGCTCATAACGCTCACGGTAGGCCGTTCCTGACGACGTGTCATCACAGGAAAGGCTGCCCTGACCTGCGCAAACGCAGGTATGCCTGTCCTTATCTGGAACGACTCCAGCCGTTCTCGCAGGTCAGAGCGGGCCCACCGCGAGCACCCGCAGCACGGCCTCACCGGCGGCGTCCGAGGCGGGCAGGTCGACCAGCGCGTCGACCCGCCAGTCGTGGTCGCCGGCGGGGTCGTCGAGGATCTGCCGGACGAACCACAGGTCGCCCCGCCGCCCCGCCTCGCCGTGGCCCTCGGGGCGCTGGTCCACCTGGAACAGCGCCGGTCCGCGCGCGGCCGGGCCGGTGAGGATCTCGTCGTGGTCGTCGTAGAACGGGTCGAGCGCGTCGGCCCAGCGGTCGGCGGTCCACGGCTCGTCGGCGGCGTCCCGGTCACCGAGCGCGGCCAGCGCCGGGTAGGCCTCGCGCGCGGCCAGGTCGACCCGGCGGAACAGGGCCCCGCGGACCAGCGCGCGGAACACCCGCGTGTTGGTGGTGACCGGCGGCGGCGCGTCGTCCTCGGGGCGGGAGGCGGTGACCGTCGCGTCGTCGAGGTCGGCCGGGTGCGCCAGGCGCTCCCACTCGTCCAGCAGGCTCGAGTCGGTGCGGCGCACCAGGTCCCCGAGCCAGTCGATGATCTCGTGCAGCTCCTCGGTGCGGGCGTCCTCCGGGACCGTCTGGCGCAGCGCCCGGAACGCGTCGGCGAGGTAGCGCAGCAGCACGCCCTCGGTGCGGTCCAGCTGGTAGAGCGAGACGTACTCGGCGAACGTCGCGGCGCGCTCGTGCATCTCGCGGACCACGGACTTCGGCGACAGCTCCTGGTCGGCGACCCACGGGTTGGTCTGCTTGTAGATCTGGAAGGACGCGCTCAGCAGCTCGGCGAGCGGCCGCGGGTAGCTGACGTCCTCGAGCAGCGCCATCCGCTCCTCGTACTCGATGCCGTCGGCCTTCATCGCCGCGACGGCCTCGCCGCGGGCCTTGTTCTGCTGGGCGGCGAGCACCTGGCGCGGGTCGTCGAGCGTCGCCTCGATGATCGAGACCACGTCGTGCGCGTACGCCGGGTCCTCGCGGTCCAGCAGGTCCAGCGCCGCGTAGGCGAACGGGGACAGCGCCTGGTTCAGCGCGAACGTCGGGGGCACGTCCACGGTGAGCCGCACCGTGCGGCGCAGGCGCTCGGGGCCGGGGCCGGGCTCGACGAACCGCTCGACCACGCCCGCGGCCCGCAGGGACCGGTAGATCGCCACCGCCTGGCGGACGAGGCGCCCTCGGGAGGACTCCGGCTCGTGGTTGTCGAGCAGCAGGTGCCGCATCGCCTCGACGGGGTCGCCCTCGCGCGCGAGGACGTTCAGCACCATCGCGTGCGACACGGCGAACGACGAGGTCAGCGGCTCCGGCTCGGCGTCCCGCAGCCGCTCGAAGGTCTTGTCGGTCCAGTTGACCATGCCCGCCGGCGCCTGCTTGCGGACGATCTTCTTGAGCTTCTTCGGGTCGTCGCCGGCCTTCTGCAGGGCCTTGCGGTTCTCGATCACGTGCTCGGGCGCGAGCACCAGCACCTCGCCGGTGGTGTCGTAGCCGGCCCGGCCCGCGCGCCCGGCGATCTGGTGGAACTCACGCGCGGACAGGTGCCGCATCCGGACGCCGTCGTACTTGACCAGCGAGGTGAGCAGCACGGTGCGGATCGGGACGTTGATGCCGACGCCCAGGGTGTCGGTGCCGCAGACGACGCGCAGCATGCCCTTCTGGGTCAGGCGCTCGACGACCCGGCGGTACTTGGGCAGCATGCCCGCGTGGTGCACGCCGACCCCGTGCCGCAGCAGCCGGGAGAGCGTCTTGCCGAACCCCGGGCCGAACCGGAAGTCACCGAGCTCGGCCGCGATCAGGTCGCGCTGCTCGCGGGTCGCGAGGTTCGTCGACAGCAGCGACTGCGCGCGCTCGACCGCCTCCTTCTGCGTGAAGTGCACGACGTAGACGGGGGAGCGGCCGGTCTGCACCAGCATCTCCAGCAGCTCGTGCAGCGGCTCGATCTCGTAGGAGAACGTCAGCGGCACCGGCCGCTCCGCGCCGGCGACCACGGAGACGGGCACGTCGGTGCGCCGCTCGATGTCCTCCGCGAAGAACGACACGTCGCCGAGCGTCGCCGACATCAGCAGGAACTGCGCCTTCGGGAAGCTCGAGCAGCGGCACCTGCCACGCCCAGCCGCGCTGCGGGTCCGCGTAGAAGTGGAACTCGTCCATCACGACCTGGCCGACGTCCGCGCGCGGCCCCTGGCGCAGCGACAGGTTCGCCAGGATCTCGGCGGTGCAGCAGATGATGGGCGCGTCGGCGTTCACGGCCGAGTCGCCGGTCATCATGCCGACGTTCGCGGACCCGAACGCCTCGACCAGCGCGAAGAACTTCTCGCTGACGAGCGCCTTCAGCGGGGCCGTGTAGTAGGTCCGGCGCCCCTGGGCGAGGGCGACGAAGTGCGCCGCGGTCGCGACGAGGGACTTCCCGGAGCCGGTGGGCGTCGACAGGATGACGTGCGAGCCGGTGACCAGCTCGAGCAGCGCCTCCTCCTGGTGCGGGTACAGGGTCAGGCCCTGGTCCTGCGCCCAGCCGGTGAACGCGGCGTAGAGCGCGTCGGCGTCGTGGGGGTCCGCCGGGACCCGGTCGGCGAGGGTCTGGCGGGAGGCTGGCACCCGTCGATCCTTTCACGCCGGGGGCGCCCCTACAGTGGTCGACCATGAGCGCCGCCGAGAACCCCCCGCCCGCCGTCGAGATGTGGACCGACGGGGCCTGCAAGGGCAACCCGGGGCCCGGCGGCTGGGGCGTGCTGCTGCGGTCCGGCGGCCACGAGCGCGAGCTGTTCGGCGGCGAGCCGCTGACGACGAACAACCGCATGGAGCTGACGGCCGTCATCGAGGGGCTGCGGGCCCTGACGACCGCGTGCCGGATCGACCTGCACATCGACTCGCAGTACGTGATGAACGGCGTCACGAAGTGGATCGCGGGCTGGAAGCGGAACTCGTGGCGCACGGCGGACAAGAAGCCGGTGAAGAACCAGGACCTGTGGCAGGCGCTCGACGCCGAGGTCGCCCGGCACGCGATCAGCTGGCACTGGGTGAAGGGCCACGCGGGCGACCCGGGCAACGAGCGCGCGGACCAGCTGGCGAACAAGGGCGTGGACCAGGTCCGGGCCGGCTGAGGGCACCGTCGCGGCGGTCGACTTCCCCGGTAGTGGTCCAGACCAGTACCCTCGACGACGTGCCCACTGCCGGGCACGATCCCGCTCGCACCGGAGGTCGGTCAATGGAACGGTCCGTCGTCGTCGCCATCGCGGAGGGCCTGCACGCCCGCCCCGCCGCCCTGTTCGTCGCGGAGGCCGGCAAGCAGCCGGTCCCCGTCTCGGTGCGCAAGGGCGACGCCGCCCCCGTGCAGGCCGCGAGCATCCTGGGCGTCATGACGCTGGGTGCCGCCGCGGGCGAGACCGTCGTGCTGACCACGGAGGTCGACGGCCCCGAGGCCGAGGCGTCCCTGGACGCGCTCGAGGCGTTCCTCAGCCAGGTCGAGATCGCCTGACCCGTCGGGTCCCGCCCCGCACACAGGAAGGTCCTGCCCGACACGCCCGGCGTGTCCGGCAGGACCTTCCTGTCTGTGCGGGGTGGTCGACCGTCAGGAGGTGCGGCCGGGCGGCGCCGAGGTCGCGGTGGCGGTGCCCGCGGTCGCGGGGACCTCGACCTCCGACGCCGGGTCGCCGGTCGCGTCGGCGGCCGTGTCGTCCTCGCGGCCCGGCGTCTTGAAGTTGAACTTCACGATCATGAACCGGAACAGGAAGTAGTAGACGACCGCGTACCCGAGCCCGATGACGATCAGCAGCAGCGGCTGGTCGGCGATCCGGAAGTTCAGCAGGTAGTCGATCGCGCCCGCCGAGAAGCCGAAGCCGCTGCGGATCTCGAGCGCGTTGACCAGGGCCAGCGAGGTGCCGGTGAGCACCGCGTGGATCGCGTACAGCGGGTAGGCCACGTAGACGAACGCGAACTCCAGCGGCTCCGTGACGCCCGTGACGAACGCGACCAGCGCGGCCGAGCCCATGATGCCGGCGATCTTCTTGCGGTTCTGGGGCTTGGACGTGTGCACGATCGCGAGCGCGGCGGCCGGGAGGGCGAACATCATGATCGGGAAGAACCCGGTCATGAAGCCGCCGGCGGTCGGGTCGCCGTGCAGGAACCGGGCGATGTCGCCGTTCCACACCTGGCCGTCGGCCTCGTAGGCCCCGAACTGGAACCAGGGCAGCGAGTTCAGCAGGTGGTGCAGGCCGAACGGCAGCAGCAGCCGGTTGAGCGTGCCGAACACGAAGCCGCCGACGATCGTCGACCCGGTGACCCACTCGCCGACGGACGTGAACCCGGCGTCGAACGCGGGGTAGATGAGGGCCGCGACGACGGCGATCAGGACGGCCGCGCCCGCGGTGACGATCGGGACGAACCGGCGTCCGCCGAAGAACGCCAGGTACGGGGGCAGCTTGATCCGGTAGAACTTCTGGAACAGCAGCGCGGCGGTCAGGCCGATGACGATGCCGCCGAGCACGCCGTAGTTGATGAGCTCCTGCTTCGGTCCCGCCAGCGCCTCGGTGATCGAGTGCAGGACGAGCCCGTTGTAGTCGCCGTCGGCCGCCGCCTGGAGCGCCGCCGGGTCGGCCGAGTCGAGGACGCCCCCGGGCTCGACCGCGGCCGGCTTGCCGAGGATGTACGGGGACAGCGCGTCGGTGACGCCCTTGAACACGAGGTAGCCGATCAGGGCCGCGAGCCCGGTGGACCCGTCGGACTTGCGGGCGTACCCGATGGCGACACCCAGCGCGAAGAGCAGCGGCAGGTTGCCCAGCAGCGCGTTGCCGGCCGCGGCGAGCACGTCGGCGACGGGCAGCAGCCAGTCCGCGTTCGCGCCGAGGCCGTCCGCGCCGAGCATGTCGGCCTGGCCGAGCCGGAGCAGCAGCGCGGCGGCGGGCAGGGAGGCGATGGGGAGCATGAGCGAGCGGCCCACGCGCTGCAGCTGCGCGAGCCCGGGGATGCCCCGCTTGGGGGTGTCCACCGTGGTGGCGGTCATGGTGACTCCTCGTCGAGAGAGGGGGAGGGGAGCGGTCGAACTTGCTTGTCGCCGTCGAGTCCGGCAAGTTGTCTGGACCAGTTGCGAGCAGACTGGTCTAGACCGGAAGATGTGTCAAGGACCACAGTGCGCACCGGTGCGCGGCCGACGACGACCGAGGTGGGAGGGTGAGCGCGTGCACGTCCAGCAGCCCCGTCCCGCCCCCGAGGCGCCCGCGACCACGGTCGCCCCCGCCACCGGCCACAAGTACCAGGCGGTGCGCACCTACCTGATGGACCTCGTCGAGCGGTCGCTGCACGTCGGCGACGCCGTGCCGTCCGAGCGCACCCTCTGCGAGCGGTTCGGCGTCTCCCGGATGACGGTGCGGCAGGCGATCGACGCGCTGGTCGCCGAGGGGGTCCTGGTCCGCGAGCAGGGGCGCGGCACGTTCGTCGCCCCGCAGCGGATGGACTTCGAGATGCGGCTGACCACGTTCGGCGAGGAGATGCGCCGTCGCGGGATGCGCCCGGAGACCCGGGTGCTGGACGCCCGCACCGTGCCCGCGTCGCCCGAGGCCGCGGACGCGCTCGGCACCGACGTCGGCGCCCCGCTGCACCACCTGTGGCGGGTGCGCTACGCCGACGGGTCCCCGATGAGCATCGAGCAGCACTGGGTCGCCGTCGCGCTCGTGCCGGACCTGCTGGCCGACGGGCCGCCGCCGAGCATGCACGACGCCCTGCGCGCCGTCGGGCTCGACCCGTCGTGGGGCGAGGAGACGCTCACGGCGGCGGAGGCCACCGACGAGGAGGCCGCGCTGCTCGACCTGCGCGGCCCCCGCGCGGTCCTGCGCGCGACCCGGCGGACCTTCAGCACCGACACGCCCGCCATGTACTCGCGCGCCTGCTACCGCGGCGACCGGTACAGCGTCTGGGTGCCGCTCAGCGCACCCGGGCCCGCCCTGGTCCCGCGCACGCGGACCGCCGACGAGATCCGCGTGGGGGTCGAGCCGTGACCGACGGGAGAGACCGGATGAGCACCGCAGGGACCGGGCAGGCCGCGGCGATCCTCGCGGGGCTCGGCGGGGTCGCCAACATCGACGAGATCGAGCCGTGCACCACGCGGCTGCGGTCGCTCGTCAAGGAGCCCGGCCGGGTCGACACCGCGGCCCTGCGGGCCGCCGGCGCCTTCGGGGTGATGGTCTCCGGGCGCGTCGTGCAGGTCGTCATCGGCCCCAGCGTCGACACCCTCGCGAGCGACCTCGAGGACCTGATGTGACCCGCCCCCGCTGACCGACCCACCTCCGACCGACCCGACCGACCAGACCGACCGAACCACCGGATCCACCAAGGAGACACACCATGAGCAAGGCCGAGCAGATCCTCGCCGGACTGGGCGGGGACGCGAACATCGTCGACCTCGAGCCCTGCATCACGCGGCTGCGCGTCGAGGTCGAGGACCCGGCGAAGGTCACCGAGTCCGTGCTCAAGGCCGCGGGCGCCATCGCGGTCATGCAGCAGGGCACGGTCGTGCAGGTCATCGTCGGTCCCGAGGCCGACACCCTCGCCTCCGACATCGAGGACCTGCGCTGATGGCGGGTCTGACGGTCCTCGCGCCCGTCACCGGCGTCGTGCACGCGCTCGCGGACGTCGACGACCCGGTGTTCGCGCAGGAGATCGTCGGACCGGGTCTGGCCCTCGCGCCGGACACGGGCACCGGCGTCGCTGGGGTCGTCGCCCCGGTGGCCGGCACGGTCGCGAAGCTGCACCCGCACGCGTTCGTGCTGCTCGCGGAGGGCGGCCGGGGCGTGCTGGTGCACCTCGGGATCAACACCGTGCAGCTCGGCGGCGAGGGGTTCGTCCTGCACGTCGCCGAGGGGGACGCCGTCACGCCGGGCCAGCTGCTGGTCGAGTGGGACCCCGCGGCGGTCGAGGCCGGCGGGCGCTCGGCGATCTGCCCGGTGATCGGGCTGGAGGCGCCGCCGGACACGCTGACCCGCCTGGTCGAGCCGGGCGCCCACGTCACCGCGGGTCAGCCGCTGCTCGAGCTGGCCTGACGCGAGCGCCCGCCCGCCCGTCACGGCACCCCCGCGCCACACGGCACCCCCCGGCCTGCCGAGGTCGGGGGAACCGGCCGAGGTCGCACCCGAGGACCGGCGACCTCGGCCGGGAGGGGCGACCTCGGCGGGAGCGGGCGGCGGCGGGACCGGGCGGCGGCGGGACCGGTGTCCCGGGTCCGGCCGCCGGGGCGGACCGATACTGGGGCGATGGTGCCCCGACCGACCCTGCGCGAGTGGCTGCGCGGCCTGCCCGCGCTCACCGGCGACCTGCCCGAGGTCGACCCCTACGCGCTGCCGGCGGACCCGGTGGAGGCGTTCGAGGAGTGGTTCGTCGCGGCGGTGAGCGCCGGGGTGCCCGAGCCGCACGCGATGACCCTCGCGACGGCGGACGCCGGCGGGCGGCCCGCCGCGCGCGTGGTGCTGCTGACCGACGTCGCCGACGGCGCGTGGGTGTTCTCGACGGACGCCCGCGCGGGCAAGGCCCGGGATCTCGCGGCGAACCCGCGGGCGGCGCTCACGTTCTACTGGCAGCCGCTCGGGCGGCAGGTCCGGGTCGCGGGGGCGGTGCGGCTGCTCGACCCCGAGGAGTGCGCGGCGGACTTCCTGCGCAGGTCGCCCAGCGCCCGCGCCGCGGCGCTCGCGTCACGTCCGGGTGAGCCGCTGCGCTCCGTGGAGGACATGG
This sequence comes from Cellulomonas sp. KU4C, assembly GCF_056868065.1. Lineage (NCBI taxonomy): Bacteria > Bacillati > Actinomycetota > Actinomycetes > Micrococcales > Cellulomonadaceae > Cellulomonas > Cellulomonas sp. KU4C. Next base: position 3,773,648 of record NZ_CP200322.1, on the reverse strand, counting down.
TCGCGGCGGTCGGGGAGGCGCGCGCCCGGGTGGACCGGGACCCGCGGCTGGTGCCGTCGACCTGGCAGCTGTGGGCGGTCGAGGCCGACGAGGTCGAGCTGTGGCAGGGCGACCACGACCGGGCGCACCTGCGGGTCCGCTACTCCCGGGACGGCGACCGCTGGGACCGGCGGCTCGACTGGCCGTGACGCCGGGTGCCGCCCGGTGCCGTCCGGTGCCCGCGGGGTCCGGCGGGGTCAGCGCGGCGGCAGCGGGTCCGGGGCGACGTCCGACGCCCGGGCGGCGAGGGTGTGCAGGGCCCGCTCCAGCGGCCCGCGGCCGAACGCCGCCCGCCACAGCCAGCAGCCCGCGAGCGTGACGACCAGGAACGCGATCCAGGTGACGACGTCGGGCTCCCACACCACCGCGGACCCGAGCGCGGCGATCCCGACGAGCTGCACCGTGTAGGCGGTCAGCGCCAGCGCACCCGTGGCGGCGACGGGGGCGACGAGCCGCGGCGCGGCGTCGGCGACCAGCAGGCACAGCGCCAGCACGGCGAGCCCGACGCCGGTGTTCGCGACCACCTCGAGCGGGCTGCTGGAGTGCGGCTCGGTGGTGACCAGCGCGTCGAGGCCGGTGCCGGGACCGAGGGTGCGGGTCAGGACCGCCGACGCCCCGTGGCCGAGGACCGCCAGGCCGGCGCCGGCACCGAGCAGCCGCAGCCGGACCGCGCGGTCCCGCAGGTCGCAGCGGCCCACCGCGAGCCCGATCAGGACGTACGCGAACCAGACGACGGCGGGGTAGTACGCGCCGACGAGCAGGTCGGTCCACGCCCGGCCGGGCAGGCGCGCGAACGCCGGCTCCAGCGCCAGGCGCAGCACCGGGCCGGCCAGCGCCACGACGACGGCGCCGGTCAGCAGCCGCCGCGGGCTCGCGCCGAGCAGCGGGACCGCGGCCGCGAACAGCACGGCGTAGGTGGGCAGGATCACGACGACGGGCGTGCCCAGCAGCACGGCCACGACGCCGATGCCGAGCACGCCGAACGCGCGGACCAGCAGCTTCGTGCGGGCCTGGACCCGCCGGGTGCCGACCGCCGGGTCGGGGCCGCCGGAGATCAGCGCCACCGAGATGCCGGACAGCAGCACGAACAGCGCGGCCGACCGGCCGTCGGCGACCTGGGTCAGCGACCAGGGCCAGGGGGAGTCCGGCTCGCCCGGTCCGACGTGGGCGGTGAGCATCCCGAGGACCGCGAGCCCGCGGGCGACGTCCACGCCGGTGATCCGCTGCATGGCGGCCACGGTAGCCGCCGGACCCGCCTGTCTCGCCCACCGGGACGGCACGTACCGCGCACTGGAACGAGCACCCCGGGCGCCACTACCGTCGGGGGGTGACTGACACGCATGAGGCCGAGGTCTACACCCACGGCCACCACGACAGCGTGCTGCGCTCCCACCGGTGGCGCACCGCGGAGAACTCGGCGGCCTACCTGCTGCCCGCCCTGCAGCCCGGGCAGTCGCTGCTCGACGTGGGCTGCGGCCCCGGCAACCTCACCCTGGACCTGGCCGCGCGCGTCGCGCCGGGCCGGGTGGTCGGCGTCGACCGGTCCGAGGCGGTCCTGGAGCTGGCGCGCGCGGAGGCCGCCGCGACCGAGGGCGCCCCGGACGTGACCTTCGCGGTGGGCGACGCGTACGCGCTGCCGTTCGAGGACGGCACGTTCGACGTCGTGCACGCCCACCAGCTGCTCCAGCACCTCGGCGACCCGGTCGCCGCCCTGCGCGAGCTGCGCCGCGTCGCCCGCCCCGGCGGTGTGGTGGCCGTGCGGGACGCCGACTACGCCGGGATGACCTGGTACCCCGCCTCGCCGGTGCTCGACGAGTGGTCCGCGCTCTACCACGAGGTCACCCAGGCCAACGGCGCGGAGGCCGACGCCGGCCGCCGGCTGAGCTCCTGGGCGCTGGCCGCCGGCTTCGACCCGGACGCGCTCGTCGCGACCGCGGGGGTCTGGTCGTACGCGTCCGAGGAGGACCGCACCTGGTGGGCCGGGCTGTGGGCCGAGCGCTGCGTCGCGTCGGACTTCGCGCACCAGGCCGTGGCGCACGGGCTGGCCGACGAGGTCGCGCTCGAGCAGCTGGCCGCCGGCTGGCGCGAGTGGGGCGACGCCCCGGACGGCTGGTTCGCCGTGCTGCACGGCGAGGTGCTGGCCCGGGTCTGACGGCTAGGGTTGTCCCCGTGCGTATCGCGAGGTTCACCACGGGGGACGACCCCCGCTACGCCCTGGTCGAGGGCGATCCCGGTCAGGAGCAGCTCGTCGTCATCTCCGGCGACCCCATCTACACCCCGGTGCAGCCCACCGGTGAGCGGATCCCGCTCGGCGACGGCGTCCGCCTGCTCGCCCCGGTGATCCCGCGGTCCAAGATCGTCGGCGTCGGCCGGAACTACGCCGACCACGCCGCCGAGATGGGCAACGAGGTGCCGACGGCGCCGCTGCTGTTCTTCAAGCCGAACACCGCGGTGGTCGGCCCGGACGACCCGATCGTGCTGCCCGACTGGACCGAGGAGGTCTCCTACGAGGCCGAGCTCGCCGTCGTCATCGGCAAGGTCACCAAGGACGTCAGCCCGGAGCACGCGCTGAGCAAGGTGTTCGGCTTCACCGTCGCCAACGACGTGACCGCCCGGGACGCCCAGCGCACCGACGGCCAGTGGGTCCGCGCCAAGGGCTTCGACACGTCCTGCCCGATCGGACCGTGGATCGTCCCCGGGCTCGACGTCGAGGACCTGGCCGTGCGCTCGCGGGTCAACGGCGAGGCCAAGCAGGACGGCCGCACGTCGCAGATGGTGTTCGACGTGCCGGCGCTGATCTCGTACATCTCCGAGGTCGTGACCCTGCTGCCCGGCGACGTCATCCTCACCGGCACCCCCGCGGGCGTCGGCCTGATCGTCGAGCGGGACGTCGTCGAGGTCGAGGTCGAGGAGATCGGCACGCTGCGCAACCCGGTGCTGCGTCGGTCCTGAGCGTTCTCGGCACGCCGCCCACCCTCGCTAGGGTGGGCGGCGTGAGTGCAACCGATCCCGTCCCGTCCGCCGGCAGCGCCGTCCGGGTCCGTTTCTGCCCGAGCCCGACGGGGACGCCGCACGTCGGCCTGATCCGCACGGCGCTGTTCAACTGGGCGTACGCCCGGCACGTCGGCGGCACCTTCGTGTTCCGCATCGAGGACACGGACGCCGCGCGCGACTCCGAGGAGTCGTACCAGCAGCTGCTCGACGCGCTGCGCTGGCTCGGCCTCGACTGGGACGAGGGCGTCGAGGTCGGCGGCCCGCACGAGCCCTACCGGCAGTCGCAGCGGATGGACCTGTACGCCGACGTCGCGGCCCGGCTGCTGGCGGCCGGCCACGCCTACGAGTCCTTCTCGACGCCCGAGGAGGTCGAGGCCCGGCACCGCGCCGCCGGCCGTGACCCGAAGCTCGGCTACGACGGCTTCGACCGCGCGCTGACCGACGAGCAGAAGGCCGCCTACCGCGCCGAGGGCCGCGAGCCCGTGCTGCGGCTGCGGATGCCCGACGAGGACGTGACGTTCACCGACCTGGTCCGCGGCGAGATCACGTTCAAGGCCGGCTCCGTGCCGGACTACGTGATCGTCCGCGGCAACGGCCAGCCGCTCTACACGCTGGTCAACCCCGTCGACGACGCGCTCATGGGCATCACGCACGTGCTGCGCGGCGAGGACCTGCTGTCCTCCACCCCGCGCCAGGTCGTGCTGTACCGGGCGCTGCTGGACATCGGCGTCGCGACGGTGGCGCCGGAGTTCGGGCACCTGCCGTACGTGATGGGCGAGGGCAACAAGAAGCTCTCCAAGCGCGACCCCGAGTCGAACCTGTTCCTGCACCGCGACCGCGGGTTCACACCCGAGGGCCTGCTCAACTACCTGTCGCTGCTCGGCTGGTCGATCGGCCCGGACCGCGACGTGTTCTCGGTCGCCGAGCTGGTCGAGGCGTTCGACGTCGCCGACGTGAACCCCAACCCGGCGCGGTTCGACCTGAAGAAGGCCGAGGCGATCAACGCCGAGCACATCCGGCTGCTGGCCCCCGACGACTTCCGCGACCGCCTGGTGCCCTACCTGCACCGTGCCGGTCTGGTGCCCGCGGACGCGTACGCCGACCTGTCCGCCGAGCACCGCGCGCTGCTCGACGCGGGCGCGCCGCTGATCCAGACCCGAGTGACGCTGCTGGGCGAGGTCGTCGGGATGCTCGGCTTCCTGTTCGTCGCGGACGACGCCCTGGTGGTGGAGGAGGACGCCCGCGGGGCGCTCAAGGACACCGCCGCGCAGGTGCTGGACGCGGCCACGGAGGCGCTGGCGGCGCTCCCGGCGGACGGGTTCACCACCGAGGCCGTCCAGGACGCCCTGCAGGCCGCGCTGGTCGACGGGCTGGGCATCAAGCCGCGGTTCGCGTTCACCCCGCTGCGCGTCGCCGTCTCCGGGCGCCGGGTGTCGCCGCCGCTGTTCGAGTCGCTCGAGATCCTCGGGCAGGCCTCGACCCTCGCCCGGTTCGCGGCGCTGCGCGCCTCGCTGTGACGGGCCGGCCCGTCGACGGGGTCCTGTTCGACGTCGACGACACCCTGGTCGACACGCACGGGGCGTTCGCGCAGGCGCTGGCGGCGGTCCGGGAGCGGTGGCTGCCGCACCTCGACGCCGCGGGGGACACCGCGCTGCTGGACCACTGGCGCGCGGACGCCGGCGGTCGGTACCGGCAGTACACCCGGGGCGAGGTGGGCTACCGCGAGCAGCGGATGGCCCGCGCCAACGACCTGCACGCGGCGTTCGGCGGCCCGGTGCTCGACGACGCCGCCTACGACCGGTGGAACGCCCTGTTCGAGGAGCGGTTCACCGGAGCCTGGGCGGCCCACGACGACGCCGCCGCGGTGGTCCGGCACCTGCTGGACGCCGGGGTCCGGGTCGGCGCGCTGACGAACGCCGCGACGGCCTACCAGGTCGCCAAGCTGACCGCGGTCGGCCTGGTCGACGAGGTGCCGCTGCTGGTCGGCGTCGACACCCTCGGGTTCGGCAAGCCCGACCCGCGGGTGTTCGCCGAGGCGTGCCGCCGGCTGGGCACGGAGCCGGGCCGCACCGCGTACGTGGGCGACGAGCTGGACGTCGACGCCCGCGCGGCCGCCGCCGCGGGGCTGCGGGGCGTCTGGCTGGCCCGTCCGGGGCTGGGAGCGAAGGACGCGAACGCGGGGGAGCCGGCGCCGTCGGACGTGGTGATCACCACGCTGGCGGAGCTTCCCGGGCGTGCTCGGCCTCTGAGCCCGGGGCGGCCCTCCCGGCGGCGTGATCCACGTCTCCCAGCGGCCGGTTTGGTGCCAGCGATCCCGTCCGGTAATGTTCTCGGTCGGTGAGGCGTCCGGTTGACGCCGCTCCTCCACCCGCAGATCGGCGCTCCGTGCGTCGCGATGCTGGTGCGCGGGGTGGTCGAGATGGCGCTGAATGCCATTGGGGTATGGTGTAATTGGCAGCACGACTGATTCTGGTTCAGTTAGTCTAGGTTCGAGTCCTGGTACCCCAGCAAGGCTTCGCAGAATGGCTCGGAAGAGCGATTTGAAAGAGCCGGGCAGGATGCAGTACAGTAGTTCCCGGTCACACCGCTCCGGTGGTGAGATCGTCCAGGCCCCCATCGTCTAGAGGCCTAGGACGCCGCCCTCTCACGGCGGTAACAGGGGTTCGAATCCCCTTGGGGGTACAGCGCGAAGGGTCGGTCACCGCAAGGTGACCGGCCCTTTCTGCGTGACCGTGACCGTGACGGTTGAGGTCGAGGGTTTCGCGCCAAAGCCGGGGGTGAAACCCTCGACCTCGCGTGAAACCCTCGACCTCGACCGGCCGATCACTCGGCGGTGCGGCGGAGGACCTCCGTCAGGCGGTTGGCGGCGGAGGCCACCGCGGCGGCGTGCAGGCGGCCGGGCTGGCGGCTCAGGCGCTCGACCGGGCCGGAGATGGACACGGCCGCCACGACCCGGCCGGACTGGCCGCGGACGGGGGCGCTGACGCTCGCGACGCCGACCTCGCGCTCGGACACCGACTGCGCCCAGCCGCGGCGGCGGACACCGGACAGGATCGTCGCGGTGAACTTGGCGCCCTGCAGCCCGCGGTGCAGCCGGTCGGGCTCCTCCCACGCGAGCAGGATCTGCGCGGCGGACCCGGCGGTCATCGTCAGCGTCGCGCCGACGGGGATCGAGTCGCGCAGGCCGATGGGCCGCTCGGCGGCGGCGACGCAGATGCGCTGGTCGCCCTGGCGGCGGTAGAGCTGGGCGCTCTCGCCGGTGTGGTCCCGCAGCGCGGCGAGCACGGGGCCCGCCGCGGCGAGCAGCCGGTCCTCGCCGGCCGCGCTCGCCAGCTCGGTCAGTCGCGGCCCCAGGACGAACCTGCCCTGCATGTCGCGCCCCACCAGGCGGTGGTGCTCGAGCGCGACGGCCAGCCGGTGGGCCGTCGGGCGGGCAAGATGGGTGGCGTTGACCAGCTGCGCGAGGGTGGCGGGTCCGGCCTCCAGGGCGTTGAGGACCGAGGCGGCCTTGTCCAGCACGCCGACTCCGCTAGAGTTGTCCATAGGTCGATATTGGCGTCTCGAAGGCTGAGACGCAAGTGCGACACCCAGAGAGGCACCGACGGCCCCCACCGTCGGACCAGCGGAGAGGACACCCGACATGGCCGGGACACTGGCGGAGAAGGTGTGGGAGAACCACATCGTGCGGCGCGGCACGGACGGCGCGCCCGACCTGCTCTACATCGACCTGCACCTCGTGCACGAGGTCACCAGCCCGCAGGCGTTCGAGGGCCTGCGGCTCGCGGGCCGCCCGGTGCGCCGGCCGGACCTCACCCTGGCGACCGAGGACCACAACACCCCGACGCTGGACATCGACCTGCCCATCGCCGACGAGACGTCGCGCACGCAGATCCAGACGCTGCGCAACAACGCCGCGGAGTTCGGCGTCCGGCTGCACTCGCTCGGCGACGCCGACCAGGGGATCGTGCACCAGGTCGGGCCGCAGCTCGGCCTGACGATGCCGGGCCTGACCGTCGTCTGCGGCGACTCCCACACGTCCACGCACGGCGCGTTCGGCGCGCTGGCGTTCGGCATCGGCACCTCCGAGGTCGAGCACGTGCTCGCCACCCAGACGCTGCCGCTCGCGCCGTTCAAGACGATGGCGATCACCGTCGACGGGCAGCTTCCCGCTCGGCGCGACCGCGAAGGACATCATCCTGGCGGTCATCGCGAAGATCGGCACCGGCGGCGGGCAGGGCTACGTCCTGGAGTACCGCGGCGAGGCGATCCGGTCCTTGTCGATGGAGGGCCGGATGACGATCTGCAACATGTCGATCGAGGCCGGCGCCCGCGCGGGCATGATCGCCCCCGACCAGACCACCTTCGACTACCTCAAGGGCCGCCCGCACGCCCCCGAGGGCGCCGACTGGGACGCCGCGGTGGAGTACTGGTCCACGCTGCGCACCGACGACGACGCCACGTTCGACGCCGAGGTCGTGCTGCACGCCGCCGACCTGGAGCCGTTCGTCACCTGGGGCACCAACCCCGGGCAGGGCCTGCCGCTGTCGGGCAGCGTCCCGGTGCCCGAGGAGATCGCGGACGCCAACGAGCGCGTCGCCGCCGAGCGTGCCATCGAGTACATGGGCCTCACCCCGGGCCAGCCGCTGCGCGAGATCGCGGTCGACACGGTGTTCATCGGCTCGTGCACCAACGGCCGCATCGAGGACCTGCGCGCCGCCGCGAAGCTGGTGCAGGGCCGCCGCAAGGCCGACTCGCTGCGCGTCCTGGTGGTGCCGTCGTCGGCGCGCGTGCGGCTCCAGGCCGAGGCCGAGGGCCTGGACCGGATCTTCCTGGACTTCGGCGCCGAGTGGCGCAACGCCGGGTGCTCGATGTGCCTGGGCATGAACCCCGACCAGCTCGCCCCGGGGGAGCGGTCGGCGTCCACGTCGAACCGCAACTTCGAGGGCCGGCAGGGCAAGGGCGGCCGCACGCACCTCGTGTCCCCGCTCGTCGCGGCCGCCACGGCCATCCGCGGCACGCTGTCCTCGGTGTCCGACCTGGGCCCGGACGTCGCCGTGCCCGACGGCTCCCCGCTGGACCTCCAGCCGGCCTGAGCCGCCGACGCCCCCGACGCCCCCTTCGACCCAGGAACGAGCACCGTCATGGAGAAGTTCACCCAGCACACCGGCGTCGGCGTCCCGCTGCGCCGCAGCAACGTCGACACCGACCAGATCATCCCGGCCGTCTACCTCAAGCGGGTCACCCGCACCGGGTTCGAGGACGCGCTGTTCGCCGCCTGGCGCGGCGACCCGGACTTCCTGCTGAACCAGGACGCCTACAAGGCGGGCTCCGTGCTCGTCGCGGGCCCGGACTTCGGCACCGGCTCGTCCCGCGAGCACGCCGTGTGGGCGCTCAAGGACTACGGCTTCAAGGCCGTTCTCGCGTCCCGGTTCGCCGACATCTTCCGCGGCAACTCCGGCAAGCAGGGCCTGGTCGCCGCGCAGCTCGCGCAGGAGGACATCGAGCTGATCTGGAAGGTCCTCGAGACCACCCCGGGCACCGAGGTGACGGTCGACCTCGTGAGCCGCACGGTGACCTGCGACGACGTCGTGGTGCCGTTCCAGGTCGACGACTACACCCGCTGGCGCCTGATGGAGGGGCTCGACGACATCGGCCTGACCCTCCAGCACGAGGCCGAGATCACGGCGTTCGAGGCGACCCGCGACGCGTGGCGGCCGAAGACGCTGCCCGCCAAGCACCTGCCGCCGGTGGAGATCACGGCCGCCCGCCCGGTCGAGCTGAGCCTCGGTCGCCGCCCCGGCGCCTGACGCCCGCACCGCCGACGAGCCCGGTCCCGCGCACCGCGGGGCCGGGCTCGTCGCGTCGGTCGTCGCCGCCGGGTTTGTGGAGGTTTGGCGTCACCTGCGCGCCGCGGCGCGGGCGGTGCGCGGGCACGCCCGCCGGTGAGCGACCATAGGCGGATGACCGATCTGCTCAACGTCCACGGCGGCACCCCGCTCTCCGGGGAGATCACCGTCCGTGGTGCCAAGAACTTCGTCTCGAAGGCGATGGTCGCCGCGCTGCTGGGCGAGACGCCGAGCGAGCTGCGCAACGTCCCGCAGATCCGCGACGTCGGCGTCGTGACCGGCCTGCTGGAGCTGCACGGCGTGCGCGTGGACGCGGACCCCGTCGCCGGCACGCTGCGGCTCGACCCGACGGACGTGGAGTCCGCGCACGTCGCCGACATCGACGCCCACGCCGGGTCCAGCCGGATCCCGATCCTGTTCTGCGGCCCGCTGCTGCACCGGCTCGGCGAGGCGTTCATCCCCGACCTGGGCGGCTGCCGGATCGGTGACCGGCCGATCAACTACCACCTCGACATCCTCCGGCAGTTCGGCGCCGTGGTGGACAAGCGCGAGAACGGCATCCACATCCGCGCGCCGCGCCGGCTCCAGGGCACCAAGATCACGCTGCCGTACCCGAGCGTCGGGGCCACCGAGCAGCTGCTGCTCACCGCCGTGCGCGCCGAGGGCATCACGGAGCTGACCAACGCGGCCATCGAGCCCGAGATCATGGACCTGATCCACGTCCTGCAGAAGATGGGCGCGATCATCTCGGTCGACACCGACCGGGTCATCCGCATCGAGGGCGTCGACCGCCTGGTGGGCTTCCAGCACACCGCGCTGGCCGACCGGATCGAGGCCGCTTCGTGGGCGTCGGCCGCGCTGGCGACCGGCGGCGACATCTACGTGCGCGGCGCCTCGCAGCCGGAGATGACCACGTTCCTCAACACGTTCCGCAAGGTCGGCGGCGAGTTCACGATCGACGACGCGGGCATCCGGTTCTTCCACCCGGGCGGCGACCTGTCGTCGATCGTGCTGGAGACCGACGTGCACCCCGGGTTCATGACCGACTGGCAGCAGCCGCTGGTCGTGGCGCTGACCCAGGCCAAGGGGCTGTCGATCGTGCACGAGACGGTGTACGAGAACCGGTTCGGCTTCACGGACGCGCTGCGCGGCATGGGCGCGACGATCCAGGTCTACAAGGAGTGCCTGGGCGGGCGGCCCTGCCGGTTCGGCCAGCGGAACTTCTACCACTCGGCGGTCGTCTCGGGCCCGACCCCGCTGACCGCGGCCGACATCGAGGTCCCGGACCTGCGGGGCGGGTTCAGCCACCTCATTGCGGCGCTGGCGGCGCAGGGCACCTCGGCGGTGCGCGGGATCAGCCTGATCGACCGCGGGTACGAGAACTTCACCGCGAAGCTGGAGGCGCTGGGCGCGAAGTTCGACCGCGACTGACCTCCCTCAGCCGCGCGGTGCCAGGCCCTGCTCGACGCGCTCGAGCAGGGCCTTCGCCGTCCCCAGGCCCGTGGTGTCGCCGTCGAGGGCGGCGTGCAGGCGCTGCGCCCAGTGCGCCCGGAGCCGGGCGATGTCCTGGACGGCGCGCGCGGTCGGGCGCAGCACCACGGTCCGGCGGTCGTGCTCGTCGTGGGTGCGCTCGACCAGGCCCTTGGCCTCCAGCTGGCGCAGGGTGGTGCTGAGGTTGCTGCGGTGCAGGCCGGTGCCCTCGGCGACGCTGCTGGGGGACGCGCCGGGGTGCCGGTGCAGGTGCCGGATGACGGTCGTCTCGGTGGGGGTGAGCGGGGCGACGTCGGTGGTGCGCCGGCCCTGGAGGTCGCGGGCGACGGTGAGCACCAGGTCGGCGAGCTCGGCGAGGTCGGCGTCCGTCGGGGTCGGTCCCATGAGCGAGGTCACACGGGCCATCGTAGCGATGGTGATGGATCGATAGTTATAGTTCCATAACTCATCCCGATCGTCCTGGAGCGCCCGCATGCCCTCGTCCACCCGTCCCGCCCGCGGCGCCCCCGGGCCCACGCTCGCCGCCGTCTGCTTCGGCCTGTTCATGGTCGGTCTCGACGGCACCGTCGTCTCGGTCGCCAACCCCGCCATCTCCGCGTCCCTCGGCACCTCGTTCGCCCAGCTGCAGTGGATCACCAACGCCTACCTGCTCGGCCTCGCCGTGTTCCTCATCCTCGGCGGCACGCTCGGCGACCGGTTCGGTCGGCGCCGGATGTACCTGACCGGGGTCGCCGCGTTCGCCGTCACGTCCGTGGCGATCGGCCTGGTCGGCAGCACCGGCGGGGTGATCGCGTTCCGCGCGCTCCAGGGCCTGAGTGCCGCCCTGCTGATGCCGCAGACCCTCGCGCTGCTGCGGGCCACGTTCCCGAAGGAGAAGTTCGGCGCCGCCGTCGGCGTCTGGGGCGGGGTGTCGTCGGTCGCGATCGCCGCGGGGCCGATCGTCGGCGGGCTGCTCGTCGACACGCTCGGCTGGGAGTGGGTGTTCTTCGTCAACGCCCCCATCGCGCTGGTCGGGCTGCTGCTGGGCGGCCGGGTCCTCGAGGAGAGCACCGCGCCCGGCCGGGCCCGCATCGACGTGCCGGGCGTCGTGCTGCTGGCGCTCGGGCTGTGCGCGGTCGTCCTGGCCGTCGTGCAGTCGGAGTCCTGGGGCTGGACCAGCCCGCTGACGCTCGGCGTGCTGGCCGCGGGCCTGCTGCTGCTCGGGGTGTTCGGCGTGGTCGAGACCCGGGTCGCCGAGCCGCTGCTGCCGCTGACGCTGTTCCGCGACCCGACCCTGACCGTCGGAGCCGTCGCGGTCGCCGCGAACTTCTTCGCGCTGTTCGGCGTGACGTTCTTCCTGTCGCTGCTCCTGCTCAACCTGCGCGGGGTCGACGGGCTCACCGCCGGCGTGATGCTCCTCCCGCTCAGCGGGGTCTCGGTCGTCGCGTCCCCGATCGGCGCGGCGCTGGTCGGCCGGTTCGGCATCCGGGTGCCGATGGCCGCGGGCCTCGGGCTGATCGCGGTCGCGCTGCTGGCGCTGACCGGCGTCGACGTGGACTCGCCGTACCTCGGCATGGCGGTGCCGTTCGTGGTGCTGGCCCTCGGGGTCGGCATGGTGATGACCGCCGGTGCCGACGCGGTGGTCGGCAGCGCCCCGGTGCGGCTGGCGGGCGTCGCGGGCGGGCTGCAGGCGACCTCGCTCCAGCTCGGCGGCGCGCTCGGCACCGCGGTGCTCGCGGCCGTCGTGACCGCCGGGACGTCCGCGCGGCTGGGCGGCGTCACGTTCGCCGGTGACGAGGGCGTCCGGCAGGGTCTGGTCCCCGACGGGCTGGACCCCGCCACCACGGCGCTGGCCCAGGACGCGTTCCTCGGCGGGCTGCACACCGCGTTCGTCGTCGCGGCGGCGGTCGCCCTGCTCGCGGCGGTCGCGGCGGCGCTGCTCGTCCGCACGCCGCGGGCGCACCACGACGCCGCCGAGGTGCTGGTGGAGGCCGAGAGCGCGCTCGCGGGCGGGCCCGCGCTGCGCTGACGCGCAGGTGGTGCGGGGGCCGGTGCGGGGGTGCCGCGGGGTCGCGCGCTACTGATCTGGGGGTTTACAACGGGGGAACTCCCCGATACTCATAGGTCTGCACGCGACCCGCAGCACCGCCGGGGAGGCGAACAGCCGCCGCCCACCTGGCACCGATGGCGAAGGAGCCACCCCGTGAGCCAGACCTCGTCCACCCCCGCACGCCCGCAGCTCCCACCGGTGAGCCGGCGGGGCTTCCTCGCCGGCGTCGGCGCGCTCGGCCTCGGCGCCGCCGTGGCCGCCTGCGCCGGCGGCGGCCCGACCTCGGCCGGCGCCGCGAGCGCCGGCGGGAAGACCCCGCTCGCGTTCTGGACCGGCTTCACCGGCGGTGACGGCCCCGTGATGCAGGACCTCGTGGACCGGTTCAACGCCGAGCACGCGGGCATCGCCGTGACGATGACGACGATGGAGTGGGCCGACTACCACGCCAAGCTGCCCGCGGCCCTGACCTCGGGCCAGGGTCCGCACGTGGCGATCCAGCACCTCGACTCGCTGCCGACCTCCGCCGCGCGCGGGCTGCTGGAGCCGGTCGACGACGTCGCCGCCGACCTCGCGCTGACCGCCGACGACTTCATCCCGACGGTGTGGGACGCGGGCATCTACGCCGGCGCGCGGTACGGCATCCCGCTCGACGTCCACCCGCTCGCGCTGTTCGTCAACACCGGCGTGGTCGCCGACGCGGGGCTCGACCCCGCAGCACACCCGCTGGACCGGGCGTCCTACGAGGGGGCGCTCGACACGCTGCTCGCGCGCGGGGTCGCCGGCCACTGGATGAGCCCGCACACCTTCACCGGCGGTCAGACCCTCCAGTCGCTGATCTGGCAGTTCGGCGGCGACCTGTTCGACGGCGAGGGCGCCACGGTCGCGTGGCACCGGGACGAGGGCGTCGAGGCGCTGTCCTGGATGGTCGACGCCGTCCACCGCGGGTGGAGCGCCCGCGACGTCGGGCAGGACGCCGACATCATCGCGCTCCAGAACGGCCAGGCCGCGTACAACTGGAACGGCATCTGGTCCATCAACACCCTCGACTCCATCCCGTCGCTGACGTGGGACGTGAGCCGGCTGCCGCGGATCGGCAGCGTCGACGCCGCCTGGGCCGGGTCGCACAACTTCGTGCTCACCCGGCAGCGCGGCACGACGGACGCCCAGCTCGAGGCGGCGCGCACGTTCATCAGCTGGGTGTCCGAGCAGTCGGCCGCGTGGGCGGTCGGCGGCCAGGTGCCCGCGCGGCGGTCCGCCCGCGAGTCCGCGGAGTTCGCCGCCCTCGCGCCGCAGGCCGCCGTCGCGGAGCAGGTCGACGACCTCCGGTTCATCCCGTCGGTCCCGGGGATCGGCGACGCGGTGGGCGAGCTCTACACCGCGCTGAACGAGGCGGTGCTGCTCACGAAGGCCCCGGCGGAGGCGCTCGCGGACGCCGCGCGGCGCGCCGACCAGGTCCTGGCCGACAACCGCGACCGCTACGCCCGATGACCGCGGCCCCGTCCGGGGCGCCCGCCCGCCGACGCCCCCTGCGGCGCGGTGCGGTGTGGACGCCGTACCTGTTCCTGGCCCCGTTCCTCACGGTCTTCGGGACGTTCGTGGCCTTCCCCGCGCTGCGCGGGCTCTGGATGTCCCTGCACGACTGGGACCACCTGATGCCGACCCGCCCGTTCGTCGGGCTCGCCAACTACACGGACCTGCTCGACCCCGCGAGCGTGCTGTACCAGCGGTTCTGGGACGGCATGGCGGCGACCGGGATCTTCGTCGTCGCGTCGGTGCCGCTGCTGCTCACCGCGCCCCTGCTGCTGGCGATGGCGCTGAACCGGCGGTTCCCCGGGCGGACGTTCCTGCGGGCCGTGGTGTTCCTGCCGTACGTGCTCGGCGTCGCGGTGGTCGCCGTGCTGTTCCGGTTCGTGCTCGACCCCAACCTCGGCGTGCTCAACCACCTGCTCGCCACGACCCGGCTCGACCGGGTGCTGCACGCGCTCGGCGCCGGCGACCCGGTGCCGTGGCTGACCGCCCAGCCGTGGGCGTGGGTGTCGCTGGTCGGCGTCACGCTCTGGTGGACGATCGGGTTCAACACGATCATCTACCTCGCCGGCCTGCAGGACGTCCCCGCGGAGCTCTACGACGCGGCGCGGGTGGACGGCGCGTCCGCGCGCCAGCGGTTCCGGCACGTGACGCTGCCGGGGCTGCGGCCGGTGCTGGCGTTCGTCCTGACGATGACCGTGCTGGCCTCGGCGAACATGTTCGGCCAGTCCGACCTGATGACCGGCGGCGGTCCCGGGACGTCCACCCGGACCGCGCTGATGGTCATCCTCGACACCGGCATGGGGCAGTACCGGATGGGCGCCGCCGCGGCGATGGGCTACGCCCTGTCCGTCGGGCTCGGCGTCGTGTCGATCGTCAGCTTCGTGGCCCTGCGGGAGCGGTCGTGAGGCGCCGCGGTCTCGGCGGCGCCGTCGTCGCGGCGCTGGTGCTCGTCGTGGTGCTCACGTTCCTCGGCCCGCTGGTCTGGATGCTGCTCACCTCGGTCAAGTCCTACGGGGAGGCCACGGCGTCGCCGCCGACCCTGTGGCCGCAGGACGTGGACCTGTCCGCGTACGACCGGCTGCTCGGCCTGGACGGCCCGTACCCGGTGCTGCGCTGGTTCCTCAACTCGCTGGTCGCCGGGGTGCTGCACACGGCGCTGGTGCTCGTGGTCGCCTCGACCGCGGCGTTCGCGCTGGCGCGGATGCGGTTCCGGGGGCGCGGGCTCGTGTTCGGCGTCATCGTCTCGACCCTGTTCCTGCCGGCGTTCGTGTTCCTCATGCCGAACTACCTCACCATCGACGCGCTCGGCTGGACCGACTCCCTGTGGGCGCTGGTGGTCCCCGGCGCGGCCGGCGCCTTCGGCGTGTTCTTCCTGCGGCAGTTCTTCGTGGGGCTGCCCGCGGAGCTGGAGGAGGCCGCGGCGCTCGACGGGGCGAACCAGTGGCACGTGTTCACGCGGATGGTGCTGCCCAACACCCGCCCCGCGCTCGCGACGCTCGCGGTGCTGGCGTTCCTCGGGAACTGGAACGACTACATCTGGCCCGTGTACGTGCTGTTCAGCCCGGAGCGGCTCACCCTGCCCGCCGGGCTGAAGCTGCTCCAGGGCGCGTACGCCACCGACCACCCGACGGTGATGGCCGGCGCCGTGGTGGCGTCGGTCCCGGTGATCGTCCTGTTCCTGCTCACCCAGCGGTTCATCATCGAGGGCGTCGCCCGGAGCGGGCTGAAGGGATGAGCGCCGCGACGCGGTCCCGCGGGGCCACGCTCCTGGCCGCGATCGCGCTCGCGGGGTGCGCCGCGCCGGGGCCCGACCCGGTGCTCCGCGACGAGGCGACGGCCACCGGCTTCACCAACCCGGTCCACGACGGGGACCTGCCCGACCCGTTCGTGCTGCGCACCGAGGGGTCCTGGTACCTCTACGGCACCCAGGGCAGGCTCGGCACGATGCCGGTGCTGCGGTCCGACGACCTCGTCACCTGGGCGCCGGTCGGCGACGGGATGCCGGTGCTCGCGTCGTGGACGGCGCCCGGGCGGCACTGGGCGCCCGAGGTCGTCGCCCTGGACGGCCGCTACCTCGCGTACTACACCGCCACCGAGCGGGCGACGCAGCAGCAGTGCATCGGCGTCGCCGTCGCGGACCACCCGGCGGGGCCGTTCGTGGACGACGCCGACGCCCCGCTGGTCTGCGAGCACGAGGAGGGCGGGTCGATCGACGCGTCCCCGTACGTCGACGTCGACGGCACGCCCTGGCTGCTGTGGAAGAACGACGGCAACCACATCGGGGTCCGGTCGTGGATCCGGGCGCGGCAGCTTCGCCCCCGACGGCCGGACGCTGGTCGGCGACGGTCCCGTCGACCTGGTGACCCACGACCAGGACTGGGAGGGTGCGCTGGTCGAGGGGCCGACCGTGCACGTGCACGACGGCCGCTACCACCTGCTCTACTCGGCGAACGACTACGGCTCCGCGGACTACGGGGTCGGCTGGGCCGTCGCGGACGCGCTCACCGGGCCCTGGACCAAGCCGCTGGACCGTCCGGTGATGCGCAGCACCGCGGACGCCGCGGGACCCGGGCACGGCAGCGTCGTCACCACCGCCTGCGGGGCGACCTGGTACGTGCACCACGCCTGGCGGCCCGACGCGGTCGGCACCGGGTACCCCGGTCGGCAGACGTGGCTGACGCCGCTGCGGTTCGGCGCCGACGGGGCGCCGGTGCTCGACGGGCCGACGGCGGCCGTCGCGGTGACCCCGTGCGGGTGACGACGTGGGTGTGACGCTGCGGGACGTGGCCGCCCGGGCCGGCGTCTCGTTCAAGACCGTGTCCAACGTGGTCAACGACCGCCCGCACGTCACCGACGCCACCCGGGCGCGGGTGCTCGCCGCGGTCGAGGCGCTCGGCTACCGGCCCAACGCCAGCGCGCGCAGCCTGCGGCACGGCCGGTCCGGCATCCTCGCGCTCGCGGTCCCCGAGCTCACCTCGCCGTACTTCGCCGCGCTGGCGTCGGCCGCGGGCCGGGCCGCCAAGGAGCACGGCCGGGTGCTGGTGATCGAGGAGACCCGCGGCGAGCTCGAGGGGGAGCGGGTCGCGCTCGTCGACCTGGCGTCGCGGCTCGTGGACGGGGTGATCCTGTCGCCGCTCGTGACCCCTGAGCGCGTCGTGGCCGAGCGGATCGGCGCCACGCCGCTCGTCATGCTCGGCGAGCACCGGTACGGCGCCGGGGCGGACCACGTCGCGATGGACTCGGAGCGGGCGGCCCGGGAGCTGACCGCGCACCTGCTCGCCGCGGGTCGTCGGCGGATCGCCGTCGTCGGGCGGCAGGACGCGCCCGGCACCGGGGCCGAACGCTGGCGCGGGCACGTCGCGGCGCTCGCGGACGCCGGGCTGCGCCCCGACTGGCGGCTCGACCTGCGCGTGCCGGCCTACCGGCGCGAGGACGGCGTCCGGGCGGTCCGCGCGCTGCTCGGCGGCGGGGACCGGCCCGACGCGGTGCTGTGCTTCAACGACCTGCTCGCCCTCGGCGCGGTGCACGCGCTGCGGGGCGCCGGCCTGACGGTGCCCGGGGACGTCGCGGTCGCGGGGTTCGACGACATCGAGGAGTCCCGCTACGCCGGGCTCACCACCGTCGCGCCGGATCTCGGGCTCCTCGCCCGGGAGGCCGTGCGGCTGCTGGTGCGGCGCATCGAGGACCCGGGCCGGGCGACCGAGCGCGTCGACGTGCCGTTCCGGGTGGTGGTGCGGGCGTCGACGGTCGGGTGAGCGGGCCCCGGCGCGCAGGCGGGCGCCGGGACCCGCACGAGCGGGCGCGGCTCAGCCGGTCGGACGGTCCCGGAACTCGTGCGCGCTGTGCGGCTCGGCGCCGGACACCTGCGCGACCACCAGGGCCGCGACGTCCCGCAGCTTGGCGTTGCGGTGCTGGGAGGCCCGGCGCAGGATGCCGAACGCCTCCTCGGGACCGCACCGGTTCTGCGCCATGATGACGCCGAGCGCCTGGTCGATCACCGCGCGCGAGGCCATCGCCTGCTTGAGGTCGGTGTTCACCTGGGTCTGCTCCTCGACCCGGGCGGCGACCGCGACCGCCCCCGCGGCGTCGTCGGCGAACCGGCCCACCGCGGCCAGCGCCTCGGGGTCCCAGTCGCCGGGCGTCGGGCTGTAGAGGTTGATCGCCAGGTCGAGGTCGGCCCCCGCGCGCGAGGAGGCGGGTACCGCGGCGGCCGACGCGAAGCCGTTCGCGAGCGTCGTGTCCCGCCACTGCGGCCAGCGCGCGTCCGCGGACACGTCGGGCACGGTGATCAGCCGCTCGACGCGCGCGGCCTCCAGGCACGGGCCGTCGCCCGCCGCCTGCTCCGCGTGGTCGCAGGCCGAGGCGGCCTCGTCGGTCGTCGCCGCGACGGCCGAGCGGCCGCCCAGGCGCACCGTGATCGCGGCCGAGACCCGGTCCCCGGCCCGCTCGGCGGCGCGGCGCACGATGACCTCGAGCAGGGCGTCGAGCCGGACCGTCGTGGCGAGCATGCCGTGCAGCTCGCCCAGGGCCTCGACCCGCCAGGAGTCCACCTGCTCGCGCAGCGCACCGGCCAGGTCCGGCACCTCGTCGGCGCTCGCGGAGCGCGGCGCGTCGGGCGCGTCCGGCCGGGGGTGCGCGCCCTGCTCCCCGGGCGTGCGCGCGTCCACGGTCACCGTCCGTCCGGGTGGGTCGTCCCCGGCGACGTCTCCTCGTCGGTGGGCGCCACGTAGCCGGACTCGGGTCCGTCGCCCTCGGAGCCGGGGGTGCTCTGCTCGGCCGCGTCGTCGGGGTCGCCGTCGGGCAGCACACCCGTCGGTCGGTCCGTGGGGTCCTGCGTCATGGACGTCCTCCTCGGTCGGTTCGGGTCACATGCTGCTGCTCCCGGCCCGGGTCCGCATCCCGGCAGGGGCGTCGGGCCCTGCGGGGCGTGTGCCGTGGTCACCTCCCCGGCGTCGCCCCGTCCGGCGTGACCACCTGGACCTGCACGCCCGCGTGCTCGGCGCGGCGGCGCAGCCGGGTCAGGTGCAGGGCGGCGACCGGGCCGATCCGGTGCAGCGCCGAGGCGTCGAGGACCAGCCGACCCCGGGCCGGCACCGCGCGCAGCGCCTCGGCGAGGCCGGCGACGAGCTCCGGGGCGGTGGCGCCGTCCACGACCCCCACCAGGCGCACGTGCACCGTGCGGCCCTCGGGGGCGTGGTGCACGACGAGCCGCGACGGGCGGGGAGCGGCGGTGCTTGCCGCACCCTGGACGCCGGCGCCGGCCGCGGACGTCGCCGGGTCGACCGATCCGCCGGCGAGGCTCGCGAGGGCCGCGTCCAGCAGCTCGCGCGGGTCGGACCCGTCGGGGCGCCCGGGCAGCGCGGCCAGCAGGCGCTCCGCCAGCGTCCGGACCTTCACGTTGAGGTGCTCGGAGTGCCAGCGCAGCAGGTCGAACGCCGCGTCGCCGTCCAGCCCGTAGGCGAGCATGGCCGCGCCCTTCGCCTGGTCGATGACCTCCCGCGACGCGATCGCCGCGGACAGCATGTCGTCGGCGCGGCGCGCGGCGGTGGCGCCGATCTCCGCGCCCAGGTCCACCAGCACGCCCAGCGCGCCCGCCGCGCCGGCTGCCGGGTCGTCGCCCGGGACGGCCGGCGCAGGTGCCGTGAGCACGGCGAGCACCGCGTGCTCGCCGCCCGTCGCGTCCAGCAGGCGGTAGCGGACCGAGCGGCCGGTGTCGGCGGCGGAGGGCGCCCCGCGGAGCACCGCGGCCAGCGCGGGCCGGTCGTCGCGGTGGCAGTGGGCCAGCATCAGGTCCGCCGAGGGGACCACGTCGCCCGGCTCGAACCCGTGCAGCCGGAAGACGTCCGGCGTCCAGGTCAGGGAGCCGTCGGCGAGGAGGTGGAAGGTGCCCGGCGCCGGGAGGGACCGGCGGTCGGACGGGGAGGTGGGGGGACGGGTCGACAGGGACATGCGTGCTCCGGAGCCGGCGCGCGACGCAGCACAGGCGTCGCGCGGTTCTGCTCGCGCGGCTCGCTTCGTCCCAACGATGCGCGGTCGGTCCCGGCGGGATCATCCCCACCGGACCAGGTCCGATAGTGCCAAATCCGGGCGCCGGACGCACACCGGCCCCGCGGACCCGCCCGGGTAGCATCGGCTCCCGTGCACCCGCCCCGCGCCAACCGCGCCTACCGGAACATCGCCCGCATCCTGCGTCCCGTGCTCTACGGGATCACGCGGCGCGACTGGCGCGGCACCGAGCACCTGCCCACCGGCACGGGGTTCATCGCGGCGAGCAACCACATGACCAACGTCGACCCGATCACGTTCGCGCACTACCTGTACGACAACGGCGTCGCACCGAAGATCCTCGCGAAGTCGTCGCTGTTCACCGTCCCGGTCGTCGGCTGGGTGCTGCGCGCGTCGGGGCAGATCCCCGTCTACCGGAACACCTCCCAGGCCGGTGACTCGCTGCGCGCGGCGGAGGCCGCCCTCGGCGAGGGGGAGTGCGTGGCGGTGTTCCCCGAGGGCACGCTGACCCGCGACCCCGACCTGTGGCCGATGGTCGCCAAGACCGGCGTCGCCCGGCTCGCGCTCAGCTCCCGGGTGCCGGTGGTCCCCGTCGCGCAGTGGGGCGCGCAGGACCTGCTCGGCCGGTACGCCAAGGTGTTCAAGCCGTTCCCGCCCAAGCGGGTCACGATCGTCGCGGGCCCACCCGTCGACCTCAGCGACCTGTACGACCGCCCGCACGACGCCGCGACGCTGCGCGAGGCGACCGCCCGCGTGATGGCGGCGATCACCGCGCTGCTGGCCGACATCCGGGAGGGGGCGCCGCCCGCGCGGCCGTTCGACATGCGGCGCCCGGGCGGCGCGGCGGTGGACGGCACCGCGGCGGACGGCCCTGCGGCGGACGGCACTGCGGCGGACCGCCCGTGACGCGCGCGGCCGTCCTCGGAGCCGGTGCGTGGGGCACGACGTTCGCCGCGGTGCTCGCCGACGCGGGCTGCGACGTGACCGTCTGGGGCCGCGACGCCACGGTGGTCGCGGACATCGCCGGGCAGCACCGCAACGAGCGCTACCTCCCCGGCGTGGACCTGCCGGCGCGGGTCACGGCCGACGCCGACCCGCGGGCTGCCGTCGAGGGCGCCGACGTGGTGGCGGTCGCCGTCCCCTCGCAGTCCGCCCGGGCGGTGCTCGCGCCGCTGGCCGACGCGCTCGCGCCCGACGCGGTCGTGGTGTCGCTGATGAAGGGCGTCGAGCTCGCCACGGACCGCCGGATGAGCGAGGTCATCGCGGAGTCCCTCGCGATCCCCGCGGACCGGGTCGCCGTGCTGTCGGGCCCGAACCTCGCCGCGGAGATCGCCGCCCGGCAGCCGACCGCCACCGTCGTGGCCGCCACCGACCCGCGCACCGCCGAGCGGGTCGCCGCCGCGTGCGCGACCGGGTACTTCCGGCCGTACACGAACGACGACGTCGTCGGCGTCGAGCTTCTGCGGTGCCGTCAAGAACGTCATCGCCCTGGCCGTCGGCATCTCGCAGGGGCGCGGGCTCGGCTACAACACGATGGCGACCGTCATCACCCGCGGGCTGGTGGAGATCACGCGGCTCGGGCAGGCGCTCGGCGCGCGCGCGGAGACGTTCCCCGGGCTCGCCGGCATGGGCGACCTGATGGCCACGTGCGCGTCGCCGGACTCCCGGAACCACCGGCTCGGGCTGCACGTCGGGCGCGGGCTCGGCCTGGACGAGGCGATCACCGCGACCGGTGGCACCGCCGAGGGGGTCAAGTCCTCCCGGTCGGTCCTGGACCTGGCCGAGCGCGCCGGCGTCGAGATGCCGATCACGCACGCCGTGGTGCAGGTCCTGCACGAGGGCCTGCCCGTCGACGCCCTGGCCCCGCTGCTCCTGGGCCGCCCCCGCAAGCCCGAGCTGGCCTGAACGACCCGGGGCGGGCGTCCCCGACGCCGGCTCTCAGGCGCGGAGCGCGGCGTCCAGGTCCGCCCAGAGGTCCTCGACGTCCTCGATGCCGACCGACATCCGCAGCAGGTCCTCGGGCACCGTCGGGGACTCGGTGGCGAACCGGCGCCGGCGCTCGATGCTCGACTCCACGCCGCCGAGGCTCGTCGCGGGCACCCACAGCCGCAGCGCCGCGACGAGCGCGTCCGCCCCCGCGGCCCCGCCGGCGGGACGCAGCCCGATGATCGAGCCGAAGCCGTCCATCTGCGCCGCCGCGCGGGCGTGGCCCGGGTCGCCCGGCAGCCCGGGGTGACGCACCTCGACGACACCCGGGTGCTCCGCGAGGCGACGCGCGAGCTTCCAGCGCGTTGGCCTGCGACCGCTCGACCCGCAGCGCCAGGGTGCGCACGCCGCGCAGCGCGAGGTAGACCTCGAACGGCCCGGCGATGGCGCCGTGCACCGTCCGGTAGGTGTGCAGCCGCTCGTGCAGCTCGGGGTCGTCGGCCAGCGCCGCGCCGAGGACGACGTCGCTGTGCCCGGCGAGGTACTTCGTCACCGAGTGGATGACGACGTCGGCGCCCAGCGTCAGCGGCCGCTGCACCAGCGGCGTCGCGAAGGTGTTGTCGACGCCGACCAGCGCGCCGACCGCGTGCCCGGCGGCGATCAGCGCGGGCAGGTCGGCGACCTCGAGCATCGGGTTGGTGGGCGACTCGACCCACAGCAGCGACGTCGTGCGGCCCGTCGGCGAGGCGGCCGGGTCCAGCGCGGCGACCACCGCGTCCGTGTCGGCGATGTCGACCTGCTGCAGCTCGACGTCGGACCGCTCGGCGAGGTCGAGGGCGTACCCGAGGGTCACCTGGTACGCGTGCCGGGGCAGGACCAGCCGGCCGCCGCGAGGCACCAGCGACAGGGCCGCGGCGATCGCCGCCATGCCCGAGCCGAGGACCAGCGCGGGGTTCGCCGACCGCTCCAGGGCGCCGAGGGTCAGCTCGAACGGCCCCCAGGTCTCGGTGTCCGCGCGGGCGTACATCAGCTCGCCCGGCTGCGGGACGCCCTGCGAGACGTACGTCGAGGACAGCACGACCGGCGGGTTCACCGGGGCGCCCTGCGTGCGCGCCGGGCGGCCGGTGGTCACCGCGACGGTCTCGGGGGCCAGGGCGGACGGGTGGGTCGGGTGCGCGTCGGTCACGCGCGCAGGGTAGCCCCCGGTCGGCGGCCCGGGCCCGGACCGTCCCACCCAGCGGATAGGCTCGCGGGCGATGTCCAGCACCGAACTGCCCCAGACCCCGTCCACGCCGACGCGCCCGCGGGTGCTCGTCCTGTTCGGGGGGCGGTCCAGCGAGCACGCGATCTCCTGCGCCACCGCCGGCGCCGTGCTGCGGGCGGTCGACCGCGAGCGGTACGACGTGCTGCCCATCGGCATCACCCCGCAGGGCCGCTGGGTGCGCGTCGCCGACGACCCGGACCGCTGGGCGATCGTCGACGGCCGGCTCCCCGAGGTCGAGGCCACGCCCGAGCAGGTGCTGCTGCCCCAGGAGGCCGGCTCCCGCGAGCTGCGCGTCCTCGAGGCCGGCTCGCCCGCGACCGCGATCGGCGAGGTCGACGTGGTGCTGCCCCTGCTGCACGGCCCGTTCGGGGAGGACGGCACGCTCCAGGGCATGCTCGAGCTCGCCGATGTCCGGTACGTCGGCGCGGGCGTGCTCGCCTCCGCGGTCGGCATGGACAAGCACTTCATGAAGGTCGCGCTCGCCGGCGCCGGGCTGCCCGTGGGGCCGTTCGTCACGCTGCGCGGCGACGACCTGGCCCAGGACCGCGACGGGGTGCGCGCCCGGATCGCCGCGCTCGGCCTGCCGCTGTTCGTCAAGCCCGCCCGCGGCGGTTCCAGCATCGGCATCACCCGCGTGGTGGACCCGGCCGCCCTCGACGCCGCCGTCGCCACCGCGCAGGAGCACGACCCGAAGGTGGTCGTCGAGGCCGGGATCGTCGGGCGCGAGATCGAGTGCGCGGTGCTCGGCGGCCGGGGAGGCGCTCGCCCCCGGGCGTCGCTGCCGGGGGAGATCGTCGTCACCGACGGGTCGCACGGGTTCTACGACTTCGAGGCCAAGTACCTCGACGAGGCCGCCGTCCGGCTGTCCTGCCCGGCGGACCTGCCGGACGACGTCATCGCCCGCGTGCAGGACGTCGCGGTCCGGACGTTCGAGGCCGTCGACTGCGAGGGCCTCGCGCGGGTCGACGTGTTCGTCACCCCCGACGGCCAGGTCGTGGTCAACGAGATCAACACGATGCCCGGGTTCACGCCGTTCTCGATGTACCCGCGGATGTGGCAGCAGAGCGGGCTCGCCTACGCCGACCTGCTGGACGAGCTGCTGCAGCTCGCGCTCGAGCGGCCGACCGGGCTGCGCTGAGCCCCCGCGCCCCGGGTCGCACGGCTCACAGGCAGGAGCGCGTCGCCTCCACCTGGGCGATCGCGGGGCTGAGGGCGTCGAGGAACGACGTCGACCGCTCGGCCACCACCGACGCCGGCACGTGGACCTCGACCGCCGGGTCGCGGCCGTAGGTCACGAACGTCCAGTCGGACGAGCCCGGGTCGAGCGCCAGGTCCGGGTCGTCGCCGGCGCCGTCCGCGGGCTCCGCGTCCGCGCGCACCAGCCAGTCGATGGTCGTCCCGCTCGCCGTCTCGACGGTCACGCACTGCTCCGTGGTCGGACCGGGCACCTCGACGCCGCACCGCAGCGTCACCGGGTCCGCGGGGTCGCCCCACGCGGCGGTCGCCTGGCTGGTCGTCCGGTGCTCGGCGAGCCCGTCGCCCAGCGACTCGGGCACGGTCAGGACGACCCGGGCGCAGTCCGGGTCCGTCGCGTACGGGGCGACCGCGACGCCGACGGACTGCGCGCAGCCCGCCAGGAGCGGGACCGCCAGGAGCAGCAGCGCCGCGGACGTCACGGCGGGGCGGGGAACGAGGGTCACCGCGCCAACCTAACCCGGCCCGCGGCACTACCGTGTCCGGCGTGACCGACCCCGCAGCCTCTCCCGGACCCCACGTGGCGGACCTCACCGAGACCCAGCTGCTCGGGCGGATCTTCCCCCTGCTGCCCGCCGGCGGTGACACCCTGGTCGGCCCGGGCGACGACGCCGCGCTGCTCGCCGCCCCGGACGGCCGGTTCGTCGTCTCGACGGACGTGCTGGTCCAGGACCGGCACTTCCGGCTCGGCTGGTCGTCGGGGGAGGACGTCGGCTGGCGTGCCGCGATGCAGAACCTCGCGGACGTCGCGGCGATGGGCGCGCGGCCGACGGCGCTCGTGGTCGCGCTCGTGGTGCCCGGCGACCTGACCGTGGCGTGGGTCGAGGGCCTGGCCCGGGGCCTCGCGGCCGCCTGCGCGACCGTGGGGGCCGGTGTCGTCGGCGGCGACCTGTCCGGCGGCGACGCGGTCGTGGTCGCCGTCACCGTGCACGGCGACCTCGGGGGACTCGACCCGGTGCTGCGGTCCGGTGCGCGCCCCGGGGACGTGCTGGCGCTCGCGGGGACCGTCGGACGGTCCGCCGCGGGCCTGGCGCTCCTGGAGGCCGGGCGCGCGGACGTCGACCCGCACGTGGTCCGGGTGCACCGCCGCCCGGAGCCGCCGCTCACCGCCGGCCCGGCCGCGGCCCGGGCGGGCGCGACGGCGATGCTCGACGTGTCCGACGGGCTGCTGCGCGACGCGGGCCGGGTCGCGGCCGCCAGCGGGGTCGTGCTCGATCTCGCGGACCCGGCGGACGTGCTGGCGGCGGACCTCGTGGCGGTGGACCGCGCGGCGCGAGCGGTCGGCGGGGACGCGCGCGCCTGGGTGCTCGGCGGCGGCGAGGACCACGGGCTGCTCGCCACGTTCCCGCCGGGCGTGCTGCCCGTGGGCTTCCGGGCGATCGGGACCGTGCGCGAGCCGGGGCCCGACGCGCCCGCGGGGACGGTAGTGGTGGCCGGCGCCCCCACGGACACGAGCCCCGGGTGGGACCACTTCGGGCGGTGACCGCCGGGCGTCCCGCCGGTGCTCGTCGCACCGGCGGGGCGCCCGCCGTGGTCCTGCGGGTGGGGTCAGCCGACCTTGTTGTCCAGGAAGGACATGGCCGTGCCGCTCACCGCGAGCTGGCCGGTGTCGAGGCGGCCGGTGGCGTGGAAGGTGCCGGCCGTCGTGGAGGTGACCTTGGCCTCGTAGGTGCCCTTGACCGGGGTCTCGACGAACGGGGACACCGACAGGCCGGTGGTGGCCGCTCCCTGAGCACCGGAGAGCGTGATCGTCACGGGCATGGCCGCCCCGGCCTTGCCGGTGATGATCTTGCCGGCGGCGTCCTTGAGGTTCACGACGATGGTGTGCGCGTCGCGGCCGTCGGCCAGCTTGGAGCCGGCCAGGACCTTGGTGCTCGACGTGGACCGGTCGGCCTGGCCGGGGACGTACTCGCTGAACTCGGCCTTGTTGGTGGCGCCGATGGCCTTGCCGTCGAGGGTGATGTCGACCGACACCACGCCGGGCTCGGTCGAGGTGAGGTAGGCGTAGTAGGTGCCCTTCGCGGCGCTCTCGATGAACGAGCCGACCTTGGCACCGGACGCGTTGAGGGTGGTCGTGGCGGGGAACTTCGCGCCGGCGAGGCCGGTGACGGGGTTGCCCGCTGCGTCCTTGAGGGTGACCGTGACGGTGTGGGTGGCGGTGCCGTCACCGAGCACGGTCCCGCTGGCGATCCGGCTGGTCGACCGGGTGGTGTCGACGATGCCCGTCGGGGCGGGCCCGTAGGTGAACACGGAGGTCCCGGTCGCGATCTGCGACCCGTTGAGGTGGCCGTAGACGACGAAGGTTCCCTGGGTGGTCGAGGTGACGGGCATCTCGTAGGTGCCCGGGGTCGAGGTCTCCTTCCAGGTGGACGTCGTCAGCTTGTCGGTGGCGACGTAGGTGGTGCCGACCTTCTCCTTGAAGGTGACGTCGATCGGGAGCTGCGCGGACTGGCCGGTGACGGCCTTGCCCGAGGCGTCCTTGAGGATGACGGTGACGGTGTGGGCCTGCTTGCCGTCCGGGAGCTGGGAGTCGGACGTGACGCGGATGCTGGACTTGCTCTTGTCGGCCTTGCCCGGCACGTACTGGCTGAACTCGGCGAAGACGGGCGCACCGATCGCGGTTCCGTCCAGGGAGGCGGTGATGGTCGCGGTGCCGGCCTGCGTCGAGGTGACGTACGCGTAGTACATGCCCGATCCGCTCTCCCTGAACGCGCCGATCTTCGCGTCGATGCCGGCGACCTTCACCTCGGCGGGGAACTGCGCGCCGGCCAGGCCCGTCACGGCGTCTCCGTTGGCGTCCTTCAAGGTGACCGACAGGGTGTGGGTCGCGGTGCCGTCACCGAGCACGACCCCCGAGGGGATCCGCGTGGTGGACGCCGTGGCGTAGGGCACGCCCGCGGCGGGGACGGTCGGCTCCGGCTCCGGCGTGGGCTCCGGCTCCGGCTCCGGCTCCGGCTCCGGCGTGGGCTCCGGCTCCGCCCCCGGCACGGTGAAGCTCGCCAGGGTCTGGTAGAACTCGGTCGTCTCGCCGGGGGTCAGGTCGGTGATCCGGACCTCGAGGACGTCGCCGGGGGCGAGGTCCAGCTGCTTGGTCACGTGCACGAGGTCGCCGTCGGCGGTGGCGGTGGCCTCGTACGCCTGGCCCGCGTACGTCTCGGCCACGTAGGCGCCGTTCACGGCCACCACGAAGCGGCTCTTGCGGTCGAACTGGGCCTTGTCGAGCGAGACGGTCAACTCGCCGTCGGCCCAGACGAGCTGCTTCACGGCCCGGCTCTCGCCGAGCGTCGTCGAGTACATGAAGTTCAGCTTCGCCCCAGGCGACCTCCTCGCCGACGCCCGTGTCCTCACCGAGCTCACCGGGCACGCGGTAGACGATCAGGTCCTTCTTCCCCTCGCCCCAGACATGCGCGGTGACGATCGTGTTCGACCCCGACTGCGTGACCGTCGCGTAGCGGGCCTGGCCCCGGTGGATCTCGAACAGGTCGGTGCCGCCGACACGCACGACGTGCCGCGGCATCTCGGCGAAGTCGGCGGTCGGCATCCGGAGCGTGACCTGGAACGAGGAGTTGTTCTTCTGCGTGATCAGCTCCGGGGTGGCCACGGACGTGTCGTCGAGCAGCGAGCCGACGATCGAGGAGAGCTCGTGCTCGCGCGAGTCGCCGGAGAGCTCCCAGATGATCGCGCCGCCGTACTCGTTCTCGCGGATGAAGTCGACCTTGTGCTGGATCGACGCAGGGTCGTCGTACGTGAAGAACTCCTTGGTCGTGCTGCTGTAGAGGTAGGGGACCTTCGCCTCGTCGTCCCAGAACTTCGTGAACGCCGGGTCGCTCTCCAGCTCGCGGAGGCGGTACCAGGGGTTCGTGCCGGTGGCCTCGCCCTCGTCGTCCCACTGCCCCTTCACCGTGGCGGAGCCCGGCGCGCCGAGACCCGGCAGGCCGGGGATCAGCTCGGTCGGCTCGACCTCGCCCCACCCGCGGCCGTAGAAGCCGATCCCGGCGAGCAGGCGGTGCTTCGGCACGCCCCACGTCGTGTGGAACTCGTCCATCGCGCTCTCGACGTCGAGCTTCTGGTCCTCGACGAGCGACCCGGCGTACAGCGGCGAGTTGTGCCCCGTCACCGGGTCGAACGCCCCGTGGAAGTCGTACGACATCACGTTGATCGAGTCGACGAGGTCGACGACGGCCTTCGGCTTGATGAACTCCATCTTCGTGTGGTTGGGGGTGACGGCGACCGACAGCGGGTAGTACGCGTCGTCCTGCAGCCCTCGCTCCGTGAGCAGGGCGCGCAGTCGGACGATGAGGTCCTCGAACTGGTCGGCGTCGGTGCTGCTGGCCGGGTACTCCCAGTCGACGTCCAGGGCGCTGAAGCCGTGGGCGAGCATGAAGTCGACGATGCCGCGCGAGAGCTGCTCACGCTGCTCCACGGTCCGGGTGGCGTCCTGCCACTGCGCGTCGACGCTGTTGTTCCAGCCGCCCACGGACAGCACGTTGCGGACGCCGTGACGGGCCGTCGCCTCGGCGACCTGGCGGTAGAGGCCGTCTGGGCCGAGCGCGGCGCCCTCGTCGAACGCCTGCAGCGTCCAGTCCCCGGCGCCGGGGGTGGACTCCTTGAGAGCGGCGAAGCCGTAGTTGAGGTGGGTGATCTCCTCGAAGGGAACGTCCTCGACGCCGTAGTTGTCGTGGGCGTCATAGATCCCCCACTCGGGGAAGTACCCGACGACGCGCGTCGACAGCCGCTCGGCGCTCCGCTCCTGCCGCTGGTGGTTCGTCGCCTTCGTGCCGGTCCACGGCGTGAACTGGTAGTCCGCGAGCAGGTCGCCGACCAGAGCCGGTCCGTGGGCCCACGGGAACTCGCGAGGCGCGCTCATCGCCCCGGGGGGTGTCTTCTCGACCCACCACTTCGCGGTGTAGAGCTTGCCGTTCATCTGGACGACGCTGCCCTTGGGGTAAGCGGTGTCGGCGTTCCACACCGGGGTGGTGATCGCTGCCTCGTTCAGCGGCGCGACGGCCACCCGCTGCGTGCCGGGGAAGGTCTGCCCAGGGGCGCCGCGGTGCCAGACGTTCTCGCCGTGCGGTCCCTCGTAGCCCGCGCTCCACATGAGGTCCGCGGTCAGCCCGGTGATCGTGTTCTTGAAGTCGTCCTGGGAGAGCGAGGGCGTCGCGGCTCCCGCCGCGACGGCGCCGAGGGGGACAGTGGCGGTCAGAGCCAGTGCCGAGGCCACGACGAGGCCGACACCGAACCGGCCACGACCTCCCCTGCCACGGTCGTTCTGGATGTGCGTTGTCATGGGGTGCTTCTTTCGGGTCCGCGCTGCCGCGGTCGTCGACGTTCGACGGCGGACCCGTGTCTAGCAACGGCACGACCACCCAGAGGCGCTCTCCGGGCGCGGTGAGTGCCGTGCGCAGCAGGGTGGGTGCGGGGTCGGGTCTCGTTGAGGGTGCGTAGGTGAGCCGAGTCAGCGCCGCCGGTACCGCAGCGGCAGCAGCTCGGTGCCGCCGACGTCCTCGGTGCGCTCGACCCCGTCCGGCTGGAACCCGTGCCGACGGTAGAAGTGCCGGGCGCGCTCGTTCTCCGCGAACACCCACAGGGTGACGGCGGTCCGCGGCCCGATGCCCTCGAGGGCGGTGCGCAGCAGCTCGCGGGCCGCGCCCGAGCCCCAGACCTCGGGGTCGAGGTAGGTGGCGTAGACCTGGAGCGTCCCGGGGTCGGCGTCCTCGTCCAGGGACGGACCCGTCGAGACGAAGCCGAGGACGTCGTCGTCCGCGACCGCGACCCACGCGCGCACCCGGTGCCCGGGGGACAGGTCCCGCCGCCACTCCTCGGCGCGCTTCTCGACGTCGAGGGCGTCGAGGTAGTCGCCCGGGACGATCCCGACGTAGGCCTGCTGGAGGCTCAGCACGTGCACGCGGGCGATCCCCGCCGCGTCCCCCGCCTCCGCAGGCCGGACCGTGTGCTCGCGCCGCTGCTCGCTCATGCGCTCAGGGTGCCACACCGGATCGGCGCGCCGCAGGCCCCCGGGCAGCACGAAGGCCCGCGCGGCGAACCGCACGGGCCTTCGGTCGGTCTGACGTCAGACGGCGCGCTGCACCTTGCCGGCCTTGAGGCACGAGGTGCAGACGTTCATCCGCTTCCGGGTGCCCGCGACGACGACGCGCACGCGCTGGATGTTCGGGTTCCAGCGCCGCTTCGTGCGCACGTGCGAGTGCGAGATGCTGTGCCCGAAGCTCGGCCCTTGGCGCAGACGTCGCAGTTGGCAGCCACGGTCTTCTCCTGATCGGTCATTGCACGCCGCTCGGAAGGGTCCCGCGCGGCAAGTCCTGGTGGTTTCGGGGCGTCCGTCCCGGTGGTCCGAGGACCGGCCGAAGGACACCACCCGTGCCCGGCAGTGGCCAGGCAACCGGACAAGACTAGCCCACGACGGGGCCGACCCTCAAAACGACCTCCGTCACACCGGGCTCCTCGCTCTCCCCGCTCCGCTCCGCGCTCGTCGAGGTCGAGGGTTTCGCGCGAGGTCGAGCGTTCCAGGCCGCCTCGCGGTGCGAACCCCTCGACCTCGACGGGGACCTCGACGGGGTGCGTCGTGCTGGTGCGGCAGAGTAGGGCGGTGGGGGAGCCGCCCGACCGGATCGAGGAGAGGACTGCGCGCGGACGTGCCTGGACGACTGGTGGACGCCGACGTGCTGCGCGCCTGGCTGGGCGGTGCGGAGCTCGCCCTCGAGGACGCGCGCGGTCGGATCGACGCGGTCAACGTGTTCCCGGTCGCGGACGGCGACACCGGGACCAACGTGCTGCTGACGGTGCGCGGCGCGGCCGAGGCGGTCCGCGCGCTGGACCCGGACGCGCCCGGCGAGGAGGTGCTGCGGGTGCTCGCCCGCGGGGCGCTGCTCGCGGCCCGGGGAACTCCGGCGTGATCGTCAGCCGCTACCTCGCCGGGCTCGCCGAGGGCCCGCACGGCGCGCTGCCGGACTCGCTCGTGCGCGCCGCAACAGCGGCGCGCACGGCGGTGCACGAGCCCGAGGACGGCACGGTGCTCACCGTCGCGGCCCGGGTGGCGCGCGGTGCGGCGGACGCGGCCGGCGCCGTCGGGGTGCGGGGCGACGGCGCCCGGGTGCCGGCCCGAGCCGCTGACGCGCTGCCCGATGACGCCGGGCTGCTGCGCGCAGGAGCGGCTGCGGGCCGGGCCGACCTGGTCGCGATCAGCGCGGCGCACCCCGTGCTGCACCGGGCGGGCGTGGTCGATGCCGGGGCGTGCGCGCTGCTGGTGCTGCTCGACGCGCTCGCCGCGGCGCTCGGTGGCATGGACGCGCGGGTCGACGTGGCGTGGCTCGACCGGCTCGCCGCCCCGGCGCAGGACCCGGCCGCGCCCCCGGGGACGCCGGCGACCTCGGCGGAGTCGGACGCCCCGCCCGCGCCCGACGCGTTCGAGGTGATGGCGGTGCTGCACGGGGCGGACGCGGCCTGCGGCCCGGACCTGCGCGCGGCCCTCGCGGCCGTCGGCGACGCCGTCGCGGTGGTCGACGGCGTCGGTGTGCTCACCGCGCACGTGCACACGGCCGACCCGGCTGCCGCGCTCGCGGCGGTCGCCGGCTGCGGGGGCCGGTGGACGGGCGCCGTGGGCAGGCTCGCCGGTGAGGCCCGCGCCGTGGTCGCGTGCACGGCGCACCCGGTCCTCGCCCGGGCACTGGCCCGCACCGGCGCGACGGCCCTCGTCGTGCCCGACGGGGTGCCGGTCGCCGAGGTCCGGGCCGCGGTCCGGCGCGCGGTGCAGGACGCCGGGGTGCCCGCGCACGCCCCCACGCCCACGCCCGGCGCCGCGCGCGCCCACGGGCCCGCCGCCGTGCTCGTGCTCCCGGGCGACCGCCTGGACGGCGTCGACCCGGGGGAGGGCTGGACGCCGGTCCCGGGCGCGGACGACGACCTCCGGGTGCTCGCCGCCGTCGGCGACGCGGACCCGGACGCCCAGCCCGGGACGACCACGACCACCTCCGCCCCGGGGCCGGACGCCGCCCTCGCTGCGGCGGTCCGCCTGGCCGCGGGCTCCGCCCCGGGTGCGCGGCTGACCGTGCTGCTGGGCCCGGGTGCGGCCACCGACGACGGCCTCGACCTCGTGGACCGGTTCGCGCCGACGCACCCGGGTGTCCGGGTCGAGGTGGCCGGGCCCGTCCCCGCCGGGCCCGCGTTCCGGCTGGCGCTGACCGCCGGCGCCGCGCACCCGGCCCCCACCGCAGACCCGTCCACCCCGCCCACCCCGTCGAGCTTCCCCGCAGAGGCACGCCCGTGACCGTCCCCGACGACGCCGTCGTCCGCCCCCTGCCGTTCCTCGAGCGCGACGTCGCGTCGATCGCCGGCACCCGCGGCACCAAGCTGCTCGCCAAGCTCGGCCTGCACACGTTCGGGGACCTGGTCCGGCACTACCCGCGGCGCTGGCGGCGCTGGGGCGAGATGACCCCGATCGACCACCTGGTCGTCGGGGAGCACGTCACGGTCGACGCGGTGGTGGAGCAGGCGACGACCCGGACCATGCGGTCCCGGGGTGGCGTCATCCTCGAGGTCGTCGTGCGCAACGGCCCGCACCGGGTGCACCTCACCTGGTTCGCCAAGCACGCGGGTGCGCTGCGGACCATCGAGCGCGAGCTCGCGCCGGGGACGCCGGGGATGTTCTCCGGGGTGGTCAAGGAGTACCGGGGCCAGCTCCAGCTGACGCACCCCGAGTACGAGGTGCAGGACCTGGGCGACGTCGTGGACGAGGCGATGCGGATCCTCGAGGCGGAGCGCCCGCGGCCCGTGTACCCGCTGACCGCCGGCCTGGTGAACAAGCAGATGACGACGCTCGTGGCGTCCGTGCTCGACATGATGACCGAGGAGGACGTGCCCGACCCGCTGCCTCTGGCCGTGCGCCGCGACCTGCCCCGGCTGTTCGGTGCGCTGAACGCGCTGCACCGGCCGCACGACCAGGTCGAGCTGGAGCAGGCGAAGCAGCGCCTGCGGTACGAGGAGGCCTTCGTCCTCCAGGTCGAGATGGCCCGTCGTCGCGCGCGGGTCGCCGCCCAGGCGGCCGTCGCGCGCCCGCCCCGGACCGGCGGGCTGCTCGACGCGTTCGACGCCCGGCTGCCGTTCGAGCTCACCGCGGGCCAGCGGGAGGTCGGTGCCGAGATCGCGGCCGAGCTCGCCGGGGACCGGCCGATGCAGCGGCTGCTGCAGGGCGAGGTCGGCTCGGGCAAGACGGTGGTCTCGGTCCGCGCGATGCTGCAGGTCGTGGACGCGGGCGGGCAGGCGGCCCTGCTCGCGCCGACCGAGGTGCTGGCCGCCCAGCACGTGCGGACGCTGCGGAGGCTGCTCGGCGACCTCGCCGAGGGCGGGATGCTCGGCGGCGCGCAGGACGCGACCCGGGTGACGCTGCTGACCGGCTCGCAGGGGTCCGCGGCGCGGCGGGCGGCGCTCGCCGAGGCCGCGGGCGGCGCGGCCGGGATCGTCGTCGGCACGCACGCCCTGCTGTCCGAGCACGTGCAGTTCGCGGACCTCGGGCTGGTGGTCGTCGACGAGCAGCACCGGTTCGGCGTCGAGCAGCGGGACGCGCTGCGCGCCAAGGCCGGCGGTGTCCCGCACCTGCTGGTGATGACCGCCACGCCGATCCCGCGCACCGTCGCGATGACGGTGTTCGGCGACCTGGAGACGTCGGTGCTGCGCGAGGTGCCCGCGGGCCGCGCGGACGTCGCCACGCACGTCGTCCCCGCGCAGCGACCGGGCTGGCTCGAGCGCACCTGGCAGCGGGTGCGCGAGGAGGTCGACGGCGGCGGCCGGGCGTACGTGGTGTGCCCGCGGATCGACGCCGACCCGGCGACGGGACGGGCGCGGGACGACGGGGACGGCGCCGACCTGGTGACGGACGACCCGCCCGAGGGCGACGAGCGCCCGAAGCGGCCGTTGCGCGCCGTGCTGGAGGTCGCCGAGGAGCTGCGGTCGGGCGCCGCCCTCGCGGGTGTGCCCGTGGGGGTGCTGCACGGCCGGATGACGGCGGAGGAGAAGGACCGCGCGCTCGCCGACTTCTCGTCCGGCGCGGTCCCGGTGCTGGTGTCCACGACCGTGGTCGAGGTCGGGGTGGACGTCCCGGAGGCCACCGTGATGGTCGTGCTGGACGCCGACCGGTTCGGCATCTCCCAGCTGCACCAGCTGCGCGGGCGGATCGGGCGCGGGTCCCGGCCCGGGGTCTGCCTGCTGGTCGCGGACGCCCCGGAGGGCACGCCCGCGGCGATCCGGCTCGGGACCCTGGCGGGCACGCGCGACGGGTTCGAGCTCGCGGCGGTCGACCTGGAGCTGCGGCGCGAGGGCGACGTGCTCGGCGCGGCGCAGTCGGGCGGGGCGACGTCGCTGCGGCTGCTGCGGGTCACCCGCGACGCCGACGTGATCGAGGTCGCGCGCCGGGACGCGCGCGCGGTGGTCGAGGTCGACCCGGAGCTGGCGACCCACCCGGCGCTCGCGGCGGCGATCCGCACGATGCTGGCGGGGGAGCGCGAGGAGTACCTCGAGCGCGCCTGAGCCCGGACCGGTCCCGCGGGCGCGGCCGGCTCCGCCGGGGCCGGTGGTCCCGGCGGGGCACCCCCGCCCGGTGCGTAGGCTGCACCCCGTGTCGAAGCAGCCCGTGATCCGTGCCGTCGACCTGCTCGTCGGCTACGGCGGGGAGCCCGTGTGCGCTCCCGTCTCGTTCACCCTCCCGCCCGGGAAGGCCCTGGCGCTCGTGGGCGCCAACGGGTCCGGGAAGTCGACCGTGCTGCGCGCGGTCCTCGGCCTGCTGGAGCCCGTCGGCGGCCGGGTCGAGGTGCTGGGCCGGCCGGTCGACGAGCGCGAGGTCGGCTTCCGGACCCGGGTGTCGAGCGTGCTCGACGACGACGCGTACTTCCCCGCGCTGACCGTCGCGGAGCACCTGTACCTGACCGCCCGCGGCCACGGGGTGCAGGGCGCGGACGCGGTGGTCGACGAGGTGCTCGAGGAGTTCGGGCTGACCGAGCACGCCGCCGCGCTGCCCGTGGCGCTGTCCTCGGGCCAGCGCCGTCGCCTGCTGCTCGCCGCGGGCCTGGTGCGGCCCCGGTCGCTGCTGGTGCTCGACGAGCCCGAGCAGCGGCTCGACGTGGCGATGCGCGACCACCTGGCGCAGCGGCTGATCGAGGAGAAGCAGTCCGGCGGGTCCGTGCTGCTCGCGACCCACGACCCGGAGCTGCTGCTCGCGGTCGCGGACCGCGCGGTGCTGGTCGCCGACGACGCGTCCCGGCTGCTGAAGGTCGCGGACGCCGTCGAGGCGCTGCGGCCGGGCGTGCTGTGACCGAGCGGCCCGGCGCCGAGGTCGACGAGTTCGCGGCGACGTCCGCCGACCTCGCGGCCGACCCCGCCGCGTCCTGGGACGACGCCCCCGAGCCGGCCGTCCAGGCGTCCGGCGGCACGACCCCCGTCCCGGCCGCGCGGTCGATCCGGCGGTTCACGGCCGCTGTCGCCCGCAGCCGCTCCGGCGCCGGCCTCGGGGAGGTCCTCGGCGACGTGTACTACGCGGTGCTGGTCACCGCCGTGGGCGTCGGCGTCGCGCTCGGCGTCGCCGGCCAGATGCGCGCCGCGCTGCCGCACGTGCCCGACCAGGCGCTGCCCACGGGCATCAGCCTGCCGACGGTCGTCGCGGTGTTCGCGGTCGTCATCGCCGGCACGGTGCTGTCCGTCGGCGCGCGTCTCGGCCCGGTGGGCGCGGGCGGCGCGGAGGCGACGTGGTGGCTCGGCACGCCCGTCGACCGGCGCGGCCTGCTGCGGCCCGCGTCGCTGCGCCTGCCGGTCGTCGCGGGCGTCGTCGGCGGACTCGTCGTGGCGCTGCTCGACGGCGGCCTGCTCGCGGACCACGGCATCGGGCACGTGCTGCGCCTCGGTGCCACGGCGGGACTCGTGTGCGCCGCGCTGGTGCTGCTCGCCGGCCACCTGCAGACCCGCGGCGTGGCCCGGCGCACCACCGCGGGCGCGGGGGACGCGGTGATCGCCGTCGCCCCGGTGCTCGCGCTCGGCGCGGCGTTCGCGGGCTGGCGGCTGTCCGCCCTCCCGGACGTGCCGGTGTGGGCGCTCGCGGCGCTGGCGGTCGTCGTCGGGGCGCTGGGCTGGTGGCTCGACACCCGGCTCGGACGGATCCGGGGCCGCGACCTGCGCGAGAGCGGCTCGGTCGCCACGCAGGCGGCCGGCGCGGTCGCGTCGCTGGACTCCCGCGAGCTCGGTCGCGCGCTCACCGACTCCGCCGCGCGCCCGCGCCGGCGCCGGGTCCGCCGGATGCGGCTGGTCCGCGGTCCGGTCACGGCGGTCGTCGTCGCCGACCTCACGGCGCTGGTGCGCTCCCCGCGGCACCTCGTCCAGCTCGTGGTCTCGGCGCTGGTCCCGGTGGTCGTCGTCATCACCCCGCAGCTGGCCGGCGTGCTCGGTGTCGTCCTGGCCGTGCTGATCAGCGGCTACGTGGCGATGCTCGCGACGTCCGAGGGCGCGCGCCGGGCGGAGATGTCGCCCGTCGTCGACCGGCTGCTGCCGCTGTCCGCGCAGCAGGTCCGTCGCACCCGCCTGATCGTCCCCGCGGCGGCGATGCTGCTCTGGTCCGTGGTCGCGTTCGCGGCGATCGGCCGCTGGGAGGGCGACGTGCTGCCGTGGCTGCTGCTCGGCGTGGCCGCGTCGCCCGTGTGGGCGGCCGCCGCGGTGCGCGCCGCCTACCGCCCGGCCCCGAACTGGGAGGGCCCGCTGATCGCGACCCCCGCGGGCGCGCTGCCCGGCGGTGTCGCGGCGGTGCTGTCCCGTGGCCCGGACGTCGCGGTGCTCGGGATGGTGCCGGTCATCATCAGCGTGGTGCTCGGGTCGGTGGTGCCGACGGTGCTGGTGGTGCAGGTGGCGGTCGCCGCCATCGCGCTCGCGGTGGGCGCGAGCACCAGCACGAAGACGATGATGGACCGGCTCTCGGAGGCCTCCGAGAGCGCGGAGGCGGACAAGCGGAGGCGCGCGTGACCCGGATCGTGGCCGGATCGGCGGGGGGCCGGACGCTGGCCGTCCCGCCCCAGGGCACCCGCCCCACGAGCGAGCGGGTGCGCGAGGCGCTGTTCTCCCGGCTCGAGCACCTCGACGCGCTCGACGGGGCCCGGGTGCTCGACGGGTACGCGGGGTCCGGCGCGCTCGGCCTGGAGGCCGCGAGCCGGGGTGCCGCGCACGTGGTGCTCGTGGAGTGGGGGCGGGTCGCGGCGGACGTCTGCCGGAAGAACGTCGCCGCCCTCGGCCTGGGGGACCGCGTCGCGGTGGTCAAGGACCGGGTGGAGGCGTACGTCGCGCGGCCCGTGCCGGGCCCGTGGGACCTGGTGCTGCTGGACCCGCCGTACGACGTCCCCGACGCGACGCTGGCGCAGGTGCTCGAGGCGCTGGTGCCCGCGCTGACGGTCGAGTCCGTCGTCGTCGTGGAGCGGTCCACGCGCAGCGCCGCACCGCCGTGGCCCGACGGGATGCACGGGTTCGACACCCGCAGGTACGGCGAGACGGCCGTCCACCTCGGGGCGCGCAGCCCCGACCCGGAGGGCGACGCGTCCGACGGCTCGGTGGACGACGCGCCCGACGGCTCGGTGGACGACGCGCCCGACAGCGCGCCCGGTCAGGACCCGGACGCGCCCCGGAGGTAGATTCGGGCCCGTGGTCCTCGCGGTGTGCCCCGGCTCGTACGACCCCGTCACGCTCGGCCACCTGGACGTGGTGCGCCGTGCGCGGCGCCTCGCGGACGAGGTGGTCGTGCTCGTCGCGCACAACGCCGCCAAGCGGCCGCTGCTCGACGTCGCCACCCGGGTGGCGCTGATCGAGGACGCGGTGGCCGACCTGCCGGGCGTCCGGGTCGCCTCGTCGGCGGGCCTGCTCGCGGACGAGCTGCGCGCCCTGGGCGCCGACCTCGTCGTCAAGGGCCTGCGCGGCGGTGCCGACTTCGACGCCGAGCTGCCGATGGCCCTGATGAACCGCCACCTGTCGGGGGTCGAGACGGCGTTCGTCGTCGGCGACCCCGCGCTGTCGCACGTCGCGTCGTCCCTCGTGAAGGACGTGGCGCGGCACGGCGGCCCGATCGAGG
Organism: Cellulomonas sp. KU4C; assembly: GCF_056868065.1. Taxonomy (NCBI): domain Bacteria; kingdom Bacillati; phylum Actinomycetota; class Actinomycetes; order Micrococcales; family Cellulomonadaceae; genus Cellulomonas; species Cellulomonas sp. KU4C. The sequence goes on along the minus strand of NZ_CP200322.1, from coordinate 3,735,168 downwards.
ACCTCGTGACCCCCGCGGTCGCCGCCGCCGTCCGCAGCGCGCTCGCCGCCGCCGCAGCACCCGGAGAGGGGAGCCCCGCATGACCGAGCCCACCGCCGACGCCGCCACCCTGACGTCCGTCCTGGACGCCCTGGAGGACGCCGTGCAGGCCGCACGCGCGATGCCGATGTCCTCCTCGGTGCTGGTCAGCCGTGCCGAGCTCCTGGACCTCGTCGAGCAGGCCCGCACCGCGCTGCCGACCCAGCTGCGGCGCGCGGACGACGTGCTCGCCGCCGCCGACGCCGAGCGCGCGGCCGCCCAGGCCGACGCCGAGCGGATCGAGGCCGCCGCGCGCCGCCGCGCCGCCGAGCTGGTCGAGCAGGAGTCCGTCGTCGCCCTGGCCGAGCAGCGCGCCGCGGAGATCGTCCGCGAGGCCGAGGAGACCGCGCGCGGGCTGCGCCGCGACGCCGACGACTACTGCGACCGCCGGCTCGCCGACTTCGAGATCGACCTCGGCAAGGTCCTGAGCCAGGTGCAGGCGGGGCGGGCCAAGCTCGCCGGGCGCCTCGACGACCCGACCGGCTGACTGTGACGGGCGCCCGATTGGGTGGAGCCGTCGCGGTGCCGTACGCTTGACCGTTGGTCCTGCCGGTTGCGCAGGTGCCGAACCCCTCAGGACAGGAACGTGGACGTGGAGCGCGCGACGACTCACCTCGATCCCCGCTCGCCCTTCGTGCTCGACACCCACGAGCTCGGGCGACGCCCGGGATCGATGCGTCGTGTGCAGCTCACGGCCCCTGCCCCCGAGGACCTCGGCACCGACGTGATCGGCGTCCCCACCGGTGACGACGTCGAGCTGGATCTCCGGCTCGAGGCGGTCATGGAGGGGGTCCTGGTCTCCGGCTCCGCGCGGGCACGGGCGGTCGGGGAGTGCGTGCGGTGCCTGGACGAGGTGGTCGACCACGTCGACGTCTCGATCCAGGAGCTGTTCGTCCACCCCGGTCGCGCCGAGGTCGCTCGGGAGGACGGGGACGACGAGGAGGAGCTCCGCGAGCTGGACGGCGACCTGGTCGACGTCGAGCCCGTGGTCCGGGACGCGGTCGTGACTGCGCTACCCTTCCAGCCGTTGTGCCGTGTCGACTGCCCCGGGCTGTGCTCCATCTGCGGAGCGCACCTGGCGGACGACCCGGACCATTCGCATGAGACCCTTGATCCTCGGTGGGCCGCCCTCGGCGGACTGCAGAGCACGCTTGACGAGAAGAGAGAGACTAGCCGTGGCTGTTCCGAAGCGCAAGATGTCGCGCAGCAACACCCGTGCGCGTCGGTCGCAGTGGAAGACCACTGCCACGACGCTCACGACCTGCCCGCAGTGCAAGTCGAACATGCGCCCGCACCAGGCGTGCCCGACCTGCGGCGCCTACGCCGGTCGCCGCTACGCCGAGGCCATGCGCACCGAGCACGCCGGCTGACGACCCGCTGATCCGTCCTCGCCGCCGGTCCTCGACCGGACGTGCAGGGGGCAGCACCAGCGCGGCAGCACGCATGAGCACCGCAGCAGCACAGCTCGCCCAGCAGCGGGGTCCGTCTGGACCCGGCTGCTGGTGCTCGCCCTCACGCACCGGTCGTTCGCCCACGAGGCGGGCGGCATCCCCACGAACGAGCGCCTGGAGTTCCTGGGCGACACCGTCCTGGGTCTCGTCGTCACCGAGGAGCTGTACCGGGTCCACCCCGCGCAGTCCGAGGGCGAGCTCGCGAAGATGCGGGCCGCGACGGTGTCGCAGCGCGCGCTGGCCGAGGTCGCCCGCACGCTCGACCTCGGGTCGTACGTGCTGCTCGGCAAGGGGAAGCTCGCCACGGGCGGTCGGGACAAGGACTCGATCCTGTCCGACACCCTCGAGGCCCTGTTCGGCGCCGTCTACCTGTCCCACGGGCTCGAGGCGTCCCGCGAGGTCGTCATGCGGCTCGTCGGCCCGACGCTGACCGCCGCGGCGGACCTCGGCGCCGGCCTCGACTGGAAGACCAGCCTGCAGGAGCTCACCTCGGCCCTCGGGCTCGGCGCCCCGACGTACCACGTGTCCAGCGACGGCCCGGACCACGCCCGCACCTTCACCGCCGAGGCGGTGGTCGCGGGTGAGGTGCACGGCACGGGCACCGGCACCGCGAAGAAGCTCGCCGAGCAGCGCGCCGCCGCGCTGGCGTACACCGCCCTCGAGGCCGCCGGCGAGTCCGCCGCGGCCACCGCGCCCGCGGCCGACTGACCCCGCCCGGCCCGTGCCCGAGCTGCCCGAGGTCGAGACCGTCCGCGACGGCCTGGCGCGTCACGTCGTCGGCCGCACGGTCCGGTCGGTGGACGTCCGTCGCCCGTACAGCGTGCGCCGGCACCTCGCGGGGCCCCTGGACCTCGCGGGCCGCCTGACCGGGCGCACCCTCACGGCGGCCGCGCGACGGGGCAAGTTCCTCTGGCTGCCGCTCGACCACCCGGGTGCCGCCGGGGCCGAGCCCGACGACGCGCTGCTCGCGCACCTCGGCATGAGCGGCCAGCTGCTCGTCCGCGCCACCCCGACCGACGTCGAGGCCGGTGGTACGCACCCGCACCTGCGGGTCCGGCTGCTGCTCGACGACGGCGGGTCGCTGGACTTCGTCGACCAGCGGACCTTCGGGCACCTGTCGGTGGTCGACCTCGTGCCCACCCCGGACGGCCGCGCGGGCGGCGCCGGGACCGACCTGCCGCTCGTGCCCGCGCCGGCCGCGCACATCGGCCGGGACCTGCTCGACCCGGCCGCCGACGCCGACGCCGTGGCACGGGCGATCCGCCGGCGTCGCACGCAGGTCAAGCGGGCCGTGCTCGACCAGACCGTGATGTCCGGCGTCGGGAACATCTACGCCGACGAGGGCCTGTGGCGCGCCCGTGTGCACCCCGCGACGCCGACCGCCGAGCTGGACCAGGCGACGGCGCTGCGGGTGCTGGACGGCGTCACCGGCGTGATGCGCGACGCCCTCGAGCAGGGCGGGACGAGCTTCGACGCGCTGTACGTCAACGTGAACGGGGCGTCCGGCTACTTCGACCGGTCGCTCGCCGTGTACGGGCAGGCGGGGGAGCCGTGCCCGCGGTGCGGGACGCCGGTCGTGCGGGAGCCGTTCATGAACCGGTCCTCGCACTTCTGCCCGCGGTGCCAGCCGGCGCCCTCGGCCTGACACGCAGTCGCCGCGCCGCGCCGTGGGGTCAGCGGCGCACGACGTTGCGCAGCGGCTCGCCGCGGACGAACGCCCGGATGTTGTCGGCCAGCAGCGTGTCGGCGCCGATCGGCCGACCGCCGGCCGCGTGCGGGGTGACGAGCACGCGCGGCTCGTCCCAGAACGGCGAGTCCGCGGGCAGCGGCTCGGTGGCGAACACGTCGAGCGCCGCCCCCGCGAGCCGTCCCTCGCGGACCGCGGCGAGCAGCGCGGCCTCGTCCAGCGTGCTGCCGCGGCCCACGTTGACCACCCACGCGTGCGACGGCAGCTGCGCGAACACCTTCGCGCCCAGCAGGTTCCGGGTCGAGGGGGTGGACGGCAGGATGCCGATCAGGACGTCCGTGCCCGGCAGGGCCTGCGGCAGCTCGTCCGCGGCGATCACCGGGTAGCCGGCGCGCTCGCCCGACCGGGTAGCCACGCCGATGACCTGCGCCCCCAGCACGGTCAGCAGCGGCGCGAGGCGCGCCGCGATCGACCCGAAGCCCCAGATGAGCACCCGGGCGCCCGACAGCGAGCGGAAGTCGCCGCCCTCGTGCGGGGAGCGCTGCATCCCGCCGAGCTCCGACGCCCACCGGTGCGCGTCCTGGGCGCGGACCAGCTCCGGGAGCCGGCGGGCGGCGGCCAGCACGAGCGCGAGCGTGTGCTCCGCGACCGGGCCGTCGTGCAGGCCGCGTCCCGAGGTGACCTGCACGTGCGGGGCGAACCCGGCGGCCAGCACGGCATCCGGGCCCGCGGCCAGCGTCTGGACCCAGCGCAGCGACCCCATCCGGCGCGCGGCGTCGGCGAGCAGCGCGGGCGGGTTGCCCCACGCCACCAGCGCCTCGGCGTCCACGAGGTCGTCGGGGAGCGGCTGCTCGACGTCGTAGGTCACGGCGCGCACCCCGTCCGGGAGCGCGGGGGACAGGGCGATGGACGACGGCAGCAGGACGGTGGTCATGGGCAGAGAGTTCCCTACCGGCGGGCGCGCCGCCAGGTGAACTCCGCAGTCCGGGCCGTCGGCCGGTGCGGCGGTGCGCGACCAGGCTGGACGCTGTCGATACGATGCTCCACGTGTCCGCCACGAACAGCGCAGTCCAGCCGGCCCGCACGGGACCGATCTCGGTGATGATCGTCGACGACCACGAGGTCGTGCGGCGGGGGATCGCCGAGGTCGTCGAGCGCGCCGACGGCATGAAGGTCGTCGCCGAGGCGGGGTCGGTGGCCGACGGCGTGCGCCGTGCCGGCCTCGTCCACCCCGACGTGCTGCTGGTGGACCTGCAGCTTCCCCGACGGCACCGGGATCGACCTGATGACGCAGGTGCGGACCACGCTGCCGACCGCGCGGGCGATCGTCCTGACCTCGTTCGACGACGACGACGCGCTGGCCGCCGCGCTGGACGCGGGCGCCGCGGCCTACCTGCTGAAGAGCGTGCGCGGCGCGGAGATCACCGACGTGATCCGCGCGGTGGCCGCGGGGCGGACCCTGCTGGACGAGCGCACGGTCACGCGCCGCCGCGCCGGTCACGAGGACCCGACCGAGAACCTCACGCCCAGCGAGATGAAGGTGCTCGACCTGATCGGCGACGGGCTGTCCAACCGGGAGATCGCCGAGCGGCTGGGCGTCGCCGAGAAGACCGTGAAGAACCACATCACGTCGCTGCTGGCGAAGATGGGCCTGCAGCGCCGGACGCAGGTGGCCGCGTGGGTCGCCGCCCGTCGGCACAGCGGCTGGCGCGCGGAGACCGGCCACAGCTGACCGCGGCGCCCTCGTCCCGCCGCGGGCGGCCGCTGCGCCGAGACAGGACCTCCGCGCCGAGACAGGACCTCCGCGCCGAGACAGGGCGCTCGGCGGGCCTGACTCGGCGCGACGGACCCGTTTCGGCGTGGCCGGACGCTCGGGTGCGCCGGGGCGTCCCGGCGAGCCGGCGACGCTCAGGGGCGCGGTCGGCGCTCAGCCGAGCGGGACCTCCCACGACAGCAGCGTCCCGGTCCCCCCGGGGGCGACCCCGAGCGTGAACGTGCCGCCGTGCTGCCGGGACCGGGCCGCCAGGTTGCCGGTGCCGGAGCGCCGGTCGCGCACCTTCGGCAGGCCGACGCCGTCGTCCTCGACCTCGACCCGGACGGACCCCGTGGGCCCGACCCCGTGCACCGCGATCCGGACCCCGACCGAGGACGCGTGCGCGTGCCGGGCCGCGTTGGCGAGCCCCTCGCGGACCACCGCCACGACGTCGTCCGTCCGGTCCGGGCCGATCCGCTCGTCGATGAGGTCCGCGACGATGTAGTCGCCGTCCGCGACGGCCTCGTCGTCCAGCGTGACCACCAGGGACGGGGCGAAACCGAGCCCGGTCCGGGCCAGCGACGCCTCCCGTCGGAGCCGCTCGACGATGCCGGTCGCGGCGTCCGGGTCGCGCAGCGCGTAGACGATCTGGCGGATCTGCCGGACCGAGGCGTCGACGTTGTCGAGCGCCTCCTCCACGATCCCGGTGAGCTCGGAGGGGTCGACGCCGCGCGCGGACCGGCGGCGCACCGTCTCGAGCTGCATGCCCGTCGCGAACAGCTGCTGGATCGCCAGGTCGTGCAGGTCGCGGGCGATGCGCTCGCGCTCGTCCAGGAGCGCCGCGACGTCCTGCGCGTGCCGGGCCTCGGCGAGCACGAACGCCAGCGCGGCCTGCGCGGCGAACGACTCGGCCGTCGCGAGGTCGTGCGCCTCGAAGCCCAGGGTCCCGACGCGCCGCAGCAGGATGAGCACGCCCACCCCGCGGCCCGAGGTCTGCAGCGGGGCGAACAGCGCGGACCCGAACGCGCGCATCGCGGGCACGGTGATCCGGCGCGAGGTCGACAGCGAGTCCATCAGCAGGCCGGTGCCCTCCTCCATCACGGACCACGTGGGCCCGCCGGGGGTGAGGTGCGCGCCGACGAGGGTGTCGGCGTTGTGGCCGTCGGCCAGCTCGATCAGCAGGTCGCCGCCGACGCCCGGCAGCGCGAGCGCGGCGGTGTCGGCGTCGGCGACCTCGCGGGCGGTCGCGGCGATGTGGGCGAGCGCGTCCTCCTCGTCGGCGCCGGACAGCAGCATCGTCGTGATGTCCTGGCCCGCGCGCAGCCAGTGCTCGCGGCGTGCGGCGTCGGCGTACAGCTGCGCGTTCGCCACGGCGACCCCGGCGGTCGCGGCCAGCGCGATCACGGTCGTCGCGTCCCGCTCGGTGAACCCGCCCTCCTTCTCGGAGAGGTACAGGTAGCCGTAGACGTCGTCGCGGACCCGGACGGACGCGCCGAGGAACGACCCCATCGGGGGGTGCTCGGCGGGCCAGCCCCGGAACGCCGGGTGCTGCGTCAGGTCGTCGAGCTTGAGCACACCGTGGGTCGGGATGTGGCTCAGCACGCCCTGGGCGTGCGGCGGGTGCCCCATCATCGCCGCGGCGGCCGCGGGGACGCCGGTCTGCACGAAGGTCGTCGACTCGCCGCGGGAGTCCAGCACGTTGATCGCGCCGTACCGCGCACCGGTGAGCTCCACGGACACCCGCACGAACCGCTCGAGCACCCCGGGCAGCTCGAGCCCGGAGGCGACGGACAGGACGGCGTCCAGCAGGTCGGCCAGCTCGTCGCCGGTCTCGGAGGCGGTGCCGAGCTCCAGGTGCGACCGGCCGCCCGGCGCGCGCACGTGGATCGTGGTGGTCACGCCGGGCCCGTAGGACGGCTCCGGGAGGTCGGCGGCGGACCCGTGCCCGCCGTCGGGTCCGTACCCGCGGCGGCGCGGTCCGGTCAGGTCGTCGGCCATGTCCTCGTCGTCCCCGTCTCACCGTCGTGCTGCTCGCTGGCGTGCGCCTCACCGTAGCGGGCGTCGGTGGCCAGCAGGTGCGCGTGCGTGCCCCGCGCGTCGACCCGGCCGTCGCGCAGCACGACGACCTCGTCCGCGGCGGCGAGCGGCGCGAGGCGGTGCGTGACCACGAGGACGCCGCGGGCCGCGGGCCGGTCCGCGCCCGCGTGCGGGGTGGTGAGCAGGTCGGTGACCAGGCGGTCCGCGGTGGCCGGGTCCAGGTGCTCGGCCGGCTCGTCGACCAGCAGCAGCGGGGCGGTGGACAGCAGCGACCGCGCGAGCAGCAGCCGGCGGCGCTCGCCGCCCGACACGCTGCGGGCGTCCGGACCGAGGGCCGTGCCGACACCGTCGGGCAGGCCGGCGAGCCAGTCGCCGAGCCCGGCGCGGACCAGCGCGTCGACCGCCTCGTCCTCGGTCGCGTCGCCGCGGGCGACCCGCAGGTTCTCCAGCACGGTCGTCTCGAAGACGTGGGCGTCCTCGGTGGTGAGGGCGAGCCGCGCGACCCGGACGGTCGGGTCGACCGCGCGCAGCGGCACGCCGTCGAGCAGCACCTCCCCGGCGCGCGGCGGCAGCAGGCCCGCCAGCGTCAGCAGCAGCGTCGTCTTGCCGACGCCCGACGGGCCGACGACCGCGAGGCTGCGGCCCGGCGCCACGACGAGGTCGAGGTCCCGGACCACGGGCTCGCGACCGGGCCAGCCCACGGCCAGGCCGCGCGCCTCGAGCAGGGCGCCGGGGGACTCGGGAGCCGGGGCGTCGGGTGCGGTGGCGTCGCGGTGACGCACGGCCGAGGCCGTGGTGGGGACGGGGTCGGGGGTCGCTCCGGAGACGCCCGTCGAGGCGCCCGTGCCCGGCACGGCCTCCTCCGGTGTGGCGGCGGCGTCCAGCACGGCGACCAGCCGCGCCGCCGCGACCCGGGACCGGTGCAGCTGGATCGCGGCGGCGGGCAGCACGCTCGTCGCCTCGAACGCCGCGAGCGGTGTCAGCACGACCACCGCCAGCTCGACGGGCGCGAGGGTCCCCGCGACGGCGGCGGGGACGCCGACGAGCAGCGCCGCGAGCACCGCGACGCCGACGGCCAGGTTGCCGAGCGCGGCGGCGAGCGCGGCGGGCCCGGCGCCGGCGTCGGTGGCGCGCGCCAGGTCGGCGTCGGCGGCCCGCAGACGCGCGAGCTCGGCGTCGGTGCGGCCCTGGACCGCCAGCGGGCCGGCGTCCTCCAGCAGGCCGAGCGCTGTCGCCGCCATCTCGGCCCGGGCGCCGGCCGCGCGGTGCTCGGTGGTGCGGGCCGCGCGCTGGGCGAGCCACGGGGCGAGGACGCCCGCGACCAGCAGGCAGGCGGCGAGGGTGAGCCCGGCGGCGGGCAGGAACAGCCCCATCGCGACGGCGGACCCCAGCCCCAGCACCGCGGCGACGGCGGCGGGCAGCAGGCCGCGCACGACGACGTCGCCGACGGCGTCGACGTCCGCGCCGACCCGCGCCAGCAGGTCGCCGCGCCGCAACCCGAGCGTCGCGCCGGGGCGGCCCTCCGCGAGCCGCGTGTACAGGGTGGTGCGCAGCGTGCTCATGCCGCGCAGGGCGACGTCGTGGGAGACCAGCCGCTCGAGGTACCGGAACAGCCCACGGCCGATGCCGAAGGCCCGCACCGCGACGGTCGCGACGGACAGCTTGAGCACGGGTGGCATCTCGGACGCGCGCACGATCAGCCACGCCGAGACCGCGGCCAGGGCGACCGCGCACCCGAGCGCCAGGACCCCGAGCAGCACGGCCAGCGCCACCCGGCGCGTGTCCACCTCGAGCAGCCGGACGGCGCGCCACAGCGGGTCGGCGGCGAGGTGTCGCCCGAGGCGCGTGCGGGGTGCCGGGGCGCCGGACGCGCGGGCCGTCGGCGTCGGGCGGGTCGTGGCGCTCACCGGTCCACCGCCGCGGCGAGGGGAGCGGGGTCGGTCGCGGCGGCGTGGACGGTCACGACGTCGTCGGCCAGCGCGATCAGCGACGGGCGGTGCGCGACGACGACGACCGTGCGGCCGGCCGCCGCCAGGGCCCGGACGGTCGCGAGCACGACCTGCTCGCCGGCGGCGTCGAGGTGCGCGGTGGGCTCGTCCAGCACGACCAGCGGGGCGTCGGACAGCAGCGCCCGGGTGAGCGCGACCCGCTGGCGCTGGCCGACGCTCAGGCCGGCGCCGCCGCGCCCGAGGTCGGTGCCCCAGCCGGCGGGCAGCGCGGCCACGACCGCGTCCAGGCCGGTGAGCCCGGCGGCGGCGTCGCGGCGGGCGCGGCCGTCGGCGTCGAGCTCGTCGTCCTCGGCGCCGGAGACCAGCCGGGAGACGGTGGCGGGATCGAGCACGGGCCGCTGGGGGAGCCAGGCGACCTGCCGCCAGTACGACCGGGGCTCGACGTCGGCGAGCGGGACGACCGTGCCGTCCCCGGCGACGACCTCGACGGCACCGGAGTCCGGGCGCAGCAGCCCGAGCAGCAGGTCGACGGTCGTGGACTTGCCCGCGCCGCTCGGGCCGGTGACCGCGACGGTCCGGCCGGGTGCGACCGTGAGGTCGAGGTCGTGGGGCGCCAGCACGTCGCGGCCCGGCGCGCGGACGGTCACGCCGCGCAGCCGGACCGTCGCGGTGCGCAGGTCGGGGGCGGGCGTGCTGCCGGTCGCGGGCCCGGGCGTCTCGAGGACGCGGAACACCTGGTCCGCCGCCGCGACGCCGTCCGTGGAGGCGTGGAACTGCATGCCGACCTGGCGCAGCGGGAGGTACACCTCGGGGGCCAGCACGAGCACGGTGAGGGCGGTGACGAGGTCGACCTGCCCGTACACGAGGCGCAGGCCGATGCCGACGGCGACGAGCGCCACGGCCAGCGTGGTCAGCAGCTCGAGCACCATGCCGGACAGGAACGCGATCCGCAGCGTGCCCATCGTGGCCTTGCGGTGCGCGTCGCCGAGCGCCTGCACCCGGGCGGCGGGTCCGCGCTCGCGACCGAACGCCTGCAGCGTCGGCAGCCCGGCCACCAGGTCGAGCACCTGCGAGCCGAGCCGCTGCATCACGCGCAGGCTGCGGTCGGACCGGCCCTGGGTGAGCTGCCCGATCAGGACCATGAAGATCGGCACCAGCGGCAGCGTGCCCGCGGCGAGGGCGGCGGAGATCCAGTCGAGGTCGAGGATCACGACGAGCACCGCGGGGGTGACGGTCGCGGACAGGACCAGCTGGGGGAGGTACTTCACGAAGTAGGGCTCGAGCGCGTCGAGGCCCCGGGTCGCGAGGGTGACGACGCGGGTGCCCTCGCCCTCGGCGAGCCAGCGCGGCCCGAGCTCGGCGGCCCGCGCGACGACCTGCTCGCGCAGCTCCGCGACCGCCCGGGTCGCGGCCCGGTGGGCGTACCGCTCCTGCACGCCGGTCGCGAGCGCACGCACCGCCACGACGGCGGCCAGCCAGCCGATCTGCGGGAGCAGGTCGGTCAGGTCGGCGCCGTCGTGGGCGGCGGCCGCGAGGACGCGGGCGAGCAGGATCGCCTGGGCGACGACCAGCCCGGCCGTGACGATGCCGAGCGACACCGTCAGGGCCAGGTAGCCCCGGGCGGCACGGGCGTACCGCAGGAGGCGGGGGTCGAGGGGCTTCACGCGGTGGTCAGGTCCCTCAGCGCTGCGTGCCGGCGTTCGACGGCAGGACGTCCGAGAAAGTCAGACCGGCGTGCTCCGGGATGTGCTCCGCGGAGATCCGCTTGCGGAACACCCAGTACGTCCAGCCCTGGTAGAGCAGGACGACCGGCACGAGGATCCCGGCGACCCAGGTCATGATCGTCAGCGTGTAGTCCGTGGACGACGCGTTGCGGATGTCGAGCGAGTTCGCCGGGTCGAACGCGGGCATGACGTCGGGGAACATCGAGCCGAAGATCAGCACGACGGCCGCGACGATGACGACGGCGGACCAGACGAACGCCCAGCCCTCGCGCCGCGCCCGGGTGGTCAGCACCACGAGCACGAGCGCCACCGCGGCGACCGCGACGACGGCCCAGGTCCACGCGACCGAGTAGGCGATCTGGGCCCAGATCGCCCAGGCCGCGGTGACGACCAGGACCACGGGGGCGAGCCGCTCCGCGAGGGCGCCGGACCGCTCGCGCATCTCGCCGCCGGTCTTGAGGGACAGGAAGATCGCGCCGTGCAGCAGGAACAGCCCGAAGGTGACGGCGCCGCCGAGCAGCGCGAACGGGTTGAGCAGCGCGAAGAACCCGCCGACGTACTGGTGGTCCGCGTCGAGCTCGACGCCGCGCACCAGGTTGGCGAACGCCACGCCCCAGAGCACCGCCGGCAGGTAGGAGCCGGCCATGATGCCGCGGTCGGTCCAGCGCCGCCAGCGGTCGGTGTTGATCTTGCCGCGCCACTCGATGGAGACCACGCGGAAGATCAGGCCGACCAGGATCAGCAGCAGCGGCAGGTAGAAGCCGGAGAACAGGGTCGCGTACCACTCGGGGAACGCCGCGAAGATCGCCGCGCCGGCGGTGATGAGCCACACCTCGTTGCCGTCCCAGACGGGGCCGATGGTGTTGATCATGACCCGGCGGTCCTTGTCCTCGCGGCCGAGGATCGGCAGCAGCATCCCGACGCCGAAGTCGAAGCCCTCGAGCACGAGGTAGCCGGCCCACAGGACGGCGATCAGCAGGAACCAGATGACGGGGAGGTCCATGACCGGCCTCTCAGTAGGCGAACGACAGCGGGCGGTCGGCCGCGTCGGTGTCGTCGGGGTCGGGCCGGTTGTCGGGGTTGTCGGTGCTGTAGTCCTTCTCGTGGTCGGCGACGCCCTCCACGGCGTAGCGCTTCATGAGCTTGAACCAGAACACCGCCAGCACGCCGTAGACGAGCGTGAACGCGACCATCGAGATGATGACCGTGGTCGGGCTGACCACCTCGGAGACGCCGCGCTCGGTCAGCAGCCGGACCCCGTCGACGCCGGTCGGGTTGGGGTAGACCACCCAGGGCTGGCGCCCCATCTCGGTGAAGATCCAGCCGAACGCGGACGCGAGGAACGGCGTCGGGATCGCCCAGATGCCCACCCGGGCGAGCCACTTGTTGCCCGAGACCCGGCCCTTGCGCGTGAACCACAGCGCCATCAGGGCGAGCAGCGCGGAGCCGGCGGCGAGGCCGATCATCAGGCGGAACGCCCAGTAGGTGACCGTGAGGTCGGGGATGTAGTTCGGGCCCTCGCCGTACTTCTGCGAGAACTCCTGCTGGAGGTCGTTCACGCCCTGCAGCGGCGCGTCGAAGTCGTTGAGCGCGAGGAACGACAGCAGGCCCGGGATCTCGAGGTAGTGCTGCACGCCCTCGCAGTTGTTCGTCAGGTCGCCGATCGCCAGCAGCGAGAAGGACGCGCCGTCGGTGCTCTCGCAGAGCGCCTCGGCCGCGGCCATCTTGGTGGGCTGCTGCTCGAACATGAGCTGGCCCTGCGCGTGGCCGGTGATGCCCAGGCCGATGCCGGAGACCAGCATGGTGAACACGCCGAGCAGCACCGCGGGGCGGTAGACCGTGCGGGCCTTGTGCTCGTCGCCCTGGCGGACCAGGCGGACCATCCACCACGCGGCGATGCCGGCGACGAACGTCCCGGCGGTGAGGAACGCGGCGGTCACGGTGTGCGGGAACGCGGCCCACAGGGTGTTGTTGGTGAGGACCGCGACGATGTCGGTCATCTCGGCGCGGCCGGTCTCCGTGTTGAAGACCGTGCCGACCGGGTGCTGCATCCAGGAGTTGGCGGCCAGGATGAAGAAGGCCGAGGCGTTCACCGCGAACGCGACCGCCCAGATGCACGCGAGGTGGATCTTCTTGGGCAGCCTGTCCCAGCCGAAGATCCACAGGCCGAGGAACGTCGACTCGACGAAGAAGGCGACGAGGCCCTCCATCGCGAGCGGGGCGCCGAACACGTCGCCCACGAACCGGGAGTACTCGGACCAGTTCATGCCGAACTGGAACTCCTGGACGATGCCGGTGGCCACGCCGATCGCGAAGTTGATCAGCATGAGCTTGCCGAAGAACTTGGTCAGGCGGAGCCAGTTCTCGTTGCCGGTGCGGACCCAGAAGGTCTGCATGAGCGCGACGAGCGGGGCCAGCCCGATCGTCAGCGGGACGAAGATGAAGTGGTAGACGGTGGTGACACCGAACTGCCACCGTGCCAGGTCGAGGGCTTCCACAGGGGGGTCCGTCCAGGTGCTGGGGCGTGGTGGGGGGCCGTACGGCCCAGGTGGGGGCCGTCGTCCGACGGTATTGCGCCCCGGTTCACAAGCGTAGGACAAAGGTCCCGCGATCTGACACGGTGTCGTCTCATTGTGATCCGGTTCACGAGCGTGACCTGGGGCACGTCGTGCGCGTCCCTGTGTGATACTTGCTCCGGCATCCCGGGACCCACACACCCCGGGCCGCCACCGTGTCGCCGCACCAGCGCATCGCGCTCGCCAGGCGCCGCCGGCCGCAAGGGTCCCTACCCGGGACGCCCCGCCGCCAGGCAGGCGATGGCGCCGAACGCCCGTGCTGCGAACGACACCGACGACTTCCGTCGCCGCGGGGACGCGAGCGACGACCGACCGCCCGAGGGGCGCCGAGCGTGTGGCCGGCGTACCCGGGCTTGCAGGAGCACCCGCGTGACGCTCGACAGCACCCCCGACAGCACCACCCCCGCGACGCAGGAGGGTGGCGAGCCGGCACCCCGCAAGCGCGCCCCCCGCACCCGCGCCCGGGTGACCAAGGCCGCCGGCGACCCGGCACCCACGGAGGCCCCCGCCGCCGAGGCCCCCGCCACGACGCCCGCCCTGGCCGCCGACGAGGCGCCGACCAAGCCGGTGCGGCGCCGCGCGACCCGCAAGGCCGCGACCGCCGCAGAGGTGCCCGCTGCGGACGCCGTCGCCGCGGACCCGGTGGCCGCCGCTCCCGCGGACGAGGCTCCCGCCGCCCCGCGCCGTCGCCGCGCGACCCGCTCGACCGCCGCCGCCACGGCCGCCGCCGAGCAGGCCGCCGCCCCCGCCGAGCCCGCCGCGAACCCGGCCGCCACGACCCCGGCCGCCGAGGCGCCGGTCGCCGCGCCCGCTGCCGCGGAGCCCGAGGTCGCGCCCGCCCCGGCGAGCACCACCCCCGTCCGCCGGTCGCGTCGCGTGACGCGCCCCGCGGGTGCCGGCGTGGCCGCCCAGCCCACCGCCGCCCAGCCCGCCGCCGCCCAGCCCGCCGCGGCGCAGCCCGAGCCGGCCCCCGCGGCCCCGACTGCCGAGCCCGTCATCGAGGAGCCGGAGGACGAGCAGGTCGCCGAGGCGGTCGAGCAGGCCGAGCAGACCTCCGCCGCCGCGCCGGACAGCCGCCTCGACGTGCTCGCCGAGCTCGGGCGCAGCACCACCGACGCCCCGGCGAAGGCGCCGCGCACCCGTGGCGGCCGTGGCCGGTCCAAGGCCGCGCAGACGGAGCAGACCGAGCAGCCGGCGTCGACCGACGCCGCGCGCGCCCCCGAGGCCGCCCCGGCGGCCGCGGCGGCCCGGCCCGAGCGCGCCCCGCAGCGGTCCGCCGCCCCGGCGGGCGAGCAGGAGCGTCCCGCCTCCACGCGGCTCGCGACCACCGCCCTGCTGTTCCAGGCCCCCGAGGCGCCCCGCCGCCGTCGGCGCGCGCAGGCGCCGACCGGAACGCCGGAGGTCGTCTCCGCCAGCACCGTCGTCGAGGAGGTGCCCGCCGCCGTGTCCGAGGCCACGGCCCCGACCCCCGAGGCGCAGGCCCCGGCTGCCGAGGAGCAGGTGCCCGCGCGCCGCCGCGGCCGTCGCGGGCGGTCCCGCGCCGCCGAGGTCGTGGAGCCCGCCGAGGTCGTCGAGGACGAGCCGACGTCGGTCGACGAGGACCTGGTCGAGGCCGAGCAGGCCGACGTGGCCCAGGCCGCCGAGCAGGCCGAGGCCGACGCCGACGCCGACGAGCGTGACGAGGCCGACCGTGACGAGGCCGAGGGCGACGACTCCGCTCCGCGCCGGCGTCGTCGTCGGGGTGGTCGTGGTCGCCGCTCGCGCGGTGGCGCGGACGCCGACGGGGACGACGCCGCCGACGAGGGCGACCGCCCCGCCGGCGACCGCGCGTCCGACGAGGACGCCGACGCGACCGAGGACGACCAGGACGAGGACGCCGACGAGCAGGGCGACGGCGAGGAGCAGGGCGGCAGCAGCCGTCGGCGCCGTCGTCGTCGCCGCTCGGGCCGTGGAGGCGACGACGCGGCGGCCGAGGCTCCTGCCTCGTCGCGCGGGAGCCGGTCCGGCTCGCGCGGCGGCGACGAGGTGACGGCCCTGCGCGGGTCGACCCGGCTGGAGGCCAAGCGCCAGCGCCGCCGCGAGGGCCGCGACGCGGGCCGCCGCCGCCAGATCATCACCGAGGCCGAGTTCCTGGCCCGCCGCGAGGCGGTCGAGCGCTCGATGGTCGTCCGCGAGTCGGGCGGCCGGACGCAGATCGCCGTGCTCGAGGACGGGGTGCTCGTCGAGCACTACGTGTCCCGGCAGGCGCAGGTCTCGATGGCCGGCAACGTCTACCTCGGTCGCGTGCAGAACGTGCTGCCGAGCATGGAGGCGGCGTTCGTCGACGTGGGCAAGGGCCGCAACGCGGTGCTCTACGCCGGTGAGGTCAACTGGGACGCCGCGGGCCTCGACGGCGGTCAGCCGCGCCGCATCGAGCAGGCGCTGAAGTCCGGCGACCCGGTGCTGGTGCAGGTCACGAAGGACCCGATCGGCCACAAGGGCGCCCGCCTGACGTCGCAGATCACCCTGGCCGGCCGCTACCTGGTGTACGTGCCCGGCGGCGGCATGACCGGCATCAGCCGCAAGCTGCCCGAGCCGGAGCGCGCGCGCCTGAAGAAGATCCTGCGCGAGGTCGTCCCGGACTCGGCGGGCGTCATCGTGCGCACCGCCGCGGAGGGGGCCAGCGAGGACGAGCTGCGCGCCGACATCGCCCGCCTGCAGGCGCAGTGGGAGGCCATCGAGAAGAAGTCGAAGACCGCCTCGGCGCCCGCGCTGCTCCAGGGCGAGCCGGACCTCGCGATCCGCGTGGTCCGCGACATCTTCAACGACGACTTCTCCTCGCTGGTCGTCCAGGGCGACGAGGCGTGGTCGACCATCTCCGGCTACATCGGGGAGCTGGCGCCCGACCTGGCCGAGAAGGTCTCGAGGTGGACCGGCACCGGCGACGTGTTCGCGGCGCACCGGGTCGACGAGCAGCTCGCCAAGGGCATGGACCGCAAGGTCTGGCTGCCGTCCGGCGGCTCGCTGGTCATCGACCGCACCGAGGCGATGACCGTCGTCGACGTCAACACCGGCAAGTTCACCGGTGCGGGCGGCACGCTCGAGGAGACCGTCACCCGGAACAACCTGGAGGCGGCGGAGGAGATCGTCCGCCAGCTCCGGCTCCGGGACATCGGCGGCATCATCGTCATCGACTTCATCGACATGGTGCTCGAGTCCAACCGCGACCTCGTGCTCCGCCGTCTGGTGGAGTGCCTGGGCCGCGACCGGACGAAGCACCAGGTGGCCGAGGTCACCTCGCTCGGCCTGGTGCAGATGACCCGCAAGCGGGTCGGCCAGGGCCTCGTCGAGGCGTTCTCCGAGACGTGCGAGCACTGCCACGGCCGCGGGTTCGTCGTGCACACCGAGCCGGTGGAGAAGGGCGGTCGGCAGGACCCCGCCCCGGCGCAGCCCGCGCCCGAGGTCGCCGACGCGAAGAAGGCGCGGCGCAAGCGCGGGGGAGCGGCGACCAAGGAGCAGGGCGCCCCGGCGGCCACCACCACGGTCCCGGTGCTGCCGGAGGCCCGCGAGGCGGTCAAGGCGACGCTGGCGACCATCGCGGCCGCGGCGGCGCACGCCCACGTGCACGACGACGAGGCGCACGAGCAGCCGCACGACGCGCCCGCCGAGGCGACCGCCCCGGCGACGGACGACGCGGTGCCGGTCTCCGGGAAGACCGCCACGGAGACCGTGGAGGTCTCCACGGTCGAGGTCGTCGCCGAGACGGGGATCGCCGCCGAGGCGGTCGCCGGCGCGGCGCGGACGCACGAGCAGCCCGTCCTGGACGTGCTGGCGGCGTTCGGCACCCGCACGGCGCGCGCACCGGAGCGCTCCGGCGCACCGGTGGACCCGCAGCTCGAGCTGACCCCGGTGGACCCGGGCCTGTTCGAGCTCCCCGAGGCCGGCGCCCGCGAGGGCGACGACGAGTCGTGAGGCGGGCCGCGGTCGGCGTCCCACCAGGGCGCCGACCGCGGTTTGACCCCCGACGCGGGTCTTGCGTATCCTTGAACGTCGGTGCGTTCTGACGATGACCGTGTGGCACGAAGCGTGGCACGCGATCGGACATCATCGGGAAGCACCGTTCGCGCGCAACGCACTGTCAGCGCCGACGTCCCGAAGCTGCTGCCACCGCGGTGGCGCGCCGGGGCCCGGCCGCAGTCGGGGCGCCCCCCTGAACCTGTAGTTCGACGAGCAGAGATGAGCATCAACGTGGTGTACGCGATCGTGAAGGCCGGCGGCCGTCAGGAGAAGGTCGCCGTCGGCGACGTCGTCGTCGTTGACCGCATCGCGGCGGAGGCGGGCGCGACGGTCGAGCTGCCCGCGCTCCTGCTCGTCGACGGCACCGCCGTGACGTCGGACGCGGCCGCCCTGGCCAAGGTCAAGGTCACCGCCGAGGTCGTCCAGGCCGAGAAGGGCCCGAAGATCGACATCCTGCGGTACAAGAACAAGACGGGCTACCGCCGTCGCCAGGGTCACCGCTCGCGCCTGACCCGCCTCAAGGTCACCGGCATCGCGTGACCGCGCGGGCCTCGGCCCGAGCACCCGTCCCCGTAGACAGCACCGCAGGAAAGCGAGCCTGAGATGGCACACAAGAAGGGCGCGAGCTCCTCGCGCAACGGTCGTGACTCGAACGCCCAGCGCCTCGGCGTGAAGCGCTTCGGTGGCCAGGTCGTCAACGCCGGCGAGATCATCGTCCGCCAGCGTGGCACCCACTTCCACCCCGGCGTCAACGTCGGCCGTGGCGGCGACGACACCCTGTTCGCCCTCACCGCCGGTGCGGTGCAGTTCGGCACCCGTCGCGGCCGCAAGGTCATCGACATCGTGGCGGCCGCGGTCTGACCGCACGCACACGTCGGCCGAAGGGGCGTACCGCACGCGCGGTGCGCCCCTTCGCCGTGTCATCGTGGGTCCATCCGTCCGGGTGGCCCACCGCGACGCCCCGGAGCGTCGCACGCGCCACCGTCCGGTGAGCGCAGGACCGTCCCCACGGACGGTGCGGAGGAGGAAAGACTGATGGCCGCGTTCGTCGACCGAGTCGTGCTGCACGCCAGCGGGGGAGACGGTGGGCACGGCTGTGCGTCCATCCACCGCGAGAAGTTCAAGCCGCTCGCCGGCCCCGACGGGGGCAACGGCGGCAACGGCGGCAGCGTGCGCCTGGTCGTCGACCCGCAGGTGACCACCCTGCTCGACTACCACCACGCGCCGCACCGGCACGCGCCGTCGGGCACGCAGGGCATGGGCGACCACCGCCAGGGCTCCACGGGGCAGGACCTCGTCCTGCCGGTCCCGGACGGCACCGTCGTGAAGTCCACCGACGGGGAGGTGCTCGCGGACCTCGTGGGCGCCGGCGCGGAGTACGTCGTCGCCCAGGGCGGCCACGGCGGCCTCGGCAACGCGGCGCTGTCGTCCCCGCGCCGCAAGGCCCCCGGCTTCGCGCTGCTCGGCGAGCCCGGCGACGCGGCCGACGTGGTCCTCGAGCTCAAGACCATCGCCGACGTCGCGCTGGTCGGGTTCCCGAGCGCCGGCAAGTCCAGCCTCGTCGCCGCGATCTCGGCCGCCCGGCCCAAGATCGCCGACTACCCCTTCACGACCCTGATCCCGAACCTCGGCGTCGTGCAGGCCGGTGACGCCCGCTACACGGTCGCCGACGTGCCCGGGCTGATCCCCGGCGCGAGCGAGGGCAAGGGCCTCGGGCTGGAGTTCCTGCGGCACGTCGAGCGCTGCGCCGTCCTGGTGCACGTTCTGGACTGCGCCACGCTGGAGCCCGGCCGCGACCCGCTGACCGACCTCGACGTGATCGAGGCCGAGCTCCAGGCCTACGCCGGCGACCTCGGCATCGAGGGGGGCCGCGTCCCGCTGACCGAGCGCCCCCAGCTCGTGGTGCTGAACAAGATCGACGTCCCCGAGGCCCGCGAGCTCGCCGAGCTGGTCCGTCCCGACCTGGAGGCCCGCGGCCTGCGGGTGTTCGAGGTGTCGACCGCCAGCCACGAGGGCCTGCGCCCGCTGACGTTCGCGCTCGCCGGCCTGGTCGACCAGGCCCGCCGCGAGGCGCCGCAGCCCGAGGCGACCCGCGTCGTGCTGCGGCCCAGGGCCGTCGACGACGCCGGGTTCACCGTCACCCGCCGCACCGACGCCGACCACGAGTACTTCCAGGTCCGCGGCACCAAGCCCGAGCGCTGGGTCCGGCAGACCGACTTCACCAACGACGAGGCCGTCGGCTACCTGGCCGACCGGCTCGCGCGGCTCGGCGTCGAGGAGAAGCTGCTCGCCGCCGGGGCGGTCGCGGGCGCCGAGGTCGTCATCGGCGACGGGCCGAGCGCGGTGGTGTTCGACTGGGAGCCCACGTTGCTGACCGGCTCGGAGCTGCTCGGCGGCCCGCGCGGCAGCGACCAGCGCATCGAGGAGCGCACCCGCCCCACCCGCGGCCAGAAGCGCGAGGAGTACAAGGACCGCATGGACGCGAAGGCCGAGGCCCGCGCGGAGCTGTGGACCGAGCGCGAGGCCGGTCTCTGGCGCGAGGACTGACCCCAGCCGGGTGGATCCACCCGGTCGAGTGGAGCGAAGGGCCCGACACGCACCCGGCGTGTCGGGCCTTCGCGTCCACGGCACCGCAAGGTGGATCCACAGGGGAGGATGGGGGGGTGAGTGCTGCCGCCCTGTCCGACCGTCGTCTGCTGCCCGAGGTCCGCCGCGTGGTGGTCAAGGTCGGCTCGTCCTCGCTGACCGACGAGTCCGGCAAGCTCGACCCCGCCCGGCTGCGGGCGCTCGTCGACGTGCTCGCCGCGCGCGTGAACGGCGGGCACCAGGTGGTGCTGGTGTCCTCGGGCGCCATCGCGACGGGCATGGACCCCCTCGGGCTCGCGCGTCGGCCCCGGGACCTCGCGACCCAGCAGGCCGCCGCGTCCGTGGGGCAGGGGCTGCTGGTCGCGCACTACACGCGCGCGTTCGCCGACCACGGCCTGCGGGTCGGGCAGGTGCTGCTCACCGCGGACGACACGATGCGGCGCACCCAGTACCGCAACGCGCAGCGCGCCCTCGACCGGCTGCTGGACCTCGGCATCGTGCCGATCGTCAACGAGAACGACACGGTCGCGACCGACGAGATCCGGTTCGGCGACAACGACCGGCTCGCCGCGCTCGTGTCGCACCTGGTGCACGCGGACGCGATGGCGCTGCTCACCGACGTGGACGGCCTGTACACCGGCCCGCCGAACCGGCCCGGCTCCCGGCGGATCCCGGAGGTCCGCGGCCCGAAGGACCTCGAGGGCATCGACGTCACGGCCCGGGGCAGCGGCGTGGGCACCGGCGGCATGGTCACCAAGCTCGAGTCCGTGGCGATCGCGACGGCCTCCGGCGTCCCGGTCGTGCTGACCTCGACCGCGCAGGTGGCACCCGCCCTCGACGGCGAGGACGTCGGCACCTGGTTCGCCGCGACGGGCCGGCGCGCGTCGACCCGGCTGCTGTGGCTCGCGTACGCCGCGCGCACCCGGGGTCGGCTGGTGCTCGACGAGGGCGCGGTGCGGGCCGTCGTCGAGCGCGGGAAGTCGCTGCTGCCCGCCGGGGTCACCGCCGTCGAGGGCGAGTTCGAGGCCGGCGACCCGGTCGAGATCGCCGGACCCGACGGCACCGTGGTCGCGCGCGGCCTCGTCGCGTACTCCGCGCAGGAGGCGCCGACGCTGCTCGGCCGCGGGACCGCGGAAGCTCCGCGAGGACCTCGGCGAGGGCTACGACCGGGAGCTCGTCCACCGCGACGACCTCGTGCTGGTGCGCCGCCGCCGCTGACCCGGGTCGGCTCACCCGGACGGGGGTGTCCGTCCCCCGGTCGGCCGCCCCACGTCCGGGGGACCCGGACTACGCTGGTCCGATGACCACCTCCTTCGACGCCCCGGCCACGGGCGGGGCGTCCGCCGCCCGGCTTCCCGTGCCCTCCGCGCCGGTGGAGGCGCAGCCCCCGGTCGCCCCGGCCGCCGACGGCGCGACCTCAGAAGGCGTGCCGTCCGGCGACGTGACGGCAGCCGTGCTCGCCGTCGCCCGCCGCGCCAAGGACGCCTCGCGCGCCCTCGCCGTCGCGACCCGGGCGACCAAGGACGCCGCGCTGCACGCCCTCGCGGACGCGCTGGTCGCGCAGGCCGACGTGATCGTCGCGGCCAACGCCGACGACCTCGAGCGCGGGCGTGCGAACGGCACCTCGGCGGGCCTGCTCGACCGGCTCGCGCTGACCCCCGAGCGGATCGCCGCGATCGCCGGTGCCCTGCGCGAGGTCGCGGCGCTGCCCGACCCGGTCGGCGAGGTCGTGCGCGGCTCGACGCTGCCGAACGGCTTGCGGATGCGCCAGGTCCGGGTGCCGATGGGCGTCGTCGGGATGATCTACGAGGCGCGGCCGAACGTCACCGTCGACGCCGTGGGCCTCACGCTGAAGAGCGGCAACGCGGTGGTCCTGCGGGGCGGGTCCGCCGCGGCGAGCAGCAACGCGGTGATCGTCGCGGTGCTCCGGCGCGCGCTCGAGGAGCAGGGCCTGCCGGCCGACCTCGTGCAGTCCGTCGACGAGCACGGCCGCGCCGGCGGGGTGGCGCTCATGCACGCGCGCGGGCTGGTGGACGTCCTGGTGCCCCGCGGCGGCGCGGACCTGATCCGGACCGTCGTGCGCGAGGCCACCGTCCCCGTGATCGAGACCGGCGTCGGGAACGTGCACGTCTACGTGGACGCGACGGCGGACCCCGCGGTGGCGCTGCCGATCCTGCTCAACGCCAAGACCCAGCGGGTCGGGGTGTGCAACGCCGCGGAGACGCTGCTCGTGCACCGCGACGCGGCGGCGGGGTTCCTGCCGTCCGCGCTGGTCGCCCTGGACGAGGCCGGCGTGACGGTGCACGGCGACGCCGCGACCGCCGCGCTCGCCCCCGACGGGGTCGCCGTCGTGCCCGCGACCGACGAGGACTGGGCGACGGAGTACCTGTCCCTGGACCTCGCCGTGCGGGTGGTCGACGACCTCGACGCGGCGCTCACGCACATCCGCACCTGGAGCTCCGGGCACACCGAGGCGATCATCACCCGCGACCTGGCCTCCTCGGAGCGGTTCGTCGCCGAGGTCGACTCGGCCGCGGTGATGGTGAACGCCTCGACGCGGTTCACCGACGGCGGGCAGATGGGACTCGGTGCCGAGATCGGCATCTCCACCCAGAAGCTGCACGCCCGCGGGCCGATGGGCCTCGGGGAGCTCACCACGACCAAGTGGGTCGTGCACGGGGACGGGCACGTCCGCCCCTGACCCCGCCGACCGTGCCGCGCCCGACGTGCGACACTGGACACTTACGTCGACCAGTCCCGGGAGGACCACGTGAACGTTGTGCTGCGCGCCGCCGAGGCCGCTGCCGAGCACACGACCGAGCTGCCGTTCAGCCCCGTCGTCTTCGGGCTGGTCGCGTTCGGCGTCCTGCTCGCCCTGCTGCTCGTGACCTTCGCCTTCCGGAGCGTCGGCACGCGCCACCGCTGACCCGGCAGCCAGGGACCCGCATCCGATGACGCAGCGACGAGCCCGGCTCGGTGTGATGGGCGGCACGTTCGACCCCGTGCACCACGGCCACCTCGTCGCCGCCAGCGAGGTCGCGGCGCGGTTCGAGCTCGACGAGGTCGTGTTCGTCCCCACGGGCTCCCCGTCGTTCAAGCAGGACGTGGTGGTCACACCCGCGGAGCACCGCTACCTGATGACCGTGATCGCGACGGCGTCGAACCCCCGGTTCACGGTCAGCCGCGTCGACATCGACCGGCCCGGCCTGACCTACACGGTCGACACCCTGCGGGACCTCGCGCGGGAACGGCCGGACGCCGACCTGTACTTCATCACCGGCGCCGACGCGATCGCCCAGATCCTCAGCTGGAAGGACTCGCCCGAGCTGTTCGAGCTCGCGCAGTTCGTCGCGGTCACGAGGCCGGGTCACCAGCTGGTCGTCGACGGCCTGCCCGCCGACCGGGTCAGCCAGTGGGAGATCCCCGCGCTCGCCATCTCGTCCACCGACGTGCGCGTCCGCGCGCAGGCCGGCAAGCCCGTCTGGTACCTCGTGCCGGACGGCGTCGTCCAGTACATCGCCAAGCACGGTCTGTACCGAGGAAGTCAGTCATGAGCACACCCGGGACCCCGCTGACCCGACGGGAGCTGCGGGAGCGCGAGGCCGCTCGGCTCGCCGCGCAGGAGGCGGCGGCCCAGCAGCCCGCCGCGCCCGCCTCCGGCGCGCCCACGGACCGGGCAGCGACGCCCGGACCGGCTCCGACGACCCCCGCGGCCCGCTCGACCTCCCCGGCCGGCTCGGCGTCGGCGTCGGCGACGTCCGCGACCCGGGCACCTGCGCCCGCGGTCCCCGCCGCTGCTCCCGCGCCCCACCCTGCTCCGACGGCCGGCGCGGCGTCGTCGCGGCGCGCGCTGCGCAACCGGCCGGTCTCCGCGGTCGGGGCGGACGGGTCGTCGTCGGCCCCGTACCAGGCGCCCGGCATGCAGCCCGACGCCCCGGTGCGGACGCGTCGCTCGATCCGGACGACCGCCCCCGAGCCGGCCACCGGCGGCGCGGCGTCGCCGTCGCCCGGCGGACCCGCGCCGGTCCCGGGCTCCGGACGGCCCGCGCCGTCGCCCGCCACGGCTCCCCGGCCGTCGCCGGCCCCGGCCCCTGCGCCGTCGTCCGCCACCGCTCCGGCGGCGCGCCCGGCGACGCCGGTGGGACGGCCCGCCGCGGTGCCCGGCATCGTCCCCGACGAGCGGGACACCCACTCGACGGGGCGGCGGTCCGGTCCCCCGGCTCCCGGCGGTGGCACCACCGAACGCCCCGCGACGCCCGCCGGCGGTCCCGCGCCAGGCGCCCGGACCGGCTCCGCGGCACCGTCGCCCACCTCCTCGGCCCTCGCAGCCGGGGCCGCTGCGCCCACCGCCGCCGGTCCCGCGCGGACGGCGCCACGCCGCCCGGCCGCGCCCGACGCCCGCCCGGCCTGGTCGCCGGCAGACGACACGGCGCGCACGTCGACCGGCGCCGCCGCGTCGTGGGCGTCGTCCGCCCCCGCGCAGGCCGGTCCCGGCCCCGGGCGGCCCGCCGGTGCCGAGACCGGTGCGTGGGGGTCCGCGGGGTCGTGGGCGCCGAGCGCGCCGGTCACCGCCGCGCAGCAGCCGGCGGCCGCAGCACCCCCGGCGACCACCCGCACCCCCGCCCCGGCACCCGCGGGCGCTCCCGCGACGACGCCCGGAGCGCCGGTCCCGGGTCCCGCCGCCGCGGACGACGAGGAGGTGCCGGTCCCGCAGTGGCAGTCGCTGCTCAAGGCGATGGCCCCCGCTCCGCTGCCCGAGACCCCGGCCGAGCAGACCGACCCGACCGGCACGCTCATGCACGGCGTGGAGGCGGACGAGGAGATCGACACCCTCGAGCAGCCCGAGCGGCTGCGGCGACCGCTGCCGTTCACCTGGCTGCAGTGGATCGTCCTGGCCGTCGTGGCGTTCGTGCTCGGCTTCCTCATCATCTTCGTCGCCAACACGGCGACCGGCGCCGCGGGGCCCGACGTGCCCGCCGTGGCGAGCGCGGCGTCCGACGCCGCTCCCGCACCCTGATCCTGCTCCACCCACCCCCCGAACCCCGAGGAGACCCGTGTCGGCATCCGACCGCGCCGTCGAGCTCACCGTGGCGGCCGCACGCGCCGCCGCCGACCTCAAGGCCCAGGAGATCATCGCCCTGGACGTCAGCGAGCAGCTCGTGCTCACCGACGCCTTCGTTATCGCCTCCGGCACCAACGAGCGGCAGGTCGGCGCGATCGTCGACGCCGTCGAGGAGTCGCTGCACAAGCTCGGCGCCAAGCCGCTGCGCCGCGAGGGCAAGTCCGAGGGCCGCTGGGTCCTCATCGACTTCGGCGAGATCGTCGTGCACGTGCAGCACGCCGAGGACCGCGTGTACTACGCCCTCGAGCGGCTGTGGAAGGACTGCCCGGTCATCGAGCTGCCGGCGGACGTCCACGGCACGCCCGACGAGGCGGGGGAGTGACGGCGGGTCGCGTCGTCCTCTGGCGGCACGGACGCACCGCGCACAACGCGAGCGCGCGCCTGCAGGGCCAGTCGGACATCCCGCTGGACGAGGTGGGCGTCTGGCAGGCCGAGACGGCCGCCGCGGCGCTGGCGAGCCGGTACCGGCCGACGCGCATCGTGGCCTCCGACCTCGGTCGGGCCCGGTCGACGGCCGAGGCCCTCGCCGAGCGCACCGGTCTGCCGCTGGAGACGGACGCGCGGGTGCGCGAGCGCTCGTTCGGCGACTGGGAGGGCATGACGTCGGCGGAGATCGCCGAGCGCTGGCCCGACCAGCACGCGGCGTGGGTGGCAGGGCGCGAGCCCGAGCGCGTCGGCGCCGAGACCCGCGCGGAGGTGCGGGAGCGGATGACGCACGCGGTCTCGGAGCTCGCGGGCGCACTGGGCGCGGACGACACGCTCGTCGTCGTCTCGCACGGCGCGGCGATCAGCCTCGGGCTCACCGGCCTGCTGGGCCTGCCCGCGGACTGGAAGGGCATCTCCGGCATGTCCAACGCGCACTGGGCGGAGCTCCAGCCCGGTCGTCCCGGCTCGGGTCTGGCGTGGCGTCTGGAGGCGCTGAACGTCGGCCCGGTGCATGCGTCGTCCGACTGGAACGCGGGCCCGGACCGCCCGGCTGCGTCGATGGACGACGAGGTGCGGGACCCGGCCTGACCAGCCGATTCGCACTCTCGCCGAGGATCGACTAATGTTCAGGACGCCCGCTCAGCGGGTGGTGAGACGGCCTGCGGGCCTGATCACGGGGCTGTGGCGCAGCTGGTAGCGCACCTGCATGGCATGCAGGGGGTCAGGGGTTCGAGTCCCCTCAGCTCCACATCGGAAGCGGGCGAGAGCGAGAGCTCTCGCCCGCTTCGTCGTTCCCCGGGGTGGCACGACCAGCGGGCTCGCCGGCTCAGCCGGGCAGCGCGTCCCCGGCGGCGGGGAACGACGGCTGCGCCCCGCGGCCCCGCACCGCTGCGGCGCCCACCCGCACCGCCAGCCGGACCGCCGCGAGCAGGGCGTCCCCGGCGGCCAGCCGCGCGGCGAGCGCGCCGACGAACGCGTCGCCCGCCCCGGTCGTGTCGACCGCCTCGACCCGGGGCGCCGGCTCAGGCACCATCCCGTCCGCGGACCCGACCAGCGCGCCGCGTGCGCCGAGCGTGACCACGACCGACGGGACGCCGTGCGCGAGCAGCCGGGCGACGACGGCGGCCTCGTCCGCCCCGGACGCCGGGGCCACGGTGCCCGGACCCCCGTCGAGCGCGGCGAGCACCGCGGCCGCCTCGTGCTCGTTCACCACCAGCGGGTCGGCGCGGCGCAGCACAGCGGGGTCGACGTCGACCACCGGTGCGAGGTTCACCACCAGGCGGCCACGGGTCGCGGCGGCGGCCCGCTCGGTGCCCGACCGGGGGATCTCGCCCTGGACGACGACGACCGCCGCCGCCGCGACCACCTCCCGGTGCGCGTCGACGTGCGGACCGTCCACGCGCGCGTTGGCTCCCGGGACGACGACGATGCTGTTCTCGCCGGCCGCGTCGACGGTGACCAGCGCCAGGCCCGTCGGTCCGTCGACGACGGTCAGCGTCCCGAGGTCGACGCCGGCCGCGCGCAGCCCGGCGAGCGCGGGCTCCGCGAACGCGTCGGTGCCCACGGCGCCGACCAGGGCGGTGGGCGCGCCGAGCCGGGCCGCTGCGACCGCCTGGTTCGCGCCCTTGCCGCCCGGCAGGACGGTCAGGTCGTCGCCGAGGACGGTCTCCCCGGGGGTGGGGTGCCGGTCGACGCGCGTCACGAGGTCGGCGTTGACGGACCCGACGACGACGACGCGGTGCCCGACCGCTGCTGTGCTGGTCACGCGCCCCATCCCACCACCTGCGGGCCCGACGCGGGCGCTGGTGGGCCTGCGCCGATCGGGTGGGCGATTCCCACCGGTCGGTCGGCATCGTGCATCGTTGTCCTGATGCATCAGGAGCACGAGCGCGACCTCAGGGCCGTCGGCGGGTCGCCCCGCGGCGTGTACTGGTGCGTGCTCGTGCTGAGCACGCTCGTGTCCGGGTGGCTGCTCGCGCTGCCCACGGGCCTGGTGCCCCCGCCGGGCGCGGGGTCGACGCTCAGCGACGCGGGACGGGTCGGCGCCGGCGTCGCGGGCGTGCTGTGGGCCGTGGTGACGGTGACCTTCTACCGCAACTACCTGCGGGTCCCGTGGAGCGACGACGAGCGGGTGACCGTGGAGACGGTCGACGGCGAGCGGGCCGTCGTCCTGGCGTGGCGGACGACGTTCCACCGGCAGCCGCTGCTCGTGGCCGCGGTCGTCGCGTTCCTGGCGGTGCAGCTCACGGTGGTGTTCGCGGTCAACGGCGAGTCGTTCTGGTGGGTGCCGCTGGTGGTGGTCGCGCCGTTCGTGCCGGCGGTGCCGGACAAGGTGCTCGAGCTTCCGACGGCCGCTGCGCCTGGTGCTGTCGCCCCGGGGGATCGGGGTCAGCGGGCTCGCGGGCGACGACTGGCTCGACTGGGCGGACGTCGACCAGCTGGAGATCGACCACGTCGAGCAGTGGGCGGTGGTCCGGGCGCGCGGCTCCGAGCGCGCCGCGTCGTGGCGGCACCGGGGTCGCCGGCGGCTGCTGACCCCGCGCCGCGGGCCCGACCTGTGCGTGGAGGTGCCGGGGCCGGCGTTCCCGGTCGACGCCCGGGCGGTGCTGCTCGCGCTCGAGCACTACCGGTCGGTGCCGCGCGCGCGGGCGGAGCTGGCGGGGGAGGCCGGGCGGCTCCGGCTGCTCGGGCGGCCCCCGCGGCGCACCGAGGGCCCGCCTGGCGCGTCCTGAGGTCGCGCCCGGGTCAGGCGTCGGCGAGGCCGAGCGTCGTCACCAGGTCGTCGTGCAGCTCGGACCACACCGCGTGGCAGGAGTCCACCCCCGCGCCGGTCACCCAGGCCGGGTCCCCGCCGAGCGCCCGGTCGAGGGCGTGGGCGAACCGGTCGGCGTAGCCGTCGAACCGGGGGAGCGTCGCCGTCAGCCACGCGGCCAGCGGGCGCAGCGACCGGCGGATCGACACGAGCTCGACGAGCAGCGTCGCGTCCCACGTCGTGTCGGTGTGGTCGTTCGCCGCGAACGGGTCGGCGTCGGTCGGGCGGAGCTGCCAGTCGGTGCAGGCGTGTCGCAGACGGGCGTCCAGCGGCCGGAGCTCGGCGTACGCGGCCCGCAGGGCGTCGGCGGCGCCCGGGGTCGCGGCGAGCTCGGCGGCCAGCAGGCGGTCGTCGTGCACGCGGCCGGCGTCGGTGACCGCCCAGCCGTCCGTCCCCGCGCCGGCCGGGCGGGTGACCCGGCCGAGCGCCTCGTGGTCCAGCAGCTGCTCGCGCACCCCCGCGGCGTCGAGGCCGGTCCGGGCCGCGACCTCGGCCGTCTCGGCGAACCCCAGCAGCCGCACGGTGTGCAGCGTCCGCAGCTCGGCGGCGGGGTCCGGGCTCATCCCGGCCCACGATGCAGCATCGCCCGGGACGCGTCAACGCGTGCGTGCGCCGCGCGCGGTGCAGCGCGCCGCCCCTGTGGACGCCGACCGCCGGGCGGGCGAGGATGGCCCGCATGACCGAGACCGTCGCCGTGACCGGCGCGCTGGGCAAGGTGGGCCGCGCGGTGGTGGAGGACCTCGTCGCGCACGGGTACGGGGTGCACGCGACCGACGCGCAGGGCCCGTTCGGGGAGCGGGCGGGGATCGGCGTCGACGTGATGCGCGCCGACCTGACCGACTACGGGCAGGCCGTCGAGGCGCTCGCGGGCTGCACCGCGGTGGTGCACCTCGCCAACATCCCGCAGCCCGGGATGGAGAACCCCGCGGACACGCTGAACCGCAACCTCGCGGCGAACGACAACGTGTTCCTCGCCGCGCAGCGCCTCGGGCTGCGCAAGGTCGCCTGGGCGTCGAGCGAGACCACCCTGGGGCTGCCGTTCGACGTCCCGCCCCGGTACGCGCCGGTCGACGAGGCGCACTACCCGTACCCGACGACCACGTACGCGCTGTCCAAGGTGCTCAGCGAGGACGTCGCCGCGCAGGTGTCGGCGTGGTCGGGCATCCCGTTCGTCGGGCTGCGGCTGTCCAACGTGTTCCCGGTCGAGGCCTACGCGCGGGTGCGGTCGTTCCACGGCGACCCCGCGCTGCGCCGGTGGAACCTGTGGGGCTACATCGACGCGCGCGACGCGGCGACGGCGTTCCGGCTGGCGCTCGAGGCCGAGACCACCGGGTCGCAGAACGTCATCATCGCGGCGGCGGACACGATCATGGACACGCCGTCGGCCGAGCTGCTGGCGGCCGAGTTCCCGGGCGTCGAGGTCCGTCGCGAGCTCGGGACCTACGAGACGTTGCTGGCGATCGACGCGGCGCGCGAGCTCCTGGGCTTCGAGCCGCAGCACAGCTGGCGCGACGAGGTCTGACCCCGACGTCGGACCGGTCGGCCGGGCACCCGTACGATCGGGCGCGTGCCCACCCCTGACTTCGTCCTGGACCTGCGCGAGAAGATCGGCCACGAGCTGCTCTGGCTGTCGGGGGTGAGCGCGGTCGTCGTCCGCCCCGGGGTCGACGGCGACGAGGTGCTGCTGGTCCGCCGCGCGGACAACGGGGCGTGGACCCCGGTGACCGGGATCATCGACCCGGGCGAGGAGCCCGCCGTCGCCGGCGCCCGCGAGGTGCTGGAGGAGACCGAGGTCGTGGCCGTGGCGGAGCGCCTGGCGTGGGTGCACACGCTGCCGCCGATGACCTACGCGAACGGCGACCGGTCGCAGTACCTCGACCTGACGTTCCGGTTCCGCTGGGTCTCCGGCGAGCCCGGCCCGGGCGACGGCGAGAACACCGAGGCCCGCTGGTACCCCGTGGGCGCCCTCCCGGAGATGTCCGCCGAGATGCGCGCCCGCGTCGCCGCGGGCCTCGCGCTGGACGGCCCCGCCCGGTTCGAGGCCTGACCGGGGTCCGCGGTGCGTAGGGTCGGGGCATGCGGCTGAGAGCGTTCGCCACCTGCGACCTGCCGGGGATGTACCGGGTGTGCCTGCTGACGGGCGACGCCGGGTCCGACGCCACGGGGGTCTACCGCGACCCGGACCTGCTCGGGCACGTGTACGCCGGGCCGTACCCGGTCGCCGACCCCGGGCTGACCTGGGTGGTCACCGACGACGCGGGTGCCGTCGCCGGGTACGTCGTCGGGACGGCCGACTCGCAGGCGTTCGCCCGCTGGCAGGAGGGCTCCTGGTGGCCGGCGCTGCGGGAGCGGCTGCCGCGTCCGGACGTCGTCGACGACTCCCGCCGCGACCACGAGCTGCTGCGGGTGGTGCACGACGGGGCGACCTACGACCCCGCGGTCACCGACGCGTACCCGGCGCACCTGCACATCGACCTGCTCCCGCACGCGCAGGGCAGGGGGCTGGGCCGGACGCTGATCGCGACGCTCGCGGCGGCCCTGCGCGAGCGCGGCGTCCCGGGGCTGCACCTCGGGGTGTCGGCGGCGAACACCGGGGCGATCGCCTTCTACGACCGGGTCGGGTTCCGGCCGGTGGCGACGCACGACTGGGGGCTCACCCTGGGGATGGACCTGCGGGCGCCCTGAGCCGGCGAGGTCGCGGGCCGGGGTCCCGCGGGGTGCGGGCCGCGTCGCGTACCGTGACGGTGTGCGGCGCGTCCTCGGCGCCGCCGTGACCAGCGCGAGGAAGGGCCCACGGTGAGCGACACCGGGTACGGCGACTTCGAGTTCGAGCGCCGGTTCTTCGTGCGCACGCCGCCCGCGGAGCTGCTGTCCGAGCCCGACCCGGTGCTGATCGTGCAGTCGTACTTCCTCGCCCAGGACGGGTACGCGATGCGGCTGCGCGTCCAGGCGTCGGGCCTGCGGGTCGCGCTCGGGCCGGACGCCGACCCGCTGGCGGTGCTCGACGAGGTCGGCGACGCGTTCGAGTTCTGCGCGGTGACGCTGAAGGGCCCGATGAACGTCGGCACCCGGTACGAGGCCGAGCGGGAGATCGACGTCACGGTGGGGATCGAGATGATCCGCCGCGGCGGGCTGCGGATCGTGAAGAACCGGTACTCGGTGTGGCTGGGCGCCGACGGCTGGGTGGTCGACGTGTTCGGCGGCGCGAACGCCCCGCTGGTGATCGCCGAGTGCGAGCGCTCCGGCCCGGTCACGGACCTGCAGATCCCGGCGTTCTGCGAGACCGAGGTCACCGACGACGCCCGGTTCGCGAACGACGGGCTGGCCCGCGCGCCGTACACCGGCTGGGCGGCGGAGTTCGCGCGCGAGCTCGACGCCCGGGGCCCGCGGTTCCTCACCGACTTCGGCCGCAACGACGTGCAGCACCGGGGCTGACCGCACCCGTTCCCACCCGCAGGCCCGCGGTGGTCGACGCACGCCTGGTCAAAGATTGAAGGATCAACTATTGTAGCGATCATGAGCCTCGTGACCCCCGCCCACGCCCAGGACCGCCTCGCCGCCGACACCGCGATGGGTCCGGTGACCCTCCTGGTCGCGGACCTCGACCTCCAGGTCCGGTACTACCGCGACGTGATCGGCCTCGAGGTCGTCGAGCGGCCCGACGAGCGGATCGAGGGCGTCGGCCGCCCCGACGTCGTCGTGCTCGGCCGCGGCACCCTGCCCCTGATGGTGCTGCGCCACACGCCCGACCTGCCGCCCACCAGCCGCGGCCAGGCCGGGCTGTTCCACACCGCGATCCTGTTCGACACCCAGGAGGCGCTCGCGGCCACCCTCGCGTCCGTCGCCTCGCGCGCCCCGCAGACGTTCGTCGGCAGCGCCGACCACCTGGTGTCCGAGGCGTTCTACCTCACCGACCCCGAGGGCAACGGCGTCGAGCTGTACTGGGACCGCGCCCGCGAGCTGTGGGGCTACGACGCCGAGGGGCGCGTGCAGATGGACTCGCTGCGGCTCGACCCGAACGAGTTCATCCGCGGCCACGTCACCGACGCCGCGCTCGCCGCCCCCGCGGGCCGGCCCGTCGTCGGGCACGTGCACCTGCAGGTCGGCGACGTCGCCGGGGCGCGCGCGTTCTACGTCGACGCGCTCGGGTTCGACGTGATGGCCGAGTGGCACGGCGCGCTGTTCGTGTCCGCCGGCGGCTACCACCACCACATGGCGATGAACACCTGGAACTCGGCCGGCGCGGGCCCGCGCGCCTCCAGCCTGGGCCTCGGCGAGGTCACCCTGGTGGTCCCCGGGACCGACGACGTCGGCGCCCTGCGCGAGCGGCTCACGTCGCACGGCGTCGCGGTGCGCGACGACGGCGCGACGGTCACGTTCGACGACCCGTGGCGCAACGTCGTCCGCGTCCGCCCCGCGGCCTGACCCACCCCCACCCCGCTCGACTCGCCAGCCGAGGTCGAGGGTTTGCCTCGAGGTCGAGGGTTTCAGGGCACCCTCGTGCGCGAAACCCTCGACCTCGAGCTCGTCAGCCCTCCGGGGTGTGGGTCGGGTCGACGCGCTCGGGCTCGCGGGGCGGGGGCGGCGGGGTGCCGTCGCCGAACGGGCGGCCCCCCAGCGCCTCGCGGCCGTGCGGGGTCAGCCAGCCGCGCAGGTCGGGCCCCGCGGGGACGATCTGCGTCGGGTTGATGTCCTCGTGCACCACGTAGTAGTGCCGCTTGATGTGGTCGAAGTCGACCGTGTCGCCGAAGCCCGGGGTCTGGAACAGGTCCCGGGCGTAGGCCCACAGGACCGGCATCTCGGTCAGCTTGTTCCGGTTGCACTTGAAGTGGCCGTGGTAGACCGCGTCGAACCGCACCAGCGTCGTGAACAGCCGCACGTCGGCCTCGGTGATCGTGTCCCCGACCAGGTACCGCTGGCCGGACAGCCTCTCCTCGAGCCGGTCCAGGCGGGAGAACAGCCGCCGGTACGCCTTCTCGTACGCCTCCTGCGACCCGGCGAACCCGCACCGGTAGACGCCGTTGTTCACGTCGGTGAACACCGCCCGGGCGACCTGGTCGATCTCGTCCCGCAGGTGCTCGGGGTAGAGGTCCGGCGCGCCCGCGCGGTGGTGCGCGGTCCACTCGGTCGACAGGTCCAGCGTCAGCTGCGCGTAGTCGTTGGTGACGACCGCGCCGGTCGGCACGTCGACGATCGCGGGGACGGTGATGCCCTTCGGGTAGTCCGGGAACCGCCGGAGGTAGGCGTCCTGGATGCGCGGGATGCCGAGCACCGGGTCGACGCCGCCGGGGTCCAGGTCGAACGTCCACGAGCGCGCGTCGTGGGTCGGCCCGCACACGCCGAGCGAGATCGCGTCCTCGAGCCCGAGCAGGCGCCGCACGATGATCGCGCGGTTCGCCCACGGGCACGCGCGCGAGACCACGAGGCGGTAGCGGCCCGCCTCGACGGGGTAGCCGTCGCGACTGTCCGCGGTGATCCGGGTGGTGATGTAGCTCTGGTCGCGGACGAACTCCTCGCCGGACGTCACGTACGCGCCGGCGGTGCTGTGCTCCGAGGTCATGGGGACGATCATCCCGCGTGCGCCGACGTCGCGCTCCCGCGGGCCGGCCGTGGCCGGCCGAGCGGCGTGTCGGCGCCGGTGCCTAGAGTGGACGCCGACCCCCTGCTCCCGGCCCTGGAGACCCGTGCCCGACGCACCCGCCCCCTCGTCCACGTCCCGCCCCGCACCCGCACGCCGCCGCGCGCGGGGCCTGGCCGCCGTGGTCGCCGTGCTCGGCCTGCTGGTCGCGTGCACCGGCGGCGCGACCGACGACGCGAGCCCGTCGCCGAGCCCGACCCCCGCGGTGCTGCGGGCCACGGTGACGCTCCCCGAGGCGCCCGTGACGGTCGTCCCGGACGCGAGCGCGGGCGAGACCGCCGTGGTGGTGAGCGGTGCGCTGTTCGACGAGGCCCCGGTGGCGGTGCTGGTCGCCGGGGAGGACGCGACGCTGCTGGGTCCGGCGGCGACGGCCGCGGTGGGGCTGGGCGCGCCGCTGCTCGTCGCCGGCGCACCGGGCACCGCGGAGGAGGTCGCGCGTCTCGGCAGCACCGAGGCCGTGGTGGTCGGCGACGCGGACCTCGACGGCCTGCCCGCGGACCTGCGGACCCACGCGGTCGACGACGCCGACGCGCTCGCGGACCTCGGCGTGGACGTCGGCGACCGGCAGGACGTGGCGCCGACGGCGCTCACCGCGGCCGTCGCGGCGCTCACCCGGCCCGCGACCCCGCTGCTGGTGTCCGACGACTCGGAGGCACCCGCCCCCGAGGCGTCCGCGCCCGTGACCGACGGCCCGTCCACCGCTCCGAGCACCACCGGCGGGCTCGGCGCCGAGGGCACCACGGTCGAGCCGCCCGCCGAGGTCGAGCACGCGGCCCTGCTGGTCGACTCGGTCACAGGGTCCGCCGCGGCCACCGTCGCCGCCGCGACGGCGCGGGCCGCCGGGGTGCCGGTCGTGGACGTCCCGGGCGGCGACCCGCGCGCGACGCCCGCCACGGTGCAGGCGCTGACGGGCGTGTCGACCGTCCTCGCGGTCGGCAGCACGTTCGGGGCCGCCGAGCTGCTCGGCCCCCGGGTGGCGTCGGCCGCGACGGGCGTGGAGCTGCCGGGCGGCGGCCAGCTGGTCTTCCCGGTCGCCGGGTCCGCGCCGGGGCTGCACGCGAAGCGGTACATCGCCCTGTACGGGACGCCGGGCACGCCGGCGCTCGGGGTGCTGGGGGAGCAGGACGTCCCCGCG
The DNA here is from genome assembly GCF_056868065.1 of Cellulomonas sp. KU4C. NCBI lineage: Bacteria > Bacillati > Actinomycetota > Actinomycetes > Micrococcales > Cellulomonadaceae > Cellulomonas > Cellulomonas sp. KU4C. The sequence goes on along the minus strand of NZ_CP200322.1, from coordinate 3,700,198 downwards.
ACGATCGCCCGGGCGCAGCAGACCGCGGCGCCCTACGACGCGATGACCGACGACACCGTGGTCCCGACCCTGGAGATCATCGCGACGGTCGCGTCCGCGGCGCCCGAGCCCGACGGCTCGTACTCGCGGGGGCGGTCGGTGGACGAGCTGCGCCCGCTGGTCGAGGCCGCGGCGGAGGCGGGCCAGGCGGTCGTCATCGACCTCCAGCCCGGGCGGACGGACTTCCTCACCCAGGCGCAGCGGTACGCGGACCTGCTGGCGTACCCGCACGTGGGCCTGGCGCTGGACCCGGAGTGGCGGTTGCAGCCCGACCAGGTGCACCTGCGCCAGATCGGCTCGGTGGGGGTGGACGAGGTCAACGCGACCGCGGCGTGGCTCGCCCAGTTCACCCGGGAGCGGCAGCTGCCCCAGAAGATGTTCCTGCTGCACCAGTTCTCGCTGCGGATGATCGCCGAGCGGGAGCGTCTCGACACGAGCCACGACGAGCTGGCGGTGATCATCCACGCCGACGGCCAGGGCTCGCAGCCCGCGAAGGCCGGCACCTGGGCGGCGCTGCGCCAGGGCGCGCCGCCGGTGCACTGGGGCTGGAAGAACTTCTACGACGAGGACACGCCGATGCTCGACCCGGCGCAGACGTGGCAGGTGCAGCCGGTCCCGGACCTGGTCACCTACCAGTAGCACGGGGGGAGTGCCGGGGGTCGTCGGCCTCCGGGCGGCGCAGCGCCGCCGCCACCCCCGCGCGCCAGCCCGGTGCCCGGCCACCCGCCGGCGGGCGGAGCTCGACGACGTCCAGCCCGGCCCGGAGCAGCAGGAACGACACCAGCGAGTTCGACGTCCACATGTCGCCGCAGCGCAGCTCGTCGCGGCCCCACACCAGGTCCGGGACGTCCGCGACGGCGGCCAGCAGCGTCGCCGTGCGCGCCCGCCCGGTCGCGACCCGCCGGACCGCGACCGCGTGCGGCAGGTCGGGGACGGTGCCGTCGTACCAGCGCCGCACCTCGTAGCGGAAGAACCGCGACCGGCCCAGCGGCCGCAGCCCGACGGGACCCTGGCGCACGACACCCCGGTCCGCGGGGTCGCCCGGGCCGTTGCCCCAGACGGGCGTCATCTCGACGGCGAACCGCTCGCCGTCGAGCGACCCGACCAGGGCCGCGTGCACCAGCGGCGCCGCCGGACGGTGCTCCCGCCGGGCGTGCAGGTGCTCGTAGGCGCGGCCGCTCAGGCGGACCAGCGGTGACCCGTCGGCCCCGAGCGGGATCCAGGCGAGGTCGACGTGCGACGCGGGGACCATCCCGTCATGGCAGCACCGGGCGACGCCCCGGACGAGGGCACAAGGTCCCGCGGGTCAGGGTCCCGCGGGTCAGGCGACGGCGGCGTCCGCGACGGCGCTGCGCTCGTACAGCCGCTGGTGCCCGGTGATCGCCGCGAGCCGGAACGGGCCCCGGGTCACCTGGTCGACGTGGTGGTCGCCGCCGTCGACGGGGTTCACCGGCGCGACGATGTCCAGGTACTCGGCGTGCGAGACCTCGAGGCGGTCGTCGAGCAGACGCCGGTGCGCCGCGGTGCGCAGGTGGTCGCGGTAGCCGGGCTGGACGACGCCCGTGAAGAACTCACCGACCGCACCCGAGCCGTAGCTGAAGAACCCGATCCGCGAGCCGGACAGGTCGTCCGCGGCGTGCTCGAGCAGCGACACCAGGCCGATGTACATCGACGCGGTGTAGGAGTTCCCGATCTCGCGGTTGTAGCGCAGCGAGTCGGCGATCTGGGCGTCCATCACCTCGGCGTCGCGCGGCGCCCCGACCAGGCGGGTCAGGTGCGCGTGCGCCTTGACCGCCATCTTGGTGAACGGCTGGTGGTAGACGAACGCGTCGATGTCGCCGAAGGCGGGGCCGCCCTGCGCCTGGTGGTCCGCCCACGCGCCGCTGAGGGAGTCCGTGTACGCCCGCAGGGACAGCCGGCCGTCGACGACGGCGGTGGTGCGGTAGTTGGGTCGCCAGAAGTCCATGACGTCGGTGGTGTGCAGCCCGGACGTCGGCTCGACGGCGACGAGGCGCGGGTTCGCGGTGACGAGCATCGCGACGGCGCCGCAGCCCTGGGTCGGCTCGCCGGAGGAGCCGACGTCGTAGCGGGCGACGTCGGAGCAGATCACGAGGACCTTCTGCTCGGGGTTGCGCGCCACGAGCGCGAGCGCCATCTGCAGCGCGGACGTCCCGGCGTAGCAGGCCTGCTTCAGCTCGACGACGCGGGCGGCGGACGACAGGCCGAGCAGGCGGTGGACGTAGACGCCCGCGGACTTCGACTGGTCGATGCCGGACTCGGTGGCGAGCAGCACCGTGCGGATCGCGGCACGGTCGTCGTCGGAGAGGTGCTCGACCAGCGGCAGCGCGGCGGCGGCGGCCAGCGTCACGACGTCCTCGTCGGGGGCGCACACGCTCATCCGGTCCTGACCCAGGCCGACGGTGTACTTGGCGGCCTCGACGCCGTGCACGGGGGCCAGGTTCGCCAGGTCGAGGTACCGGTCCGCGGTCGCGAAGGCCAGGTCGTCGATGCCGAGCTGCATGTCGGGGTGGATCCTCTCGGGCGGGGCGCCGTCCTGGGTGGTGACCCGGCCGACGGGCCCCGGGGAGGGGGACGCTGCGGCGCGAGCCGGCGCCCACGCGAGGCCCGGACGACTGTAGCCCCGCGCGCGGGCCGCGACCAGCGAGGGTCGGGGCTCTTCACGCGCCTCTCACGGAACGCGCGCCACGCCCGGTTTCATCCCGTTCGTGAACGCGGTCACATCGGGTGCGTCAGCCCTGCGCGGGCCGGCCCCGCTCCAGGGTGAGGTGCGCGGCCATCAGCTCGCCGGGGTTGGTCTGCGCGGCCATCAGCGACAGCTCGCCGCAGAGCACCGTCGCCGCGCACAGCACCGCCAGGCGGCGGGAGTTCGCGCCGGGCTCGCGGTCCTCGCGGCAGCCCAGCCGCGTGAGGTTCTCCTCGACGAAGTCCAGGCCCTTGCCGTTGCCGACCGTCCCGACGATGAGGTTCGGCAGGGTGCAGGAGAAGTACAGGTCGCCGTCGCGGACCTCGGCGTGGGTGAGGCCCTGCGAGCCCTCGACGATGTTCGCCGCGTCCTGGCCGGTGGCCAGGTAGAACGCCAGGAGCATGTTCGCGTAGTGCGCGTTCGCCGACCGGAGCCCGCCCGCGAGCATCGTGCCGATCAGGTTCTTGCGGATGTTCAGCTGCACGACCGCCTCGGGGGTGGTGTGCAGGAACCGCTCCACGAGGCGGCGGGGGATCACGATCTCGGTCACGACGTTCTTGCCGCGGCCGAGGATGCCGTTGACCGCGGTGGCCTTCTTGTCCGAGCAGTAGTTGCCGGAGATCGAGCCGTACCGCAGCCCGGGCACGGCCGCGAGCACGTGGTCCATCAGCTTCTCGGACGCGTTCGTCACCATGTTGTGGCCCGAGGCGTCGCCGGTGGTCAGCTCGAACCGCACGAACAGCAGGTTCCCGGCGATCTGGTGGTGCACGTCGATCAGCCGCGCGAACCGGCTGCTGCCCGCGACCACCGCCTCGAGGTCCGCCCGGTGCGCGGTGAGGTGCTGCACCGCCGCCAGCGCGACCCCCGCGTCGTCGGCCTCGAACAGCACCGACCGCGACATCCGCTCGTCGACCAGCGTCGCCCGGATGCCGCCCTCGACCATCGTCGAGATCCGCGCGCCGCGGCGCACCGACGGCCACAGCGGCGACTCGTACGTCGCGAGCGGCACCTCGGTCTCGCCCTCCATGACGTTGCCGCTCACCCGGACCGGGCCGACCCAGCGCAGGGGGACGGGCGCGGTGGTGTCTGCGGCGGGCATGGGGACCTCCGGGGTCGTGAGCAGGCGCGCGCCGGGCCGGCGCGACCGCCAGCGTAGACGGCACGCGGCGCCGGGCCGGTCGGAGTCGTACCGTGCTGCCATGACGCGACCCCTCCGCATCGGAGTCCAGATCCAGCCCCAGCACGCCGACTACGCGCAGATCCGGGACGCGGTCCGCCGCGCCGAGGACCTCGGCGTGGACGTGGTCTTCAACTGGGACCACTTCTTCCCGCTGTCCGGCGACCCGGACGGCAAGCACTTCGAGTGCTGGACCATGCTCGGCGCGTGGGCGGAGCAGACCAGCCGGGTCGAGATCGGCGCGCTCGTGACGTGCAACTCGTACCGCAACCCCGAGCTGCTCGCCGACATGGCCCGCACGGTCGACCACATCAGCGGCGGCCGGCTGATCCTCGGCATCGGCGCCGGTTGGTTCGAGAAGGACTACGACCGGTTCGGCTACGAGTTCGGCACCGCCGGCTCGCGGATCGCGGACCTCGCTGCCGCCCTGCCCCGGATCAAGGCCCGGCTCGCCGCGGGCAACCCCGCGCCGACCCGGGAGATCCCCGTGCTGATCGGCGGTGGCGGCGAGAAGAAGACCCTGCGCGTCGTGGCGGAGCACGCGGACGCGTGGCACTCGTTCGGCGACCTGGACACGCTGACCCGCAAGAGCGCGATCCTCGACGAGCACGGCGCCGCGGTCGGCCGCGACACAGCGGCGCTGGTCGAGCGCAGCGTCGCCGTGAGCGCCCCGCCGGAGGAGGTCGCGGCCCCGCTGGTCCAGGCGGGCGTCACCCTCTTCACGGTCGGCGTCAGCGGCCCCGACTACGACCTCTCCCTGGTCGAGCGCTGGACCACCTGGCGCGACGCCTAGCACTGACCCGCTGGCCCGGCCGCCCGCTCGGCCGCCGAGGTCGAGGGTTCGTGACGGACGAGGGCGCTGAAACCCTCGACCTCGCGTGAAACCCTCGACCTCGCGCGCGGCGGCGCCGCGCGTCAGCCGACCGAGGCGCCCGGGAGGGTCGGGAGCTCGAGGGTGTCGTCCAGGAGGTGCTGGAGGGACGTCAGCTCCACCGGGGTCCAGCCCGGCGGCTCGGTCACGTCGGACCACGCGCCGACGATCTGGCTCGCGTAGTTGTGGCCGTGGCCGTCGGGGACGCTGACGCCGAAGAACTGGTCGACCGTGACCTGCGCCCACGTCAGCACCGGGAACCACCGCACGCGCCCCGAGACGTCCGGCCCGCGCGGCTCGGACAGCCAGTCGGGCTGCCGGGTCAGCAGGTCCCACGACCACCAGACCACGGGGTCGGACGCGTGCTGCAGGTAGACGACCCGGGGCACGTCCCAGTCGCCGCCGGCCTGTCCGCCCGGTGCCGCGAGGTCCTGCGCGTCGGAGCCGAACCGCACCGTCTCCCCGCCGTCGACGACCGGCTGCCACTGCGGGCTGCCGTCGTCCCGGCCGGCGGTCACCGTCCGCCACAGCGGCGTGAAGCTCGGCGTGCCGACGTACAGCGCCCCGTCGACGCGCGCGGTCAGGTCGCCGACCGAGCCGAACGGCGCCTGCGCCGCGAACGACCCGAGGCTGAGCCCGTACGAGATCAGCTGCGGCCGGTCGTCCTCGGGCAGCTCGGCCCAGCGGGCGTGCACGGCGTCGAACAGCCCGGCCGGCCTCGGTCGCGCGGTCGGCGTCGACCAGGAACGAGATCCAGCTCGGCAGGAACGAGTACTGCATCGTCGCGATCGCGGTGTCGCCGCCCCACAGGTACTCGACGGCGGCCATCTGCTGCGGCTCGGTCCAGCCCGTCCCGGTGGCGCCCGCGACCACGAGCACCGACCGGTCGAACGCCCCGGTCCGCTCCAGCTCCTCGACGACCAGCGCCGCGCGCGCCGAGGCGTCGTCCGCGGAGTCCAGGCCCGCGTAGATCCGGATCGGCTCGACCGCGTCGGACCGGGTGACGTCGGCGATCGCCGCCGCGGACGGCCCGCCGGCCACGAACGTGCGGCCCTGGCGACCCAGCGAGTCCCAGGTGACCACCGAGTCGGGCGACCCCGACCGCAGCGGCGACGTGACCTCCTCGACGCCCGCGTCCGTGCCGGCGTTCGTACCCGCGTACACGGAGTCGGCGACCGTCACGACGACGCGGAACAGCACACCCGCGGCCAGCCAGTAGACCAGCAGCGTCACCAGGACGACGCCGGCCAGCGACGCGGCCGGCGCGGGGATCCACCGGGCGAGCACCCGGGCCACCCGCTGGGACAGCCGCCGCAGCGCCCGCGCGAGCGCGAGCAGCCCGAGGCCGACGGCCAGGGCGATCACCCCGACCACGACCGCCGACGAGGTCCGCCGCGGCTCCCCGACGAGCACCCGCACGTCGTCCTGCCACCGCGCGCCGACCGCCACGACCACGACCGCCAGCACCGGACCCGCCCAGGACAGCACGCGCCAGGCGACCCGGCGCCACGCGGCCCGCGGCAGCGGCACGCCGGTCCGGCGCACGACCCAGGCGACGAGCACCCCACCCCCGTACCCGAGCACGGTCCCGACGCCGGCGAGCACGCCGAGGTAGAGCGTCGGTCGGGGGAGCAGCGAGGGGGTCATCGCCGCGGCGAGGCCGACGAGCGCGCCGAGCATCCCGGACCAGGACAGCTCCCGGCGGGCGAACCAGCGCGCGACCGGGGCGCCGGCGCGGCGGACGGCGTCGAGGGCGGGGCGCGCGCCGGACGGGTGCGGGCGGGTCGGGTGCGGGCGGGTCGGGTGCGGGTCGGCGGTGCGGGCGGCGGTCACGGGCGTCCTGTCGTCCGGTGGGTGCCGACCGCCGGACCTGCGCGGACGGCTCCCGCGATTCGTACCACACCCCCGCGCAGGCCGGGCGCGTCCGGACCCGGCCGGTCACGGGCCCTACCCTGGACGCGTGAGCGAGACGAGCGACCTGACGGCCGTCGCCCAGGACTACCTGAAGGTGATCTGGACCGCCCGGGAGTGGTCGACCGCCCCGGTGACCACGAAGATGCTCGCCGAGCGGCTGGGCGTCGGCGCCTCCACGGTCTCCGAGACCGTCCGGCGCCTCGCCGACCAGGGCCTCGTGGAGCATGCGCCGTACGCGGCGATCACGCTCACCGCGGAGGGCGTCCGGCACGCCGTGCAGGTCGTGCGCCGGCACCGGCTCATCGAGACGTTCCTGGTCAGCGAGCTGGGCTACGCGTGGGACGAGGTGCACGACGAGGCCGAGGTGCTCGAGCACGCCGTCTCCGACCTCATGGTCGAGCGGATCGACACCCGCCTCGGGCACCCGACCCGCGACCCGCACGGCGACCCGATCCCCGCGCCCGACGGCAGCGTGCCCGCGCCCGCCGCCGACATGCTGTGGGAGCTGGCGTCCGGCACGGGGCGGATCGCGCGGATCTCCGACGCCGACCCCGGGCTGCTGCGGTACCTCGCGTCCGTGGGCGTGGTGCTCGACGCCCGGGTGGAGGTCGTCGAGCGGCGGGACTTCGCCGGGATGACGGCCGTGCGGGTCGCACCGCCGCGCGCGGACGACGGGGCCGGCGCCCGGGCCGACGACGGAGCCGACGACCGGGCCGACGACGACGTCCCGGTCGACGACGCGCGCCCCGTGGAGCTCGGCGAGGTCGCGGCCCGGGCGATCTGGGTGCTGCTCGACGCGCGCTGACCGGCCGGTAGGGTTGGCCGGACCGGAGCCGCGCCGTCGCCGCCACCGGGACACCGGCGCCGCACCGGGGTCGTCGACGCGCGTCCGCGTCCCCGCCGTGCGCGCCCGACGAGCCGACGACGCGGGAGCGCACATGGACACCACCCCCCGGGGCAGCAGCCCCGCGGACGCCGACGTCCTGGACCCGCACCTGGTCCGACGCCGCGCGCGGCTGCCGCTGCTCGCGCTCGCGCTCGGCGGGTTCAGCATCGGCACCACCGAGTTCGCGACGATGGGGCTGCTGCCGCTGATCGCGAGCGACCTGGACGTGTCGATCCCGTCGGCGGGCCACGTGATCACCGCGTACGCGCTCGGCGTGGTCGTCGGCGCGCCCCTGCTCATCGCGGCGGCCGCCCGGATGGACCGTCGCCGGCTGCTGCTCGTGCTGATGCTGGCGTTCACGGTCGGCAACGTGCTGTCGGCGCTCGCGCCGTCCGCCGGCTGGCTGGTGGCGGCGCGGTTCGTCGCCGGGCTGCCGCACGGCGCGTTCTTCGGGGTCGGCGCGGTCATGGGCGCGCACGTCGCCGGCCCCGGCCGCCGCGGTCAGGCCGTCGCCACGATGATGGCGGGCCTGACGATCGCGAACATCGTCGGCGTGCCGTTGTCCACGGTGCTCGGCCAGGTGTTCGGCTGGCGCTGGGCGTTCGTCGCGGTCGGCGTGCTGGGGCTGCTGACGCTGGCCGCGCTGCTCCGCTGGATCCCGGGCCTGCCGGTCCGTGACGGCGCGAGCGTGCGGTCCGAGGTCGGCGCCCTGCGCAACGGCCGGCTGTGGGTCGCGTGCGCGGCGGGGTCGATCGGGTTCGGCGGCATGTTCGCCGTCTACTCCTACGTCGCGCCGCTGCTCACCGACGTCACGGGCATCGCGGAGGCGAGCGTGCCGATCGTGCTCGCGCTGTTCGGCGTCGGGATGACGGCGGGGACGCTGCTCGGCGGCCGGCTCGCGGACCGGTCGGTGCCGCGCACGCTGCTGCTGGGGTTCGCGTCGACGATCGTCGTGCTGGTGCTGATCGCGGTGCTCGGGCAGTGGCTCGTCCCGGGCGTGCTCGCGATCGTCGGGCTGGGCGTCGCGTCCCAGGTGCTCGGTCTGGCGCTGCAGGCGTGGCTGATGGACCTGTCGCCCGCCGCGCCGTCGCTCGGGGCGGCGCTGTGCCACTCCGCGCTGAACGCCGGCAACGCCGCGGGCGCGTGGGCCGGGGGCCTCGTCATCGCGGCCGGGCTCGGTTACCTCGCGCCGGCCTGGGTCGGCGCGGGCCTGACCGCCGTCGGCCTCGTCATCGCCGCCGTCACCCTCGGCGTCGCGCGCTCGCGGCAGCGGGTCGCGGGCGCCGCCTGACCGCGACGCGCCGACGGCCCCGGTCGTCGTCCCCAGGCAGTCCGGACGGGGTGCCGCACCTCGATAGACTCGCGGGGTGACATCGCCCGCCGCCACCCAGCCCGAGTCCACCCCCGCAGCGCCCGGCACGTCCGCGGCGCCCGGCGGCCAGGACGTGCCGTTCCGCTACACCGCCGAGCTCGCGCAGCAGATCGAGCTCCGGTGGCAGGACGAGTGGGTCGAGCGCGGCACGTTCTTCGCCGCGAACCCGACGGGCGCGCTCACCGACGGCGACGGGGCGACCGCGCGCGAGGGCGCCCGGCCGTTCTTCGTGATGGACATGTTCCCGTACCCCTCGGGCGCGGGCCTGCACGTCGGGCACCCCCTGGGCTACATCGCCACGGACGTCGTGGCCCGGTACCGCCGGATGCAGGGCGACAACGTGCTGCACGCGCTCGGCTACGACGCGTTCGGCCTGCCGGCCGAGCAGTTCGCCGTCCAGACCGGCGCCCACCCCCGCGGGACCACCGAGGCGAACATCGAGATCATGGCGCGCCAGCTGCGCCGCCTGGGCGTCGCGCACGACCCGCGCCGGTCGTTCGCGACGATCGACCCGGACTACGTGCGCTGGACGCAGTGGATCTTCCTGCAGATCTTCGAGTCCTGGTACGACGAGGACGCCGTGCGGCCCGACGGCGGCACGGGCGCGGCCCGGCCGGTGTCGACGCTGGTCGAGGCCTACGAGTCGGGGACGCGCGCGGTGCCGGACGGGATCGACGGGGTGCCCGAGGGCGCCGCGTGGGCCGACCTGGACGAGGTGCAGCGCCGCCGCGTGGTCGACGCCCAGCGCCTCGCCTACGTCTCCGAGACCCCGGTCAACTGGTGCCCGGGCCTGGGCACGGTCCTCGCCAACGAGGAGGTCACCTCCGAGGGGCGGTCCGAGCGCGGCAACTTCCCGGTGTTCCAGCGGACGCTGCGGCAGTGGAACATGCGGATCACGGCGTACGCCGACCGCCTCGCGGACGACCTCGCGCACATCGACTGGCCCGAGAAGGTCACCGCGATGCAGCGCAACTGGATCGGCCGGTCCGAGGGCGCGCACGTGCACTTCGAGGTCACCGACGCCGACGAGCCGCTGACCGTGTTCACCACCCGCCCCGACACGCTGTTCGGCGCCACCTACGTCGTGCTCGCGCCCGAGCACCCGCTCGTCGACCAGCTGGTCGGCGGCGGCGAGGAGGCCTGGGGCGAGGACGTCCCCGAGGCGTGGCGCGGCGGCGCGGCCACCCCGGCCGAGGCGGTCGCGGCCTACCGGCGCGAGGCTGCGGCCAAGACGGCCGTGGAGCGCCAGGCCGACGCCGGACGCAAGACGGGCGTGTTCACCGGCGGCTACGCGCTCAACCCGGTGAACGGCGAGTCGCTGCCGGTGTTCATCGCCGACTACGTGCTGATGGGCTACGGCACCGGCGCGATCATGGCCGTGCCCGGCGGGGACAGCCGCGACTTCGCGTTCGCCGAGGCGTTCGGCCTGCCGGTCGTGCGCACCGTCGAGGCGCCCGAGGGCCACGAGGGCGCCTGGACCGGTGACGGCGCGATCATCAACTCGTCCAACGAGGAGGTCAGCCTCGACGGGCTGTCCGTCGCCGACGCCAAGACCCGCATCATCGACTGGCTGGCCGAGCGCGGCGCCGGCGAGCGCACCGTGACCTACCGCCTGCGCGACTGGCTGTTCAGCCGCCAGCGGTACTGGGGCGAGCCGTTCCCGATCGTCTACGACGAGCACGACCTGCCGATCGCGGTCCCCGAGTCGGCGCTGCCCGTCGACCTGCCCGACGTGCCGGACTACGCGCCGCGGACCTTCGACCCCGACGACGCCGAGTCCTCGCCCGAGGCACCGCTGGGCCGCGACACCGGCTGGGTGAACGTCACGCTCGACCTCGGTGACGGCCCGAAGGTCTACCGCCGCGACACCAACACCATGCCGAACTGGGCCGGGTCGTGCTGGTACTACCTGCACTACCTGGACCCGACCCACGCGTCCGGCCAGGTCGTCGACCCCGCGCTCGAGCAGTACTGGATGGGCCCGGGCCACAACGCGACCGACACCCACGGCGTCGGCGGCGTCGACCTGTACGTCGGTGGCGTCGAGCACGCCGTGCTGCACCTGCTGTACGCCCGGTTCTGGCACAAGGTGCTCTACGACCTGGGCCACGTGGCGAGCCGCGAGCCGTTCTACAAGCTGTTCAACCAGGGCTACATCCAGGCGTACGCGTACACCGACGAGCGCGGCGTGTACGTGCCGTCGGCCGAGGTCGTCGAGGACGACACCGCGTCGACCGGGTTCAGCTGGAACGGCGAGCCCGTCAACCGCGAGTACGGGAAGATCGGCAAGTCCCTGAAGAACGCCGTCTCCCCGGACGAGATGTACGCCGAGTACGGCGCGGACACCCTGCGCGTCTACGAGATGTCGATGGGCCCGCTCGACCTGTCCCGCCCGTGGGAGACCCGGGCCGTCGTCGGGGCGCAGCGGTTCCTGCAGCGCGTGTGGCGCAACGTCGTGTCGGAGGAGACCGGCGAGGTCACCGTCGTCGACACCGAGCCGACGGTCGAGACGCTGCGCGTGCTGCACCGCACCATCGCCGAGGTCGCCGAGGACATGCAGGGGATGCGGATCAACACCGCCATCGCCAAGCTCATCGTCCTGAACAACCACCTGACGTCGCTGCCCGAGGTGCCGCGCACCGTCGCGGAGCAGCTCGTGCTCATGACCGCGCCCGTCGCCCCGCACCTCGCGGAGGAGCTGTGGTCCCGCCTGGGCCACGAGCGCTCGCTCGGGCACGAGCCGTTCCCCGTCCTGGACCCGCAGTACCTGGTCGAGGACACCGTGACCTGCGTGTTCCAGGTGCAGGGCAAGGTCCGCGGGCGCGCCGACGTCCCCGCCGACGCCGACGACGCCACCCTGCGGGATCTCGCGCTGGCCGACCCCGGCGTGCAGCGCGCGATGGCCGGACGCGACGTGCGGACCGTGATCGTGCGCGCACCGAAGCTCGTCAACGTGGTGCCGGCCTGACGGTGCCCGCGCAGGGCGAGACCGGCGGCGCGGGTGCGGGAGCGTCTCCGGGCGCCCCGCACCCCGCCGCGCGCGGGTGGCGTGGCCGGGCGGCGGCGTGGCCGGGCGCGCTCGGTCGGGCAGCGGCGTGGCCGGGCGCGCTCGGTCGGGCGTGGCGCCCGGGCCCGGACGGGGTCGTGGGCCGGGTCGTGGGCCGGCTCCTGGGCGACGGGGCACGCCGCGGTGACCCGGGTGCCTCCCCGCAGGAGCAGCCGACCGCCGACACCCCGCCCTCGGTCGCCGTCGTCACCGACTCGACGTCCTGCCTGACCCCGGCCGACGCCGCGGCGTGGGGCATCACCGTCGTCCCGCTCGACGTCGCGGTCGACGACACCCGGTACCAGGACGGCGTCGACCTGACCCCCGACGCCCTGGGGGCGCTCCTCGCGTCCGGCCGTCGGGTCACGACCTCGCAGCCCCCGCCCGGGGCGTTCGCCGCCGCCTACGAGGCCGCCGCCGCGCGGGGCGCCCGCGAGGTCGTCTCGGTGCACCTGTCCGGCGAGCTGTCCGGCACCGTCCGCGCCGCCGCGCTCGCCGCCCAGATCGCTCCGCTCCCGGTGCACGTCGTCGACTCGCGCAGCGCCGGAGCGGGCCTCGGCTACGCCGCCCTCGCCGCGGCCGAGGTCGCCGACGGCGCGGCCTGGGGCTCCGCGCCCACGGGCACCGACGTCGCCGCGACCGCCGAGCAGGTCGGACGGTCGACGGCCGCGTGGTTCGTCGTCGACTCCCTCGACCACCTGCGCCGCGGCGGGCGGCTCTCCGGGGCGGCCGCGGCGTTCGGCACCGTGCTCGGGCTGCGCCCGGTCCTCACCCTGCACGACGGCCGGATCGACGTCGCGGAGCGCGTCCGGACCCGACGCGCCGCCCGCGACCGGCTGCACCAGCTCGCCGTCGAGGAGGTCCGCCGGCGCGGTCCCGGGGTGCGGGTCGCCGTCCAGCACCTCGGACGCGCGGAGGCCGCCTCGGAGCTGGCCGACCGCATCCGGGCGACCTCGGGCGTGGACGACGTGCTGGTCCGCGAGGTGGGTGCGGTGCTCGGGGGCCACCTCGGGGTCGGCGTCCTCGCGGTGACGGTGACCGACCGCTGACGCGGGCTCGGTGACGGACCCCGGTCGGGGCGCGGGTGCCGAGCCCTCCCCAGGCACGGTGCCCGCGCGTCGTCCCCAGGGGCCGGTGCGCGGGAGCCCGCGAGCGGCGCCGCGCTCCTAGCGTCGGGGCATGACCTGGTACGACGGCGACCCGCCACCCGACCCCGCGCGGAGACGGGACACCGCCGGTGCCGACGCGCCGGTGGCACGTACGACCCGCGCGAACCTTCGCGCCGCCGTCGCGCGCCAGGGCGCACCGTGGGACGGCACGGACGCCGAGGTGCAGGACCGTGCACGCCGCAGGGCGCGCGTCGGGTCCGGGCTGCGCTGGCAGGTCCCCGTCCGGACCGCGGCCGTCGCCGTGACCGCGCTCGCCCTCGTCGGCGGCGCGGTGGCGCTGCGGGCCGCGCCCGGTGCGACCGGACCGGCCGTCGACGTGCCCGAGCCGCTGGCCTCCGCGAGCACGGCCGGCGGGCCGGCCCCCTCGCCGTCGTCCCGGCCCGACGTCTGGGTGCACGTCGTCGGTGAGGTCGCGGCGCCGGGGGTCGTCGCGCTGCCCGCCGGGTCACGCGTCGCCGAGGCGGTCGCGGCGGCCGGCGGGGCGCTGCCGGGCGCGGACCTGTCCGCGGTGAACCTCGCCGCCGAGGTGGTCGACGGCGCGCAGGTCCGGGTCCCCGCACCAGGGGAGGTCGCAGACCCCGGTGCAGCGGGCACGGCGGGCGCGGGCGGTGCCGCTGCCGGTGCGGCGGACGGCGCGGTGGACGTGAACCGTGCCGATGCCGCCGGGCTCCAGACGCTGCCCGGCATCGGGCCGGTGCTCGCCGAGCGGATCCTGGCGTGGCGGTCCGAGCACGGCGCGTTCGCGACGCCCGAGGACCTCCTGGACGTCCCCGGCATCGGGCCGGCGCTGCTGGCACGGGTCGCGGACCGGGTGCGCGTGTGAGCGCCCGCCGGGCCCCGCGGGCTCCGCAGGCCCAGCCCGGCCGACCGGGGGAGGGCGGCGGTGGCCGGTGACGAGCCGCTGGACCTGCGGCTGGTGCCCGCGGCGCTCGCCGTGTGGGCCGCTGCCGCGGTGGGCGTCGGCACCACGGAGCGGGTCGCCGCGGGCGCGGGCGCGGGCGTCGGGGTGGGGGCGGTGGCGTGCGCCGTCGTCGTCGAGCTCCGTGAGCGACGGCGCGCCGCCGGGCTCCCGTGGCCGCTGCTCCCGGCAGCGGCACCGGCAGCGGCCACGGGTCCGGCTGCTCCCGCTCCGGCGCGGCCGGTCGCCGCCGTCCGTCCACGTCGCCCACGCCATGTCCGTCGTCCCGCCCACGGTGGCGAGGTCGTGCTCGTGCTCGGCTCGGTCGCGGTGCTGCTGCTCGCGCTCTCCGTCCAGCTCGGCGCACGCGACGCCGGGCGGCTGCGGGACCTGGCGGCGGACGGGGCGCGGGTACGTCTCGTGGGGGTCGTGCGGTCGACCCCGCAGCCGCTGCGGACGACGACGCGAACGGGCGAGGGCGATGGTGCGGGTGCGGGAGCGGGCGCGCCGGGGTCCGCGAGCGTCGGCGCGAGGTCCGACCCGGCTCGGGGTCCCGGGACGGTCCGGTTCCTGCTCGCGGTCCGCTGGGTCGGGGCGGTCGGCGCCGACCCCGCGCGGGCCTCGCCCACGGGCGCCGCCGTCGAGGTCCTGACGACCGCCGTCGCGGCGTCGCTCGCCTACGGCACCGTGGTCGAGGTCGAGGCCCGGCTGTCGCCCGCGCGCGACCCCGCGGGCAGGCCGGTCGCGCGGGCGCGGACGACCGCCGAGGTGGTCGTGCGCGCTCCGCCCGGTGGGGCGCTGCGGTGGGCGGACCGTCTGCGCGTCGGCCTGGTGGGCACGGCGCGCGCGGTGCCGGGCGACGCGGGTGCGCTGCTCCCGGCGATCGCCGTCGGCGACACCCGGGGCGTGGGCGACCTGGACGAGGCGATGCGGGCGTCCGGGCTCGCGCACCTGACGGCGGTGTCCGGCGCGCACTTCTCGCTGCTCGGCGGGGTGGTGCTCGCGCTCGCCGCGCGCTGCCGGGTGCCGCGGCGTGCGCGGTGGCTGCCCGTCGGGCTCGTGATGGTCGGCTTCGTCGCGCTGGTGCAGCCGGGGGCGAGCGTGGTGCGGGCGGCCGTGATGGGCGCCGTGGGCGTGCTCGGCCTCGTCGCCGGGCGGCCCGCACGCTCGGTGCCGGCGCTCGCGGGCGCGGTCCTCGTGCTGCTCGTGGTGGACCCGTGGCTCGCCCGGGACATCGGGTTCGTGCTGTCCGTCGTCACGACGGCCGGCATCGCGCTGCTCGCGGGTCCGATGGCGCGCCGCTGGGACCGACCCCGCCGGCGCGGGCGGCGGTCCGACGGGCCCCCGGACGGGGTTCGCGCGGGGCCGTCGCCGCTGGCGACCGCGCTCGCCGTGCCGGTCGCGGCGCAGGCGGTGTGCGCGCCGGTCGTGCTGCTGCTCTCCCCGGACGTCCCGACGTACGCCGTGCTCGCGAACGTCGCGGCCGCCCCGGCGGTGGCGCCGGCGACGGTCGGCGGGTTGCTCGCGGCGCTGCTCGGGCCGTGGTGGTCGGGCGGCGCGACTGCGTGCGCCCAGCTCGCCGGCGCGGCGTGCTGGTGGATCGCCGCCGTCGCGCGGATCGTCACCGACCTGCCGGGCGCGCGCGTCGCGTGGGCCGGCGGCGCGGTCGGCATCGTGCTGCTGGCGGTCGCGTGCACCGCCGCGGTCGTGCTGGTCCTGCGCTGTGGGCGGGACGTGGCACCCTAGGGTCGTGCCGCCCTCCGCCCCCGCCTCCCGTCGTTCCGCGCGCGGTGGTGGTCGCTCGTCGGCCCCCGCGGGACTGGCCTGGGACGAGGTCGGGCTGGCCCCGGTGGTCCTGGTCACGGGCCCCGAGGAGCTGCTGGCGGAGCGGGCGGTCGAGCGCCTGGTGGGCCTCGCGCGCGAGCGCGACCCGCAGATCGAGCTTCTCCCGCGTCGACGCCGCCGCGTACAGCACCGGCGAGCTCATGCTCGCCACCAGCCCGTCGCTGTTCGGCGAGGACAAGGTGGTGGTCGTCGAGTCCGTCGAGAAGGCCACGGACGACCTCGTCCTGGACGCCCTCGCCTACGTCGCCGCGCCGCTGGACGACGTGGTGCTCGTGCTGCGGCACGGCGGCGGGCAGCGCGGCAAGCGCCTGCTGGACGCGGTGCGCTCGGCCGGTCACCCGGTCGCGGTCTGCGAGACGATCAAGCGCGACGCCGACAAGGCCGCGTTCGTCACCCAGGAGGTGCGGCGGGCCGGTCGCCGGATGGAGGCCCGTGCGGTCCGGTCGCTCGTCGACGCGGTCGGCAGCGACCTGCGCGAGCTCGCCGCGGCGTGCAGCCAGCTGGTGGCCGACACGACCGGGGTGATCGGCGTCGAGGTGGTCGAGCGCTACTACGGCGGCCGGATCGAGGCGACCGGGTTCCGGGTCGCCGACGCCGCCGTCGAGGGGTCCGCGGGCGAGGCGGTCGCGCTGCTGCGGCACGCGTTCGCCACCGGGGTCGACCCGGTACCGCTCGTCGCGGCGCTCGCGGCGCGGCTGCGGGTCCTGGCCAAGGTGTCGGCGGCACGGGGTCGCGGGCCGGGTGCCGAGCGTGACCTCGGCCTCGCCCCGTGGCAGGTCGACCGCTCCCGCAAGGAGCTCGCCCGGTGGACGCCCGAGGGCCTGGCGCACGCGATCACCGCGGTCGCGCAGGCGGACGCCGAGGTGAAGGGCGCGAGCCGCGACCCGAAGTTCGCGGTCGAGCGGGCCGTGCTCCGCATCGCCGGCAGCGTCCGCCGCTGACCCCGGAGCAGCCCACGCCGGCTGCCCCCACGCCGAGCGCCCTGCGCCCCACGCCGAGCGCCCTGCCCCCACGCCGAGATCGGACCGCTGCGTCGAGACAGGGCCTCCGGGCGGCCTGACTCGACGCTGCGGTCCTGTCTCGGCGTGCCGGTGGGTGGGCGCGCCTCGGCGTGCGGTGGGTGGGCGCCGCGGGTGGGCCAGGCGGGTCAGAGGTGGTGCTGGCCCGAGGGGTCCTGGACCGGGGGGAGCAGCGGGGCGGACGTGCGGTCGAGCAGCAGGCTGCGCTCGAGCAGGTTGCCCTGGTAGAGGTCGAACCCGAGCCGGCGCCCGGCCTTGAGCTCCGTGCTGGTCTCGACGAACTCCGCGACGAGCAGCGCACCGTGCGACCGGGCGAGGTCGACGACCGGCTCGCCCTCGAGGTCGAGGTCGCGCGCGTCGATCTTCACGAAGTCGGCCTGGGGGAGCAGCATCCGCTGGTCGGACCGGGACACGAACCCGGCCATCGCGACACGGAAGCCCTGCTCGCGCAGCCGGCGGACGCCACGCAGGACGTCGCCGTCGATGCGGGTGGTGCCGGCGATCTCGACGACGAGGCGGTCGGGGCGGGCGGGGAGCTGCAGCTCGCCGGTCAGGTAGGTGCGGGGGCAGCGGACGAACAGCCACCGGCCGTGGCCGACCTCGTCGACCTCCGCTCGCCCGAACGTGGCGCGCAGGACCGCGGCCGTGGCGCGCTCGTGCTGGAGGTCGCTCCACGCGGTGGCGTCCGCGCGGGTGGCGCCGGGCGCGCGGAACGCGAGCTCGTAGCCGAACGGGTGCAGGCGGGGGAGAAGATCCCCTGCCGCCCGACGACGACCTGCTCGCGGGCGAGGTGGCGGTCCCACTCGCGACGGAGGTCGTGCGGGATCGCGGAGTCGATCGCGGTCGCGAGCTGCTGCTCGACATCGCCCTGTCCCCTGGTCATGCGCACCATGACACCACAGCATTCCGGCGATGACACGACCGCGTCAGGGTGACCGGCGACGACGCCGCGTGATCGCGCGGTTCAGCGGCCAGGTTTTCACCCGTTCGGAGGGACATCCTGCGGGAATGCGGATTCACTGGTGCGAAGCGCTCCGCGTGAGTCATGCTCTTCATGACAGAGAGTCAACAGTTTGTGACAGGAGACGACCATGCGCACCTCGTTCAAGGCCCTCGCGACCGCCGCCCTCGCCCTCACCCTCACGCTCGGCGCCTCCGGTGCCGCCTCTGCCGCCGGCCTCGTCACGATCCAGAGCGGTGCCACCGGCTGCTGCCGGACCGCGGTCTGAACCCCCTCGGTGCCTCCGGGCTCGCTCTGATGGCTCTCGGTGGTCAGGGCGAGCCCGGGTACTCCGGACCGTGGATCGGCGGACGGGTGACGTGCTCGCAGTCAGGGGACGTCATAGGTACAGTGACACCCATGACGACCATTGCTGACCGCGTCCGCGAGGCGCGGTTGGTCGCTGGGCTCTCCCAGACGGCCCTCGCCGGCGACGCCCTGTCGCCCAGCTACATCTCGCTGATCGAGTCCGGTCGGCGTGAGCCGACCGATGCCGCCCTCGCGGTGCTCGCCGAGCGCCTCGGGTCGACGGTCGAGTACCTCAAGCACGGCGACGAGGGCCCCGCCGAGGCCCGCGCCCGGCTCGCGCTGGACTACGCCCGCCTGGACCTCGTGTCCGGCGAGCCGGCGTCCGCCCGCGACCGCATCCTCGCGCTCGAGCTCGACTCGGTGACCCGGCAGGTCCGGGTCGACTCCCAGCTCGCGCTCGCGCAGGCGCACGAGATGCTCGGTGACCTCGAGTCCGCCGTCGGCGTGCTCGAGCCGCTGCTCGCGCACGCCCGCGCCGAGTCGCACCACCTCGACGCGGCGGCGGCAGCGACCGCCCTCGTCGCCTCGTACGTGGAGGCCGGCGACCTGGGCCGTGCGATCGAGCTCGGCGACCGCCAGCTCGCGGAGCTCGAGGAGTCGGGCCTCACCGGTACCGACGAGCACCTGCGGCTGGGGTCGACGACGCTGTGGGCCTACGTCGAGCGCGGTGACCTGCTGTACGCGACGCACCGTGCCGCGGAGCTGATCCGCCAGGCGGAGTCGCTCGGCACCCCGCGCGGTCGCGGGTCGGTGTACTGGAACGCGGCGCTCGTCGCGGAGCAGCGGCACGACTACGGGCTGGCCAAGCGGTACACGGAGCGCGCGCTCGCCCTGCTGGGCGAGGGCGAGGTCAGCCGTGACATCCCGCGCCTGCGGCTGAACTACGCGTGGCTCCTGCTGCGCAGCGACCCGGCCGAGCCGGTGACCGCGCTGGAGCAGCTCGACCGCGCGGCGCCCGAGCTCGCGGTGTCCGGCTCCGAGGTGGAGATGGCGCGCCTCGACGTCGAGCGCTCGCGCGCGCACCTCATGCTGGGCGACCCCGTCGCGTCCGAGGCGTACGCCCGTGGCGCGCTGGAGCGGCTGGGTGACGCCCCGCGGCTGGACGGCGCCGCCGCGCAGCTCGCGATCGGCGACGCGCTGCACGCCCGCGGCGAGGTCGAGCAGGCCTCCCGCGCGTACCGGTGGGCCGCGGACATGCTCGGCATGATGTCGGCCTCGCGGCAGTCCGCCGCGGTGTGGCGCGAGCTCGGCGACCGGTTCCTCGGTCACGGGGACGTCACCGGGGCGGCGCAGGCATTCGACCGCGCGCTGCGGGAGGCGGGCTTCCGGCCCGCGGTCCCCGCGGTGCTGTGGGAGGCGTGGAGCGCGGTGGCCCAGGACTGAGTCGCCGACGTTCCCCGGGACGGCCCGTCAGCGGCCGTCACCGCGTCGAGGGCGTCACCCCGCAGGGGGGGTGACGCCCTTCGTCGTCCCCGGTCGCCCCACGCCGAGGTCGCCCGGCCCGGCCGAGGTCGCTCGTCGTACGGGGCGACCGCGGCCGCGAGGTGTCGACCTCGGCGGAGGCGGGAGTCCGGGAGTCCAGGAGCCCGGGGCCGGGCGCGGGCGGAGACGACGGAGGGCGCCACCCGCAGCGGGTGGCGCCCTCCGTGAGGACCAGCGAACGCGTCAGAGCGCGTTGACCGCCTTGGCCAGGGCCGACTTCTTGTTGGCAGCCTGGTTGGCGTGGATGACGCCCTTCGAGACGGCCTTGTCGAGCTTCTTCGACGCGACGGTGAGCGCGGCAGCGGCCGCGTCCTTGTCGCCGCCGGCGACGGCCTCGCGCACGCGGCGCACGAACGTCTTCAGCTTCCGACTTCACGGCCTTGTTGCGCAGGCGCGCGATCTCGTTGGTGCGGATCCGCTTGATCTGGGACTTGATGTTGGCCACGGTGTGGACTCTCTTCGTGTGCTCGCCCAGGGGCGATAGGAACAAGGTCGTAGAGGGCGCGTCCGGCGCCGGGACTGGGGCGTGGGGACACCCGCGGAGAGGAACCGGACTAGTGCCCGCCGACCCGGGCGGACACGCGACTGACAAGACTACCAGGCGCCGGTGCCCCCCGGAGACCGTCCGCACGGGCACGTCGCCCGGCCCCCGACCAGCCCCCGACCCGCCCCCGACCAGCCCCCGACCGGCGGGGACACCCGCCCTCGGGCAGGATCGGCGGCAGCGGCGTGTGACCCCGCCGTTCCCGGCCGGACACACGGCCGTGACACGGGAGGGCGAGGATCACCGGATGGCGGACCTGTTCGACGCGTACCCCAGCGGCGCGGCCTGGGACGAGATGATCGACGCGGTCGACGGCCCGCGGCCGAGCTACCGGCACGTGCACGCCGCGCTCGCGCAGCAGACCACGGCCGACCTGCGCACCCGCGCGGACGCGCTCGCGCGCTCGTACCTGGCGCAGGGCGTGACGTTCGACTTCGCGGGCGAGGAGCGGCCGTTCCCCCTGGACGTGGTGCCGCGGGTGATCGCGGGGCACGAGTGGGACCACGTCGCGCCGGGCGTCGCGCAGCGGGTGCGGGCCCTGGAGGCGTTCCTCGCGGACGTGTACGGGCCGCAGAAGGCGGTCGCCGACGGCGTGGTGCCGCGGGGGCTGATCGTGTCGTCCACCCACTTCCACCGGGCGGCCCGCGGGATCCAGCCGCCGAACGGCGTCCGGGTGCACGTGTCCGGCATCGACCTGGTGCGGGACGCGGCCGGGGAGTTCCGGGTGCTGGAGGACAACGTGCGGGTGCCCAGCGGGGTGTCGTACGTGCTGTCCAACCGGCGGGCGATGGCGCAGACGTTCCCGGAGCTGTTCGCGACGCTGCGGATCCGGCCGGTGCAGGACTACCCGCGCCGGCTGCTGGCCGCGCTGACCGCGGCGGCCCCGGCGGGCGTCGACGACCCGACCGTGGTGGTGCTGACCCCGGGCGTCTACAACTCCGCCTACTTCGAGCACGCGCTGCTGGCCCGGACGATGGGCGTGGAGCTCGTCGAGGGCCGGGACCTGTTCTGCTCCGGGGGCCGGGTGTGGATGCGGACCACCCAGGGCCGGCGCCGGGTCGACGTGATCTACCGGCGGGTCGACGACGACTACCTGGACCCGGTGGCGTTCCGGTCGGACTCGGCGCTGGGCAGCCCCGGGATCATGACGTGCGCGCGGGCGGGGAACGTGACGATCGCGAACGCGGTGGGCAACGGCGTCGCGGACGACAAGCTCGTCTACACGTACGTGCCGGACCTGATCCGGTACTACCTCGGCGAGGAGCCGGTGATCCCGAACGTCGACACCTGGCGCCTGGAGGAGCCCGACGCGCTGGCGGAGGTGCTGGACCGGCTGGACGAGCTGGTGGTGAAGCCGGTCGACGGGTCGGGCGGCAAGGGCCTGGTGGTCGGCCCGGCGGCGTCCCGGGCGGAGCTCGCGGAGCTGCGCGACCGGCTGCGCGCCGACCCGCGCGGCTGGATCGCGCAGCCGGTGGTGCAGCTGTCGACGGTGCCGACGCTGGTCGAGGACGGGCTGCGGCCGCGGCACGTGGACCTGCGGCCGTTCGCGGTGAACGACGGCGACCAGGTGTGGGTGCTCCCCGGCGGGCTGACCCGGGTGGCGCTGCCGGAGGGCCAGCTGGTCGTGAACTCCTCGCAGGGCGGCGGCTCGAAGGACACCTGGGTGCTCGGCGCCAGCACGCCGCACCGGGCGACCCGGTCCGACGCGCCGGTGGGCCCGCGCGCCGTCCCGGTGGACCAGGCGGTGCCGATCGACGCGAACCCGGACGACGCCGCACCCCAGGCGGAGCAGCAGCAGCAGATGGCCGCCACGGACGACGGAGGTGCACGGTGCTGAGCCGGATCGCGGAGTCGCTGTTCTGGATCGGCCGCTACGTCGAGCGCGCGGACGACACCGCGCGGCTGCTCGACGTGCACGTGCAGGGCCTGCTCGAGGACCCGTGGGCGGCCGAGGACCTGGCGTGCCGGTCGCTGCTGTCGGTGATGGACCGTCCCGCGCCGCCGCCCGAGGCGCAGATCGGCCGGCAGCAGGTGCTGGAGCTGCTCGCGTACGACCGGGTGTCCCCGTCGTCGATCGCCGGCTCGCTGATCGCGGCGCGGGAGAACGCCCGCCGGGCGCGGGAGATCGTGTCGACCGAGCTGTGGGAGTGCCTGAACACGGCGTGGAACCAGCTGCCCGCGCAGATGCGCCCGACCCGGCCGCACGACTACTTCACGTGGGTGCGCGAGCGCGCGGCCATCGTCGCCGGGCTCACGGACTCCGCGACGTCGCGGGACGACACCTGGCGGTTCATGGTGCTGGGCCGGTCCATCGAGCGGGCCGACATGACCGCCCGCCTCATCACCACCCGGGCGCTCGCGGGCGCCGGCGGGCCGGGGTGGGCGACGCTGCTGCGGTCCTGCGGCGCCCACGAGGCGTACCTGCGGACCTACCGGGGCATGGCCTCGGACGAGCGCGCGGCGGGGTTCCTGCTGCTGGACCGGTCGTTCCCGCGGTCGATCGTGTACGCCCTCGGGCAGGCGGAGGAGTGCCTGACGGCGCTGGAGCCCGCCCGGATGAGCGGCGTCGACGAGGCGATCCGCCACCTCGGGCACGCCCGCACCAGCCTGGAGTACCGCCCGCTGCCGGAGGTCCTGGACGCCCTGCCCGCGGAGATGGAGCGGGTGCAGCGCGCGTGCGCGGCCGCGAGCGACGCGATCCGCCGCCGGTACTTCCCGTCCGGCAGCGTCACCACCTGGGTCGGGGAGGCCGTCTGATGGGCACCAGCCGCCTGCACGTGGTGCACACCACCGCGTTCCGCTACACCCGCCCGGTCACGGTGTCCTACAACGAGGCGCGGATGACGCCGCTCGCGCAGCCCGGTCAGGTGGTGCTGGACGCGCGCCTGGACGTGCAGCCGCACACCTGGTCGCACGAGTACCGCGACTACTGGGGCACGGCCGTCACCGCGTTCGAGGTGCTGGCGCCGCACGAGCAGCTGGTGCTCACCGCGGAGAGCCGCGTCGAGGTCACCGCCCGGCCCGGCCCGCGCACGGCCGGCGACTGGGAGACCCTGCGCAGCCCCGCGCTGCGGGACTCGCTCGCCGAGTTCCTGTCGGACACCCCGACCACGGCGGCGCCCGACGAGGTGGCGGCGCTGGCCGCCGAGGCCGCCGCCGGCGCCGACCCGGCGGACGCGGCGCTCGCGGTCTGCCTCGCCGTGCGGGACCGGATGGACTACGTCCCCGGCGTCACCGCGGTGCACACGCCCGCGACGGACGCGTGGGCGGCGGGCAAGGGCGTGTGCCAGGACATGGCGCACCTCGCGGCCGGCGCGCTGCGCAGCGTCGGCATCCCGGCGCGGTACGTGTCCGGCTACCTGCACCCGCTGCGCGACGGCGAGGTGGGGCGCACCGTCACGGGCGAGTCCCACGCGTGGGTCGAGTGGTGGGCGGGCGAGTGGACCGCGTACGACCCGACGAACCGCGCGCCGGTGGGGGAGAACCACGTCGTCCTGGGCCGGGGCCGGTGCTACGACGACGTGCCGCCGCTGCGCGGGATCTTCGCCGGTGCGGGCACGCAGTCGCTCGACGTCGAGGTGCGGATCACCCGCGAGGCGTGACGCGGCTCGGGGTTCGGGCCCGGGCATGGGACGATGGGGGTTGATCCCGACCCAGCGAAACCGAGGGAGCACGTGTCCCCGATCCCGAGCGCCGCCCAGTCCCAGCGCATCGCCCCTGCGGCGACCCCGCCGGAGCTCCTGCGCAACTTCTGCATCATCGCGCACATCGACCACGGCAAGTCGACGCTCGCCGACCGGATGCTGCAGCTCACCGGCGTCGTCGACTCGCGGGCGATGCGCGCCCAGTACCTCGACCGGATGGACATCGAGCGCGAGCGCGGGATCACCATCAAGTCCCAGGCGGTGCGCATGCCGTGGGCGCTCGGGGACACGCCGTACGCGCTCAACATGATCGACACCCCGGGCCACGTGGACTTCACGTACGAGGTGTCCCGGTCGCTGGCGGCGTGCGAGGGCGCGGTGCTGCTGGTCGACGCGGCGCAGGGCATCGAGGCGCAGACGCTCGCGAACCTGTACCTGGCGATGGAGAACGACCTCCAGATCATCCCGGTGCTGAACAAGATCGACCTGCCCGCCGCGCAGCCCGAGAAGTACGCCGAGGAGCTCGCGGGCCTCATCGGTGGCGACCCGGACGACTGCCTGCGGGTGTCGGGCAAGACGGGCGCGGGCGTCGAGGAGCTGCTCGACCGGATCGTGCAGCTGGTCCCGGCGCCGTCCGGCGACCCGGACGCCCCGGCGCGCGCCATGATCTTCGACTCCGTCTACGACACGTACCGCGGCGTCGTCACGTACGTCCGGGTCAAGGACGGCAGCCTGAACCCGCGCGAGCGGATCGCGATGATGTCGACCAAGGCCACGCACGAGCTGCTCGAGATCGGCGTGATCTCCCCGGAGCCCGTGCCCACCAAGGGCCTGGGCGTCGGCGAGGTCGGCTACCTCATCACGGGCGTGAAGGACGTGCGCCAGTCCAAGGTCGGCGACACCGTCACCAACATGTCGAAGCCCGCGTCCGAGGCGCTCGGCGGCTACTCCGACCCGAAGCCGATGGTGTTCTCGGGCCTGTACCCGATCGACGGCTCCGACTACCCGGTGCTGCGCGACGCGCTCGACAAGCTCGAGCTCAACGACGCCGCGCTGAACTACGAGCCGGAGACCTCGGTCGCCCTCGGCTTCGGGTTCCGCGTCGGGTTCCTCGGGCTGCTGCACCTCGAGATCATCCGCGAGCGGCTCGAGCGGGAATTCGACCTCGACCTCATCTCGACCGCCCCGAACGTGGTCTACGAGGTGACGATGGAGGACCGTCAGGTCGTCACCGTCACCAACCCGAGCGAGTTCCCGGGCGGCAAGATCCGCGAGGTGCGCGAGCCGGTCGTCAAGGCCACGGTCCTCGCGCCCAGCGAGTTCATCGGCGCGATCATGGAGCTCTGCCAGGGCAAGCGCGGCGACCTCCAGGGCATGGACTACCTGTCCGAGGACCGCGTCGAGATGCGCTACACGCTGCCGCTCGCGGAGATCGTATTCGACTTCTTCGACCAGCTGAAGTCCCGCACCCGCGGGTACGCCAGCCTCGACTACGAGCCCATCGGCGACCAGGTCGCGGACCTCGTCAAGGTCGAC
Source organism: Cellulomonas sp. KU4C (assembly GCF_056868065.1). Taxonomy (NCBI): domain Bacteria; kingdom Bacillati; phylum Actinomycetota; class Actinomycetes; order Micrococcales; family Cellulomonadaceae; genus Cellulomonas; species Cellulomonas sp. KU4C. Next base: position 3,674,743 of record NZ_CP200322.1, on the reverse strand, counting down.
ATCCTGCTGCAGGGCGAGCAGGTCGACGCGTTCAGCTCGATCGTGCACAAGGACAAGGCCTACGCGTACGGCGTCATGATGGCGTCCAAGCTCAAGGACCTGATCCCGCGCCAGCAGTTCGAGGTGCCGATCCAGGCCGCGGTCGGCTCGCGCGTCATCGCCCGCGAGACCATCCGCGCGATCCGCAAGGACGTCCTCGCCAAGTGCTACGGCGGCGACATCTCCCGCAAGCGCAAGCTCCTGGAGAAGCAGAAGGAGGGCAAGAAGCGCATGAAGACCATCGGCCGGGTCGACGTGCCGCAGGAGGCCTTCATCGCCGCGCTCACCTCCGAGGCCGCGGGCAGCTCCAAGGACGCCAAGGACGCGAAGAAGAAGTGAGCCCGGCGCTGCCGGACGGCGACGCCGCCCCGGACGACGGCGCGCTGCCGGACTCGGTCCGCGCAGGGGCCGTCGACCGCGGGTTCGGCGTGTACCTGCACGTGCCGTTCTGCACGGTGCGCTGCGGGTACTGCGACTTCAACACGTACACCGCGACCGAGCTCGGCGGTGGTGCCAGCCAGGTCGCCTACGCGGACACCGCCCTCGCGGAGATCGCGCTGGGCGGCCGGGTGCTGCGCGACGCCGGTCTGCCGGCGCGCCCCGCGTCGACGGTGTTCGTCGGCGGCGGCACCCCCACCGTCCTGCCCCCGTCGGACCTGGTGCGGATGCTCGGCGGGGTCCGGGACGCCTGGGGCCTCACCGCGGACGCCGAGGTCACCACCGAGGCCAACCCCGACTCGGTGACCCCGCAGTCGCTGGCCGAGCTGGCGCGCGGCGGGTTCACGCGGGTGTCGTTCGGCATGCAGTCCGCGGTCCCGCACGTGCTGGCGACCCTCGACCGCACCCACGACCCGCGCCGCATCCCGGACGTGGTCCGGTGGGCCCGCGACGCGGGGCTCGCGGTGTCGCTCGACCTGATCTACGGCACGCCGGGGGAGTCGCTCGACGACTGGCGCGCGTCGCTGGAGACCGCGCTCGCGACCGGCGTCGACCACGTGTCGGCGTACGCCCTGGTGGTCGAGCAGGGCACGCGGATGGCCGTGCAGGTCAAGCGCGGCCTGCTGACCCTCCCCGACGAGGACGACCAGGCCGCGAAGTACGAGCTCGCCGACGACCTGCTGACCGAGGCCGGCCTGCACTGGTACGAGGTGAGCAACTGGGCGCGCACGCCGGAGCAGGCGTGCCGGCACAACCTCGCCTACTGGCGCGGCGACGACTGGTGGGGCGTGGGCCCCGGCGCGCACAGCCACGTCGGCGGCGTGCGGTGGTGGAACGTCAAGCACCCGCGCACCTATGCGGCGCGGCTCGCCGAGGGGCTGAGCCCGGCCGCCGGGCGGGAGACCGTCGCGGGCGACGCGGCGCGGCTCGAGCAGGTGATGCTCGGGGTCCGGCTCGACGAGGGCCTGCCGCTGGCCGCGCTGGACCCGGCCGCACGGACGGCGGTCGCGGGCCTGGTGGCCGACGGCCTCGTCGACCCCCGCGCGGCGCTCGGCTCGGACGCCCCCGCGCGGGTCCGGCTCACCCGCCGCGGCCGGCTGCTGGCCGACACGGTCGTCCGCACGCTCACGGCCTGACCCCGGCGACGCCACGAGCAGGGGGACGTGCCGCCCGGCGCACCGGGCAGCACGTCCCCCTCGTCCGGGGTCAGGCCCGGGTCACTTCACCAGACGCAGGGTGACCGGGTACCGGTACCACTCGCCCTTGTTCACGGCGACGGCGGCGAGGATCGCGAACACGATGCCGGCGCCCCACACGACGAACAGCAGCGGCGACGCGATGCCGAACGTGACCGCGGTGAGGATCGACGCCGCGACGTAGGCGATGGTCAGGGCGATCTGGAAGTTCAGGGCCTCCTTGGCCTGGTCCTCCAGGAACTGGCCGCGACCCTTGAACACGAGCCAGACGACCAGGCTGGGGATGAACCCGAACAGGATGCCGCCCAGGTGGGACAGCAGCGCCCAGGTGCGCTCCTCGTCGGGTCGCAGCGGGGGCTGACCGGCGACGGGAGGCTGCGGGGGGTAGGACATGGGTCTCCTCGGGCGTGTCGTGACTACGGCGGACGAAGCGTAGCGGCACGACCGGGTCTTTTGTCCCCTTTTCCACCGGACGAGCGGTCCTTGACACGCGGACGGCCGTCCCGGTTCGCTGGCCGGACGGGCGATGGTCGTCCGCACCCAGGAGGCCCCGCGATGACCGAGAACCCCGGCAACCCGCCGCGCGACGAGGAGCCGGTCCCGCCCGCGGGCGCCACGCCGCCGCCCGTCGGCGCCACGCCGCCGCCCTCCGGTGCCTACCCGCCCCCCGCCGGCGCGTACCCCCCGCCCGGCGCCTACCCGCCCCCGTCCGGCTACGGCCCGCCGCCCGGCGCCCCGGGGTCCGCCCAGCCCGGCGGCGCCTCCACCGGCGTCGGCGACGCGTTCACCTGGGCCTGGGCGAAGTTCACGCAGAACGCCGTGGCGATCGTGCTCGGCGTGCTGGCGTACGCCGCGGTCGTCGTCGTGGTCACCGTCATCGCGTTCTCGGTGCTGGTCGGCGGTGCGGTCGCGAGCACCGACGAGTACGGCAACATCAGCAACGGGGCGGGGGCCGCGCTGACGTTCGGGTACCTGCTCACGCTCGCGATCCTCGTGCTGCTGACGACGTTCCTGCAGGCCGGCGTCATCCGGGCGTCGCTCGCGGTCGCGGACGGGCAGCGGATCACCGTCGGGACGTTCTTCCGGTTCGAGCGGCTCGGCCCCGTGGTGCTGACGGTGCTGCTCGTCGGCGTGGGCACCGGGATCGGCTCGCTGCTGTTCGTCGTCCCGGGCCTGGTGTTCGCGTTCCTCGCGCAGTTCGCCCTGTTCTTCGTCCTGGACCGCGAGCTGTCCCCGGTCGACTCGATCAAGGCGAGCTTCCGGCTGGTGACCCAGCACTTCCAGGTGGTGCTCCTGCTGTTCCTCGGGGTCTACGCGGCGAACCTCGTCGGCAACGCCCTGTGCGGCATCGGGTACCTGGTGTCCGCGCCGGTCGGCCTGCTCGCGACCACCTACGTGTACCGCCGCCTCCAGCAGGAGCCGGTCGCGCCGTGACGCGTCGTCACCGCCCCCGCGGTCAGGGGGCGGTGACGAAGTCGATCAGCTCCTCGACCCGGCCGAGCAGCGACGGCTCCAGGTCGGCGTAGCTCCGGACGCTGCGCAGGATCCGCTGCCAGGCGCGCGCCACGTCGGCCTGCTCGTCCGCGGGCCAGCCGAGCTCGCGCAGGATGCCGCGCTTCCACTCGGTGCCGCGCTCGATGGTCGGCCAGGACGTCAGCCCGATCCGCTCGGGCCGCACGGCCTGCCACACGTCGACGTAGGGGTGGCCGAGCACCAGCACGGTGTCGCGGGGGACGCCGCGCAGCGCCTCGTCGGCGATCCGCTGCTCCTTGGACCCGGGCACCAGGTGGTCGACCAGCACGCCGACCCGCCGGCCCCGCTCGGGCCGGAACTCGTGCAGGGCGTCGACCAGGTTGTCGACGCCGTCCAGCAGCTCGACGACGACCCCCTCGGCGCGCAGGTCGTCGCCCCAGACCTTCTCGACCAGCTCGGCGTCGTGCTTGCCCTCGACCCAGATGCGACTGCCGCGGGCGACGCGGGCGCGCTGGTCGGGGGCGGCGAGCGACCCGGACGCGGTCCGCTTCGGGCCGGTGGGCGCGGCGGCCTTCGGGGCGGTGAGCTCGACGGGCTTGCCGTCGACCCAGAACCCCGGCCCGAGCCGGAACGTGCGGGTCTTCCCGCGCCGGTCCTCGAGGACGACGACGTGCTCGCCGCCGGACTTCTCGACGCGCACGACGGCCCCGACCCAGCCGGTGGTGACCTCCTCGACGACGAGCCCGCGGTCCGCGGCCACCGGCTGGGAGGTGGGGCGGCGGTGCGTCCGGGCGGAGGCGGCGGACAGGACGTCGGGTCCGTAGCGGTCGGTCACCCGCGGCAGCCTAGGTGCCGGTGCGGCGCGGGCGTGGTACGACACGTCGGTGACATCCACCCCCGCCGGGCAGCCGGCCACCGACCAGCCCGCTCCCGACCCGCACCGCTGGCGCGCCCTCGGGGTCTGCCTGGCGATCGGCTTCATCACGATGCTCGACGTCTCCATCGTGAACGTCGCGCTGCCGTCCATCGAGCGCAGCCTCGACGCCGGCGCCAGCCAGCTCCAGCTGATCGTCGCGGGGTACACGCTCGCGTTCGGCCTGGTGCTGGTGCCCGCGGGCCGGCTCGGCGACGCCCGGGGCCGGCGCGGGATCTTCCTGGCCGGCCTCTCCGGGTTCGCCCTGACCAGCCTCGGCGCGGGCCTCGCGCAGACCGACGAGGTGCTGGCGGTGATGCGGCTGCTCCAGGGCGTCAGCGCCGGCCTGCTGAACCCGCAGGTGGTCGGGACGATCCAGCAGCTGTTCACCGGGTACGAGCGCGGCAAGGCGTTCGGCTACTTCGGGGCGACCATCGGGGTGTCGACGGCGATCGGCCCGGCGCTGGGCGGTCTCATCATCCAGGTGGCCGGCGCGGAGCACGGCTGGCGGTGGGTGTTCTTCGTGAACGTGCCGGTGATCGCCGTGGTGCTGCCGCTCGCGGTGAGGTTCCTGCCGCGCCGGGCCGCCGGGGCGATGTCGGGGATCGTCGGGCCGAGCGGTCGGCCGCGGCTCGACGTGCCGGGGCTGGTGCTCGTCGCGCTGACCACGGCCGCCGTGATGGTGCCGTTCGTCACCACGACCGGGGCGGGCGGCGACGACCCGACCCGGTGGTGGTGGCTCGCGGTGGCCGCCGTGCTCGCCGTCGCGACGGTGCTGTGGGAGCGGGCGTACCAGCGGCGCACGGGCGCGGCGGTGCTCGACCCGCGGGTGCTGCGCGAGCCCGCGTTCCGCAACGGCGCCCTGCTGGGCATGGCGTACTTCGCGGGGTTCACGGCGGTGTTCCTCGTGGTGACGCTGTACCTGCAGCAGATCGCCGGGTACACGCCGTTGCAGGCCGGGCTGGTCGGGATGCCGTTCGCCATCGCGTCGGCCGTCGCGGCGCAGCAGTCCGGCCGGCTGGTCGCCGAGCGCGGGCGGGGCGTCGTGGTCGTCGGCCTGGTCCTGGTGCTGCTCGGCCTGATCGGCTCGGACCTGGTGATCCGGCTGGTCGACCCGCCCGCGGTGGCGTTCGCGCTCGCGGCGACCCAGATGGTCGCCGGGGCCGGCAGCGGGCTCGTCATCGCGCCGAACCAGACGCTCACGCTCGCCCGGGTGCCGGTCGACCGGGCCGGTGTCGCCGGGAGCATGCTCCAGGTCGGGCAGCGGGTCGGGTCGGCGCTCGGTGTCGCGGTCGCGCTGTCCACCTACTACGCCGCGCTGGCCGCGGGCGTCGAGGGCGGGGTGGCCGCCGGGCGCGCCCTGCTGCTGACGGTCGCGCTGGTGGCGGTCGCGCTCGTTGTGGGCGTCGTGGACCTCCGGGAGCGGCACCGGGACGTGACGCACGACGCCGTGCCCGCGGCCGGGCGGGGCTGAGCACCCGCCCGCGCGGACGCGTAGAATTGGCACTCGTGCCGGGCGAGTGCTACCGGTGTCGTGCGAGGCTGGGGAGGTGACCGTGAGCGAGGACCGCAGGCTGGACGTGCTGCGCGCCATCGTCGAGGACTACGTCGCCACGCGGGAGCCCGTGGGCTCCCGGGCGCTGGTGGAGCGGCACTCCCTCGGGGTGTCGCCCGCGACCATCCGCAACGACATGGCCGCGCTCGAGGAGTCCGGCTACATCGTGCAGCCGCACACCTCCGCGGGCCGGGTGCCGACGGACAAGGGCTACCGGCTGTTCGTCGACCGGCTCGCGACCGTCAAGCCGCTGTCCGCCCCCGAGCGCCGCGCCATCGAGACGTTCATGGAGGACGCGGTCGACCTGGACGACGTGGTCGACCGCTCCGTGCGGCTCATCGCGCAGCTCACCCACCAGGTCGCCGTCGTGCAGTACCCGTCGCTGCGCCGCACCGCGCTGCGGCACGTGGAGCTCGTGCCCGTCGGTGCGCAGCACCTGCTGGTGGTCATCATCACCGACCACGGGCGCGTCGAGCAGCGCACCCTCGAGCTCGCGACCCCGCTGGACCTCGAGGTGGTCGCCCGGCTGCGGACGCGCCTGAACGTCGCGGCGGCCGGCCGGCGGCTCGCCGAGCTCGGCACCGCGCTGCGCGACCTCGCGGACGACTTCCCGCCCGCCGAGGGCGCGCTGGTGCACGCCGTCGTCGGCGTCGTCGAGGACACGCTGGCCCGGGAGAGCGAGGAGCGCGTCGTGCTCGCGGGCACCGCGAACCTGGTGCGCGGCGGCGGTCCCGAGTTCGCGCGGCACGTCAGCCCCGTGCTCGAGGCGCTGGAGGAGCAGGTCGTCCTGCTCCGGCTGCTGACCGAGATGGCGGAGGACGAGGCGACGGTCTCGGTCCGCATCGGGCGCGAGACCCAGCACGAGGGCCTGGTGGAGACGAGCTTCGTCACCACCGGCTACGGCGGGGACGAGGGCGGCGCGGGCACGGCGGTCGCCCGGATCGGGTCCGTCGGCCCGCTGCGGATGGACTACCCCGGGACGATCGCGACGGTCCGCGCCGTCGCCCGGTACCTGTCCCGGATCCTCGCCGGGTGAGCGCCCGGCCCCTCGCCGCGCCCGTGGCGCCGGCACCCCCGATGACCCGCGTCGACGCGCGCGACCGACCCGTACAGGAAGTGTGACGAGTGAGCGACTACTACGAGGTCCTCGGCGTGGACCGCGAGGCCACGCCCGAGCAGATCAAGAAGGCGTACCGCCGGCTGGCCCGCGAGCTGCACCCGGACGTCGCGGGCGCCGAGGCGGGCTCGGAGGACAGGTTCAAGGACGTGTCCCGCGCGTACGAGGTGCTGTCCAACCCCGAGAAGCGCCGGATGTACGACATGGGCGCCGACCCGTCGTCGCCGAACGGCGGCGGGATGGGCGGTGGCTTCGGCTTCCAGGACATCTTCGAGACGTTCTTCGGCGCCGCGGCCGGCGCGGGCGCCCAGCGCGGCCCGATCCCGCGCGCCCGGCGCGGCCAGGACGCCCTGGTCCGGCTCGACATCGACCTGGCGGAGGCGACCTTCGGCACGCACCGCGAGGTCCCCGTCGAGACCGCCGTGGTCTGCCCGACCTGCGACGGCTCCTGCTGCCGCCCCGGCACGTCGCCCCGCACCTGCGACGTCTGCGGCGGGCGCGGCTCCGTGCAGCGCGTCGCCCGGTCGTTCCTCGGCCAGGTCATGACGTCCCAGCCCTGCGCGGCGTGCCACGGGTTCGGCACCGTCATCCCCGAGCCCTGCACCGAGTGCGCCGGCGAGGGCCGCGTCCGCTCGCGCCGCGTGCTCGAGGTCGACGTCCCCGCGGGCGTGGACACCGGCACCCGGATCAAGCTCACCGCGCAGGGCGAGGTCGGCCCCGCCGGCGGCCCCGCGGGCGACATCTACCTCGAGGTCCGGGAGCGCAAGCACGACACGTTCCTGCGTGAGGGCGACGACCTGCACTGCACGCTGCACGTCCCGATGACGGCCGCCGCGCTCGGCACGGTGCTGACGCTGGACACCCTCGACGGCCCGCAGGAGGTCGACCTGCGCCCCGGCACCCAGCCGGCCCAGGTCGTCACGCTGCGGGGCCTCGGCGTCGGGCACCTGCACGCGGGCGGCCGCGGCGACCTGCACGTGCACGTCGACGTCCAGGTGCCCACGGGGCTGGACGAGCAGCAGGTCGACCTGCTGCGCCAGCTGGCCGTGCTGCGCGACGAGGAGCGCCCCGACGCGCGCCTGTCGGCATCGGGCGGCGGCGTCTTCGCGAAGCTGCGCGACAAGCTCGCCGGGCGCTGACGCGTGACGGCACCGGTGTTCCTGGCCGAGCCGGGCGCCCTCGACGGGGTCGCGGCCGGCGGGACCTACCTGCTGGACGGCACCGAGGGCCGGCACGCGGGCGTCGTCCAGCGGCGCGCCCCGGGGGAGCGGGTCGACGTCGTGGACTGCGCCGGCACCCGGCTGGTCGGCGAGGTCGAGCACGTGGCGCCCGAGGGCGTGCACCTGCGGGTGCGCGAGGTCGTCGTCGAGCCCGCGAGCACCCCGCGGCTGCTGCTGGTCCAGGCGCTCGCCAAGGGCGACCGGGACGAGATGGCGATCGAGGCCGGCACCGAGGTCGGCGCGGACGGCGTCGTGCCCTGGCAGGCGGAGCGGTCGATCGTCGTGTGGCGCGGCGACCGGGCCGCGAAGAGCCGCGCCCGCTGGCTCGCGACCGTGCGCACCGCCGCGAAGCAGGCCCGTCGGGCGCACGTGCCCGAGGTCGAGCTGTCCGTCGACACCACCGCGCTCGCGCGCCGCACCCGCGAGGTCGTCGCGGCCGGGGGCGCGGTGCTGGTGCTGCACGAGGAGGCGACGGTGCCGCTCGCGGAGGCGGCCGTCCCCACCGAGGGGACCGCCGCCGAGGTGCTGGTGGTCGTCGGACCCGAGGGCGGCATCTCCGCGAAGGAGGTCGACGCGCTGGTCGAGGCCGGCGCCGTCACGGTGCGGCTCGGCCCGCACGTGCTGCGGACGTCGACGGCGGGGCCGGTCGCGGTCGCGCTGCTCGCGCAGCGGCTCGGGCGCTGGTCCTGACCGCCGCCGGGCCGTTCGTCCCGGCGCCTCGCCCCGACCCCCGGGGATCGGTGCCGCCGCGCGCCCGGGCGGGCCGTGGCCGGGACCGACGTCCCGGGCCGTAGGTCACCCCCGGCCCGGCGGGTGCGGTCCTAGCGTCGAGAGTGGCAGCGAAGGCGCTCTCACCAGGGAACCCACCGTGAACGACGACGTCCGGACCGGAACCACCTCCTCCTCGACCCGCGGCGCGGTGCGTCCGCCGGGGGACGTCGGTCGCCGACGGCGGGTCCGCCCGGCCGTCGCCGCCGCGGCGCTCCTCCCCGTCCTCGCGGGCTGCGCCTCGGCCTCCGCCGGCGACGCGGGTGCGCACGGCGGCGAGGCCGCGCTGGTGCTGCCCGACCTCGGCGCCGTGACCGTGCTCGGCGGCGTGCCGGGCCGGCTGCTGCTCGGCATCGGGATGCTCGTGTGCGTGCTCGGCCTGGGCTTCGGGGTCGTGACCGCCGCGCGGCTCCGGCGCCTGCCCGTGCACCGGTCGATGCGCGAGGTCTCCGAGCTGATCTACGCCACGTGCCGGACCTACCTCGTCCAGCAGGGCCGGTTCCTGCTGCTGCTCTGGGTGTTCATCGCCGCGGTGATCGTCGTGTACTACCGGGTGCTCGTCGGGTTCGGCTGGGGCCGGGTCGCGACCATCATCGGGTTCAGCCTGCTCGGCATGGCCGGCTCGTACGCCGTCGCGTGGTTCGGCATCCGGGTCAACACGTTCGCGAACTCCCGCACGGCGTTCGCGTCGCTGCGCGGCCGGCCGCTGCCCGTGCACCGGATCCCGCTGCAGTCCGGGATGTCGATCGGCATGGTCCTCATCAGCCTCGAGCTCGCTGCTCATGCTCGTCATCCTCCTGCTGCTGCCCGCCGACGTGGCGGGTGCGTGCTTCATCGGGTTCGCGGTGGGGGAGTCCCTGGGCGCGTCGGCGCTGCGGATCGCCGGCGGCATCTTCACCAAGATCGCGGACATCGGGTCGGACCTGATGAAGATCGTGTTCAAGATCAAGGAGGACGACGCCCGCAACCCCGGCGTCATCGCGGACTGCACGGGCGACAACGCCGGCGACTCCGTGGGGCCGAGCGCCGACGGGTTCGAGACCTACGGGGTCACCGGGGTCGCGCTGGTCACGTTCGTGCTGCTGGCCGTCGACGACCCCCTGACCCAGGCCACGCTGCTGGTCTGGCTGTTCGTGCTGCGGGCGGTCATGGTCATCGCGTCCGGGGTGTCGTACGTCGCGAACGACGCGTGGACCCGCGCCCGGTACGCCGCCGCCGACCGGATGGACTTCGAGCGGCCGCTCACGACGCTGGTGTGGCTGACGTCGCTGGTCAGCATCGGGTTCACCTACCTCACGACCTGGGCTGTCCTCGGCCGGCTGGACCCGGCCGGCGGGCTGTGGTGGAAGGTCGCGTCGATCGTCAGCTGCGGCACCCTGGCGGGCGCGGTGATCCCCGAGGTGGTCAAGGTGTTCACCTCGACGAGCAGCCGGCACGTCCGGGAGGTCGTCGCGTCCTCGCGCGAGGGCGGCGCCTCGCTGAACATCCTGTCCGGGCTCGTCGCGGGGAACTTCTCCGCGTACTGGCTCGGGATGACCGTCGTCGGCCTGATGGGCGGCGCGTACCTCATCTCCGAGCAGGGGCTCGACCAGGTGATGCTCGCGCCCGCGGTGTTCGCGTTCGGGCTGGTGGCGTTCGGGTTCCTCGGCATGGGACCGGTGACGATCGCGGTCGACTCCTACGGGCCCGTCACGGACAACGCCCAGAGCGTGTACGAGCTGTCGCTGCTCGAGCAGGAGCCCGGCGCCGCGGACGAGCTCCGTCGCGAGCACGGCGTCGACCCGCAGTGGGAGCCCGCCAAGCGGATGCTCGAGGAGAACGACGGCGCGGGCAACACGTTCAAGGCCACCGCCAAGCCGGTGCTGATCGGCACCGCGGTCGTCGGGGCCACCACGATGATCTTCTCGATCATCATGAGCCTCACCGACGGCCTGACGACCGGGCTGGCGAACCTGTCCCTGCTGCACCCGCCGTTCCTGCTCGGCCTGGTCACCGGCGGTGCGGTCGTCTACTGGTTCACCGGCGCGTCGATCCAGGCGGTCACCACGGGCGCGTACCGCGCGGTGGAGTTCATCCGGGGCACGATCCGCCTGGACGGGAGCACGCGCGCGAGCGAGGCCGACTCCCGGCGGGTCGTGGAGATCTGCACGCAGTACGCCCAGCGCGGGATGCTGACGATCTTCCTGGCGATCTTCTTCGCGACGCTGGCGTTCGCGTTCGTGGAGCCGTTCTTCTTCATCGGCTACCTGGTCTCGATCGCCGTGGTCGGGCTGTACCAGGCGATCTTCATGGCGAACGCCGGCGGGGCCTGGGACAACGCCAAGAAGATCGTCGAGGTCGACCTCGCCGCGAAGGGCACGCCGCTGCACGACGCCACGATCGTCGGCGACACCGTGGGCGACCCGTACAAGGACACCTCGTCGGTCGCGCTGAACCCGGTCATCAAGTTCACGACGCTGTTCGGGCTGCTGGCCGTCGAGCTGGCCGTCAGCCTCACCGCGCAGGGGCACGGGACGCTGGTGCACGTGCTCGCGGCGGTGTTCTTCGTGGCCTCCGCGGCGTTCGTGCACCGGTCGTTCGCCGGCATGCGGATCGGGTCGGGGGTGCCCGTCGCGGCGCCGAGCGACCCGGACGGCCCGGACGACTCGGCCGTCCCGCACCCGGCGAGCGGCGACCACGACGCGCTCGACGACGAGGTCCCGGTGGGTGCCGGGAGCTGACGCCGCCGCCGACGACGGGCCCCGGACGACGCGTGGTCGTCCGGGGCCCGTCGTCGGTGCCGGGGCGCTCAGGCCTCGGTGCGCAGCTCCAGGTACCGGGCGATCAGCGACCGCGTCGACGGGTCCTGCCCGGCGAGCGCGTCGGTGTCGCCCTCGACCGCCGGGGCGATCTCGAGCGCGAGCTTCTTGCCGAGCTCCACGCCCCACTGGTCGAACGAGTCGATGCCCCACACGACGCCCTGCACGAACGTGATGTGCTCGTACAGCGCGATGAGCTGGCCGAGCACCGCCGGGGTCAGGGACGGCGCGAGGACGGACGTCGTCGGCCGGTTCCCGGAGAACACGCGGGCCGGGACGATCTCCTCCGCGGTGCCCTCGGCGCGGACCTCGTCGGCGGTCTTGCCGAACGCCAGCGCCTTGGTCTGCGCGAAGAAGTTCGCGAGGAACAGCGCGTGCACGTCGGTGCCGCCGTCCTTGAGCGGGTGCGCCGGGTTGGCGACCGCGATGAAGTCCGCCGGGATCAGCCGGGTGCCCTGGTGGATCAGCTGGTAGAACGCGTGCTGGCCGTTGGTGCCGGGCTCGCCCCAGAACACCTCGCCGGTCTGCGTGGTGACGGGGGTGCCGTCCCAGCGGACCGACTTGCCGTTCGACTCCATCGTCAGCTGCTGGAGGTACGCCGGGAACCGGTGCAGGTACTGCGCGTACGGCAGGACGGCGTGCGTGTGCGCGTCCATGAAGTTGACGTACCAGACGTTCAGCAGGCCCATGAGCACGGGCACGTTCTGCTCGAACGGCGTGGTGCGGACGTGCTCGTCGACCGTGTGGAAGCCCTCGAGCAGCTCGCCGAACGCGTCCGGGCCGATCGCGATGGCCAGCGACGTGCCGATCGCGGAGTCCACCGAGTAGCGGCCGCCGACCCAGTCCCAGAACCCGAACGCGTTCTGCGGGTCGATGCCGAACGCCGCGACCTTGTCCAGCGCGGTCGACACGGCGACGAAGTGCTGCGCGACGGCGCCGGTGCGGGCCTCGTCGGTGTCCTCGATCGCGCGCGACGCGATCAGGCCCTGCCACAGCCAGTCGCGGGCGAGCCGCGCGTTGGTCAGGGTCTCCAGCGTGCCGAACGTCTTCGACGCGACGATGAACAGCGTCGTCGCCGGGTCGAGGTCCTTGACCTTCTCCGCCAGGTCGGTCGGGTCGATGTTCGACACGAACCGGACCTCGAGTCCGTCCTGCACGTACGGCTTCAGCGCCTCGTACGCCATCACCGGGCCCAGGTCCGAGCCGCCGATGCCGATGTTCACGACGGTGTCGACGCGCTCGCCGGTCACGCCGGTCCACTCGCCGGAGCGCACCTTCTCCGCGAAGGCGCCGACCTTCGCCAGCACCTCCTGCACGTCCGCGTCGACGTCCTGGCCGTCCACGACCAGCGGCGGCTCGGCGTCCGCGGGGCGGCGCAGCGCGGTGTGCAGCACGGCGCGGTCCTCGGTGACGTTGATGTGCTCGCCCGCGAACATCGCGGCCAGGCGGCCCGACAGGTCCACCTCGTCCGCGAGCCGGGTCAGCAGCGCCAGCGTCTCGTCGGTGACGAGGTTCTTCGACAGGTCGACGGTCAGGTCGCCCACCTGCCGGGTCAGGCGCTCGGCGCGCTCCGGGTCGGCGGCGAACCAGCCCCGCAGGTCCGGGGTCAGGTCGGCGCGGTGCGCGGTCAGCGCGGTCCAGGCGGATGTGGTGGTGGCGTCCACGGGAGTGCTCACGGGTGTCCCTCTCGAGATCTCAGGTCTTCCACCGCACACCGTATCCGCGTCCGGTGCGGTCGCGGGCAGGACGTCGGGCCCGGCGGGCCCGTACCCGGACCCGGTGGCGGCAGGATGGTCGGGTGCGCCCCCCGATGCTGGTCTGCTGCGGACTCGTGACCCTCGACGTGGTCCAGACGGTCGACGCCGTGCCGGGCCCGGACCAGAAGGTGGTCGCCGACGGCCTGGACGTGCGGTTCGGCGGACCGGCGGCGAACGCCGCTGCCACGGCGGTCGCCCTCGGCGTCCCGGCCCGGCTGGTGACGGCCGTCGGCTCGGGGCCGGTCGCGGACCTCGTGCGCGCCGGGCTGCGGGACGCCGGCGTCGAGGTGGTCGACCTGGCCCGCGGGACCGGCGCGACGCCGCCGGTGTCCACGGTGCTGGTGACCCGCGCGACGGGGGAGCGGGCCGTGGCGTCGGTGAACGGCACCGGGACGCCCGACCTCGGCGCGGCGGCCCGGGCGGCGCTCGCGGACGGGGTCCTCGACGGCGCGACGGCGCTGCTCGTCGACGGGCACCACCGGGGCGCGGCGGTCCCGGTCGCGGCCGCCGCGCGGGCTGCGGGCGTCCCCGTCGCGCTGGACGGCGGCTCGTGGAAGCCCGGGCTCGGTGACCTGCTGGCCCACGTGGACCACGCGGTGCTGTCCGCCGACTTCCGGCTGCCGGACGGCGGGGACGGCGGGGGGCCGGCCAGCGGGCTCGGCGGCGGCGCGGACGTGCTCGCGGACGTGTTGGCCCAGTGGCCGGTGGCGTCGGCGGCCCGCTCCGCCGGCGGTGGGCCGCTGCGGTACGTCGAGCGCGGCGGGGCCCCGGCGGACGTGGACGTCGCCCCGGTCCCCGCGCGGGAGGTGGTCGACACCCTCGGCGCCGGCGACGTCCTGCACGGCGCCCTCGCGGCCGCGCTGGCCCGCGGCGAGCCCCTCCCGGCGGCCCTGACCGAGGCGACGCGCGTCGCCACGCTCTCCGTCCGCCACCCCGGCGCCCTCGGCTGGGCCGCGAGCCGGTCCCGCCCCGTCCCGCCCCGGTGAGGTCGAGGGTTCGTGACCCGGACCCCCGCTGAAACCCTCGACCTCGCCTGAAACCCTCGACCTCGACCTCGGCCTCGGCCGCCGCCGTCAACCCGCCAGCGCCGCGCGGACCAGCGGGGCGACGCGGGTGCCCAGGAGCTCGATCGCCCGCAGGCTCTCGCGCTGGGGGACGCCGCTGAGGTCCATCTGGAAGATCTGCCGGTCGTGGCCGAGCACCTCGTGCAGGGCCACGATGCGCTCCGCGACCTCCTCGGGGTGGCCCACGAAGTACGCCCCGCCGCGCGCGGCCTGGGACTCGAAGGCGATGCGGTTCGGGATCGCGAACCCGCGCTCGGCGGCGATCCGGCGCATCGAGTCGAGCCAGTAGGGGAAGAAGAAGTCGCGGGCGCCCTTGGCGTCGTCGGCGACGAACCCCATGCCGGCGACCTCGACGCGGGCGGTCGCGGGGTCGTGGCCCGCCTCGGCGTGCGTGCGTCGGTAGAGCCGCACCAGCCCGGCGAAGTCGGCGGGCCGGCCGCCGATGATCGCGTACGACACGGGCAGCCCGAGGCGGCCGGCGCGCTCGGAGGACGCCGGGTTGCCGCCGGTCGCGACGGCGATCCGCAGGTGGTCGCCGGTGGGGCGGGGCAGGATCTCGGCGGCGTGCAGCGGGCTGCGGAACCGGCCGGACCAGGTGACGGGGTTGCCGCGGTCGATCCGGAGCAGCAGCGCGATCTTCTCCTCGAACAGCGCGTCGTAGTCGTCCAGGGAGGCGCCGAACAGCGGGTACGACTCGATGAACGAGCCCCGCCCGGCCAGCAGCTCGACGCGGCCCCCGGACAGCAGGTCCATCGTCGCGAACTGCTGGTAGACGCGGACCGGGTCCTCGGTGGACAGCACGGTCACCGCGGAGCCGACGCTGATCCGCTCGGTCTGCGCGAGCGCGGCGGCGATGACCGTCGCGGGGGAGGAGATCGCGTAGTCGGGCCGGTGGTGCTCGCCGATGCCGACGTGGTCGAGGCCGACCTCCTCGGCGAGGCGCACCCGCTCCAGGACGTCGCGCAGCCGCTGCGCGGGGGAGGTGCGTGCGCCGCTGACCGGGTCGGGGTGGATGTCGCCGAACGTGTACAGACCGAGCTCCATGCCGGTGCAAGCGTCGCTGGTCGGACGGGCATTCCCGGTCCCGTGTCGCCGCGGTGAACGCGCGGTCACGATGTGGTCACGGTCACACGAACCCCTTGACCGGCATTAGTAAGGAAGGTCTACTAACAAACATGACCACGACGACGCGGTCCGGCCCCCTCCGGGGTGCGGGACGCACGCTGCGCCCCACCACCAAGGTGCTCCCCGAGCACGCCCGGGCCCACAACCGCGCGATGGTCCTCCAGCACCTGTTCCACCAGGGCCCGTCGTCGCGGGCGGACCTCGCCCGCAGCACCGGCCTCACCCGCGTCACCGTCTCCGACCTGGTGTCCGTCCTCATCGCCGAGGGCCTGGCGGAGGAGCTGGGCGTCCGGTCCGAGGGACGGGTCGGCAAGCCCGCGACCCTCGTCGGGATGCGCACCGAGGAGTTCCACGTCGTCGCCGTCGACCTCGCCGACGACGCGAGCCTGCGCGGCGCGGTCATGACGCTCACGGGGACCGTCGCCGCGCGGCGCACCGTGTCGCTCGACGGCCGCACGGGGGAGGACGCCGTCGCCGTGCTCGAGGACCTGTGCCGCGAGCTGCTCGCCGCCGCCGACCGGCCCGTGGTCGGCGTCGGCATCGGCTCGCCCGGCGTCATCGACTCCGCCGGCGTCGTCGTCGCCGCCCCCAACCGCGGCTGGTACGACCTCCCGCTCGCCGCCCGGCTCACCGAGCGGCTCGGCGTGCCCGTGCACGTCGCCAACGACGCCAACACCCACGCGCTCGGCGAGTACACCTACGGCGGCGCGACCGGCTCCGGGCTCATGGTCATCACCGTCGGCCAGGGCGTCGGCGCGGGCATCGTCCTGGACGGCGCGCTCGTCCGGGGTCGCGCGCACGCCGCCGGCGAGATCGGCCACGTCACCGTGGTCGACGACCGCGACGTCCGGGCCGGCGACCCGCTGCCGCGCGACTGCGCGTGCGGGCGCACCGGCTGCCTGGAGACCCTGCTGTCGCTGCCCGCCCTGCGCCGCGCCACCGCCGGCCGCACCCCCGAGGAGTCCGACGCGGTCCTCGCGTCGGTCGGACGGAAGCTGGGCCTCGCGCTCGCGCCCGTCGTCAGTGCGCTCAACCTCGCCGAGGTCCTGCTCTCCGGCCCCCCGGAGCTGCTCGACGGACCCCTGCGGGACGCCGCGCTCGCCACCGTCCACGCCCGGATCATGCCCCTGCTGGGGGAGGACCTGGTGCTGCGGATGGGTGCGCTCGACGAGGACGGGGCGCTCTCGGGCGCCGCGGCCCTCGTGCTGTCCGGTCAGCTCGGGGTCACGTGACGACCCCGAGCCGACCGCCTGCAGTGCTGGTACTCACCACCCCCGGCGACGCCGACCGGCCTCGCCTCGCATCAGGGAGGAACACCAACGTGAAGATCGTACGGATGGCAGCCGCCGGTGTGGCGGCGGCGCTCGCGCTGACCGCCTGCTCGGCAGGCGGCGACGACCCCGCGACCGGCTCGGACGGCACCCCCGAGGGCGCCGAGATCACGCTCTGGCTCAACGGCGCGGACACGCCGGACGAGCTGCGCGAGTACCTCACGACCACGTTCGCCGAGGAGAACCCCGGCTCGACCCTCGTCATCGAGGAGCAGGACTGGGCGGACGTCGTCACCAAGCTCACGACGGCCCTGCCCGACGCGGCGAACACCCCGGACGTCGTCGAGATCGGCAACACCCAGTCGCCGACGTTCACGACCATCGGCGCGTTCCGCGACCTCACGCCCCTGTACGACGAGCTCGGCGGCGACGACCTGCTGCCCTCGTTCGTCGAGGTCGGCCAGGCGGACGGCAAGAACTACGCGCTGCCGTACTACTTCGGCTCGCGCTACATGTTCTACCGCGCCGACCTCTGGTCCGCGGCCGGGCTGGAGAAGCCGACGACCCTCGCCGAGTTCCAGGACGCGGCCACCGCGCTCACCTCCGGCACCCAGTCGGGCTTCGCCATCGGCGGCCAGGACTGGCGCAACGGCATCTCCTGGGTGTTCGCCAACGGCGGCGAGCTCGCCACCGAGGACGGCGGCGAGTGGACGTCCACCCTGTCCGACCCGAAGACCATCACCGGGCTCGAGCAGTGGCAGGCCGTCTACCAGGGCTCGTCGAAGGTGCCGGCCACCGAGCGGGACGTCGCCTACTGGGACTTCCTGAACGACGGCACCGACGGCGCCGCACCGGCCGCCGCCACGATCATGGCGCCGGGCTGGGCCCGCTGGTCCATCGGCGACCTCACGACGAACGACGACGGCGAGGAGGTCCGCGACGGCATGGCGGACACCGCGAAGTTCGGCATCTTCGCCCTCCCGGGCGTCGACGGCGGCATCGCCCCGGTGTTCGCCGGCGGCTCGAACATCGCGATCTCGGCGAAGTCCGAGCACCCCGAGCTGTCCGAGAACCTGCTGCGGATCATCTTCTCGCCCGAGTACCAGCAGATGCTCGGCGAGAACGGGCTCGGCCCGGCCAACTCCCAGTACGTCGACTCGCTCGGCGACGACGAGTTCGCCACCACGATGATCGAGACCGCGAAGGCGTCCAAGCTCACCCCGGCCGCGCCCGGCTGGGCGGCGGTCGAGGCCGCGTTCGTCTACGAGGAGCTGTTCCAGGCGATCGCCGAGGGCGGTGACGTGACCGCGCTGGCCGCCGAGTACGACGAGCGCATCACGCCGATGCTCAACGGCCAGTGACGCGACCCGGCCGCGGGGCACCCCCCGCCCCGCGGCCGGGACCGTCCGCCCGTCGTCCGTGAGGAGAACCGCATGACCGCGCCCACCGCGGAGCGCACCGCGCCGCCGTCGGCCGCCCCGGCCGCCCGCCGCCGGGGCCCCCGCCTCACCCCGTACCTGCTGCTGCTGCCCGCCGTCGCGGTGCTCGTCGCCGGCCTCGGCTACCCCGTGTTCTGGCAGGTCGTGACGTCGCTGCAGGAGTTCGGGCTCGCCCAGCAGTTCGGCCAGCCGCCGACCTTCGTCGGCCTCGACAACTACGCGCGGATCTTCACCGACGACCGCCTCTGGGCCGTCGTCGCCCGGTCCATCCTGTTCTGCCTGGTCAACGCGTTCGTCACGGTCGGCATCGGGGTGCTGCTCGCGCTGCTGATGAAGGCCGTGCACCCCGCGGTCCGCATCGTGCTGCAGGTGGCGCTGCTGCTGGCCTGGGCGATGCCGATGGTCGCGGCCGTCACGGTGTGGAAGTGGCTGTTCGACTGGCGCACCGGCGTCGTGAACTGGCTGCTCGTCCAGCTCGGGTTCGACCAGTACGCCGGGCACGCGTGGCTCGCCCAGCCGCTGTCGTTCTTCTTCGTCGCGACCGTCATCATCGTGTGGATGTCGGTGCCGTTCGTGGCGCTGTCCGTCTACGCCGCGCTCACCCAGGTGTCCGACGAGGTGCTGGAGGCCGCCCGTATCGACGGCGCCGGCCCGGCCCGGATCCTGTGGAACATCACGCTGCCGCTGATCCGCCCCGTGCTGTCCATCGTGCTGCTGCTGCAGATCATCTGGGACCTGCGGGTGTTCGCCCAGATCCGGCTGCTGCAGGACAGCGGCGCGCCCGTCAGCGAGACCAACCTGCTGGGCAACTTCATCTTCGAGCTCGGCATCGGCCGGCAGGACTTCGCCGGCGCCGCCGCGGTGTCGATCTTCGTCCTCGCGCTGACCGTGCTGCTGAGCTGGCCCTACGTCCGGAACCTGCTGAAGGAGGACGCGTGAGCGCCACCACCTCGTCGCGCGGGCCGCTCGCCGCGCAGCCGGCCCGCGCCGGCACCCCCGCCGGCCCCGTGGCGCCCGCCCCGCGCGGCGCCGCCGGTGGCCGCACCGCCCGCCGGGTCCGGCGCGTGCTGCTCGGCGTGCTCGCGGTCGGCGTCGCGGTCGTCTGGGCGTTCCCCGTCTACTGGATGGTGCTGTCCTCGCTGCTGCCCGCCGCACGGCTCCGGTCGGCGACGCCCACGTTCCTGCCCACCGGTGCGACGCTCGGCAACTACCGGTCGGTGCTCGACGGGTCGGGGTTCACCGGGGCGCTGCAGATGAGCCTCGCGATCACCGCGGTGACGGTCGTCGCCGTGCTGGCGTTCGCGTTCCTCGGGGCGCTCGCGATCAGCCGGTTCCGGTTCCGCGGGCGGCTGACGTTCGTCGTCGCGGTGCTGTTCGTGCAGATGCTGCCCGCCGAGGGCCTGTTCATCGCCCAGTACAAGATGCTGTCCTCGGTCAACCTGCTCAACAGCGTCGTCGGGGTCTCGATCCTCTACACCGCGGCCGTGGTGCCCTTCACGATCTGGATGCTGCGGGGCTTCGTCGCCGGCGTGCCGATCGAGCTCGAGGAGGCCGCGATGGTCGACGGGCTCAGCCGGACGAAGGCGTTCCTGCGGATCACGTTCCCGCTGCTCGCCCCCGGTCTGGTCGCGTCCGGCGTGTACGCGTTCCTGCAGGCGTGGAACGAGTTCACCGTCGCGCTCATCGCCCTGCAGTCCGAGTCCTCGCGCACCCTGCCGCTGTGGCTGCGCTCGTTCCTCGCGTCGTCCGCGAACCGCGGCGTCGACTGGGGCGAGGTGATGGCCGCGTCCACGCTGATCGCCGTCCCCGTGATCGTGTTCTTCCTGCTCGTGCAGGGCAGGATGACGTCGGGACTGGTGTCCGGAGCGGTGAAGGGCTGACGTGGACGAGCTGATGACCTGGCCGCGCTCCGGCGCGCACCCGGGGACCGACGACGTGCGGCCGTCCGCGGGCTGGTCCGTCGGGCTGGACGTCGGCGGGACCAAGACGCTCGGCGTGCTGGTCGCGCCGGACGGCACCGCTGGACCGGGGCTGCGGCTGCCGACGCCGCGGGGCGCCGAGGGGGTCGCCGCCGTCGCCGCCGAGGCGGTGCGCCGGCTGGTCGCCGACGCGGGCCTGGTGCCGGACGACCTGGTCGGCGTCGGGCTCGGGCTGCCGGGCATCGTCGACCCCGTCGCGGGCTGCGTCGAGCACGCCGTCAACCTCGGCATCGACGCCGGCGTGCCGCTCGCGGACGTGGTGTCCCGCGCCGTCGGCGGCGTGCCCGTCGTCCTCGAGAACGACCTCAACGCCGCCGCCCTCGGTGTCGCGCACCTGCTGCCCGGCACCCCAGACCTCGCGTTCCTCGCCCTCGGCACGGGGCTGGCCGCGGGGCTGGTGCTCGACGGCCGGCTGCGCCGCGGGGCCGGGGGAGCGGCGGGGGAGATCGGCCACCTCGTGCACGTGCCCGGCGGGCTGCCCTGCCCCTGCGGGCAGCGCGGGTGCCTCGAGCAGTACGCCTCCGGCGGCGCCCTGTCCGCCGCGTGGCCCGGACCGGGCGACCGGCCCGCGCCGGTGGCCCTGTTCGCGGCGGCCGAGGCCGGGGATGCTGAGGCGGTGGGGGTGCGCGACCGGTTCGCCGACGCCGTGGCCTCCGCCGTGCGCGTGCTGCTCCTGACCACCGACGTCGCCCACGTGGTGATCGGCGGCGGGGTCCGGGAAGCTCGGTGAGCCGCTGCTGGCGGTCGTGCGCGCGTCGTTGGACCGCTCGGCCCGGGACTCGGCGTTCCTGGCCGCGATGCACATGGCGCAGCGGGTCACGCTCGCGCCGGAGGGAGTGCCGGTGGGTGCCGTGGGCGCCGCGCTGGCCGGACGGAAGGAGTCCTGATGGAGGTCGTCATCGCACCCGGGCCGGAGCTCGCGCGCCTCGCCGCCGACGCCGTGGAGCGCGCGCTGCGGGCCCGCGCCGCCGAGGGACGGCACGCGGTCCTCGGGATCGCGACGGGGTCCAGCCCGCTCGCCGTCTACGACGAGCTGGCGCGCCGGCACGCGCAGGAGGGGCTGTCGTTCGCCGGGGTGCGCGCGTTCATGCTCGACGAGTACGTCGGGCTGCCGCTCGAGCACCCCGAGCGGTACCGCAACGTCATCGAGAAGGAGTTCGCGTCCCGCGTCGACATCGCGGCGGCCGACGTGCACGGCCCCGACGGCCTCGCCGAGGACCTGCCCGCGGCCTGCGCGGCCTACGAGACGGCCATCGCCGACGCCGGCGGCGTGGACGTGCAGCTGCTCGGGGTCGGCACCGACGGCCACATCGCGTTCAACGAGCCCGGCTCGTCGCTCGCGTCCCGCACCCGGATCAAGACGCTCACCCGCCAGACCCGCGAGGACAACGCCCGGTTCTTCGACGGCGACGTGAGCCGCGTCCCGACCCACTGCCTGACCCAGGGCCTGGCGACGGTCATGTCGGCGCGGCACGTCGTGCTGCTCGCGTCCGGCAAGCAGAAGGCGGAGGCGATCCACCACCTCGTCGAGGGCCCGGTCACGGCGATGTGGCCCGGCACGATCCTCCAGCACCACCCGCACGCGACGATCCTGGTCGACGAGGCCGCCGCCAGCCGCCTCCAGCTGGCCGCGTACTACCGCGAGACCTACGCCCTCAAGCCCACCTGGCAGACCATCTAGCCAGGTCGCCGGCCGAGGTCGAGGGTTTCACGCGAGGTCGAGGGTTTCAGCCCCCGGATCCGTGCGAAACCCTCGACCTCGGCCGACGTCTGTCCACAGGTGCGGGCGCGGGGGTGGGCTGGGCGGGGGTGGTGGGGGAGAGTGCCCGGATGGTGGTGGAGCCCGGGAGAGTCGACGCAGCGGCAGGGGACGTCGCAGAGGGGGCGGCGGTCGTGCTCGCGCGGCGCGCGGGAGCGGCGGTCGTCGCGCGGGGCCGGGCCCGGGGCCAGCTCGAGCGGGTGCGGTGGGGCGCCTACCTGCCGACCGTCCCGTCCCAGGGGCGGGCGCGGGACACCCGGCGGCGTGCGCTGGCCCGCATCGAGGCGGTCCACGCGCAGCTGTCCGTGCCGCACTGGTTCAGCCACGAGTCGGCGGCGCTGCTGTGGGGCTGCGCGACCGTCGGTCTGTCCGAGCAGGTCCACATCACGCAGCCCACCCGGCCGACCGGCGCGCGGCAGGCGCTGGTGCGGCACCACGGCGAGCTCCCGGCGGCCCAGCGGGCGCAGGTGCGCGGCTTCCCGGTGACCGCGCTGGAGCGCACGGTCGTCGACTGCGCGGCGACGCTGAGCGCGGACCGCGCGCTGGTCGTCGCGGACTCGGCGCTGCGGCTCGGGGCGGACCGGCTGGCGGTCGCCGACCTGGTGCGCGGTCGCGCCGGGGGCCGGGGTGTCGTCGCAGCCCGTGCCGTCCTCGCGCGGGCTGACGGTCGGTCCGAGTCGCCCGGCGAGACGCTCGTGCGGTACCACCTGCACGACCAGGGCCTGCCGGAGCCCGACCTCCAGGTCGAGGTCCGCACCCGGCTCGGCCGCGCGTTCCTCGACCTCGGCTGGGTGGCGCACCGGGTCGGCCTCGAGTTCGACGGGTTCGTGAAGTACTCCGGGGAGCTCGGCAGCACGGCGCCGGAGGCGGTGTTCGCGGAGAAGCGCCGCCAGGACGCCGTCGAGGACGAGGGCTGGCGTGTGCTCCGCGTCACCTGGGACGACCTCCGCGCCCCGCGCGCGCTGGCCGCCCGCGTCGCCCGCGCCCTCGCGCGCGGCCCGCGATTCCGCCCGTGAGGTCGAGGGTTTCGCGCGAGGTCGAGGGTTTCAGCCCCCCCGTCCGGTCATGAACCCTCGACCTCGCCGGGTGACGTCGGGGAGGTGGGGGCGTCAGGGGGGCGTCGTACGATGGGGGCATGAGTGAGCCCCTGTCGCCGAGTCCCGAGCCGGACCGCTTGTCGGACCCCGGGACCGCCGGGTCGACCGGGCTGCTGGAGCGGCCGGAGGAGCAGCTCGCCGAGCCGGGCGACCACGAGCGCTTCGCGCACTACGTGCGCAAGGAGAAGATCATGGAGTCGGCGATGTCCGGCAAGCCCGTGGTCGCGCTCTGCGGGAAGGTCTGGGTGCCGGGCCGCGACCCGAACAAGTTCCCGGTCTGCCCGGTGTGCAAGGAGATCTTCGAGGGGCTGCGCGAGCCGCAGGACGGCGGCGACGGCGACTCGGGGAAGGGCTCCGGCGGTCGTCGCTGGGGCTTCGGCCGCGGCAAGGGGTCCGGCGACTCCTCCGGCGGCCAGTGAGCGCCGCGGAGCGCCCCTCGTCCACTCCCGCCACGCACGCGTCCACGTCGGCCGCGTCGCAGCTGCCTCCGGCGTTCCCGGGGCGCGCGCCGTGGGGCACGGCGGGGAAGCTGCGCGCCTGGCAGGCGGCGGCGCTGGAGCAGTACCTGGCGACCTCGCCGCGGGACTTCCTCGCGGTGGCGACGCCGGGCGCCGGCAAGACGACGTTCGCGCTGCGGATCGCGACCGAGATGCTGCAGGCCGGGATCGTGCGCCGGGTCACGGTGGTCGCGCCGACCGAGCACCTCAAGCACCAGTGGGCCGACGCGGCCGCGCGCGTCGGCATCAAGCTCGACCCGAACTTCAAGAACGCCCAGGGCCGGCACGGCCACGGGTTCGACGGCGTCGCCCTGACCTACGCGGGCGTGGCGTCCAAGCCCGCGCTGCACGCCGCCCGGACGACGGCCGCGCCGACGCTGGTGATCCTCGACGAGGTGCACCACGGCGGTGACGCGCTGTCGTGGGGCGACGCGGTGCACGAGGCGTTCGAGGGCGCGACCCGCCGGCTGTCCCTGACCGGCACGCCGTTCCGGTCGGACACCGCGCAGATCCCGTTCGTGCAGTACGAGCGCGGCCCGGACGGCATCCGCCGCAGCAAGGCCGACTACACCTACGGCTACTCCGAGGCGCTGCGGGACCACGTCGTGCGCCCGGTGCTGTTCCTCACGTACTCCGGTGCGATGCGCTGGCGCACGAAGGCCGGCGACGAGGTCAGCGCCCGCCTCGGCGAGCCGCTGACCAAGGACATGACGGCCCAGGCGTGGCGGACGGCGCTGAACCCGGACGGCGAGTGGATCCCCTCGGTGCTGGCCGCGGCCGACCGCCGGCTCACCGAGGTCCGTCGCACCGTGCCGGACGCCGGCGCGATGGTGATCGCCACCGACCAGACCGACGCCCGCGCGTACGCGGGGCACCTGGCGCGCCTGACCGGGCAGTCGCCGACGGTCGTGCTGTCCGACGATGACGGCGCGAGCGCCCGGATCGATGAGTTCTCCGACTCCGACTTCCGCTGGCTGGTCGCGGTCCGCATGGTGTCCGAGGGCGTCGACGTGCCGCGGCTCGCGGTCGGCGTGTACGCCACGAGCACGTCGACCCCGCTGTTCTTCGCGCAGGCCGTCGGCCGGTTCGTCCGCGCCCGCCGCCGTGGGGAGACCGCCTCGGTGTTCCTGCCGAGCGTCGCGCCGCTGCTCGCGCTCGCGAACACGATGGAGGTCGAGCGGGACCACGCGCTGGACCGGCCGCTGACCGCGGAGGAGCAGGGCGAGGGCTACAACCCCGAGGACGCCCTGGTCGCGCAGGCCAACCGCGCCGAGAAGGGCTCCGACGCGCTCCAGGGCACGTTCGAGGCGCTGGAGGCGCAGGCGTCGTTCGACCGCGTCCTGTTCGACGGCGGCGAGTTCGGCACCGGCGCGGACGTGGGTTCGGACGAGGAGCTCGACTTCCTCGGGCTGCCCGGCCTGCTCGACCCGGACCAGGTGACGACCCTGCTCCGGCAGCGCCAGGCGAGCCAGCAGACCGCGAAGCGCACCCGGTCGCAGCCCGCCGAGGACCGCGCCGAGATGGACCACCGCAAGCAGGCCGAGCTGCGCAAGGAGCTCGCCCAGCTGGTCGGGGCGTGGGCCCGCAAGAGCGGGCAGCCGCACGGCGCCGTGCACACCGAGCTGCGGCGCCGCTGCGGGGGCCCGGAGGTCGCGCTCGCGGACCCGGGGCAGCTCGAGGCGCGGGTGGCGATGCTCCGCGGCTGGTTCGTCGGCAAGCGCTGACCCGCCTCCGGCCCGGCGCGACGGACCGGGCGTCTGCGCTGGTCAGCGCCCTGCGATAGCAGGTGGTCGCGTTCGCGCAACCGGAGCGTTCGACGTGCGGACCGGGTGATTCGCTGTCAGTGTCATCCCCGTGAACAGGGAGTTCACCGGAATCCCGGTGCGCTCCGACGTGCAGGGGGACGAAGGGAGCCGTCAGATGCCCACGTGGCTGATCCTCATCATCATCGGTGTCGTGCTGCTGGTCCTCGGTGTGGCCGTGGAAGCAGCGAAGTTCCTCCTCTGGATCGGCATCGCCGTTCTGGTCGTGAGCCTGATCCTGGGCCTGCTGCGCCGCGGGAAGAACAGCGTGTAACCACGCACCGCGACATGACGACGGCGCCCGCGCACCCCTCGGGGAGCGCGGGCGCCGTCGTGCGTGGAGGGCGTGCGGGGCGGCGTCAGACCGTCACGTGCTCGGTGGGCAGCGCGGCCTCGTCGGCGGACAGCCGTCGGGCCCCGCGGGGCAGCTCGTCGCGGGAGGCGGCGTGCCGGGCGGTGGCGCGGGCCACGCCCTCGGCGCCGGTCCAGCCCGGCTGCACCGTGCCGTCGACGACGAGCGGGACGGTCAGCGCGCGCAGCCCGGCGCCGGCCGGGGCCCAGGTGCGCACGGCCTCGTCGGTGCCGGAGACGACGACCTCCGCGACGGCGCGCCCGTCGGCGGCGAGGCGGCGGGCGGCGGTCTTGCGGCCGCCGGTCGACTGCTTGTGGGTCGACGCCTTCGCGACCGGCGCGAGCGCCCCGTCGGACCCCTCGCGGGCGACCAGCTTGTAGACCATGCCGCAGGTCGGGGCGCCGGAGCCCGTGACGAGCGACGTGCCGACCCCGTAGGAGTCGACGGGGGCCACGGCGAGCGCCGCGATGGCGTACTCGTCCAGGTCGGAGGTGACGACGATCTTCGTGCCCTGTGCGCCGAGGCCGTCGAGCTGGGCGCGGACCTCCTGGGCGAGCACGCCGAGGTCGCCGGAGTCGAGCCGCACCGCGCCGAGCCCCGTGCCGGCGGCCGCGACCGCCCGCTCGACCCCGCGCCGCACGTCGTAGGTGTCGACCAGCAGCGTCGTCCCGGGCCCGGCGGAGGCGACCTGCGCGGCGAACGCGGTCTCCTCGTCGTCGTGCAGCAGCGTGAACGCGTGCGCGGCGGTGCCGATGGTGGCGAGCCCGTAGCGCCGGCCCGCCTCGAGGTTCGACGTGCCGGCGAACCCGGCGACCGCGGCGGCCCGCGCGGCGGCGACGGCGGCCTGCTCGTGCGCGCGCCGTGCGCCCATCTCCAGGCAGGGCCGGCCGATGGCGGCGCTGGTCATCCGGGACGCCGCCGAGGCGATCGCCGAGTCGTAGTTCAGCACCGACAGCACGAGGGTCTCGAGCAGCACCGCCTCGGCGAACGTGCCCTCGACGGTGAGCACCGGGGAGTGCGGGAAGAACATCTCGCCCTCCGCGTACCCGTGCACGGACCCGGTGAACCGGTAGTCCGCGAGGTAGGCGAGCGTCCGGTCGTCCACGACGCCCTCGCGGCCCAGCCAGTCGAGCTCGGCCTCGCCGAACCGGAAGTCCGCCAGGGCCTCCAGCACCCGGCCGGTGCCCGCGAGCACCCCGTACCGGCGGCCGTGCGGGAGCCGGCGCGTGAACACCTCGAACACGCAGTGCCGGTCGGCGGTGCCGTCGGCCAGGGCGGCCTGGAGCATCGTGAGCTCGTAGCGGTCGGTCAGCAGGGCGGTGCTCGACGTCATGCGCTCACCGTAAGCGGCGGCGTGCCCCGCGCGCGGCGCCGCACCTACAGTGGTCGGGTGCCCGTGCAGACCGCGACCGACGAGACGACCCGCACGGACGGGGCGCTCGCCGACGCGTGGGTCACCCTCGTCTGGAACGACCCCGTGAACCTCATGTCCTACGTGACCTACGTGTTCCGGTCGTACTTCGGCTACCCGCAGGCGAAGGCCGAGAAGCTGATGCGCGAGGTGCACGAGCAGGGCCGGTCGGCGGTGTCGACGGGCAACCGGGAGCAGATGGAGGTCGACGTGCAGGCCATGCACTCGTTCGGGCTGTGGGCCACGCTGCAGCGGAGCGACGCGTAGGTGCGCGCGTTCCGGCGCGAGGGCGACGAGCTGGTCGCGGAGGTCGACGCGGGGGAGCGCGAGGTGCTGGCGACGGTGGTCGCGGACGTCGCGGAGCTGCTGGGCGGCGGTCGCCTCGAGGACCGCGCGGCTCCCGAGCCCGACGCGGACCGCGGGCCCGCGCTGCGGCTGCGGCTGGAGGCGCTGCCGACGCCCGACGACCCCGCGGTGCACCGGCTGCTGCCGGACGCCTCCCGGGACGACCCGGCGGTGTCCGCGGAGTTCCGCCGGCTGACGGAGGACGACCTGCGCCGGCAGAAGACCGACCGGCTGGCGGAGCTGTTCGCGCTGCTGGTCGCCGACACCGCGGACGACTCGGCTCCGGGCGCGGTGACGCTCCGGGTCCCGGCGGCCCGCGGCGGCGCGCTCGCGGCGACGCTCACCGACATCCGGCTGGTCCTGGGCGACCGGCTCGGGATCACGGACGAGGAGGCAGCCGAGCGGCTGGAGCACGAGCTCGCCGACGACCCCGCCCCGGACGACCACGCGGGCCAGGCGCGGCAGTACCTGGGGTCGGTGTACCTCGCGCTGGGCTGGTGGCAGGAGACGCTGGTCGCCGGGCTGGTGGCCGGCCTGCGGGAGGGCGGCGGTCGGTCCCGTCCGGCGACGGACTAGGCTCGGTGCCGTGAACGACGCTCCCATCGGGATCTTCGACTCCGGCGTGGGTGGGCTCACCAACGCGCGGTCGATCATCGACCAGCTGCCGCACGAGCAGGTGCTCTACATCGGCGACACCCTGAACACCCCGTACGGCCCCAAGCCGCTCGCGGCGGTGCGCGCCCACGCCCTCGAGGTGATGGACGACCTCGTCGACGCCGGGGTGAAGGTGCTGGTCATCGCCTGCAACACGGCGTCGTCCGCGGTGCTCCGCGACGCCCGTGAGCGGTACACCCTGCGCAAGGGCATCCCGGTGGTCGAGGTGATCCTGCCCGCCGCACGCCGGGCGGTCGCCGCGACCCGCACCGGGCACATCGGCGTGATCGGCACCAAGGCGACCGTCGAGTCCCGGGCCTACGACGACGCGTTCGCCGTCGCGCCGGGCGTGCACCTGACGACGCAGGCGTGCCCGCGGTTCGTGGAGTTCGTCGAGGCGGGCGTCACGTCCGGCCCGGAGCTGCTGAGCGTCGCCGACGCGTACCTGCGCCCCGTCAAGGAGGCGGGCGTCGACACCCTGGTGCTGGGCTGCACGCACTACCCGCTGCTGACCGGGGTCATCTCGTACGTGATGGGCGAGGACGTGACCCTGGTGTCCAGCGCGGAGGAGACCGCCAAGGACGTCTACCGGACGCTGGTCGCGCACGACCTGGAGCGCGACCCCGCCGCCGGGCCGCCGCAGCACCGGTTCCTCGCGACCGGCGACCCCGAGCCGTTCGCGGCCCTCGCCCGCCGCTTCCTGGGCCCCGAGGTCCGCCACGTCGAGGAGCGCGGCGCCCTGCGCTGACCCCCCGCCGCCCCGCACCCGCACCCCCCGCCCCCCGCACCGCCCCCCGCACCGCCCCCCGGGGTGGATCCACCCGGGCCGCCACGCCGCGGCGTGTCGCCGGGGTGGATCCACCCGAGCCGCCACGCCGCCCCGCACCCGCCCGGGGTGGATCCACCCGGGGCGCCACGCCCCGGCGTGTCGACGGGGTGGATCCACACCGGGCCCGTGACGAGCGCCACGTCACCCGGGCCGGATCGACCGCCCGCCGCCGCCCCGCGCACGGCATCATGGGCGACGGGCCGCCGGCGGACGACGGGTCACGGCCCGTCACTGGGGAGTGGTGCCGATGAGGCTGGTGGTCGTGGGCAGTGCCGGGTCGTTCCCGGGCCCGGACTCGGCGGCGTCCTGCTACCTGCTCCAGGCGGACGGTCCGGACGGCGTGGGCGGCACCCGCACCTGGAACCTGCTGCTCGACCTCGGCAACGGCGCGCTCGGCCCGCTGCAGCGCCACGTCGCCCCGGCGTCGCTCGACGCGGTCGCCGTCAGCCACCTGCACGCGGACCACGTCGCCGACGTCGTGGTGCTCGGGGTGATGCTCCGGTACGACCCGCGCGGGCTGCGCGCCGAGCCCCTGCCGCTGCACGGCCCCGAGGGCGTCGCCGAGCGCCTCGCGCAGCTGTCGGGCCACGACCCCGCGACCGCGACGACCGACCACCTGGCCCTGGGCACCTGGCAGGCGGGCCGGCCGGTGCGCGTCGGCCCGTTCACGATCGAGCCCGTGCCGGTGGAGCACCCGGTGCCCGCGTTCGGCTTCCGGGTCACCGGGCCGTCCTCGGTCGACCCCGGGCGCAGCGTCACGCTGTCGTACACCGGGGACACGGACGAGTGCGTGGGGCTCGACGAGCTCGCGCGCGACGCCGACCTGCTGCTGGCGGAGGCCGCCTACCTGGAGACGACGCCGGGTGCCCCGCGGGGCGTGCACCTGACCGGGCTGCGTGCCGGGCGGGCCGCGCGGCGGGGCCGGTCGCGCCGGTTGCTGCTGACCCACCTCGTGGCGTGGAACGACCCGTCGGCGAGCCTCGCGGAGGCTGCGGCGGAGTTCGACGGGCCGCTGGACCTCGCCCGCCCGGGGATGGTCGTCGACCTCTGAGGCGGGTCCGGCGCGGGCCCACCGCGGGCCCTTCGCGGGCCCACCGCGGGCCGGCCGCGGTGCCGTCGCGTCAGGGTGGCGGGCTACCCTCGGGGGCATGACCTCCGACGCCTCCACCAGCCCCGCCGCGCCCGCGACCGGCACCCGCGCCGACGGCCGGACCGCCGACGCGCTGCGCCCGATCGCCGTCACCCGCAACTACCTGGACGCGGGCGAGGGCAGCGTGCTGGTCGAGTTCGGGGGCACGAAGGTGCTGTGCGTCGCCTCGTTCACCGCGGGCGTCCCGCGCTGGCGCAAGGGCTCGGGCCAGGGCTGGGTCACCGCCGAGTACGCGATGCTGCCGCGCTCCACCACCACCCGGTCGGACCGCGAGTCGGTGCGCGGCAAGATCGGCGGCCGCACGCACGAGATCTCCCGCCTGATCGGTCGCTCGCTGCGCGCGGTCATCGACGTGGCGGCGCTCGGCGAGAACACGATCGTCCTCGACTGCGACGTGCTGCAGGCCGACGGCGGCACCCGCACGGCCTCGGTGACCGGCGCGTACGTGGCGCTCGCGGACGCCGTGGCGTGGGGCATCGCGCAGGGCTCGGTGGACGGTCGCAAGCCGGTCCTGACGGACTCGGTGTCCGCGGTGAGCGTCGGCATCGTCGACGGCCTGCCCGTGCTGGACCTGCCGTACGTCGAGGACGTCCGCGCCGAGACCGACATGAACGTCGTCGTCACCGGCGGCGGCGACTTCGTCGAGGTGCAGGGCACCGCCGAGCACGCGCCGTTCAACCGCCGGGGGCTCGACTCCCTGCTCGACCTGGCGCTGGTCGGCACCGCCGAGCTCGCCCGCGTGCAGGCCGAGGTGCTCGCGCTCCCGCTCGGCGACGCCCCCGTGACGGTGCGCGGCGGCTCGGCCGCGGCGGTGCGCGCGTGACGGGCCCCGCCCGGCTGGTCCTCGCGACCCACAACGCGCACAAGCTCGGCGAGCTGCGGGCGATCCTCGTCCCCGCCCTGCCTGGTCTCGACCCGGCGTCCGTCGTCGGTGCCCGGGACGTCGGCGCGCCCGAGCCGGTCGAGGACGGCGTCACGTTCGCGGAGAACGCGCTCATCAAGGCCCGGGCGCTCGCCCGGCACACCGGGCTGCCCGCGGTCGCGGACGACTCCGGGCTGTCGGTCGACGTGCTCGGCGGCGCCCCCGGCATCTTCTCGGCCCGCTGGGCCGGGCGGCACGGCGACGACCGCGCGAACCTCGACCTGCTGCTCGCGCAGCTGGCCGACATCGCCCCGGAGCACCGGGCGGCGCGGTTCACCTGCGCCGCCGCGCTGGTCACCCCGGACGGGCAGGAGCACGTCGAGCTGGGCCACCTGGTCGGGACGCTCGCCCGGGAGCCGCGCGGGGAGCACGGCTTCGGGTACGACCCGGTGCTCGTCCCCGAGGGCGGCACCCGGACGTGCGCGGAGCTCGCCCCGGAGGAGAAGAACCGCATCTCGCACCGCGGGCAGGCGTTCCGGGCGCTCGTGCCGGTCGTCGTCGCCGCGCTGCGCGGCTGAGGCGCGCGGGTCACCCGTGGCGGACGTGCACCTCGTCGCCGACGGCCTGACGTTCGGCTACCCGGGACGCCCGGTGCTGAACGCCGTCGGCGTGTCCGCGTCCGCGGGCGACCGGGTCGGCGTCGTGGGGGAGAACGGCGCCGGCAAGACGACGCTGCTGCGGCTGCTCGCGGGGGACCTGGTGCCGACCGCGGGGGAGGTCCGCCGGTCCGGGACGGTGTCGGTCGTGCACCAGCAGCTCGACGTGCCGCCCGGTGCGACGGTGGGCGACCTGGTGCGCCGCACCGCGGGGCACGTGCGCGCGGCGGCGGCGCGCCTCGACGAGGTCGTCGACGGGTTCGACCACGAGCGGGGGGACCTGGCCGCGCTGACCGAGGCGATCGCCGCCGTCGAGCGCCTGGCCGCCTGGGACGTGGACCGGCGCGTCGACGAGGCGCTGACCCGGTTCGGCGCGCCCCGCGACCACGACCGGCGCCTCGACACGCTCAGCGTCGGCGAGGGGTACCGCGCGCGCCTGGCGTGCCACGTCGCCGAGCGCGCGGACCTGCTGCTGCTGGACGAGCCGACCAACCACCTCGACGCCGGGGGCATCGACTACCTGACCGCGCAGCTGCAGCAGTGGGCGGGCGTCGTCGTCATCGTCACGCACGACCGGCGGCTGCTGGACGACGTGATGACCGCGATCCTCGACCTGGACCCGTCGATGGACGGCCGGCCGGTGCTGTACGGCGCGACCCGGTACGCGACCTACCGGTTCGCCAAGGACCAGGCGCTGCGCCGCTGGCGGGCCCGGTACGCCCAGGAGCGCAAGCGCGCGGAGAAGCTGGCCCAGCGCCTCGACGAGTCCTACGAGGGGCTGTCCGACGAGTGGCGGCCCGCGAAGGGGTCGCAGAAGCACCGCCGGGCGACCCGGGCGCGCATCCACGTGAAGGCCGCCGACCGGCTGGTGCAGCGGCTCGAGGCCGAGGCCGTGGAGGTCCCGGTGCCGCCGCCGTCGCTGGCGTTCCCCGACCTGCCGAGCATCCCCACCGGGTACTCCGGCGGTCCGCTGCTGGACGTGCGGGCGCCGCGCGTCGCCGGGCGGCTGGACCTCGCGGGCGTCCGGGTGGAGCTGCCGCCCGCCGGCCGGCTGCTGGTGACCGGGCCGAACGGATCGGGCAAGTCGACGCTGCTGGCCGCGCTGACCGGGCGGGTCGACCTGGACCGCGGGCACCTCGCGGTGGCCCACGGGGTGCGCCTCGGGGTGCTGACCCAGGACGACGACGACCCCACGCGGCTGCGGATGACGGGGTTCGAGGCTGCGGCCCGCCGCGCCCTGGACCTGCTCGAGGCCGGCGCGCTCGACCCCGCGCACGTGCTGCCGGTGGCGGCCCTCGGGCTGGTCGAGGAGGAGGACCTGGACCGGCCGCTCGGCGAGCTGTCCACGGGGCAGCGGCGCCGGTTCGAGCTCGCCGCGGCCCTGGTCGCGGCGCCGCACGTGCTGGTGCTGGACGAGCCCACCAACCACCTGTCGATCGCGCTGGTGGACGAGCTGCACGGAGGCGCTGCGGATGACGTCGGCCGCGGTCGTCGTCGCGACGCACGACCGGGCGATGCGCGCCGACCTCGCGGACTGGCCGTCGATCGAGCTCTAGGTGCGTGGGCGCGGCTCCGCGGGCGTCGCCGGCAGCACCCGCTCGAGCAGCCGGACCAGCGCCGCGAGCACGAGGAACGCGACCGCCACGAGCGCGGTGTTCCGGGCGGCGGTCGCGAGCCCCAGCGCGCCCGCGTCGAGGAACGGGTACGGGTACCAGCCCGTGACGGCCCCGCGCACGAACGTGTACGCGATCCACACCAGCGGGTAGCCCACGGACCACAGCACGGTCGCGCCCGCGAACCGCGGCCGCGGGCCGACCAGCAGCCACACGACCCACGCCCCGACGGGTGCGACGGTGTGCAGCAGGAAGTTCGCGAGGTCCCCGCTGGGCGTGAGCGCCGCGCCGTCCTCGGCGAGCACGGCGTGGTAGACCACCCCGGTCACGCCGATGCAGAGCAGCGCGTCGAGGTGCAGCACGGAGCGCACCCGCCCGGTGCGCAGCGGCTGGGCGGCGATCAGCCCCGACGCGGCCGCCACCAGCAGGTTCGACTGGATCGTGAAGTACGAGAACAGCCGGACCAGCCGCTCGGTCATCGTGCCCGCGTCGCCGGGACCGTCCTGCAGGGCCCGGGTCAGCTCGAGCGCGACGCCCGCGAGCGAGGCCAGCGCCAGCAGGGCGTGCAGGACCCGCGTCGCGACCAGCGCGGGCGGGCGCTCGGCGGCGGTCACCGGCTCAGGGCATCCGGCCGACGTGCGCCATCGCCTGGCGCAGCAGCAGCCCCTGGCCGCCGTTCATCTCCACCTGCACCTGCTCGCTGCACGCCTCCTCGGGCGTGAGCCACGCGAGGTCCAGGGCGTCCTGCTGCGGACGGCAGTCGCCGTTCACCGGCACGACGTAGGCGAGCGACACGGCGTGCTGCCGGGGGTCGTGGTACGGCGTGACGCCGGGCGTCGGGAAGTACTCGGCGACCGTGAACGGCTGCGGCGTCGGCGGGACCTGCGGCAGCGCGACCGGGCCGAGGTCCTTCTCGATGTGCCGCAGCAGGGCGTCGCGCACCCGCTCGTGGTACATGACACGGCCGGAGACCAGCGCGCGGGACATCACGCCCTCGGGGGTGACCCGCAGCAGCAGACCCACCGCGACCACGTCGCCCGAGTCGTCCACCCGCACCGGGACCGCGTCCACGTAGAGCAGGGGGAGCGAGCGCCGGGCCGCCGCGATGCCCTCGGGACTCAGCCACCCGGAGGGGCGCTCGGGCTCGCGGGGCAGGTCAGCCGTGTCGGTCACCTCGCAGTTGTACCCCGCACCGGCCCCGGCGCACATCCCGACGCGCGGCGCTGCGCCCCGGTCTCCGGAATACTCGGGGTGCCCGGGTGCTTGAACTGGCGTCCGACGACAACAGGAGGCGACTGATGGCCACGACCGAGCTGACGGCCAGCACCATCCAGAAGACGATCACCGAGAACGACATCGTCCTGGTGGACTTCTGGGCTGACTGGTGCGGTCCGTGCAAGCGCTTCGGCCCGATCTTCGAGGACTCCTCGGAGCAGCACCCCGACATCGTGCACGCGAAGGTGGACACGGAGGCGGAGCAGCAGCTCGCCGCCGAGCTCCAGATCACCTCGATCCCGACGCTGATGGCGTTCCGCGAGGGCGTGCTCGTGTTCAACCAGGCGGGCGCCCTGCCGGCGCCGGCGCTCGAGCAGGTCGTCGACGCCGTGAAGGCGCTGGACATGGACGACGTCCGTGCCCAGATCGCCGCGGCCGGCGCGACGAACCAGGGCTGACGCACCCGACGCACCGACGAGGCCCCGCACGCAGCGCGTGCGGGGCCTCGTGGTGTCCGGCGGGGGTCGTCGTGTCCCGGTGGGTCGACCGGACCCGACGACCGCCGGTCAGTGCCGCAGGTGCGCCACCCGCGCGCGCAGCCCCTCGGCCTCCCGGGCCAGGTCGGCGATCGCCGTGCCCATCTGCCCGAGCACCTCGGTGCTCCCCGCCGCCGCGGCCGCGACCCCGGTGATCGTCCCGGCGATCTCCCCGGACCCGCTCGCGGCGTCGGCGACGGACCGGGACATCTCGCTCGTGGTCGCGGTCTGCTCCTCCACGGCCGAGGCGATCGTCGTCTGGTAGTCGTCGATCTGCGCGATGACGTGGCCGATCTCGGCGATCGCCGCGACCGCGCCCTCGGTGTCGGCCTGGATGGCCTCGACGCGGCGGGCGATGTCGTCGGTGGCCTTCGCGGTCTCCTGCGCGAGCTCCTTGACCTCGCCGGCGACGACGGCGAAGCCCTTGCCGGCCTCGCCCGCGCGGGCGGCCTCGATGGTCGCGTTGAGGGCCAGCAGGTTCGTCTGCTCGGCGATCGACGTGATGACCTTGACCACGTTGCCGATCTCCGCGGAGGACGCGCCGAGGCGGGCCACCTGGTCGTTGGTCACCGCCGCGGCGGCGGTCGCCCGGCCCGCGACCTGCGCGGCCTCGGCGGCGTTGCGGGCGATCTCCCGGATCGAGGCGCCCATCTGCTCGGCCCCGGCCGCGACCGTGTGCACGTCCCGGTTGACCTGCTCCGCCGCGCCCGCGACGACGTCGGCCTGCGCGGACGTGCGGTCCGCGCCCTGGACGACCTGCTGCGCGGACTCGTCGAGGCGCGCCGCAGCGTCCGCCACCGTGCGCGCGGTGCCGACGATGCCGGTGACGGTCTCCCGGAGGGCGGCGGTCGCGGTGTCGAGCGCCGCCGCGGTCCGGCCGATCTCGTCCGAGCCGGTCACCTCGCTGCGCACGGTCAGGTCGCCGCCCGCCAGGGCCTGCGCCGCGCGCTCGACCCGGTCCAGGCGGCTGCTCAGGCGCCGGGCGACGACGACGCCGACCGCGGTCGGCAGGACCGCCGCGACTGCGAGGGCCACGAGCACCACCAGGACGCTGCGGCCGCCCGACGTCACGGCCGCGCGCTCGGCGTCGCGGGCCAGGCCCGCCTGGATGGCGATGAGGTCGTCCAGGCGCTCGGAGGTGGCGCTGGCGGCGGTGCTGGCGTTCGCGGCCGAGCCGACCAGGCCCTGGTAGGTGGTCAGGGACTGCTGGATCGCCGCGGCGAGCTCCTGCTGCTCGGCGGTCAGGTCGGGCAGGGCCAGGAACTCGGCGTGCTTCGCCAGCGCGACCTGGACGGCCTCGTCCCGGTCCTCGCCCAGGCCCTCGGCCTTGAACGGGTCCTGGTTCTCCTCCGCGGCCCGCATCTGGTCGCCGAGGTCCTGCGCGTTCGCCAGCTCGGTGCGCACCGCGCTGGCGATCGTCATGCCGGTGACGTGCTCGTCGTACATCTCCTGCGTGGTGGCGGTGGCCGACCGCAGCGCGAGCACGGCCACGACGCCGAGCACCACGGTCATCACCAGGCCGGTCGAGACGGTCAGCAGGATCTTCCCGGTGAACCCGAGACCGCGGCGCGTCGAGGTGGACGGCACCGGCGCCTCCTCGGGCGCGGACCGGGGCCGGGGCACCGTCGGCAGGAGCTGCGTGCGGACGGGCTGACGGATCGCGTCGGTGGGGGCGGTCATCGCCTGGACCTCTCGGAGTGCTGCCGCAGCCGCCGTCGCCCGCGCGGGACGCGTCACGTCCCACGGTCCCCGTCGAGCGGGTGGGGCGTTGCCTGAGCGAACCGCCGCGGTGTCACCCGGATGCGTCACGTGCCGGCGGGCAACCGGGTGACGGGCGGGCCCGTGGGGGTGAGGCGGTGCGGGAGACGGGAGTCGAACCCGCACGCCCTCTCGGGCACCAGGACCTAAACCTGGCGTGGCTGCCGTTACACCACTCCCGCTCGACCTCGCCGACCGTGCTGGACGGTCGGCGACGTCGGGTCGTCAGTCGATGCCGAGGTCGCGGCGCAGCTTGGCGACGTGCCCGGTGGCCTTGACGTTGTACTGGGCGAGCTCGACGGTGCCGTCGGGCGCGACGACCACCGTGGAGCGGATCACGCCGGTGACCGTGCGGCCGTCGCTCGACTTCTCGCCCCAGGCGCCCCACGCCTCCAGCACGCCCTTGTCGGTGTCGGAGGCGAGCGGGAACGTCAGTTCCTCCGCGTGCGCGAACGCCGCGAGCTTGTCGACGCCGTCCGGGGACACCCCGACGACCCGGTAGCCGTGGCCCTGCAGCGAGGCGAGGGAGTCGCGGAAGTCGCAGGCCTGCTTGGTGCAGCCCGGCGTGCCGGCCGCGGGGTAGAAGTACACGACCACGTGCTCGCCGCGCAGGTCCGAGAGCGTCACCGAGCCGCCGTCGGCGGTCGGGAGCGTGAAGTCGGGAGCGGTGTCGCCGACGGCGAGGCGGGGCATGCGGGTCTCCTGCGGGTGCGGGACGGAGGCGGGCGGACGAGCGCGGTCAGCGTACGACGCGCGGCCGGTGCGTGTCCGCCCGCTGCCGGTAGCGTCCGGTGGTGTGAGCAGCCCCGAGAACCCCAGCCGCGCCGACCGCGCCGACCGCCCCGAGCTCCCGATCCGGATGCTCAACGACCGCCTCCTCGTCGAGCTCGACGGGGACGCCGCCGAGCGCCGGTCGAGCGCGGGCATCGTCATCCCGGCGACCGCGGCCGTCGGCAAGCGCCTGACCTGGGGCACCGTCGTCGCGGCGGGGCAGCACGTGCGG
Source organism: Cellulomonas sp. KU4C (assembly GCF_056868065.1). NCBI lineage: Bacteria > Bacillati > Actinomycetota > Actinomycetes > Micrococcales > Cellulomonadaceae > Cellulomonas > Cellulomonas sp. KU4C. The sequence continues at coordinate 3,637,052 of NZ_CP200322.1, read as the reverse complement.
CAGGTGGCGCTCGGCGACCGGGTGCTGTTCGACCCCGACGAGCGCGCGGAGGTCGAGCTCGAGGCCCGCACCTACCTGCTGCTCCGGGAGAAGGACGTGCACGCGGTCGCGGCTCCGCGTGAGGGCAGCCAGGGGACCGGGCTGTACCTCTGAGGGCGCCGCGTTCGCCCTCGGCGTGCTCTGTTGCGCCCGCTCCGGACGGGTGGTCTGCTGGTCGGCAGGAACGATCCGGGGAGGCCGTGATGGGCGACGAGAAGACGACGGCCGACGACGAGGGCCGGGTGCCGGGGCGCGAGGACGCCGCGGCCGTGATGGGGCTGCTGGCCGAGCACGTGCCGCTCACGCTGCTGGCCGACCTGGCCGTGGCGGAGCCGCGCTCGGAGGCGATCCTGCAGGCCGAGGGGCTGCCCGACGACGCCTGGTGGGAGGGTGACGACGCGGCGGCCCCGGGGGAGCAGGGCGCGCGACGCGACGCCGCCGGCGGGGACGTCGTGGCCGAGGACGACGCGCCCGCCGACCCGGACGCGTCGGACGACCCGCACGGCGCCTGACGCGCGGTGTGAGCTGCACCACCGCCCGCCCGGTGTGAGGACGCCCACGTCGCCGCGGATTCGCCTCCGGCGGCCCGGCGGTGCTAGCGTTCTCAACCGCGCGCCATTAGCTCAATTGGCAGAGCAGCTGACTCTTAATCAGCGGGTTCGGGGTTCGAGTCCCTGATGGCGCACCAGCACGCAGGCCCTCGACCGGTTCACGCCGGCGGGGGCCTGCGTCGTCCCCGGGCCCCGCGTCGTCCTCGGGGGCCGCCGCACGCCGCCGGGCCGACCGACGTCGCGAGCACCCCTCGGACGGTGCTAACGTTCTGCGTCGCGCGCCATTAGCTCAATTGGCAGAGCAGCTGACTCTTAATCAGCGGGTTCGGGGTTCGAGTCCCTGATGGCGCACCAGCACGCAGGCCCCCGACCGGTTCCGCCCGGCGGGGGCCTGCGTCGTCCGGGCCTGCGTCGTCCGAGGCACCGCCGTGACTGTCACCGCAGCGACGACAGCACGCCGTCCTCGGTGCGGCCGAGCAGCGGCCCGCCCGGCACCCAGGGCGCGACCCACAGGTCGCGGACGCCACCGGGCAGCGGTGTCGCCCACGCCCGGGTGCCGTCCGCCAGGTCGTAGCCGACGAGCCGCACCCCCTCGCCGTCCGGGTCCAGCTCCGACCGCAGCAGGCGGACGCCGTCGGTCATCAGCGTGGACACTGGCGCCGACCCCGTGGGTGTGCGCCAGCGCTCGGCTCCGGTGCGCGCGTCGCGGGCCCAGACCGCGTCGCCGTCGTCGCCGTAGAGCACCCCGTCCAGCAGGACGAGGAACAGCGCGGACGGGTGCGGGCCCGGGTGCTCCCACAGCACCGCGCCGGTCGTGGCGTCCACCCCGCGGAGCAGACCCCGGGGCGTCCCGTCCCGGTGGATCAGGAGCTCGACGTCGGGGGCGCTGCCGTCGTCCGGGTGCACGACCAGCGGCGTGCCCTCCGCCTGCGCGGTACCGCGCCCGTCGGTGCCCAGCAGCCCGGTGCCGCTGCTGCCCCGCACGTCCAGGAGCCGACCGCCCCGACCCTGCTCCAGGGCCTGGCCCTCGGCCTCGACCCGGCCGTCCTCGGCGTCCAGCACCCACTCCCGCCCCAGGTCCCGCAGCAGCAGGCGGTCGCCCGCCCGGAACAGCGACCGGCCGGCCGTCGCGGCCGTGGGGTCGGAGGGCGTGAGGCGCCGGGTCCAGGCCGGGCCGTCCGCGGTCGTCGCGGGGTCGTCCGAGGTCCGCTCCGCGTCGGACGGGGCCAACGGTGTCGCGACGAGGTCCACGACCCCCGGGACGGAGACGGCCGTGACGAGCAGGTCGCCGGCCACCGTCGCCACCGCGCCCGAGGGCACCGTGCGCCGGCCGACGACCGCCCCGGTGCCGACGTCCAGCCCGACCAGGGTCGTGGTCGGCGGCGCTGGCGCATCGCCGTCCGTGGTGGTGCACCAGACGCGCCGCGCCGGCTCGGCGTCCACCTCGCACGAGACGGCCTCGCCGCCGCTCCCGGACGTGGTCGGCAGGGTGGTGCGCCAGTGCTCGGACCCGGTCACCACGTCGAGGAGGACGACGGTCCGCAGGGCGCCGCCCGCGTCGGCGGTGACGCCGACGACGCGGTCCTCGCCCACGGGGACGCCCCCGCGGAGCAGCAGCGAGACACCCGGGCCGCCCCACGCGGTCGCGTCGAGCGGCGGGGTCACGGTGGTGCCGACCACGCCCGGGACCGTGCGGTGCCGCTCGGCGACCGCGCGCTCGCGGGCCCCCGCCACGAGCTGCCAGCCGATCAGACCGACCAGCACGACGGCCACGCCGGGCCCCCAGCGGCGCAGGACGCGCCCGACGACGGCCCGGCGGACGGCGGTCGCGTCCCCGGGCCCAGCGGTGCGGCCGGCCCGGTCGGCACCGCCGCCGCCGGGGCCGTCCGCCGGGGCGTCGTCGAGCTCGACGTCCGTCATGTCGCGCGCCATACCGGCAACCTAGGCGCGCGCGACCCGCCCCGCGGCCCGTCGAGCGCGTCCGTTGAGGTCATACCTTTCACCCGGTCGGGTTCTCACCGGCGCGGGCGCGCGGCCGATTCCACGGTGGGCGGCACGGACGCGCCCGCACCCCACCCCACACGGACGGAGTTCCCCCATGCCCGCACCCGGTGCCAGCCCGGCGCCCCGTGGCCGCCGGATCATCTCGGACCTGCCCATCGGCGCACGCATCGGCGCGGTGCTCGGCGTCCTGGTCCTGGTCGTCGTCGCCGTCGCGTCCCTCGGGATCGCCCGGCTGAGCGGGCTGCAGACGTCCATCGACACGCTCGGCCGCGAGGCCATCGAGCCGCAGACCTACCTGGTGAACACGCAGCGCTGGTTCCAGGCGAGCCGCGCGCGGGTGCTCGAGTACGGGATGGTCGACGCCGCCGACCGCGCGGAGATCGACGAGCAGCGCTCCGGGTTCGACGCGGACGCGCTGGAGAACATCACCGCCTACGGCCCCTACGTGCTCGACGACGACGCCTACGCGGCGCTCCAGGACGCGTACGGCCGCTACCAGGCGGCGGCGTCCGACATCCAGCCGCTCGCCGACCAGGGCGCGACGGCGTACCACACGGCCTACGCCGACGAGGTGCGCGGCATCACCACGGAGATCGGCGACGCCATGCAGGCGCTCACCGACTCGGTGTCCGCCAACGCGCAGGACGGGGTGGCGGACGCCTCCGCCGGCGCGTCGGCCGCCAGCATGCAGATGATCGGGATCGGCGTGGTCGGCGCCGTGCTGGCCGCCGTGCTCGGGATCGTCCTGGTCCGCCGGATCGTCCGCGACCTCGGTCGGGTCCAGCAGACGGTCGAGGCGATGGGGGACGGCGACCTGACGGTCGCGGTGGACCTGCAGTCGCGCGACGACTGGGCCGGATGGCCGGCTCGCTCAACGAGGCCCAGTCCTCGCTGCGGGCGCTGATGAGCGGGGTCGTCGAGACCTCGCAGACCGTCGCCGCAGCGGCTGAGGAGCTGTCGGCCGCCTCCCACCAGGTGGTCGCGGGCTCGGACGAGACCTCCGCCCAGGCCGGTGTCGTGGCTGCGGCGGCGGAGCAGGTGTCTCGCAACGTGCAGACCGTCGCGGCCGGCGCGGAGGAGATGGGCGCGTCGATCCGGGAGATCGCGCAGAACGCCTCCCAGGCCGCGAAGGTCGCCGGGCAGGCCACCGACGTCGCCGCCGCGACCAACGACCAGGTGACCCGCCTGGGCGAGTCGTCGCAGGAGATCGGCAACGTGGTGAAGGCGATCACCTCGATCGCGGAGCAGACCAACCTGCTGGCGCTGAACGCCACGATCGAGGCCGCCCGCGCCGGTGAGGCGGGCAAGGGCTTCGCCGTCGTCGCCGGTGAGGTCAAGGAGCTCGCGCAGGAGACCGCCAAGGCCACGGAGGACATCGTCCGCCGCGTCGAGGCGATCCAGGCCGACACCGGGGCCGCGGTCGTCGCGATCGGCGAGATCAGCCACATCATCGCGTCGATCAACGACTACCAGCTCACCATCGCCTCGGCGGTCGAGGAGCAGACGGCGACCACCACCGAGATGTCGCGGTCCGTGGCCGAGGCCGCGACCGGGTCCGGGGAGATCGCCACCAACATCACCGGGGTGGCGTCGGCTGCCGCGGAGTCGTCCCAGACGCTCAACCAGATGGGCAGCGCCGTCGCGGAGCTCGCCCGGATGTCCGAGGACCTGCGGGGCCAGGTGACGCGGTTCCGCTACTGAGCCGCCCACGGCACGCCGAGCCGCTCACGCCGAGATAGGGCCTCCGTGCCGAGACAGGACCGTCTGACGACCTGTCTCGGCGCGGAGGCCCTGTCTCGTGGCCGAAGTCGGACGCCGGACGCCGGACGCCGGAGCCGGTCAGTCCGCGTCGAGGGTGCGCCGGGACGCCGCCGCGCGGGCGCGGACCTCGTCGGCGATCTGCTGCGCCTGCGCGCTGACGAGCCGGCGCAGGTCCTCGTACCGGCGGTCGACCTCGGCGTCGGTGGCGTCGCCGTCGCGGGCGGCGGTCCACGCGCGCTTCGCGAGGCGGATGTCGGCGTCCGTGACGTCGACGCGCCAGAGGTCGGTGTTCATAGGACCCAAGGTCCCACCCGTTTCCGGCCCTCAGCACCCGGAACGTCCGTTTTCACCCGGGTCGAGGGCCGTAGAACGCCTCAATTCACCTGAAAGCCTGCCGACGACGCAGCCTTCAAGTCCCGGTGGAGTGACGGCGCCGGTCCTCGCGTCGACCTGCCGCGTGCGCCGCGGGGGGTCACGATGGTGCCACCGCCCACCGCGGCCCACCGACGAACGGAGCGAGGACATGACCGAGCGCACCCAGCACAGCGGCGGCGAGGAGACGGTGACGTACGACGTCGTCGTGATCGGCGCGGGGGCCGTGGGGGAGAACGCCGCGGACCGCGCGGGCCGCCTCGGGCTGTCGGTCGCGGTCGTCGAGCACGAGCTCGTCGGCGGCGAGTGCTCCTACTGGGCCTGCATGCCGTCCAAGGCGCTCCTGCGCCCCGGGGCCGTGCTCGCGGCGGCGCGGGCGGTGCCGGGTGCGGCCGAGCTCGTCCAGGGCACCCTGGACCCCGCTGCGGTGCTCGCCCGGCGCGACGTGTTCACCTCGCACTGGGACGACCACGGCCAGGTCGCGTGGCTCGACTCCGCGGGCATCGCCCTGGTCCGCGGCTCGGCGCGGTTCACCGGGCCGAAGGAGCTGCTGGTCACCTCGGACGCCGGCGCGACGCGGGTGATCGCCCGGCACGCCGTGGTCGTGGCGACCGGCAGCGAGCCGGTGGTCCCGCCCGTCGACGGCCTCGCCGAGGCTCAGCCGTGGACGTCGCGCGAGGCCACCGCGGTCGAGGAGGTGCCGGCCCGGCTGGCGGTCCTCGGCGGCGGGGTCGTCGGGGTGGAGATGGCGGTCGCGTACCGGGACCTCGGCGCCGAGGTGACGCTGCTGGTGCGCGGGGACCGGCTGCTGACCCAGGCGGAGCCGTTCGCCGCGGAGGAGGTCGCCGCGGCGCTGCGGGGGCTCGGCGTGGACGTGCGGTTCGGGACCTCCGCGACGCGGGTGGTGCGGGACGCCGACGGGGTGCACCTGACGGTCGACGGGCCGCAGGGTCCGGGCGAGGTGCACGCCGACGAGGTGCTGGTCGCGACGGGCCGCCGGCCCCGGACGGCGGACCTCGGGCTGGACGTGCTCGGGCTCGAGGCCGGCGCGCCGCTGGAGGTCGACGACGCGCTGCAGGTCACCGGCGCCGACGGGGACTGGCTGTTCGCCGTCGGGGACGTCACCGGACGCACGGCGACGACCCACCAGGGCAAGTACGACGCCCGCGTGGTGGGCGACGTCGTGGCCGCGCGGTTCTCCGACCCGGAGGCCGAGGGCGCCGCCGGGGCAGCGGCGGCCGAGCGGGACGCCGGCGACTGGACCCGCTACCGGGCCACCGCCGACCACGCCGCGGTCCCGCAGGTGGTGTTCTCCCGCCCCGAGGTGGCCTGGGTCGGCCGGACCGAGCAGGAGGCGCGCGACGCCGGGCTGCCGGTGCGCACGGTGTCGTACGCGATCGGCGACGTCGCGGGCGCGTCCGTGGCCGCCGACGGGTACGCGGGCACCGCGCAGGTCGTGCTGGACGAGGACCGCGGCGTCGTCGTGGGCGCGACGTTCACCGGCCCGGACGCCGCCGAGCTGCTGCAGGCCGCGACGTTCGCGGTCGTCGGGGAGGTCCCGCTGGACCGGCTGTGGCACGCGGTGCCGGCCTACCCGACGGTGAGCGAGGTCTGGCTGCGCCTCCTGGAGACCGCGGGCCTCTAGCCGTGGGGACGACGAAGGGGGCCGGTGCGCGCGGACCGGCCCCCTTCGTCGTCCCGGGTGTCAGCTGGCGAGCGAGCCGTCGCTCGACAGGACGAGGCCGATGGACGCCTCGCCCGAGCGGACCGCGTCACCGATCAGGCCGAAGTCGTAGGACGCGAACTCCGAGACCGTGATGCCGTAGGTCTCCTCGAGGCCGATCTGGCAGAACGGGCGCTCGGGGCACTCGGCCGGGCCGGCCAGGACGACGCCGCCGTCGCAGGCGGTCGCGAGGTCGGACAGGGTGCTGACGTCGTGCTCCTCGGCGAACGCCGAGGTGACCGCGAAGGCGTTCTGGTCCTGCGCCGCGGAGACCGCGCCGAAGGTCAGGTCGGCGTCGGCGCCGAGCGTGGTGAGCGCCGCGACGGTGGCGTCGGGGTCACCGCTGGCGACCGGCTCGGCGTCCGGGCCGTTCGCCTGGGTGTTGAGGAACTCGGCCAGCGTGGCCGCGTACTCCGGGGTCAGCGTGATCTGGCCGGACTGGAGGGCCGGCAGGTAGGTCTCGCGGTTGCCGATGGTCTGGACCTCGGCGGTGTAGCCGGCGGAGCGCAGCACGGCCGCGTAGATCTCGCTGAGCGTGGCGCTCTCGGAGAAGTTCGCGGCGCCGATCACGACGCTCTTGCCGGCGCCGACGGAGGCGTCGTCGGCGGCGAGCGACTCGTCGGCGACGAACTGCTCGGCGGCCTCGGTGGACGTCTGCCGGTCGATGTCGACCGCCTTGTTCAGCTGGATGAGCTTGTCGGTGTCGAGCGCGGCGGACACGCCGTCGAGCAGCGGCACCAGGGCCGGGTCGGCGGCCGCGGCGGCGGCGTTCACGGCGGGGATGATGTTGTCGGCGTTCTGCAGGCCCTGGTCGTCGTCGAGGACGACCAGCTGGTCGCCGGCGACGGGCTCGCAGACGGTGCCCCCGCCGGCGTCGGCGGCGGTCGGGTCGGCGCTGCCTCCGCCGGATCCCGGGTCGCCGCACGCGGCCAGCACGAGCAGGAGCCCCGCCGCGGCGGCGGGGACGGTCAGACGGCGGGTGCTGCGCATGGGTTCAGGTCCTTCGGGTCGACGGCGGGGCCGGGTCGGGGTCGGGTGCGGGTCGGGGGTGGGGCCACTGCGGTGCGGTGCGAGCGCGTGCGCGGGCGGGCGCGGCGCGCCGTCGGGTCGAGCGGTCGCGCGGAACATTCGACCGGCGTCGCCCCCGGTCGGCAACCGGTACGGGCCCGTGCGTGGGTCACGATCGGGTCACGACGGGTCATGAGGGCTCACGACGGGTCATGAGGGCGCGGTGACCGGCTCGTCGGACGCGCGGCGGGCCGCGCGGGCGCGCCGACGGTCCGCGTGCGCGCGCATCGGGGCCGGGGTGAGCAGGTGCTGCACGCCGGCCAGCACGCCCTCGACGACGAGGCAGAGCGCGGCGACCAGCACCGCCCCCGCGACCACCTGCCCGTAGCGCTGCAGCGCCATGCCCTGCACGATCACCGAGCCGAGGCTGGTCCCGCCCACGAGCGCGGCCAGCGGCACGGTCGCCAGCACCTGGGTCGTGGCGGTGCGCAGGCCCGCGCCGATCAGCGGCAGCGCGAGCGGGAAGCTCGACCAGCGCGAGCGACCGGCCGCCGGACATGCCGACCCCGCGGGCGGCGTCGCGGACATCGGCGTCGACCTCCATCAGCCCCGTGAACGTGTTGGTGAGGATCGGCGGCACCGCGAACACGGCGACGGCGAGCACGGTGGCCGTCGCCCCGAACAGGCCCGTCGAGGCGAAGATCGTCAGCACCGCGAACGTCGGCAGCGCGCGCGAGGTGTTCGCGAGCACGACCGTGACGACGCCGCCGCGCCGCCGGTGGCCCAGCCAGGTGCCCAGGGGCAGGGCGACCGCGGCCGCGAGCAGCACGGCCAGCGCGCTCAGCCGCAGGTGCTCGACGCTGAGGGCGATCACCCCGCGCCGCCCGGTCCAGTTCAGCGGGTCGTTCAGCCAGGTGAGGGCCTCGGTCAGGACGTCCACGTCTCAGGCCTCCCGTCCGCGGCGGGCCCACGGCGTGACCGCGCGCCCGACGAGCCACAGCAGCAGGTCGAGCACCAGCGCGAGCGCCAGGCACAGCAGCGTCGCCGTGAGGATCTCCGCGTGGTACTTGTTGTTCCGGAACCCGCGGAACATCAGGTTCCCGAGCCCGCCGTAGCCGACGACGACGCCGACCGTGACGAGGGCCACGGTCGTCACGGTGGCCAGGCGGATCCCGGCGACGATCGCGGGGACGGCGTTCGGCAGCTCGACCGTCAGGAGCAGCCGCAGCCGGCCGTACCCGAGCCCCCGTGCCGCGTCCCGCACGCTCTCGTCCACGCCGCCGAGGCCGACCAGGACGTTCCGCACCAGCACCAGCAGGGCGTAGACCACCAGGCCGACGAGCACCGGCGTGCGGCCGATGCCCGTCCACGGCACGAGCACGGTGAACAGCGCCAGCGAGGGCACCGTGTAGAGCACCCCCGTGGTGCCGACGATCGGCGCGGCGAGCCGGGGTCGCAGGTGCGCGAGCATCCCCAGCGGGATCGCGATCAGGCAGGCGATCAGCACCGCCTGCACCGTCAGCGTCGCGTGCTGCTCGAGCGCGCGGGAGATGTCGGCCCAGTTGCGCTGGACGTAGTCCCAGGACAGCCAGGGGTTGGCGGCCGGGTCGCCGACGCTCGCGGGGCTCATCACCGCACGGACGCTACCGCCGACCTCCGACACCCGCAGGCCGTCCGGTGCGCGGGCGGGTGTCGGACCGCTTGGGTACGGTCGTCGGATGGCGACGGCGATCAGGTTCGACCACGTGCGCAAGGCGTACGCCGACGGGACGGTGGCCGTCGGCGACCTGTCGCTCGACGTGCGGGAGCACGAGCTGCTGGCGCTCGTCGGCCCCTCGGGGTGCGGCAAGTCCACGACGCTGCGGATGGCGAACCGGCTGGTCGAGCCCACGTCGGGCCGCATCTTCCTCGACGGCGACGACGTGACCGACGTCGACGCGGTGGGCCTGCGCCGGCGGATCGGCTACGTCATCCAGAACGTGGGCCTGTTCCCGCACCGCACGGTCGAGCAGAACGTCGCCACCGTGCCGCGGCTGCTCGGCTGGGACCGCGCCCGCACCCGGTCGCGGGTCGGCGAGCTGCTGGAGCTCGTCGGGCTCGAGCCCGGGCGGTACGCCCGCCGCTACCCGCACGAGCTGTCCGGCGGCGAGCGCCAGCGCGTGGGCGTCGCCCGTGCGCTGGCGACCAACCCGCCCGTGCTGCTCATGGACGAGCCGTTCGGCGCGGTCGACCCGGTGGGCCGGCGCCGCCTGCAGACCGAGTTCGCCCGGATCCAGCGCGAGCTCGGCACCACCGTGATGCTCGTCACCCACGACGTCGACGAGGCCGTCCGGCTCGGGGACCGGGTGGCGGTGTTCAGCCGCGGCGGGCGGCTCGAGCAGCTGTCCGACCCGGTGCGGCTGCTCGCGGACCCCGCGAGCCCGGCCGTGGCGGACCTGGTCGGGCACGGCGCGGCCGTGCGGCTGCTCGCGCTCGGCACCGTGGACCGGCGGGACCTGCGGGCCCCGGGCGCGGCAGCCCCGGCGGGCGAGCGGGCGCAGGCGGGCGAGCGGGCGCAGGCGGGCGAGCGGGCGCAGGCGGGCGAGCCGGTGCAGCCCGGCGCACCGTTGCAGATCGGCGACCCGCTCGACGCCGCGTTCGCCGCCCTCGCCGCCGAGCCGTCGGGGCGCGTGCCGGTGCACGCGGACGGCCAGGTCGTCGGCGAGCTCGACTCCGCGGGACTGCTCGCGGCGCTGCACCGGCTCGTGGACGCCGCGCAGCAGACCGGGCCCGAGGCCGACGCGCCCCCCGCGGACCGCGCTCCCGAGCCCGCCGCCGAGGTGCGTGGGTAGTCTGCCGAGGGTGACCACTCGCCTCGCCCTCGCCACCTGCGCCGCCCTGCCGGACCTCGACCCCGACGACGCCCCGCTCGTCGCGGCGCTCCGGGCCCGCGGGATCGAGGTCGAGACCCCGGTGTGGAACGCCCCCGACGTCGACTGGTCGTCGTACGACGCCGTCGTCGTCCGCTCCACCTGGGACTACACCGAGCGGCCCCGCGACTTCCGCTGGTGGGCGCAGCGGGTCAGCCAGTCCTCGCGGCTCATCAACCCCGCGCAGGTCCTGACCTGGAACATCGACAAGACGTACCAGCGCGCGATGGAGGCCGCGGGCCTGCCGATCGTCCCGACGATCTGGATGGACCCCGCCCGCAACTTCAACGCCCGCGCGATCCACACCCGCTTCCCCGCGTTCGGCGACTTCGTCATCAAGCCGACGGTCAGCGCCGGCTCCCGCGACACCGGCCGGTACGACGCGGGCCAGACCCCGTCGCGCGCGCTCGCGATCACGCACGTGAAGCACCTGCTCGAGGAGAACCGCCACGTCATGGTGCAGCGGTACCTCAAGCAGGTCGACACGGTGGGGGAGACCGCGCTGGTCTACTTCGACGGGCAGCTCAGCCACACCGTGCGCAAGGCCCCGCTGCTCGAGGGCCCCTACCGCGAGGGCGACTCCGAGGGCGTGCTCTACAAGGAGGAGGTCATGACGTCGCGCGAGGCCTCCGAGGCCGAGCTCGCCGTCGGGCAGCGGGTCGTCGACGCGCTGCCGGAGCTCATCCAGGGCGTCGAGCAGCCGCTGGCCTACACCCGGGTCGACCTGATCCCCGACGACGCGGGCAACCCGGTGGTCCTCGAGCTCGAGCTCATCGAGCCGTCGTTCTTCTTCGCGCAGGCACCCGAGGCCGTCGACCGGTTCGCGGACGCGATCACCCGCCGCCTCTGACCCCACGGTCCTGTTCAGTCCCCGGGGCGATCTGCCGATGCCCCGGGGGCGGCCCGCGCGGTCGCACCCACCGCACCGACAGCCGGGGGCGCAGCCGTGCCCGGGCACCAGGAGGAGACCAGCAGTGAGAACGCCACGACGGCTCGGCACGACGATCGCGACCGGGGCGGTGGTCCTCGCGCTCTCCGCGTGCGGCGCCGGCTCCTCGTCCGCCGGGAGCACCGTCGAGAAGCCCCGCCCGACGTCCGCGGCGAGCACCCGGCCCTCGGCCACGCACACGACGCCGGCCCCGGAGCCCGAGGTCGCGGCGGCGGGCACCCAGCAGGACCCGCTCGGCGTGGGTGAGTCCGCACCGATCTCGACGCAGTCGGCGTTCATCGTGCGGCTCGACGGCACGGACCCGGACGCCGCCGCGGCGATCACGGCGGCCAAGCCGGGGCTCCCCGGGCCGCAGCCGGGGGAGGCGTTCATCGTCGGGACGTTCACCATCACGGTCAGCGGCGAGCGGCTCGCGGCGCAGGGCATCGACATCGCGACGGACGGCGCGGACCCGGGGCTGTCCGTGATCCTCGAGTACCTCGGCGCGGACGGGGTGGTCTACACCGCGGCGTCGGGGACGGGCTGCGTGTCCGAGAACGAGATGTGGATGTCCGGCCCGGTGTTCGAGGACGGCGGCTCCGTGACGGCGGCGACCTGCCTGTCCGTGCCGGCCGACCAGGTGCCCGGCGGTCTGTGGATCGCGTCCAACACGGCGAACGAGAGCATCTACTTCACGGGCGCCTGACCCCACGACGAGAGCAGGCGCCGTACCCGACGGGTACGGCGCCTGCTCTGCTGGGGTGGCTAACGGGACTTGAACCCGCGACCTCCTGGACCACAACCAGGCGCTCTACCACCTGAGCTATAGCCACCACGACCCTGAAACCTCCGGGGCCGTCGACAAGCATACCGGCTCCGCGGGGGTCCTCAGGACGCGGGCGTCCCGGACCGGTGCGCGGCGGCCACGGAGGTCGCGACGACCTGCGCCGCGACGGCCTTCGCGGCCTTGCTGTCGGGGCCGGGCTGGGGGACCAGCAGGGCCGCCCGGTAGTACCGGAGCTCGTCGATGCTCTCGAGGATGTCGGCGAGCGCACGGTGCCCGCCGTCCTTCTTCGGCGACGCGAAGTACACCCGCGGGTACCAGCGACGGGCGAGCTCCTTGATGGAGGACACGTCGATGATCCGGTAGTGCAGGTGCTCGACCAGCTCAGGCATGTCGCGGTCGAGGAACACCTTGTCGGTGCCCACCGAGTTGCCGGCGAGCGGCGCCTTGCCCGCGTCCGGCACCCACGCGCGGATGTATGCGAGCACCTGGGCCTGCGCGTCCTCGAGGGTGGTGCCCGCGGCGAGCTCGTCGAGCAGGCCCGAGGTGGTGTGCATCGTCCGGACGAAGTCGCCCATCTGCTCCAGCGCCTCGGCGGGGGGCGCGATGATGACGTCGACGCCCTCGCCGAGCACGTTCAGCTCGGAGTCGGTGACGACGGCGGCGACCTCCACGAGGGCGTCGGCCTCGCGGTCGAGGCCGGTCATCTCGCAGTCGATCCAGACGATGCGGTCGCTGCCGGGGGTCCCGGGGTTCACAGTGCTCACCGGCCCAGGGTACGGCTGCGCCCGCCGGACGCGGGTCCGGCGGGCGCAGGGCCGGCGGTCGTGCCGCCGGCGGGGGTCGTGCGGTGCCGCTCGTCGCGGCGGGTCACCGGATGGCGCCGACCGCGGAGGCTGCCACCAGCAGGAGCCGGGGGCGGGGCCGCGGGACGCGTTCCGGGGGTCGACCACGGGTCTCGGGCGCCGGTCTGGCCACGGCGCGCCGGGCGGCGTGCCGGGACAGCAGGCGAGCGGTCTCGATGCGGTCGCGGTGGTCGGCCTGGATCAGGTCGAACGTGAGCGTGGGGTGCATGGTGGGTGGTCCGTTCCGTGCTGCTGGGGAGGGACCTGGCCGGGCCCCGGGACTCACCGCGGTGGATCCGAATCTCCCACCCCCCATACCCCCCGGTCACGCGAATACTCCCCTCCCCGGGGGATGGCGGCAGCCGAGGTCGAGGGTTTCGGTCCGGGGCGGGGGCCGAAACCCTCGACCTCGGCTGAAACCCTCGACCTCGAGAGCGCGACCGACGCGGGTCAGCGCAGGGTGCGGGTGAGGAAGGTCGCGACGTGCGCCAGCTCCGGCGGGGTGATCGCGTGGCCCACGGCCGGGTAGACGTGGTGCTCCAGGGTGGTGTGCGCGGCGAGCCACGTGGCCGTGCGGGCGGTGGCGTCGGCGGGGATCACGGGGTCGGCGTCGCCGTGGCCCAGCAGGACGGGGACCGCGCGGGCGGCCAGGTCGGCGTCGCCGGGCTCGTCGGTGTCGAGGGCGAACCCGGACAGCACCACGCCGGCGGCGAACCGCTCGGGCCGGGTCCGGAGCAGCTGCGTCACCATCAGCCCGCCCTGGGAGAACCCGAGGAGCCCGACGGGCGTGTCCGCGGGGAGGGTCGCGTCGAGCCACGTGAGCAGCGCGTCCGCGGCGTCCCGCACGGCGGCGGGGTCGGGTCGGCCGGGCACGGTGACCGGCGCCCAGGCGAACCCGGGTCCGCCGGTGAGCGGCCCGCGCGGCGCGACCAGCCGCAGGCCGGCGGGCAGGTGCGGGGCGATCCCGAGCAGGTCGCCCTCGTGGGAGCCGTACCCGTGCAGCAGCACGAGCACGGGCGACCCCGCGGTGGTGCTGCCGGCGTGCCGGACCACCGCGGGGTCGATCGTCAGCGTCATCGTCACCGCTCCAGCGCGAACCCGGTGGTCCAGGACGTCTTCTCCCCGGCGGCGAGCGTGAGCTGGAGGAACCCGAGGGCCTCGAGCTCGTGCGCCCGCTTCAGCGAGCCGGCGTCGACCGCGCGCAGGCCGCCGCCCTCGACGACGCCGGCCAGCGCGGCCTTGGCGTCGGCGTCGTCGCCCGCGATCAGCACGGTGGTCGGGGTGCTGCCGACGGTGCCGGTGGCGAGGGTCGCGGCGAAGTTCGTGTTGAACGCCTTGAGGACGCGGGCCTGCGGGAGCGCGGCGGCGATCTCGGCGGCGGCGGACGAGCCGGCCGGGACGACGAGGGAGTCGAAGGTGGCGAAGTCGAGCGGGTTGGTCACGTCGACGACGACGCGCCCGGCGAGCCCGTCGGGGTACTGCGCGAGGACCTCGCTCACCGCGGGGTAGGGGAGGGCGAGCACCACGACGTCGCCGGTGACGGCGTCGCCGATGGTGCCGGCGGTGACGGCGGGGTCGACCGCGGCGGCCTTCGCGGCGTCGCGGGTGAGCACCTGCACGGCGGCGCCGGCCTTGAGGGCGAGGCGCGCGACCGCGCCGCCGATGTTGCCCGCTCCGATGATCGTGATGCTGGTCATGTCCTGCTCCTCGACTGGGATGACGCGGCAGAAGTTGTCGCTACAACTGAACATAGCCGGTCTAGGTTGAAGCGTCAACCAACGCTACGATGGTCCCCATGACCGACGACCCCCGCTGGCTGTCCGCGCGCGAGCTCCAGGCCTGGATGCGCCTGGAGGCCGTGGCCGAGCTGCTGCCCGCCGCGCTCGACCAGCAGCTGCAGCGCGACGCGGACCTCTCGCACTACGAGTACCTCGTGCTCGCCAAGCTGTCCGAGGCCCCGGACCGCACCCTGCGGATGAGCGGGCTCGCGTCCAGCACCAACGCCACCCTGCCGCGGCTGTCGCACGTCGCCGCGCGCCTCGAGGCCCGCGGCCTGCTCACCCGCACCCGCTCGACCGACGACCGGCGCGCGACGCTCGCGCAGCTGACCGACGCGGGCTGGGCGAAGGTGGTCGCGACGGCCCCGACCCACGTGGCCGAGGTCCGCCGCCTGGTGGTCGACCGGCTGACGCCGGAGCAGGTCGAGCAGCTGGACGCCATCGCGCTCGCGGTCCTGGGCGCGCTCGACCCGGAGAACCGGCTCGAGGCGCAGAACCCGGTCGTCGACCCCGCCGAGGCCTGCGGCAACGAGGCCGGCGCCGCCTGAGTCAGGCGGCGGCGTCGCGGCGACGGGCCCGCGCGGCGCGGCGCTCGCGGAACGCGTGCCAGTACCGCAGCACCATCGCCTTGAGCCGGTGGTTGAAGCGCTGGATCACCGCGAACTCGGTCCCGAGGATGCCGAGCCCGAGGAAGATCGCGAGCCACCCGGGCCCGGGCAGCACCAGCATCGCGATGCCCGCGAGCACCACGGTCGAGCCGACGACCGTCACCACGACCTTGTAGGTCAGCCGCAGCCAGGGCCGGCTGTCCAGCCGCTCCCGCAGACGGGCGAGGAACCGGTGCGCGCCGGTGTCGGTGCGCTCGCCCGCGGCGATCTCGGCAGCGAGGTCGTCGGTGCCGGCGTCGGCCGGCGCGGGGCCGGTGCCGTCGGAGGGCGTCGGTGCGGTCATGCCTCAACGACGTCCGGGAGGGCCGCGTTGTTCCCGACCCGGCGGGCGACGTCAGCCGGTGGCGTCGCCGAGCGCGGAGGGCGCGGGGTCGATCACGGCTCTGACCAGGGCGTCGATGGCGAACGCGCTCGCCTCGGCGAGCTCGACGTCGTCGGGTGCCAGCAGCCACTGGACCTGCAGGCCGTCCATCACGGCGAGGATGCCGGCCGCCGCGCGGTCGACCGTCTCCGGGACCGTCATGCCCCGCTCGGCGCAGACCCGGGTGAAGGCGTCGCGGATCTCGCGGCGCAGGGTGCGGTACCGGTCCTCGAAGTAGGGGCGGCCGGGGTGGTCGTCGGTCACGGACTCGGCGGACAGCACGGCGTAGGCCTGGACGATCCCGGAGCGGTGCTCGTTCGCGAACGCGGTCCGCACCAGGTGCCGGAACAGCTCGATGCCGTCCGGGATCCGCTGGTTCGCGAGCCCGGCGACGTCGGTCTCGTCGCGGTAGCGCAGCACCTCCAGCAGCAGCTGGTCCTTGGACCCGAAGTGGTGCAGGATCCCGGCGTGCGTCATGCCGACCTGGTCGGCGATCTCGGTGAGCGGGCCCCGGTTGTACCCCTTCGCGCCGAAGGTGGCGGTGGCGGCGCGCAGGATCTCGGTGCGCTTGGCCAGGGTCTCCGGCCGGGCCCGTGGCACGCGCCTCTCCGTGCTCATCCGTTCCTCGCATCCTCGTTCCGCGCGCCCCTCGGCGTGCGGCCACCCTAGCGGCGCCGACGGCGGCCGAGGCCGTCGGGGTCACGACTTCATCACGGCTTCGCCCGGGGGCTGGATTTCACTTACTGACAGTGTAGTAACCTCACGCCAGCGCGATCGCGACGATGCGGCGCGACCTCAGAGGTGACCGTGCGGGCGCCTCGTTTCAAAGGAGAAACCATGAGGGTGAAGTTCCCGGCGATCGCGCTCGGCGTGGCCGCCGCGCTGGCGCTGACGGCATGCTCCGGAGCCTCGGGCGGGGGAGGGAGCACCTCGTCCGGCGGGGGCGGTGCCGCCCTGACCATCGCCAAGCCGGACGGTGCGATCACCACCGAGTCGAACAACCCGTTCCTGGGCGACAGCTCGGCCAGCATGTACGGCTACCGCTACGCGATGTTCGAGACGATGGCGCTGGTCAACACCGCCGATCCGACCGTGGTCACGCCCCGTCTGGCGTCGAGCGTGGAGTGGAACGCGGACTACACCGAGCTCACGGTCACCGCCCGGGACGGGGTGACCTGGCAGGACGGCGAGCCGTTCACCATCGACGACATCGTCGGCACGTTCGACATGTACCTCGACGGCCGGCTCACCGACACCGCCGCGCTCGACTACCTGGGCGCCGACGTCGACGGCGACTCCGCGACGCTGAAGTTCGGCAACTCCAAGTTCGTCAAGCGCAGCACGGTGCTGCACGTCCCGATCGTCCCGATGCACATCTGGGACGGCCTCGACGACCCCTCGACCGCCGCGCTCACCGGCGAGGGCGAGGCGATCGGCACCGGCCCGTACGTCCTGTCCAGCTGGTCGACGGAGTCGGTGACGCTCACCGCCAACCCGGACTACTGGGACGGCGAGCTCGCGGTCCCGGAGCTGCACTACGTCTCCTACGGCGACAACTCCGCCCTGGCGACCGCGCTGGCGACCGGCGAGGCGGACTGGGCGCAGGCGTTCCTGCCGCAGGTCCAGGAGACCTTCCTCGACAAGGACCCGGCCAACCGCTACCTGGTCACCCCGACCGCCGGTGCCGGGACGCTGTTCCTCAACCTCAACCGCAAGCCGTTCGACGACGTCGCGCTGCGCGAGGCCCTCGCCTGGACCGTCGACCGCGACGCCTACGTCGAGATCGCGCGGGAGGGCGCCTCGGCCGTCGTGGACTCGGTGACCGGCCTCGGCCCGTCGCTGGAGCAGGACGTCGTCGACGAGCTCGCGGGGCAGACCTACGAGGTCGACCTCGACAAGGCGACGGCCATCCTCACGGACGCCGGCTACACGGGTGTCGGCGACGCGCTCGTGGACCCGGACGGAGAGCCGGTCACCTTCGCGATCTCGGTCCCCGCCGGGTGGACCGACTGGAACACCGAGCAGGCGCTGCTCTCGGAGCAGATGAAGGAGCTCGGCATCGAGGTCACGATCGAGCAGCCCGACTGGGGCGGCTGGGACGAGGCCCGCAAGACCGGGGACTTCGACGCGATCATCCACTGGCTCGACGGCGAGGGCGCCTGGGGCGTCTACGACTCCATCATGGGCACCCGCTGGATCACGCCGGACCCCGAGACCGGCGAGGAGCGGGCCGACTTCAACTTCGGGCGGTACAGCAACCCGGAGGTCGACGCCGCGCTGAACACGTACGCGAGCACCGACAACGACGCCGACCGTGCCGCCGCGATGACGACCCTGCAGGAGGCGTTCGTCCGGGACGTCCCGGCGATCCCGCTCGGCTCGCACCCGCTGCTGGGCCTGTTCAACGAGCGCAGCTACACCGGCTGGCCCACCGAGCAGGACGCCTACGCCTCGGCCGACCCGACCCAGGCCGAGGTCGCCCTCGTCCTGAGCACCCTCGAGCCCGTCGAGTGACCCCGTGCCGGGGGCGGCACCCGCCGCCCCCGGCACCCCTCGTGCAAGGAGATCCCCAGATGAGCGACCCCCTCCTGTCGGTGAGGGACTTCTCGGTCCGGTACGAGACCGCCGCACCCGTGGACGCGGTCAGGGACGTGTCCCTCACCGTCCACCGGGGCGAGGTCCTCGGGCTCGCCGGCGAGTCCGGCTGCGGCAAGACCACCCTCGCCTACGGCGTCCAGCGCCTGCTCAAGCCCCCGGCCGTCATCCCCGGCGGGTCCGTCACCTGGCACGACGCCGACGGCAGCGACCTCGACCTCCTCGCCCTGGACGCCGACGCGATGCGTGCGTTCCGGTGGGACAAGATCTCGATGGTGTTCCAGGGGGCGATGAGCGCCCTGAACCCGGTGGCGACGGTCGGCGCCCAGCTCGCCGACGTCTTCGAGGTGCACCGGCCCGCGATGTCCCGGGCCGCACGCACCGCCGCGGTGGTCGAGCTGCTCGAGATCGTCAAGGTCGGGGCGGCGCGCATCAAGCTACCCCCACGAGCTGTCCGGCGGGATGCGCCAGCGCATCATGATCGCGATGGCGCTCGCCCTGCGCCCGCAGCTCGTGGTCATGGACGAGCCGACGACGGCGCTGGACGTCCTGGTGCAGCGCGAGATCCTGCGGGAGATCACCGGCCTGCGGGAGGCGTTCGGGTTCTCGGTCGTGTTCATCACCCACGACCTGCCGCTGCTGCTCGAGATCTCCGACCGCATCGCGGTCATGCGCGCCGGGAGGATCGTCGAGATCGACACCGCGGAGCACATCTGGTTCCGGCCGCAGCACGAGTACACCCGGACCCTGCTGTCGTCCTTCCCCCGCCTGACGGCCGAGCGGGGGGCGGCCTCGTGACCGCGATCGAGCTCCGCGGCGTCTCCAAGACCTACCGCGTCCGCGGCGCCGGGTCGGTCGACGCCCTGGCGGACGTGTCGTTCGCGCTCACGAGCGGCCAGACCATCGGCATGGTGGGCCAGTCCGGCTCCGGCAAGTCGACGGTCGCCAAGATCCTCACGCAGATGGAGCGGCCCACCAGCGGGCAGGTGCTCCTCGACGGCCGTCCGGTCCCGACCCGGGGCGCGGCGCTGCGCGGCTACCGCCAGCAGCTGCGCATGGTCTTCCAGGACCCGTTCGCGTCGCTGAACCCGTACCACTCGATCCGCCACCACATCGAGCGCCCGCTCGCGCTCTCCGGGGTCGTGCCGCCCGAGCAGGTCGACGCCGAGGTGCACCGCCTGCTGGCCAGGGTGCAGCTCGACGCCGACGCCGTCGTCGACCGCCGGCCCCACGAGCTGTCCGGCGGCCAGCGCCAGCGGGTCGCCATCGCCCGGGCCCTGGCCCCGCGCCCGGCCCTGCTCGTCGCGGACGAGCCGGTCTCGATGCTCGACGTGTCGCTGCGGATGGGCGTGCTCGCCCTGCTGTCCGACATCCAGGCGCAGGACGGGCTCGGGGTGCTCTACATCACCCACGACCTCGCCACCGCCCGGTACTTCTCGGACGAGATCATCGTGCTCAACCAGGGACGGATCGTCGAGCACGGCTCCGCCGACGACGTCATCCTGCGCCCGCGGCACCCGTACACCCGCGAGCTCCGCGAGGCGTCCCCGGACCCCGAGCGCTTCTTCGCCGAGAGCGCCGGAGGTGCGCGATGACCACGACCAGCAGCCCCCCGGCCGACGTGGTCGCCGACGGGACCACCGCGACCCGGACCACGCCGGCCCGCGCGCGAGCCCCGTGGCGGTTCATCGGCCGACGCGTCGCGTTCTACCTGTTCACGCTGTGGGCCGCGATCACCCTCAACTTCTTCGTGCCCCGCCTGATGAAGGGCGACGCCGTCGACAGCTACCTCGCCCGCAACCGCGGGATGTCCCCGGAGGCGGCCGACGCGCTGCGTGCCCTGCTCGGCCTGGACTCCGACCGGACGCTGTGGCAGCAGTACGTGGACTACCTGGCGATGCTGGCCCGCGGCGACCTCGGTGTCGCGATCACGCACGGCCTGCAGCCGGTCGGCCAGGTCATCGCGAACGCGCTGCCGTGGACCGTCGGCCTGATCGGGATGGCGACCGTGTGCTCGTTCCTGATCGGCACCGTCGGGGGCGCGGTCGTCGGCTGGCGGCGCGGGTCCCGGCTCGACGCCCTCATCCCGATCACGACGTTCCTGTCGACCGTCCCGTACTTCTGGATCGGTCTGATGGCGATCTCGGTGTTCGCCGTCACGCTCGGCTGGTTCCCGATCGGCAAGGCCTACGGGATCGGCACCACGCCCGGCCTGACGGCGGAGTTCCTCGGGGAGGTGGTCCGGCACGGGGCGCTGCCGCTCGCCACGATCGTCGTCGCCTCGCTGGGCGGCTGGATGCTCGGGATGCGCAACATGATGCTCACCGTCCTCGACGAGGACTACGTCACCGTGGCGCAGGCCAAGGGCCTGCCGAACCGGCGCGTGCTGTGGCGCTACGCCGCACGCAACGCCGTCCTGCCGCAGATCCAGTCGTTCGCCCTGTCCATCGGCTTCATCGTCGGCGGCGCGATCATCGTCGAGCAGGTCTTCTCCTACCCCGGCGTCGGGAAGATGCTCCTCGACGCCACGAACGCCAAGGACTACGCGCTGATGCAGGGCGGGTTCCTGGTGATCGTGCTGGCCGTCCTGATCGCCAACATCCTGGCGGACGTCGCCTACGCGGTCCTCGATCCCCGTACCCGCCAGTCGGAGGCATGAGCGATGACCACCACACAGCCGACCCCCCTGGGGCGTGGCGCCCGGCTCGGCGCGGCCTTCGCGATGTTCCGCAACGGCAAGTCGGTCGCCGGCCTGTCGATCCTCGCGGTGTTCGTGGTCGTCGCGGTGTTCGCCGAGCAGCTCGCCCCGTTCTCCCCGACGCAGATCGACGCGACCGCCCGGCTCCAGCCGCCCAGCGCCGCGCACTGGTTCGGCACGACCCACCTCGGCGAGGACGTCCTCAGCCAGGTCATCTACGGCACCCGCGGCGTGGTCGTCGTCGGCGCGCTCACCTCGCTGATCTCGATGGCGATCGCCATCGTCGTCGGCGTCCTGGCGGGCTACCTGCCGGGATGGCGGTCCGAGGCCCTGTCGGCCCTGGCGAACGTCTTCCTCGTCATCCCCGGCATCCCGATCCTCATCATCATCGCGTCGCGGTTCACCAACCCGCCGCTGTGGGTGGTCGCCGCGATCCTCGGGATCCTCGGCTGGGGGTGGGGTGCCCGGGTGCTGCGGGCGCAGACGATGTCGCTGCGCAACCGCGACTTCGTCCAGGCCGCGAAGCTCAACGGCGAACCGCTGCGCCGCATCATCGGCGTCGAGATGCTGCCCAACCTCACCGCGCTGATCGCGTCGTCGTTCGTCGGCTCGGTCACCGCGGCGATCCTCGGCCTGACGACGCTGTCCTACATCGGCGTCATCCCCGTCAACGCCTACAACTGGGGCACCATCCTGAACTGGGCCTCGGCCCAGGGCGCCTTCACCCAGAACCAGTGGTGGTGGTTCCTGCCGCCCGGGCTGTGCATCGCCGCGATCGGCGTCGCCCTGGCACTGTTGAACTTCGGCATCGACGAGTACATCAACCCCCGGCTGCGTTCGGCGGGCGAGCTCGCCCGTGCCATGCGCCGCAGGGGCCTCGACACCACCGCCGGCGTCACCGCCGTCACCTCGACCACCACGCAAGGACCGACCACCTGATGAACCCCCGCTATCTCGATGCCGGCCTCCCCGTCGCCGACCGCGTCCAGGACCTGCTCGCCCGGATGACCGTCGAGGAGAAGGTCGGGCAGATGCTCCAGCTCGACGCCCGCGGCGACCTGGAGGACCACGTGCTGCGCACCGGGGTCGGGTCGATCCTGCACACCTCGCCGGACCGCCTGGTGACTGCCCACGAGCTCACCGACCGCACCCGGCTGCGCATCCCGCTGCTGGTCGGCGAGGACTGCATCCACGGGCACTCGTTCTTCGTCGGCGCGACGATCTACCCCACCCAGCTCGGCATGGCCGCGACCTGGGACCCCGCGCTGGTCGAGCAGGTGGCGCGGGCGACGGCGCTCGAGGTGGCCGCCACCGGCGTGCACTGGACGTTCAGCCCGGTCCTCTGCATCGCCCGCGACCTGCGCTGGGGTCGGGTGGACGAGACCTTCGGGGAGGACCCGTACCTGATCGGCGAGCTCGCGTCCGCGATGGTCCGCGGCTACCAGGGCGACGGCCTGGCTGACCCGACCGCGATCCTCGCGACGGCCAAGCACTTCGCCGGGTACTCCGAGACCCAGGGCGGGCGGGACGCGTCCGAGGCCGACATCTCGCGGCGCAAGCTTCCGGTCGTGGTTCCTGCCACCGTTCGAGCGGGTCGCCCGCGAGGGGTGCGCGACGTTCATGCTCGGCTACCAGTCGATGGACGGCGTGCCGATCACGGTCAACGACTGGCTGCTGAACGACGTGCTCCGCGGCGAGTGGGACTACCCGGGCATGCTCATCACCGACTGGGACAACGTCGGCCGGATGGTCTGGGAGCAGCAGGTCCAGCCCGACTACGCCCACGCCGCCGCCGCGGCGGTCAAGGCCGGCAACGACATGGTGATGACCACCCCCGGCTTCTACCAGGGCGCCCTCGACGCCATCGCCCAGGGGCTGCTCGCCGAGCACGACCTCGACGCCGCGGTCAGCCGCATCCTCACGCTGAAGTTCCGGCTCGGGCTCTTCGAGGACCCGCGCCGCCCCGACCTCGCCGCGCAGGCCGCGGTCGTCGGCTCCCCGGCGCACGCCGACCTCAACCTCGAGGTCGCGCGGCGCTCGCTGGTGCTGCTCCGCAACGACGGCGTCCTCCCGCTGGCCGGCGGCTTCGCGCCCGGCGGACCGGCCGCGATCCCGGTCGACGGCGGCGTCCCCGCGCCCGCCGCCGTCCGCGCGGGCGCCGGCGACCCGACCCCGCGCCGCGTCGCGGTCGTCGGCCCGCTCGCCGACGACGCCCAGGTCCAGCTCGGCGACTGGGCCGGCAGCTCCGGCCAGGCCGACTGGCTGCCCGACGGCCACCCGCGCGACATGATCGTCACGGTCCTCGACGGCCTGCGGACCGCGGTGCCCGACGGCTGGACCGTCACCCACGCCCGCGGCGCCGACATCGTGTCGCTCGAGCCGGACCCCGCCGGGCCGTTCTACCCCGACGGCCAGCCGCGCCCGCCGATCGGCGTGCCCGTCCCGCCCGACGCCGACCGGATCGCCGAGGCCGTCGCCGCCGGCCGCGACGCCGACTACGTGGTCGCCGTCGTCGGCGACTGCATCGAGCTCGTCGGGGAGGGGCGCTCCACGGCCACCCTCGAGCTGGTCGGCGGGCAGGTCGCGCTGCTCGACGCCCTCGCCGCGACCGGGACGCCGCTCGTCGTGGTGCTGCTCGCGTCCAAGCCGCTGGTGCTGCCCGACTCCGCGCTGGACGCCGCCGCGGTGGTCTGGGCCGCGAGCCCCGGGATGCAGGGCGGGCAGGCGCTCGCGGAGCTGCTGCTCGGTCTCGTCGAGCCCGCGGGCCGGCTGCCGATCTCGTTCGCGCGGCACGCCGGCCAGCAGCCGACCTACTACAACCAGATCCGCGGCCAGCACGGCGACCGGTACGCCGACCTCACGCAGCGCCCGGCGTTCGCGTTCGGCCAGGGCCTGTCGTACACGATCGTCGACTACGCGGACCTGCGGCTCGACCGGGCCACGGCCGCCGTCGGGGACACGGTCCGCGCGACCGTGACGCTGACCAACACCGGTACGCGGCCGGCGCGGGAGACCGTGCAGCTCTACGTGTCCGACACGATCACGTCCGTGTCCTGGGCCGACCAGGAGCTCAAGGCCTACCGGCAGGTCGACGTCGCGCCGGGGGAGTCCGTCGACGTGACCGTCGACCTGGCCGTCGCGGACTGCACGATCGTGGACGCCGCCGGGGTGCGGGTCGTGGAGCCCGGGGCGTTCGAGGTGCGCGTCGGGCGGTCGTCGCGCCGGGAGGACCTGCTGGTCGCGGGGTTCGAGGCGGTGTGACGTGCGGCTCCGTCGGTCCGTCGAGGGGGCTCGTCACCGCCTTCGAGGTCGCGCGTCCTCCGCTACGGCAGGAGAGTGTCAGGGCCAGCTGCCATCGCCGCGCCAATCACCACTCACCAGGCTTCACGCGAGGGCTGAGTAGGCGCGCCGCTGCCGAGGCGTGGGGCAGGCTGAGCGAGTGCCCCACAACGCGGACGAGCAGCAACGGATCCTTCGGTACTGGTGGATGACCGAGCTCTTCAGCCCCCAGAAGCTGCCGAAGCTCACACCAGCGGCGACTCGCACCGCCGACCGGCAGGTCGTCGAGCTGAAGCCGAACGATCGACTCCCGTGGGACGTGCTGCAGCCACCCGCGCCGCTCGGCAAGACGCGGCGGGTCTGGCAGCACACCGTCTATCTCGGTGTCTACGAGCTCGACACGACCTACGAGTACCTGCATCGCGCCTTTGGCGAGGACGACGAAGCCTACGACGAGCGGCCAGCCGGGCGAAGTGCGTGCGCCGGGGTCCTGATCGACAGCAGCGGAAAGCTGGTGGCCGGCTCGCCGGTGCTGTCCTCGGCGTTGTGGGCGGTGGCGCGGATCGACAGACTCGGCGCACACGACCGCACGTGGGCTGATGGCTTCCCTGATGCGGCTCGGGCGTTGCTCGAGGCTGTCGACGAGCACGAGGGTGAGCGCCGAGAGTTCGGTGGCGGCGACTCCCCGCCGGCCCACGACTGGGCGTCGCTCCAGGGCATGCTGCGCGCCGCGCAGGAAGTCGCTGGGATCGTCGGAACACCGGGTCTCGCCACCGAGGCGATCGTCGTTCAGTCCACGGCCGTGTCAGCTCAGCGGGCAGACGACGTGGGCGACATGGATTTCCTCAACAGCTTCTATCTCGACGACCTCGAGAGTGTCCGCTGGAGCATCGCTGGTGCGGACCGTTGCGGCGACGCGCTCTCCGCCTATCTGACGAGTGACAGCGCCCTCGACGACCATGCCCGGATCGACGTCGTCCGGACGCGTGAGGCAACAGACGCAGGCGTCGGGATCGACCGTCTCCCGAAGGGACGTTGGCCTTCCCACCCACGTCACGGTCTCGCCCTGCGACAGCAGTTCGCGGTGAATCAGGCTCTGAACGACTTTGCGCGAACACGGGGCGTGATGGGGGTGAACGGGCCCCCCGGTACCGGGAAGACCACCATGCTGCGGGACATCCTCGCGGGAAACGTCGTCGAACGAGCCCGACGTCTTGCCGACCTCGAGTCTCCCGACGACGCGTACACGTCGACGACTCACCGGTGGACGGGCGGAGAGGGGCACCGACGGGCGGTGCGGCAGCTGCGACCGGAGCTGACGGGGTTCGAGATGGTCGTCGCCTCGGCGAACAACGCTGCGGTCGAGAACGTGACGACCGAGATCCCCTCGCACGAAGCGATCCACTCGCAGTGGCACGGCACGTCCGACTACTTCGCCGGTATCGCCACCGCCGTCCTCGTCGAGTCCCAGTCCTCGTCCGACGAGGAGTCACCGGAGACACTCGCGTGGGGCTTGGTGGCCGCTCGCCTCGGCAACAAGCGCAACCGAAGCGAGTTCCACTCGGCGT
Organism: Cellulomonas sp. KU4C; assembly: GCF_056868065.1. Classification (NCBI taxonomy): domain Bacteria; kingdom Bacillati; phylum Actinomycetota; class Actinomycetes; order Micrococcales; family Cellulomonadaceae; genus Cellulomonas; species Cellulomonas sp. KU4C. The sequence continues at coordinate 3,611,181 of NZ_CP200322.1, read as the reverse complement.
TCTGGTTCGACAAGACGGACCCGAGGACGAGAGAGCCGGTGCCAGGCAGCGTCCCGCGGATGCAGACCCGCCTCGCCCGGTGGCGTGACGGCCTGGATCCGCACTCGAGCTGGGGCGAGGCACGGGACGCGTTCCGTCGGGCCGAGGTTCGCGTCGACGCGCTCGTCGCACAGCGACGGCAGGCACACGAGCGGTTGCAGCGCCTGTCGCCCGCGGTCGAGGACGAGCGCCTCCGGCGTGAGGAGGTCGCTCGGGTCGGCGTCGAGTCCCACGAGGCGCGAGCGCGTCACCAAGCGAGCCGGAACGCAGCTGAGCGAGAAGCTCACGACGTCGCCAGGGCGACGGAGGTGCGTGAGAGGCACGTCGGTGTGAAGCCGGGCATGGTCGAGACGATCGTGACCTTCGGTCGCGCACTGAGAGAGTGGCGAACGGTGCTCACCCGCCTTAACGGTCACCTGCACGCGGCGGAGGTGGCGCGAGACCAGGCGGAGACTCGCGCCCGCGAGCTGGAGGACCGCGTCGCCGAGCTCCGACACGAGCTCGCCGCCGCCGAGCGCTCGCACGCACGCGCGTCTGAGGAGCTGTGCGGGCTCCGGCTGCGGGTCGCCGATGACGAGAAGGACCTCGGGACGGCGTATCCGGGGGCACGCTGGTCGGGCGAGACTCGTGAGCTTCACGCACCCTGGCTGGACGGCGATCTCGACGCTGCGCGCTCCGACCTGTTCCTCGCCGCACTTCAGCTTCACCAGGACTTCCTCGCCAACACGGCCGCCGACATGTCGCACGGACTACGCGCTGCGCTCGAGGTCGTCGTCAACGGTGGGCCTCGCGGACTTGAACCAGAGAAGCGGCGGGCAGCGTGGCAGCTGTTCTTCCTCGTCGTGCCCTTGGTCTCGACGACGTTCGCGTCATTCGGCCGCATGTTCGGGAACATCGGACCGGAGGCCATCGGTTGGCTGCTCGTAGACGAGGCCGGACAGGCGTCTCCGCAGTACGCAGCCGGTGCGGTCTGGCGCGCCCAGCGCGTCGTGGCCGTCGGAGACCCGCTCCAGCTCCAGCCGGTCGTGACGATCCCTCAGAAGGCGCAGCGGGACATCGCTGTCGCATATGGCGTCTCGGATACCTGGATTCCTCCGCGATCGTCGGTCCAGACCCTCGCGGACCGGGTCGCGCACCACGGCACGACCCTGCGGCAGGGTGACCAGCAGGTGTGGATCAGTGCACCGCTGACGGTGCACCGTCGTTGCGACGACCCGATGTTCACGCTCTGCAACGGCATCGCCTACGACGGGATCATGGTGAACGGGGTAACACGTCGGTTGGACGATCCCCGCGAGCCCGATCTCTTCGACGGCGTGGACGGGCCGATCGTCGTCGCGAGCCACTGGGTGGACGAGCCAGCGCCGACCCAGGGCACTCACCTGCAGGAGAACCAGATCGCCCGGCTGGAGCGAGCGCTCGCGTACCTCGAGACCCACGGCGTCCCGATGAGTGAGGTGATCGCGATCTCTCCGTTCCGGGTGGTCGCCGACCGGCTCGAGTCCGTCTCGCGGTCGTACCCCGGTCTCCGCGGTGGAACGATCCACACCGCCCAAGGACGAGAGGCCTCGGTCGTCTTCCTCGTCCTCGGGGGCGATCCCGGCTCGCCTGGTGCGAAGGCTTGGGCGGCCTCCACCGTCAACCTCGTCAACGTGGCCGCCAGCCGGGCCAAGCGACGGCTGTATGTCATCGGCGACCGCAAGGCCTGGGCGCGGCACAACTTCTTCCACCAGCTCGCGGCATGCCTGGCTCCCGGAGCGGAAGACTGAGCACGCCGAGTGCGGACAGACCGAGCGACCGCGGCTGTGCCGGACGGGCCGGACGCCGGCGCACTGCGACTTCGCTGCGGACAGGTGGCCGCAGCTGCCTCGGCGTGCCCCCAGCAGGACTCGAACCTGCAACCTACGGATTAGAAGGCCGTTGCTCTATCCATTGAGCTATGGAGGCGTCGGGTCGGCCGCGGGCCGGCCCGGCGCACCAGACTACGCGGCGCCGCGCACGTCCCGCGGATCGACACCGTCGCAGGTCACGCGGCGCGGACGTTTGGTGCGGTACCCCCGGACGGGTGAGGATGGGGGAGTGAACGTGCAGGCGGCGGATTCGGCCGCGAGGGACATCCTGGACCGGCCGCTCGCCGCCACGTCCCTGCTCGATGCGATCACCGACCTGCTGCGCGACGTCCGTGCCACGGACTTCCCGCTGGAGGTCCCCGGGGTCGACGCCAGCCGCGCGTCCCGGACCAGGCTGGTCGACCAGCTCGCCGACCACCTGGTGCCGCGCCTGCGGCAGCTGTCCGCGCCGGCGATCGTCGTCGTCGCCGGGTCGACGGGTGCGGGCAAGTCCACGCTGGTCAACTCGCTGGTCGGGACCGAGGTCACCACGGCGGGCGTGCTCCGGCCGACCACGCGGCGGCCCGTCCTGGTGCACCACCCGGAGGACGCCGAGCTGGTGCGCGAGCACCCCGTGACCGACGCGGTCGAGGTCGTCGCGTCCGAGCAGGTGCCGCGCGGCATCGCCCTGATGGACGCCCCCGACCTGGACTCCGTGGAGGCCGGCAACCGCCGCTCCGCGCACCGGCTGCTCGAGGCCGCCGACCTGTGGCTGTTCGTCACGACCGCCGCCCGGTACGGCGACGCCCTGCCGTGGCGGGTGCTCGGCGGCGCGACCGAGCGCGGCGCGTCCGTGGCGATGGTGCTCAACCGCGTCGACCCGACGTCGCTGCCGACGGTCCGCGGCGACCTGCTCGAGCGGCTCCGGTCGCACGGGATGCAGGGCTCGCCCCTGTTCGTGGTGCCGGACGTCGGCCCGCACGCCGGGATGCTCGAGCCCGGCGTGGTCGCCCCGATCAACCGCTGGCTGTCGATGCTCGCCGGCCCCGACCGGGCCCGCACCGTCGTCGCCCGCACCCTGCGCGGCTCGCTCGCCGCGCTGCGGCCGTGGGTCGACGAGCTCGCCGACGCCGTCGAGGCCCAGGCCGCCGCCGCGACGACCGTCCGCGAGGCGCTCGACGAGGCCGTGCGCGCCCCCGCCGACGACGCGCGCCGCACCGTCACCCGCGGCACCGTCGCGCAGGGGTCCGCGCAGGCCCGCTGGGCCGAGCTGACGGCACCCGGTGCGCCGCTCGCGGGCGTGGTCCGCGGCTCCGGCAAGGTCGACCGCTCGCGCCGCACCGGCCGGGAGCGCGCCGCTGCGGTGCTGCCGCTGGTCCAGGACCTGGTGTCGTCCGCCGCGTCGACGCTCGCGGCCGTGGGCGCCGCCACCGAGCGGGCGCTGCGCGACGCGCTGGCGACGGGCCCGGCCGGCGCGCGCTCCGCCGCCGAGGCGTGGCCCGCGACCGACCGTGCGGCCGACCGGCCCCGCGAGGTCGAGCGCGCCGCACGCGAGTGGGTCGGCGGCGCGGTCGACGTGCTCACGGGGATCGTCTCCGGGCCGGTACCGGTGCCCGACGGCGCCGACCGCGCGACCCGGCGCGCCGCCGCCCGGGCCACCCGGCGCGCCGAGGCCGCCCAGCGCGCGCTCGGCGACGAGGGGCTGGCGGCGCTCGCGCTCGCGGCCGCCGCCGGGCTGGAGCCGGCCGACCGGATGCTGGGCGACCTGCTGGGCGCGCGCGGTGCGGCGGTCGTCGCCGAGCTGCGCGACCGGCTCGCCGGCCACGCCGCCGCGCAGGCCGAGCGGGAGCGCGACGCCGCGCTCGCGGTGCTGGACCGGCCCGAGCTCGCACCCGACGCCGCGTCGACCCTGCGGCTGCGGCTCGCCGTGATCAAGGGGCTGACATGACCGAGCCGACGACCCCCGTGGCCGTGCCCGCCGACCCGCCCGCGCCGGCGCCCGCCTCGCCCGAGGCCAACCCGGGGAGCGACACCGCGTCGCTGACCCGCCGGCTCGCGCAGCTGCAGGAGGCGCTGGTCGTCGGCGGGGACCGCATCGACCCGGCGACCGCGGCGCGCGTCCGGGAGAACGGCGACCACGTGCGGGCCCGCCTCGCGCTCGGCGTCGACCACACCGTCGTCGCACTGCTCGGCGGCACGGGCTCGGGCAAGTCCAGCCTGTTCAACGAGATCTGCGGCCTCGACTTCGCGGAGGTCGGCGTCAAGCGCCCGACCACGTCGGAGGCCACCGCGTGCGTGTGGGGCGCGGGCGGCGACGCGCTGCTCGACTGGCTCGAGGTCGACCCCGACCACCGGATCGAGCGGGAGAGCGCGCTCGACGGTGACACCGAGGCGCCGCTGCGCGGGCTGGTGCTGCTCGACCTGCCCGACCACGACTCCATCGAGGACGCCCACCGGGCGGCGGTCGACCGGCTGCTGCCGATGGCGGACCTGCTGGTGTGGGTCGTCGACCCGCAGAAGTACGCGGACGACGCCCTGCACTCCGGCTACCTGCGCGGCCTCGTCGGGCACGAGGGCGCGATGCTCGTCGTGCTCAACCAGGTCGACACCGTCCCCGAGGGGCAGCGCGACGCGCTGGTCGAGGACGTCTCCCGGCTGCTCGTCCAGGACGGGCTGACCGGTGTCGAGGTGCGTGCCACGTCGGCCCGGACGGGCGAGGGCGTCGCGGAGATGCGCGACACCCTGGCCGAGGTCGTCGGCCGGCAGAGCCTCGCGGCCCGGCGCGCGTCGGCGGAGATCTCCGACGCGGCTCGGCTGGTCGAGGCGGAGGTCGCCGACGCCGAGCCGCCCGCCGACGTGCTGGACGTCACGCCCGTGGCCGTCACGCTCGCCCAGGCCGCCGGGCTGCCGGCGATCGCCGACGCCGTGGCCGCCGTCGTCCGGGGCAGCGAGGACCCGCTGCCGTCGTTCGTCTCCGTGCAGGAGGGCGCCGTCGCGCTCGCCCGCGGGCAGTGGGCCGACGCCGTGACCGCGCGGCTCCCGCGCCGCTGGGCCGAGTCCGTCCGCGCCCGGCTGGCCGGCACCGAGCAGATCCGCTCCGCGGCCGACGACGCCCTGTCCCGGGTCGCCGTGGTCGCCCGCCGGTCCGGCCTCGCGGCCACGCTGTCCGTCCTGGCGTTCGTGCTCGGGGCCGCGGCCCTCGTGGCGGCGGGGGTCGGCGGCGGGCTGGCGCTCGGCACCGGCGGTCTGGGCGAGGCGCTGCGCCTGGCCTGGCCGGTCGCCGTGGGGGCGGCCGTCCTCGCGGTGGTCGCCGCGGTGCTCGCGGTGCGCGCCCGACGGTCGGCCGCGGTCCGGCGGGCCGAGGGGGTGCGCCGTGACGGTCGCGAGGCGCTGGAGGGCGTGGCCCGGACCTGCCTCGCTGAGCCGACGGCCGCGGTGCTCGCGGAGCACCGCCGGGTCCGCGAGCTCGCGCACGGCGCCCGGCAGGCCTGACCGCTCCACGAGCGGGCACCGACCCCTCCACAGGCACGCGGGCTGCGCGTCGTCCCCAGATCGAGGCCCGGTGCCGTGCGCCGGTGCCACCCGGGCGGCGAACCTCGTCCCAACGGCCGGCCCGACCGGGTGCCGGCACGGACGAGGAGGACGCATGGCGGTCAACGAGCTCGACGTCACGGTGGTCGGCTGGGTGGGCAACGTGCCCCTGTACCACCAGGGCGAGGGCGGGCAGGTGGCGTTCACGCGGTTCCGGCTCGCGAGCACCCCGCGGGTGTACGACCGGGCGCGGGACGCGTACGTGGACGGGGTCACCAGCTGGTTCACGGTCAAGACGTTCCGGCACCTGGCCGTGCACGTCGCCGAGTCGCTGCGGCGCGGGGACCCGGTGCTCGTGCACGGGCGGCTCGCGATGGTGGAGTGGACCGCGCCCGACGGCAGCACCCGGACCACCGCGGAGATCACCGCCGACTCGGTCGGGCACGACCTCGCGCGCGGGTCCACGCGGTTCAAGCGGACGGTGCGGGAGGGGCGGCCGGAGGACGGCGAGGGCCCGGGCGCCGGCGTCGGCGGCGTCGGCGGCGAGGGCGGTCCGGCGCCGGCGCCGGTCGACCTGACCGGCGTGGTCGTGCTGGAGGACGACCCGGCCGGGGACGTCCGGGCCGCGGCCTGAGCCGTCGCGGGCGGCCGCGGCGGCGGACGGCGGGCCCGGGGGCCGTGTCCCGGCGGGCGTGATCGCCTAGGCTGGGGGATCGCGACGTCGCCCGGCGCCGCCGACCGTCCCCCACGGGGACGCCCCCGGCCGCCCGCGACGTCTCGGGCACGACCCGAGCGCCGCACCCGACGCGCGCGACCCGAAGCACCGACGAGCACCGAGGCGGACGAAGAGCCAGTGGCTGAGTTCATCTACAGCATGTACAAGGCGCGCAAGGCGCACGGCGACAAGGTCATCCTCGACGACGTCTCGCTGAACTTCCTGCCCGGCGCCAAGATCGGCGTCGTCGGGCCGAACGGCGCGGGCAAGTCGACCATCCTCAAGATCATGGCCGGGCTCGACCAGCCCTCCAACGGCGAGGCGCGCCTCAGCCCCGGCTTCACGGTCGGCATCCTCCAGCAGGAGCCGCCGCTGAACGAGGAGAAGACCGTCCTCGGCAACGTCCAGGAGGGCGTCGCCGAGATCAAGGGCAAGATCGACCGGTTCAACGAGATCTCGGCGCTCATGGCCGAGCCGGACGCCGACTTCGACGCCCTGCTCGCCGAGATGGGCGTGCTGCAGGAGGCCATCGACGCCGCGGACGCGTGGGACCTCGACGCCCAGCTCGAGCAGGCGATGGACGCGCTGCGCTGCCCGCCGCCGGACGCCGACGTGACGGTGCTCTCCGGTGGTGAGCGCCGCCGCGTCGCCCTGTGCAAGCTCCTGCTCGAGAAGCCCGACCTGCTGCTCCTCGACGAGCCCACCAACCACCTGGACGCCGAGAGCGTGCTGTGGCTCGAGCAGCACCTCGCGTCGTACCCCGGCGCCGTGCTCGCCGTCACCCACGACCGGTACTTCCTCGACCACGTCGCGGAGTGGATCTGCGAGGTCGACCGCGGCCGCCTGTACCCGTACGAGGGCAACTACTCCACCTACCTGGAGAAGAAGCAGGCCCGTCTGGAGGTGCAGGGCAAGAAGGACGTGAAGCTCGCCAAGCGCCTCAAGGACGAGCTCGAGTGGGTCCGGTCCAGCGCCAAGGGCCGCCAGGCCAAGTCCAAGGCACGTCTGGCCCGCTACGAGGAGATGGCCGCCGAGGCGGACCGCACCCGGAAGCTGGACTTCGAGGAGATCCAGATCCCGCCGGGCCCGCGCCTGGGCTCCGTGGTCCTCGAGGCGAGCGACCTCGAGAAGGGCTTCGACGGCCGCAAGCTGATCGACGGCCTGTCGTTCACGCTGCCCCGCAACGGCATCGTCGGCGTCATCGGCCCGAACGGCGTCGGCAAGACGACCCTGTTCAAGACGATCGTCGGCCTGGAGCCGCTCGACGGCGGCACCCTCAAGGTCGGCGAGACGGTCTCCGTGTCGTACGTCGACCAGTCCCGCGGCGGCATCGACCCGAAGAAGACCCTCTGGGAGGTCGTGTCCGACGGGCTCGACTTCATCAAGGTCGGCAACGTCGAGATGCCGTCCCGCGCCTACGTCGCGTCGTTCGGCTTCAAGGGCCCGGACCAGCAGAAGCCCGCCGGCGTGCTGTCCGGTGGTGAGCGCAACCGCCTCAACCTCGCGCTCACGCTCAAGCAGGGCGGCAACCTGCTGCTCCTCGACGAGCCCACCAACGACCTCGACGTCGAGACCCTCGGCTCGCTGGAGAACGCCCTGCTGGAGTTCCCGGGCTGCGCCGTCGTGGTCTCCCACGACCGGTGGTTCCTCGACCGGGTGGCGACGCACATCCTGGCGTACGAGGGCACCGAGGAGAACCCGTCGAGCTGGTACTGGTTCGAGGGCAACTTCGCCTCCTACGAGGAGAACAAGATCGCGCGCCTCGGCGCCGACGCGGCCCGCCCGCACCGGGTGACCTACCGCAAGCTCACGCGCGACTGACCGACCCGCGCACGCCCGGACCGGCCGCCGCCCCCTGAACCCGGGGGTCGGCGGCCGGTCCGCGTCCAGGGCCGCCCCGCCCAGCCGCCCCGCGGGGCCGCCCCGCCGCCCCGCCCGGCGGCCCTCGCCGACACCGCCGTGGCCGCGTCGGCCCCCGCCCGGCAGGATGGGCGCATGGTCGACGCGACGGACAGCCCGGCACCCGCACCGGCGTCCGGCGCGGACGCCGCCCTCGTCGACGCCCTCGAGCGCCTGCACGCCCGCCTCCGCGAGCTCGCCCTGCCGCTCGAGACCCCGGACGCCCCGGCGGCGCGCGGCGACCGGCGGGCCGCGCTCGACCAGCTCGACGACTACCTGCTGCCGCGGCTGCGGGCCGGGAGCGCCCCCCTGCTGGTGGTCGTCGGCGGCTCCACGGGCGCGGGCAAGTCCACGCTGGTCAACTCCCTGCTCGGCGCCCGGGTGACCGACCCGGGCGTGCTGCGGCCGACCACACGCTCGCCGGTGCTCGTGCACCACCCGCTCGACGGGCGCTGGTTCGCGAGCGACCGGGTGCTGCCGGGACTCGCGCGCGTGACCGGTGGGCCCGGCGGCCCTCAGGCGTCGGGCGCCGGGCCCCGCCCGACGGACTCCCCGGACCCCGCGGGCGGCGGCACGGCGGCGGTGCGCCTGGTCGCCAGCGAGGCCCTGCCCCGCGGACTGGCCCTGCTCGACGCCCCGGACGTCGACTCCGTCGAGGTCGCGAACCGCGCGCTCGCCGCCCAGCTGCTGGCCGCCGCGGACCTGTGGGTGTTCGTCACCACCGCCGCCCGGTACGCCGACGCCGTGCCGTGGGACCTCCTCCAGGGCGCCGCCGAGCGGCACGCGCAGGTCGCCCTCGTCGCCGACCGCGTCGACCCGGGCGCCGGGGCGGCGGTGACGGACCTGCGGCGGATGATGGACGAGGCGGGGCTGACCGCCGCGCCCCTGTTCGCCGTCGAGGAGGGGCTGGACGCGGACGGGCTGCTGCCCGAGCGGGCGGTCGCGGAGCTGGCCGGCTGGCTGTCCGCGCTCGGCGACGCGGACGCCCGGGCGGCCGTCGCGCTGCTCACCCGGGACGGCGTCGTCGACGACCTCGCCCGGCGCGCGCGGGGGCTCGCGGCCGCGGCGGACGCGCAGGTCGTCGCCGACGCCCGGCTGCGGGACGCCGTGGCCCGGTCGTACGCGGAGGCGGCCGCGCAGGTCACCGCCGCGACGTCGGACGGGGCGATGCTGCGCGGCGAGGTGCTCGCCCGCTGGCAGGGCTGGTCGGCACGGGGGAGCTGCTGCGGTCCGTGGAGCAGCGGGTCGGGCGGGTCCGGGACGTGGTCGTCGGGTTCGTCCGGGGGCGGCCCGCCGCGGCCCCGCCGGTGGAGCAGGCCATCGCGCACGGGCTGGCGGCGGTCGTGCTGGACGCCGCCGACGCCGCCGCCGAGCGCACCCACGCCGCGTGGCGCGGGGACGCCGCCGGTGCGGCGCTGCTGCCGGACCTCGACCTGTCCCGGTCGTCCGCGTCGCTGCGGGCGCACGTCGAGCAGCAGGTCCGCGACTGGCAGTCCGACGTGCTGGACCTGGTCCGCGAGCAGGGGTCCCAGCGGCGGGGCACGGCGCGGGCGCTGTCGTTCGGCGTCAACGCGCTCGGCGTCAGCCTGATGGTGCTGGCGTTCGCGTCGACGGGCGGGTTGACGGGCATCGAGGTCGGGATCGCCGGCGGCACCGCGGTCGTCGCGCAGAAGCTGCTGGAGGCGGTGTTCGGCGACGACGCCGTGCGCCGCCTCACCGCGACCGCCCGGGAGCGCCTCGACGCCCGGGTCCGGCAGGTGCTGTCCGGCGAGGCCGCCCGGTACACCGCGCAGCTCGACGCGCTGACCGTCGTCGGCGGCACGGGACTGCGGTCCGCGGCCCTCGCTGTGCAGCATGCGGCGGCCGCCGAGCGGGCCGGTCGGACGGCGTCGACCGGGATCCCGCAGGACGCCGGGTCCGCCGCGCCCACGACCCGGCTGCGCGGGACCGGGACGCACCGGGCCGGGACGCACCGGACCGGCACCCCCGGCGCGCCCACCACCGAGCCCCCGGCCCGCCCGGGGTTCTGGCGCCGGCTGCTCGGCCGGGGGGACGCCCGATGAGCCCGACGCTGCACGAGCGCGCCACCGCCCTGGCCGCCGCGCTCGACGCGGGCGGGCCGCGCCTGCCCCCGGCCGTCCTCGACGCCGGGCGGACGGTCGTCGCCCGCGCCGCCGAGCGCGCCGCGCTGTCCGCGGAGCACACCGTGGTGGCGCTCGCCGGGTCCACGGGCTCGGGCAAGTCGTCGCTGTTCAACGCCCTGGTGGGCCAGGAGCTCGCCGGTACGGGCGTCCAGCGGCCGACGACCTCCGAGGCTTTCGCCGCGGTCCGCGGGCCCGGTGCGGCGCCCCTGCTCGACTGGCTGGGCGTCCGCCGCCGGCACGAGGTCGACGGGCCCGCCGGTGCGGGCGGTCTCGTGCTGCTGGACCTGCCCGACCACGACTCGGTCGTCACCGAGCACCGGCTGCGGTCCGAGCACCTGCTGGAGCGCGTGGACCTGCTGGTCTGGGTCGTCGACCCGCAGAAGTACGCGGACGCCGCCCTGCACGAGCGCTACCTGCGCCCGCTGGCCCGGCACGCCGACGTCGTCGTGCTCGTGCTGAACCAGGCGGACCGGCTCGCGCCCGCCGAGTCCGCGGCGGTGCTCACCGACCTGCGCCGGCTCGCCGCCCAGGACGGCCTGGGGGACGTCCGCGCGGTGGCGGTCTCCGCCCGCACGGGCGCCGGGATGGACGCGCTGCGGGACCTGCTCGACGACGCCGCGGCCCGCCGGCAGGCCGCGACCCGCCGGTGGGAGGCCGACGTCGAGGTGGCCGCCCACCAGGTGCTGACGGCCGTCGGCGAGGCAGGACGCGGCCGGACGCGCACGCCGGCACCCGACGCCCTGGTCGAGGCGCTCGCGGACGCCGCCGGGGTGCCCGTCGTCGTGGCCGCGGTGCGCGGCGCCGCGGTCCGCCGGGTCACGGCACGCACCGGGTGGCCGCCGGTCCGGTGGCTGGCGCGGCTGCGGCCCGACCCGCTGCGGCGGCTGCACCTCGCGGCCGGCGAGGTCCCGGCGGACGGCACCGCGCGCACGTCGCTGCCCGCCCCGGGGCCCGCCGCCCGCGCCGCCGCCGGCTCCGCGGTCCGCCGGTACGTGGACGCGGCCACCGAGGGCGTCCCCGACGCGTGGGCGCTCGACGCCCGAGCGCGCGCCGGCGCCGCGGACCTCGGCGACGCCCTGGCCGACGACCTCGACCGGGCCGTCGCCGCCACACCCCTGCTGCCGACCCGCCCGGCGGCCTGGGCCCGCGCGGTCGGGGCGCTCCAGTGGGTGCTGCTGGCGGCGGCCGTCGCCGGTGCGGTGTGGCTGGGCGTGCTCGCCGGGCTCGCGTACCTCCGGCTCCCCGAGCCCCGCACCCCGCAGTGGGGGCCGCTGCCCGCGCCGACGGCGCTGCTGGCCGGGGGCGTGCTCGCCGGGGTGCTGCTCGCGCTGCTGGCGTCGCTGCTCGCCCGGGTCGGGGGGCACCGCCGCGCCCGCGCCGCCCGGACCCGGCTGCACGCCGCCGTGGCCGCGGTCGCGCGCTCCCGGGTCGTCGACCCCGTGGCGGGAGTGCTCGCCGACCTCGCGACCTGCCGCGACCAGGCCCGCCGCGCAGGAGGCAGGATGGCGGGGTCCCGGTCGACCGGCCGGGCCCGACGGGACGGAGTGGGTGCATGACGAGGCTGCGGGTGCCGGTCCAGCTGCGGTGGTCCGACATGGACGCGTACGGGCACGTGAACAACGTCGAGATGCTGCGCCTGCTGGAGGAGGCCCGGATCCAGGCGTTCTGGGCGCACCCCGCCCCCGCGGAGCCGCTCGGCGAGGCCGCGGCGACCTCGCAGACCCCGTCGCCGGCCCCGTCGCCCGCCCCGGAGACCTGTCCCACGGCCGTGCTCGACGCCGGTCCCGGAGCCCGGACCGCCACCCTCGTCGCCCGGCAGGAGATCGAGTACCTGCGCCCGCTCGGCTACCGGCGGACCCCCGTGGCGGTCGACATGTGGATCGGCCACCTCGGGGGCGCCAGCATCGACGTCTGCTACGAGGTGCGCGACGAGGGCGCCGCGACCGGCGACCCCTACGCCCGGGCGGTCACGACGCTGGTGCTCGTCGACGCCGCCTCGGGGTCGCCGCGCCGGATCGGCGAGGCCGAGCGTGCGGCGTGGCTGCCGTACGTCGAGGACGCGCCGACGTTCCGGCGCCGCGGGCGCTGACCGCCGCTCAGCCCCGCGCGCGGTCCCGCCGTGCCCGCTCCGCCGTCTGCGCCGCCCGCGCGATGTTCCGCTGCATCCCGCCGAACACGATCCCGTGGAACGGGTAGACCGACCACCAGTAGAGCTGTCCCAGCAGGCCGTGCGGGTGGAACACCGCGCGCTGCGCGAACGTCGTCGGCGGGGTCGCCCACCGGTCCGGGTCGACCGGCGCGGCCCGGCCGGGACCGCCGCCGGCGGCCTCGGGCTGCTCGCCGTCGGGCTCCACGCGCAGCTCCAGCCACGCCAGCCCGGGCACGCGCATCTCGGCGCGCAGGCGCAGAAGCCGGCCGGGGTCGACCTCCTCGACCCGCCAGAAGTCCACCGCGTCGTCCACGACCAGCCGGTCGGGGTCGCGGCGGCCGCGACGCAGACCCGGACCGCCGACGACGCGGTCGGCCAGCCCGCGGATCCGCCAGGCGAGCGACCAGGAGTACCAGCCGCGCTCGCCGCCGACGGCCTCGAGCACGCGCCACAGCGACGCGGGGGAGGCGTCCACGGTGATCCGCCGCTCGTCGACGTACAGCGACCCGCCCGCCCAGTCGGGGTCCGACGGCAGGGGCTCGCTCGGCACGCCCGGCACACCGGCCGACGACCAGCGCGTCGTGACGTCGGCCTCGCGGATCCGGGCCAGCGCGAGCCGCATCGCGCGGTCGAACCCGATCAGGCCCTCGGGCGGGTCCGGGACGTGCTCGGCGATGTCGTGCTCCTCGCAGACCACCTCGTGCACCAGAGACTCGACCAGCGGCCGCGCCAGGCCGGACGGCACGGGCGTGACCAGGCCGACCCACAGGCTCGACAGCTTCGGGGTCAGCACCGGCACCGGCACGATCAGGCGGCGGGGCAGCCCCGCGGCCTTGGCGTAGCCCTGCATCATCTCGCGGTAGGTGAGGACCTCCGGCCCGCCGATGTCGAACTCCCGGCTCACCTCCGGTGGCATCGCGGCGGACCCGACGAGGTAGCGCAGCACGTCGCGCACGGCGATCGGCTGGATCCGGTTCTCCACCCAGCGCGGCACGGTCATCGCGGGCAGCCGCTCGGTGAGGTACCGCATCATCTCGAACGACGCCGACCCCGACCCGAGGATGACTGCCGCGCGCAGCACCGTGGTCGGCACGCCGGACGCCAGCAGGATCTCGCCGACCTCCTTGCGGGACGCCAGGTGCGGGGACAGGTCCTCGACGTCCGGCGAGAGCCCGCCCAGGTAGACGATCCGCCCGACCCCGGCCTCGCGCGCCGCCCGGCCGAAGGTCAGTGCCGTCGACCGGTCGCGCTGCTCGAACCGCCGGCCCGTGCCCAGGGAGTGGATCAGGTAGTACGCGATGTCGACGCCGTCGAGCGCCGCGCGGATCTCCGCGGGGTCGGCGGCGTCCGCCTGGGCGACCTCCACCGCGTCGTACCACGGCCGGCCGCGCAGCCGCTCGGGCCGGCGCGCGATGGCGCGGACCCGGTACCCCGCGGCGAGCAGCTCCGGCACCAGGCGGCCGCCGACGTAGCCGGTGACCCCGGTGACCGCGACGAGCGGGGCGTCGGGCCGGGGGCGGCCGTCCGCGCCGACGCCGGGGACGTGCGGGAGGGTCCGGGCGACGGGCTCCGGCAGCAGGTCGGCGCCCAGCGGCGCGTCGTCGGTCGGCTGGGTGATGGCGGGATCGGCGGGCACGTCCGCAGTCTGCGGCGCGGCCCGCCCGCCCGCATCCGGGACGGGGTGCCCGCACCCGCACCGGCGGGGCATGATCGGGGCCATGAGCGAGGCGCAGTGGGCAGCGGTCGACGACTACCTCGTGCGCGAGGTGGTCACGGAGCACCCGCACCTGGCGGCCGCGCGCGACGCGGGCCGGGCGGCGGGCCTGCCGGCCATCGAGGTCGCGCCCAACCAGGGCCGGCTGCTCGCGCTGCTGTGCCGCGTCGCGGGCGCCCGCCGGGTCCTCGAGTTCGGCACGCTCGCCGGGTACAGCACGCTGTGGTTCGCGGACGCGGTCGGCGCCGACGGGCAGGTCACGACCCTGGAGCTCGACCCGACGCACGCGGCCGTCGCGCGCGAGAACTTCGCCCGCGCGGGGCTCGCCGACCGCGTGCGCCTGATCGAGGGGCCGGCGGCGGAGTCCGCGCAGCGGCTGGTCGACGACGGCGAACAGCCGTTCGACCTCGTGTTCATCGACGCCGACAAGCCCGGCAACCCGCTGTACCTCGAGCTCGCCGTCGAGCTCGCCCACCCCGGCACGGTGATCGTGGTGGACAACGTCGTGCGCGGGGGCGCCGTCGCCGACCCCGGCGCCCGGGACCCCGCCGTCATCGGGTCCCGCGCGGTGCTCTACGACCTGGGGCACCACCCGCGGCTCGACGCCACCGCCCTGCAGACCGTGGGGTCGAAGGGCTGGGACGGGTTCGCGCTCGCGGTCGTGCGCGACTGACCGCCCGCCGTCAGCCGAGCAGCGCCAGCGTCTCCTTCTCCGCGACCGCCTGCGACCGGGTGGGGCGGATCGTCGTGCCCTGCGCCCACAGGTCGACCACCCGCGGGTCGATGTAGGACGCCCGGCACACCGCGGGGGTGTTCCCCAGCTCCTCGGAGACGTCCTTGACCACCTGGGCGACGACCCGCCGGCGCGCCCGGTCCGACGCCGGTGGGGCGCCTTCGGCCGCGAGCCCGCGCGCGGCGAGCACGGTGGCGTGCCACGTCCGGAAGTCCTTCGGGGACGCGTCGTCGCCGAGGCGGGCCTTCACGTCGGCGCCCACCTCGGCGCTGGTGATGTCGTGCCAGCCGTCGTCGTCCCGCCACGCCAGGAGCTCCGGCCCGCCCCCGCGCCGGCGCACCAGCGTGCCCACCAGCTCGGCGACCTGCGCGTCCGCCACGACCACGTCCCGGACCTGCCCCGACTTCGCGGGGTAGTGGAACCGCACCGCGGCGCCCGTGCCGTCGTCCTCGAGCACCTGGACGTGCTCGCGCCGCAACGTCGCCAGGCCGTAGGAGCCGTTCCGCTGGGCGTAGCCCTCGCCGCCCGCCCGGAAGTACGCGAGGTCGAGCAGCCGGAACGCCAGCGCCAGCGCCTTCGCGCGCGGGAACCCGTCGAGCGCGAGGTCCCGGCGCACCGAGCGGCGCGCGGCGGGCAGCCGGCGGGCGACCTCGAGCACGTGGTCGTGCTTGAGCCGGTCGCGCCGACGCCGCCACTGCTCGTGGTACAGGTACTGGCGGCGGGCCGCGTCATCGAGCCCGGCCGCCTGGATGTGCCCGTTCGGCCACGGGCTGATCCACACGTCGTGCCAGGCCGGCGGGATCGCGAGCGCGCCGATCCGGTCCAGGTGCGCCACGTCCGTGATCCGCACCCGGTCGTGGTCCAGGTACGTGAACCCGCTCCCGGCACGGCGCCGGGTCCACCCGGGGGAGTCGATCCGGACGCGTCGCAGTCTCACCACCGGCACACCGTGCCCCGGCGCCGGACGTTCCGCCAGCGGAAGCCCGCGCCGGGCGGGCGCGCCGCGGGTCCGCTCAGGCCGGGATGCGGACCATGCCCTCCTGCGCGATCGACGCGACCAGCGTGCCGGCCCGGTCGAACACGCGGGTGGCGCCCAGCCCGCGCCCGCCCTGCGCAGACGGGCTGGTCTGGTCGAACAGGAGCCAGTCGTCGACGCGCACGTCCCGGTGCCACCACATCGCGTGGTCGAGGCTCGCGACCGACAGGCCCGGCGTCAGCCACGACAGCCCCGCGCGGCGCAGCACCGGCTCCAGCATGATCTGGTCGCACGCGAACGCGAGCACCGCGCGGTGCAGCAGCTGGTCGTCGGGCAGGGCGCCCTTCGCCCGCATCCACACGCGCTGCCGGCCCTCGGGCGCGGGCGCCGGTCCGAGGTAGATCGACCCGCCCACGTGCCGCACGTCGAACGCGCTCTCGTGCGTCCAGAACCGCGCCACCGGGTGGTCGAGGTGCCCCATGCGGTCCATCGCGGACTCGACGTCCTCGGGCTCCGGGACCTCGGGCGCCGGCTCGGTGAGGTCGACCCCCTCCTGGTCCTCCTGGAACGAGGCGATCATCGACAGGATCGGCTCCCCGTCCTGCGCCGCGTGCACCCGCCGGGCCGAGAACGACCGGCCGTCCCGCAGCCGCTCCACGCCGAGCTCGACGGGCGTCGCGACGTCGCCCGCCCGCAGGAAGTACCCGTGCAGCGAGTGCGGCAGCCGTCCGCCGGGGACGGTGCGACCCGCGGCCACGAGCGCCTGGGCGACGACCTGCCCGCCGAACACCCGCCCCCCGGGCTTCGGCAGGTTGTGCGCGGTGAACGCGTCCGGTCCGGCGCCGGGGGCGACGTCCAGGACGGCGAGCAGCGCCGCGATCGGGTCGGGCGTGGGGGAGGCGGGGGCGGTCGGGGCGCCCGGGGTGGCAGCGTCGGTCACGCGGGCCAGCGTCTCACGGGACCCGTCAGCGCGGACCCGCGGCGTTCACGAGCGAGTGCGCGGCCCGCTCCAGGTAGTCCCACAGCGTGGCCTCGTGCAGCGGCGGCAGCGCCAGCGCGTCGACGGCGGTCCGCATGTGCGCCAGCCAGCGGTCCCGGGCGTCGGGGTCCACGACGAACGGCATGTGCCGCATCCGCAGGCGCGGGTGGCCGCGCTCCTCGGAGTACGTCGTCGGACCGCCCCAGTACTGCTCGAGGAACATCGTCAGCCGGCGGCGCGCCGGGCCCAGGTCCTCCTCCGGGTACATCGGCTTGAGCACCGGGTCGGTGGCGACGCCCTCGTAGAACACGTCGACCAGGCGGACGAACGCCTCGTGGCCGCCGACCGCCTCGTAGAACGACTCGCGGCGGCGGGCCTCGTCGGTGCCGGACGCCGGGGCCGGGGTCGCTGCGGGGGTCGCGGGGTCGGCGGGGGTCGCGGCGGCCGCCGGGGTCGCGGCGGAGAGCGGCAGGGCGGTGCGGGACGGCACGGTGTCGCGGTGCTGCGGCTGCGGGACGGTCATGCCGGCCAGTCTCCCACCGCGGCCCCGGTGCCCCGCCGGGCGCCCCGGTCGCGGACGCCGACTAGGCTGGGGTGCAGAAGGCCGCTCCCTGCGGCCGCGGGGGCAGATCCGGCACAAGACGGCACCACGGGGGTTCCATGAGCAAGGCAGAGCAGATCCTGGCGGCGCTGGGCGGCGGCGGCAACGTCGTCGACCTGGAGCCGTGCATCACCCGGCTGCGGGTCGAGGTCACCGACCCCCAGCGGGTCGACGACGCGGGCCTCAAGGCGACCGGCGCGTTCGGCGTCGTGCGGTCCGGCCGCATCGTGCAGGTCATCGTCGGCCCCGAGGCCGACAGCCTGGCCGCGGAGCTCGACGGCCTCCGCTGACCCCACGGGTCCACGGCCCCGGCCCATCGAGTGGAAGGTCCTTCCCCCACGCCGAGCGTGTCGGGCAGGACCTTCCACTCTGTCGTCTCCGGGGGATCCGCCCCGGCCTCCGGCCGTCAGCCCGCGTCCGGGGTGCCCTCGGTCGCGGCCCGGCGCTCGCGGTGCGCGACGAGGGCGTCCCGCTGGCCGGCGAGCGGGACGTCCGCGGCCTCGAGCGCGTCGCGGACGGCGGCGCGCAGCGCCCGCGCGACGGCCCACTGCCGCGACGGCGCGGTGCGCTGGGTGACCTTGAGCGTCACCGCGTCGAACGTGAGGTCCTCCGCGGACGTGACGGTCGCGACGCCCTCGACCGCGGACCCGACCTCGGGGTCGGCGGCCACGCGGGCCGCCGCCTCGACGAGGAGGTCGTGCACCTGCTGGAGGTCCGCGAAGTAGTCGACCTTGACCTCGACGACCGCGTTCGCCCAGCCCTGCGTCTTGTTGCCGACGCGCAGCATCGTGCCGTTCGGGACGTACCAGAGCGTGCCGTCGGCGTCGCGGATCTTCGTCACCCGCAGGCCGACCGACTCGACGGTGCCCTGGGCGGCGCCGACGTCCACGACGTCGCCCACGCCGTACTGGTCCTCGAGCAGCATGAACAGCCCGGACAGGAAGTCCTTGACCAGGCTCTGCGCGCCGAACCCGAACGCGACGCCGACGATCCCCGCCGACGCGATGAACGGCGCGATGTTCACGCCGACCTGGTCCAGCACCAGCAGCACGACGATCGAGCCGATCACGATCCCGGCGGTCGACCGCAGCACGGACCCGATGGTGCGGGCGCGCTGCGTGCGCCGGACGTTCGCGACGGGGCTGACCTTGCGCAGCGCCGCGGCGACCTCGGTGCCGGCCAGGGGCTTGCCGATCCCGCGCTGGAGCAGCGACGTGCCGTCGGCGATGTGCTCGGTGACGGCCTTGATGAGCCGCCGGACGACGAGCAGCGAGACCGCACCGATCACGATGATGAGGCCGATGCGGAGGCCGGGGCCGAGCAACCAGGTCATGAGCGCGCCGGCGCCGTCGGTGACGACGGCCCCGGGGTCGGCGTCGGCGGCGGGCAGCGCGGGGCGCAGGGTCGAGAGGATCACCCGGACACGCTAGCCAACGGCGCGCGGGTCACGTCGCCGCCGTGGGCGTCCCCGACGCGACCCGCACGCCGCCTGCACGGCGTCGTCACGCCTGCGGGGACGCCTCCACGGACCCGGTTGCGAGCCCGGTCGCGAGCCCGGTCCGGTCCGCGACGAACTGCAGCTGCTCGACGGTCAGGGCGATCGTCCGGGACAGCGCCCGGCCGCCGTGCCCGACGCCCTTCTCGCGCCGCACCAGCACCGGCGCCTCGGCCGGGGTGGCCGAGGTCGCGGCCTGCACCGCGGCCGCGAGCTTGCGCGCGTGCAGCGGGTCGACCCGGGTGTCGCCGTCGAAGATCGTGAACAGCGTCGCGGGGTACGCGGTGCCGTCGACGACCCGGTGGTACGGCGAGTACGACAGCAGCCAGTCGAGCTCGCGGGGGTCGCCGGCGTCCCCGTACTCGTCGGTCCACGTGGTGCCCAGCCCGAACCGCTGGTAACGGACCATGTCGAGCAGCGGCGCCGAGCAGACCACCGCCGCGAACGTGCCCGGGCGCTGGGTCAGCGCGGCGCCCACGAGCAGCCCGCCGTTGGAGCCGCCCCAGCAGGCGAGCCGGTCCGGGGTGGTCCAGCCGTGCGCGACCAGGTGGTCCGCGACCGCGTGGAAGTCGTCGAACACGTGCTGCTTGTGCTCGCGGCGTCCGGCGCGGTGCCAGGCCTCGCCCTCCTCGCCGCCGCCGCGCAGGTTCGCCACGACGTAGACCCCGCCGGCCTCGACCCACGCGAGCGTGGCCGTCGAGTACGCCGGGTCGAGGGAGATCTGGAAGCCGCCGTACCCGTAGAGGATCGTCGGCGCCGCGCGCAGGGGGCGGCCGTCGGCGTCGAGCGCGTCGGCGCGGGCCACGACGAACGCACGCACGGGAGTCCCGTCGGTGCTGGTCGCGACCACGTGCTGGACGCGGACGTCGGGCACGTCCGCGACCGCCCCGGGGGGCGCCGCCCACAGGCTGGTGCGCCCGGTGCGGGCGTCGTACCGGTGCACCTCGGTGACGGTCGTGTGGTCGGTGTACGTGAACCACACGTCCGGGCCGCCGTCGGGCCGGGTCGCGAGCCCGCCCGTGGAGCCCAGGCCCGGCAGCGCGACGGTGCCCGCGTCCCCGGCGAGCCGTGCGCCCGTGGCGGGGTCGTGCACGGTGACCTCGCTGACGGCGTGCCGGCGCCAGGACGCGAGCAGCTGGAGGGGCGCGGTGTCGTCCCCGCCGCCGTCGACGACCGCGACGTCCTCCAGCACGGCCTCCGGGTCCTCGGCGAGCAGCGTGCGCCAGTGCGGGACGCCCGGGTCCGCCGGGTCCGCCACGGCGAGCCGGCCGCGGTCGGCGTCGAGCGTGGTGTGCACGTAGAGGCGGCCGTCGCGCCCCACCCAGGCCCCCACCTCCGCGTCGTAGCCGACCGCCACCTCGCGGAACACGGGCACGGTGCCGGGCTCCGCGGCGGCCAGGTCCGCGATCCACACGTCGGTCCGCGGCGCCGTGCCGGCCGAGGCGGACACCAGCAGCCAGCGCCCGTCGCGCGACACCGAGACGCCGTAGTAGTTCGTCAGGTCGAGGCCGTCGCCGAACACCTCGAGGTCCTGGGCCGGGTCGGTGCCCACGACGTGGCGCCACACCCGCCGGTGGTACTGCTGCTCGTCGGCGGGCAGCAGCTCCGGGGCGAGCCGGCGCACGTAGAAGTACGCGCCGCCGCCCGGCTCCCAGGCCACGGGGGAGTAGCGCGCGCGGTCGACCGGGCCGTCGACCAGCGCGCCCGTCGCCACGTCGAGGACGTGCAGCACGCTCTCCTCGGTGCCGCCGTGGGACACCTGGTAGGCGAGCAGGTCGCCCTCCTTGCTCGGCTGCCACGCGTCGAGCGTCGTCGTGCCCGCCGGGTCCAGCGCGACCGGGTCGACCAGCACGCGCTCGCGCTCCGCCCCCGGGACGTCCGGGTCGGGCTCGGCGACCACGACGACCGCGTGCTCCTGCTCGCCGGTGCGCCGGGCGAAGAACCGTCGGTCGCCGCGCCACGCGGGCGTGCCGACGAACCCCGCGCCGAGCAGCGCGGACAGGCGCGCGGTCAGCGGAGCGGTGGCGAGCGGGCCGTCCGCCAGGGGACCCGCGACGACGCCGGACCGGTAGCGCGCGTACAGGTCGTCCTGTGCGGTCGACCAGGCCTCGGTGACCGGGTCGGCGGCGTCCTCGAGCCAGCGGTACGGGTCGGCCACGGCCCGGCCGTGCAGGTCCTCGACCAGGTCGAGGCGGTGCGCGGCGGGGTACGCGGACGCGGGGTCGAGGGGCGTGGCGGGGTCGGTCATGCGCGCCACCCTACGGCGCGCCGGGCACCGTCCGGCCGTCGTCCCCAGGCCCGGTCCACCCCGGTCCACCCCGGCTCCCGCCAGCACCGACGCCCACACCGGCACGCGCCCGCCGCCCCGCCGACGTCCGGCCCGCGACGCCCCGGCGCGCTGCCCGGCGAGGTCCCGCGCGCTCTGGCAGGATCGCGACCGTGGCCGACCTCACACCGCCGTCCGAGTCCCTCGTGCGCCTCGCGCGGGCGCACGGGGTCGCCCCCGAGTTCGAGGCGTTCTCCGGCGGGACCCAGCAGGTCACCGCCGGGACGCTCGTCGCCGTGCTCGCCGCCCTCGGCGTCGACGCCTCGTCCCCCGAGCGGGTCGAGGTCGCCCTGCGGCACGCGCAGGACGCCCCGTGGCGCCGGGTGCTTCCGCCCGTCGTCGTCGTACGGCAGTCCCAGGAGGTGCAGGTCCCCGTGCACGTCACCCACGGGGACGAGGTCCGCGCGTGGGTCGAGGTCGACGGCGCGGAGGGCCGGGGCCGCCGGGCCGCGGACGCGTCGCCGGAGCGGGTCGAGCTGGAGCAGGCCGACGTGTACGTCGAGCCCCGGACCGTCGACGGGCGCCAGGTCGGCCGGGCCACGTTCGTCGTCCCCGCGGGCCTGCCGCTCGGCTGGCACCTCCTGCGGACCGCCGGCCCGTCCGGCGAGGCGGCGAGCCCGCTGGCCGTGACCCCCGACCGCCTCGAGCTGCCCGCGGCCCTCGAGGACCGCAGCGCGTGGGGGCTCATGGTCCAGCTGTACTCGGTGCGCTCGCGGGCGTCCTGGGGCGCGGGCGACCTGCGCGACCTCGCCGACCTCGCCTGGCTCACCGGCCGCGAGGCCGGCGCGCAGTTCGTGCTGGTCAACCCGCTGCACGCCGCGGAGCCGGTGCCTCCGCTGACCCCGTCGCCGTACCTGCCGACGACCCGCCGGTTCGTGAACCCGCTCTACCTGCGCGTCGAGGACGTGCACGAGACCGCCTACCTGACGTCCGCCGACCGCGCGCTGGTCGAGTGGTCCGCGGAGCAGGCGGTCGCGCTCGACACCGACGACGGCCCGATCGACCGCGACGTGGTGTGGGCCGCGAAGAAGGCGGCGCTGGAGGTCGTGTTCGCCGCACCCCGCAGCGCGGCCCGCCAGTCGGCGTTCGACGACTTCCGCCGCCGGGAGGGTCGCGGGCTCGAGGACTTCGCGCTGTGGTGCGCGCTGGTCGAGCGCGACGGGCCGCCGCCGTGGTCCGCCGACCTGCGCGACCCCGCGGCCCCCGGGGCCCTGCGCGCCCGGACCGAGCTCGCCGACCGGGTGCAGTTCTTCTGCTGGCTGCAGTGGCTGGCGGACGAGCAGCTCGCGACCGCCCAGCGCACCGCCCACGAGGCGGGGATGGCGCTGGGCGTGATGCACGACCTCGCCGTCGGGGTGCACCCCTCGGGCGCCGACGCGTGGGCGCTCGGCGGCGTGCTGGCCCGCGGCGCCTCGGTGGGCGCACCGCCGGACATGTACAACCAGCAGGGGCAGGACTGGTCGCAGCCCCCGTGGCACCCGGCCGAGCTCGAGCGGGTCGCGTACCGCCCGTACCGGGACCTGCTGCGCACCGTCCTGCGGCACGCCGGCGCCGTGCGGATCGACCACATCATCGGCCTGTTCCGGCTGTGGTGGATCCCGACGGGGAGCTCCCCGGCCGACGCCACCTACGTCCGGTACGACCACGAGGCGATGATCGGCATCCTCGCGCTCGAGGCGCACCGCGCGGGGGCCGTCGTCATCGGCGAGGACCTCGGCAACGTCGAGCCGTGGGTGCGGGACTACCTGTCCGAGCGCGGCGTGCTCGGCACGTCGATCCTCTGGTTCGAGAAGGACGCCGACGGCCGCCCCCTGCCGCCCGAGGGCTACCGCCGGCTCGCGCTGGCCTCGGTCACCACGCACGACCTGCCCCCGACGGCCGGGTACCTCGCCGAGGAGCACGTCGCGCTCCGGGAGCGGCTGGGCCTGCTGACGGAGCCGGTCGCCGAGGTGCGCCGCGCCGCGCGCGCGGAGCGGGCCGCGATGCTCGCCGCCCTGCGCGACCTCGGGATGCTGGGCGACGACCCCTCCGAGCGGGAGGTCGTCGAGGCCCTGCACCGGTACGTGCTGCGCACCCCGAGCGTGCTCGTCGGGGTGTCGCTGGCCGACGCGGTGGGGGAGCGGCGCGCGCAGAACCAGCCCGGCACCGACCAGGAGTACCCGAACTGGCGGGTCCCGCTGGCGGACGGCGGCGGTCGGCTCGTGCTCCTCGACGACCTGTTCCGGAACACGCGGTTCCGGTCGCTCGCCGCGGTCCTCGCGGAGCGCTGAGTGGCCGACGCACCCACCTGGCCGCCGCGGCGCGTGCGCGTCGTCGGCAACAGCGGCGCCGGGAAGACCACGTTCGCGCGGGCGCTCGCGCACCGCCTCGGGCTGCCGCACCGCGAGCTCGACGAGGTGTTCTGGGACTCGGGCTGGGTGAAGAAGGACGGCGAGGTCGCCCGCGCGATCCTGCGGGAGTTCCTCGACGGGTCACCGGGCGGCTGGGTGGTCGACGGCAACTGGACGCAGATGCGCGCCGGGCTCGCCGAGGACGTCGACGTGCTGGTGTGGCTCGACTACCCGCGGTGGGTCGTCATGCCCCGGGTGGTCCGCCGGACGCTCACGCGCGGTCTGCTGCGGCGCGAGCTCTGGCACGGCAACCGGGAGGACCTGCGCTCGCTGGCCCGCCGCGACCCGGAGGACAACATCGTGCTCTGGGCGTGGACCCAGCACGACGCCTACCGCGAGCAGTACCGCCGGGAGGCCGCCTCGGGCGAGATCCCGGTGGTCCGGCTGCGGCACCCGCGCGAGGCCCGCCGCTGGCTGGCGGCGCTGCCCCCGGTGCGCCCAGCGTCGTCCGCCGGGTCGCCGAGATAGGCCGTCCGCGCCGAGACAGGCCCGTGGAGGGCGCTGTCTCGGCGCGGAGGCCCTGTCTCGGCGAGGATCCGCCGGGCGGGGCCGGGCGGCTCAGACCTCGTGGTAGTGCCGGTCCGCGGCCTGCGCGGCCAGGGTTCGGCGGACGCCGTCGCGCGCTTCGACGACCAGGCGGCGCAGCGCGGGCGCGGCGTCGGGGTGCGCGGCGAGCCAGGCGTCGGTCGCCCCGGCCACGTCGGCCTCGGCGTCGTCGGCGAGCTCCGTCGGGTACAGGCCGACGATGAGGTTCTGCGCCATCTCGCTGGTCTTCTCGGCCCACACGCGGTCGAGCACCTCGAAGTACGGCGCGACCCACGGCCGCAGCAGCGCGCGGTCGTGCACCCGGCCGAACCCGGTGATCGTCGCCGCCTGCAGGGCGTTCGGCAGCGCGTCCGACTCGACGACCGCGGCCCACGCGGCGGCCTTGGCCTCCGGCGTCGGGATCGCGGCGCGGGCGGCAGCGGCGGCCCGCTGGCCGGTCGCGGTCGGGTCCGCCTCGAGCTGCGCGTCGATCTCCGCGGCCCCGGCCCGGTCGCCGGTGACCAGCGAGGTCAGCAGCTCCCAGCGCAGGTCGGTGTCGATCGACAGACCCTCGAGCCGGGTGCCGCCGTCCACGAGGGCGGCGACCGCGTCCAGCTGCTCCGGCGTGCTCGCCCGGGCCGCGAACGCCTTGACCAGCTGCAGCTGGGTGTCGCTCCCGGCGGGGGCGTCGGTGGCCAGCGTCCAGAGCGTGTCGGCGGCGGCGACCTCCGTGGCCGACCGGTGCTCGGCGGCCACGTACAGGTCGAGCGCGGTGTGCAGCTGGCGCAGCAGCACCAGGACCACCGACGAGTCGGTCTCGTGCGCGATGTTGCCGAGCAGCAGGTCGACGAAGTCGCGCGCCGGGGTCTCGCCGTCGCGGGTGGCGTCCCAGACCGCCGCCCACACCAGGGTGCGGGGCAGCGACTCGCTGAAGTGGCCGAGGTGCGCGACCGCCGTGGCGAGCGAGCGCTCGTCGAGCCGGACCTTCGCGTACGCGAGGTCCTCGTCGTTCAGCAGCAGCAGGTCGGGGCGCGGACGCCCCACCAGCTCGGGGACCTCGGTGCGCTCGCCGTCGACATCGAGCTCGACGCGCAGGGTCCGCTCGAGGCGGGTCTCGCCGGACTCGTCGGCGACGACGTCGTAGCCGCCGACGACCAGGCGGTGCGGGCGCTGCACCGGGTGGGTCTCGGGGACCTCCTGCCGGACGGCGAGCGCCGTGATCCGCTCGACGCCGTCGGCGCCGACCTCGGAGGTGATCTCCGGGCGCAGCAGCGTGACGCCCGACTGCTCCAGCCACAGGCCGGACCACGCGGACAGGTCGCGGCCGCTGGTGGCCTCGAGCTCGGTCAGCAGGTCGCGCAGCTCCGTGTTGCCCCACGCGTGCTTCGCGAAGTACGCCCGGACGCCGGCGAAGAACTGCTCCTGGCCGACCCACGCGACGAGCTTGCTTGAGCACGCTCGCGCCCTTGGCGTAGGTGATGCCGTCGAAGTTGACCTCGACGTCCTCGAGGTCCCGGATGTCCGCCGCGATCGGGTGCGTCGACGGGAGCTGGTCCTGGCGGTACGCCCAGCCCTTCTCGAGCGAGGAGAACGTCGTCCAGGCGGAGGTCCACCGGGTCGCCTCGGCCGTCGCCAGCGTGGACGCGTACTCGGCGAACGACTCGTTCAGCCACAGGTCGTCCCACCAGCGCATCGTCACCAGGTCGCCGAACCACATGTGCGCGAGCTCGTGCAGGATCGTCACCGCACGGCGCTCGACCGTGGCCTCCGGCACCTTGGACCGGAACACGTACGACTCGAGGAACGTCACCGCGCCGGCGTTCTCCATCGCGCCGGCGTTGAACTCGGGCACGAACAGCTGGTCGTACTTCGCGAACGGGTACGCGAAGTCGAACTGCTCCTCGTAGAACGCGAACCCGGCACGGGTGATGTCGAGGATGTTCTCGGTGTCGAGGTGCTGCGCGAGCGAGCCGCGGCAGTACACCCCGAGCGGGATCGTCCGGCCGTCGCTGCTGGTCAGCTCGCCGTGCTCGTGGTGGTACGGCCCGGCGACGACGGCCGTGATGTACGACGAGATCCGGGGCGTGGGCTCGAACGTCCACGTGGCGGTGCCCTCGTCGGCGCCGCCGTTGCGGTTGCTGCCGCCGTCGACCGCGACCGGGTCGCCGACGGCCGGGGAGTTGGACACGACCACCCAGTGCGCCGGGGCCGTGACGGTGAAGCGGAACGTCGACTTCAGGTCGGGCTGCTCGAAGACCGCGAACACGCGCCGGGAGTCGGCGACCTCGAACTGCGAGTACAGGTAGACCTCGTCGTCGACCGGGTCGACGAACCGGTGCAGGCCCTCGCCGGTGTTCATGTAGGCGGCGTCGGCGACGACGACCACCTCGTTGTCCTCGGCGAGCCCGTCCAGGGCGATGCGGGAGTCCGCGAACACCGCCGCCGGGTCGAGGTCGGCGCCGTTCAGGGTGACGCGGTGCACGACCGGGGCGATCAGGTCGAGGAACGTGCTCGCCCCCGCCTCGCGGCTCGTGAAGCGGACCGTCGTGGTCGACGCGAAGGTCGTGGGACCCGTCGTCAGGTTGAGCGCGACGTCGTACGACTGCACGTCCACCAGGGCGGCCCGGGTGCGGGCCTCCTCGCGGGTGAGGTTCTCAGCAGGCACGCGGGTGTCTCCTCGTGAGGTCGGTTCAGCGGCCGGTCGCCGCATCATTCCACCAACCGGCGTCGGTTCCGCACCCGGTCGGGGCGCTCCGGGGCCGCTCCGGGGCTGGTTGGTGGCGGGTCGGTGGCCGTTCGGGGTGACAACGGGCGGGGGTGCCGGGGCATGATGGCGGGCGCGGCGGTCGGTCCCGGCGGTCGCAGCCGCCCGTCCGCCACCGCACCGACCGCCCCGTGAGGAGCCACCTGACGTGACCGACACGCAGCCGCCCACGTCCCGCGACACCGCCGACTTCTGGTTCGACCCCGCCTGCCCGTGGGCGTGGATGACGTCGCGCTGGATGGACGAGGTGCAGCGGGTCCGGGACGTCGAGGTCCGCTGGCACGTGATGAGCCTGTCCGTGCTCAACGAGGGCCGGGACCTCC
This sequence comes from Cellulomonas sp. KU4C, assembly GCF_056868065.1. Classification (NCBI taxonomy): domain Bacteria; kingdom Bacillati; phylum Actinomycetota; class Actinomycetes; order Micrococcales; family Cellulomonadaceae; genus Cellulomonas; species Cellulomonas sp. KU4C. The sequence continues at coordinate 3,584,049 of NZ_CP200322.1, read as the reverse complement.
CCGAGGAGTACCGCGCGCTGATGGACGACTCGTGGGCGGCGGTCCGCGTGCTCACCGCCACGAAGGAGCTGTACGGCGCGGAGCACCTCAAGCCGCTGTACGACGCGCTGGGCAGCCGCCGGCACCCGGGCGGCCGCACGGACACGTGGGCGATCATCCGTGAGTCGCTCGACGAGGTCGGGCTGCCGCAGTCGCTGCGGGCGTACGGGGACACCGACGAGTTCGACGAGCAGCTGCGCGCGTCGCACGCCGAGGCGATCGCCCTGGTCGGCGACGAGGTCGGGACCCCGGTCGTCGCCGTCAACGGCTCCGCGTTCTTCGGCCCCGTGATGACGCCGGCGCCGAAGGGCGAGGACGCCGGCCGACTGTGGGACGGCTTCGTGCTCGTCACCGGCGTCCCCGGGTTCTACGAGCTGAAGCGCACCCGGACCAAGGGCCCCGTCTTCGACTGACCGGTCCGACCCGTCGACCCGCGACCGGGACCCGGGGCACCGCCGCCCCGCCCGGTCCGCACACCCGGAGGAACCAGATGGCAGCGTTCGCCGGCCTCAGCCGTGGCGTGAAGATCTTCCTGGCCGTGGACGTCGTCCTCGTGCTCGCGCTCGTCGTCGCCGCGATCGTGGTGCTCGGCGGCGGCGGCGACGACGACCGGACCGCCGACGACGCCGGTGCCGGACCCGCGCCGGTCGCGTCCGGGGCGAGCACCCCCGGTGGGGGGTCGACGCCGGGCGACGACGCGACCGCGGCGGGGGATGCGCGCTCCTTCGCGTCGCCGAGCGGGAACATCGCGTGCACGATGTCGGCCGACGGCGTCACCTGCACGATCGCGAACAAGCAGTTCGACGTCCCCGCAGCCGAGGGGTGCACCGGCACGACCGGGCACGTGATCGTGCTCAACGAGTCGGACGGCGTCACCACCCCGTGCGTGGACGGGGCGCCCCCGACCGTCGCCTCGGCCGACACCCCGGTGCTCGACTACGGCCGCTCGCAGGACTCGGCCCCTACACGTGCACCAGCGGGACCGACGGCATGTCGTGCGTGGTCGCCGAGACCGGCACCGGGTTCCGCGTGGCGACGGCCGCGCTGACGACTCTGCCGTGAGCCGCGCAGACCGGCCCCGCGTGACCCCGCGAGGCCGGTTTGACGACGGGCAGGTGGACGCGTAGTGTCCTCCGAGTTGCCCGAGAGGGAGGAACGGACACCGCGGATCGAACCCGGTGGCTGGTCCCGCGAGCAGCACACCCCAGCAGGATCGGTCGCCGCCTCGGCGCGCCTCCGCTCGTGCTGGACCAGGCGGGAAGGTTCGCCGGCGAGAATGCTCGCCGACAAAGCGGCCCGGAAAGCCTGGTAGGGTTTCGGAGGTCGGAACGGGAAATAACAGCCCGGAAAGACGGTCTGAAAACTCTGGTAGGGTTTGAGGCGAGCGAGTCGCGGGAAACGGCGGCAAAGCGAGCCAGGAACTCTGGTAGATTGGAAGAGAAGCCTCCGGTCGCGGAGCCCGCAAGGGTGAGTGAGGGATGCGCGTCTGTTCTTTGAGAACTCAACAGTGTGCCTAGTAGTTGATGCCAAGATGGTTCATCGGCTCGGGTGGTCGCCTCGTTCGGGGTGGTTGCGTGAGATCGGTGAGTCTTGGTTGACGTGGGATCGGCCCTGCTCCGTCTGGGTCGGACCACAAAGCCAAATTTAACTGATGCCTTGCTCGCCAGCGAGTGGGGTGTCGTTCGTGTGTCGGTGGACTGCTGCTTTCGGGTGGTGGTTGCCATGTAGACATCTACGGAGAGTTTGATTCTGGCTCAGGACGAACGCTGGCGGCGTGCTTAACACATGCAAGTCGAACGGTGAAGCCCAGCTTGCTGGGTGGATCAGTGGCGAACGGGTGAGTAACACGTGAGTAACCTGCCCCTGACTCTGGGATAAGCCTTGGAAACGAGGTCTAATACCGGATACGAGACGCTCGGGCATCCGAAGTGTCTGGAAAGATTTATCGGTCAGGGATGGACTCGCGGCCTATCAGCTTGTTGGAGGGGTAGTGGCCCACCAAGGCGACGACGGGTAGCCGGCCTGAGAGGGCGACCGGCCACACTGGGACTGAGACACGGCCCAGACTCCTACGGGAGGCAGCAGTGGGGAATATTGCACAATGGGCGCAAGCCTGATGCAGCGACGCCGCGTGAGGGATGAAGGCCTTCGGGTTGTAAACCTCTTTCAGCAGGGAAGAAGCGCAAGTGACGGTACCTGCAGAAGAAGCGCCGGCTAACTACGTGCCAGCAGCCGCGGTAATACGTAGGGCGCAAGCGTTGTCCGGAATTATTGGGCGTAAAGAGCTCGTAGGCGGTTTGTCGCGTCTGCTGTGAAAACTCGAGGCTCAACCTCGGGCTTGCAGTGGGTACGGGCAGACTAGAGTGCGGTAGGGGAGACTGGAATTCCTGGTGTAGCGGTGGAATGCGCAGATATCAGGAGGAACACCGATGGCGAAGGCAGGTCTCTGGGCCGCAACTGACGCTGAGGAGCGAAAGCATGGGGAGCGAACAGGATTAGATACCCTGGTAGTCCATGCCGTAAACGTTGGGCACTAGGTGTGGGGCTCATTCCACGAGTTCCGTGCCGCAGCAAACGCATTAAGTGCCCCGCCTGGGGAGTACGGCCGCAAGGCTAAAACTCAAAGAAATTGACGGGGGCCCGCACAAGCGGCGGAGCATGCGGATTAATTCGATGCAACGCGAAGAACCTTACCAAGGCTTGACATACACCGGAAACTTCCAGAGATGGTTGCCCCGCAAGGTCGGTGTACAGGTGGTGCATGGTTGTCGTCAGCTCGTGTCGTGAGATGTTGGGTTAAGTCCCGCAACGAGCGCAACCCTCGTCCTATGTTGCCAGCGGGTCATGCCGGGGACTCATAGGAGACTGCCGGGGTCAACTCGGAGGAAGGTGGGGATGACGTCAAATCATCATGCCCCTTATGTCTTGGGCTTCACGCATGCTACAATGGCCGGTACAAAGGGCTGCGATACCGCGAGGTGGAGCGAATCCCAAAAAGCCGGTCTCAGTTCGGATTGGGGTCTGCAACTCGACCCCATGAAGTCGGAGTCGCTAGTAATCGCAGATCAGCAACGCTGCGGTGAATACGTTCCCGGGCCTTGTACACACCGCCCGTCAAGTCACGAAAGTCGGTAACACCCGAAGCCGGTGGCCCAACCCTTGTGGGGGGAGCCGTCGAAGGTGGGACTGGCGATTGGGACTAAGTCGTAACAAGGTAGCCGTACCGGAAGGTGCGGCTGGATCACCTCCTTTCTAAGGAGCATCTGATGCTCACCGCTTAGCGTGGTGGGTGCAGAGGCCATGCCTGGACCGAACGCGTCCGGGGTGGTGCTCAAGGGTGGAACATCAACTACGGCGGCTCATGCAGCTGGTGCGCGTCAGTACCTCGTCTCCTTCGGGAGCGGGTGGAACCTCGTGTGCCGGCAGGGTGTGGGTCGCTGAGGCACGCTGTTGGGTCCTGAGGGAACAGCCCGCTTTGGGGGTGTTGCTTCATGACGGGTCCGGTCGGTCGGTCGAACCGCCGCTTGCTGGTGTCTTTCGGGGCGCTGGGGGTGGTAGGCGCTGACGTGAGGTCGGGGATCGTTCGTTGTTTGAGAACTGCACAGTGGACGCGAGCATCTTTTATTGTATGTCTTTGTGGTCAAGTTTTTAAGGGCACAGGGTGGATGCCTTGGCACTAGGAGCCGAAGAAGGACGTTGTAGCCTGCGATAAGCCTCGGGGAGTTGGCAAACGAACCGTGATCCGAGGATGTCCGAATGGGGAAACCCCGCACGAGTCATGTCGTGTGACCCGCACCTGAATATATAGGGTGTGTGGAGGGAACGCCGGGAAGTGAAACATCTCAGTACCGGCAGGAAGAGATATTCCGTGAGTAGTGGCGAGCGAAAGCGGATCAGGCCAAACCGTATGCGTGTCAAGCCGGCAGGCGTTGCGTGTACGGGGTTGTGGGACCTTTCAGATGATTCTGCCGAGTCGTCAGGGAGTCAGAAAGTCGCGTGATAGTCGAAGGGCATTGAAAGGCCCGGCACAGAGGGTGGTACCCCCGTAGACGAAATCATGTGGCCTCCCGAAGGGGATCCCAAGTAGCACGGGGCCCGAGAAATCCCGTGTGAATCTGGCAAGACCACTTGCTAAGCCTAAATACTACCTAGTGACCGATAGCGGACAAGTACCGTGAGGGAAAGGTGAAAAGTACCCCGGGAGGGGAGTGAAATAGTACCTGAAACCGTGTGCCTACAATCCGTCGGAGCCTCCCTAGCAGGGGTGACGGCGTGCCTTTTGAAGAATGAGCCTGCGAGTTAGTGGTACGTGGCGAGGTTAACCCGTGTGGGGAAGCCGTAGCGAAAGCGAGTCCGAATAGGGCGACACAGTCGCGTGCTCTAGACCCGAAGCGAAGTGATCTAGCCATGGGCAGGTTGAAGCGCGGGTAAGACCGCGTGGAGGACCGAACCCACCTGGGTTGAAAACCGGGGGGATGACCTGTGGTTAGGGGTGAAAGGCCAATCAAACTTCGTGATAGCTGGTTCTCCCCGAAATGCATTTAGGTGCAGCGTCACGTGTTTCTTGCCGGAGGTAGAGCTACTGGATAGCCGATGGGCCCCACCAGGTTACTGACGTTAGCCAAACTCCGAATGCCGGTAAGTGAGAGCGTGGCAGTGAGACTGCGGGGGATAAGCTCCGTAGTCGAGAGGGAAACAGCCCAGACCACCAGCTAAGGCCCCTAAGCGTATGCTAAGTGGGAAAGGATGTGGAGTTGCACAGACAACCAGGAGGTTGGCTTAGAAGCAGCCACCCTTGAAAGAGTGCGTAATAGCTCACTGGTCAAGTGATTCCGCGCCGACAATGTAGCGGGGCTCAAGTATACCGCCGAAGCTGTGGCATTCACACTTGCGCTAGGCCTTCGTGGTCCAGGCGTGTGGATGGGTAGGGGAGCGTCGTGTGGCGGGTGAAGCTGCGGGGTAACCCAGTGGTGGACGCTACACGAGTGAGAATGCAGGCATGAGTAGCGAAAGACGGGTGAGAAACCCGTCCGCCGAATGAACAAGGGTTCCAGGGCCAGGCTAATCCGCCCTGGGTAAGTCGGGACCTAAGGCGAGGCCGACAGGCGTAGTCGATGGACAACGGGTTGATATTCCCGTACCGGCGAAGAACCGCCCATACCGAGCCCGGTGATGCTCAGCGCCCGAGTCGTAGCACCGATTCCTTCGGGAGTCACCGCTACGAGGAGCGCGCGACCCGATCCGGTAGTAGGTAAGCGTATTAACAGGAGTGACGCAGGAAGGTAGCCCAGCGTGGCGATGGTTGTCCACGTCCAAGGCCGTAGGGCGAGTGGTAGGCAAATCCGCCACTCATCAAGCCTGAGAACCGATGGTGACAGCGTATGCTGGATGATTGGGTGATCCTATGCTGCCGAGAAAAGCTTCGACGCGAGGTTCTAGCCGCCCGTACCCCAAACCGACTCAGGTGTTCAGGTAGAGAATACTAAGGCGATCGAGAGAATCGTGGTTAAGGAACTCGGCAAAATGCCCCCGTAACTTCGGGAGAAGGGGGGCCTGAAGCGTGTACCGGTTCGCCCGGGAAGCGTGGAGGGCCGCAGAGACCAGGGGGAAGCGACTGTTTACTAAAAACACAGGTCCGTGCGAAGTCGCAAGACGATGTATACGGACTGACGCCTGCCCGGTGCTGGAAGGTTAAGAGGACGGGTCAGCCGCAAGGCGAAGCTAGAATTTAAGCCCCAGTAAACGGCGGTGGTAACTATAACCATCCTAAGGTAGCGAAATTCCTTGTCGGGTAAGTTCCGACCTGCACGAATGGCGTAACGACTTCCCCGCTGTCTCAACCGCGAACTCGGCGAAATTGCACTACGAGTAAAGATGCTCGTTACGCGCAGCAGGACGGAAAGACCCCGGGACCTTTACTATAGCTTGGTATTGGTGTTCGGTGCGGCTTGTGTAGGATAGGTGGGAGACTGTGAAGCCGGCACGCCAGTGTCGGTGGAGTCAACGTTGAAATACCACTCTGGTCGCTCTGGATATCTAACCTCGGTCCGTAATCCGGATCAGGGACAGTGCCTGGTGGGTAGTTTAACTGGGGCGGTTGCCTCCTAAAATGTAACGGAGGCGCTCAAAGGTTCCCTCAGCCTGGTTGGCAATCAGGTGGCGAGTGCAAGTGCACAAGGGAGCTTGACTGTGAGACTGACAGGTCGAGCAGGGACGAAAGTCGGAACTAGTGATCCGGCGGTGGCTTGTGGAAGCGCCGTCGCTCAACGGATAAAAGGTACCCCGGGGATAACAGGCTGATCTTGCCCAAGAGTCCATATCGACGGCATGGTTTGGCACCTCGATGTCGGCTCGTCGCATCCTGGGGCTGGAGTAGGTCCCAAGGGTTGGGCTGTTCGCCCATTAAAGCGGTACGCGAGCTGGGTTTAGAACGTCGTGAGACAGTTCGGTCCCTATCCGCTGCGCGCGCAGGAAACTTGAGAAGGGCTGTCCCTAGTACGAGAGGACCGGGACGGACGAACCTCTGGTGTGCCAGTTGTTCCGCCAGGAGCACGGCTGGTTGGCTACGTTCGGAAGGGATAACCGCTGAAAGCATCTAAGCGGGAAGCCTGCTTCAAGATGAGGTTTCCATGCCCCCTTGAGGGGTGAGAGGCTCCCGGCTAGACCACCGGGTAGATAGGCCGGATGTGGAAGAGGGGACTAACGACCCTCGCAGCTGACCGGTACTAATAAGCCGATAACTTCACCACAACATCATTGTTGCTACGCGTCCACTGTGCGGTTCCCGAACCGCGAGCACCGTCACCACATCCGTGTGGTGACGCCTGTTGCTCAGCTAGTTCGACCGAGTTACGGCGGTCATAGCGAAGGGGAAACGCCCGGTCCCATTCCGAACCCGGAAGCTAAGCCCTTCAGCGCCGATGGTACTGCACTCGCCAGGGTGTGGGAGAGTAGGACGCCGCCGGACACCATTTCGCGAAGAGCCACCCCGCAAGGGGTGGCTCTTCGTGTTTCCCCAGCCATATAGCCCGCGCACCGGCCCTGCACGACCGCCGAGACACCGACGAGAGGTCACGACACGCCGGCCGGCGACGCCGCGCGCCCGCGTGTCGTGACCACTCGCCACGCGATCACACGGCCGCGGGGGTGCGCACGTCAGGGTCGGACGAGACCTGCCGCGCTCACGCACCCATGCGTTCGCCTCACCGGTACACCCGGGCGTCAGTCCTCGCCGAGATGGCAGGGCTCGCCTGCGCGCCGACACCCGGGCAGACGCGCAGGATGCCATCTCGGCGCCCCAGGGTCGTCGGGCTTCGACGAGCGGTCACGACACGCTGGCCCGCGACGCCGCGCACCCGCGTGTCGTGACCACTCGCCACGCGATCACCGGCGCGTGCACATGGCCGGCAGAGCCTGCGCGGTGCCGCTTCCGCCCCACGCACGCCCGCCCTCGCCGAGACGACAGGGCCCGCCTGCACGCCGACACCCGACGACAAGCGGAGACTGCCACCCCGGCGCCTCGGCGCGCGGGCCCTGACGCGCGGGCCGCGACGCGCGGGCCCGACGAGAGGTCACGACACGCTGGCGCGCGACGCCGCGCACCCGCGTGTCGTGACCACTCGCCAGTGCGAGGCGGCGGCGGGGCCCGCAAGGGGGCGCAGCAAGGGCCCGGGACGCTGCGGCGTCCCGGGCCCTTCTGGAGCAGACCGTCACCAGATGCGGACGCGCTCCTCCGGGGCCAGGTACAGGCCGTCGCCGGGCTGGACGTCGAACGCGGCGTAGAACTCGTCGACGTTGCGGACGACCGCGTTGCAGCGGACCTCGTCGGGGGAGTGCGGGTCGACGGCGAGCCGGCGGATGACCTCCTCGTCGCGGCCCTTCGCGCGCCACACCTGCGCCCAGCCGAGCAGGACGCGCTGCACGCCGGTCATCCCGTCGACCACCGGTGCGTCGTCGAGCTCGCGGCGGGTGCCGTCGGCGCTCAGCGCGATCCGGTAGGCCTTGAGCGCGATCGACAGGCCGCCGAGGTCGCCGATGTTCTCGCCGATGGTGAGCGCCCCGTTGACGTGGTGCGAGCCGTTCAGCTGCGCGGGGGAGAACGCGTTGTACTGCTCGATGAGCGCGGACGTCCGCTTCTCGAACTCGGCGCGGTCGGACTCGGTCCACCAGTCCTCGAGGCGCCCCTGGCCGTCGTACTTGGAGCCCTGGTCGTCGAAGCCGTGGCCGATCTCGTGGCCGATGACCGCACCGATGCCGCCGTAGTTCACGGCGTCGTCGGCGTCCGCGTCGAAGAACGGCGGCTGGAGGATCGCCGCGGGGAAGACGATCTCGTTCATGCCCGGGTTGTAGTAGGCGTTGACGGTCTGCGGGGTCATGAACCACTCGTCGCGGTCGATCGGCTTGCCGATCTTGTTCAGCTCGTGGTCCTGCTCGAACGCCGACGCGCGGCGGACGTTGCCGAGCAGGTCGTCGGCGCTCAGCTCCAGGGCGGAGTAGTCGCGCCACTTCACCGGGTAGCCGATCTTCGGGGTGAACGCGTCGAGCTTCGCGAGCGCCTTCTCCCGGGTCTCCGCGCCCATCCAGTCCAGGGCGGTGATCGACTCGCGGTACGCCTCGACGAGGTAGCCGACGAGCTGCTCCATCCGCTCCTTGTGCGCCGGCGGGAAGTGCCGGGCGACGTAGACCTCGCCGACGGCCTCGCCGAGGACGCCCTGGACGAGGGAGACGCCGCGCTTCCAGCGGTCACGCAGCTCCTGGGCACCGGTGAGCGTCCGGCCGTGGAAGTCGAAGTTCGCCTCGACCAGCTCCGAGGACAGGTACGGGGCCCGCGCGCTGATCGCGTGGTACGCCAGCCAGGCCTTCCAGCTGTCGACGTCCTGCGCGGCCCACAGGGCGGCGAACGCGGTGGCGAACGACGGCTCCCGGACCACGAGCTCGTCGAGCGAGCCCGCCGGCGCGCCGAGCGCGCGCGCCCACGCCGCCCAGTCGAAGCCGGGGGCGTCGGACGCCAGCGCGGCGAGCGTGGTGGGGTTGTAGGTGAGGTCGGCGTCGCGGTCCTTCACGACGTCCCAGTGCCCGGCGGCGAGCTCGGACTCGAGGGCCAGCACCCGTCCGGCGCCCTCGTCCGCGGCGGCGTCGTCCGCCGCCCAGCCGCCGAGCCGCAGCATGCGCGCGACGTGCGGGCGGTAGGCGGCGAGGATCGGGGCGTACTGCTCGTCGCGGTAGTACGACTCGTCGGGCAGGCCGAGCCCGGACTGGTAGAGGTAGACGACGTACCGCTCGGGGTCCTTGGCGTCGTTGTCGACCCAGAAGCCCGCGGCGCCGGCCGCCCCGGTGCGCTGCAGGGCGCCGAGGACGTCGGTCAGCTCCTCGCGGGTGGTGGCGCCGGCGATGGCGTCCAGGTCGGGGCGCAGCGGGTCGGTGCCGGCGGCCTCGACGGCGTCGGTGTCCATGAAGCTCGCGTACAGGGCGCCGATCTGCGCCTGGACGCCGCCGCCGGCCGCCTGCTCCGCTGCCTCGGTGATGATGTCCCGGACCTGCTCCTCGGCCTGGTCGTGCAGGGCCCGGAAGGAGCCGTCCATCGCGCGGTCGGCGGGGATGACGTGCTCCGCCGCCCAGCGGCCGTTGACGTGCGCGTACAGGTCGTCCTGCGGGCGGACGGCGGGGTCGAGGGCGGAGGAGTCGATGCCGCTGCGGGTCATGGTCGCCGGGTGTTCCGTTCTGCCGGGGTCGGGGCGCGGGCACGCACCACCGGCCAGCCTAGGACTCCGGGAGGGCGAACGCCCGGGCGTGCGGCAGGATGTCCCTATGCGTATCCATGTCGCCGCTGACCACGCCGGGTTCGAGCTGAAGGTCGCGATCGTCGAGCACCTGCGCGCCGCGGGTCACGACGTCGTCGACCACGGGGCCGCCGAGTACGACCCGCAGGACGACTACCCGGCGGTGTGCTTCGCCGCGGGCGAGGCCGTCGTCGCGGACCCGGGGAGCCTCGGCGTGGTGATCGGCGGGTCGGGCAACGGCGAGCAGATCGCCGCCAACAAGGTCACCGGCGTGCGCGCCGCGCTGGCCTGGAACGAGGACACCGCGCGCCTCGGCCGTCAGCACAACGACGCGAACGTCGTGGCGATCGGCGCCCGGCAGCACTCGGTGGACGCGGCGATCGAGCTGGTCGACGCGTTCGTGGCGGAGCCGTTCAGCCAGGACCCGCGCCACCAGCGCCGCATCGACCAGCTCGCCGCGTACGAGGCCGCGCGCGCCTGACGCGCGCGACCCCGTCCCAGGGCGAGGCTCAGAACACCCAGGGGCAGACCGGCGCGACCGGCCAGCCGAACGCGGTCGCGGTCCGGTGCAGGGTGTCGGGCCGGTGCGCCGTGACCTGACCGACCGCGGCCAGCGCCGCGAGCGACCGCCCCCCGAGGTAGGCGGCGCCGAGCTCGCGCACGTCCAGCTCCAGGTCGGCGGGCGCCTGCGCCCGCTCGACGTGCGCGCCGTACGTGCCGTCGGTGCCGGCCTCCCCGGTCACCACGCGCCAGACGCCGTCGTTCCCGGGCAGCAGCGCGTCGCGCACGTGCAGGACGACGTCGAGCGGAGTCGCGTACCGCCGGCCGGTCAGCGCGGCGGGGACGTCGAGCAGCCGGACCCAGAGGTTGTCGCTGAGCTTCGGGACCGGTCGGCGGGTGTCCACGAGCAGCGCGAGCAGCGGGTCGTCGACGGCGAGCATCCCGGTGCTCACGGTGCTCGTCAGGTCCAGGTCGAGCAGGAACGACCAGAGCCGGTGGGTCGCGGCGGCGTCGACCGCCGCGGCCGCGCGGACCCGCACCGGGTACTCCGCGCCGCCGTCCGCCCAGGTCTGCACGCGCCGCAGCAGGGCGTAGCCGCGGACGTCGTCGGCGGCGTCGCGGACGGTCACCAGGCGGGCCGGCTCCCCGCCGGCGCGCCACGCGGGCGGGTCGGCGACGGCGATCGTCCGCAGGGCGTCCGAGCCGCGCAGCACCCAGCCGGGACGCCCGGCGCCCGCGGCGGCGTGCAGACCGTCGACGAGGTCGCGGTGCGCCTGCGGGTCGAGGCTCTCGAACCGGACCCGCAGCTCCGCGGAGCCCGGGACGTCGCGCAGCGCGGCGCCGCGGGGCAGGGTCAGCCGGACGTGGTCCGCCGCGGAGCCGTAGCCGTACCGGCCGTAGATCCCCGGCTCGGCGGCGAACAGCGCGGACACCGGCTCCCCACGGGACAGCGAGCGGTCGAGGTGCGCGCGCATCATCGTCGACAGCAGCCCGCGGCGGCGGTGGTCGGGGCGCACGCCGACCCAGGTCAGGCCCGCGCACGGGACCTCGCCGCCGGGGGTGGGCAACCGGAACGCGTAGGAGCCGTGCACGGCGACGAGCTCGCCCGCGTCGGTCTCGACCCCGACGGCGCGGTCGAGCGGGACGGCGAACGGCACGGCGGCGTCGAGCGCGGCGTCCCGCGCACCCTCGGCGAACGCGAGGGCGTCGATGCTGCGGTACTCCTCGACGCGGTCCTCGGTGATCTCGGTCAGCCGGTACCCGGCGGGGGCGGTGTGCATGCGCCCCATCCTGGCTCCCGCGGCGGCGGACCGGCACGTCGATTTCCCTGGTGGTGCACGTCCGGGGGATGTCGGGTGCCGTCGGCGGCTGGGTACGCTCGGCCGGTGGGGAAGCTCAGGTGACGGCGGCGCGCACCGGGCGCGGGCGGTCCGCGCGCGCCCTCGACCGGGTCCGGGCCCGCCTGCACCGGTGGCACGCGGGCTCGCAGCCGGCGCTGACCGCGCTGCTCGTGGCGCTCACCCTGGTCGTGTCGGTCGGCGTGGTGACGATCCGCCCCTGGGTGCCGCCGTCGACGTACCTGCTGATCGAGATCCTGGGCGTGTTCCTGCTGCGGGTGCGGGGGATGGCCGTGCTGTGCGCGGCGGTCGTCGCGCAGGTGCTGGTGATCGCGCTGACCGGGCTGGGGGAGTTCACGCCCGGCACCTACCTGCTGCACGGCGTCACGATCGCGGCGGTGCTCGCGTTCGCGGCCTACCGGGACCGGCTCGGCCTGCAGGGCGCGCCGGGCGACCTGATGATCGTCGACCTGCGGGACCGGTTCGCCGCGCACGCCACCGTGCCGACGCTGCCAGGCGGCTGGCACGTGCAGACGGCGCTGCACGCGGCGCACCGCGAGGCGTTCTCCGGCGACTTCGTGCTGACGGCGACCCGGCAGGAGGGCGCGCTGCTCGAGGTCGCGCTCGTCGACGTGTCCGGCAAGGGCCAGGACGCGGGCGTGCGGTCGCTCCAGCTGTCCGGGGCGCTCGCGGGCCTGCTCGGGGAGCTGGACAGCGCGGACTTCCTGCCCGCCGCGAACGCGTACCTGCTGCGCCAGGACTGGGACGAGGGGTTCGCGACGGCGGTGCACGTCACCGTCGAGCTCGCGACGGGCGCGTACACGGTCGCGTCCGCCGGGCACCTGCCGCCGGTGCACCTGCACGGCGGGTCGGGGCTGGTGGAGCTGGTGCCCGTGCCGCCGAGCCTGGCGCTCGGCGTGCTGCCGGGCGCGACGTTCGGGACCGCGCGCGGCCGGATCGAGCCGGGTGACGTGCTGATCCTGTACACCGACGGCCTGGTCGAGACGCCGGGACGGGACCTGGACCTCGGCATCGACCGGCTGCGCGGCGCCGTCGAGGCCGTGCTGGCGACCCACCGCGGCGGCGCGGACGACGTGATCGCGCGCATCGGCGCGAGCGAGGGCGACGACCGCGCGCTCGTGCTGGTGCGGAAGGACTGAGCGGCGCCGTGGACGAGACGTACCTGGAGGCGGTGCTCGACCTCGTCGACGCGATCCCGCCGGGGCGGGCGATGACGTACGGGACGATCGCCGAGGTCGTCGCGGACCGGTTCGTGGCGCAGGGGCTGCCCGCGCGGGGCGGGCCCCGGCAGGTCGGGCAGATCATGGCGCGCGGCGGGTCGGGGGTGCCGTGGTGGCGGGTGGTGAACGCGTCCGGCGCGCCGCCGCCCCACCACGTCCGCGCCGCGCTGGAGCAGCTGCGGGCCGAGGGCACGCCGCTGAGCGCGGACGGGACGCGGGTGGCGCTGCGGCGGGCGATCTGGTTCCCGGACGACTGAGCGTCGCTCGGCCGACGTCGCGAGGTGCCACGGCGGTGCGCTGACACCGGTGCCGCCCCCGCCGAGACAGGACCTCCGCGCCGAGACAGGGCGTCGGTGGGTCCTGTCTCGGCGGGACGGTCCTGTCTCGGCGGGCCTGCGGGCGGGGCAGGTCCGGGCGGGGCAGGTGCGGGCGGTGCGAGCCCCGGTCAGTGGGCGGCGAGGGCCGCCTCGGGCGTTGCGGTGCCGGCGGTGCGGGCCTCGCGGTCGCCGCGGGTGCGGAACAGCACGGCGGCGAGCACCGCGCCGCCCGTGAAGATGACCGCGGACCAGCCGTAGGCCGTGTCGAACGAGTGCAGCGCCGCGGCGGCGAGGACCTCGGGCGTCGCGGGTGCGTGCGTGGTGACGTACGCCGTCGCGGCGGTCGCGGCCAGGGTGTTGAGCAGCGCGGTGCCGATCGCCCCGCCGACCTGCTGGCTGGTCGACACGAGCGCGGACGCGGCGCCGGCGAGCCGGGGCGGGACGCCGAGCGTGGCGAGCTGGAACGACGCGGGCATGATCGACGCCATCCCGACGCCCATCAGCACCAGGCCGGGCAGGACGTGCACGTAGGTGCTGTCGACCTCGAGCGCCTGGAACGTCAGCATCGCGCCGGCGGCGAGCAGCATGCCGATCGGCACCAGCACCTTGGGCCCGAACCGGGGGATGAGCACGTTGGACTGGACCTGCGCGGTGACGATGATCGAGACGACCATCGGCAGGAACGCGAGCCCGGTGCGCATGGGCGTGTACCCGAGGGTCGACTGCAGGTAGTAGGTGAGGAACAGGAACACGCCGAACATCCCGGACCCGGCGACGAGGATCGCCAGGAACGACGCCCCGCGGTCGCGGTCCAGGATCACGTCGAGCGGCAGGACGGCGTTCGCGGCGGTGCGCTGCCGGACGACGAACCCGACGAGCAGCAGCACGCTGGCGACCAGCGGGCCCCAGGTGAGGGCGGAGTCCCAGCCCTGCGGCTCGGCCTGGGAGAACCCGAAGACGAGCGCGAACAGGCCGACCGACCCGAGCAGCACGCCGGGGACGTCGAGGCGGTGGCCGGCGGCGCCGCCCGCGCGGGGCAGCAGCACCGTGCCGGCGACGAGCGCGACGGCGGCGATCACGACGTTGACGTAGAGGTTCCAGCGCCAGTCGAGGTTCTCGGTGAGGTAGCCGCCGAGCAGGAGGCCGATGGCGCCGCCCATGCCGGCGATCGCGCCGAAGACCCCGAACGCCCGGGCACGCTCCTTCGGGATGGTGAACGTCGTGGTGAGCACGGACAGCGCGGCGGGGGCGAGGACGGCGCCGAACACGCCCTGGAGCGCACGCGCGGCGACGAGCAGCTCGAACGAGGGCGCCGCGCCGCCGAGGGCCGACGCGGCGGCGAAGCCGATCAGGCCGACGAGGAACATCCGGCGACGGCCGAACATGTCGGACAGCCGACCGCCGAGCAGCAGCAGGCTGCCGAACGCGAGGGCGTAGGCGGTGACGATCCACTGCCGGTCGTTGTCGGAGAAGCCGAGCTCGGCCTGCGCGGACGGCAGGGCGATGTTCACGATGGTGGCGTCGAGCACGACCATCAGCTGGGCGAGGGCCACGGTCGCGAGGACGAGCCAGCGGCGGCTTCCTGCCTCGGGGGTGGCGACCGCGGCGGGGGCTGCGGGTGTGGACATGGGGGTGCTCCGGTGGTTCCGACGGTGGGGGGATGCGACGACCGTAAACCAAGACCGGGCAGTTCCGGAACCCCCCGGTCTCGATTTGGTTCTCGCTGACGCGGCAGGCATGATGGCGGGGTCGAGAGGAGCAGGCATGCCCGCGCGCGAGGACGCCGTGACCGCAGACCCGCCCGTGCCCGTGCCCGCCCGGCGGCCGGGGCGTCGCCGGGACGCCGGCAAGGACGACGTGATCCTCGACGCCGCCCGGGCGCTGCTCATCGAGCGCGGGTACGACGGCATGACGATGGACGCCGTCGCCGAGCGCGCCGGCGCGGGCAAGGCGACCGTCTACCGGCGCTGGCCGTCGAAGGTGCAGCTCACCGTCGACAGCGTGCTGTGCAGCAAGCAGCTGACGATCGACGAGGTCCCGGACACGGGCTCCCTGCGCGAGGACCTGCTGAGCATCGCGACGATGGCCAGCCGGTTCAAGAACGACGAGCTCATGTCCGGCCTGCTGTCCGCGATCCGCGAGGAGGCCGAGGTCGCGGCGGTGTTCCACGAGCAGTTCGTGTCCGGCCGGGTCGGGCTGATGCGCGCGGTGCTCGAGCGCGCGCGGCTGCGCGGCGAGGTCCCGGCCGGCGTCGACCTCGACATGGTCGCCGCCGTGGCGCCGGCGATGATCCACTACCGGAAGTCGGTCGCCCACCTGCCGCTGGACACCGCGTTCGTCGAGCGGCTGCTGGACTCGGTGATCCTGCCGCTCGCGCTCAGCCCAGCGCGCGCCGGGAGCTGATCACCCCGGTGTCGAATCCGGCGAGGTGCAGCCCGCCGTGGAACCGGGCGTGCTCGATCTTCACGCACCGGTCCATCACGACGTCCAGCCCCGCGGCCTCGGCGCGCGCCGCGACCTCCTCGTGCCAGGACCCGAGCTGCAGCCACAGGGCCTTCGCCCCGACGGCCAGGGTCTCGTCCAGCACGGTCGGCAGGTCGTCGTGCCGGCGGAACACGTCGACCAGGTCCGGGACGACCGGCAGCGCGGCGAGCGACGGGTACACGGGCTGCCCGAGGATCTCGGTCTCGCGCGGGTTCACCAGGTAGACGTCGTACGGCGTGCTGGACAGCAGGTACGTCGTGACGAAGTACGACGCCCGGGCCGGGTTGTTGGACGCGCCGACGACGGCGACCGACCGGGTGCGCCGCAGCAGGGCCAGGCGCCCGGGGGCGGTCGGTCCCTGCCAGGTGCGGGGGGTGGTGCTCATCGGGTGGCCTCCGGGAGGGCGCAGGCGTCGGCGGCGACCGGCGCGGGGAAGCCCGGCGCGGACGCCGGTGCGGCGGGCGCCGGTGCGGCGGGAGCGGTGGCGGCCGTGAGCGCCTGGTCGAGGTCCCAGAGGATGTCCTCCGGGTCCTCGAGCCCGACGCTGATCCGCACCAGGTCCTCGGGCACGCCGGCGACGGCCAGCTGCTCGGCGGACAGCTGCTGGTGGGTCGTCGACGCGGGGTGGATGACCAGCGTCCGCGCGTCGCCGACGTTGGCGAGGTGGCTCGCGAGCTGCAGGTGCTCGATGAACCGGCGCCCGACCTCGCGGCCGTCGCGGTCGGCGGTGGCGGCGAGCCGGAACGCGAACACCGAGCCGGGGCCCAGCGGCAGGTAGCGGCGCGCGCGCTCGTGGTGCGGGTGCGACGGCAGCCCGGCCCACTGGACGGCGGTGACCCGGGGGTCGGCCTCCAGCCACTCCGCGACGGTGCGGGCGTTCGCGAGGTGCGCGTCGAGCCGCTGGGGGAGCGTCTCGACGCCCTGCAGCAGCTGGAACGCGGACTGCGCCGACAGCGACGGGCCGATGTCCCGCAGCTGCTCGGAGCGCAGCTTGGTGAGGAACCCGTACTCCCCGAAGTTCTCCCACCACTTCACGCCGTTGTACGACGGGACCGGCTCGGTCATCTGCGGGAACTTGCCGTTGCCCCAGTCGAACCGGCCCGACTCCACGACGACGCCGCCGAGCGTGGTGCCGTGCCCGCCGAGGAACTTCGTCGCGGAGTGGATCACGATGTCCGCGCCGTGCTCGATCGGCCGCACCAGGTAGGGCGTCGACAGCGTGGCGTCGACGACCAGGGGCACGCCCGCCGCGTGCGCGACCTCGGCGAGCCCCGCCAGGTCGGCGACCTCGCCGGACGGGTTCGCGACGACCTCGGTGTAGACGACCTTGGTCTCGGGGCGGATCGCCGCGGCGTAGTCGGCCGGGTCGGTGCCCGCGACGAACGTCGTCTCGACGCCGAACCGGCGCAGGGTCACGTCGAGCTGGGTCACGGTGCCGCCGTAGAGCTGGGCCGACGCGACCACGTGGTCCCCGGCGCCGACCAGCGCGGCGAACGTGATGAACTCCGCGGCCATCCCCGACGCGGTCGCGACCGCGCCGATGCCGCCCTCGAGCGAGGCGATCCGCTCCTCGAGCGCGGCGACCGTGGGGTTGCCGAGCCGGGAGTAGATGTTCCCGTACTTCTGCAGCGCGAACAGGTTCGCGGCGTCGGTGGTGTCGGAGAACACGAACGACGTCGTCTGGTAGATCGGCACCGCGCGGGCGCCGGTCGCGGCGTCGGGGACGGCCCCGGCGTGCAGGGCGCGGGTGCGGAACCCGAAGCGGTGCTCGGTCATGCGCGGGAGGCCTCCTCGGCGGCGGTGCGGTCGGTCGGCGGGGTCGTGGCTGGGGTCACCGTAGCGCCGGCGGCGAGCAGCGCGGCGACCTGGTCCACGGCCCACGGGTTCTGCAGCGACGTGATGTCGCCGAGCGGTCGGCCGTCGTGCAGGTCGGCGAGCAGCCGGCGCAGGATCTTGCCGGACCGGGTCTTGGGCACCTCCGGCACCAGGACGACGTGCCGGGGCTTGGCGACCGGGCCGATCTCGCGGGCCACCTGCGCGCGCAGGTCCGCCCGCAGCGCGGCACCGGCGGCCCGCCAGGCGGCGACGTCCTCGACCGGGCCCGGCGGGACCGCGGGCACGACGAACGCCGCGACGGCCTGGCCGCCGACCGCGTCGGCCACGCCCGCGACGCCGGCCTCGCCGACCGCCGGGTGCGCGACGAGCGCGGACTCGATCTCGATGGTCGACAGCCGGTGACCCGCGACGTTCACGACGTCGTCCACCCGGCCGAGCAGCCAGATGTCGCCGTCGGCGTCCCAGGACGCGCCGTCGCCGGCCAGGAACCAGCCCTGCGCGGCGAACGGTCGCCAGTACGAGTCGAGGTAGCGCTGCGGGTCGCCCCACACGGTCCGGGCCATACCGGGCCACGGGCGGTCGAGGACCAGGTAGCCGCCGGAGCCCCGCGGCACCTCGGTACCGGCGTCGTCGACGACCCGCGCGCCGAAGCCGGGCAGGGGCCGCGTCGCCGAGCCCGGCTTCAGGGTCGTCACACCGGGCAGCGGGGCGATCACGGCGGCACCCGTCTCGGACTGCCACCAGGTGTCGACCACGGGGGCGGCGTCGGCGCCGAACTGCGACCGGAACCAGACCCACGCCTCGGGGTTGATCGCCTCGCCGACGGTGCCGAGCAGCCGGATGCTCGACAGGTCGTGCCCGGCGGGCAGGCCGTCGGGGAACCAGGTCATGAACGTCCGGATCAGCGTCGGCGCCGTGTAGTAGACCGTGACGCCGTACCGCTCGATGACCTCGAGGTGGCGCTCGCGGTGCGGGGTGTCGGGGGTGCCCTCGTAGATCACCTGGGTCAGGCCGTTGCTCAGCGGCCCGTAGATCTCGTAGGTGTGCGCGGTGACCCACGCCAGGTCCGCGGTGCACCAGTGCACGTCGTCCTCGCGGGCGTCGAACACCGCCCAGTGCGTCCAGGACGCCTGCGTCAGGTAGCCGCCGGTGGTGTGCACCAGGCCCTTGGGCTTCCCGGTGGTGCCGGAGGTGTAGATGATGAACAGCGGGTGCTCGGCGTCGAACGCCTGCGCCTCGTGCACCGGGCTCGCCGGGTCCACGACGTCGTGCCACCAGACGTCGCGACCCGCGGTCCAGGCGACGTCCTGGCCGGTGCGGCGCACCACGAGGACGTGCTCCACGTGGTCCAGGCCCGCGACCGCCTCGTCCGCGGCGGACTTCACCTCGACCGCCCGGCCACGGCGGTACTGACCGTCGCTCGTCACCAGGAGCTTCGCGCCGGTGTCCTGCACCCGGAACCGCACGGCCTCCGCCGAGAACCCGCCGAACACCAGCGAGTGCACCGCGCCGATCCGCGCGATCGCCAGCGTCACGACGATCGTCTCGACGATCACCGGCAGGTAGACCACCACGCGGTCGCCCGGCCCGACGCCCAGGTCGGTCAGGGCGTTCGCGGCGCGGGACACCTCGCGCTGGAGGTCGGCGTAGGTGTACGACCGGCGGTCGCCGCGCTCGCCCTCGGCGTGGATCGCGACCTTGTCCCCGCGCCCGGCGGCGACGTGCCGGTCGACGCAGTTCACCGCGGCGTTGAGCCGGCCGCCGACGAACCACTGCGCCTCGGGGACGGTCAGCCCGCCGTCCGGGCCCTCGACCGCCGGGGACCAGGTGTGCGCGGTGTGCCACGGCTCGGCCCACTCCAGCCGGCGTGCGGCGTCCTCCCAGAACCCGACCGGGTCCGCGGCGGCGCGGGCGAGCAGGCGCTCGTGGTCCGCGGGGCCGATGTTCCAGCTGCCGGCCGGGGCGTCGAACGCCCGGGTCTCGGTCTGCAGCGCGTCGAAGGTCCGGTTCGTCGTGGTCGTCATGCCCACCTTCTCAGGAGCGACTTCTCGGCCAGGCCGATCAGCGCGTCGGTCAGCTTGCCCAGCAGCGCGAGCAGGACGATCGCCAGGATCATCCGGTCGACGCGGCCGTTGTTGCCGGAGTCCATCAGCAGGAACCCCAGGCCCATCGAGGAGGCGATCAGCTCGGCCGCCACCAGGAACAGCCAGGACTGCGCGAGCGCGAGCCGCAGGCCCGCGACCACCGACGGCACCGCCGCCGGCAGCTGCACGACGCCCAGCAGGCGCGGGCCCCGCAGGCCGTAGGCCCGGCCCGCCTCGACCAGGTGCGCGTCGACGTGCCGGAGCGCGGCGACGACGGTCGTGTACACGGGGAAGAACGCGCCGATCGCGATGAGGGTCAGCTTGGAGTCCTCGCCGATCTTCATCCAGAGGATCAGCAGCGGGACCCAGGCCAGCGACGGCACCGCGCGGACCGCGCCGAGCGTCGGCTCCAGCAGCGCACCCGCCAGCCGGGAGAGCCCGACCAGCGAGCCGGCCGCCAGGCCCAGCGCGGCGCCGATCAGGAACCCGAGGACCACGCGCTGGGTCGAGATCGCGACGTACTGCCCGAGCAGCCCGCGCTCCGCGAGGTCGACCGCGGCCGTCCACACCGAGGCGGGGCTCGGCAGCTGGTACGGCGCCACCAGCCCCGCGGACGTGACCCCCTGCCACGTCCCCAGCAGCAGCACCGGGAGCAGCAGCCCCAGGCCGGTCCGCACGGACCGGCGCGCGAGGACGCCACGGCGCAGGCGCGGGGCGACCGCCCCCGGGCTGAACGGGTTCAGCCCGGGGACGAGCCGGCCCTGACGGTCGGTCACGGGCACGACGGTGCCGGCGAGGGTCGTCGCGGGCGCGTCGGTCATGTCGGTCTCCGTCCGGGGTGGGGGTGGGTCAGCCGGCGATGGTCGACGGGTCGGCGGCCTCGGCGAACGTCGGGTCGAGCAGCTCGTCCAGCGCGGCGTCGATCAGGTCCTGGCTCGCGACGTCACCGGACTCCACGAAGATCGGGCCGACCACCTCGAGCACGTCGCGCTGCGCGTCACCCGGCACCGGGTCGATGTCCAGCGCGGTGCGCTCGGTGATGACGGTCTCGGCGACCGCCGGGTCGATGCCCGCCACCTCGGCGAGGATGCTGACGACCTCCTCGGGGTTCTCGATCGCCCACGCGCGGGCCTTCTCGTACGCGTCGACGACCACCTGCGCCAGGTCGGGGCTCGCGGCGAGGAAGTCCTCGGTCGCGTTGAGGAACCCGTAGGTGTTGAAGTCGACGTTCCGGTACAGCAGCGTCGAGCCGGCGTCGGCCTCGCTCGCGGCCATCAGCGGGTCCAGGCCCGACCAGGCGTCGACGGAGCCGTTCTCCAGCGCGGCCTTGCCGTCCGCGTGCTGCAGGTTCTGCACCTCGACGTCCGCCGGGTCGACACCCGCCTCGTCGAGCGCCTGCAGCAGGAAGAAGTACGGGTCGGTGCCCTTGGTCGCGGCGACCGACTTCCCGGCCAGGTCGGCGACGTCGGTGATCTCCGAGCCCGCCGGCACGACGAGCGCCGCCCACTCCGGCTGGGAGTAGATGTCGATCGTGCGGATCGGCGAGCCGTTGGAGCGGGCCAGCAGCGCCGCGGAGCCCGCGGTGGAGCCGACGTCGACCGCGCCGGCCCGCAGCGCCTCGTTCGCCTTGTTCGACCCCGCCGACTGGATCCACTCGACGGTGACGTCGTCGCCCAGGGTCTCCTCGAGCCAGCCCTGGTCCTTGATCACCAGGCTCAGCGGGTTGTACGTGGCGAAGTCGAGCGTCAGGGTGTCGGCGCTCCAGCCCTCGGCGTCGCCGGCGGCTGCGGTCTCCGGGGTGTCGGCCTGCGCCTGCGCCTCGCCCTCGCCGGAGACGCAGCCGGCGAGCAGCAGGGTCGCGGCGACGGCTGCCGCGCCGAACGCGATCGGGCGGCGCGCGCGGGCGGCGGCGGTGGTGGGGCGGCGGGTCATGGTCGTCTCCTGTCGGGGGTGGAGCTCGGGTGGGGGTGGGGTGGGTCAGATCTGGTGGTGCGGGCCGTGCACCGGGTGGTGGGTCGCGACGCCGAGCCCGTCGAGCAGCTCGGCCCGCAGCTCCGCCAGCCGGGCGTCCGCGCGGTCCCGGGGCCGGGCGCCGGGCACCGTGATGACGGACCGCACGGAGGTGCCCGTCTCCTCGGGGGAGCCGAGCAGGACGACGCGGTCGGCCAGGTACAGCGCCTCCTCGACGTCGTGCGTCACCAGCAGCACCGTCGTGGGCTGCCGGGCGTGCACGTCGAGCAGCAGGTCCTGCATCCGCAGCCGGGTGAGGGCGTCGAGGGCGCCGAACGGCTCGTCCAGGAGCAGCACCCCCGGCCGGCGGGCCAGCGCCCGGGCGAGCGACGCGCGCTGCGCCATCCCGCCGGACACCTGCCGCGGCCGCAGGTCCGCGGACCCGGACAGCCCGACCAGGTCGAGCAGCCGCGCGACCTCCTCGCGGGCCTGCGCCCGGGGCGTGCCGCGCGGCAGGCCGAGCGCGACGTTGTGCGCCAGCGTCCGCCACGGCAGCAGCCGCGGCTCCTGGAACGCGACGGCGGTCCGCGCGTCGTAGGGGGCGACCGGGGTGTCGCCCAGCACGACGGCGCCCGCGTCGGGGGCGTCGAGGCCGCCGACCTGGCGCAGCAGCGTCGACTTGCCGCAGCCCGACGGGCCGATGACCGCGACGACCTCGCCCGCGGCGATCCGCAGGTCGACGTCGGCCAGCACGGCGCGCGGGCCCGTCGGGGTCGCGAACGTGCGCGCGACGCCGCGCAGCTCCACGGGGCGTGCGGTGGCGGTCGCGGCGGGGGCGGTGCTCAGCGCGGTCATGGGTGGGTCCCTGGGCGTCGGGCCTGGTGGGGCGCGGGGAGGGCGGTGGGCGTCGTGTGGTCCGGGTCGCGGGCGTGCGTGGGGCGGGTCGTGCGGGGCGCGGGCCGCGACGGCGCCGGGGTGCGGGCCGTGCGGGGCGCGGGCCGCGACGGGGCCGGGGTGCGGGCCGTGCGTGGCGCGGGTCGCGCCGGGCCGGGGCTGCGTGGACCGGGGTCCGGCTGGGCGCGGGTGGGCCGGGGCGCGCGGGGTCGGGCGCCGGTCGGCCGGGGTGCTGCGGCGCGGGCGGCGCCGAGCGCGTCAGGTGGACGCGGTCAGGCGGCGCGGTGGGCGCGCGGACAGCTCGCCGAGCGCCGACAGCATCGGCCGGCGGTGGGCATCGGCAGGCCCGGACGCGGGGTCGTGCGCGGGTGCGTCGACGGGGTCACGGGCTGCCTCCTCACGCTGTCTCGCCTGATGAGACGCAAACGGTCACGCCTCGGGATGCGCCCGACAGTAGCGCGCCCGGGGTCCGGGGACAACCCGCTGTCCACCACCGACACCCGCCCCCCGCCCCCCGCCCCCCCCGCCGGGACGAGAGGTCACGACACGCGAGCGCGCGGCGCCCGTCGCCCGCGTGTCGTGACCTCTCGCGGGCGCGGGGGGCGGGGTCGGGCGCGCAGGGAGTGGGTCGGTCGCGCCGGGGCTGGTCAGGCGCGCCTCGGGCGGGTCGGGGAGCGCGCCGAGCCCCGCCCCCGCCCATGCCGCCCCGCCCCGCCCCCCGCGTGGGGGACGAGAGGTCACGACACGCGACCGCGCGGGGCCCGGGACCCGCGTGTCGTGACCTCTCGCGGGTGCGGGTGCGGGTGCGGGGGGCGGGTGCGCGCGCGGCGGGAGGGTCAGGGGCGGCGTGCGCGGAGCGCGAGGTGCGTCGCGGTCCCCGCGAGCAGCCCCCAGAACGCCGCCGAGATCCCGCCGACCGCGATCCCCGACACCGTGACCAGGAACGTCACCGCCGCCGCCTCGCGGTGCGTCGTGGGGGAGAACGCCCCGGCGAGCGACGACGCGAGCGTCCCCACGAGCGCGAGGCCCGCCGCCGCCGCGATCAGGCCCGCGGGGGCGGCGAGCGCCACCGCCGCGACGGCCGCGGACGCGGCGCCCAGCACGAGGTACCCGAGCCCCGCCACCACGGCGGCGCGCCACCGGCGGCGGGGGTCGGGGCCGCCCTCGGGGCCGGCGGCGAGCGCCGCGCTGATCGCGGCGAGGTTGATCGCGTGCCCGCCGAACCCGGCGGCGAGCACGGTGCCGGCGCCGGTCACCAGCATCACCGGGCGCAGCGGCGCGGTGTAGCCGAACCCGGCCAGCACGGCGACGCCCGGGATGTTCTGCGACGCCATCGTCACGACGAACAGGGGCACCGCCACCGACACCACCGCCGACCAGCTGAGCGCCGGGGTCGTCCAGGTCGGCGACGGCAGCAGCGCGCCCGGGTCGAGGGCGCGGACCCCGGGCGACGCGACCGCCAGCGCGACCGCGAGCCCCATTGCCGCGGGTGTCGCCCACCGCGGGGAGAACCGCAGCAGCACCAGCCAGACCAGCACCACCGGGCCGACGAGCAGCGGCCGGTCGGCGACGGCCAGCACCGGCTGGAGGCACAGGTCGACGAGCACGCCGGCGAGCATCGCGTTCGCCAGCGGCACGGGGATGAGCCGCACCCACCGCTCGAGGCGCCGCCACAGCCCGACGGCCGCGAGCAGCACCCCGCAGAGCACGAACCCGCCGACGGCCTCGGGCCAGCCGCCGGCCGCGGTGCCGGTGGTCGCGAGCAGCGCCGCGCCGGGTGTCGACCACGCGACCGTGATCGGCAGCCGGGTGCGCCAGGCCAGCAGGACGGTGGCCGCGCCCATCGCGAGCGTCACGGCGAGCAGCCCCGACGCGGCCTGGGCCGGGGAGGCCCCCACCGCCCGCAACCCGCCGAGCACGACCGCGAACGCGCTGGTGAACCCGACCAGCGCGGTGACCAGGCCGGCGGCGACGTGGGTCGAGGTGTCGCGCGGTCCGGCGGGGGCGGCGCTGGCGGGCGTGGTCACGCGCCGGACCGTAGCGGACGCGTGTGTCGCCGCGGTTGCGCGTCCGTCAGGCAGCCCCGGCGTCCCCGAGCAGCCCCGCGATCACCGGCAGCTGCTCCGGCGCGGCCTGAACCAGCAGCGTCGTCACCGCCGTCGAGCGCCACGCCCGCGCCTGGTCCCGCACGTCCTCGGGGGTGCCGACGAGCGCGACGTCGCGGACCAGCTCGGTCGGCACGGCCGCGGCGGCGCGCGCCCGGTCCCCGGCGGCGTAGTGCGCCTGGATCTCCGCGCAGGCGTCCGCGTACCCGAGCCGGGCGAGGGCGTTCGCGTGGAAGTTGGCCCCCTTGGCGCCCATCCCGCCGGCGTACAGCGCCACGAACGGCCGGACCGCCTCGGCGGCGGTCTCGACGTCCGGCCCGAGCACCACCGGCACGGTCGCGGTGACCTCGAACTCCTCCACCGGGCGGGTGCCCGCGAGCCGGCGGTCGAACCCGTCGGCGAGCAGCCCGCGGAACTCGTCGTCGAGCCGGGGCGTGTAGAACAGCGGCAGCCACCCGTCGGCGACCTCGGCGGTCAGGGCGATGTTCTTCGGGCCCTCCGCGGCGAGGTGGATCGGCAGGTCCGCGCGCAGCGGGTGCACCGTCGACCGCAGCGCCTTGCCGAGCCCGGAGCCCTCGTCCTCGGGCAGCGGCAGCCGGTAGAACGGACCGCCGGCGCGCACCGGGCCCTCGCGGCGCAGCACGTCCCGGACGATCGCGACGAACTCCCGCGTCCGGGCCAGCGGCCGCGGGTACGGCTGGCCGTACCAGCCCTCGACGACCTGCGGCCCCGACACGCCCAGCCCGAGGGTGAACCGGCCACCCGACAGGTGGTCGAGCGTGAGCGCCGCCATCGCGGTCGCGGTCGGCGTGCGCGCGGCGATCTGCGCGACCGCGGTGCCGAGCCGCACCCGGGTGGTCGTCGCGCCCCACCAGGCCAGCGGGGTGAACGCGTCGGACCCGTACGCCTCCGCGGTCCACACGGAGTCCAGCCCGAGCCGGTCCGCGGCCTGCACCGCCTCCGCCGCCCCCGGCGGGGGGCCCGCCGACCAGTAGCCGGTGTGGTAGCCGAGCCGCATGCTGCCTCCCTCGTCGCGCGCTCGCCGGTGAGCGCGCCCGTCGGCCATGCTGCCGTGCGCGACGGCCGGACGCGAGGGTGCGCGCCGACGCGCTCTAGGGTGTGCCCAGGCGCGCACCCCTGCGCGCGCCGCAGGCACCACGGAAGGACCCCGCCATGCCCGGCGCCGTGCACCACATCGCCCTCGTGGCCCACGACAACAAGAAGGTCGACCTGCTCCGCTGGGCGGAGTTCAACCGGGGCACGCTGTCGCGGCACCACCTCTACGCGACAGGCACCACGGGCACCATGCTCGAGTACGAGCTCGGCCTGCCGGTGACCCGGCTGCTGTCCGGCCCGGTCGGGGGCGACCAGCAGATCGGCGCGAAGATCGCCGAGGGCGTCATCGACATGCTCGTGTTCTTCTGGGACCCGCTGGAGCCGCAGCCGCACGACCCCGACGTCAAGGCGCTGCTGCGGATCGCCGCGGTCTGGAACGTCCCGATGGCCGCGAACGCGGCGACCGCGGACATGCTGATCTCGTCGCCGATGATGTCCGAGAAGTGGACGGGCCGACCCGAGTTCGCCCCGCGGGACTGGGACGGCGGCACTCCGGTCGTCGCGGGCTAGATGTAGATCGCCGGGTCGTCGACGTCGGGCTCCGGCGGCGACTGGTCCGGGCGGCGCCGGACCGTCGCGGGGACGCCGACCGCCAGCGCGCCCGCGGGGACGTCCTTGAGCACGACGGCGTTCGCACCGATCTGCGCGTCGTCGCCGATCCACACGGCGCCGAGCACCTTCGCGCCGGCGCCGACGACCACGCGGTCGCCGACGGTGGGGTGCCGCTTGCCGCGCTTCATCGTCTTGCCGCCGAGCGTCGCGCCGTGGAACAGCACCACGTCGTCGCCGATCACGGCGGTCTCGCCGACGACGACGCCCATGCCGTGGTCGATGAACAGCCGGCGCCCGACGGTCGCACCGGGGTGGATCTCCACCCCGGTGACCGCGCGGGACACCTGCGACAGGAGCCGGGCCGGCAGGCGCAGGCCCGGCTCCCGCCACATGCGGTGCGCCACCCGGTGCACCCACACGGCGTGCAGCCCCGGGTAGGCGAGGGCGACCTCGACCCGCGAGCGGGCGGCCGGGTCGCGCCGCTGCGCGGCGTCCAGGTCCTCCCGCAGCGTGCGCCCGAACCGCCGCAGGCGTCGCCAGTGCGCGCCGAGGTCGTCGGCGCGGGTGGCGGCGCCCGCCGGGGCCGGCACCCCCGGCCCGGGCGTCCCGGGTCCGGTGGCGCCGCCCGGTCGCGGCAGGCGGGTGGTCGAGGTCATCGCGATCAGTCCAGGAGGTCGGCGTAGAGGATGGACGACAGGTAGCGCTCGCCGAACGACGGGATGATGACGACGATCAGCTTCCCGGCGTTCTCGGGGCGCTTGCCCAGCTCGACGGCGGCGTGCAGCGCGGCGCCCGAGGAGATGCCCACGAGCAGGCCCTCCTCGCGGGCGGCCCGGCGGGCGACGGCGACGGCGGTCTCGGCGTCCACGTCGATGATCTCGTCGTAGACGCCGGTGTCGAGGATCTCGGGCACGAAGTTCGCGCCGATGCCCTGGATCTTGTGCGGGCCGGGCGCGCCGCCGTTGAGGATCGGCGACTCCGCGGGCTCGACGCCCACGACCTGCACGCCGGGCTTGCGCTCCTTGAGCACCTGGCCGACGCCGGTGATCGTGCCACCGGTGCCGATGCCCGCGACGAGGATGTCGACCTCGCCGTCGGTGTCGGCCCAGATCTCCTCCGCCGTGGTGCGGCGGTGGATCGCGGGGTTGGCCTCGTTGGCGAACTGCCGGGCCAGGACGGCGCCGGGGCGCTCCGCGACGATCTCGTTCGCGCGGTTGACCGCGCCCTTCATGCCCTCGGACCCGGGCGTGAGGATCAGCTCGGCGCCGTAGGCCCGCAGCAGCGCGCGGCGCTCCTTCGACATGGTCTCCGGCATGGTCAGCACGACGTCGTAGCCGCGCGCCGCACCGACGAACGCCAGTGCGATGCCGGTGTTGCCGCTGGTCGCCTCGACGATGGTGCCGCCCGGCTTGAGCTCGCCCGACGCCTCGGCCGCGTCGACGATCGCGACGCCGATGCGGTCCTTGACGGAGCTGGCGGGGTTGTAGAACTCGAGCTTGCCGACGATGGTCGCGCCGACGCCCTCGGTGAGCTTGTCGATCCGCACCAGCGGGGTGTTGCCGATGAGCTGCGTCGCGTCGTCGTAGATCCGTGCCATGTCCGGGTCCGTCCGTCCTGTGGGTTCCTACGGGTGGGTGCTGGGGTGCGCGCGGCGGTGCGGGGCCCGCCGGGGGCGTCGGGGCGAGCGCTGGCGGGGCACCGGGTGCCCGTGGTCGCCGCGGGCGCCGACGTGCGGCGGGGCGGCCAGCGCTCTACAGACAGCGACAGGCGCGCGGGACGGGGCGGGCGGCGTGGCGCAGCCCGACGAGCACGGCGCGCGGCGCGGCGTGGCGCATGCCCGGCTCCTCTCCCGTCAGGTCGGCGTCGGAGCCGACCGGCCCGACAGTAGCGGTAACGCGCGGAGGGCGACAAAGATGCCCGGGGCCACCCGATCGGGTGGCACGATGCCGGGATGACGGTCGACGACGCCATCCCGGACGTGCTCGGCGGCGACTGGGTGCAGCGCACCCTGCACCTGCGCCCCGACGCGCAGGGCGACGCGGTGGCGACGCTGGTGCACCGGCGCGACGCGGGCGCCGACCGGGCGCGGCCCGCGGTGCTCTACGTGCACGGGTTCGTGGACTACTTCTTCCAGACCCACGTGGCCGAGGCGCTCGCGGACCGCGGGTACGACCTGTACGCCCTGGACCTGCGCGACTACGGCCGGTCGATCCGCCCGGGGCGGGAGCCGAACCACACCACCGAGCTCGCGATCTACGCGGAGGAGCTCGACGCCGCCGTCCGCCTCGTGCGCGCCGAGCACGACCAGGTGGTGCTGCTCGGCCACTCGACCGGGGGTCTCGTCGCGTCGCTGTGGGCGCACCACCGCCGGGCGCGCGGCCTGGTCGACGCCGTGGTGCTCAACTCGCCGTGGCTGGACGTGCGCGGGACGTGGCTGGAGCGCACCGTCCTGTCGTGGCTGCTGCTGCACGTCGTCGGCCGGGTCGCCCCGCGGCTGGTCGTCGCGCACGTCGGTGCCGACTACGGGGAGGCGCTGCACGCCGGCACCGGCGGGGAGTGGGCGTACGACCTGGCGTGGAAGCCGCACGAGGGCTTCCCGGTGCGGGCCGGGTTCGTGCGCGCGATCCGCCGGGGCCAGGTGGCGGTCGCGCGCGGCCTGGACGTCGACGTCCCGGTGCTGGTGCTCGCCTCCGACGCGTCCGGCCCCGACGACCGGTGGCACGACGGCCTGCTCACCACCGACTCCGTGCTGGACGTCGCGGACATGCGGCGGCTCGCGCCGCGGCTCGGGCCGGACGTCACGTACGAGGAGGTCGCGGGCGGGGCGCACGACCTCGCGCTGTCGCCGCTGCCCGCGCGGACCCGGTACCTGGACGCGGTGACGGCGTGGCTCGACGTGACGCTGGGTCGGTCGGGCGGCCCGGGGTCGGACCGCTAGAACAGCGGCCAGGGCACTGCGGGCATCTCGCCCTCGGGCGCCGGGAAGACGCCCTGGGCGAGCAGCCGGTCGCAGCGCGCGACGAGCGCGGCGACCTCGTCCGCGGCGAGCAGCCCGGCGAGCTCCGCCCGAGGTCGGCGTCCAGCGCGGCGCGGACCCGCTCGACCCCGGCGCGCTCCTCGGCGTCCAGCGGGTCGCCGAGCCAACCCCACAGGACCGTGCGGAGCCGGGGCTCGACGTGGAAGGTCACCCCGTGGTCGACGCCGAGCCGGCGCCCGTCGGCCTGGGGCAGGACGTGGCCGCCCTTGCGGTCGGCGTTGTTCAGCAGCACGTCGAGCACGCACATCCGGCGCAGCGCGGGGGAGTCCTCGTGCACCAGCGTCACCGGGTCGCCCTGCTCGTCGCCGCCCTCGAGCACGGTGCGCCACCCGGCCGCGGGCACGGCGGCGGAGGGCACGACGTCGACCGGGTCCTGGTCGCGGTCGGGCTCCTGCCACAGCTGCACCATCCCGGGGCCCAGCGGCCCCTCGCGCAGCCAGGTGCGGGGCACGACACCCCAGCCGGTGGCCTCGGACACGCGGTGCGCGGCGACCTCCCGGCGCGCGAGCGTGCCGTCCGGGAAGTCCCACAGCGGCTTCTCGCCCGCGACCGGCTTGTAGACGACCCGGACGTCGCCGATCTGCGCGAGGAAGGTCGCGTTGGACGCGACGGTGATGCGTCCGACGACCTCGACCGGGTCGGCGTCCAGGTCCGGCGCGGTCACTGCAGCGGCGGGCAGACGTGGCCGTCGGGGTCCATCGGCCGACCGCACAGCGGGCACTCCGGGCGACCCGCGAGCACCACCCGGCGGGCGCGCTCGGCGAACGCACGGGCCGTGCCCACGGGCATCCGCAGGATCAGCTCCTCCTCGGGCACGAGGGTGCCCTCGCGCTCCAGGCGCTCGGCCTCCTCCTCGGACTCGACCTCGACCAGGGGGTAGGCCTCGACGACGACCTGCGCGGTGGACCGGTCGAAGCTCAGCCGCATCTGGCCGAGGCGGAAGTCCTCCTCGACGGGCTGCTCCACCGGGTCGTCGTCCAGCAGCTCGGGCAGCGCGCGCGGCGGCACGCTGAACCGGTTGTCGTCCTCGGTCATCAGGCCGTCGAGGATCTCGTCGATCTTCTCCGCGAGCGACGCGGCCCACTGCTTCTCCAGCGCGACGGAGGTGAGCCGGCGGCCGGTGCGGGCCTGCAGGTAGAAGGTGCGCGCTCCGGGGCGTCCGACGGTGCCGATGACGACGCGGTCGGGCCAGTCGTGCTCGTGGACGATCGTGCTCATGACCCCATGCTAGGAGCGCTCGCCCGCACCGGCGCGGGGGTCGCCCGGACCGGCGCCGCCGCCGACCGGCGCGTCCCCCACCGGGGCGGCGGCGCGCAGCCACGACAGGTCGCCTGCGTCGGTGTTCGTGGCGACGACGTCGGGCCGGCTGCGGCCGTACCGGACGACGGAGACCGACGCGGGTCCGGCGCTGAGCCGCTGGAACAGGTCGAGGTGCATCCCGAGGGCGTCCGCGAGCAGCGCCTTGACCAGGTCGCCGTGCGTGACGACCGCCCACACCGCCCCGGGCCCGT
This sequence comes from Cellulomonas sp. KU4C, assembly GCF_056868065.1. NCBI lineage: Bacteria > Bacillati > Actinomycetota > Actinomycetes > Micrococcales > Cellulomonadaceae > Cellulomonas > Cellulomonas sp. KU4C. The sequence goes on along the minus strand of NZ_CP200322.1, from coordinate 3,553,266 downwards.
GCTCGGCCTCCACGGCGGCGTCCTGCTCCCGGACGGCCGCCACCGCCCGGGCCTGCATCGCGGCGAGCGACTCGCCGCCCGGGAACGTCACCGCGCTCGGCTGCCCCTGCACGGTCGCCCACAGGGGCTCCGACGCGAGGTCGCGCAGGTGCCGGCCCTGCCAGGTGCCGTAGTCGCACTCCACGACGCGGTTCTCGACGCGCAGCGGCGTCCCCGGCGGCTGCCGGTCGAGGACCGCCTGCGCGGTCTCGCGGCACCGCTCCAGCGGGCTGGTGACGACCGCGACCAGCGGCACGTCCGCGAGCCGGGCGCCGGTACGCGCGGCCTGGTCGCGGCCGACGTCGTCGAGGTGGACCCCGGGCGCGCGCCCGGCGAGGACGCCCTCGGTGTTCGCGGTGGTGCGCCCGTGACGGACGAGCAGGACGGTGGCCATGCGGCGAGCCTAGGCACCCGCCCGCCGGGTGCGCGCACCGCGGCGGCCTCCGCGTGGGCTACCGTCGCCCGGTGCGGACGGCGGGAGTGGTCGGCGGCGGCCCGGCGGGGCTGATCGCCGCGGAGGTGCTGGCGACGGCCGGTGTGGCGGTCACCGTCTACGACCGGATGCCGTCGGTCAGCCGCAAGCTTCCTGCTCGCCGGGCACGGCGGGCTCAACATCACGCACTCCGAGGACCGCGACCGGATGCTGCCGCGGTACGGGCGCGCCGCGGACCTGCTGGCGCCGATGGTCGACGCGTTCACCCCCGCGGACCTGCGCGACTGGTGCGCGGGCCTCGGCGAGGAGACGTTCGTCGGGTCGAGCGGCCGGGTGTTCCCGCGGTCGTTCCGGGCGACGCCGCTCGTCCGGGCGTGGCTGACGCGCCTCGACGGCCTCGGCGTGACGATCGAGAAGCGGCAGCGGTGGACCGGCTGGTCCGGCGACGCGCTGCGGTTCACCGGCGTGGTGGACGACGTCGAGCGCGAAGTCGCGCACGACGTGACCCTGTTCGCGCTCGGGGGTGCCTCCTGGCCCCGGCTCGGCGCGGACGGTGGCTGGATCCCGGCGTTCGAGGCGCGGGGCGTGGCGGTCGCGCCGTTGCGGGCCGCGAACGTCGGGATGCGCGCCGCCTGGTCCGCGCCGTTCGCGGAGCGGTTCCAGGGCGTGCCGCTCAAGAGCGTCGCGCTGACCGTCCGCGGCCAGGACCGGCCCGCGGTGCGCGGCGACGCGATGGTGACCCGCACCGGCATCGAGGGCGGTCCCGTCTACGCGAGCGGTGCGGCGGTGCGCGACGCGCTCGACGCCGACGGGCGCTGCGTCCTGGAGGTCGACCTGCGGCCCGACGTCCCGCTGGACCGGCTCGCGCAGCGGCTCGGTCGGCGACGGCCGAAGGACTCCCGGTCCACCTGGTTGCAGCGGTCGGTCGGGCTCGACCCCGTCGCGGTCGGGCTGCTCCGGGAGGCGACCGGCAACGCCGTCCCCGACGACCCCGCCGCCGTGGCCGCGCTGGTCAAGGCGGTCCCGGTCGAGATCACCGCGACCATGCCGATCGACAAGGCCATCTCCAGCGCCGGCGGCATCCGCTGGTCCGAGGTCGACGACGACCTCATGCTCCGGGCGGTCCCGGGGACGTTCGTGGCGGGGGAGATGCTCGACTGGGAGGCGCCCACGGGGGGGTACCTGCTGCAGGCGTCGTACAGCACCGGGGTGTGGGGCGCGCGGGCGATGCTGCGGCGGCTCGCGGGCTGAGCGCCGCGGGGCCGCCTCGCCGGACGGGCCGGGGGAGGAACCAGGGAGCGGATGACGGGAATCGAACCCGCGTAGCCAGTTTGGAAGACTGGGGCTCTACCATTGAGCTACATCCGCGCAGGCCCGTGACGTACCCGGGCTGCCGGACCAGGGTACCGGGTCCGCGAGGGCCGTCCGTCCGTCACTACACTCTGGGCCGTACGGGATGTGGCGCAGGTTGGTAGCGCGTCCGCTTTGGGAGCGGAAGGTCGGGAGTTCGAATCTCCCCATCCCGACTCGTGCTCCCGGCTGGCCCGCGGGGCTGCGCTCGGACCCGCGCCGTCACGCCCGGACGGCGGGTCGCAGCCGACCGAGTCGCCCGGCGAGCAGCCGCGCGGTGAGCACGCCCGTGACGGCCTGCGCCGCGAGCAGCCCGACCAGCACCAGCAGCTGGACCTGCGCGGCCTGCGCGGGGCTCGCGCCGCCGAGCAGCAGCCCGACGAACGCCCCGGGGAGCGTCACCAGGCCGGCACTGCGCGTCTGGTCCATCCCCGGGACCAGCGCCCGGGCGACGGCGCGGCGCGCGTCCTCGGCGACGGCCTGCCGGGGTGTCGCGCCCAGGGCCAGCCAGCCCTCGACCACGTCCCAGCCGGTGCGCAGGTCGTCGCGCATCCGCAGGCCGGTCACGGCCGCCGCGGACATGGCCCCGCCGATCATCTGGGCGGCGAACGGGACGAGCGTCGCCGAGCCCGGGTGCAGCGCTCCGGCGGCGGCGACCGGGAGGACGGCGGTCGCGCCACCCGCGGCGACGGCCAGGACGACCGGCGCGACCGCGGGGGAGCCGAGGCCGATCCGACGGGACGCCGTCCACCCCGCCACGGCCACCATCACGACCAGGTAGAGCGCCGCGGCCTCGGGGTGCCGGAACACCCAGGCGATCACGACCGCGACCGCGACCAGCTGCACGCCCGCGCGGGCGACGGCGACGGCGGTGTCCCGGCGGACCGGGATGCGGGCGGCGGTCGTGACGGCGAGTAACACGCCGAGCAGCACCGCCAGCGCGAGGGCGGTACGCAGGGCGGTCGCCGTGGTCACGCCCGCACCGTACCCAACCGCGGGATCCGACCGGTGTCGCCGGGCGCCGCGGTGTGCCACGATGAGTAGACGAGTTCGTCTACCAAGGGGTCGTCATGGCGGAGCAGCAGGCAGGGCACGGGCGCGAGATCGGGCGGAACGCCGGGCGGGTGGGCCTCGGGGCGCTGCTGGCGTTCGCGGGCACCAGCCACCTGACGTTCGCGCGCGAGGAGTTCCAGGCGCAGGTCCCCGAGTGGTTCCCGGTCGGCGACGACGCGGTGGTGCTCGGGTCCGGGGTGGTGGAGATCGCGCTCGGCACCGCCCTGGTGCTCGCGCCGAAGCAGCACCGGGCGAAGGTCGGCTGGCTCGCGGCGGCGTTCTTCGTGGCGATCTTCCCCGGCAACATCTCGCAGTACGTGACGCACACCGACGCGTTCGGGCTCGACACCGACGCCAAGCGCCTCGCCCGGCTGCCGTTCCAGGCGGGCCTGGTCGCGTGGGCGCTGTGGGGGACCGGGGCGTGGCGCGCGTGGCGCCGGTCCCGCGCGGCCCGCTGACGGTCCTGGTAGCGGACACCCGCAGGGGGGTAGCGCCGGGACGCCCGGTGCGCGGATCGTGGTCCGAGAGCAGGACGATCCGAGGGGGCGGGGCGATGTCCGGGACCGGTCTGGACGTGCAGCAGCAGGAGCGGGCCCGGGCGCGCGTCGCCGAACGCACACCGGAACGGGTGGCCGCGTGCGCCGCGCTGCGGGAGGGGCCGTTGCTCGCGGTGAACGACCCGGGTCGCGCGGCGCTGCGCGTCGACCGGGTCAGCCGGTACCGGACCGGGACCGACGGGGTCCGAGCGGCCGCCCCGGGCACGGCCGAGGACCTGCTGCGCGCCGCCGCGGAGCGCCTGGACGCCGACCCGGGCACGGCGCCCGCGGTGCTGCTCGAGGCGGTGGTGAACACCCCCGACTTCCTGCCCGCGCGCTACCTGGAGGACGGCGCCGTCGCGCAGCGGGCCGTCGGTCGGGTCGAGATCCGCGACGCCACGGGCGACGTGCTCGGGCACGGCACCGGGTTCCTGGTGTCGCCCCGCCTGCTGCTGACCAACCACCACGTGCTCCCCGACGCCGCGACCGCCGGGTCGAGCGTCCTGCAGCTCGAGTTCCAGCAGGGCGGGGACGGGCGCCCGCGCCCGGTGACGACGGTCGGGCTCGACCCCGCCGCGCTGTTCGTCGCCGACCCGGAGCTCGACTTCGCCCTGGTCGCGGTGGCGGAACCGGCGCGGACGGTGCCGTTCGGCTGGCTGCCGCTCACCGCCGCGCAGGGCACGGTGGTGATCGGCGAGGCGGTGACGATCGTGCAGCACCCCGGTGCGCGGCCGAAGGAGGTCGTCCTCCGCGAGAACGAGCTCGTGGACATCGCCGAGCAGGTGCTGCACTACGTCGCGGACACCGAGCCCGGGTCGTCCGGGTCGCCCGTGTTCAACGACCAGTGGGAGGTCGTGGCGCTGCACCACGCGAGCGTCCCGAGCCCGGACGCGGACGACGCCTACACGGTCGTGAACGAGGGGATCCGGATCAGCCGGGTCCTGGCGCACCTGGCCCGGGTGACGGTGGGCGGCGCGCAGCGGGCGCTGCTGGACGGGCTCGGGACCTCGCCGACGGTGCCGGAGCCGCCGGTGCGCGGGGGAGAGGGCGCCACGCTCGGCCCGGCGTCGGGCGACGCCCTCGCGTCGGTGACCGTCGACGTCCCGCTCCAGGTCACCGTCACCGTGCGGGCGGGTGCGTCGACGGGCACGTCGTCCGGCGCGGCGCCCGCGACCGCCGAGCCGCGCGGCACCGGCCCGGCCCCGGACGCCGAGGCCCGCGCGGTCGACCAGGACTACGCCGACCGCCGCGGCTACGACCCGGACTTCCTCGGCGTGCCCCTGCCGCTGCCCGGGCCCGGCCGGCACGCCGCCGCCGCGGGCGACCCGCTGCTCTACCACCACTTCACCGTCGTCCTGCACCGGACCCGGCGGCTCGCGCTGCTGGCCGCGGTGAACGTCGACGGCGCGGCGCTCGACCCGCCCGTGCGGTCCGGCGACCGGTGGATCCTCGACCCGCGGGTGCCCCGCGAGGAGCAGACCGGGGCCGAGGTGTACCGGGACAACGCCCTCGACCGCGGCCACCTGGTCCGGCGCGTCGACCCGGCGTGGGGGCCGCTGGCGCTCGCGGCGAACGACGACACCTTCCACTACCCGAACTCCGCCCCGCAGCACAGCGCCGTCAACCAGGGCTCGCGGCTGTGGCTCGGGCTGGAGGACCACGTGCTCGGCATCGCGACGCGCGATCGGCTCCGGATCAGCGTGGTCAGCGGCCCCGTGCTCGCCGACGACGACCCGCCCTACCGCGGGGTGCTGCTGCCGCGGCAGTTCTACAAGCTCGTCGCGGCCGTCGACGACGACGGGCGGCTCGCCGTCACCGCCTACCTGCTGAGCCAGGCCGACCGGCTGCCGGGGGTGCTCGCGCAGGAGAGCGCGTTCGGGCCGTACGAGACGTTCCAGGTGCCGGTGGCGACGGTCGCGCGCCTCACGGGGCTCGACCTGGACGTGCACGCCGCGGCCGACCCGCTCGCCGGGCAGGAGGCGGCCGGGGTCGCGCGCCGGCTGCGGACCTACGCGGACGCGGTGCTTTGGCGGCGGAACGAGCAGGTGCCGTAGGATCGGGGGCCGGTGCGCGCGTCCAGTCATGCCCGCACGCGCCGGAGCGTGCCGCCCGAAGCGGGGCGTGTCCCGCCCCGTCGGCGCGCCGAGCGCCGCACGCCGGACCCCCGGCGCAGACCGTCCGAGCAGTTGGAGATCACTGAAGTGAAGAGCGCCGTCGAGACCCTGGAGCCCACCAAGGTCAAGCTGACCGTCGAGGTGCCGTTCGACGAGCTCAAGCCGAGCATCGATCACGCCTACGAGCACATCGCCGAGCAGGTGACCGTCCCCGGCTTCCGCAAGGGCAAGATCCCGCCGCGCATCATCGACCAGCGCGTGGGCCGCCCCGCCGTCATGGAGCACGCCGTCAACGAGGGCCTGTCCGGCTTCTACGCCGAGGCCGTGCGCGAGCACAAGCTGCGCCCGCTGGGTCAGCCCGAGGTCGACGTCACCAAGGTCCCCGGCCTGGTCGCCGGCGACCAGGGCGACCTGGTCTTCACCGCCGAGGTCGAGGTCCGCCCCGAGATCGAGGTGCCCGCGCTCGACGGCCTGTCCGTCACGGTCGAGGGCCTCGAGGTCACCGACGAGGACGTCCAGGGCCGCCTCGACGCGCTGCGCGAGCGCTTCGGCACCCTGGTCGGCGTCGACCGCCCGGCGGCCGAGAAGGACTTCGCCGTGATCGACCTCGTCGCGAAGATCGACGGCGAGGAGGTCGACACGGTCTCCGGCGTCTCCTACCAGATCGGCTCGGGCAACATGCTCGAGGGCCTGGACGAGGCGCTCACCGGCCTGTCGGCCGGCGAGACCACCACGTTCGAGACCGTCCTGGTCGGCGGCGACCACGCGGGCGAGACCGCCCAGGTCACCGTCACCGCGACCTCCGTCAAGGAGCGCGAGCTGCCCGAGGCCGACGACGACTTCGCCCAGATGGCGTCGGAGTTCGACACCGTCGAGGAGCTCCTGGCCGACCTCCGCGAGCAGGCCGACAAGGTCCGCGCGCAGAACCAGGCCGTGACCGCCCGCGACCTGCTGCTCGAGCAGCTGCTCGCCCAGGTCGAGATCCCGGTCCCGTCCGGCGCCGTCGAGGCCGAGGTGCACCGCCACCTCGAGTCCGAGGGTCGCCTGGAGGACGACACGCACCGCGCCGAGGTCACCGAGCAGGCGACCACCGCGCTGACGAACCAGATCCTCCTGGACACCCTGGCCGAGAACCTCGAGGTCAAGGTCAACCAGGGCGAGCTCGTCGACTACCTGGTGAGCGCGTCGCGCCAGTACGGCATGGACCCGAACACGTTCATCCAGACCGTCGACCAGCAGGGCCAGATCCCGGCGATGGTGGCCGAGGTCGCGCGCTCGAAGGCGCTCGCCGTCGCGCTGCGCCGCGTGGCCGTCGTGGACGCCGCCGGTGCGCCCGTCGACCTGAGCGAGTTCATCGGCTCGGACGAGGACGACGCCGCGCAGAACGCGCTGGAGGAGGCCGTCACCGAGGCCGCCGCCGAGGGCACCGAGGCCGACACCAAGGCCTGACCCCCCGCACCACGAGGGCCCCGCACCGCTCCGGCGGCGCGGGGCCCTCGCGCATCCGCCCCCGACCCACCCCGCGCGCACCATCGGCCGGGCTCTGCGCCGCGGGAGCGTGCGCCGTCAGCGAAACGGGGGGTGGGCGGGACGGAACCGGCCGGGTGCGGGCGTTAGGGTCGCTGACAAGCAACCAAGCCTGACGAGGGAGCCTTCGTGAACGACCAGACGCCGGCGATCGCCCGGGCCGAGTCCGGGGGACTCGGCCTCAACGACTCCATCTACAACCGGCTCCTCAAGGAGCGGATCATCTGGCTGGGTTCGGAGGTCCGAGACGACAACGCGAACGCCATCTGCGCGCAGATGATGCTGCTCGCGGCGGAGGACCCCGACAAGGACATCTTCCTGTACATCAACTCGCCCGGTGGCTCGATCACCGCGGGCATGGCGATCTACGACACCATGCAGTACATCCAGCCCGACGTCGCCACCGTCGCGATGGGCATGGCCGCCTCGATGGGGCAGTTCCTGCTCTCCTCGGGCGCGAAGGGCAAGCGCTACGCGACCCCGCACGCCCGCGTCATGATGCACCAGCCGTCCGGTGGCATCGGCGGCACCGCCACCGACGTGCGGATCAACGCCCAGCTGATCCTGCACATGAAGACGGTGCTCGCGGAGCTGATCGCCGAGCAGACCGGCAAGACGCACGAGCAGATCACGGCCGACTCGGACCGCGACCGCTGGTTCACGGCGCCCGAGGCGCTGGAGTACGGGTTCATCGACAAGGTCGTCACGCACGCCGGCGCGGTCACCGGCGGCGGCGGCACGCAGTCCTGACGCCGCGCCGACCACACCAGACCACGCAGAAGGAGAACCCGTGAGCACCGAGTCGCAGTTCATCGCCCGTGCCGGGCGCCTCGCCGGCGGCTGGGGCGGCGCGCCCGCCCAGTCGCCGTCGTCCCGCTACGTGCTGCCCCAGTTCGAGGAGCGCACCGCGTACGGCTTCAAGCGGCAGGACCCGTACACCAAGCTGTTCGAGGACCGCATCATCTTCCTCGGCGTGCAGGTGGACGACGCCTCCGCGGACGACGTCATGGCCCAGCTGCTGGTCCTGGAGTCGACCGACCCCGACGGCATCATCACGCTGTACATCAACTCGCCCGGTGGCTCGTTCACCGCGCTGACCGCGATCTACGACACGATGCAGTACATCAAGCCGCAGATCCAGACGGTGTGCCTCGGCCAGGCGGCGTCCGCCGCGGCGGTCCTGCTGGCCGCCGGCACCCCGGGCAAGCGCCTGGCGCTGCCGAACGCCCGCGTGCTGATCCACCAGCCCGCGATGGAGGGCGGCGGCTACGCCCAGGCGTCCGACATCGAGATCCACGCCAACGAGCTGATCCGGATGCGCGAGTGGCTCGAGGCGACCCTCGCGCACCACACGGGCCGGCCGCTCGAGCAGGTCCGGCAGGACATCGAGCGCGACAAGATCCTCACCGCCGCGCAGGCGCACGAGTACGGGATCGTCGACCAGGTGCTCGAGAGCCGCAAGGGCGTCGTCGCGACGACCGTCGAGCCCTGACGCACGGCACGCACCACCGACGACGCCCCGGCGGGCCGCGAGCAGCGGCCGCCGGGGCGTCGGCGGGTGCCGGGGGCCGCCGGGCTGGGCCGGACGGGTCTCACCCGGGCGACACGCCCGGCTCCGGGGCGTGTGCAGGCTGACACCGGGCTGAACGTGGTGTGCAATGGACCGATGGGCGGGTCCCCGCGACGGGGACGCGCGCGCAGCACCGACGCGACCGCGACGGTCGCACCGAGGGAAGGGGACGCACGTGGCTCGCATCGGGGACGGCGCCGACCTTCTCAAGTGCTCGTTCTGCGGGAAGTCGCAGAAGCAGGTCAAGAAGCTCATCGCGGGGCCGGGCGTCTACATCTGCGACGAGTGCATCGAGCTGTGCAACGAGATCATGGAGGAGGAGCGCGCGGAGGCCACCGAGATCGGCATGGTGGAGCTGCCCAAGCCGAAGGAGATCTTCGCGTTCCTCGAGCAGTACATCGTCGGTCAGGAGCCCGCCAAGCGGTCGCTCGCCGTCGCGGTCTACAACCACTACAAGCGCATCCAGGCGGGTGAGGCCACCCCCGCCGTCGGCACCGCGCAGTCCGACGAGGCCGTCGAGATCGCGAAGTCGAACATCCTGCTGATCGGCCCGACGGGCTGCGGCAAGACGTACCTCGCGCAGACGCTCGCGAAGATGCTCAACGTCCCGTTCGCCCTCGCGGACGCCACGGCCCTCACCGAGGCGGGCTACGTCGGCGAGGATGTCGAGAACATCCTGCTCAAGCTGATCCAGGCCGCCGACTTCGACGTGAAGAAGGCCGAGACCGGGATCATCTACATCGACGAGATCGACAAGATCGCCCGCAAGAGCGAGAACCCGTCGATCACCCGCGACGTCTCCGGCGAGGGCGTGCAGCAGGCGCTGCTCAAGATCATCGAGGGCACGACCGCCTCGGTGCCGCCGCAGGGCGGCCGCAAGCACCCGCACCAGGAGTTCATCCAGATCGACACGACGAACGTGCTGTTCATCGTGGCCGGTGCGTTCGCCGGGCTGGACGAGATCATCACCTCGCGCGCGGGCCGGCGCGGCATCGGCTTCGGCGCCCCGCTGCACTCCGCGGACGACCGCGACGTCTACGGCGACGTCATGCCGGAGGACCTGCTGAAGTTCGGCCTGATCCCCGAGTTCATCGGCCGCGTCCCGGTCATCACGACGGTGTCGCCGCTCGACCAGTCGGCCCTGGTGCGGATCCTCACCGAGCCCCGCAACGCGCTCGTGAAGCAGTACCAGCGGATGTTCGAGATCGACGGCGTCGAGCTGGAGTTCACCGCCGACGCGGTCGAGGCCATCGCCGACCAGGCGCTGCTGCGCGGCACCGGTGCGCGCGGGCTGCGGGCCATCATGGAGGAGGTCCTCCAGCAGGTGATGTTCGAGGTGCCGAGCCGTGACGACGTCGAGCGCGTGGTCGTGACCCGCGAGGTCGTCCTGGAGAACGTGAACCCGACGCTGGTGCCCCGCCAGGCGCCCGCGAAGCGCACGCCGCGCGAGAAGAGCGCGTGAGCCTCGCAGACGCCGGCGGTCCGCCGCCGGAGCTGGCGCGCCTGCGCGGCAGCATCGACAACATCGACGCCGCGCTGATCCACCTCCTCGCGGAGCGGTTCAAGGCCACCCAGCAGGTCGGCGTGCTCAAGGCGCGCCTCGGCCTGCCCGCGTCGGACCCCGGGCGCGAGGCCCGGCAGGTGGCCCGGCTCCGGTCGCTCGCGCACGACGCCGACCTCGACCCGGTGTTCGCGGAGAAGTTCCTCGCGTTCATCGTCGAGGAGGTCATCCGGCACCACGAGGCGATCGCGGCGGGCGGCGACGCCCCGGGCGCGGTGCCCCCGGCCTGACCTGGCGCGCCACCGCGACCGGGACCCGGTCAGGGGTGGCGCTCGGCGCCGACCTGGCCCAGGGTGGGAGGGGTCAGGACAGGTCGGCCGCAGGGGCCCGGCAGGCGCCTCATCGGCTCGACCGACGCATCCGAAGAACCCTCGGAGGTCGCCCCGTGGAACTGCACTGGCTCAAGCCCCTGCTCGGCCGTCCCGCCCCGTTCGTGACGGTCCACCTCGACGCCACCCGCGCCGACGCGTCCGGTGACGAGGAGGTGGCGGGCCGCTGGCGGTCCTTGCGGCGGGACCTCGAGCGCGCGGGTGCCGCCGCCGGCGTGCTGGACGAGATCGAGCAGGTCGTCACCCGGCCCACGGGTGTCACCACGCCGCACGGGCGGGTCGTCATCGCGGACTCCCGCGGGGTGGTCGTCGACCGCGTGCTGAAGTCCCCGCCCGCCCAGTCGACGGCCGTGCTCGACGACGTGCCGGTGCTGCTGCCCGCGGTCCGGGCCGCGGACGAGGCGACCCGGTTCCTCCTGGTCGAGATCGACCGGCAGGGCGCGGACCTCACCTGGTCGGACGGCTCGGGCGTGCGCGGGTCGTCGAAGGAGACGGTCGAGGGCGACCACGACGTGCTGCACAAGGTGAAGGAGGGCGGCGGCGCCTGGGCGCACAAGCGCGTGCAGGTCCGCGCCGAGGACTCCTGGGAGCGCAACGCCGAGACCGTCGCGGCCGACCTCGACAAGCAGGTGGTCGAGAAGAAGCCGGAGATCGTGCTCGTCACCGGCGACGTCCGTGCCGTGTCGCTGCTCTGCCACGCGGTGGCGCCGCGCACGCGCGAGCTCGTGGTCGAGGTGCAGGGCGGCTCCCGCGCCGACGGCGTCAACCAGCAGGCGTTCCACCAGCGCGTGTCGGAGGCGCTGGAGACGTTCCGGCGGACCCGGCGGACCAGCGTGCTCGACCGCTACCGGGAGGCCCTCGGTCGCGGGGAGGCGGCGGTGACCTCGGTGGACGACGTGGTGACCGTGCTCCAGCGGGGGCAGGTCGCGGAGGTCGTGCTGCACGAGGACGCCACGCTGCCCGGGTCGTCGCTGTCCGAGCGCCGGCTGTGGGTCGGGCCGGAGCCGCTGCAGATCGCGAGCAGCGAGTCCGACCTGGCGGGCATCGGGGTCACCTCCGGGGCCCGGCAGATGCCCGCGGACGTCGCGCTGATCCGGGCGGCGCTGGGCCAGGACGCCGGGCTGACCATCGCCTCGGACGGGCAGGTCGAGGTCGTCGACGGCATCGGGGCGGTGCTCCGGTGGAGCGACGACTCGACGCCGAGCGAGTCGATCCCGACCCAGTCGGACGACCAGTCCCGCCTGCGCGACGTGGTCTGACGCCGGCGGCGGGTCGGGCCGGCCCTCCTGGTCACCGAGACAGGGCCGCCCCGCCGAGACAGGGCGCTGGACGGCCCTGTCTCGGCGCGCGCGTCCTGTCTCGGCGCCGGCTGGGCGGAGTCGGGCGGCGCGCGGCTCCGGGCTCCGGGCGGGCGTCAGGCGAACAGGCCGGCGCCCACGTAGGCGTCGTCCACCAGCGAGCCGTCCGGGGCGATCCGGGGGACGCCCGGTGGCACGGCGAACTGGGCGGACGCGGTGTGCTGCAGGTACTCGGACATGAGGTCCTGCTGGGCGAGCGCCTGCTGGACCGGGACGTAGTGGGTCCGCGGGTCGCGGGTGAACGCGATGAAGTACAGGCCGGCGTCCAGCCGCCCGAGCGCGTCGTTCCCGTCGGTGAAGGTGTACCCGCGGCGCAGCATCCGGGTGCCGCCGTTCGACGTCGGGTGGGCGAGCCGCACGTGCGACGCGGGGTCGATCAGCGGCGTCCCGTCGGACCCGGCACGCTCGAAGTCGGGCGCGGTGTGCTCCGCGCCGCCGGACAGCGGGGAGCCGGAGCCCTTCGTCCGGCCGACGACCCGCTCCTGCTCGCGCAGCGAGGAGCGGTCCCAGGTCTCGACGGTCATCCGGATGCGCCGGCCCGTCAGGTACGTGCCGCCGGTCATCCAGGCGGAGTCGGTCCCGGTGTCGGCGCGCGCGTCGGCGGCCTGCACCCACACGTGGTCCTCGAGGGCGGTGGCCTCCTCGGCCATGATGTTCGCGGTCCCGTCCTTGAAGCCGAACAGGTTGCGCGGCGTCTGCTGGGCGGTCGACGTGGACGACGTGCGCCCGTAGCCGAGCTGCGCCCAGCGGATCCGGGCGGTGCCGAACGCGGCGCGGGACAGGTTCCGGACGGCGTGGAACGCGACCTGCGCGTCGTCGGAGCACGCCTGGACGACCAGGTCGCCGTCGCTGCGGCCGGCGTCGAGCGCGTCCCCGGGGAAGTGGGGCAGGGGCGCGAGCGCGCCCGGCAGCCGGCTGGCGAGCCCGAACGGGTCGGACCCGCCGTCGGCGCCCACGAACAGCGACCGGCCGAACCCGAAGGTCAGGGTGAGGCCGGCGGGCGGCAGGTCCGCGGCCTCGCCGGTGTCGTCGGGCGGGGCGTCGTAGCTGCCGCGGTCGAACCCGAGCGGCCCCGCGCCGAGCCCGGCGGTGAGCCGGGCGGCCATCGTGGTCCAGGTGCGCAGCAGGTCGACGAGCGCGGCGCGGTCGGTGGTCGTCAGGTCGAACGCGGCGACGTACAGGCGGTCCTGCGCGGGCGTGGCGATCCCGGCCTGGTGCGCGCCGGCGAACGGGTAGGTGCGTGCCTCGACGGCAGCGGCGCGGTCGGGGGCGGTGGCGCGCCCGCCGGCGAACGCGGCACCGGCGACCGCCGCGGCGCCGGCCGCCGCGCCGCCCCCGAGGAGGACGGCACGGCGGCTGAGACCGCGCGGGCGGTCGTCGCCGGCGGGTGCGGCGGGGTCGTCAGGCCGCATCGGTGATCGTCGCGGTCAGGCGGGACAGGGGCTCGCTCACGGCGTCGACGGCGGCGGCGAGCTCGGCGACCTGCGCGGGCGTCAGGTCGGTGTACGACGCGAAGCCGGCGTCGACGGAACCGTGCTGGGCGAGCAGGGCGTCGAGGTCCGCGAACCGGTCGTCGAGCTCGGTCACCAGCTCCGGGTCCTGCTGCTCGGCGACGCCACGCAGCACCCCGAGGGCGACCTCGGCCCCGTCGACGTTCGCGCGGAAGTCCCACAGGTCGGTGTGGGACCAGATCTCCTCCTCGCCGGTGACCTTGCCGGTCGCGACCTCGTCCAGCAGCTCCTTGGCGCCGTTGGAGATCTGGAACGCCTCGAAGGTGAAGTCGTCGGCGGTGACGCGGGCCTCGAGCTCGCCGGTCAGCTCGACGAGGGTGTCGGCGGCCTCCTGGCGCTGCTCGGGGGTCAGCGGGGTGTACGTCTCGCCGCCGTTCGCGTCGGGGGCGGGCTGCCAGAGGTCCTTCTCGATGTAGTGCCAGCCGCTCCACTCGTCGCCCTCGGCGAGGTCGGCCTCGCGGGCGTCGAGCAGCGGGTCCAGGTCGCCGAACGACTCGGCCACCGGCTCGACGCGCTCCCAGTGCACGCGCACGGCGGCGTACCGGGACCGGGCGGTCGCGTCGTCGCCCGCGGCGTACGCGTCGGCGAACTCCTGGGTGCCGGTGACCAGCGAGCCGACCTGGTCCTTCACGTACGCGACGTAGTCGGCCTGCGCGGTCGCGAGCTGCTGCGCGACCGGACCGGACGGGCCGACGTCCGCGCCGGAGTCGGTCACGGTGAACGCGGCGGTGATGCCGTCGCCGACCATGCCGGGCTTGCAGGCGGTGTAGTAGTCGCCGGCCGGGACCTGCACGACGAGGTCGCGGGTGATGCCGGGGCCGATGTTCTCGACCTCGGAGACCACGCGCAGGCGGTCGTCGGCGAGCAGGTAGAACTCGGTCACGTCGTCGCCGCTGTTGGTGACGGTGAACGTGACGGTGCCGGACGGCGCCTCGGCGGAGCCGACGTCGCAGGCGTCGGCGGTGGAGTCGACGGTGATCGCGCCGGGTCCGGTGGCGTCGGCGCCGGCGGCGCCGTTGTCGACGCACGCGGCGAGCGGCAGCACGAGCGCGGCGAGGGCCGCGGCGGACGTCAGCCGGGCGGTGGGCAGGGAGCGGGACATGGGGTCTCCGAGGTGGTGGCAGGTGCGGGGTGACGGGCGCGCCGCGTCCGGGGGGCGTGCGGTGCGCGTGCCTGCGGCGAGGAGGCGGTGCGGCGACGGGCTGGGCGCCCGGCCGAGGTCAGGAGCGGGCGGGCGCGGCGGGCGTCGCGCCGGCGGTGCCGGCAGCCGCGGGGGAGCGCGGTCGGGTGGATCCACCCCAGACCTGGCGCACGTACAGGCTGCCGACCACCGCGAGGTAGCCGGTCCACGCGACGACCTGCGCCCAGGTGGGGGCGGGGCTGAACGTGAACATGCCGGCCAGGACGGTGCCGACCCAGCTCGACGGCGGGATCAGGGCGGAGACGTCGTAGGCGACGGCGCCGAGGCCGGGCAGCACGCCGGCCTCCTGCAGGTCGTGGACGCCGTAGGCGACGACGCCGGCGGCCACGACGACGAGCAGCATCCCGGTCCAGCTGAAGAACCGGCGCAGGTCGAGCCGGACGGCGCCACGGTAGACGGCCCAGCCGAGGACGACGGCCACGGCGATGCCGAGCAGCGCGCCGACCAGGGGTCCGGTCAGGGAGGACGACGCCTGCGCGCCGGCCCACAGGAACAGCGCCGTCTCGAGGCCCTCGCGGCCGACGGCGAGCAGCGCGACCACGTAGACCGCGCGCGGTCCTGCGCCGAGCGCGGCGCCGAGACGGCCCTCGAGGTCGGACTTCATGTGCCGCGCGGTGCGGGCCATCCAGAGGGTCATCCAGGTCAGCAGCCCGGCGGCGACCAGCGAGAGCGAGCCGCCGATGATCTCCTGCGCCTCGAACGTCAGCCCCTTCGGGCCGAACGTGAGGGCGGCGCCGGCGACGAGCGACACGGCGACGGCGGTGGCGACCCCGGACCAGAGCGCGGGGACGAGGTCGCGACGGCCGGTGCGCACGAGGTAGGCCAGCAGGATGCCGACGACGAGCGAGGCCTCGAGGCCCTCGCGGAGCCCGATGAGGACGTTGGCGACCACCGGTACCTCCGTGGACGTCCGGCGACCCGCCGTGGGGATGAGGTATGCCTTACCTCACCGCGGGCGACTGTAGCGCATGGGGTCGGGTCCGCCGGACCCTCCTCGCGGCGGTGAGACACCCCGGACGCACCACCGGCCGGGCGCTCGTG
Organism: Cellulomonas sp. KU4C; assembly: GCF_056868065.1. Classification (NCBI taxonomy): domain Bacteria; kingdom Bacillati; phylum Actinomycetota; class Actinomycetes; order Micrococcales; family Cellulomonadaceae; genus Cellulomonas; species Cellulomonas sp. KU4C. Next base: position 3,537,643 of record NZ_CP200322.1, on the reverse strand, counting down.
CGCGCCCGGCCGGTGGTGCGCGCCCGGCCGGTGGTGCGGTCGCTCAGGAGCCGACGGCCGCCAGCGTGCCGGAGGCGAGGTTGCCCACGATGCCGAGCACGAACAGGACGGCGGTGACGATCCAGGCGATCTTCTTGTTCTGGTCGTAGCCGGCCAGCGACCGGCCCTCCTTGTCCTTCTGCGCGCCGGCGAGCACGAGGATCAGGTCGATCAGCGCCCAGACGCCCAGGCCACCGAGGGTGACGAGCTTGAGGACGCCGGTGCCGATCTTGCCCAGGTAGAACCGGTCGACGCCGAGCCCGCCGAGGAACGCGGACAGGAGCCAGGTCACGACGAACGACTTGGAGGACTCGCCGGCGGTGGACGAGTAGGCGGAGGTGGACGGCTGCGGGTAGGACACGGAGGGGCTCCCGGGATCGAGACGGCTGCGGCACGAAGTGTCCCGCGCGCCGCTGAACCTATGAGTCCGCTGTGGCCCCTGTCCCGCCCTCAGGGGGTGACGTAGGTCACATGCCGCGACGGGCCCTCAGTGCTCCCGGGTGTCGACGTAGAGCTCCTCGACGTCCGCCGCGAAGTCCTTCAGCACGAGCGCGCGCTTCACCTTGAGCGACGGGGTGAGGTACCCGTTCGCCTCGGTGAAGTCGCCGTCCAGCACGCGGACCTTGCGGATCGACTCGGCGCGGGACACGGCCTCGTTGGCCCGGGCCGCGGCGCGGTCCAGGGCCGCCAGCACCTCCGGGTGCCGACCGGCGGCGCGCACGTCCATCGCCGGGAGCCCGTGCATCGACAGCCAACCGGGCAGCATGTCGGCGTCGAGGGTGACGAGGGCGCCGATGAACGGGCGCCCGTCGCCGACCACGACGACCTGGCTGACCAGCGGGTGGCCGCGGAACCGGTCCTCGAGCACCGCCGGGGCGACGTTCTTGCCGCCCGCGGTGACGATGAGCTCCTTCGCGCGGCCGGTGAGGCGCAGGTAGCCGTCCTCGTCGAGCGTGCCGATGTCGCCCGTCGCGAACCACCCGTCGGCGTCCAGCACCGCGGCGGTCGCCTCGGGGTCGCCGTGGTAGCCGCGGAACACGTGCGGGCCGCGGGCGAACACGTTGCCGTCGTCGTCGACCCGCAGCGAGGTGCCGGGGTAGGCGGGGCCGACGGTGCCGATCTTGATCAGGCCCGGCCGGTTCACGGCCGACGGGGCGGTCGTCTCGGTCAGGCCGTAGCCCTCCAGGACGCGCACGCCGATGCCGCGGTAGTAGTGGCCCAGCCGCTCGCCGAGCGGGGCGCCGCCGGAGATCGCGTAGCGGAGGTTGCCGCCCATCGCGTCCTTGAGCTTGCGCAGCACCAGCGTCGTGGCGAGCGCGTGGGTCGCCTTCAGCCCGGCCGAGGGTCCCTGCGGGGTGTCGAGCGCGCGCGAGTAGGTGATCGACACCTTCGCGGCCCAGCGGAACAGGCTCGAGCTTCGCGCCGTGGCCGGCCTTCTGCTCGGCGGAGTTGTAGACCTTCTCGAACACGCGCGGCACCGCGAGGATGTACGTCGGCCGGAACGACGCGAAGTCCGCGAGCAGGTTGCGCGTGTCGGGGGTGTGGCCGATGGGGGAGCCCGCCGCGATCGCGACCATCTGCACGAACCGCGCGAACACGTGCGCGAGCGGCATGAACAGCAGGGTCCGCGAGCCGGGCACCGCGCACACCTCGGCCAGCGAGGCGACGCCGTTGCGGGCGTTGTCGACGAAGTTGCCGTGGCTCAGCTCGACGCCCTTGGGGCGGCCGGTCGTGCCCGACGTGTAGATGATCGTCGCGAGGTCGGCGGCCTGCGCGAGCGACCGGCGGTGCTCGATCTCCGCGTCCTCACGGCCGAGGCCGTCCGCGACCAGCCGGGCCAGCCCGCCGTCGTCGATGACGAACACGTCCCGCACCGCCGGGACCGCCGCGCGGACCTGGCCGACGACGGCGGCGTGCGCCGCGGTCTCGACGACGACCAGGGACGTACCCGAGCTCGCGAGGATCCACTCGACCTGCTCGGCCGAGGACGTCTCGTACACCGGCACCCCGACGCCGCCCGCGAACCAGACTGCGAAGTCGGTCAGCGTCCACTCGTACCGGGTGCGCGACATGATGGCGACCCGGTCGCCGGGCTCGAGCCCCTGGGCGACCAGGCCCTTGGCGAGCGCGGTGACCTCGCGGACGAACTCCGCGACCGTGACGGGCTGCCACGAGCCGCCGAGGCCGGTGGACCGCTCGACGAGCACGCTCGCCGGGTCGCGGCGGAGCCGCTCCAGCAGGAGGCCGGGCACGTTGAGCGCGGGGTCGTGCGGGACGGGTGTCTCGGCGCTGAACTCGCGCATCGGTGCTCCTGGTCGGTGACGGCGGGGGGTTCGCCATGCTATCCGGCGCCGGGTCCCGGGTCCGGGACCCGGCGCCACCTACCCGGTGGGGGCGGTTCAGGCGGTCCCGGTGTGCGTCGGGTCCAGGACCCGGCGCAGGAACTCCTGCGTGCGCGCCTCGCGGGGGGCGCCCACCACCTGCGCGGCGGGGCCGTCCTCGACGACCACGCCGCCGTCCATGAACACGACCCGGTCGCCGACGTCGCGCGCGAACGCCATCTCGTGCGTGACGACGACCATCGTCATGCCCGCGTCCGCGAGGTCCCGCATGACCGCCAGCACGTCGCCGACGAGCTCGGGGTCGAGCGCGGACGTCGGCTCGTCGAACAGCATGAGCCGGGGGTCCATCGACAGCGCCCGGGCGATCGCCACGCGCTGCTGCTGACCGCCGGACAGCTGCGACGGGTGCGCGTCCGCGCGGTCCGCGAGGCCGACCCGCTCGAGGTTCGCGCGGGCGATCCGCTCGGCCTCCGCCTTCGGCCGCCGGAGCACCTGGCGCTGGGCCATCGTGCAGTTGTCGAGCACGGACTTGTGCGCGAACAGGTTGAACTGCTGGAACACCATGCCGACGTGGGTGCGGACCTGGTCGATGTCGACGTCCGGGTCGGTGACGTCCACGCCGAGCACCTCGACGCGGCCGCCGGTGGGCTGCTCGAGCAGGTTGATGCACCGCAGCAGCGTCGACTTGCCGGACCCGGACGGGCCGATCACGCAGACGACCTCGCCGGTGCGGACCTCGAGGTCGATGCCGGTGAGGACCTCGCGCTCGCCGAAGGACTTGCGCAGGCCCTCGAGCCGGACGACGGGGGGCGCGGCCGGCTCGCCGGGCACGGGGGCGGGGGTGGTCATGAGCGGCTCCTCGCGCCGGTGCGCTTCTCCAGGTAGCGGGACAGCTGGCCCAGCGGCAGCGTGATCACCAGGTAGCACGCGCCGACGACGAACAGCGGCGTGAGGCCGCCGGTGGCGGAGCTGAGGGCGTCGCGGCCGACCTTGGTCAGCTCGTACTCGGACGTCGCCAGACCCGCGAGGAACACGAGCGACGTGTCCTTGGTGAGCAGGATGAACTCGTTCGTCATGGGCGGCAGCACGATCCGCAGCGCCTGCGGGACGACGACCGTCCAGAGCGTGCGGGTGTGCGACATCCCGAGCGACCGGGCGGCCTCGACCTGGCCCCGCGGGACCGCCTGGATGCCGGCGCGCAGCGTCTCGGCGATGTAGGCCGCCGAGACCAGGCCCAGCGACAGGGCGACCTTGGTGATGATCGAGCCGATCGACACCCCGAACGCGTACGGCACGGCGTACGCGACCGAGAGCACCACCAGCAGGGCCGGGATCCCGCGGAAGAACTCGATGTACACGGTGGCGATCCACCGGTACGCCCGCACCTCGGACATCTTCATCAGCGCGAGCACGACGCCCAGCGCCAGGCCGACCGCGAACGCGGCGATCGTGTAGGTGACCGTGTTGAGGAACGCCTGGGGCAGCAGCCCGGCGATGTCCCGTGCCGCGGCCGGGTTGAACAGGGCGGAGCCGAGCGTCGACCAGTCCGCCGCGAGGGCGACGGCGACGACGACCGCCAGCAGCACCGCGTACTGCGCGAGGCGGAACGCCCGTGCGCGCCGGCGGGGGCTCCAGCGGCGCCGGGACGCGGGGAGCGTCCCGGGCGCCGGGGCGGGGGTGGCCGTCACGTCAGCCGTCCGTCGGGCTCGGCTCGGCCGACGCGTCGTCCGAGGACATCGGGGCGGTACCGATGTACTGGGTGTAGAGCGCGTCGTAGGTGCCGTCCGCGTGGATCCGGTCCAGCGTGGCGTCGACGGCCTCGAGCAGGGCGGTGTTGCCCTTCTTCACGCCGATGCCGTACTGCTCGCCGGTCGAGAAGTTCGCGGCGACCTCGAAGCCCTCGGACGAGTACGGGCCGAGCACGGCGATGTCGTTGACCACGGCGTCGACCTGGCCGGTGCGCAGCGCCTGGATCTGCAGGCCGAGCTCCTCGAACTGCACGGTCTCGAGGCCGTTCTCCTGCGCCCAGGTCTCGCCGGTCGTGGCCTGCTGGACCCCGATCCGCTTGCCCTCGAGCGACTCCACCGAGTCGAGGTCCGAGCCCTCCGGGACCAGCAGGCCCTGGTCGGCGTCGAAGTACGGGGCCGAGAAGTCGATCTTCGCCAGCCGCTCCTCGGTGATGGTGATGCCGGAGGCCACGACGTCGCAGTTGTTCGTGTTGAGGTCGGCGCCGGACTGGATGCCCTCGAACGGCGTCACCTTGGTGACCACGTCCACGCCGAGGTCCTTGGCGACCTCGCCGACGATCGCGATGTCGAGGCCGACGATCTCGCCGTCCTCCTCGTACTCGAACGGCTCGTACGGCGGGTTGGTGCAGACGGTCAGCGAGCCGTCGGAGACCAGCTGGACGCCGCCGTCGCCCGCGTCGCCGGAGGCGGCGTCGTCGCTGCCGCCGCACGCGGCCAGCAGGAGGGACGCCGCGATCGCGGCGGGGAGGACGGCGAGGTGACGCGTGCGCATGGGGGAACTCCTCGTGGGGGAAACCGGCCGCAAAAGTATACGTGCCCGACGATACGTATGCATAACCGGGGTCGGCGGGACGTCGGTCCCAGGGTCGCACCACCCTCCCCGGCGCGCGCGCCGCCCCGACCACCCACGCAGCCGGGTACCCCGGGGGCGGCGCAGGACGACGCAGGGCACGCGCCCCGACGACGCAGGGCACGCGCCCCGACGACGCAGGGCACGCGCCCCGAGTGGGGTGCGTGCCCTGCGGCTGCCGCCGGTGCGCCCGGCGGGGCGTGGACCGTCAGGCGGTCGGCTTCTGCTTCGGCTCCGGGGGCAGCAGCTCGGCGTCGTGCGCGACGACCGTCGCGTCCGGGCCGTCCGCGACCTCGACCACGTCGAGCTCGCCGGTGGCGCGGCCCGCGGCGCGGACGTCGTCCAGCGCGACCCGCACGCCCGGGAGCAGGCTCGCCGGGACCTCGAGGCGGGCGCGGAGGATCTCGGTGCGCATCGACACCTTGGCCTCGGACTTCACCTTGCGCAGCGCGGCGAGCGCGGCACCGGCGGCCGCGACCACCGTCGGGTCGCCGTCACCCGCGGCGGCGCGCAGCGGTGCGGCCTCGGGCCACGGGGCGCGGTGCACCGAGCCCTCGCGCCACCAGGACCAGACCTCCTCGGTGGCGAACGGGATCACCGGGGCGAACAGCCGCAGCAGCACGTCGAGCGCGATGCCCAGCGCCGCGCGGGCCGAGGCCGTGGCGGCGGTGACGTCCGCGTCCGCGGCACCCGCCCCGTACGCGCGGTCCTTGACCAGCTCGAGGTAGTCGTCGCAGAACGTCCAGAAGAACGTCTCCGTGAGCTCCAGCGCGCGGGTGTGGTCGTACGCCTCGAGCGCCGCGGTCGCGCGGTCGACCACGTCGGCCAGGCCGGCGAGCATCGCGCGGTCCAGCGCGTCGGTGACCAGCGCCGGGTCGAGGGCCGCGGAGCCCTGCTCGGCGGAGCCGAAGCCCAGCGCGAACTTCGAGGCGTTCAGCACCTTGATCGCCAGGCGGCGGCCGATCTTCATCTGGCCGACCTCGAACGCCGCGTCGGTGCCGAGCCGCGCGGACGCCGCCCAGTAGCGGACCGCGTCGGAGCCGTGCTCCTCCAGGAGCCCCATCGGCGTGACGACGTTGCCCTTGGACTTCGACATCTTCTTGCGGTCGGGGTCGAGGATCCAGCCGCTGATGGCCGAGTCCTTCCAGGGCAGCGTGCCGTGCTCCAGGTGCGAGCGGACGACCGTCGAGAACAGCCAGGTGCGGATGATGTCCTGGCCCTGGGGGCGCAGGTCCATCGGGAACACCCGCGCGAACAGGTCGGGGTCGCTGCGCCAGCCGCCGGCGATCTGCGGGGTCAGGGACGACGTCGCCCAGGTGTCCATGATGTCGGGGTCGCCCACGAACCCGCCCGCGACGCCGCGCTGGTCGGCGGTGTAGCCGGCCGGCACGTCCGACGACGGGTCGACCGGGAGCTGGTCCTCGGTCGGGACGATCGGGTGCGCGTGGTCGACCTCTCCGGCCGCGTCCACGGGGTACCAGACCGGGAACGGCACGCCGAAGAACCGCTGCCGCGACACGAGCCAGTCGCCGTTCAGGCCGCCGACCCAGTTCTCGTAGCGGACGCGCATGAAGTCGGGGTGGAACCCGAGGTCCCGGCCGCGCGCGATGAGCGCGTCGCGCAGGTCGGCGTCCCGGCCGCCGTTGCGGATGTACCACTGCCGGCTGGTCACGATCTCGAGGGGCTTGTCGCCCTTCTCGAAGAAGTTGGCCTTGCGCTGCGTCGGCTGCGGGTCGCCGTCCAGGTCGCCGGTCTCGCGCAGGCCCTCGACGACCACCTCGCGGGCGGAGAACGTCGTCTTGCCGGCCAGCTGCTCGTAGGTCGCGCGGCCCTCGGGGGCGGTGATCCACTCGGGGACCTCGCGCAGCAGGCGGCCGTCGCGGCCGATCACCGAGCGGGTCGGCAGCTGCAGCTCACGCCACCACTGCACGTCGGTCAGGTCGCCGAACGTGCAGCACATCGCGATGCCGGCGCCCTTGTCCATCTCCGCCATCGGGTGCGCCAGGACGGGCACCTCGACGCCGAACAGCGGGCTGGTCACCGTGGTGCCGAACAGGTGCTGGTAGCGCTCGTCGTCCGGGTGCGCGATGAGGGCCACGCACGCGGGCAGCAGCTCGGGGCGGGTGGTCTCGATGTAGACCGGCTCGCGGCCGGCGCCGTGGAACGCGACCCGGTGGAACGCGCCCGGGTAGTCGCGCGCCTCGAGCTCGGCCTGGGCGACGGCGGTCTGGAACGTGACGTCCCACAGGCCGGGGGCCTCGGCCTGGTACGCCTCGCCGCGCGCGAGGTTGCGCAGGAACGCCTGCTGGGCGACGGCACGCGCCTCGGCCGAGATGGTCTGGTACGTCATCGCCCAGTCGACGGACAGGCCGAGCCGGCGCCACAGCGCCTCGAACTGCTGCTCGTCCTCGACGGTCAGGCGCTCGCACAGCTCGACGAAGTTGCGGCGGCTGATCGGCACCTGGTCCGCGGCCTTGACGCTCTTGCCCTCGCCGCCGACGTGCGGCGGCTCGAAGTCCGGGTCGTAGGGCAGCGACGGGTCGCACCGCACGCCGAAGTAGTTCTGCACGCGACGCTCGGTGGGCAGGCCGTTGTCGTCCCAGCCCATCGGGTAGAACACCTCGGCCCCGCGCATCCGGCGGAACCGGGCGACGACGTCGGTGTGCGTGTAGGAGAAGACGTGGCCGACGTGCAGGGAGCCGGAGACCGTGGGCGGCGGCGTGTCGATCGAGTAGACCTGCTCGCGGCTCTTCGTCCGGTCGAACGCGTACGTGCCGCGGGCGGTCCAGTCCGCGTCCCAGCGGCCCTCGACGCCGTCGAGCGAGACCTTGTCCGGTACCTCGCGTACCGCGCGTACGGCCGACACGGGGGCGGTCGTCGGGGCAGCGGACGTCGAGGCAGAGGGCAGTTCGGTCATGTGCCCATCCTCCCAGACGCCGACGGTCCGATCGACGTCGTCCACAGGCGCCGTCCGCGGCCCGTCCGGTGGCCGCCGGACGAACACCAGGCGGCGCGTCGGTGAACAGGCCCGGCCGGGCGGGGAGAGGCTGGGAGGCGTGTGCGACAGTGCCGGTCGCGCACGCCGAGCGGCGGGCGCAGGGCGGAGGAGCACGTGGTCGGGACCGACGGACTGCTGCGGGCGACGCTCGCGGCGGACCCGCGCACGCTGGCGGACGTGCTGGCGGCGACGGTCCTCGCGCACGGCGACGCGCCGGCGGTCGACGACGGCAGCACCGTGCTCACCTACGCGGAGCTCGCCGAGGTCGTCCGCGCGGCCGCCACGGCGCTCGAGGTCGCCGGCATCGGCCCGGGCTCGCGGGTCGGCGTGCGGATCCCGTCCGGCACCGCCGAGCTGTACACCGCGATCCTCGCCGTGCTGGTCGCGGGCGCGGCGTACGTGCCCGTGGACGTCGACGACCCGGACGAGCGGGCGCGCACCGTGTTCGCCGAGGCAGCGGTCGACCGGGTGCTGGCCGAGGGCGACCTGCGGGCGCTGGTCGCCGCGGGCAGGCGCGCGGGCGGACCGGCCCCGGCGGGACCCGGCCTCGACGACGACGCGTGGATCATCTTCACGTCGGGGTCCACGGGCGCCCCCAAGGGCGTGGCCGTGACGCACCGGTCCGCGGCGGCGTTCGTGGACGCCGAGGCGCGGCTGTTCCTCGCCGACGCGCCCCTCGGCCCCGGCGACCGGGTGCTGGCCGGGTTGTCGGTGGCGTTCGACGCGAGCTGCGAGGAGATGTGGCTCGCGTGGGCGCACGGCGCGTGCCTGGTCCCCGCCCCGCGCGCACTGGTCCGCACCGGCATGGACCTCGGGCCGTGGCTCGTGGCTCAGGGCATCACCGTCATCTCGACCGTGCCGACGCTGGCCGGGCTGTGGCGCGCGGAGGAGCTCGCGGGCGTGCGGCTGCTGATCTTCGGCGGCGAGGCCTGCCCGCCCGAGCTCGCCGCACGGCTCGTGACCCCGGACCGCGAGGTCTGGAACACCTACGGCCCCACCGAGGCCACCGTCGTCGCGTGCGCGGCCCGGCTCACCGGCGAGGGACCGGTCCGGATCGGCCTGGCGCTGGACGGCTGGGACCTCGCGGTCGTCGGGGAGGACGGCACGCCGGTGGCCGAGGGCGAGACCGGCGAGCTGATCATCGGCGGCGTCGGGCTGGCCCGGTACCTCGACCCCGCCAAGGACGCCGAGAAGTACGCGCCCGCGCCGGGCCTCGGCTGGGAGCGCGCGTACCGCAGCGGCGACGTCGTGCGCCTCGACCGCGCGGGGCTGCTGTTCGTCGGCCGCGCGGACGACCAGGTCAAGATCGGCGGTCGGCGGATCGAGCTCGGCGAGGTGGACGCGGCGCTCGGTGCGCTGCCCGGGGTGGCCGGTGCCGCCGCCGCGGTGCGCCGGACGCCCGCCGGGACGGCCGTCCTCGCCGGGTACCTGGTGGCCGCCCAGGGCGCGACCGTCGACCTGCCCGACGCCCGGACCCGGCTGCGCGCGGTGCTGCCCGCCGCCCTGGTGCCGCAGCTGGCCGTCGTCGACGCGCTGCCGACCCGCGGCTCCGGGAAGGTCGACCGCGACGCGCTGCCCTGGCCGCTGCCGGGCGTCGCCGCGCCGGCCGCCGGCCCGGCCGGGCTCACCCCGACCGCCGCCTGGGTGGCGGAGCGTTGGACCGCCGCGCTCGGCGCGGAGGTCGCCGGGCCCGACGAGGACTTCTTCGCCAGCGGCGGCGGCAGCCTGGTCGCCGCGCAGCTCGTCTCGGCGCTGCGCGAGCGGTACGGCACCGTCACGGTCGCGGACGTCTACGAGTACCCGCGCCTGGGCGACCTCGCGCGCCGGCTCGACGAGCTCGAACCCGCCGCGCCCGTCGAGCACCGCGTGGTCCGCCCGACGCCGCGCCGCGCGCAGGTGGTCCAGACGCTGCTCGGGGTGCCGCTCGCGGTGCTGGTCGGCCTGCGGTGGCTCACCTGGCTCCTGGCCGCCGAGCAGCTGCTCGCCGTCACCGGCGTCGTCCCGTGGCTGACCCCGGTGGCGGGTGCGTGGTGGTGGCTGGCCGCCGGCTGGCTCGTGCTGATCAGCCCGCTGGGCCGGATGGGCAGCACGGTCTTGGTCGCCCGCACGGTGCTGCGGGGCCTGCGCCCCGGCCGGTACCCGCGCGGCGGGTCGGTGCACCTGCGGCTGTGGTTCGCGGAGAAGCTGGGCCGCGGCCGCCGGCGCCGAGAACCTGTCCTGCGCGCCCTGGACCGCGGCCTACGCCCGGGCGCTCGGCGCGCAGGTCGGCGCGGACGTGGACCTGCACACCCCGCCGCCGGTCACCGGGATGCTCACGCTCGGCGACCGCTGCGCCGTCGAGCCCGAGGTCGACCTGCGCGGGCACTGGCTGGACGGCGACGTGCTGCACCTCGGCCGGGTGCGGATCGACAAGCGCGCGACGGTCGGCACCCGCAGCACCCTCGCGCCCGGCGTCCGGATCGGGCAGGGCGCGCAGGTCGCGGCCGGGTCGGCGGTGCTGGAGAGCGTCGCGCCCGGCGAGCTGTGGACCGGGTCGCCCGCCGAGCTCGCCGGGCGGGCGAGCGAGTCGTGGCCCGCCGGGCGCGCCCCCCGGGGACGGCGCTGGGTGGTCGTCTACGGCGCGACCGCCGCGGCGCTCGCGGCCCTGCCGGTGCTCGCGTCCGCGACCGGGCTGCTCGTCGTCGGTGCCGGGATCCGCGACTCCGGGTCCTGGGCGGCAGCGGTGGGCGACGCGTTGCGGGCCGTGCCCCTCGGTGCGCTCGCGTCGTTCGTCGTGCTCGCGCTGGCGACGCTGGTCGGCGTCCGGCTGCTCGGGCGCGGCGTCGAGGCCGGCCACCACGCGGTCCGCAGCCGCACCGGCTGGCAGATCTGGGCGACCCAGCGGCTGATGGACGACGCCCGCACGACCCTCTACCCGCTGTACGCGAGCACCCTGACTCCGGTGTGGCTGCGGGCGCTCGGCGCGCGGATCGGCCGGGACGTCGAGGCGTCGACCGTGCTGATGCTGCCGTCGCTGACCACCGTCGGCGGCGGGGCGTTCCTCGCGGACGACACCCTGATCGGCTCCTACGAGCTCGGTCGCGGCTGGATGCGCGTCGAGCGGGCGAAGGTCGGCAAGCGCGCGTTCCTCGGCAACTCCGGGATGATCGCCCCCGGGCGCTCCGTGCCGAAGCGCGGCCTCGTCGCCGTGCTGTCCGCCACGCCGGAACGCGCCAAGGCCGGGTCGTCCTGGCTCGGCTCGCCGCCCGCCCCGCTGCGCCGCACGCCGGGGGAGCCGGACACCAGCCGGACGTTCGACCCGCCCACCCGGCTGCGCGTCGCGCGGGCGCTCGTCGAGGCGTGCCGGCTGCTGGCGGTCGTCGTCGCGTTCGGACTCGGCGTCGGCGTGCTGCTCGTGCTCCAGGTCGTCACCGCGCGGCACGGCCTCGGGGCGGCGGCGCTGCTGTCGCCCGTGGTCGTCGTCGGCGCGGCCGTCGTCGCGTGCGCGGTGGCGGTCGTCGCGAAGTGGCTGCTGGTCGGCCGGATCCGGCCCGGCGACCACGCGCTGTGGAGCGGGTTCATCTGGCGCAACGAGCTCGCGGACAGCTTCCTGGAGGTCGTCGCCGTGCCGTGGCTCGGCCCCGCGAGCGTCGGGTCGCCCGCGATGAACCTGTGGCTGCGCACGCTCGGCGCCCGGATCGGCCGGGGCGTGTGGTGCGAGACCTACTGGCTGCCGGAGGCGGACCTGGTGACCCTCGGCGACGGCGCCACCGTGAACCGCGGGTGTGTGCTCCAGACGCACCTGTTCCATGATCGGGTGATGAGCATCGACAGCGTGCGCCTCGACGCGGGCGCCGGCATCGGCCCGCACGGGGTGATCCTGCCCGCCGCGAGCCTCGGCGCCGCCGCGAGCGTGGGCCCCGCCTCCCTGGTGCTGCGCGGGGAGTCCATCCCCGCGGGCAGCCGCTGGACCGGCAACCCGGTGGCGCCGGCGTGACCGGCACCCCGGTCGACCCCTACCTGCCCGACCACGTCCCCGGCGGCCTGCACGTCGCGCGGTACGACCTCGACCTCGACTACCGGGTCGCGAGCAACCGGCTCGACGGCCGCGCCCGCGTGCACGCCACCGCGACGGACGACCTCGAGCGGCTGTCGCTCGACCTCGTCGGGCTGCGGGTCTCCAAGGTGCTCGTCGACGGCCGACGGCCCGGGCGGTTCGCGCAGCGCGACGGCCGGCTCGAGGTCCGCCTCGCCCGCCCCGTCGCCGCCGGTGCCGGCGTGGTCGTCGAGGTGGAGTACGGCGGTCAGCCCGGACCCCGGCGCGGGCCGTGGGGCGAGGTCGGCTGGGAGGAGCTCACCGACGGGGTGATCGTCGCCGGGCAGCCCGACGGTGCGCCGTCCTGGTTCCCCTGCGACGACCGGCCCGGCGCCAAGGCCGCGTTCCACATCGCCGTGACCACCGACGCCGGGTACGAGGTGGTCTGCAACGGCGTCCTCGTCGGGCACCGGGTCCGGTCCAGCCGGGTGCGCTGGGAGTTCGACCAGCCCGAACCCACCGCGCCGTACCTCGCGACCGTGCAGATCGGCCGGTACGAGCGCACACCGCTCGCCGCCGGGCCCGTGCCGCAGGACGTCGTCGCCCCGCCCCGGCTCCGGGCCGCCCACACGCACGACCTCGCCCGGCAGCCCGCGATGATGGCGCTGTTCACCGACCGGTTCGGGCCCTACCCCTACCCCCGGTACGACGTCGTCGTCACGGACGACCCCCTGGAGATCCCGCTCGAGGCCCACGGCCTGTCGGTGTTCGGCGCCAACCACGTCGACGGTCGCCGGGGGTCCGAGCGGCTGGTCGCGCACGAGCTCGCGCACCAGTGGTTCGGCAACAGCCTGACCGCGTCGACCTGGCGGGACATCTGGCTGCACGAGGGCTTCGCCTGCTACGCCGAGTGGCTGTGGGAGGAGGAGGCCGGCGGTCGGACCGCCGACGCCCAGGCCCGCGCCGTGCACTCCCGGCTGCGCGGCCTGCCGCAGGACCTCGTGATCGGGGACCCCGGGCGCGAGGACATGTTCGACGACCGGCTCTACAAGCGCGGGGCCCTCACGCTGCACGCCCTGCGGCACGCGGTCGGCGACCCGGCGTTCTTCGACGTGCTCCGCGCGTGGACGGCCCGCTACCGGCACGGCTCGGTGGACACCCCCGCGCTGGCGGCGACGATCACCGACGTCACGGGGTACGACGCGGCGCCGCTCCTGACCGCGTGGCTCGGCCTCCCGGCACTCCCGCCCCTCCCGCGCTGCTGACCCGCACGCGCCCCCTCCCGCCGAGGGCGCACACGCCCCCTCCCGCCGAGGGCGCACGAGACATCACGAGGGCGTATGCCACGAAGTACGCCCTCGTGGTGTCTCGTGCGCCCTCGGGAGCGGGAGCGGGAGCGGGAGCGGGAGGGGGTGGGGGTGCAGGTGCAGGTGGGCGAGGGCGGCTCGGTGCGTGCGGGTGCGGGGAGGGTCGAGGGGGAGGTCCTCGAGGTGCCAGCGGGTGCCGGGGGGTGGGGTGAGCGGGCCGGGGGTGGCGTGCTCGACCGTGATGCTGCCCGCGGCGTCCGTGACCCGCAGCGACCTCGGGTCGACCGCGAGGCCGGTGCCTGCCGCCTTGAGGACCGCCTCCTTGCGGACCCAGGTCACCAGCAGCCCGCCGGGTCCCGGCGCGGGAGGCTCGCCGTCGGCCAGCACGACGTCCGGGCGCAGGCCCGCGCCCGCGGTCGTCGGCTCGAGGTCGATGCCGACCGGGCCCGACGCGACGGCGACCGCGACCAGGTCCGACGTCCGGCTCAGCGACAGGTGCGGTGCGGCGGCGCCGTCGGCCCGGGTGACGCGGGGGACGCCGTGGGCGGTGCTGCCGCAGCGGGGGCAGCGGCGGTCGACGCGGACGACGGCGGGGTCGACGCCGCAGACCTCCGCGACGACGAGCCGGGCGAGCAGCAGGACGGAGGCGACGGCGTCGCGCTCGGGTGCGGTCGCGCGGTCGAGCCGGGCGCGCTCACCGGCGTCGAGGCGCGGGAGCAGGTCCGCCGCGGGCCGGACCGGCGCGGTGCGGACCACGGGCGGCGGCTCGGGGCGGGGGAACGGCACGCGTCCATCATCGACGACGCCCGGCCGCCACCCGTGCGGGGCGGCGGCCGGGCGTGACGGTCCGGGCGTGGCGGGCCGGGCGTCACGGTGCGGCGCGACGGTCAGACAGTGACGGCCTCGCGCGTCGTCTCCCGGGCGGTGAACCGGCGCACGGTGCCGCGGACGCCGACGTCGCTGCGCCGGGCGAGCGCGAGGCCGACCACCAGCGCGCCGAGCAGCGGGCCGACGCCGCACGCGACCATGCCGGTGCGGGCGCCGAGGTGCTCGCAGATCCACCCGATGAGGGTGCCGGACACGGCCTGCGCGCCGAGCAGCACCAGCACGTAGAGCGCCATCACCCGGCCGCGCAGGTGCGGGGCGACGGTCGTCTGGACGAGGGTGTTGCTGCCGGTCAGGTAGAGCAGCGTGACGACGCCGGTGCCGATGAGCACCGCGATGAACAGCGGTCGGCTCGGGGCGGCGGCGGCCAGCAGCTGCAGCACGCCGATGCCGGCGGCGAGCAGCACGAGGTGCGTGATCCGGCTGCCGCGGCGCCGGGTGGAGAGCAGCGCGCCGCCGAGGGCGCCGACCGCCAGCATCGACGTCAGCAGCGCGTAGCCGCCGGCGTCGGTGCGGAACACCTGGTCGGTGTAGGCGGCGAGCACGGTCGCCATGTTGACGCCGGTGACCGCGACGAAGCCGACCAGCACGACCGACCACAGGATCCGCGGGCTGCGGCGGACGTACGCGAGCCCCTCGCGGAGCTGGCCCTTGGCGCGGGCGACGACGGGGGTGGCGGTCAGCTCGGACGCGCGCATCACGGCGAGCAGCGACACGGCGGCGAAGCACGCGGCGCCGTTGACCAGGAACGTCCAGCCCTCGCCGACCGCGGCGATGAGGCCGCCGGCGACCGCGGGGCCGACCAGTCCGCCGAGCTGGAAGACCGCGGAGTTCACGCTGATCGCCTGGCGCAGGTGCTGCGGGCCGGCGATCTCGTGCACGAACGCCTGCCGTGCCGGGTTGTCGAACACGGTCGCGAGGCCGCTGACGAACGCGGCGAGCAGCACGTGCCACGCCTGGACGTGCCCGGACAGCGCGAGCACGCCGATCGCGAGCGTCGACAGGCCGAAGACCGTCTGCGTGACCATGAGGACGCGCCGGCGCGGGTAGCGGTCGGCGACGACGCCGCCCACGAGGCCGAGCAGCAGCATCGGGACGAACTGCAGCGTCACGGTCAGGCCGACCAGGGCGGCGGACCCGGTCAGGCTCAGCACCAGCCAGTCCTGCGCGACGCGCGCGGCCCAGCCGCCGGTGTTGGTGAGCACCTGGGAGGCCACGTAGAGCCGGAAGTTGCGGACGCCGAGCGCGGCGAGCGTGGCGTTCCGGGGGCGAGTCGTCGCGGCTGCCGCGGCGGCGTCCGCCGGGGTGTCGACGGCGACGGCGGGGCGGCGGTGCAGCGCGAGCCGGGGGCGGTGCCGGGTGGCGGCGGTGCCGGTCGTGCCGGGGCCGGCGGGCCGGGCGGCGGGGGCGGGGCGACGGGTGCGGGTCGGGGACAGGGACGGGCGACGAGCCGAGGGCACAGGTGTTCCTAGCTGGTGGTACGCGAGAGGGTGAGGTGCGGAACGGATCCGGGACGAGTCAGTACCCCTAAGGCTACGGCTCGGCGCCTCATTTTTCGACGTCATGACGGCTATCAGTGCCATGATGATCCGTAATGATCGAGCGGTGTCCACGCAGGTCGTGGGCGGTATGTCCGAACCGGAGGAACGGCGTGTTTGACCCCGACCAGCTCCGCACTTTCCTCGCCGTTTCCGAGACGTTGAACTTCACGCGCGCCGGGGCCCGCCTGGGGCTGTCGCAGCCCACGGTGAGCCAGCACATGCGCAAGCTCGAGGACACCGCCGGACGCCGGCTGCTCGACCGCGACACCCGCGGCGTCGCCCTCACCGACGACGGCCAGGCGATGGCGACGTTCGCCCGGACGATCCTCGCGGCCCACGACGAGGCCACCCGGTACTTCACCGGGTCCGCCATGCACGGCCGCCTGCGGTTCGGCGCCGCCGACGACCTCGCGCTCGCGCAGCTGCCCCGGGTGCTGCGCGACTTCCGCCGGCTGCACCCCCGGATCAACCTCGAGCTGACCGTCGCGCAGAGCGGCGCGCTGCACCGACGGCTGCGGGCCGGCCAGCTCGACCTCGTCTACATCAAGGAGGCCACCGGCCACGCGGAGGGGCAGCTCGTCCGCCGCGACCGGCTGGTCTGGGTCGCGCTCCCCGGCACCCCCGTCGACCCCGACGCCCCCGTGCCGCTCATCACCTACCAGGGGACGTCGCTGACCCGGCAGGCCGCCGTCGCCGCCCTCACCGAGGCCGGCCGGCCCTGGCGGATCACCTGCAAGACCGTCGAGGTGAACGGCGTGCTCGCCGCCCTGCGCGCGGGCATCGGGATCGCCGTCCTGCCGCAGAGCCTGCTGCCCGACGACCTCGTCCAGCTGCCCGCCGGGCTGCGGCTGCCGGAGCTCGGGGACGTCGACATCACCCTCGTCGCGAACCCGCAGTCGCCGCGCGAGCCGATCGAGGCGCTGACGAGCGCGATTCTCGGGAACGCGCCGCGGTAACCTCTGCGCGGCCCCGACCACGGAGCCGACCAGACCAGCCCCGAGGAGCGCCCCGTGCCCAGCGTCGACTACTTCCTGTCCGGCTCGCCCGACGCGGCCCGCGCCGCGCTCGTCGCCGCCATCGAGGAGCACGGGTTCGAGGTCGTCACCAACCCCGACGGGTCGTGGGGGGTGTCCCGCGGCAGCGTCGCGATGACCGCGCTGTTCGGCGCCCTCGCGGGCCGCAAGAAGCAGCGCCTGGTGTACGCCGTGCAGCACCTCGACCACCAGGGCACGCCCGTCGCGCGGTTCTTCCGGGAGTCCGGCGCCGGGGTCATGGGCGGCGCGATCGGCGTCAGCCGGTCCGACGACGTGTTCCGCGAGGTCAGCGAGGCCGTCGCCGCGCGCCTGCACGGGCAGGGCCACCTGGCGCACCTGGTCCGCGGCGCCTGACACCCGCGCGACCCCCGTCGGGAATCCGCCGGACACACGCGCTGGTTACGCTCGACGCAGGCCCGTGACCGAGCGGGCAGCCGTACGCGAGGGAGATCGTTCACGTGGCACAGGGTGTGGTGGCCGAGGGCCTGCAGGTCGGGTACGCGGCGATGCTGGAGCAGTTCCATCCGACGGAGGCCGTGGAGCTGTCCGCCTACGCCGAGTCCCAGGGGTTCCTCGGCACGATGGCGGCCGACCACTACCAGCCGTGGGTCCCGCAGCAGGGGCAGTCGGCGTTCGTGTGGAACGTGCTGTCCGCGCTCGGTGAGCGCACGACGGGGGACATGGGCCCGGGCGTGACCGCGCCGACGTTCCGCTGGCACCCGGCGATGGTCGCGCAGGCGTCGGCGACGCTCGCCGCGATGTACCCGGGCCGGCACTGGCTGGGCCTGGGCTCCGGCGAGGCGCTGAACGAGCACATCACCGCGTCCTACTGGCCCGAGGCCCCCGAGCGGATCAACCGCATGTTCGAGGCCATCGAGATCATCAAGAAGCTGTTCACGGCCTCCCTGGCGGGCAAGGACGTCAAGCACGCCGGGCAGTTCTACAAGCTCGAGTCGACCCGGCTGTGGACGATGCCGGAGGTCGCGCCGGAGATCCTGGTCGCCACGGCCGGCCCCGTCACCGCGAAGCGCGCCGGTCGGCACGCCGACGGCCTCATCACCGTCGGGGCGCCGCTGGAGAAGATCAGCGGCCTGTTCGGCAAGTTCGACGAGGGCGTGCGCGAGTCCGGGCGCGACCCGCAGGACCTGCCGAAGGTCCTGCAGCTGCACCTGTCGTGGGCGGGTACCGACGAGGAGGCCATGACCAACGCGATGGTCGAGTGGCCGAACGGCGGCATGAAGTTCCCCAAGGGCGACATCCGCTCGCCGTTCGACTTCGCGCAGATGGCCAAGCTCGTGCGCCCCGAGGACTTCGAGGGCCGCATGGTCATCTCGGCGGACCCCGACGTGCACCGTGCCGAGATCCAGAAGTACGTCGACCTGGGCTTCGACCGCATCTACCTGCACAACGTCGGCCGCAACCAGCGCGAGTGGATCGACGTGTTCGGCCGCGACGTGCTGCCGAAGCTGGTGCGCTGACCGTGCACGGCTCGTCCGCGGCGGACCTGCTCACCGCCTGGGGCGTCCCCGGCATCGGCGAGGTCCGCCCGGGCGACGACCTGGCCGCGCTGCTCGGTGACGCCCTCGAGGCCGACGCCGAGGCGCGCCCCGCCACGACGCTGGCGGACGGCGACGTCCTCGTCGTGACCAGCAAGATCGTGTCCAAGGCCGAGGGGCGCGTCGTGCGCGCCGCCGACCGCGAGGCGGCGATCACCGCCGAGACCGTGCGCGTCGTCGCGACCCGCGAGCACGCCGCGGGCGTCACCCGGATCGTCGAGAACCGGCTCGGGCTGGTCATGGCCGCCGCCGGGGTGGACGCGTCCAACACCCCCGACGGCACCGTCCTGCTGCTGCCCGAGGACCCCGACGCGACCGCCCGCGCGCTGCGGGTCGCGCTGGCCGAGCGGTTCGGCGTCCGCGTGGGCGTGCTCGTCTCGGACACCGCCGGTCGGCCGTGGCGGCAGGGGCAGACGGACATCGCCATCGGCGCCGCGGGCGTGCGGGTGCTCGACGACCTGCGCGGCACGACCGACACCCACGGGCGCGCGCTGCAGGTCAGCGTCGCCGCGCTCGCGGACGAGATCGCCGCCGCCGCCGAGCTCGTCAAGGGCAAGGCCACCGGGGTGCCGGTCGCCGTCGTGCGGGGCATGGCGCACGCCGTGACCGCCGAGGACGGCCCCGGGGCGCGGGCGCTGGTCCGGGTCGGCCCGGACGACATGTTCGCCGAGGGCACCGCCGAGGCGTACGCGCGCGGCTGGAAGGACGCCGCCGGCTCCGACGCGTGAGCCTCGCGGGCCCGCGGTCGGCGCCGGGCTAGCATCGCCACGCACGGCCGCACGCCGGCCCGGACACGCACTGCAGGGGACGACCAGGAGGAGGCCCGTCGTGGCTGACGGCGAGAAGTTCACGTACGGCGGCGGCACCTGGGGCGGCGACCCGGCCGCGACGCCGAGCCTGACCATCGAGGTCCAGCACGGCGACATCGCCGTCATCGACTACCTGCCGTCGCCGACCGCCGCCGGCCGGTTCTACCTGGGGTTCCAGCCCCGGGACTTCTTCGACGACCCGGACGAGAGCGCGCCGGTCGACATCGACGCCGAGGCGGAGTGCTTCGCCGCGTGGGCCGAGCTGGTCGGCGCCGAGGACGTGCAGCCGAACGAGGTGCGGCGGCTCATGGCCCTCGAGGGCGGCGAGCCGGACGACACGTTCGTCGAGGAGACCGTGGTGCGCCTGCTGCGCCTGGTCAACCTGCCGCTCCCGGACGGCCTGCACGCCTGACGCGGTCGAGCCGACCGGGCCCGGGGTGCCGGGCCAGGGGTGCCGGGCCCGGCCGGTCGGGTCAGGCCGGGGGCGTCTGGGCGGCGATCTGCGCCGACTGGCCCGTCGCGCCGGGCTCGCCCGCCGCGATCGGCTCCGCGATGACCGCCGTCCCGTAGGCGCAGACCTCGCTGAACTGGCCGATCGCCCCGGTGTCGAACCGCATCGCGACGATCGCGTTCGCGCCGCGCTGGGCGGCCTCGGCCGTCATCCGGCGCATCGCCTCGTGCCGGGACTCGTCGACGATCCGGGTGTACTCGGGGATCTCCCCGCCGCCGATGGACCGGAAGCCCGCGGTGAAGTTCGAGCCGATGTTCGTCGAGCGGACCGTCAGGCCCATGACCTCCCCGAGGACCGCCTGCACGCGGTAGCCGGGGATCTCGTTGCTGGTGACCACGATCATGCGGCGATGCTGCCACGTCCTCCGAGGTGGGCGCGCCCGCCGCGGGGGTGACTCAGCCCTTCGCGGCGCGCGCGGCGGCCTTCGCGGCCTTCTTCGTCTCCCGCACCCGGCCCAGCGACTCCGGGTCCCGCACGTCGGCGATCGACCGCGGCACGTCGTCCCCGTAGGCGCCCGCCGCCTCGCGCCAGCCCGTCGGCTCGACGCCGCGCTGCTTGCCGAGCAGCGCCAGGAAGATCCGCGCCTTCTGGTCGCCGAAGCCCGGCAGCGCCTTCAGCCGCTTCAGCACGGTGGCGCCGTCCGGGGCGCCCTCGGTCCAGAGCCGCGTCACGTCGCCGTCGTACTCGTCGACGACGGCACGCGCGACCGCCTGCACCCGGGCGGCCATCGACCCCGGGAACCGGTGCACCGCCGGCGGGGTCGCGCACAGGGCGGCGAACGCGTCGGGGTCGGCGTCCGCGATCCGGGCGACGTCGAAGCCGCCCATCCGGTCCGCGATCTTCGCCGGGCCCGCGAAGGCGGACTCCATCGTCACCTGCTGGTCGAGCAGCATCCCGACCAGGAGAGCGAACGGGTCGGTGTCGAGCAGGCGGTCCGCGTCGGCGTCACCGGTCAGCCAGAGGGTCATGCGGCGATTCTCGCACCGCCCGGCGGCGTGCGGTCGCGAGCAGGCGCACCCTGGCGATGGCCGCAGAGTGAAGCTCAGTGTGGCTTCACACCGACACTGCGCGCCGCAGCGCACGACGAACCCCGATCGCCCAGGAGCCTGCATGCCCACCCTGACCGTGCGCCTCGACGACGAGACCCTGGCGGCGCTGCGCCGGCAGGCCGAGATCGAGCACCGGTCCATGAACGAGGTGACCGTGCTCGCGATCCAGGACCGCGCGGCGGCCGTCACGCGCCGCGCCGAGCGCAGGGCGGTCATCGGGGACCTGATCGACGGCAACCGCGAGCTCCTGGAGAAGCTGTCCCGGTGAGCGCGGGCCCGCTCGCCTGTCCCGAGCTCGCTGACGCGCTCGACATCTGCGACCGCCTCCACCTGCACATCCGCGACGCCGGGGCGCTCGCCTCCGCCGTCGATCGTCCGACGCAGGTGGTGTACGGCGACGAGGCGTACATCGGCATCCACGCGAAGGGCGCCGCCCTCCTCGACGCGATCAACCGGTCCCATCCCCTGATCGACGGGAACAAGCGCCTGTCGGTCCTGCTCGTCTTGCTGCTCTACCGACTCAACGGGCTCGACCTGGTGATCGACCCCGACGAGGGGGACGTGTTCATCCGCGAGGTCGCCGGCGACGTGCACCCGGAGATGCGGACCCTCGTCGCCTGGCTCGAGGACCACACCGTCCAGCGGTGAGGCGCGGGCGCGGACCGGCGTGCGGCGGTCTGCGCCCCGCAGCGCGACGCGACGACCCGGACGGACGTCACGGCCGTGCGGGGTCCGCGGGCACGCCGTGCGCCGTCGTCGCCGGCCACCGCAGGTCCGGGCACTCGGCCGCGGTGCGGCAGAACCGCAGCGGCTCGTGCGCGCCCCAGCCGAGGGGGATCGCGACCAGGCCGGCCAGGCACCCGGCGAGCACGAGGCCGGACGCGATGCGCTGCCGCAGCCGCACGCCGATCACCGCCTCTCGCCCTCGCCCGGAGCGACCGCCGACCGGACGTCCACCCGTCCCATCGGCCGGCGGGGGCGCCGGCGCTGGGGTCGGCGGCGGAACCACCCGGTCGGCGGGGGTACCGCCCGGCGTCGCGCGGTGCCACGATCGGGCGACCACCGAGGACGGGAGCGGGCCGTGGTCGAGGTCGCCGAGTACGTCGCGTCGCTGGACGGGGCGCAGCGGGAGCTGGTCGGGCGGCTGCTCGACCGGGCGCGGGCGCTGCTGCCGGACGTCGAGGAGGGCACGTCGTACGGACTGGCGGCCTACCGGTACCGGGGGCGGCCGCTGCTGAGCGTCGTCGCGGCGGCGTCGGGGTGCACCGCGTACCCGTTCAGCGCGGACGTCACCGCGGCGGTGCTGGCCACCCTCGACGGGTTCGACGCGACGAAGGGCGGCATCCGGTTCACGGTCGAGCGCCCCCTGCCGGACGCGGCGCTCGACGCCCTCGTGCAGGGGCGCCGGGCGGAGATCGACGCCGCCCTCGCCCGACCCCGACGCCGGACCCCGACCGCCGGCTGAGCCGCACGTCCGCGGCACCCGCGCGCCCGCGTAGGGTGCGGGGGTGCTGCACGCCCGGTGGGTCCTGGTCGTCCCGGTGAAGGACGCGAGCCGGGGCAAGACGCGGCTCGCCGACGTGCTGGAGCCCGGCGCCCGCGCCGCCCTCGTCCGGGCGATGGCGCTCGACACGGTCGAGGCCGTCCTCGCCGTGCCGCGGGTCGCCCGCGTGGTCGTGGTCACCGCCGACGCGCCCGTGGCCCGCGACGCCGCCGCGCTGCCCCGGGTCCGGGTGCTGCCGGAGCCCGCCGCCGCTACGGGGGACGCGCCCGGCGGGTGGGCGTCGCTGGACCGGGCGGTCGCCGCCGGGGTCGCCGCCGCGCGCGCCGAGGCGCCGACCGCGCACGTCGGCGTGCTGCTCGGGGACCTGCCCGGGCTCGACCCGCGCGAGCTCGACGGTGCGCTCGCGGCCGCCGAGGCGCACCCGCTGGCGGTGCTCCCCGACGCCGACGGCACCGGGACGACCCTGCTGACCGCCCGGGCGGGGGAGCGGCTGCGTCCGGCGTTCGGCGGTGGGTCGGCCGCGGCCCACGCGGCGCTGGGGCACGCGACGATCGACCTGCCCGAGGACGCGACGCTGCGGCACGACGTCGACGTGCCTGCGGACCTGACGGCGCTCCTGGCCCGTGGAGTCGGCGGCCGGACCGGGACGCTGCTGCGGCGGCTCGGACCGCTGGGCTGAGCCGCCGGGCCCGAGGGGCCGGACCGCCGGGGTCAGCGCCCGACGAGCGCCAGCGCCGCCGCCGCGATCCGGGCCGTCTCGGGGACGTCGTGCATCAGCGTGCCCGTCGCCGCCGCGCGCCAGCCGTCCGCCGCCAGCGCCGTCGCCGCGTCGGCGTCGACCGTGTCCACCAGCCACGCGTCGAGCACCCCGGGTGCGTCGGCGGGGCGCGTGCGGTCGCCGCGCAGGCCGTAGTGCCGGGCGACCGCCTCGGCGGTGGCGTCGACGCCGATCGTCGCCAGGCACTCGGCGGCCATCCCGCGCACGGGCGCGCCGCCCACGATCGGGGACACCCCGACGACGGCCGCGGAGGTCGAGGCCAGCGCCGCACGGACGCCGGGCACTGCGAGGACCGTCCCGACCGACACCACCGGGTTGGACGGCGGGAGCACCACGACGTCGGCGTCGGTGAGCGCGTCGAGCACCCCGGGCGCCGCCGACGCGGTGGCCAGCCCGACCTGCTCGAACCGGCGCGCGGGCAGCGCCGCGCGGTGCCGGACCCACCACTCCTCGAAGTGGATCAGGCGCTCGGGGTCGTCGACGACCACGTGGGTCTCGACGGGCTGGTCGGACATCGGCAGCAGCCGGACGCCCTGCGCGGCGAGGTCCCAGCGGCGCGTCAGGCGCTCGGTCGCCTCCGACAGCGTCAGCCCCTCGTGCAGCCACTGCGTCCGGGCCAGGTGGGTGGCGAGGTCCAGGTCGCCGAGCGTGAACCACTCCCAGCCGACGTCGTACGCGGCGAGGTCCGCGCTGACCCGGCTGGACTCGTCGCGGCGGCCCCAGCCCTGGTCCTCGTGGACGGCGCCGCCGAGCGTGTACATCAGCGTGTCGAGGTCCGGGCAGACGCGGACGCCGTGCAGCCACATGTCGTCGCCGGTGTTCGCGACGACCGTGACCTCGGCGGTCGTGCCGCCGCGCCCGTCGGGCAGCCGGTCGCGCAGCAGGGCCAGCAGGCCGCGGGTGAACCGGGCGCCGCCGACGCCGCCGGACAGGACGGTGATCTTCACGGTGCTCCTTCGACGGGGACGAGCGCGGGCACCGGACCGGGGTCGCCGAACGCGATCACCGGCCGGCCCGTGCGCGGGTGGGTCAGGACCTCGGCGTCGACGCCGTAGACGGCCCGCACCAGGTCGGCGGTCAGGACCTCGCGCGGGTCGCCGGCCGCGACCAGCCGGCCCTCGGCGAGCACCAGCACGTGCGCGCAGTACGCCGCCGCGAGGTTGAGGTCGTGCAGCGCGGCGACGGTCGTGCGGCCGAGGTCGCGGACGAACGCCAGCAGCGACAGCTGGGCGCTGACGTCGAGGTGGTTGGTCGGCTCGTCCAGCAGCAGCAGGTCCGGCTCCTGGGCGAGCGCACGGGCGATGTGGACGCGCTGCCGCTCGCCGCCGGACAGCGCGGCCCACGGCCGGTCGGCCAGGTGCGTCGCGTCGGCGGAGGCCAGCGCGCGGTCGACGGCCGCGGCCTCGGCGGTGTCCGTGCCCCACAGGGTCCGGTAGGGGATGCGGCCCAGCGCGACGACCTCGCGCACGGTCAGCGGGACGGTGGAGGTCGACTCCTGCTCCAGCAGGGCGATCCGGCGCGCGCGCTCGCGGCGGGGCACGGTGTGCACGGGGACGTCGTCGACCAGCACCGCACCGGCCTCGGGGTCGAGCAGACCCGCGACCAGCCGCAGCAGGGTGGTCTTGCCCGCGCCGTTCGGGCCGAGCAGGCCGGTCAGCGCCCCGGACGGGGGAGTCGCGTCGACGCCGTCGACCACCCACCGGCCGCCGAGCCGGGTGCCGACGCCGGAGATCGTCAGGTCCACGCGCTGCCCCTCCCGCGACGTAGCAGCACCGCGAACACCGGGACGCCGATCAGCGCGGTGACGATGCCGACGGGCAGCTCGCGCGGGTCGAAGACCGTCCGCGCGCCGGTGTCGGCCCACACCAGGAAGATCGCCCCGACCACCGCCGCGACGGGCAGCAGCCGCCGGTGCGCGGGCCCGGTGAGCGCCGAGACCGCGTGCGGCAGCACCAGGCCGACGAACCCGATCGACCCGCTGACCGCGACCATCGCCCCCGTGAGCAGCGCGACGAGGGTCATCAGCACCCAGCGCGTCCGGTCCACGTCGATGCCGAGCGCGGCGGCCGCGGTGTCCCCGAACGCGAACGCGTCCAGCCGCACCGCGGACCCGACCAGCACTGTGCCGACCACGAGCAGCGCGACCCCGGCGATCGCCACCGACTGCCACGTCGAGCCGGCGAGCGAACCCAGGAGCCAGTTGAGGATCTCCCGGTAGGAGTCGCCGGTCGCGGACCAGAAGATGACGAACGACGTCCCCGCCGCCGCGAGCTGCGACACCGCGAGCCCCCCGAGCACCGCGCGGCCCGGGGTCAGCACGCCGCCGACCCGCGCGAGGCTCAGCGTGGCGACCAGGGCGGCCAGCGCCCCGGCGAACGCCGCCACCGGCAGCAGCAGCCCGACGCCCAGGACCAGCACCGCGACCGCCCCCAGGGACGCCCCCGACGACAGCCCCAGCAGGTACGGGTCGGCGAGCGGGTTGCGGGTGAGGCTCTGCATGACCGCACCGGCCAGGGCCAGCCCCGCGCCGACGGCCGCCCCCGTGAGCACCCGCGGCAGCCGCAGCTCCCACACGATCGCGTCCGTCAGCACCGGCACCCCGCCGTCCGCGCCGGCCACCGGGCCCAGACCCAGGTGCCCCGCGATGCTCCGCGCGACGTCCGCGACCGCGATGTCCGCCGGTCCGATCGTCACGGTGACCAGCACCGTGGCGACCAGCAGCAGCACGCCCACGACCAGGGTCGGCAGCAGGGGCGGGCGCCACGGCGTGCGGGTCGCCGCGGGAGCGGCCGCGGTGCGGGGCGGGGTGCTGGTCATCGGCGGTGGGTCAGCCGTCCAGCGCGGCGAGCTGCTCGGACAGGCTGACGACCGCCTCGGCGTTGCGGACCCCGGCCTCCGCGGCCGGGAACGGCACGGTCAGGTACCGGTGCTCCTTGACCGCGGTCAGCTGCGCGGGCGCCGGGTTGCCCTCGAGCAGCGCGATCTTGCTGTCGGCGGTGTTCCAGGTCGCGTCGACCAGGACGATCACGTCGGGGTCCGCGGCGACGACCTGCTCCCAGCCGGCCGACGTCCAGGTGTCGTGCACGTCCGCGAAGATGTTGGTCAGCCCGGCGGCGTCCAGCATCATCTGCGGCGCGCCGATGCCCGCCCCGACGTACGGCGTGTCGGTCCCGGACGAGTACCAGAGCGCGGTGGTCTCCTCGGCCGGGGGCTCGACGCCGTCCAGGAGGTCCTGCTGCTCGGCGACGACCGCCTCGGCACGGTCCTCGACGCCCATGATCGAGCCGATCTCGCGGATCTCGTCGAACAGGCCGTCGAACGTCAGGGGGTCGGGCATGTACCCGTCCTCCTTGCACGCGGCGGGGGACACGTACGTGCCGATGCCCAGGCCCTGCAGCGCGGACCGCTCGCCGGCGCCGTCGTCGGAGAAGTTCGACTCCCAGCCCGCGTAGACGAAGTCGGGCTGCGCCTCGAGCAGCGCCTCCTGGCCGGGGACCTTGTCCGACAGCACCGGGACGGCGTCGTACGCCTCGGCGTAGGCGCCCGGCACCGGGCCGTCGGCGAACGCCGTGCCGACCAGGCGGTCCTCCAGCCCGAGGGCGAGCAGCATCTCGATCGACGTCGACTTGATCGCGACGACCCGCTCCGGCGGGCTGTCGACGGTGACCTCGGTGCCGCAGTTGTCGACGGTGACCGGCGTGAAGGCGGCCGCGGTCGTGCTCGGGGCGCCGTCGGAGGGGGTGCTCGCGGTGGGCTGGTCCGCGGCTGCGCCCCCGCAGGCCGCCAGCGCGGCGACCGTCAGCGCGGCGGGGACGGCGAGGGCGAGGCGACGGACGCGGGACGCACGGGGGCGGGTGCTGGTGCTGCGGGTGCTGGTGCTGCGGGTGCTGGTGGTGCTGCGCACGGTGGGGGCTCCTGACGGGTGCGACCCGGGGCGCCGCGCGGCGGTGTCCCGGGTCGGTGCGGCCGCGCGCCCGTCGGACGCCGCGGTCCGACGGTGGACGGCTGGGGTGCCCGCCCGGGACGAGGACGTCCGCGGCGGCGGGCCGGAGGGGAGGGGGTGCACGTCGCGCCCGGTGGCTGCGCCGCCCATGCGCGGGCGGCGACGTCCAGGCCACATCCGGCCTGGTCCACCGCTCACCCTACGCCCGCCCCGTGGCGCCCCGCCCGCGGCCCCCGCTGCGGCCCTGCCATCCAGGCCCCGCCCCCCCTGACTCCCCGAATCGACGAGAGGTCACGACACGCGGGTTCGGCGGGCTCCCGTTCAGCGTGTCGTGACCTCTCGTCGGGTGCGGGCGGAGGGTCCGCGGTAGTCGGGACGAGGCGGGTGGGGCGGGGCGGGCGGGGGCTGTCGCGGAGGTCTGCTCGCATCGCCCCGACGACGAGAGGTCACGACACGCGGGTTCGGGAGGGCCCGGGCCAGCGTGTCGTGACCTCTCGTCGGGGGTGGGGTGCGGGGGGTGGGGTGTGCGCGCGGGGTGGGCGCGGGCAGGGGGTGCGGGAGGGCGGGTGCGGGTGCGCGGGTGCGGGTGCAGGGTGCGGGGTCAGGGGGTCGCGGCGCGGGCGAGGGCGTGGGCGACGCGGGCGACCTCGGCGGGGCCGCCGGACAGGGCGCCGACGGTGACGCGGACGTGGCCCGCGCCGGCGTCCGGGGGCGGGACGGCGCGGAACGGGCGGCCGCGGGCGACGCGGATCCCGGCGGCCTCCAGCCGGACGAGGGCGGTGGCCTCGTCGGCGACCGGGACCCACACGTTGATCCCGTCGCCGGGCTGGACCACGACGCCGTGCTCGGCGAGGGCGGTGCTGAGCGCGCGCTGCCGGGCGTAGTAGATCCGCCGGGCCTGGGCGACCGCGGCCAGGGCCTCGCCGTCGACGAGCAGGTCCGCGAGCAGGTGCTGCAGCAGCCTGCTGGTCCAGCCGGGGCCGAGCATCCGGCGCGCGATCACCCGGTCCAGCACGGCGGCCGGCCCGCCGACGGCCGCGATCCGCAGGTCGGGGCCGTGGGACTTGGAGTAGGACCGCACGTGCACCACCCGGTCGGGCAGGTGGCTGCCGAGCGAGACGTCCGCGGAGGACGCGATCTCCCCGGAGTGGTCGTCCTCGACGACGTGCACGTCGGCGGCGGGGTCGGCCGCGAGGTGCCGGCGGATGACGGCGGCGATCTCGCGGGCGCGGGTGGAGGTCATGCTGACGCCGGTGGGGTTGTGCGCGCGGGGTTGCAGCACCACCACCTCGGCGCCGGTCCGCAGCGCGGCCTCGAGGGCGTCGGGGCGCATCCCGTGCCGGTCGAGCGGGACGGGCACCCGCTCGAGGCCGAGCTGGTCGCACAGGTCGAAGATCGGCGGGAACGAGGGGTCCTCGACGATGACGCGCCCCCCGAACCCGGCGAGCTGCTCCAGGGTGCGGCTCATCGCGTCGACCGCGCCGTCGACGACGGTGACGCGTTGGGGCGTGAACGGCCAGGACGCGCGCAGCAGCCGCTCCAGGGGCTCGATGACCGGTGCGCCGAGGTAGGTGCCGGTCCCGGCGGCGGGGGTGCGGGCGGCGATCCGGCCGAGGGCGCGCTGCAGCGGGGGCAGCAGCTCGGGGTCGGGCGTGCCGGTCGACAGGTCCAGCCGGGACGCGGGGCGCGGGGGTGCGGCCGCGGGCTCGGGGACGGCGTCGACGCGGCCGCCGGCGGCCATGTCCCGGTACCGGGGCGGCAGCCACGACGCGGGCTCGGGCAGCACCACCGTCCCGGCGCGCCCGCGCGAGGTGACGAGCCCGACGGCGGCCAGAGCCTGCCACGCGCCGCTGACGGTCGCGGGGCTGACACCGAGGTCGGCGGCGAGCCGCCGGACCGTGGGCAGGCGGTCGCCGGGCTGCAGCTCGCCGCTGCGCACGAGGCGCGACACGGCGGCGGCGATCCCCCGAGGACTGCGGTCCTCCACGTGCTGGGCCACGTCCATGCCGGCCATCGTGCCGGGCGCCGCAGGGCCGCACCGACCGCCGCGACCGCCGGCGCCGAAGTGTTTACAGCGCCGACACGCGCGTTCTCGCCGCCGAAACCGGCAGAAACGCCGCAGAAATGTTCAACCCCCAGAGTCACATTCCTCACCGGGGTCCGGCGCCCCGGTGGTCAGCCCCTCGAACCGCGGAGGTCCTCCATGTCAGTCGTGCGTGTCGCGTTCACCCAGGCCACCTGGACGGGCGACAAGGAGTCGATGATCCAGCTGCACGAGGACTGGACCCGGAAGGCCGCCGCCGAGGGCGCGCAGGTCATCGGGTTCCAGGAGCTGTTCTACGGCCCGTACTTCGGCATCACGCAGGACACGAAGTACTACGAGTACGCCGAGACCGTGCCCGGCCCGACCACCGACCGGTTCTCGGCGCTGGCCAAGGAGCTCGGCATCGTGATCGTGCTGCCGATCTACGAGGAGGACCAGCCGGGCGTGCTCTACAACACCGCGGCGGTCATCGACGCGGACGGCACCCTGCTCGGCACGTACCGCAAGCACCACATCCCGCACCTGCCGAAGTTCTGGGAGAAGTTCTACTTCCGTCCCGGCAACCAGGGGTACCCGGTGTTCGAGACCGCGGTCGGGAAGATCGGCGTGAACATCTGCTACGACCGGCACTTCCCGGAGGGCTGGCGGGTGCTCGCGCTGAACGGCGCGGAGATCGTGTTCAACCCGAACGCCACGGCCCCGGGCATCTCGAACAAGCTGTGGGAGGTCGAGCAGCCGGCGGCGGCCATCGCGAACGGCTACTACGTCATCGCGAACAACCGCGTCGGGCTCGAGGACAACGAGTACGGCGACGAGGCGGTGAACTTCTACGGCTCGTCCTACGCGGTCGGACCGGACGGCAACTACGTCGGCGAGGTCGGCTCGACGTCCGAGAACCAGCTGCTGATCCGCGACCTCGACCTGGACGTCATCCGCACGACCCGCGAGCGCTGGCAGTTCTTCCGCGACCGCCGCCCGGACGCCTACGGGCCCATCGTGGCGCCGTGAGCGGGGGGCGACCGTTGAAGACCCTCATCACCGGCGGCACCGTCGTCAACGCCACCGGGCGCGGCGCGGCGGACGTGCTGATCGACGGCGAGACCATCGTCGCCCTGCTCCAGCCCGGGTCGACGGCCCTGGGCGTGGACCTGAGCGCCACGGTCGACCGCGTGATCGACGCGACCGGGAAGTACGTCATCCCGGGCGGCATCGACGCGCACACCCACATGGAGATGCCGTTCGGCGGCACGTTCGCCTCGGACACGTTCGAGTCGGGGACGACCGCGGCGGCGTGGGGCGGGACGACGACGATCGTCGACTTCGTGGTGCAGTACCCGCACGAGAACCCGGTCGACCAGTTCGCGCTGTGGCAGGCGAAGGCCGCGGGGCAGTGCGCCGTCGACTACGCGTTCCACCAGATCCTGTCGGACGTGCAGGACTCGTCGCTGCACGCGATGGACGAGCTGATCGCCGAGGGCGTCACCAGCTTCAAGCTGTTCATGGCCTACAAGGGCGTGTTCCTGTCGGACGACGGGCAGATCCTGCGGGCCATGCAGAAGGCGTCCGACAACGGCGCGATGATCATGATGCACGCGGAGAACGGGTCGGTCATCGACACCCTCGTGCAGCAGCACGTCGCCCGCGGCGAGACCTCCCCGTACTACCACGGCGTCTCCCGCCCGTGGCAGGCGGAGGAGGAGGCCACCCACCGCGCGATCATGCTCGCCGACCTGACGGGTGCGCCGCTGTACATCGTGCACGTGTCCGCGAAGCAGGCGGCCGAGCAGATCGCCCAGGCGCGCGACCGCGGCCAGAACGTGTTCGGCGAGACCTGCCCGCAGTACCTGTACCTGTCGCTCGAGGACCACCTCGGGGCCACCGGGCAGGAGTGGGGCGAGTTCGAGGGCGCGAAGTACGTGTGCTCGACGCCGCTGCGGTCCAAGCACGAGGGCCACCAGCACCAGATGTGGAACAGCCTGCGCACGAACGACCTGCAGCTGGTGTCGACCGACCACTGCCCGTTCTGCATGAAGGACCAGAAGGAGATGGGCGTCGGGGACTTCTCGAAGATCCCCAACGGCATCGGCTCCGTCGAGCACCGGATGGACCTGCTGTACCAGGGCGTCGTCACCGGCGAGATCAGCCTGGAGCGCTGGGTGGAGATCTGCTGCACCACGCCCGCGCGGATGTTCGGCATGTACGGCAAGAAGGGCGTGCTCGCGCCCGGCGCCGACGCGGACGTCGTCATCTACGACCCGGACGGGCACACGTCGATCGGCGTCGGGAAGACCCACCACATGCGGATGGACTACTCCGCCTGGGAGGGCTTCGAGGTCGACGGCCACGTCGACACGGTGCTGTCCCGCGGCTCGGTGGTCGTCGACGGCGGCGCGTTCCACGGCCGCGCCGGCCACGGGCAGTACGTCAAGCGCGGCCTGTCGCAGTACCTCATCTGACACCCGCCCCCGAGACCGAGAGGAGACCCGGCATGGAGTTCGGCGTCGTCATGCAGAACGACCCGCCCGCGTCGCGCGTGGTCGACCTGGCCCGCCAGGCGGAGACCCACGGGTTCGACTACGTGTGGACCTTCGACTCGCACCTGCTCTGGCAGGAGCCGTTCGTCGTGTTCTCGCAGATCCTGGCCGCGACCCGCAAGGTCAAGGTCGGCCCGATGGTGACCAACCCGGCCACCCGGGACTGGACCGTGCTCGCCTCGTCGTTCGCGACGCTCAACGAGATGTACGGCAACCGCACGGTCTGCGGCATCGGCCGCGGGGACTCCGCGGTGCGGACCCTGGCCGGCAAGCCGTCCAACCTCGCGACGCTGCGCGAGTCGATCCACGTCATCCGCGAGCTGGCGAACTCCCGGGCGGTCGAGCTGAACGGCCGCACCGTGCAGTTCCCGTGGTCGAAGGGCTCGGAGCTGGAGATGTGGGTCGCCGCGTACGGCCCGCTGGCCCTGAAGCTGACCGGCGAGGTCGGCGACGGGTTCATCCTGCAGTGCGCCGACCCCGACGTCGCGTCCTGGATGATCCGCACCGTGCGGGACGCCGCCGAGGCCGCCGGACGGGACCCGGACGCCGTGAAGTTCTGCGTCGCCGCCCCGATGTACGTCGGGGACGGCGACTCCCCGGCGGCGCGGGCGCACATGCGCGAGCAGTGCCGCTGGTTCGGCGGCATGGTCGGCAACCACGTCGCCGACATCGTCGCCAAGTACGGCCAGGGGTCGCAGGTGCCCAAGGCGCTGACCGACTACATCGCCGGCCGGCAGGGCTACGACTACAACGAGCACGGCCGCGCGGGGAACTCGCACACCCAGTTCGTCCCGGACGAGATCGTCGAGCGGTTCTGCCTGCTCGGCAGCCCTCGCGAGCACGTCGAGAAGCTCGAGGCCCTGCGCGACCTCGGCGTCACCCAGTTCGCCGGGTACCTCCAGCACGACAACAAGGAGGAGACCCTGCGGCTGTACGGCGAGCGGATCATCCCGGCGATGGCCGAGCACGTCGTGGCCACCGCATGACGTCCGCCCGGGTGCTGCGGGTGCTGCGCCCGGCGGGCCTCGGCCTCGCGGCCCTCGTCCTGCTCGCCGCCCTGTGGGAGCTCGTGAAGGCGGTCGTCCCCGACGACGGCTGGAGCGTCGGGGAGCTGCGGCTGCTGCCGCGGACGACCGACCTGGCGATGCCGCACGTCTGGGAGATGGTCGCCCGGCTCGGCGACCCGCTGACCGCGCAGCCCAACGCGGACCCGCTGTGGCTCGCCGTGCTGCGGGCCGGTGGCACCAGCCTGCGGATCGCCGCCGTGTCCTGGGTGATCGGGGTGGTGGTCGGGTTCGTGCTGGCGCTGCTGATGAGCCGGTTCCGGGTCGCGGAGTCCGCGGTGCTGCCGCTCGTCGTCCTCAGCCAGACCGTCCCGCTGATCGCGCTCGCCCCGCTGGTCAAGGGCTGGGGCAGCAAGCTGGAGCTCGGCTTCACCTGGGAGCCCTGGATGTCGGTGGCGGTGATCGCGTCGTACCTGGCGTTCTTCCCCGTCGCCGTGGGCGCGCTGCGCGGCCTGCAGTCGCCCGACACCCTGCACCGCGAGCTGTTCGACGGCTACGCGGCGTCCTGGACCCAGACCCTCATCCACCTGCGGCTGCCGGCCAGCGTGCCGCACCTGCTGCCCGCCCTCCGCCTGGCGGCCACGAGCGCCGTGCTCGGTGTCGTCGTCGCGGAGGTCTCGACCGGGATGCCCGGAGGTATCGGACGCATGATCCTCGAGTTCGCCAACTTCGCCAGCAGCGACCCCGCCAAGCCGTGGGCGCCGATCTTCGGTGCCGTGCTGCTGGGCCTGGTCGCCTCCGGGGCCGTCGCCCTGCTGGGCACCGGCCTGCGCCGGTACCGCCGCGCGGAGGTGACCGCTTGAGCACCCCGGCGCCCTCGACGACGGCGGCGGCCGTCCAGGTCACCGGCGTCGGCCGGGTGTTCGGCGCCGGCGAGCGGGCCGTCACCGCGCTGGAGTCCGTGGACCTCACGGTCGGCGCCGGCGAGTTCGTCTCGCTGATCGGCCCCTCCGGGTGCGGCAAGTCCACGCTGCTGCGGCTGGTCGCAGACCTGGACCGGCCCACCAGCGGCACGATCGACGTCTTCGGCCGGTCCGCCGAGCAGGCGCGGCTCGGCCACGACTACGGCATCGCGTTCCAGCAGGCCGGGCTGCTGCCCTGGCGCACCGTCCGCGGCAACATCGAGCTGCCGCTGTCCCTGCACGGCGTCGGGCGCGCGGGCCGTCGGCAGCGCGCCGACGAGATGCTCGCCCTCGTCGGCCTGACCGACTTCGCCGACCACTACCCGGACCAGCTCTCGGGGGGCATGCAGCAGCGCGTCGCCATCGCCCGGGCGCTCGCGGAGCGGCCCAGCTTGCTGCTGATGGACGAGCCGTTCGGCGCGCTCGACGAGATGACCCGGGAGCGGCTGCAGTCCGAGCTGGTGCGGATCTGCGCGGAGACGCAGGCGGCGGTCGTGTTCGTCACGCACTCCATCCCCGAGGCGGTGTTCCTGTCCGACCGCGTCGTGGTGATGTCCGCCCGGCCCGGGCGGATCGCGGGGATCGTCGACGTCGGCCTCGGCCGGTCGGGGGAGCGCGGCGACGGGCTGCGCGAGGACGAGGCGTACTTCGGTGCGGTGACCGCCGTCCGCGAGGCCCTGCACGGCGGGTCGGGCGCGGTCCCGGCCCGCGGGGTGGAGACGCGGTGACCGGGCGCTTCGCCCGGGTCGGGCACCGGGCGGCGCCGGTCGTCCTGCTCCTCGCGCTCCTCGCGGCGTGGCAGGCGGTCGTGACGCTCGGCGACGTGCCGGCGTTCCTGCTGCCGAGCCCGGTCGACATCGTCCGCGAGCTCGTCGCGTTCGCGCCCACCATCGCGTCGGCCGCGCTGGTCACCGGGACGAACGCCCTGGTCGGTCTGGTGGTGGGGGCCGTGGTCGCCATCGCCGCGGCGGTGCTGGCCTCGGCCGCGCGGGTCGTCGACGCGCTGCTGTCGCCGGTGGTCGCGGGGCTCGCGGTGGTGCCGATCGTGGCGCTCGCCCCGGTGCTCTACACGATGTACGGCGCGTCGGTGGAGACGGGGCGGCAGATCGTCGTCGCGATCGCCGTCGCCGTGCCGGTCTTCGTCACGACCCTCCGGGGGCTGCGCCAGGTCCGCCCCGTGCACCGCGACCTGATGCGGGCGTACGCCGCGACACCCCGCCAGGCGGTCCGGGCCGTCACGATCCCGACCGCGCTGCCGTTCGTGTTCACCGGTCTGCGGCTCGCGTCCTCGCTCGCGGTCATCTCCGCGATCGTCGCCGAGTACTTCGGCGGGCCGCGCTCCGGCATCGGGTCGTTCATCACCACGGCCGCGGCGGGCAGCAACTACGCCCGCGCGTGGGCGTACGTCCTCGGTGGCGTGGTCGTCGGGCTCGTGTTCTACGGCGCGACCCTCGCCCTCGAGCGACGCGGCAGCCGCGGGGCCCGGCCGACCTGAGCCGGCCCCACCAGACGTCCCGCGGCGGGGGTCCCGCGGGTCGACCCACCCCACCTGCCGACGGCGCCAGGCGGGCACGCACGTGCAGCGCACCACCCGGAAGCAGGACGGAAGGGGACGACATGAGGAACAGCAGGCGCACCCGGATCGGCATCGGCACGCTCGGGCTCGTCGCGGCGCTCGCGCTCGCGGGCTGCGGCGGCTCCGACGACACGGCCGCGGGGGACGAGACCAGCGCGGCGGGCTCCGACGGGCTCACCCCCGTCAAGCTGCAGCTGCAGTGGCTCACCCAGGCGCAGTTCTCCGGCTACTACGCCGCCCTGGACCAGGGGTTCTACGAGGACGCGGGCCTGGACGTCGAGATCATCCCGTCCGGCGGCGACATCGTCCCGCAGGACGCGCTCGCGAACGGCGAGGTCGACTACGCGATCGCGTGGGTGCCCAAGGTGCTCGGCTCCATCGAGCAGGGCGCCGACATCACGAACGTCGCGCAGATCTTCGAGCGGTCCGCCACGCTGCAGGTGTCGTTCGCGGACGCCGGCATCGACTCCGTCGCGGACCTCGAGGGCAAGTCGATCGGCTCCTGGGGCTACGGCAACGAGTGGAGCTGTTCGCGGGCCTGAACAAGGCGGGCGTCGAGGACTTCAGCATCGTCCAGCAGGCGTTCGACATGAACGCGTTCCTCGCGGGGGACATCGACGCCGCCCAGGCGATGACCTACAACGAGTACGCCCAGCTGCTCGAGACCGAGAACCCCGAGACCGGCGAGCTCTACCAGCCCGAGGACTTCTCGGTCATCGACTGGAACGACGAGGGCACGGCCATGCTCCAGGACGCCATCTGGGCGGACGCCGGCCGGCTCGCCGACGACCCGGAGTACGCCGAGACCACCGTCGCGTTCATCAAGGCGTCCCTGCAGGGCTGGATCTACGCCCGGGACAACGCGCAGGAGGCCGCGGACATCGTCACGGCCGCCGGCTCGACGCTCGGCACCAGCCACCAGCTGTGGATGACGAACGAGGTCAACAAGCTCATCTGGCCGTCCACCAGCGGCGGCATCGGGACGATCGACGACGCCGCGTGGGACGCCACCGTCGAGATGGCCAAGGCCACGTCCAACGAGACCGGCGCGACGATCATCACGGCCGACCCGCCGGAGACGGCCTACACCAACGAGTACGTGCAGCAGGCGCTGGACGAGCTCACGGCCGAGGGCGTCGACGTCGAGGGTGCGGACTTCGCGCCCCTCACCGTCGAGCTCCAGCCCGGCGGGAACTGACCCACCGACCGCCCGGGCCGGGGGTGCCGCCACCCCCGGCCCGGGCCGCCCGCACCTCGCACCCGCACCTCGCCCACCGGAAGGCCTGCCCATGACCCTCGACGCCGACGGCGCGCTCGCCCTCGAGCTCGACCGCGCCCACGTGTTCCACTCCTGGTCCGCCCAGGGGGCGCTCGCGCCGCTCGTCGTGCGCGACGCCGCGGGGTGCGAGGTGACGCTCGGCGACGGGCGGACCCTGCTCGACTTCAGCAGCCAGCTCGTCAACACCAACATCGGCCACCAGCACCCCCGGGTCACCGCGGCCATCGCCGCGCAGGCCTCGACGCTGACGACGGTGGCCCCCCAGCACGCGGTCCTGCCCCGCGGCCGCGCGGCCGAGGCGATCCTGCGGCACGCGCCCGCCGGGTTCTCGAAGGTGTTCTTCACCAACGGCGGCGCCGACGCCAACGAGAACGCGATCCGGATGGCGCGCCTCGTCACGGGCCGGGACAAGGTGCTGTCGTTCTACCGCTCGTACCACGGCAACACCGGCGCGGCCGTCGTCGCGACCGGCGACTGGCGCCGTGTGCCCAACGAGTACGCCCGCGGTCACGTGCACGTGTTCGGCCCCTACCTGTACCGCTCCGAGTTCTGGGCGACGACGCCCGAGCAGGAGTGCGAGCGCGCGCTGCACCACCTCGAGCGGGTGCTGGTCGCCGAGGGCGCGTCCTCGGTCGCCGCGATCCTGGTCGAGACCGTCGTCGGCACCGGCGGCGTGCTGGTGCCGCCCCCGGGGTACCTCGCCGGGCTGCGCGCCATCGCGGACCGGTACGGCGTCCTGCTGGTCCTCGACGAGGTGATGGCCGGGTTCGGCCGCACCGGCTCCTGGTTCGCGCTCGACCAGCACGACGTCGTGCCCGACCTCATCACCTTCGCCAAGGGCGTGAACTCCGGCTACGTCCCCGCCGGCGGCGTGCTGATCTCCGACGCGGTCGCCGCGCACTTCGACGACCGGGTGTTCCCCGGCGGGCTCACGTACTCCGGGCACCCGCTCGCGATGGCCGCCGTCGTCGCCACGATCGAGGCGATGGAGGACGAGAAGATCGTCGAGAACGCCGCGCGCGTCGGCGCCGACGTCCTCGGCCCCGGGCTCGCGGCGCTCGCGGACGCCCACCCGTCGGTCGGCGAGGTGCGGGGGACCGGCGTGTTCTGGGCGCTCGAGCTCGTCACCGACCGGGAGGCCCGCACCCCCGTCCCCGCCGCCGGGATGGCCGCGGTGAAGTCCGGGCTGCTCGACCGCGGGCTGCTGCCGTTCGTGCAGGACAACCGGATCCACGTCGTGCCGCCGTGCGTCGTCACCGACGCGCAGGTCGCGACGGCGCTCGCCGCGTACGACGCGGTGCTCACGGACCTCGACGCCACCCTCTGACCCCGCGTCCCCGACCACCCCGACGACCCGCGCCCCCGACGCCCCCGGCCCCCGACCGGTCGTAGGGTCGACCCAGGCCACCACCCGACGTCCGGAAGGACCCCCGCATGTCCGAGACCCCCGCCAGCACGCCCACCACGCCCCGCGCCGTCGTCACCGGCGCGTCCAGCGGGATCGGCGCCGCGACGGTCCGCCGGCTGCGCGCCGAGGGCTGGGACGTGGTCGCCGTCGCGCGCCGCGCGGACCGCCTCGAGGCGCTGGCCGCCGAGACCGGTGCGGAGGCGTTCGCCGCCGACCTCACCGTCGACGACGACGTCGCCCGCCTGGTCGCGCACGTCGAGGCCACCGGCGGGCTGACGTCGCTGGTCAACAACGCGGGCGGCGCGCTCGGGCTCGACCGGGTCGAGGACGCCGACGTCGACGGCTGGCGGCGGATGTACGAGCTCAACGTGCTCGGCACGCTGCGGATCACGAAGGCGCTGCTCCCGGCGCTGAAGGCCAGCGGCCGCGGGGACGTCCTGGTCGTCACGTCGACCGCGTCGATCGCCCCCTACGAGGGCGGCGCCGGGTACACCGGCGTCAAGCACGCCGAGCGGATGCTCACCACGACCCTGCGCCTGGAGCTGATCGGCGAGCCCGTCCGGGTGATCGACATCGCCCCCGGCAACGTCGCGACCGAGGAGTTCTCGCTGGTCCGGTTCGGCGGGGACGCGGCCCGCGCGGCGACGATCTACGAGGGCTACGAGCCGCTGGTCGCCGACGACGTCGCGGACGTCATCGCGTTCGCCCTGACCCGCCCGCACCACGTCAACATCGACACCCTGGTGGTCCGCCCCCGCGCGCAGGTCAGCAACACCCAGATCGCCCGCCGCCCCTGACCCCGGCGGGCTGCCGCAGCCCACCGAGGGCGCACTCGACACCGCGAGGGCGTACGCCGTGGAGTACGCCCTCGCGGTGTCGCGTACGCCCTCGCGGGGTCAGCCCAGCGCGAGCAGGGGGGTGCCGTCGTCCTGGGGGAGGGGGCCGTCGACCGTGGCAGTCACCTGGAGGGTGCGCAGGGTGACCTCGCCGCGGTAGGTGGACAGGAACGCCGTGTCGGTCGCGTCCCGGCCGGTCGCGATCCGCAGCAGCGACGGCCGCGGGGCCAGCCGGGTCGCGTCCACGACGTGCCAGCCGCCCTCGACGTGCGCCTCGACCACCGCGTGGAAGTCCATCGGCGTCAGCCCCGGCGCGTACACCGCGGCCAGCCGGGCGGGCACGTCGCGGGCCCGGAGCAGCGCGATCACCAGGTGCGCGAAGTCGCGGCACACCCCGCGCCGCTTCAGCAGGGTGTCGGTGGCGCCGTCGGTCGGCAGGCTCGACCCCGACAGGTAGCCGACGTGGCCGTGCACCCAGTCGACGACCGCGTCGACCAGCGCCCGGTCCCGCAGCCCGCGGAACTGGTCGCCCGCGAACGCCAGCAGCCTGTCCGAGTCCGCGTACCGGCTGGGCCGCAGGTACTCGACGACGTCGACCTCCTCGACCACGGGCGCGGAGTCCCGGCCGGTGACCACGGCGCGGTAGCCGACCTCGACCTGGCCGGGGTCGCAGTCGAACCGGTGCAGCCGGGTCCCGTGCGGCCCCGCGATCTCCCGGACCGCGACCGGTGCGCCGTCGCGGGTGACCGACAACGTCTCGGTGACGTCGTACGCGCCCCGCGCGACCGTGACGGCCAGGACCAGGTCGGCGCGGGCGTGGACCTGCATCGACAGGTGCGAGGTGACGGTACGCAGCACGGAGGTGGGGCTCCTCGGACGGGGGAGGGCCGCGACGCCGCGGCGCCCGCGCGGAGCCGGGCGAGCACAGTGTCCTCCCCGGCGCGCGCGGGCGCCAGATCCGGTCGCGGTCAGCTCGCCGCGGTGACCGACCCCTCCAGCTCGTCCGCCCGGCGGATGTGCCGGCCGACCCACGGGGACAGCGCCGCGAGCGCCAGCGCGAACAGCAGCGCGACGCCGCCGATCCCGCCGAAGTACAGCGTGTCGGAGGTGCCCTCGGTGGCCTTGATGAGCTGGGCGGTGATCGCCTGCCCGGCGGCGGGCGCGAGGAACCACACCGCCATCGCCTGCGTCCGGAACGCCCGCGGCGCGAGCAGCGTCGTCGCCGCGAGGCCCACGGGGGACAGGCACAGCTCGCCGAGCGTCTGGATCACGTAGACCACCACGAGCACCCACGCCGGTGCCTTGCCGTCGCCGATCGCCGCCGAGGCGGCCGACATCACCAGGAACGACACGGCCGCGAGCCCGAGGCCCAGGGCGAACTTCGACGCCGTCGCGGGTCGGTCCTGGGTCCTCGCCCAGATCCACGCGAACACCGGGGCCAGGATGATGATCGACAGCGGGTTGACCGACTGGAAGAACTCCGGGCTGATCGTCGCGCCGAACAGGTCGAGCTCCGTGCGGTTCGCGGCGAACGCGGCGAGGGTCGTGGCGGCCTGCTCGAAGATCATCCAGAACAGCATCGCCGCGACGAACAGCGGGATGTACGCGATCACGCGCGGCCGCTCGGCGTCGGTGACCTTCGGAGAGCGGTACATCGCGACGAAGTACGCCACCGGCGCGAGGAACGCCAGGTACGACATCGTGTCGATGAACGTGTCGAGGTTGAACCCGCCGGAGACCACGGCCGCGATCCCGCCGACGACCACGACCGCGCCGAGGATGATCGCCAGCCCACGCAGCAGGGCGGGGCGCTCCTCGGGGCGGATCGGGTTCGGTGCGGACCCGCCGGCCGACCCCAGGTACTTCCCGCCGGCGACGAAGAACACCAGCGCGATCGCCATGCCGACCGCCGCGACCAGGAAGCCCGCGTGGTACCCGCCCCACGCCCGGGCCGCCCCGACCAGGAACGGCGCGGTGAACGAGCCGATGTTGATGCCCATGTAGAAGATCGAGAACGCGGAGTCGCGCCGGGAGTCGTCCCGGGCGTACAGCTCGCCGACCATGCTCGACACGTTCGGCTTCAGCAGGCCGGTGCCGAGCGCCACGAGCGCGATGCCCAGGTACGAGGTCGGCGCCGACGGCAGCGCCAGCGCCACGTGCCCCGCCGCGATGATGATGCCGCCGTACAGCGTCGAGCGCCGCGAGCCGATCACCCGGTCGGCGAGCCAGCCGCCCACGACCGACAGCAGGTACACGCTGGTGCCGTAGATCGACACGAGCGCCAGGCCGGTGCGGTCGGCGATCCCGAGGCCGCCGTCCGCGACGGCGTCCGTCAGGTAGTACAGGAGGATGGCGCGCATCCCGTAGTAGCTGAACCGCTCCCACAGCTCGGTGGTGAACAGCGTCATCAGCCCGCGGGGGTGGCCGAAGAACGCGCGGTCGCCGGCGAGCTCGCCCGCGGGACGTGCCGCTGCGTCGGGGGCGCTCATCGCGGGAGCCCGGTCTGCGGGCGGGCGGCGGACGCCGCGCTGGCGGTGGTGGTGGTCATGTCGTTCTCCTGCACTCGAGAGGCCGAGCGCGCCGCCCCGCAGCACCGCGGTCCGGTCCCGGGGGCTCGCGCAGAGCGGCGGGACCCGTCGTCCAGCATGTCGCCGCCGCTCGCAGCGCTGCAAGGCGAACGTCCCACCCGCGGGCCCGCTGAGTGGGCAAGGGCGGTGGGCGTGCGAGGGTGGGCCAGGTGGGGCTTGAACCCACGACCGACGGATTATGAGTCCGCTGCTCTGACCGGCTGAGCTACTGGCCCTCGTCGCGGTCAGGGTACCGGCCGGGCCGGTGCGCGGCGGCTACCGTGGGGCCTCGTGCCGCTCTTCTCCCGCCGCCACGCCCTGCCCGACGCCGACCGCCGCGCGCTGGACCTCCCGCCCGACGACCGGGTGCTGGCCGCCGCGCGCGTCCCGGGGGGCCGGTGGGTGGCGGCGTCGCGCCGGGCGCTGCACCTCGTCGACGGGGACCGCGTGGTCCGGCACCCGTGGACCGACGTCGACCGGGCGTCGTTCACGCCCGAGCCCGCGGCGATCACCGTGCACTGGGTGTCGGGGCAGACCCAGGAGGTGCCGCTCGAGGCCCCGGTGCCGGTCGCCTTCGCGCAGGCGTTCCGCGAGCGGGTGCAGTCGTCGGTCGTGCACGTCGAGACCGTCACGCTGCCTGGTGGGGCGACGGTCCGGGTCGCGCTGCGCCGCGGCGAGGACGGCGACCTGTTCACGCAGGTGACCGGCCCCGCGACCGTCGACCTCGCTGACCCGGGGGTGGTCGCGCTGCTCGACGAGGCCGAGGCGCGGGTCCGGTCCGCGGCCGGGTTGCGTCCCTGACGGCGGGCGTCCCCTCGCGCAGCGACGGGCCGCGGTGGAGGTGGCCGGAGCACCCCCGACGGGCTGCTAGAGTTTTCCCCGCACGATCCCTCGTAGCTCAATTGGCAGAGCATCCGACTGTTAATCGGACGGTTACTGGTTCGAGTCCAGTCGAGGGAGCACCCAGACCCCTCAGCGGCAACCGGCCGCTGAGGGGTCTTCTGCGTCCGCGCGCGATCTCCGCAGCGCCATCTCCGCGGCGCCGTCTCCAGCGCGGCGCCCTGACCAGCAGAGACACCGTAGGTGCGGCGGCGGCCACCTACTTCGCCTCGCGAGTCCACGGAACTGGGCCGCACCGAGCACCCAGGTGCCTCGTGACGTCCCGTCCCGGCGGGGACGGTGGACGGGTCCGGCGTCCCCCTGTCCCGGCGTCGAGGTCCGGGTGGCCCGACGCGGTGGGTGGCGCTCACCTGCGAACACGAGGAGTACGTCATGTCCACATCTGCGACCGGCCGCCAGCGCGTGCGGGGAGTGGGTCGTGCGCTCGTCGCGGCCGGCCTCGCCGTGTCGATGCTGACCGGGCTCGCCGGGACGGCGACCGCGACGCCCCCGCCGCCCCTGACCATCTGGGAGGAGTACGGACTGATGCCGGACGGCAGCCGCATCCTCGACCTCAAGAAGCTGCACTCGTCGCACGACGAGAAGTACTCGTCGAGCGGCCGCCAGTGGACCCGGTTCAAGCGGGACATCTCGTGGTCCGAGCAGCGGAAGGCGGTCCAGGTGAAGATCGAGCCGCACTCGTTCGAGTACAAGTACGGCTGGTTCTGGTGGGACAACACCTACCGGGCGGAGGTGTCGACGACCGCGACGCTCACGGGCCCGAACGGGTACTCCAAGTCGTACCGGCTCTTCCGGGTCACCAACGGGACCAGCGCGGCGCTGATGCACGCCTGGGTCCCCTTCGGTGACGCGGGCAAGGGCTACTACTGCATCGAGACCGTGGGCACGGTGAAGGGCATCGGCGGATCGTCGGAGACGATCACGAACCGGCGATCGACCTGCTTCCACCGCTGAGCCGTCGTCGGCACCTCCGCTGCCCGCGGGGGTGCCGACGGGTCGCGGCGGTGAGCTCCGGGAGAGTCAGGAGCGCGCCTCCAGCACGACTCGCAGCGCCGCCCGGGGGTCGGCGAGCAGCTCCGTGACGTGCGCCGCGACGTCGTGGACCAGGTCGTCCGCCGCCCTGGTGTCGAGCCCGTGGGCGAGGTCGAGGCGCTCGACGGCGGTGCGCACCCACGCGGCCGCGCCGCCGGCGTCCCGCGGGGCGGGCCCGCCGCGCAGCGCGTCGAGCGTCGCGGCGTCGTCGGCGGGCGTGAACCCCGGGACGGCTGCCGCGCCCGACTGGACGACCAGCACCGCGGCCAGCGAGAACGCCGTGAGCGGTGCGGCCGCGCCGGCCCGGGTGCGGTCGACGCGCACGGGCAGGTTCCGGGTGCGCCACTTCGCCACGGCGTTCAGGGCGATGTCCGCGAGCCGGTGGTGCAGGTAGGGGTTCGTGAACCGCTCCAGGATGCCCGCCGCGAACGTGTCGAGATCCGCCCGGTCGCCCGGGATCGTCGGCAGCACCTCGTCGGCCACCAGCCGGTCGACGTAGCGGCGGACGTCGGGGTCGGCGAACGCCTCGCGCACGCTGGTGTGCCCGAGCAGCAGTCCGACGGCGCTGAGCGCGGTGTGCGTGCCGTTGAGGACGCGCACCTTCTGCTCCCGGAACGCGCGGATGTCGGGCATGAACCGCACGTCCAGCCCGGCGCGGTCCAGCGGCAGGAGGTCGCGCACGCGGGGGTCCGCGCCGATCGCCCAGACGTGGAAGTACTCGCCCTTGACGACGAGCCGGTCCGCGAACCCGATCTCGGCCTGGACGGCGTCGATGTCGTCCCGCGGGTAGCCGGGCACGATCCGGTCGACCAGGGTGTCGGCGAAGCTGCACGACTCCCGCACCCATGTCCGGAACCCCTCGTCCAGCCCGGCGGCCGCCGCGTGCCGCAGCACCAGCTCGCGCAGGGTGGACCCGTTGTCCTCGATGAGCTCGCACGCGAGGAACGCGAGCCCCCGGTCGGGGTCGCCGTCGAAGTGCCGGTACCGGTCGTGCAGCAGCGCGGCGACCTTCGCGGGGAACGACGCCGGGGGCGTGGCGGCCAGGTCGTCGCCCGGCACCCAGACGATGCCGGCCTCGGTGGTGTTGGACACGACGACCCGCAGGTCCGGGCTCAGGTACAGCTCCCGGTAGCGGTCGAACTCGCCGTGGGCGGCGACGACCTCCTGCACGCAGTCGACCCGGGTGATCTCCCGGACCGGCTCGCCGGCGCGCACGCCCTCGAGCAGGACGTGGAACAGCCCGTCCTGCTCGCGCAGCAGGTCGAGGGCGGCGTCGGGCGTCGCGGTGGCGTGCACGACGGCCACCCCGGTGTCGGTCACGCCGGCGGTGTTCGCGACCTGGATCATCCAGTCGACGAACCCGCGCAGGAAGTTGCCGCCGCCGAACTGCAGGACGGTGACGGGGCGGGCGGTGCGGGGGACGGTGGTGCTGTCGAGCGGGCGCATGGTGCTCCTGGGGGGTCGGGCCGGGGCGGGGGTCGGCTGCGGGCTCACGTGACGGTCCCGAGCTGCCACGGCACGAACTCGTCCTGGCCGAGTCCCAGCTCCTCGCTGGCGGTGCGCTCGCCGGACGCCACCGCGATGATCCGGTCGAGGATCTCCTCGCCGACCTCGGTGACGCTCGCGAGGCCGTCGACGATCCGGCCGCAGTCGAGGTCCATGTCGTCGCGCAT
The DNA here is from genome assembly GCF_056868065.1 of Cellulomonas sp. KU4C. Taxonomy (NCBI): domain Bacteria; kingdom Bacillati; phylum Actinomycetota; class Actinomycetes; order Micrococcales; family Cellulomonadaceae; genus Cellulomonas; species Cellulomonas sp. KU4C. The sequence continues at coordinate 3,492,919 of NZ_CP200322.1, read as the reverse complement.
CCGGGTGTACATCTCGGTGTTCGTCGCGAGCTTGATCGTCGGTGCGGGCCGGCTGCCGAGCACCGAGCCGCGGCCGGTGGTGAAGCACACGACGGTCGCGCCGCCCGCGACCAGACCGGTCACCGACACCGGGTCGTACCCGGGGGTGTCCATGAAGCCCATCCCGCGCGTGGTGATCGGGTCGGCGTACTGGTACACGGCCGACAGGTCCGCCTGCCCGGCCTTCGCCACGGCGCCCAGCGACTTCTCCAGGATCGTCGTCAGCCCGCCGGCCTTGTTGCCGGGCGACGGGTTGTTGTCGAGGCTGCCCCCGCCGTCGGCGGCGTACCGCTGCCACCAGTCGATCCGCTCGAGCAGGGCGCGCGCGACGTCCGGCGACACCGCGCGCCGGGTGAGCAGGTGCTCGGCGCCGTAGATCTCCGGGGTCTCCGCCAGCACCGAGGTGCCGCCCGCCGCGACCAGCAGGTCGGAGGCGTGGCCGAGCGCCGGGTTGGCGGTGATGCCGGAGTAGCCGTCGGAGCCCCCGCAGTTCAGGCCGAGCACCAGCTCGGAGATCGGCGCGGGTTCACGGCGGCGGGCGTCGAGCGCGGGCAGCATCCGCTCGACGGCGGCGACCCCCGCGGCGACCGACGCCCGGATGCCGCCCTGCTCCTGGATCGTGAGCGACTCCACGAGCGTGTCCGACGCCACGGGCAGGGAGTCGAGGATCGACTGGACCTGCACCATCTCGCAGCCGAGCCCGAGCACCAGCAGCCCGGCGACGTTCGGGTGCGCGGCGTACCCGTGCAGGGTGCGCTGGAGCACGCCGCCGCCGGTGGACGCGGGGATCATGCCGCAGCCGCTCTGGTGCGTGAGGGCGACGACGCCGTCGACGTGCGGGTACTGCGCGAGCAGCGGCTCGACGGCGGCGGCGATCATCCGGGCGGTCGCCGCCGAGCAGTTCACCGAGGTCAGGACCGCGACGTAGTTCCGGGTCCCGACCCGGCCGTCGGCGCGCCGGTACCCGAGGAAGGTGCGCGGCGGGCCGGACGGGACGGGGAGCTCGGTGTGCACGCCGCCGAGCTCGTGGGAGTCGGCGCCGGTGTCCATGCCGAGGTTCTGCACGTGCACGTGCGCGCCGGCGGCGATCGGGGCGGTCGCGCGGCCGATCGACTGGCCGTACTTGTGCACCTGGCCGCCTGCGGGCACGTCCCGCACCGCGAGCTTGTGGCCGCGCGGCACGTCGTCGAGGATCTCGAGGTCGCCGTCGGGGGAGGTCAGGCGCGTCCCGGCGGGCAGGTCGCGGGTGGCGACGACGACCTCGTCCGCGGGGGCCAGCCGCAGCGTGACGCGGTCCAGCGGGGTGCCGTCCAGGGGGGTGCCGTCCAGCGGGGTCGTGCTGGTCATGGGGGTCTCCTTGCTCATCGGGGCGTCCCGGGCTCGTCGGCGACCGCGCGGCCGGCCTCGCGGTCGCGGGTCTCGGCGACCAGCTCGGTGATCCGGGCGTCGGTCAGCGGGTACAGGAAGAACAGGACGGCGCCCGCGATCGTCAGGGCGAGGCAGGGGTAGAGGGTCTGCAGGCCCTTGATGCCCTGGAGGATCCCGTCGGCCTGGTCGGCGAGCTCGGGGCGCTCGGTGAACTTCGGCACGTAGCCGATCAGCGACAGGCCGAAGCCCGCGGCGCCGCCCGCGACCGCCTGGGCGATCTTCCGCGAGAAGTTGAACATCGAGTAGGTGATGCCCTCGCGGCGGACGCCGGTGCGCCAGTGGCCGTAGTCGATCGCGTCGGACACGAGCGCCCAGGTGATGCCGTTCGGCAGCGCGACGCCCACGAACGACAGGCTGTAGAGGATCGTGAACGTCACGGTGTTCGTCGGCAGCAGGAAGTTCAGGCCGTCGGCGACCGCGGCCAGGGCGAACCCGGCGATGGCGACGTTCCGCTTGCCGAACTTCGCGACCAGGAACGGGATCGTGAGGATCGCGAGGATCGAGGACCCGATGCCGAAGAAGTTCACGACCGCGAGCAGGTCCTGGTTGTGCAGGTTGTAGTCCGTGAAGTACACGATCATCGCGGGCTTGATGTTGTACGCGGAGATCGAGAACACGGTCATGAGGACCAGCACCAGCAGCGCGCGGTTCCGGCCGATCGTGGTGGCGAACGTCCGCGGCGTGATCTTCTCGGTGCTGCGGGCGACAGGCACGACCTCCTTCGTGCCGCGGAACGTCGCGAAGAACCCGAGGACGCCGACGACGGACATCGCTGCGGCCGCCGCGGCGAACCCGACCCGGTCGCTGCCGAACGCGTGCACGATCGGCATGAACGCGACGCCGGTGATGAGCAGCGCCGTGACGGAGCCGGCCTGACGGAACGACGCGAGCTGCGCGCGCTGCGCCGGGTTCTGCGTCATCACCGAGGCCAGCGAGCCGTACGGCACGTTGGTGAACGAGTACAGGACGCCCCAGGCCATGTACGACAGGTACGCGTACACGAGGTTGACGCCGTGCGTCCCGCCGGGGGTGAGGAACGTGACGACGGTCAGGATGCCGAGGGCGATCGAGGCGTACATCATCACGGGCTTGAACCGCCCGTGCCGTCCGCCGCCGGGACGACGGTCGACGAAGATCCCGGCGACCGGGTCCATGAACGCGTCGAAGATCTTCGTGAACACGAAGACCCCGGCAGCGGCGGCCGGGTTCAGCCCGGCGACGTCGGTGTAGAACTTCAGCAGGTACGCCTGCCCCAGGTCGAACATGAAGCCGTTGCCCATGTCGCCCAGGCCGTAGGCGACCTTCGCGCGGAGCGGGAGCTTGTCGTGCAGGGCCGTCAGGAGGCCGCGGGGCGTGGTCGCCTCGGGTGCCGTGGTCATCGTCGTCCTCGGTTCGGGTGTCAGGTGGTGGGGATCAGCCGCGGCGCGCGTACGCGAGCCGGGGCAGGTGGTAGGCGAGGTCGACCGCGGTCTCGACGGCCTCGTCGACCCGCAGCCGGTGCTCCAGCACCAGGCGGGCCAGGAACCCGGCGTCGACCCGGCGCGACAGGTCGTGACGCGCGGGGATCGACGCGTAGGCGCGGGTGTCGTCGACGAAGCCGGACATGTTCGCGAAGCCGGCCGTCTCCGTCGCGGTCTCGCGGAACCGGCGCATGCCCTCGGGGGAGTCGAGGAACCACCACGGCGCGCCGAGTCGGAGCGACGGGTACGCGCCGGCCAGCGGGGCGAAGCTCGCGGGAGTAGACGGTCTCGTCGACGGTGAACAGCACCGCCCGGAACCGCGGGTCCGTGCCGTACGCCTGCAGCAGCGGGCGCAGGGCGCGGGTGTACTCGGTCGCGACGGGGATGTCGAAGCCCTTGTCCTGCCCGTGCGCGGCGAGCACGGCGTCGTGGTGGTCGCGCAGCACGCCGGGGTGGATCTGCATGACGAGGCCGTCCTCGCAGGCCATGCCGGCCATCTGGAACAGCATGTGCGCGGCGAATGCGTGCACCCGCTCCGGCGTCACCGAGGCCGGGTCGGCCAGCGCCTCGGCGTAGATCCGCGCGGCGACGGCGTCGTCCAGCGGCGTGGTGTCCGCCGAGAGGTGGCCGTGGTCGCTCGCGAGGGCGCCGGCCGCCACGAACGCCTGCCGGCGCTGCCGGAGCGCGGCGAGGTAGCCCGCGTAGGAACCGGTGTCGATGCCCGACACCTGCGCGAGCTCGGCGACGTCCGCGGCCCAGGTCGGGCGGTCCAGGTGCACGACGGCGTCGGGTCGGAAGGTGGGGACCACGCGGTCCCCGAGGCCCTCGGCGGCGAGCTGCGCGTGGTGCTCCAGGGTGCTGGTCGCGGCGTCCGTCGTCGCGAGCAGCTCGATGCCGAACGTGTCCAGCAGCGCGCGGGGCCGGAAGCCCGGCTCGGCGATCCGCGCCGCGATCGTGTCGAACACCGCGTCCGCGGTGGCGGCGCTCGGCTCGACGTCGACGCCGAACACCTCGACGAGCTCGTGCTCCAGCCAGAACCGGGACGGCGTGCCGCGGTACAGGTGCCAGCTCGCGCAGAACCGGCGGAAGATCGCGCGCGAGTCCTGCTCGACCGGGCCGCCGTCGACGCGGGGGATGCCGAGGTCCGCCGGGGCGACCCCCTGGGACACCATCATCCGGGTCACGTAGTGGTCGGGCACGACCAGCAGCTGCGCGGGGTCGGCGAACGCCTCGTCGCGGGCGAACGCCTCGACCTCGACGTGGCCGTGCATGCAGATCAGGGGGAGCCGCGCGGTCTCGGCGTAGATCTCGCGGGCGACCTCGCGCTGGCGGGGGTCGGCCGGCAGGGCCCGGTCGGGGTGCAGGGCCAGCGGGCGCGGGTCGGTCGTGCGCCGGTCCGTCGTGCGGGGGGCGGTCGCGCGGGGGGCGGTCGTCGGGGGAGCGGTCATGGCCACGGGGCGTCCTCGATCCAGGGGTGACGTGCTGTCGGTCGGTGCGCGGGGTGACGGGGTGCGTCGCGCTGCACACGTTTGCATCGTGGCGTGACGCAGGTCTCATCGCGCGGGACCTAGGTCCGAATCGGCCGCTTCTCATGCGTGAACGCGCAGGTCAGGGGTCTGCACACGTATGCAGATCCGGTGGCGCCCTAGCATGGGAGGTCCGTGCCGGGAGTCGGCCGGCTCGGGGCAGGAGGACAGGTGGCAGCGACGATCCGCGAGGTCGCCGACCGGGCCGGGGTGTCGCCGTCGACCGTGTCCCGCGCGTTCACCCGGCCGGAGATGGTCGACACCGCGACCCGCGACCGCGTGCTCGACGTCGCGGGCCGGCTCGGGTACCAGCCGAGCGCGTCGGCGCGGTCCCTGCGGACCGGACGGACCGGCGCGATCGGCGTCCTGGTACCCGACCTCGCGAACCCGTTCTTCCCCGAGCTGGTGCGCGGGGCCCAGCGCCGGGCGCGCGAGCTCGGCCACCCCGTCCTGCTGGCCGACAGCGGCGAGGACCCGGACGCCGAGCTCGGGCTGGTGCGCACCCTCGCGCAGAACGTCGACGGGCTCGTGCTCTGCTCGCCGCGCATGTCGGACGCCGCGCTCGCCGAGGCCGCGCGCCTGCGCCCCGTCGTGCTGGTCAACCGCGCCGCTCCGGGGTCGCCCGCGGCGACGGTGCCGCCCGTCCTCATCGACAACGCCGGCGGGATCGAGCAGGCCCTGCGGCACCTGCGGGCCCTCGGGCACCACCGTGTCGGGTTCGTCGCCGCCACGCAGACCAGCCGGTCCCACGCGCAGCGGCTCGACGCGTTCCGCACCCGCACCCCTGCGCACGGACTCGCCGGGATCGTGCTCGGGCCCTACCCGCCGACGGTGGAGGGCGGCGCCGCGGCCGGGGACGACGTGCTGCTCGCCGACGTCACCGCGGTCGTCGTCGCCAACGACGTCATGGCCGCGGGGCTCGTGGCGCGGCTGTCCCGGCTCGGGCTCGCGCTGCCCGAGCGGCTCAGCATCGTCGGGTTCGACGACATCGCCATCTCCGCCCTGCTGACGCCGGCGCTCACCACGGTGCGGATCCCGCTCGACCGCGCGGGGGTCGTCGCGGTCGAGCGGCTGCACGGTCACCTCGCGGGTGGTGGGGTCGACGGCGCCCGCGCGGCGGACCCGGGGCCCCCGGCGCCGTTGCCGACCGAGCTCGTCGTGCGGGCCAGCACGGCCTCGGTGCCCGGCGACCCCCGGGAGTAGCGTCGGGGGCGGCGCCACGGTGCCGCCGCGCAGGTGGCGGTGCCCCGGGGCCAGCGGTACCGGACGTGGACCTCGCCGACGCAGCACCGGACATCGGAGCACCTCGTGGAACCGACGACCCCCTCCTGCCCGCACCCCGGCACTCCTGGCACTCCCCGCACTCCTGGCGTCCGCGAGCGCGCGGCCGCGCGGGCGCCGGCCACGCGTGTGGCCGCGCCGCCGCCGTCGCGGCCGTCCTCGGTGTCGTCGCGCTGCTCGCCGGCTGCGCGGGTGATGACGGTGCGTCGCCCGGCGCGTCGGCCGGCACCTCGTCCGGGAACGCCGCGGGCGCCACGCCCACCCCGACCGGGCTCGAGCCGGTCGCCGGCTCCACCGCGCCCGGCCTGCCCGACGGCGCCGGGCCCGCACCGGCCGACGCCGCCGCGGGCGCCGGGCGCGCGACCGACGAGGGGCTGCTCCACGTGGTCACGTTCGGGTCGAGCACGTGCCCGGCGGTGCCCGACGGCACCGCCGAGGCCGACGGGCCCGCCGCCGTGACCGTGACGTTCCCGGAGCCGGGCGACGGGCCGTGCACCGCCGACCTCGTCCCGACGACCACGGTGGTCGCCCTGCCCGACGGGACGGACCCGACCAGCGACCTGGTCGTGACGATCGGCACGAACGGCCAGGTCACGCTGCCCGCCGGGTCCACCGACCTCGTCTGGGTGCTCCCCGCGGGCTGACACGCCGGCGGTCGTCCACAGGGGTGGAGACGGGGCTCGGCAGACGAGGCACCGAGCCGTACAGTCGGGAGCTCAGCCGCGCTCACCTGTCCCCGACCTCGGAGCACTCCCGATGAGCGCACCCGCCGCCGCTGCACCCGCCCCTGCCCCCGAACCCCGAGGAGTCCCCGCCGCCGGAGCCGGCCACGCCCCGGCCCCCGCCCCTGACCCCGATCCCCCGAGACGTCGCCGACGCGTCGTGGTCGCCGCGCTCACCGCCGCGGTCCTCGTGCTCACCGGCGGTGGGGCGGTCCTCCACGCCCGCTGGGACGCCCGCGCCGAGCAGGACCTGGCGACCGCCACGGCGGACCTCGCCGACGCGACGCGCCGGTGGCGTTCGGCGCGGACGGACGCGCAGGACGCGCTCGCGTCGTCCGCGCTGCGGGTGGCCGACGACGCCGTCCGGCGCGAGCTCGCGCAGCTGCTGACGGGTGTCCCCGCGCTGGGCGTGAACCCCGACGCACCCCGTGCCCACCGCACCGCCGAGGCCCGTCGGCTCGCGGCCGAGGCGGTCCGGCGCGCCGACCGGCTGGCCGTCGCGACCGGGGCCGTGCGCACCGCACGGGCGGCTTGGGAGCTCGAGCGCGCGGCGACCGGGCACGCCGCCGCACGCGACGAGCTCCGGCTCGCGGTCGACGACGCCGGCGCCGTGCTGGCGGCATCGGCGGGCCGGGTCGAGGACGACACCGTCCGTCTCGCACTCGCGGCGGCCGTCGACGCGGCGGTGCTCGTCCGGGACGAGCCCGTTCCGACCGACACGGCCGGGCTCGATTCCGCCACCGAGCGCGTCCGTCAGCACGTGCTCGCGCTGGACGTCACGCGGCGTGCAGTCGGCGAGGCGGAAGCCGCCTGGCAGTCGGAGCAGGACCGGCAGGCAGCCGAGGCCGCGGCGCACGCGCAGGCGCGGACCCGGGGGGCGACCGGCGCGTCCGCGGGCGGCTCACGGTCGTCGTCGGCGGCCCCGGAGCCGAGCACCGGGGGAGCCACGCGGTCCGGCGGCACAGGCGGCTCCGGTGCGGGGTCCGGCGGTGCGTCCGGTGGCGGTTCCGGGGCCGCGGGCTGGGCTTCAGGCGGTCCGGTGCCCGAGGGCCACCGGGTCGAGGTCGAGACCCAGGGCGGCGCGTGGTGCGGCACCTCGCTCGGCGAGGTGTGGGAGTGCTGACGCGCGCGCGCCGCGGGACGGGAGGCGCCGTGCCCTGATCCCCGACCCGCTGCACCTCACGAGTGAGGGGCCCGGTGCTGGCACACCGGACCCCTCGTGCCCGAACGACAGTTCCCTCGAGGAGACCTGACCATGCAAGCACCGCCATCCTGGCACGCCCGCAGGACCCCGTCCGCCCCGATCACCGGCGCCCTCGTGGCCGCCGCGGTCACCGTGCTGGCCGTCCTGCCGGCGCCCCCGCCCGCCCACGCCACGCCCGCCGCCGGCATCACCGTCACCCCGGCGGGCTACGGGCCCGTGCGGCTCGGTCCGATCGACGGCCCGACCGGCTCCGAGGAGCACGGGTACTGCCTCCAGGCGCGGGTCACCGCGTCCGGCCCCGCGGACGTCCCCGTCGCCGTGACCACCCTCGACGACCCCGCGCTCGCCGCGGCACTCGCCCGGCACCGGTTCGCCGTGGACGACCTCACCCAGGCTGCGCTCGGCTACGCCGCCCACCAGCGGCACGAGCGGCCCGGCAGCATGGCCGGCGGCGACGTCGCGGCCGTCACGCAGCTGCTCGCCGCCGCGACGCCCGCGGCGGTGCGCGACCGGGCCGCCGAGCTGCTCGCCGAGGGGGAGCGCGCCGCCGGTCCCTACCAGGGCGACCCGGGCCTGGTCACCGGCCAGGGTCGCCGCACCGGCGTGATCGAGGGAATCGCGCTGCGGTCCGCCGCCGGGGAGCCCCTCGCGGGGGCGGCGTTCACCGTCACCCTCACCGGCCCGGCGGTGCTCGACGCCTCCGGCACCGCGACCTACTCGGGCACCACCACCGCCGAGCCGCTGCGCCTGACGTGGACCGCGACCGGGCACGGAGCGGTGCAGTACCGGGTGGCCTTCGACGACGTGTGGCGGACCACGCTCACGCTGTTCGACCTCGCGGGCAACCGGCAGGACCAGCTGGCTACGGCAACCGACCGGGGCACGACCCGGAGCAGGTCGTCGTCCCGGGGCCCGAGTTCCCGGTCGTGCACGACTTCCGGCCCCGGGCCACGACCACCGTGCAGGACGTGCGGGTCGGCGACGGCGAGCCGCTCGTCGACCGCCTGGACGTCACCGCAGCCCCCGGCGACCTGTGGGCCGTGCTGGACGGCGTCCCCGTCCCGGTTCCCGTCGGCGTCACCTGGTACGGGCCGTTCGACCGACCGCAGCCGCAGCAGCCGCTGCCGCCGCCCGGCGCTCCCGTCGCGGGCGTCGAGCGGGTCGTGGCGCACGGACCCGGGACGCTGACCACCCCCGGGACGGTGCGGGCGACCGGGAACGGCTTCTACACCGCCGTCGCCACCATCCGCCGGGCCGACGCGGGGGACCTCGCCCCGTACGTCCGGGAGGACTTCGCCGCACCGTGGTTCGAGGAGGTCGAGACGGCGGTGAACCGGTTCGACCTCAAGCACACCTCGCAGGCGCGGGAGTTCAACGTCGTGCCCGGCGGGCGCGCCGCCGACACCATCGTGGTCACCGGCTACCCGGCCGACCACGGCGAGTTCGGCGGGCTCGGCGGCTGGCAGGCCGACCTCCCGGACGCCGACGTCACCGTCTACGGGCCGCTGCCCACGCTGCCCGACGGGCCCGAGGTGCCGCCCGGCACCCCGGTGCTGTGGACCGGCACGGTGCCGGCGCGCGACGGGGTCCACGAGGTCGGCCACGACCGCGACCACCCCGTCGTCGCACCGACCCGGGCGAGGTACCCCGGCGGCGACTACTTCGTGTTCGTCTACGCGTTCGCCGGCGACGCCCGGGTGGCGCCGTTCGTCAGCCGGTTCGACGACGTGCGCGAGGCGTTCTTCGTCCCGGGGCAGCCCGAGGTCGTCGTCCCGGCGGCGGTCGTGACGCAGGCCCAGCCGCAGGCGGTCCCGGGCGCGCCGATCCACGACCTCGCGCTGGTCACCGGGACCACCGAGGACGGCGACCAGCTCGTGTTCGAGGCGTTCGGTCCGCAGGACCCCACGACCGAGGCGGTGTGCGACGACACGACGCGGCTGTGGACGTCCGACCCGGTGCCGGTCGCCGGTCCGGGGTTCTACGGCTCCGGCGAGGTGGCGGCTCCGGCCGTGGCGGGTGCCGTGCACTGGATCGCGACCCTGGTCGCCGCCGACGGCACCGTCCGGGACAGCGGCGCATGCGGGATGCCCTCCGAGACCACGCTCGTGGTCGACGAGGCTCACGGTCGCGACCACCGCGATGGCCGCCGACGGGGACCCCGTCGTGGGTGTCGAGCTCTGGGACGTCGTCACCGTGGCCGGAACCGTCCCGTCGGACGCGGTCGTGGAGGTGGACCTGTTCCACGCCCCGCCCGGCGAGCCGCTCGTCTGCACCACCCCGGTGTGGACGTCCGCGCCGGTCCCGCTCGATCGGGGGCCGGGCGAGTACCCGACCGAGCGGTACGCGACCACCGGACCGGGCACTTACGGGTTCGTCGAGCGGACCACGGCCGGTGGTGCGGCGGTCTCGACCGGCGTGTGCGGCGACCCCGCCGAGACGGTCACGGTCGCGGCGCCGGAGGAGCCGGCACCGACGCCCGCACCGGCGCAGCCCGACGCCGCCGAGCCCGGCCCCGGTGCCGGTCCGCTCGCGGTGACCGGTACCGACCTCCTGGTCGCCGGCGCCGTCGCTGTCGCGCTCCTGGTCGGGGGCGTGGTGCTCGTGCTGCACCGGGTCCGGCTGCGTCGCGCGCTCGACGAGGTCGAGCCGCTGGCGTAGCGCGACACCGGGCGGGGACGAGGTCGACCGGCGACCGTCCCCGCCCGGTGCTGCCACCCGATCCGCGACCGCACCACCCGGACCGCGACCACGGGTCTACGATCGCCGACGCGCTCCCGGGACCCCGGACGGCCCAGGTCGGGCACCGACCCCGGTCACGGCGCGACGACGACCAGGAGGACCAGCGGATGACGCGCGGTCGGTTGCGGGTCCTGCTCGGGGCGGCGCCCGGGGTGGGCAAGACCTTCGCGATGCTCGAGAGCGGCCGGGACCTGGTGGCCGCGGGCAAGGACGTCGTCGTCGCGGTCGTCGAGACCCACGGCCGCGTCGCGACCGCCGCCCTCGTCGAGGGCCTCGAGGTCGTGCCGCGGCGGGTCGTCTCCCACCGCGGCGTCGAGCTCGCCGAGATGGACCTCGCCGGCGTGCTCGCGCGCGCCCCGCAGGTCGCGCTCGTCGACGAGTACGCGCACACCAACGCGCCGGGGTCCGAGCACGAGAAGCGGTGGCAGGACGTCGCGGCGCTGCTGGACGCCGGCATCCACGTGGTGACCACGGTCAACATCCAGCACATCGCGTCGCTCAACGACGTCGTGCGCACCATCACCGGGGTGCCGCAGCGCGAGACCGTGCCGGACGCGGTGCTGCGCGCCGCGGACGACGTCGAGCTGGTCGACCTCGCGCCGCAGTCGCTGCGCGACCGGCTGTCTGCGGGGGAGGTGTACCCGGCCGAGCGGGTCGACGCGGCCCTGTCGAACTACTTCCGGCTCGGCAACCTCACCGCCCTGCGCGAGCTCGCGCTGCTGTGGCTCGCCGACGAGGTCGACTCCGCGCTGCGGACCTACCGCGCCGAGCACGCCATCGACGCCCCCTGGGAGGCGCGCGAGCGGGTGGTCGTCGCCCTGACCGGCGGCCCCGAGGGGGAGACCCTGCTGCGGCGCGGCGCCCGGATCGCCGCCCGGTCCGCGGGCGGCGAGCTGCTCGCCGTGCACGTCACCGCCCCGACCGGCCTGCGGCAGTCGGACCCCGCGGCGCTCGCGGCCCAGCAGCGGCTCGTCACCGACCTCGGCGGGACCTTCCACCAGGTCGTCGCGGAGGACGTCCCGCGGGCGCTCGTCGAGTTCGCCCGGTCGGCCGACGCGACCCAGCTGGTCATCGGCCTCAGCCGTCGCGGCCGCCTCGCCACCGCGGTCAGCGGGCCCGGGGTCGGGGGCACGGTGATCCGCGACGCGGGTGCGATCGACGTGCACATCGTCACGCACGCCGCCGCCGGCCGGCGCACCACCCTGCCCCAGGTCGGCGGGGCGCTGACCTGGCGCCGGCGGGCCCTCGGACTCGCGATGTCGCTCGTGCTCGGCCCGCTGCTCACCTGGTTGCTGACGTCGACCCGCACCGAGACGTCCCTGGTCGGCGACGTGCTGTCCTACCAGCTGCTCGTCGTGGTCGTGGCGCTGGTCGGCGGGCTGTGGCCGTCGCTGCTCACCGCGGTGCTGTCCGGGCTGAGCCTGGACTACTTCTTCATCGAGCCGGTGCGGACGATCTCCATCGCCGAGTCGCGGCACGCCGTCGCGCTCGTGCTGTACGTGGTGAGCGGCGCGCTGGTCAGCGCCGTCGTGGACCTCGCCGCGCGCCGCAGCCGGGCAGCACAGCGCGCTCGCGCCGAGTCCGAGCTGATGCTCACGGTCGCCGGCGGGGTGCTGCGCGGGCAGGATGCGCTCGCCGCGCTGGTCGACCGGGCTCGGGAGGCGTTCGGCCTCGCGGGCGTGCGGCTGCGGTCCGGCGAGGACGTGCTGGCGCAGTCCGGGACCGTGCGCGCGGACGCGACCGCCGTGCCCGTCGACGAGCGGAGCGTCCTCGAGGTCGACCCCGGCGAGCACCCCGTCACCCGTCGGCTGGCGCGGTTCGGCAGCCGCGACCGCACCGTCGGCCTCGGCGGGACCGACCTCGACGGCGCCGGCAACCGGCTGCTCGGCGTGGTGGTGACCCAGATCGCCGCCGCCCTCGAGCACCAGCGCCTCAGCCGCACCGCGGACGCCGTCGGGCCGCTGCGCGAGACCGACCAGGTGCGGCGCGCCCTGCTGTCGGCGGTCAGCCACGACCTGCGCCGACCGCTGACCGCCGCGACCACCGCCGTCGGCAGCCTCCGGTCGGCGGAGGTGAGCTGGTCGACCGCCGACCGCGAGGAGCTGCTCGCCACCGCCGACGAGAGCCTGCGGACCCTCACCGCGCTGGTCACCGACCTCCTGGACGTCAGCCGTCTTCAGGCCGGCGTGACCGGGGTGTCCACGACGCCGACCGACGTCGACGACGTGGTCCTGCCGGCGCTCGACGAGCTCGGTCTCGGCCCGGACGAGGTGCTCCTCGACCTCGACCCGGACCTGCCCGCGGTGGAGGCCGACCCGGCGCTGCTGCGGCGGGTCCTGGTCAACGTGCTGGCGAACGCCGTGCGCGCCAGCCCCGCCGGGACGCGCGCGCGGGTCCGGACCAGCGCGTTCGCCGACCGGGTCGAGATCCGCGTCGTCGACCACGGTCCCGGGGTGCCGGCGGAGCGGTGGCCGGACCTCTTCGTGCCGTTCCAGCGGCTCGGCGACACCGACAACACCACCGGCCTCGGCCTGGGGCTCGCCCTGTCGCGCGGGTTCACCGAGGGGATGGGTGGCACGCTGACTCCCGAGGACACGCCCGGCGGCGGTCTGACGATGGTGATCGCGCTCCGGCAGTCCGGCGCGACGGGAGAGGGGACGCGCGCGTGAAGATCCTCGTCGCGGACGACGACGCGCAGATCCTGCGCGCGCTGCGGATCACGCTGCGCGCGCGCGGGTACGAGGTGCTGACCGCCACCGACGGAGCCGACGCGCTGAACCAGGCGGTCGAGCACCGGCCGGACCTGTACCTGATCGACCTCGGCATGCCGCACCTCGACGGGGTGGAGCTGATCCAGGGCCTGCGGGGCTGGACCACCGCACCGGTCCTGGTGCTGTCCGGGCGCACCGGGTCGGCGGACAAGGTCGAGGCCCTGGACGCCGGCGCCGACGACTACGTGACCAAGCCGTTCGTGGTCGACGAGCTGCTGGCGCGCGTCCGGGCCCTCACGCGGCGGGTGCCGGGGCAGGACGCCGAGCCGCTGACCCGGATCGGCGACGTGGTGGTGGACCTGACGGCGACGACCGTGACGCGCGACGGGACGCCGCCGGAGCCCGTGCGCCTGACGCCGACGGAGTGGCGCGTGCTGGAGGTCCTGGTCCGCAACGCCGGCCGGCTGGTGACCCGGCAGACCCTGCTGCGCGACATCTGGGGCTCGGAGCACGTGACCGACACCGGGTACCTGCGGCTGTACCTGTCGCAGCTGCGCAAGAAGCTTCGAGCCGGACCCGGTCACGCCCCGGTACCTGCTCACCGAGCCGGGCATGGGGTACCGGTTCGACCCGACCGGCGGTCACCCGGACGGGCCAGCGGTGGCGGGGCCCGCCGGCGACGTCTAGGGTCTGCCGCCCTGACCTGCGGTTCTGTCCGCTCTCGGGTGGTACTTGCCGATCTGTCCGATTTCTGTATAGTTCTACCCGTTGAGCGATAACGGCAAACCCGCTGCAAGGCGGGGACGCAAAGCCACGGGGCCTACAGGGCCAGCCGGGCTACCGAACCAAGGAGAGATCATGACGTACCCCCTCGAGGCCCAGATCCCGACGCAGGCCACCTCGTCGCTGCTCACCCCCGGTGAGGTCGCGGTCATGTTCCGCGTCGACCCCAAGACGGTCACCCGCTGGGCCCAGGCCGGCAAGCTGTCCGCCGTCCGCACCCTCGGCGGCCACCGCCGGTTCCTCGAGTCCGAGGTCATGCAGCTGCTCGGCGGCGTCCCCACGCAGCCCACGCGCTACTGAGCCGCACGGCACGCACACCCTGATCGGCCCCCGCGAGCACCGCTCGCGGGGGCCGATCTGCGTCCGCCTGCGCCTGCTTCCACCCGCGCCTGCGTCCGCCTGCGCCTGCGTCCACCGGCGCCTGCGTCCGCCCGCGCCTGCTTCCACCTGCCGGGGTGGATCCACCCGGTGCGCGTGGAAGATCCGCGCCCGCCGCGCCCGGCGCGTCGGCCCGGATGGATCCACTCGGCGGGCCGGTGGGTCCCGCGGGGTGGATCCACCCCGCGGGCGTGGAAGATTCGCGCGCGCCGCGCCCGGCGGGTCTCCCCGGATGGATCCACCCGGCGGCGCGGCAGGCGGGCGGGCTCGGCGGCGGGCGGGGGTCCGGGCCGGGGCGGGTGGGTCAGAGGGGGTGGGTCAGAGGGGGTCGAGCAGCGTCGACAGCACCGCGCGGCGGACGTCCGCCACCGGGCGCTCGGGCTGGAACGCCAGCCACTCCAGGCCCGCGACCAGGGTGGCCCCGAACATCGCGGCGGCGGTCAGCGACGGGTCGCGGTGCGGCCAGGACGCGGCGACCACCTCGGCGAACACCGCGAACGCCTCGTCGCGGACCTGGCGGATCGAGTCCTGCCAGTCCCGGCCGGTGCGGAACACCTCGGCGACCAGCACCTTGGCGAAGTCGGGGTGCCCCTGGATCTGCGCGAGCAGCTCGTGCACGAGCGCCCCGACGGCGTCGCTCCCGGTGCGACCGTCCGCGGCGCCCCGCAGTGCGGCGGTGAGCGCGAGCTGGCCCTCGGTGAGGACGGTCTCGAACAGCGCGCCCTTGGACCCGAAGTTGTAGTAGACGCTGCCCTTCGCGACCCCGGCACGCTCGGCGATGTCGTCGACCGACGTCGCCGAGAACCCCCGGTCGGCGATCAGCGCGACGGTCGCCGTGATGATCGCCCGGCGGGTGTCCCGGCGTCCGGGTCCGGTGGTGGGCTCGGCCTCGACGTCGACGTCGGCGGCGGGGGTCACGGGCACGGTGGGCATGTCTCTTAGCCTCTCAGATCGGCTGCCGCGGGTCAGATCGACAGCGAGGGGTGCAGGCGGCTCAGCGTCCAGGTCCGCTGCTGCGCCGCGCGCCACGACGTGATCGCGAGCGACCCGACGGTGAACGCCACGAGCGCCAGGACCGACGCCCAGAGGCGCCCGTCGGTGCCGCCGGTGGTGAGCTCGCGCAGTCCGGTGATCGCGTAGGTCATGGGCAGTGCGGGGTGCAGCGCCCGGAAGAACGCGGGTGTGGTCTCCACCGGGTAGGTGCCGCTGGCGGCGGTGAGCTGGAGCATCAGCAGCGCGATGATCGCGACCTTGCCGGCGGCCGCGCCGAGGACCGCGACCAGCATCTGCTGGACCGCGAGGAACGCCGCCGCGACGAGCACGGTGAACGCCACGGTGCCGAGCGCCGTCGACATGCCGAGCCCGAGACCGAAGTGGACCACGGCGAGCAGGACGACGACCTGACCGACGCCGATCGCGAGGGCCGGCAGGTACCCGGCGAACGCGATCCGCCAGCCGCGGGCCGGGGTGGCCAGCCCGCGCGGGGGCAGGGGTCGCAGCAGCAGCCAGGTGATGAGCCCGCCGACGAACAGCGCGAGCGGGATGAAGAACGGCGCGAACCCCTCGCCGTAGTTGCCGGCCTCGGCGACGTCGGTGCTGGTGGACCGCACGGGGTTGCTCAGGGCGTCGGCGCGCTGGGCGCGGGCGCTGTCGTCGTCGTCGGGGATCTGGGCTGCGCCGTCGGCGAGGGAGTCCGCGAGCTGCCGGCTGCCGTCGCCGAGCTGGTCCGTGCCGTCGGCGACCTGGGTGGCCCCGGTCGCGAGCGTGGAGGTGCCGGTGGCGAGCTCCTCGGCCCCGTCGGCGAGGGTGTGCGCGCCGTCGTCGAGGGTCGCGGCGCCGGTCGCGAGCGTGCCGGAGGCGGACGCCAGGTCCGCCGCGCCGGAGGCGACGCGGGCGGTGCCGTCGGCGAGCGTGCCGGCGCCGGTGGCGAGCTCGCCGGACTTCGTGGCGAGCGTGCCGAGCCCGGTGGCGAGCGCGCCGGAGCCGTCGCGGACCTGGTGCGCCCCGTCGACGAGGGCGGCGAGCTGCGCGGCGGACTGCTGCTGCTCCGCGGGCGTCGGCAGGTCGATCCCCGCGGTTGCGGTCTGCATCGCCCCGATCAGGCGCTGGAGCTCCGCGGCTGCTGCGGGGTCGCCCGCCGCCGCCTGCGCCCGGGCGAGGGCGGCGAGGTCGGTGCCGATCGAGGTGAGGTCGCCACCGAGCGTCTGCGCGGCCGTGCTCAGGCCGGTGACCGTCGCGGCGACCTGGTCGACGCCGTCGCTGACCTTCGTGGCGCCCGCGGCCAGGGTGCCCGCGCTGGTCGAGGTGTCCTGCGCGCCGGCGGCGAGCTGCGTCGCGCCCGAGGCGAGGGTGCTCGCGCCGGCGGCCGCGGTGCCCGCGCCGGAGGACAGCGTGCTCGCGCCGGACGCGAGCTGCGCGGAGCCGGAGCCGAGGCGGTCGGCGCCCCGGGCGAGGTCGGTCGAGCCGGACGCGAGCCGGGCCGCTCCGTCGGCCGCGGAGGTGGCGCCGTCCGCGACCTGGTGCGCGCCCGCGGACAGGTCGCCGCTGGCGGCGGTCAGCGTCAGGGCGCCGTCGGACGCCTGCGCGAACCCGTCGCGCGCCGAGCCGAGGCCGACCAGGACCTGGTCGACGGCCTGCTCGCCGATGGTCTCGGACACGGCCGCGCGGATCTGGTTCATCGCGCTGCGCCCGAGCGTCGAGGCGAGGTAGGAGTTCGCGTCGTTGTAGGTGACGTCGAGCTCGGCGGACGTGGGGTCGTCGCCGCCCGCCGACGCGATGTCGGCGGAGAACGTCGCGGGGATGGTCACCGCGAAGTAGTAGGTGCCGTCCCGGACGCCCGCGGCCGCGTCGTCGGCGTCGACCTCGCGCCAGTCGAGCTTGTTCCCGTCCAGCAGCTCGTCCACGACGTCGTCGCCCGCGTGCAGCGGCTCGCCGTCGGACTCGGCGCCCTGGTCGGCGTTCACGAGGGCGACGGGCAGCCGGTCGAGGTTGCCGGTCGGGTCCCAGTACGCCCACAGGTACAGGGCGCCGTAGAGCAGCGGGATCGCGAGCATCGCGACGACGGCGAGCTTGGGCAGCACGCCGCGGCGGAACCGGCGCAGCTCGGTGCCGGTGGACAGGAAGGACATCATCGGGAGACCTCGGGGTGGATCGTGACGCGGGGGTGGGTGCGGGTGGGTCGACGCTCAGCCGGCGGCGGGCACGGCGTGCGGCCCGGTGGCGAGGACCACGTGCTCGGGGGTCGCCCACCAGTCCATCCGGGCGACCTCGTCGAGCGAGGCGACCGAGGCGATCACGGTGGTGCCGGTGGCGGCGACCGCCTCGAGCCGGGTCCAGACCGTCTGCCGGCGGCGGGAGTCGTGCACCTGGTCGAGGTCGTCGACGACGAGCAGGTCGGGCTGCTGGGCGAGCGCGAGCGTGACGCGGAGCAGCATCACGTCGACCTCGTCGAGGTCCCAGATCACGGTGTCGACCCGGGGGAGCGGCCGCTCGCCGAACACGGGCGCGGCGAGCTCGGCGAACGCGTCCTGCCGGACCCGGCCGGTGCGGCGGTACCAGGGGGCCAGCCAGGCCAGCCGCTCGCGGGTGACGTCGCCGACGGTGACGGCCTCGTCGAGGTCGTCGACGCCGCTGAACCCGGCGACGGCGGCCCGGCGCTGCACGGCGCCCCGGCGGCGGGGGAGCGGCTCGCCGAGGACGGTGAGGGCGCTGCCGCGGTCGGGGACCATCCGGCCGGCGAGGGTGAGCAGCAGGCTGGACCGGCCGGCCCCCTGCGGTCCCTGGACGACGGTGAGCGCACCGGCGGGCAGGTCGAGGTCGACCGGGCCGTAGACCGGGCCGCGCGACCCGGTGAGCCGCAGGCCGCGCGCGTGCACGGCGGGCGGGGGCGGCGGGGTGGGGGTCGGCTCCGCGGTGGGGTCGGTCTGCTCGGCCTGCTCGTCCGTCTGGCCGGGCGTGGGCTGCGTGGGTGACACCTGCGCCTCACTGGTTCTTCGCACTGACTGGTCAGTACAAAGATAGGACGACTCGTGCGGGCTGTCATGCGCGGCCGGCGTCTCGCACGTCACACCCGGGCGCACACGGCGACGCACGGCCGTGTCCGATCACCGCCAGAACGAGCGCGTGCGCCGCGGTGGGATGGGTGTCGTGACGACGACCCCAGGCGCGAGGATGAGACCGTGACCCCGCACGACCCGACGCGCACCGCGCCGCACGACCACGCGCGCACCGCGCCGGGCGACCCGCTGTTCGACGAGCGCTACCGCGCCATCGACGCGCGCGACACCCGGTTCGACGGGCAGTTCGTCACCGCCGTGTCCTCGACGGGCATCTACTGCCGGCCGTCCTGCCCGGCCCGGACGCCCCGGCGCGAGCACGTGACGTTCTACCGAACGTCCGCCGCCGCGCACGAGGCCGGCTACCGGGCGTGCAAGCGGTGCCTGCCGGAGGCGACACCGGGCACGCCCGAGTGGGACCTGCGCCGGGACGCGGTCGGTCGCGCCATGCGGCTGATCGCGGACGGCGTGCTCGACCGCGAGGGCGTCGACGCCCTCGGCGCGCGGCTCGGGTACAGCACCCGGCACGTGCACCGGATGCTGGTCGCCGAGCTCGGCGCCGGGCCGGTCGCCCTCGCCCGGGCCCGGCGGGCGCAGACCGCGCGCTCGCTGCTGGTCGGCACGGACCTGCCGTTGGCGGACGTGGCGTTCGCGGCCGGGTTCGGGTCGGTCCGCCAGTTCAACGACACGGTCCGCGAGGTGTTCGCGACCCGGCCGTCCGAGCTGCGGGCGCGCGCCCGCCACCGCGACCGCCCCGGGCCTCGCACCCGCGCCGCCGTGCCCGGTACCGCCGTCCCCGTTCCCGCCGGACCCGCCCTCGCCGCCGGACCCGCCGCCCCCGCCGCCCCCGCCGAGCCGGCCGGCTCGGTCCCGCCCGTCCGGCTGGAGCTCGCCCTGCCGGTCCGGCAGCCGTTCGACGCCCCGGGCGTCCTCGCGTTCCTCGCGGTGCGCGCCGTCCCCGGCGTCGAGGTGGCCGCGCTCGACGACCCGGACCGGCTGCGGTACGCCCGGACGCTCGCGCTCCCGCACGGCCCTGGCGCGGTCGAGGTCGTCGCGACGCGGCAGCGGGACGGCGGGTGGCGGCTCGGGCTGCTGCTCGAGCTGACGTCGCTCTCCGACGTCGGGACCGCGGTCGCCCGGGTGCGGCGGCTGCTCGACCTCGACGCCGACCCGCTCGCGGTGGACGCCGCGCTCGCCGCCGACCCGGCGCTCGCCCCCCTGGTGGCGGCGACGCCCGGCGTCCGGGTGCCTGGCACCGTGGACCCCGCCGAGCTCGTCGTGCGGGCGATCGTCGGGCAGCAGATCTCCGTCGCCGCCGCCCGTGGCCACCTGGCGCGGCTCGTCGCGGTCGCCGGCGCGCCCTCGGTGTCGACGGTCCCGGGCCTCGACCGGCTGTTCCCGACCCCGGAGCAGGTGGTCCGGCACGTCCCGGCTCCGGTGCCCGGTGCAGCGCCCGACCCGGCGCGGCCGCTGCGGCTGCCCGGCCGGCAGGTGGCCGCGGTGCTGGCGGCGGCCGGCGCCCTGGCGGACGGCTCGCTGGCCGTGCACGTCGGGTCCGACCCGGCGGAGCTGCGCGAGGGGCTGGTGGCGCTGCCGGGGATCGGGCCGTGGACGGCCGCGTACGTCGCGATGCGGGTGCTCGGCGACCCGGACGCGTGGCTGGCCGGTGACGTGGCGCTCGTCGCCGGGGCGGTCGCCACGGGTGCGCTGCCCGCCGACCTGACCCGGCCCGCCGCGCACCGGGAAGCTTGCGGCCCGTGCCGCCGGGTGGGCGCCGTGGCGGTCCTACGCGGCGATGCACCTGTGGCAGGCCGCCGCCGGCTGAGGTCCGGCGGAACCCTCCCGGGTCGTGGGAGAATCGCCGGCATGGCGATGAGAGAGATCCGCGTGGTGGGAGACCCGGTGCTGCGCACCCCGTGCGAGCCGGTGACCACCATCGACGCCCGGGTCCGTGGCCTGGTCGAGGACCTGCTCGAGACGGTCGACCACGACGGGCGTGCGGGGCTGGCCGCGAACCAGATCGGGGTCGGCCTGCGGGCGTTCTCCTGGAACATCGACGACGAGCTCGGGTACGTGCTGAACCCGACGATCGTCGAGCTGTCCGAGGACTTCCAGGACGGCGACGAGGGCTGCCTGTCCGTGCCGGACCTGTGGTTCCCGACGCGGCGCGCCTGGTACGCGCGGGTCGTCGGCCACGACCTGGACGGCAAGGAGGTCGTGGTCGAGGGCGTCGAGCTGATGGCCCGGTGCCTGCAGCACGAGGTCGACCACCTGGACGGGCACCTGTACATCGACCGGCTCGACCGGTCCGTGCGCAAGAAGGCGATGCGGGCGATCCGCGAGACCCTCTGACCTGGCTGTCGAAACCGGTCAGATCGGGCAGTTTCCGCTGATGGGGGTCGGAGCGCTGGTGCGCACCGGCCCCCATCGGGCATGCTGTCCCCAGCACGCCGCGAGACCGTGCGTCGCTCCGTGAGCGGGACGAGGTCGTTGGGGAAGACGAACCTCGAGCCGTCAGGAGGGATGACATGGCAGGTGCGATCACCCGCGGTGTCCTTTTCGTGCACTCTGCGCCGCGCGCGCTCTGCCCGCACCTGGAGTGGGCGGCGGGCAACGTGCTGGGCGCACGCGTGTCCATGGAGTGGACCGAGCAACCGGCTGCCCCCGGCATGCTCCGGGCCGAGTTCTCCTGGCAGGGCGCCCAGGGCACGGGCGCGCGCCTGGCCTCGGCCCTGCGCGGCTGGACCCACCTGCGCTACGAGGTGACCGAGGACGCGAGCCACGGCAGCGACGGCGCGCGCTGGAGCCACACGCCGGAGCTCGGGATCTTCCACGCCCAGACGGACGTGCACGGCAACGTCGTCGTCCCCGAGGACCGGATCCGCGCGGCCCTCGAGGCGGCGGAGACCGGGTCCGTGCGCGAGGAGCTCGCGCTCGCGCTCGGGCAGGCGTGGGACGACGAGCTGGAGCCGTTCCGGTACGCCGGCGCGGGTGCCCCGGTGCGGTGGTTGCACCGGGTCGGCTGACGGTTCACGCGGGACTCCTCGGCTGCTCCCAGGGGATTCGCAGGAACCCTCCCTAGCGTCGTGCCTCGTCAGGGATGCGATCGCATTCAACCAGCCCGGTGCGCAGCCGCCGCCGGGGCTGTCGAGGGAGGGCACGACCATGACGCACTCGATCCGCCGCCGCACGCTCGGCCTGCTGTCCGGCCTGTCCGTCCTGGTGGCCGTCGCCGCGTGCGGCACCGCCGACGCCGCCACCGAGGACGACGGCGCGTCGTCCGGCACCACCCAGCCCGACAGCGCCGACGCCGGCAGCACGGACTCCGGCACCGCGGACGCCGGGACCGCCGACACGGGCACGGCCGCCGGCAGCTTCGCCGACGGGACCTACACCGCCGAGGGCTCCTACGACACCCCGGGCGGCCAGGAGTCCATCTCCGTCGAGCTCACCGTCGCCGACGACACCGTCACCGCGGTCACCGTCACCCCGGAGGCGAGCGGCGGCAACGCGGCGCGGTTCCAGGACGAGTTCGCCTCCGGCATCGCCGACGAGGTGGTGGGCAGCCCGCTCGCCGACCTCGCCGTGGACAAGGTGTCGGGCTCCTCGTTGACGGGTGACGGGTTCAACGCCGCGCTCGACCAGATCCGCGCCGATGCGCAGGCGTAGCACCGGGTTCGACGCGATCGGCACCCGCTGGACCATCGACACCCCCGACCCGCTGCCGGTCGAGGTGCTCGCCGCGGTGCACGAGCGCGTCGCCCGCTTCGACCAGGACTGGTCGCGGTTCCGCGCCGACTCCTGGGTGTCCGAGGTCGCCCGCGCCGGCGCCGGCACGTACCCGCTGCCGGCCGACGCCGGACCGCTGCTCGACGCGTACGACGTCGCGGCGGCCTGCACCGACGGGGCCGTCGACCCGCTCGTCGGGCACGCCCTGGAGCAGCTCGGCTACGACGCGGCGTACACGCTGCGCCCGCGCCGCGACGTCGACGGGGCGCTGCTGACCCGGGCCGCGCCGGGCTGGCGGACCGCCGCCCGGCGCGACGCCGGGACGCTGACTCTCGACGAGCCCGCGCTGCTGGACGTCGGGGCCGGGGGCAAGGGCTACCTGGTGGACCTGGTCGCCGGGGTGCTCGACGCGCACGGCCTCACCGAGCACGTGGTGGACGCCGGGGGCGACCTGCGGGCCGCCGTGCCCGAGCCGCTCGCCGTCGCGCTCGAGGACCCCCGCGACCCCACCCGGGCCGTGGGCGTGCTGCGGCTCACCGAGGGCGCGCTGTGCGGCTCGGCGACGAACCGCCGGGCCTGGGCGCCCGGCGTGCACCACGTCGTCGACGCCCGCACCGGCGTCCCGACGTCGGACGTGCTCGCCACCTGGGCGGTCGGACCGTCCGCGCTGGTCGCCGACCTGGCCGCGACCGCGCTGTTCTTCGCCGAGCCCGACCTCGTGGCCGCGCGGTTCGGCGTCCGGTACGTGGTCCTGCGGGCCGACGGCGGTGCCCGCTGGTCGCTCGACCTGGACGGAGAGGTGTTCGCCCGATGATCGGTGCGCTGGACGAGCGGCTGGGCCGCGTGACGATGTACCGCCTGCTGACCCTGGGGCTGTCCGCCCTCGCGGTCGTCGCCGTGGTGCTCGCGGCGACCGGGGCCCTGTTCCTCGACCCCCTCGCCATCGTGGTCAGCGCCGCGGTCGCGGTGGCGTCGTCGGTCGCGAGCGCGTGGCTGGTCGCGCTGGCGCTCCGCACCCGGCCGCACACCGAGTCGGCGGTCATCACCGGCCTGATCCTGCTGTTCCTGTTCTGGCCGACGCTCCAGGCCCGCTACCTCGGGGCGCTCGCGCTCGCCGCCCTGGTCGCGAACCTGTCCAAGTACCTGCTCGCGTGGCGCGGCCGGCACGTGCTCAACCCCGCTGCCGCCGGTGCGCTCGTGATCGGGCTGACCGGCCTCGACTCGACGACCTGGTGGGTGGCGGACCGGTGGCTGCTGGTCCCGGTGCTGCTGCTGACCGCCGTGATCGTCCTCCGGACCCGGCGGTTCGCCCTCGTGGGCGTGTTCGTGCTCGCGTCGGTGGCGTTCGTGACGGTGCGGCTGGTCAGCGGCGAGACCTCGGTGGTCGACGCCGCGAGCACCGCGCTCGTGTCGTACCCGATCCTGTTCCTGGCCGGCGTGATGCTCACCGAGCCGCTGACCCTGCCGCCGCGCCGGTGGCAGCAGCTGCTGGAGGCCGTCGTCGTCGCGGCGGTCCTCGCGGTGCCGTACGACCTCGACCCGCTGCACAGCACGCCCGAGGCGGCGCTCGTCGTCGGCAACCTGCTGGCGTTCGGGTTCGGCCAGCGCGGGGCCGTCCGGCTCACGCTCACCCGGCAGACGCGGCTCACCCCGCGCACGCTGGAGCTCGCGTTCCGCGCGGACCGGCCCGTCCGGTTCCTGCCCGGCCAGTGGGTCGAGCTCACCGTGCCGCACCCGCGCCCCGACGCCCGCGGCACCCGGCGCGTGTTCAGCGTGTCGTCGGCCCCCGCGGCGGACGAGATCACCGTGGCGCTGACGGTCCCCGAGCGGGCCAGCACGTTCAAGCGGGCGCTCGCCTCGCTCCCGGTCGGTACCCGCGTGCGCGCCACGGGCCTCGGCGGCGACTTCGTGCTCCCGGCCGACCCCGCCCGACCGCTGCTGCTGGTCGCCGGCGGCATCGGGGTGACGCCGTTCGCGAGCCAGCTCGCCGCGCTGGCCGCGGCGGGGGAGCAGCGGGACGTCGTGCTCGTCTACTCCGTGGCCGACCACGCGGACCTCGCGTACGCCGGCCCCGCCGCCGCGGCGGGGGCCCGGGTGCTGGTGCTCTCGCCCGACGCCGCCGGCAGCAGCCTGCCCGCCGGGTGGATCCACCTCGGGGAGCGGCGGCTGACCGCGGAGGTCCTCGCGGAGTCGGTCCCGGACCTCGCCGAGCGGGACGCGTACGTCTCCGGGCCGCCCGCGATGGTGGACGGCACCCGGGCGCTGCTGCGGTCGGCCGGGGCGCGGCGGGTGCGGACGGACGCGTTCAGCGGGTACTGAGCCGGGTCGGGCTCCTCGGACCCCCGCCGCGGTCGGCGCGGCATGATCGGCGCTTCCACGGCTGGCGAAGACGGTCCGGCAGGGGTCTTGAGACTCGTCCTGATGTGCGCTTTCATGGTGCGGTCCCGCGAGCCCGCCGCTGCGCCCGAGACCGCTCGGTCGCGCGCGACGGGCTCGCCACCTACCGCGAAGGACCATCTCGATGACGAGAGCACCACGCTGGCTGGCCGTGACCGCGACCCTGGGCCTGGGGGCCGGAGCGCTCGGCGCCGTCCCCGCCGCCGCCGAACCGGCGCCGGCCGAGAGCGCCGACGTCGACGTGCTCGAGGTCGACCTCGCCCGCACGACGGGCGCGTTCCGTGGCGGCGCGTCCGGCGCGCTCTACGGCCTGGGCGACGACGGGGCGCCGACGCAGGCGCTGATCAACGGCGCGCACCTCACCAACGTGTCGCAGAAGGCGCCGTTCGGCACGCAGCACCCCTCGGGGGACGCGCTGCAGATCGAGGACGGGTTCTTCGACAAGCACGGTCAGGACCTGTACATCTACGTGCAGGACTACTACCCGGACTGGCCGTACCACGGCGGTCAGCGGCCGGGCGACGACCGCACGTACGACGTGACGACCGGTGAGTTCACCGAGACCCCGAACGGCGTCTGGGACTTCCTCGAGGTGACCCGGGTCGTCGCCGAGGCCGTCGCGACCGAGTCCGACCGCCCCGGCGACTACGTGTTCATCCCGTTCAACGAGCCGGACGGCGGCAACTGGTACGCGGACTGGAACGCGCTCGGCCCGACGTTCCTGGACGACTGGGACGCGGTGCACGGCGTGATCCAGGAGGTCTGGGACGCGCACGGCCTCGGGCACGCGCGCGTCGGCGGCCCGGGCGACACCCGCTGGCAGCCCGAGCGGTCCGAGGCGTTCCTGCGGCACACGATCGCGTCCGGCACGGTGCCCGACGTGTTCATCTGGCACGAGCTCGGCATCGACAACCTCGCGACGTTCCGGGGCCACCACGCCGACTACCGGGCGCTGGAGCAGCGGCTCGGGCTCGACCCGCTGCACGTCAACGTGACGGAGTGGGGGATGCTCCGCGACATGAGCACCCCGGGTCAGCTGATCCAGTGGTTCTCGATCATGGAGGACCTGAAGATCGACGGTCAGGTCGCCTACTGGAACTACGCGGGCAACCTGTCGGACAACAGCGCCCGGGCGAACGCGGCCAACGGCGGCTGGTGGATGTTCAAGTGGTACGGCGACCTCGAGGGTGCGCAGACCGTGGCCCTGACGCCGCCGGCGCTGGACGCCGTGGACACGCTGCAGGGCATCGGGGCGCTCGACGCCGCGAACGGGCGGGCGACCGTGCTGTTCGGCGGCGGCTCGAAGGACGTGCGCGTCGACCTCGCCGGGCTGGACCCGGCGGTCTTCGGCGACGCGGTGGACATCGAGGTGCGCGAGGTGCGGCTGACGGGCGCCGAGGGCGTCGCGGCGACGCCCCGCGTCATCCAGGCGGCGCAGGACGTGCCGGTGGGGGCCGGGTCGCTGGGCCTGACGGTGCCGACCTACGACCGCTACGCCGGCTACCAGGTCGTCGTCACGCCTGCGCAGGACCGCGAGGTCGCGGTGGACGCGGTCTTCCGGGCGTCGGTCGAGGCGGAGGACACGGCGCTCACGGACGCCCAGGTGTACGCGCAGGACCCGCAGCAGGGCGGTGGCTGGAAGTTCCTCGCCTCGCACGGCCGGGACGTGGGGTCGTTCAACCGCCCCACGTCGCGGGCCGACTGGACGGTGACGGTGCCGCGGGACGGCACGTACCGGTTCGAGGTGGTCGGCGCGGCGCCCGGCGTCCCGGGGCGGCACGCCCTGTTCGTGGACGACGCGCACGCCGGCACGGTGCAGTACGCGGCGGACCTCGCGCTGAACGCGACGTCGCGCTGGCAGTACCGCGGCTCGGCGGAGCTGGAGGTCGGGCTGACCGCCGGCGAGCACGTGCTGTCCCTGCGGGCCAGCGAGGACGGCAGCACCCTGCTGCCGAACGCGGACATCACGCTCGACACCTTCGCGCTGACCGACGTCACCGACGGCGAGCCCGTCACGTACCCCGGCGCGACGATGCGCCTCGCGGGCGGCGCCGGCCTGACCTGGCAGGAGGGCACCCGCGGGTGGGTGTCGCTGCCGGACGGGGAGGCGCGCGCGGACGCCTACGTGCACGCGGCGGCGACCGGGTACCACGACGTGACGGTGACGTACGCGACGACCGCGGCCGCGTCGGTCGACGTCACGGTGAACGGCGCGCCGGTGGCGACGCTCGCGGCGCCCGGCGGGGGGACGTGGTCGTCGACCGCGCGCCTGCACCTGGCGCACGGCATCAACGAGGTCGAGCTCCGGTCGTCGGGCGGTGCGGCCGTCCGCGACCTCGCGACGCGCGCGAGCGGCGACCCCGGCGCGACGCTCGTCGTCGAGGCCGAGGACGCCCGGCTCCGCGGGGACGTCCGGGCGACGACCTACGCGTCGGGCACGGGGTCGAACGCGTCCGGCTCCGCGGGCGCGGGCCGGATCGGCCAGGGCCGCGAGAACGCCGTCGTCGTCGACCGCGCTCCCGGCGTGGACCAGCCGGGGACCTACGCCGTCACGGTGCGGTTCGCGAACGCCGAGGTGTCGGGGAGCCACGACTACAACCCGCAGGTGGTCGACCGTCGGCTCGACGTCTGGGAGGAGGGCGCGGAGCGCTCCGCCGGGCACGCCTACCTGCGCTACACCTACGCGTGGACGTCGTTCCTCGAGCGCACGTTCCTGGTGCGGCTCGAGCAGACCGGCGGGGCCCTGGAGCTGGGCCGCGCCGACGGCTGGGCGGCCGACCTGGACCGCATCGAGATCGCGCCGTTGTCGACCGGGACCCCCACGACCGTGCCGGTCGGTGCGCCGGTCGCCGCGTGGGACGCCGCGACCGTCTACGTCGAGGGCGACCGGGTCACGCACGGCGGGGCCGCGTGGCTGGCCTCGTGGTGGACGCAGCGCCAGGAGCCGGGGGACACCGTCGGCCCGTGGCAGGAGATCCGCACCGCGGCGGACGGTACGCCCGTCTGGACGGCGTCCCGGGTGTTCACCGCCGGGGACGTCGTCGTGCACGAGGGGGTCGAGCACGAGGCCCGGTGGTGGACGCGGGGCCAGGAGCCGGGCGACCCGGACGGCCCCTGGGTGCGGCGTGGCTGAGCGCCGACCCGTGATCGCCTAGGTTGTCGCTGTGGCCCGACCCGTTCCCGGTAAGCAGCCCACGATCGCCGACGTCGCGCGTGAGGCCGGCGTCAGCGTGCCCACGGTGTCCCGGGTGCTCACCGGGTCCACCCGGGTGAGCCCCGAGCGCGAGGCGCTCGTGCACGCCGCGATCCAGCGGCTCGGGTTCCGGCGCAACGGCGCGGCCCGCGCGCTGGCGGCGGGCAGCCTGCCGATGATCGCGATCATCACCAGCAACACGACGCGGTACGGGTACGCCTCCTCGATCCAGGGCATCGAGGAGGCGGCCCGGGCCGCGGGCCACCTCGTCATGATCTGCGTGGTGGAGACCGACGACCGGGAGGTCGTCGAGGCGGCGGTCGACACGGCGCTGAGCCAGCCGATCGCCGGCGCGGTCGTGCTCGAGTACGACCCGCCCGGCGCCGCCGCGCTCGCCGCGGTGCCCGACTGGGTGCCCCTGGTCGCGCTGGCCGCGGGCAACCGGTCGGACGACGAGATCCTGCACGCGTCGATGGACGACCGCGTGGGGGCGGCCGCGGCCACGCGGTACCTGCTGGACCTCGGGCACGAGACGGTGCACCACGTCGCCATCCCCTCCGCGGGGCGGGAGAGCTCCCGGCTGGTGGGGTGGCGCGAGACCCTCGAGGCGGCCGGCGCCCCGGTGCCGCCGCCGCTGCACGCGGACTGGGCGCCGATGTCGGGGTACGACGCCGGTCTGCGGCTCGCGCGCGACCCGGAGGTCACGGCGGTGCTCTGCGGCAACGACGAGCTCGCGATGGGAGTCGTCCGCGCCCTGAACGACAGCGGCCGCCGCGTGCCGCAGGACGTCTCCGTCGTCGGGTTCGACGACCACCCGCTGGGGTCGCTGTGGGACCCGGCGCTGACGACGGTCCGGCAGGACTTCGTGCAGCTCGGCCGCGACGCGGTGCGCCTGCTGACCCGGCTGCGGGCCGGCGAGAGCGGCGTCGTCTCGGCCCGCCTCGTGCCCGACCTGGTGGTCCGGGCGTCGTCCGGGCCCCGCCGTCACCCACGCGGCTGAAAGCGCACATCATCAACAGGTAACGGGAGTGGTTGGCTACTTGCCCTCGTGCTTGATATGCGCTTTCATACGACTCGTCGCCCTGATCCACCGGGCGGGCACGAGGAGATGGGGTCGACGATGACTCGCGAGAGCACGGGCCTGCGCACGCAGGCCCTCGGGGACGGCGCCGCCGTCCTGCACCTGGTCTGGGCGGACGACCGCCCGGCCGCGGTGGTCGGCGGGGCGCCCGCCGAGGACGCCGCCGAGCTGGCCGCGCGGGCCGTCCAGCCGCTGGTCGAGGTGCTGGCCGTCGGGCACGGCCGCGCCGCCGGCAACCTCCGGCACACGGCCACGGCGATCGGCGTGCGGCTGCGGGTGCTCGACGTGTCCGACACCCCCGACGCCGACGGCGCCGGCCGGGTCGTCGAGGTCACCCAGGAGGACCCCGCCACGGGCCTGCGCGCACGGACGCGGCTCGAGCTGCGCGGCGGCGCGGTCCGCGCCACCACCACCGTGCGCAACGGCGGGACCGACGCCGTGCACCTGCAGGCCGTCAGCTCCCTCGCCCTGGCCGGCCCGGTCGGCGACCGCCCGCTGGACGCGCTGGTCTCGGTCGAGGGGACCAGCGACTGGGTGGGGGAGAACCGCTGGGAGCACGTGCCCGTCGCCGGTCAGGGCGGCCTCGTCGACCTCGACCTGCCGCGCCACCAGCACCAGGACGGGCGCGGCGCGCACGTCGTCGCCAGCAGCGGCACCTGGTCGAGCGGCACGCGGGTGCCGAGCGGCATCGTCACCACCACAACGGGCGACGCGTCGCTCGGCTGGCAGGTCGAGCACAACGGCGCCTGGCGCGTCGAGCTCAGCGAGCGGCTCGCGGCCGACGGCCGGCGCGTGCTCGCGCTCGTCGCGCTCGGGCCCACGGACGTCGACCACCACTGGCTCCGCACCCTCGAGCCGGGCCAGGAGTTCCGGACCGTGCCGGTCACGGTCGTGCCGGTCGCGGGCGACTGGCAGGCCGCGGTCACCGGGCTCACCGCGGCGCGCCGCGACCAGCACCGGGCCGTCGCGCAGGCCCGGCCCGCGCGCACCGACGGCCGCGGCCGCGCGCCCCACGTGGTGTTCAACGACTACATGAACACCCTGATGGGCGACCCCACGACGGACAAGCTTGCTGCCGCTGGTCGACGCGGCCGCGGCCGTGGGCGCCGAGGTGTTCTGCATCGACGCCGGCTGGTACGACGACGGCGGCGACTGGTGGGACTCCGTCGGGGAGTGGGCGCCCTCGGTGGGCCGGTTCCCCGGCGGCCTGCGCGAGGTCACCGACCGGATCCGCGACCGCGGCATGGTGCCCGGGCTCTGGCTCGAGCCGGAGGTGGTGGGCGTCCGCAGCCCGCTCGCCGAGCAGCTGCCCGCCGAGGCGTTCCTGCAGCGCCGGGGCCGACGCGTCGTCGAGCACGACCGGTACCTGCTGGACCTGCGGCACCCCGACGCGGTCAAGCACCTCGACACCGTGGTGGACCGGCTCGTCGACGAGCTCGGCGTCGGCTACCTCAAGCTGGACTACAACGTCACGCCCGGCCCCGGCACCGATCTCGACGCCGACAGCGTCGGCCAGGGCCTGCTCGAGCAGAACCGGGCCCACACCGCCTGGCTCGACGGGCTGCTGCTCCGCCACCCCGACCTGATGCTGGAGAACTGCGCGTCCGGAGCGATGCGCGCCGACGAGGCGATGCTGTCGCGGTCGACCCTGCAGTCGACGTCGGACCAGCAGAACCCGCTCCTGTACCCCCCGGTCGCCGCCGGCGCACTGGTCTCGATCCTGCCGGAGCAGGCCGCGAACTGGGCCTACCCGCAGCCGGGGATGACGCTCGAGGAGTGCGTGTTCACGCTCTGCACCGGGCTCGCCGGCCGGTTCTACCTCTCCGGGCACCTGGACCGGATGGACGACGCCCGGCTCGGGCTCGTCGCCGAGGCGGTGGCGTTCGCCCGGGCGGACGAGGACCGGCTGCACCGGGCCCACCCCGCCTGGCCGCTCGGCCTGCCCGGCTGGTCCGACCCGTGGGTCGCGTCCGCGCTCACCGACCCGGCGCAGACCCTCGCCACCGTGTGGCGCCGCGGCGGCCCGGCCGAGGTGGTCCTGGACCTGCCCGCCGGCGACGTCGAGGTCGCGTTCCCGCGCACCCCGCCCGGCGCGCCCTGGCAGGTCGACCGCCTGCCCGACGGCCGCGTCCGCGTCCGCGTCCCGGACGCCGACGCCGGCCCGCAGGCACGGGTCCTGCGCGTCCGGCACCCCTGACCGCTCCGCACCCTGACCGCTCCGCACCACAGCACCACCGCACGTCCCCTCCACCCGCCGGCGACGACGCCGGCACCTGCCTAGGGAGAACCGATGAAGAAGACCCCTGCACTCGCCGCCCTCCTCCTGACCACGGGCCTGGTGCTCACGGCCTGCTCCGACCCCGGGGCCGGCGGCTCCGGCTCCGGCGCGGCGCCCGCCGAGTGGCCGGCGCAGGACGCCGACCTGTCCGGCGTCGAGCTCACGATCTGGGCCGCGCAGAACTCGAACACCGTGCCCGACGCCGTCGTGGCGGCGTTCGAGGAGACCACCGGCGCGAGCGTCGACGTCGTCACGATCACCGACCCCTACGAGCAGAGCATCCAGACCAAGATCGCCACCGGCGACAAGCCCGACCTGGCGTTCTGGCAGCCGACCGCGTCGATGCTCGCCGGGATCAACGCGCAGCAGAACCTGCAGCCGCTGGACGACGCGCCCTGGCTGGACGCGATGGACCCCGCGCTGGTCGACCTGACCGGCTCGTTCGACGGCACCCGGTACGCGGCGCTGATCAGCACCCCCGCCGTCATCGGCGTCTACTACAACAAGCAGGTGCTCGCCGACGCGGGTGTCGACGCGACCCCCACCAGCTGGGCGGAGCTCGTCGAGGACGCCCGGACGATCGAGGCGGGCGGGGTGACGCCGTTCTTCGAGATGGGCGGCAACGCCGGCTCGCCCTGGGCGACGCAGTGGTGGGTCCAGGCGCCGCTCGCCGAGGCGTCGAAGGACGGCCTCTGGCGGGACGTGAACGACGCGACCACCACGTTCGCCGACAGCCCGGTGATCGACGCGATCACCGGCTACCAGGACCTGATCGACGAGGGCCTGTTCAACGACGACATCCGGACGGCCACGTTCGAGGACCAGGGCGCGGCCCTGCTCGCGGGGGACGCCGCGATGGTGATGCAGGTCAACTCGTTCTTCGGCCAGCTGCAGTCGCTCGCCGACACCGACGAGCTGAACGAGAAGATCGGCTTCTTCCCGATCTCGACCGACGGCAACGTCGGCACGTTCGTCCCGGACCAGGCGAACGCGCTCGTCGCGTTCCGCACCGGTGACGAGACCCGCGAGGCCGCCGCCCGCCAGCTGCTCAGCTTCTGGCTCGGCGACGGGTACGCCGGCTTCGTGGCGGACCAGGACACGGTGTCCCTGCAGCCCGGGGTCGACACGCCCGCCACCGTCCCGGACGCCCTCGTGCAGGTCGCGGACGCGCTCGACGGCGCCGCCGGCTCGATGCAGGTCGAGGCCGTCGCCAACCCGGACCTGTACCTCCGGCTCGGCGACATGATCCAGGGCGCGCTCACCCCGGAGCAGGTCGCGCAGCAGACGCAGGACCAGTTCGCCCAGCGCGTCCGCCCAGGGCGTCGACGGGTTCTGATCCGATGACCACCACCACCGTCCCCGCGCCCACGCGGGACGCACCGACCGGGGAGACGGTCGCCCGCGCCAACCGCGCGCGGCGGGCCCGCAACCACCCGTGGGCGTTCGCCGCTCCCGCGTTCGTGCTGCTCGCCGTGTTCTTCTTCCTGCCGACGCTGTTCAACTTCGTCTACTCGTTCACGGACTGGTCGAGCTTCAAGTCCGAGATCGGGTTCGTCGGGTGGGACAACATCACCCGGTTGTTCGAGAACGGCGACCTCGGGCGCGCCCTGCGGGTCACCCTCGGCTACGCCGTGCTCGTGGCGGTGCTGCAGAACCTCTTCGGCCTGCTGCTCGCGCTCCTGCTGGAGCGGGACACCCGGGTCAACCGGATCGCGCGGGTGTTCTTCTTCATCCCGGTGATCATGTCCGCGCTGGCGGTCGGGTACGTGTTCCAGGCGATCCTCAAGCCGGACGGCGCGCTGAACACGATCCTCAGCGCGGTCACCGGGACGGAGGTGACCACCGCCTGGCTCGGCAGCACCTCGTGGACCCTGCTGGTCGTCGCCGTCATCCACGCGTGGAAGTGGATGGGCCTGCCGATGCTGATCTACATGGCCGGGCTCAAGACGATCAGCGAGGACGTGCTGGAGGCCGCGCGCCTCGACGGCGCGGGCGCCTGGACCCAGTTCCGGCGGATCCGGTTCCCGCTGCTCGCGCCCGCCGTCACGTTCAACGTCGCGACCGCGCTGCTCGGCTCGATGAACGGGTTCGACATCGTGCAGGCCACCACGGCCGGCGGACCGGCCCGGTCGACCGAGCTGCTGAACATCTTCATCTTCCGCACCTTCGGGCAGGGCCTGTTCGCGCAGGCCACGACGATGAGCCTCGTGCTGTTCCTCGTCGTCGTCGCCCTGGCGTTCCCGGTCATCGGGATGCTGCGCCGCCGAGAGGACGTCCTGTGAGCATCGTCGCGCCCCACGCGGGCAGTACCCGTCGCGCCACGACCCGGTCGCGCCCGAGCCCCGGCGGGCGGACCGGTCCCTGGCGCCGGGTCCAGCCGGTCGTCGTCGTCCTGGCGGTCGTCCTGCTGATCGCGCTGCCGCTGTGGATCATCGTGGTCACCGCGGGCAAGTCCCAGGCGGAGGCGCTGCAGCCCGACCTGTCGCTGCCCGACCGGTGGCAGCTCGGCGCCAACCTCGCCGAGATCTGGCGCGACGGCGACGTGCCGGCGGCCTTCGGCGGGTCGCTGCTCATCATGGTGCCGTCGGTGCTCCTCGTCCTGGTCCTGGGGTCGCTGGCCTCGTGGGTCCTGGCGCGGCGCCGCTCGCGGCTGTCCTCCGTGCTGTACGCGCTGGCGATCTCGGGCATCGTGCTCCCGCCCGCGGTCGTCACGATCGTGCTGCTGCTGCGCCAGCTCGGGCTCGCGGGCACGGTGGTCGGCATGATCGGCGTCTACGTCGGGATGTACATGTCGACGGTCATCTTCTTCGTGACCGGGTTCATCCGGACGATCCCGCACGAGCTCGAGGAGGCCGCGCGGGTCGACGGCGCAGGGCCGATGCGGGTGTTCCGCACGATGATCCTGCCCCTGCTGGTCCCGGTGCTGAGCACCGCGACCATCCTGATCTGCCTGTACATCTGGAACGACGTGTTCTACGCGTTCTTCGTGGTCGGCGGCCGGGTCGACACGCTCCCGCTGAACCTGTTCGAGGTGGCGTCGGCGGGGCTGTACCTGAACAACTGGCACCTGATCTTCGCCTACGTGCTGGTGATGAGCCTGCCGCTGCTGATCACGTTCGTCGTCGCCCAGCGCAAGATCATCTCGGGCATCACGTCGGGCGCCGTGAAGTAGCCGCCCCCGCACGACGACGCCCCCCGCAGCGCGCTGCGGGGGGCGTCGTCGTGGGGCTCAGGCGTTCGTGACGACCAGGGCCACGTTGTGCCCGCCGAAGCCGAACGAGTTGTTGATGACCGCGAGGTCGCCGTCGGGCAGGGCGCGCGGGGTGTCGCGGACCAGGTCGAGGACGAGCTCCGGGTCGGGGTCCTCGACGTTGATCGTCGGGGGCGCCTGCCGGTCGCGGACCGCGAGCACCGAGAACACCGTCTCGAGCGCGCCGGCGCCGCCGAGCAGGTGCCCGGTCATCGACTTGGTGGCGGACAGCACCACGGCGTCGGCGTCGGAGCCGAGCGTCTCGCGGACGCCGCGGGCCTCGATGAGGTCGCCGACGACGGTCGACGTGGCGTGCGCGTTGACGTGCCGGACGTCGGAGGTCGTGATGCCGGCGTCCTTCATGGCCATCCGCATCGCGGCGATCTGCCCGCGGCCCGAGGGCTCGGGAGACGTGATGTGGTAGCCGTCCGACGACAGCCCGACGCCGGCGATCTCGGCGTAGACGCGGGCGCCGCGGGCGGCGGCGTGCGCCTCGGACTCCAGGACGACGATGCCGGAGCCCTCGCCGATCACGAACCCGTCGCGGCCCGTGTCGTAGGGGCGGGAGGCGCGGGCCGGGTCGTCGGTGCGGGTCGACAGCGTGCGGGACGCGGCGAACGCGGCCATCGGCATCGGGTGGATCGTGGCCTCGGTGCCGCCGGCGATCACGATGTCGGCGCGGCCGGAGCGGATCATGTCGACGGCGTAGCCGATCGCCTCGGCGCCGGACGCGCACGCGGACACCAGGGCGTGCGCCCCGGCGCGGGCGCCGAACTCCAGCTCGACGTACGCGGACGGCGAGTTCGGCATGAGCATGGGGACGGTCATCGGCAGGACCCGGCGGGCGCCCTTCTCGCGCAGCGTGTCCCATGCGTCGAGCGTGGTCCAGATGCCGCCGATGCCGGAGGACACCACGACGCCCAGGCGGTCCTTGTCGACCTCGGGGGAGCCCGCGTCGGCCCAGGCCTCGCGGGACGCGATCATCGCGTACTGCGCCGAGGGGTCCATCTTCTTCATCTCGGGCCGGGGGAGGACCTCCTCCGGTCGGACCGCGAGGGTCGCCGCGAAGTCGACCGGCAGGCCGTACTTCTCGGACCAGTCGTTGTCGAGGGTGCGCGCGCCCGAGGTGCCGGCCAGGGCGGCCTGCCAGGTGGTGGGCACGTCCCCGCCGAGGGGGGTCGTGGCGCCGAGTCCGGTGACGACGACTCGCGTGCTCATCTGGTGCTCCTCCGGGGGTGTGTCGGACGTGCGGGGGGTGGGGCGGCGGGGCCGCGGGGGCGGTCCCGGGCGTGACCAGGGGTCCGCGCCGCGGGGAGCCGTCAGGCTCCCGGGCGCCGGCGCTGGGCCGGCGTGCGGCGCGGACCCCTGGTCGTGCGGCTCAGGCCTGGGCGTTGTTGATGAACGAGACCGCGTCGCCGACGGTCGCGAGGTTCTTGACCTCGTCGTCCGGGATGCGGACCTCGAACTTCTCCTCGGCCAGCGTCACGATCGTCATCATCGACAGCGAGTCGATGTCGAGGTCGTCCGTGAACGACTTCTCGGGCAGGACCGAGTCGGTCGGCAGGCCGGTCTCCTCGCTGACGATCTCGGCCAGGCCGGCCAGGATCTCCTGCTCGCTGTGCGCCATCGGTGTCTCCTTGGTTGTGTGGTGCACCGCACCGTGAGGTGCGGCGACGTTCTGCGGTCGATGAACCGTACTGCGGTCGCGGCCCGGGTCAGGGCAGCACGACCACCTGGGCGGCGTAGACCAGGCCCGCGCCGAAGCCGATCTGCAGCGCCAGCGCGCCGCTGGACACCTGGCCCTCGCGGAGCAGGCGCTCGGTGGCGAGCGGGATCGACGCCGCCGAGGTGTTGCCCGTGTCGGCGATGTCGCGGGCGACCGCCACCGTCTCGGGAAGCTTGAGGGTCTTGATCATCTGGTCGATGATCCGCATGTTCGCCTGGTGCGGGATGAACGCGTCGATCTGGTCGGCGGTCACGCCCGCGGCGTCCAGGGCCTTCTGCGCGACCGGGGCCATCTGCCAGACGGCCCACTTGAAGACGCTCGGGCCCTCCTGGCGCAGCGTCGGCCAGCCGGCGCCGTTGTCGCGGACGTCGATCCAGGAGTGGGTCTGGCGGATCGCCTGGGACTGGCTGCCGTCCGAGCCCCAGACGGTCGGGCCGATGCCGGGGGTGTCGGACGGGCCGATCACCACGGCGCCCGCGCCGTCGCCGAGCAGGAACGAGATGCTCCGGTCGGTGGGGTCGATGAAGTCGCTCATCTTCTCCGCGCCGATGACGAGCACGTTCCGCGCGGAGCCGGCCCGGACCAGGGCGTCGGCCTGGGCGATGCCGTAGCAGTACCCCGCGCACGCGGCCGAGACGTCGAACGCGGCGGCGGGGGTCGCGCCCAGGCGGTCGGCCAGGACGGCGGCGCCCGACGGCGTCTGGTGGAAGTACGTGACGGTCGCGAGGATCACCGCGTCGATGTCCGTGCCCTGGAGCCCGGCGTTCGCGATGGCCTGGCGGCCGGCGATCTCGGCGAGGTCCAGCACGTCGGTGCCGGCACCCGCGCGGACGCGGGTCGCGATGCCGGTGCGCTGCCGGATCCACTCGTCGGAGGAGTCGATGGGGCCGACGATGTCGTCGTTCGGGACGACGTTCTCACCGCGGGCGGCGCCCAGGCCGAGGATCCGCGTGTGGGCGGGGCCGGTGGCCTGGGTCAGGGTGGGGCGGGTCACTTCGCGGTCTCCTGGGAGTCGGCGGTCGAGGTCGCAGCGCCGGACGGGGTCGCGGCGTGGCGCGCGACCAGGTCCCGGGCGGCGGGCAGGTCGGCCGGCGAGGTGATCGCGACCGTCTCCACCCCGGGCAGGCTACGCCGGGCGAGGCCCTTGAGCACACCACCGGGGGCGAAGCTCCAGGACGCCGGTGACGCCGAGGTCGGCGAGGGTCGCCTGGCACAGGTCCCAGCGGACGGGCGCGGCGATCTGGGCGACGAGCCGGGCCACGACGTCCGCGCCGGTGGCGTCGTCGCCGTAGGCCGCGCCGTCGGCGTTCGACAGCAGGACCGTGCGCGGGGCGGCGGCCTCCCAGCCGGTCGCGACCGCGCCGAACGCCTCGAGGGCGGGCTGCATGTAGGGGGTGTGGAACGCGCCGGCCACCTGCAGCGGCACCACGCGGGCGCGGGCGGGCGGGTTCTCGGCGAACCGGGCCAGCGCCGCCATCGACCCGGCGGCGACGGTCTGGCCGCCGCCGTTGACGTTCGCGGGCCACAGGCCGGCCGCCTCGAGCGCCGCGGCGACCTCGTCCGGGTCACCGCCCAGGACCGCGGCCATGCCGGTCTGCTCCGCGGCGGCGGCCTCGGCCATGAACCGGGCGCGGTACCCGACCAGCCGGACCGCGGAGGCGTCCTCGAGGACACCGGCCACGGCGGCGGCGGCGAGCTCGCCGACGGAGTGGCCGGCCGTGGCGTCCGCGTGCACGGCGCCGCCCTCGTCCTCCAGCGCACGCAGCGCGAGGAGCGAGGTCGAGACGATCAGCGGCTGCGCCACCGCGGTGTCGCGGATGGTCTCCGCGTCGGAGGTCGTCCCGTGCACCGCCAGGTCGGTGCCCGCGGCCTCCGAGAAGGCCGCCAGGCGGTCGGCGGTGCCGGGCAGCTCGAGCCAGGGGCTGAGCATGCCGGGGGACTGGGCGCCCTGTCCGGGGCAGACGATCGCGAGCACCCGCTCACTCTGCCCGATTCGTCCCGTGGTGCCCGCCCACGACGCGCACCAACGTGACGGTCCGGTCTTGTCGGGCTCCCACAACCCCCGGGCCGGCACGGCGGCGGGGTCGGGCGGCGCGCTCAGGCGGGGTGGTCCAGGCGGCCGACCGCCAGCGCCTGCTGCAGCACGTACGCCTCGCGGGGGTCGAGCGGGTCCCAGCCGGTGACCTCCGCGACCCGGCGCAGGCGGTACCGCACGGTGTTCGGGTGCACGTAGAGCGTGCGTGCGGCGGCCTCGAGGCTCCGACCCGCCGCCAGGTAGGCGGTCAGGGTCTCGAGGAGGCTGCCCGTGCTGGCCAGCAGCGGCACGTACGCCTGGGCGACCAGCACCGCGCGGGCGCTGGTGTCGCCGACCAGCACCCGCTCGGGCAGCAGGTCGTCGGCCAGCACCGGCCGGGGCGCCTGCGGCCAGGCGGACACCGCCACCAGACCGGCGAGCGCGGCCTTCGCCGACTGCGCGGCCTCCGCGAGGTCCTGCCCCGTGGGGCCGAGGACGACCGGCCCGGGCCCGAACCGGGGCAGCAGCGTCGCCGCGGCCGCCCGCAGGTCGCCGGTGCCGCCGAGGAACACCACGAGCCGGTCGCCCTGGATGCCCACCAGGGCGTCGTCCGCGGCGCGCCGGGTCGCGCGGCGCAGGTCCGAGGTGCGGACGTCGTCCAGCGGCGAGGCCGTCGTGCCCACGACGACCAGGGTGCTGCCCCGGCCGCTCCACCCCAGCGCGGCGACCCGGGAGCGCAGCGAGTCGTCCACGTCGCCGCGCAGCAGCGCGTCCACGACCAGCGCCTCCAGCCGGGCGTCCCACGCGCCGCGGACCTCGGCGGCCCGGGCGTACACCTCTGCCGCCGAGAACGCGACCTCGCGGGAGTACCGCAGCACCGCCTCCAGCAGGTCGCGCTCGCCGCCGGGCGCCGCCAGCCGGTCGCTGTGCGCCTCGACCACGTCCACCACGACGCGGACCAGCTGCAGGGTGTGCTGGAGCGAGATCGACCGGGTCAGCTGGGGGGAGCGGTCGCGAAGATCTCCCCGACGCCGTGCGGCGGCTTCGACGGGTCCGCGAACCACGTGACGAACGCGGTGATGCCGGCCTGCGCGACGAGCCCGACCCAGGACCGGTCGTCCGCCGGCAGGGCCCGGTACCAGTCGAGGTCCTCGTCGAGCCGCCGCATCGCGGCCGCCGCCAGCACCCCGCTCCCCTCGCGGACACGGCGCAGCGTCTCGCCGTTGCTCGCGTCCGGGGCGGTGGCGATCCGCCCGGCGCGGGTGCGGGTGCGCGCGGGGGACAGGGCCTCGTGCGGGGCGGCGGGCGCCTCCTGCGGAGCGGCGGGCGACTCCGGCGGGGCGGCCGGCTCCTCGTGCGGGGCGGCGGGTGCGGTGCCCTCGGGGTCCGGCGCGGCGGCGTCGAGGGCGGCACGGGTCTGCGGCATGGGGCGAGCATAGAGCGACGTTGTGGGGAACCGACAAAGGTCCCGTGGGGTGGATCGCGCCGCTGCGCCCGTTCGAGCAGTGCGGAACGGGCGCAGCGGATAGTGTCGCCGTCATGGCTCTGCTGCCCCGACTGCGCCGCCTCCTGGGCAGACCTGTGCCGTCGTCGAAGGTCGGCGCCCGCCGACCGTCCGCCGCGACGCGGCACGGCGACGTCCCCCAGGAGGACGCCCTCCGGTCCCGCCTCGGCGACGACCCCAACGACGAGCGTGCCTTCGCGGCGCTCGCCGAGCTGGTCCGTCGCCACGCGGCGACCGGCTCCGACGACGACCCGCTCACCGCGGACGCGGACGACGCCGAGCGGCAGCGTGCCGCCGACCTGGCCGTCTGGTCGCTGGGCGAGGAGCTCGCCGGCAACCCGCGGGCCTGGTACCCCCTGGTCGAGGTCGCGCGGCTGTCCGTGCGCGACGACCTCGAGGGCACCGTCCGCCGGCTCACCACGGCCGCTGAGCGCGACCCGTCCGGCCAGGCGCTCGTCGCCGGCCTGCGGCTGCTGCGCGAGGCCGGGCTGCCCGTGGAGGCCCTCGGGCTCGGCACCGGCCACTGGCACCCCCGCGACCACGACCCCGAGGTCGGGCGCGAGCTCGTGCTCGCCGCGGTCGACGCCGGACGCCCGATGGACGCCAAGCAGCACCTCGCGAGCCTGGAGCTGTACCCGAAGCAGGACGCCATCGCGCAGATGCGCCGCGAGCTCGCCCGGCTGGTCGAGCAGGCGGAGCGCACCGCCGGCGCCTGACTCCGCGCGCACGCCCTCGGCCTGCTCCCGCGCGCCGAGCCCCGCCGACGTAGGACCCGCGCGCCGAGACAGGACCCGAGACGGTCCTGTCTCGGCGCGGCGGCCCTGTCTCGGGGTCGAGTCCGCCGTCGCGGGGCCGCACAGGACCGGACGCCGACGGGCCCCGCACCTCTCGAGGAGGTGCGGGGCCCGTTCGTCGTGCGGCCTCAGCCGGTCAGCTGTCGCCGCCCGCGTTGCCGGATGTGCCGGCGGTCACGTCGTGCAGCCGGTACCGCTCGATGGCCTGCGCGGGGGCGTCCTTCGCGATCTTGCCCTCGCGGGCGAGCTGCTGCAGGACGCGGACCACGGTCGACGGGCCGTCGATCTTGAAGTGCCGGCGCGCGGCGGCGCGGGTGTCGGAGAACCCGAACCCGTCGGCACCGAGCGTCGCGTACGTGCCGGGGATCCACTGGCGCACCTGGTCGGTGACGAGGTGGTCGTAGTCCGTCGTCGCGACGAACGGGCCCTCGGCGCCCTGGAAGCTTCGCCGTGATGTACGGGACCCGCTCCTCCTCGCCCGGGTGCAGGAACGCGTGCTCCTCGGCCGCGAGCGCGTCGCGACGGAGCTCGTTCCAGCTCGTGACCGACCAGACGCCCGCGCGGACGCCCCAGTCGTCGGCCAGCAGCTGCTGGGCCTCGAGCGCCCACGGCACCGCCACGCCGGACGCGAGGATCTGGGCCTGCGGGCCCTCGCCCTCACCGGCGGGCTTGAGCGAGTAGATGCCCTTGAGGATGCCCTCGACGTCCACGTCCTCCGGCTCGGCCGGCTGGACGATCGGCTCGTTGTAGACGGTGAGGTAGTAGATGACGTCGGGGTCGCGCCCGTCGTCGCCGTACATCCGGGTCAGGCCGTCCTTGACGATGTGCCGGATCTCGTACCCGTAGGCCGGGTCGTAGTGCACGACGTGCGGCATGATCCCGGCGATGAGCGGGGAGTGGCCGTCGGCGTGCTGCAGGCCCTCGCCGGTCAGCGTGGTGCGGCCCGCGGTGGCACCGATCAGGAACCCGCGGGTCATCTGGTCGCCGGCCGCCCAGAACTGGTCGGCCGTCCGCTGGAACCCGAACATCGAGTAGTAGAAGTAGAACGGGATCAGCGGCTCGCCGTGCGTGGCGTAGGACGTGCCGACCGCCTGGAACGCGGCGGCCGACCCGGCCTCGTTGATGCCGGTGTGCATGATCTGGCCGGCCTCGGACTCCTTGTAGGAGAGCATGAGGTCGCGGTCGACGGCGAGGTAGTTCTGGCCGTTGGTGTTGAAGATCTTCGCGCTCGGGAAGATCGAGTCCAGGCCGAACGTGCGGGCCTCGTCGGGGATGATCGGGACGAGGCGCTTGCCGATCTCCTTGTCCTTGACGAGGTCCTTGAACAGCCGCACGAGCGCCATCGTGGTGGCGACCTCCTGCGTGCCGGAGCCCTTCTTCAGCAGGTCGTAGACCTTGTCCTCCGGCAGGGTGACCGGGGTGTGCACGGTCCGGCGCTCGGGCACGTAGCCGCCGAGCGCACGACGACGCTCCTGCAGGTACTGGATCGCCGGGTCGTCCTGGCCGGGGTGGTAGTACGGCGGCAGATACGGGTTCTCGTCGATCTGCTCGTCCGTGATCGGGATGTGCAGCGAGTCGCGCAGCGTCTTGAGCTCGGCGCTCTTGAGCTTCTTCATCTGGTGCGTGGCGTTGCGCCCGGCGAAGCCGGAGCCCAGGCCGTAGCCCTTGATGGTGTGCGCGAGGATGACGGTCGGCTGGCCGGTGTGCTCCCGGGCCGCCTTGTACGCCGCGAAGATCTTGCGGTAGTCGTGGCCGCCGCGCTTGAGCGCCCAGATCTCGTCGTCGGTCATCTTCTCGACGAGCTGCTTGGTGCGCGGGTCGCGACCGAAGAAGTTCTCCCGGATGAACGCGCCGTTCTCGGCGCGGTACGTCTGGAAGTCGCCGTCGGGCGTGGTGTTCATCAGGTGCACCAGGGCGCGGTCCTTGTCGGCGTTGAGCAGGGTGTCCCACTCGCGGCCCCAGACGACCTTGATGACGTTCCAGCCGGCGCCGCGGAACTGCGCCTCGAGGCTCCTGGATGATCTTGCCGTTGCCGCGGACCGGGCCGTCGAGGCGCTGCAGGTTGCAGTTCACCACGAAGGTCAGGTTGTCGAGGCCCTGCTGGGCGGCGTGCTGCAGCATGCCGCGCGACTCGGGCTCGTCCATCTCGCCGTCGCCGAGGAACGCCCAGACGTCCTGCTGGCTGGTGTCCTTGATGCCGCGCAGGTGCAGGTACTTGTTGGTCCACGCCTGGTAGATCGCGGACGCCGGGCCGAGGCCCATCGACACCGTGGGGAACTCCCACAGGTCGGGCGCGAGGCGCGGGTGCGGGTACGACGGCAGGCCGCCGCCCGGGTGCGAGACCTCCTGGCGGAACCCGTCGAGCTGGTGCTCGGTCAGGCGGCCCTCGAGGTAGGCGCGGGCGTAGACGCCGGGGGAGGCGTGGCCCTGGAAGTAGACCTGGTCGCCGCCGCCGGGGTGGTCCTTGCCGCGGAAGAAGTGGTTGAGGCCGACCTCGGTCAGCGTCGCCACGGACGCGTACGACGAGATGTGCCCGCCGACGCCCACGCCGGGGCGCTGCGCGCGGGTCACCATGACCGCAGCGTTCCACCGGTTCCAGGACCGGTAGCGACGCTCCAGCACCTCGTCACCGGGGAAGTACGGCTCGTCGTGCACGCCGATGGTGTTCACGTACGGCGTGTTCAGGTCGGCCGGGACGGCCACGTTCCGCTCCCGCGCGCGCTTGAGCATGCTCAGCAGCACGTAGCGGGCCCGCGGGCCGCCCTTGTCGTCGATGAGCCCCTCGATGGACTCGACCCACTCGGAGGTCTCCTCCGGGTCGACGTCCGGTACCTGGCTCAGCAGACCGTTGATGAGCGGTCCCCGCTCGTCCTTCGAAGCCACCAGTGCTCCTCGCCTCTCCACGCGGCGGGGCCGGTCGGCCCCGGTGCGGTCTCGGCCCGCCGGGTGGGCGCGCCACGTTCCGGTGCGCTCGCCACATGCGGGTAGTAGGACCATTGTCCGCCGTCCGGAGGGCGAAAGTCTCCCCGTCCGTGACGTGGGATGCGTGACGTCCGTGACA
Source organism: Cellulomonas sp. KU4C (assembly GCF_056868065.1). Lineage (NCBI taxonomy): Bacteria > Bacillati > Actinomycetota > Actinomycetes > Micrococcales > Cellulomonadaceae > Cellulomonas > Cellulomonas sp. KU4C. Next base: position 3,449,566 of record NZ_CP200322.1, on the reverse strand, counting down.
ATCACCCTGTTCCGGGGGTGTCCGCGGTCACGTCCGGGCACGTCAGGGGGGTCCGCGCACCTCCGGCGCGCGCCACGCGGCACTTGCCACGCGCGGCGGGGGTGCGGTGGGCTACCGTTCGGTGATCGACGACAGGCCGCCGCCGAGGGTGCGGTGGCCCGGACGGAAGGAACAGGTCGGGACGTGGCATCCAGCACGGGCGACGCACCTCAGGGCGCGGGCCGTCTCGGGTTCACCTCGGGGCAGGTGGTCCAGGAGTTCGGGTACGACGACGACACCGACGCGGACCTCCGGTCCGGTGTGGAGGCCCTCACCGGCACCGAGCTCGTCGACGAGGATTACGACGACGTCGTGGACGGTGTCGTCATCTGGTTCCGTGACGAGGACGGCGACCTCGCCGACACCCTCATGGACGCGATGACGGTCCTGGACGACGGCGGGCAGATCTGGGTCCTCACCCCGAAGCCGGGCCGCGACGGGCACGTCGGGCACGACGACATCGAGGAGGCCGCGACGACCGCCGGCCTGCACGCGACGAGCACGTTCTCGATCGCGGGCGACTGGTCGGCGACGCGCCTCGGCAGCCGCGGCCGCGGCCGCTGACGCCATGACGGACCCGGGCGCGCCGCCCGGGGTGGGTGGCGGCGCGCCGCCCGGGGTGGGCGCGGCCGTGCCGCTCCGGGTCGGCGCTGCCGCGCCGGTGGTGACGCTGCCGGACACGCACGGCACGCCGGTCACGGTCGGCGGCTCGTCCGCGCGCCCGACGCTGCTGGTGTTCGTGCCGTTCGCGTTCTCGCGGACCTGCACGGCCGAGCTGACCGCGCTGCAGGCCGGGCTGGATGAGCTCGGCGGCGTCCGCGTGCTCGCGGCGTCCTGCGACCCCGCGCCCGCGCTGCGCGCCTGGGCCGGGCAGGACGGCTACACCTTCGGGCTGCTGTCGGACTTCTGGCCGCACGGCGCGGCCGCGCGGGCGTTCGGCGTGCTCGACGAGGTGGACGGGTACGCGCGGCGCGGCTCGTTCCTGATCGGGACCGACGGCACCGTGCGGTGGTCGTTGATCCACCCGGCGGGGCGGGCGCGCCCGTTCGCGGCGTACCGGGACGCGGTCGCCGCGCTCTGAGCCCGCGTCGCCGTCAGGGCCTCGGGAAGAACCAGTCGACCATCGTCCGCAGGTCCTTCGCCCCGCCCACGGGCGAGCGGTCCGGCAGCGGCTCCGTGGCCGACGGCACCGGCACGCCGCGCGCGATCCGGCGGGCGCGGGCCAGCTTCTCCAGCGAGTGCACCCGGAACGTCGAGCGCCCGTCGCGGCGCGGCTGCACGGCGGTGCCGACCGCGTCCGCCGCCGGGAGCCCCGGGTGCACGCCGGCCAGGTACTCGACCAGCACGTAGCGGCGGGGCTCCGTCATGGCCTCACCGTGGACGTAGACGGTGACCCAGCGGTCGTCGTCGATCCGGACCGCCCACACGTCACCGGCCTCGGCCTGGCCGTCGCCGACGTGCGCGGGCAGCCGCGGGCCGGGCGTGGTGCCGGCGCGGATCAGCGCCGGGATCGCCACGCTCGCCGTGGCCGTGCGCGCCGGGACCGGCGTCGGCCGCGGGCCGTCGAGGTCCACCGGCTGCGTCCCGAGGTGCCCGAACACCTGCTCGACCACGCCCTCGCGCAGGCCGCGGTCCGAGCTCCACCACGCCAGCGGCGCCTGCACCTCGACGCGCACGCTCGGCCGCTGGTCCCGCTCGGCGTACGTCGTCCAGCGCTCGACCATGCCGGGTCGCTCCGCGGTCGCGACGACCCCGACCAGCGCCAGCTCCTCCAGCACCGACTGGGAGGGCCACGCCGTCGACGCGGGCAGCAGCCTCGCGGCCTTCAGCGCGTCGCGGGCCTTGGACGGCCGGGTCCGGTCCGGCAGGGTGCGCAGCACGGTCAGCACCGCGCGCAGGGCCCAGGCGTCGTACTCGGTGGGCTCCGGGCGCGGGTGGCCCGCCAGGTGCTCCAGCAGCAGCGCGTGCCCGGTGACGTCCCCGTCGATCGGCGCGCCCTGGGTGTGCCAGGACCACCGCGCGTCCGCGACGTCCACCGGGTGCGCCTCCCGGTGCCCGCAGACCCGGCAGGTGTCCGCCGAGCCCGTGTACCGGTCCGCGTCGTGCACCGGGACCGCCTGCCCGAGGACGACGCCCGTCAGGGCGCCGCGCCAGCCGAACGGCGCGGACCACAGGCCCGCCACCCAGGCGTCGGCGGCCTCCCGCAGGGTCCACGTCGTCGCGCGGGCGCGCAGGGCGGCGACGGCCTCGTCGTGCGGCAGCGTGCGGAGGTCGGCCGGGTCGGCCGGGTGGGCCGCGCGCCGGTCGACGGGGCGCAGGCCGGCGACCAGGGCGGGGTGCGTCGGCGCGGGCGGGGTGCTGGCGGACGAGGTGGTGGTCACGCAGGGATCCTCCGGCACGGGAGGCGCACGTGACCAGCGCGGACCAGCGGGCGGACGCGCACCGGTAGGCTGATGCACCGCGCCGCACGGCTGACGTGCCCGGCGCGTGGGGCCTGTAGCTCAGTTGGTCAGAGCGCCGCGCTTACACCGCGGAGGTCGTCGGTTCGAGACCGGCCGGGCCCACCACGACCACCCCCGCGCACCCGGCGTCATGACGCCGCGCACTCCTGCGACTGCTCCGTGAGGATCCACTCGGTGGTGGGGCGGGTCATGACGACCGTGCCGCAGCTGCCCGAGTCCACGTACGTCACGAGCAGCGTGGCGTCGGTCGCGGTCTCGCTCTGCACGTCGACGTCGACGTCCGCGCTCTGCCCGAGGGCCTGGTAGAGCGCCGCCGTCGCCGCGATCATCTCCGCGCAGGTGCCGACCTGCGTCGCGCCGCCGGCGTTGAGCTCGGCGATCATCCGGGCCTGCAGGTCGGGGGACAGCGCCGCGCACGCCGCGTCGACGTCGGGGACGCGCGACGCCGCCAGCCAGGCCAGGTACGCCTCGACCGCTCCCTGGGGCTGCGCGGGCTCGGGGGCGGGCTCCTGGGTCTCCTCCTGCGTGGGCGCTGCCGTCGCGACCGTCGTCGACCCCGCGGCCGGCGGTGCGGGCTTCTCCGTCTCGCTCCCGGGGGCGCACCCGCCGAGGACGACGGTGGTGCTCAGCAGGGCGACGGTGGCGACGGCCCGGGTGGTGACGTGCGGCATGGGGCGGGGTCTCCTGACGGGCGGTGGGACGGGCCTGCGGCGCACCGCAGCGGGGGTGGATCCCTGCGGGGCCGTGACGTGCGCGGACATCATCACCGGGGACGGGTGGCGCCGGGAAGGGGCGGCGGGAGTCCGATCGGGGTCCCGTTCTGAGACTCCTCCGAGATCCGCCCACGACGATCTGCTCCATGAGCATCCTCGTCGCGCCCCACGGACCCTCGACGCCGAGCCCCGCCCCGGCCCGGGTCCTGCCGGCGCGCGCCCCGCGCCGTCGGCCGCGTGGCGGTGCCGTCGTCCGGCTCGCCGTCGTCGGCGGGGCGCTCGCGGTGCTGCTGTTCTGGTGGTCGGGCACCCCGGCCGCCGTGGGGGCGACGCCGGGCGGGGCCCTGACGGCGGCCGGCGAGCTGGTGGGGCTGCTCGGCTCCTACCTGGTCTGCGTCCAGCTGCTGCTGATCGGGCGGGTGCCGTGGTTCGAGCGGGCGGTCGGGATGGACCGGCTCGTGGGCTGGCACCGGTCGCTGGGGACCACGGTGGTGCTGCTCGTGCTCACCCACGTCGCGCTCATGGTCGTCGGTGGCGCGCTGCTGGACCGGCAGGCGCTGTGGCCCGAGGCCCTGTCGCTCGTGGCAACCCAGCCGGAGATGCTCAGCGCCGTCGTGGGGACCGGGGTCTTCCTGGTGGTCGGCCTGTCGAGCGCCCGGCTCGCGCGTCGGGTGCTGTCGTACGAGGTCTGGTTCGCCCTGCACCTGTCGGTCTACGTCGGCATCTACCTGACGTTCGGCCACCAGGTTGCCGCCGGGACGCACTTCGTCGACTCGCCCCTGGCGCGCGCGACCTGGATCGGGCTGTACGTGGCGACGGCGGCGGCGCTGGTGACGTGGCGGGTGGTGCTGCCCCTGCTCGCGCACCGCCGGATGCTGCTCACCGTCGAGCACGTCGTCGACGAGGGCGCCGGCACGGTCAGCGTGTGGCTGCGCGGGCGGGGCGTCGACGAGCTCGGGGCCCGGGGCGGGCAGTTCGTGCTCGTGCGGTTCCTGACCCGCGGGCACTGGGGGACCGCACACCCGTACTCCCTGTCGATGGTCCCGACGACCGAGCACCTGCGGCTGACGGTCGCGGCGCTGGGCGACCACTCGGCGGCCGCGGCGCACCTGCGGCCCGGCACCCGGGCGGTCGTCGAGGGCCCGTTCGGGCAGTTCACCGCCGACCGGGCGACCGCGACCCGGTCGCTGCTGGTGGCGGGCGGCGCGGGGATCGGCCCGGTACGCGCGCTCGCGCAGGAGCTCGTCGCCTGCGGGCACGACGTCGTCGTGCTGCACCGGGCCCACGACACCGCGGGCCTGGCGCTGGCCCGTGAGTTCGCCGACGTCCCGGGTCTGCGGTACGTGCCGCTGCCGGGCCGGCGCGCCGACCTCGGGCACGACCCGCTCGACCCGCGGCACCTCGCCGCGCTCGTCCCCGACGTCGCCGGACGGGACGTCTTCGTCTGCGGCCCGGAGGGCTTGATGTCCGCCGTCATCACGGCGGCCCGTGCGCTCGGGGTCCCCCGCAGCGCGATCCACCACGAGGAGCTGAGCCTGTCATGACCGTCGCACGCTGGCGCGGAACACTCGTCTACACCGGGGCGGTCGCCGCGATCGGCACCGTCGCGCTGGCCCGGTTCGGGCCGCTCGTCGCCGCCGCACCGACCGCCGCGGAGACCGGGACGTCGGCCTCCGCCGCGGGCACCGGCACCGGCACGTCCGCCGGCACCGGTACCGCGACCGACCCGGGCGCTGCCGCGAGCCCCACCGACACCGCCACCCCGGCGGCGGGCTCGGACACGTCGAGCAGCGTGACCGTGGTCGGCTCGGTCGCGCAGACCCGCTACGGGCCGGTGCAGGTCCAGGTGACGTTCACCGGTGCGCAGATCATCGACGTCCAGACGCTCCAGTCGCCGAGCTCGCACCGCGAGAGCGCGCAGATCTCTGCGCGGGCGACGCCGGTGCTGGCCGACGAGGTCGTCGCGGCGCAGTCGGCGCAGATCGACACCGTCTCGGGCGCGACGTACACCTCAGCGGGGTACCGGGAGTCGGTGCAGTCCGCGATCGACCAGGTGGGCTGAGCGGTGCGCCGGACCGAGGTGGTGATGGGGGTCCCGGTGTCGGTCGACCTCCGGGCCGGTGGGGACGCCGCGGACGTCGAGCGGGCGTTCGCCGTGCTGCGCCGCGCCGACGAGCGGTTCAGCCCGTGCCGGCCGGACAGCGAGGTGCGGCGGCACGGCAGCGAGCCGGGCCCGGTCTCCGCGGACCTGGCGGAGGTCCTGCGGATCGCCGAGCGGGCCGAGCGGATCAGCGGCGGTGCGTTCACGGTGCGCGCGCCGGACGGGTCGCTGGACACCAACGGGGTCGTGAAGGGCTGGGCCGCGCAGCGCGCCGCGGACGTGCTCGTCGCCGCCGGCTGCACGAGCTTCTGCCTGAACGCCGGCGGCGACGTCGTCACCCGGGGGGAGCCGGAGCCCGGACGCCCGTGGCGCACGGGGGTGCGCGACCCTGCCGACCCGCGGCGGGTGGTCGCCGTCGTGGAGCTCCGGGACGGCGCCGTCGCGACCTCCGGCACCTACGAGCGCGGCGACCACGTGTGGGACGGGCGCACCGGCCGGCCCGCGCGCGGGCTGGCGGCGGCGACGGTCGTCGCGGCCGACCTGACGACGGCCGACGTCCTCGCGACGTGCGTCCTGGCGCTGGGCGAGGAGGGCGTCGCGTGGGCGCTCGCGCACGGCGCGTCGGCGGCGTTCGGCGTGCGGCCCGACGGCGGGGTGGTCCGCGGCACGGCGGTCAGCGGCACCGTGCTCAGCGGCGGGGCGTCGGGCGGCGCCCCGGACCCCGGGCCGGCAGCCGCAGCCTGACCGCGGTCCCCGTGCCCGTGGCGGTCCCGGTCGCGGGTCCGGCGTCGACCGCCCCGCCGTGCTGGGCGGCGACCTCCGCGACCAGGGCGAGGCCGAGGCCGTAGTGGCGCCGGGACGCGTCGTCGGGGCGGGCGACGCGCCGCGACGCGAACCGCTCGAACAGGTCGGCGCCGGCCGGGAGCCCGGGACCGTCGTCCTCCACGACGACCAGCACGTCCGCGCCGTCGCGCCGGACCTGGACCCGGACCTCCCGCGCGGCGTGGTCGAGCGCGTTGTCGACCAGCGCGGTGACCGCCCGCCGCACCGACACCGCCGCGACGTCCGCGACCACCGGTGGCCCGTCGTCGAGGACCAGTGCGAGCCCGCGCGCGTCCGCGGTGGCCGAGGCCGCCTCGACGACTCCTGCCGCCACGAGTGCGACGTCCGCCTCCGCGCGGTCGGCCGAGCGCGCGTCGGCCGCGACGAGCATGTCCTCCAGCACCGAGGTCAGCGCCCCGGCGTCCGCGACCAGCCCGTCCACGTCGGCCGGCAGGCGCGACCCCTCGGGAAGCCCGGGTTCGGCACGCACGTGCCGCCGCAGCAGCTGCGCGCGGGTGGTCAGCAGGGTCAGCGGGGTGCGCAGCTCGTGGCTCGCGTCCGCGACGAACCGGCGTTGCAGCGCGAGCGCCTCGATCGTCGGCCGCACGGCCCGGCGCCCCAGCCACGCGCCGCCGAGGCCCGCGAGCAGCACGCCGGCACCCCCGCCCGCGACCAGCGCCGTCACGAGCCGCTGCACCTCCTCGCGCGACTCGTGCGGGTCGAGCACCACTTGGACGGCTCCCGCGCGGGAGCGGGCGGTGAGCACGGTGAACGTGTCGCCGTCCCGCGTCTCCCGCGTCCAGCGCTCGGCGCCGGTGCGGGCGACCTCGGCCAGCACGGCGGTGTCGGGCAGCCCGTCGGGCATCCCCGGGGACACCTCGAGCCCGCGCGGCCCGTCGAGCGCGACCCACACGCCGGCGGGCACGTCCCGGACGTCGTCCACCGAGCGGGCCGTGCTCTGGAGCAGGTGCGCGCCCGCCTCGCGCTGGCTCTGCATGACCACCAGGACGACCAGCGTGCCGACGACCACCAGGCACCCGAGGACGAGCAGCGCCGTCTGCAGGCCGAGGCGACGGGCGGTGCGCCGCAGCCGGCGCTGCTCGGCCTCGGTCAGCGTCGTGCGGCTCACGCGCCACCGAGCCGGTACCCGAGACCGCGCACGGTCGACACGACGCCACGCCCGAGCTTGCGACGCAGGTAGTACACGTAGGTGTCGACGACCCCCTCGTCGTCCACGCCGTCGAACACCCGCGCGAGGATCTCGCCGCGCGAGAAGACCTGGCGCGGTCGACCGGCGAGCAGCGCGAGCAGCGAGCACTCCCGCTCGGACAGGTCGACCGCGGACCCGCCGGCCGACGTCACCCGGCGACCCCGGACGTCGAGCTCCCGGTCGCCGAACCGGAGCGCGTCGGCGAAGGGTGCCGCGGTGGCCGCCCGGCGCCGCAGGGCGCGCAGGCGGGCGGCGAGCTCGTCGAGGTCGAACGGCTTGGACAGGTAGTCCTCCGCGCCGGCGTCGAGCCCCGCGACCCGGTCCGCGGGGTTGCCCAGGGCCGACAGCACCAGCGTCGGCGTGGTGACGCCGCGCCCGCGCAGCCGGGCCAGCAGGTCGAGGCCCTCGATCGCGGGCAGGCCGCGGTCGAGCACGACGAGGTCGTAGGTCCGGGTCAGGCCGAGGTGCAGCCCGCGCTGCCCGTCCCGCGCGACGTCCACGGCGTAGCCCTCGTCGGTCAGGACCTCCTCGAGCATCGCGGCGAGCTGACGGTCGTCCTCGACCAGCAGCACACGGACGTCCGCAGACTCCATCTCCTCGCCTCCCGGGCGACATCGTAGGTCCGCGGTCGACCGGCCCGTGGTGCTGTCACCCCGCGCCGTCACCCCAGCGCCGTCACCCCCGCGCGCCCGCCTCCGCGACGGTGCGCAGCGCCCACCCGCCGTCCGCGTCGTCGTGCTGCACCGCGGCGAGCGCGGCCGCCATCGCCTCGAGCGCGTCGGCGGCGGGCAGTCCGATGCCGGCGAGGACCACGGGCCGCACGACGCGCGCGACCTCGTGCTTCGTCGCCGGGGCGTCGGAGCCGAGGACGAGGGTCCCGGGCGCGAACAGGTCGGCGGGGACGCCGTCGGCCCACGCGCCACCGAGGACCAGCAGCCCGGGGGCCAGCCGGTCGGTCGCGCGGGCGTCGTCCGGACCCGGCTGGGTCGGCAGGGCGGCGAGGCGCACGTCGGGGCGGGCGCCCCAGGGCCCGGCCGCCGCGAGGTGCAGCACGGTGCTCGCGGCGTCGGACCGCAGTGCCGCGCGGCAGCGGGCCGCCAGGGGTGCGGCCGACGGCAGGCCGGTCTCGGCGACCACGACCACGCCCCGGTCGCGCAGCTCGGCGGCGAGCACGGCCATCGGGCGGAACAGCGGGCCGTCCGCACGCAGACCGGCGTACCGGTGGAGCGTCGCCGTCGCGGGCTGCGTGACGGTCGGGCTCGGGGTGCGGGGCGCGGTCGTCTCCATGCCCTCCTGATCGGCGCCAGGACCGGGGGTCTGAGGCGGCGCGCGGCCGGGAGCGCGGGGCCCCGCTCATGCGGACCGGATGACGACAGGGCGCGGCGCGGGCGCCCATGCTGGTCAGAGCCTCGCCGGTGCACCCGCCCGGCCCGAGAGAGGGGCAGTGCCGTGGACGGCTTCATGCAGTGGTTCTGGTTGATGCTCTGGTGGTTCGTCTTCGTGATGTACCTGGTCCTGCTGTTCCGGATCCTCGGCGACCTCTTCGGCGACCGGGAGCTCAGCGGCTGGTGGAAGGCCCTGTGGGTCCTCGCGCTCGTCGCGCTGCCGTACCTGACGGCGCTGGTCTACGTGATCGCGCGCGGCAAGGGGATGGCCGAGCGGCAGATCGCGGGCGCCCAGAAGGCGCGCGCCCAGGCGGACGCGTACATCCGGGACGTCGCGGGCAGCTCGCCGACGGCCGAGATCGCCCGCGGCAAGGAACTCCTGGACCAGGGGGCGATCGACGCCCGGGAGTTCGCGGCCCTCAAGGCCAAGGCCCTCGCCTGACGGCGGGCGACCGTGCCGACGAGCCCCGCGGGCACCGGCCCCGCCGCTGCGACGACCCGGGACGTCGCCCGCCTGACCCTGCTCGCGGCGCTCGTCGGGCTGCCGACGGGCCTCGTCGCGCTGGCGTTCCTCGGCGCGGTGCACGAGGCGCAGCACCTGCTCTGGGACGTGCTGCCCGACGCGCTGGGGTCCGACGCACCGCCCGGGTACCTGGTGGTCGGGCTGCCGGTGCTCGGCGCGGTGCTGGTCGCTGCGGCCCGCACGCTGCCGGGTGACGGCGGGCACGGGCCCGTGCACGGGCTGGACCTGTCGCCGTCGCCGCCGTCGCACGCGGCGGGGGTGGCGCTCGCGGCCGGTGGGAGCCTGGCGTTGGGTGCGGTCCTCGGGCCGGAGGCGCCGCTGATCGCGCTCGGCTCGCTCACGGCGACGTGGGTGACGCGCCGGGTCCGGCTGGCGGGTCCGGCGCGCCAGGGGCTCGGGGTCGCGGGCGCCGCGGGGGCGATGTCGACGGTGTTCGGGGGTCCGCTGGTCGCGGGCGTGCTGCTGCTGGAGGGGGGTGGCGCGGCGATGGTGCCGGCGGTGCTGCTGCCCGCGCTCGTGGCGGCGGCGGTGTCGTTCCTGCTGGTCACGGGGGTGGGGGACTGGGCCGGCATCCCGACCGCGGGGATCACCGTGCCCGACCTGCCGGTCTACGGCGCCGTGCGGCCCGCCGACCTGCTGGTGGCCGTGGTGGTCGGGGCCGGCGCCGCGGTGCTGCTCGGGGTCGTGCACCGCGGTGCCGTCCGGCTGGACGACGCGCGGAACCGGGTCGGGCCAGCGCCGCTGCTGATCGGGTCCGGGCTGGCCGTGGGACTGCTGGCGTGGGTCGCCGGCGTGCTCGGGGCGGACCCGCAGGACGTGCTGTTCTCCGGCCAGGCGTCGGTGCCCGCGCTGCTGGCGGGGCCGTCGGTGGCCGTCGTGCTCGTCCTGCTCGCCGCGAAGGCGCTCGCGTACGCCGTCAGCCTCGGCGGCGGGTTCCGGGGCGGGCCGATCTTCCCGGCGGTGCTGCTGGGCGTGGGGCTCGCGGTGCTGGCCGGCGCGCCCGTCGGCACGCCGCCGACCGCCGCGCTCGCGATCGGCACCGCGGCGGGCATGGCGGCGATGTCCCGGCTGCCGCTGTCGGCGCTGCTGCTCGCGGCGCTGCTCGTCGGTCGGGCGGGGCTGGAGGCGCTGCCGGCCGCGGCGGTCGCGACGGCGGCGGCGTGGCTGGCGGCGCGGGCGCTGGACCGGGCGGCGCGCTGACGGCGCGCGGTCAGCCCGTCAGGCCCAGGTCCGCGAACGCCGCGACCAGGCCCTCGCGGTCCGGGCCCGCGGCGACGCGGTCCGCCACGGCCAGCAGCCGCGGGTCGGCGCCCTCGATGGCCACGCCGACGCCCGCGTGCGCGAGCATCTCCAGGTCGTTGAGCCCGTCGCCGAACGCGATCACGTCGGCGCGGTCGACGCCCAGGCGCGCGGTGACCGCCTCGATCCCGCGGGCCTTGTGCACGTCGCGCAGGTAGATCTCGCCGGCGGTGTCGCCGCGCGCCGCGACCGAGCTCGGCAGGATCCCGACCGCGTCCCCGATCTCGGCGAGCAGCACCTCGCGGGGCGAGCGCGCCGCGAAGTAGGTGACCTTCGCGAAGGAGCACCCGGTGAGGTCGTCGGACATCCGCAGGTCCGCGAGGATGTCCAGCGGCCGGTCCGCCGGGGTGCCCGGCGCGCGCAGGTGCCCGCGGAGCAGCTCCGTGAGCCGGCGGTCGACGCCCGGACGGCCGTAGAGCGCGTCCGGGGCCTCCAGCACGTACGCGGCGTCGTGGGCGTCGAGCACCGCGACCGTCCGCGCCGCGAGCTCCTCGGGGAACCGGGTGTCCACGAGCACCTCGCCGCCGAGCTCGACGAACCCGCCCGCCGAGGCGACCACCCCGTCGAACCCTGCCTCGAGGATCCGTGCGGGCAGCATCGCGGTCGGCCGGCCGGTGCACAGCAGCACCCGGTGCCCCGCGGCCCGGGCCGCCCGGACGGCGGCGACGTGCCCGGCGGGGACGACACCGTGGTCGGCGAACGTGCCGTCGACGTCGAGGAAGACGAGCTTGCGGGCGGTGGTCGGGGGAGCGGACGTCACGGCACGAGCCTGTCACGTCCGCCCGCGCCCGTGCTCACCGCCCGCCCAGCAGGGTCTGCGCGACGTCGGGCTCGACGAGCGCGCGCACGGCCGCGCGTCCGGCGACGGCGTCGGGGGCGTCGAGCGCCGCCGCGGCCATCGCCCGGCACTGCTCGAGGGTGTGGGCGCGCAGTGCGTACCGCACCGCGGGCACGCGCACGGCGGCCATCGACAGGCTGGTGATCCCCAGGCCGGCCAGCACCAGGGCCATCAGCGGGTCGTTCGCGGACTCGCCGCACACCCCGACCGGCTTCCCGGTCGCGACCCCGGCGGACGCCGTGGCGCGGACCAGGTCGAGCACCGCGGGCTGCCACGGGTCGAGCAGGTCGGCGAGCTCGCCGCGCAGCCGGTCGGCGGCCATCGTGTACTGCGCCAGGTCGTTGGTGCCGAGCGACACGAAGTCGACCTCGGCGAGCACGGCCGCCGCGCGCAGGGCCGCCGCCGGGACCTCGACCATGACGCCGACCTTGGTGATGCCGGCGGCCCGGGCCGCGGTCGCGAACGCGCGCGCCTCCGCGGGGGTCGCGATCATCGGGGCCATCACCCACACGTCGTCGCGACGCCCGGGCGGCAGCGCGGTGACGGCGGCGCCGAGCGCCTCGAGCTGGCGCTCGACGATGCCCGGCAGCGACCGGACGAGCCGGTAGCCGCGCACGCCGAGGGCGGGGTTCTCCTCGTCGGACTGGTGCGCGAACGCCAGGGGCTTGTCCGCCCCGGCGTCCAGGGTGCGGATGACGACCTTCCGGCCGGCGTAGGCCGCGACGACCTCCGCGTAGGCGGTGGTCTGGTCGGCGACGGACGGCTCGGTGCGCGCGTCGAGGAACAGCACCTCGGTGCGGAACAGGCCGATGCCCTCGGTCCCGTCGGCGGCGGCGCGCGCGTCGGCGGGGGTGCCCACGTTCGCGAGCAACGGGACGGCGTGCCCGTCGGCGGTGGCGCCCGAACCCGTGAGCGCGGCGATGGTGCGCTCGCCCGCGGCGCGCCGGTCGACCTCCGCGACGGCGTCCGGCGACGGGTCCGGCACGACGGTGCCCGCGGCGGCGTCGACCAGCACCGGGGTGCCGGCGGTCAGCGTGCCGGCGCCCGCGACGCGGACCACGCAGGGCAGGCCGAGCTGGCCGGCGACGATCGCGGTGTGGCTGGTCGGGCCGCCGAGCTCCGTGACGATCGCGGCGACCAGGTCGAGGTCGAGCGCGGCGGTGTCGGCGGGGGACAGGTCGTCCGCGACGACGACGGCCCGCTCGGTCAGCGTGAGGCCGGGGGCGGGCACGCCGAGCAGCCGGGCCACGACGCGGTGCCGGACGCTGCGCAGGTCGGTGGCGCGCTCGGCGAGGTCCCCGCCGGCGGCGGTGAACACCGCGGCGAACCCCTCGACGGCCCGGTCGACGGCGGTCGCGGGCCCGGTGCCCGCGTGCACCAGGCGCACGGCCTCGGCGGCGAGCGCGGGGTCGCCGGCCATCGTGGCCGCGGCGGCGAGCATCTGCGCGAGGTCGGGGTTGCCGCTCGCGGCGGACCGGGCGCGCAGGTCGTCGCCGACCGCCGCCAGCGCCGCGCGCACCTCGGCCTCGGCCGCGGCGGGGTCCGCGGCGGCGGGCTCGTCGGCGGGGACCACCGGCGGCGGGGTGACGACGGCGACCGGGGCGACCGCCAGGCCGCGTCCGACGCCGATCCCGTGCAGCGTGGTGCCTCGAGACATCTCAGGTTCCCTTCGTCGACGACCGCCCGACGGTGGGCGGACCGTGCCAGGGCAACAAAAAAGACCTGAGGCGCCGGCGCGTGCCGGATCCTCAGGTCTTGCCTGATCTCGCTCAGTGACAACCCTGGTGAGGACCAGTTCTACGGGCGGGCGCAGGGTCCCGTCAAACCCCGGCTCGGGCGCCGCCGCCGGGCGCGTCCGTGAGATCACCCGACGCCCGGACCTACGGCACCGTAGGGTAGGGGTATCCGCACGGCCGAGCGTCCGCTCACCACCCCGGCTGGGAAGTCGAACCGACTCCCCGCAGGAGCGTGCCAGTGCCCCCCAGCGCCACGACCGTCGCCCCCCGTCGTCCCCGCCAGGAGGCGGCCACCGGCAGCTACCAGCAGCTTCTCCGCGAGCGTGCGCGAGGAGGGCCTCCTCGACCGGACCCACGGGTTCTACGTCGGGCTGCTGGTCGTGCTGGGCCTGCTGCTGGCCGGTGCCGTCGCCGGGTTCGTGCTGCTCGGCGACTCGTGGTTCCAGCTGCTGGTCGCGGGCGGTCTGGGTCTGCTGCTCACGCAGTTCGCGTTCGTCGCCCACGAGGCGTCGCACCGGCAGGTGCTGCGGTCCGGGCGCGCGAACGACCGGCTCGGGCGGGTGCTCGCCAACGGCGTCGTCGGGATCAGCCACTCGTGGTGGATGTCCAAGCACAGCCGGCACCACGCGAACCCGAACCGCATCGGCAAGGACCCGGACATCGAGATGGACACCGTCTCGTTCCTCCCGGAGTCCGCGGCGACCCGCACCGGCCTCATGGCCGCGCTGACCCGGGTGCAGGGCTGGGCGTTCTTCCCGCTGCTGCTGCTCGAGGGCGTGAACCTGCACCTCACGTCGATCCGGTCGCTCGTCGGCCGCGAGGCGCCGAAGGACGGCCGCACGCGCGAGCGCGTCCTGGAGCTGGCCGTCCTGGCCGTGCGCCTGAGCGTCTACGTGTTCGTGGTGCTGTGGTTCCTGCCGCTCGGGCTCGGCTTCGCGTTCCTCGGGGTGCAGCTCGCGGTGTTCGGCGTCTACATGGGCGCGTCGTTCGCGCCGAACCACAAGGGCATGAAGATCATCCCGGCCGACAGCAAGATCGACTTCCTGTCCAAGCAGGTGCTGACGTCGCGCAACATCCTCGGCGGCCGGTGGATGAGCCTGCTCATGGGCGGCCTGAACTTCCAGATCGAGCACCACCTGTTCCCGAGCATGCCGCGCCCGCACCTGGTCCGCGCCCGGGAGATCGTCCGGGACCACTGCCGCACGCACGGCGTGCCGTACACGGAGACGACCCTGGTGAACTCGTACCGGATCGTCGTGCGGTACCTCAACGAGGTCGGCCTCGCGGCGCGCGACCCGTTCGACTGCCCGATGGTCCGGCAGTTCCGCAACGTCTGACCCGGCGTCCGCCCCCGGGCCACACGGGTACGCAAGAGCCCCCCACGACCTCGGTCGTGGGGGGCTCTTGTGAAGACGGCGCTCAGATCAGAGCGGCGTGATCTCCGACGCCTGCGGGCCCTTGGGGCCCTGCGTGACCTCGAACTGGACCTTCTGGCCCTCGTCGAGGGAGCGGTAGCCGCTCGTCGTGATCGCCGAGTAGTGGGCGAAGACGTCCGGGCCGTCGCCGTCGGGGGCGATGAAGCCGAAGCCCTTCTCAGCGTTGAACCACTTCACAGTTCCGGTAGCCATGTGAGCTCCTTCAGGTAGGTACGACCCCAGACGACCCAGGACCGGTATTCACGGTGGGGTTTCGTCCGTCGCCCGAACGGGCGATCGAAGACTCAAGCACTGCGACTACCCGTACAGGATAGCCCGGTTTCGGCCCGACATGCGAGAGGGTCCGTCGGGGGGCTCGGCCGGACCCGTACTGTGGCGGCATCCGCAGCGGGCCCCCGCTCGGCCGCCACCACTGACGCCGGAGCGCCTGTGACCACCACGCCCGCCGTGACCGACGACGTCCCCGTGCAGCGCCGGCCCAACGCCGTCGTCGCCTCGTACCAGGAGCTGTCCGCGCAGGTGCGCGCCGAGGGTCTGCTGGACCGCACGCCCCGGTTCTACGTCGGTCTGCTGGTCGTCCTCGGGGGGCTGCTGGCCGGTCTCGTCGTCGCGTTCGTGGCGATCGGGGACTCCTGGTACCAGCTGCTCGTCGCGGCGGGGCTCGGCGTCGTCCTGACCCAGTTCGCCTTCGTCGCGCACGAGGCCTCGCACCGCCAGGTGCTCGCCACCGGTCCCGCGAACGACCGGCTCGGCCGGGTGCTCGCGAACGGCGTCGTCGGCGTGTCGCACTCCTGGTGGGTGTCGAAGCACAACCGCCACCACGCCAACCCGAACCGCGTCGGCAAGGACCCGGACATCGACATGGAGGCGCTGGCGTTCCACCCCGACGCCGCGGCGACCCGCACCGGCCTGCGCGCGGCGTTCGCGCGGGTGCAGGGCTGGGCGTTCTTCCCGCTGCTGCTCCTCGAGGGCCTGAACCTGCACGTCACGTCCGTGCGGTCGACGCTGACGAGCGACCCGACCCGCGACGGCGGCCGCAGCGCGCAGGTCCGCGAGCTCGTGGTGCTCGCGCTGCGCCTGTCGCTGTACGTCGCGGCGGTGCTGTGGTTCCTGCCGCTGGGGCTCGGGCTCGCGTTCCTCGGGGTGCAGCTCGCCGTGTTCGGCGTCTACATGGGGGCGTCGTTCGCGCCGAACCACAAGGGCATGCCGATCGTGCCGGCCGACAGCAGGCTGGACTTCTTCTCCAAGCAGGTGCTGACGTCGCGCAACATCCTCGGCGGCACGTGGATGAGCACGCTGCTCGGCGGGCTGAACTACCAGGTCGAGCACCACCTGTTCCCGAGCATGCCGCGCCCGCACCTCGCGCGGGCCGCCGAGATCGTCCGCGACCACTGCCGGGCGCACGGCGTGCCGTACACCGAGACGACGCTGCTGCGGTCCTACGGGATCGTCGTGCGGTACCTCAACGAGGTCGGGCTCTCCGCGCGCGACCCGTTCGACTGCCCGATGGTGGGGCGCTTCCGGCGGGTGTGACCCGGCTGGTACGGTCCGGCGGTCAGGTAAGGCTCACCTCACCGATCGCCGGAGGACCCGTGGCACGCCAGGACGACAGCACCCGCCGCAAGCCCGAGGTGTCGGAGCTGCTGACGCTGCACGTGCTGCGGACGCAGCGGCTGTCCACCGGGTTCGTGCGCGTGACCCTCGGCGGCGGTGACATCGCGCGGTTCCGCCCGATGGGGTTCGACCAGTGGTTCCGGCTGTTCATCCCCGTCGCCGACGAGGCCGACCTGGCGCGGCTGCCTCAGCGCCTCGACACGCTCGCGTACCTCCGGTACCTGACGATCGCCCGGACCCGGCGCCCGGTGCTGCGGAACTACACGGTGCGCGCCCACCGTCCCGACGGGCCCCAGGGCCCCGAGCTCGACGTCGACTTCGTGGTGCACGGCTCGGTGGCGGACGGCACCTCCGGCCCCGCGGCGACCTGGTCGCAGACCTGCGCGCCCGGGGACGCGGTCGCGGTCCTCGACGAGGGCACGACCTACCCCGCCGCGGCGCACGACGACGTGCTGCTGGTCGCCGACGAGACCGGGCTGCCCGCGGTCGCCGGGGTGCTGGCGTCCCTACCCGTGCGCACTCGCGGGACGGCCGTCGTCGAGGTCCCGCACGCCGACGACCGGCAGGAGCTCGCCGGCCCGCCCGGGGTCGACGTGCGCTGGGTGGTCCGCGACGACCCGAACGCCGTCGCCGGCCCCGCCGCGCTGGCCGTCGTCGAGGCGCTGCCCGTGCCGGCCGGCCCGGTGACCGCGTGGGTCGTGGGGGAGCAGGCCCTCGTCGCCGGTGCGCGCCGGCACTGGGTCGCCGCGGGCGTGCCGAAGGGGGACATCGCGTTCTGCGGCTACTGGAAGGCCGCCCGCACCCGCGCCGCCGCCTGACGCCGCGCCGCCCCTCCCGCGCCCCGCGCTGCCCTGCCGCGCCCCGCGCCGCCCTGCCGCGCCCCGCGCGGTTCGACGAGAGGTCACGACACGCGGGTCGGACGGCCCCGGGACCAGCATGTCGTGACCACTCGTCGGGCCCTCGGCGCGGAAGGGGGCAGGGCAGCGGGTCGGAGCCTCGGGTCAGACCGGGGCGATGAGGTCCGGGCGGTCGTTCGCGACGTTGCCGACGGCGCGGCCCACCTCGCGCGGGGTCAGGTGCGGCTCGGGGACGTGCACGAGCATCGCGCCGACCTCGTCGGGCGCCGTCACCGTCGGGTCCAGCCAGCCGTCCCAGAGGTCGCGGGGCAGCAGCACCGGGCAGCGGTCGTGGATGTGCCCGAGGGCGTCCGTCGCGGGGCGGGTGATGATCGTGACGGTCCACAGCCAGCGGGTCGGGTCGTCGTCGGCCTTGGCGTGGTCCCGCCACAGCTCGTACAGGCCCGCGGCGGCCAGCGGCTCCGCGCCGTGCAGGTAGTACGGCGTCTTCGGGCCGTGGTCGTTCGCCTGCCACTCGTAGTAGCCGTCCATCGGCACCAGCGCCCGGCGCCGCGCGGCGGCCTTCCGGAACGCCGGCTTGTCGAGCACGGTCTCCGAGCGCGCGTTGATCATCCGCGACCCGATCGACACGTCCTTCGCCCAGGACGGCACCAGCCCCCAGCGGACGGTGCGCAGCTGGCGCTGCGGCCCGTCGTCCTCCACCCGTTCCAGCACGACGGGCACGTCCTGGGTGGGGGCGACGTTCCAGGACGGACCCCGGTGCTCGCCGAGGATCCGGTCGACCACGAGGTCCCGCTCGAGCTCGTCGGCGGCGCGGGTCTGCGCGTAGCGGCCACACATGCAGCACAGTGTCGGCCCCGCGCGCCCGGCGGGCCAGCGGTCGTAGGCTGCCGGGGTGCGAGCGACTCTGATCCACGGCCCCCGCGACATCCGCCTCGAGGAGGTCCCCGACCCCACGATCCAGCAGCCGACCGACGCCGTCGTGCGGGTGGTGGCGTCCTGCGTGTGCGGGTCCGACCTGTGGCCGTACCGGGGGGTGCGGCCCACCGAGCGGCCGCGCCGGATCGGGCACGAGTTCGTCGGCGTGGTCGAGGAGGTCGGCGCCGACGTGCGGACCCTGCGCCCGGGGCAGTTCGTGGTCGCGCCGTTCACGGTGTCCGACGGCACCTGCGTGCACTGCCGGAACGGGTTCCCGACGTCCTGCGAGCACGGCAGCGGCTGGGGCGGGGACGACGCCGAGGGCGTGTTCACCGATGCCGGCCAGGGCGAGTACGTGCGGGTGCCGCTGGCGGACGGGACGCTGGTCGCGATGCGCGAGCACCCGGACGCCGACCTGCTGCCGGGCGTGCTCTCGCTGACCGACGTGATGGGCACCGGGCACCACGCGGCCGTGTCCGCGGGGGTCCGGCCGGGGTCGACCGTGGCGGTCGTCGGCGACGGTGCCGTGGGCCTGTGCGCGGTGATCGCCGCCCACCGGCTGGGCGCCGAGCGCGTGATCGCGCTGTCCCGGCACGCGTCCCGGCAGGCGCTGGCGCGCGAGTTCGGCGCGACCGACGTCGTCGAGGAGCGCGGCGACGAGGGCGCCGCGGCGGTGCGGGACCTGCTGGGCGGCGTCGGCGCGGACCACGTGCTGGAGTGCGTCGGCACCAAGGAGTCGATGCAGCAGGCGCTCGACACCGCACGCCCCGGCGGGCAGGTCGGCTTCGTCGGCGTCCCCGCGGGCGGGCCGGAGCTGCCGGTGCGCCAGCTGTTCGCCACGAACGTCGGCGTCCGCGGCGGGATGGCCCCGGTGCGCGCGTACATCGAGGAGCTCGCCGACGAGGTCTGGTCCGGCGCGATCCGGCCCGGCAAGGTGTTCGACCTGGTCCTCGGCCTGGACGACGTCGCCGAGGCGTACGCCGCGATGGACGAGCGCCGCGCGATCAAGTCGATGCTGCTGCCCTGAGCGGCGCGCCCGGTAGGTTCGCCCCGTGAGCCCTGACACCCGCGGTCCCGTCGCCACGCTGGCCGACGTCGTGCGGCTGCTCGACCGCCGCTACCCGCCGGGCACGGCCGAGTCCTGGGACCGTGTCGGCCTCGTCACCGGCGACCCGGACCAGCCCGTGCGCCGCGTCCTGCTGGCGGTCGACCCGCTGGCGTCGGTCGTGGACGAGGCGGTGGCCTGGGGCGCGGACCTGGTGGTCGTGCACCACCCGCTGCTGCTGCGCGGAGTCCACTCCGTGGCGGCCACGTCCGCGAAGGGCGCGCTGCTGCACCGGCTGGTCCGCGCCGGGATCGCGCTGTACACCGCGCACACCAACGCCGACGCCGCGGACGGCGGCGTGGCCGACGCCCTGGCCCGGCTGGTCGGGCTCGAGGGCCTGTGGCCGCTGGTGCCCGCGCCCGCCGAGGCGCTCGACAAGCACGTCGTGTTCGTCCCCGCCGGCGACGCGGAGCGGCTGGTCGACGCGCTCGCCGCCGCCGGCGCGGGCGCGCTGGGGGAGTACGCCCGGTGCGCGTGGACGTCGACGGGCGAGGGCACGTTCACGCCCGGCCCGGACGCGCGGCCCGCGATCGGCACGCCCGGAGCGGTCGCCCGCGTCGTCGAGGCCCGCGTCGAGATGATCGCCCCGCGGCGGTCGCGCGCCGCGGTCGTCGCCGCGCTGCGCGCCGCGCACCCGTACGAGGAGCCGGCGTTCGACGTCCTGGAGCTGGCCCGGTGGGACGGCCCGACCGGCACCGGGCGGGTCGGGCACCTCGCCGAGCCGCTGCCGCTGCGTGCGTTCGCCGAGCGGGTGGCCGCCGTGCTGCCCGCCACCGAGCAGGGCATCCGGTTCGCCGGGCCGCCGGACGCGACGGTGCGGACCGTGGCGGTCGTCGGCGGCTCCGGCGACTCCCTGTTCGACGCGGTCCGGTCGGCCGGCGCCGACGCCTACCTCACCGCCGACCTGCGTCACCACCCCGCCTCCGAGCTGCGTGAGCGGGCCGAGTTCGAGGCCCGCGGCACGGCCGCCAGCCCGCCCTACCTGGTGGACGCCGCCCACTTCGCCTCCGAGTGGCCGTGGCTGACCGGGGCGGCGGACCACCTGCGCGCCGACCTCGCCGCGCACGGCACTACGGTGGAGACCCGCGTCAGCACCCTGCGCACCGATCCGTGGACCGGCCGCGTCCCGAGCCGAGCGCCCCTCGACCCGTCGGAAGGACACCCCTCGTGACCAAGGCCACCCCGCAGGACCAGAAGCGCCTGCTCGACCTGCAGGCGCTGGACACCAAGCTCGACCAGCTCACCCACAAGGCGCGGACGCTGCCGCAGCACGCCCGGATCACCGAGCTCAGCGGCCGGATGGCGGACCTCGACACCGCGATCGCCGCGTCCCGGACCGCCGTCGGCGACCTGCGCCGCGAGCTCGCGAAGGCCGAGTCCGACGTGCAGCAGGTCCGCGACCGCGCCGCCCGCGACCAGGCGCGGCTCGACTCGGGCGCCGGCTCGGCCAAGGACCTGCAGGCGCTGCAGAGCGAGCTCGTGTCCCTCGGCAAGCGGCAGGGCGACCTCGAGGAGGTCGAGCTCGAGGTGATGGAGCGGCTGGAGGCCCACGAGGGCACGCTGGCCGAGCTGACCACCGCGCACGCCGCGCTGCTCAACGACCGCGCGGCCGTCGAGGCGGAGCGCGACGCCGAGATCGGGGTGCTGACGCAGCAGGCGCAGCAGGTCCGGGCCGAGCGCGTGGCGATGGCCGAGCCGCTGGACGACAAGCTGCTCGCGCTCTACGACAGGCTGCGCGGTCGCCTCGGCGGCGTCGCCGTCGCCGCCCTGCGCCGCGGCCGGTCCGAGGGCAGCGGCATGCCGGTCCCCGGCACCGAGCTCGCGAAGATCAAGGCCACCCCGGAGGACGAGATCGTGTACTGCGAGGACTCGGGCCGGATCCTGGTCCGCGGCGAGGACGCGTTCTGATGGCCGCCGACGGTCCGGCCGACGCCCGCGCGCCGCGGCGGGAGCGCCCGTCCGGCGCAGCACCGCGGTTCGACGACGCCCAGCCGGTCACCGTCATCCTGGTCCGCCACGGCCAGACCGAGATGACCGTGTCCCGCGGCTACTCGGGCTCGTCCGAGCCGGGCCCGTCGCTGACCGACCACGGGCGCGCGCAGGCCGCCGCGGCCGCGGAGCTCGTCCGCCGCGTCGGGCACGACCTGTGGGGCGACGTGCCGTTCCCCACCGAGCTGATCGCGTCGCCGATGGTCCGTACGCAGGAGACCGCCGCCGTCATCGGCGAGCGGCTCGGACTCGCCCCGCGGGTCGACGCGGCGTTCCAGGAGGCCGACTTCGGCGCCTGGCAGGGGCTCACCGCGGAGGAGATCGAGGCCCGGTGGCCCGGGCAGCTCGAGCCGTGGCACACCCGCGCCGACGTGCGACCCGACGGCGGGGGCGAGTCGATCGCCGACGTCGGCGTCCGCATCGGCGCCGGCCTCGACGCGCTGCTCGCCGCCGGCACCGACCGCACCGTGGTCGTCGTGTCGCACGCCGTGGCGATCCGCGCCGCGCTGGGCCGCACGATGGGCGCGCAGCCCGGGTCGTGGAGCCAGCTGCGGGTCGCGCCCGCGTCGGTGAGCATCGTCCGGCTGTTCGAGGACAAGCGCGACGAGGTCGCGGTGGCCGGGGCCCCCAGCGAGGGCTGGGCCGCGCGAGGCTGACCCGCGCCCGCGCCCGCGCCCGCGCGGCGCCGGCGCCGGCGCCGGCCGGGCCCGTCAGACCGGCGGGTCGACCGGTCTCGCCGGCACCCGCACGCCGGGCACCCCGCCGCCGGACCAGCGCTGCCGGGCGTGACCGGGCAGGGCGCGTGCGGCGGCCAGCCCGATGACGACGCCCAGGGCGATCGCGACCATCGTCGCCGCCGTGGTGACCAGCGTGGACAGCCCGCTCGAGTCGCCCTCCAGCAGGCTGGTCACACCCACGAGGCCGAGCGTCCCGGGCACCAGCATCCAGAACGCCGGCAGGAACGACGCCAGCGGCGACGGCCCGGACGGGAACCGCGCGACCGTCAGCGCGACCGGCGTCATCGCGAGCGCCCCGACCAGCGCGGACAGCACCCCGCCGAGGAACGCGCCGCCGACCACCTGCGCGCCGTACGCGACCGTCAGCACCAGGACCACCCAGCCGATCGTCCGGGGCCGGCCGCACCGGTAGACGACCGTCCCCGCGCCGAACAGCGCCACCCCCAGCCACGGGGCCACCGGCCCGAGGGCCTGGCTCCCGCTGCCGAGGTCCACCGCCGGGACGCCGACGAGGGCGGCCGCGGCGATGATCCCCCCGGCCAGCACGACCAGCTGCATCGTCCCCGCCGCGACCCGGCCGGCGCCGGAGAGCATCTGCCCGGTCGCCAGCTCGATCACCCCGGTGGTGAGCAGCCCGCCGGGCAGGAACAGCGCCAGCGGGGCGACGAGCGCCGGCAGCACGCCGAGGTCGGGGACCACCCGGGCGAGCAGCAGCACGGCGCCCGACACCGCGAACGCGGACGCGACGGTCATCACGACCTCGACGCCCGTCGGCATCGCCCCGACCGCGAGCTGGGACGCGCCGACGGCGAGCCCGAGCGCCCCGGCGACCAGCAGGTCCACCCACGAGCCGCCGAGCAGGGCCGCCAGGCCGACCGACAGCATGAGGTAGCCGCCGAGCCGCGCCAGGGTGCCGAACGGGGGCGCGCCGGCCCGCAGGAACGCGATCCGCGCGGTCGTGTCGGCGGGCGTGGCGTCGCCGGTGGTCGCGTCGTGCAGGACGTCGGCGAGCTCGTCGACCTGGTGCAGCAGCAGCGGGCGACGCCCGGTCGACACCACGGCGGTCGCGACCGACGAGCCGTCCGGCACCGACACGAGCAGCGCCGTGGGCAGCACCACCGTCTCGACGCCCACGACGCCGTGCGCGGTCGCGACGTCCTCGAGGGTGTCCGCGACGGAGGACACGGTGTGGCCGGCGTCGATCATCGCCTCGCCGGCGACCACCAGCAGGCGCAGCACGTCCGCGGGCGTGGCGTCGTCGCCGGTGCCGGCGGTGGTGGCCGGCGCCGGGTCGTCGGAGCGGGACCGGCGGGCGCTCACGACGACGACCGCGACGGCGGCCGCGACGACGACACCCAGTGCCGCCAGCACCTGGGCCCAGGGGACGGACGTGGTCGTCACGACCGGCGGGGTGCTGAACCGGCGGGGGCCGGTGCCGGTGCCGCCGGAGGCGTCGTCGGTCGGCGCCGGGGTGGTCGTGCTGCTCGGCGTCGGTGACGGTGCCGGCTCGGGCGTCGCGGTCGGCGCGCTGCTGGCCGACGCGGACGGCTGCGGCTGCGGCTGCGGCACCGCGGTGGCCGAGGGCGCCGGCTGCGCCGGGGTACGGCTCGGGGCGGGGGACGGGACCGCGCTGGGCGTCGGCGACGGGGACGCGGCGGGCGCCTCCGGGACGACGAGCTGGTCGTCGGTGACGCTCGCGCGGGCACCGGCCGCACCGAGGGCACCCAGGACCCCCGCGAGGGCGAGCAGCAGGACCAGGAGCACCGCCGCGCCCCGTGCGGCGCCGTTCCGTCGCATGCCGCTGCTCCCTGCGTGGTGCTCGAGGTGGGTCCGCGACCGGTCGTGCGGCGCGTCTGCCGACCACCGTAACCGGCGAGACGTCGAGCGGCCGCCCGGTCGGGGGTCAGGCCACGACGAGCGAGAGCGTCGCGGGGCCGGCGGCGGGGGTGTCGAGCTCGACCGCGAGCAGCTCCGTGCCGACCAGCTCCCCGGCGACCCGCGCCAGGTCCCGCGGCGTCGTCGGGGCGTTCCCGCGGCGGGACACCAGGTGCCGGGTCAGGACGCCACGGGTGTGCTTGGCGTGGTGCGACACGACGGAGCGCCGCCCGGCGACCTCCCGCAGCACCCGCACCTGCACCCACGACCGCTGCGCCGCGCGCTCCGGCCGCCACGCGGCCAGGTACGTGGCCGAGCGGCAGTCCACGACCAGCTCGCCCGACGCGGCGCGCGCGTCCAGCACCTCGCGCAGCGGCTCGCGCCACGCCGCCGCCAGCGGCCCGACCCCCGGCAGGTCCACGCCCATCGACAACCGGTACGCCGGGATGCGGTCCTCCGGGCCCACCAGGCCCCAGAGCCCCGAGACCACCCGCACCGCGTCCGCGGCCCGACGCCGCGCGGTCGGCGTCAGCCGGTCCAGCCCCGCCGCCGCGTACAGCACGCCGGTGTACACGTGTCGCGCCTGCGCCGTCGGGGCGGTGCGCAGGTCCAGGTTCCGGGCCACCTCGTCGGCGATCCCCGCGCCCACCCCCAGCACGTCCACCGCGTCCGGCCGCGCGCTCGCCGCGACCAGCGCGTCGAGCACCGCCTCGCGGGTCGGACCCAGCGCGGGGGAGGACAGGGACGCCAGGTCGAGGGCGTCGCCGCGCACCGGCGCGGTCTTGCCCTCGGACGGGGGGAGCAGGATCAGCACGGGCTGCACTGTAGGCGAACCCGCCCGCGGCGCCCGCCGGACGTGTGAGGATCGGACCCGTGACCGCGAGCCTGCTCGATGCGACCACGCGGCTCTGGGTCCGCGTGACGGGACGCACCGTCGACCTGGCCCGGACACCGTGGCTCCAGGGCCCGGTGGGCGACGCCACCCACGTCGGCGCCGACTGGCTCGCCGCCGAGGGCGCGCGCCTCGGAGCGACGGTCGCTCCCGCCACCGACGGCTCGGGTCCCGACCGCGGGCTGCTCGCGTCGATGGCGGCGCTCGACCGGCCCGGGTTCGCCGCCGAGGCGCTCGCGGACCCGGTCCGCCGGTTCTACGAGCGGACCAGCCGGTGGCGGCTCGACGCCTGGGTCGGGTGGGCGCCGTGGGCGTGGCCGTTCGGCTGGGCTGTCGCGGCGCTGTTCGCCCGCCGGCTCGACCAGCTGGCGCTGCCGATGCGCTCGCTCGACCTCGCGCACGGCATGTCCAGCGCGGTGACCCCGCTGACCCGGGACGGCGAGCAGGTCGGGGCCCTGTGGCTCCGCCGCCTGCGGCGCACCGGCCGGATCGTGTTCAGCGGCCTGTACGGGGTCGTCACCCTCCCCGGCTCCGGTGAACCCGCGGTCCGGGTCGCGTTCCCGCTGCCCGCGGGTCGGCTGGTGGTCCTGCTCCGGCCCGTCGCGCGGCCCGACGGCTCGCTCCTGCTGACCTCGGGCCCCGGTGCCTGGGGGGAGCCCGGCGCGTACCTGGTGGTGGAGGGCCGGCGGCGGGTCCGGGCGCGGCGCATCCCGGTGCACGAGGAGTTCCACGTGCTGCTCGACGCCGAGGGGGTGCTCCGGACCGACCACCGGCTCGACCTCGGCCCGCTCCCCGTGCTGCGCCTGCACTACCGCCTGACGGAGACCTGACCCGGACCTGACCCGGACCCGCCGAGGGGCGTGCGCGGGCGTGTAGTCTGACCGGCGCGGATGAGCTGGCCAGGCGGCCGCGTCGAGCCCTCGGGCTCGCCGAGGAACGTCCGGGCTCCGTAGAGCAGGGTGGTGGGTAACACCCACCCGGGGTGACCCGCGGGACAGTGCCACAGAGAACAGACCGCCGACCACGACCCTCGGGCCGAGGTCGGTCAGGGTGAAACGGTGGTGTAAGAGACCACCAGCGTGCCGGGCGACCGGTGCGGCTAGGTAAACCCCACCCGGAGCAAGACCAGACAGGGAGCGTTCGAGGGCTGCTCGCCCGAGCTTCCCGGGTAGGTCGCTGGAGGCGTGCGGCAACGTACGTCGTAGATGGATGGCCGCCACCCGCGCGAGGGCAACCACGCGCGGGGACAGAACCCGGCGTACCGGCCAGCTCATCCGCACTCGTCACGCCGTCGGGCGCCCGGCGGGCGTCGACGTCAGGGTGCTGCGGCGGTCGCACCTGCGGGTTCGCACCTGGGAGACTGTCGGCCGTGAGCACGCACCGCACCCCGCCCGGCCCGCTCGACACCGACGCCGCGACCGCCATGTGGCAGGACTACGTCGTCGCCCACCCCGAGGCGGTGCGCGCGGGCGACGAGTACGTGGTCGACCGGTTCGGGGACTCCGTCGAGCTGAGCGACCAGCTGCTCGGCGTCGTCCGGCACGGTCAGAAGCGGGCGACGGCCGAGCTGGTCGACGAGTTCGCGCACCGCGGCGAGGAGCTGCCGCGGGTCGGCGCGCACTGGGTGGCGTGCGACGGGCGCGGCGCCCCGCAGCTGGTGCTCCGCACGGTCGAGCTGCGGATCGCGACGTTCCGGGAGGTCGACGCCGACTTCGCGTTCGACGAGGCCGAGGACGACCGGAGCCTCGCGAGCTGGCGCACCCAGCACCGCATCTACTGGGAGCGGACCTGCGCCGCGCGGGGTGCGACCTGGAGCGAGCAGGACGAGATCGTGCTGGAGCGGTTCCGGGTGGTGTGGCCGCCGGAGGCCGCGGACTGATCCGTCCGCACCGGGCGTCGCCGCGCGGTGGGGAAATCGCTCGCCCGGCCCGCCCCCGCCCGGCACGATGCCGGGATGCACCTGCGACCGGCGACCGCGTCCGACCTCCCGCTGCTCGAGCTGCTGCTGGTGGCGGCGTTCAACTGGACCGGGGAGACGCGGGTGACGCTGGAGCAGGTCCGGTCGGATCCCGACCACCGGCGGCATCTCGCCGGGTGGGGGCGGCCCTCGGACGTCGGGACGGTCGCGGTGGCCGCGGGCGGAGAGCCGGTGGGTGCGGCGTGGGCGCGGGTCGTGCCGGCCGAGCAGGCGGGGTACGGGTTCGTCGCCGAGGACGTCCCCGAGCTCGGTCTCGGTGTGCTCGCGCCGTACCGGGGACGACGGATCGGTGCCGCGGTGCTCGACGCGCTGCTGGCGCAGCTCCGGAGTGCCGGGTACGACGCGGTCAGCCTGAGCGTGGAGGACGGGAACGACGTCGCCCGGCGGATGTACGAGGCGCGCGGGTTCCGGGTCGTCGGCCGCGAGGGCGGGTCGGACACGCTGCTGCTCGACCTCTGAGGTCGACCTCCAGACAGTACAGCGGACCATGTACTGTCGGTCGGGTGGAGACCGTCACCCTCACGCACACCGCCGCGCTCGCCCGGCTCGGGCACGCGCTGTCGGACCCGACCCGCGCCCGCGTCCTGCTCGCACTCCGCGAGGCGCCGGCCTGCCCGTCCGACCTGGCGGACGCGCTCGGCGTGTCCCGGCAGGTGATGTCGAACCAGCTGGCGTGCCTGCGCGGCTGCGGGCTCGTCACGGCGGTCCCCGAGGGACGACGCACCTGGTACCGGCTCGCCGACGAGCAGCTCGCGCCCGCGCTCGGCGGCCTGCTCGGCCTCGCGCTGGCGGTGGACCCGTCCTGCTGCGCCGACGACTGCACCTGCGCATGACCGCCGCCGCGCACCCGCTGCCCGCGGACCGGGGCGCCGTCCTGCGGCGCCGGATCCGGTGGGTCGTCGCCGGCACGATCGCGTACAACGTCGTCGAGGCGGTCGTGGCGATCTCCGCCGGGCGCGCGGCGTCGTCGTCGGCGCTGATCGGCTTCGGGCTGGACTCGGTGGTCGAGGTGCTGTCCGCGGCCGCCGTCGCGTGGCAGTTCGCGGCGCCGGACCCCGAGTCCCGGGAGCGGACCGCGATGCGGCTGATCGCGGTGTCGTTCCTCGGGCTGGCCGCGTTCGTCACGGTGGACGCGGTGCGGTCGCTGGTGACGGGCGCGCGGCCCGACGGGTCCACGGTCGGCGTCGTGCTCGCGGCCGTGAGCCTGCTCGTGATGCCGGCGCTGTCCTGGGTCGAGCGCCGCGCCGGGACCGAGCTGGGGTCCGCCTCCGCCGTCGCCGACTCCCGGCAGACCCTGCTCTGCTCGGTGCTGTCCGCGGTGCTGCTGCTCGGGCTGCTGCTGAACGGCACCGTCGGCTGGTGGTGGGCGGACCCGGTCGCGGCGCTGCTGATCGCGGCGTTCGCCGTGCGCGAGGGCGTGGAGGCCTGGCGGGGCGACGCGTGCGGGACGCCCCTGGCGGAGCTGGTCGGCGACGGTCGGCACGGGCGCTGACCGGCGCGCGCCGGGCCGGAAGTCCCACCCCGGACGCCCCTGACACGTCACCCTGGAGTGGGCTGGAGGTGACGGCCCGCCGGAGCAGGTGCAGGGGGACGACCGATGAGGAAGCGACGGCTGCCACGGATAGCGGCGCTCAGCGGGGTGCAGGCGGCCCAGGCCCGGCACGTGCTGGTGCACTCGCCGGTGCGGGCGGGTCCGGCCGTGCTGACCTGGACGCTCACCCTGGTCGCGGACGACGACGTCCCGCTGGCCGAGAGCCGCACCACGTCGCCCGACTTCCCGGTGCCGCTCGCGGACATCGCCCAGGTGCACCTGGACGTCGTCGGCCTGGAGCAGGCGGGGGAGTGGGAGCCGCTGCCGGTGCGGCGGGGCGAGGCCCGGTTCCGCGCACCGGTGCGGGTCGCGACACCCGCGGACGGCTGACCGCCGGGGTCACGCAGCACACCGCCCCGCCCCCGGGGACCCGGGGACGGGGCGGGCGGCGCGGTGACCGAGTGCTCGAACGGCTCAGTGCTTGAACGCGTCCTTGACCTTCTCGCCCGCGTCCTTGAGGTCCGCCTTCGACTGGTCGGTCCGGCCCTCGGCCTCGAGGCGCTCGTCGTCCGTCGCGCGGCCGGTGGCCTCCTTCGCCTTGCCGGAGAAGCTTCTCGGCGGCGTTCTCGATCTTGTCGTCCAGTCCCATGAGGGTCCTCCTTCGACGTTCCTGACCTGATGCCTCGACGGTAGGCCCCGGTGCCCGGGGTCGCATCCGCTGGCGCAGGTCAGGCCGGGTGCTCGTCCGCTGCCACCTCGGCCGGCGTGCGGTGCAGGAGGCAGAACTCGTTGCCCTCGGGGTCCGCGAGCACGTGCCACGCGACCTCGGCCTGACCCACGTCCACCCGGGTCGCCCCCAGCGCCAGCAGCCGCGCGAGCTCGCCCGCCTGGTCCTCGCCGTCCCGGGGTCGCAGGTCGACGTGCAGCCGGTTCTTCACCTGCTTCGCCTCCGGGACGCGGGCGAACAGCCACGGGGTCGCGGCCCCGTCCGGGGGGACCAGCTCGACGACCTCGTCGTCGTCCGGGTCCAGCACGACGCGCCACCCCAGCACCTCGGCCCACCACCGCGCCTGGGCCCGGGGGTCCCGGGCGTCGACGCACAGCTCGCTCACAACGGCTCCCATGCCGCGACCGTACGGCCGCGGCACGGGAGCCGCCAGAGGGAGGCTCAGTCGCCGCGGACGCCCGCGACGGGGGTGCCGGCCTTCGCCGCCAGGGCCGCGGCCCCGACGATGCCCGCGGCGTTGCGCAGCTGCGCCGGGACGATCGGGGCCCGCAGGTGCAGCAGCGGGAGGAACTTCTCGTGGTGCTTGCTGACCCCGCCGCCGACCACGATCAGGTCGGGCCAGAACAGGTCCTCGATGACGCCGAAGTAGCGCTGCAGCCGCTCCGCCCACTGCGCCCAGTCCAGGTCGTCGCGGTCGCGCGCCGCGTCCGATGCACGGGTCTCGGCGTCGTGGCCGTCGATCTCCAGGTGGCCGAGCTCGAGGTTCGGCACCAGCACGCCGTCGGCGACGATCGCGGTGCCGATCCCGGTGCCCAGCGTGCAGACGAACGTCACGCCCGACGTCGAGCGCGCGGCGCCGAACAGCGTCTCCGCGTAGCCGGCGGCGTCGGCGTCGTTCACCGCGATCACCGGGCGACCGAGCGCGTCGCCGAGGACGTGCTCGATGTTGGTGCCGATCCACGAGCCGTCGACGTTGGCGGCGGACCGCGCGACGCCGTGCTGCACGACCGCGGGGAACGTGACGCCGATCGGGGTGTCCGACGGCAGGTCGAACCGGCCGATCAGCTCGACGACGGTCGCGGCGACGGCCGCCGGGGTCGCGGGCTGGGGCGTGGGGATGCGGATCCGGTCGGCGGCGAACTCGCCGGTCGTCAGGTCCACGGGGGCGCCCTTGATGCCGGAGCCGCCGATGTCGATGCCGAACGCCGTCGAGGCGTGGGGGTGCGTGTGGGTGCTCATGGGAGTGTGAGGATCTCCGCTCCGGTGTCGGTGACCAGCAGGGTGTGCTCGAACTGGGCGCTGCGGCGCAGGTCCGCGGTGACCACGGTCCACCCGTCGTCCCACGTCGTCCAGTCGGGGGTGCCGAGGTTGAGCATGGGCTCGATGGTGAACACCATGCCGGGCTCGATCACGCGGTCGTACATCGGGGCCGCGTCGTAGTGGGGGATGACCAGCCCGGAGTGGAACGCCTCGCCCACGCCGTGGCCGGTGTAGTCGCGGACGACTCCGTAGCCGAACCGGGCCGCGTACTTCTCGATGACCCGGCCGATCACGTTGACCTCGCGGCCCGGGCGGACGGCCCTGATCGCGCGGTCGAGGGCCTCGCGGGTGCGCTCGACCAGCAGGCGGGACTCCTCGTCGGGCTCGCCGGCGAAGAACGTGGCGTTGTTGTCCCCGTGCACCCCGCCGACGAACGCCGTGATGTCGACGTTCACCAGGTCGCCGTCCGCCAGGACGGTGGAGTCGGGGATGCCGTGGCAGATGACCTCGTTCACCGAGGTGCACAGCGACTTCGGGAACCCGCGGTAGCCCAGCGTCGACGGGTACGCGTGGTGGTCGAGCAGGAACTCGTGGCCGATCCGGTCGAGCTCGTCCGTGGTGACCCCCGGGGCGACGTGCCGGCCGACCTCCGCCAGCGCCTGCGCGGCGATCCGGGCGGCCACGCGGATCCGCTCCACGACCTCGGGCTCGACGACGTCGCTGCCGGTGAACGGGGTCGGCGCGGGCCGGTCGACGTACTCGGGTCGCGGGATGGACGCGGGCACGGGTCGCCGGGGACCGATCGTGCCCGGGACGAGCGCCGGCCTCGGCGCGTGGACGGACGTCATACCTGGCAGTCTACGAACCAGCGGCCGCCCCCGAGGAACCGGCGGCCCGCCGGACGCACCAGGAGGGCACCGTGGCCGACGAGTTCTACTACAACACCGAGACCGGGCAGATCGAGCAGGGCAAGCAGTCCTCCTGGACGCACCTGATGGGCCCGTACGACTCCCGCGAGGCCGCGGCGCACGCGCTGGAGAAGGCGCGGTCCCGCAGCGAGGCGTGGGACGAGGAGGACCGGCGCGAGGACGCCTGACCTCCGGCCCCGTCAGCCCGGCGGGGTCTCGCCCCGCAGCCGGGCCGCGACCTCGGCCACCGCGGCCGGGTTCCCGACGATCTCGAAGTGCATCTCATCCGCGCGGCCCCCGAAGTCGCCGCCCCAGGCGACCACGGGCGCCACCTCGACGAGGATCGACCGGATCGCCTCGACCTGCCGGTCGGTGAACGTCTCGCGGGCCCCCAGCGGGTGCTCGGTGGCGTTCAGGTCGATCGACGTCCCGGAGGCGTGGTTGGACAGGCCGCCCTCGTCGTCGCCCTCGCCGCGCACCGAGCGGTTCGCCCAGCCCCACGAGGAGTCCACGTCGACGGGTTCGACCTCCGCGTCGAACCGGGCCGCGACGTGGTCCAGCACGGTCCGGACGTCGCCGCCACGGAGCCGGCCGGTCACCCACGGGGAGATCTCCAGCAACGGGTCGGCGCCGTCGGCGAACACCGGCCAGCAGTTCTGCGACGTCGACGCGGTGGGCACGCAGGCCGGGTCGGGGACGGCGACGGGGGTGACCGCCTCCGCCCCGGGGCCGGCGAGCAGCCGCACGGCCAGCACGACCAGCCACACCAGGACCGCCACGACCAGGAGCGCTCCGGTCCCGAGCACCACGGCGCCGCGTCGGGTCAGCCGCAGCCGCCCGTGCTGGGTGCCGCGCGCGGGCGCCCCCCGGACGGGCGCGGACCCGGCCGGCACCCGCCGCCCCGGCTGCCCCGGCTGCGCCCGCTGCCCCGGCTGCGCCGCCCCTGCTGCTGGGCGCACCCTCGCGCGCGTGCCGCTCATGCCGGGAATCGTAGGGCCCCCGCCCCGCCGAGATGGCAGAACGCGCCTGGGGGCCTGCGGGCGGAGTCAGGCGGGGTCTGCCATCTCGGCGGCGGGTGACGGGCGGCGGGCGACGGGCGGGGTCTCAGCGGCGGGCGAGGTGGGCGAGGACCGGGCGGTGGTCGCTGCCGCCAACGGCGTCGAGCACCGCGTAGCCGGTGACCCGCCACACCCGGCCGTCCGCGAGGACGTGGTCGATGGGCGCGCCGAGCACGCGGGGCGCGTCGGCGGGCCAGGTGCCGAGCCCGCCGGCGCCGACCTCGGTCGCGGCGTCCACGCACGGGCCCAGGTCGGCGAGGCCGGGGTGGTCGAGCGTGGCGTTGAGGTCGCCGACGACGACCGCGCCGGGGGTGTTCCGGCAGAGGGCCGCGGTGTCGGCGGTGTGCTCCCGCCAGCCGCCCATCGACCCGAGGTCGGACGGCGCGCGCAGGTGCAGGGCCGCGAGCACGGCGGGCGCCCGGGAGCCCGCGTCGGCGGGCGTCACGGCGAACGAGCCCAGCTCGGGGGCGGGCACGCCGGTCCGGTGCTGCTGCGGCGGCCCGAGCTCGTCGGACCACAGCACCGCGGTGCCCTCGGTGGTGTGCCCGGTGTTCGGGGCGGACAGCGCGGTGGTCGGGTGCCCGGCGGCGGTGAGGGCCGCGGCGGCGGCGCGGGCGGTGCGGCCGCTGGTCTCGGGCAGCACCACCAGGTCCGCGCGGTGCTCGAGCGCCAGCCGCGCGAGGGCGTCCCCGTCGACGGTGTCCAGGGTGTTGAACGACAGCACCACCAGGTCGGCGTCCGCGGGGTCGCCGACCGAAGCCCCGCCGGGCCCGGGGCCGAGACCGCGCGCGGCGACGACCGCCCCCTGGCCGACGGCGCCGACCGCGAGCAGCCCGGCGACGGCCAGCGCCAGCGGGGCGCCCGCGCGGGTCGGGACACCGGCGCGGGCGCCGACCCGGACGAGCGCCGCGGCCACGCCCACGGCGGCGAGCGCGCCCACCGCCAGCACCACGGCGAGCAGGCCGCGCAGGGCCACGACCTGGGCGACGGGTGCGCCGCCGGCCAGCCCCCAGCGGTCCGGTGCCTGCAGGACGACGAGGGCAGCCGCGAGGACGAGCAGCAGGACCGCGCCCGCCACGACCAGCGCGGTCCGCCCGGGTCGAGAGGCGCCGGGGCGGCCCGAGGGGGCGCGCAGGCCCGCCGGGTCGCCGCTCAGCTGAGGAACGAGTGGTCGGCGTCGGGGAACTGCCCGCCGCGCACCTCGGCGGCGTAGGCCCGCGCGGCGTCGCCGAGCAGCCGGCCGACGGCCGCGAACTGCTTCGCGAACCGCGGCGACCAGTCGCCCATCCCGGCCATGTCGGTCCAGACCAGCACCTGGCCGTCGCACTCCGCGCCCGCGCCGATGCCGATGGTGGGGATGTGCAGGATCTCGGTGACCCGGGCCGCGACCGGCGCCGGGACCATCTCCAGCACCACGGCGACCGCGCCGGCCTCCTGCACGGCGAGCGCGTCCTCGGCGAGCCGCTCGGCCGCCTCGTCGCCCCGGCCCTGCACGCGGTGGCCGCCGAGGGTGTGCTCGGACTGCGGGGTGAACCCCAGGTGCCCGACGACCGGGATGCCCGCGTCGGTGAGCGCGCGGATCTGCGCGGCCGAGCGGGTACCGCCCTCGAGCTTCACCGCGTGCGCGCCGGCCTCCTTGAGGTAGCGCACCGCCGTGGCGAGCGCCTGCGCGGGGCCGGACTCGTAGGAGCCGAACGGCAGGTCGGCGACGACCAGCGCGCGCCGGGCGGCCCGCACCACGGCGCGCGTCGGGGGCAGCATCTCGTCGACGGTGACCGGGATCGGGGACTCGTGCCCGAGCATCGTGTTGCCGATGGAGTCGCCCACGAGCAGCAGGTCGATGCCCGCCTCGTCGAAGATGCGTGCCGTCGCGAAGTCGTAGGCGGTGAGCATCGTCAGCCGCTCGCCGCGCTGCTTGGCCTCGGCGAGGTGGTGCACGCGCACCCGGCGGACGGGGGCGGGGGACGCGGACGGGGCCGGCTGGTCGGACATCAGTGCTGCTCCACGGGCTCGGTGGTCGTGCTGGCGGTGGCGATCGGCTCGCGCCAGCGCGTGGTGATCGGCAGCCTACGGTCCCGGCCGAACGCCAGGGCCGTGACCTTCGGGCCGAGGGGGTACTGCCGGCGCTTCCACTCGGCCCGGTCCACCAGCGACAGGACGCGGTCGACGATCTCCGGGTCGAACCCGCGGGCCAGCAGCTCGGCGCGGCCCTCCGCGTGCTCGACGTAGGCGTCCAGCACCTGGTCCAGCAGGTCGTACGGGGGCAGCGAGTCCTGGTCGACCTGCCCGGGGCGCAGCTCGGCGGACGGCGGCTTGGTGATCGAGCTCTCGGGGATCGGCGGCACGAGGCCCGCGTCGACGGCGTGGGTGTTCCGCCACCGGGCCAGCGCCCACACCCGGGACTTGTCGACGTCCTTCAGCGGGGCGTACCCGCCGACGGCGTCGCCGTAGATCGTCGAGTAGCCGACCGCGAGCTCGGTCTTGTTGCCGGTCGCAAGCACGAGGTGCCCCTCGGCGTTGGACAGCGCCATGAGGATGACGCCGCGCACCCGCGCCTGCAGGTTCTCCGCGGCGACGCCGTCGAGCGCCATCTCGCCCTCGAACGCGTCGACCATCGGCTTGATCGCCTGCACCCGGTAGTCGGCGCCGACCCGCTGCGCGAGGTCGAGCGCGTCGTCCTTGCTGTGGTCGGAGGACCAGCGGGACGGCATCGACACGCCGACGACGTTGCTGCCGCCGATCGCGTCCGCGGCGATCGCGGCGACCAGCGCGGAGTCGATGCCGCCGGACATGCCCAGCACGACGGACCGGAAGCCGTTCTTGCGCACGTACCCGGCCAGGCCGGTGACCAGCGCCCGGTAGATCTCCTCGTCCGCGCCGAGCGGCGGCACCAGCGAGCCGGGCGCGAGCGCCTCGCCGCGGGCCGGGACGTCCCAGGTCAGCAGGTGCTCGACGAACTGCGGCGCGGTCGCCAGCAGCGTGCCGTCGGGCGCGATGACGAACGAGCCGCCGTCGAACACCAGGTCGTCCTGGCCGCCGACCATGTTGACGTAGGCGACCGGCGCACGGACCTCCCCGGCGCGGCGGGCGGCGAGGTCGGTGCGGATGTGCCCCTTGCCCTCCTCGTACGGGGAGCCGTTGACGACGAGCAGCAGGTCGAGGTCGTCGTCGGCCAGCTCGGCGACCGGCCCGTCCTGCCAGATGTCCTCGCAGATCAGCAGACCGACGCGGCGGCCGGCGACCTCGACGACCGTCGGGCCGCCGCCGGGGGCGAAGATCCGGAACTCGTCGAACACGCCGTAGTTCGGCAGGTGGTGCTTGTCGTACCGCTCGTGCACCCGGCCGTCGCGGAGCACCACGGCCTGGTTGGTCGGGCGCGCGGGGGCGCCGTCGTGCTCGCGGGTCGTGGACTCGCCGACCGTCCCGACCACCACCGTCAGCGCGCCCAGGCCGGCGTCCGCGAGGGCCGCGGCGAGCTCGGTGAGCGCGTGCTCGGCGCCCCGGCGGAACGACGCGCGCAGCGCCAGGTCCTCGATCGGGTAGCCGGTGACCGTCATCTCGGGGAACGCCACGAGGTCGGCGCCGGCGTCGGCGGCGCGGCGGGCCCACGCGAGGACGGCCTCGGTGTTCCCGGCGAGGTCGCCCACGCAGGTGTCGATCTGGGCGAGGGCGACGCGCAGGGCGCCGGGTCGGGCGGGCGCGGGGGCGGGGGAGCCGGGCTGGTCGGGCATGCCGACGAGCCTATTGCGGGTGACGCGGGCGGTGCGAGACGGCAGGTCGGCGCGTGCGCCACCCGCCGCCCGGAGGATCAGGCAGGATGTCCCCCATGGACAGGCAGCAGGAGTTCGTCCTCCGCACGGTGGAGGAGCGCGACATCCGTTTCATCCGGCTCTGGTTCACCGACGTGCTCGGGACCCTCAAGTCGGTGGCGGTCGCTCCGGCGGAGCTGGAGTCCGCGTTCTCGGAGGGCATCGGGTTCGACGGGTCGTCGATCGAGGGCCTCACGCGGGTGTACGAGGCGGACATGATCGCCAAGCCCGACCCGACGACGTTCCAGGTGCTGCCGTGGCGCGGCGAGCGGCACGGCACCGCGCGGATGTTCTGCGACATCCTCACCCCCGAGGGCGAGCCGTCGCTGGCCGACTCCCGCAACGTGCTCAAGCGCGCGCTGTCCCGGGCGAGCGAGCAGGGGTTCACCTTCTACACGCACCCCGAGGTCGAGTTCTACCTGTTCGAGGCCCCCGCCGACCCGTCGCAGCCGCTGGTGCCGGTCGACCAGGGCGGCTACTTCGACCACGTGCCGCGCGGCACCGCCCACGACTTCCGGCGCGCCGCGATCACGATGCTCGAGTCGATGGGCATCTCCGTGGAGTTCTCCCACCACGAGGCCGGCCCGGGCCAGAACGAGATCGACCTGCGGTACGCGGACGCGCTGACCACCGCCGACAACATCATGACGTTCCGCACCGTGGTCAAGGAGGTCGCGCTCGAGCAGGGCGTGTTCGCCTCGTTCATGCCGAAGCCGCTGGCCGACCAGCCGGGCTCGGGCATGCACACGCACCTGTCGCTGTTCGAGGGCGACCGGAACGCGTTCCACGAGCCGGGCGGCCACCTCGAGCTGTCGAAGACCGCGCGCTCGTTCATCGCGGGCCTGCTGCGGCACGCCGCCGAGATCACCGCGGTCACGAACCAGTTCACGAACTCGTACAAGCGGCTGTGGGGCGGCGCCGAGGCGCCGAGCTACGTCTGCTGGGGCCACAACAACCGCTCCGCGCTGGTCCGGATCCCGATGTACAAGCCGGGCAAGTCCAACTCGGCGCGCATCGAGTACCGCGCGGTCGACTCGGCCACCAACCCGTACCTCGCGTTCGCCGTCCTGCTGGCCGCCGGCCTCAAGGGCGTCGAGGAGGGCTACGAGATGCCCGAGGGCGCCGACGACGACGTCTGGAAGCTCACCGAGGCCGAGCGCCGCGCGCTGGGCATCGAGCCGCTGCCGACCTCGCTGGGCGCGGCCATCGAGGTGATGGAGAAGTCCGAGCTCGTCGCCGAGACCCTGGGCGAGCACGTCTTCGACTTCGTGCTGAAGAACAAGAAGCAGGAGTGGGAGGAGTACCGGGCGCAGGTCACGCCGTACGAGCTGCGCCGGTTCCTGCCGATGCTCTGAGGCGGTGGCGGACGTGGGCTCGACGTCGACCGGCCGGGGCGGGACGCTCGCCGGCCGGCTGACGCGCGCCGGGTTCGCCGACGTCGCCCGCGCCGAGCGGCTGCTGGCCGACGCGGCGCTGGCCGACCTGGTCGCGGGGACGCAGGACGTCCCCGGCCCCGCGGCGCTGCTGCCCGCGCTCGCGGACTCCGCCGACCCCGACCAGGCGCTGCTGTCGCTCGCGAAGATCGCCGGTGCCGTCACGGGGGAGCGGCGGTCGCGGCTCGCGGCCGCCCTCGCGCAGGACGGGTCCGCGCGCGAGCGGCTGCTCGCCGTCGTCGGGGCGTCGGTCGCCCTCGGGGACGACCTGGCGGCGCACCCCGAGCACCTGGACGTGGTGCTCGACGACGCCCCCGGCACCGGCGTGCCCGTCGCCGAGGTCCGCGCCGAGCTGCTGGCCGCCGTCGGCGCCGACCCGGAGTCGCCCACCCCGGTCGCCACCGTGGCCGGCGCCGAGGGCGTCGACGCGATGCGCCGCGCGTACCGGCAGCGCCTGCAGCGGATCGCCGCGACCGACCTCACCTGCGGGGAGCCGCTGACCCGGCTGCCCGGGGTGGCGGCGGCGCTCGCCGACCTGGCCGCCGCCGCGCTCGAGGCGGCCCTCGCGCTGGCCCGCGCCGAGCTCGACGACCACGGCGCCGGCGTCCGGCTGGCCGTGATCGGCATGGGCAAGACCGGCGGGCGCGAGCTGAACTACGTGAGCGACGTCGACGTGGTCTACGTCGCCGAGCCCGCGCCCGGCGTCGACGAGGCCGAGGCGCTGGCGGCCGGCACCCGGCTCGCGACCGCCCTGGCCCGGGCGTGCGGCGGGCCGTCGGGGGAGCCCGAGCTGTGGCCCGTCGACGCGGCGCTGCGGCCCGAGGGCAAGGACGGCCCGCTGGTCCGCACGCTCGAGTCGCACCGCAGCTACTACGAGCGGTGGGCCAAGACGTGGGAGTTCCAGGCGCTGCTGAAGGCCCGGCCGCTCGCGGGGGACGTCGAGCTCGGCCGCGCGTACGTGGAGCTGACCAACCCGATGGTGTGGCAGGCGGTCCGCCGGGAGAACTTCGTCCAGGACGCGCAGGCCATGCGCCGGCGCGTCGAGCGGCACCTGCCCGCCGCGGAGGCCGACCGGCAGATCAAGCTCGGCGTCGGCGGCCTGCGGGACGTCGAGTTCACCGTCCAGCTGCTGCAGCTCGTGCACGGCCGCTCCGACCCGGAGATCCGCAGCGGCAACACGCTGACGGCGCTCGCCGCGCTGTCCGCCGGCGGGTACGTGGGGCGCGAGCACGCCGCCCAGCTCGCCGTCTGCTACCGGTTCCTGCGGGCCATCGAGCACCGCGTCCAGCTACACCGGCTGCGCCGCACCCACCTGATGCCCACCGCCGAGCCCGACCTGCGCCGGCTCGCGCGGTCCGTCGGGATGCGCACCGAGGGCGCGACCGGGCTGCTCGACCGCTGGCGGCAGGTGCGCCGCGACGTCCGGCACCTGCACGAGGAGCTGTTCTACCGGCCGCTGCTGCCCGCGACCGCGCAGCTGTCGGCCGCCGAGGTCAGCCTCGCGCCGGAGGAGGCCCGCGAGCGGCTGGCGGCCATCGGCTACCGCGACCCCGCGGGTGCCGTGCGGCACATCGCCGCGCTGACCGAGGGCGTGTCCCGGCGCGCGGCGATCCAGCGGCAGCTGCTGCCGGTGATGCTCGGCTGGTTCGCCGACGGGCCCGACCCCGACGGCGGGCTGCTCGCGTTCCGGCGGCTGTCCGAGGAGCTCGGCGGCACCCACTGGTACCTCAAGCTGCTGCGCGACTCCGGCACCGCGGCGGAGCGGCTGGCCCGCGCCCTGTCGACGTCCCGGTACGTCGCGGACGCGCTCGCCCGGTCCCCGGAGTCCGTGGTGTGGCTCGACAGCGACGCCGAGCTCGAACCGCGCAGCCAGACCCGGCTCGCCGCCGAGGCCGACGCGCTGCTCACCCGGGCCACCGAGCCCGTCCCCGCGGTCACCGCCCTGCGCGCGCTGCGGCGCCGCGAGCTCGCGCGCACCGCCGCGGCCGACGTGCTGGGCGTCGTCACCGGCACCCGCGCGTCTCGCAGCCTCACCGCGACCGCGGACGTGCTGCTCGCGGGCGCGCTGCGCGTCGCGGCCTGGGAGGAGCGCGTGGCCCGCCACCTCGACGCCGACCCGACGACGATGCTCGTCGTGGCGATGGGCCGGCTCGGCGGGCGGGAGATGGGCTACTCCTCGGACGCCGACGTGCTGTTCGTGCACGACCCGCTGCCCGGCGCCGAGCCGGTGCTCGCCCAGGACTTCGCCACCGGCGTCGCCACCCGGCTGCGGCAGCTGCTCGGCGCCGTCGGCCCGGAGCCCGTGCTCGAGGTGGACGCGGACCTGCGGCCCGAGGGCCGCAACGGCCCGCTGGTCCGCTCGTTCGACGCCTACGCCGAGTACTACGCCCGGTGGTCGCTGGTCTGGGAGAGCCAGGCCCTGCTCCGGGCCCGGCCGGTGGCCGGGGACACCGCGCTCGGCGAGCGGTTCGTGGCGCTCGTCGACCCGCTGCGCTACCCCGCGGGCGGGCTCGACCCGGCGTCGGTCCGGGAGATCCGCCGGATCAAGGCGCGCGTCGAGGCCGAGCGGCTGCCCCGCGGCGTCGACCCCACCCGGCACGTCAAGCTCGGCCGCGGCGGGATCGCCGACGTCGAGTGGACCGCCCAGCTGCTCCAGCTCCAGCACGCCCACGAGGTCCCCGGCCTGCGGACCACGTCCACGCTCGACGCCCTCGCGGCCGCCCGGGAGGCCGGGCTGATCGCGCCCGACGACGCCCTGGTGCTCGTCGAGGCGTGGGACCTCGCGTCCCGGCTGCGCGACGCCCTGGTGCTGTGGACCGGCCGCACCGGCGGTGCTCACGCCGACGTGCTGCCCCACGACCGCCCGGTGCTCACCGGCCTGGCCGCGGTCCTCGGCTACGAGAGCGGCTCCGGCCAGGACCTCGAGGACACCTGGCTCCGCGCCTCCCGCCGCTCCCGCCAGGTCGTCGAGCACCTCTTCTACACCTGACCCATCCCCGCCCGGCCCTCGCCTCCCGCCCCGCCCCCGCACCCGCCCCAGCCCGGGGTGGATCCACCCGGTGCGCCGCGCCGGCGTGTCGGAGCGCGGATCGTCCACCCACGGCCGGGGTGGATCCACCCGGGGTGGTGGCAGGTGCGGCAGGTGCGGCAGGTGCGGCAGCAGCCCCTGCGGCTGCCGGGTCGGTCAGGGGGTGGGGTCGGGGGCCGGGTCGGGCTTGGGGCGGCCGGTGGCCTCCTCCTCGAGGAGGCTCGGGTCGACGAGCTCGTGGCGGCGCAGGTACGTGGACATCACGGCCTGGATGGTCGCGGCCACCGGCAGCGACAGGAACGCCCCCAGGGCCCCGAACACCGCACCGAACGCGATGACCGACAGGAACGCGACCGCGGGGTTGAGGGCGAGGGACCGCTCGGAGACCTTCGGGGTGAGCAGCAGGTTCTCGACCTGCTGGTACGCGATGATGAACGCCAGCACCGCGAGGGCCCGCAGCGGGGAGACCGTGAGGGCGACCAGCACCGGCAGGGCGCCGCCGATGTACGTGCCGACGGTCGGGATGAACTGCGACACCAGCCCGGTGAACACGGCCAGCGGCAGCGCGTAGGGGATCCCGACGATCACCAGGAACAGCCAGGTCGCGGCGGTGGAGAACGCGGCGAGCACGATCCGCGAGGTGATGAACCCGGCGACCTTCTCCTGCGAGACCTCCCACAGCTTGAGGACCTCGCGCTGGCGGTGCGGGGCGAGGTAGCGGCAGACGGCGGCGCGGAACTTCGGGCCGGCGCTGGCCATGTAGTAGACGACGAGCAGCACGGCGGTGGCGGTGAACAGCCCGCCGGCGATCGAGGTGCCGACGCCGATGACGCCCGGGGCGATGTCGCCGACGTAGTCGCCGGCGTTGTTCAGCAGCTCGTCGGTGCGGGGCAGCGCGACGTCGAACCGGTCGGCGGTGAACCCGCGCAGGTCGGCGTAGTAGCCCGGGATGGACTGCACGAGGTCCACGAGCTGGTTGACGAACAGCCCGCCGAGCATCGCGAGGATGCCGATGCCGAGCACCAGCGAGCCGAGCATCGTGATGCCGGTGGCGAGCGGCCGCTTGATGCCGCGTCGGCCGAGCCACAGGATCATCGGCTCCATCGCCAGGGCGATGAACCAGGAGATGACGATGATCGTGATGACGTTGCCGAGCATGGAGGCGGCGCGCCACACGAGGATGCCGGCGAACACCGCGACGACCGCCATCGTCAGCGCGCGCGGCAGCCAGCGCGGGGGGATGCGCGAGTCCCGGGAGCCGGGTGACCAGCGGCCGGCCGGGGGTGCGGGTGCGGCGGCCGGGACGGTGGGGTCCTCGGGGACGGGCATGGCGGGGCGCTCCGGGGGTCGCGGGGTTGCGGGTGCGGGGGTGCGCCGGTCACGCTACCGGCGCCCGGCCGTCGGGCGGGGGTGCGGCGGTGCGACACGGCGTGCGGCTGACCCGGGACCCCGGTCCCTCACCCCGCGCCGGGCCCGGCGTACGCTCTGTTAGCGTTAACATACAACGATGGAGAAGCCTCCTCGCGGTCCCGCGCAGCAAGCCGGGGCAGCCGCGGGGTCTCGACGAGGAGACGACAGTGACGGACAGCGTCGGCGTCAACCCGATCGTGCTGCAGCGTGCGGACCCGTGCGTGCTGCGCCATGACGGGCAGTACTACTTCACGGGGTCCCACCCGGCGTACGACCGGATCGTGCTGCGCCGGGCCGCGCGGCTGGAGGACCTGCAGGGCGCGCAGGAGGTCACGATCTGGCACGCCCACGCCGAGGGACCGCAGTCGCACCTGATCTGGGCGCCGGAGATCCACCGGATCGGCGACGCCTGGTACGTGTACTACGCCGCCGCCCCGGACGACCACGGCACGGTCGACGTGCCCGGGACCGCCGAGACGTTCAACCACCGCGTCTACGTCCTGGAGAACACCGCCGAGGACCCGTTCACCGGGCAGTGGGTCGAGCGCGGGCAGGTCGACACCGGCTGGGAGTCCTTCGCCCTGGACGCGACCAGCACCGTCGTCGACGGCGTGCAGTACCTGATCTGGGCGCAGCAGGCGTTCGACGTGCGCGGCCACTCCAACCTGTACATCGCCCGGATGACGAACCCGTGGACCCTGGCGACGCCCGCGGTCGAGCTGACCCGCCCCGAGTTCGACTGGGAGGTCAAGGGCTTCTGGGTCAACGAGGGCCCCTCGGTCCTGGTCCGCGACGGCCGGGTGTTCCTCACCTACTCGGGCGCGGCGACCGGCATCGACTACGCGATGGGCGTGCTGACCGCCCGCGTCGGGGACGACCTCCTCGACCCGGCCTCGTGGACCAAGAGCCCCGACCCGGTGTTCGTGTCCGACCCGTCCGTCGGCCAGTACGGGCCGGGCCACAACTCGTTCACGGAGCTGGCCGACGGCACGCCGGTGCTGGTGTACCACGCCCGCACCTACACCGAGATCGTCGGCGACCCGCTCTGGGACCCCAACCGGCACGCCCGCGCGCAGGTGCTGCCGTTCGACGCCGACGGCAACCCCGTGTGGGGCACGCCCGTGCCCGACACCCGTCCCACCCCGACCTCCACCGAGGTCCTCAGCCCGTCCGGAGACCCGCAGTGAGCACCACCACCCCCACCGGACGCCCGAACGTGCTGGAGTCGCTCAAGCGCGGCGTGTTCTGGAACTACGGCGGCCTGTTCTTCTTCTACTTCGCCATCTGGCAGCTCGCGTTCACGTTCCTGCCGCTGTGGCTCGCCCGCGAGGGCATGGGCACCGGCGCCATCGGCGTCGTGAGCACCGTCTCCGCGATCACGGCGCTGCTGCTCCAGCCCGTCTACGGCTACCTGCAGGACCGGCTCGGCTTCAAGAAGTACCTGTTCGCGTTCGTCGTGCTGTGCGCGGCGTTCATGGGCCCGTTCTTCGTGCTGGTGTTCCAGCCGCTGATCGGCGTCAACGAGTACCTGGCGGCGGTCGTCGGCGGCATCTTCCTCAGCCTGTGCCTGAACTCGGGCGTCGGTGTGGTCGAGGCGTTCAGCGAGCGGGCCAGCCGGGCCAACGGCTACGAGTACGGCCACGCCCGGTTGTTCGGCTCGCTGGCCGGTGGCACCGCGGCGCTGGTCGGCGGGTTCATCTGGGCCGCCAACCCGGACAGCATCTGGTGGGCCGGCTCCGTGTCGGCGATCGTGCTCGGCACGCTGCTGTTCCTGGCCCGGGTCCCGCACGAGGCCGAGCGCGCCGGGGCCGAGGCCGCGGGGGGCGCGACCGAGGAGCAGGGCGGCACGCGGATCACCAAGGCGACCATCGTCGGCCTGCTGCGGGACCGGAACTTCCTCGGGTTCGTCATCCTCATGTTCGGCACGGCCGCGCTGTACGACGTGTTCGACCAGCAGTTCCCGAACTACTTCGCCACGTTCGTCACCAGCGGCGACGCCGAGGTGCTGTTCTCCCGCGTCGTCGCGGTGCAGATCTTCGCCGAGGCCGCGTTCATGGTCGCCGCGCCGTTCATCGTCAACAAGATCGGCGCCCGCAAGGGCCTCATGGTGTTCGCCGCGGTGCTGCTGGTGCGCGTGCTCGGGTCGGCGTTCTTCACGCACGAGTGGCTGCTGATCGCCTGGCGACTGCTCGCGGCGATCGAG
This sequence comes from Cellulomonas sp. KU4C, assembly GCF_056868065.1. Taxonomy (NCBI): domain Bacteria; kingdom Bacillati; phylum Actinomycetota; class Actinomycetes; order Micrococcales; family Cellulomonadaceae; genus Cellulomonas; species Cellulomonas sp. KU4C. The sequence goes on along the minus strand of NZ_CP200322.1, from coordinate 3,405,670 downwards.
ATGCCGTTCCTGCTGGTGTCGGTGATGAAGTACATCACCCGGATGTTCGACGTCCGGATCTCGGCGACGGCCTACATGCTGGGCTTCAACTTCGCCAAGCAGATCGGCATCGCGATCTTCGCCTCGGTGTTCGGTCTCGCGTACGAGGGCATCGGGTTCAGCACGGCCTACGTGGTGATGGCGGTCGTGATCGTCGTGGTCACCGTGATCGCCCGGCTGCTGATGGCCGACGACCGCACGCGGGTCGCCCCCGGTGAGGGGGCCGGGGACGCGCCCGCACCGCGGACGGGGCAGGTCGCCGCGGGGGTCTGAACCCGCCTCGTCGCGGCCGGTGGCTCGCCTATGCTTCGACCACCGGCCGCGACGGGAGGAGACGGATCGTGCCCGACCAGACCTCCCGACCCGCACCCGACGACGCCCGCGGCGCCGCGGTGCAGCGCCTGCTCGGCTCCGTGGGCAACCCCGCGCTGGAGCGCCTCGCCCAGCTGGCGTCCCGGCTGCTCGCCGCCCCGGCGTCCCAGGTGTCGCTGCTCGGCGACGTGCAGACCGTGGGCGCCGCCGCCGGTGCGGCGGTCGGCGTCACGGGGGAGCGGTCCGCGCTGCAGGACTCCGTCTGCCTGGTGACCGCGCGGCTCGGTGAGCCGCTGGTGGTCGCCGACGCGGCCGCGGACCAGCGCCTGTGCGAGATCGGGGCCGTCAGCGACGGGCGGGTGCGCGCCTACCTCGGCGTCCCGCTCGTCGGCAGGGACGGGCACGTCGTCGGCGCGCTGTGCGTGTACGACGCGCACGTGCGGACCTGGTCCACGGACGACGTGCTGGTGCTCACCGACCTCGCGGCGTCGGCCGTGGCCGAGCTCGAGCTGTCCGCGCTGTCCGTCGAGTACGAGCAGGACCGGGTCCGGTGGCGGCTCGCCGTCACCGCCGGCGGCGTCGGCAGCTTCGACTGGGACCTGACCACCGGCCGGCTGGACTGGGACGAGGCGCTGCACGCGCTGTTCGGCGTCCCGGTCGGCGAGTTCGGCGGCACGATCGCCGCGTTCGACGCGTGCGTCCACCCCGACGACCGCGGTCGGGTCGGCAAGGCCCTGGCCGCCGCGATCGCGAGCTGCGGGGAGTACTCCGCCGAGTACCGGGTCGTGCGTCCCGACGGCGCGACGGTCTGGGTGCGGGCCCGCGGGCTCGCGCTCGCCGGACCGGACGGCGCCGCGGTGCGGGTGCTCGGCGCGGCGTACGAGACGACCGGCCAGCGCGAGGCCGACGCCCGGATCGCGCGCGTGCTGGAGACGATGTCCTCGGCGTTCTTCCTGCTGGACGCGCAGTGGCGGTTCGCCTACGTCAACGCCCGCGCGGAGCGGCTGCTGGGCCGCACCCGGGAGGAGCTCGTGGGGGGCGTCATCTGGGACCTGTTCCCGTTCGCCCCGGGCTCGCCGTTCGAGGAGCACTACCGCGGCGCCGTCGCGACGGGGGAGCCGCGCGCGTTCGAGTCCTACTACCCGCCGCCGCTGGACGCCTGGTTCGAGGTGCGCGCCTCCCCGGGCCCGGACGGCCTGTCGGTGTACTTCCACGACATCACCGCCCGGCGGTCGGCCGAGCGGCAGCAGGCCGAGGTCAGCGCGGTCGCCGAGACCACCCGCAAGCGGCTCGAGCTCATCACCACCGTCAGCGAGGACCTCAGCTCGACGCTCGACACCGAGTACGCCGTCGGTCGCCTCGCCCGGCACCTGGTGCGCGACTTCGGGTCCTGGTGCCTGGTGACGCTGTGGGACGAGCAGCGGCACCTGCGGGACATCGCGGGCTGGCACGTGAACCCCGCGCTGCGCCCGACGGTCGCCCGGTACGCGCAGCTGCGCCTCGGCGGGCTGTCGCCGGAGTCGTTCCTGCACCGCGCGCTGCGGACCGGCGAGGTCGTCGTGATCCAGGACGCCACGGAGGCGGTCGCGGGGGTGCTGACCGGCGAGGCGCGCGAGGTGCTGCTGCAGCTCGCGCCGCGCACCGGGTACGCCGTGCCGATGCGTGCCCGCGGGCGGGTGGTGGGGGCGGTGTCGCTGTTCCTCGACGCGACGCACGCCGACCTGACCGACGAGGACCTGTCGCTGCTGGTGCAGGTCGCCGACCGCGCCGGGCTCGCGCTCGACAACGCCCAGCTCTACGAGAGCCAGCGCCGGATGGCCGAGACGCTGCAGCGGGCCCTGCTGTCCCCGCCGGCCGAGCCGGACGACCTCCAGGTCGAGGTGCGGTACGTGCCCGCGGCGAAGGTCGCGCAGGTCGGCGGCGACTGGTACGACTCGTTCGTCCAGCCCGGCGGCGCCACGGTGCTCGTCATCGGCGACGTGATGGGCCACGACCGGCACGCGGCGGCGGCGATGAGCCAGGTGCGCACCCTGCTGCGCGGCATCGCCGCCACCACCGGCGGGTCCCCGGCCGACGTCGTCCGCCAGCTCGACGGCGCGCTCGAGACGCTGCGGGTCGACGCGATGGCCACGGCCGTGGTGATGCGGCTGGAGCAGACGCCGCAGGAGCACGCCGACGGGGTGACCCGGCTGCGGTGGACCAACGCCGGGCACCTGCCGCCGCTGCTGGTGGACCCCGACGGCACGGTGCGCGAGCTGCGCACGGAACGGCCCGAGATCGTCCTCGGGGTCGCCCCCGACGCGCCGCGGACCGACTCCGAGGTGACGGTCCCGCGCGGGTCGACGGTGCTGATGTACACCGACGGGCTGGTGGAGCGCCGCGACGAGCACCTGCAGACCGGCGTGGACCGGCTGATCCCGGTGGTCCGGGAGGCGCTGACCGAGGCGCGCGCCCGTGCGACGACCCCCGGCGGCGTGGACGTGGCGTACCTCGCCGACGAGGTGCTGGCGCGGAGCCTGCCCGGCGAGCCGGACGACGACGTCGCGCTGCTGGTCGTGCACCTGGGGCTGCAGGACCGCTGACGCGGACCGGGCCGCCCGGTGTCGGGCGGGGTCAGGGCGCGGTGACCTGCGTGGGCAGCACGGGCCCGCGGACGACCGCGGGGGCCGGCAGCACCCGGGCGCCCGCGGCGGTGAGCACGTCGCGCTCGCGCAGCCACGCGTCGGCGGCGTCGGCGGGCATCGGGCGGCTGTGCAGGAACCCCTGGGCCCGGTCGCAGCCCATCCGGCGCAGCTCCTCGGACGTCGCCGTGTCCTCGACGCCCTCGGCGATCAGCCGCAGGCCGAGGTGGTGCGCGAGGTCGAGCGTGCCGGACACGATCGCGCGGGTGCGGTCGTCGGACGTCAGGCGCGCGGTGAACGAGCGGTCCAGCTTGAGCTCCCCGGCCGGCAGCTCGTCGAGGTAGGTCAGCGAGGAGTAGCCGGCGCCGTAGTCGTCGATGCTGAGCCCGATGCCGCGGTCGGCGATGTCCCGGGTGACGGCGACGGCGTGCCGCGGGTCGTGCATGAGCGTGGTCTCGGTGATCTCCACGACCAGGTGCTCCGGGCGCAGGCCGGCGTCGGCGAGCACCTGGTCCAGGGTCGCGAGCAGCCGCGGGTGCTCCAGGCAGGACGTGGACAGGTTCACCGCCACGGCGAGGTCCCGGCCCTCGGCCTGCCAGCGGGCGGCCTGCCGGGTCGCCTGCGCCAGCACCCGCTCGGTCAGGGCGAACATCGAGCCGGTCTGCTCCGCCAGGTCGATGAACGCCACGGGCGGCAGCAGGCCCCGCTGCGGGTGCGCCCAGCGGACCAGCGCCTCCATGCCGACCACGGCGCCGTCGGTGCAGTCGAGCTGCGGCTGGTAGTGCAGCTCGAGGCCGCCGAACCGCTCGTCGTCGGTGGTGAGCATGACGCGCAGCTCGTCGGCGAGCGCGAGCTCCGCGCGCTCGCGGGCGTCGGCGTCCTCGTCGTACACGCGCACGCCGCCGCCGGAGCGCTTCGCGGCGTACATCGCGGTGTCCGCCCAGCGGAGCAGCTCGCCGTCGCGGTGGTCGCCGAACGCGGTGCTGGCCACGCCGATGCTCGCCTCGAGCCGCACCACCCGCCCGGTGATGTCGATCGGCTCCCGCACGGCCTCCCGCAGCGCCGCCGCCACCGCGGACGCGCGCGCGACGTCCGGGTCGTCGAGGACCACCGCGAACTCGTCGCCGCCGAACCGCGCGAGCAGCCCGGTGCCCGCCAGCCGGTGCTGCAGGCGGCCGCTGATCGTCGTGATGACGACGTCGCCGGCCGCGTGGCCGTACCGGTCGTTGACGTCCTTGAACCGGTCGAGGTCGATCACCAGCAGCGCGGCCCCCGTGCGGGAGGTCGCGAACCGGTCGACGGTCTCGAGCATCGCGCGCCGGTTGGGCACCCCGGTGAGCGGGTCGGTGCGCGCCTCCTTGCGGGTGGACGCGACGAACGCGAGCTCGTGGATGGTGCGGAACATCCGCACGCAGCCCCCGAGGACGCCGACCGCGGCCAGCACGGGCACCAGCAGCCAGTCGCCCGGGTGCAGCGCGTACGCGACCAGGACGCCGACGCCCGTGAGGATCGCGAGCAGCGCGCACACCGTGACCACCTGGGACGACGCGAAGTGCCCACGCAGGATCGGCGGCCGGACCGCGCCGGAGCCCGCGGCGACCAGCGTCAGCGCGGTCCAGCTCAGCACCACGGGCAGCACCGGCGCCGGGGCGACCGCGGCCCCGGTCGCGAGCGGTGCGGTGACGACCTCGACCGCGCTCATCGCGAGCAGCCCCGCGGCGAGCACCCAGGCCCGGGGGTCGTCGAGCAGGCCGCCGACGACCGTCACCACCACGGTCGTCACCGCGAGCACCACCAGGGCCGCCAGCCGCACGACGTGGCCCTCCACCGCCCAGCCCGGGCCGTCGGTCACGAGGCTGCTGGCGTCGAGCAGGTACGCGCCGAGCGCCAGGGTGCACAGCACGGAGCCCGCGGCGTTGACCCAGTCGGCCGGGTGCGAGGCGGAGGTGCGGAACCGGTTCCAGCTGAGCAGCCCCTGGTACGCGCACAGCACGGCGACGACCGCCGCGACCGTGAGCGGGGCGCCCCGGGCCCACACCGCGGCGTCGCCGCGGAGCACCAGGTCGACCAGCGCCTCCAGGGCGAGCCCGACGGCGACCGCGACGGCCGCGTGCCCGACCCAGCGCCACAGCCCGCGCTCCTCGACGGCCCGCAGCGGGACCTGGCGGCGCAGCACGGCGCCGCCGATCCCCGCCGCGACGGCGCCGCCGGCCGCCGTCAGCCCCGCCACCCCGGTCACGAGCTCGGCGGTCGCGAGCACCGCGACGAGCGCGGCGGCGGCGGTGAGCAGCAGGGCGGGCGGTCGGTCGCGGGACGGCGGGGGCGTGGCAGGCATCCCCTTCCTCATCGGCCCCCGCGGCGCGGCACGCAAGGTCACGGGGTCGATTCACCCGGTGCGCGACGCCCGACCTCACATCCGCGGGGGCTGCGTCGTCCCAGGGGTGGAGCCGGCGCGCACGGTGCGCGGCGGCCGAGGGAGGCAGATCCACATGGCACGCATCGTCGTCGTCGGAGGCGGGTACGCGGGGTTCACCGCGGCGCGTCGGCTGGAGCGGCGGCTCGGACCCGACGACGAGCTGGTGCTCGTCGACCCGCGGCCCTACCTGACCTACCAGCCGTTCCTGCCCGAGGTGGTCGCCGGCTCGGTCGAGGCCCGGCACTCGGCGGTCGCGCACCGCCGGCACCTGCGCCGCACCCGGGTGCTGGCGGCGTCGGTGACCCGGATCGTGCACGCGCAGCGGCGCCTGACCGTCCAGCCTGCCGACGGCCCCGCCCGGGACCTCGGCTACGACACGCTCGTGCTGACCGCGGGCGCGGTGACGCGGCGGGTGCCGGTCCCGGGGGTCGCGGAGCACGCGATCGGCCTGAAGCACGTCGAGGAGGCCGTCGCGATCCGCGACCGGGTGCTCACGGCGTTCGACCGTGCGGCGGCGCTCCCGCCCGGCCCGCTGCGGGAGCGGGCGCTGACCGTGGTGGTCGTCGGCGGCGGGTTCTCGGGCGTCGAGGGGTTCGCGGAGGCGCACCTGCTCGCGCTGGACCTCGCCGACCGGTACCCCGAGATCGACCCCTCCGAGGTGCGGTTCCACCTCGTCGAGCTGAGCGACCGGGTGCTGCCCGAGGTCGGCGAGGCGCAGGGGCGCTGGGTGGTGCGGCTCCTGGAGGGCCGTGGCGCGCACGTGCACCTCGGCACCGGCGTGGTGTCGGCCGTCGACGGGGTCGTCGAGCTGTCCTCCGGCGAGCAGATCCCGACGGACCTGCTGGTGTGGACGGCCGGCAACGCCGCGAACCCCGTGGTCGCGACCCACACCGACCTGCCGGTCGACGCCCGGGGCTACGTCGTCGTCCGCCCGGACCTGCGGGTGGGCACGGACGCCGAACCGGTCGAGGACGCGTGGGCGGCCGGCGACGCGGCGGCGGTCCCGGACCTGGCCGCGGACCGACCGGGCGCCGTCACGGTGCCGAACGCGCAGCACGCCGTCCGGCAGGGCCGCCTGCTGGCGCGCAACCTGCTGGCGGTCCGCGCCGGACGGGACACCCGGCCGTACGTGCACCGCAGCCTCGGCGCGATCGCGACGCTCGGCCTCGGCACCGGGATCTTCCAGCAGGGGCGGATCGTGCTGCGCGGCCGGCTCGCCTGGCTGGTGCACCGCGGCTACCACGTGCTCGCGATCCCGACCTGGGAGCGGAAGGTGCGGGTGCTCGCGGTCTGGGCGACGGCCGGGCTGTTCGGGCGGGACCTCGTGTCGCTCGCCTCGGTCGCGCACCCGCGGGCGGCGTTCCTCGCCGGCGGCGCACCCGCGCGACGGGACCCGGCACCCGCCCCGGGACGGCAGCCGGTGGGTTGACCGCGCTGCGAGGGAGCCCGGCTACCCTCGCCCGATGGGGCGCCTGATCTACTCGATGTTCACCTCGCTCGACGGCTACGCGTCGGGCCCGGACGGCAGCAGCGACTGGGGCGGGGCCGACGCGGAGGTGCACACGTTCCTCTCCGAGCAGATGCGCGCGGTCGGGACGTACCTGTACGGGCGGCGGATGTACGAGGTGATGGCGTTCTGGCAGACCGCGCACGAGCTGCCCGACGCGCCCGACTTCGTCCGCGAGTTCGCCGCGGTGTGGCAGGCGGCGGACAAGGTCGTCTACTCCACGACCCTCGACGCGCCGACCACCCCGCGCACCCGCGTCGAGCGGGGGTTCGATCCCGACGCCGTGCGCGCGCTCGTCGCCGCCCGGGACCACGACGTCACGATCGACGGGCCGACGCTCGCCGCGCACGCGCTGCGTGCCGGGCTCGTCGACGAGATCCAGCCGCTCGTCGCGCCGGTGTCCGTCGGCGGCGGCCTGCGGTTCTGGCCCGACGGGCTCCGGCTCGACCTGGCGCTCGCGGACCAGCACCGGTTCGCGAACGGGACCGTCTGGCTGCGGTACCGGCGCGGGCCGGCGGCGTAGCGGGCCCGCGCGGGGCCGCGGTCGGAGTCAGGCGCCCAGCGAGAACTGCGGCACGTACGCGGGGTCGGTGAGCTCGGGCCGGTCGACGCGGAACAGGTCGATGTCGTGCTCGGTGCTGCCGGTCGTCAGCAGGTCGGCCAGCACGGAGCCGATCAGGCTGGCGAACTTCCCGCCGTGCCCCGCCCCGTTGAACACCGCGACGTGCGGGTGCCCCGGGACGGTGTCGAGCACGAACTCCCGGTCCGCGGGCATGTCGTAGACGCAGGTCCGGGCGAGCAGCGGGACGCCGGCCGCCTCGGGCAGGTGCTCCGCGAGGAACCGCAGCGACCGGGCGGTCTCCGTCGCGTCGGTCTCGTGGCTGCGCTGGTCGCCGGTGATGAAGACACCGCGCATGTCCCGGGCGATCTTGACGGCGGCCTCCCCGTAGACCGGGAACCCGTAGTGCACGTCGGCGCCGTGGTAGACCCAGATCGGGAACCGGTCCGGGGTGAACGCCGCGGGACGTCGAGCGGCGACGTAGTCGACCTGCTCCTGGGACAGCGTCAGGGTGTACGTCAGCCCGAGGTCCGGCATCAGGTCGCCCAGCCAGGAGCCCGCCGCGACGACCAGGGCGCCGGCCTCGACGTCCCCGTCGTCGGTGCGCACCGTCACGCTGTCGTCCCGGACGTCGACGCCGGTGACCCGGGTGCGGCTGCGCAGCTCCGCGCCCGCGGCGAGCGCGAGGGCGGCGTGCGCGGACACCGAGCGGCGGATGTCGATGATCCCCGCGTCCGCCTGGTACACCCCGGTGGTCCCGTCGGGAACCCGCCACTGGTCGAACCGCTCCCGCAGCCGGTCGGTCGTCAGGTCCTCGTAGGCGTGCCCCGCGTCGGCCAGCGCCGCACGGACCGGGTCGAGCCGCGCATCCCCGCCGTGCTCCGGCGGGGCGAGGTCCAGCCCGCCGGTCCGCAGGTACACCGGCAGACCGGACTCCCGCTCCACGTGCGCCCACGCCGCGAACATCGCGTCCGTCAGCCGGGTGTACTCGGGCCGGTGGTAGGACCGGCGGATGATCCGCGAGTGGTCGCCCGACGACCCCAGGGCGTGCCCGAGGTCATGCTGCTCGAGCACCAGGACGCGGCGCGCACCCCGCTGCGTGAGCCAGTACGCGGCGGCGGCACCGATCGCGCCGGCCCCGATGACGACGTGCGAGTACGTGCGGGTCACGCGGGCCTCCGGTTCGGGGTGGGCGCGGGGTGGGCCCGGGACGGGCCCGGGTGGTCGGCCCAGTGTGGCCGGTCCGGTGCCGCCCGGCCCCGACCCGGTCGCAGGCTGGACGTCTGTGCCCGGCCGGGGCGGGACGGGGTGGGCCGGAGTGGGGTGGGGTCAGGGCGTCATGGCCTCGCGGACGCGGGTGGTGTCCGCGTCGGACCAGTCGGCCGGCGGGGCCACGGCGAGCCAGCCGTCCAGGGTGAGGGCGTCGTAGTTGTGGCCGTGGCCGTCGGGCACCGACTTCGAGTTGACCAGGTCGAACGTCAGCTGCCAGAACGTCACCAGCGGGTACCAGGTCATCGTCAGCCCCGCCTCGCCGGTGGGGTTCTCGGAGAGCCAGGCGGGCCGGCTGAGCAGCAGGTCGGGGCTCCACCAGACGATCGGGTCCGACGCGTGCTGCAGGTAGAGCACCCGGGGGTCCTCCCACGCGGTCGGCGGGTCGGCCATCTGGTCGGTGTCCCCGGCGAACCGCACCAGCAGCCCGCTCGCGTACACCGGGGCGTTCGCGGGCGTGCCGGGGTCGCGGCGGTCGACGAGCGCGTGCCAGATCGGGTTCGAGTTCGGCGGGCCGACCCACAGCACGCCGTCGGTGCGCGCGCGGATGTCCGCGAGCGACGTGTACGCGGTCTCCGAGCCGTACGAGCCCAGGCTCTCCCCGTACGCGAGCAGCTGCGGCCGCTCGTCCTCGGGCATCGCGGCGACCCGTGCTTCGACTGCCCTGGCGAGCGCCTGCGCCTCGTCGGCCGCGCGGGACCGGTCGACCAGGAACGACAGCCAGCTCGGCAGGTACGAGTACTGGGTGGAGACCGCGGCGGTGTCGCCCCCGTGCAGCAGCTCCAAAGCCTCGACCGCGGACCCGTTGACCCAGCCGCTGCCGGTGGTCGTGACGATCAGCAGCACCGCGCGGTCGAACGCGCCGGTCCGGTCGAGCTCGGCGACCGCGAGGTCCGCGCGCTCCTGCGCGGTGGCGGCGCTCTCCAGCCCGACGTACACCCGGACCGGGGTGCGGACGTCGCCGTCCGGGGAGGCCGCGGCGAGCGCCTCGGGCGACGCGCCCTGCGCCACGAACCGGCGACCCTCGCGGCCGAGGGTGTCCCAGCCGACCAGCGACTCCGGCGACCCGGACCGCTCCGGGTCCTGGGGCTGGGTGACCCCGGGGTGGTCGCGGGTGTTCAGCGCCGCGAACGCCGAGTCCGCCGCGGACAGCGACCGCGCGAGCAGCACGTCGTCCACCAGCACCACCACGAGCGCCCCGACGACGACGGTCGCGACGGCGATCGCCAGCAGCCGCGGGAACCGCAGCCGGCGCCGCAGCATCCGCTCGATGCGGACGCCCAGCCACCGCACGCCGCGCGCGACCATCACCAGCGCCACGGCGATCACCACGAGCAGCGGGCCGGCGCGCAGCCAGTCGCCCGTCGACGGCGGCGGCATCCCGATGGCGGTCGTCATCTCGCGCTGCCAGCGCGCGCCGTGCACGAGCATCAGCACCAGCGTCGCGACGACCGCCGCGCCCAGCAGGGTGCCCAGCAGGGGTCGGACCCACCGGCGCAGTCGCGGCGGCACCCGGTGCGTCGCCCCGGCCACGAACCGGCGCCACGCGGGGACGTGGCGCAGCACCCACGCGAGCAGCACGCCCACCGCGTAGCCGAGCGCGCCGGAGATGCCGGACACCAGGCCCTGGAACAGCCAGTCGCGCGGCAGCAGCGAGGGCGTCATGGCGAGCGCCGCGAACAGGGTGCCGACCGCGACGCCGCCGGGGTGCGGGGGTCGGGGGCGTCGGCGCCGCCGCGCGGTCGCGGGGGAGTCGGGGGCGTCCGGCGCGTCGGGGTGCGCGGACGCGGGGTGCGCGGACGCGGGGTGCTCGGACGGCGGCTCCGGGGCGGGGTCGGCGGCGGGCGGGGACTGTCCGGTGCTGGTCATGCGGTCCCCTCGGTCTCGAAGACGTACGGGTTGCCGAACTCGCGGCCACGGAGCGCCGAGCGCTGGGCCGACGTGAGCAGGGCCTGGTCGCAGGCGTCGTCCCAGCCGTCCTCGACCGCGCCGCGCACCCGGTCGATGATCGCGTCCGCCTCGGTCGCGGGCAGCAGGAAGTCCGCCGCCGCCTCCCGCACCAGCCAGAGCTGGGACGCCCGCCGGCCGTCGCGGGTGATGCCGATCGCCTGGCTCGACGTCCGGCTGCTGCGGGGCTGGGGCGCCAGGTCGTAGGCAGGGGTCAGCGTGAGCCGCGCGCCGTCCCAGAACGCCGAGTGGTTGCGCAGGTGGTCGTCGTTGTTGCCGACGAGGACGCTCAGCACGAGCCGCCCGTACAGCTCCCGCAGGCTCGCCCCGACGTCGGTCCACGGCCCGGTGCGGATCGCGTCGGCGATCTGCGCGTAGCCGGCGTACCGGGAGTTGATCTCCCAGAGCCCCAGGACGGTGAGCATCGACACCATCTGCCGTCGGGTGTGGCCGGTCGTCCCGTCCGCCCGCGTCACGGGCACGCGGTCGAACCGGTCGACGAGCAGCACCGACCTGCCCGACGCGCGCACCACCCGCACGTCGGGCACCTGGAGCCCCGCACGCCGTGCGAGCAGCATCGCGACCGCCTCGGACTGCACCACCGGGCGCGTGTCCGTGCTCGACGAGAACTTGGCCACCACCCGGCGGTCGCCGTCGCGCAGCAGGGCCTTGGGTCGGGCGCCGCCGATCGACGTCCCGTGCGCGGCCGCGGCGGTGAGCGAGTCGGGGACGGTCTCGCCGCGCTCGACCAGGTCGGTGAGCTCGAGCAGCTGGTGCAGGTCGGCGTCGTCGTCGCGGGCGACGTAGTGGTCGGGCGAGGCCTGGAAGTCCAGGGCGCCGATGCGGTCCGAGCCAGACGCGAGGAGGTAGGTCCGCTCGTCGAGGTCCGCCCACCCGTGCGTGCCGGCCCGCGTGCCCACCCGTGCGCCGAGCCGGGCGTCGACGACGCGCCGGCCCCAGGCGTCCGGTGCCGCGTCCCGCAGCGCACCGGCGATCGGCAGCGGGTCGCGCCCGGCGGCGCGCCGGGGGTCGAACGTCGCCGGGGTGAGCGGCAGCTCGGGGGTGAACAGAGAGATCGCGTCGGGGCGGGCGCGGTAGCTGGCGGCGTAGCGGAACAGCAGGACCGGCTCGCCCTGGAGGTCGTCGCCGCTCGGGTGCAGGACGCCGGCGACGACCGGGTCGGTCGCGCCGGGCAGCCACACCCAGACGAAGACCGACGAACCGGGGCCGGTGGCGCCGTCAGAAGTCATCGTCGACCTCGACGGAGCGCTGGTGGACATGGCGGGGGAGCAGTGCGAGGCGGTCGCGCTCGCGGGCGGCGACGTCGCCGAGGTCGCGGCTCCCGACCCCGAACAGCGGAACGCCGCACACGATGGCGGCCTCGAACACGGTGCCGATCGCGGTTCCGGGGGCGCCCCGCTCGATGCGGGAGACCAGGGCGGCGCTGGCGCCCACCCGCTCGCCCAGCTCGGCGGCGGTCCAGCCCAGCTCGCGGCGCGCGGCGGCCACCTGGGCGCCGAGCGCGACGAGGGCCGCCTCGGTCGCCGGCAGGTACGAGCGCGCGGTCTTCATGAGTCCATCGTACATAAACATCGAGTATCGCCCGGTAGTCGATGTTTATATCGAGTCACGGCGAGCCGACGCCGCCCAGCCCTGCCTGGTACGCCAGGTAGACGAGCTGCGCCCGGTCGCGCGCGGCGGTCTTCATCATCGCCCGGTTGACGTGGGTCTTCGCGGTCGCCGGGCTGATGTACAGCCGCTCGGCGATCTCCGTGTTCGACAGGCCGGCGGCGACGAGCGTGGTGATCTCGCGCTCGCGCTCGGTCAGGTCGGCGAACCCGGGGACGGGTGCGGCGGTCCGGGGCTCGGGGTGCTCGAGCAGCCGCTGCACGACGGCCCGGGTCGCGGCGGGGGACAGCAGCCGGTCGCCGGCCGCGACGGTGCGGATCGCGTCGATCAGCGCCTCGGGCTCCACGCCCTTGCCGAGGAACCCGCTCGCGCCGGCCCGCAGCGCCCCGAGTACCAGGTCGTCGTCCTCGAACGTCGTGAGCACCAGCACGCGGACCCCGGCCAGGTCGTCGTCGGCGGTGATCCGGCGGGTGGCCTCGATGCCGTCCACGTCGGGCATCCGGATGTCCATCAGGACGAGGTCCGCGCGGGTGCTGCGGGTCATCGCGACGGCCTCGGCGCCGGTGGCGGCCTCGCCGACCACCTCGATGTCGTCGGTCGCGTCCAGCAGCAGGCGGAACGTGGCGCGCAGCAGCGCCTGGTCGTCGGCGAGCAGCACACGCACGGTCATCAGCGGGGTCCTCCGGTCGAGGTCGAGGTCGGTGCGGGGTCGGCGGTGTCGCCGGGGTCGGGGTCGTCGGGCGCGGGCAGGGCGGGGAGCGTGGCGACGACCTCGAACCCGCCGCCCGGCGTCGGCCCCGCGCGCAGGGTGCCGCCCGCGGCGGTGGCGCGCTCCCGCATGCCGATCAGCCCGTTGCCGGTGCCGGGCGCGGGGGCGCGGTCGGTGTCGGGTCCCGCGGGGTTCGCCACCCGCAGCCGCACGCCCGCCCCGGTCCAGGTGAGTCCGACCGCGACGGTCGCGCCGGGGGCGTGCTTGGCCGCGTTGGTCAGCGACTCCTGGAGGATCCGGTACGCCGCGAGGTCGGCGTGCTGGTCGAGCCGGCCCGGGGTGCCGGACGTCGCGAGCTCGACGTGGTTGCCCGCCGAGCGGACCCGGTCGAGCAGCTCGTCGAGGGCGTCCAGCCCGGGGACGGGGCGCAGCGCGGCGTCCGCACCCGCGGCCGCCGTGTCGTCGTCGCGGCGGCGCAGCAGACCGACGGTCGCCCGCAGCTCGTCGATCGCGCGCCCGGTGTGCTGCGTGATGTCACGCAGGGCCGACTCGGCGGCGCCGGGGTCGGTGCGCAGCAGGTACCGGGCGACGCCGGCCTGCGCGTTCACCAGCGTGAGGTTGTGCGCGAGCACGTCGTGCAGCTCGCGGGCGATCCGCAGCCGCTCGTCGAGGACCGCCTGCCGGGCGTGCTCGTCGCGCTCGCGGGCCGCGCGGGCCGCACGCTCCCGCAGCCCCGACCGCCACACCCCGAGCGCCGCCGCGGTCACCACCAGGTAGAACACGACCAGGTCGGTGAGGTAGGTCTCGGTCGACCTGATCGTCACGCCGAGCACGGCCAGGACGGCACCGGCGCCGACCCCGGCGAGCCAGCCCGTCGCCCGCGGTGCCCGGGCCGCGAGCGTCGCCACCGCGAGCATCGACGCGAGCGGGACCGGCTGGTACGCGCCCATGCCGCCGGTCGGGGCGGTGACCGCGTCCGGGACGGCCAGGAAGATCAGGATCATCGACTCGGCCACGAGCGCGCCCGCCAGCGCGAGCGCCGGGCGCCAGGTGCGCAGCAGCAGCGGTGCCCAGGCCGCGAGCACGGCGAGCAGCAGCGGCGCGCCGGGCCGCTCGAACGTGCCGGTCCGCACCGAGGTGGTGGTCAGCATCGCGGCGAGCCAGAACCCCGTGAGGGCCAGCTGGCCGGAGGTGGGGCGGGTGCCGCGCGTCACGGTGTCGACCGCGCGGACGGCCTGGACGGCCCGGGAGCCGAGCTGCTGCGGGGTGGTCACGGGGGCGGGCTCCTCCTGTCCGGCTCGATCGGGTCGCGCCGGACCAGGGTGGCAGACGCGCGTCGCGTCCCAGCATCGCCCCGGGTGCCTCGCCCGTCGTCCCCCTCCGGCGGTGCCCGGTGTACCGCACCCGCGGTACACCGTGACCCACCCGCACCGCCCGCGAGCACGCCGCCCCCCGCGAGCACGCCGCCCCCCTGCGAGGGCGCACGCGACACCGCGAGGGCGTACTCCGCGGCTTACGCCCTCGTGGTGTCGCATGCGCCCTCGTGGGACTTCCACCCTCGCGGGAGTCACCCGTGCCGCATGACGACACCGCGCGGGGCGGGAGCCACGGTGGACCCGACGCGCGGACCTCGGCGGAGGGGCGGACATGCTCGTGCACATCCGGGTCGTCGGCCCCGAGCACGACCTCGCCGGGCTGCGCGACTACGTGGACGTCGTCGCGGCCCCCACCGCGGACGGCGCGGTGCTGTCCTGCCGGGTGCCGGACCGTGCGGGGCTGACCGGGGTCGTGGCCCTGCTCGGGGACCTGGGCATCGCGATCGCCGACCTCCAGGTGGTCGCGGACCCCGGTCCGCCGGACGGCGACGACACCCGGCGCTACGGTGGGCGCGACGCGGGGGCGTGAGCGATGGCGGCACGAGCAGGCAGGTCGGTACCGGGGGCACCGCCCGGCACGAGGTCGGGTGCGCCGCCGGGCAAGGTCCGCGCGCCCCGGCCCGCCCCGGGGCTGCTCGCCCGGCCGCGGTGCGTCGTCGAGCTGGACGAGGCCGTCGACCGGCACCGGCTGGTCCTGGTGTGCGCGCCGGCCGGCTACGGGAAGTCGACCCTGCTGAGCCAGTGGGCCGTCTCGGTCCGCGCGCCGCTGGTGTGGGCGTCGCTCGACCCGCTCGACGACGACCCCGGGCGCCTCGCGGGCGTGCTCGCCGACGCCGTCGCACACGCCGGGCCGCACCCGCGCACCGAGGGGTCGGCCGGTCCGGCGCCCGCGGGCGTCGCTGCCCGCGTGGACGCGCTCGTGGCGGACCTCGACCGGCTCCGCGCGCCCGCCGATCCCGGGGCCGACGTGGCCGCACCGGTGGTCGTCCTCGACGACGTGCACCTGCTCTCCCTGCGCACCGCGCGCCAGGTGCTCACCCCGCTGCTGCGCTACTCGAGCGCGCGCCTGGTGCTGTCGTGCCGGTTCGACGCCGGGGTCCCCGTCAACCGGCTGCGGATCAGCGGGCAGCTCGGTGAGATCCGCAGCCGGTCGCTGGCGTTCACCGAGCAGGAGGTCGCCGACCTGGTCGACGCGCACGGCCGGCACCCCGACCGCGTCCGCGACCTCTGGGAGGTCACCCGCGGCTGGCCCGTCGCGGTGCAGCTGGCGGTGGCGGCGGGGGCGCTCGACGGCGACGGCGCGCCGCTGCGTGGCCTCGGCGACCGGGACGTGCCCCTGACGACTACCTGCTCGAGGAGGTGATCGGGGCGCTGCCGACGGCGCTCGCGGACTTCGTGCTGCGCGCGAGCGTGGCGGGAACGATCGACCCCGACCTCGCGGACGCGGTCGTCCCGGGCGGGGCCGCGCTGCTCGACGAGTGCGTCACCCGGGGACTCTTCCTGACGCCCGTCGGCGGGGACCACGGCGGGCAGGTCGCGTACCGGTGGCACGCGCTGGTCGCCGCGCACGCCCGCGCGGTGCTCGCGCGGCGGGACCCCGCCGCGGCGCGGGCCGTGCACCGCGTCGTCGCGGAGCACCGGGCGGCGACCGACCCGGCCGCCGCGATCGGGCACGCGCTCGCGGCCCAGGCGCCGGGCACGGCCGCCTCGATCCTCGGCGAGCGGTGGCCCGACCTGGTCGTGCGAGGCGAGGTCGGGCTGATCGAGCGGCTGCGGTCGGCCCTGCCCGACCCGCACGCCCACGCGCCCGACGTGCTGCTCGCGCTGTCCGCGGCGCGGGCGTTCGACCCCGGGGGCGCGGTCGGTGCCGGTGCCGGTCCGGAGGTCGTCGGGGACCTGGTGCGCACGTTCCTGGCCCCCGGCCGCCCGCCGCTGGGCGAGGCGGTCCGCCGGGGTCGGGTGCTGCTCGCCCGCGAGGACCTGGACGGCGCGACCCGGGCGCTCGGCCTGTACCTGCTGGGCCGGGCCGAGCAGCAGCGTCTCGGCGCCGCGGCGGACCCGGACGCCGGCCCGCGCCTCGACCAGGCCGCGGGGCTGGCGGCGCAGCGCGGGTGGGGGGCGCTCGCGCTCGGCTGCCGCGCGGAGTCGGCGCTCGCCCGGGCGCAGGCCGGTGACCTGACCGACGGCCGGACGCGGGCCGTGGAGGTGCTGCGCACGGCGGCGGCCCACGGGTGGTCGGGCTCCGGGGTCGTCGCGACGGCGCACCTGACCTGCGGACTGGTGGCGTACTGGCGCGACGACCTCGACCACGCGCGCGATCAGCTGGCGGCCGCCGTCGAGGCGGCGGGGAGGTCGCGTCGGGAGGTCGCCGCGCACGCCGCGGGCGTCCTCGCGCTGGTCGCGGTGGCCCAGGGCGACGCCCCGGGCCTGGCGGCGGCGCGCGAGGTGCTGGACGCGCCGTGGACGGACGCGGGCGAGCCCGAGCACCTGCCCGCGTTCCGCGACCTGGTGACCGCGGTGCGCCTGGCGGCGGCCGGGCAGGGGTGCGCCGCGCTCGCGCTCGTCGACCGGCGGACGGCCGCGTTCGGGGACCCCCTGTCGCTCGCCTGGCTCGCCGACGTGCTCCGGCGCACCGGGGACCCGGCGGGCGCGTGGCGGGCGGTGCACGCCGGCGCACCCGCGGCGGACGCGGTGCCCGGGTCGCCCGCCCCGGCGCGGGTGGCGCTCGCGGCGGCTGCCGCGCTGCTGCACGACCACGACGGCGAGGCGGACGCCGCGCACCACGCGCTCGAGGACGCCCTGGTCCTGGCCGCGCCGCACGGGGTGGTGCGCCCCCTGCGCGACCGCGCCGCGGACCTGCACCCGCTGCTGTCGGCGCACCTGGAGTGGGGCAGCGCGCACGAGGAGCTGGTCGCCCGGCTCCTCGTCGCGGAGCAGGCCGCACCCGCGGCGCGGACCTCCGCCTGGGACCTGACCGCGCGCGAGCGCGACGTCCTGGCGTGCCTGCGCTCGTCGCTGACCGCCGAGGAGATCGCGGCGTCGCTCTACCTGTCGGTCAACACGGTGAAGACCCACATGCGGGCGATCTACCGCAAGCTCGGCGCGGACGGGCGGCGGGCGGCGGTCCGGGTGGCGGTGCAGCGCGGGCTGCTCTGAGCCGCACCGCCGGCGGGCGGGGTCAGACGTTCTCCTCGAACGCCGCCCGCAGCCGCGCCTCCTCCTCGGCGGACAGGTTGGTCTGGATCAGCTCGGGGTGGATGCCCTGCTCCTTGAGCGCGGGCAGCACCTTGTCGCCGACGGCGCCGGACGACAGCAGGAACAGCGCGGAGGTGCCGGGCGTGACCTTGTCGCGCACCGAGGCGATGAACCCGTCGTCGATCCCCACGTCCGTGAGCGACCCGCCGAGCGCGCCCGCCGCGGCGCCGATCGCGGCACCGAGCAGCGGCACGAAGAACAGCAGCCCGAACAGCAGACCCCAGAACGTGCCGCCGAGCGCGCCCGCGACGGTGAGGTTGTTGAGCTGCCGCGTCTTCGGCTTCTTCCGGCTGGGCTCCCACGACACGGTCGCGGCGTCGTGCACCTGGATCAGCTGCTGCTTCTGCAGGGCCTGCAGGGCGCCCTCGGCCCGGTCGGCCCCCTCGGGGGTGTCGAACTTCCACACGCTGAGCGTCGCCACGGCGGTCTCCTCGGTCGGCTGGGTCGGTCCGTCGCCGCCCAGCGTCGCGCGCGGGCCGCACGGGCACCTCACCCGGCGGGGGTGAGGCGCCCGCGGGCGTGCGTCAGGCGCGGGCTGCGGACGCGCCGGCAGCGTCGGTGTCGGCGAGGAACGGGTAGTCCGTGTACCCCGTGGCGCCGGCGCCGTAGAACGTCGCCGGGTTCGGCTCGTTCTCCGGGTGCTGACCCGCCCAGCGCTCGACGAGGTCGGGGTTGGCGATCGCCGCGCGGCCGACGGCCACGACGTCCGCGGTGCCGTCCGCGACGAGCTGCAGCGCCTCCTCGCGGGTGGTCATCGCCGAGAAGCCGGTGTTGGCCATCAGCGGGCCGCCGAACCGGGCGCGCAGGTCCTGGACGAGCTCCCCGGCGGGGTCGGCGTGCAGGACGCTGAGGTACGCCAGGCCCAGCGGCCGGATCGCGTCGACCACGTGCCCGTAGGTGGCCGCGACGTCGGCGGCGTCCGTCTCGTACGCGTCCTGGATGTTGTGCCCGGGGGACAGGCGCAGGCCCACGCGCCCGGCGCCGACCTCGGCGGCGACCGCGGTGACGACCTCGACCACGAGGCGGGCGCGGTTCTCCGGCGAGCCGCCGTACTGGTCGTCGCGCACGTTGGACGCCGGGGACAGGAACTCGTGCAGCAGGTAGCCGTTCGCCCCGTGCACCTCGACGCCGTCCAGGCCCGCGTCGACCGCGCGGCGCGCGGCCTCGACGAACGTCGCGACGATGCCGGGGATCTCGTCGGCGGTCAGCGCGTGCGGCACCGGGTACGCGGTCTTCGAGCCGTCGGGCAGGCGGGCCTCGCCGTCGATCGCGAGCGCGCTGGGGGCGACGATCCGGTCGGTCCCGGTGATCCCGGTGTGGGACACGCGCCCGCCGTGCATCAGCTGCATGACCAGACGGCCGCCGCGGGCGTGCACCGCGTCGGCGACCCGGGCCCAGCCCGCGGCCTGCTCGGCGGTGGCGATGCCCGGCTGGCCCGGGTAGGCGCGCGACTCGGCGACGGGGAACGTGCCCTCGGTGACCATCAGGCCCGTGCTGGCCCGCTGCGCGTAGTGCTCGACGAGCAGGTCGTTCGGGACGCCGTCCGCGTCCGCGCGCGTCCGCGTCAGGGGGGCCATCGCCACGCGGTTGGCCAGCTGCAGGTCGCCCAGGGCGACGGGGGAGAAGAGGTTCACGTCGAGCCGGAACGCACGCGCCGGGCGAAACCTTCCGCCCGGTCGGCGTCGCCTGCGTCACTACCGTGGGTCCATGATCCGGCTGAGCCGCACCGAGGCCCGGCGCGTCGCGGTGCGCGCGCAGCTGCTCGACGGGGGCGGAGACGCCCCGACCGACCTGGTCGGGGTGGTGCAGCGGCTCACGTTCCTGCAGGTCGACCCCACCGCGGCGATCGCCCCCGCCGTCGACCACGTCGTGTGGTCGCGCCTGGGGACGCGCGTGTGGCCGGGAGCCGTCGACGACGCGCTCGCCGACCGGCTGCTCTACCAGCTGGTCGGCACCGTCCGGGCGACGGCGGACCTGCCCCTGTACGTCGCGGAGATGGCCGCGTGGCCGCCCGACGAGCACGGCCACGGCCGGGACTGGGTGGCGGCGAACGACGCGTTCCGCCGCGACGTGCTCGCGCGGCTGCGCGCCGAGGGGCCGCTGCGCGCGCGGGAGGTGCCGGACACGGCCGCCGTGCCGTGGCGCTCGACGGGGTGGACCGGCGACCGGAACGTCACGATGATGCTCGAGCTGCTGAGCGAGCGCGGCCTCGTGGCGATCGCCGGGCGCGAGGGCCGCGAGCGCCTGTGGGACGTCGCCGAGCGGGTGTACCCGCCGGTGGAGCCGCTGCCGCTCGCCGAGGCGCGCGCCGAGCGGGTGCGGCGCCGGGTGCGGGCGCTGGGGATCGCCCGGCCCCGGGTCCTGACCGGTGCGACCGGCGAGCCGTGGCGGATGGACCTGCCGGGGGAGCCCGTGGAGGTCGACGGGGTGGCCGGCGAGTGGCGGGTGGACCCCGGTGTCCTGGCGGCGGTCCGGGCCGAGCCGTTCGTGGGCCGCACCGCGCTGCTGTCCCCGTTCGACCGCCTGGTGCACGACCGGCAGCGCCTGCTCGACCTGTTCGACCTGGACTACGCGGTGGAGATGTTCAAGCCCGCGGCGCAGCGGCGGTTCGGGTACTTCGCGCTCCCGGTGCTGCACGGCGACCGGTTCGTGGGCCGGCTGGACGCGCGGGCCGACCGCCGCGCCGGGGTGCTGCGCGTGCACACCGTGCACCAGGAGGCGCCGTTCGACGAGGAGACCACCGCGGCGGTGGACGAGCAGATCGCCGCGATGGCCGGCTGGCTGGGGCTCGCGGTCGACCGCTGACCGCACCGCGGCCAGACTGGGCGGACCACCCGCCCGCCGACCCCGGAGGTCCCCGTGAGCACGTCCCCGCTGCCGTCCGACGCGATCGCGATGCTGCGCCGGCCCAACCCCGCCGTGATGGCCACGCTGCGCAGCGACGGCACGCCGGTGTCCGCCGCCACCTGGTACCTCTGGCAGGAGGACGGCCGGGTGCTGCTCAACCTCGACGCGACCCGGGTGCGCCTGCGGCACCTGCGCCGGGACCCCCGCGTGACGCTCACCGCGCTCGACGCCGACGACTGGTACACGCACGTGACGCTGATCGGCCGGGTCGTGGAGCTGCGCGAGGACACGGACCGCGCCGACATCGACGCGCTCTCCCGCCACTACACCGGCCACCCGTACCCGGACCGGGTGAACCCGCGCTGGTCGGCCGTCGTCGAGGTCGACCGCTGGCACGGCTGGGGCGCGCAGAAGGACTGAGGCTCAGGCCACCTGGAGGTGGCACCACACCAGCCGGGAGTCGCCGCGCACCCGCTCGACGCCCCACTCGAACGCGGAGCGCAGCGCCTCGACGGCCCGCGAGCCGAGCCGCTGCGTGGTCGCGGGGCCGCGCGCGGACACCCGCAGCACGGGTCCCACCACGTCGACCTCGAGCCGGATCGTGCCGCCCTGCCCGGCGCGCAGCGCGGCCTCGCGGGCGAGCTCGGTGCCCATGCGGCGGACCTCCGCGCGGTGGGCCGGGGCCACGCCGGCGCTCGCGGCGCACGCGTCGACCCACGCGCGGGCCACGACGGGCGCGCTGTCGTCCGCGCGCAGGTCGACGGCGGCGTACCAGGGCTCGGTGCGGGTGGGGGTCTGCTGGGGTGTGCGCACGGGCGGGCTCCTCGGGGCCGACGTCCCGCCCGGGTGGCGGCGACCCCTCCAGCCTGGTCGTCAGCGGCCCGCGGCGGATCAGCCGGGGTGCGCATCTTCGTCTCCTCCCGGCGCGGTACCGGGGGGAGGCGGGGTCATCCGCAGGGGTGACGGGACGCCGGCCCCGGGTCGGGGTCGACCCGGGGCCGGCGTCCGGGGCTCCGTCAGGCGACCGGTCGCGCGAGCTGCGGGTAGACGACCTCCAGCGGGGCGCTCAGCCCGGCCTTGGCCTGGACGGAGACGTCGTCCGCGAGGACCTCGTACTCGCCGGCCTCGACGGCGTCGAGCACGGCGGCGACCAGGTCGGCGGGGTCGGTCTTCGGGCCCTCGGCGTGGGCGGCCATCGCGGTGTCGACCCAGCCGACGTGCACCCCGACGACGTGCACGCCCTGCGGGACGAGCTCGAGGCGCAGCGAGTTGGTCACCGACCAGAACGCGGCCTTGGTCGCGCTGTAGATGCCGCCCACCGCGTACCAGCTCATCGCGGAGTGGATGTCGACGACCGCCGCGTTCTCCGCCCGGACCAGCAGGGGCGCGTAGGCGCGGGTGAGCAGCAGCGGCCCGACGAAGTTCGTCTCGACGCTGGCGCGGATCTCCTCGTCGGAGTGCTGCAGGATGCCGGCGCCGGCCACGGAGACGCCCGCGTTGTTGACCAGCACGGTGACGTCGGGCGCGGCCTCGACCACGGCGCGGATCGAGGCGGGGTCGGTGACGTCGAGAGCGAGCGGCACGACGCGCTCGTCGTCCCAGGTGCGGGGGGTGCGCGCGGTGGCGTAGACCTTCGCGGCCCCGCGTGCCAGGGCCTGGTGCACGAGCTGGGTGCCGATGCCGCCGTTCGCGCCGGTGACCAGGACGACTGCGCCGTCGAGAGTGGGCATGGGGTGCTCCTTCGGGTGGTGGGACGATGGGCGCCGGACCGGTGCGGGTGCACCAACGTCTGACTACACTCATAACTGACACCAGTCAGGATCTGTTCCCGGAGGAGCCCACGTGATGTCCGTCGCCCCTCGACCGGTCGGCCGGCGCGAGCGCAACAAGCAGCAGAAGCTCGAGCGGATCATGGCCGCGGCGGGCGAGCTGTTCGCCGAGCACGGCGTCGACGACGTCACGACCCAGCAGATCGCCGAGCGGGCCGACATCGGCGCGGGCACGCTGTTCCTCTACGCGAGGAACAAGGGCGAGCTGCTGCTGCTCGTGCAGAACGCCGCGTACGCCGAGGCGCTCGCCCGCGGCGTCGCCGGGGCCGCGGGGGTCGACGACGAGCTCGGGGCGGTGCTGGCGATCGTCCGCCCGGTGGTCGAGTGCAACCGCAAGCAGGTCGACAACGGCCGCACCTACCTGCGGGAGATGGCGTTCGGCGACCCCGACGAGCCGCACCACCGCGAGGCGCTGACCATCGCCGCGCAGACCGAGGCGGCCCTCGCCGACGTGCTCCGGCGGGACGGCCGCACGTCGGACGAGGACGCCGCCGCCCTGGCCCACGTCGTGTCCGCGGTGATGTTCCTCGCGATGGCCGCGAGCGCGACCGCCGCGGCCACCGTCGAGGAGGTCGTCGCGGACGTCGCCGCGCAGCTCGCGGTGGTCCTGCGCGGGCGCTGAGGGCGACCGTCCGGGCTCAGTCCCGGACGAGCACGGCCTTGCCCCGGACGCGACCGGCGGCGAGAGCTTCCAGGGCGGCGGGGGCGTCGTCGAGCGGGAAGGTCTCGACCGGCAGCGGGCGCAGCGTGCCGGCGTCCACCAGCGCGGTGATCTCGCGCAGCTGCGCTCCGGACGCGTGCATGAACAGGAACTCGTAGGTCACGCCCCGCTGCCGGGCCAGGCGCCGGACCTTGCTGCTCAGGGCACCGATCGCGAGGCGCAGCACCGGGTTCAGCCCGGCCTGCCGGGCGAACGCCGGCTCCGGCGGTCCGGCGATGCCGATGGCCCTGCCGCCCGGTCGCAGGACGCGGAGCGACGACAGCAGGGTGTCGCCGCCGAGGCTGTCCAGGACCAGGTCGTAGCCGGACAGCTCGGCCTCGACGTCCTGCGAGCGGTAGTCGACCACCACGTCCGCGCCGAGCTCGCGCGCCCGCTCGAGGCCTGCCCCGCTCGCCGTGGTCGCGACGTGCGCGCCCAGGTGCTGCGCGAGCTGGATCGCGATCGACCCGACCGCGCCCGCGCCGGCCTGCACCAGGACCTTCTGGCCGGCCTGGAGGTGGCCGCGCTCCACGAGGGCCTGCCACGCGGTGAGCGCGACCAGGGGGAGGCCCGCGGCCTGCGTGGTGCTGAGCGTGCGGGGCGCCGGGGCGAGCTCGTCCTGCGGGACGGCCACCCGCTCGGCGAACGTCCGGCCCGCGCCGACGCGCGCGTAGACGCGGTCGCCGGGCGCGAACTCCCGGACCCGCGCCCCGACGCGCAGCACGGTGCCCGCGACGTCGTACCCGAGCACCAGGGGCATCGTGGCGGGCAGGAGGGCTTTGAAATCCCCGGCGCGCATCTTCTCGTCCAGGTGGTTGAGTCCGGCGGCCTCGACGTCGACGAGGACGTCGTCCGGGCCGACGACGGGCTCCGGGACCTCGATCCGGGTCAGCGGCTGCTGGTAGCGGGTGATGCCGAACGCGTGCACGGGGTGCTCCGGTGACAGAAGAGACGAGTCGACTCAAGTTTGAGTGCACTCAGTAACGCTGTCAAGAGCGGGACGCGACGCCGGCGGGCGCGCACGGGCCGGGGCGGGTCGGCGGCGGCCATGATGGGCCGGTGACCGGATCGATCGTCCTCGCCCCCGACAAGTTCAAGGGCTCCGCCGATGCCGCGGCGGTCGCCCGGGCCCTGCGCGCGGGGATCCAGGACGTCGAACCCGGCGCGACGGTCGTCGAGGTGCCTGTCGCGGACGGCGGCGAGGGGACCGTCGACGCCGCGCTCCGCCGGGGGTTCCGGGCGGTGCCCGTGACCGTGCGCGGGCCGCTGGGCGACCCCGTCGAGGCCGTCGTCGCCGTCCACGACGGCACCGCGGTGGTCGAGCTGGCCCAGGCGTCCGGGCTCGCGCTGGTCGGCGACCGCCGCGACCCGCTCGCCGCGACGACCTTCGGCACCGGCCAGCTCGTCGCCGCGGCGCTCGACGCCGGGTGCACCCGGATCGTCCTCGGGCTCGGCGGCAGCGCCACCACCGACGGCGGCGCCGGTCTCCTGCAGGCGCTCGGCGTGACGCTCCGCGACGCCGGGGGAGCGGTGCTGCCGCCGGGCGCCGGGCACCCCCTGGTGGTGGCCTCGATCGACGTGACCGGCCTGGACCCCCGGCCGCGCGGCGCGCAGGTCGTCGTGGCGACCGACGTGGACAACCCCCTGCTCGGCGCCCGCGGCGCGGCGGCGGTGTTCGCTCCCCAGAAGGGGGCGAGCCCGGCGCAGGTCGCGGTGCTGGAGGCGGCGCTCGACCGGTGGGCCGGGCTGCTCGGACGCCCGGCCGCGGACCTGCCCGGCGCCGGGGCGGCCGGCGGTGCCGGCTACGCCGCGCTGGCCGCGCTCGGTGCGACGGTGCGGCCCGGCGTCGAGGTGGTCCTCGAGCTGGTCGGCTTCGCCGGGCTGCTCACCGGGGCCCGGCTCGTCGTCACCGGCGAGGGCGCGCTCGACGAGCAGTCCGCGGGCGGCAAGGCGCCGGTCGGGGTGGCGCGGGCCGCCGCCGCCGCGGGCGTGCCGGTGGTCGCGGTCGCCGGGCGCGTCGACCTCGCGCCGGACCGGCTGCACGCCCTCGGATTCACCCGCGCCTACGCGCTGACCGACCGCGAGCCGGACCCCGCACGGTGCCTCGCCGACGCGCCCCGGCTGCTGCGCGAGGTCGGACGGGAGATCGCGCGGGACCTGGCGCGCGACCGGGCTGCCGGCGCGTAGCGCACGTCCGGCGGCACGCGCCGCGGCGGGGCCGGGACCGAGGCCCCAGGCGCCGGGCCGCGCGGCTGGGGCATCCTGGTGGGTGCCGGTGACCCCGGCCGACCACCACCACCGCCCCCACGAGGAGAGCGCCATGAGCACCGTCACGACCACGACCCGCCCCGCCCCGCAGCCCCGCGACCTGCTGACCTGGGTGCGCGAGACCCCGGCCCCGGCGTGGGCCCCCGGGAGCCGCGGCCGCCTCGCCGGCTACGTGGCCGGGAGCATGGTGGCGTGGACGGTGCTCGGGGTCGCGGCGACGGCGGTGCTCGGCGCGCTGGTCGGGCTCGCGGGCTGAGGCGTCGCGGCCGAGGCGTCGCGGCCGGGCCGGTCCCGCGCCGGGCCGGTCCCGCGCCGCCCGGCCCGTCCGGTCAGTCGTCGGCGGGCAGCTCCGCGCCGTCCGGCCCGAGGGCGCCGACGAGCTCGATGTCCTCGGTCGCCGGGTCCAGCACGCGCTGCCGCCCCGGGCCGGTCGCCGCGGTCTCGAACCGGATCGCCACCCGGCCGTCGTCGCGGGCCTGCACCACCCAGCCGCGACCGTGCTCCGGGTGCAGGACGTCCAGGCCGGGCACCGCGTCGTCGTGCCGGAGCCGCCCGCGCCGGCGGCGTGCGACCGGCCGGAGCGCCACCTCGTCGGACCCGGGCGCGTCGTCGGGCCCGGCCGCCCGCGCGGGCGCGTCGTCACCCCCCGCGAGGTCGAGCATCAGCTGCGCGTGCTCCGACAGCCCGTGGAACGACACCCCGAGCAGCCGGACCGGCTCGGTCAGCTCGACCAGGTCGAGCGCCCGCCCCGCCGCCTCCAGCAGCGCGCCGCGGTCCGCCGTCGGCGACGGCAGCGTCACCGACCGCGACACCGTGCTGAACCCCGAGAACCGCACCTTGACGGTGACCGTGCGAGCCGCGCCACCGTGCCGCTCGAGGCGCAGCATCGCCTGGTCGGTCACCGCGGGCAGCTGCGCCGCCACCTGGGCCCGCCCGTGCAGGTCGCGCTCGAAGGTGTGCTCCGCGCCCGCCGACTTCCGCTCCCGGCTCTCCGCGACCGGTCGGTCGTCCCAGCCGCGCGCGACCCGGAACAGGTTGGTCCCGGCGGCGTCGCCCAGCACCATCGTGAGCGTGTCGAGCGGCTGACCCCGCAGGTCCTCGACCGTCCGGACCCCGATCCGCTCCAGGCGCTCCGCGGACACCGGGCCCACGCCCCACAGCGACCGCACCGGCATCGAGAGCAGGAACGCGTCCTCCTCGTCCGGCGCGACGACCCGCACGCCCGCCGGCTTCGCGGCCGCGGACGCCAGCTTCGCGACCAGCTTGGACCGGCCCATCCCGACCGACACCGGCACCCCGGCGAGCTCGACCGCGCGCGCCCGCAGCGCCTCGCCGACGCCCCGCCAGCCGTCGTCGCCCGGCCGGACGGCGCCGAGGTCCGCGAACGCCTCGTCGATGCTCAGCGGCTCCACCGCGTCGGTGCGCTCGCGCAGCGCGGCCATGATCCGCGCCGAGAACGCGCTGTACGCGTCGAACCGCGGCACGACCACGGTCGCGCGGGGGCACGCCCGCCGGGCGCTCTCCATCGACATCGCGGACCGGACGCCCATCGCCCGCGCCTCGTAGGACGCCGCCGCGACGACGCCGCGCGGCCCGGTCCCACCCACCAGCACCGGCCGGCCACGCAGGGACGGGCGCTGCGCCTGCTCGACGGAGGCGAAGAACGCGTCCGCGTCGAGGTGCGCGATGCTCGGCTCCGACCGCAGGCGCGGGGCCGTCACCTCGCTGCTCACGCCCACCACTGTGCCGCACGCGGGGCGGTGCGGCTGCCGCAGCGGGACGGTGCGGCCGCGTCAGCCGCGCGCGACCACCACGGCGGCCAGCTCACGGCCCCACGCACGGGCGGCGTCCAGCTCGCCCTCCGCCAGCCCGTCCGCCATGCCGAGCACGTCGAACGAGCGCGGCGGCGCGACGGGGATCGCACCCCGGTGGCGCAGCAGCCGCTCCGCGGACCGTGCGGCGGAGCCCGGCAGGTTCGGCCGGCGGACCTTGGTGTCGAACGTGGCGACCAGCAGGCCGTGGCTCGGCATCCGCAGCACGTCCAGCCACTCGCGGATCCCGGTGTGCCGGGAGATGACGGGCTCGGGGTGCGTGCTCCCGGGCGGCACCTCGCGCGCCGCCGACGCGCGCGTCTGCTCGCGGCTCATCCCGAAGGCGTGCGTCGGACCGCCCACCACGAGCAGCGTGATCTCCTCGGGGACCGTCGTGCCGCCCGGCTCCGCGAGCAGCGCGCCGACCTCGACGAGCCGCACGGGCAGGGTCGCGCGCAGCCCCTCGGCCACCGCGACCGCGACGTCCCGGGTGCTGCCGAACATCGACTCGTAGACCACCAGCGCGGACACCTCCGTCACCCCGCCCTCCGGTCGACGCCCCGTCGCGGGGCGGTCCTGCCGTGCACGTCCACGTCCCTGCTCCTTCGTGCCGCATCAGCGCGCGAGGTGGACCTCGCCGCTCAGTGCGCGAGGTGGACCTCGCGGTGCTCGATCTCGGAGATGTCCGTCGACGAGGCGTCCAGCAGCCGGTCCGCGAGCTCACGCAGGGCGCGGGCGGCGGCCAGCTCGTCGCCGATCTCGGGGACGTCCGGCTCCCCGGGGCGTCGGCGTGCGCGGCCGGTGCCGCTCATCCGGGTCGTGGCGCCGCTGCTGAGGATCGCGTGCGCGGTGGTCGTCCGGCGGTCGGACCCGGGCGCGTCCGACGTCTCGAACAGGTCGATCCGCACGTCCCAGGTCCGTGTCATCGTCGTCGCCCTCCGGGTCGTGCCGCGGGGCCGTGGACCCTGCGGCGGGTGCCTGGGGACAGCGTCCCGCGGCCGATGCGGCGCGGACCAGGGCCGGTCGACCCGGATCGCGGGACGTCGGACCCTGCGCGGGGCGGCGGCGGGCGTCAGTCGCGCAGCAGCCGCGCCGCGAGCACGGCGGCCTGGGTGCGCCGCTCGACGCCGAGCTTCGCCAGGACGTGCGACACGTAGTTCTTCACGGTCTTCTCGGCCAGGAACATCCGCTCGCCGATCTGCCGGTTGGTCAGCCCCTCGGCGATGTGGCCGAGGATGCGCCGCTCCTGCTCGCTGAGGTCGTGCAGCTCGTCGGGCTCGGCCGGTCCGGCGCGCAGCCGCTCCAGCACCCGGCCGGTCACCGCCGGGTCGAGCATCGACTGCCCGGCCGCGACGTGCCGGACCGCCCCGACCAGCTCGCCGCCGCCGATCTCCTTGAGCACGTAGCCGGCGGCGCCCGCGAGGATCGCGGCGAACAGCGCCTCGTCGTCGTCGTAGGACGTGAGGATCAGTGCCGCGACCGACGGGTCCTGGGAGCGGACCGCCCGGCACACCTCGATGCCGCTGCCGTCCGGCAGCCGCGCGTCCAGCACCGCGACGTCGGGGCGCAGCGCGGGGATGCGCCGCGTCGCCTCGGCGGCCGAGCCGCTCTCGCCTACCACCTCGATGTCGGGCTCCGCGCCGAACAGGTCCCGCAGGCCGCGGCGCACGACCTCGTGGTCGTCCAGGACGTACACCCGGATCTGGGCACCGGCGCTGCGTTGGGCCATGCTGGTGTTCTACCGCAGACCGACTGCCGCCGCACCGGTGGCGAGGTCGGGGGCGAGGGGGAGCGCACCCGATGGGTTCCGTGGGGCCGACGTCGCCGCCCGCGGAGCAGCCCGACCGCGCGGCCCGCGACGAGCTCGCGACAGCGCGGCGCCACGCCCGCGCCCTGCTGGCCGCGGTGGTCGCGGTCGACGACGAGGACGACCTGCACATCCTGCTCGGTCGGGTCGTGCGCGCCGCCTGCGTGCTGTCCGACGCGGGCTGGGGCGCGCTCGGCGTGCTCGACCCCGACGGCCGGGTCGGCGAGCCGGTCACCCACGGGACGCCGCCGCACGTGCGTGCGCCAGGGGACGGTCGCGGTGTCCTCACGGTCCCGGTGCGCGTCCGCGACGAGGTGCTCGGGGTGCTCTCGCTCGCGGGCAAGCGCGACGGGGCCGACTTCACCGGCGACGACGCGGAGCTGGTCGGGTCGCTCGCCGCGGCGGCGGGCACCGCGATCGAGAACGCCCGCCTGTACCGGGCGGGACGGCACCGCCAGCGGTGGCTCGAGGCGTCGGTGGAGGTCGAGCAGCAGCTCCTCGCGGGGATGCCGCGGTCCGCCGCGCTCGCGCTGGTGTGCGACCGCGCGCACGCGCTGGCCCGCGCCGACCTGGTGGCGGTGCTGCTGCCCGACGGCCGCGACGACCTGGTGGTGCGGGCCGCGAGCGGACCGGCCGCCCGGGCGATGGCCGGCGCCCGGGTCCCGGTGGGCCGGTCCGTCAGCGGGTCGGTCGTGCGCTCGGGCGTGCCGGAGGGCGTGCGCGACTTCGCCACCGACCACCGGGTCGCGACGATCCGCGGCGCCCCGCCGCTGGGCCCGGCACGGGTGGTGCCGATGACCGCCCGCGGGCACGTGCTCGGGGTGCTGGTGGTCGGCCGGCGCCCGGGCGCCCCGCCGCTGACCCCGGAGGACGGCGCGCTGGTGGACGCCTTCGCCCGGCAGGCGGCGATCGCCCTCGAGCTCGCGGACCTCCAGGAGCAGCGCCGCGGGCTCGCGGTGGCCCGGGACCGGGAGCGCATCGCCCGCGACCTGCACGACCTGGTGATCCAGCGGATCTACGGCACCGGGCTGACGGTGCGGAGCATGCGCCCGCGGCTCGACGCGGACCTGCGGGCCGTCGGGGACGAGGTCGTCGCCGAGCTCGACGCGGCGATCCGCGAGCTCCGGTCGGCGATCTTCGCCCTGCAGCGGACCCCCGGGACCGTGGGACTGCGCGGCCGGCTGGTGGACACGTGCCGCGCGGCCGCCCCCGCGCTCGGCCGCGAGCCCCGGCTGCGGCTGGAGGGACCGCTCGACACCGTCGTCCCCGACGACGTCGCCGGGCACCTCGCGTCGGTGCTCGGGGAGGCGCTGACGAACGTCGCCCGGCACGCCGCGGCGGGCAGCGTCGACGTCCGCGTGCACGCCCGGACCGACGGGGTGGAGCTGCGCGTCGACGACGACGGCTCGGGCCCGCCGCCCGACCCCCCGCCGCGCGGCAACGGGCTGCGCAACATGCGGTCCCGGGCGGCGGAGCTCGGGGGCACCCTGACCCTGACCGCGCGCCCGGGCGGTGGGACGCGGCTGCGGTGGGCGGTGCCCCTCGGGTCGGCCGCGTCGCGCCCGCGCGGCTGACGGGCGCGACGGCACCGGGACATCGGGCACCGGGGAGTCGGGCACCGGGGAGTCGGGCACCGGGACGTCCGGCACCGGCCCGGGGCACATCGGCGCGGGTACCGGCGCCGTTCGACCCTGGGCCCGGACCGGCCGGACGGCGCACCGTGGAGGTGGCGCCGCGACCGCCCGGGGCGTGGCCCGACGAGGGGAGCACGCCATGAGCGGCGAGGTGGTCGTGGGCGTGACCGGCACCGCCTCCAGCGGGTCGGCGATCCGCTGGGCGGCCGACCAGGCGGTCGCCCGAGGAGTCCCGCTGGTGCTGGTGCACGCGGTCGCCACCTCCCAGACCGGCACCGACGCCGCCTGGGACGACGCGATCGCCGCGGGCGCCGGTGAGCTGCTGGCCCGCGAGGCGGCACGCGTCGGCGTGGACCACCCCGGCCTGGACATCCGCACCGAGGTCGAGGCGCAGACCCCTGGCCGGGCGCTCACCCGCCGGTCCGCCACCGCGCACCTGGTCGTCGTCGGCACCCGCCGGACCACCCCCGCGCGCCGTGTGTTCTCCGGCTCGCTGGCCTACCAGGTCGTCGCGGGCGCGCACTGCCCGGTGGCCGTCGTCCCCCCGGACACCCCCGCGCCGGAGAACCGCGTCGTGGTCGGCGCCGACGGGTCCCCGGAGAGCGTGGTCGCCGTCCGCGCCGGAGCCCGCGAGGCCGACCGGCTCGGCGCCGTGCTCCAGGTCGTGCACGCGTGGCGGGAGCCGGCCGTGCTCGCCTCCGTGGGCTGGGTACCGCCGGAGCTGCCGTCCGCCGTCAAGGACGAGGAGCGCGTGGTGCTCGCCGAGGCCACCGCCGGACTCGCGGACCGGTACCCCGACCTCGACGTCGAGCGCACCCTGGTCCAGGCCGACCCGTCCTCGGCGATGCTCGCGGCGGCCGACCGCGCCCGGCTGGTCGTCGTCGGCAGCCACGGCCGCGGCGGCGTCGCGCGGATGCTGCTCGGCTCGGTCAGCCACGCGCTGGTCCTGCACGCCCCCTGCCCGGTCCTGGTCGTCCGCGGCACCTGACCCCCGCACGCCACGAGGGGCGCCTCCCGGTGGGAGACGCCCCTCGCTGCGTGCTGATCGGGAGCAGCCGATCAGACGTCGTAGTAGAGCTCGAACTCGTGCGGGTGCGGGCGCAGCCGGATCGGGTCGATCTCCGCGGACCGCTTGAAGTCGATCCAGGTCTGGATCAGGTCCGGGGTGAACACGTTGCCGGCGGTCAGCCAGTCGTGGTCGGCCTCGAGGTTGTCGAGCACCTCGCCGAGCGAGCCCGGGACCTGCTGGATGAGCGCGTGCTCCTCCGGGGGCAGCTCGTAGAGGTCCTTGTCGACCGGCTCCGGCGGCTCGATGCGGTTCTGGATGCCGTCGAGGCCCGCCATCAGCATGGCCGCGAAGCACAGGTACGGGTTGGACGACGGGTCCGGCACGCGGAACTCGATGCGCTTGGCCTTCGGGTTCGAGCCGGTCACCGGGATGCGGATGCACGCGGAGCGGTTGCGGGCCGAGTAGACCAGGTTGACCGGGGCCTCGAAGCCGGGGACCAGGCGGTGGTAGGAGTTCACCGTCGGGTTGGTGAACGCCAGCAGCGCCGGGGCGTGCTTCAGCAGGCCGCCGATGTACCAGCGGGCCATGTCGGACAGGCCGCCGTAGCCCTTCTCGTCGAAGAACAGCGGCTTGCCGTCCTTCCACAGGGACTGGTGCACGTGCATGCCCGAGCCGTTGTCGCCGAACAGCGGCTTCGGCATGAAGGTGGCCGTGCGGCCGTCCTCGTGCGCCACGTTCTTCACGACGTACTTGAACAGCTGCACCTTGTCGGCCGACTTGGCGAGCGTGTCGAAGCGGTAGTTGATCTCCGCCTGGCCGGCGGTGCCGACCTCGTGGTGCGCGCGCTCGACCTCGAAGCCGAGCTCGTCGAGCTGCAGCGAGATCTTGTCGCGCAGGTCCGCGAAGTGGTCGACCGGCGGGACGGGGAAGTAGCCGCCCTTGTACGGGGTCTTGTGGCCGAGGTTGCCACCCTCCTCGACGCGGCCCGTGTTCCAGGCGGCCTCGATGGAGTCGATCGAGTAGAACGACGAGTTCTGCTTCGTCTCGAAGCGCACGTCGTCGAAGATGTAGAACTCGGCCTCGGGGGCGAAGAACGCCGTGTCCGCGATACCGGTCGAGCGCAGGTACGCCTCCGCCTTGGCGGCGACCTGGCGGGGGTCACGCGTGTAGGGCTCGTCGGTGTACGGGTCGACGATGTGGAAGTTCAGGCAGAGCGTCTTCTCGGCGCGGAACGGGTCGATGAACGCCGTCGTCACGTCGGGCAGCAGCTTCATGTCCGACTCGTTGATCGCCTGGAAGCCGCGGATCGACGACCCGTCGAACATCTGGCCCTCGACGAAGAAGTTCTCGTCCACGGTCGCGGCGGGCACGTTGAAGTGCTGCATCACGCCCGGCAGGTCGCAGAACCGGACGTCGACGAACTTGACGTCCTCGTTCTTGATGAAGGCCAGGACTTCCTCCGGCTTGCTGAACATCCGCTGCTCCTCGGTGTCGACACGCCCGTACCGGGCTCCGACGAGGCTAGGCCGGTGCAGTTACCCGGGGGTGTGTGTCGTGTTTCCGGCGTGTTACGTGACCCCGGATCGGTGTTGCGGGGCGATGACGGCCCGGGCCGGCGGGGCCGCGGGCGCCGGTTACCGTGGGGGCATGGTCGATCGCGAGGACGTCGGTTCGTGGCTCGAGGGCCCTCCCGTGGGGCCGGGCCGCGCGAACGGCACCCGGCTGGGGCTGCCGGGCGAGGGCAGCGGGTCGCTGGCGCCGCTGTCGCGCCGGGTCGTCGCCCTGGTCGTCGACTGGTTCGCGTGCCAGCTGATCGCGTTCGCGTTCCTGCCCGTCGACGCGCAGGCGATCGGCACCCTGGCGATCTTCGCGCTGGAGAACGTGCTGCTCGTCGGCACCGTCGGGGGCACGCTCGGGCACCGGCTGCTCGGGATCCGCGTGCGCCGGGTGCTGCCCGCGCGCCTCGTGGAGCGTCCCGGTGCCCCGGCCGCCGACCCCGGTCCGGACGTGCCGCCGAACCTGTTCCTCGCGCTGGTGCGGACGGTGCTGCTGTGCCTGGTCATCCCGGCGGTCGTCTGGGACGCCGACGGTCGCGGCCTGCACGACCGCACCGCGGGCACGGCGATCGTCCGCCGCTGAGCCCGCCGGGCTGCCCCCGCTCCGGACGCACGAACGCGCCCGGTCCCGCACGGGGACCGGGCGCGTTCGTGCGTGTCCGGGGTGGCTCAGCGGCCGCGCATGCCCTTGCGGTCGGGGCGCGCGCGCATCGGGTCGACGCCCTTCGGGATCGGCATCTTCACGGCGCCGAGCGCGGTGAGGCGCTTGACGACCTCGCCCGTCTCCTGCTTGGTGAGCTGCGGCTTGAGGCGCTGCACCTTGCGGGCGAGCTGCGGCAGCGGGACCTGACCCTCCTCGCGGCCGACCTCGATCACCGTGATCGGGACGCCGTTGAGCACGCGGGCGGTGCGCTTGCGCTCGGCCTCGAGCAGCTTGCCGATGCGGTGCGCGGGGCCCTCGCCGACCAGGACGATGCCCGGGCGGCCGACGCCGCGGAACACCAGGTCCTGGGTGCGCGGGCCGACGGCGACGGGCTCCTCGGCGAACGTCCAGCCGCGGCGGATCGTGCCGAGGGCGGACATCGCGGCGCCGGGCTGGCCCTCGATGCGGGAGTACGCGGCGCGCTCGGCGCGGCGGGTGAGCACGAACATGGCGGCGAGCGCCGCGAACGGGATGCTCAGCAGCAGCATGTACCACCAGGTGAAGAACACCAGGCCGAGCAGCAGGCCCACCGCGATGACCCCGAAGAACACCGCGAGGATCAGCCAGGTGACCGCCGGGTCCTGCTGGCGGGTCATCTGGTACGCCTGCCAGACCTGGTGGTACCAGCGGGTCTTCTTCACCTTCGGGGGCTTCGGCGCCCCGGGGGCGGTCTTCTCACGGGCCATGCGGGGGAGTCTACCGGCGGGCGGCGGCGTCCCGGGCGCCGGACGAGCCGGACCTGCGACGGCCTGTCGGCGCCGCCGGGACCTCCGTCCCTCGTGCGCCCGGCGCGGGAGGCGTAAGCCTGGGAGGAGGTGGCGGCACCGGCGCCGCGAGCCGGCACGGGGGAGGCGGACATGCGGGTCCTGGTGACGACGGCGTCCCGGCACGGGGGGACGCGGGAGATCGGCGACGCGGTCGCGGAGGTGCTCCGGGAGGCCGGGCACGACGTGACGCACGCCGAGCCGGACGACGTGGAGGAGCTGGACGGCTACGACGCGGTGGTCCTGGGCTCGGCGGTGTACGTCGGGCGGCTGGCCGTCGCGATGCGCGACCTGGTCGACCGGCAGACGGAGCAGCTCGCGGCGCGGCCGGTGTGGCTGTTCTGGTCCGGGCCGGTCGGGGTCCCGCCGCTGCCGGCGTCCGAGCCGGACGACGTCCGCTCCGTGGCGCGGCGCGTGGGCGCCCGGGACGTGCACGTGTTCTCCGGGCGGCTGCAGCGCGAGGAGCTCGGGCTCGCGGAGCGGGCGCTGGTCGCGATGATCGACGCGCAGCCCGGTGACTTCCGGGACTTCACGGAGGTCGAGGAATGGGCGGCGGGGATCGCCCGCGAGCTCGCCCGGCCCGCCGCGCGCGCCCGGCGCTGACGGAGCGGTCGGGCGCGGGTCGTCAGGCGCGGGTCGTCGGGCGTCAGGCGGCCGGGGGCTCCTCGCCGCGGCGGGCGACCAGGAGCAGCAGCCCGCGCAGCTGGTCGACCTGCTCCGGGGTCAGCCCCTCGGTGACCATCGCCTCGGCGGCGGCGGGGTCGGACGCCTCGACGACGGCAGCGCGCCCGGAGTCGGTGACGGTGAGCACCTGCTTGCGCCGGTCGGTCGGGTGGGCCGTCCGGGTGAGGTAGCCCGAGCGCTCCAGGCGGGACACGACCCGGCTCATCGTCTGCTCGGTGACCTCGCACAACGCGGCGAGCTCGGCCTGGGTGTGCGGTCCGCGCAGCAGGATCACGAGCACCGGCTGGCTGGCGTGGTTGAGGTCCCAGGAGGCGAGGTGGCCGTTCCAGTCGCGCTCGACGCGGCGCGCGGCGGCCGACAGCAGGCGCCCGACCGGCCAGCCGCTGGGGTCGCGGGCGGACATGCGCTCCCAGCGGGGGTGCGGCTCGGCGTTGCCGTGCTGCGCGTGCCCCTCCACGTCGCGTCCTCTCCGTCGGTCCCGTGCTCGATCGTGCTCGGTCATCGATCGCCCGAGGCACATGTTGCCGGAATCGCCGCCGTCCCGCATAGTGCTCAGCATGCTGAGGAACTGGGTGCGGGGGATCGGCCGCGGTGCGGTCGTGCTGGTGGTGCTGGCCGGGTGGCTGGCGGTCGGGGCGTTCGGCGGGATGGCGCAGGGGCAGCTGTCCCAGGTCCAGACCAACGACTCGGCGGCGTTCCTGCCGTCGTCGGCCGAGTCCACGCGGGCCGCCGAGCTGTCGGGGGAGTTCACCGCAGCCGAGGCGCTGCCCGTCCTGGTGGTGCTGACCGGCGACGACGGCGAGACCCTCGGCGCCGACGCGATCGCGGCCGTGCAGCCGGTGGTCGACGACCTGCCCGGCGTCGCGCTGCCCGGTGCCGACCCGGCCGCGGGCGACCCCGCGACGATCGGGGACGTGCTGTCCGCCGACCCTGTGGTCGTGCCCTCCGAGGACGGCGAGGCGCTGCTGGTGCCGCTGTCCGTCGACGCCGCGTCCGCCGACCTGTCCCTGGCCGACGACGAGAGCGTGGTCGGCGCCCTCGTGCAGGCCGTCCGCGACACCCTGGCGGACGAGCTCGGCGCGACCGCGACGTCCTCCGGTGACGCGGGTCTGCGGGCCTGGGTCACCGGACCCGGCGGTTTCGTCGCCGACCTGACCAACGCGTTCGGCGGCATCGACGGCGTCCTGCTGCTGGTCGCGCTCGGCGCGGTGCTCGTCATCCTCGTGCTCGTCTACCGGTCGCCGTTCCTGCCGCTCGCGGTGATCTTCACGGCCGTGTTCGCGCTGTGCGCCGCCGCCCTGGCCGTCTACCACCTCGCCGACAACGGCGTCCTCACCCTGAACGGCCAGGCCCAGGGCATCCTCGCGATCCTCGTGGTCGGCGCGTCCGTCGACTACGCGCTGCTGATCGTCGCCCGGTACCGCGAGGAGCTGCGCGCCGTCGAGGCGCCGGCCACCGCGATGCGCCGGGCGCTGCGTCGCAGCCTCGAGCCGATCCTCGCCAGCGCCGGCACCGTCGTCGCCGGTCTGCTCTGCCTCCTGCTGTCGGACCTCGCGTCCAACCGGAGCCTCGGCCCGGTCGGCGCGATCGGCATCGCCGCGGCCGTGCTCGCCGCCTTCACGCTGCTGCCGCTGCTGCTGCTCGTCGCGGGCCGCCGGTCGCGCGCGCTGTTCTGGCCCCGCATCCCGCGGGCCGAGGTCGGGGCGCACGCCGCCGGACCCGCCGCCGAGCCCGTCCCCGCCGCCACGGACACCCCGGTGCCCGCGCACCACGGCGCGCACGAGGCGCCCGTCCCCGCCGCCGAGCCGCTGCCCGCGGGGCTGTGGGGCCGGCTGGCCGGCGCGGTCGGCCGCCGCGACCGGGTCGTGTGGATCGGCACCGCCGTCGTGCTGCTGGGCCTGGCCGCCTTCGTGCCGACGTTCCAGGCGTCCGGCACCAGCCAGGCCGACGTGTTCCTCACCGAGGTCGACGCGGTCGCCGGCGAGGACGTGCTCGCGGCGCACTTCCCGGCGGGCACGGTCCAGCCGGCGACCGTGATCGTGGCGCAGGACGAGGCCGACGCGGTCGTCGAGGCCGCGCTGGACGTCGACGGCGTGGTGTCCGCGGCGCCGTACACCGGCGCGTCGACCACGGGTGGGCCGCCGAGCGGTGCGGCCGGCGGGGCCGACGCCCCCGAGCCGAAGGTTGTCGACGGGAACGTCCGGGTCGACGTCGCCACCGAGGACGCCGCCGACACGACCGGGGGCGTCGCCACCGTCGAGGCCCTGCGCGAGGCGGTGCACGCCGTCGCCCCCGACGCCCTCGTGGGTGGCGCGGCCGCCGAGACGCTCGACGCCCAGGACGCCGGCACCCGCGACCTGCGGGTGATCGTCCCCGTGGTGCTGCTGGTGATCCTGCTCATCCTCATGGTGCTGCTGCGGTCCGTGCTCGCCGCGACGCTGCTGATGATCGCGAACGTGCTGTCGTTCGGCGCGGCGCTCGGCATCGCGGCCATCGTGTTCAACCACGTCCTCGACTACCCGGGGGCCGATCCGGCCGTGCCGCTCTACGCGTTCACGTTCCTGGTCGCGCTCGGCGTGGACTACTCGATCTTCCTGATGACCCGGGTCCGCGAGGAGAGCCTGCGGTCCGGGACCCGGGTCGGCGTCCTGCGCGGGCTGGCCGTGACCGGCGGCGTCATCACCTCGGCGGGCGTCGTGCTGGCCGTGACGTTCGCGGCGCTCGGCGTGATCCCGCTGCTGTTCCTCGCGCAGCTCGCGTTCATCGTCGCGCTCGGCGTGCTGCTCGACACGCTGGTGGTGCGCAGCCTGCTCGTGCCGGCGCTCGTGCACGACATCGGCGACCGGGTGTGGTGGCCGAGCCGGCTGTCGCGCCGTGGCGCCGACCGGCCCGGGAGCGCGCAGGAGGTCGCCGCGCGGTCCTAGGGGTGCAGCGGTCCTAGGGTGGCAGGCATGACGGACGCGCTGCGGGTGGGACTGGTCGGATACGGATCCGCCGGGCGGGGGATCCACGCCCGGCTGCTGCGGGAGGTCGGCGCCCGGGTGGTGCGGGTCGTCACCCGGAACCCCGAGCGGGCGGCGACCGTCCGCGACGACTGGTCCGGCGCGGCCGTCGACCCGGACGTCGCCGCCCTGCTGGCCCACGCAGCCGAGCTCGACGTGGTCGTCGTCGCCAGCCCGACCGGCGACCACGTCGAGCACGTCACCCTGGCGCTGGCCGCCGGGCTGCCGGTGGTCGTCGACAAGCCGCTCGCCACCTCCGCCGACGAGGCCGCGGCCCTCGCGCGGCTCGGCGCCGACGCCGGTGGCCGGCTCACGGTGTTCCAGAACCGGCGGTGGGACCCGGAGCAGATCACGCTGCGGGCCCTGCTCGCCGCCGGCGAGCTCGGCCGGGTGCACCGGTTCGAGCGCCGCTGGGAGCGGTGGCGCCCCGTCCCGCAGGACCGCTGGAAGGAGAACGACACCCGGGCCGGCGGTCTGCTGCTGGACCTCGGCGCCCACCTCGTCGACTCCGCGGTCCAGCTGTTCGGCCCCGTCGAGCGCGTGCACGCCGAGCTCCGCGCACTGACCACCCCCGCCGAGGACGACGTGTTCCTCGCGCTCACCCACGTCGCGCAGCCCGACGGCACCGCCGTCATCAGCCACCTGCAGGCCGGCGCGCTCGTCGGCGCGCCCGGACCGCGGACCCGGGTGCTCGGCGACCGGGGCGCGTACCTCGTGACGAGCTTCGAGGGCGAGGCCAGCCCGTTCTCCGTGCTCGACGCGGCGGACGACGGGCACGAGGGCTGGCTGGTGCGCGGCGACGAGCGGGTCCCCGTGCCGCGCGCCCCCGGCGGGCACCCCGACTTCTACCGGGCGGTCGACGCCTGGGTCCGCGCCGGCGGGGACGTGCCCGTCGACCCCGCCGACGCGGTGGTCACGGCCCGCGTGCTCGACGCCGCCCGGGTCTCCGCCCGCGAGCACCGCGCGGTCACCCTCCCGCACTGATCCGCGCCGCGCCTCGCGACGCCGCGCCGCACCCACCCGCGTGCACCCGCCCCCGCCCGCCGCCGTGCAACGAGAGGTCACGACACGCGAGTGCGTGCGTCCTCGCGTCAGCGTGTCGTGACCTCTCGTCGGCGCCCGGGGGGTGGCGGCGCGGGGTGCGGGGTGCGGCGGGCGCGGGGTGCGTGCGGGCCGCGCGGGTCAGCGCAGGATCGCGGCCGCCGCGTCGCGGGGGGTCGGGTGCCGGTGTGCGAAGCCGCTCGCGGTCAGCGCCGCGGGCGTCGCGCGCAGCGAGCCGAGGATCTCGTCGGAGAACTGCCCGAGCGCCAGCCGCAGCGCGAACCCCGGCACGGGCAGCACCGCGGGCCGGTGCAGACGCTCGGCGAGGGCGCGCACGAGGTCGATCTGGGTCGCGGGCTCGGCGACCAGGTTGACCGGCCCGCTCACGGGCGCGTCCAGCAGGTGCAGGATCGCGCGGACCTCGTCCTCGAGCGTGATCCAGCTCCAGAACTGCCGACCCGACCCGATCGGACCGCCGAGCCCGAGCCGGATCAGCGGCAGCAGCTTCCCGAGCGCCCCGCCGGAGGGCGCCAGCACGATGCCGGTCCGCAGGAACGCCACCCGGACGTCCGGGTGCGCGACCGCCGGAGCGGCGGCCGCCTCCCACTGCTCGACCACCCCGGCGAGGAAGCTGTCGCCGTAGGGGGTCTGCTCGGTGACGACCTCGTCGCCGCGGTACCCGTACGCACCGGTCGCGGAGCCCTGGAGGAGCACGCGCGGCGGCGTGTCGAGACCGGCGACCGTCCGCGCGAGCAGCCCGGTGGTCCGGGTGCGGGACTCGAGCACGACGCGCTTGCGGGCCGGGGTCAGCCGCTTGTCGCCGACGCCGGCGCCGGCGAGGTTCACGACCGCGTCCGCGCCGGCGAGCGCGACCGGGTCCAGCACGCCCGCGTCGGGGTCCCAGGTGCGCTCCTCGGGCCCGCGAGGCGGCCGGCGCACCAGGCGGCGTACCGCGTGCCCCTCCGCGCGCAGCCGCTCCGCGAGCGCCGTCCCGATCAGCCCGCTCGATCCCGCCAGCACCACGATCATGGGCCCGACCCTACGGCCGGGACCTGGGGAACGCCCGGTGACGCGCGACCGCGTGCGGGCCGACCAGGGGGCGCCCGGCGCCCTACCATCGCTGGTCATGGACGACGAGGCCGACCGCGCCCGAGCCGGGTCCCTGCCCCCGCTGTCCGTCGTCGCGGCGGACGCCGGTGTGTCGGTGCCCACGGTCTCGAAGGTGCTGAACTCCCGGCCGGACGTCGCCGCGCCGACCCGGGAGCGGGTGACCACCGTGCTCGCCCGGCACGGCTACGCGGTGCGTCCGTCCGGCAGCCGGCGGACGGGGTTCGTGGACCTGCGGATGCACGACCTCGACTCGACCTGGGCGGAGGCGGTGGTCCGGGGCGCGGCCCGGGCCGCCCGGCGGCTCGGCGCGGACCTGGTGGTGACCGTCGACCCCGACGCCGACCCGGCGTCCTGCGGGACGTGGGTGCGGCACGCGCTCGCCCGGGGCACCGACGGCCTGGTGAGCGTGGTGGGCGTGCCGGACGCGGGCTCCCGCGCGGACCTCGACCGGGCCGGGGTGCCGCTGGTCGTCGTCGACCCGCAGGTCCGCGGCGACGACGGGCTGCGGGTGGTCGGCGCGACGAACTTCCGCGGGGGCCTCGACGCGACGGACCACCTGATCGCGCTCGGCCACCGGCGGATCGCCACGATCACCGGGCCGCAGGACCAGGACAACGCGGTGGCGCGGCTCGCGGGCTACCGGACGGCGCTGATCCGCGCGGGTCTGGCGGTCGACGAGGAGCTGGTGCGCGGCGGGGCGTACGGGGTGGACGCGGGGTTCCGCGCGGCGGAGGTGCTGCTGCGCCTCGACGACCCGCCGACGGCCGTGTTCGCGGCGAGCGACGACACGGCGATCGGCGTGCTGCGCGCGGCCCGGGAGCACGGTGTGCGCGTGCCGGAGGACCTGTCGGTGGTGGGGTTCGACGACGTCCCGGTCGCGGCGTGGCTGGACCCCGCCCTGACCACGGTCCGGCAGCCGCTGACGGAGATGGGCGACGCCGCGGTCACCCTGGTCCACCGGGCCCGGACCTCCGACCCGGGCCCCGCCCACGTCGAGCTCGCCACGACGCTGGTCCCGCGGGCCTCGTCCACGCCCCCGGCCGCCCTCCCTCCCCGGGTGGATCCACCCCGCGCGTGAGCCGGGCGGCGTGGAAGGACCCTGTCCGCCACACCCGGCGTGTCGGGCAGGGTGGATCCACCCGGGGCTGCAGTCAGCGGCGGCCGGCCACCACCAGGGTGATGCGGTCGGACGTGGTCGTGATGCCGGCGTCGTTGGTGGTCGCGGCGGTGACGCGGTGGGCGCCGCGCTGGGTCACGGGGGTGGCGAGCGTGCAGGTCCACGCGCCGTCGGCGTCCACCTCCGCGGTGCACCACGGGGCGCCGTCGGCGCCGGTGACGGTCAGGTGCGCGCCGGGCTCGGCGGTACCGGACAGCGTCGCGATGCTGCGGACCGGTCGGCGCGGCGCCGGGTCGGTGACCGCGGGCACGACGGGCTCGGCGGCGGAGGAGAACACCTCCTGCTCGAGCACGGGGCGCAGGCGCTGCTCCATCTCGTCGTCGGTCACGTAGTCGCGCAGCGCGCCGTCGTCGAGGTAGTTGCCGATCGCCGCGACGACCATCGCCTGGTCGAGCGAGAGGTACCGCTCGGCGACCGTGCCGGACCGGACGGCCACGGCGTCGTAGAACCCGCCGGGCCCGTAGGCGCCGAGCTCGTCGCGCAGCTTCGTCAGGTTCTGGACGACGCCCCGCGGGTCGTACTCCAGCCCGAGGAACGCGGCGTGCGGCGTGACGACGCCGTCGCCGAACTCGGGGTCGGGGTTCGTGCCCTCGCGGCAGCCGGCGAACCCGGCGTCCACGTCGGTCTCGCCGTCGGACAGGTAACCGTCGGAGCGCATGCCGAGCGAGTCGACCCCGTACTCCGCGTACCCGCCGAACGGGTTGCTGGCGGGGGAGAAGCCCCAGTACCCGTAGCCGGCGACCTCGAGGCCGTGGCGCTGCTGCGCCTGGACGACCAGCGGGTGGTTGACGCCCCAGGACCGCGGGGCCCACTCGGACTCCGGCACCAGCATGTCGGGCATCAGCGCCTCGAACATCGAGCCGCCCCACCCGGGCACCAGCGCGGTGTCGCCGTCGTGGTAGACGCCCTCGTAGACCGGGACGCCGTCGTAGGTGCGCGTGACGCCGCTCGGCCGCTGCTCCTGCCAGCTCCAGTCGCACGTCGACGGGAAGGTGCGGTAGGTGCCCCAGTACGCCTCGGGCGGGATCTCCCCGTCGGTGATGCCCAGGTACAGGGCGATCCGGGTCTCGGAGACCGTGGTGTCGTAGTGGTGGCAGGTGTAGAAGACCGTGTCGCCGCCGGTGTAGTTCCCGGGGACCGAGCAGCCGGACGGCTCCTCGTCCCAGAACCCGCCGCGGATCAGGCCGACGCCGAGGTCGGGCCGTCCCTCGGGGTTGTAGTACACGCCGAAGTGCATGCCGTCGTAGAGCCCGCGGGCCTCGTCGGCGAGGGTCGGCTCGGCCTCGGCGACCACGCGCAGCGCCGCG
Organism: Cellulomonas sp. KU4C; assembly: GCF_056868065.1. NCBI lineage: Bacteria > Bacillati > Actinomycetota > Actinomycetes > Micrococcales > Cellulomonadaceae > Cellulomonas > Cellulomonas sp. KU4C. Next base: position 3,362,782 of record NZ_CP200322.1, on the reverse strand, counting down.
GCCAGCCAGCCGTTGTCGACGGAGCTGAGGAAGTGCTCGACGGGTGCGCCGTCGTCCGGCCAGGTGTCCACGCGGGCGCCCGTGGCCGGGTCGTACCAGTTGTAGTACATGCCGCTGGCGTCGTGCCGGTCCATCGTCTGCAGGGTGTCGATCGTGGTGGTCAGCCGCGCGCGGGCGTCGTCCGCGTCGATGACCCCCAGGTCGCGGGCCACCACCGTCGACCAGAGGTAGCCGCCGATGTTGGTCGGGGAGGTGTAGGCGCTGGCGGTCGCGGGGTCGAGGGCACCCTCGATGTTGTCCGCGACCAGGCCGGTCGCCGGGTCGGTCATCGCGTCGAGCGACGTGTAGGTGTCGGCCAGCCAGGTGCGCAGCAGGCCCTCGTCGACCTGCCCGTGACCGGGCCCGCCGTGACCCGGGCCGCCGTGACCGGGCCCGCCGTGGCCGGGACCGCCGCCCGCGGGGACCGCCGCCGCGGCGGGGACCAGCGCGGCGCCGGTGCCGGCCAGCACGGCGGCGAGCCCGAGCGCGGCGACCGACCGGGCGCGGCGGTGCCGGGGTGCGGGACCCGGGGTGGGCCGGTCCGCGGCGGGCGCGGGGGAGTCGGGGTGACGCCGGTCGGCGGCGTCGGGTGCTTCTCGCATCGGGCACGTCCTCGTGATCCGGGGGCGCCGAAATTTCGACACCCGTTGTCGAAAGAGCGCCAGCACCGTACCCGCGCATCCGGCTCCCGGCAACGCCCCGACCCCGCGCCCGCCCGACGCCGCCCGCCCGACACCGGGTACGCCGACGCCCCGGCGACCGCGAGGGTCACCGGGGCGTCGGTCGAGCGCTCAGCGCACGGTCTACAGGCCGACCTCGGCCTCGAACGCGCCCTCCTCGATCCGCTGCTTCACGGTCATGAGGTACCGCGACGCGTCGGCGCCGTCGACCAGGCGGTGGTCGTACGACAGGGCCAGGTAGCACATCGACCGGATCGCGATGACCTCCTCGCCGTCCGCGTCCTTGATGACGACCGGGCGCTTGACGATCGCGCCGGTGCCGAGGATCGCGGAGGTGCCGCCGGGGACGATCGGCGTGTCGAACAGCGCGCCGCCCGAGCCGGTGTTCGTCACCGTGAAGGTCGCGCCGGACAGCTCGTCCGGGGTGACCTTGTTGGCGCGGGTGCGCCCGGCCAGGTCGGCGATCTTGCGGCCGATGCCCGCCAGGTTGAGGTCGCCCGCGTCGCGGATGACCGGCACGACCAGGCCGCGCTCGGTGTCCACCGCGATGCCGACGTTCTCGGAGCCGTGGTAGGTGATCTCCTTGCCCTCGAGCACCGCGTTGATCTTCGGGTGCACCTTGAGCGCCTCGACCGCGGCCTGCACGAAGAACGGCAGGAACGTGAGGTTGACGCCCTCGCGGGCCTTGAAGGAGTCCTTCGCCTTCGCGCGGAGCCGGGCCACCTTGGTGACGTCGACCTCGACCACGCTGGTCAGCTGCGCCTGGCTGTGCAGGGCGTCGACCATGCGCTCGGCGATGACCTGCCGCAGGCGGCTGGCCTTCTCCGTGGTGCCGCGCAGCGGCGAGGGCTCGACGGCCTTCGACGCCGGGGCCGCGGACGGGGTCGCGGCGGGCGCCGGGGCGGCGGCCTTCGCGGCCTGCGCCGCCTTCTCGGCCGCCTCGAGGACGTCCTCCTTGCGGATGCGGCCGCCGACGCCGGTGCCGGTCAGGGTCGCCACGTCGACGCCCTTCTCGGCGGCCAGCTTGCGGACCAGCGGGGTCAGGTACGACCCGCCGGCCTGCGGCGCGGGGGCAGCAGCAGCGGCCGGAGCCGCAGCGGGGGCGTCCTGCTTCGGCGCGGGCACCGGGGCGGGGGTGGCGGCGGGCGCCTCCTCCTTCGGGGCCGGAGCCGGGGCCGCGGCCGGGGCGGCCTCGGCGGGGGCGGACGCGGCCGGCGCGGCCGAGCCGGAGCCCGAGCCGATCACCGCGAGCGGGGCGCCGACCTCGGCGGTCTCGTCCTCGCCGACCAGGATCTCCTGGAGCGTGCCGGCGAACGGCGACGGGACCTCGGTGTCGACCTTGTCGGTCGAGATCTCGAGCAGGGGCTCGTCGACCTCGACGGAGTCGCCGACGGCCTTGAGCCAGCGGGTGACGGTGCCCTCGGTGACGGACTCGCCGAGCGCCGGGAGGACGACCTGCTGGCCGTCGCCGGAGCCGGAGCCGGAGTCGGCGGCCGGGGCGGCCTGCTCCTGCGCGGGGGCGGCCTCGACCTCGGGGGCCGGGTCGGCGTAGCTCTCGCCCTGCGTGTCGGCGGGGGCCTCGGCCTGCTCGGCCGGGGTCTCCTGGGCCGGGGTCTCCTGCGCGGAGCCCGAGCCGGAGCCGTCGCCGATCACGGCGAGGACGGCGCCGACCTCGGCGGTCTCGTCCTCGGCCACGAGGATCTCCTCGAGCACGCCGGCGAACGGCGACGGGACCTCGGTGTCGACCTTGTCGGTCGAGATCTCGAGCAGGGGCTCGTCGACCTCGACGCGGTCGCCCACGTTCTTGAGCCAGCGGGTGACGGTGCCCTCGGTGACGGACTCGCCGAGAGCGGGAAGCTGCACGTTGTCGGACATGACCGCTCGTGCCTCCTTCGAAGTTCGTGTGGTCAGTTGTGGGCGTGCAGCGGCTTGCCGGCGAGCGCGAGGTGCGCCTCCCCGAGAGCCTCGTTCTGCGTGGGGTGGGCGTGCACGAGCTGCGCGACGTCCTCCGGGTAGGCCTCCCAGTTCACGATGAGCTGGCCCTCCCCGATGAGCTCGCCGACGCGGGCGCCGATCATGTGGACGCCGACGACGGGGCCGTCCTTCTGGCGCACGAGCTTGACGAAGCCCTGCGTCGCGAGGATCTGGCTCTTGCCGTTGCCGCCCAGGTTGTACTCCAGGGTCTCGATCGCGTCGGCCCCGTGCACCTCCTTGGCCTTGGCCTCCGTGAGGCCGACCGAGGCGACCTCCGGGTCGGAGTAGGTGACGCGGGGGATGCCCGACTCGACGATCGGCTGCGGGTTGAGGCCCGCGATCTCCTCGGCGACGAAGATGCCCTGGGCGAAGCCGCGGTGCGCGAGCTGCAGGCCCGGGACGATGTCGCCGACGGCGTAGATGTTGCCGACGCCGGTGTGCAGGCGCTCGTTCGTGAGGACGAAGCCGCGGTCCAGGGTCAGGCCCTGCTGCTCGTAGCCGAGGTCCGCGGTGCGCGGGCCGCGGCCGACGGCGACCAGCAGCACGTCGGCGTCGAACGTCTTGCCGTCCTCCAGCGAGACGTGCACGCCGGAGTCGTCCTGGGTGACGCCGGAGAACCGGACGCCCAGGTTGAAGTTGATGCCGCGCTTGCGGAACGCGCGCTCGAACGCCTTGGACAGCGCCTCGTCCTCGTTGGGGACCAGGTGGGGGAGCGCCTCGATGATCGTGACGTCCGCGCCGAACGACTTCCACACGCTCGCGAACTCCGAGCCGATGACGCCGCCGCCGAGGATGATCGCGGACTTCGGGACGAAGTCCATCTTCAGGGCCTGGTCGGAGGTGAGCACGCGGCCGCCGATCTCGAGGCCGGGCAGCGAGCGGGCGTAGGAGCCGGTGCCGAGGATCACGTGGCGGCCGGTGACGCGCTCGCCGTTCACCTCGACGGTGTCCTGGGCGACGAGCTTGCCGTAGCCCTCGAACACGGTGATCTTGCGGGACTTGATGAGGCCCTGCAGGCCCTTGTACAGGCGGGCGATCACCGAGTCCTTGTACTCGTTGACGCCGTTCATGTCGATGCCCGTGAGCTCGGTGTGCACGCCGAAGTGCGCACCCTCGCGGGCGTTGTCGGCCAGCTCCGCCGCGTGCAGCAGGGCCTTGGTCGGGATGCACCCGTTGTGCAGGCAGGTGCCGCCGACCTTGTCGGCCTCGATGAGGGCGACGCTCAGGCCGAGCTGGGCGCCACGGAGCGCGGCCGCGTAGCCGCCGCTCCCTCCGCCCAGGACGACGATGTCGAAAGCGGACCCGGTCGTGTCGGACACGTGTTGACTCCTCCGGCGCAGGCAGTGGTGGGACGCGGTTGTCCGTGGCCCATCTTGTCATCTCCCTCTGGGCCCGACGACCCAGATGACGGGCCGCGACGTGTGATTCTGGGAACAGTCATCCCATGTCTTGTCCGGCCGGTGCCGTCGCGAGCGACGCTGGGCCTCCCGGGTGAATCCCAGCGCGCGTCCAGGGAGCGCCGTTACCCTCCCGGCATGGGTCTGTTCTCCCGCCGCCGCCGCAGCGCCGATCCCGTGGCCGCCGACGCGCCGCCGACCGGCCGCGCCGCCCGCGAGGAGACGCTGGCGCACCTGCGCGAGTTCACCGCGACGCGGGTCGGGGTCGAGGCCTACCTCGAGCCGCAGACCAACGTCACGCAGACGACCCTCATGCTCATCGCCACGGACGGGGAGTGGACCCGGCGCCGCGTCCCGGACGCGAAGGCGGGGTACGAGATCGCCCGGACCCTCGGGATCCCGGTCTACGACGTGCAGCGCACCGGCTACCCGCAGCGGATGCGGGACTGGAACAGCCGCCAGCGCATCGAGCGCCAGCGTGCCCAGCGCGAGCGCGCGGCCCGCCGCGCCGTCGACCCCCGCTGACGCCACCCGCCCGGCGCGAGCCCACCCGCACGGCGCGACGCCGAGACAGGACCGCCGCGCCGAGACAGGGCACCCGGGGGTCCTGTCTCGACGCGGCGGACCTACTTCGGCGCTGCGGCGGTCGGGTCAGCGCTCCGCGCGGGCCTCGAGCAGCGCGAGCAGGGTGCGGACGCCCACGCCGGTGCCGCCGACGGGGGTGTACCCGAACGCGGCCTTCTCGTTGAACGCGGGACCGGCGATGTCGAGGTGCGCCCACGGCGTCGTCCCGACGAACTCCTGCAGGAACAGGCCGGCGCTGAGCATCCCGCCGAACCGGTCCCCGATGTTCGCGATGTCCGCGACCTTCGACTTCAGCCCGGCGCGCAGGTCGGCGGGCAGCGGCATCGGCCAGAACTGCTCGCCCGCGGCCTCGGCGGCGTCGACGACCTCGGTGCGCGGGCCCTCGGCACCCATGACCGCGGACACCCGCGGGCCGAGCGCGACCAGCTGCGCGCCGGTCAGGGTCGCGATGTCGAGCACGACGTCGGGCTTCTCCTCGACGGCGGCGACCAGGCCGTCCGCCATGACCAGGCGGCCCTCGGCGTCCGTGTTCAGCACCTCGACCGTCTTGCCGCCGCGGATCGTGATGACGTCGGACGGGCGCTGGGCCGTGCCGGACGGCATGTTCTCCGCGAGGCACAGCCAGCCGGTCACGGCGACGGGCAGCTCGAGCCGGGCGGCGGCGACGACGGTGTGCAGGACGGCGGCGGCGCCGGCCATGTCGGACTTCATCGCCTCCATGCCCGCGGCGGGCTTGATGGAGATGCCGCCGGAGTCGAACGTGATGCCCTTGCCGACGAGCGCGACCTTCGCGGCCGGTCGCGACGGCGTGTAGGAGACCTTGACCAGGCGCGGCGGGCGGGCCGAGCCCTGGCCGACGCCGAGGATGCCGCCGTAGCCGCCGGCCGCGAGGGCCTTCTCGTCCAGGACGGTGATCTTCACGCCCTTGGCGCCGGCGTCCTTGACCGCGGTCTTCGCGGCGTCGGCGAACGCGGCGGGGTACAGGTCGTTCGGGGCGGCGTTGACCAGGTCGCGCACGCCGTGCACGGCGGCGGCCAGCACCTCGGCGCGGGCGAGCGCCTTCGCGGCGGCCTTGTCCCGGGCGCGCGGGGTGAGCACCGCGATCTCCGCGACCGCCGCGTCGGCGTCGCCGGTGCGGTAGCGGGTGTACGCGTAGGCGCCGAGCAGGGCGCCCTCGGCGACGGCGGTCAGCTGCGTGAGGTCCTCGGCGGGCAGGGCCACGGCGACCGAGGCGGTGCCGGTCAGCTCGCGCAGCGCGGCGCCGGCGGCCCGGCGCAGGGTCTCGGCGTCGGGGGTGGTGCGCTCCTCGAGCGCGCCGACGCCGGTCAGCACGACGACCTTCGCGGCGAGCCGGCCCGCGGCGGGCAGCCGGCGGACCTCGTCGGTCGCGCCGGTGATGCCGAGCACGCCGGCCAGGTCGGACACCTGGGTCGCGATCTCGGTCGGCAGCCAGTCGGCACCGACGACGCGGGGGCCGTCCGGGCTGCTGGCGACCGCGACGACGAGGGCGTCGGCGGTCTGGCGGGTGGGGTTCGCGGAGGTCAGAGTCACTCGGGGCACGCAGGCGATGCTATCGGTGCGACCGGTACCGTGGGACCCCGTGACTCCGCCCCTCCTCTACGCCGTCGCCGCGGCGGCCCTGCTGCTCGCCGGCTGGTCCGGGTGGTTCGCGGTCCGGGACCGCGCCGTGGTGCTCCGCCAGCTGTGGGGCGCGGCCGTCGTCGAGGGGCTGATGCTCCTGCAGGCGGTCGTCGCGGGCGTCCGGCAGGCGACCGGCGCCGAGCCCGCGGAGCCCCTCGTGTTCTGGGGTTATGTGGTCACGCAGCTCGTCCTGCTGCCGGCCGCCGCGCTGTGGGCGTTCGCCGAGCGCAGCCGGTGGTCCTCCGTCGTGCTCGTCGTGGCGGCCGTCGCCGTCGCGTTCCTGCAGCTCCGCCTGAACCAGACCTGGGGGTCCTGATGACCGCGCCCGCACAGCCGGCCCGCCGCAGCACCGCGTCCGGTCCGGGCCGCGTGCTCGTGGCCGTCTACGGCGTGTTCGCCCTCGCGGCGACCGCCCGTGCCGCGTTCCAGATCGCCGAGAAGTTCGACGAGGCGCCGCTCGCCTACCTGCTGTCCGCGCTGGCGGGGGCCGTCTACGTCGTCGCGACGGTCGCCCTCGCGCAGGACTGGCGGCGGGTCGCGTGGGCCGCGGTCCTGGTGGAGCTCGCGGGCGTGCTGGTCGTCGGGACGCTCTCGGTGCTGGACGCGGGGGACTTCCCCGACGAGACCGTGTGGTCGGTGTTCGGCCAGGGCTACGGGTACGTGCCGCTGGTGCTGCCGTTCCTCGGGCTCGCGTGGCTCCGGCGCACCGGGTCCCGCCCCGCGCGCCCCGCCGGCCAGTAGGTTGGTCGACGTGTACGACCTCCTCTTCCGCACGGTCTTCGCCCGCATGGACCCCGAGCGCGCGCACCACCTCGCGTTCGGGGCGATCCGCGTCGCCGCCCGCGTGCCCGTCGTCAACGGCGTGCTGCGCTCCGCGTTCGCGCCCCCGACCACGGGTGCCGTCCAGGTCCTGGGCCGGACGTTCCCGTCGGCGTTCGGCGTGGCGGCAGGGTTCGACAAGAACGCCGTCGGGGTCCCGGGGCTGACGATGCTGGGCTTCGGGTTCGTCGAGGTCGGCACGGTCACCGCGTGGCCGCAGCCGGGCAACGAGGCCCCGCGGCTGTGGCGCGTGCTCGACCGCCGGGCGCTGCGCAACCGGATGGGCTTCAACAACGAGGGCGCCGTCGCGGTCGCCCGGCGGCTGCAGCGGCTGCGCTCGACGCCCGCGGGGCGCGCGCTCGTCGTGGGCGTGAACATCGGCAAGACGAAGGTGACCCCGCCCGAGGACGCCGCGGACGACTACGCGACCAGCGCCGGGCACCTCGCGCCGTACGCCGACTACCTCGTGGTCAACGTGTCCTCCCCGAACACGCCGGGGCTGCGGGACCTGCAGTCGGTCGACGCGCTGCGCCCGATCCTGCAGGCAGCCCGCGCCGCGGCGGACGAGTCGGCGGCCACCGCACGCCGCCCCCGGGTGCCGCTGCTCGTGAAGATCGCCCCGGACCTCGCGGACGCGGACGTGGACGCCGTCGCGGACCTGGTGCTCGAGCTCGGCCTGGACGGCGTGGTCGCGGTCAACACGACGATCGCGCACGACCTCGGCGAGGGCGGCCTGTCGGGCCCGCCGCTGCTGGACCGGGGACTGGTCGTGGTCGCCCGGCTGCGGCACCGCCTCGGTGCGGACGCCGTGGTCGTGGGGGTCGGCGGCGTCACCTCGCCGGCCGACGCCCGGGCGTACCTGGCCGCCGGTGCCGACCTCGTCCAGGGGTACACGGGGTTCATCTACGAGGGGCCGTTCTGGGCGTCGCGGATCGGCCGGGCGCTGGCCCGCGACGCCGCAGCGACCCGTGTGACCCGCGCGACCCGGCGGACCGCCTGATGGTGCTGCAGCCCCACTGGGCGTGGGAGCTGGTCGCCGCGAACGGCACGGTCCTGGACCGCCCGGTCTCGCCGGTGTTCACCACCCGGTACGACGCCGAGGAGTGGCTCGGCGCGCAGTGGCGCGCGCTGCGCGACCAGGGGGTGCGCACCGCCGCGCTGCGCAACGACGGCGCGCCCGTCGCGCCGGTGCACGACCTCGCGGTCGTGCCGGAGCAGGTGTCCGGGGCGCCGCGCGCCTGACCGGCGTCAGACCAGGGCACCCGGGGCGGAGGCCCCGAACGCCCCCGTGTCGGCGACGCCCGGCTGCCCCAGCGCGGCCCACGCCAGCGCGAGGCCGTCGACCGCGCGGCGCAGCTCGTCCGGCTCGGCGGTGAACGGCAGCCGCAGCCGGTCCTCCAGCCCGCCGTCGACCCCGAACGCCGGGCCGGGTGCGACGCGGACCCCGTGCGCGAGCGCGAGCGAGGCGAGCGCCGACGACACGGGGGCGCCGAGGTCGACCCACAGCGTGTGACCGCCGGGCGGCACGCTGAACCGCCAGCCCGGCAGCCGGTCGGCCAGCAGCCCGGCGAGCAGGTCGCGGCTCGCGCGCAGCTGGTCGCGCCGCTCGACCAGGGGCGCGTCGCCGAGCCGGAGCAGCTCGGTCGCCACGAGCTGGTCGATCACGGCGGTGCCGAGGTCGGCGCTGCGGCGGGCGTAGCCGAGCCGGGTCACCAGCTCGGCCGGGCCGCGCAGCCAGCCGACCCGCAGGCCGCCCCACCAGCTCTTCGACATCGACCCGATCGCGACGACGCGCGGCGAGGTGCCGTCGCCCGACCAGGACGCGGGCGCGGGGCCGTCGAGGGTCAGGTCCGTGAGCACCTCGTCGCCCGCGACCACCGTCCCGGTGCGGCGAGCCAGGTCGCGGACCCGGGCCCGGCCCTCGGCGTCGAGGCTGGCGCCGGTCGGGTTGTGGTGGTCCGGGATCAGGTAGACGAGCCGCGGGGCGACCTGCCGGACCGTGGACTCGAGCAGGTCGAGGTCCGTGCCGCCGCGGCCGGTGGGCACCGGGACGGGGCGGGCGCCGACGGCCCGCACGGCGGCGATGGCGTGCGGGTAGGTCGGCTGCTCGACGACGACGCGGTCGCCCGGGCCGGCGTGCGTGCCCATCAGCAGCGCGATCGCGTGCTGCGCGCCGGTCGTCACGAGGACCTGCTCGGGCCGGGTGGGCGTGCCGCGGGCGGTGTACCGGTCAGCGATCGCGGCCCGCAGCGCGTCGAGGCCCAGCGGGAGGTAGCCGTGCCCGCAGTGCCGGGGGAGCTCCTCGACCGCGCGAGCCACCGCGTCGTGCAGGGCGGCCGGGGCGGCGCACGCGGCGATGGTCAGGTCCACGAGGCCGTCCGGGGCGAGCGGCTGGTGGGCGGACCGTGCGGGGGCGGGTCGCGGGGCGGTCGGGCTCGTCCGCGCCGGCCGGCCGGGGGAGTCGCCGGGCAGGGCGGTGACCGTGCCGGAGCCCTGGCGGCTGAGCAGGTACCCCTCCTCGCGCAGCAGCCCGTACGCTCCGGTCGTCGTGGTGCGGGAGACGCCGAGCGCGGCGGCCAGCTCCCGCTCGCCGGGCACGCGGGTCGCGAGCGGGAGGTCGCCGGCGAGCACGGCCCGCCTGACGGCGTCGGCGAGCGCCGCGTAGGCGGGGCCGGGGCGCCGCCACTGCCCCAGGACGGCGGCCAGGCCGGTGCCGCCGATCCGGCGGTCGGGGACGAGGAGCGAGGACATGAGGCCACTCTTGCGCAAGTGGCTATCGAATGGAAGGCCACTTCGGGTCGAGACTGAGGCCATGTCCGCTGAACTCGATGCCACCTCCGGGACCGACCCGGTGACCGCCACGCCGGCCCCGGCCGACTCGCCCGACCCCCGCGCCGTCCGTCGCGGCACCCAGCTGCTCGCCGGCCTGGTGCTCTACGCCCTGTCGATGGCGATGCTCGTGCACGCCGCACTGGGCAACATGCCCTGGGACGTCCTCACGCAGGGCATCTCGAAGCAGGTCGGCTGGTCGTTCGGCAGCGTCACCCTGGTCATCAGCGTGCTCGTCCTCGCGTGCTGGATCCCCCTGCGGCAGCGCCCCGGCATCGGCACCGTCGCGAACGTGCTCGTCATCGGCGTGCTGGTGGACCCGTTCCTCGCCCTGATGGACCTGCTCCCGGAGGTCCTGCCGCTCTGGTCGCGGATCGCGCTGACCGCCGCGGGCATCGTGCTCAACGGCGTCGCCGGCGGCCTGTACATCGGCGCGCGCCTCGGCCCGGGACCCCGCGACGGCCTGATGACCGGCCTGGTCGGGCGGACCGGCTGGCCGATCGGACCGGTGCGGATCGGCATCGAGGTGGTCGTGGTCGCCGCGGGCTGGCTGCTCGGCGGGACCGTCGGCGTCGGCACCATCGCCTACGCCCTCGGCATCGGGCCGCTCGTCCACGTGCTGCTGCCGCGGCTGACCGTGCCGGTCCGGGCGCGGGGCTGACGCGCGGTCTCCGGTGGTCGGGAGCGGCGTCCGACCGGCGTCGGCTCGGTAGGGTGGGCGCCGCCCGGACTCCTCGGGCGACCATGCTGAGCAGGGGGAACACGGTGCACCGCATGCGGACGGTGACGGCCCGGTGGGGTGCGCTCGCGCTGCTCGCGACGGTCGTCGCCTCCTGCGCGGGGCCCGGACGAGACCAGGCAGGGCCGTCGCCGTCCGGCTCGCAGGCGGTCCGGCCCTCGATGGAGTCGGTGCTGGACCGCTATGAGGCGATGGAGCGCGACATGGTCGCGGCGCTCGACGAGCAGCTGCCGGGACTGACCTGGGAGGTGAACTCCGGGGGGCTCGGGCTCGTCCGCGCGGGCTGCGCCGACGAGGACGCGAGCGACACGGCGGAGGAGGTGAGCCTGCTCAAGCACATGGCGCCCGGCACGCTGGACCCCGCGGACTGGCACCGGTCGGTGGAGGTCGTCCAGTCGGTCGGCGAGCGGTACGGGTTCGGCAGCGTGACGACGGTCGTGGACCGGCCGGACGACCTCGAGATCATCGGGGAGGACGGTTTCGGTGGTCGGTACCGGTTCGGCATGGCGGTGAACACGATCCTGTCGGTGACCACGGGCTGCCACGAGTGGGACGCCGTCCCCGCCGAGGGCGGCGAGCGACCGTCGCCGATCGTCGGATGACGGGACGGGACGCCGACTCCCTCAGCGGGACGAGCACGGGACCGTCGGGCCACGCGCAGGCTGCGGCTGACGACCGTTGCCGGGGCCGGCCTGTGGATATCGGCATCCGACGGGCTGCCGCTGGGTAGGGTGAGCGCGCACCTGGATGCGCCGGGCGGCCAGGATCGGCGGGACGTTCACCAACGACGACGCGCGACTGGCGCTCGTCCTGAGCAAGATTCAGGGACTTGATGAGATCGAGATCGTGATCGGGCGAGATAACCGCCAGTTGTTGGTGCTGGACATCGACGGGTCCCGAGAACTGATGGCTGCCGTCGCGGTCGGGGATGTCGACTCCGCCGATCACGTTGCAGTCTTCACACCCGGTCTTGGCACCACGGTGCAGAAGGATCTCTCCCGGTACGACGACAGCATGCGAGCGCTCTGGGAGACGGCGAGGGACGAGTCCGAGCTCTACGGTGACGGCGGGTCGGTCGCCACTGTGTCCTGGCTGGGTTACGAGGCACCGCAGATGTCAAAGGTCTACGACCTGGGCGGAGGATCGGTAGTCAGCCCTGCAGCCGCGGAACAGGGTGCCGTCCGACTCGCCGACTTCTATCGCGGTGTCGACGCCTCGAGATCGGTCGATCCGCACCTCACAGCAGTCGCACATTCCTACGGTTCGACGACCACCGGGTACGCGTTGCGGGAGCAGACGGGGGTGGACTCCGCGGTGATCTTCGGCTCGCCGGGCATGGGGATATCAGAGATTGGCGAGCTCCACGTCCCGGAAGGCCAGGTTTTCCGGATCGAGGCGCGCAACGACGTCGTCGCGGACCTGCAGCGCTTCGGGCTCGACCCCAGTCACGTCGGTGGCATCGAAGGCCTCTCAGCCGAGGAATCGGCTGTCGATGGTCGGTCGCTCGCCGAGTCCACGGGGCATTCCGCGTACTTGCGAGCCGACACGACGAGCCAGCACAACATCGCAGCCGTCGTCGCCGGCACGTCCGAGCGCATGGTGCGCGACGACGGGCGCGGCCTCGGTGACGTGCTGACCTGGCCCGTGCCGTGGACACGATGACGCGCCCGGATCGGATTCTGGGTATCAGCCTCCTGCTGGTACTCGTCCTTGTCGGCTGCGGACGGAGCGACGTGAACGACGACGAACGAGAGCAGGTGACGACGGTGAGCACGCGACCGCCGATGGAGGACGTCCTCGACCGCTACGACGCGATGCAGCGTGACATGGTCGCGGGGCTGGCCGCCGAGCTCCCGGGTCTCGAGTGGCGTGCGAACGACGACGGCATGGGCATGGTCCGGTCCGGCTGCGGGGACGACGGGGCGAGCCCGACGGGTGAGAAGGTCAGCATGCTCAAGCACGCTGCGGACGGGACTCCCGCACGCCAGGACTGGGACCGTGCGGTCGAGATCGTGGAGGAGGTCGGCCGCGGTTACGGGTTCACCGACCTGACGCCCGTCGTCGACCGGGACGAGGACCGGATCGTCATCGGGGAGGACGGGTTCGGTGGTCGGTACCGGTTCGGCATGGCGGTGAACACGATCCTGTCGGTGACCACGGGCTGCCACGAGTGGGAGACGGTTCCGTCGGGGGACTACGAGCGACCGTCGCCGATCGTCGGATGACGGCGCGCGGCGCTGGAGCCGGTGGGCAACGCGCTCGGGCGTCTCTCGTCGCCGCCGCCGTGGCCGTGCTCGCCGCGTTCGCCGGGGGAGCGGACCCGGTGACGCTGGACGGACGGCCCTCGATGGAGGAGGTCCTCGACCGCTACGAGGCGATGGAGCGCGACATGGTCGCCGCCGTGGAGGCCGAGCTGCCCGGGCTCGCGTGGCAGGTCGAGGGCGACGGGGTCGGTCTGACGCGGTCGGGGTGCGTCGAGGACGTGACGCCGGACCGTGCGGAGAGCCTCAACCTCGTCGGGCTCTGGGCCCCGGGCACGCTCGACCCCGCGTCCTGGCGCGCGTCCGCGGAGGTGGTGCGCGGCGTCGGCGAGCGGTACGGGTTCGACGACGTGACGACGCTCGTGGACCGGCCCGACGACCTGGAGCTCGTCGGGCAGGACGCGTACGGCGGTCAGTACAGGTTCGGCATGGCCGTGAACACGATCCTGTCGGTGTCCACCGGTTGCCACGAGGGGGGCGCCGTCCCCGGCGAGGAGTACGAGCGCCCGTCGCCGCTGGGTGGCTGACCGGCGAGGCGGCCGACCGGCCCCGGGACGAGTACGACGTAGGGCCGGCCCCCGAGGGGACCGGCCCTACGTCGTACCCGCGCAGTGTCAGCGCGAGGTGGGCGAGTTCTTCGCCGTCTCCTCGGGGTCGGTCACCACGGCGTCGCCGAGGATCTCGTCCATCCGCGTCAGCAGCTCCGCCGGGATCTCGACGCCGGACGCCTTGACGTTCTCGACGACCTGCTCGGGACGGGACGCGCCGATGATGGCGGCGGCGACGTTCTGGTTCTGGAGCACCCACGCCACCGCGAGCTGCGCGAGCGACAGCCCGAGCTCGTCGGCGATCGGCTTCAGGTCCTGGACGCGCTGGAGCACGTTCGGGCGGTCGAGGAACGACTTGACCATCCGCGCCCCGCCCTTCTCGTCCGTGGCGCGGGAGCCCTCGGGCAGCGGCTGGCCGGGCTTGTACTTGCCGGTGAGCACGCCCTGCGCGACGGGGGACCAGACGATCTGCGAGAGGCCGAGCTCCTCGGACGCCGGGACGACCTGCTCCTCGATGACCCGCCACAGCGCGGAGTACTGCGGCTGGTTGGAGACGAGCTGGAAGCCGAGCTCCTTCGACAGCGCGTGGCCGGCGCGGATCTGGTCCGCGGTCCACTCGCTGACGCCGATGTAGAGGGCCTTGCCGGAACGGACGACGTCGGCGAACGCCTGCATCGTCTCCTCGAGCGGCGTCTCGTGGTCGTAGCGGTGCGCCTGGTAGAGGTCGACGTAGTCGGTCTGGAGGCGCTGCAGGGAGCCGTCGATGGACTCCATGATGTGCTTGCGCGACAGGCCGGTGTCGTTCGGGCCCTTGGGGCCGGTCGGCCAGTAGACCTTCGTGAAGATCTCGAGGGACTGCCGGCGCTCGCCCTTGAGGGCCTCGCCGAGCACCTCCTCGGCGACCGTGTTCGCGTACACGTCGGCGGTGTCGAACGACGTGATGCCGTTGTCGAGGGCGGCCCGGACGCAGGCGGTCGCGGCGTCGTTCTCGACCTGCGAGCCGTGCGTGAGCCAGTTGCCGTAGGTGATCTCGGAGATCTTGAGGCCGGAGCGGCCCAGGTGGCGGTAGTTGACCATGACACCACCCTAGGCCGGTCGGCGGGCTGCGCTACTCCGGGTAGTCGCCGTGCTTGACCTGCGGCTTCGGCAGGCGGGCGCGGCGGATCTGGAACACGCGGGTGATCGCGTACATCATCAGGCCGCGCTGGCCCGCCGCGTCGGCGCCGAACTTCGCGGTCAGCTTCTTGCGCAGCCGGCGCCACATGATGACGACGTCCACGACCATCGCGATGATGAAGACGTACAGCAGCACGAGGCCGAGGAACGCGAGCTCCGCGCTGATGCCCGTGAGCAGCATGTTGAGCAGCAGCATGACGATCGCGACCGGCAGGAACAGCTCGCCGAGGCTCCAGCGGGCGTCCACGTACTGCCGGACGTACCGGCGGACAGGGCCCTTGTCCTTGGCCGGCAGGTAGCGCTCGTCGCCGGTCTGCATGGCGGCGTACTGGCGGTCCCGCTCGACGCGCTGGGTCGCACGGGCCTCCTTCGCGGCGGCCTTGCGGTCGGCGGGCACCAGGGGGCGCCGGTTCGCGGCCTCCGCCACGCTGCGCTTGGGCGTCGGGCGACCCTTCTTGGACCCGGGGACCTCGACCATGCCGGGGGTCTCGGGGGTCAGGGGCGTGGAGTCCGCCTGCGCGGTGCTGTCCTTGCTGCGTCCGAACACCGCTCCAGAGTAGTCGAGTAGCGTGGCGATCCGTGACAGAGCCCACGCCCACCACCGCGTCCCCGTCCGTGACCGACCCCGCCGTGGTCGCCGACCTGCGCGCCCGCGTCCGCGACGCGTTCGCCGGCGTCCGCGCGGACCTCGAGGCCCTCGTCCGGGTCCCGAGCGTCTCCAACGGCGACTTCGACCAGGCGCACGTCGCCGCCAGCGCGGAGCACGTCGCCCGCCTGCTCGGCGAGGCCGGCCTGCCGGAGGTCCAGGTGCTCTCCGTCGAGCGCCCCGACGGCACCCCGGGGGCGCCCGCGGTCGTCGCCCGCCGGCCCGCCCCCGCCGGCGCCCCGACCGTCCTGCTCTACGCCCACCACGACGTGCAGCCGCCCGGCGCCCGCGAGGACTGGGACACCGACCCGTTCGAGCCCACCGAGCGCGACGGCCGCCTGTTCGGGCGCGGCGCGGCGGACGACAAGGCCGGCGTGGTCGCGCACCTCGGCGCGCTGCGGGTGCTCGGCGACGAGCTCGGCGTCGGCGTCACCGTCTTCGTCGAGGGCGAGGAGGAGATCGGGTCGCCGTCGTTCACCCGGTTCCTGCACACGTACCGGGACCTGCTGGCCGCCGACGTCATCGTCGTCGCCGACTCGTCGAACTGGAAGGTCGGCGTCCCCGGGCTGACCACGTCGCTGCGCGGGCTCGTCGACCTCGAGGTCGAGGTCGCGGTGCTCGACCACGCGGTGCACTCGGGCATGTTCGGCGGCCCGGTGCTGGACGCCGTCACGCTGCTGTCCCGCCTGATCGCGACGCTGCACGACGACGCCGGTGACGTGGCGGTCCAGGGCCTGGTGTCCGCCGCCGACCCGGTCGTCGACTACGACGAGGCGGCGCTGCGCGCCGACGCGAGCGTGCTGGACGGCGTGGCCCTCGCCGGGACCGGCCCGCTGACCGCGCGGCTCTGGACCCGCCCGACGATCGCCGTGATCGGCCTGGACGCCCCGCGCGTCGCGACCGCGTCGAACACCATCGCCCCGAAGGCCACCGCGAAGCTGTCGATGCGGATCGCTCCCGGGCAGGACCCCGTCGCCGCGCTCGCCGCGCTGCGCGCGCACCTGGAGGGCCACGCCCCGTTCGGCGCCCGCGTCACCGTGCGCGACGGCGAGCTCGGCAAGCCGTTCCAGGCCCCCGCCGACTCGTCGGCCATGCAGGCGGCGCGCCGGGCGTTCGCGGACGCCTGGGGCACCGAGCCGGTCGACATCGGCATCGGCGGGTCGATCCCGTTCATCGCCGACCTGCTCGAGGTCTACCCCGACGCGGCGATCCTGGTCACCGGCGTCGAGGACCCGGACTCCCGCGCGCACGGCGCCAACGAGTCGGTGCACCTGGGTGAGCTGGAGAAGGTCGTCCTCGCCGAGGCCCTCCTGCTGACCGGCCTGGCCCGCCCGGCCTGACGGGTCCCTCCCGCAGGGGTGGAGTGGTCCTGCCCGACGCGCCCGGCGTGTCGCGCAGGGCCATTCCACCTCGCGCCGGTCGGCTGCACGCCCCCGGGTCAGTACTGGATCTGGCGGCGGACGGCCGCGGACGCCGCGGGCGACTCCAGGCGGGACACGAGGTGCAGCGCCATGTCGATGCCGGCCGAGACGCCCGCGGACGTCACCACGTCGCCGTCGTCGACGAAGCGGGCCTCCGTGTCGATCATGACGCTCGGGTCGAGCGCGGCGAGCTCGCCCAGCGCGGCCCAGTGGGTCGTGGCGGGTCGCCCCGCGAGCAGGCCCGCGGCCGCGTAGACGAGCGCCCCGGTGCACACCGACGTCATCAGCGGCGTCGTCGCCCGGACCGTGCGGACCCAGGCGAGGTGGTCGGCGTCCTGCGCCAGCAGCCGGGTCCCGCGCCCGCCCGGGTGCACGACGACGTGCAGCGGACCGACCTCGTCGCGCGACGTGTCGGGCACCAGCCGCAGCCCCTTCGCGCACCGGACGCCGGCCCCGTCGGCGGAGAACGTCACCACCTCGGGGCGCAGCGGGGACATCGCCGCCCACGCGGCCAGCACGTCGTACGGGCCGACGACGTCCAGCTCCTCGGCGTCGTCGAACACGACGACCCCCACCCGCAGCGGGTTCCCGGTGCTCACGTGCGATCCCCCCTCACGCGCGGTGCGGTCGAGGTCAGTACCCCGGCAGCGCCAGCATCTGGTCGAGCGCGACGCGCGCCCAGTGCGCGTCGTCGGCGTCCACGACGATCCGGTTGACGACCCGGCCGTCCCGCAGCGACTCCATCGCCCAGACCAGGTGCGGCAGGTCGATGCGGTTCATGGTCGAGCAGAAGCAGACCGTCGAGTCGAGGTACGAGATCTGCTTGTCCGGGTGCGCGGCGGCGAGGCGGCGGACCAGGTTGAGCTCCGTGCCGATCGCCCACGCCGACCCCGCGGGCGCGGCGTCCAGGGCCTGGATGATGTACTCCGTCGACCCGACCATGTCTGCGCCGGTGACGACCTCGTGCTTGCACTCGGGGTGCACCAGCACGGTGACGTCCGGGACCGCCGCGCGCACGTCGAGCAGGTTCTGCTCCGAGAACCGCCCGTGCACCGAGCAGTGCCCGCGCCACAGGATCATCCGCGCGTCGCGGAGCTGCTGGGTGGTCAGGCCGCCGTTCGGCTTGCGCGGGTCGAACACGACGCACGCGTCCAGCGGGATGCCGAGCGCCAGCACGGCGGTGTTCCGGCCGAGGTGCTGGTCGGGCATGAACAGCACCTTGCCGGTGCCGTCGACACCGCCGACCTGGTCGAACGCCCAGCGCAGTGCGACGTGCGCGTTGGAGGACGTGCAGACGGTGCCGCCGTGCCGGCCGGTGAAGGCCTTGATCGCGGCCGTCGAGTTCATGTAGGTCACGGGCACGGTGTCCTGCGCGATGCCGGCCTCGACCAGCACGTCCCAGGCGTCCTCGACCTGGTCGATGGCGGCCATGTCGGCCATCGAGCAGCCCGCCGCCAGGTCCGGCAGCACCACCTGCTGGGTGTCGGACGTGAGGATGTCCGCCGACTCGGCCATGAAGTGCACCCCGCAGAACAGGATGAACTCGGCGTCGGGGCGCGCCGCCGCCTCGCGGGCGAGCTTGAAGGAGTCGCCGGTGACGTCGGCGAAGTCGATGACCTCGTCGCGCTGGTAGTGGTGGCCGAGCACGAACGCCCGGTCGCCCAGGTCCGCGCGTGCGGCACGGGCCCGCTCCACGAGGTCGGGGTCGCTCGCGGCGGGCAGGCCGCCGACGCACTCGACGCCGCGCTCGGACGCCAGGTCCGTGCCCTGGCCGAGCAGCAGGAGGGCGGAGGCGGCGGGCTCCGCGAAGGTCACCGGGGGATCGAGCAGCGTCACGCGCAGGATCATCCCACAGCGACGCCGGGCGGCGGCCGGGACCCGCACCACCGCCGGCCCGACGGGGGCGTGCGAGGATCGCCGGCGTGCACGTCCTCGTCGCCCCCGGCCGGTTCGACGCGCGCCCCGACGACGTCCCGGCGGCGCTCGGCGGCAGCCCGTCGACCTCGCCCGCCCCGGACCCCTGGCCCGCGCTCACGGCAGCCGAGGCGGTCGCGGCGGTCACCGACGGCTGGCGCACGGTCGCGCCCCACGACGTCCTGGAGCCGCTGCCGCTGTCCGACGGCGGTCCGGGCCTGCTCGACGCGGTGCGCGCGGCCCGCGGCGGGGAGCTGCTGTCGGTCACCACGACCGACGCCCACGGCGCGGTGGTCCCGGGTGCGGTGCTGGTGCTGACCGAGCCGTCGGGCGCGCGGACGGCGTACGTCGACGGCGCGCTCGCGCTGGGCGCGGCGGACCCGGCGGCCCTGCCCGTGACGGCCACGACCTCCGCGGGCCTCGGGACGCTGCTCGCCGCCGCCCTCGACACCGGGGCGGGCCGGGTGGTCGTCGGGCTGGGCGGGCGGCGGACGGTCGCGCACGACGCCGGCGCCGGGCTGCTCGCCGCGCTCGGTGCCGTGCCTGCGGGCGCGGCACGCGGGGTCGACGCCGCCGCAGGGCTC
Source organism: Cellulomonas sp. KU4C (assembly GCF_056868065.1). Taxonomy (NCBI): domain Bacteria; kingdom Bacillati; phylum Actinomycetota; class Actinomycetes; order Micrococcales; family Cellulomonadaceae; genus Cellulomonas; species Cellulomonas sp. KU4C. The sequence continues at coordinate 3,343,529 of NZ_CP200322.1, read as the reverse complement.
CGCGAGGCCGACCTGCAGGAGCTGGCCGCGCTGCGGGCCGCGCTCGCCGGGCGGGACCTCGTGGCGCTGCACGCGCACGACCTGCCGCTGCTCGGGATGGGCGGCGCGTCCGCGGACCTGGTCGAGGGCGGGCGCGCGGACGCCGCGGCGGCGCAGGACGTCGAGCGCGCGGTCGCGGCGTTCGTGCACGCCACCGCCGCGGCGGCCGGGTCGACGGGCCGGCGGGACCTGCTCGGGTCCGGCGTGACGACCGGTGCCACGGCGGGTGCGACGACCGGCCCGGGCGGCGGTGCGCGACGCGCGCCGGGGTCGAGGGCCGCGCTGGCCGCCGGATCCGGGGCGGGCGGCGGCGCCGGGTACGCGCTCGGTCTGCTCGGCGCGCGCCTGCTGCCGGGCGCGGCGTGGGTCGCGGACGTCGTCGGGCTCGCGGGGCGCGTCGCCGAGGCCGACCTGGTCGTGACCGGCACCGGCGTGCTCGACGGGCTCGCGCTCGAGGACGGGGTGGTCGGCTCGGTCGCCGCCGCGGCGCTGCCGCTCGGCGTGCCCGTCGTCGCCCTCGCGGCCCAGCTGCGCACCGGCCGCCGCGACTGGGGCGCCGCGGGGGTCGCCGGCGGGTTCGCGGTGCTCGAGGGCCCCGGCGACGTCGAGCGGTGGCAGGCCGACCCGACCGCCGCGCTGCGGGCGCGGGTCCCGCGGATCGCCCGGACCTGGTCGCGCTGAACGGGCGCCGCCCACGCGCCCCGCGCACGGCCGCGCCGGTCCCGTGGTGCCGCCCGACTCCGGGCGTACATTGGGAACAGATCACGCGGGGGTGCGGTTGTGCTGGACGCGACCGTCCCGCGGCGCGCACGCGGCGAGCGTGCGTCCGCGACCGAGCCGAGACACGGGAGACATCCATGAGCGAGACCACCGAGACCGCGACGCACGGCGTCCAGCTCACCGACTTCGCGGCCGACAAGGTCCGCAGCCTGCTCGAGCAGGAGGGTCGCGACGACCTGCGTCTGCGCATCGCGGTCCAGCCCGGCGGCTGCTCGGGCCTGATCTACCAGCTGTACTTCGACGAGCGCGTGCTCGACGGCGACGCGCTGGTGGACTTCGGCGGCGTCGAGGTCGTCGTGGACCGGATGAGCGTCCCGTACCTGGACGGCGCGACGATCGACTTCGCGGACACCATCGAGAAGCAGGGCTTCACGATCGACAACCCGAACGCCGGCAGCAGCTGCGCGTGCGGCGGCTCGTTCGCCTGACCGCTCCCGCCCTCCGAGAGCCCCGGACCGTCACCGGTCCGGGGCTCTCGCGCGTCCCCCCAGTTCCCGCCCCCGCTCCAGACCCCGCCCCCGCCCCCGCTCCAGACCCCGCTCCATCCCCGGGTGGATCCATCCGGAGCGGCGCGCCGCGGTGAGTCGCCGTGATCGGTCCACACCAGGCCCGGGTGGATCCACCCCGCACCGCAGGGCGCGGGTGCGCGTCAGAGGTCGGTGAGGCCCGCCGCGCGGCGGAGCTCGGTGACCACGCCCGGGAGGACGGCGCAGAACCGGTCGACGTCCGCGGTCGTCGTGCCGACCGGCAGCGTCAGCCGCACGTTCCCCTGGGTGAGGGCGCCCATCGCCGCGAGGACGTGGCTGGGCTCCTCGGTGGCGGACGTGCACGCGGACCCGGACGCGACGGCGAACCCGGCCCGGTCCAGTGCCGTGACGACGGCCTCCCCGTCGACGTAGAGGCAGGAGAACGTCAGCACGTGGGGGAGTCGTCCGGTCGCGGGGCCGGCGACGTCGACCTCGGGGACCTCGGCGGCGACCCGCGCCCGCAGCCGGTCGACGAGCGCGACCCGCGGGTCGGGTCCGGCGTGCGCGCGGGCGGCCGCGACCTGGAGCGCGACGGCGGCGGCGAGCGCGGCGGGCACCGACACGCCGCCGGGGAACCAGCGGTCCTCGTCGGTCGGGCCGACGGGGGAGCGGCGCACGCCCGCCCGGGTGACGAGCACCGCCACGCCGGGCAGCGCGCCGACGTCGCCGGGGTCGAGGGTCAGCACGTCCCACTCCGGTCCGACGGGCACGTGCCCGAACGAGGAGCCGGCGTCGACCAGCAGCGGCACCCCGGCGGCGCGCGCGGCGGCGTGCACGGTCGCGACCGGCTGGAGCGTGCCGACCTCGCCGTTGGCGTGCTGCAGCGCGGCGAGCGCGACGCCGGGGGACCGCAGCGCGTCGGCGAACGCCTCCGGGTCGACCCGGCCGGCGGCGTCCACCCCGACGGTGCGACGCTCACCCGGGTCGCCGGTCGGCCGGTCGCCGCCGACCGCGACGTCCGCCGCGTCCAGGACGGCCATCCGCTCGACCGCGGAGACGACCACCGCGCTCCCGGTGCGGCGGCGCCCGCGGGCGACGGTGCGGACCGCCCCGTGCAGGGCCGCGGTGTGCGACGGCGCGAGGTCGACCTCCTCCGTGCGGGCCCCGACGAGCGCGGCCACCGCCTCCCGGGCGCCGTCGAGCAGCGCCCGGGCGCGTCGACCCTCGGTGTGCAGCCGGCGGGGGTCCGCCCAGCCTTCGTCGAGCGCGGCGAGGAACGCCTCCCGCGCGGCCGGCAGCACCGGGGCGCGCCCGCCCGCGTCCAGCAGGACGCGGGCGTCCCGGGCCGCGGCGGGGATCGGGGGCGGGGCGGCGTCGGTCACCCGAGCACGGTAGCGGCCCGACCGGTGGCGGTTCCGTGCGCGGCCGGTGGAGCACCTGCGGACGTGATCCAGATGACACTGCGTCATCTCACGGTCCCGAAACGCGGGTCTGGGGCCACGAGGGGCCGGTCAGCGCGCTAGGCTGCTCGGGATCGAGGACATAGGTCCTAGGTGACTTCCCTGTCGGACGGCGCAGCGCAGGCGTCGCGCGCGGCGGGGACCGAAGTGGAAGGCCCCCGGTGCGCTCGCAGACCCCCCGCCCGAGGCGGAACAGACTGGCCGTGGCGGGACTCGTCGGCCTCGCCGCGCTCGCGCTCGCCGGATGCTCGCCGGAGGTCCAGCGCGGCTGGCTGCCCGGTGACTCCGAGAACGAGATCACGAACCAGACCGGCCGCATCATGAACCTCTGGGTCGGCTCCTGGGTCGCCGCGCTGCTCGTGGGCATCCTGACCTGGGGCCTGATCATCTGGTGCGTCGCCGTGTACCGGAAGCGCAAGGACGACGACCAGCTGCCCGTCCAGCTCCGCTACCACGTGCCGCTCGAGATCATGTACGTGATCCTGCCGATCATCATGGTCGGCGTGCTGTTCTACTACACGGCGCGCGACATGACCGAGATCCAGGACACCAGCGCCGAGCCCGACCTCACCGTGCAGGTGATCGGCAAGCAGTGGAGCTGGGACTTCAACTACGTCGACGACGACGTGTACGACACCGGCCAGCACGCGCAGGCCGTCGGCGAGACCGGCGTGCTCGCCGACCAGCCGACGCTGTACCTGCCCGTGGGGGAGAACGTCGAGTTCGTGCTCGACTCCCGCGACGTCATCCACTCGTTCTGGGTGCCCGCGTTCCTCTACAAGCAGGACATGATCCCGGGGCGCACCAACACGTTCCAGGTCGTCCCGCAGGTCGAGGGCGAGTACGTCGGCAAGTGCGCCGAGCTCTGCGGCGAGGAGCACTCGTCGATGCTGTTCAACGTCAAGGTCGTCTCGCGCGAGGAGTACGACGCGCACGTCGAGGAGCTCCGCGACGCCGGCCAGGACGGTCAGCTGGGCCTCGAGTACAGCCGCCTGCAGGACGTCCGGGTCACCGGCGAGGGCGACACCGAGACCGCCGCGGGCGAAGAGGGAGACAACTGATGGCTGCCACCGTCGAGACCGTCCCGGGGCTCGCCCCGCGCCGGCAGACTCTCGGGCGCACCGTCGTCAAGTGGGTCACGTCGACCGACCACAAGACGATCGGCTACATGTACCTGATCGCGGCCTTCACCTGGTTCGCGATCGGCGGCCTGATGGCGCTGCTGATCCGTGCCGAGCTGTTCGAGCCCGGCATCCAGATCGTGCAGAGCAAGGAGCAGTACAACCAGCTCTTCACGATGCACGGCACGATCATGCTGCTGCTGTTCGCGACGCCGCTGTTCTCCGCGTTCGCCAACATCATCATGCCGCTGCAGATCGGCGCCCCCGACGTCGCGTTCCCGCGGCTCAACGCGTTCTCGTTCTGGCTGTACCTGTTCGGTGGCCTGATCGCCGCGGGCGGCTTCCTCACCCCGCAGGGCGCGGCGTCGTTCGGCTGGTTCGCGTACGCGCCGCTGTCGAACTCCGTGTACTCACCGGGTGCCGGTGGTGACCTGTGGGTGTTCGGCCTCGCGCTGACCGGTTTCGGCACGATCCTCGGTGCGGTCAACTTCATCACCACGATCGTGACGATGCGCGCGCCCGGCATGACGATGTTCCGGATGCCGATCTTCACCTGGAACACGCTGGTCACGAGCCTGCTCGTGCTGATGGCGTTCCCGCCGCTGGCCGCCGCGCTGTTCGCGCTCGGTGCCGACCGCCGCCTCGGCGCGCAGGTCTTCAACCCCGAGAACGGCGGCGCCATCCTCTGGCAGCACCTCTTCTGGTTCTTCGGGCACCCCGAGGTCTACATCATCGCCCTGCCGTTCTTCGGCATCGCGACGGAGATCCTCCCGGTGTTCAGCCGCAAGCCCGTGTTCGGATACAAGGGCCTGGTCTACGCGACCGTCGCCATCGCCGCGCTGTCCGTCACCGTGTGGGCGCACCACATGTACGTGACCGGTGCCGTGCTGCTGCCGTTCTTCGCGCTGATGACGATGCTGATCGCGGTGCCGACCGGTGTGAAGTTCTTCAACTGGATCGGCACGATGTGGCGCGGCAAGCTCACGTTCGAGACGCCGATGCTCTGGACGATCGGCTTCCTCACCACGTTCCTCTTCGGCGGTCTGACGGGCGTCATCCTGTCCAGCCCGGCGCTCGACTTCCACGTCTCCGACACCTACTTCGTGGTGGCGCACTTCCACTACGTCGTGTTCGGCACCGTCGTGTTCATGATGTTCGCGGGCATGTACTACTGGTGGCCCAAGTTCACCGGCCGGATGCTCAACGAGCGCCTCGGCAAGATCCACTTCTGGATGCTGTTCGTCGGGTTCCACATGACGTTCCTCATCCAGCACTGGCTCGGCGCCGAGGGCATGCCCCGCCGGTACGCGGACTACTCGCCGGAGGACGGCTTCACCTGGATGAACCAGGTGTCGACCGTGGGTTCGATGATCCTCGCGATCTCCACGCTGCCGTTCCTCTGGAACGTCTACATCACCTGGCGCAAGGCGCCGAAGGTCACCGTCGACGACCCGTGGGGCTACGGCCAGTCGCTCGAGTGGGCGACCTCCTGCCCGCCGCCGCGGCACAACTTCACGTCGCTGCCGCGCATCCGCTCCGAGCGTCCCGCGTTCGACCTGCACCACCCCGAGGTCGCGGCGATGGACCACGTGGAGCCCGACCCCGGGTTCTTCGACTGGGAGGCCGAGCGCTCCGGCGAGCAGGGCGTCGCCCGGGACCGCATGGCCCACGGCGGCGGCGAGCCCGAGCAGTCCTCGGCGACCATCGTGGACGACCGCCCGCGCACCGAGCGTGACACCGACGACCAGGACGGGAGCACCCGATGAACGCGCCCCTGACGCACGACGCCGGTGGCCGGCCGTCCGAGACCGGTGACGGCGCCCGCCCGCGCCACGCGATGAAGGTCGAGCCGTACCTGTTCCTCGGGGGCGTGCTGTTCTTCATCCCGATCGGGCTGGTCTACGCCTGGTGGAGCGGCGGCGAGGCCGTCGGCACCGTCGGCATCCCGCTGGTCGGCGGACTGGTGGGCATGATCGGCGGCTACCTGCTGCTGGTCTCCCGCCGGATCGACGCCCGACCCGAGGACGACCCCGAGGCGCTGATCGCCGAGGGTGCCGGCGACCAGGGCGTGTTCAGCCCGTGGAGCTGGTGGCCCATCACGATCGCGTTCGCGGGCGCGCTGGCGTTCCTCGGCATGGCGATCGGCTGGTGGCTGCTGTACGTCGGCGCGGCGCTCGGGATCATCGGCCTGGTCGGCTGGATCTTCGAGTTCAGCCGCGGGCAGCACGCGCACTGACGCGACCCGCACACCGCACGAGGCCGGGTACCCCACGGGGAGCCCGGCCTCGTGGCGTACCGGGGAGCCGAGGGGTTCGTCAGCGCCGGCGGAAGTACCGGAAGAGGTGCTCCTCCTGCGTACGGGCGACAGCGGCCTGGCACCCGAGCACGGTGCCCAGCAGCCCGGGCACGACGACCGACGTCGCGACGGCGACCAGAGCCGCGGGGTGCTCGCCGCTGCCCCGGGCGATCAGAGCGGCTGCGCCCGCGGCCAGCAGCACGCCCGCGGGCAGCACCCACGCGAGTGACTCCAGGAGCAGCTGGACGTGCTGGGCTCCCGTGCTCACGCCGACGTGCCGCGCCGCCGCGAGCTCGAGCCGGCGGGCACGGGTCGTCGCGAACCCGAGGCCGAGCCCCGCGCCCAGCGTGACCCACGGCGCGTGTCGGGTGGCCCGGTCGGCGTGCAGGCGTGCCCCGTCGAACGACACACCCAGGGTCGTGTTCAGCTGCGAGATCAGCGCAGGCCCCGCCCGCTCGTCGGTGCCCGGGAGGACGGCGAGGCGGGCGGCAGCAGCGAGACCTGCCGGGGTCGGCCAGGCGTCCACCCAGCAGGAGTCGTACGGCTGCATCCGGTCGGCCGGGATCAGCGCCGCGTAGCCGTAGCCCGATCGGCGGCCATCGTCCGGCCACGCGTACGTCGCCCGCACCTCGGTGCTGATGCCGTCGAGGACCAGCGCGTCTCCTGGGCGGACGCCGAGTGCGGTCGCCGCCGGCGCCGCCAGCAGGACGCCCGCCGGCGCGCGACCCTCGGCCCGCAGCAGGGCGGCGGTGCCCGGGGAGACGGCGTAGTGCGCGACGGGCCCACGGGGGAGGGCCGCCGGGACCAGGGCGTGCTGCTCCTGGCGCAGGGCGCCTGCGGCTCGGACTCCCGGGGCGTCGGCGAGGGCGTCGCACGCGGCTCCGTCGATCGCACCGGGTGCCTCGATGGTCAGCACGGAGGCCCCAGCGTCCCGGAACTCCGCACCCCGGGTCAGCAGGGAGTCGACCGCGGAGACGTCCGCGGCGGCCGGGGCGCCGACGAGGACGGCCAGGAGCAGTGCGCACCGCAGGGCGTGCGCGGTCCCGGACGTGACGTCGCGCCACGCCTCGCCCGTCACCCACCTCATGCGACGATCCGCGAGCGGTCCGCGCACGTGAGGTCGATCGTGTCCGTGCAGGCCGCGCGGGTCCGCGCGTCGTGGGTGGCGACCACGACGACGGTCCCGGCCCTCGCCAGGCCCGCGAGGGTGCTGCTGACCTGGGCGGCTGTCAGGGCGTCGAGCTGGGCGGTCGGCTCGTCGACCAGGAACAGGTCGGGGCGGGCGGCGATGCCGCGCGCGAGCATGAGGCGCTGCGCCTCACCCCCGGACAGTGCGGCGAACTCCCGGTCGGCCGCGTCACGCAGCCCGAACTCGCTCAGCAGCTCGCGCGCCCGTTCCTGGGCCGTGCGCCGCGGCACCCCCTGGGCGAGCAGTGGGAGCGCCACGTGGTCGAGGGCGGTGCGCCGGGCCACTCCGTGCGGATTCTGGAAGACCCAGCCCACCCGGGTCACCCCGGTGCGCACGACGGCGCCCTCGGTCGGGTCGAGCCACCCGGCGAGCACGGACAGCAGGGTGCTCTTGCCGGAGCCCGAGGGCCCGACCAGGGCGTAGACCCGGTTCGGGAGCAGCGCCGCGGACACGCCCCGGAACAGGAACGGCTGACCCGGGAAACGGTGGCCGACGCCGTCGAGCAGCACCTGCACCCGTCAGCCGCCGCATCCCGGGGACGGGGCGGTCCGGACCGATGCCGGCAGTGACGATCCGGCTGAGGGCACGACATACGTCTGCCCGAGCTCCGAGCCGACCACGGCGACCGGGACCGCCCGATCCGCGCCGTCTCTGACGCACGTCACGGCCGTCCCGGCGCCCACCACCGCGCCGGGCGGGACGACCCCGACCTCAAGCGGTTCGGCCAACGACCAGGGGACTGTGATCACGAGGTCGGCGCCGACGTCGGTGCTCTCGGTGTCGGGGCGGCTGCGCGACGCCGAGAGCACGGCGAGCGCCTCCGGGTCGCGGACCTCCCCGTCCGCGTCGACCGGCACGACGGCGCCGTGCACGGTGAGCACCCGGTCGCCCGGCGCCGCGTCGGCAGGGGGCATGACGAGCACTGCACGAGACACCGTCGCCGGGAGCTCCACCAGGGTGTCGCCGACCGCGACCTGCGCGCCTGCCCCGGCGACGCAGCGGCTCACCGTGACGGCCGGGTCGGGGAGCCAGACCACGCGCGCGGGGTCGACCTCCGTCACCGAGGACCGCGGGACGGAGCCGTCGGACGCGGCCCGTGCCTCGGTGAGCGCCCGGAGGGTCCCGCGGGTGACCCGGTCCCCGGTCGGGGCGTCGTGGCCGAGCGCACGGAGCGCCCCGTGGAGCGCGGCGACGTCCGACCCCCGGTCACCCACCGCGAGCGTGCGCCACAGCGGCTCGGTGGTGTGCAGGTTCAGCAAGGGGGCGCCGTCGACGGCGAACGACGAGGTGCCGCTCGTGAGCATGCCGCTGTCCGTGCACGTCGTCGCCGTCACCAGACCCTCCGCTCGCGTGCTGAGGGTGCGTGCCTCGCCCGACGACACCTGGAGCGCGAGCTGCCGCTCGTCGGCGAACGCGCGTGTCGTGACCGGCACCTCGGTGATCGGGGAGCCCGCGGCGAGCGACGCGGGCGTGCCCGGCGCGGTCAGCGCGACACCGACGCCGACTCCGCCGGCGAGCGCGGTGACCACGACGAGGGAGAGGACGGAGGCGGGACCCGGTCGCATCAGGGAGTCGACTCCGTCGGGTCGTCGAACGGGTCGGACATGCAGGTGTCCAGCACCGCCGCCAGCCCCGGCTCCAGCTGCTCGGTGTCCCGGAACCTGCCCTGCCGGTCGGCACGGTAGTCCTGGGCGGTGTACGAGGCCGGGACTGCGCGAGCGCGCACCAGGCAGTCGGCGATCGCCACCGCGGCGTCGGTGTTGTCGGGGTTCGCCGTCATGATGTCGTGCAGCGCGCCGACGCTGTCCTGACCTGAGGTGTGCGAGCACTCGGAGACGACCCCGTGCGTGTCCGCACCACCGGGTGCGAGCGACGTGGAGTAGCTGCCGTCCGGCTGGAACCCGTTGAAGGTGATGCCGCGGTCGGCGAGGCACGACCGGAACCGCTCGGTCATCTCGGCGTACTCCGCGTCGGTGATGGTGCCGTCCGCCAGGACGTCGCGGACGAAGTCGTTGGCGGCGGAGCGGTGGAACTCGGCGAGCTCGGCCGCGTACGGGCCGTCGAAGGTCGGCTCTCCCGCGCTGCCGGTAGCGGAGTCGGGACCGGGGGTGGCGGCGTCGGGCGGAGCGGTGCATCCGGCGAGTGCCACGAGCAGGAGCGCGGCCGCGACGCGAGCGCCGGGGCCGCAACGGTGGAGATCCATGGTCCTGGGCTCGGGCCGGGTCAGCTGATGAAGTCGTAGTTCGCCTTGTTCCCGCTCACCGAGGCCTGAGCCGACGCCGCGGCCCGGACGCCCTTGCTCTTCCACCCGCTGTCGATGAGCTGGGCGGATGTCGTCACCGACGCCCGGTGGGTCCTGACGTCGTTGTCGTAGGTCGAGTACACGTTGGTCACGGTGATCCCGTGGTACCAGGTCCCGCCCCCGACGTACTCAGTCGCGGCCTGGGCGCCGCCGGCGGCAGCGATGACGAGACCGGAGGTGACGACGGGGACCGCGAGGACGGTGACGAGGCGACGACGTGCGGACATGGTGCTCATGGCGTGCTCCTTCTCCGGAGGCAGGCCGGTATCGGTGCGGCTGAGACACCGGTTCGGTCGGGAGGAGACCGATGGGACCAGGGTGGTCGACGGCTCGGCGCCGGGGCAAGCAGCGCGACCGATCAGGGGACGTGGAGCTCGCCGCGCCCCGGCGTGTCGTCCCCGTTCGTCCCGGCTTGTCCGCAGCGTGCCGTCTCAGCCTCCGGACACGCCGAGGGCCGGCAACCGCGGCGGGTCGCCGGCCGTCGGTGCGTCCGGGTGCGTCAGAGCGCGGGGACGATCAGCCCCGAGGTCTGGCTGCGGGCGACACTGACGTAGTCGACACACAAGGAGTGCTCCCACATGTCGAGCACGACGATCGGCACGAGGCCCGGCGGGATGTGGGGCGGCCGCATCAGGGTGTGGGCTCCGGATCGACCGCGCCGGTGCCCACGACCGGGACGACACCCAGCGGGTCGATCATGCAGGCGGCCGCGGCCTCCTGCCGGGAGGGCGCCCACGGGACGGCCGCGCCGTCGACCTGCACGAACTCCTCGAGGTCCCGGGCGGTGAAGCCCGGCTCGACGATCCCGCGCTCGACGAGGCACTCGGCCTGGATCGTCGCCGGGTCGAGGTTCTCGGGGTTGAGGCGGATCTGACCGTGCAGGACGACCACGCCCCCGTCGGCGAACTCGCACGTCCCGATGACCTGCATCGGGTCCTCGCTGCCGGTGACGACCGAGACAGTGGCCCGACCGTACGGGTCGTACGTCACCTCGGCGCCGTGGTCCCGGTAGCACTGGTCGACGAGTGCGCGCCCTTCCTCCACCTCGGCATCCGAGATCTCCCCGTCGGCGAGGGCCTGGTGGGGGAACGCGCTGTCCGTGGCTGCGTCGTAGTACGCGAGCTCTGACGCCCACGGGCCACCGACCAGGTCCGAGGGCGCGGCACCGGAGGCCGTGCAGCCGGCCACCAGGCCCACGGCGACCAGCAAGCCCGGAGCGACAGCGTCCCTCCACGCCGAACCCGCTGCCGGATCGACCGAGATCACGCATGCACCATCGTCGGGAAGGCGTAGCAGATGGAAGACGGGTTCGTCGACAAGCCACCAGGGAACGCCCACGCGCCGACCTGGACACCTGTCGTCGACGCCGCGCTGCTCTTGTAGCCGTAGGCCCCGAGCTTGCCGTTGACGTTCTTCACGCTCTTCGAGGTGAGGTTGCTGAAGCTGCACCCGGCGGCATCGGCGCCGGGAGCGGCGACGCTCGCGTCGACCACTCCGATCGTGGTCAGCGCGAGTGCGACTGCTGCCACGCGGAGGAGGTGGGGGCGGCGCACGGACGTGCTGCTCATGGCGTGCTCCTTGGCGGGAAGCAGGCCGGTATCGGTGCGGCTGAGACACCGGGTCGGTCACGTCGGGACCGACGCGACCCAGGGTGGTGCACGCCTGCGCGCGTGGGCAAGCGGTGCGACCGATCGGGGGACGCGGAGGCCGTGACGCGTCGGCGTGTCGTCCCCGTTCGTCCGGAGTTGTCGGCCGCGTGCCGTCTCAGCCTCCGGACACGCCGAAGGCCGGCGACCGCGGCGGGTCGCCGGCCCTCAGTGCGTCCGGGTGCGTCAGAGCGCGGGGACGATCAGCCCCGAGGTCTGGCTGCGGGCCCGCTCGAAGCGCGCGCCGGCGTCGGCCCAGCTGACGATGTTCCACCACGCCTTGACGTAGTCCGCCTTGACGTTGACGTAGTCGAGGTAGAAGGCGTGCTCCCACATGTCGAGCACGACGATCGGCACGAGGCCCAGCGGGATGTTGCCCTGCTGGTCGTAGAGCTGCACGATGACGAGCTTCTCGCCGATCGAGTCCCACGCGAGGATCGACCAGCCGGAGCCCATGATCGTGGTGGCGTTGGCGGTGAAGTGCGCCTGGAACTTGTCGAACGAGCCGAAGAACTCGTCGATCGCGGCGGCCAGCTTCGCCCACGGGCTTGTCGCCGCCCTCGGGGGAGAGGTTCTGCCAGAACACGGAGTGGTTCACGTGCCCGCCGAGGTTGAACGCGAGGGTCTTCTCCAGGCCGGCGACGGCACCGAAGTCGCCGGACTCCCGGGCGGCTGCCAGCTTCTCCAGCGTCGCGTTGGCGGCCGTCACGTACGCAGCGTGGTGCTTGTCGTGGTGCAGCTCCATGATGCGACCGGAGATGTGCGGCTCGAGCGCCGCGTAGTCGTACGGCAGGTCCGGAAGGGTGTAGTCAGCCATCAGTGCCTCTCCTGCTCGTGCCGCGGCTCTTGCGCCGCGGCGGCGTCTTGGCAGCAGGCACGCAGGTGTCCCCGCCGGGGACGTGCGTGCCTGCTTCCTGTCGTACCACGTCCGGGACGTCCCAGCCCGCCAGGACGGCGTGCGGGGTGTGCGGTCGCGGTGCGACGGGGTGGTCCCGGGACGGCGACGCCCGGGCCGCCCCGGCGTGAGCCGGCGCGACCCGGGCGTGGTGTCCCGTTCCTCGCCCACCCGGTCCAACGACCGGGCGGGCGGGATGATTCCCCTGGTCAGGGGGCGGATCAGGAGCGGTTGGTGCCCTCGGTGTCCTCGGGCTCCGGCGCCAGGTGCCGGGTGCCGGCGGACCCCGCCGTGGCGCTCCTCGCGCTGCTCGTCGTGCGCGGCCGGCAGGGCGTCGTGCGCCCCGTGCGACTGCGCGGCGACGAGCTCCGCGGGGGTGACCGGCTCGACCCGGTCCTCGTAGAACACGCGGGACAGGCGCTGCCGCAGCGCGTCCGTGCGGTAGCCCTTGCGGCGCACGCCACGGGCGTCCTCGGCCGGCTCGATCTCGAGCGGACGTCGGGGCTCGTGCTGCACGCGCAGCCAGCGCTCGTGCGCGTCGAGGGGCTTGTGCACCTCGATGTACTCGCCCGACGCGAACCGGACGATGCGGCCGGTCTCGTGGCCGTGCAGGACCAGCTCGCGGTCCTTGCGCTGCAGCGACAGGCAGATCCGCTTCGTGATCCAGAACGCGATCGCCGGGGCGATGAACAGCGCGAACCGCAGCACCCAGGTGATGTCGTTGATCGACAGGTGGAAGTGCGTCGCGATGAGGTCGTTCGACCCGGCGAGCAGCAGCACCATGAACGCGGTGAGGAACGCGACGCCGAACGCGGTGCGGAAGGGCGCGTTGCGCGGGCGGTCGAGCACGTGGTGCTCGCGCTTGTCGCCGGTCGCGAACGCCTCGATGAACGGCCACAGGGCCAGCACCGTGAACAGCAGGCCGGGGATGACCACGCCGGGCACGAGGATGTTCGCCGACACCGTGTACTGGCCGATGACGAACTCGGCCTGGCCGGGCATCAGGCGCAGACCGCCCTCGAGGAACAGCATGTACCAGTCCGGCTGGGCGCCGGCGCCGACGATGCTGGGGTCGAAGGGGCCGTAGTTCCAGACGGGGTTGATCGTCATGGTCGCGGCCATCAGGGCGATGACGGCGAACACCACGAAGAAGAAGCCACCGGCCTTGGCGACGTACACCGGGAACAGCGGGTAGCCGACGACGTTCTTGTCGGTCCGCCCCGAGCCCGGGTACTGGGTGTGCTTGTGCAGCACGACCATGAGCAGGTGCAGGCCGATCAGCGCCAGGATCAGCGCGGGGATCAGCAGGATGTGCACCGTGAACAGCCGGGGGATCAGCTCCGTGCCGGGGAACTCGCCGCCGAACAGGCCGAACGAGATGTACGAGCCCAGGACCGGGATCGCGCGGGCGACGCCGTCGGCGATGCGCAGGCCGTTGCCGGACAGCACGTCGTCGGGGAGCGAGTAGCCGGAGAAGCCGGCCAGCAGGCCCAGGATCATCAGGGTGAAGCCGACGAGCCAGTTGAGCTCGCGCGGCTTGCGGAAGGCCCCGGTGAAGAACACGCGCATCATGTGCGTGACGATCGAGGCCATGAAGATCAGCGCGGCCCAGTGGTGGATCTGCCGCATGAGCAGACCGCCGCGGACCTCGAACGACAGGCGCAGCGTCGAGGCGAACGCCTCGGACATCTGCACGCCGTCCATCGCGGCCCAGGGGCCGTGGTAGTGCACCTCGGTCATCGAGGGCACGAAGAACATCGTGAGGAACGTGCCCGAGATCAGCAGCACGACGAAGGAGTAGAGCGCGATCTCACCCAGGAGGAACGACCAGTGGTCGGGGAAGATCTTGCGGGCGAACTCCTTGACCGCGCCGCCGATACCGGTGCGCTGGTCCAGGTAGTCGGCGGTCGCGGCGGCCGCGCGGGCTCCCGCCGTCGGGGGGGCCGACGGCGTGGAGGGGGATGTCAGGGTGCTCATGTGAGGCGCTCCCAGAAGGACGGGCCGATCGGCTGGTCGAAGCCGTCCTGGGCGACGAGGTAGCCCTCGTCGTCCACGGTGATCGGCAGCTGGGGCAGCGGGCGCTTGGCCGGACCGAAGACGACCTTGGCGCTGTCGGCGGCGTCGAAGGTCGACTGGTGGCAGGGGCACAGGATGTGGTGCGTCTGCTGCTCGTAGAGGGCGACCGGGCACCCGACGTGGGTGCAGATCTTCGAGAAGGCGACGATGCCGTCGTACGACCAGCCCTCGCCCTGCTCGGAACGGAGGTCGGCCGGGTCCATGCGGACCATGAGGACGACCGCCTTGGCCTTCTCGTTGAGGGGGTGCTCGGTGTCCTCGAGCCCCTCCGGGATGACGTGGAACGCGGACCCGATGGTGACGTCCGCGGCCTTGATCGGGCGGCCCGTCGGGTCGAGCACCAGCTTGGTGCCCTTCTTCCACATCGTGTGCTTCGAGCGCGAGACGTCCCAGCCGCCACCGATGTTGCCGACGAGCGGCACGGCGATGGACAGCGGGAACAGCGCGAGCGAGGTCACCATCGCGCCCTTGAGCACACCACGGCGGCCGATCGCGGAGTCCTTGGCACCGTCGCGCAGGGCCTCGACGGCCTTGACGCGGACGGAGTCCTCGGAGCGGATGGCGTGGCGGTCCTCGGAGCGCTCGTGGTCGTTCATCAGGGACTTCGCCCAGTGGACGGCCGCGGCACCGATGCCGATGAGCCCGAAGAACAGGCCCAGGCCCAGCAGCAGGTTCGACGTCCGCATCGACCCGACGGTCTCGCCCGGCGGAAAGAACCAGTACGCGGCGAGTGCGCCGACCGTGCCGATGATCGAGATCGTGAACAGGGCGACGACCTGGCGCTCCGCGCGCTTGTCGGCCTTCGGGTCCTGGTCCGCCTGACGGGGGTGGTGCTCGGGGTGACCCGGGTCCTCGAACCGCTCGGGCAGCGCGTGCGTGCCGTGGGCGGTGAGGTCCGTCGAGGGGTCGTGGTGGGTGCTCACGAGGACTTGGCTCCGATCCAGACCGAGGCGCCGATCAGCAGGCCGATGCCGATCACCCAGGCCCACAGGCCCTCGCTGACCGGGCCGACCGAGCCGAGGGTGAGGCCGCCGGGCGACCCCTCCCGCTGCGCGTCGAGGTAGGCGATGATGTCGCGCTTCTCGTCCGGGGTGATGTTGGCGTCGTTGAACACCGGCATCGACTGCGGGCCGGTCTGCATCGCCTCGTAGATGTGCGTGGGGGTGGTCTCGTCGAGCGCCGGGGCCCACTTGCCCTGGGACAGCGCGCCGCCGGCGCCGGTGACGCCGTGGCACATCGCGCAGTTGGTGCGGAACAGCGCGCCACCGGTGGCGACGTCGCCCTTCGTCGGGTCGACCTGCTCCTCGGTGGGGATCGCGGGGCCGGCGCCGAGGGAGGCGACGTACGCCGCGAGCTGCGCGATCTGCTCGTCGTCGAACTGCGCGGGCTTGGCCATGATCTGCGCGCCGTTCATCTGCGCGGGCATGCGGCCGGTGCCGACCTGGAAGTCGACGGCGGCGGCGCCCACGCCGATGAGGGACGGGCCGCCGGCGCCGCCCTCGACGGCCTCACGGCCCTCGGCGGACACGCCGTGGCAGGTGGCGCAGTTGGCCTGGAACAGCTTCTGACCGGCGGCGACGTCGCTCTCGCTCGCCGCTGCCTGCGCCGCGTCGGCGCTGGCGGGCTGGGCGATCGCGTACACGGCGCCGGTCAGCAGCAGCGCCAGCAGGAGCAGCACGACCGGTGCGGACCGGTGGTGCCTGCGGGCGGCGAGTGCCTTCACGGATGGATCCTCGTCTCGGGCGTGCGGGGGGCTTCGGGAGCTGCGGGGGTGCTGCGGGGGCGTGGCGTCAACGGATCAGGTAGATCGTCGCGAACAGCGCGATCCACACGACGTCGACGAAGTGCCAGTAGTACGAGGTGACGATGGCGGTCGTCGCCTCGTGGTGGCCGAACCGGCCGGCGGTGAACGAGCGGCCGAGCAGGAACAGGAAGGCGATCAGGCCGCCGACCACGTGCAGGCCGTGGAACCCGGTCGTCAGGTAGAACACCGAGCCGTACGGGCTGGAGGAGATGGTCAGGCCCTCGTGCACGAGCTCGGCGTACTCGAAGACCTGGCCGCCGATGAACACGGCGCCCATCACGTAGGTGAGGGTCATCCACTCGTTCATGCCCCAGCCGCGGATGTTCAGCAGGCTGCCGGAGCGGACCGGCTGGAACCGCTCGGCGGCCCAGACGCCCATCTGGCAGGTGACCGACGACAGCAGCAGCACCGTCGTGTTGATCGCCGCGAACGTGATGTTCAGCTTCTCGGTCTGGACGGCCCACTCCTCGGGGACCGTCGAGCGGAGCGTGAAGTACATCGCGAACAGGCCGGCGAAGAACATCAGCTCCCGAGGCCAGCCACACGATCGTCCCGACCGACACGGGGTTCGGTCGGTTGACGCTCACGTGGGGAGCGGAGGCGGGGGCAGCCGTTGCGGTCGTCACGCACGTCAGTATGGCCGATATCCGGCCCACATGGGTCACAAGTCCCAGGGCGTCGCCGAGGTTTCTGTCACACCGTCACCTCGATCCGCGCACATCCCGGGCACGATCCCGCGTGATCGCGCGGCGGGCGCGGCGCGCCGGTCGTCCCGGGTCCCGGGGGTCCGCGGCGTGCCAAGATGCAGGGCAGGGACGCGCGCGAGGCGCCCCGGACGCCCGACGAAGGACCGCGATGTCTGCAGAACTGGCCGCTGACCTGGCCGCCGACCGCCACGACGGAACCGTCGCGGCGCAGGGCCCCCGCATCCTGCTCTACAGCGACGACGCCGACACGCGCGCGCAGGTGCGCCTCGGCGTCGGCCGGCGGCTCGGCCGCGGCGCCCCGGACATCCGGTGGAGCGAGGTCGCGACGGCCGCCGCCGCGCTCGCGCAGGCCGAGACCGGGACGTACGACCTGCTCGTGCTCGACGGGGAGGCCGCCAAGGTCGGCGGCATGGCCCTGGCGCGGCAGGTCAAGGACGAGGTGTTCGGCTGCCCGCCCGTGCTCGTGCTCACCGGCCGCCCGCAGGACGCGTGGCTCGCCGCGTGGTCCGACGCCGACGCCGTCGTGTCCCAGCCGCTCGACCCCGTCGAGCTGCAGGCCGCCGTCGCCGGGCTGCTGCCCGCGACGCCCGGCGCATGACGACCGGCGTCACCTGGGCCGACCTGCTGACGACCCTCGTCGAGCGCGGGGACCTCACCGAGGCCCAGACCGGCTGGGCCATGGACGAGATCATGTCCGGTGAGGCGTCGCCGGCACGGATCGCGGGCTTCCTCACCGCGCTGCGGGCCAAGGGCGAGACCGTCACCGAGCTCACCGCCCTCGCCGACCGGATGCTCGCGCACGCGCTGCGGTTCGAGGTGCCCGGCCGGGCGGTCGACATCGTCGGCACCGGCGGCGACCGCGCCCACACCGTCAACGTCTCGACGATGGCGTCCGTCGTCATCGCGGGCACCGGCGTGCGGGTCGTCAAGCACGGCAACCGTGCCGCGTCGTCGTCCTCCGGGTCGGCGGACGTCCTCGAGGCGCTCGGCATCCGGCTCGACCACACGCCCGCGCGCGTCGCCGAGCTGGCGTCCGAGGTCGGCATCACGTTCTGCTTCGCCCTGACGTTCCACCCGGCGATGCGGCACGTCGCCGTCGCCCGCCGCGACCTCGGCATCCGCACGGTGTTCAACTTCCTCGGCCCGCTGACCAACCCCGCGCAGCCCGCGGCCGCCGCCATCGGCGTGGCCGACGAGCGGATGGCCGGGCTGGTCGCCGGGGTGCTCGCGCGCCGCGGCACCGACGCCCTGGTGTTCCGTGGCGACGACGGCCTGGACGAGCTCGCGCCGACCGGGACCGCACGGATCTGGCACGTCGAGGGCGGCGAGGTCACGGAGCACGCGCTCGACCCGGTCGCCGACCTGGGGCTCACGCGCCTGACGGTCGCGGACCTGCGCGGCGCGGACGCGGAGTTCAACGCCGGCGTCGCGCGTGCCGTCCTCGCGGGGGAGCACGTCCCGTCCCGGGAGACCGTGCTGCTCAACGCCGCCGCGGCGCTCGTCGCGGACGGCAGCCTGCCCGGCACCGGCGCGTCCGGCGGCGACCTCGTCGCGCGCCTCGCGGCGGGGCTGGAGAACGCGCGCCGCTCCGTCGACGAGGGCGCCGCCGCGGACGTCCTCGCCCGCTGGCGCGCCGCCTCCGCCTGACCCCCCGCCGCACCCCCCCCGCCGCGCCCCCGCCCAGCGCTCGCCGAGATGGCACTCCGCGCGTCCACGCCCGCACCTCCGCAGAGGCGCGTCCTGTCACCTCGGCGCCCCGCTCACCCCCACGAGAGGTCACGACACGCTGGGTGACGGGACTGCGGGACGGCGTGTCGTGACCTCTCGTGGGGTGGGTGGAGCGCTGCGCAGCGCGAGCTGGTCGCGGGGTGGCTGCCGAGCCCGGCGCTGACCCGCCCGGGGTCAGTCCTCCAGGCCGAGGGCGAACGCCTGGTCGAGGTCGTGCTGGGAGTACGTCCGGAACGCGATGAAGGTCTGGGTGCGCTCGACACCGGGGACCTTGCTGACGCGGTCGGCGATGATGTCGGCGAGCTCCTCGTGCTCGCGGACCCGGACCATCGCGATCAGGTCGACGCCGCCGGTGACGGAGTAGACCTCGCTCACACCGGGGATCTCGGCGATGGCGGCGGCGGCCTCGGGGATGCGGGCGGCGTCGGTGTCGATGTGCACGATGGCGGTCAGCATGACGCCATCATGCCGCGCCGGCGGCTCCCGTGGCCGGGTCCTGGGTCCGGTGCGTCCCACGGGCTGCCTCGGCGGTGAACCGGATGTCGCGGCCGGCGCTGCCGTCGAGGTGGCCGGTGCCGTCCAGCGGGTCGTCGAGCACGTCGAGCGCGCTCTCCACCGCGGCCTCGACTGGGGAGTGCGCCGCGACGGCCTCCGCGGGGTCGGTCCGCGCCTGGGCGGACTGCACCGGGTACGCCCAGGGCTCGCTGACGCTGACGATCCGCACCCCGGGCCGGCCGAGCCACGCGAGGACCAGGTCGGCCTCCTCCGGGTGGCCCGCGGGCGCGGGCGGGACGGGTGCGGGTACGTGCTCGCCGGTGACGCGCAGCGAGTCGATCGCGGGCTGCGGGTCGGTGCGCGGCGGGACGAGCGCGGTGCCCGCGAGCCGGCCGTGCCGGACGAGCACCACCTCCCAGCCGCCGACGTCGGTGCGCCGGGCGGCGACGAGCTCCGCGCAGGACGCCAGCGGGGCGAGCCGCTGGGACCGGGCCGCGCCACGCAGGAACGCCGCGAGCCGGTCGCGGACCCCGGCGGCCTCCTCGAAGCGCTCCTGGCCGGCGAGCGCCCGGATCCGCCCCGCGTGCGCGTCGACGACCTCGGCCGGGTCGGTGAGCATCGCGCCGCGGACCCGCTCGACCGTCGCGGCGTACTCGGCCGCGGCCTCGGGGCGGACGCACGGCGCGCTGCACCGGCCGATCTCCGCGAGGTGGCAGGCGGTGGCGCCGGGCGCCGGGACGAGCGGCAGCCGGGTCGTGCAGCGGCGGATCGCGAACGCGTCGTGCAGGGCCTCCAGCGCGGTCTGGGCGGCGCCCCGGGAGGCGAACGGGCCGATGTGGGTGGCGTCGGCGCGGACGTCGCGGACCACGGACAGGCGGGGGAACGGCTCGGCGGTCAGCCGGATCCACGGCATGCGCTCGGGGGAGCGGGAGCGGCGGTTGTAGCGGGGGGAGTGCTCGGCGATCAGCCGGAGCTCGCGGACCTGCGCCTCCAGCGGGGTCGCGCACACCACCGGCGTCACGGCCTGGGCGATCCGCACCATCTCCCGCATCCGGGAGCGCTTCTCCGCCGCGGTGAAGTACGAGCGCACCCGGGTGCGCAGGGAGGTGGACGTGCCGACGTACAGCACCTCGTCCTTCGGGCCGCGGAACAGGTACACGCCGGGGGCGTCGGGCAGCCCGTCCGCGAGGGTGCGCTTGCGGCGGACGTCGGCGGGCACCGGATCGGACGCCGTCGCGAGGTCCTCGAGGTGCGTGATGCCGAGGGGCGCGAGCCGGCTGAGCAGGGCGTGCAGGACGTCGACCGTGGCGCGCGCGTCGGCGAGGGCGCGGTGCTCGGGGGTCGTCGTGGCGTGGAACAGGGCCGCGAGCGTGCCGAGCTTGTGGTTGGGGGCCTCGTCGCGGGTGACGACCCGCCGGGCCAGCCGCACGGTGTCGACGACCGGGAACGCGGGCCAGTCGTGCCCCGTCGCCGCGGCGGCGGCCTTGAGGAACCCCACGTCGAACGGCGCGTTGTGGGCGACCAGCACCGACCCCTGCGCGAACTCGAGGAACGCCGGCAGGACCGCCTCGATCCGCGGGGCGCCGATCACCATCGACGTGGTGATGCCGGTGAGCACCTGGATCTGCGCGGGCACGGGCCCGCCGGGGTCGACGAGGGTCTGCAGCTCGCCCAGCACCTCGCCGCCGCGCACCTTGACCGCGCCGATCTCCGTGATGGCCGAGCTCCCCGGCGCGGCACCGGTCGTCTCGAGGTCGACGACGACGAACGTCACGTCCGACAGGGGCGTGCCGATGTCCTCCAGCGTCACCTGGACCGGGCGCCCGGTGAGGGGCGGCGCGGGCTCGGGACGCAGGGGGACGGGGGACCGGCGGGACATGACCGGCACGCTAGCGGCGGGGTCCGACACGCCCGCGCTCCCGCCGGCCCGGCGCCGGCCACGGGGGGCGACCCCTAGGGTGGCGGACATGCCCGCCCCCGTCCCCGCCGCCGTGCGCACCACCGTGCTGGCGCTCGCCGCGGACGTGCTGGGCGCGCTCGACGTCGCGGCCGTGCCGGTGCCGCTGCGCGCCGTGCGCCGGTTCGCGCCGCGACGGCGGGCGGACGCGGGCGCGGGGCCGCTGTGGTCGGCGGTCGAGCAGGACGACGGCTTCCGCGCGAAGGTCGCCCGCGCGTGGTCGCAGGCGCACCCGGCCGCCGCCGCGACGTTGCTCGCCCCGGACGTCCCCGACTCCACGGGCGCCCCCGAGGCCTCGGACGCGGCCGACGCCCCCGATCCCTCGGACACCCCCGACCCGCTCACCCTCGCCGTCGGCGCCGTGCTGCTCCGCCCGGACGGCTGGACGGAGCGCGTCGCGGCCCTCGTCCCGCCCGCGTCCGACCCCGCCGACGCGCCCTCGACGGACCACCCCGCCCGCGCCGAGCGCGCCGACGCCGAGCTGCGCCGCCTCACCGCCCGCGTCGCCGCCGAGACGACGCGCGCCGACGCCGCGGAGGCGGAGCTGGCCGCGCTGCGCAAGGAGCTGCGCCGTCTGCGCTCCGACGCGGACCGGGCGCGCGCGGAGGCCCGGCGGTCCGCCGAGCACGCGGCCGACGTCGCGGCGGCGGCGGAGCGGGTGCACGCCGAGTCCGCGCGCGTGCGTGCCCAGGCCGACGAGGACCGCCGTCGCGCGGACGACCTGGCCCGGACCGCGCGCGCGGACGCCGCCGTGCTCCGCGAGCTCGCCGAGGTGCGGGTGCGGCTGCTGCTCGACACCGTGGTCGAGGCCGGCGCGGCGCTGCGCACCGAGCTCGCGCTGCCCCCGGCGGGCCGGATGCCCGCGGACCTGGTGGCCCCGGAGCACGTGCCGGCGGCGGCCCGCCCCACCTCGCGCGGGCGCGGTGCCGACGACCCGGCCCTGCTGGACGAGCTGCTGGCGATGCCCCGGGCCCACCTCGTCGTCGACGGCTACAACGTCACGAAGCTCGCCTGGCCCGACCAGTCGCTCGCGGAGCAGCGGCGGCGCCTGGTCGAGCGCCTGGCCAACCTCGCGGGCCGCACGGGCGCCGAGATGACCTGCTGCTTCGACGGCCACGACGCGCCGCCGGAGCGCGCGCCGTCGACGCCGCGGGGCGTGCGGGTGCTGTTCTCGTCGGGGGAGATCGCCGACGACCTGATCCGCCGCCTCGTGCGCGCCGAGCCGACCGGCCGGGTGGTCGTGGTCGTCACCAGCGACCGCGCGCTCGGGGCGGACCTGGAGGCCGCGGGCGCGCGCGTGCTGCCGTCCGCGACCCTCCTGGCGCGGCTCGGGCGGGTCTGAGGCGCGCCAGGAGGGTCGTCGGCCGGCGTCGCGTCAGCCCGCGTGCTCCTCGCGGTAGATCGCCTCGACGTCGGTGGCGAAGTCCTTGAGCACGTGCGTGCGCCGGACGCTGAGCTTCGGCGTCAGGTGCCCGCCGGCGATCGTGAGGTCGCGGTCCAGGATCCGGTAGCGGCGGATCGACTCGGCCCGGGAGACCGCGCGGTTCGCCCGCTCGACGCCCTCGTCGATCGACGCGATCACCTCGGGGTCCAGGGCGGCCTGCTCGACCGTCAGCGCGGGCCGCCCGTGCGCGGCGCACCACCCGGGCAGCCCCTCGGCGTCGAGCGTGACGAGCGCCCCGATGTACGGCCGGCCGTCGCCCACGACGACCACCTGGCTGATCAGCGGGTGGGCGCGCAGCCGGTCCTCGAGCACCGCCGGGGCGACGTTCTTGCCGCCCGCGGTGACGATGATCTCCTTCTTGCGGCCGGTGATCCGCAGGAAACCGTCCTCGTCGAGGGACCCGAGGTCGCCGGTGCGGAACCAGCCGTCGTCGAACACCTCCGCGGTGGCCGTGGGGTTGTGGTGGTAGCGCGTGAACACCTGGGGGCCGCGGACCTCCACCTCGCCGTCGGCCGCGATCCGCACGGACGTGCCGGGCAGCGGCGGCCCGACGGTGCCGATCCGGGTCTTCGTGGGCAGGTTGACGGTGGCGGGGGCGGTCGTCTCGGTCAGCCCGTAGCCCTCGAGGATGCGCACGCCGATCCCGCGGAAGAAGTGCCCGAGCCGCTCGCCCAGCGGCGCGCCCCCGGAGATCGCCCACTCGATGCGGCCGCCCATCGCCGCGCGCAGCTTGTGGAACACGAGCCGGTCGGCGAGGGCGTGCTGGGCGCGCAGGGCGAGGCCGGGGCCGCCGGTGTCCTGCGCCCGCGAGTACGCGATCGCGGTGCGGGCGGCCCAGTGGAAGATCTTCAGCTTCCCGGCGGCGGCCGCCTTCTGCTCCGCGGAGTTGTAGACCTTCTCGAAGACCCGGGGCACCGACAGGATGAACGTCGGCTGGAACTCGGCGAGGTCGGTCAGGAGCTGCTTGGTGTCGGGCGTGTGCCCGAGCACCGCGCCCGCCGGGACGCACAGCACCTCGACGAACCGCGCGAACACGTGCGCCAGCGGCATGAACAGCAGCGTCCGCGCGCCGGGCGTCGCGACGACCTCCCCGAGGCCCTCGACCGCGTTGCGCGCGAGGACCGCGAAGTTGCCGTGCGTCAGCTCGACGCCCTTGGGCCGGCCGGTGGTGCCCGAGGTGTAGATCAGGGTCGCGAGGTCGTCGCGGCCGGCGTACCGGGCCCGCCGGTCCAGCTCGTCGTCGGGGACACCCGTCCCGGCGGCCTCGAGGTGCGCGACCGCGCCGTCCTCGATGACGAGCACGTCCCGCAGCAGCGGCGCCTCGGGGCGGACCTCCGCGACCGTGGCGGCGTGCGCGGCGTCCTCGACGACGAGCAGGGTGACCTCGGCGTCGGTCAGGATCCAGTGCACCTGCTCCGCGGACGACGTCTCGTAGACGGGGACGGGGACCGCGCCGGCGCGCCAGAGCGCCCAGTCGAGCAGCGTCCACTCGTAGCGGGTGCGGGACATGATGCCGACGCGGTCGCCGGGGGCCACACCGAGCGCCGCGAACCCGCGGGCGACCGCGCGGACGCGGCGGTCGAAGTCGCGTGCGCCCACGGTGTGCCAGGTGGTGCCCGTCCCGGGCGTCTTGTACTCGATGAGCGGGCCGTCGCCGGTGGCGTCGACGCGGGCGTCGAGCAGGTCGAGCAGGTTCTCGCGGGGACCGGCGTCGACGAGCAGGGGGGTGCTGAACTCCTCCATGTCTGGCTCCATTGTCAGAGGTCGGAAGGTTCTGCGCAGCATAAGGGACCAAGGTCCCGGATGCAGGGAACGGGTCGCGACGTCACCCGCACGTGCGTGCACCGGACGGCAGGGCGCGCTGGGAGCGTGTGCAAGGACGCCTGGTTTGCACGCTAGCGTGGGGGCGCACGCGCGCAGGGCTGCCGCCGGCGCCCGGTGCGTCCATCCCCGGGACCGACGGCCCGCGCGCGTGCGTGACGCAGAACTCTGACGCGGAAGCAGGGCAGCATGCACGCCATCGGTGTGGACATCGGCGGGACGAAGATCGCCGCCGGTGTGGTCGACGAGGACGGCCGGATCATCGCGAAGACGCGTCGTGACACCGACCCGCGCGACTCCGCCAGCGTCGACCGCGGCGTGATCGAGGCGTGCCAGGAGCTCGCCGAGCAGCACGAGGTCGGGGCGATCGGCCTCGCCGCCCCCGGGTTCATCGCGGCCGACCAGGCCACGGTCCTGTTCACCCCGAACCTGCCGTGGCGCGAGCACCCCCTGCGCGACATCGTCGCGAAGGAGATCGGCGACGAGGTGAAGATCGTCGTCGAGAACGACGCGAACGCCGCCGGCTGGGCCGAGTTCCGGTTCGGCGCCGCGCGGGACGTGCAGGACATGCTCATGCTGACCATCGGCACCGGCCTGGGCGGCGCGCTCGTCGTCGCCGGCAACCTGGTCCGCGGCGCGTGGGGCGTGGCGGCCGAGGTCGGCCACATGCGCGTGGTCCCCGGCGGGCACTACTGCGGCTGCGGCCACGAGGGCTGCTGGGAGCAGTACGCGTCGGGCTCCGCGCTCGTCCGCGACGCCCAGTCCGCGCTGATCACCCAGCCCGACCGCGGCGCGCGGCTGCGCGAGCTCGCCGGCGGCGACGCCGACGACCTCACCGGCCCGCAGGTGACGCAGGCCGCGCAGGAGGGCGACCCGCTCGCCGTCGAGCTGCTGGCCGAGCTCGGCCGGTGGATCGGCGAGGGCTCTGCGTCCGTCGCCGCGCTGCTCGACCCCGCGATCGTCGTCATCGGCGGCGGCGTGAGCGCCGCGGGCGACCTGCTGCTCGCCCCGGCTCGCCGGGGGTTCCTCGACCAGCTCTCCGCCCGGGGCCACCGCCCGGAGGCCACGTTCGCCCTCGCCTCGATGGGCAACGACGCGGGCATCGTCGGCGCCGCGGACCTCGCCCGCCGCTGACGGACGCCGCCGGCGCGGTCGCACCACCGCGCCGTCGGCGCGCTCGGACCACCGCGCCGTCGGCGCGCTCAGACCACCGCGCCGTCGGCGTCGTCGTGGTCGTCGTCGCGCCGGTGCGGCATCCGCCACAGCAGCACGCCCAGGCCCAGCAGCAGCACCACGCCGGACGCCTGCAGGACCGCCGACGGCGCGTCACGCCACGCCACGACGACCACGAGCCAGAGCAGCGGCACGCCGGCGACCGCCAGCCACGCCATCGTCAGCAGCGGGTCGCCGCCGAGCACCGGCCCCGGCTCGGGCGGGGAGAAGTGCTCCGCCGCGTCGACCTCCCGCTCGGCCTCGTCCATCCGGTCCGTGGCGTCCCAGTCGCGGCCGGTCGCCCCGACGCCCTCGGCGCCGGTGGTGGGTGGGTCGTCGTCCCGGCGTGCCGGCCGCACGACGCGCCGGTCGGTGACCCAGGGCGCGACGGGGTAGGTTACGGCGGGACCGGACGCGGTCCGCGGGTCGTCCTGACCCACGGGCCCGGCCGCGGGATCCGCCGGGTCAGCACTCCCGGGACGGGCCCCGGTGCCCGTGTCTCCGCGCAGGTCCGCCACGATGGCGGCCCACTGCTCGTCGGACACGCGTGCGTCGCCGGCCCCGCCGGGTACCGCGTCGCGCTCCTCGTCCCCGTCCGGGGCGGGGTCGTCGGCGGGGTGGTCGGGACGCGAGGCCATGGCAGCACTCTAGAGTCGGCTCCGAGCACACGGCACGAGCACACGGCACGAGCACAGCGCACGGGGACGACGCACAGCGGCCCGCGACGAGGGCGAGAGGTGGCAGGTTGTTCTACTGGTTGATGAAGCGGGTCCTGGTGGGCCCGTTGCTGCACCTGCTGTTCCGTCCCTGGGTGCGCGGCGCGGAGCACGTGCCGAGCAGCGGCGCCGCGATCCTCGCCAGCAACCACCTGGCCGTCGTCGACTCGTTCTTCCTGCCGCTGGTGCTGGACCGCGAGATCGTCTTCATCGGCAAGAGCGAGTACTTCAGCGGGCGCGGCCTCAAGGGCCGGCTGACCGCGGGGTTCATGCGCGGCGTCGGCACGATCCCGGTGGACCGCAGCGGTGGCAAGGCCTCCGAGGCGGCTCTGCGCACCGGCCTGAACCGGCTCGCCGAGGGCAAGCTGTTCGGCATCTACCCCGAGGGCACCCGCAGCCCCGACGGCCGCCTCTACCGCGGCAAGACCGGTGTGGCGCGCATGGCGCTCGAGTCGGGCGCCCCCGTGATCCCCGTCGCGATGATCGACACCGACAAGGCCCAGCCGCTCGGCCAGCGCCTCCCGCGCCCGCGCCGGATCGGCGTCGTCATCGGCGAGCCGCTCGACTTCAGCCGGTACCAGGGCATGGAGAACGACCGGTTCATCCTGCGCTCGGTCACCGACGAGATCATGTACGCGCTCATGGCCCTGTCCGGCCAGGAGTACGTCGACATCTACGCGGCGACGCAGAAGGCCCGCATCGCCACCGGCCACCCCGCCGCCACCGGCCCCGCCGCGCCCGAGCCGACCGCCCCCGGCGGCCGTGCCGTGCCCGATGTCCAGGTTCCGGTCCCGCCGGAGGACCCGACGCCGTCTCAGTAGGATGACGTCAGACGCGTCCGCGCCACCGGTGCGGACGCACCCCGGACCTCGGTCCCGGGTCCGGTCCGTCCACGTCGCCTTGAGTGACGTGCGGGCTGGGAACGCCCAGCTGTGCAGTTCAACGAGAGGTGTGTCTCATGTCGGTTCGTCGCGTCGCGCTCCTGACCGCGGGTGGCTTCGCTCCGTGCCTGTCCTCGGCCGTCGGTGGGCTCATCGAGCGGTACACCGAGATCGCCCCCGAGGTCGAGATCATCGCGTACGAGCACGGCTACTACGGGCTGCTCCGCGGGGACAAGATCGTCATCGGCCCCGAGGCGCGGGCGCAGGCCGGGATCCTGCACAAGTTCGGCGGCTCGCCGATCGGCAACTCCCGCGTGAAGCTCACCAACGCGGCCGACTGCGTCAAGCGCGGCCTCGTCCAGGAGGGCCAGGACCCGCTGCAGGTCGCGGCCGACCAGCTCAAGGCCGACGGCGTCGACGTGCTGCACACCATCGGTGGCGACGACACGAACACCACCGCCGCCGACCTCGCCGCGTACCTCGCGGACAACGACTACGGCCTGACGGTCGTCGGCCTGCCGAAGACCATCGACAACGACGTGGTGCCGATCAAGCAGTCGCTCGGCGCGTGGACCGCCGCCGAGGAGGCCGCCGGCTTCGCCGCGAACGTCATCGGCGAGCACCGCTCGGGCCCGCGCATGCTGATCGTGCACGAGGTCATGGGCCGGCACTGCGGCTGGCTGACGGCCGCGTCCGCCGCCGCGTACCGCACGTGGCTCGACGCCCAGGAGTGGGCGCCGGCGCTGGGCCTGACGCGCGAGCGCTGGGACATCCACGCCGTCTTCCTGCCCGAGCTGGCCCTCGACATCGACGCCGAGGCCGCGCGCCTCAAGGCGATCATGGACGAGCAGGGGAACGTCAACATCTTCCTGTCCGAGGGCGCGGGCATGCACGAGATCGTCGAGCAGCTCGAGGCGTCCGGCGCCGAGGTGCCCCGCGACCCGTTCGGCCACGTCAAGCTCGACACGATCAACCCGGGCCAGTGGTTCGCGAAGCAGTTCGCGGAGAAGCTCGGTGCCGAGAAGGTCATGGTCCAGAAGTCCGGCTACTACTCGCGCGCCGCGGCCGCGAACGCCGAGGACCTGCGCCTCATCAAGTCGATGACCGACCTGGCCGTCGAGTGCGCCCTGCGCGGCGAGGCCGGCGTCATCGGCCACGACGAGGAGGACGGCGACCGGCTCAAGGCCATCGCGTTCCCGCGCATCGCCGGCGGCAAGGCGTTCGACGTCGCGCAGCCGTGGTTCGGCGCGCTCCTGGAGGGCATCGGGCAGCCCCTGGTGCCCGCGACGGCGCACTGATGAGCGTCGAGGCCGACCCGGCGGTCCTCGCCGGGCTCGAGGCCTGGCGGGACCTGCCGGTCACCCAGCAGCCCGCCTGGCCGGACGCCGACGCGCTGCGGCGGGTGACGGACCGGCTCGCCGGGCTGCCGCCGCTGGTGTTCGCGGGGGAGGCCGACGCGCTGCGCGCCCAGCTCGCGGCCGCCGGTCGCGGGGAGGCGTTCCTGCTCCAGGGCGGGGACTGCGCCGAGACGTTCGCGGAGGCCACGGCCGACAACATCCGCGGGAAGATCATGACCGTCCTGCAGATGGCGGTCGTGCTCACCTACGGCGCCAGCCTGCCCGTCATCAAGATGGGCCGGATGGCCGGGCAGTACGCCAAGCCGCGGTCCTCGGACTCCGAGACCCGCGACGGCGTGACGCTGCCCGCGTTCCGCGGCGACATCATCAACGGCTTCGAGTTCACGCCCGAGGCCCGGACGCCGGACCCGCAGCGGCTGCTCGAGGCGTACCACACGTCCGCCTCGACGCTGAACCTCATCCGCGCGTTCACCACGGGGGGCTTCGCGTCCCTGCTGCGGGTGCACGAGTGGAACCGGGGCTTCATGGCCAACCCGGCGTACGCCCGGTACGAGGAGATCGCCGCGGAGATCGACCGCGCGATCCGGTTCATGGCCGCGTGCGGCGCCGACTTCGACGCCCTGCGCACCGTGGACTTCTACTCGAGCCACGAGGGCCTGCTGCTCGACTACGAGCGCCCGCTCACGCGGATCGACTCGCGGACCGGGCACGCCTACGACTGCTCGGCGCACTTCCTGTGGATCGGGGAGCGCACCCGGCAGCTCGACGGGGCGCACGTCGACTACTTCAGCCGCGTGCACAACCCGCTCGGCATCAAGCTCGGCCGACGTCGACCGCCGACGACGCCCTGCGCCTGATCGACAAGCTCAACCCCGACGCCGAGCCGGGTCGGATCACCTTCATCACCCGCATGGGCGCGAGCAGGATCCGTGAGCTCCTGCCCGCGCTGGTCGAGAAGGTCACCGCCGACGGGCGTCCCGTGACCTGGGTCTGCGACCCGATGCACGGCAACGGCATCACGTCCGCGTCCGGGTACAAGACCCGCCGGTTCTCCGACGTGATGGACGAGGTCGCCGGGTTCTTCGAGGTGCACCGCGCCCTGGGCACGGTCCCCGGCGGTCTGCACATGGAGCTCACCGGCGACGACGTCACCGAGGTGCTCGGGGGTGCGGAGGAGATCGACGACGCGGGCCTGGCCCGCCGGTACGAGACCCTCGTCGACCCGCGGCTGAACCACCAGCAGTCGCTGGAGCTCGCGTTCCAGGTCGTGGAGCTGCTCCGCAAGAGCTGACCCGCCCGGCTGACGACGACGCCCGCACGACCCCCTCGGGGGTGGTGCGGGCGTCGTGCTGTGCGGGGGTGGCGGTCAGACCACGGTGAGGGTGACCGTCGAGCCCTTGGGGACCGCCTGGTCGGCCGGGACGCTCTGGTCCCGCACCGTGCCGAAGATGCCGCCGAGCACGTTGCGGCGCTCGGCCTTGAGCCCGAGCCCCTCGAGGATCGTCTTCGCCTCGTCGTACTGCTTGCCGGTGAGGTTGGGCATCGGGACCGTCTCCGGCCCCTTCGACACCTGCAGCGTCACCGTGTCGAGCCGGTGCCCGGCGGTTCCGGACGCCGGGTCCTGCGCGATCACGTCGCCGGCCGGGACGGTGTCGCTGAACGCCTCCTGCGCGTCGACCCGCAGGCCCAGGTCCTCGAGCTGCGCCTTCGCCTCGGTCAGCGACGCGCCGACCACGGACACGACGGTCACGGGCGCGGGCCCGTCGGACAGCGTGAGGTAGATCGTGGACCCGCGGCGCACGCTCGCGCCCGCCTCGACCGGGTTGCCGTCCGCGTCGGTGGTCGCGAGCACCTGGCCGACCGCGGCGGCGTCGTCCCAGAAGTCGCCCTCCACGTAGTCGACCGCGAGGTCCGCGGCGGTGAGCAGCGCCTCGGCATCGGCCTGGAGCTGGCCGACGACGTCCGCGGGCATCGTCACGAGGTCCGGCCCCCGCGAGACCGACAGCGTGACCGTGCCGTCCTTGCGGACCCGGTCGCCGTCCCCGGGGTCGGCCGCGAACACGTCGCCGGCGGGCACGGTGTCGTGGAACTCCTCGACGGTGGCCGCCTCGAGCCCGGCGTCGTCGAGGCGCGCGACCGCCTGCTCCTCGGTGAGCGACGTCACGGCGGGCACGGTCGTGTAGGCGCCGGGCCCGGCGGTCTGGAACCACCAGGCGCCGCCGCCCAGCAGCGCGACGAGCACGACGGCGGCCACGACCCAGGCGAGCCGGCGGCGCCGTGGAGCGGCCGTCCCGCCGGGGGCGGCGCCGTTCGTGGCGACGGCGCCGATCTGCAGCGCGACGGTGCGTCCCGGTGCGTCGATGCGGGTCGTGGCGTCACCGGCGTCGTCCAGCGCGCCGGAGTCGTCGACGCCGTCGGACCCGGAGGTCTCGTCGGGGTCGGTCGCCTGGGGGAGCGCGACCGACGGGGGGACGTCGACACGACGGGCCAGGGTCTCGTCGTCCAGCGCGGTCCGGGTCCGCCGCAGCAGCGCGAGCGCGGCCGCGGCGTCCGCCGGGCGGTCGTCGGGCTCGCGGGAGGCGAGCGCGCCGACGAGCTCGTCGACCTCCACCGGCAGCCAGCCCGCGGCCTCGGACGGCGCGGGGACGTCCGAGTTCACGTGCTGGAACGCGATCTGGATCGGGGTCTCGCCGGTGAACGGCTGCGTGCCCGTGAGCATCTCGTAGACCAGGACGCCGGCGGCGTACACGTCGGTGCGCGCGTCGCTCTCGCCGCGGACGACCAGCTCGGGGGCCAGGTACGCGACGGTGCCGAACACCGTGCCCGTGGTGGTGGAGGTGACCTCGGTGACCGCGCGCGCGAGCCCGAAGTCCGCGACCTTGATCCGGCCGTCCGACGCCATCAGCACGTTCTCGGGCTTCACGTCGCGGTGCACGAGCCCCGCGCGGTGAGCGGCGGCGAGCGCGTCCAGCACCTGCTCGGCGACGGCCAGCGTCTCGCCCACCGTGAGGGACCCGCGCTCGGCGAGGTGCCGGCGCAGGTTCACGCCGTCGACGTACTCCATCGTGAGGTACGAGGTCTCGCCGTCGACGCCCTGGTCGTACACGCCGACGAGGCCGGGGTGGGTCAGGCGTGCGGCGGCACGCGCCTCGCGGCGGAACCGGGCGATGAAGTCGGCGCCGGCCGCGCCCTCCGCGAGGTGCGGGTGCATGACCTTGATGGCGACCTCGCGGTCGAGCCGTCGGTCGACGGCGAGGTACACCGTGGCCATGCCGCCGCGCGCGATGCGCTGCACGACCTCGTACCGCCCGTCGACCAGCTGGCCGACGAGCGGATCGGTGACGGTTGCTCCCACGGGCCGCAGTCTACGGGCGCCGGGTGCGCGGACCGGGGAGGCGCCGTGTCAGTAGCGCGCCATGTGGGTCTGGATGTTGGCCACGTAGCGGCGCGTGTCGCTGAACATGCCGTTCCGCTTCACGGAGCCCGAGCCCTGGTAGTACGACGCGATGGCCGTCGGCAGGTCGGGGGAGGACTTCACCAGCTGGCGCAGGATGGCGACGCCCGCCACGACGTTGTCGTCCGGGTCGATCAGGTTGAGGTCGCGGCCCACGAGCTGCCGAGGCCCACTCGCCGGACGAGGGGATGACCTGCATGGTGCCGATGGCGTTGGCGGGGGACACCGACGTGTGGTTGAACCCCGACTCCTGGAACGCGATCGCCTGGGCCAGCGCGGGGTCGACGCCCATCGCCCGGGCGGTCGCGGCCACCTTCGCCTGCATGTCCGCCTTCGACGGGACGCCCATCGCCAGCAGCGTCGCCTTGTTGGCGTTGGCCGACGCGACGACGCTCGGCGCGTAGGTCCGGCCGAGGAACGTGTTGCCGACCAGGGTCGTGCCGGCGGGAGCCGGCGCGGCGGTCGCGGGTGCGGCGGCGCCGGGGACGGTCAGGGTCTGGCCGACGCGGATGAACGCGCGGGCGTCGAGCCCGTTCGCGGCGGTGACGGCGGCGACGGTGGTGCCGTAGCGCTTCGCGATGGCGGAGACGGTCTCGCCGGAGGCGACGGTGTGGCTGCCGCCTGCCGCGGGGGCGGGTGCGGCGGGCGTGGCGGCGGCGGGCGCGGCGCCGGCGCCGGGGATGGTCAGGGTCTGGCCGACGCGGATGAACGCGCGGGCGTCGAGCCCGTTGGCGGCGGTGACGGCGGCGACGGTGGTGCCGTAGCGCTTCGCGATGGCGGAGACGGTCTCGCCGGAGGCGACGGTGTGGCTGCCGCCTGCCGCGGGGGCGGGTGCGGCGGGCGTGGCGGCGGCGGGCGCGGCGCCGGCGCCGGGGATGGTCAGGGTCTGGCCGACGCGGATGAACGCGCGGGCGTCGAGCCCGTTGGCGGCGGTGACGGCGGCGACGGTTCTGCCGTAGCGCTTCGCGATGGCCGACACGGTCTCGCCGGAGGCCACGGTGTGGCTGCCACCTGACGCCGCCGGGGTTGCTGCGGCCGGGGCGGTGGTGCCCGAGGTGGGGATCGTCAGCGTCTGGCCCTCGCGGATGAACGCCCGGGCGTCGAGACCGTTGGCGGTGCGCACCGCGGCCACGGACGTGCCGTGCTTCGACGCGATGTGGCTGACGGTGTCGCCGGAGCGCACGGTGTACTGCTCGTCCGCGTGCGCGACACCCCCGGTGGCCGTGACCGCGACGGCGGCGATCGCGATCGCGCCCGTCCCGGTGGCGAGACGACGACCACGGCGGGCCGCGGCGCGCGTCGGCGTGCCGTCGCCGCTGGTGCGGGCAGCCTGGTCCGTGAGGGCGAGGGCGGTCTGCGTCATGGTGGTGATCCCTGGGGGTGTGGAGACGTGGTGCTGCTGTTCAGGCAGTGGCCTGTGTGACTCGTGTGACTGGTGTGACGAGAGCGACGGTAGTCCACGGCATCGCACCTGGGAAGCGGGGTGGGCGGTTCGTCCCGATGAGCAGCGGTTTCGCCCGGTCGGGATCACCCCCGCGGGCGAGCACGGTGGGCCGCGGGGGTGAACGGCACCCCCGGACGTCCCGGCGACGCCCGTCCCCGCCGGACCCCCGAGGTCAGTACGCTGACCGCGTGACTGCACAGCCCCAGCCCGATGACCTGGTCGACGCCTGGTTGACCGTCCCCGACGTCGCCGAGGAGCTCGGCACCGACCCGGGCAAGGTCCGCCGCATGCTCAAGGAGGGCCGGCTCGCCGGAGTCCGTCGGGGCGACCCGCCCGTGCTCAGCATCCCCGCCGCGTTCCTGGTGCCGGTCGACGCCGCCAACCCCGCGGCACCCCGGGGTCGGGAGGAGGACGAGGACGACGACCTCCCCGCGCCGCGCGCCGCGGTGCTCGCCTCGCTCAAGGGCACGCTGAGCGTGCTCGGCGACGTCGGCCTCACCGCCGCCGACTCCATCGTGTGGCTGTTCACCGTGGACGAGACGCTCCCGGGCGGTCCTCGGCCCGTCGACGCCCTGCGCGCCGGCCACAAGACCGAGGTGCGCCGCCGGGCGCAGGTCCTGGCCTGAGCCGCTGACCCGTCACCCCGGTCCGGGGTGACGGGGACCGCCGCGGCGGTCCGGCCGACCGTGCGGCCTGACGCCCAGGCGCGGGTGCGCCGCGCGGCGCGCGGGTGCGACGCCCGGGCGTGACGCGCGGGCGCGGCGCCCAGGCGTGATGCTCCGTGGTGACGCGCGGGCGTCACGCGCGGCGGTCGACCGCCGCGCGTCCGAGCTGGCGGAGCATCTCCCGGCCGTCCGCGCGCAGAGGCGCGGCGGCGAGGGCGTCGAACGCCCGCGCGCTGAGGTCGGCGATCAGCGCCTCGACGTCGGCGACCGCGCCGCTGGCGTCGATCCGGTCCGCCAGCGCCCGGCACGCCGCGTCGTCGAGGTCGCGGTCGCCCAGTCCTGCGAGCAGCGCCGCCGCGAGGTCGTCGTCCCCCTCCGCGCGAGCGTGCCCCATCGCACGGGCGACCAGCACGGTGCGCTTGCCCTCGCGCAGGTCGTCGCCCGCGGGCTTCCCCGTCGTCGCGGGGTCCCCGAACACACCGAGCAGGTCGTCGCGCAGCTGGAAGGCCTCGCCGAGCGGCAGGCCGTAGGCGCTGGTCGTCGCGAGCGCCGACGCGTCGGCTCCCGCCAGCACCGCGCCGAGCAGCAGCGGGTGCTCGACGCTGTACCGCGCCGCCTTCGCGATGACGACCTCGCGGGCCCGGGCCTCGTCGGCGGCCGGGTCCTCGCCCCACGGCAGCACCTGCGCGAGCAGGTCGAGGTACTGGCCGACCGTCACCTCCGTGCGCATCCGCTCGAAGACGCCGTGCGCCCCGGTGCGCACCCGCGGCTCGAACACCTCGACCGCGCGGATCATCTCGCGCTCGCTCGCCACCAGGGCCAGGTCGCCCAGCAGGATCGCGGCCGACTCGCCGAACCGGTCCGCGTCACCGGCCCAGCCCGAGGCGGCGTGCCGCGCGGCGAACCGCCGGTGCGCGGCCGGCTGGCCCCGGCGGGTGTCGGAGTCGTCCATGACGTCGTCGTGGAACAGCGCGGCGGCCTGGAACAGCTCGAGCGCCGCACCGACCCGGAGCACCGCGTCGGCCTCGGGGGAGCCGGCCTCGCCGCCGTGCGCGCGCCACGACCAGTAGCAGAACGCGGCCCGCAGGCGCTTCCCGCCGCCGAGCATGTGGCCCAGGGCCTCGGCGAGCGGGGCGGCGCCCTGACCGGCGGCGACCAGCTCGGGCAGGAGCGCGTCGACGTGCTCGGTGAGCAGGGCGTCGACCCGGGTGCGGAGGTCCTCGGCGTCGACGAGTGCGGTAGCGGGGCTCACCCGGCGAGCCTAGGGCCTCGGGCGCGGCCGACGCCCGGGATCGCTCGCGTGCCGCGCTACGCCGTGGTGCGCGGCGCCGGCCGCCGGGTGGGGTCAGAGCCGCACGGTGCCGCCGAGCGTGAGCGTGCGGACGCCGTCGCGGTCGAGCACCCCGAGCGTCAGCAGCTGGTCGCCGCCGTCCCCGCGGACGAACGTCGACGAGGCGGCCAGCCCGGTCGCGCCCGGGTCCACGACCGTCTCGGCGAAGCCCGCGGCCAGCAGCTGGTCCCGCACCGCTGCCACGAGGTCGGCCGTGGACAGGGGGCTGCGCAGGTTGAGGCTGATCGTCGTCAGGCCGTTCGCCTCGTCGGGCTCGGCGCTCGACACCAGGATCTCGCTGCCCTCGGGCGGCGCGACGACGTCCGTCGGGAACCCCGGCGAGAGGTCGCCCACCGAGCTCGACGTGGCCGGGGCGGTGGGCAGCAGCGACTCGGTGGGGGACGCGACCGGCGCCGGCACGACGGCGGTCGGACCGGTCGGCGACGGGTCGGCGCCACCGTCCGAGCAGGCCGCGGTGGCGAGAGCGGTCAGCACGACGAGGGCGGCGGCGAGGGGACGGACGAGCACGCCGGTCAGCGTAGTGCCGCTCCACGGGCGGGTGCCGAGCCGTCCCCAGCGCGGGGTGCCGCGCGTCGTCCCCAGGAGCGGGCGTGCGGTGGTCGCTCCCGGCGCGGCGCCGGGGTGAGGTGTCGTCATGACCGCACCCGACACCGTCCCCCGTCCGCTCCAGCCGACCCGCCCCGTGCTCCGGCTCGACCACCCGCACGACCTGCTCGCGCTGCTGCCGCACCGCTTCGGGTTCCGGCTGCACGAGTGCGTCGTGCTGCTCGGCCTGCGAGGCGCGCGCCGCGAGGTCGGGGTGGTCGCCCGGCTCGACCTGCGCACCGTGCTCGCGCCCGCCGGACCCGGCGCCCTGCGGCGCTCCGCCCAGCACCTGACCGCCGACGGCGCCGACGAGGTGGTCGCCGTGGTCTACGTCGACCAGGACGACCCCCGCGACCCGGACCGGGGGATGCGCGCCGACCCGACCTCCGGTGCCGCGCGGGCCGCCGCCGCCGTGCGTGCCGCGTGCGGCGCGGTCCGGCCGACGGACGACTGGCCGGTGGACGTCTGGGTGGTCGCGCGCGGGCGCTACCTCGGCCTGGACTGCCGCGACGCCGCGTGCTGCCCGCGCGGCGGCCGGGCCGTGCGCGAGCCCGACGCAGCGGCGGTCGCCGGCCTCGTCGCTCGGCGGGGCCCGGTGCTGGCGTCCCGCGACCACGTCGGCGTGATCCCCCCAGCGGCGGCGGCGCCCCGCCGGTCCGCCGCTGCCGCGCGGTCACGGTGGGCGGACGACCGGCTGCGCCGTGCCGAGCGGGCGGACCTGCTCGGTTGGCGGCAGCGGTCGCTGGCGACGTGGCGGTCCGCGCTCGACGGCGGGGGCGCGGCGCCTGCGGCGCTCGGTCGCCTCGAGGCCGCGCTGGACGACCCGGTCGTGCGGGATGCCGTGCTGCTGACGCTGGTCGAGCCGGGCAGCGACCTGCCCGAGGTGCTCGTCCGGCGCGCAGGCACCGCACCGACGTGGGCCGACCCGGACGACCCGGACCCCGGGGTCGATCCGGACCTCGACGACACCGACGGCGCCGCCGGCCACCCGCCCGGCTCCGTGCCGCGCCGGGTGAGCGAGGCGCTGCGGGCGCTCGTGGACCCGGACGTCGCCCGCGAGCCCGACGCCGCACTGGTCGACGCCGGGGAGGCGCTCCTCGAGTCGCTGGTCGCCCACGGGCGCCGCGGTCGGCAGGCACCCGCTCTCACGCTCCTCGCGATGCTGGCCTGGTGGGGCGGCGACGCGGTCCGGGCGTCGGTGCTCGTCGAGCGCGCGCTCGACGACGACCCGGGCCACCGGCTCGCGGAGCTCGTGGAGCGGGCGCTCGGCGCGGGCCTGCCGCCGGGCTGGCTGCGTCGCCGCTGCTGAGCGCGCCGCGGCCGGTCGTGCGCGGCACGACGTTCCGGTACCGTCGGGGCACGGTCCACTGCCGCACCCGCGCGACGCGCCGGCGGTGCCGTGCCGTAGACGCAGAGCACACGTGCGAGGAGCACTCATGAGCATCGTGGTCGGGTACCTGGCGACGGTCGAGGGGCGCGCAGCCCTGACCGCGGCGACGGGCGAGGCGGTCCGTCGCTCGGAGCCGCTCGTCGTCGTCGTGACCGAGCGGGGCGACGAGTCCGACGAGCAGAAGGCCGAGCTCGCCACCGCCCTGGACGAGGTCCGCGGCTCGCTGGAGTCGCGGGGCCTGCCGCACGAGGTGCGGGTGATCCCCGGCGGCCGCGACGTCGCCGAGACGCTGATCGGCACGGCGGAGGAGACCTCGGCGTCGCTCATCGTCATCGGCCTGCGGCGGCGGAGCCCGGTGGGCAAGCTCATCCTCGGCGCGAACGCCCAGCGGATCCTGCTCGACTCCCCGTGCCCCGTGCTCGCGGTCAAGCCCGACCCCAGCTGAGCACCTCCCTCGCCGGGGCGGACCCCGGCCGAGCAGGACGCCGCCACCCGGACGGCTGAGTCGCCGCGACCGCGCGCTCGGCCGTGCGGGTGGTGCCGTCCTGCCCCGCGACGGCGCGCCCGGTGCGCCGTCGGGGAATCCTGGTGCAGGCCCGCGCGTTGACCACTCCTGACAGGTACACCGGCATGCGCGAGCGCCCTTCTCGCCGCCCGCTCCGCAGGTCCCGGCAGGGACGCGGGCCGGTACAATATCGAGGTACCCGATGCGCCGAACCGGGTCCCTTGCTGCCGAAAGGTCATTCGTGACGCCCCAGACTCCCACCCCCACCCTCCCGCGTGAGTTCGAGCACCCTGCCCTGCAGGACCTCGTCCGCGTCGGGCGCACCCAGGGCAGCGTCGACGCCGCCGCCCTGCGCTCGGCGTGCGAGGCCGCACAGGTGGAGGACGCCAAGCGGCTGAAGGCCGTCGTGCGCGGTCTGGCGAACGCCGGCATCACCGTCTCGGAGCCCACCACGGCTCCGCCCGCTCGCCGCGTCGCCGCCGCGACCACCGCCAAGGCGCGCCCCTCGACCAAGGCCGTCGTCTCGTCCGAGGCCGGCGACGACGCCGCGACGCCCGCGGCGAGGAAGACGCGCGCCGCCGCGGCCAAGCCGGCCGCCAAGAAGACCACCACGAAGGCCGCCGCGGCCAAGCCCGTCAAGGCGACGAAGGCGACCGCGGCGAAGTCCGACGACGACGAGGTCGAGCTCGAGGACGTCGAGATCGAGGACGTCGAGATCGAGACGACCGACGAGGAGACGACCGAGACCGCCGAGGGCGAGGAGACGCCCGCCAAGGCGACCGCCGCCAAGGAGGAGGAGTCGACCGACGCCGGCTTCGTGGTCTCCGACCGCGACGAGGACGACGCGCCCGTGCAGCAGGTCGTCACCGCCGGTGCGACGGCCGACCCGGTCAAGGACTACCTCAAGCAGATCGGCAAGGTCGCGCTGCTGAACGCCGAGCAGGAGGTCGAGCTCGCCAAGCGGATCGAGGCCGGCCTGTTCGCCGAGGAGCGTCTCGCCGCGATCGCCGACGAGCTCGAGCCGAAGGCCCGGCGCGAGCTCCAGTGGATCGCGGGCGACGGCCGTCGCGCGAAGAACCACCTGCTCGAGGCGAACCTCCGCCTCGTCGTCTCGCTCGCCAAGCGCTACACCGGCCGCGGCATGCTGTTCCTGGACCTGATCCAGGAGGGCAACCTCGGTCTGATCCGCGCGGTCGAGAAGTTCGACTACACCAAGGGCTACAAGTTCTCGACCTACGCGACCTGGTGGATCCGGCAGGCCATCACCCGCGCGATGGCCGACCAGGCCCGGACCATCCGCATCCCGGTGCACATGGTCGAGGTCATCAACAAGCTCGCCCGAGTCCAGCGGCAGATGCTCCAGGACCTGGGCCGCGAGCCCACGCCCGAGGAGCTCGCCAAGGAGCTCGACATGACCCCGGAGAAGGTCGTCGAGGTCCAGAAGTACGGCCGCGAGCCCATCTCCCTGCACACCCCGCTCGGCGAGGACGGCGACAGCGAGTTCGGCGACCTCATCGAGGACTCCGAGGCCGTCGTGCCCGCGGACGCGGTCAGCTTCACGCTGCTGCAGGAGCAGCTGCACCAGGTGCTCGACACGCTCTCCGAGCGCGAGGCCGGCGTCGTGTCCATGCGGTTCGGCCTCACCGACGGCCAGCCGAAGACGCTCGACGAGATCGGCAAGGTCTACGGGGTGACGCGCGAGCGCATCCGGCAGATCGAGTCCAAGACGATGTCGAAGCTCCGGCACCCCAGCCGCTCGCAGGTCCTGCGCGACTACCTCGACTGACCCGCACCGACGACGGGCCCGCCTCCACCAGGAGGCGGGCCCGTCGTCGTCCCGGACGCCGGTGCGTCCTGAGCCGCCCGCGCACCCCCCCGCACCCCCGCCGCCGCCGACGAGTGGTCACGACACGCGGGCCGACCCTCCGCGACGCCGGCGTGTCGTGACCACTCGTCGGGATGCGCGGGACGCGGGACGCGCGGACAGCGGACGGGCCCGCCCGGCGTCAGCCGGACGGGCCCGTCGGGGTCGTCCTGGTGCGGAGCAGGTGCGCTCCGCGGTGCGGCTCAGCGAGCGGCGCCCGCTCCGGCGCCGTGCTCGGCGAGGAGCTTGTCGGTCTCGTCCTGCACGGAGGTCGCGACCTCCGAGTACTTGGGCGCGTGCTCGCGGGCGTGGTGGGCGCAGAACAGGAGCTCGCCCACGGGCAGCAGCACGCGGACGTAGGCCTGAGCGCCGCAGCGGTCGCAGCGGTCGGCTGCGGTCAGCGGGTTCGTGGTCTCGATCGTCTCCGTCACGTTGTCATACAACCATCTCCGGCCTGGATCCATCCCGTCGGGGGCGGGTGGTTCGCTCACCGCGAAGCCGATGTCACCCCGCCGTCACACCCCGGCAACACGGGGCGCACCGGAAGCAGAGGTTCGACCGCCGCGCGCGGCATGGCAGCCGGGGACTGTCGGCGGGAGCGATTACGCTCGGGCCTCGTGTCGACCGCATCCGCCGAGTCCAGCTACACCGCTCGCCACCTCTCCGTCCTGGAGGGGCTCGAGGCCGTCCGCAAGCGCCCGGGCATGTACATCGGGTCCACGGACTCCCGCGGCCTCATGCACTGCCTGTGGGAGATCATCGACAACTCCGTCGACGAGGCCCTCGCCGGCCACGGCAACCGGATCGACATCGTGCTGCACGCCGACTCCTCGGTCGAGGTCCGCGACACCGGTCGCGGCATCCCGGTGGACGTCGAGCCGAAGACCGGCCTGACGGGCGTCGAGGTCGTCCTGACCAAGCTGCACGCGGGCGGCAAGTTCGGTGGCGGCTCCTACGGCGCGTCGGGCGGTCTGCACGGCGTCGGCGCGTCCGTCGTGAACGCGCTGTCCTCGCGCCTGGACGTCGAGGTGGACCGCGGCGGGAAGACGCACCGGATGACGTTCCACCGCGGCGAGCCGGGTGTCTTCGACGACGCCGCGGGTCGCAGCCCGGAGTCGCCGTTCGAGCCGTTCGTCGCGCGGTCGGAGCTGCAGGTCGTCGGCAAGGTCGCGAAGGGCCGCACCGGCACGCGCATCCGCTACTGGGCGGACCGGAACGTGTTCCCGACGTCGGCGGTGTTCTCGTACGACGAGCTCGTGACGCGGGCGCGGCAGACCAGCTTCCTCGTGCCCGGCCTGACGATCACCGTGCGCGACGAGCGCGGGCTGCCGGGCACCCCCAGTGCGGACGGCCCGACGGAGGAGGTGTTCCGCCACGACGGCGGCACCGTGGACTTCGCGGAGTTCCTCGCGCCGGACGCCCCGGTCACGGACACATGGCACCTCACCGGCCAGGGCTCGTTCACCGAGACGGTGCCCGTCCTCGACGCGCGCGGGCACATGTCCCCGCAGGAGGTGCAGCGCGACTGCGAGGTCGACGTGGCGCTGCGCTGGGGGACGGGCTACGAGACCGAGGTCCGCACCTTCGTCAACATCATCGCCACGCCCAAGGGCGGCTCCCACCTCGCGGGCTTCGAGACCGCGCTGCTGCGCACGCTGCGCAAGCAGGTCGAGGCGAACGCCCGCCGGCTGAAGATCTCCGCGAAGGACGGCGGCGACCGGATCGAGAAGGACGACGTCCTCGCCGGCCTCACCGCGGTCGTGACCGTGCGCCTGGCCGAGCCGCAGTTCGAGGGCCAGACCAAGGAGGTCCTGGGCACCGCCCCCGTGCGCGGCATCGTCGCGAAGGTCGTGGACACCGAGCTTCGCGGCGATCATGACCTCGGCCAAGCGCGAGCACAAGGCGCAGTCGGCGCTGCTGCTCGACAAGGTCGTGGGGGAGATGCGCGCCCGCGTGTCGGCGCGCAAGCAGAAGGAGATCTCCCGTCGGAAGACGGCGCTGGAGTCCTCCTCGCTGCCCGCGAAGCTCGCCGACTGCCGCAGCGACGACGTCGACCGCACCGAGCTGTTCATCGTCGAGGGCGACAGCGCCCTGGGCACCGCGAAGCTCGCGCGGTCCTCGGACTTCCAGGCGCTGCTGCCGATCCGCGGCAAGATCCTCAACGTCCAGAAGGCCTCGGTCTCCGACATGCTCCGCAACGCGGAGTGCGCGGCGATCATCCAGGTGCTCGGGGCGGGTTCGGGGCGCACGTTCGACCTCGACGCGCGCCGGTACGGCAAGGTCGTGCTGATGACCGACGCCGACGTCGACGGCGCGCACATCCGCACCCTGCTGCTCACGCTGTTCTTCCGGTACATGCGCCCGCTGGTCGAGGCCGGCCGGGTCTACGCGGCCGTGCCGCCGCTGCACCGCATCGAGGTCATCGGCGCGGGCAGCCGCAAGAACGAGTACGTCTACACGTACTCCGAGGCCGAGCTCGCGGCGACGCTGAAGAAGCTCGACAAGGCCGGCAAGCGCTACAAGGACGACATCCAGCGCTACAAGGGCCTGGGGGAGATGGACGCCGACCAGCTCGCGGAGACCACGATGGACCCGCGGCACCGCACGCTGCGGCGTGTCACCCTCCCGGCCGCCGAGTCCGCGGACGCCCTCGTCCGGAGCGCGGAGGAGACGTTCGAGCTCCTGATGGGGTCCGACGTGGCCCCGCGCAAGGACTTCATCGTGGCCGGGTCGTCCAGCCTGGACGCGTCGCAGATCGACGCCTGACCCCGCACGCCGCGCGCCCGACCCCCGCGGCGGACGCCGGTCGGGGTTTTGCGCGTGACAGGTCGCGCGGGCTCCGGCACCGTGGACGTCATGCCTGAGACCGACGACGCGACCCGCACGACCACGCCGATCGCCGAGCGCGCCGCCGCGCCGGACGCGCTGCCGGAGCCGGATCCCACCGCGACCGGTCTCGCGTGGCGCCCGCTCGCGCGCGGGGACGCACCCGCGCTGGCCACGCTGGTGGCCCGGGTCGAGGAGTTCGACGCCCAGCCGTTCCGGACCAGCCAGGTCGAGGTCGAGGAGTGGTTCGACGGGGACTGGAAGGACCCGGTCGCCGACTCGCGCGTCGGTGTGGACGCCGACGGCGCGCTGCGCGCGTGGGTGACCACCGAGGCTCCGCCCGGAGACGTCCGCACCGTGCGGGTGCACGTCAGCGGCGGTGTCGACCCGCGATGGCGCGGCCGGGGCGTCGGTCGGTCGCTCGTGGCGTGGGGCACGGCGCGCGCCCGGCAGAAGCTCGCCGCGTCCGGCAAGGACGTGCCCGGCCGCATCGCCGCGTACCTCGAGGACCACCGGGACGACGCGCGGGCGTTGTACACCGCCGCCGGGTACACGCCGATCCGGTACTACACGGACATGCGGCGCGACCTGGCCCAGCCGTTGCCGGAGGTCCGCGCGCCCGAGGGGGTGCGGATCGTGCCCTGGTCCGACGATCTCGACGACGCGGTGCGGCTGGCGCACAACGAGGCGTTCGCCGACCACTGGGGGAGCGAGCCGCGCACACCCGAGTCCTGGCAGGTCGGCCGGGCGATGTTCGCCCCGCAGTGGAGCCACGTGGCGGTGGACGAGGCCACGGGTGAGGTCGTCGGCTACACGGTCGCGGGACGGTACGAGCAGGACTGGCCGGTGGCGGGCTACACGTCCGGGTACACCGAGCTGCTCGGTGTCCGCCGGGCGTGGCGCGGCCGGGGCGTCTCCGTCGCGCTGCTCGAGGCGGCGATGCGGTCGTTCCGCGCGGACGGCATGGAGTACGCCGAGCTGGACGTCGACACCGC
This sequence comes from Cellulomonas sp. KU4C, assembly GCF_056868065.1. NCBI lineage: Bacteria > Bacillati > Actinomycetota > Actinomycetes > Micrococcales > Cellulomonadaceae > Cellulomonas > Cellulomonas sp. KU4C. Next base: position 3,300,056 of record NZ_CP200322.1, on the reverse strand, counting down.
GAACCCCTCGGGCGCGCACGGGCTGTACGCGCGGCTGGGCTACGAGGTCACCCACGGCTCCGTCCTCTACTCGATCGAGGTGTAGCCCTACGCTGTGGGCCATGACGGCAGTGGAGGACGGTCGCGAGCGGGTCGCCGTGGGTCCGGTCGACGAGGACACGACGTGGCGGATGTACCTCGGGCTGTCCCGGGAGATGTTCACCGCGCTGGAGCGCGGCCTCGGGGCCGACGCCGGGGTCTCCGTGGCGGACCTGGAGCTGCTCGAGCCGCTGCTGGCCGCGGGGGAGCCCGGCCTGCGCGCGAAGGACCTGGCGGCGGCGGCGGAGTGGCAGGACAGCCGGGTCTCGCACCAGCTGCGGCGGATGGAGACCCGCGGCCTGGTCACGCGCGCCCGCGACCGCTCGGACGCGCGGGGGACCGTCGTCGGCCTCACCGCGGCGGGGACCGCCGCGGCGGTGGCGGCCCAGCAGACCCGGCGCGCCCTGGTCCGCGAGCTGCTGCTCGCGCCGCTCGACGAGACCCAGGTCCGGGCGCTCGTCGAGGTGTCGGCCCTGGTCCGCGCGCGCATCGCGGAGTCGGGCCGGGCGCGCTGAGCCGCGTCGCGCCCGGACCCGCCCGCCGAGACAGGTCCGCCGCGTCGAGTCAGGGCCTCCGGACGTCCTGAGTCGAGGCCGCGGACCTGTCTCGGCGCGCCGCGGGGCGCGCCGAGACGGGGGTCAGCCGACGGCCAGCGCCGGGGCGGCCAGCGGCTGGCCCGAGCCGTCGCGGCGGTCGTCGAGCTCCGGCAGTTCCACCGGCTGGCCGCCGGACCCCGTGGCCCGGGCGGGAGCGGCACCGACCCAGGCGAGCAGCAGGGTGTCCTCGCCCTTGAGGAACCGGTGCGCGCGCACACCGCCGGTCGCGCGGCCCTTGCCGGGGTAGCGGCTGAACGGCGTGACCTTGGCGCTGCCGGACTGGGTGCCGGGCAGCGCGTCGGACGACCCGGCGACCGTCACCACGACCGGCCCGCCGTCCTCCTCGGTCCCGGCCGCGGCCTGCTCGGGCAGCGCCCCGAAGTGCACGACCCGCTGGCCGGCGCTGAGCTTGATGCCCGCCATGCCGCCCGCGGGCCGGCCCTGCGGTCGCACAGCCGAGGCCGCGAAGTGCAGCAGCGCGGCGTCCGAGGTGACGAACACCAGCTCGTCGGTCTCGCCGACGGCCGCGCAGCCGACGACCTCGTCGCCGTCCTTGAGCCCGATGACCTCCCACGAGTCGCGGTTGGCCGGCGGCTCGCCGGGGGTGACGCGCTTGACGACGCCCTGCGCGGTGCCGATCGCGAGCGTCGGGGCGTCCGCCGCCACGGACACCAGGCCGACGACGCGCTCGCCCTTGTCCAGCGCCAGCAGCTCGGTCAGCGGCAGCCCGCCGGACAGGTTCGGGGCGCCGTCGGTCGGCGGCAGCGCGGGCAGGTCCAGGACGGAGACCTTGCGCACCACGCCGCGGGAGGTGAGCACGCCGACCTCGCCGCGCACGCTCGTCGCGACCGTGCCCGCGAGGACGTCGTGCCGGGACCGTCGGGCGTCGGGTGCCGGGCGCAGCTGCACGTCGGTGCTGCCGGTGCGGGCCACCAGGCCGGTCGCGGACAGCAGCGCGTAGCAGGGCGTGTCGGCGATCTCGAGCGACAGCGCGGGGGCGGACCGGCCGGACCGGGGCGCGGGCGCGCCCTCGGCGGCGGTGACCCCGCCACCGGCGGACTCCAGCAGGATGGTCCGGCGCGGGGTGCCGTACGTCGCGGCGACCTCGGCCATCTCGTCGGACACCGTCGTCCGCAGCAGCGCCTCGTCGCCGAGGATCGCGCGCAGGGCGGCGATCTGCTCGGTGAGCTCGTCGCGCTCCTTCTCCAGCTCGATGCGGGAGAACCGGGTCAGGCGGCGCAGGCGCAGCTCGAGGATGTACTCGGCCTGCGGCTCGGACAGGTCGAACACGTCGCGCAGGCGGGTGCGCGCGGTGTCCGCGTCGTCGGAGGACCGGATGACCTGGATGACCTCGTCGATGTCGACGATCGCGACGAGCAGGCCCTCGACCAGGTGCAGCCGCTCGAGCCGCTTGCGCAGCCGGAACTCGCTGCGCCGCCGCACCACGCTGATCCGGTGGTCGACCCAGACCTGCAGCAGGTCCCGCAGCCCGAGCGTGCGGGGCTGGCCCTCGACGAGCGCGACGTTGTTGATGGAGAACGAGTCCTCGAGCGGGGTGTACCGGTACAGCTGCTCGAGCACCGCGTCGGGGTCGAAGCCGGTCTTGACCTCGATGACCAGGCGCAGGCCGTGCTGGCGGTCGGTGAGGTCGAGCGCGTCGGAGATGCCGGAGAAGCTTCTTGGACTGCACGCCCTCCTTGATCTTCTCGATGACCTTCTCCGGGCCGACCGTGTACGGCAGCTCCGTGATGACGATGCCCTTGCGCCGCGGCGTGACGTTCTCGATCCGCGCGGTGGCCCGGGTCCTGAACGCCCCGCGGCCCGTGCGGTAGGCGTCGCGCACGCCGTCGAGGCCGATGATCTTGCCGCCGCTCGGCAGGTCCGGGCCGGGGACGAACCGCATCAGCTCGTCGAGGGTGGCCTGCGGGTGCAGCACCAGGTGGCGGGCCGCGGCGACGACCTCGACCAGGTTGTGCGGGGCCATGTTGGTGGCCATGCCGACCGCGATGCCGGACGCGCCGTTGACGAGCAGGTTCGGGATCGCCGCGGGCAGCACGCCGGGTTGGGTCAGCTTGTTGTCGTAGTTCGGGACGAAGTCGACGACGTCCTCGTCCAGGCCGGCCGTCATCGCCAGCGCGGCGGGCGCCATCCGGGCCTCGGTGTACCGGGGGGCGGCCGGCCCGTCGTCGAGCGAGCCGAAGTTCCCGTGCCCGTCGACCAGCGGCAGGCGCAGCGAGAACGGCTGGGCCATGCGGACCATCGCGTCGTAGATCGCGGTGTCGCCGTGCGGGTGCAGCTTGCCCATCACCTCGCCGACCACGCGCGCGGACTTCACGTGCGCGCGGTCCGGGCGCAGGCCCATGTCGTGCATCTGGAACAGGATGCGGCGCTGCACCGGCTTCAGGCCGTCGCGCGCGTCCGGGAGGGCGCGCGAGTAGATGACGGAGTAGGCGTACTCGAGGAACGAGCCCTCCATCTCGCTGGTGACGTCGATGTCGACGATGCGCTCGGCGACGTCCTCCGGCGGGAGGTCGGGGGTGCTGCTGCGGCGCGCCATGCGGATGCGGCTCCCGTTCGGTCGGGGTGGGGCGGTGCCCGGCGGGCCGGGCGGGGGACGGCGCCCATTGTCCCCGCAGACCGGGGCTGTGGACGACCACGACGCGCGGCAGGTGCGACGTTAGGCTCGTGGGCATGGCTCAGGGGACCGCAGACGCGCAGGCGCACGGCGCCGCAGGTGAGCCCTACCCGGCCGGCTGGGAGGCGGACGTCGTGCTGCGCGACGGCAGCACCACGCACATCCGGCCCATCCGCCCCGACGACGCCGACGCGCTCCAGGCGTTCCACGTCGGGCAGTCCGAGGCGTCCACGTACCTGCGGTTCTTCGCGCCGCTCGAGCGGCTGCCGGACCGCGACCTCGCCCGGTTCACCACCGTCGACCACCGCGACCGCGTGGCGCTCGTGGCCGTCACCGCGGACGACGCGATCATCGGCGTCGCGCGCTACGACAAGGTCGGCCCCGAGGAGGCCGAGGTCGCGTTCAACATCGCCGACGCCCACCACGGCCGCGGGCTCGGGTCCGTGCTGCTGGAGCACCTCGCGGCCGCGGCGCGCGAGCGCGGCGTGCGACGGTTCACCGCCGAGGTGCTGCCCCAGAACGGCCGGATGATCGCCGTGTTCCGCGAGGCCGGGTACTCGCCCCAGCAGCGGCTCGACGACGGCGTGGTCACCGTGGGGTTCGACATCGACCCCACGGACCGGTCCCTCGCCGTGATGATGGCGCGCGAGCGGTCGGCCGAGGCCCGCAGCGTGCAGGGGCTGCTGACCGCGCGGTCGGTGGTCGTGCTCGGGTCGTCGACGGCCGAGCCGGGGTCGCTGGAGGACCGTCGCGCGGCCCGGGTGCTCGGAGACCTGCTCGCCGGGGGCGGGCGCGGCGACCAGCCCGAGGACCGGACCGGCGCGGTGACCCCCGCAGGCGGGGACGAGCGGCCGGTCCAGGTGCACGTGGTCGGGCGGATCGCGCCCGGAGCCGACGGCCCAGAAGGCCCCGACGTCCCCGACGCTGCTGAAGGCCCCGGCGCCCCCGTGCCGCGCGACGGGGTCCGGTACTGGGCGACGCTCGACGACGTCCCCGGCCCCGTCGACCTCGCCGTGCTCGCGATGCCCTCGTCCGAGGCCGTCGTCGCGGTCCGGTCCCTCGGCCGGCTCGGGGTGCGCGGCGTGGTCGTGCTGTCCGGCGGCTACGCGGAGCAGGGTCCGACGGGCCTCGCGCTGCAGCGCGCCCTGCTGCGGGCCGCGCACGCCGCGGGGCTGCGGGTGGTGGGTCCCCGGTCGTACGGGCTGCTCGCGCACGCCGCCGGCGGGCTGCTCAACGCCTCCCTCACCGAGGACCCGCCGCCCGCGGGCCGGATCGGCCTGTTCTGCCAGTCGGCGTCGACCGCCGTGTCGATCCTCGGCTCGGTCCGCCGCCGGCACCTCGGCCTGGCGCACCTGGTGTCCGCGGGCAACCGCGCGGACGTGTCGGGCAACGACCTCATGCAGTTCTGGCAGGACGACGACAGCACCGACGTCGTCGCCCTCTACCTCGAGTCCATCGGCAACCCGCGCAAGTTCTCCCGCGTCGCCCGCCGGCTCGCGGCCGTGAAGCCGGTCGTCGTCGTCACCGCGGGGCGGTCCGGGCACGTCGTGCCCCCGGGCCACGCCGTGCGCCCGACCCAGACCTCCCGGCACACGCTCGAGGAGGTGATGCGGCGCTCGGGCGTCGTCCTGGTCGACAACACCCACCAGATGCTCGAGGTGGCGCAGCTGTTCGCGCTCCAGCCGCTGCCGCCCGGCCGGCGCGCCGCCGTCGTGGCGTCCTCGTCCGCGATGGCGGCGCTCGTGTCCGAGGCCGCGCACGCCGCCGGCCTGCTCGTGGAGCGCGCGCCCGCGATCCTGCCCGAGGACGCCGACGACGACCGCGTCGAGCGCGTGTTCCGCGACGTGTACGCCGACCCGGACGTGGACGTCGTCGTCACCGTGCACGTCCCGACGGTCGGGCCGCGCGACGACCGGGTCGCCGGCGCCCTCGCGCGGCACGCCGCGGACTCCGGGCGCACGTCGGTCGCCTGCCTGCTCGGGCTGCACGGATCGACCCCCGCGCTCACCGCGCCCGGTGCCGACGGCCGGCTGCGGACCATCCCCGCGTACACGACGCCCGAGGACGCCGTGCTCGCGCTCGGCCAGGCGGTCCGGTACGCGACGTGGCGGTCCGCCGACCGGGGGCGGCTCGTGCACCCCGAGGGGATCGACGCCCGCGAGGCGCGGCGGCTCGTCGACGGCTGGCTCGCCGAGGCCGGCGGTCCCGCCTCGCTCGACCTCGGGCCGGCGCGGACCGCCGAGCTGCTCGCGCAGGCCGGCGTCCGCGTGTTCCCCGCGGTGGGCGTGCACGACGCGGACGAGGCCGTCGCCGCGGCGGACCGGCTCGGCTGGCCCGTGGCGCTCAAGTCCACCGTGCCCGCACTGCGCCACCGGTCCGACCTCGGCGGGGTGCGGCTCGATGTGCACGACGCCGCCGAGCTTGCGGGCCGACGTCGCGCAGGTCCTGGCGCTCGCGGGCGGGCACGAGCCCGAGCCCGGTCGGGCGCCGCTCGAGGTGCAGGCGATGGCACCGCACGGCGTCGCCTGCCTGATCCGCTCGTCGGAGGACCCGCTGTTCGGCCCGGTGCTGGGCTTCGGGCTGGGCGGCGACACCACGGACCTGCTGGGCGACGTCGCGTACGCCGTGCCACCGCTCACCGACGTGGACGTCGCCGACATGGTGCGCGCGCCGCGGTCCTCGCCGCGCCTCTTCGGCTACCGCGGCGTGCCGCCCCTGGATGTCGACGCGCTCGAGGACGTGCTCGCCCGCGTGTCGGTGCTCGCCGACCAGCTGCCGGAGATGCTCGCGCTGGAGCTCAACCCCGTCGTCGTCGCCGAGCGCGGGGCGTACGTCCTCGGGGCCACCGCCCGTGTCGGCGCGGCGGCGGTCCGCGCGGACGGGCCGCGGCGCGCGCTCCCGGTGTGAGCCGCGCCCGACCCGCCCGACCCGACCCCGCCCGACCCGACCCGACCCCGCCCGGCGTGACCCCCGGCCCGGTGCCCGACGTGGCCTACGGGCCGGTGCCCGACGTGGCCCCCGGGCCGGTGTGTGACGGCTGCGCCCCCCGGGTGGGAGGATGTCCGGGTGCCTGCACCGTCGACCGACCTGATCCGTGACCTGCACCGCGCCGGGTACTACCCCGACCTGGTGGCGGACGTCCTCGACGTCGCCCTGGCGGACGAGCCCGTCCTGGCGCACCTCGTGCACCCTGAGACGACGTTCGACGCCGCGGAGGTCCGCCGGCACGTCACCGTCCTGGCGCTGACCCCGACGCGCCTGGTCGTCGCGCACGTCGACGACCACCCGGCCGACAGCGAGCACCCGTCGGCCAGCGCCGCCGCCACCACCGAGGCCGTCCCGCTCTCCGAGCTCCGCTCCGTCGCGCTGACGCACGTGATCGGCACGCCGGAGCAGCACACCCCGGGCCAGCCCGCCACCGAGCTCACCCTGGCGATCGGCTGGGGCGCCGTCTCCCGCGTGGACCTCGAGCCGGCCACCTGCGCGGACCCGCAGTGCGACGCCGACCACGGCCTGACCGGCACGCTCACCCCGGACGACGTCGTCGTGCGCGTCAGCGCCGTGGCGGAGGGGGCCGGTGCCGTGCGCGACGCCGTGGCCTTCGCCCGGCGGCTGTCCGCGGCGAGCGCCCGCTGACGATGACGGCTGCCGCGTCCACCACCGTCCCCGCCCGGCTCGCGGACGCGGGCCTGGTCCCGCCGGACTACGACGGCCCGTCCCTGTCCGGCCTGCTGCCCGCCGTCGCCGACGCCCTGGGCGTCCCGGTCGACGGTGGTGCCGCGCGGCGCGCGCAGCTCGGGCTGCCGAGCACGCACCGGGTGTGCGTCGTCCTGGTCGACGGCCTCGGGTACGAGAACCTGGCCGAGCGCGCGGGCCACGCGCCGTTCCTGCGGTCGCTGCTCGACGGCGCGCAGGTGCTGTCCGCCGGCTACCCGTCCACCACCGCCGCGTCGATGGGGTCGTTCGGCACGGGCACCAACCCCGGCCGCACCGGTCTGGTCGGCTACACGGTGCGCAACCCGCGCGACGGCCGGCTCGCGAACATGGTGTCGTGGGACGGCCTCGGCCCCGCGCGCGAGTGGCAGCGCGAGCGGACCGTCTTCGAGTCCCTGGTCGCGCACGGCGTCACCGTCACGACCGTCGGCCCGCGCAAGTTCATGGGCTCCGGGCTGACCGAGGCGGCCCTGCGCGGCGGCGGGTACCGCGCCGCCGAGTCGCTGCCCGACCGGGTGGACGCCGCGCTCCGGCTGCTGCGCGAGCCCGGCCTGGTGTACCTGTACTGGGGCGACGTCGACAAGACCGGGCACCACGAGGGCGTCGGCTCCTGGCAGTGGGGGGACCAGCTCGAGGCCCTCGACGGCGAGCTGCGCCGCCTGGTCCGGTTGCTCCCCGGGGGCGCCTCGGTCGTCGTCACGGCGGACCACGGGATGGTCGACGTCGACCCGCAGCGGCGCTGGGACGTGGGCACCGACCCCGCGCTGGCGGCGGACGTCGCGCTGGTCGCGGGGGAGCCGCGCGCCCTGCACGTGCACCTCGTGCCGGACGCCGACCCCGAGGTCGTCGCGGCGCGGTGGACCGACGTGCTCGGCGACGCGGCCGTGGTCCTGACCCGCGCGCAGGCCGTGGGTGCGGGCCTGTTCGGCCCCGTGTCCGCCCACGTCGAGCCGCTGCTGGGGGACCTGGTCGTGGCGACCGCAGGCCGCGCCACGGTCGTCGACTCCCGGACGCAGACGCCCGCGTCGATGCAGCTCGTGGGCGTGCACGGCTCGTTGACGACGGCGGAGCTGCGCGTCCCGCTGCTCGCCGTGCACACCTGACCCGCACGACGGAACGAGGAGAGCGTGGCCGAGCTGGTCTTCTTCTGCGGCACGATGGACTGCGGCAAGTCCACCCTGGCGCTGCAGATGCACCACAACCACACCGCCCGCGGGCGGGGCGGGGTGCTGTTCACCCGGGACGACCGCGCCGGCGAGCACCGGCTGTCCTCGCGCCTCGGGCTGTCCGTCCCGGCGCACGAGGTCACCGACGCGACGGACTTCTGGGACGAGGTCGTCGCCCGGCGCACCCGCGGCGAGGCCGTGGACTTCCTGATCTGCGACGAGGCGCAGTTCTACTCCGCCGCGCAGGTCGAGCAGCTCGGCCGGGTGGTGGACGACCTCGACGTGGACGTGTTCGCGTTCGGCATCACCACCGACTTCCGGACGCGGCTGTTCGCGGGGTCCGCGCGGCTGCTCGCCCTGGCCGACCGGGTGGAGACGCTGCAGGTGCAGGCCCTGTGCTGGTGCGGCGCGCGCGCGACCCACAACGCCCGAACGGTGCACGGCGTGATGGTCGTCGAGGGCGAGCAGGTGGTGATCGGTGACGTGGCGGTCGCCGCGGACGACGACGCCGTCGGCTACGAGGTGCTGTGCCGGCGGCACCACCGGCTGCAGGTCACGGCGCTGTCGTCGCACGCCGGCTCGATGTCCCCCCAGACGCTGGACATGCTCGCCGAGGACTGAGCCCGAGCCCGGCTGCACGGGCCCCGGCTGCACCGGCCCGCCGCTCCGGCCCGGCTACTCCGGCTTGGCGCCGAAGACGATCTCGTCCCAGCTCGGCACCTTCGGGCGCGCGCGCCGGCTGCCGCCGCTGCGGGGTCGCGCCTCGCGCTCCTCGGCGGCCGGGGTCGGGCGCTCGTCGGGGACGCGCTCACCGGGCTCGAGGGCGACCGGGGTGTCCGGCTCGTCCGCGGCGGGACGGTTCCGGGCAGGGGCGGGGTAGATCCGCGCGTCGGCGGTGGCGTCGGCCTCCACCGGGTGGGAGCCGGGGATCTCCGGGCCGTCGAGCTGGCCGAAGTCGAACGCGTGCTGCGGGCCGAAGCCCGGGAACTCCTCGTCGCCGTCGTCCTCGAGGTCCAGCGTCTGGCGGACGCCGCGCCGGGCCCGCAGGTCGTCCAGCAGCTCGTGGGTGGCGCGCAGGTCGTCCGCCGGGTCCTGGTCCTGCTCGCGGTGCTGGGGGAGGGACGCGGGTCCGTCGACCGCCGCGAGGACGGGCCGCACGTCGGCGTCCACGTCGAACACGACGTCGCGGACCGCGGACAGGTGCCGGCGCGGCACGGGGCCGTCGGCGATCTCCGTCTCGGACAGCCAGCGGGCCTCGTCCTCCTCGGCGTGCACGGAGCGGGTCGACGCGTCGTAGGACCAGCGCGCCTCGCGGGCGTCGTCCTCCACGCGGAACCGGGCGACGACCGTCCAGCCGCCGCCGGTCTCGCGGTACGCGTCCCAGGTGACCCCGGCCGGGTCCACCCCGCGGGCCGCCAGGCGGTCGACCACCAGGTCGCCCAGGACGGGGGCGCCGACGTCGCGGCCCACCCGGGTGCCGCGCGCCTGCTCGGCGACGAACTCGCGCTCGGCGAGCACGGGGCCCTCGAACCGACGGACGTGCTCGACGGTGGTGCCCGTCTCGTCGGCGATCTGCTCCGCGGAGCGACCGGCGCGCACGCGGGCCTGGATCTCGCGCGGGCTCGGCACACCGGACTGCTCCGCGCGGATCTGCTCCAGCTGCGGGCGGTCGCGGCGCACGGCCGCGCGCAGCGGCTCGTCGATGTGCAGCCGGTAGCGCTGCCCGTCGGCCGCGGCGAGCACGAGGTGTTCCCCGTCCTCGTGCAGTCCGATCAGCTCGAGCTCAGCCATCACATCTCCCATCGTCGCGACGAGACTGCCATCGCGCTCTCCCGAACGCGGGGAGGCTCGCGGGTCGCGCCGCCGAACTCCGCGCCCTGCCATGATCACCCCTGTGCTCGACGACTTCCCCATGCAACCCGTGCTCGAGCTGCTGGGCGTCTTCGTGGGGGCGCTGTCCGGCGGCCTCGCCGCGGTCCGCAAGGGCTTCGACATCTTCGGCATCGTCGTCCTGGCGTGGGTCGCGGGCCTCGGCGGCGGCATCCTGCGCGACGTCCTGATCGGCGCCGTGCCGCCCGTCGGCATCGCCCAGGGCGAGTTCGTCGCCACCGCGTGCGCCGCCGGCCTGGTGACGTGGGCCGCCCACCCCGGGCTCGGCCGGCTGCGGCGGTTGGTCCTGGTGCTCGACGCGGGCGCCCTCGCGCTGTTCACGATCGTCGGCACGGTGAAGGCGCTCGAGTACGGCACCGGGGCCACCGCGGCCGTCTGCGCGGGCGTCATCACGGGGGTCGGCGGCGGCGTGCTGCGCGACCTGCTGTGCGGCGAGGTGCCCGTCGTGCTGCACCACCGCCAGCTGTACGCGATCCCGTCCCTGCTCGGGGCGGTGCTCGTGGCGGTGCTGTGGCGGGAGGAGGCGCTGACCGTTGGGACCGAGGTCGCCGCGGTCGTCGCGGTCCTCGTGATGCGGCTCGTCGCCCTGCGGTTCCGGATCCAGGCACCCGGGCCGTGGGACCCGGGCACCGTGCGGATCGGGCGCGCTGGACGCTCGGGTCGGGCGGCCCGCGCCGGGCGGGTCGAGCGCGACGCCCGCGGCCGGCGTCGGCCGCGCGGTCCCGCGTCCGACGAGCCCGCGCCGCTGCTGCGCTGGGTCGCCCGGCTCCGGCGCCGTGGCGCGCACGGTCCCGGCGAGGGCTGACCCCGCTCCGCCCGGCCCCGCCCCGACGACCTCGTCCGGCAGGATGGCGGGGTGACGAGCGCACCTGAGCACCGACCGACCGATCCCGCCCCCACTGCCGACACTGCCGCCACTGCCGCCACTGCCGCCACGACGTCCGCGCCGCTGCCCGGCGCCGACGAGGTCCGGGCCCTGATGGCCGTCGCCGAGCAGGTCGCCCGGTCCGCCGGCGACCTGATCCGGGCCACCCGGCCCGCTCGGGTCCAGGTGGCCGCGACCAAGTCGAGCGACGTCGACCCGGTCACCGCGATGGACCTCGCGTCCGAGGCGCACCTGCGCGAGCTGCTCGCCCGGCTCCGCCCGGACGACGCCGTGCTCGGCGAGGAGGGCGACGACCTGCCCGGCACCTCCGGGCTCACCTGGGTGCTGGACCCCGTCGACGGGACGGTCAACTACCTCTACGGCGTCCCCGCGTACGCGGTCTCGGTGGGGGTCGTCGTGGGGGAGCCGGACCCGGAGCGGTGGACCGTCGTCGCCGGGTGCGTGCACGCGGTCGTCGGCGGCCGCACCTACACCGCGGGTCACGGGCTCGGGGCGTACCGCGACGGGGAGCGCCTCGCCGTGAACCCCGCGCGCCCGCTGGCGACGTCGTTGGTCGGCACCGGGTTCGGCTACCGGGCCGAGCGCCGGCGCGTGCAGGGGCGGGTGCTCGCCGAGCTTGCTGCCGCGGGTGCGGGACATCCGCCGGATCGGGTCGGCCGCGCTGGACCTGTGCCGGGTCGCCGAGGGGTCGCTCGACCTGCACTACGAGCGGGGCCTGAACCCGTGGGACCTCGCCGCGGGGGAGGTCGTCGCCCGCGAGGCCGGGGCGCTCGTCACGGGTCTGCGGGGCCGTGCGGCGAGCCGGGACATGTCCGTCGTCGGCCCGCCGGAGACCGTCGCGGAGCTCGCGGCGATCCTCGCCGACCTCGGCGCCGACGCGGACGACTGAGCCGGGCTCGCACCGGCCGCCGAAATGAGGCACAATCCGGGGCGCCCGACGGGAACAAACGTCCACCCGGACGACTTGATCCCGCGTACGCCATCACCGACCTGACGGAGCGTGACCCCACCTCATGGCAACCGACTACGACGCCCCGCGCAAGACCGAGGAGGACCTGAGCGAGGACTCGCTGCAGGAGCTCCAGGCCCGGCGCTCCGACAAGAACTCGGGCGTGGTGGACGAGGACGAGACCGAAGCGGCCGAAGGGTTCGAGCTCCCGGGCGCGGACCTCTCCGGCGAGGAGCTTCTCCGTCCGGGTGCTCCCGCGCCAGGCCGACGAGTTCACCTGCTCCAAGTGCTTCCTGGTCCATCACCGCAGCCAGCTGGCCTACGAGAAGGACGGCATGCCCGTCTGCTCGGAGTGCGCTGCCTGAGCCGCCGTCCGGACGCGCCCCCCGGCGCGCCCGCACCAGCCGTCACGACGCCGGCCGTGCCCCCGTGGGTCGGCCGGCGTCGTCGTCCCCGGCGGGACCCGCGGCCGGCGCCTCGGGCGCAGCGCCCACAGCGCCAGCGGCGACCAGCGCGCGCACCAGGTCCTCGGGCCGGCGGGTCGAGACCAGCCACGACGGCGTCGGGTCGGCGGGGTCCGCGACCTCCACGACCACGGCCGTGCGGACCCAGCCGCGCAGCACCACGTGGGCGCGGGCGTCGAACCCCGGCCCCAGCGCGTGCCGGGTCGCGTCGGCGTCGAGCGCCCGGGGAGCGCGCAGCAGCGTGGCCGGGATGTGAGCGTCGCCGGCGTGCAGCTCGCCGTCGGCCACCCGCACGCGGGTCGCCAGCCGCACCGCCCCGGCCGTCGCCGCGACGAGGGCGACGCACCCGGCGACCAGGCCCGCGACGTGGCTCACGGGCCACAGCACGATCGCGGCCATCAGCCCGAGGGCGGGCACCGCGACCCAGCCGGCGGGGGACGGCCAGAGCCGCTCGTCGAAGGCGGGCGGGGGCGGGGGCTGAGTGGTCGGCACGCCCCCATCGTCCCACTCGGTCCCGGTACTGTCGGGGACCGTGACGCACGACGAGCCCCTGACCATCCTGCTCCAGCGCCTTGACGAGGGCCTCCCGGTCCCCGCCTACGCGCACCCCGGTGACGCGGGCGCCGACCTGGTGACCCGGGTGGACGCGACCCTCGAGCCGGGAGAGCGGGCGACCCTGCCGACGGGGATCGCCATCGCCCTGCCCGAGGGGTACGCCGCGTTCGTGCACCCGCGGTCCGGTCTCGCGGCCCGGCACGGCCTGACGATCGTGAACGCGCCCGGCACGGTCGACGCCGGCTACCGCGGCGAGATCGCCGTGACGCTGCTCAACACCGACGCCCGCGAGCCCGTCGTGCTGCACCGCGGCGACCGGATCGCGCAGCTGGTGGTCCAGCGGGTCGAGCGCGCGACGTTCGTGCCGGCGGACGCCCTGCCGGACTCCGTGCGGGGCGCGGGCGGCTTCGGGTCGAGCGGCGGCTGGCAGGCCGCCGACGCGCCCCGCTAGGTCCGTCGGACCGGGCGGACTACTGTGATCGTGTTCGCGCCCGCGCAGCGGGCGACCTGTGGAAGGGACTGAGGGTGGCGCTATTCCGGCGCGGTGCGAAGGGTCGTACCGCCCAGGACGAGACCGCGGGCGGCGTCGACGCCCCCGAGGACACCGCCGACCGCGCGGCAGACGCCGGGACGACCGACGTCGTCGCGGACGACGCACCGTCGTCGCCCGTCCCGGACCGGTCCGCCGGCCCGTGGGACGCGCAGGAGGACGTGCCGGCCGGCCCCCGGGTCGACCTCGGTGCGCTCCGGCTGCCCGGGGTGCACGGCATGGAGCTGCGGATGGAGATCGACAAGAAGTCGGGCACCGTCACCGCGGTCGGCGTGACGCTCGACGGGTCGACCCTGCAGATGCAGGCGTTCGCCGCCCCGCGCAGCGACGGCATCTGGGACGAGATCCGCGCCGAGATCGGCGAGTCCGTCGCCAAGCAGGGCGGGGCCGTCGACGACGTCCCCGGCCCGTTCGGCCGCGAGCTGCTCGCGCGGCTCCCCGTGCGCACCCCCGAGGGCCGCACCGGTCACCGGCCCGCGCGGTTCGTCGGGGTCGACGGCCCGCGCTGGTTCCTGCGCGGTGTCATCACCGGCCGCGCCGCGGTCGACGAGGCCGCCGCCGCCCAGCTCGAGGACGTGTTCCGCCGGACCGTCGTCGTCCGCGGCACCGAGGCACGCGCCCCGCGCGACCTCCTGGCGCTCACGCTGCCCTCGGACCAGCAGGGCATCACCCCCCAGCCCGGCACGCCCGCCGACGGCACCGCCGCCGACGGTGCGCCCGCCGGGGCGACCCCCGCGCCCGGCGAGTTCGACCCGCTGACGCGCGGCCCCGAGATCACGGAGATCCGCTGACCATGTCCCCCGTGTCGCTGCGCGAGAGCCTGCGCAAGGCGGTAGCCTCCCGCGAGGAGGTCGAGGCCGACGAGGAGCGCGTCGACGCGGTCAAGGCGACCGGCTGCACGCCGGTCGCGCAGACCGCGGAGCGCCGCCGCGTCAAGGTGTCGGGTGTCATCCGCTCGGTCGTGCTGCGGCCGCGCCAGGGCGTGCCCGCGCTCGAGGCCGAGCTGTACGACGGCAGCGGCAACCTGGTGCTGGTCTGGCTGGGGCGCCGCGAGATCGCCGGCGTCGAGCCCGGCCGCCGGCTCAAGGTCGAGGGCCTGGTCTGCACCCGCGACGGCCGCCGGTCCATGTTCAACCCGCGCTACGAGCTGCGGCCCCGACCCGGTGAGTGACCCGACGCCGGCCGGTCCGGGCTCGTCGGGCCCCGACGGCGCACCTGCCCGCGGGATGCGCGCGATCGAGGCCGAGCAGTTCTCGTTCGCGGACTCGGTCGGCGGCGTGCGCGGCGTCGTCGAGTCCGTGGCGCCGGGCCTGCTGTTCGTCGTCGTGTTCATCGCGAGCGGCCAGCAGCTGCGGCCCGCGCTCGTCGCCGCCGTCGCGGCGGTGGTCGTGGCCGTCGTCGCCCGGCTGGTGCAGCGCACCCCCGTGACGCAGGCCCTGTCCGGTGCCGTCGGCATCGTGATCGGCGCCGTCGTCGCCGCGCGCACGGGGCAGGCGGAGGACTTCTACCTGTGGGGCCTGCTGGTCAACGGCGCGTACCTGCTGCCGTTCGCCGTGTCGGCGCTCGTGGGCTGGCCGCTGGTCGGCGTCGTGCTCGGCCTGTTCCGGGCGGACGGCCCGCTGCAGCCGGACGGGTCGTGGGCCGGTGCGTTCGCGTGGCGCCGGGACGCGGAGCTGCGCCGCCGGTACACGTGGGTCACGTGGCTGTGGGCCGGGATGTTCGCGCTGCGCCTCGCGGTGCAGCTGCCGCTCTACCTCGCGGGCGAGGTGGCCTGGCTCGGCACCGCGAAGCTCGTGATGGGCGTCCCGCTCACCGCTCTGCTGCTGTGGCTGAGCTGGATCCTGGTGCGCGGGACGACAGCAGCGCGGCCAGGTCCTCCTCCGACGCCTCCCGCCCCGTGACGAACAGCAGCTCGTCGCGACCCTCGAGGGTGTCGTCCGGGCTGGGGGAGAACGGGCGGTCGTCGCGGACCACGCACGCGAGCACGGTGTCGGCGGGCCACTCGATCTGACCGACGAGCACGCCGGCCAGCGGGGAGTCCTCGGGCAGCGTGATCTCGAGGATGTCCGCGCCGGACTGGTGGAACGTGAAGATCCGCACCAGGTCGCCGACGGAGACGGCCTCCTCGATCATCGCCGTCATGATGCGCGGCGTGGACACGGCCACGTCGACGCCCCACGCCTCGTCGAACATCCACTCGTTCTTCGGGTTGTTGACCCGCGCGACCGTGCGCGGCACGCCGTACTCCGTCTTCGCGAGCAGCGAGATGACGAGGTTCGCCTTGTCGTCGCCGGTCGCGGCCACCACGACGTCGCACTCGTCCGTGCGCGCCTGGGTGAGCGTGGGCAGCTCGCACGCGTCGGCCAGCAGCCAGTCGGCGTCGGCGACCTGCGCGACGCGCATCGCGGACGGCTGGCGGTCGATCAGCGTGACCTCGTGCTGGTTCGCGAGCAGCTCGCGCGCGATGGACCGGCCGACCGACCCGGCGCCGGCGATGACGACCCTCATGCCTGGACCTCCGGGGCGGCGGTGACGGTGCGCTCGACGGCGGACGAGTCCTCGGCGCGCAGCAGCAGGTGCACGATGTCGTTCTCCTGCAGGACGGTCTGGGCGTCGGGCAGGAACCCGTCGCCGTAGCGGGTGAGGTACGCGACCCGGGCGCCGGCGGCCTCCTCGAGCGCGCGCAGCGGCTTGCCGATCCAGCCCTCGTGCACGTCCACCTCGGAGAAGCTGGATCTTGCCGGAGGCGTCGGTGAACTGGCTGGTGGCGCCCATCGGCAGCAGCCGGCGGAGCACCTGGTCGGCGGTCCAGCGCACCGTCGCGACGGTCGGGATGCCGAGCCGCTGGTAGATCTCCGCGCGGTGCGGGTCGTAGATCCGCGCGACGACGTTCTCGATCCCGAACGTCTCGCGCACGACGCGCGCCGCCAGGATGTTGGAGTTGTCGCCGTCCGAGACCGCCGCGAACCCGAACGCGTCGTCGATGCCGGCCTGGCGCAGCGTGTCCCGGTCGAAGCCGAGCCCGGTGACCTTGCTGCCGGCGTAGTCGGCCTCGAGCCGACGGAACGAGTCGGGGTTCTGGTCGATCACCGCGACGGAGTGGCCGTGGCTCTCGAGCGACTGCGCGAGCGTCGCGCCGGCCCGGCCGCAGCCCATGATGACGAAGTGCACAACGCGGAACGCTATACCTAGCGCGGGCCGCGCGTGCACCACCTCGGTCCCGGTGGTCGCGCGTGCACCGGATCGGCGCGCGCGGGCCTAGCATGGTCCCTCGTGCCGGACCTCGCGGATGCCGCCAAACGCTTGTTGCTGGGCCGACCGGTCCGCAGCGAGAACCTGGGGCACACCCTCCTCCCGAAGCGCATCGCGCTCCCGATCTTCGCCTCCGACGCGCTGTCGTCCGTCGCGTACGCACCGGACGAGGTGCTGCTGACGCTGGCGCTCGCCGGCGTGGGCGCGACGATGATCTCGCCGTGGGTCGGCCTCGCCGTCGTGATCGTCATGGTCACGGTGATCGCGTCGTACCGGCAGAACGTGCACGCGTACCCGTCGGGTGGCGGCGACTACGAGGTCGCCACGGTGAACCTCGGGCCCAGGGCCGGTGTCACGGTCGCCAGCGCGCTGCTCGTGGACTACGTGCTCACGGTCGCCGTGTCGGTGTCGTCCGGGGCGCAGTACGCGGCGTCCGCGCTGCCCGCGCTGCGGGGGCACGAGGCCCTGTTCGCCGTGGCCGTGGTGGTGCTGCTGACCCTCGCGAACCTGCGCGGCGTCCGGGAGTCCGGGAGCGCGTTCGCGATCCCCGTCTACCTGTTCATGATCGCCGTGGGCAGCACCGCCGTCGTCGGCTTCGTGCAGTACCTCACGGGCAACCTGGACCAGGCCGCCACGCACGATCTGACGATCGTCCCCGCCGAGGGGCTCGACCAGGGCCTGATGGGGGCCGCCGGCGCGTTCCTCGTCCTCCGGGCGTTCGCGTCCGGCTCCGCGGCGCTCACGGGCGTCGAGGCGATCAGCAACGGCGTGCCGTCGTTCCGCAAGCCCAAGTCCCGCAACGCCGCGACGACGCTGCTGCTGCTGGGCTCGCTGTCGGTGTTCCTCATCATGTCGATCCTCACGCTGGCGAACCTCACGGGTATCCACTACGTCGAGGACCCGGCGACGCAGCTGCTGCGCGACGGCGTGCCCGTCGGGCCGGACTACGTCCAGGACCCGGTGATCGGGCAGCTCGCGCAGACGGTCTTCGCGTCGTTCCCGCCGGCGTTCTACCTCGTCGCCGTGGTCACCGGCCTGATCCTCGTCCTCGCCGCGAACACCGCGTTCAACGGGTTCCCGGTGCTCGGGTCGATCCTCGCCAAGGACGGCTACCTGCCGCGCCAGCTGCACACCCGCGGCGACCGGCTCGCGTTCTCGAACGGCATCCTGGCGCTGGCCGCCGGCGCCATCGCGCTGATCATCGCGTTCGACGCCCAGGTCACCCGGCTGATCCAGCTCTACATCGTCGGCGTCTTCGTGTCCTTCACGCTGTCCCAGCTCGGGATGATCAAGCACTGGACCCGCGAGCTGCGCACCCAGCCCGACCCCGACCGGCGCCGGCAGATGGTCCGGTCGCGGGTGATCAACGCGATCGGCTTCGGGATGACCGCGACCGTGCTGGTCATCGTGCTGCTGACGAAGTTCACGCACGGCGCGTGGATCGCCATCCTCGCGATGATCATCGTGTTCATCGGCATGCAGGGCATCCGCCGGCACTACGACCGGGTCCGCGACGAGCTCGCGCTCGGCGACGACCTGTCCGCCGCCCGCGCCCTGCCCAGCCGGGTGCACGCGATCGTGCTCGTCTCGCACCTGCACCGGCCGACGATGCGCGCCGTCGCCTACGCCCGCGCGTCCCGCCCGCAGGTGCTCGAGGCCGTGACCGTCGGCGTCGACCCGGAGGAGGCGCAGGCCCTGCGCGCGCAGTGGGAGGCGATGGACCTGCCGGTCCCGCTGCGGATCCTCGACTCCCCGTTCCGGGAGATCACCCGCCCGATCATCACCTACGTCCGCTCGATCCGGCGGGACAGCCCGCGGGACCTGGTGGTCGTGTACATCCCCGAGTACGTCGTGGGCCACTGGTGGGAGCAGCTGCTCCACAACCAGAGCGCCCTGCGGCTCAAGGGCCGGCTCCTGTTCACCCCCGGTGTGGTGGTGGCCTCGGTGCCGTGGCAGCTCGCGTCGACGGAAGGCCAGACCGGTATGGAAGAGCACGTGCGCAGGACGACGTCCCGTGGCCTCTGAGCGCAGCGCCGCGGCGGCGCGCGAGGGCGACCTGGTCGAGCTCGAGATCGGGCCGGTGGCCCACGGCGGCCACTGCGTCGCCCGGCTGCGGGCCCCCGGTGAGGACGGGCCGGGCCGGGTCGTGTTCGTGCGGCACACCCTGCCGGGCGAGCGCGTCCGCGCGCGGATCACCGACGCCGGCGCGAAGGCGTCGTTCTGGCGCGCCGACGCCGTCGAGGTCCTCGAGGCCTCGCCGGACCGCGTCCCGTCCGCCTGGGAGGAGGCCGGCCCCGGCGGGGTCGGTGGCGGCGAGCTCGCGCACGTGCGGCTCGACGCCCAGCGCGCGTGGAAGTCCGCCGTCCTGGTCGAGCAGCTGCAGCGGCTCGCGAAGGTCGAGCGCGAGGTCCCCGTCCTGGCGCTGCCCGGCGACGACGAGGCCGGTGGCCTGGGCTGGCGGACCCGCGTCGGGTTCCTCGCCGACCGCGAGGGCCGTGCCGGGATGCGCCGGTTCCGGTCGCACGACGTCGTGCCCGTCGACCGGATGCCGCTGATGAGCGACGCCCTGGCCGAGCTCGACCTCCTCGGCCGGCGCTGGACGCCCGGTGTGCGGATCGAGGCCGTCGCCCCCGCGGGCGGCGACGCCCCGATGGTGCTCGTCGACGACCAGCCGTTCGACCTGCGCCGCGGCAAGGTCGACCCCCGTCCGAACGCCCGCAGCGCCGTGCGCGAGCAGGTGCGCGTCGGCGAGCGGGAGTGGGCGTACCGCGTGGCCGCCGCCGGGTTCTGGCAGGTGCACCGCGAGGCGCCCGCCGCGCTCACCGCCGCCGTGCTCGCCGCGGTCGGCGACGTCGCGGACGGCACCGTGCTGGACCTGTACTCCGGCGCGGGCCTGTTCACGCTGCCGCTGGCCGACGCCGTGGGGGAGCGCGGCACCGTCGTCGCCGTCGAGGGCGACGCCCGGGCGGTCAAGGACGCCCGGCGCAACGCCCACGACCGTCCCCAGGTCCAGCTGCACGCCGGCGACGTCGCGGGCGTCCTCGCCGGCGGGACCGCCGGGTCCGGGGCGGACGCCGTCGTGCTCGACCCCCCGCGGGTCGGCGCCGGGCGGGACGTGGTGCGCGCGGTCGCAGGCCTCGCGCCGTCGCGCGTCGTCTACGTCGCGTGCGACCCGGCCGCCCTCGCGCGCGACGTGGCGTACCTGGCGGAGGAGGGCTACGCCCTGACCTCCGTCACCGGGTACGACCTGTTCCCGATGACGCACCACGTCGAGGCGGTCGCGGTCCTCGAGCGCTGACGGGTCCGGGCCGTCGGACCGCTCGCCAGGGCGGGGTCGGCGGCCTAGCGTGGGTGCGGACGCCCCTGGTCGGGGCGTCGGGACCGGAAGGAGTCGACGATGACGACAGCGCACGAGGGCGACCGCGAGTCCGCCGCGGAGGCGACGCGCCGCGTGGCCGAGGCGAGCCGCCGCGCGACGGCCGAGCTGCACAAGCAGGGGACCCCGGACTACGACCCGCGGCAGCACGAGAAGGCGGTCGAGCGCGAGCGCCGCGCCGCCGAGGGGCTCGACCAGCAGTGATCCCGGGCGGGTCGCCGACCCGCTCCGCCACCCGACCTCCGCCCCGGCGCGGTCCCGTGGGGTGACGCCCGAGCGCGTCGCTCCGTGGGGCCCGCCGGGGTAGGATGTATCTTGACGTCAAGATACTTGCCGACCGGCCCCCCAGCACGCCCAGAACCGGTCGGAACTCGCCGAACGAAGGAGAGCCCACTGTGAGCAGCGTCGACAGCTTCGGGTCGAAGTCCCGGCTGCAGGTCGCCGACGAGTCCTACGAGATCTTCCGGCTCGACGCCGTGCCCGGGACCGAGAAGCTGCCGTACAGCCTCAAGGTGCTGGCGGAGAACCTGCTGCGGACCGAGGACGGCGCGAACATCACCGCCGACCACGTGCGCGCGCTCGCCGCGTGGGACCCGGCCGCCGAGCCCGACACCGAGATCCAGTTCACGCCCGCCCGCGTGATCATGCAGGACTTCACCGGCGTGCCCTGCGTCGTCGACCTCGCCACCATGCGCGAGGCCGTCGCCGACCTCGGTGGCGACCCCGCCCGGATCAACCCGCTCGCCCCCGCCGAGCTGGTCATCGACCACTCCGTGCAGATCGACGTCGCCGGTCGTCGCGACGCCTTCGAGCGCAACGTCGAGCTCGAGTACCAGCGCAACCACGAGCGCTACCAGTTCCTGCGGTGGGGCCAGACGGCGTTCGACGACTTCAAGGTCGTCCCCCCGGGCACCGGCATCGTGCACCAGGTCAACATCGAGTACCTGGCCCGCGGCGTGATGGTCCGCGACGGCCGCGCCTACCCCGACACCTGCGTCGGCACCGACTCCCACACCACGATGGTCAACGGCCTCGGCGTCCTCGGCTGGGGCGTCGGCGGCATCGAGGCCGAGGCGGCGATGCTCGGCCAGCCCGTCTCGATGCTGATCCCGCGCGTCGTGGGCTTCAAGCTCACCGGGCAGATCCCGTCCGGCGTCACCGCCACCGACGTGGTCCTCACCATCACCGAGCAGCTGCGCGCCCACGGCGTCGTCGGCAAGTTCGTCGAGTTCTACGGCGACGGCGTCGCGGCGGTGCCGCTGGCCAACCGCGCGACCATCGGCAACATGAGCCCCGAGTTCGGCTCCACCTGCGCGATCTTCCCGGTCGACCAGGTCACCATCGACTACCTGCGGCTCACCGGCCGCTCCGAGCAGCAGCTTCGCCCTCGTCGAGGCGTACGCCAAGGAGCAGGGCATGTGGCTCGACCCGGCCGCGGGTGCCGCCGACGCGGTCTACTCCGAGTACCTCGAGCTGGACCTGTCCACCGTCGTGCCGTCCATCGCCGGCCCCAAGCGCCCGCAGGACCGCATCGAGCTGTCCGGGGCCAAGGAGTCGTTCGCGACGTCCATCCTCGACTACGTCGACGCCGACGAGGCCGCCCCGTTCACCGGCGCCGCCCGCGGCATCACCGGCCTGGACGAGTCCGTCGACGAGACGTTCCCGGCCTCCGACCCGATCGCCGCGGGGGAGCACACCGACGCCAGCGACGCCCCGGCCCACGTGCACGGCGGCGACAGCAGCCGTCGCCCGCACAAGCGCGTGCCTGTCACCCTCGCGGACGGCACCGCCACCGAGCTCGACCACGGCGCCGTCGTGATCGCCTCGATCACCTCGTGCACCAACACGTCGAACCCGTCGGTCATGCTCGCCGCGGCGCTCCTGGCCCGCAAGGCCGTCGAGCGCGGCCTGTCCGCCAAGCCCTGGGTCAAGACCTCGATGGCGCCGGGCTCGCAGGTCGTCACGAACTACTACGAGAAGGCCGGCCTCTGGCCCTATCTCGAGAAGCTCGGCTTCCACCTCGTCGGCTACGGCTGCGCCACCTGCATCGGCAACTCGGGCCCGCTGCCCGAGGAGGTCTCGGCCGTCGTCAACGAGCACGACCTGTCCGTCGTCTCGGTGCTGTCCGGCAACCGCAACTTCGAGGGCCGGATCAACCCCGACGTGAAGATGAACTACCTGGCCTCGCCGCCGCTGGTCATCGCCTACGCCCTCGCCGGGACGATGGACTTCGACTTCGTCCACGAGCCCCTGGGTCAGGACGAGTCCGGCGCCGACGTCTTCCTCACCGACATCTGGCCCACGCCCGAGGAGGTCCAGGCGACCATCGACGCGTCGATCGACCGCCAGATGTTCGAGGCCGACTACGCCGACGTGTTCGCGGGCGACGACCGGTGGCGGGCGCTGCAGACCCCCGAGGGCGACACCTTCGCCTGGGACCCGCAGTCGACCTACGTGCGCAAGCCCCCGTACTTCGAGGGCATGGGCGCCGAGCCGTCCCCGGTCACCGACGTCACCGGGGCGCGCGTGCTCGCCAAGCTGGGCGACTCCGTCACCACCGACCACATCAGCCCCGCGGGGTCGATCAAGGCCGACAGCCCGGCCGGCGCGTACCTCGCCGAGCACGGCGTCGAGCGCCGCGACTTCAACTCCTACGGCTCGCGCCGCGGCAACCACGAGGTGATGATCCGCGGCACCTTCGCGAACATCCGGCTGCGCAACCAGCTGGTCCCCGGCGTCGAGGGCGGCTTCACCGTCAACCACCTCACCGGGGAGCAGACGTCGATCTACGACGCCGCGCAGGCCTACGCCGCGGCCGGCCTGCCGCTCGTCATCCTCGGCGGCAAGGAGTACGGGTCCGGGTCGTCCCGTGACTGGGCCGCCAAGGGCACCGCGCTGCTCGGCGTGAAGGCCGTCATCACCGAGTCGTTCGAGCGGATCCACCGCTCCAACCTCATCGGGATGGGCGTCCTGCCGCTGCAGTTCCCGGTCGGCGAGTCCGCGGACTCGCTCGGGCTCGACGGGACCGAGACGTTCGACATCGCGGGCGTCACCGCGCTCAACGAGGGCAGCACCCCGCGGACCGTGCACGTCACGGCCACGAAGGGCGACGGCTCCGTCGTCGAGTTCGACGCGGTCGTGCGGATCGACACCCCCGGCGAGGCGGACTACTACCGCAACGGCGGCATCCTGCAGTACGTGCTCCGGTCGCTCGTCGCGGCCTGATCCGTCCCGCTCCACGCCACCCCCGGACCCGCGCGGTCCGGGGGTGGCGTGCGTCCGGGCCGAATACCGGTGCGCGGCGCCCGCGGGAGTGGTTACGGTCTCGGCCGTGATCCGGATCGCCGCACTCGCCCCCGTCCCGACCCTCGTCACGCCCCGGCTGCGGCTGGTGCCGCTGGGCCCCGAGCACCTCGAGCCCACCTGGGCGTCCCTCCAGGACGCCGAGCACCTGCGCCTCACGGGCACCCGCGCGGCGTTCACCCGGGAGCAGGTCCTCGCCCACCTCGAGCGCGTGGCCGGTGACGACGAGCGCGGTGACTGGGCGATCACCCACGCCGACGACGGCCGCTACCTCGGCGAGGTCGTGCTGAACGACCTCAACCCCGACGACCGGGCGATGAACGTGCGGATCGCGCTGGCGCCGGGGGAGCCGGGCCGCGGTTACGGGACCGAGGCGATGACCGCCGTCCTCGACCACGCCTTCGGCGCCGTCGGCCTGCACCGGGTGTCCCTGGACGTGTTCGCGTTCAACCCGCGGGCGCAGCGCTCGTACGAGAAGGTCGGGTTCGTCGTCGAGGGCCGGCAGCGCGACACGCTGCTGTGGGACGGCGAGTGGACGGACTCCGTGCTGATGGGGGTGCTCGCCACCGACCCCCGACCGACGCTGCGGGGGTGACGCCGGCGCGGCCGCTCAGTCCCGCGGGTTCCGGCCGCGCCGCTCCCAGGCGTCCCGCACGATGCGTTCCAGCACGGTCGGGTCGACCGCCTCGAGGTCCTTGAGGTACAGGCAGCCGGCCCCGACCGTGTGCGGCCCGAGCCGCGCGAGCTCGTCGGCGTGCGCCTCGGTCCCGTCCATGAGGTAGAGGGTCAGCGCGGCCCGGCGGGGTGCGAACGCGACCGGCGGCCAGTGGCCGGTCCGGCCGCTGGCGTACGTGTAGCGGACCGACCCGAACCCGACCATCGAGGGGCCCCACATCACCGGCGGCTCGCCGGTGACCTCGGCCATCAGCCGCAGCACGCGCCCCGCGTCCCGGCGGCGGCGCTGCGGGGTGACGCCGGCGACGAACGCGTGCGGGTCGGCGTCGGTCGGGACGGTCTTCGGGGCGTCGGCCATGCCGCCCATGATGCCGGTCCGGCTCCCGCGGGGCTCAGGTCGCCAGCAGCTCGCGGACGGCGTGGGCGCCGATCGCGGCGATGACGGGGTCGTCGTCGCCGTGGGTCACCATCGCCGACGCCATGACCAGCGCCCACCCCGCGGCGCGCCGCCAGCGTCCGGGGTCGGCGTCGGCCCCGGCGGCGTCGGCCAGCTCGTCGGTGCGGGCCCGGAACGCCGCCCGGCCGTCGGCGTCGAACGTGAGCCACGCGGTCGCCAGGTCGCACGCGGGGTCACCGGCGGTGACGTCGCCGAAGTCCAGCAGGGCGGCGAGCGTCCCGTCGCGCACCAGGAGGTTCGCCGGGTGCGGGTCGCCGTGCACCCACACCGGCGGCCCCGGCCAGGCCGGCGCGTGCAGGGCGTCCGCCCAGAGGTCCTCTGCCGGGGCGCGGGTGCCGGGGAGCAGGGGGTCGAGGTGGCCCGCCGCCAGCCGCTCCCGCAGCGCCGTGCTGCGGCCCGCGAGGGCGCCGCCGCGCACCGGGTTGACCGGCGCGCCGGTCGGGGCGGTCACGTGCAGCGCGTGCAGCGCCTCCGCGAGCGTGCCGGCCCACCGGGTGCGCTCGGTCACGGGCTGGTCGTCGGCGGGCCGGCCGTCGAACCACGGCACGACGCTCCACGCCCACGGGTAGCCGGAGGTGGGCCGGCCCCGGCGCACCGGCGCCGGCACCGGGACCGGGGACAGTCGCGCGAGCACCGGGAGCCACTGCTGCTCGTGCTCCACCAGGCGGGCGGCGGCGGCGCGGCGGGGGAGCCGGACCGCCAGGTCGTCGCCCAGGCGGTACGTGGCGTTGTCCCAGCCGTGCACCGCAGGTCCCAGCGGCAGGGCGGCGAGGTCGGGGTGCTGCGCCGCGAGCAGCGCACGCACGAGATCGGTGCCGAGGTCGACCTCGGCGGGGGGCCGGGTGGGCACGGCGCGGGACCTCCTGGGCGGGCGGGGGTGGGGGCGGGGCGGGTCGCCCGACGCTACACCGCGCCGCGGCCCCGGATCTGCTGCGGGGCGGGGGTGACCGGCGGGCCGGCGGGCGGCCGGGGCCCCGGCCCGAGCAGCGACTGCGCCAGCAGCGTCGACCCGGCCACCGCGGCCGGCATCGTCGCCACCGCGCCGCCGGGGACCAGGAAGCACAGCTGCGTCGCCACCCCGAACCCGAGGGCCCGCGCGCGGTGCGCCCGGAGCAGGGCGTTGCGCTCGCGCCGCCCGATCCCGCGGGCGACCAGCGCGCGGGACGAGAGCTCGTGCGCGAGCACCCACCCGGTGAGCAGCACGCCGACGAGCCAGCCGGCCACCGTGCCGACCACCGGGATCAGCCCGACGAGCCCGGCGAGCACCGCCGCGACCAGGCCCCGCGTCACCAGGGAGAAGCCGTCCACGGCCCCGCGCCAGAACCCGGTCGAGCCCTCCGGGACCGTGCCGGTCGACTCCTGCTCGACCGCCTTCCAGATCCGCTCGTAGAACGGCTCGCCGACGGTCAGCGTCAGCGCGGTGAATGTGACCACGACCAGCACCACCGACGCGACCAGGACGACCGCCTGGGCCGCGAGCTGCGCGGTGCGCTCCCAGAACGGCGTCCAGTCGTCGGCGAACGGGGTCAGCCACTCGCCGATCGGCCCGAGGTTGAGCGCCAGCGTGCCGATCGCGACCACCGCCACCAGGCCGACCAGCGCGGCGGGGATCAGTCCGCGCGCCATCGTGCCCGGTCGGCGCCGCCACATGCCCCAGCCGCGGCCGAGCAGCCGCGCGCCCTCGAGGAACTCCTGCATGGCCCGCAGCCTAGGTGGCGGGCGTGGTCGCGCGCGTGCCGGCGATCTCGTCCGCGGCGGACTCGTCCCCGTCGGCGGCGAGCCGCGGCTGCGGCACCACCGCGTCGACGACCATCGAGCCGTCGTGCGGTCCCTCGACCGGCACGGGCTCGGGGGTGGCCTCGACCTGGGACAGCGGCGCGATCGGCATCGTCGCGAGCCGGCGGTGCGCCCGGAGGTAGGCGGGGACCAGGAGCACCACGGCGCCGATCCAGGCGAGCGGGTTGCCCCACACCACGCCGATGTACCCGAACACCGCGCCGAGGACGACGGCCGCGCCGACGCGCATCACCAGCTCGACGACGCCGGTGAGCGTGGGCACGCCGGTGTGGCCGAGCCCCTGGAGCGCGCCGCGCAGCACGAACAGGACGCCGAGCGCGATGTACAGCGCCCCGTTGACGTGCAGGAACTGCGCCGCGAGGTCGACGACCGCGTCCGACCCCGTGCCGTGGCCGACGAACAGCCGGACCAGCGCCGCCCCGGACAGCACGACGACGGCACCGACCGCGACGGACCCCGCCACGGCGAGCCAGGTCGCCTGCACGACGCCCTGCCGGATCCGGTCGGGACGACCGCCGCCGAGGTTCTGGGCGACGAACATCGACACCGCGAGGCCGAGGGACTGGAGCAGCGCGACGGCCAGGCCGTCGACCCGGGACGCGGTCGTGTACGCCGCGACGGCGTCGGGCCCGAGCTCGTTGAGCCGGACCTGCACGGCGAGGGTGCCGATCGCGATGATCGACGCCTGGAAGCCCATCGGCAGGCCGAGCCGCAGGTGCTCGACGAGGTCCGCGCGGGAGACGCGCCAGTCGGCGCGGTGCACGTGCAGCACCGGGATGCGGCGGCGGACGAACTCCAGGCAGAGCGCGACGGACAGGGCCTGCGACACGACGGTCGCGAGCGCGGCGCCGCCGACGCCCAGCCCCAGCGGCCCCACCATGACGACGACGAGCACCACGTTGAGCACGCACGCGACCGTGAGGAACACCAGCGGCGTCCGGGAGTCCCCGATGGCGCGCACGATCGCGCCGAGGAAGTTGAAGAACATCACCGCGCTCGCGCCGAGGAAGCTCACCTGCGCGAACGTCGTGGCCTCGGCCATCAGCACGTCCGGGGTGCGCAGCAGCCGCAGCATCGGGCCGGCGAGCAGCGGCGCGCCGACGGTCAGCACCACGCTGAACGCCGCGGTCAGCACCGTGCCGGCGGCGACGGACCGGCGCACCGCGGCGTGGTCGCGGGCGCCGTACGCCTGGGCGGTGGGGATCGCGAAGCCCGAGGTCATGCCCCACGCGAACCCGAGCAGCAGGAACAGCAGGCTCCCGGTCGCGCCGACGGCGGCGAGCGAGTCGACGCCGAGGTGCCGACCGACGACCACGGCGTCCGCGAAGTGGTAGAGCTGCTGGACGACGTTGCCCACCAGCAGGGGGACGGCGAACACGAGGATGACGCGCCAGGGACTGCCGGCGGTCAGGACCTTGGCCATGACGAGGACGCTCCGTGACAGGAGTGCGGGAGGGGTGGTCGTACGCGGGGACGCGGTCGCACGTCCTCACGGATCGTATCGTTACGACCCGGCCCGACCTCCAGGGGTTTCCCGGGTGATCCGCACCACTCAGACGGGCGCCGGCACCGTCCGCGAGGCGTCCCACGGCACGGCCCAGCCGAGCGCGTCCAGCACCCGGTCGAGCACGTACGCCGTGAACCCCCAGACGAGCACGCCGCCCGCGTCGAACGCCGGCCCCCGGTGCGTGCGGCCGACGTGGGTCAGCGTCGCCGTCACCCGGTTCGCCGGGTCGACGAGGTCCGCGACCGGCACCCGGAACACGTCGACCGTCTCCGCGGGGTCGGTCGCCGCGACCGCGGAGGGCCGGTCCCACCAGCCCAGCACGGGGGTGACGAGGTTGCGGCTCGCGGTGACCGGGAGCGGGGGCAGCGTGCCCAGCACCCGCACGCCCGTCGGGTCGAGGCCCGTCTCCTCCTGGGCCTCCCGCAGCGCGGCGCCCGCGGGCCCGTCGTCGCCGGGGTCGACGCCACCGCCCGGGAACGACACCTGGCCGGGGTGGTGCCGCAGCGTCGGGGACCGCCGCGTCAGCAGCACGTCGAGGTCCGCCGCGACCGCCGGGTGCTCGGCGTGGGCGGCGGCGGCGTCCAGCACGCCGAACAGCACCAGCACGGCCGACTCCCGCACCGGGCGGTCGCCGGGCCCGAAGGCCTGCTCCGGGTCCGGCGCCCACACGGGCCGGGCGGCGCAGAGCGCCAGCAGGTCGGCCAGGGCGGCCCCCGGGGCCGCGGCGGGCGTCACGCGCGCTCGCGCACCGACCGCGCGAACGCGGCCAGCCCCAGGTCCGCGCCGGGGCGCAGCGCCGCGAGGTGCTGCCGCGAGCCGAGCCGGATGGCGTCGACGTCGGCCCGCTCCAGGTCCGCGGTCATCTGCGGTGTGCCCAGCCACAGGTCGAGCACCCCGGCGTCGACCTCCAGGTGGAACTGCACGCCGACGCCGCTGCCCGCGCGGAACGCCTGCACGGGCGTCACGTCCGTCGAGGCCAGCAGCGTCGCGCCCGGCGGGAGGTCCACGGCGTCGGAGTGCCAGTGCAGCACCGTCGGCCGCGGGCCCGCGCCGGCGAGCAGCGGGTCGTGGGCGACCACGTCGACCGGCGCGAACCCGATCTCCGTGCCGTGCCGCCGGTGCAGCCGCGCGCCGAGCGCGAGCGCCAGCAGCTGCATGCCGAGGCACACGCCGAGCGTGGGCACCCCGGCGTCGACGGCATCCGCGAGCAGCCGCCGCTCGGCCGCCAGGCCGGGGTGGCCGGCGTCGTCGTCCGCGTCCTGCGGCCCGCCCATGACCACCACGCCGGCGAGGTCCTGGACGGCCGGGAGCCGGGGGCTCGGGTCGTCCAGGACCGTGCGCGTGGTCATCGGCAGCCCGTCCAGCGCCCGGGCGATCAGCCCGGGGCCCTCGTGCGCGACGTGCGTGAGGACGAGGACGGGGCGCTGCGGGGTCACGGGCCGACGATAGCCGTCGGTCACCACCCGTCGGGCAGCGGCCGGCCCTCGTCGTAGCCGGCGGCGGACTGCACGCCCACCGTCGCGCGCTCGGCGAACTCGGTCAGCGACGTCGCGCCGACGTAGGTGCACGAGGAGCGCACGCCGGAGGTGATCCGGTCCAGCAGGTCCTCCACGCCGGGACGCTGCGGGTCGAGGTACATCCGCGAGGAGGAGATGCCCTCCTCGTAGAGCGCCTTGCGCGCCCGCTCGAACGCCGAGCCGCCGCGGGTCCGGGCGGCCACCGCACGGGCCGAGGCCATGCCGAACGACTCCTTGTAGAGCCGGCCGTCCCCGTCGGCGTGCAGGTCGCCGGGGGACTCGTGGGTGCCGGCGAACCAGGACCCCACCATGACCTGGGACGCGCCCGCCGCCAGGGCGAGCGCGACGTCCCGCGGGTGCCGCACGCCGCCGTCGGCCCAGACGTGCTTGCCGAGCTCGCGGGCCGCCGCGGCGCACTCCAGCACCGCGGAGAACTGCGGGCGGCCGACCGCGGTCATCATGCGCGTCGTGCACATGGCGCCGGGACCGACACCGACCTTGACGATGTCCGCGCCCGCGGCGATCAGGTCGCGGGTGCCCTCGGCGGTCACGACGTTGCCCGCGACGACCGGGACCTGCGGGTCGAGCGAGCGCACGGCCTCGAGCGCGTCGAGCATCTTGCGCTGGTGCCCGTGCGCGGTGTCCACCACGAGGACGTCCACGCCGGCGTCGAGCAGCGCCGCGGCCTTGCCGGACACGTCGCCGTTCACGCCGACGGCCGCGGCGACCCGCAGCCGGCCCTGCGCGTCCAGGGCGGGGGAGTAGATCGACGACCGCAGCGCGCCGACCTGGGTCAGCACGCCGACGAGCCGCCCGTCGCGGACCACCGGGGAGAACTTGCGGCGGGAGCCGTGCAGGCGCTCGAACGCCGCCTCCAGCCCGTGCGCGCCGCCGGACTCGACGACGGACAGCTCGACGGTCGTCGGGTCGGAGGACATCACGTCGGCGATCTGGGTGAACCGGTCGACGCCCTCGCAGTCGGCCGGGGTGACGACCCCGACCGGCCGGTCGTCGACGACCACCACGGCCGCGCCGTGCGACCGCTTGCCGATCAGCGTCAGCGCCGTGTGCACGGTGTCGTGCGGCGACACCACGACGGCGCTCTCGACCACGGTGTGCTTGGCCTTGACGGACGCGACGACGTCGGCGACGACCTCGGTCGGGACGTCCTGCGGCAGCACCGCGATGCCGCCGCGCCGGGCGACCGTCTCGGCCATCCGGCGGCCGGCGACGGCCGTCATGTTCGCGACCACCACCGGGATGGTCGTGCCGGTGCCGTCGGGCGCGGACAGGTCCACGTCGAAGCGGGAGGCGACCTCGGAACGCGACGGGACGAGGAAGACGTCGCCGTACGTGAGGTCGGAGGTGGGCTCGTGCCCGGGCAGGAAGCGCATAGGTGGGTTCCCCTTTCCACCAGATGCTACCCGGAGCCGCCGTACGACCGGGTCCCGCAGTGCTCGCGACGCGCAGGGCCCGTAAAGTGGCCCCTTCGGACGCGAGCCGCGCGGACGAGGGCGACGGGCGGTAGGACATGGGGCTGCTGGAGCGGATCGGCTCCCCGGCGGACGTGCGCGCGCTGTCGCACGGCCAGGTCCGGGCGCTGGCGGGCGAGATCCGCACGTTCCTGGTCGACCAGGTCTCGCGCACGGGCGGGCACCTCGGGCCGAACCTCGGCGTCGTCGAGCTCACGCTGGCGCTGCACCGCGTGTTCGAGTCGCCCCGCGACACGCTGGTGTTCGACACCGGCCACCAGGCCTACGTGCACAAGCTGCTGACGGGCCGGCAGGACTTCGCCCGGCTCCGGCGTCGCGGTGGTCTGTCGGGCTACCCGAGCCGCGCGGAGTCGCCGCACGACGTGGTCGAGAACTCGCACGCGTCGACGTCGCTGAGCTGGGCGGACGGCATCGCGCGGGCGAACGCGCTCGCGGGCCGCACGGACCGGCACGTCGTGGCGGTGGTGGGGGACGGCGCGCTGACGGGCGGGATGGCCTGGGAGGCGTTGAACAACGTCGCGGACGGCACGGACCGGCGCCTGGTCGTCGTGGTGAACGACAACGGCCGGTCCTACGCGCCGACGATCGGCGGGCTCGCGCTGCACCTCGACGCCCTGCGCACGACGCGCGGCTACGAGACGGTGCTGACCTGGGGCAAGCGGACGCTGCGCCGGTCGGGGCCGCCCGGGCGGTTGGCGTACGACGCGCTGCACGGCCTGAAGAAGGGCATCAAGGACGTCGTCGCGCCGCAGGGCATGTTCGAGGACCTGGGCCTGAAGTACGTCGGTCCGGTCGACGGGCACGACGCGCGCGCGGTGGAGTTCGCGCTGCAACGGGCGAAGGCGTTCGGCGGTCCGGTGATCGTGCACGTCATCACCGAGAAGGGCCGCGGGTACACCCCGGCGGAGCAGGACGTCGCCGACAGGTTCCACGCGGTGGGGCAGATCCACCCGGAGACCGGCCTGCCCGTCGCGCCGTCGCGGTTCGGCTGGACGGGGGTGTTCGCCGACGAGATCGTCCGGATCGGCCGCCGCCGGCCCGACGTGGTGGCGCTGACCGCCGCGATGCTGAACCCCGTGGGTCTGGCGCCGTTCGCGGCGGAGTTCCCCGACCGGACGTTCGACGTGGGCATCGCCGAGCAGCACGCGGTGACCACCGCGGCGGGCATGGCGTTCGCGGGGCTGCACCCCGTGGTCGCGGTGTACGCGACGTTCCTGAACCGCGCGTTCGACCAGGTGCTCATGGACGTCGCGCTGCACCGTGCGGGCGTGACGTTCGTGCTCGACCGGGCGGGGTTGACCGGCGACGACGGTGCGAGCCACAACGGGATGTGGGACCTGGCGCTCCTGGGGGTGGTCCCCGGGCTGCGGCTCGCGGCGCCGCGGGACGAGGAGACGCTGCGCTCGGCGCTGCGGGCGGCGGTGGACGTCGACGACGCGCCGACGGTCGTGCGGTACCCCAAGGGGGCGCTCGTGGACCCGCTGCCCGCGGTGGACGAGGAGGACGGCGTGGACGTCCTCGCGCGGCACCCCGGCGCGGACGCGCGGTCGCGGTCCGTGCTCGTGTGCGGGGTGGGGTCGATGGCGGGCACGGCGCTGGCGCTGGGCGAGCTGCTCGCGGCGCACGGTCTGCGGGTGACGGTCGTCGACCCGCGCTGGGTGCTGCCGGTCCCGGCGGCCCTGGTCAAGCTGGTCGGCGAGCACGAGCACGCGGTGACCCTGGAGGACGGGGTGCGCGAGGGCGGGATCGGCTCGGCGGTGGCGCAGCGGGTGCGCGACGCCGGGATCGCCGTGCCGGTGCAGACGTTCGGGGTGCCGCGGGCGTTCCTCGAGCACGCGAGCCGCGACGAGCTGCTGACGTCGCTGCGCCTGACCGCGCCGGACGTCGCGGCGGACGTGCTCGCCGCCCTGGGCGCGCCGGCCTGACGCCTGCCGTGCGCAGGGCGTGAGCGGCGTCACGTGGCGTTCCGGCTGGTCGGGCCGCAGCCGGGCCGTAGGTCCCAAGACATCCCATGACCTCGTGAATAGCGTCACTAGTACGACGCACTCAGCGAGGGAGCATCAGATGTCCACCACAGCAGTACCCCAGACCGGCACCGACGCAGCCGCCGACGCCTGGGCCGGGTTCGTCACCGGTCCCTGGTGCGACGGGATCGACGTCCGCGACTTCATCCAGCGCAACTACACGCCCTACACCGGCGACTCGGCGTTCCTCGCCGGCCCGACGGAGCGCACGACCGGTGTCTGGGCCAAGCTCAGCGCGATGTTCCCGGCCGAGCGGGCCAAGGGCGTCTACGACATCGACAACCACACCCCGTCGACGATCGTCTCCCACCCCGCGGGCTACATCGACGAGCCGAACGAGCTGATCGTCGGCCTGCAGACCGACGCCCCGCTCAAGCGCGCCATGATCCCCAACGGCGGGTGGCGCATGGTCGAGAAGAGCCTCGAGACCTACGGCTACGACGTCGACCCCGAGGTCGCCAAGATCTTCAGCCTGTACCGCAAGACGCACAACGACGGCGTCTTCGACGTGTACCCCCCGAACGTGCGCGCCGCGCGCTCCTCGCACCTCATCACGGGCCTGCCCGACGCGTACGGCCGCGGCCGGATCATCGGCGACTACCGCCGCGTGGCCCTCTACGGCGTGGACGCGCTGATCGAGGCCAAGCGCCTCGAGCGGCACGAGCTCGACATGGAGCCGTCGGTCGAGGACATCATCCGCGACCGCGAGGAGAACGCGGAGCAGATCCGCGCGCTCAACGAGCTCAAGCGGATGGCCGCGACGTACGGCTACGACATCTCGAAGCCGGCGACGACGGCCCGCGAGGCCGTGCAGTGGCTGTACTTCGCCTACCTGGGCGCGGTGAAGGAGCAGAACGGCGCGGCGATGTCGCTGGGCCGCACCTCGACCTTCCTCGACGTCTTCCTGCAGCGTGACCTCGCCTCCGGCGCGATCACCGAGGAGTTCGCGCAGGAGCTGATCGACGACTTCGTCATCAAGCTGCGCATCGTCCGGTTCCTGCGCACCCCCGAGTACGACAACCTGTTCTCGGGCGACCCGACGTGGGTGACCGAGTCCATCGGCGGCATCGGCGAGGACGGGCGGCCGCTGGTCACCAAGTCGTCGTTCCGGTTCCTGCAGACGCTCTACAACATCGGCCCGGCCCCGGAGCCGAACCTCACGGTGCTGTGGAGCAACCGCCTTCCGGAGGGCTTCAAGAAGTACTGCGCCCAGGTCTCGATCGACACCTCGGCGATCCAGTACGAGTCCGACGACCTGATCCGCAACTCGTGGGGCGACGACGCGGCGATCGCCTGCTGCGTGTCCCCGATGCGGGTCGGCAAGCAGATGCAGTTCTTCGGTGCGCGGGTCAACATCGCCAAGGCGCTGCTGTACTCGATCAACGGCGGCCGCGACGAGATCACCGGCAAGCAGGTCGCACCGGTCAGCGCCCCCGTCGAGGGCGACGTCCTGGACTACGAGGACGTGGCGGCGAAGTACGACAAGCTGCTCGACTGGCTGGCCGAGACCTACGTCGACGCGCTGAACTGCGTGCACTACATGCACGACAAATACGCGTACGAGCGGCTCGAGATGGCGCTGCACGACCGCACCATCCTGCGCACGATGGCCTGCGGCATCGCCGGCCTGTCGGTCGTGGCGGACTCGCTGTCGGCCATCAAGTACGCCACGGTCCGCCCGGTGCGCGACGAGGACGGCCTCGTGACGGACTACGTCGTCGAGGGCGACTTCCCGGCCTACGGCAACGACGACGACCGCGCCGACGACATCGCCGTGGGCATCGTCAAGGCGTTCATGGAGAAGATCCGCCGGCACAAGACGTACCGCGACGCGCTGCACACCCAGTCGGTGCTGACCATCACGTCGAACGTCGTCTACGGCAAGGCCACGGGCAACACCCCCGACGGCCGCCGCGCCGGCGAGCCGTTCGCCCCGGGCGCCAACCCCATGAACGGGCGCGACTCGCACGGCATGCTCGCCTCGGCGATGTCGGTGGCGAA
Source organism: Cellulomonas sp. KU4C (assembly GCF_056868065.1). Taxonomy (NCBI): domain Bacteria; kingdom Bacillati; phylum Actinomycetota; class Actinomycetes; order Micrococcales; family Cellulomonadaceae; genus Cellulomonas; species Cellulomonas sp. KU4C. The sequence goes on along the minus strand of NZ_CP200322.1, from coordinate 3,265,171 downwards.
GCTGCCGTACTCGGAGGCGATGGACGGCATCTCGCTGACCTCCACGGTCGTGCCCTCGGGCCTCGGCCGCACCAAGGACGAGCAGGTGACGAACCTCGTGGGCCTGATGGACGCGTACAACGTGTCCTCCGGGTACCACCTGAACGTCAACGTCCTCAACCGGGACACCCTCGAGGACGCCATGGAGCACCCCGAGAACTACCCGCAGCTCACCATCCGGGTCTCCGGCTACGCCGTGAACTTCGTCCGCCTGACGCGCGAGCAGCAGCTCGACGTGCTCTCCCGGACGTTCCACGGCGGGCTCTGACCCCACCGCGCGGCGCCCGCCGGGGAGAGCAGTCCCCGGCGGGCGCCCGCCACCCGCACGACCGGCACCGAACCGCAGCCCGGAGGAGCACGAGATGACCAGCAGCCAGACCGTCGTCGGCGCCGGCGGCGCCCCGGTGATCGAGCTCGGCGTCCCGCTGGTCGGCGGCTCGCACCACCGCTCCTCGGCCGGCACGGCGGGGCTCGAGGTCAGCGACGCCGACCGGAGCGAGAAGTTCGCGCAGATGCGCGCGGGCGAGCTCGGCTCGCTGCACTCTTGGGAGCTCGTGACCGCGGTGGACGGCCCGGGGACGCGCCTGACGACGTTCCTCGCGGGCTGCCCGCTGCGGTGCCTGTACTGCCACAACCCCGACACGATGGAGATGCGTCGCGGGGAGCCGGTGCTCGCCGAGGAGCTGCTGCGCCGGATCGCCCGGTACCGGGGGGTCTTCGAGGTCACCGGCGGCGGTCTGACGATCTCCGGCGGCGAGCCGCTGATGCAGCCGGCCTTCGTCGCCCGCGTGCTGCGGGGCGCGAAGGAGCTGGGCGTGCACACCGCGATCGACACGTCCGGCTACCTCGGGGCGCACTGCACCGACGCGATGCTCGACGACCTGGACCTGGTGCTCCTGGACGTGAAGTCCGGGATCCCCGAGACGTACAAGAAGACCACCGGCCGGGAGCTGCAGCCGACGCTCGACTTCGGTCGCCGGGTCGCCGCGAGCGGCACCGAGATCTGGATCCGGTTCGTCCTCGTCCCGGGGCTGACGGACGCCCCCGAGAACGTGGACGCGGTGGCCGACTACGTCGCGACGCTGTCGACCGTCACCCGCGTCGAGGTGCTGCCGTTCCACCAGATGGGCCGGGACAAGTGGGACTCCCTCGGGATGCCCTACGGGCTCGACGAGACGCAGCCGCCGAGCCCGGAGCTCGTCGCCCGGGTCCGCGACCAGTTCCGCGAGCGGGGCCTGACGGTCTACTGAGCCGTCCGCCTCACGCCGCGACCCCGCCGACGTCGGCCACGCCGGGCGGCAGCAGCCGCCGGCCGAGCACGCGCTCGGACCACCCCGACCGGTCCAGGTAGGGGCAGATCCCGCCGAGGTGGGCCGGCCAGCCCGCGCCGAGCAGCATCGCCAGGTCGACCTGCTCGGCGGACGGCACGACGCCCTCCGCGAGGAGCAGCCCGATCTCCTCGGCGAGGCCGCGCGAGACCCGGTCCAGCACGGCGGCCCGGTCGCGGCTGCCGGTGGGCTCACCGAACGCGTCCTGGATCGTCGGGTCGACCTCGCCGAGCCCCGACGAGCCGGTCCGGGCGACGGTGCGGCCGTCGGCGACGAGGCGGTCGAGCCCGGGGGAGCGCGGGTACCGCGGGCCGAGCTCGTCGTGCAGGGTGACGAGCACGTGCCGGGCGACGGGCAGGCCGACGAGCTGCAGCAGCGCGAACGGGCTCATCGGCAGGCCGAGCGGCCGGAGCGCGGCGTCCGCGACTTCGACCGGGGTGCCGTCCTCCACGGCGCCGAGCACGTCGGCGAGCATCCGCAGCAGGACGCGGTTGACGACGAACCCGGGCCGGTCGGTGGTACGCACGACCGTCTTCCCGGCGCGCCGGGCGACGTCGACGGCGGTCGCCAGGGCCGCGGCGTCGGACGACGCGGTGGCGACCACCTCGACGAGCGGCATCTGCGCGACGGGGTTGAAGAAGTGCAGGCCGACGACCCGCTCCGGGTGCGCGAGGCCGTCGGACATGGCGGTGATCGACAGGGCGGAGGTGTTCGTCGCCAGGACGCAGTCCGCCCGCACGAGCGTCTCGAGCTCGCCGAGGACGGCACGCTTGACGTCGAGCACCTCGGTCACGGCCTCGATCACCACGTCGGCGCCGGCGAGGGCGGCGAGGTCGGTCCCGACCTGGACGCGGTCGAGGAGCCGGTGGGCGTCGTCGGGTGCCATCCGGCCGCGCGCGGCGGCCTGCTCGACGAGCCCGCGCACCCGGTCCCACCCGGCGGCGGCGCGCTCGTCGTCGACCTCCCGCATGTGCACGGGGACGCCGAGCCGCGAGCCGAGCAGGACGGCGAGCTGGGCCGCCATCAGCCCGGCGCCGACGATGCCGACGCTGCGCACGGGGCGCGGGTCGGTGTCGTCCGCGGTGTCGGAGGCGCCGGCGCGCCGCGGCCCGCGGCCGGTGAGCCCGGCGGCGTACAGGGCCGCGCGGGCCTGGTCGGACAGCAGCAGCGTCGACAGGACGTCGTCCTCGGCGCGGAACCCGGCCTCCCGCTCGCGGGTCCCCGCGCGGGCGAGCAGGTCGAGCACGTGCGCGTACGCGGGCGCGGCCCCGTGCAGCCGGGCGTCCAGGACGCCGGCGGCGCGGGTCACGGGGTCCGGCTCGCCGTCGGGCAGCGGGGGGACGAGCGCGGTGCGGCGAGCGGTCGCGGCCCCCGCGCGCAGGGTCCGCGCGGTCCAGGCGAGGGCGGCGTCCGCGAGGCCCTCGGCGGGCAGCACGGCGTCCACCAGCCCGATCTCCGCGGCCTGCTCGGCGGTGGTGAGGCGGTTGCTCGCGAGCGGCCGGGTGACGGCGAGCTCGACGGCCGCGGGCAGGCCGACCAGGCGGGGCAGCAGCCAGCACCCGCCCCAGCCGGGCACGATGCCGAGCGAGGCCTCGGGCAGCCCGAGCGACCGGACGCCGGCGGCGACGACCCGGTGGTCGCAGTGCAGGGCGAGCTCGAGCCCGCCGCCGAGGGCGTGACCGGTGATCCAGGCGAACGTCGGCACGGGCATCTCGCCGAGCAGCCGCAGCGTGGCGTGCCCGGCCTCGGCGAGCGCGCGGGTCCCCGGCAGGTCGCGCAGCTCGCGCGCCACGGACAGGTCGGCCCCGGCGACGAAGCAGCCCGGACGGCCGGTGACGGCGACCGCGGCGACCTCGCCCGCCGCCGCGCGATCGCGCACGGCGAGCAGGGCGTCGCGCAGCACGGCCAGACCGCGCGGGCCGAGCGTGGTGGGCCGGCGCTCGTCCGTGGCCGTGAGGGTCAGCACCGCGAGGACCCCACCGCCGTCGGGCAGGGTGACGTCCTCGGCCCGGACGCGCAGGACGTGGTCGTCGGCCTCGCCCGGCAGGTGCGCGCGCGGTGCGGTGCCGGCGGGCGGGGCGGTGCCGTCGGGCGGCGCGGGGACCGCGGGCGGGGCGGCGGGCTGCTGCGGGGCGGTGGACGACGACTGCTCGGGCGCGTGCGGCATGGGCTCTCCTGCGGGACGACGGTGTCCGACGGAACTCCGGTGACACTAGCCGGAGGACACCCCCGTGTCGCGGCGGTCGGCGCCGTGCGTCCGCCGCGCTGACCTGCGCACGCGCGTCAGGCCCGCGCGCCCTGCGAGGCGAACGCCTCCGCCAGCCGGCCGGCGAGCAGCCCGACCTGCCAGGGCCGTGCGCCGCCGGCGGCGAGGCGCTCGGCGAGGTGCTCGGCGTCGGCGGGCACGGGCGGGCTCCAGCAGACCCGGCGCAGCAGGTCCGGCTGCAGCAGGTTCTCGGCGGGCACGGTGTGCGTCTCGGACAGCTCGGCGACGACGTCGCGAGCGGCGGCGAGCCGGTCCGCGGCGGCCGGGTCGCGGTCGGCCCAGGCCCGCGGCGGCGGGGGGCCGTCGCTGCGCGGCCCGCGGCTGCTCGGGAGCTGGTCGTCGGGCACGGCGAGCCCGGTGTCGATCGCGCGCTGCCAGAGGGCGGCGCGCCGACGGGTGCCCTTGCCGGAGAAGGCGGGGAGCGCGACGAGCTGCGGCACCGACCGGGGGAGCGCCTGGGCGGCCGCGACGATCGCGGCGTCGGGCAGGACGCGGCCGGGGGAGACGTCCCGCTGGCGGGCGTTCTCGTCGCGGGCCTCCCAGAGCGCGCGCACGACGGCGAGGCGACGCGGGTCCCGGATCGCGTGCACGCCGGAGACGCGGCGCCACGCCTCGACGCGCGGGGCGGGCGGCGGGGCGAGCCGCACGGCCTCGAACTCCTCGGCGGCCCACTGCGCCTTGCCGGCCAGTGCCAGCCGCTCGGCGAGCACCTCGCGGAGCTCGACCAGCACCTCGACGTCGAGCGCCGCGTACCGGAGCCACTGCTCGGGCAGGGGGCGGGTGGACCAGTCGACGGCCGAGTGCTCCTTGGCGAGCCCGAGGCCCAGCAGCTCGGCGACCACGGCGGCGAGGCCGACCCGCTCGAGGCCCAGCAGGCGCGCGCCGAGCTCGGTGTCGAACACCCGGGACGGGCGCATGCCCTGCTCCGCGAGGGCGGGCAGGTCCTGCGACGCGGCGTGCAGGACCCACTCGACGCCGACGAGGGCCTCGGACAGGGCGGACAGGTCAGGCAGGGCGGCGGGGTCGATCAGGGCCGTCCCGGCGCCCTCGCGGCGCACCTGGACCAGGTAGTTGTGCTGCCCGTACCGGTAGCCGGACGCGCGCTCGGCGTCGACGGCGACGGGTCCGGTGCCCGCGCCGAACGCGGCCACCACCCGGGCCAGGGCCTCGGGGGTGTCGACGACCGGGGGGACGCCCTCGGCAGGCTCGGTCAGCGGCGTGACGACGGGGGCGTCGGCCACCTCGGGCACGGCGTGCGCGTCGGGCGTGATCGGGGTGGGGACGGCGCCGGCCAGGGCGGGGTCGTCAGCGGCCGGGGTACCGGCCGGGTGCGGGACGGACTGCATGGGTCAACCGTAGGCCGTCGCCGCACCGGATCCGTGCCGCCGCGCTCGCGCGACGGGCAGCGGGTGTCAGGCGAGCAGGCCCGTGCGGATCGAGATCGCGACGAGCGCGGCGCGGTCGCCGGTGCCGAGCTTGCGCGAGATCCGGGCGAGGTGGCTCTTGACGGTGAGCGCGGACAGCCCGAGCTCCTCGCCGATCGACCGGTTGCTGAAGCCGTCGGCGACGAGCCGCAGGACGCTCAGCTCACGGGTCGTGAGGTCGGGCCGGGTCCGCGCGAACGGCGAGGGCACGGCACCGGGCTCGGCACCGGGCTGGCCGACGGTGGCGTTGGGCTCGGTCGCGACGGCCCCGCGCAGTCCGCCGGTGAGCAGGCCGACGAGGTCACGGCGTCCGGCCCGGCGGGCGAGCAGGATGACGCGGCCCGAGCCGCGGCGACGCAGGTTCCGCACGAGGGTCTGGCCGTCGCCCTCGGCGAGCTCGGTGACCACGACGCACATCTGGCCCAGGGGGCGACGGCGGGGGTCGGTCGACGCGGGGGCGGCCGGGGCGGAGGTGGTGGGCCGACGCAGTCCGGGGGAGCGCGGGGCGAGCGTCGTCGCGGTGCGGGCGCCGGCAGGCGTGCCCGGTGCCAGGCCGGTACCCCGGCGGATCGGCTCGATGCTCACTGCGGTGCCCCCTCGACTGTCCAGCTGCTTGTCCCTCCTATCGGCCCGCTGTCACCCTGTCTTGAGCGGAACGGGTGACATCGTGACCGCGCCGTGACCACCGGGTCACAGCCCGGCGCGATCGGCGGGCGGGCCGGTCAGCGGCGGGTACCGAGCGCGACGACGCCGTCCGGCAGCGGCGGCAGCCCGGCGACGGTGCACAGCAGCTCGGCCCAGGCGCGCAGGTGCGGGGCCAGGTCCTCGTCGCGGGCGGTCCACGACGCGCGCAGCTCGAGCTCGCACAGCTCGGGCCGCTCGTCGAGGGCGCCGAACGACTGGGACAGCACCCGGGTGACCGTGCCGCCCGCGGCGCGGGCGTCGACGCCCTGCCCGGCGAGGGCGTCGGAGAACCAGCTCCACGCGACCTCGGCGAGCATCGGGTCCTGCCCGACCTCGGGCTCGAGCGTCGACCGGACCAGCGTGACCAGGCGGAAGGCGCCCTCCCAGGCCTCCTGGCCGGCGAGGTCGTGCAGGACGACGAACCGGCCGGACGCGAGCTCGTCGGCGTCGGGGTCCCGGCGGGTGCCGTGCACCTCGGCGACGAGCGCCGCGGTGTACGGGGCGATGCGCGCAGGGCCGGGCGCCTCCTCGAGCTCGACCTCGGCCCGCAGGCTCACGCCGCGCAGCGACCGGAGCGCACGAAGGAACTCCTCGGGCGCGTCGCGGGGGCCGGTGGTCACAGTCGCCGACTGTAGGGGCGGGCGCCCGGTGGGTGGGCGAGCCACGCCGGGCGTCGGCGGGCGGCACTACGCTGGAGGTCCTTGGCACCGCCTCGTAAGGAGCACCTGCGCATGTCTGCACCTGCCGCACAGATCGGCGTGACCGGCCTCGCCGTGATGGGTCGCAACCTCGCCCGCAACCTGGCCCGGCACGGCTACACGGTGGCGGTGCACAACCGCTCGTACGCGAAGACCGCCTCGCTGGTCGCGGACCACGGCGACGAGGGCACGTTCGTCCCGTCGGAGTCCGTCGAGGACTTCGTCGCGTCGCTGGAGCGGCCCCGCAAGGTGATCGTCATGGTCAAGGCCGGCGGCCCGACCGACGCGGTCATCGACGAGCTGGTGCCCCTGCTGGACGAGGGCGACATCGTCATCGACGCGGGCAACGCGCACTTCCCCGACACCCGCCGCCGTGAGGCCGCGCTCAAGGCGAAGGGACTGCACTTCGTCGGCACCGGCGTGTCCGGGGGCGAGGAGGGCGCGCTGAACGGCCCGTCGATCATGCCCGGCGGCTCGCGCGAGTCGTACGAGGTCCTCGGCCCGATCCTCGAGGACATCTCGGCGAAGGTCGACGGCACGCCGTGCTGCACGTACGTCGGCCCCGACGGCGCCGGCCACTTCGTCAAGATGGTGCACAACGGCATCGAGTACGCCGACATGCAGCTGATCGCGGAGGCGTACGACCTGCTCAAGCAGGGCCTGGGTGCCTCTGCCGCGGAGATCGCGGACATCTTCCGCACGTGGAACGAGGGCGACCTGGAGTCGTTCCTCATCGAGATCACCGCCGAGGTGCTCTCGCAGGTCGACGCCGAGACGGGGTCGGCGTTCGTCGACGTCGTCCTGGACCAGGCGGAGCAGAAGGGCACCGGCCGCTGGACGGTGCAGAACGGCCTGGACCTGGGTGTGCCGATCACCGGCATCGCCGAGGCGACGTTCGCCCGCGCGCTGTCCGGGTCGGTCCCGCAGCGCACCGCGGCGCTCGGCACGCTGCCGGCGCACGCCCAGGCGTTCGACGTGACGGACCGCGACGCGTTCATCGAGGACGTCCGGCTCGCGCTGTACGCCTCGAAGGTCGTGGCGTACTCGCAGGGCTTCGACCAGATCGCCGCGGCCTCGGCCGAGAACGACTGGGCGATCGACCGCGGTGCGATGGCCCGGATCTGGCGCGGTGGCTGCATCATCCGCGCCCGGTTCCTCAACCGGATCACCGAGGCGTACGAGCGCGACGCGGACCTCCCGCTGCTGCTCGCGGACGAGTACTTCACCGGGGCCGTCGGCAACGGCGTGCAGGCGTGGCGCCGCGTGGTGTCGCAGGCCGCCCTGGCCGGCGTGCCGACGCCCGCGTTCTCCTCGTCGCTCGCGTACTACGACGGCGTGCGGGCCGAGCGCCTGCCGGCGTCGCTGATCCAGGCGCAGCGCGACTTCTTCGGCGCGCACACCTACCGCCGCACCGACCGCGAGGGCACGTTCCACACGGACTGGTCCGGCGACCGCGCCGAGCACACCGCGTGAGCGCCGCCGCACCGGTGGCGCCGGGGGTCGCGGGCCTGCAGCCCGTGATCCTGGGCGCCGACATCGGCGTGTACGCGCTCGCCCGGGCGTTCCACGAGGAGTACGGGGTCCGCTCGGTCGTCGTGAGCGGGGCCGCCCTCGGGCCGGTCGCGCACTCGCGCATCCTCGACAACGTCCTGGTCGCCGACGGCCACGACCCGCGCCAGCTCGTCGACGCCCTCCTGCGGGTCGCCGCCGAGCACGCCGGGGCGCGCCTCGTGCTGCTCGCGAACTCGGACTGGCTGGTGCGCGTGGTCGTGCAGCACCGGGCCGAGCTCGAGCCGCACTACGTGGTGCCGTTCCTCGGCGAGGAGCTGATGGACCGCCTCTCCGACAAGGCGACGTTCGCGGAGGTCGCCACGGAGCTCGGCATCGCGGTGCCGCGCACGATCGTGCAGGACTTCGCCCTCGCCGACGACCCCGCCTGGGCGCCGGTGCCGGTCGACGTCGGCTACCCGCTGATCGCGAAGGCGGCGAGCAGCGCCGACTACCAGGACGTCGAGTTCGCGGGGAAGAAGAAGGTCTTCGAGATCCGCACGCCCGACGAGCTCACCGCGCTGTGGGCGTCCCTGCGCGGCGCCGGGTTCCGGGGCCGGTTCGTCGTCCAGGAGCTGGTCCCCGGTGACGACACGCAGATGCGGTCCATCACCGCGTACGTCGACTCGGCGGGCGTCATCACGCTGCTGTGCTCCGCGCACGTGCTGCTCGAGGAGCACACGCCGTCCGGCCTGGGCAACCCGGCCGCGATGGTCGTGACCCGCGAGGACGCCATGCTGGAGCAGGCGCGCACGTTCCTGCGCGGCGTCGGCTACGTGGGGTTCGCGAACTTCGACGTGAAGGTCGACCCGCGCGACGGGTCGTTCCGGTTCTTCGAGGTCAACCCGCGCATCGGCCGGAACAACTACTACGTGACCGCGGCCGGGGCGAACGTCGCCCGGTTCCTCGTCGAGGACCGGGTGCTCGACCACCGGCTCGAGCCCGTGGTGGTCGACACGGAGGTGCTGTACTCGATCCTCCCGCACCGGCTGCTGCTCGGGTACGTGCTCGACCCCGCGCTCGCCGCCCGGGTCCGCGGGCTGATCCGGGACCGGAAGGTCGCGCACCCGCTGCGGTACGCGAAGGACGCCGGTCCGCGGCGCCTCTGGTACGCGCTCGCCGCGTCGGTCAACCAGGTGCGCAAGTTCCGCCGGTACTACCCGAAGGTCACCGGCACCGGGTTCTGACCCGCGACGCCGGACGCACGACGGCCGCCGTCCCCGCACGGGGGAGGGCGGCCGTCGTGCGTCGCGCGGGCCGGTGCGCTCAGCCGAGCTCGCTGGTGCCCGAGTACAGGTGCAGGACCGGCACGTGCAGCTCCTCGCGGGCGCGGGACGCCCAGTCCCGGTGGAACGTGTCCTCGAGCGCGTGCGGGTACGTCACGACGACGACCTCGCGCGCGCCCTCGGACGCGACGGCGGACCGGAGCGCCGGCAGCGGGTCGTCGTCGACGACCACGCCGCTGGCGGTCGCGCCGGCCTCGGCGAACGCGGCGAGGCTCTCGGCGAGCTGCTCGGCGGCATCCGCGGCGGCCTCGGTCGGCTCGGGCTCGCGACCCAGGACGGTGTCGAGCGCGTCGCGCAGCTCGCCCATGCTCAGCTGGTCCACCAGCGACACGAGCACGTTGCGCTCGGTGTCCGCGGGGACGAGGACGCGGTACGCGAGCGTCTCGCCCTCGTGCAGCGAGAGGATGTGCGAGACGTCCGCCGAGGCGAGGGTGTCCTCCGTGAGGACCAGGATGGTGTCGGTCACGGGTCCGACACTATCGGGCGTCGGCGCTGCTCACCCGTCCGCCTCGCCCGTCCCCCCGGCGAGGTGCCACCGGCCCAGCAGCATCCCGTCGTGGTGCAGCAGGTGCGCGGCGGTGGCCCGCCGCGGGTGGATCCACTCGGCGCCCTGCACCGCCCGCAGCCCGGGGCCGGCCACGAGCAACGGGCTGGTCGTCAGGCACAGCTCGTCGACCAGGTCGGCGCGCACCAGGTCGGTGAGCAGGCGCGGCCCGCCCTCGGCGAGCACCCGGGTCAGGCCCCGCGCGGCGAGCGCGTCGAGCGCGGCGGGCAGGTCGACGGCGTCCGAGCCCGCGACCAGCACGTGGTCGTCGCCGAGCTCGGCGCGCAGCTCGTCCAACCGGGGGCACGCCTGCGTCGTGACGACGTACGGCGGGCGGTCCGTGCCCAGCAGTCCCGGCGGGACGGCACCGGACGCCGTGACGAGCGCGAGCTCCAGGTCGGGCGCCTGACCCCGGGCGGCCCGGGCGGCGCGGAGGTCCGCGGGCACCGCGAGCGGCGTGTAGCCCTCCGCCCGGGCCGTCCCGGCACCCACGAGGACGACGTCCGCGACGGCCCGCATCACCCGGAACACCCGCCAGTCCGCGGGGCCGTTGATGCTGCGCGACCGGCCGTCCGGGCCCTGGGCGGCGCCGTCGAGCGTCGCGATCATGTTCCCGCGGACCGACGCCGTGCGACCGGGCCGCCGCGCGGGGTGCGCGTACAGCGCGTGCAGCGCGGGCTCGCCGGGCTCCGGGGCCAGGGTGCTCCCCGCGCGGTCGAGGGGCAGCAGGACGTCCAGGGGCGGAGCTCGCGGGCCATGCCGGTCAGCCTAGGCGCGGCGTGGTCGGTCCTGCGCCGGGCGCCCGCGCGGCATAGGCTCAGCGGCCGTGACCCCGAGCACCACGCCGACGACGGCGAGCCTGACCGAGCGACGTCCCGAGGTGGCGCCCGACCGGCTGCTGGCCGAGCGCGTCCCCCCGCGCCACTTCGCCCACGAGTCGTTCGACACCTACCGGCCCGACACCCGGTACCCGAGCCAGCAGGCCGCGGTCGACCGGCTGCGCGAGGTCGCCGCCACGCTCACCGGCGGATCCCGGCCCGGTGGTGGGGGCGTCGGGGGACTGCGGTGGTTCCGGCGCAAGCCCGCCGCGGTGCCCGCGGTGTACCTCGACGGCGGGTTCGGCGTCGGCAAGACCCACCTGCTCGCGTCGCTGGCGACCGCGGTCGGGCCCGAGGCGTCGTCGTACGGGACGTTCGTGGAGTACACCAACCTCGTCGGCGCCCTCGGGTTCCGACCGACCGTCGACGCCCTCGCCACGCGGCGCCTCGTCTGCATCGACGAGTTCGAGCTCGACGACCCCGGCGACACCGTGCTGATGTCCCGGCTGCTGCGCGAGCTCACCGACCGCGGCGTGGCGCTGGCCGCCACGTCGAACACCCTCCCGGAGTCGCTCGGCGAGGGTCGGTTCGCGGCGGACGACTTCCTGCGCGAGATCCAGGACCTGTCCGGGCGGTTCGAGGTGCTGCGGATCGACGGTCAGGACTACCGGCAGCGGTCCACGGTGACCGACGCGCCGGGGCTCGACGACGCCGCGGTGCGCGCGGCCGTGGACGGGGTGGCCGGCGCGACGCTGGACGACTTCGGGGCGCTGTGCGCGCACCTGGCCACGGTGCACCCGTCCCGGTACGGGGCGCTGCTCGACGGCGTGGACCTCGTCGGGCTCACCGGTGTCGGACCGCTGCGCGACCAGGACGTGGCGCTGCGGCTGGTCGTCCTGGTCGACCGGCTCTACGACCGCGACGTGCCGGTGCTGCTCGGCGGTGCGGGGGAGTCCGTGCTGTTCTCCGAGCAGATGCTCGGCGGCGGGTACCGCAAGAAGTACTTCCGGGCGCTGTCCCGGCTCGGCGCGCTCGCCGAGCGCGGCCGCGCGGAGGTCACCCCCGCCCCCTGAGCCTCGCACCGAGCGCGCCCGGCCCGCCGCCCGTCCTGCCGCGAGCCCGGCGCGGGTCGGCCGGTCACCCCTGAGGCTCGCCGAGAGAGGACCGTCGCGCCGAGATCGGGCCGTGCACGGACCTGTCTCGCCGCGGACGTCCTGTCTCGGCGCGCGCCCGGCACGCGTGTCGGCGCCCGGCGAGCCGTGCGCGCGGAGGCCCTCTCTCGGCGCGCGCCCGGCACGCGTGTCGGCGGCAGGAGGGCCGTGCGGGGAGGGGAAACCGCGCCGGTGACGCGGCCCGCGTCCGGCACCTGCGCCTGCGCGTCCGCCGACACAGGGCCTCCGCGTCGAGATGGGGCGTTGCACCGCCCTGTCTCGACGCGGGCGCCCTGTCTCGGCGAGCGCGCGGGGGTCAGGTCAGGATGGTGACCGAGCGGGGCGGGACGACCACGCGGGTGTCGGTGTCCGGCACGACGACGTCCCGCGGGGCGGCGTCGGAGCTTGCGCCCTCGTGACGTGCGCCCGCGGGGCCTGCGCCCGCGGGGCCCGCGCCCTCGTGACCTGCGGGCTCGTGCCCCGGGTCGCCGGGGCGGACGACCCGGGCGTGGGTCCATGCCGCCCGCACGGTGAGGTCGCGGTCCGTGCGCAGCGGCACGGTGCGCTCGGCGTCCGCGAGGTTGACCACGATGCGGGCGTCACCGCGGTGCAGCACCAGCCAGTCCGCCCACGGGCCGTCCTCGGGCACCTCGACCGGCGCCCAGGTGAGGTCCGTGGCCCGCCGGTCCCCGGACGCGAGGTCGGGGACGTCGCGTCGCAGCGAGATCAGCGTCCGGTACCAGTCGAGCATCCGGGCGTGGCCGGGGAGGTCGGGCTCGGCCCAGTCGAGGCGGCTGGCCTCGAAGGTCGCGGGGTCCTGCGGGTCGGGCACCTCGAACGCCTCGTCGGTCTCCCCGTACATCGACGCCCAGCCGTGGCCGCCGAACTCCCGGGAGCGGCCCTCGCGGACGGCCTGGGCGAGGTCGGGCTCGGGGTGGTCGGTCACGTACATCCAGGGGGTGCGCGCGGCCCACTCCTCGCCCATGAACAGCATCGGCGTGTACGGGGACAGCAGCACGAGCGCGGCGGTCGCGGCGAGGGCACCGTCGTCGAGCACGGCGGTGGGCCGGTCGCCGCGGGCGCGGTTGCCGACCTGGTCGTGGTCGGAGCCGAACACGACGAACCGGTGCCCGTCGACCTCGGGCGGCACGGGCCGGCCCCAGTGCTCCCCCCGGAACGTCGAGAAGGAGCCGTCGTGCACGAACACCCCGGTCATCGCCTGCCGCAGCGTGGCGGGCGACCCGAAGTCGACGTAGTACCCGTGCCGCTCCCCGGTGAGGAGGGCGTGCAGGGCGTGGTGGACGTCGTCGGCCCACTGCCCGGTCATGCCCCACCCGCCGTCGGCTGTCGGCGTGACGCTGACCGGGTCGTTGAGGTCGACCTCGGCGATCAGGGACAGCGGCCGCCCGAGCTCGGTGGCCAGGGCGGCGACCTCGTCGGACAGCTGCGCGAGCACGTGCCGGGGCGAGTCGTCGACGAGGGCGTGCACCGCGTCGAGGCGCAGCGCGTCCACGTGGAAGTCGCGCAGCCACCGCAGCGCGCTGTCGAGGACCCAGCGGCGGACCTCGTGCGAGCCGTCGTCGTCGAGGTTGACGGCCGCACCCCACGGGGTGTGGTGGGCGTCGGTGAAGTAGGGCCCGAACTCGCCCAGGTAGTTCCCGGACGGCCCGAGGTGGTTGTGCACGACGTCGAGGCAGACGGCGAGCCCGGCGCCGTGCGCGGCGTCGACGAACCGCTGGAGCGCCGCGGGGCCGCCGTAGGGCTCGTGGACGCCGTAGAGGCCGACGCCGTCGTACCCCCAGCCGTGCACGCCGCTGAACGGCGCGATCGGCAGCAGCTCGACGACCTGGACGCCGAGCGCGGCGAGGTGGTCGAGCCGCTCGGCGGCGGCGTCGAGGGTGCCGTCGGGCGTGAAGGTGCCGACGTGCAGCTCGTACACGACCGAGCCCCGCACGTCCCGGCCGGGCCAGCCCGCGTCGGACCAGGCGTGCCGCGCGGCGTCGAACACCCGGCTGGGGCCGTGCACGCCATCGGGCTGCCACGCGCTGCGCGGGTCGGGCCGGGGGTCGCCACCGTCGAGCACGAACGCGTAGTCGGTGCCGTGCGGCAGGTCCCGGTCGACCGTCCACCAGCCGTCGCCCGCGGCGCGCAGGGGCAGGTCGGCCTCCCCGGCGTCGTCGGACGCGGGCAGGTGCAGGGCGACCGTGCGCGCGTGCGGCGCCCAGACGTCCCCGGGCCGGCGGGCGGCGCCGGGTCCGGCGGCGGTCACGCGTCGCTCCGGCGGACGAGGAGCGCAACGGGCAGACGGTCGAGCAGCTCGGCCAGCGGGCGGACGCCGCCGTCGACGCGGCGGTCGCCGAGGACGTCGTGCCACTCGCCCTCGGGGAGGGCGACGGTGTGGTCGCCCCACCCGCCGAGCCGGTCGACCATCGCGGCGAGCCGGGTGGCGACGACCACGACGCGGGGCTCGCCGTCGGCGGTCCGGGCGTAGGTGAGGACGTGGCCGGAGGAGTGCGGCAGCGGTACGAACCCCGCGCCGGGGCCGACGAATGCCTCGGGGACGTCCCGGCGCAGGCGCAGGGCGCGGGAGGTGACGAGCAGCTTCTCGTCCGCGAGGTCCCGCGGGCCGGCGCCCTCGTCGAGGCGGGCGAGCCGGGCGGCGAGCGCCTCGGTGTCGACGGGCCGGCGGTTGTCCGGGTCGACGAGCGCGACCGCGGGCACCTCGGTGCCCTGGTAGACGTCGGCGACGCCCGGCAGGGTCAGCTGCACCAGCTTCTGCCCGAGGGTCGCGCCGCGCACGGCGGCCCGGGTGCGGTGCTCCCAGGCCTCGAGCAGCTCGGCGACGCGCGGGTCGGCGAGCACCTGCGTGGCGGCGTCGAGCACGGCCCGCTCGTAGGCGTCGTCCGGCGCGGTCCACGACGTGTGGTCCTTCGCCTCGCGGACGGCCTTGGTCAGGTACTCCGTGAGGCGGTCGGTGGCGATCGGGCCGTCCGCGGTCCAGGTGCCGGCGAGGGTCTGCCAGAGCAGGTTCTCCGTGCGGCCGTCCAGCAGGGTGCTGCGGTACGCGGCGGACGCGGCGCGCAGCCCGGCGACGAGCTCCGTCCACTCCACGGGGAGCTCCGACAGCACGCCCAGGCGGGCGCGCACGTCCTCGCTGCGCTTGGTGTCGTGCGTGGAGAGCGTGGTCATGCCGAGGGGGGTCTGGAGCTGGGCACGCGACGCCCAGGCCAGCAGCTCGGTGGGGGACAGGGCGAACCGCTCGGGCTCGCCGCCGACCTCCGTGAGCGCGACGAGGTGCGTCCAGCGGTAGAACGCGGTGTCCTCGACGCCCTTGGCCATGACGGCGCCGCAGGTCTGCTGGAACCGGACGACGAGCTCGTCGCGCCGGGCGTCCCGGGTGCGGCCGGCGCTGCCGACCTCCCGCCCGAGGAGCAGGTCGACGACTACGTCCATGGTGGCGGCGCGCTCGGGTGCGAGGCGCTCGCGGGCGATCCGCGCGGCCTGCTCGAGCGCCTCGGTGTCGGTCGGGTGCGGCGTGGCCCCGGGGACGACGTACGCCCGGTACCGGTCGAACGCGACCAGCAGCTCGACGAGGCAGTCGTGCAGGGACCGCCAGGTGTGGTCGCGCAGCCGGAGGTCGTCGCGGCAGACCTCGGCGGCGAGCTCGGTGAGCCGGTGCACCTCCGCGTAGAGCGCACGGTCCACGACCTGGCGCTTGGCGGTGTCGACGAGCTCGGGCAGCGTGTCCACGGACTCGCCGGTGAGCCGGTGCATGAGCGCGCCGAGCCGGGCTGCACCGCCCGGGTCGACGAACGCCTGCTGGATCCGCCAGAGCGCCTCGTACCCGGTGGTGCCGGCGGTGTCCCAGTCGGCGGGGAGCTCCTCGTCGCCCTGCAGGATCTTCTCGACCACGACCCACGCGCCGCCGGAGCGGTCACGGAGCCGGTCGAGGTAGCCGCCGGGGTCGGCGAGCCCGTCCGGGTGGTCGATCCGCAGGCCGTCGAGCACGCCCTCGTCGAGGAGCCGCAGGACGAGGTCGTGCGTCGCGTCGAACACGGTCGGGTCCTCGACGCGGATCGCGGCGAGGGTGCCCACGTCGAAGAACCGGCGGTAGTTGAGCTCCTCGTCCGCGACCCGCCAGTACGCCAGCCGGTAGTGCTGGCGCTCCAGCAGCTCGGCGAGCGGCAGCTGCTCGGTCCCGGGTCGCACGGGGAACGCGTGGTCGTGGTACCGCAGCACGGCGACGGGCTGGTCGCCCTGGCCGGGGACGACCTCGTGCTCGAGGTGCAGCTGGCCCGAGGCGAGCACCGCCCCGATCCGGTCGCCGAGCACGGGCATCAGCACGTCGCCCTGCCCCGCGGACCAGTCGACGTCGAACCAGCTCGCGTAGGGGGAGTCCGGGCCCTCGGCGAGCACGGACCACAGGGCCTTGTTGTGCCACGCCGGGGTGGGCACGGCCATGTGGTTCGGCACGATGTCGAGCACCAGGCCGAGGCCGGCGGCGTGCGCGCGGTCCGCGAGCCGGCGCAGGGCGGGCTCGCCACCGAGCACCGGCGAGATCTCGTCGTGGTCGACCACGTCGTACCCGTGCGTAGAGCCGGGCGCGGCGGTCAGCACGGGGGACAGGTACACGTGCGTGACGCCGAGGTCGGCCAGGTACGGCACCCGCTCCGCGACGTCGTCGAGGGTCAGGTCGGCGCCGAGCTGCACCCGGTAGGTGGACGTCGGGACGGGCCGGCCGGGCGCCGGGAGCCGCCGCGTGGGGGTGCGGGCCTCGCCGCCGCGGTCGACGCTCACGCGCCGGATCCCGTGCTGCCGGACGCCGTGGCGTCGGGGCGCGGCGGCGCGACCTTGAGGTGCGAGGGCACGTCGGTGGACGCGGTGGACGGCGCGCCGGTCGCGAGCGACGTGGTCGCCGGGGCCTGCGTCACCGGGTCGATCGCCTGCACCGGCGGCCGGGTCAGCACGACCGTGGACCGGTGCTCGATGCTCAGCTCGGCCCGCGCGGCGAGCTCGTCGCCGACCTCGAGCTGGTGGTCGGTGTCGAGCGCGACGGTCCACGTCGCGCCGTACTCCTCGTCGGGCAGCACGAACGTGACGGCCTCGGGCTGGGCGTTGAACAGGATGAGGAACGAGTCGTCGACGATCTCCTCGCCGCGCAGGTCGGGCTCGGCGATCGCGTCGCCGTTGAGGAAGACCATGACGGCGCGGGCGAACTCCTCCTGCCACTGCGCGTCGGACATGTGCTGCCCGGCCGGGGTGAGCCACGCGATGTCGCGCAGGTCGGACTCGCCGCCGCGCTCGGGTGCGCCGGCGAAGAACCGGCGCCGACGGAACACGGGGTGGTCGCGGCGCAGGTGCACGACGCGCCGGGCGAAGTCGAGCAGCGACGTGCGCGGCTCGTCCAGGTCCCAGTCCACCCACGACAGCTCGTCGTCCTGGCAGTACACGTTGTTGTTGCCCTGCTGGGTGCGACCGAGCTCGTCGCCGTGGGCGATCATCGGGACGCCCTGGGACAGCAGCAGCGTGGTGAGGAAGTTGCGCTGCTGCCGACCGCGCAGGTCGTTGATCGCCGGGTCGTCGGTCGGGCCCTCGGCGCCGGAGTTCCACGACCGGTTGTGGCTCTCGCCGTCGCGGTTGTCCTCGCCGTTGGCCTCGTTGTGCTTCTCGTTGTACGACACGAGGTCCGCGAGCGTGAACCCGTCGTGCGCGGTCACGAAGTTGACGCTGGCGATCGGGCGCCGGCCCGAGTGCTCGTAGAGGTCCGAGGACCCGGACAGCCGGCTCGCGAACTCCGCGAGCGTCGACGGCTCGCCGCGCCAGAAGTCGCGGACGGTGTCCCGGTACTGCCCGTTCCACTCCGACCACAGGGGCGGGAACCCGCCGACCTGGTAGCCCCCGTCGCCGAGGTCCCACGGCTCCGCGATGAGCTTGACCTGGGAGATGATCGGGTCCTGCTGGACGATGTCGAAGAACGCCGACAGCCGGTCCACCTCGTGGAACTGGCGCGCGAGCGTCGCGGCGAGGTCGAACCGGAAGCCGTCGACGTGCATGTCCTGCACCCAGTAGCGCAGCGAGTCCATGATCATCTGCAGCACGTGCGGCGAGCGCATGAGCAGCGAGTTGCCGGTACCGGTCGTGTCGAAGTAGTGCGCCTGGTCCTCGTCCACGAGCCGGTAGTACGACGCGTTGTCGATGCCGCGGAACGACAGCGTCGGGCCCATGTGGTTGCCCTCGGCGGTGTGGTTGTAGACGACGTCGAGGATGACCTCGATGTCGGCGGCGTGCAGGGCCTTGACCATCGCCTTGAACTCCTGCACCTGCTGGCCGGTGCTGCCGAACGCGGCGTAGGCGTTGTGCGGCGCGAAGAAGCCGATGGTGTTGTAGCCCCAGTAGTTCGACAGCCCCTTCTCCTGCAAGGAGGGGTCGTTGACGAACTGGTGCACGGGCATGAGCTCGACCGCCGTCACGCCGAGGTTCGACAGGTGCTCGATCACCGCGGGGTGCGCCAGGGCCGAGTAGGTCCCGCGCATCTCCTCCGGGACGGCCGGGTGCAGCCGGGTCAGGCCGCGCACGTGCGCCTCGTAGATCACCGAGTCGTGGTACTCGTGCTGCGGCGGGCGGTCGTGGCCCCAGTCGAAGTACGGGTTCACGACCACGGACGTCATCGTGTGCGCCGCGGAGTCGTCGGTGTTGCGCTCGTCCTCGGCGCCGAACCGGTACGAGTACAGCGACGGGTCGCCGTCGACCTGCCCGTCGATCGCCTTCGCGTACGGGTCGAGCAGCAGCTTGGACGGGTCGCACCGGTGCCCCTGCTCGGGGTCGTACGGGCCGTGCACCCGGTAGCCGTACCGCTGGCCCGGCTGCAGCGCCGGGAGGTAGCCGTGCCAGACGAACGCGTCGACCTCGGGCAGGTCGACGCGGGTCTCGTTGCCCGCCTCGTCGAACAGGCAGAGCTCGACGCGCTCGGCCACGCCGGAGAACAGCGCGAAGTTCGTGCCGCTCCCGTCGTACGTCGCGCCGAGCGGGTAGGGGCGTCCGGGCCAGATCCTCATGCGGGGCAGTCCTTCGGGGTGTCGCGAGCACGGGGGGTGCGTGAGCACGGGGTGCGTGAGCAGGGGGTGCTCCTGGGCACAGCGTGCCAGGGGTCACCCACACTCCGCAGGACGAACGCCGCGCCCGGGTGACGGCGGGCGGGGGTGGCGCGGCGCTCGCGGTCCCGGTGCCGGCGCCCGTCCTGCGGTCCGGCGGGCCGCGGACGCCTCGCGTTCACCCGTCCCAGGCCCTTCGTTCACTCCGACGGACTATCGCATATCGGGCAAATCGGACGCATAGTTCGGGGTATGGCCGATGAGGACGACGCGCACGTGGTGATCACCAACGCCGACATCGCGGCCGCCAAGCGCGACTGGCAGCTCGCCCGGAGCCGCGGCGACGCCCCGGACCGCGTCGACGCCGCGCTCGACCTCTACCGCCGCCTCATCTCCGCGCAGGCCCAGCAGATCGCCGACACCTACCGCCGGACGGGGGCGCTGCGCTCCGACCAGGGCTGACCGGCAGCGGCCGACCCGCCGGTCAGCGAGCCGCGTCGGACGTGGTCAGCACCACGCCGCGACCGGCGAGCCGGGTCAGCGCGTCGATGGTCGTCCGCACGCCCACCCCGGCGGTGAGGTCGGTGAGCACCCGGACCCCGAACCCGGCGTCCAGCGCGTCGAGCGCGGTCGCGGTGACGCAGTGGTCCGTGGCCAGCCCGACGACGTCCACCTCGGCCACCCCGGCTCCGAGCAGCGCGTCGGCGAGCGCGCCCGCGCCGCCGGTCACGACGACACCCTCGAACCCGGAGTAGTCCTGCCGGCCCTGCCCCTTGCGCACGTGCAGGGTGCGCGCGGGCAGCCGCAGCGCGGGGTGGTACGCGGCGCCGTCGGTGTCCCGCACGCAGTGCTCGGGCCACGTCGCGACGTAGTCGGGGTCGGCGCCCACCGCGAAGTGGCCGGCGTTGCTGTCCGGCAGCGGCTCGTGCCAGTCGGCGGTCGCGACGACCACGTCGTACCCGTCGCCGGCGCCGTCGAGGTACGCGGACACGTGCTCGGCCACCGCGGAGCCGCCCGCGACGGCGAGCGCCCCGCCCTCGCAGAAGTCGTTCTGCACGTCCACCACGACCAGTGCCCGGACCACCGCGACCTCCCGACCCGGATCCGCACCGTGCGGGACCGACCCGCCCACTCTACGAACCGGCGCGCCGGGCCACGACGACGGTGCCGTCGCGCTCGTCGTCGTGCACCACGTGGGCCGTGAGCCCGTGCGCCGCGCAGGCCGCGACGGTGGCGGGGGCCTGCCGCCCGCTCGTCTCGATGAGCAGGTGACCGCCGGGGGCCAGCCAGCGCGGTGCGGCGGCGGCGACGCGCCGGTGCAGGTCGACGCCGTCCGCGCCGCCGTCCAGCGCTACGTGCGGCTCGTGCTCCCGCGCCTCGACGGGCATGTGCGCGATCTCGGCGGTCGGCACGTACGGGGCGTTGGCGACGAGGACGTCCACCCGGCCGAGCAGCCGGGCCGGCAGCGGCGCGTCGAGGTCGCCGAGCAGCACCTCGCCGCGGCCGGGCAGGAACGCCGCGACGTTGCGGGACGCGCACGCGGTGGCCGCGGGGTCCACGTCGGCGGCCCACAGCCGTGCGTCCGGCCGTGCCACCGCGACCGCGACGCCGACCGCCCCGCTGCCGCAGCACAGGTCGACGACCGTCGCGCCGTCCGGCAGCACCCGCAGCGCCTGCTCCACGAGCGTCCCCGTCCGGGCGCGCGGCACGAAGACCCCGGGCGCGACGGCGATCCGCAGCCCCTCGAAGAGCGCCCACCCGACGACCTGCTCCAGCGGCTCTCCGGCGACCCGCCGCACGGTCATCGCCTCGAGCGCCGCCTCGTCGACGGCCTCGGCGACCAGCAGCGCCGCCTCGTCCTCGGCGAACACGCACCCGGCCCCCCGCAGCCGCCCCACCAGCCGCTCGACCTCGCCACTCCCCACCCCGCTCACCACGCCGCGCACTCTACGACCCCCCACCCCCGCAGCGGTCGCCGGGACGCGAGGGCGTACGCGACACCACGAGGGCGTACTGCGGGGAGTACGCCCTCGTGGTGTCGCATGCGCCCTCGGTGGCGGTGGCGGTGGCGGTGGCGGTGCCGGTGGCGGTGGCGCTGGCGGTGTCGGTGGCGGTGGCCCGGCACCGCTGAGCTCCGCCAGCGGGTGGTCGATGGGGGCTGGGTGCAGGGGAAACCGCTACCCCGCAGGGAGGTCCGCCGTGCCGGAACGGGTCGTGCGTCTGGCCGAGGAGGTCGGCCGCGTCACCGACGAGAAGCTGCAGGGCATCGAGCAGGTCGCGCGCAGCACGAAGATGCTCGCGCTGAACGCCCTGATCGAGTCTGCGCGCGTCGGGGACGCCGGTGCGGGGTTCGCCGTCGTCGCCCGGGAGGTCGGGGAGGTCGCCGACCGCGCCCGCGCGCTCTCGGAGGAGCTGTCCGGCGAGCTCCGCCCGCGCCTGGACGAGCTGGTCGAGCTCGGGCACCAGCTCGTGGGCCGGGTCCGCGGCCAGCGGCTGGCCGACCTCGCGCTGAACGTGATCGAGCTGATGGACCGCAACCTCTACGAGCGGTCCTGCGACGTGCGGTGGTGGGCCACCGACGGCGCCCTCGTGGACGCCCTGACGACGCGGGACCCCGCGGCGGCCCGGCACGCGGGCGACCGGCTCGCGACGATCCTGCGCAGCTACACCGTCTACCTGGACCTGTGGCTCGCCGACGCGGACGGCCGGGTCGTGGCCCGCGCCGGGTCGGACCGCGGTGGCGTGGTCGGCAGCGACGTGCGCGACCAGGAGTGGTTCCGCGCGGCGATGGCGACCCGGGACGGCGACGCGTACGCCGCGCTCGACGTGGCGCGCGTCCCCGAGCTCGGGGGCCTCGCGGCGACCTACGCCACGGCGGTGCGCGCGGGCGGCGCCACGACCGGGGCGCCGGTGGGTGCGCTCGGGGTGTTCTTCGACTGGGAGCGGCAGTCCCGGGCGATCGTGGACGGCGTCCGGCTCGCGCCGGGGGAGCGGGAGCGCACCCGGGTGCTGGTCCTCGACCGGACGGGCCTGGTGCTCGCCGCGTCCGACGGCGTCGGCGTGCTCACCG
Organism: Cellulomonas sp. KU4C; assembly: GCF_056868065.1. Taxonomy (NCBI): domain Bacteria; kingdom Bacillati; phylum Actinomycetota; class Actinomycetes; order Micrococcales; family Cellulomonadaceae; genus Cellulomonas; species Cellulomonas sp. KU4C. Next base: position 3,243,224 of record NZ_CP200322.1, on the reverse strand, counting down.
AGCGGGTGCCGCTGCGCACGGCGGACGGCGCGAGCGGGTCCTACGTCGACGGTGGCGTGACCGTCGGATTCGCCGCGACGCCCGGGTACGAGACGTACGAGGGGCTGGGCTGGTACGGGGCGCTGGTCCAGCACGGGTGAGGTTGCGTCGACCAGCACGTCCGCGCCGGTAACCTGGTCGCGCGCCCCGGTAGCCCAACGGCAGAGGCAATCGGCTCAAACCCGATCCAGTGTGGGTTCGAATCCCACCCGGGGCACCTGTGTGCCGTGCGGACGGTGGCGCTGCCCGACCGGTGTGGGTGGTCGACGGCATGGTGGCCGCATGGACGACGACACCTTCATCCGCGCCCACCTCGCCCGCACCGAGCAGATCATCGAGGAGCGCGGCTGGGCCCAGCAGCACGTCCTCGGCGGCGGGGGCGAACCCGCGTTCACGTACACCGTGGGGCTGCACCGGGCAGGGCTGCCCGAGCTGATCGTGTTCGGCCCGCCCGACGACGTCGCCGCCCCGATGCTCGACTCCGTGGCCTGGCAGCTGCGGCAGGGGCGTGCCTACGTGGACGGCGACGTGGTCGACGGCCGCAAGGGCGGCCAGCCGGTCCGCGTCATGGAGGTCCTGGACTCGCGGACGCACCTGCTGCACGCGAACGCGCTGTCGCCGTCGCCGCTGCCGGTCCCGGCGCTGCAGCTGATCTACCCGGACCGGGACGGCCGGTGGCCCTGGCAACCCGGGTCGCGGATCGCGAGCGTCCCGCTGCTCGGCATCGTGCCCGACCTGGGACCCGCCTCTCCCGGCCGGCGGTAGCCGGACGGGTCAGGCGACCGCGTCGTCCACGACGGGGCTCGTCCCACCACCCGCCCACGGTGACGAGCAGCTCGTTCGCCCCCTCGGGCTTCGTCACCACGGCGACCCGGGCGGGCCGCCCGGTCTGCACCTGCAGGTACAGGTCCTCGCGCACGCTCCCGTCGGGCATGACGACGGGGCCCAGGCGGTCCTGGTCCACGATCCCGCCCGAGTGCCGGCCGCGGGGCCAGGGGAGGGTCCGCTCGGTGTCCTCGGTGGAGAGCCGCACGCCGTACCGGGCCTCCACCCGCGCCCACGTCGCGTCGTAGTCGTAGTGCTCCCGCCACGCGTCCAGGCGCGGCGGGAGGACCACGCCACCGGCGACGACCACGGCGACGAGCACGACCCCGCTGACCGCCCCTGCGGCCAGGACGAGCGCATGAACGCCCCGATCAGGAACAGCAGGGCGAACACCCCGACGACGAGGAGACCGACCACCACCGGGGTCAGCCAGGCGAAGGTCTGGACGGCGGCCACACCTGGCTGCATGGTTCCTCCGCGCGGGGCGCCGGGACCCTGCCGGCCCGGACCGGGAACACCCGGCGCGGGGCGACCGTACCGGACCTGAATCACGACCGACCGGTCAGCGTGCCGAGGTTCACAGGTGGACGAGCAGCCGCAACGGCGCTCGTGGTCCTAGAATCACTCCTCGTGAGCACCCAGGACGAGACGCCGAGCACGCCGTCGAGCAGCGAGCCGCAGGCCGGCGACGCCACCCTCGACCTCGACATCCCTCAGGCCCGCGCGGCCGAGGAGACCCCGGAGGTCGCCGCGAAGCCGGCGCGCCGCGCGGTCGTCGCCGAGGACGAGGCGCTGATCCGGATGGACGTCGTCGAGACGCTCCGCGAGGCGGGCTTCGACGTCGTGGGTGAGGCCGGCGACGGCGAGCAGGCCGTGGCCCTGGCCACCGAGCTCAAGCCGGACGTCGTCGTCATGGACGTGAAGATGCCGGTGCTCGACGGCATCTCCGCGGCGGAGCGCATCGCCAAGGCGCACCTCGCCCCGGTCGTGCTGCTCACCGCGTTCTCGCAGACCGAGCTCGTCGAGCGGGCGCGCGACGCCGGCGCGATGGCGTACGTCGTGAAGCCGTTCAGCCCGTCCGACCTGCTGCCGGCGGTGGAGATCGCGATCTCCCGCTACGCGCAGATCACCGCGCTCGAGTCCGAGGTCGCGGACCTCGCCGAGCGGTTCGAGACCCGCAAGCGAGTGGACCGGGCCAAGGGCCTGCTCATGACGAAGATGGGCCTGACGGAGCCGGAGTCGTTCCGCTGGATCCAGAAGACGTCGATGGACCGTCGCCTGACGATGCGCGAGGTCGCCGACGCCGTGATCGACCAGGTCGGCAGCGCGTCCTGACCCCAGCAGCACCCCCGACCGGCCACGAGGCCCGGTCCGCCCGCCCGGGTGGACCGGGCCTCGTGCCGTCTCACGGCGGGCGCGCGACCGTTGCGGGTCCGCGCGTCATCGGCGATAGTCACGATCCGGCAACAAGTGTGTTCTGAGACACAAACGACACATGCTGGACACACAGGACGCATACGGTCTCGGCCAATCGCCGGTGGTCGCGTACGACCCCGGCATCCGGCCGGGGCTCCCGGCCGGCAGTACTCATCGACAGGGGTACCACGCATGATTCGTACGAAGCAGGCCGTCCAGGCGGCCGCCCTCGCGGGTGCCGTCGCGCTCGTCCTCACCGCGTGCTCCAGCGGGGACGACGCGTCGGGAGGCGACGAGACCTCCGGTGGTGGCGACAGCGCCAGCCCGCTGATCATCGGCACGCTGCTCCCGCAGACGGGCACGCTGGCCTACCTCGGCCCGCCCGAGATCGCCGGTGTGGACCTCGCGGTCGAGGAGATCAACGAGGCCGGCGGCGTGCTCGGCTCGGACGTGCAGGTCGTGCACGCGGACTCCTCCGACGCCGACCACGCCGAGGTCGCCACGCAGTCGGTGACCGACCTGCTGTCGCAGGACGTCCAGGTGATCGTCGGCGCCGCGTCGTCCTCGGTGACGCTCAACGTCATCGACGACATCACCGGCGCCGAGGTCGTGCAGATCTCCCCGGCGAACACGGCGACGTCGCTGTCCGGCTACTCGGACTTCTACTTCCGCACCGCCCCGCCGGACACGGTCCAGGGTGCGGCGCTCGGCAACCTCATCACGGGTGACGGGCACGCCAACATCGGCATCCTCGTGTTCAACGACGACTACGGCACCTCGCTGCGGGACGTCGTCAAGAGCACGGTCGAGGAGGCCGGCGCCACGGTCGTCTACGGCAACGAGGGCGAGGAGTTCGACCCGGCCGCGTCGTCGTTCGCCACGGACGTCACGGCCCTCCAGGCGACCAGCCCCGACGCGGTCGTGGTGCTGGCGTTCGAGCAGACCAAGCAGATCATCCCCGAGCTCGTCGCGGCGGGCGTCGACCCGTCGACCATCTACATGGTCGACGGCAACACGGCCGACTACTCCGAGGACTTCCAGCCCGGCACGCTGGAGAACGCCCAGGGCACCATCCCGGGCGCGTTCCCCAGCGACGAGTTCCAGGCCCGCCTCAAGGAGGTCAACGACTCGCTGACCGACTACGCGTACGGACCCGAGTCGTACGACGCGACGATCCTCGCCGCCCTCGCGGCGGTCAAGGGCGGCGCGACCGACGGCCCGACGATCCAGGCCAACATGGCGGCGGTCTCGGGCGCGGACGGCGGCGAGGAGTGCACCACGTTCGCCGACTGCGTCGAGCTGCTCGACGCCGGTGAGGACATCCAGTACGTCGGGCAGGCCGGCATCGGCCCGTTCAACGAGGACAACGACCCGTCGTCGGCGTTCATCGGCGTCTACAAGTACGGGGCCGACAACAAGAACGTCTGGGTCAAGGCCGTGGAGGGCGAGGTCGGCTGACCTCGACCCACCGGTCACCCGAGGCACCCCGAGGGCCCGGGACGCGCACCGCGTCCCGGGCCCTCGGGCGTCCGCGCCCCTTCCGGCGTGTCGGACCCGGGGCGTAGCGTCCCGGCATGGACTACCGACTGGAGCTCGTGCAGGTGCCCGTCTCCGACGTGGACCGGGCCAAGGACTTCTACACCCGCAGGGCGGGCTTCGTGCTCGACCACGACCAGGAGGTCGGCGGGGGCCTCCGCTTCGTGCAGCTCACGCCGCCCGGGTCGGGCGCGTCGATCGCGATCGGGACCGGGATGACGACGATGCCGCCCGGCTCGGTCGAGGGGCTGCAGCTCGTCGTCGCGGACATCGAGGCGGCGCACGCCGACCTCACGGGCCGGGGGCTCGACGTCGGCGAGGTGCAGGACTTCCCCTGGGGGCGGTTCCTGTTCTTCGCCGACCCGGACGGGAACCGGTGGGCGGTCCAGCAGCTGGTGCCGAGCGGGGGGACGGACTGATGTGCCGGAACATCACGACGCTGCGGGGCCTCGAGCCCGCGGCCACGGAGGACGAGATCGAGGCAGCAGCGCGCCAGTTCGTGCGCAAGGTCAGCGGCGTGCAGCAGCTCAGCGCGGCGACCGAGGAGCCCGTCGAGCGCGCGGTCGCGGAGGTCGCGGCGATCGTCACGCGCCTGCTCGCCGAGCTGCCCGAGCGGCGTCGACCGCCGGCGACGGTCCCGCCGCTGCGCCGCCCCGAGGTGCGGGCGCGGCTCGGTCTCGACGCCGCCGACGGCCCGGGTCACGACCACGAGCACCCCCACGAGCACGACCACCCGCACGAGCACGTCCACGACCACCCGCACGAGCACGTCGCGGCGTCGGCCCGGGGTGCACGATGAGCCGCGAGGTGCAGGTGACCTTCGACGCCCACGACCCGCGGACCCTGTCGACGTTCTGGCGCGACGTCCTGGGCTACGTGCACCCGGCCCCGCCCGGCATCGAGCTGCCGGCGGGGGCGGACCCGCTCGCCGCGTGGGACGACTTCCTCGAGCGCGTCGGCGTCCCGGAGGACCAGCGGAACAGCAGCTCCGCGGTCGAGGACCCGGACGGCGACGGTCCCCGGCTGTTCTTCCAGCAGGTCCCGGAGGGCAAGTCCGCGAAGAACCGGGTGCACCTCGACGTGCGGGCCGCTCCCGGCCTCCAGGGCGCCGACCGGATGGCCGCGCTCGAGGCCGAGTGCGACCGCCTGGTGGCGCTGGGCGCGACCCGCCTGCAGCGCCACGAGCCGGCACCGCCGATGACCAGCGGCCACATCGTCATGGCCGACCCGGAGGGCAACGAGTTCTGCCTCGACTGACCCGCGCAGCCGGGCACCGACCGCGGCACGGACGGACGGCGCCCCGGAGCAGCGAGCGCGCCCTCGCCAGGAGGTGCGGTCGCCGCGCCGGGGCGCGGTCGCGGTGCGTGCCGGACTCAGGCCGGCGGTGCCGCCGGGTCGGCGTGCTTGCCGTGCGCCGCCTCGACGTCGGTGGCGAGCGTGCCGAGGTAGAGCTCGATCACCTTCGGGTCGTTCATCAGCTCGCGTCCCGGGCCGGAGTACGCGTTGGACCCCTGGTCGAGCACGTACGCCCGGTCGCAGATCTGCAGGCAGCGGCGGGCGTTCTGCTCGACGATGACGATCGAGACCCCGGCCTTGTTGATCTTCCGGGTGCGGATGAACGTCTCGTCCTGCCGGACGGGGGACAGGCCCGCGGACGGCTCGTCGAGCAGCAGCACCGACGGGTCCATCATCAGCGCCCGAGCCATCGCGACCATCTGCCGCTCGCCGCCGGACAGCGACCCGGCGCGCTGCTTGCGCCGCTCACCGAGCACCGGGAACAGGTCGACGATGAAGTCGAACCGCTCGGCGAACCGCTTCGGGGCCTGGAACAGGCCCATCTCGAGGTTCTCCTGGATGGACAGCGACGGGAACACGTTGTTCGTCTGCGGGACGAACCCGACGCCGCGCCGGACGAGCGAGTCCGCGCGGTGGTTCGTGATCTCCTCGCCCTTCAGCACCACGGACCCGGAGCGGATCGTCACGAGCCCGAACAGGGCCTTGAGCAGCGTGGACTTCCCGGCGCCGTTCGGGCCGATGATGCCGACGAGCTCGCCCGGGTGCACGACCAGGTTGCAGTCGTTGAGGATGTTGACGCCCGGCACGTACCCGGCGACCAGGTCGGTCGCGGCGAGCAGCGGCTCGCCCGCGGGTGCGCCCCGGTGGACGGTCGAGGGGTCGGACCCCTGCACGGCGGTGCTGCTCATCGGGTGCCCTCCTTCTTCTCGGCGGCGGCGGCCGCGAGGTTCGCGGCCTCCTCGGCCTCGAGCTGCTGGATGCCGTCCTCGAGCAGCGCGTCGTCGCCCAGGTCGGTGTCGTGGTGCGCCCCGAGGTAGGCGTCGATGACGGCCTGGTCGGCCATCACGTCCTCGGGCGGGCCCTCGGCGACGATCTTCCCCTCGGCCATGACCACGACCCAGTCGGAGATGTGCCGGACCATGTGCATGTCGTGCTCGACGAACAGCACCGTGGTGCCGTCCTCGCGCAGCGCCTGGATGTGGCCGAGCAGCGACTGGGTGAGCGCCGGGTTCACGCCGGCCATCGGCTCGTCGAGCATGACCATCGTGGGCTTGCTCATCAGCGCCCGGGCCATCTCGAGGAAGCTTGCGCTGCCCGCCGGACAGGCTGCCGGCGTACTCGTCGCGCTTGGTGTCGAGCTTGAACCGGGCCAGCAGCTCCTCGGCCTGCGCGGTGATCTCCTTCTCCCGCGCCCGCCACAGCGGCGGGACGAGGGCCGTGAGGAGGTTCTCGCCGGACTGCTGGGAGGCGCCGAGCAGCATGTTCTCGATCACCGTCATGCGCGAGAGCGCCTTGGTGAGCTGGAACGTGCGGACCATGCCGGACCGCGCGACCTTCGCCGCGGACACCCCGGACAGCGACCGGCCCTCGAACGACCAGGTCCCGGTGCTGGGCCGGTCGAACCCGGTGAGCAGGTTGAACAGGGTGGTCTTGCCGGCGCCGTTCGGGCCGATCAGCGCGGTGATCGCGCCGCGCTGCACCTCGAGGTGGTCGACGTCGACGGCGGTCATGCCGCCGAAGTGCCGGGTGACCTGGTCGGCGACGACGATCGCGTCGGGCTTCGGCACGCCCGGCGTGCGGGCGACGTGCGCGAGGTCGGCGACGACGCGGTCCCGGCCGCTGGCGGTCGTGGCGTGCGGGACGTGCGGGGGCACGTGGCCCCGGGGGGTCTCAGCGGACATCGATCGCCAGCTCCTTCTTGTCGCCGAGGATGCCTTGAGGTCGGAAGATCACCAGCAGCATCAGCGTGACGCCGACGATGATCCAGCCGAACTGCTCGATCTGCTCGGTGCGCATGACCGACGAGGGGACGCCCACGCGCATCACCGACTTGATCAGCATGAGCGAGACCCAGAAGATGATCGACCCCAGGACGGGTCCGAACACCGTGGCGGCGCCGCCGAGCAGCAGGATCGTCCAGACGAAGAACGTCATGGGGCGGCCCATCGAGTCGGGCTGCACCGCCCGGGGGAGCACGTAGATGATGCCGGCCATCGCGCCGATCACCCCGCCGAGGACGAGCGACTGCATCTTGTACGAGTACACGTTCTTGCCGAGCGAGCGGACGGCGTCCTCGTCCTCCCGGATGCCCTTGAGCACGCGCCCCCAGGGGCTGCGGATCAGGAGCCAGACCAGCAGGCACGCGAGGGCGACCAGCGCCCAGCCGACGATGCGGATCCACCAGGAGTTGGACGCGTTCATCGAGTACTCGAACGGGCCGAGGGCCAGGTTGCCGTCCGCGAACGGCGACGCGCCCTGGAACGTGTCCTTGTAGGAGTTGCCGCGCAGACCGGACGACGCACCGGTCAGGTCGGTCAGGGCGGTCGACCGGCCGATGAGGCGGACGATCTCGGCGGCGGCGATCGTGACGATCGCCAGGTAGTCGCCGCGCAGCTTCAGGGTCGGGATGCCGAGCAGCAGGCCGAACACGGCGGCGCAGGCGAGCGCGACGAGCACGGCCGCCCACAGCGGCCAGCCGGCGATCGTCGAGATCGCGAAGCCGTACGCGCCGAGGAGCATGAAGCCGGCCTGACCCATGTTGAGCAGTCCGGTGAGACCGAAGTGCACGTTGAGGCCGATGGCGGCCAGGGCGTACGCGGCGGTCGTCGGGGCGAAGATCTCGCCCGCCACGTTGACGAGGATGCGGGACCAGTCCATGTCAGCTCCTTAGCCGATCCGCTCGGCGCGACCGAGGATGCCCTGGGGCCGCAGCAGCAGGACGAGGATGAGGATGAGCAGGGCGCCGGCGTAGCGCATGTCGCTCGGGATGACGAGGTTCGACATCTCGACGACCAGGCCGATGACGATCGAGCCGGCCAGGGCGCCGAACGCCTGGCCGAGCCCGCCGAGGGTCACCGCGGCGAACATCAGCAGCAGCAGCGCGCCGCCCATGTTCCACGAGGTGGCGTTGAGGTAGAGGCCCATCAGCACGCCGCCGAGGGCGGCCAGCGCCGCGCCCAGCACCCACACGAGCCGCACGATCCGGTCGACGGAGATGCCGGACGCCGCGGCGAGGGCCGGGTTGTCCGACACGGCGCGGGTGGCGCGGCCGACGCGGGTGCCGAGCAGGAAGTACGCGACGGCGGCGAGCACCGCGACCGCGATCAGCAGCGACCACAGCGAGGTGGTGCTGATCCGGACCGGGCCGAGCGTGACCATCGTCGGGTTGGTCGTGACGATCCGCAGCGCACCGCCGCCGAAGAAGAACTGGTACGTGTACTGCAGCGCCATCGACAGGCCGATCGTGACGATCATCTGCTGGGTCGTGCCCACGCGGCGCTTGCGCAGCGGGTGCCAGATCCCGGCGTCCTGCAGCCAGCCGGACGCGGCGCCGACGACGACGGCGAGCACACCCGCGACGATCAGCGGCAGGTCGAGCGACTGCGCGGCGACGTACGCGACGATCGCGCCGAGCGTGACCTGCTCGCCGTGCGCGAAGTTCGACAGGCCGGTGGTGCCGTAGATGAGCGACAGGCCGACGGCGGCGAGCGCGAGCAGCACGCCGAACACGAGGCCGCTGCTGGCCTGCTGCGCGAGCCGTCCCCAGGAGAACGACCCCGTGTCGGAGCTGCCGACCGGCGCGCCCACCTCGGCGTCGCCCGCGGGTGCGGTGCCCGCGTCGTCGGGGTCGGTGGTCGCCGAGCCCCCGGACCCGCCCGAGCCGCCGGCGGGCTCGCCGAGCGGGAACAGGGCGCCGGCCGACGACCCGAGGGCCACGGACACGGTGCGCGGGTTCCCCGCGGGGTCGCGGAGCGTCTCCCCGGCGGGCAGCGTGGTGGTGTCCAGCGTGACCGTGTACTCACCGGCCTCGGTGACGGGGGCCGTCCAGCGGCCCTCGGCGTCGGTGGTCGCCTGCGTGGCGCCACCGGGGCCGTCGACGTCGAGGACGACACCGACGGCGGGTTGCTGGTCGGCGGTGCGGATCGTCCCGTTGATGCAGCCGGTGGCGGCGTCGGCGACGCACCCGGCGGCTGCGGCCGCCCGGGCGGTGCCCGGGACGGCGAGGGTCAGCAGGAGCGAGAGGAGGAGCACGCCGAGCGCGAGAGGCGCTGCGGCGGTGGAACGGTCCCTGGTAGCGGCTCGGCGCACCTGGTCCTCCGTCCGGTCGTGGTCGGCAGTTGACGGCAGCACGGCTCGCGGCGGTTCTGCCACCGGCGAGTGGGCGAGACAGTAGGGGCGGCGTGTTTCCGGCTCATGACGAGCGTGTTCGAGGCATTCGCGTCGTTGCGGGCGGCCTGTCCTGCGCCATGGGGGAGGGTCGCACGGGTCGGCGCCGCGCGCCCCCCGGACGGAGCAACGTTCACCCGGAGGGGTGACGCCCGCCACGCCACGGGCCCCTGACCTCGGCCGCTGCGGGCCGGATCGCGGCCGCCACTAGGCAGGGGCACCGCCGGTAGGTCATGATCGGGCGATGCCGCGGGGGGCGCAGCAGGCACGTGACGACGCCGGCGTCGTCGCTCTCGTCCGAGATCCGTCTGGAGGCCGTCGAACCGTGCGCTCGCCCGTCGCCGTCCGTCCCGCCCGTCCCGAGGACCTCGACGTCCTCGTCTCGCTCAGCCTCGCCGCCCGCGCGGAGTCGCTGGTGGGGTCGCAGCTCTGCACGGACGACGCGGACCGTCTCCGGCACCAGATCGGCGCGCTCGTGGCGGAGCCCGGCGCCCTCGGGCTCGTGGGCCTGCTCGACGACGAGCTGTGCGGCCTGGTCCTCGCGCGGATCGTCGGCCCCAGCCTGTTCACGGACGAGGTGACCGTCTCCATCGAGGCCGTCTACGTCGCGGACGGCGCCCGCCGCCGCGGGGTCGGCCACGCCCTCCTCGGCGGTGTGGTCGAGGAGGCGAAGCGGGTGGGTGCCTCCGACGTGCTGGCCGTCCCGCTGCCGGGGGCCCGGGGGATGCTGCGGTTCCTCGCGCGCCTGGGCTTCGCGCCGGCCGCGGCGCACCGCGTGGTGAGCACGGAGGCGCTGCAGCGCAAGCTCGTCGCGGACGCCCCGGGCCAGGGGTCCGGCGGCCGCCGTCCGGCGCGCGCCGGGCTCGACGACCTGATCGCCCGCCGCCGGCGCGCCCGCGCGGGGCGCACCGCGGCGGCGGCGTCCACCGTCGAGGCGGCTCAGCCCTCGCGGGCCTCGATCAGCATGCAGGTCAACCGTGCCGAGCAGATCCGGCGACCGCGCGGGTCCTCGACCACCACGTCGTAGGTCGCGACCCGGCCGCCGAGGTGCACGGCCGTCGCGGTCCCGGTGACCAGGCCCGCGGTCGCGGAGCGGTGGTGCGTGCAGCGCGCTCGATGCCGACCGCCTGGCGGCCCGGCCCGGCGTGCAGGTTCGCGGCGTAGGAGCCGAGCGTCTCGGCGAGCACCGCGGACGCGCCGCCGTGCAGCAGCCCGTACGGCTGCACGTTGCCCTCGACGGGCATCGTCCCGACGGCGCGGTCGGCGGACACCTCCTGCAGCGTGATGCCCATGCGCGCCATCAGGGTGCCGGGGGCGGGGGTCAGCGCGAGCGCGTCGGTGTCGGTCATGCCCGATAGGTTGGCACCCGTGACTGACGTGACGCGACACCTGCCTGCCGACGCGCCCGCCGACGGGGCGCTCGCCGCACCGGCCGCCGCACCGGAGACCGCGCCGGAACCCGCGCCGGTCGCGGGCGGGCGGCTCCTGCTGGTGGACGGGCACTCGATGGCCTACCGGGCGTTCTTCGCCCTCCCGGTCGACAAGTTCGCCACCTCGACGGGTCAGCCCACCAACGCGGTGTTCGGCTTCGTGTCGATGCTCGCGAACCTGCTGCGGGACGAGACGCCCACCCACGTCGCCGTCGCGTTCGACGCCGGGCGCACGACGTTCCGCACCGAGCAGTACACGGAGTACAAGGCGAACCGCGAGGCCTCGCCGGAGCCGTTCCGCGGCCAGGTCGACGTCATCAAGCGGGTCCTGGCGACCATGCACCTGCCGGTGCTCGACAAGCCGCACTACGAGGCCGACGACATCCTCGCCACGCTGGCGCGGCAGGGTGCGGCGGCGGGGATGGACGTCCTGGTCTGCTCCGGCGACCGCGACTCCCTGCAGCTCGTGAACGAGCGCGTCACGGTGCTCTACCCGGTCAAGGGCGTCTCCGAGCTCGCGCGGATGACCCCCGAGGCCGTCGAGGCGAAGTACGGCGTGCCGCCGGCCCGCTACCCCGACATCGCGGCCCTGGTCGGGGAGAAGCTCCGACAACCTGCCCGGCGTGCCCGGCGTCGGCCCGAAGACGGCCGCCAAGTGGGTCAACGCCTACGACGGCCTCGAGGGCGTCGTCGCCGCGGTCGACCAGATCCCGGGCAAGGCGGGGGAGTCGCTGCGCGCGCACCTCGACCAGGTGCTGCTGAACCGGCAGCTCAACCGGCTGCTGGACGACCTCGAGCTGCCGCTCGGCCCGGCAGACCTGGCCGCGCGCCCGTGGGACCGCGAGGCGCTGCACACCATCCTCGACGAGCTGGAGTTCCGCACCCTGCGCGACCGGCTGTTCGCGATGCTGCCCGACGAGGACGGCGGCGCGGGCGACGTGGCCGAGGCGGCCGAGGGCCCCGTGGTCGTGACGCCGGTCGACGGCGGCCTGGCGGACTGGCTGGGCCGGCACGCGGGCGTCCGCACCGGCGTCGACGTCCAGGGCTCCGCCGCACCGGGTACCGGTGACGCCTGGGGGATCGCGCTGGTCGCCGCGGGCGAGGCCGTCGCGCACGACCTCGCGCAGATCCACCCGGCCGACGAGGCCGCGCTCGCGGCCTGGCTCGCCGACCCCGCCCAGCCGAAGGTGCTGCACGCCGCGAAGGAGGCCTGGCACGCCCTCACCGGACGCGGCCTGGAGCTCGCCGGCGTGGAGTTCGACACCGAGCTCGGGGCGTACCTGCTCCAGCCCGACCGGCGCGGCTACGACCTGGCCGACCTCGCGATCGGGTACCTGCGGCGCGAGCTCGGCGCCGTCGAGGACACCAGCGGGCAGGGCGCGCTCGACCTCGACCTCGAGGGCTCCGGCGAGGGCACCCGCGCCGCCGTGCGCGCCGCGGCCGTCGTCGACCTGGTGGACGTGCTCGAGGGGCAGCTCGTCGAGCGCGGCGCCGACCACCTGCTGCGCGACGTCGAGCTGCCGCTGGAGGGCGTCCTGGAGCGGGTCGAGCACACCGGCATCGCCGCCGACGCCGAGTACCTCGCGGCGCTCGAGAAGGAGTACGACACCGCGGTGCAGCAGGCGGCCGCGCAGGCGTACGAGGTGATCGGGCGGGAGGTGAACCTCGGCTCGCCGAAGCAGCTCCAGGAGGTGCTGTTCGACCAGCTCGAGATGCCGAAGACCAAGAAGATCAAGACCGGCTACACGACCGACGCCAACGCGCTGGCGGACCTGTTCGCCCGCACCGGGCACCCGTTCCTCGAGCACCTGCTCGCCCACCGCGACGCGATCCGGCTCCGGCAGACCGTCGAGGGCCTGCTGCGCTCGGTCGGGGCCGACGGCCGGATCCACACGACGTTCCAGCAGACCATCGCCGCGACGGGCCGGCTGTCGTCCACCGACCCGAACCTGCAGAACATCCCGATCCGCACCGAGGCCGGGCGGCAGATCCGCCGGGCGTTCGTGGTCGGCCCGGGCTTCGAGACGCTGCTCACGGCCGACTACTCGCAGATCGAGATGCGGATCATGGCCCACCTGTCGGGCGACGCCGGTCTGATCGAGGCGTTCACGGCCGGGGAGGACCTGCACTCCTACGTCGGGTCGCGCGTGTTCGGTGTCGCGACCGACGAGGTCACCAGCGCGCAGCGGTCCAAGATCAAGGCGATGAGCTACGGCCTGGCGTACGGGCTGTCCTCGTACGGCCTGTCGCAGCAGCTGAAGATCGCCGTGGGCGAGGCCGACACCCTGATGCGCGACTACTTCTCGCGGTTCGGCGGCGTGCGGGACTACCTGACGGGCGTGGCCGACGAGGCTCGCGCGACCGGGTACACCGCCACGATCCTCGGTCGTCGGCGCTACCTGCCGGACCTCACCAGCGACAACCGGATCCGCCGGGAGGCGGCCGAGCGGATGGCCCTGAACGCCCCGATCCAGGGCAGCGCGGCGGACATCATCAAGCTCGCCATGCTCGGCGTGCAGCGCGAGCTCGACGCCCAGGGGCTGGACTCGCGGCTGCTGCTCCAGGTGCACGACGAGCTCGTGCTCGAGGTCGCCCCGGGCGAGCGGGACGCGGTCGAGGCGCTGGTGCGGGACCAGATGGGCAGCGCGTACGAGCTGTCGGTGCCGCTGGACGTCTCGGTCGGCGTCGGCGAGAGCTGGCACGCGGCGGGCCACTGACCCGCCCCGGCGCTCCGCCGACCCCGCGGGCCCCGGGCTACGCGGGCCGGTGGGCCCCGGGCTACGCGGGCCGGTGGGCGACGAAGATCGCCGTCCCCGGGATGTGCCGTCCTCGCAGGGGGCTCCAACCGCCCCAGGTGCGGTCGTGGTCGTCGGGCCAGGCGGGCTCGACGACCGCGTCGAGGACGAGCCCGGCCCCGACGACGTCCGCGACGTGGTCGCCCAGGGTGCGGTGGTACTCCGCGTACAGCACCTGACCGTGCTCGTCGGTCTCGACGTACGGGCGCCGGTCGAAGTAGGACCGGTCGGCGGTCAGCCCGCGCTCGCCGGGGTCGTCGGGGAACGCCCACCGCACCGGGTGGGTGACGGAGCAGACCCACCGGCCGCCGGGCCGCAGCACCCGTGCGGCCTCGGCGTGCACCCGCCGGGCGTCCGGCACGAACGGGATCGCCCCGTACGCCGTGAACGCGAGGTCGAACGACGCGTCGGGGAACGGCAGCGCCCGCGCGTCGGCCTGGACGAGCGGGACGGGAGCGCGGCGGCCGGCGACGGGTCCGCCGTCGGGCGCGCGTCGGTCCACCGCCGCGGCGGCATCGAGCATCCCGGCCGACACGTCGGTCGCGACGGCCAGCGCACCGTGCGCGGCGAGCCAGCGCGAGCACTGCGCGGCGCCCGACCCGACCTCCAGCACCCGGCGGCCGGCGACGTCGCCGAGCAGGTGCGCGTCCGACTCGCGCAGCCCCTCCGGGCACCAGAGGAAGTCGTCGTCCCCGAGGAACGCGCCGTGCTCGTCCAGGTACTCGGCGGCGTTGGCGTCCCACCAGCGCCGCCCGGCGCCGTCGGTGGCGGCGGCGGGGACGTCGAGGTAGCCGGCCGCGGCCAGGCGCGCGCTGTCGTCGGAGGTCACGGTCACGACGGTATCCGGCGACCGCCGCAGGTCCCGCCCGACCGCCGGGACGAATCGCCCGGGACCTCGGGCTCACCGACCCGGCGCCACGCACGGATAGCCTGGTCGCACGCCACGCGGTGCCGCGGGCGGACCCCCTGATGCGAAGGAGACCCCAGCGTGCGAGTCGGACTGCTGACCGGTGGAGGCGACGTCCCCGGTCTGAACGCGGCGATCCGGGCCGTGGTCAAGCGCGGTGAGGGGGAGTACGGGCACTCGATCATCGGGTTCCGCAACGGCTGGCGCGGCGTGGTGGACGGCGACATCGTCCCGCTGAGCCGCAGCCACATCCGCAACGTGCTGCCGGTCGGCGGCACGCTGCTCGGCACCGCCCGGTTCCACCCGCACGCGGCCGACGGCGGCCTGGACGCGGTGCTGGCGACCCTGGAGGCGGAGCGCATCGAGGCGCTGATCTGCATCGGCGGCGACGGCACGCTGCACGCTGCGTCGAAGGTCGCCGAGGCAGGCGTCAAGATCGTCGCGATCCCCAAGACGATCGACAACGACGTGTGGGGCACGGACCGCTCGATCGGCTTCGACACCGCGGTGGAGATCGCGACCGAGGCCCTGGACCGCGTGCACACCACCGCCGAGTCGCACAACCGCGTCATGATCGTCGAGGTCATGGGGCGGCACGCCGGCTGGATCGCGGTCACCGCGGGCATCGCCGGCGGCGCCGAGGTCGTCCTGGCCCCCGAGGAGCCGTTCGACATCGACAAGGTCATCAAGTTCCTCAAGCACCGCCACCGCGCGCACGCGAACTTCTCGATCGTCGTGGTCGCCGAGGGCGCGGTCCCGGCCGAGGGCACGTCGATGTCCTACGAGGCCCCGGTCGGGCAGTTCGGCGAGATCGTCGCCGGTGCGATCGGCGAGCGGGTCAAGGCGGAGATCGAGAAGCGCACCGGGTTCGACACCCGCGTGACCGTGCTGGGCCACGTCCAGCGCGGCGGCAGCCCGGTCCCGGCCGACCGGATCCTCGGCAGCCGGTTCGGCGTGGCGGCGATCGACGCGATCAGCCGCGGCGAGACCGACGTCATGACCGCGCTGCGCGGCGAGGAGGTCGTCCTGGTGCCGCTGCCGGAGATCGCCGGCAAGGTCAAGAAGGTCCCGGCGGACCTCCTGGGCGTCGCCCGCGCCCTCGCGTGACGCTGCGCCCCGCGTGAGCCCGTGCGGCACCGCCTGATGCCTTTGACCGGCTGTCGTCACGGCCGGTAAGGTATTCGGCGGTGCCGTCATGCCCGTGCGCGCACGGGCCGACCCGCACCACCATCCTGTCCTTACGACGTTCTGTCCGCATCGGAGCCCATCCCTACATGAGCATCTCCACCCCCGCCAAGCCCGGCACCCCGCAGGTCGCGATCAACGACATCGGCTCGGCCGAGGACTTCCTCGCCGCCGTCGACGCCACGATCAAGTACTTCAACGACGGCGACATCGTCGAGGGCACCATCGTCAAGGTCGACCGCGACGAGGTCCTGCTCGATATCGGCTACAAGACCGAGGGCGTCATCCCGTCCCGCGAGCTGTCCATCAAGCACGACGTGGACCCGGGCGAGGTCGTCAAGGTCGGTGACGAGGTCGAGGCCCTCGTCCTCCAGAAGGAGGACAAGGAAGGCCGGCTGATCCTGTCGAAGAAGCGCGCCCAGTACGAGCGCGCCTGGGGCACGATCGAGAAGATCAAGGAGGAGGACGGCGTCGTCACCGGCACCGTCATCGAGGTGGTCAAGGGTGGCCTCATCCTCGACATCGGCCTCCGCGGGTTCCTCCCGGCCTCCCTCGTGGAGATGCGTCGTGTCCGCGACCTCCAGCCGTACGTCGGCAAGGAGATCGAGGCGAAGATCATCGAGCTCGACAAGAACCGCAACAACGTGGTCCTGTCGCGCCGTGCCTGGCTCGAGCAGACGCAGTCCGAGGTCCGCTCGACCTTCCTGCAGACGCTGCAGAAGGGCCAGGTCCGCCCCGGTGTCGTGTCCTCGATCGTCAACTTCGGTGCGTTCGTCGACCTGGGCGGCGTGGACGGCCTCGTGCACGTCTCCGAGCTGTCCTGGAAGCACATCGACCACCCGTCCGAGGTCGTCGAGGTCGGCCAGGAGGTCACTGTCGAGGTCCTCGACGTCGACTTCGACCGCGAGCGCGTCTCCCTGTCGCTGAAGGCGACGCAGGAGGACCCGTGGCAGGCCTTCGCCCGGACGCACGCCATCGGCCAGGTCGTCCCCGGCAAGGTCACCAAGCTCGTCCCGTTCGGTGCGTTCGTGCGCGTCGAGGACGGCATCGAGGGCCTGGTGCACATCTCGGAGCTGGCCGTGCGCCACGTCGAGATCCCGGAGCAGGTCGTCCAGGTCGGCGACGACGTCTTCGTCAAGGTCATCGACATCGACCTCGAGCGTCGCCGCATCTCGCTGTCGCTGAAGCAGGCGAACGAGGGCTTCGACCCGACCTCCGAGGACTTCGACCCCGCGCTGTACGGCATGGCGGCCGAGTACGACGAGGAGGGGAACTACAAGTACCCCGAGGGCTTCGACCCGGCCACCAACGAGTGGCTCGAGGGCTTCGAGGCGCAGCGTGAGGTCTGGGAGGGCCAGTACGCCAAGGCGCACGAGCGCTGGGAGGCGCACCGCAAGCAGGTCCTGGACGCGGTCCAGGCCGACGCGGAGGCCGCGAACGGCGAGGGCGCCTCGTCGTCCAGCTCGTCGTCGTCCTCCTCGGCTGCGTCGTCCAGCTCCTCGTACTCCTCGGCCCCGGCCCAGGAGGCGACCGGCACGCTCGCGTCGGACGAGGCCCTGGCCGCGCTCCGCGAGAAGCTCACCGGCAACTGAGCCGACCGGGCCGGGCGCACGCCCGGTCCGCGGTCCGACGGGCCGGTCACCTGCGGGTGGCCGGCCCGTCGGCGTTCCCGCCCGGCTCGTGTCGGAGGTGCGTGAGAGGATCGACGGCGTCCCCACCCCTCCTCACGAGAGGCAGCGCCGTGCCCGCGCGCTCCACCACGCCCCGCCCGGCGATGCTCACCGGATCGGTGCCGCGACGGTCGGTGCAGCTGATCGTCCGCGGCATCGCGTCCCAGCCGCGCACGTACGTGCTGGCCATCGGCACCTCCGCGGTGTTCGGCGCCCTCACCGTCGCGGTCAGCCGCGTCCTGGGCTGGGCGACCGACTCGGTCGTCGTCCCCGCGATCGGCGGCGACGCCGACGCGCGCGGCCGGATCTGGGTCGCCGGCGCGGTCCTGGCGCTCGTGGCGCTCTCGCTGGCCGCGTCCGTCGCGGGCCGGCGCATCTTCGCGGGCATGGGCGTCGCCGACCAGCAGGCGATGCACCGCCGGACCGTCACCCGGCAGTACCTGCGGCTGCCGATGACCTGGCACCGCCGGCACCCCACCGGTCAGCTGCTGTCGAACGCGTCCTCCGACGTCGAGGCGGCGACCGGGGTGTTCAACCCCCTGCCGTTCGCGCTCGGCGTCGTCGTCATGATCGGGGTGGCGGCCGTCGCGCTGCTGGCCACGGACGTGTGGCTGGCGCTCGCCGCGCTCGTGGTTCTGCCCGTCGCCGTGGTCGCGAACCTGGTGTTCCAGCGCCGGATGTCCCCGGCGGCGACGCGGGCGCAGCAGCTGCGCGCCGAGGTCGCGGACATCGCGCACGAGAAGCTTCGAGGCGGCGCTGCTGGTCAAGTCGCTCGGCACGGAGGCGCGGGAGGAGCGGCGGTTCGCCGAGCGCACCGCGCAGCTCCGGGACGCGAACGTGCGGGTCGGCGTCGTGCGCGCGTACTTCGACCCGGTGATCGACATGCTGCCGAGCATCGGCACGCTGCTGGTGCTGCTCGTGGGTGTGCTGCGGGTACGGGCCGGCGCCGTCGGCACCGGGGACATCGTCGCCGCGGCGTACCTGCTCACGCTGATGGCCGTGCCCGTGCGGGCGTTCGGCTGGGTGCTCGGGGAGCTTCCCGCGCGGGCTGGTCGGCCACGAGCGGGTCGCCCGGGTCGTCGACGCCGAGGGCGAGCTGGTCCCGGGCCGTACGCCGCTGGCCCGCCGACCGGGTGGTGCCGCGCTGCGGCTGTCCGGCGTGGGCGTCCGCGTGCCCGGCCCCGAGGGCCCGGTCGACCTGCTGCGCGACGTCGACCTCGACGTGGCCCCGGGCCGCGTGGTGGCGGTGGTGGGCCCCACCGGTGCGGGCAAGACCACGCTGGTCTCGCTCGTGCCGCGCCTGACCGACCCCACCAGCGGCACCGTCGCGGTCGACGGCACCGACGTCCGCGCGCTGGACCCGGACGACCTCACCGACCAGGTGGTGCTCGTCGGGCAGCAGACCTTCGTCTTCGAGGACACCGTGCGCGGCAACGTCACCCTCGCCGACGCGGACGACCCCGCCGCGCCCGACGACGACGCGGTCTGGGCGGCCCTGCGCCTGGCCCGGGTCGACGGCGTGGTCCGGGACCTGCCCGGCGGGCTCGACTCGCCGCTGGGCGAGCGCGGCTCCAACCTCTCGGGCGGGCAGCGGCAGCGGCTCGCGATCGCCCGCGCGCTGGTCCGCCGACCGCGCCTGCTCGTGCTCGACGACGCGACGTCCGCGGTGGACCCGCGCGTCGAGCAGGGCATCCTCACCGGTCTGCGGGAGCACGCGGGCGTCGGCGGGACGGGTCCGACGGTGCTGCTGGTCGCGTACCGCATGTCGTCGGTGCTGCTCGCGGACGAGGTCGTGCACGTCGAGGGCGGCCGCGTCGTCGACCACGGCACGCACGCCGAGCTGCTGACCCGCGACCCGGGCTACCGCGCGCTCGCGACGGCGTACGAGCAGGAGTCCGAGCGGCGCGCGGCGGTGCGCGCCGACGCCGCGGCCGAGGAGCAGGCGGCGGCGGACCTCGCCGACGCCGACGAGCTGGATGCCGAGGGAGCCCGATGAGCGCGCAGGACCGGACCGGCCTCGGCGGGGGCGGGGAGCCGCTGGGCGTCCTGGCGACCCTGCGCCGCGGCGTGCAGGTGTCGCCGCAGCTCGTGCAGGGCCTGTGGGTCACGCTGCTGCTCGCCGTGCTGGCGGCCGCGGGCAAGGTCGTGGTGCCGATCGCCGTGCAGCAGGTCATGGACACCGGCGTGCTCGCCGGCGGCGGCCCCGACGTGCAGCGGGTGGTGACGCTGGTGGTGGCGGCGGCCCTGGCCCTGGTCGCGGGCGGCCTGTGCTCGGCGCTGGTCAACGTCCGGCTGTTCCGGGCGAGCGAGGCGGGGCTCGCCCAGCTGCGCGTCCGGGCGTTCCGGCACGTGCACGACCTGTCGGTGCTGACGCAGAACACCGAGCGCCGCGGGTCCCTCGTCTCGCGGGTCACGTCCGACGTCGACACCATCTCCCTGTTCGTCCAGTGGGGCGGCATCATGCTGCTCGTCTCGACGCTCCAGGTGCTGGTCGCGACGGTGCTGATGGCCGTCTACTCCTGGCAGCTGACCCTGCTCGTCTGGTTGTGCTTCGGGCCGCTGGTCCTCGCGCTGCGCCCGCTGCAGCGCCGGGTCAACGTCGCCTACACCCGGGTGCGGGAGCGGGTCGGCGCGATGCTCGGCGCGGTGTCCGAGGCCGTGGTCGGCGCCGAGACCATCCGGGCGTACGGCGTGCAGCGCCGCGTGCAGCGCACGATCGACGACCGGGTCGGCGCGACCCGCGACGCGATGGTGCACGCCCAGAACACCGTCGCCCTGGTGTTCTCGTCGGGGGTCCTGGTCGCGAACCTGGTGCTCGCCGTCGTCGTCGTGGCGGGCAGCGCGCTCGGCGTCGCCGGGGACCTGTCGGTCGGGAGGCTGCTCGCGTTCCTGTTCCTCGTCCAGCTGTTCACCGGCCCGGTCCAGCAGGCGACCGAGGTGCTGAACGAGCTGCAGAACGCCGTCGCCGGCTGGCGGCGCGTGCTCGGCATCATCGACACCCCGGTCCAGGTCGCCGACCCGGGGGAGCGCGGCGTCCCGTCGCAGCGCGGGCCCGCGGCCGTCGAGCTGCGCGGCGTCGGGTTCGCGTACCCGGGCGGCCCGCCCGTGCTGCACGAGGTCGACCTGCGGCTGCCCGCCGGCCGCTCGGTCGCCGTGGTCGGGGCGACCGGGTCCGGCAAGACGACGATCGCCAAGCTCGTCACCCGCCTGATGGACCCCACCCGGGGCGCCGTGCTGCTCGACGGGACGGACCTGCGCACGGTCCGCACCGAGGACCTGCGGCGGCGCGTCGTCATGGTGCCGCAGGAGGGCTTCCTGTTCGACGCGACGCTCGCGGAGAACCTCGTCTACGGGCTGCGCACCGCCGACGGGGTCACCCCCTCGGTCTCGGAGGCGGAGCCGCAGCTGCGGGCGGCGGTCGACGCCCTGGGCCTGTCCGACTGGCTCGCGGAGCTGCCGTCCGGCCTCGCCACCCCCGTCGGCCAGCGCGGCGAGGCGCTGTCCGCAGGGGAGCGGCAGCTGGTCGCGCTGACCCGCGCCTACCTCGCGGACGCCGACCTGCTGGTCCTCGACGAGGCGACGTCCGCCGTCGACCCGGCCACGGAGGTGCGGATCGCGCGGGCGCTGGACTCGCTCACCGAGGGCCGCAGCACCATCACCATCGCGCACCGGCTGTCCACCGCCGAGGCCGCGGACCTGGTCGTGGTGGTCGACGCCGGGCACGTCGTCGAGCTCGGGCCGCACGACGAGCTGGTCGACGCCGGTGGGGTCTACGCGTCGATGCACGACGCGTGGGTGTCCCAGACCCGGTGACCCCCGCGCGGGTCGTGGGAGGATCGGGCACGTGAGCGAGCAGCAGAGCACCGGCCCCAGCGGCACCACCAGCGGCCTCGACCCCGCGGTCGCGGCGCGCCTGAGCCGCGACCCCGCGGGTCTGGTCGCCGCGATCGTCCAGCAGCACGACACCGGCGAGGTCCTCATGCTCGGCTGGATGGACGACGAGGCCCTGCACCGCACCCTCACGGGCGGCCGGGTGACGTTCTGGAGCCGGTCCCGCCAGGAGTACTGGCGCAAGGGCGACACCTCCGGGCACGCGCAGTACGTGAAGTCCGTCGAGCTCGACTGCGACGGCGACGCGCTGCTCGTCCGCGTGGACCAGGTCGGCGCGGCCTGCCACACCGGCGCGCGTACCTGCTTCGAGACCGGCGGCTCGCTCGGCGCCGTCGTCGGCGAGCGTCCCGCCGACGCGCCTGTCGCGGGCAGCACCGGGCCGACCGCGTGACCGCCGCCCCGCCCGAGGACGCCACGGCGCCCGTCGACGCCACGCCGGTGGACGTCCCCTGGGGCACGACCTGGCCCGCGCTCCCGGAGTTCCGCGCGCTCGCCGCCGACCGCCGGGTGATCCCCGTGGTGCGCCGCCTGCTGGCCGACGACACCACGCCGGTCGGCCTCTACCGCACCCTCGCCGCAGGTCGGCCGGGCACGTTCGTCCTGGAGTCCGCGGAGCAGGACGGGCGCTGGTCGCGGTGGTCCTTCGTCGGGGTGCGCTCGCGCGCGACGCTGACGGTGCGCGACGGCCGGGCGGTCTGGACCGGTGACGTGCCCGCGGGCGTGCCGACCGAGGGCGACCCGCTGGCGGTGCTGGGGGAGACCCTCGAGGTGCTGCGCACGCCCGCCGTGCCGGGCCTGCCGCCCCTGACCGGGGGTCTGGTCGGCGCGCTCGGCTGGGACGTGGTCCGGCACTGGGAGCCGACGCTGCCCGCCGCCGCGCCCGAGGAGCTGGGCGTCCCCGAGATGACGCTGTGCCTCGCGAGCGACCTCGCGGTCACCGACCACCACGACGGCTCCGTGTGGCTGGTCGCGAACGCGATCAACTTCGACGGCTCCGACGAGCGCGTCGACGAGGCGCACGCCGACGCGGTCGCGCGGCTCGACGCGATGCAGGACGCCCTCCTGCGGCCGGCCGCCCCCGCCGCGGCGCGGCTGGTCGACGCCCCGGTGCCCGAGCTCGAGTTCCGGTCGACCGCCGCCGAGTACGAGCAGGCCGTCGCCACCGGCAAGGAGGCGATCCGGGACGGCGAGGTGTTCCAGGTCGTCCTGTCGCAGCGGCTCGACCTCGACTGCCCGGCCGACCCGCTGGACGTCTACCGGGTGCTGCGGACCATCAACCCCAGCCCGTACATGTACTACCTGCAGCTCCAGGACGCCGACGGGCACGACTTCGCCGTCGTGGGGTCGAGCCCCGAGACGCTGGTCAAGGTCACGGCGGGGCACGTCACGACGTTCCCGATCGCCGGCTCCCGGCCGCGCGGTGACACCCCGGAGCGGGACCGCGAGCTGCACGACGAGCTGATCGCCGACCCCAAGGAGCGGGCCGAGCACCTCATGCTGGTGGACCTGGCCCGCAACGACCTGGTGAAGGTGTGCGAGCCCGCGACGGTCGAGGTCGTCGAGTTCATGGCGGTCCGGCGGTTCAGCCACATCATGCACATCTGCTCGACCGTCGTCGGACGGCTCCGCGCCGGGGCGACCGCGCTGGCGGCCCTCACCGCGACGTTCCCGGCGGGCACCCTCTCCGGTGCGCCGAAGCCGCGCGCGATCGCCCTGATCGACGAGATCGAGCCGGCGCGGCGCGGGATCTACGGCGGCACGGTCGGGTACTTCGACCTCGCCGGGGACATGGACATGGCGATCGCGATCCGCACGGCGCTGATCCGCGACGGGCGCGCGAGCGTCCAGGCGGGTGCGGGCATCGTCGCGGACTCGGTGCCCGCGACCGAGTACCAGGAGTCCCGGGACAAGGCGGCCGCGGCGGTGCGGGCCGTGCAGATCGCCGCGCGGCTGCGACCGGCGGGGTCCGCGTGACCGCGCCGTCCGACGCCCGTCGCGGCGCGGGGCGCGGCCGCTGGGTGCTGGCGCTGCTGCTGCTGTCGGGGGTCGTCGCGCTGACCGCGCTGCCGGTGTGGGTGTCCGCGACGGGGTCGAACGCCCTGGGCGAGGAGCTCGCCGTCACCGTCCGCGGGACCGCCGCCGCCCCGGGGGTGGTCGCGGCCGCGCTGGTGCTGCTCGCCGCCGCTGCCGCGCTCGGGCTCGTCGGGCGGGTCGGCCGGTGGGTCGTCGGCGCGGTCGTGGCCGCCGCCGGGGTCCTGGTCACGGCGTCCGCACTCGCCGCCCGGTCCGCCGCGACGGTCACGGCCGAGCGCGCGGCCGCGGACGTGACCGGGGTGCCGCGGGTCGCCGACCCCGTCACGGTCGCGGTGTGGCCGCTGGTCACGGCGGTGCTGGGCGTCCTGGTGGTCCTCCAGGCGGTGGCGCTGGTCCGCGCGTCCCGGGCGTGGGCAGCACCCTCCGACCGGCACGAGCGCGTCGACCGGACCACCGGCCCGACGTCGGGCCGACCCGTCGGCGGGACCTCCGCCGCGGGTGCCGGGACCGCGGGAGCAGCCGACGACCTGCCCGTCGACGAGCGCGGCGCGTGGGACGCGCTGACCCGCGGGGACGACCCGACCTGAGTCGTCGGCTAGGGTGACGACACCCCGTCATGAAAGGTGTTCCACGATGGTCGAGCAGTCGCTCCGTCCCCAGGGCGCTCAGCAGTCCCCCCGCTCGGAGACGCTGCGCCTGCCCCCGCAGGCCCCGCCGACGAACCACGGCCACACCAGCGCCGCCTGGGCGACCACGATCATCGTGCTCCTCGGCTCCACGGCCGCCGCGCTCGGTCTGGTCTTCGGGGTCATGGCGGTGTTCTGGGCCGGCCTCGCGGTCGCCCTGCTCGGCGTCGTCGTCGGCAAGGTCATGCAGGTGCTCGGCTACGGCCAGGGCGGCGCGCACACGATCGCCAAGGCGAAGGCGCGCGGCGGTCACTGACCGGCGCCCCGGCGGGCGTCGGGTGGACGTCAGGCCCCGGCTCCGGTAGACCTAGGGCCCGCAGCCTCCCGACCAGGGTGGACGCCGCAACCGACGCACACGAACCACGAGGAGCCGCCATGTCGACCCCGAACCAGCCGCAGGACCCCTACTCCAGCCCCGAGGGCTCGGGCGACCAGTCCGGCTCGGGCGACCAGGGCGGTATCCCGCAGTACGGCCAGTACACCGGCGGCCAGCCGGCCGGTGGCTACGGCCAGCCCGCGGGCGGCGACTACGGTCAGGCGCCGGCCTACGGTCAGGCCCCGGCCTACGGCCAGCCGTACGGCGGCGGCTACGGCTCGCCCGCGAAGAACAACCTCGGCGTCTGGTCGCTGGTGCTCGGCCTCGTCGGGTTCTTCGTCTGCTCGATCTTCACCAGCATCCCCGGCATCATCGTCGGCTCGAAGGCCAAGCAGGCCGTCGCCCGCGGCGAGGCCAACAACGGCTCGCTGGCCAACGCCGGCTACATCGTGTCCTGGGTCGTGACGATCCTCGGCGCCCTCGGCATCATCCTGTTCTTCATCCTGTTGGCGACCGGCGCGCTCGCCACGACCTTCGACACCACCACCTACTGACAGGTGCGCACGGCCGCTCCACCCGACGCCCCGTCGACTCGCGCCCGGCTCCGTGCCGCGCGCGGGCCGCTGGTGGTCGCGGGCGGGGCGGCCGTCGTCGCGCTCGGGCTCGTCCTGCGCGACCCGCACGGCCAGGGCAGCTGGGGCGTCTGCCCGCTGTACGCGCTCACCGGCGTGTACTGCGCGGGCTGCGGAGGCCTGCGGGCCACGCACGACCTCCTGGTCGGTGACCTCGCCGGCGCCTGGTCGATGAACCCGCTGTGGGTGCTGGTCGTCCCGGTCCTCGCGGCGCTCTGGGCGCGGTGGCTGGTCCGGGCGCTCCGGACCGGGCGACCGGCACGGGCGCCGTCGGCGCGGGTGGCGGTCGTCGCCACGGCGGTCGTCCTCCTCTACAGCGTCGCCCGGAACGTACCGGCATGGGCGGGCCTGCTCGCCCCCTGAGGTCGCGGCGGTGCGCCCGGGAGCCCGCGCGGACGGGTGAACGCCGGGCGTTCGCCCACGACGCCACCACGGGGCTCCCTACGCTGCCGTCGGCGCGCGCCGCGCCAACCGCAGCCGCAAGGGGGAGCCGTGACCACGCCCGACCAGCCGGACGACCCGCACCCGACCGTGCCGGCGACGTCCTCCTGGGAGCCCGCGCCGCTGCCGGCCGGGCCCGCGGGGCCGGAGACGTCGGCGCTGCCGCCGTACACCGGGCCGGCGGCGAGCGCGTGGTCCGGGTACCCCGCCCCGTCACCCGTCGCCTCGCCGGTCGCCCACCCCACCGGACCGCAGCCGTGGTCGACGGGCCACCCCGCGCCGGGGTACGGGACCTGGCCCGTGCACACCGGGGTCAAGAACAGCCTCGGCGTGTGGTCGCTGGTGCTCGGCGTGGTCGCGCTGGTGCTGTGCGGGTACGGACTGCTGTTCGGGGTCGGCGCGATCGTCACGGGGGTGCAGTCCCGGCGGGCCGAGCAGCGCGGTGAGGCGACCAACGGCGGGCTCGGCACCGCGGGCCTCACGCTGGGGATCGTGGGGTGCGTCGTCAGCGTGGTGCTGGGGGTGCTCGCCGTGATCGGGTACCTCGTCGACCCGCAGCAGCCCGTCTGAGTGGTCCTGGACGTAGGTGGCCCGGCCGCCCCGGTCGCGTCCCTAGGATGCGATCGGCGCACCGTGCGTCGACGCGTCCCGCAGGAGGCCACCGCATGAGCACGCCCGACCAGCCCTCGGACGCGTCCCACCCCGCGCAGGATCCGACCCCGACGTCGCCGTACGGCCAGCAGCAGCCCGGGTACGGGCAGCCGACGCCCTCCGAGCAGCCGTCGCCGTACGGCCAGCCCGCGCCGTACGGCCAGCAGCAGCCCGGGTACGGCCAGCCCGCGCCATACGGCCAGCAGCAGCCCGGGTACGGCCAGCCCGCGCCGTACGGCCAGCAGCAGCCCAGGTACGGCCAGCCCGCGCCGTACGGCCAGCACGGCCAGTACGGCCAGCCGTCGGGCTACCCGCAGCCGTCGTACCCGCAGCCGTCGCCGTACGACGCGCCGTCCGCCTACCCGCAGCAGCCCGGCGGCTACGCCGGCGCGCCCTACGCCGCCGGCCCCCCGGCGCCGGGCTACCCGGCCTGGGGCGCGCAGCCGTACGCCCCCGTCCTCGGCTACCCGAAGAACGGGCTCGCCGTGTGGTCGCTCGTCCTGGGCCTCGTCGGGCTCGTCGCGTGCGGGCTCGCCACGGGGATCCCGGCGATCATCCTCGGAGTGCTGGCCCGCAGGGCGGCGGCCCGGGGCGAGGCCGACAACCGCGGGCTCGCGGTCGCGGGCATCGTGCTGGGTGCCGTCGCGACCGCGGTGACCACGCTGGGCCTGCTCGCCGCGTTCGGCTCCGCCTTCGTGCCCGCGTTCATGGACGGGTACAACGGCACGTCGTACGGCTACTGACCGACGCGGGGCCGGCCGTCCCACCGGGTGACCTGGTGGTCGGCCGGGCCCGCGGGTCCCCGTACGATGGCGGAGGCGGTCGCGGGTCCGACCCCATCCGGAGCAGGGTGGGTCGGCCGTCGCCGAGGAGCCTGCCGGCTCCCGCGCCACCAGGCGTGCCGCTGCCGAGCTCGGGGGAGATGAGGCGCCGATGGGCACAGTGCTGGACGGAATCGTCGCGGGAGTGCGTGAGGACCTCGCCGTGCGCGAGGCCGCGACCCCGCTCGCGGTCGTCAAGGAGCGCGCGGCCCGCGTGCCCGGCGCCAAGGACTGCATCCGCCGGCTCCGCGTCGAGGACGCGGTGACGGTCATCGCCGAGGTCAAGCGGTCCAGCCCGAGCAAGGGCGCGCTGGCCACGATCACGGACCCCGCCGCGCTCGCCGCGGAGTACGAGAAGGGCGGCGCGACCGTCATCTCGGTGCTCACCGAGGAGCGCCGGTTCAAGGGCAGCCTCGCCGACCTGGACAGCGTGCGCGCGGCCGTGGACATCCCGGTGCTGCGCAAGGACTTCGTCGTCACGCCGTACCAGGTGTGGGAGGCGCGGGCGCACGGCGCGGACCTGGTCCTGCTCATCGTCGCGGCCCTGGAGCAGACGGTGCTGACCTCCCTGGTCGAGCGGGTGCACTCCCTGGGCATGACGGCCCTGGTCGAGGTGCACGACTCCGAGGAGGTCATGCGGGCGGTCGACGCGGGCGCCCGCGTGATCGGCGTGAACGCCCGCGACCTCAAGACCCTCGAGGTGGACCGCGGCACGTTCGCGCGCGTCGCCCCCTCGATCCCGGCGGACGTCGTGAAGATCGCCGAGTCCGGCGTGCGCGGCCCGCACGACGTCATGGACTACGCCCGCGCGGGCGCCGACGCGGTGCTGGTGGGCGAGGCCCTCGTCACCGACGACGCGCCGCGCCAGTCGGTGGCGGACCTGGTGGCGGCGGGCTCGCACCCGTCGCTGCGCGCGGTCCGGCAGTGACGGCCGGGAGCACCCACCCGGCGGGACCGGTCGCGCGCGACGCGCGCTGACCGAGCAGCGAGCAGCGAGGAGCAGCAGGTGACGACCGGTCGACAGGGTCCGCAGGTGCCGTCCGTGACGGCGCCCCCCGGGGGGCCGCTCGCGGCGCACGCCGGGCCGTACTTCGGCGACTTCGGCGGGCGGTTCGTGCCGGAGGCGCTGATCGCCGCGCTGGACCAGCTCGACACGGAGTTCCACAAGGCCCTCGCGGACCCCGCGTTCGGCGCGGAGCTCGCCCGGCTGCACCGCACGTACACCGGCCGCCCCAGCCCGCTGACCGAGGTGCCGCGGTTCGCGGCGCACGTCGGTGAGGGCGTCCGGGTGTTCCTCAAGCGCGAGGACCTCAACCACACCGGCTCGCACAAGATCAACAACGTGCTCGGCCAGGCCCTGCTGGTGAAGCGGATGGGCAAGACGCGCGTCATCGCGGAGACCGGCGCCGGCCAGCACGGCGTGGCGACGGCGACGGCCGCGGCCCTGCTCGACCTCGAGTGCGTCGTGTACATGGGCGAGGAGGACACGCAGCGCCAGGCGCTCAACGTCGCGCGCATGCGGCTCCTCGGCGCGACGGTCGTCCCGGTGTCCATCGGCTCGCGCACCCTCAAGGACGCGATCAACGAGGCGCTGCGCGACTGGGTCGCGAACGTCGACACCACGCACTACCTGCTCGGCACGGTGACGGGCCCCCACCCGTTCCCCGAGATGGTCCGCGACTTCCACAAGCTCATCGGCGAGGAGGCCAAGGCCCAGCTCGCCGAGGAGATCGGCCGCCTGCCGGACGCGGTCGCGGCGTGCGTCGGCGGCGGGTCGAACGCGATGGGGATCTTCAACGCGTTCCTCGACGACCCGGGCGTCCGGCTGTTCGGCTTCGAGGCCGGTGGCGAGGGCGTCGACTCCGGGCGGCACGCCTCCCGGTTCAGCGGCGGCACGCCCGGCGTGCTCCAGGGCACGAAGTCGTACCTGCTGCAGGACGAGGACGGCCAGACGCTGCCCAGCCACTCGGTGTCGGCGGGCCTGGACTACCCGAGCGTCGGGCCCGAGCACGCGTGGCTGCACGACATCGGCCGCGCCCAGTACCGCCCGGTCACGGACGCCGAGGCGATGGACGCGTTCCAGGTGCTGTGCCGCACCGAGGGCATCATCCCGGCGATCGAGTCGGCGCACGCGCTGGCGGGTGCGATCCAGCTCGGCCGCGAGGCCGCGACCTGGGAGACGGCGGACGGCGGTGAGCCGGTGATCCTGGTGAACCTGTCGGGGCGCGGGGACAAGGACGTCGCCACGGCGGCGGCGTGGTTCGACCTGATCGAGGACAAGCCGGTCGTGCAGGCCGACGAGGGGGAGCAGCTGTGAGCGACGTGCAGGTGGGCTCGCGGACCGCGGCGACCCTGGACCGGCTCCGCGCCGGGTCGGACGGGCAGTCCGGTCGCGCGGCGCTGGTCGGCTACCTCCCGCTGGGCTTCCCCGACCTCGCCGGGTCCGTGCGCGCGGCCCGGACGATGGTCGAGGCGGGCGTGGACGTCGTCGAGCTCGGGCTGCCGTACTCCGACCCCGTGATGGACGGCCCGGTCATCCAGCACGCGGTCGACCAGGCGCTCGCCGGCGGCACCCGCGTGCGGGACGTGTTCGGCGCGGTCGAGCAGATCGCGGAGACCGGCGCCCCGGTCCTGGTCATGACGTACTGGAACCCGGTGCTGCGCTACGGCGTCGACGCGTTCGCGCGGGACCTGGCCGGCGCGGGCGGCGCGGGGCTCATCACCCCGGACCTCGTGCCCGACGAGGGCGCGGACTGGATCGCCGCCTCCGAGGCGCACGACCTGGACCGGGTGTTCCTGGTCGCGCCGTCCTCCACCCCCGAGCGGCTGGCGTCCACCGCCGCGGCGTCCCGCGGGTTCGTGTACGCGGCGTCGACGATGGGCGTCACGGGGGAGCGGACCACCGTCGGCGCGCGCGCCGAGCAGCTGGTCGCGGACACCCGCGCCGCCGGTGCCACGCACGTCTGCGTCGGCCTGGGCGTGTCCCGGCCCGAGCAGGCGCAGGACATCGGCCGGTACGCGGACGGCGTGATCGTGGGCTCGGCGTTCGTGCGCGCGCTGTCGGCGGTCGAGGGCGAGTCCGCGGGCCTGGCCGCGCTGGCGTCGGTGACCGCGGGCCTCGCCGAGGGCCTGCGCCGCTCCCGCTGACCCCCGGCTCCCACGCCGTCCGCGCGGCGGGCCGGGGGACCGCGGTCGCGTCCGGCTCGCATAGGCTGCCCGGGTGATGATCCCCGCCGCGATCCCCAGCCCGTCCCAGGCCGTGTGGTACCTCGGGCCCCTGCCGGTCCGCGCCTACGCGCTGGCGATCCTCGCCGGCATCGTCGTGGCCGTCGTCCTGACGCAGCGCCGGTGGAAGGAGCGCGGGGGCGACCCCGAGCAGGTCCTGGACATCGCGTTCTGGGCCGTGCCGTTCGGCATCGTCGGGGGCCGGCTGTACCACGTCATCAGCTCCCCGGACGCGTACTTCGGGGCTGGCGGGAACCCGGTCAAGGCGCTCTACATCTGGGAGGGCGGCCTCGGGATCTGGGGCGCCGTCGCGCTCGGCGCCGTCGGCGCGTACATCGGCTGCCGGCGGGCGGGCGTGCGCTTCCCGGTTTTCGCGGACGCGCTCGCCCCCGGGCTGCTCGTCGCGCAGGCGATCGG
Organism: Cellulomonas sp. KU4C; assembly: GCF_056868065.1. Taxonomy (NCBI): domain Bacteria; kingdom Bacillati; phylum Actinomycetota; class Actinomycetes; order Micrococcales; family Cellulomonadaceae; genus Cellulomonas; species Cellulomonas sp. KU4C. The sequence continues at coordinate 3,212,625 of NZ_CP200322.1, read as the reverse complement.
CCGGCTCGGCAACTGGTTCAACCAGGAGCTGTTCGGCGGCCCGACGACGCTGCCGTGGGGCCTGCGGATCGACGACGCGCACCTGCCCGCCGGGTTCGAGCCCGGCACGCTGTTCCACCCGACGTTCCTGTACGAGCTGCTCTGGAACCTCGCTGGCGCGGCGCTGCTGATCTGGCTCGACCGCCGGTTCCGGCTCGGGCACGGCCGGGTGTTCTGGCTGTACGTGGTCGTCTACACGACCGGCCGCCTGTGGATCGAGCTGCTGCGCATCGACCCGGCCGAGATGATCGGTCCGTTCCGGCTCAACGTGTGGACGTCGATCATCGTCGGTCTCGGGGCGCTGGTAGCGTTCATCGTCGTCGGACGTCGTCATCCTGGACGCGAGACCACACCTCTCCTGAGCGGATCTGCAGCCCAGGACGACGAGGTGGCCGAGCACGGCACAGCCCGCTGACCGCGGGGACGCGCGTGTGACCCACCTCACTTCTCGCGATGTGAGTGCCTGTGTTTCCGGCAGGTATCGTCGCCACACCTTGTAGCCCGGGCCGATGACGTCCCAGCCTCCCCCCATTGCTCTACCTGGCCCGCCTCGGCGGTGTCTGTGAGGACGGTGCTGATGCCTGCGTCGCCCCTGCGTCTCGGTTCCCCCGAGTCCGTGCAGCGGCAGCCTGGTCTGTACGACCCGGCGGCCGAGCACGACGCGTGCGGTTTCGCGTTCGTCGCGACGCTGCGCGGCACGCCCGGCCGCGACATCGTCGACGCCGGTCTGACCGCGCTGCTGAACCTCGACCACCGCGGCGCGGTCGGCGCGGAGGAGAACAGCGGCGACGGCGCCGGCATCCTCACGCAGATCCCCGACGCGTTCCTGCGCGACGTCGTCGACGCCGAGCTGCCCCCGGCCGGCCGGTACGCGATCGGCATGGCCTACCTGCCGCAGGACGAGCAGGAGCGCACCGTCGTGGTCCGCGCGGTCGAGGCGATCGCCGCGGAGGAGAAGCTCGACGTGCTCGCGTGGCGCGACGTGCAGGTGACCGCCGACCTCGTCGGCCCGACCGCGCGCGCCTCCATGCCCGTGTTCCGCCAGCTCGTCGTGGCCGACCCGTCCCGCGAGCTCGCGGGCGTCGACCTGGACCGCCGCGCCTTCCGGCTGCGCAAGCGCGCCGAGCGGGAGCTGGGCGTCTACTTCGCGTCGCTGTCCGCCCGGACGCTCACCTACAAGGGCATGCTCACCACGGGCCAGCTCGAGCCGTTCTTCGCGGACCTCTCGGACCCGCGGTACGCCTCGGAGCTCGCGCTGGTGCACTCCCGGTTCTCGACCAACACGTTCCCGTCGTGGCCGCTGGCGCAGCCGTTCCGGATGATCGCCCACAACGGCGAGATCAACACGGTGCGCGGCAACCGGAACTGGGTCGCCGCGCGCGAGGGCACGCTGCGCTCGGACCTGCTCGGGGACCTGACCCCGCTGCTGCCGGTGTGCACGCCGGGCGGCTCCGACTCGGGCTCGTTCGACGAGGTGCTCGAGCTGCTGCACCTGGGCGGCCGGTCGCTGCCGCACGCGATCATGATGATGATCCCGGAGGCGTGGGAGAACCACGCGCAGATGGACCCGGACCGCCGGGCGTTCTACGAGTACCACGCGAGCCTGATGGAGCCCTGGGACGGGCCCGCCGCGATGACGTTCACGGACGGCACCCTGATCGGCTCCGTGCAGGACCGCAACGGCCTGCGCCCCGGCCGGTTCTGGGTGACCGAGGACGGCCTGGTCGTGATGGGCTCCGAGGCGGGCGTGCTCGACCTCGACCCCGCCACGGTCGTCCGCAAGGGCCGCCTCGAGCCGGGTCGGATGTTCCTCGTCGACACCGGCCAGGGCCGGATCATCGAGGACGACGAGATCAAGGCCCAGCTCGCCGCGCAGCGTCCCTACGCCGAGTGGGTGCGGGACAACTCCGTCTACCTCGAGCAGCTGCCCGAGCGCGAGCACATCGCGCACTCCTCGGCGTCCGTGCGGCGCCGGCAGCGGACCTTCGGGTACACCGAGGAGGAGCTGAAGATCCTGCTCACCCCGATGGGTGCGGCGGGCGCGGAGCCGCTCGGCGCGATGGGCTCGGACACCCCGGTGGCCGTGCTGTCCCAGCGGCCGCGGATGCTGTTCGACTACTTCACGCAGATGTTCGCGCAGGTGACCAACCCGCCGCTGGACGCGATCCGCGAGGAGCTGGTCACCTCGATCGGCGGGGCGATCGGCCCGGAGCCGAACCTGCTCGAGGACACCCCGCTGCACGCGCGCAAGCTCGTGCTGCCGTTCCCGGTGCTCGACAACGACGGCCTCGCCAAGATCGTCAAGATCGACAAGGACCCCGCGATGGCGGGCATCTTCCGGTCGACCATCGTGCGCGGCCTGTACAAGGTCGACGGGGGCGGCGCGGCCCTGGAGGAGCGCCTGGAGGAGATCTTCGCCGAGTGCGACCAGGCCGTGGCCGACGGCGTGAGCTTCCTCGTGCTGTCCGACCGCGACTCCGACGCCGACCGGGCGCCGATCCCGTCGCTGCTGCTGCTGTCCGCCGTGCACCACCACCTGCTGCGCCGGCACACCCGCACCCAGGTGTCGCTGGTCGTCGAGGCCGGTGACGTCCGCGAGGTGCACCACGTCGCGCTGCTGATCGGCTACGGCGCGGCCGCGGTCAACCCGTACCTGGCGATGGAGACCGTCGAGGACCTGGCGACCCACGGCTACCTGCCGGGCGTCGCGCCCGAGACGGCCGTGAAGAACCTCATCAAGGCGCTCGGCAAGGGCGTCCTGAAGGTCATGTCCAAGATGGGCATCTCCACGATCGCGTCGTACCGCGGCGCGCAGGTGTTCGAGGCCATCGGCCTGTCGCAGCCGCTCGTCGACCGGTACTTCACCGGCACGACCAGCCGGCTCGGCGGCATCGGCCTGGACGTCGTGGCGGCGGAGGTCGCCGCGCGGCACGCCGACGCGTACCCGTCCAACGGCAACCGGCTGGCGCACCGCCGCCTGGCCACCGGCGGCGAGTACCAGTGGCGCCGGGACGGCGAGGAGCACCTGTTCGACCCGGAGACGGTGTTCAAGCTCCAGCACGCCACCCGCACGCGGCAGATGGACGTGTTCCGCGAGTACACCGGCCGGGTCGACGGGCAGGCGAAGCGCCTGATGACGCTGCGCGGGCTCCTGGAGTTCAAGTCCGGGGAGCGCACCCCCGTCCCGATCGACGAGGTCGAGCCGGTCAGCGAGATCGTCAAGCGGTTCAGCACCGGGGCGATGTCCTACGGGTCGATCTCCGCGGAGGCGCACGAGACGCTCGCCGTCGCGATGAACCGCCTCGGCGCGAAGTCGAACACCGGCGAGGGCGGCGAGGACCCCGAGCGCCTGCACGACCCCGAGCGCCGCTCGGCGATCAAGCAGATCGCGTCCGGCCGGTTCGGCGTCACCAGCGAGTACCTGACGTTCGCGGACGACATCCAGATCAAGCTGGCCCAGGGCGCCAAGCCCGGCGAGGGCGGTCAGCTGCCCGGCCCGAAGGTGTACCCGTGGGTCGCGCGGACCCGGCACTCGACGCCCGGCGTCGGCCTGATCTCGCCGCCGCCGCACCACGACATCTACTCCATCGAGGACCTGGCGCAGCTCATCCACGACGCCAAGAACGCGAACCCGCGTGCCCGGATCCACACCAAGCTCGTCAGCGAGTTCGGCGTGGGCACGGTCGCCGCGGGCGTGGCCAAGGCGCACTCCGACGTCGTGCTGATCTCCGGCCACGACGGCGGCACCGGCGCCTCGCCGCTCACCAGCCTCAAGCACGCGGGCACGCCCTGGGAGATCGGCCTGGCCGAGACCCAGCAGACCCTCGTGCTCAACGACCTGCGCGACCGCGTCGTGGTGCAGGTCGACGGCCAGCTCAAGACCGGCCGGGACGTCGTGATCGGCGCGCTGCTCGGCGCCGAGGAGTTCGGGTTCGCGACGGCGCCGCTGGTCGTGTCCGGCTGCATCATGATGCGCGTCTGCCACCTGGACACCTGCCCCGTGGGCGTCGCCACGCAGAACCCCGAGCTGCGCTCCCGGTTCAGCGGCCGCCCCGAGTTCGTGGTGGCGTTCTTCGAGTTCATCGCCCAGGAGGTCCGGGAGATCCTCGCGGAGCTCGGGTTCCGCAGCATCGTCGAGGCCGTCGGCCACGTCGAGCTGCTGGACACCCGCGCGGCGGTCGACCACTGGAAGGCCGAGGGCCTCGACCTGACGCCGGTGCTCGCGCTGCCCGAGCCGCTGCCCGGGTCGTCGCTGCACCACACCCAGGACCAGGACCACGGCCTCGACCGCGCGCTCGACAACCAGTTCATCGCGCTGGCCGCCGACGCGCTGGAGGACGCGCGCCCGGTGCAGATCGACCTGCCCGTCCGCAACGTCAACCGCACCGTCGGCACGATGCTCGGTCACGAGATCACCCGGCGCTACGGCGGGCAGGGCCTGCCCGACGACACGATCCAGGTGCGGCTCACCGGCTCGGCCGGGCAGTCGTTCGGCGCGTTCGTCCCGCGCGGCCTGACGCTGCGCCTCGAGGGCGACGCCAACGACTACGTCGGCAAGGGCCTGTCGGGCGGCCGCATCGTCGTGCGCCCGGACCGCAACGCGGTCCTCAGCGGGGAGCACAACGTCATCGCCGGCAACGTGATCGGCTACGGCGCGACGTCCGGCGAGATGTTCCTGCGCGGCGTCGTCGGCGAGCGGTTCGCGGTCCGCAACTCCGGGGCGACCTTGGTCGTCGAGGGCGTGGGGGACCACGGCTGCGAGTACATGACCGGCGGCACCGTGCTGGTGCTCGGCCGCACGGGCCGGAACTTCGCGGCCGGCATGTCCGGCGGCACGGCCTACGTGCTCGACCTGAAGACCGAGCGCGTGAACGTGCAGGCCGTCGCGGCCGGCGAGCTCGGGCTCGACCCGCTCGACGACGCCGAGGCGGAGCTCGTGCAGGACCTGCTGCGGCGGCACGTCGAGGAGACCGGCTCGCGCGTCGCGACCGAGCTCCTCGCGGACCCCGCGGCGACGCGGGCCCGGTTCACCCGGGTCCAGCCGACGGAGTACTCACGCGTGCGCGCCGCGCTGGCGAAGGCCGAGGCGGACGGGCTCGACCCGAGCGCGCCCGGCGTCTGGGAGGGCATCTTGGAGGTGGCTCGTGGCTGACCCCCGCGGCTTCATGAAGGTGCGGGAGCGCGAGCTGCCCGCGAACCGGCCGGTGGCCCTGCGCCTGATGGACTGGCGCGAGGTGCACGAGCACCGCAGCGCCCAGGACGACCCGCAGGCTGCTGCGCTGCTGACCCGCCAGGCGGGCCGCTGCATGGACTGCGGCGTCCCGTTCTGCCACAACGGCTGCCCGCTCGGGAACCTCATCCCCGAGTGGAACGACCTGGTGTGGCGCGGGCAGTGGGGCGACGCGGTCGAGCGGCTGCACGCCACGAACAACTTCCCGGAGTTCACGGGCCGGATCTGCCCGGCGCCGTGCGAGTCCGCGTGCGTGCTCGGCATCAACCAGCCGCCGGTGACGATCAAGAACGTCGAGGTCTCGATCATCGACGAGGCGTTCGACCGCGGCCTCGTGCACCCGCAGGTGCCGCAGCGGCTGACGGGCCACACGGTCGCCGTCGTCGGCTCCGGCCCCGCCGGGCTGGCCGCCGCGCAGCAGCTGACCCGCGCCGGCCACACGGTCGCCGTGTACGAGCGCGACGACGCCATCGGCGGCCTGCTGCGCTACGGCGTGCCGGACTTCAAGCTCGAGAAGCGGCACATCGACCGCCGCCTGGCGCAGATGGAGGCCGAGGGCACCCGGTTCCGGCCGAACGTCGCGATCGGCACCGACATCACCTGGGCCCAGCTGCGGTCCCGGTACGACGCGGTCGTGGTCGCCACCGGCGCGACGGTCCCGCGCGACCTGCCGCTGCCCGGGCGCGAGCTCGACGGCATCCACCCGGCGATGGAGTACCTGCACCAGTCGAACGCGCTGGTCGCGGGCAAGGTCGTCGCGGAGCCGATCGACGCCGCGGGCAAGCACGTCGTCGTGATCGGCGGCGGCGACACCGGCTCGGACTGCGTGGGCACCGCCCTGCGCCAGGGCGCCGCGTCGGTGACGACCCTGGCGATCGGCAAGCAGCCGCCGGTCGAGCGCCCCGCGCACCAGCCGTGGCCCACCGACCCGGTGCTGTTCGAGGTGTCGTCCTCGCACGAGGAGGGCGGCGAGCGCGCGTTCCTCGCGTCGACCGTGGCGTTCGTCGGCGGCGAGGACGGCCAGGTCACGCACCTGCGCCTCGCCACCACCGAGTACCAGGCCGACGGACGCCGCGTCCCCGCGCCCGGCACCGAGCGGGACATCCCCGCGGACCTGGTGCTGATCGCGATGGGCTTCACCGGTCCCGAGACCGAGGACCTCGTCGCGCAGGCCGGTGTCGACCTCACCCCGCGCGGCACCGTCGCCCGGGCCGAGGACTTCGCCACGTCGGTGCCCGGCGTGTTCGTCGCCGGCGACGCCGGCCGCGGGCAGTCGCTCATCGTGTGGGCGATCGCCGAGGGCCGGGCCGCCGCGGCGGCGGTCGACACCTACCTGGGCGGCAGCACCGAGCTGCCCGCCCCGGTGACGGCGGCCACGGCGGCGCTGCGGGCCTGACCGGCGCACGAGCACGTGACGGGCGGTCGGACGCCCGGTGGACGTCTGGGACCTGGGTCCCGGGCGCACCGGCCCGGCCGCCCGTCGTCGTCGGTCCGGACGGGTGGACCTGGCGCGCGGGGGAGCGCCGAGGCGGTCTCCCGCGTGAGACGGCCGTAGACTCGTGCCCGTCTGGCAGCAACGCGCTGCCCGCCTGCTGCCCACCGCGGTCGAGACCGACCCGGACCGGACCGGCGGACGTGGTCGCGTGCGCCGTCGACCATCAACCGCGTGCGTCCTCGCCGTCACCCGGGCAGGCCCGGGCCGACCAGGACGTTCGGTCCGCACCGTCAGTCACGAAAGGCCTAGGCTTTCCCCCATGCGTAGAGCGAAGATCGTCTGCACCATCGGCCCCGCCACGGAGTCCGCCGAGCAGATCCAGGCCCTTGTCGACGCCGGTATGGACGTGGCGCGGCTGAACCGCAGCCACGGCGACACCGAGGTGCACGAGCGCGTGTACAACAACGTGCGCGCCGCCGCGAAGGCCTCCGGCCGCTCGGTCGCCGTGCTGGTCGACCTGCAGGGCCCGAAGATCCGCCTCGGCCGGTTCTCCGACACCGACACGAAGCACTACCTCAACGAGGGTGACGTCTTCACGATCACCACCGAGGACGTTCCCGGCACCAAGGAGCTCGTCTCCACCACGCACAAGGGCCTCGCGGACGACGCCCGCGTCGGCGACCCGCTGCTGATCGACGACGGCCGCGTGCTGGTCCGCGTCACCGCCGTCGAGGGCCCGCGCGTCATCACGCGCGTCGAGGTCGCCGGCCCGGTCTCCAACAACAAGGGCATCAACCTGCCCGGCGTGGCCGTCTCGGTCCCCGCGATGAGCGAGAAGGACGAGGAGGACCTGCGCTGGGCCCTGCGCGTCGGCGCCGACATCATCGCCCTGTCCTTCGTCCGCAACGCCGCCGACTACGACGACGTCCGCCGGATCATGGAGGAGGAGGGCCGCGTCCTCCCCGTCATCGCCAAGGTCGAGAAGCCGCAGGCCGTCGAGAACCTCGCCGAGATCGTCGACGCGTTCGACGGCATCATGGTCGCCCGTGGTGACCTCGGCGTCGAGCTCCCGCTGGAGCAGGTGCCGCTCGTCCAGAAGCGTGCCGTCGAGATGGCCCGTCGCATGGCCAAGCCGGTCATCGTCGCCACCCAGGTGCTCGAGTCCATGACCAACTCCCCGCGCCCGACGCGCGCCGAGACCTCGGACTGCGCCAACGCGGTGCTCGACGGTGCCGACGCGGTCATGCTGTCCGGCGAGACCTCGGTCGGCGAGTACCCGATCGAGACCGTCCGCACGATGGCCCGGATCATCGAGGCCACGGAGGAGATGGGTCGCGAGCGCATCGCCCCCCTCGGCTCCACGCCGCACACCCGCGGTGGCGCGATCACCCGTGCCGCCGCCGAGATCGGCGAGACCCTGGGCGTCAAGTACCTGGTGACGTTCACGCAGTCGGGCGACTCGGCCCGCCGCATGTCGCGCCTGCGCTCGTCGATCCCGCTGCTGGCCTTCACGCCCAACACGGCGGTCCGCAACACGCTGTCGCTGAGCTGGGGCACGCAGACGTACGAGGTGCCGCAGGTCGAGCACACCGACGCGATGGTCCAGCAGGTCGAGTCCACCCTGCGCGCGCAGGGCCTCGCCGAGGTCGGCGACTACGTGGTCGTCGTCGCGGGCACGCCGGTCGGCGTCGTCGGCTCGACGAACTCGATCATCGTGCACAAGATCGGTGACGACGCCTCGGGTCGCGTCGCCTGATCCACCCGCACCCCACGAGGGGCCCCGCAGCCAGGTGCTGCGGGGCCCCTCGTGCGTCGGGGCCGGGCCGGGTCGGGTCGGGTCGGGGGACCGTGGTCCCGGGGCTGGGCGCGCGGCGGGTGGTTGGCTCGGGGGATGACGCGTGCGGGACGGGTGCTGGTCGGGGCGGGGCTGCTGGCCGCCGGGTGCGGGGTGCTGCGGCACGCAGGGCTCCGGTGGGGCGCGTCGGAGGTCGAGCTCGCGGCCGTGCTGCCCGGCGACGACGTGCTGCCCGCCCCCGACCTGGTCGCGACCCGCGCGATCACGGTCCGCGCCGACCCGGGCGCGGTCTGGCCGTGGCTCGCGCAGATCGGCTGGGGCCGCGGTGGCTTCTACTCCTACGACGCCCTCGAGAACCTGGTCGGCCTGCGGATCCACTCGGCCGACGAGGTCGTCGAGGCGTGGCAGGACGTGCGGGTCGGGGACGTCGTGCACCTGGCCGAGCCGGTCGCGCTGGACGTCGTGGTCGCCGACCCCGGGCGGGCGCTGGTCCTCGCGGGCGTGACGCCGGCCGGCGAGCCCGCACCGGCCCCCTACGACTACACCTGGGCGTTCGTGCTGCGCGCCGGGAACGAGGCCGGGACGACGCGGCTGGTGGTGCGCGAGCGCTACGTCGCCCGGTCGGCGGCCGGTTGGGTCGCGGTCGAGGCGGTCGCCGCCCTGAGCGCCGTGATGACCGAGCGGATGCTGCGCGGCGTCCGGGACCGGGTCGAGCGCGCGTCGTAGCCCCGGCGCGCGCGTGCAGGACCCCCGGCCTACGGTCGACGACGACGGTGGTCGCCCGCCCGGGGCGGCCGGTGAGGAGCGGGTGTGGACGGCGTGGCGGTGCTGCAGGACGGGTTCGGCCGGATCGGCGACCTGGTGCACGGGGTGCTGGACGGCCTGGGGGAGCGGGAGCTGACCGCGCGCCTCGGGCCCGAGGCGAACACGATCGGCTGGCTGGTCTGGCACCTCGTGCGGGTCGAGGACGCGCAGGTCGCGGACCTCGCCGGCACGCAGGAGGTGTGGACGGCCCAGGGCTTCGCGGAGCGGTTCGACCTGCCGTTCGGGCCGGACGCCACCGGGTACGGGCAGACGCCGGACGAGGTCGCCCGGCTCCGGGTGGGCGCGGATCTGCTGGGTGCGTACCTGGACGCGACCCGCGCCGCCACGGACGCGTACCTGGCCGGGCTCACGGACGCCGACCTGGACCGCGTCGTCGACGAGGGCTGGGACCCGCCGGTGACCGCCGGGGTGCGGCTCGTGAGCGTCCTCGGGGACGTGCTGGAGCACGCGGGGCAGGCGGCGTACGTCAAGGGCGTCGTCCGGGGCTGACGCGACGGCGGTCCAGCGGGAGCACCAGCGGGGCGCCGGTGGCCGGCCCACCCGGCACCCCGTGCGCCCGGCCCCCCGTGCACCCGGCACCCCGCCCACCCGGCGGGCAGACTGTCCCGGTGCGTGTCGAGCCCGTGTCCCCGCAGGTGCTGGTCGACCGCCTCGTCGACCGGGTGCTCGCCGACCTCGCCGCGGCGGACGACGCGGACCGGCGGTGGCGGGTGCTGGTCGACGGCGCCCCACCCACCGCGCCGGGGGCGCTCGCGGACGCGCTCGTCGAGCCGCTGCGCGCGCGGGGGCACGCCGCGCACCGGGTGTCGGCGGCCGACTTCCTCCGGCCGGCGGGGGTGCGGTTCGAGCACGGGCGGCACGACCCCGACGCCCTGCTCGACGACGCCCTGGACACCGGCGCGCTGATCCGCGAGGTGCTGGACCCGCTCGGTCCCGGCGGCGACGGCACCTACCTGCCGGCGTTGTGGGACGCCGCGCGGGAGCGGTCCGCGCGGCGCGCACCGGTCGCGGCGCCGCCCGGGAGCGTCCTGCTGCTCGACGGCGGTCTGCTCCTGGGCCGCTGGCTGCCGGTCGACCTGGCCGTGCACCTCGCGGTCCGCCCCGACACGCTGGCCCGGCGGACCGCCCCCGAGGACGCGTGGCGGCTGCCCGCCGAGGACCGGTACCGCGCGGAGGTCGACCCCGAGGCGGTCGCCGACGTCGTGGTCCGCGTGGACGACCCGCGGCGCCCGGGGTGGGTCCTGGACCGCTGAGGACCTCCGTGCCTGGTGACGCGGACCTGGCGGGGGCATCCTGGACCCGACGACCAGGGAGGCGCGCCATGAGGAGCTCGACGACGGGCAGCAGACCGGCCGGGGCCGACGGCGGACCCGAACGCCGCACCCCGGAGTTCGACGCGTTCGGCCCCTGGGTCGACCGGGTCCGGACCCCCGAGGACGTGCCGCCCCTGTACCGGGAGCACCCCGTCGACCTCGCCGCGGCGCACCTGGTGCTCAAGGTCCCGCGGGACGTCGCGCGGCGCGACGCCCACCCGGACATGGACCTCTACGACCACCTGCTGGTCCTCGGCGCCGACCGGCTCACGGTGCTCAGCCGGCGCACCGGTGCAGCGGACGCGCGGGGCTACGACGTCCGCGAGCTCCCCTACGACCAGGTCGCCGCGGTCGGCACCAGCGTGGACCTGCTCGACGGCCGGCTCGTCGTGCACGCGCTCGCCGGGGCCCCCGTGGCGGTCCGGTACAACGGCTCCGCCGCCGAGGCGGTCGACGAGCTCGTGGAGCTGGTCCGCAGCCTCGCCTGGCCGGTGCCCGCATCCGGACCGGCGGCGCCGCACCGCGACCTCGGCCCCGCGATCGGGCGGCTGTCCCGGCGCGCTCTGGGGGAGAAGGAGATCGGGCTGGTCGCGGCCTACCGGGAGGTCGCCGACCGGGAGCCCGGCCTGCAGGCGGTCGCCGCGCACCCGCGCCAGGTCGTGCGCCCGGCCGGCGGCGGGCTCGCGCGCCTCGTGCACGCGCTGCACCCGATGACGGTGCACGCCGCCGTGCTCGCCTCCACCGGGCGGGAGCTGCAGGTGTTCGGCCGGCGCGACCCGCTGGTCCGTGGTCGGACGCCGGTGCACTCCGAGTCCCGCCTGGTGCTGCCCCTCGACCGGCTGACCGGCGTCGCGTCGCACCCGCACCCCCGCTACCCGGAGGTCACGCTGGTCGTGCTGCGCGCCGGCGACGCCTCGGTCGAGCTGCCGGTGCCGGCGGGCTCGGCCGCGGAGCGGGTGCTCGGTCGCCTGCTCGGCGGGGTGTGACGCCGGTCAGGCCTCGAACCCCGTCATCCGGACCAGCCGCGCCGGCACCCCGGCGACGACCGCGTCCGCGGGCACGTCGCGGGTGACCACCGCGCCCGCGCCGACCACCGCGCCGTCGCCGATCGTCACGCCGGGCACGACCGTGACCCCCGCGCCGAGCCAGACCTTCCGGCCGATCACGACCGGGGCGGGCACCATGTCCGCGCGCCGGGCCGGGTCGACCGCGTGGTTCAGCGTCGTGAGGGTGCAGCCGTGCCCGATCAGCGTGCCGTCGCCGATGGTCAGCCCGCCCGCGTCCTGGAACCGGCAGCCCATGTTGATGAACACGTCCGCGCCGAGCCTCAGGTTCCTGCCGAACTCGCACAGGAACGGCGGGAACAGCGTGACCGACGCGTCCACGGGTCGCCCCGTCAGCCGCTCGAGCAGCGCGCGCACCTCCTCGGGCGTGCGGTAGCCGCCGTTCAGCTCCGCGAGGACCTGCATCGCCTCCTGCGCGGCCTCGTGCAGGACGCGGTGCTGCGCCGACCCGCCCTCGATGACGTCCCCGCGCGCGACGTGCGCGAGCAGGTCCTCGAGGCCGGTCACCGGTCCGCCCGTCCGGCCGGTGCGGTGGCGGTGGTCGCCGGGTCGATCTCCGTCGGGTCGGTCGTCGCCGGGTCGCTCGCCCACGACGCCAGCAGCCGCAGGCGCTCGGCGGACGCCGATCCGGGCTCGGCCGTGTAGACCATCAGGACCTGCCCGGGCTCGGCGGTGATCGCGAGCTCCTCGTAGGCGAGGGTGAGCTCGCCGACCACCGGGTGGTGGAACCGCTTGGTGCCGGCGCCGTGCGTGCGGACGTCGTGCGCGCCCCACAGGCGGCGGAACACGTCGCTGCGGGTCGACAGCTCGCCGACGAGGTCCTGCAGCCCCTTGTCGTGCGGGTCGCGGCCGGCCTCGGTCCGCATGATCGCGACGCACATCTCCGCGAACAGGTCCCAGTCCGGGTAGAAGTCGCGCGCCGCCGGGTCGAGGAACTGGAACCGGGCGAGGTTCGGCACGCGGCCGCCGTCACCGAGGACGGGGGAGTAGAACGCCCGGCCCAGCGCGTTCGTCGCGAGCAGGTCCTGGCGCTGGTCGCGGACGAACGCCACCCCGTCGGTGATCGCCGCCAGCGCCCACTGCAGGCTCGGCCGGGCCACGGACGACCGGGTCGCGCGCCGACGGGCGCGGCCCGAGGACGGCACGCCGTCGGCCGCGCGGGCCAGGTCGAGCAGGTGCGCGCGCTCGGTGTCGTCGAGCCGCAGCGCCCGCGCGACGGCGTCCAGGACCGACGCGGACGCTCCGCCGATCGCGCCCCGCTCGAGCTTCGCGTAGTACTCCACGCTCACCCCGGCCAGCGCCGCGACCTCGCTGCGACGCAGCCCCGGGACGCGCCGGTTCGCGCCGCCGACGACGCCCGCGTCCTGCGGCGTGACCTTGGCGCGCCGTGACATGAGGAACTCGCGCACATCCGCTCGGTTGTCCATGCCCCGACGGTAGGCCCGGCGCGCGCGCCGAGACAGGCCCCGCCGTGGGGCGCCCTGCCGGTACACCCCTCGGCAGGGACTCCCCGGGCGGCGGCGCGGGGAGTTGGCTGGGGACCGCACCCACCGTCAGAGAGAGGCAGCACCATGCGCGCCGTCATCATGTACGCCCCCGGCGACGTCCGCGTCGACGACACCGAGCGGCCGACCCTCGTCGAGCCGACCGACGCGATCATCCGGCTCGCCGCGACCTGCGTCTGCGGCTCCGACCTGTGGCCCTACCGCGGCACCGACGCGGTCGACCACCAGCCGATGGGACACGAGTACGTGGGTGTCGTCGAGGAGGTCGGCGCGGGCGTCCGCGAGATCCGGGTCGGGGACTTCGTCGTCGGGTCGTTCTTCTCCTCGGACAACACCTGCGAGATCTGCCGCGCCGGCTACCAGTCCCACTGCGTGCACCGCGGCCCCGGCGCCGCCCCGGGCGCGCAGGCCGAGTACGCGCGCATCCCGCACGCCGACGGCACGCTCGTCGCGACCCCCGGGACCCCGGACCCGGACCTGATCCCGTCGCTGCTGGCCGCGTCCGACGTGCTCGGCACCGGCTGGTTCGCGGCGGTCGCCGCCCAGGTCGGGCCAGGGAAGACCGTCGCGGTCGTCGGAGACGGGGCCGTGGGCCTGCTCGGCGTGCTCGCCGCGCGCCGGCTGGGCGCCGAGCGGGTCATCGCGATGTCCCGGCACGCCGACCGGCAGGCGCTCGCGCGCCGGTTCGGCGCCACGGACGTCGTCGAGGAGCGCGGTGACGCGGGCGTGGCCCGGATCAAGGAGCTCACCGGCGGCCTCGGGGCGCTCAGCACCATCGAGGCGGTCGGCACCCAGGAGTCGATGATGCAGGCGGTCCGCGCCACCCGCGCCGGCGGGCACGTCGGGTACGTCGGCGTCTCGCACGACGTCGCGCTCCCCGGCGAGGAGCTGTTCTTCTCCGGCGTGCACCTGCACGGCGGCCCGGCCCCCGTGCGCCGGTTCCTGCCCGAGCTGGTCCGGCTGATCTGGGACCGCGAGATCGACCCGGGCCAGGTCTTCGACCTGACGCTGCCGATCGAGGAGGCCGCCGAGGCGTACCGGGCGATGGACGAGCGCCGCGCCACGAAGGTGCTCCTGACCTTCTGACCGCCCGCGGACGCCGAGGAGCAGGTCCATGAGCAACCGCACCACCCGGGCGTGGCCCGTCGTCGCCACCGCGGTCGCCCTGCTGGCCCTGGCCGGCTGCGACGCCCCGCGACCTGCGACCACAAGCCCGACCCCGACCGAGAGGAGCACCACCATGACGCCCCCACCCGGCGCCACGCCGGACCCGACCGCCGCAGCCCAGCCCGCCTCGGACGGCACCCCGGTCCTGCTCACCGTCGACGGCACCACCGTCCCGGGAGTGCTCTGGGACAACCCCGGAGCCCGGGCGCTGGCGGCGCGCCTGCCGGTCACGCTGACGCTGCGTGACCACAACGGGCTCGAGAAGACCGGGCGGCTCGACCCGCCGGTCGACATGACGGGCATGCCCGCGGGGGACGACCCCGGACCCGGCGAGATCGGCTGGTACGCGCCCTCGTCGGACCTGGTCCTCTACTACGGCGACGTCGGCTACTGGACGGGCATCTCCCGCCTGGGCACGTTCGACGCGAGCGCGATCGACCTGCTCGCCGACGGGCCCGACCAGGTCACCGTGACCCTCGCACCCGCCGACAGCTGACCCGCACCCACCACCAGGAGGAGACGACCATGAAGATCACCCCGAGCGGCGGCCGGACCGTCGCGGGCCCTGCCGACTGGTTCACCGGCACCGTCTCCATCGACGGCGTGCGCGACCCCGACGAGCAGTCCGCGATCGGGTGCGCGCACGTCCGGTTCGCGCCGGGAGCGCGCACCGCGTGGCACCGCCACCCCCGCGGCCAGACCCTCTACGTGACCGACGGCATCGGCTACGTCGCCCGTCGCGGCGGCGAGCCGCAGGAGATCCGCCCCGGCGACGTCGTGTTCATCGAGCCCGGCGAGGAGCACTGGCACGGCGCCACGCCCGAGCGGTTCATGGCGCACGTCGCGATGCAGGAGGCCGACGACCAGGGGCGGGTCGTGACGTGGCTCGAGCACGTGACCGACGAGGACTACCAGGGGAGCTGACCCCGGGGTACGTGCTCGGCCTGCTCCACTACGGAGTTCCTGCCGGCACCCCCGTCGAACGCGGTCGAGCGGTGCTGAGTGCACCGCGGGGCTCCCTACGGTCCCGGACCAGGTGATCCGGTCCTCGGTCGCCGCTCGCCCCCGGGGAAGGCCTGCTCCGCGTGCACGCGATCCGATCCCTGCCGTCTGCTTCCTCCCGGGCCGCCCGGATGCGCAGGGTGGTGGGGCGTGGCCTGACGGCGGCGGCCGTGGTCGGCTCGTTGGTGGCGGTGGTGCTCGTGCCTGCGCAGCCCTCGGCCGCCCAGCAGCGGGCCGAAGCGGTTCGCGACGTGGTGGCGAATCACCAGCACGCAGGAGTATGGCGGTCCTTCGACCAGGGATCAGAACCCCCGAGCCGCCGTGAGGAGGCATTGTGGTGATGAGGACCGCCGAGGTACCCGTGCAGTGGCGTGCGGCACCGGGTCTGGACCGCGAGGCCGGGGTGCTGATCGTCGGGGTGGGGACGAGTCACCTCGATGTGCGGTCGGCCGGGATGCACCATCTCGTGGAGCACCTGGTGATGCAGCAGGTCGGGGACCTGCCGTTCGACGCCAACGCCACCTCGGGCGCCGAGTGCGTGGTGTTCGAGGCCGCGGGTACCCGGGCGCAGGTGCTGGAGTTCGTGCGTGCGGTCGCGGACGCGATCTGCGCGGTGCACCGTGGTCCGTCGTCCGAGCTGGTCGCCCAGCAGCAGTGGGTGCTCGCCACGGAGCAGGCCAGGAGGACGACCGGGGTGATCGGACCGTGGACGGCGCGGTACGGGTGCGCGGGACCTGGCCTGGCCGAGCTGCCCGAGATCGGCGCCATGCGTGCCACGGCCGAGGATGTCCGCGCGTTCGCTCGCAGGTGGTTCGTGGCCCCGCACGCACGTGTCGCTCTGTCGTTCGAGCCCGACGGCCCGTGGGGTGTCCAGCTGCCCGACGGTCCGGACCGCAGCGACCAGGTGTGGCGGGCGAGTGCCCGGTCGTCGCGACGGGCGTTCTGCGAGACCGACACGGGTGCGGTGACCCTCTCGTTCGACGCCGAGCAGGTGCCCGGCGACGTCCTGGTCCACGAGGTGCTGGTGCGTTCCCTGATGAGGGACCTGAGACACGAGCACGCCCTGATCTACAGCGCTGAGTCCACGATCTGCGCGACCGGACCCGGACGACGTGCCCTGCTCGTCACGCTGGACCCGCTCCCGCAGGTGGTCGACGCCACGGTCGGCCGTGCGCTCCGCGTGCTGGACGAGCTCGCCGACACCGGGCCGGGCGAACGCCTCCTGGAGGACGCCCGGACGGTGGTGTCGACGCACCTGTCCGAGCCGATCGAGCTGTTCGCGCGGTTCGTGGGCGAGGTGACCGACGAGCTGCGTGGCGAGGACCGGGTCGACGTCGCCCGAACTCAGCGCGCCGTGCAGCAGCTGTCCGTCTCCGACGTCCGAGACCGCGTGGGGGACCTCGCCTCCACCCTGGTGCTGACGGTGCCCGAGGGCAGTGACCTCACGGACGACACCAGGTGCAGGCTCGCCGCAGCAGGGCTGGACCGCCGCGACGTGGTCACCACCGACAGGCGCCCCGCCGCCGAGGTGCGCCGCGAGCTCCTCACCCACGCACCTGCCACCGGCTCGGCGACGGGCGGCGCTCGGTTCCGCCCGACCCGCGGGTACTACCCACGCCTCACCGGCCCGGTGCGCGGTGTGCACCTGTGGATCGGGCCCGGGCACCTCACCCTGATCCCTCGCGACGGGCCCGCGTTGCGGTTCGACGCCCGCGACGTCGTCGTCACCGAGACCGACCCCGACGGCACGGTCACGCTGCTCACCCACGCCGGCGGTCGGATCGCGGTCAACCCCCGGCACTTCCGTGGCGCGGCCCGGTGGTGGAAGCACTTCTGGGATCACCTGGACGCAGAGGTCCTGCACCTGCCGGGATGACCCGCCGCGGGTCGAGCGGGTGCACGCCGGCGAGCCGCCGGCCGCGCGCCTTCCGGCTGGCGCGGGTGGTGAGGACCTGCCCGCTGCACGCGTCGTTGTCGGCGAGGCGGCCCGGGCCGCGGTCAGGCGAGCCCCAGCAAGCGCCGCTCGCAGGCCCCCAGGCTCGCCACCGGCGCCCCGCGATCCCGGTGCGATCTGCCCGGGGTACGGTCGTGAGCCATGTCACGTGGACAGAGGGCCCTGGTGCTGGGCGGGACCGAGTTCCTCGGGGTGCACCTCGTCGAGGCGCTCGTCGCGGCGGGATGGGACGTGACCTTGTTCAACCGGGGGGTCACGCAGCCGGCCCTGTTCGACACGCTCGTCCGGCTGCGGGGCGACCGCGACGGCGACGTCTCCGCCCTCGACGGAAGCACGTGGGACGTCGTGTTCGACCTGTCGGCCTTCCACCCCGACCAGGTCGACCGCACCGCTGCTCATCTGGTGGAGGGGTGCGGGCACTACGTCCTCGTCTCCAGCGTCTCCGCCTACGCCGATCTCCGCCGTCCCGGGACGACGGAGGAAGCAGCCCTCGGCCGGCTCGACGGCCCCGTGCCGACCGAGGTCGACGGCGCGTCCTACGGTCCGCTCAAGGCGTTGTGCGAGGCACGCGTCACTGACCTGTTCGCGAGTCGGACGATCGTCCGGCCGACCGTCGTCGTCGGGCCCCACGACCCGTCGGACCGCCTGACGTACTGGGTGCTCCGGCTCAGCGGGGCCGGTCCGCACGTCGTCCCGCCCGACCTGGACTCCGCGGTCCAGTACATCGACGCCCGTGACCTGGCCGCGTGGATGGTCCAGCTGGGCGTGAGCCGCGACCGCGGGGTGTACAACGCGGCTGCTGACCACGTGCCGTTCGCTCGCCTCGCCCAGGTCGTCGCGGACGTCGCCGGCGTGGAGCTGCGACCCGTGCAGCTGAGCGGGGAGCAGATGGCCGCGGAGGGGGTGCGCCCGTGGCTGGACCTTCCCCTGTGGCTCCCACCCGCGGATCTCGACATGCGCGGCTTCTTCCGGGTCGACGCCTCGCGCGCGGTGAGCGCGGGACTGCGGACACGCCCGCTGGTGGACACCGTCCGGGACACCCTGGAGTGGGCGCGCGCCCGCGACGCCGGCGCACTGCGCGCCGGCCTGAGCAGTGAGCGGGAGGCCGAGCTGGTCGCGCGGTACGGAGAGACGGCGTGAGGCAACCCAGGACACGGCAAGAGCCCCAGGTCTGTGACCTAGGGCTCTGCTGGTGGGCGATACTGGGATCGAACCAGTGACCTCTTCCGTGTCAGGGAAGCGCGCTACCGCTGCGCCAATCGCCCGTGGTGCTCGAGAGCACCGCGTTACTACGAGGTGGAGACGGGATTCGAACCCGTGTGGACGGCTTTGCAGGCCGCTGCCTCGCCTCTCGGCCACTCCACCCTGAGACCTCAGTCCTCAGCGACCGATGAAGGTCGGCCGGGAGTGTCTGCCTCCGAGCGGACGACGGGATTCGAACCCGCGACCCTCACCTTGGCAAGGTGATGCTCTACCACTGAGCCACGTCCGCACGCCTGTCCCGCCGGTTCTCACCGGCGTTCCTGGTGCGTCGAGAACATTAGCCGACTTCTGCGGGGAGAGTCCAATTGGTCCCCCTGACCTCGGGTGTCCCGCGTGATCACGCGGATCCGGGGGTCCTGGCGGGTGTCGTGGGTGGTCGGGAGGGCCGTCGGGGGTGGCTACCGTGACGTGGTGCACAGTGCTGAGTCGCGTCCGTCGCGCCCGGGGACCGCGTGGTTCGGCGGGTGGGTGCTGCGTGACCCCGTCGAGCACGTGCCGGACGTGGCCGCCGAGCCGTGGCGGCTCGCGGTGCCGGGGCGGTGGGTGCTGGTGGGGGACTTCGACGGGCCCGTCGCGGCCTGGCGGTTCGGGCACGAGCGGGGGAGCGACGGGCCTGGACCCGCGGCCGCCGGCTGGCGTGGTCCCGACCCGGACTCGTGGACGTCGTCGGTGGACGAGCAGGGCTACGTCGACGCGGTGGCCGCGCTGCGCGAGGCCGTCCGCGAGGGCACGGTGTACCAGGCGAACCTCTGCCGGGTCCTGTCCGCGCCCCTGCCGGCCGAGCACGGCAGGGAGCCGGACGCCCGGGCGCTGGGCGTGGCGCTGGCGGCGGGGAACCCCGCGCCCTACGCGGGCGGCGTGCAGGTGCCGGGCGGCGGCGACCTGCCGGGTGTCTGGGTCGTCACCGCGTCCCCGGAGCTGTACCTGCGGGTCGAGGACGGCTGGGTGACCTCCGCGCCGATCAAGGGCACGGCGGTGACCGCGGCGGGTCTGACGGACAAGGACCGCGCCGAGAACGTGATGATCACCGACCTGGTGCGCAACGACCTGCAGCGGGTGTGCGAGCCGGGCACGGTCGAGGTGACGACGCTGCTCGGCGTCGAGGAGCACCCCGGTCTGGCCCACCTGGTCTCGACGGTGCGGGGTCGGCTGCGTCCGGACGTGCGGGGAGCGGGGGACCTGTGGGGTCCGCTGCTCGCGGCGACCTACCCGCCGGGCTCGGTGTCCGGTGCCCCGAAGTCCTCGGCCCTCGACCTGATCGCCCGGCTCGAGCCCGTCCCGCGCGGCCCGTACTGCGGGGCGGTGGGGTGGGTGGATGTCGGCGCGGACGGGTCCGTGCGGGCCGAGCTCGCCGTGGGCATCCGCACGTTCGTGTGGCGCGACGGCGTGCTGCGGTTCGGCACCGGCGCGGGGATCACCTGGGGGAGCGACGCGGACGCGGAGTGGCGGGAGACGGAGCTGAAGGCGCGCCGCCTGGTCGCGCTGGCGTCGGGCACCCCGGTGGGAGACTGGCGGCCGTGACGAGCGTGGTGTGGGCCGGTGGCCGGCTGCGGGACCCCGGTGAGCCGCTGGTGACGGCGCTCGACCCGGGGCTGACCACCGGGCTCGGGGTGTTCGAGACCTGCGCGGTGTCCGGCGGTCACGCGTTCGCGCTCACCCGGCACCTGGACCGGCTCGCGGCGTCGCTGCGGGCGCTGGACCTGCCGATGGTCGACCTCGACGAGGCGCGGGCGGGCGTGGCGGCGGTGCTGGCGGCCGGTGGTGCCGGGCTCGGGCGGGTGCGCGTCACGGTGACGCCCGGCACGCCCGGCGCCGGCCGGCCCACGCTGCTGGTCACCGGCGGGCCGGCGCCCGTGCGGGGCCCGGCGCACGTGGTGCGCAGCGCGTGGGTGCGGGGTGAGCGGTCGCCGCTCGCCGGGCACAAGTCGACGTCCTACGCGGCGGACGTGCTGGCCCTGGCCGCCGCGACCCGTGCGGGCGGCAACGAGGCCGTGCTCGCGAACAGCCGGGGCGCGCTCTGCGAGGGCACGGGGTCGAACGTGTTCGTCGAGCGTGACGGCGAGCTTGCTGACGCCGGAGCTGTCGTCGGGCTGCCTGCCGGGCGTGACGCGCGCGCTCGTCCTGGAGTGGGCGGCGGGTGCGGACCTGCCGGTGCGGGAGGCGCCCGCCGACGCGCTGCCGTGGTCGGTGCTGGACGACGTCGCCCGGGGGGCCGCGCACCTCGCGCTCAGCGGGTCGCTGCGCGGGTTCGTGGCCGTGCGCGTGCTCGACGGGGCGCCGGTGTCGCCGGGACCGCTGGTCGACGAGGTCGCCCGGCTGTTCGCCGAGCGCGCGGGTGCGGACCCCGATCCCTGAGAGGGGCGGGGTCAGGCGGTGAGCAGCGCCGCGATGAGGGCGGCGATCTCGCCCTCCATGCGGTCGCTCTCGGTGCCGAGCGCGACGAGCTGCTCGGTCGCGGTGAGGAACCGCTCGAGGGGCTCGGAGGGCGACGCGAGCAGCGCGCTGCCCTCGATGCCGGTCAGCGAGATGAGGGTGAACAGCGGGTCCTCGTCGCGCCACACCTGGACGTCCCCGGAGCCGGCCGGGTCCTCGGAGTCGGCGAGCATCCCCTGGAGCAGGAGCTCGCGACCCAGGAGCCACACCGACGTGGACTGGGGGCTGGTGAACACGGCGCGCACCGTGTAGGGGTCGCTCACGCGGTACGACAGCTCCGCGGTGACCGGCAGGACGCTGGCATCGGAGCTGATGAGCTGCATGGCGACGGACTCGACGACGTCGTACGAGCGCTGGGCCACTGCATCCTCCTTCACACACGTCACGCGAGACGACCATCATGACAGCCGGGGCGCCAGGTGCCGAGGTCGGGCGGCGAGTTTCACCCGGTAGGCCGCACGGGTGACCCCCGACGTGCCGTGCGCGGTGGTCGCGAGGGGCGCCGATCCCGCTGGTGGCGCGGATCTGCCGCCCCTGCCGGCCCGGTGCGGCGCCCGGTTTCGGAGTTGGCCCCGGGTTCGGGTAGAGTCCTTTCCCGCCGGGCGATTGGCGCAGTGGTAGCGCGCTTCGTTCACACCGAAGAGGTCACTGGTTCGAACCCAGTATCGCCCACCGGCACGACGGCCCCGAGGTCCCCAGCGGACCCGGGGCCGTCGTCGTTCCACGGACCGGGTGAACCGGTCGGTAGCATCGTCCGAGGATCCCGCGTGTCCGGCGCGGGCCCGACCCGAGGAGACCATGCACGTGTCCGAGCTCATCACCCTCACCGTCGACGGCACCAGCACCACGGCCGAGGCGGGGACGACGGGCACGGACCTGTTCTCCGCGCGCCGCGAGGTCGTCGTCGCCCGCGTCGACGGGGAGCTGTGGGACCTGTCCCGGCCGCTGCCCGACGGTGCCGTCGTCGAGGCCGTCACCATCGACTCGCCCGACGGGCTGGCCGTCCTGCGCCACTCCGCCGCGCACGTGCTCGCGCAGGCGGTGCAGGAGGTCAACCCGACCGCGAAGCTGGGCATCGGCCCGCCGGTGACCGACGGCTTCTACTACGACTTCGACGTCGCGGACCCGTTCACCCCGGAGGACCTGAAGGCCCTGGAGAAGGTGATGTCCCGGATCGTCAAGGAGGGGCAGACCTTCCGCCGGGTCGAGGTCACGGACGACGAGGCGCGCGCGCTGGCGGCGGACGAGCCCTACAAGCTCGAGCTGATCGGCCTGAAGTCCACGGCCGACACCGCGGGCGAGGGCGCGTCGGTCGAGGTCGGCCAGGGCGGCCTCACCTACTACCAGAACGTGCGCGGCGCGGGCCGGGAGACCGAGACGGTCGTGTGGCAGGACCTGTGCCGCGGCCCGCACCTGCCCAGCACGAAGCTGCTCGGCAACGGGTTCCAGCTGACCCGGTCGGCGGCCGCCTACTGGCGCGGGTCCGAGAAGAACCCGCAGCTGCAGCGCGTCTACGGCACCGCGTGGCCGACCAAGGACGAGCTGAAGGCGTACCTGGACCGCGTGGCCGAGGCCGAGCGCCGCGACCACCGCCGGCTGGGCACCGAGCTCGACCTGTTCTCGTTCCCGGACGAGATCGGCTCCGGCCTGGCGGTGTTCCACCCCAAGGGCGGCATCATCCGCATGGAGATGGAGGAGTACTCGCGGCGCAAGCACGTCGAGGCGGACTACTCGTTCGTGAACTCCCCGCACATCACCAAGCAGCAGCTCTTCGAGATCTCGGGCCACCTGGACTGGTACGCCGACGGCATGTACCCGCCCATGCAGCTGGACGAGGAGCGCGACGCGGACGGCAACATCCGCAAGGCGGGGCAGAACTACTACCTCAAGCCGATGAACTGCCCGATGCACAACCTGATCTTCGACTCCCGGGGCCGGTCGTACCGCGAGCTGCCGCTGCGGCTGTTCGAGTTCGGCACGGTGTACCGGTACGAGAAGTCCGGCGTGGTGCACGGCCTGACCCGCGCGCGCGGCTTCACGCAGGACGACGCGCACATCTACTGCACCCGCGACCAGATGAAGGGGGAGCTCACCAGCCTGCTCACCTTCGTCCTCGACCTGCTCAAGGACTACGGCCTCGACGACTTCTACCTGGAGCTGTCGACCCGCAACCCCGAGAAGTCGGTCGGCGAGGACGCCGCGTGGGAGGAGGCGACCGAGACCCTGCGTCAGGTCGCCGAGGAGTCCGGCCTCGAGCTGGTCCCCGACCCGGGCGGCGCCGCGTTCTACGGCCCGAAGATCTCGGTCCAGGCGAAGGACGCCATCGGCCGCACCTGGCAGATGTCGACCATCCAGCTCGACTTCAACCTGCCTGAGCGGTTCGAGCTCGCGTACACCGCCGCCGACGGCACCCGCCAGCGGCCGGTGATGATCCACCGTGCCCTGTTCGGGTCGATCGAGCGGTTCTTCGCGGTGCTCACCGAGCACTACGCGGGGGCGTTCCCGGCCTGGCTCGCGCCGGTCCAGGTGCTCGCGGTGCCGGTCGCCGAGCCGTTCGAGCCGTACCTCGAGGACGTCGTCGCGCAGCTGAAGGCCCAGGGGATCCGTGCCGAGCTCGACCGGTCCAGCGACCGGTTCGGCAAGAAGATCCGCAACGCGAGCACGCAGAAGATCCCGTTCGTGCTGATCGCGGGGGGTGAGGACGCGGAGGCCGGCGCGGTGTCGTTCCGGTACCGCGACGGCCGCCAGGAGAACGGCGTGCCGGTGGCCGAGGCCGTGCAGCGCGTCGTGACCGCGGTCCGCGAGCACGCGCAGGTCTGACCCGGTGCCCGAGGACGACCGACCCGACGGCGCGGTGGCCCAGGACGCCGCCGCGCTGCCGGGCGTGCCCGACGGCTTCGGCCGGCTGTGGACCCCGCACCGGATGGCGTACATCGGCGGCGAGAACAAGCCCGCCGACGACGCCGCCGGTGACGGGTGCCCGTTCTGCCGCATCCCGTCGCTGACCGACGAGGACGGCCTGGTGGTGGCGCGGGGCGCCGTCGCCTACGTCGTGCTCAACCTCTACCCGTACAACGGCGGGCACGTGCTGGTGGTCCCGTACCGGCACGTCGCCGACTACACGGACCTGACCGACGCGGAGGTCGCCGAGGTCGCGGAGCTGACCCGCACGGCGATGCGGGTGCTGCGCGCGGTCTCCGGCCCGCACGGGTTCAACCTGGGCATGAACCAGGGCGACGTCGCGGGGGCCGGCATCGCCGCGCACCTGCACCAGCACGTCGTGCCGCGCTGGTCGGGCGACGCGAACTTCCTGCCGGTCGTCGGCCGGACGCGCGCGCTGCCCGAGCTGCTCGCGGACACGCGCGCACGGCTGGCGGCCGGCTGGCCCGCCGCCGACCACCAGAAGGGATGACCCGCACGTGCTGAACCGACTGCGCGGGGCCATGACGCGGATCTTCACGCCCGTGGCCGACGCGCTCCTCAAGCGCGGGGTGTCGCCCGACGCGGTGACGATCACCGGCACGGTGGCGGTCGTCGTCACCGCCCTGTGGCTGTACCCGACCGGGCACTTCCTCGCCGCGAGCCTCGTGATCGCGGTGTTCGTGCTCACCGACAGCCTGGACGGGGTGATGGCGCGGCGCGCCGGTCGCTCCGGGCCGTGGGGGGCGTTCCTCGACTCGACGCTCGACCGGTTCGGCGACGCGGCGATCTTCTCCGGCCTGGTGCTGTACTTCGTGGGCGACGGCGACTCGTGGGGCGTCGGGACCGCGCTGGCGTGCCTGGTGCTCGGCTCGGTGGTCCCGTACGCCCGGGCGCGTGCCGAGGGGCTGGGCATGACCGCGCAGGTCGGGATCGCCGAGCGCGCCGACCGGCTCGCGGCGGTGCTGGTCGCGACCCTGCTCGTCGGTCTGGGTCTGCCGCAGGTCGTGCTGGTCGTCGTGCTGGCGCTGCTGGCCGTCGCCTCGCTGGTGACGATCGTGCAGCGGATGGCCACCGTGCGGCGCCAGGCGGTGGGAGCCGCGTGACCGCCCCGCAGGCCCTCGGCCCCCGACGCGGCCGGATCGACGTCGCGCGCGCCTACGCGTTCGCCTGGCGGGTCGTCGGCAAGGTCCCCGACCCGGTGGTCCGCGGGGTGTTCCGGCTGATCGCCGACGTGGTCTGGCTGCGCCGCGGCGCGGGGGTCCGGCAGCTCGAGGCCAACCTGCGCCGCGTCCGCCCGCAGGCGCGCCCGGAGGAGATCCGCCGGCTCGGGCTGCTCGGGATGCGGTCGTACATGCGGTACTTCGGCGAGGCGTTCGCGCTGGTCGGGGTGTCGCACGCGCAGATCGACGCCCGGGTGCGGCTGGTGAACCCGGAGCTGATCCGGGCGACGATCGCCGAGGGCCGGATGACGGTCCTCGCGCTCGGGCACCTGGGCAACTGGGACCTGGCCGGCGCGTACGCCACCCGCAACCTCGGCCGGACCGTCACGGTCGCCGAGCGGCTCAAGCCCGAGGCGCTGTTCCAGGAGTTCCTGCGGTTCCGGCAGGGCCTGGGCCTGGAGATCATCCCGCTGGAGACCGCGGGCGGCGGGGTGTTCCGCGAGCTCGTCCGGGCCGTGCGGCAGCCGGTCGGCGGGCTGCTGCCGCTCCTGGCCGACCGGGACCTCACGTCCCGGGGGGTCGAGGTCGACCTGTTCGGCGAGCGCGCGCGCGTCGCCGCCGGGCCCGCCGCGCTGGCGGTCGCGACCGGCGCCCCGCTGTGCACGGCGTCGATCACCTACGAGCGGCTGCACGGCGAGCGCCGTCGCGCCGCGGGCACGCCCTGGGGGATCGTCATCGAGTTCGGCCGGCTGCTGACCACGCCCGACGACGTGCCGCGGTCCGAGCGCGTCGCCGCGCTGACCCAGGCCTGGGTGGACGACCTCGGCGCCGGCATCGCGCGGGCGCCGCAGGACTGGCACATGCTCCAGAAGGTGTTCGTCGCCGACCTCGACCCGGAGCGCTACGCCCGGACGCTGGCCGCCGAGGAGCGCTCCCGGTGACCGCGCCCGCCCCCGCGCGGCCGCTGCGCATCGGGATCGTCTGCCCCTACTCCTTCGACGTGCCCGGCGGCGTGCAGTTCCACGTCCGGGACCTCGCCGAGGCGCTGATCGAGCGCGGGCACACCGTGTCCGTGCTCGCGCCCGCGGACGAGGACACCCCGATCCCGGAGTACATGACCTCCGCCGGTCGCGCCGTGCCGGTCCGGTACAACGGCGCCGTCGCCCGGCTCACCTTCGGTCCGCTCACCGCCGCACGGGTGCGCCGGTGGGTCGAGGCGGGGGAGTTCGACGTCCTGCACCTGCACGAGCCCGTCACCCCGTCGCTCAGCATGCTCGCGCTGTGGATCGCCGACGGCCCGGTCGTCGCGACGTTCCACACCTCGCTGGTCCGGTCCCGGTCGCTGCAGATCGCCTACCCGCTGGTCCGGCAGTCGCTGGAGAAGATCAGCGCGCGGATCGCGGTGTCCGAGGACGCCCGGCGGACGCTGGTCGAGCACCTCGGCGGCGACGCCGTCGTGATCCCGAACGGCGTGTACGTCGACGCGTTCGCGCGCGCCGGCACCGACCCGCGCTGGGTCGGGACGCCCGAGGCGCCGACCGTGGTGTTCCTCGGCCGGCTCGACGAGTCCCGCAAGGGCCTGCCGGTGCTGCTCGACGCGGTGCCCGCGGTCCGCCGCGCGTTCCCCGGGGTCCGGTTCCTGGTCGCAGGTCGCGGCGAGACCGGGCCGGACGAGGCCCGCGAGCTGCTGGGCGACGACGCGGACGCGGTGGAGTTCCTCGGCGGGATCAGCGACGAGGAGAAGGCGCGGCTGCTCGCGTCCGCGGACGTGTACTGCGCGCCGCAGACCGGCGGCGAGTCGTTCGGCATCGTGCTGGTCGAGGCGATGAGCGCCGGCACGGCCGTCGTGGCGTCCGACCTCGGCGCGTTCCGCCGGGTGCTCGACGAGGGCCGGGCCGGTGTGCTGTTCCGCACCGGCGACCCCGCCGACCTCGCGCGCACCCTCGTCGACCTGCTGGGCGACCCCGACCGCCGGGCGCACGTCGCGGCCGCGGGGGAGGCGGCCGTCAGCCGGTACGACTGGTCGTCGGTCACCCACGAGGTGCTGACCGTGTACGAGATGGCCGTCGAGGGCAGCGCCGCGCCCGTGGGCGAGGACCCGACGTCCCGCCGCGGGGCACGCCGCCTCGACCTGCGCCGCTTGAGGGGTGACGAGTGAGCTGGTCCGAGACCGTGGTCCTGGTGGTCGCGGTCGTCCTGCTGGTGGTCTGGTGGTCCTGGCTGGCGGCGTCCAGGATCGACCGGCTGCACCGCAAGGTCGCCGCGTCCGGTGCCGTCGTCGACACCCAGCTCGTCCGTCGCGCCTCGGCCGCGTCCACGCTCGCCGCGTCCGGCGTGCTCGACCCGGGTGAGCTCCGTGCTGATCGGGGAGGCGTCGTGGGCCGCGATCGCCGCCGGGTCGCCCCAGACGCAGGGGATGGCGCGGCTGCCGGACGAGCTCGAGGGTGCCGCGCGCGCCACGGCCGACCGCGGGCTGGTCGAGAGCGAGCTGTCCTCGACGCTGCGCGAGGCCCTGGACGACCCGGACGAGGTCGCCGCCCTGCGCGAGGAGCCCGGCGCCGACGAGCTGCTCGACGCCCTCGCCGACGCCTGGTACCGGGTGCAGCTGGCACGCCGGTTCCACAACGAGGCCGTCGCGCAGGCGCAGCGGATGCGCCGGGGCTGGGCCGTCCGGACGCTGCGGCTGGCCGGCCGGGCGCCGATGCCGCAGACGCTCGAGCTCGACGACGCCTGGCCGCCCGCCCTGGGTCGGCCCGGTGCACCGCCCGCCGCCACCTGACGCACCACCTGTCCCGGCACCACCTGCCCTGTGGACGACGACCGGACCCCGCCCCGGCCGCGTCTACGATGACGGTGGAACCCGCCACCCCCTCCCGTCGAACTGCGAGGAACCTCAGTGACCAGCGAGACCAGCCAGCCCACCACCAGCAGCGACGTGCCCGCGGTCGGCACCGCCCGCGTGAAGCGCGGCATGGCGGAGATGCTCAAGGGCGGCGTGATCATGGACGTCGTCACGGCCGAGCAGGCCAAGATCGCCGAGGACGCCGGTGCGGTCGCCGTCATGGCGCTCGAGCGGGTGCCCGCGGACATCCGTGCGCAGGGCGGCGTGGCGCGGATGAGCGACCCCGACCTGATCGACGGCATCGTCAGCACCGTGTCCATCCCCGTGATGGCCAAGGCGCGGATCGGGCACTTCGTCGAGGCGCAGGTGCTGCAGAGCCTCGGCGTGGACTACGTCGACGAGTCCGAGGTGCTGACCCCGGCCGACTACGCGCACCACATCGACAAGTGGCAGTTCACCGTGCCGTTCGTCTGCGGCGCGACCAACCTCGGCGAGGCCCTGCGCCGGATCACCGAGGGCGCGGCGATGATCCGCTCCAAGGGCGAGGCCGGCACCGGTGACGTCTCGAACGCCACCACCCACATGCGGACCATCCGCGACGAGATCCGCCGCCTGTCCTCCCTGCCGGAGGACGAGCTGTTCCTCGCGGCGAAGGAGCTCCAGGCGCCGTACGACCTGGTCGTCGAGGTCGCCCGCGCCGGCAAGCTGCCGGTCGTGCTGTTCACCGCCGGCGGCATCGCGACCCCGGCCGACGCGGCGATGATGCGCCAGCTCGGCGCCGAGGGCGTGTTCGTCGGCTCGGGCATCTTCAAGTCCGGCAACCCGGCCGAGCGCGCCGCCGCCATCGTGAAGGCGACGACGTTCTACGACGACCCGGACGTGATCGCGAACGTCTCGCGCGGGCTCGGCGAGGCGATGGTCGGCATCAACGTCGACGACGTGCCCGTGCCGCACCGGCTGGCCGAGCGCGGCTGGTGACGAGCCGGTCCGCGCAGGTCCTGCACCGCGGGTGACGTGAGAGCGAGGGGTGGTGATCGGGATGGGGGTCACCACCCCTGCCCTGCCGTTGCACGCCGGTAGGAAGAGTTATACCGTCGCCAGCATGAAGACCGCGATCAGCCTGCCGGACCGGAGCGCGGAGCGGTTCGACCGCGTCGCCCGCCAGCACGGGATGACGCGGTCGGAGTTCTACCGACGCGCCGCCGAGCTCTACGCGGACGCGCTGGACGGCGGCGACCTGACCGAGCAGATCGACGCGGCGATCGGCGACGCGGGTCAGCCGGGGGCGGACGCGGCCGAGCTCCGCCGCGCGGCCAACGCCCGGCTGGTCGAGGGCTCGCCCGAGTGGTGATCGAGCGCGGCGGGGTCTGCTGGGTCGACTTCGGGGAACCGCGGGGGAGCGCGCCCGCGAAGCGTCGCCCCGCCGTGGTCGTGCAGTCCGACCCGTACAACCGGTCGCGGATCGCCACGGTCGTCGTGCTGCCGATCAGCTCGAACACGGAGCTCGCCCGACACCCCGGCAACGTGTTCCTCCCCGCGCTCGCGTCCGGGCTGCCGAAGGACTCCGTGGTGAACGTGTCCCAGCCGATGACCGTCGACCGCGCGGACGTCGACGCGGTCGTCGCCCGGCTGCCGCAGAACCTCATGGCGGAGGTCGACGCCGGGCTGCGGCGCGTCGTCGCCCTGTGACCGGCGCACCTCGGGGCGGGAACTACGCTGGCCCGATGCTCGACGACTGGGTGCTCGGCGACGACGGCCTGCGGTTCCGCCGCGCGGCGCGGGTGCTGCTGCTCGACGCCGACGACCGGCTGCTGCTGGTCCGCGGCCACGACGTCGACCAGCCCGAGCGGTCCTGGTGGTTCACGGTCGGCGGGGGGATCGACCCCGGCGAGGACGCCCTGGCGGCGGCGGTCCGGGAGGTCCGCGAGGAGACCGGCCTGGAAGCTGGACCCGGCGACGCTGGTCGGACCGGTGCTGACCCGCACGGGCATCTTCGACTTCTACGCGCAGCGCTGCCGCCAGGAGGAGGAGTTCTTCCTCGTGCGGGTGGAGTCGGCGCTCGACACCGACGCGATCGCGCGGGACGGCTGGACCGAGGTCGAGCTCGACGTGCTGGACGAGCTGCGCTGGTGGCGCCTGGACGACCTGGCCGCGGAGACCCGGGAGGTGTTCCCGGAGGGGCTGCCCGACCTGGTCCGTCCGCTGCTGCGCGGGTGGGACGGCGTGACCCGCCACCTCGGGGACCAGCACGACGACTGACGGCGTTACTGCCCAGTAACGTCCGTCGGTTAGGGTCAGGCGTGCCCATCTCGACGTCTCCTGCCACCCGCATCCACCGCAGCGGGATCCGCACGCTCATGGAGCTCGCCATGCGCGACCCCGAGGCGATCCGCCTCGAGATCGGCGAGCCCGACGTGCCGACGCCCGCGCACGTCGTCGCCGCCGCGGGTCGGGACGCGGCCCTCGGGCACACCGCCTACACGTCGAGCACCGGCACCCCCGAGCTGCGCGAGGCGCTGGCCGAGAAGGTCCGCCGGGTCAACGGGCTCGACGTCTCGGCGGCGGACGTCGTCGTGACGCACGGCGCCATGCACGGCCTCGCGATGGCGATCACCGCGCTGGCCGCGCCGGGCGAGACCGTCCTCATCCCCGACCCCGAGTTCCCGAACTGGCGGATGGCCGCCGTGTCCGCGGGAGTCGACGTCGCCACCTATCCTGCGCACGCGGCGAACGGCTTCGTCCCGACGCTCGCGGACATCGAGGCCGCGATCACGCCGCAGACGCGCGTCCTGGTCGTCTGCTCGCCCAACAACCCGACCGGCGCGATGTACCCGGCGGAGCTCCTGGCCGGCGTGGTCGAGCTGGCCCGCGCGCACGACCTGTGGGTGTTCTCCGACGAGTGCTACGAGGCGATCACCTACGACGCGCCGCACGTCAGCCCGGCGACGTTCGACACCGACGGGCGCGTCCTGACGTTCTTCAGCTTCTCGAAGACCTACGCGATGACCGGCTGGCGGCTCGGCTACGTGGTGTCCCGGGACGCCGGTGTGATCGACCTGCTCGGCCAGGTCGCGGAGGCCACGGTCGCCTGCCCGTCCTCGGTGAGCCAGCGCGCGGCCCTCGCGGCGCTGACCGGCCCGCAGGACGACGTCGTCGCGGCGGTCGCGTCCTACCGGGAGCGACGGGACGCGGCGATGGCGCTGCTCGCGCGGCGCGGGGTGCCCTGCATCCGGCCGGCCGGCGCGTTCTACCTGATGGTGGACGTGTCCGCGGCGACCGCCGACTCCGAGGCGTTCGCGCTGCGGCTGCTGGACGAGCGGCACGTGTCCGTGTCGCCCGGCAGCGCGTTCGGTGCCGCGGGTGAGGGCATGGTGCGGGTGTCGCTCGCGAGCGAGCGCGCCGCGCTGCTCGAGGGCCTGGGTCGGGTCGCGGACATGGTCGAGCAGTGGGGGACCGTCGACGTCCCGGCGACCGCGCTGCGTGCGGTGCCCGCGGATTCGTAGGATGACGGGGTGACCACCCTTTCCACCATCGGTGTCCTCGCCCTGCAGGGCGACGTCCGCGAGCACCTGGCCGCCCTCGAGGCGTGCGGGGCCACCGCGGTCGCCGTCCGCCGGGCCCGCGAGCTCGACGCGGTCGACGGCCTCGTGCTGCCCGGCGGCGAGTCGACCACGATCGACAAGCTCCTGCGCGCGTTCGACCTCGACGGTCCGGTGCGCGACCGGCTCCGCGCCGGGATGCCCGCCTACGGCTCGTGCGCGGGGATGATCCTGCTCGCGGACCGGATCGTCGGCGGCATCGACGGCCAGCGGACGCTCGGCGGGCTCGACGTGACCGTGCGCCGGAACGCGTTCGGGCGGCAGGTCGACTCGTTCGAGACGGACCTGCGGATCGACGGCGTGCCGGACAGCGCGGCCGACCCGGTGCACGCCGTGTTCATCCGCGCGCCCTGGGTCGAGGAGGTCGGTCCGGCCGCCACGGCGCTCGCGCGCGTCGAGTCGGGCCCCGCCGCCGGTAGGATCGTCGCGGTGCGCCAGGGCTCGTTGCTCGCCACGTCCTTCCACCCGGAGGTGACGGGGGACACGCGGGTGCACCGGCTGTTCGTCGAGATCGTCCGCGACGCCCGGTGAGGGCGCCGGCGTGACCCGCCGTCGGGTCACGCTGCGACGCCGGCACCGGCACGCAGGGCTGCTGCGGAAACGAGAGGGTACGAAGCGATGTCGGGTCACTCCAAGTGGGCCACCACCAAGCACAAGAAGGCCGCGATCGACGCGAAGCGCGGCAAGCTGTTCGCCAAGCTGATCAAGAACATCGAGGTCGCCGCCCGCACGGGCGGAGGTGACCCCGCGGGCAACCCGACGCTGTTCGACGCCATCCAGAAGGCGAAGAAGACGTCGGTCCCGAACGACAACATTGACCGCGCGGTCAAGCGCGGCTCCGGGGCGGAGGCCGGCGGCGCCGACTACCAGACGATCCTCTACGAGGGCTACGGGCCCGGCGGCGTCGCGTTCCTGGTCGAGTGCCTCACCGACAACCGCAACCGCGCCGCGGCCGACGTCCGCGTGGCGTTCACGCGCAGCGGCGGGCAGCTCGCCGACCCCGGCTCCGTGGCGTACCTGTTCTCCCGCAAGGGCGTGGTGCTGGTCCCGAAGGAGGGCACCACCGAGGACGACGTCATGATGACGGTCCTGGACGCGGGCGCCGAGGAGGTCAACGACGCCGGCGACCAGTTCGAGGTCCTATCCGAGGCGACCGACCTCGTCGCGGTCCGCACGGCCCTGCAGGAGGCCGGCATCGAGTACGACTCCGCGGACGTCGTGTTCCACCCCGCCACCCAGATCGAGGTGGACGCCGAGGGCGCCCGCAAGATCTTCCGGCTGATCGACGCGCTCGAGGACTCCGACGACGTGCAGAACGTCTACGCGAACTTCGACGCCTCCGACGAGGTCATGGCCGAGCTCGAGAACGACGACTGAGCCCGGCTGCACCGCGACGCCCCGCCCGGCCCCGTGCCGCGCGGGGCGTCGTCGCGTCCGGCCCTCCCGCACCACGCCGGGGTGGATCCACCCGGTCGGCCCGCACCTCCCGTGGTGGATCCACCGGGTCGGCCCCACCCCGGAGTGGATCCAGCCCGGGGATGTGTGGAACGAGACGGGCGACACGCACCGGCGTGTCCGGCCGGGTGGATCCACCCCGGGTCGGGGCGGGCTGGGAGACTGGACCGGTGCGCGTACTCGGTGTGGACCCTGGGCTGACCCGGTGCGGGCTGGGGGTGGTCGACGGGCTCCCCGGGCGGCGGGTGCGGATGGTCGCCGTGGGCGTGGCGCAGAGCCCGCCGACCGCGGACATCGACCAGCGGCTGCTGCTGATCGCCGCGCACATCGACGAGTGGCTCGAGGAGCACGCCCCGGACGCCCTCGCCGTCGAGCGGGTGTTCGCCCAGCACAACGTCCGGACCGTGATGGGCACGGCGCAGGTCGCGGGGATCGCGATGCTCGCCGCGGCCCGCCGGAAGATCCCCGTGGCGATGCACACGCCGTCGGAGGTCAAGGCCGCGGTCACCGGCAACGGGCGCGCGGACAAGCCGCAGGTGCAGACGATGGTCCAGCGCCTGCTGTCGCTGGACGAGCTACCGAAGCCGGCGGACGCCGCCGACGCGCTGGCCCTGGCGATCTGCCACCTGTGGCGACCGGCCGGTGCGGTCGGTGCCCCGCAGCGCGCCCCCGGGTCGATGACCGCCGCGCAGGCCGCGTGGGCGCAGGCCGAGCAGGCGGCCCGCCGGGTGCGCGCCTGAGGCGTCCCGGCCGGACCGGGCGCACGCGTGTCGTTCGTACAGGTGTTCGCACCCGTGGCAGACTGCTCGCGACGTCCGACGGGAAGGAGCCGGTGTGATCGCCTCGGTGCACGGGACGGTGCAGGCCGTGCGGCTGGACGCCGCCGTGGTGGAGGTCAACGGGGTGGGCATGCTCGTGCAGGCCACCCCGGCGACCCTGGCTGGGCTGCGGGTCGGCCAGACGGCCACGCTGCACACCGCGCTGGTGGTGCGGGAGGACTCGCTGACGCTGTTCGGCTTCCCGGACGACGACGAGCGCGAGGTGTTCGAGGTGCTGCAGTCCGTCAGCGGCGTCGGCCCCCGGCTCGCACTGGCGATGCTCGCCGTGCACACCCCGGACGGCCTGCGGCGCGCCGTCGCCGCGGAGGACCTCGCGGCGCTGAAGCGGGTGCCCGGCATCGGCCAGAAGGGCGCCCAGCGCATCGTGCTGGAGCTCGCCGACCGGCTCGGCGCCCCGGCGGCGGTCGCGGTCGACGGTCGTCCCGCGACGCCCGCCGGGCCGCTCGACCGCCGCGAGCAGGTGGTCGAGGCGCTGGTCGGGCTGGGCTGGAACGCGAAGGCCGCGCAGGACGCGGTCGCGACGGTGCTCGACGGCAGCACCGAGCCCGTGGGGGAGGACGAGGTCGCCGGCGTGCTGCGGGCGGCGCTGCGGACCCTGGGCGGCGGCCGTGGCTGACGCGCGCGGGCTCCCGGACGACGTGGACCTCGGCGTCGACCTCGGGCCCGAGTCGGTCGTGCGACCGGGCGCCGACGAGCTGGAGCGCGCGGCCGAGGCGGCGCTGCGCCCCCGCCACCTCGACGAGTTCGTGGGGCAGAAGGTCGTCCGGGACCAGCTGTCGCTGGTGCTGGAGGCCGCGATCGGCCGCGGCCGCGCGCCGGACCACGTGCTGCTCTCCGGCCCGCCCGGGCTCGGGAAGACGACGCTCGCGATGATCATCGCCGCCGAGCTCGGCGCCTCCCTGCGGATCACCAGCGGCCCTGCGATCCAGCACGCCGGGGACCTCGCCGCGGTGCTGTCCTCCCTGGAGGAGGGCGAGGTGCTGTTCCTCGACGAGATCCACCGGCTGGCGCGGCCCGCCGAGGAGCTGCTGTACGTCGCGATGGAGGACTTCCGGGTCGACGTCGTGGTCGGCAAGGGCGCGGGCGCGAGCGCGATCCCGCTGTCGCTGCCGCCGTTCACGGTCGTCGGCGCGACGACGCGCGCGGGGCTGCTGCCCGCGCCGCTGCGCGACCGGTTCGGCTTCACCGGCCACCTGGACTTCTACGCGGACGACGAGCTCGAGCGCGTGCTCCTGCGGTCGGCGGGCCTGCTCGGGGTGCCGCTCGCCGTGGAGGCGGCGGGGGAGATCGCCTCGCGGTCCCGTGGTACGCCGCGCATCGCGAACCGGCTGCTGCGCCGGGTGCGCGACTGGGCGCAGGTGCGCGGCGACGGGACCCTGTCCCTGGTCGCGGCGCAGGCGGCGCTCGAGGTCTACGAGGTCGACCACCGCGGCCTGGACCGCCTGGACCGGGCGGTGCTGACGGCGCTGTGCACGCGGTTCGGCGGCGGGCCGGTCGGGCTGACCACGCTGGCCGTCGCGGTCGGCGAGGAGCCGGAGACGGTCGAGACCGTCGCGGAGCCGTTCCTCGTGCGCGAGGGCCTCATCGGCCGGACCCCGCGCGGGCGGGTCGCGACCCCCGACGCGTGGGCGCACCTCGGGCTCGCGGCGCCGGCACCCACGGGGACCCTGTTCGGCTAGGTGGGAACCGCCGGGAGCACCGAGACGTTAGGACCCCGGAGCCGTGGCGAATAGACTGCGGCGGTCATCTGAAGCGATCAGGAGCTGTTCTTCGTGGATCCCACCTTCCTCGTCATCCTCGTCATCGGCCTCGGGGCGATGTTCCTGCTGTCGAGCCGGCAGCGGAAGGCGCAGCAGAAGCAGCTGAGCTTCCGCGACAACCTCCAGCCCGGCCAGGAGGTCATGACGGGGTCCGGGATGTACGGGACGGTCGTCGAGGTCGACGGTGACGTCGTGGTCCTCGAGTCCACCCCGGGCAGCCGGACGCGCTGGATCAAGGCCGCGATCGCGCGCCTCGTCGAGCCGCCGGTCGAGGACGTCGAGGACACCGACGTCGCGGACGACGACGACGTCGAGTGGCGCGACGAGCCGGGCGCGGTCCCGCCGGGCCGGATCGACGTGCCGGACGACCTGTCGTCGCTCCAGCCCCCGCGCGGCGAGGACGGCCGCGACGACGAGGGTCCCGCGTCGCCGGACAAGAAGTAGTCGAGGGTGCCGGCCCCCGCAGCAGCGGGGGCCGGTGACCCACCACCCGTACCGCCCGCCGACAGCGGGCGGTACGCGCACGAGAGAAGACGATCCCGTTGGCCCCACCCAGCCGCCGCCGGCACCCGGCGCGCACGCTCCTCACGCTCGCCGTCATCACGGTCGCCGTCTTCGGGGCGGTGCTCGCGGGGACCAAGTGGTCCGACGCGACGTGGACCCCGAAGCTCGCGCTCGACCTCGAGGGCGGCACGCAGCTGATCCTCGCGCCGGTCGCGCAGGACGAGTCCCGCGTCACGAACGAGACGATCTCCCAGGCGATCGAGGTGATCCGGCAGCGGGTCGACTCCTCGGGTGTCGCCGAGGCCGAGATCACCAGCCAGGGCGGGTCGAACATCGTCGTCGCGCTGCCCGGCAGGCCCAGCGAGGAGACCCTGGACCTGGTGCGGACCTCCGCCCAGATGGAGTTCCGGCCGGTGCTGACCTACGGCGCACCCGCGCCGACGGACCCCGCCGCGACCGACCCGGCAGCGACGGACCCGGCGGCCGATCCGGCGGCGACGACCGCGCCGACCGACGCCACCGCTGACCCCGCCGCCGACCCGGCGGCCACGACCGCGCCGACCGACGCGGCGACCGACCCCGCCGCCGACCCGGCAGCCGAGCCGTCCGACGAGCCCACGAAGGCCGCGCCGGACAACGCCAGCGACGCCGCGTACTACATCACCCCGGCGGTCCAGGCCCGGTTCGACGAGCTCGACTGCACCGATCCCGCGAACCTCACCGGCGGCCTGCAGGGCCCGGCCGACAAGGCCTTGGTCACCTGCGACCCGAGCGGCACGCTCAAGTACGTCCTCGGCCCGATTGAGGTCGAGGGCGCCCGGATCGCCAACGCGAGCTCCGGCCTGTCCGTGAGCCCGTCCGGCGCGACCACCAACACCTGGGCCGTCAACCTGGAGTTCGACCGCCAGGGCACCCGCGAGTTCGCGGACGTGACCGAGCGCCTCCAGGGTCTGACGTCGCCGCAGAACCAGTTCGCCATCGTGCTCGACGGCCTGGTCATCTCGGCGCCGAGCCTGAGCCCCGGCGTCATCATCTCGGACGGCAAGGCCGAGATCACCGGCCAGTTCACGCGCGAGAGCGCGGCGGCCCTCGCCAACCAGCTGAAGTTCGGCGCCCTGCCGCTGAGCTTCGAGGTGCAGAGCGAGGAGCAGATCTCCGCGACGCTCGGCTCCGAGCAGCTGGAGAAGGGCCTGATCGCCGGCCTCATCGGCCTGCTGCTGGTCGTCCTGTACTCGTTCTTCCAGTACCGGGCGCTCGGCCTGGTCACGGTCGCGTCCCTCGTGATCGCCGGCCTGCTCACCTACGGCGTCATCACCCTGCTGTCCTGGACGCAGGGGTACCGCCTGTC
Organism: Cellulomonas sp. KU4C; assembly: GCF_056868065.1. NCBI lineage: Bacteria > Bacillati > Actinomycetota > Actinomycetes > Micrococcales > Cellulomonadaceae > Cellulomonas > Cellulomonas sp. KU4C. The sequence goes on along the minus strand of NZ_CP200322.1, from coordinate 3,175,171 downwards.
GCTGCCCGGCGTCGCGGGGTTGATCGTCGCGATCGGCATCACCGCGGACTCGTTCATCGTGTACTTCGAGCGCATCCGCGACGAGCTCCGCGAGGGCCGGACGCTGGTCGCGGCCGTCGACCGTGGCTGGGAGCGGGCGCGTCGCACGATCCTCGCGTCCGACGCGGTGAACTTCCTCGCCGCGATCGTCCTGTACTTCCTCGCGGTCGGGTCGGTCCGGGGCTTCGCGTTCACGCTCGGCCTCACCACGCTGCTCGACCTGCTCATCGTGTTCACCTTCACGCACCCCGTGATGCGCCTGGTCGCGAAGACGAAGTTCTGGGGCGGCGGGCACCCGCTGTCCGGCCTGGACCCGCGGCGTCTCGGCGCCACCGGCGGCACCCGCTACGTGGGTCGCGGGCGGGTGGCCACCGGCCCCCGCACCGCCGCCACGTCCGGTGCGACGGCCTCGCTGGACGCGCCGACGTCGACCCTGACGGCCGCCCCGGCCGTCCCGGGCGGGACCATCGCCGAGCGCCGCGCCGCCGCGCGCGCCGCCCAGGCCGGTGCCGCCCCCGGCACCACCCCGTCGGACGCGGCACCGTCCGACGCCACCACCACCGACGACCCGCCCGACGCGACCGGTGACGGCGACGCTCGACGCACCGAGGGGAGCGACGCCTGATGGCCGTCAACTTCGCCCAGTGGGGCAACGACCTCTACACGGGTCGCCGCTCCTACGACATCGTGGGCAGGCGCACGCGCTGGTTCGTCATCTCCGGCGTGCTCGTCGTGCTGTCGGCGATCCTGCTGTTCAAGCCGGGCCTCCAGCCCGGCATCGAGTTCCGCGGCGGCTCCGAGTTCACGGTGTCCAACGCGTCCTCGACCGACCAGCAGCCCGCCGTCGACGCGGTCGCGGAGGTCTCCGCCGAGGAGGTCCCGCGCGTGACCAACGTCGGCGCCTCGTCGCTGCGGATCCAGACCGCCGAGCTCACCAGCGAGCAGGTGGACCAGGTCCGCACGGCGCTGCAGGAGGCGTACGGCGTCGGCGAGGAGGACGTCGCCAGCTCGTTCATCGGCCCGACGTGGGGCAAGGACGTCTCGAACAAGGCGCTGCTGAGCCTCGTCGTGTTCCTCGTGCTGGTGTCGGTCGTCATGACGATCTACTTCCGCAACTGGCGCATGGCGCTGGCGGCGATCGTCGCGCTGTTCCACGACCTCGTCATCACCGCGGGCGTGTACGCCGCGGTCGGCTGGGAGGTCACGCCGGCGACGGTGATCGGCTTCCTGACGATCCTGGGCTACTCGATCTACGACACGGTCGTGGTCTTCGACAAGGTCCGGGAGAACACCGCCGGGGTCACCGACCAGACGCGGTCCACCTACGAGGAGCGCGCGAACCTCGCGGTCAACCAGACCCTGGTCCGCTCGATCAACACCTCGGTCGTGGCGCTGCTGCCGGTCGCGGCGATCCTGTTCATCGGGGCGTTCGTGCTCGGCGCGGGCACGCTGCGCGACATCGCGCTGGCCCTGTTCGTCGGCATGATCGTCGGGGCGTTCTCCTCGATCTACCTGGCGACGCCGCTCGAGGTCGCCCTGCGCGAGCGCGAGCCGGCGATCCGCGCGCACACCGAGCGCGTGCTCGCGGCCCGGGCGCGGCTCGCGGCCGGCGGCGCGGACGGCGACGCCTCCCAGGAGGAGGTCGCGGTCGCGCGGTTCACCGGTCAGGTCCGCCCCGGCGGGCACCAGGGACCCGCGGCGCAGCCGCGGCGGAAGAAGGGCCGGCGATGAGCGGCACCCAGGACGTGGCACGCCTCAGCGGGCAGGAGCTCGTCGACCGCATCGAGACCCTGGTCCGGGACGTGCCGGACTACCCGACGGCCGGCGTGGTGTTCAAGGACATCACCCCGCTGCTCGCGGACGGGCCCGCGTTCGACGCCGTCGTCCAGGAGATGGCCGCCCGGGTGCCGGGCCCGATCGACCTGGTCGCCGGCATGGAGGCGCGCGGGTTCATCCTCGCCGCACCCGTCGCCCTCGCCCTCGGTGCGGGCTTCCTGCCCGTGCGCAAGGCGGGCAAGCTGCCCGGTCCGACCGCACGGCGCGAGTACGAGCTGGAGTACGGCGCGGCCGCGGTCGAGCTGCACCCGTTCACCGTGTTCCCGGGCGCGCGCGTGCTCGTCGTGGACGACGTGCTCGCCACCGGCGGGACGGCGTCGGCGACCATCGAGCTGCTCGAGGAGTGCGGTGCCGAGGTCGTGGGCCTGTCGTTCCTCATGGACCTGACGTTCCTGCCGGGCCGGTCGCGGCTCGCGGGGCGGCACGTCGACGCGCTGCTCGAGGTCGGCTGACCGCCGCCCACCCGTGCCCTCGCGACCGCCGACCGGCGGGGCCCACGCCCTGCCCGGTCGGCGGTCGCGTCGTCTGGCCGTAGAATCGACCGGATCAGCCGTGCCACCGGGGTGACCGGCGGGCCGACCGGGTCCCCGGTGGGCCCGGGCAGCGGCGTCGGACAGCCGGGCCACGCCCCGGCAGGGCAGGAGGCGCGCATGGCGGACCAGGTTCGGACGTCGACGCCCGACCCGCGGCCGGAGGTGCCCCCGACGACGGGGAGCACCAGCCGGGTGCGCTCGCGCCTGGCCCGGTTCGGGCAGGGACGCGGGCCCGCGCAGTCGCCCGTCATCGAGCCGCTGCTCCAGGCGGTCCGGACCAACCACCCGAAGGCCGACCTCGGCATCCTCGAGCGCGCCTACGCCACCGCCGAGCTCGCCCACCGCGGCCAGCTGCGCAAGAGCGGCGACCCCTACATCACGCACCCCGTCGCGGTCGCGACGATCCTCGCCGAGCTCGGGATGACCCCGCCGACGCTGGCGGCGGCGCTGCTGCACGACACCGTCGAGGACACGTCGTACTCGCTCGACCAGCTGCGGACCGAGTACGGCCCCGAGATCGCGATGCTGGTCGACGGCGTCACCAAGCTCGACAAGGTGACCTACGGCGACGCCGCGCAGGCCGAGACGGTCCGCAAGATGGTCGTCGCGATGTCCCGGGACATCCGCGTGCTCGTCATCAAGCTCGCCGACCGGCTGCACAACGCCCGGACCTGGAAGTTCGTGCCCGCGGCGTCCGCCGAGAAGAAGGCCCGCGAGACGCTCGAGATCTACGCGCCCCTCGCGCACCGCCTCGGCATGAACACGATCAAGTGGAAGCTCGAGGATCTCTCGTTCCAGACCCTCTACCCGAAGGTCTACGACGAGATCGTGCACCTGGTCGCCGAGCGTGCCCCGGCCCGCGAGGAGTACCTGGCCGTGGTCCGGGACCAGGTCGGCGCCGACCTGCGCACCTCCAAGATCAAGGCGACGGTCACCGGCCGGCCGAAGCACTACTACTCGATCTACCAGAAGATGATCGTGCGCGGACGCGACTTCGCGGACATCTACGACCTGGTGGGCGTGCGCGTCCTGGTCGACACGGTGCGCGACTGCTACGCGGCGCTCGGCGCCCTGCACGCGCGGTGGAACCCGGTCCCCGGCCGGTTCAAGGACTACATCGCGATGCCCAAGTTCAACCTCTACCAGTCGCTGCACACGACGGTGATCGGTCCCGGCGGCAAGCCCGTCGAGATCCAGATCCGCACGCACGACATGCACCGGCGTGCGGAGTACGGCGTCGCGGCGCACTGGAAGTACAAGGAGAACGCCAAGGGCGCGGGGACCGGCACCGACGTCGACGGCAACGACATGGCGTGGCTGCGCCAGCTCGTCGACTGGCAGAAGGAGACCGCCGACCCCTCGGAGTTCCTCGACTCCCTGCGGTTCGAGATCGCCGACGGCGAGGTGTTCGTCTTCACGCCCAAGGGCGACGTCATGGCGCTGCCCGCCGGCGCGACCCCGGTCGACTTCGCCTACGCGGTGCACACCGAGGTCGGCCACCGGACGATGGGCGCGCGCGTCAACGGCCGCCTGGTCCCGCTGGACTCGACGCTGGAGAACGGCGACGTCATCGAGGTGTTCACCTCGAAGTCCGAGACCGCCGGCCCGTCGCGCGACTGGCTCGGGTTCGTCACCAGCCCCCGCGCGCGGAACAAGATCCGGCAGTGGTTCACCAAGGAGCGCCGCGAGGAGGCGATCGAGCACGGCAAGGACGCCATCGCCAAGGCGATGCGCAAGCAGAACCTGCCGATCCAGCGCCTGCTGTCCCACGAGTCGCTGATCGGGCTCGCGAACGAGATGCGCTACGCCGACGTCTCCGCGCTGTACGCGGCGATCGGCGAGGGCCAGGTGTCCGCCGCGACCGTCGTCCAGCGCCTCGTGCACGCGATGGGCGGCGAGCCCGGTGCCGAGGAGGACATCGCCGAGACCGCGCGTCCCGGGCAGACGACGCGGCGCGTCCGGACCGGCGACCCCGGTGTGGTCGTCAAGGGCGTCGACGACATCTGGGTCAAGCTCGCCAAGTGCTGCACCCCGGTGCCCGGCGACGACATCGTCGGGTTCGTGACCCGCGGCCAGGGCGTCAGCGTGCACCGGTCGGACTGCATCAACGTCGGCTCGCTCGAGGCCCAGCCGGAGCGGATGGTCGAGGTCGAGTGGAGCCAGGGGAGCACGGCCCTGTTCCTCGTGCAGATCCAGGTCGAGGCCCTCGACCGCAGCCGGCTGCTGTCGGACGTCACGCGGGTGCTGTCCGACCACCACGTGAACATCCTGTCCGCGTCGGTGTCGACGTCCCGCGACCGGGTCGCGATCTCACGGTTCGTGTTCGAGATGGCCGAGCCGTCGCACCTCGCGTCCGTGCTGTCGGCGGTGCGCAAGGTCGAGGGCGTGTTCGACGTCTACCGGATCACCGGGGCCAAGGCCGCCGAGCAGCCCGTCGTCGACGCCTGACCGGCCCGCAGCGCCACCCGCTCCGCGCTCCTCGCCGAGATCGCACCTCCTGACCGAGGTAGCCCCTCAGACGGACCGATCTCGGCCCGACGGACCGACCTCGAGTGACGAGGGCGGGGCGGTCGGCGTGGGCGCTTGGCGACGGGCGAGCACGTCGAGGAGGCGGCTCGCCGCGACCACCCCGCGGCGGCCGCTCGCGGCGGCCACGTCGGCACGGACCTCCGCCAGGTCCACCAGCCCGGCGTCGAGCAGCGCGCGCACCAGGCGGAGCGCGGCGTCCGCGGGCGCGCGCAGCAGGAGGTCGGACGCGGTCCTGCGGGCCGTGGTAACGGCGACGCCGCCGAGCAGCACGACGTCCCGGTCGCGCACGCCGGACCCGGCGCCCGTCGTGCCCGGCACCGTCTCGCCGCCGGGGTCGCCGCGACTCGCCGCGCTGCGTCCGACCACGCGCTCGGCGTGCACGTCCCGGGGCGCGCGTCCGCCGAGGTGCACCCATGCGGCGGACGCCAGGGCGACGACGGAGCGCGGCGGCAGCGCCGGCCCGAGCGCCGCCGCGCGCAGCTCCGGGGTGGCCCGGACCCCGGCGGGCAGGCCGACGTCGTCGGTGAGCGGCACGAGGTGCCCGTCGTGCGCGAGGACCTGCCAGGCGATGTCACCGAGGTCGGCCCGGGCGACGAGCGGGGCGGCGAGGGGGGCTGGCGGTCGGGCCGTCGGGGCGGTGGTCACGGACGCAGGATGCCGGTCACCCCGCCCGTCGGGCGAGAGGTGACCGGCATCCTGTGGACGACGGGCGGCGTGTCAGCCGCGCGACTCCTGCGCGGCGCGCTCGATCTGCTCGAGCCACGCGCGCCGGGCGTCCAGCGCGGCCTGCGCGTCGGCGACCTTGCGGGCGTCACCGCCGGCCTTGGCCTTCTCGAGGTCGGCCTCGAGCTGGGCGATCGCGCTCTCCAGCTGCGCCAGGGCGCCCTCGGCGCGCGCCCGGGTCTCCGGGTTGGTCCGGCGCCACTCGTCCTGGTCGGCGTCGCGGATCTTGCCCTCGACGGCACGCAGGCGCGCCTCGACGCGCTGGATGTCGGCGCGCGGGACCTTGCCGGCGGCCTCCCAGCGGTCCTGGATCGAGCGCAGCGCGGCCTTCGCCTGGCCGAGCCCCTTCGACACGTCGATGGCCTCCGCCTCGACCAGCAGCGCCTCCTTGACCTCGAGGTTGCCCGCGTACTCCCGGTCCGTGGCGGCGTTCAGCTCGTCACGGGCGTGGAAGAACGTGTCCTGCGCGGCCCGGAACCGGGCCCACAGGGCGTCGTCGTCGTTGCGGCTCGCGCGGCCCGCGGCCTTCCACTGCGTCATCAGGTCGCGGTACGCGCCCGCGGTGGCGCCCCAGTCGGTGCTGGTCTGCAGGCGCTCGGCCTCGCGGACGATCGCCTCCTTGGCCTGCTTGGCGCCGGCGTTCCGGGACTCGAGCTCGGCGAAGTAGTGCCGCCGCTCCCGGTCGAACGTGGTCCGCGCGTGGCTGAACCGCTTCCACAGCGCCTCCTCCGAGGTGCGGTCGACGCGCGGTCCGGACCGCTGCGCCTCCTTCCACTCGTCGAGGAGGGTGCGCAGCTGCTCACCGGCGGGCCGCCACTGCATCCGGGCGGGGTCGGTCGCGGCGATCTTCTCGGCGCGCTCGACGATCTGCTCACGTGCGGCGAGCGCGACCTGCCGGGCCGCGGCTCGCTCGGCCTCGACCGCGGCGCGACGCTCGGCCGCGACCGGGCGCAGCGCCTCGACGCGGGCCCGCAGGGCGTCCAGGTCGCCGACGGCCGCGGGCTCCGCGGTCTCCTCGGTGAGCCGGTTGAGCGTCTGGTCGATCTCCTTGACGGCGAGGTCAGTCGCCTGGAGGCGCGCCTCGAACACGGAGACCTTGGCCTGCAGGTCGAGGAACCGGCGGACGTACAGCGCCAGGGCCTCCTCGGGCGTGGCGCCCGGGAACTGGCCCACGGCGCGCTCGCCGGCGGCCTCGCGGACGTAGACGGCGCCGTCCTCGTCCACCCGGCCGAACGCGGTCGCCGCAGCCGCCTCGGCGGAGTCGTCCGGGACCGGGACCGGCACCACGGGCGCGGACGCCGGGGCGGCGGCTCCCGGGGCGGCGGGGCGCGGCACCGGGCGGGGGCGCATGGCGCTGGGCAACGGGGGGCGCGGCGCGGGGGCGGGGGGCGCCGCGGGGGCGTCCTGCTCCGCGGGGCGCTCCCCTGCGGCCTCCGCCTCGGGCGTGGGCGCCTCGGCCTCGGCCTCGGGCGCCTCAGCCTCGGGTGCCGTGTCGGCCTCGGGTGCCGTGTCGGCCTCGGGTGCGGTGTCCGCCTCGGGTGCGGTCTCGCCCGTGGCCTCCTCGGCCGCGGGCTCCTCGGCCGGCGCGTCGACCGTCGCGGCCGCGTCGTCGGCGGCGGGCGCCTGCGCGTCCGTCCCGGTGACCGCCTCGGCGGCCGGCGCGGTGCCGGTGGCGTCGTCGCTGTCGTGCGAGCGCTGCTGCTCGTCGGGCGTCTCGGTCACTGGGTCTCCACTCCCTCGATGGTGACGGGGGTCGCCGGGGTGCCGTCGGAGGCACCACCGTCCACGCCCGCGTCAGCGACTGCCTGCACGACGTCGAGGCCCGACGTGATGCGGCCGAACACGGTGTATCCGCCTGCCTGGTCCGCGGGGATCGTCGAGTCCTCGTAGACCAGGAAGAACTGGCTGCCCATCGACGCGCCGTCGCCGCCCTGGCGGGCCATCGCGATGGTGCCGGCGGGGTAGACGTCGTCCGCCGGGGCGTTCTCGATCGGGCCGAATGCGTACCCGGGGCTCCCGGTGCCGGTGCCCGTCGGGTCGCCGCACTGGAGCACGTGGATGCCGCTGGTGACGAGCCGGTGGCAGTCGGTGCCGTCGAAGTACCCCTCCTGCGCGAGGGTCACGAAGCTGGCGACGGCCTGCGGGGCCGCGGCGCCGTCGAGCTCGATGCCGATGTCGCCCTGGCTGGTGGTCAGGGTGCCCGTCCAGGCGCGGCCCTCGGCGAGCGCGGCGTCGGGCAGCTGGCCGCCGTTGCCGGTGCGCGCCTCGCCGCCCGTCGCGGTGTCCGTCGGGGGTGCGGTGGTGGTGGTGTCGTCCGCGGGGGAGTCGCTGCCGCCGAGCAGGAGTGCGGACGTCACGGCGGTGCCGAGCACCAGCACGCCCACGACGCCGCCCGCGACGACCTGCATCCGGCGTCGCCGGGCCTGCTTCGCGCTGCGGCGCTCCTGCCACTTCTCGTACCGGCGGCGCTCGTACTCGCGCTCGCGCTTGCTGGACGGCACGCACACTCCTCGTCGTCTCGGTCGTCGGCGCCGGGCCGGGCCCCCGCGTCGGCGCACGGGAGCGCGTGGCTCCCGTGCCCGCGGGACAGTCTAGGCAACCGGGGGTGGACCTGAGTGCGTGCCGCGCGGTGCCGCTCACCCGAGAGGCGCGGCCCTCCGCCGCTAGCGTGGTCCGGGTGCGCATCCTCGCCCTGACCTCACCCGTGTTCGCGGCCACCTGCTACGTCGTCGCGGCCGACGACGGCACCTGCGTGGTGGTCGACCCGGGGGCGGGCGTGGCGGACGACGTCGCGCGGACCGTGACGGCGCACGGGCTGCGGGTCACGGGGGTGGTGGTGACCCACGGGCACGCCGACCACCTGTGGGACGCCGGTGCCGTCGCGGAGGCCGCGGGCGTCCCGGTGCGGCTGCACGCGCGCGACGCGTACCGGGTCGCCGACCCGCTGGGCAGCCTCGGGCTGGGCTCCGCGGACCCCACGGCCCGGGCGCTGGCCGACGGGCTGCTCGCCGCCGTCGTCGGTGCCGGCGTCGACCCGGCACCACCGGCGGTGCCGGAGGTGCTGGCCTTCGGGGCCGACGACGACGCGCCGCGCACCCGTGACGCGGAGCTCGTGCTCGGCGGGGTCCGCCTGGTCGCCCGGCACGCCCCGGGCCACACCGAGGGCTCGACGCTGTACCTGCTCGACGCCGGCGACGAGCAGGTGGCGTTCACCGGGGACGTCCTGTTCGCGGGCTCGGTCGGGCGCACCGACCTGCCGGGCGGGGACCCGGCCACGATGGCGACGACGCTGCGCGAGGTCGTCGCCGCCCTTCCGCCCGGCACCCACGTGCTGCCGGGCCACGGCCCCGCCACCCGGGTGGACGCGGAGCTGAGGACCAACCCGTACCTGGCAGGATGACGCGCATGGCACGTCCGACTCCTCTGTCCGGTTTCCCCGAGTGGCTCCCCGACGGCCGCGTGGTCGAGCAGCACGTCCTCGACACCCTGCGGCGCACCTTCGAGCTGCACGGGTTCGCGGGCATCGAGACCCGCGCGGTCGAGCCGCTCGACCAGCTCCTGCGCAAGGGCGAGACCTCCAAGGAGGTCTACGTGCTGCGCCGGCTCCAGGAGGAGGGCGACGGCGACCGCTCCGGCCAGCTCGGGCTGCACTTCGACCTCACCGTGCCGTTCGCGCGGTACGTGCTGGAGAACGCCGGCCACCTCGCGTTCCCGTTCCAGCGCTACCAGATCCAGAAGGTCTGGCGCGGCGAGCGGCCCCAGGACGGCCGGTTCCGCGAGTTCGTGCAGGCCGACATCGACGTGGTGGGCGCCGGCGACCTGCCCTACCACTACGAGGTCGACCTGCCGCTGGTGATGGCGGAGGCGCTCGGCGCCCTGCGGGACATCGGCGTGCCCCCCGTGCGGATCCTGGTGAACAACCGGCGCGTCGCCGAGGGGTTCTACCGCGGGCTGGGGCTCGAGGACGTCGACGCGGTGCTGCGCAGCATCGACAAGCTCGACAAGATCGGCGCCGAGAAGGTCGCCGGGCTGCTCGTCGCCGAGGCCGGCGCCACGTCCGAGCAGGCCCAGGCGTGCCTGGCGCTCGCGGCGATCCACGGCGGGGACACCGGCGTGGTCGACCGGGTGCGGGAGCTGGCGGCCGCCCACGGCGTCACCTCGGAGCTGATGGAGCAGGGTCTCGCGGAGCTGGGCAGCTCATCGAGGCGGCGGCGGTGCGCGCCCCGGGCGTCGTCGTGGCGGACCTCAAGATCGCCCGCGGCCTGGACTACTACACCGGGTCGGTCTACGAGACGGTGCTGGTCGGCCACGAGCAGCTCGGGTCGATCTGCTCGGGCGGGCGGTACGACACCCTCGCCTCGGACGGCAAGCAGACCTACCCCGGCGTCGGGCTCTCCATCGGCGTGTCCCGGCTGGTCTCGCGCCTGCTGACCGCGGGGCTCGTGCGGGCGACCCGCGGGGTGCCCGCGGCGGTCCTGGTCGCGGTGACCGACGAGGCGACCCGGCCGGCGTCCGACGCCGTGGCCGTCGCCCTGCGGGCGCGCGGGGTGCCGGTGGAGGTCGCCCCGACCGCCGCCAAGTTCGGCAAGCAGATCAAGCACGCCGACCGGCGGGGGATCCCGTTCGTCTGGTTCCCGGCCGCCGAGGACGGCGCCGCGGACCAGGTGAAGGACATCCGCTCCGGCGAGCAGGTCGACGCCGACGCCGCGACGTGGGCGCCGCCCGCCGAGGACCTGTGGCCCCGGGTCGTGCCGGCGGGGGAGTGACCCCCGCGCGTCCACCGGGTCGCCGCGCTCAGGCCAGCGCGGCGACCCCGGCGTTCAGCGTCGTGGCGAACAGCACCCAGGCCAGGTAGGGCCCGAGCAGCCAGGCGATCCACGGGGTCAGCCGGTGGAACGCGACGATCGTGGCGACCAGCGCCAGCTCGAGCGCGAGGATGATCGCCAGGCCCAGACCCAGCTGCTCCGCGCCGAAGAACACCGGGGTCCAGGCGGCGTTCAGCGCCAGCTGCACGCCGTAGAGCACCAGGGCCGTGCGTGCCACCCGTGCCCCGTGCCGCCGCCACAGCAGCCACGCCGCCACCGCCATCAGCGTGTACAGCACCGTCCACGCGGGCCCGAACACCCAGTTCGGCGGGGTCCACGCGGGCTTCGCGGCGTCCGCGTACCAGCCGTCGACCCCCGAGGTCGACGCGATCCCGCCGCCGGCGGCGACCAGGACGTTGAGCAGCAGCAGGCCCGCCAGCACGAGCCAGCCGCGCCGGCCGCGGCGCGCGCCCGCGTCCGGGTCGGTCGGCACGTCGCGGCGCGCGGCGGTCCGCGGGTCGGGGGAGCGGGTGGGCCGGGCCGGGTTCGCGGAGGTCATGGCTCCACGGTCGGCCCTCGTGCCGGACCCGGCAACCGGAAGCCCAGCATGCTGAGCACCGCGGTGCTTGCGCCGAGGTCGAACACGTGTTCGAATCGAGCCATGCGGTGGGACGGGCAGAAGACGACGGGGCAGCCCGACGGCGCGCTGCCCGGGCTGGCGCTCGCGGGCCTGCAGCGCTCGGTCCGGACGCCGGAGTTCGCGGGCGTGACGTTCCACGAGGTGCACGCGAAGTCGGCCCTGAACAAGGTGCCCGAGGCGTCCGCGATGCCGTTCCGGTGGACGGTCAACCCGATGCGCGGCTGCCTGCACGCCTGCACCTACTGCTTCGCCCGCCCGACGCACGAGTACCTCGGCCTGGGACCGGACGAGGACTTCCAGACGCAGATCGTCGTGAAGACCAACGTCGCCGAGGTGCTCGCCGCCGAGCTGCGGCGCCGGTCCTGGGCGCACGAGCACGTCGCGCTCGGCACCAACACCGACCCGTACCAGCGCGCGGAGGGCCGGTACGCCCTGATGCCCGGGATCATCGGCGCGCTGGCGCACTCCGGCACGCCGCTGTCCCTGCTGACGAAGGGCACGCTCCTGCGCCGCGACCTGCCGCTGCTGGTCGAGGCGGCCGGTGAGGTCGGGGTGAGCGTGGCCGTGTCGCTCGCGATCGGGGACGAGGAGCTGCAGCAGGCGATGGAGCCCGGCACGCCGACGCCGCGGGCCCGCCTCGCGCTGATCCGCGCGGTCCGGGACGCGGGGCTGCCCTGCACGGTGATGGTCGCGCCGGTGATGCCCTGGCTGACGGACTCGACCGACCACCTCGACGGGCTGTTCCGCGACCTCGCCGAGGCGGGCGCGTCGGGCGTCTCGGTGATCCCGCTGCACCTGCGCGGCCCGGTGCGCCCGCTCATGCTCCGGTGGCTGGCGGAGCACCGGCCGGCGCTCGTCGCGAAGTACCGGCGGTTGTACGGGGACGGCGCCTACGTCCCCGAGGAGTACCGCCGGTGGCTGTCCGACCGGGTGCGCCCGCTGCGCCGCCGGCACGGCCTCGACCTGCCCGAGGTCCCGACGACGGACCCGGCGGCCGGCGGCACCGCGGGGGTCGCCACGCCCGCGCCGTGGCGGTTCCGGCCCCGGCAGGCCGCGGAGGTGCCCGTGAGCCTGCTCCCCGGTGCGGTGACCGGTGCGATGCGGGCCGGTGTCGTGCAGCCGGCGCTGTTCTGACGGCGGCGGCGACGGCCGGGTCGGCAGTAGACTCGCCGGGCTGCTCCGAGCAGCGCCCCACCACCTGAGAGGACTTGTCGTGCTGCGCACCCACACCGCCGGCTCGCTGCGGGCCGAGCACATCGGCACCACCGTCACCCTGACCGGGTGGGTGGATCGCCGGCGCGATCACGGTGGGGTGGCCTTCGTCGACCTGCGCGACGCCTCGGGCATCGCCCAGGTCGTCATCCGCGACGAGGCCGTCGCCCACGGCCTGCGCGCCGAGTACGTCCTGCAGGTCACCGGCGAGGTCGGCCGCCGCCCGGACGGCAACGAGAACAGCCACCTCGCGACCGGCGAGGTCGAGGTCGTGGCGCAGCAGGTCGTCGTGCTCAACGAGTCCGCGCCGCTGCCGTTCCAGGTGTCGTCGTCGCTCGACGAGCCCGTGGGCGAGGAGGCGCGCCTGCGCCACCGGTACCTCGACCTGCGCCGGCCGGAGCCCGCGAAGGCGATGCGCCTGCGGTCCAAGGCCAACCAGGCCGCGCGCCGCGTGCTGGACGCGCAGGACTTCGTCGAGGTCGAGACCCCGACGCTGACCCGCTCCACCCCCGAGGGCGCCCGCGACTTCGTCGTCCCCGCGCGCCTGGCGCCGGGCTCCTGGTACGCGCTGCCGCAGTCCCCGCAGCTGTTCAAGCAGCTGCTCATGGTCGGCGGTATGGAGCGCTACTACCAGCTCGCCCGCTGCTACCGCGACGAGGACTTCCGGGCCGACCGGCAGCCGGAGTTCACGCAGCTGGACGTCGAGATGTCGTTCGTCGACCAGGACGACGTGATCGCGCTCGGCGAGCAGATCCTCGTGGCGCTGTGGGACCTGATCGGCTACACCGTGCCGACCCCGGTGCCGCGGATGACGTACGCCGACGCGATGGCGCGGTTCGGCTCCGACAAGCCCGACCTGCGGTTCGGCCTCGAGCTGGTCGAGCTGACCTCGTTCTTCGCGGACACCCCGTTCCGCGTCTTCCAGGCTCCGTACGTCGGTGCGGTCGTCCAGCCCGGCGGCGCCTCGACGCCGCGGCGCGGGTTCGACGCCTGGCAGGAGTGGGCCAAGCAGCGCGGCGCCAAGGGCCTCGCGTACGTCACGGTCGCCGAGGACGGCACGCTCGCCGGCCCGGTCGCGAAGAACATCTCCGAGGCCGAGCGCGAGGGCCTGGTCGCCGCCGTCGGCGCGCAGCCGGGCGACGCGGTGTTCTTCGCCGCCGGCAAGGCGTCCGAGGCCCGGGCGCTGCTCGGTGCCGCGCGCCTCGAGATCGGCCGCCGCGGCGGGCTGATCGACGAGTCGCAGTGGGCGTTCGTGTGGGTCGTCGACGCGCCGCTGTTCAAGCCCACGGGCGAGGACGACGACGTCGCCGTCGGCGAGGGCGCCTGGACCGCCGTGCACCACGCCTTCACGTCGCCGACGCCGGAGTGGATCGACCGGTTCGAGGAGAGCCCGGGCGAGGCGCTGGCCTACGCGTACGACATCGTCTGCAACGGCAACGAGATCGGCGGCGGCTCGATCCGTATCCACCGCCGCGACGTCCAGGAGCGCGTGTTCGCGATCATGGGCATCGGCGAGCAGGAGGCCCAGGAGAAGTTCGGCTGGCTGCTCGACGCGTTCCAGTTCGGCGCGCCGCCGCACGGCGGCATCGCGTTCGGCTGGGACCGCGTGGTCGCGCTGCTCACCGGCTCGGAGTCGATCCGCGACGTGATCGCGTTCCCGAAGTCCGGCGGCGGCTACGACCCGCTGACCGGTGCTCCGGCGCCGATCACCGCCCAGCAGCGCCGCGAGGCCGGCGTCGACGCCCAGGAGAAGGCCCCGGCCGCGCCGAAGGCCGAGACCCCCGTCGCGGACGCGGCGGCCCCCGCGCGGCAGTGACGCGGGTCGCCGACGCGGCGACCACCCCGGACGGGTCGTCCGACCCCGCGCTCCCCGCGCGGTGGGCGGACGACCCGTTCCTGCTGGACGAGCGCACCTGGTGGCGCCCGGCGGAGGTCCGGACCGCGGGGGACGCGATGCTGCTCGTGCAGCGGGCGGTGCAGCGCACGTCGACTCCGGGGCACCCCGACGACGGCGGGGCGCCGGCGACCATGCTGCTCGCGTCGGGCGAGCCCCGTGCGGCCGCCGTCCTGGTCGCCGAGCACGCCTGGCGCGCCTCCGCCGCCGGGTCGCCCGCGCACCGGTTCGCGTGGGTGGAGACCGCGGCGATGCCGCACCTGACGCCGGACGACCTCGGCCGGCTCGGGCTGCGGCCCGCGCGCACGGGCTGGGAGTGGATGGTCGCCGGCGCCGCGCCTGCGCCGGTCGACGGCGAGCGCGTGGTCCGCGAGCTCGACCCCGCGGCCGAGGGCGACGCGATCCGCGCGTGCCTCGCGGCGGCCAACCCGACGACCGACGCCGACCCCGCCGGTGCGGGCGAGCGCTGGTGGGGCGTCGAGGACGGCCGCGGCGGTCTCGGCGGCGTGATCGGCGCCGGCCCGCGGGTCGGCCGGCCGGGCGGTCGCGGCTCGGCGCACCTGCACGGGCTCGGCGTGCTGCCCGCCGCGCGCGGGCGCGGCCTCGGGGCGGGGCTCACCGCGGCGGCCACCCGCGGCCTGCTCGGCGACGGGTTGGACTGGGTGTCGCTGGGGATGTGGGACGACAACGACGGCGCGCGGCGGATCTACCACCGGCTCGGCTTCGCGACGGTGCACCGCCTGACGACCTTGCGCCGTCCCTGACGCCGTGCGGGCGGCGTCCGTGCGTCAGTGCGTGATCGCGAGACGCGCGTGCAGGCGCTTCAGCGGGCCGGGCGCCCACCAGTTCGCCTCCTGCAGCACCGTCATCGTGGCGGGCACGAGCAGGAGCCGGACCAGCGTCGCGTCGACCAGCACGGCGACCGCGAGCGAGAACCCGACCTCCTTGATCACCAGCAGCTCGCCGGCGACGAAGCCCGCGAACACCGCGACGATGATCGCCGCGGCCGACGTGATGACCCGGCCCGACCGCTGCAGCCCGAGCCGGACCGCCTCGTCGTTCGGGACGCCCGCGTCGTGCAGCTCCTTGATCCGGGACAGCAGGAACACCTCGTAGTCCATCGCCAGGCCGAACGCGAAGGCGATCACGAGCGCGATCACGTACGTCTCGATCCCGCCGGTGGGCTCGAACCCGAGCAGGCCGGACAGGTGCCCGTCCTGGAACACCCAGACCAGCACGCCCAGCGACGCGCACAGCGAGACGGCGTTGGTCAGCAGCGCCTTGACCGGCACCAGGACCGACCCGGTCATGAGGAACAGCAGCACGAGGGTCGCCACCGCGACGATCCCCAGCGCCCAGGGTGCGCGGTCGAGCAGCGCGTCGGTGAAGTCGATCTGGTTGGCCGCCTGACCGCCGACGTAGGCGTCGAACGGCAGGTCCAGGTCGCGCAGCCCGTGCACGACCTCCTGGGCGGTCGCGCCGCCCGGGTCGGTGCCCTCGGGGCGCACGCCGATCACGACCACCGAGTCCCGGGTCGCCGGGGGGTCGACGGAGGCGACCCCGGGCAGCGCCTCGATCTGCGGGACCACCGCCGCCGCCTCGGCAGCGTCCGCGCGCGCCACCACCGTGACCGACGGCGACGACGACGCCGGGTACTGCTCGGCCAGCAGGGCGACGAACTCCCGCTGCGGGCTGGACAGGGGAAGCAGCTCGGTCGTGGAGTTGCGCAGCTCGAGGTGCAGCAGCGGCGTCGCGAGGACCAGGAGCACCGCGAGGGTGCCCCCCATCACCCACCACGGTCGGCGCTGCACGCGGGTCGCGAGCCGGGAGAACACGCCCTCGTCGGCCTGCACGTCCGCGGTCCGGGCGAGCAGGCCGCGCAGCACGGGCACGCGGGACAGCAGGCCGGGTCGGGCGAGCCGGCGGCCGGTCAGCACGAGCAGCGCGGGGACCAGGGTCAGCGCGGTCGCGACGGCGAACACGATCACGGCGACGGCACCGGCCCCGAACGCCCGGAGGATGTCCTGCCGGAACACGAGCAGCCCGGCGATCGAGATGGCGACCGTCAGGGCGGAGAACGCCACGGTCCGCCCGGCGGTGCGCATCGTGGCCAGCAGCGCGGTCAGCACGGCCCCGTCGCCGCGACGACGGCGCGCGCCCGCCCCGGCGTCGTCGCCGAGGGCACGGCCCAGCTCCTCGCGGAACCGCGACACGATCAGCAGGCCGTAGTCGATCGACAGCCCGAGCCCGAGCACGGTGACGACGTTCACCACCGACGACTCGAGGTCGTCCATCACGTGCGACAGCGCGACCAGGGCACCCAGCCCGCCGGCGATCGAGGCCAGCGCCCCCACCATCGGCATCGCCGCGGCGAGGAACCCGCCGAACACCAGCACCATGATGAGCAACGCGACCGGCAGCGCGATCGCCTCGCCGGTGGTGAGGTCCTGCTTCACCTGGTCGGTGATCGCCGAGACGATGAGCGACCCGCCCCCGACCAGCCCGGTCGCCCCGGGCGCGACGCCGTCCAGCGCGCCCGGCACGGCGGCGAGGTGCCGCTCGACGTCCGCCAGCGCGACGGCCCGGTCGTCCGCGGACAGCGCGGGGTCGAGCTCGGCGACCATGAGGAAGCCGTCGCCGTCCTGCGCGAGCAGCGGCGCTGCGGCGGGGTTCGCGGGGCCGTCGGGCAGCACGAACGGGTCGATGACGGACACCACGCCCTCGACCCCCGCGACGTCGTCGCGTGCGGGCGCGAGGGCGTCCGCGAGGCCCTCGGTCGCCGGGTCGACGCCCTGCACGACCAGGCTCAGCGACGCACCCGCGGTGCTCGTCTCCGACAGCAGCTCGCCGGCGCGGGCGCTGTCGGAGCCGGGCACGGTGGGCTCGCCGGTGGTGAGCCGGTCGAACAGGTTCTGGCCGCCGACGCCGACGAGCGCGAGGAACAGGCACGCGCCCGCGACGACCGCCCAGGTGAGGACCGTCAGGCGGGGGTGGCGGGCGACCGTCAGGCCGAGTCTGTCGAGCACGCCGGTCAGCATCTCAGGCCGGGACGGTCCGGCGCACCCCGCCGGCACCTGCGGTGCGCGCCGTGGGGGACGGCGTGCGTAGGCTCGCGGGCATGGATCTGTTCGACGCGGTGACCTCGACGGCGCAGGGGACCCCCGCGCTGTCAGCGGGCGCACCGCTGGCGGTGCGCATGCGTCCGCGCAGCCTGGCGGAGGTCGCCGGCCAGGCCCACCTGCTCGTCCCGGGTTCGCCGTTGCGGCGCCTGGTCGAGCCCGGCGACGAGACGACGCGCCGGGCCGCGCCCTCGTCGGTGGTGCTGTGGGGGCCGCCGGGGACGGGCAAGACGACCCTGGCGTACCTCGTGGCGACGACGTCCGGCCGCCGGTTCGTGGAGCTGTCGGCCGTGACCGCCGGGGTCAAGGACGTCCGCCAGGTCGTCGAGGACGCGCGCCGGCGGCTCGCGGCGGACGGCTCGGAGACGGTGCTGTTCATCGACGAGGTGCACCGGTTCACCAAGGCCCAGCAGGACGCGCTGCTGCCGAGCGTCGAGAACCGCTGGGTCACGCTGGTCGCGGCGACGACCGAGAACCCGAGCTTCTCCGTCAACTCCCCGCTGCTGTCCCGGTCGCTGCTGCTGACCCTGCGGTCGCTCGACACCGAGGACGTGCGCGCGCTGATCCGCCGGGCCGTCGAGGACGAGCGCGGCCTCGGCGGTGCGGTCCGGCTCACCGAGGACGCCGAGGACCACCTGCTGCGCCTGGCCGGCGGCGACGCGCGCAAGGCGCTGACCATCCTCGAGGCGGCGGCGGGGTCCGCGCTGGCGGCCCGGTCGGAGCGGCTGGCCGACCCGGACGCCGAGCCGCCGGACCCGGACCAGCCGGCCGAGGTCGACCTGGCGACCACCGAACGGGCGATCGACGTCGCGGCCGTGCGGTACGACCGGGACGGCGACCAGCACTACGACGTGATCAGCGCGTTCATCAAGTCGGTGCGCGGGTCCGACGTCGACGCGTCCCTGCACTACCTGGCGCGGATGATCGCGGCGGGGGAGGACCCGCGGTTCATCGCCCGGCGGATCGTCATCTCCGCGGCGGAGGACGTCGGGATGGCGGACCCCTCGGCGCTGCAGACCGCGGTCGCCGCCGCGCAGGCCGTCGCTCTGATCGGCATGCCCGAGGCCCGGATCATCCTCGCGGAGGCGGTGGTGCACCTCGCGACGGCGCCGAAGTCGAACGCGGCGTACAACGGCATCAACGCCGCGCTGGCCGACGTGTCCGCGGGTCGGATCGGCGCCGTGCCCGGCCACCTCCGGGACGCGCACTACGCGGGCGCGAAGGCCCTCGGCCACGGCAAGGGCTACCTGTACGCGCACGACCACCCGCACGGGATCGCCGCGCAGCAGTACCTGCCGGACGACCTGGTCGGCAGCCGCTACTACACGCCGACCGACAACGGCTACGAGCGGCAGGTCGGCGAGCGGCTGGGCCGCATCCGGTCGGTCCTGGACCAGGCACCGCCGCCGCGACCGGACGCGCCGTAGCCGCGCGCCGCCACCGGTTAGGTGATCCGACCCGGTCCCGGTAGAGTCGACAGGTCGTCCGCGCCGTGTGCCGGACGGCCGCCTGGGGTCTTAGCCGCGTCCCGGGGGCCCACGGCTCGTCTCGCAGCCCCCGACGCACCAAGGTCGGCCCCGCGCCCGCCCCGGAGTCGCCGGGACCGGGTGTGCCGTACGAACGACAGGAAGATCCTCATGAGCAACGTGACCCGTGCGCGTCGCCAGGTGCGCCTCTCGCGCGCCCTCGGCCTCGCGCTGACGCCCAAGGCCGTCAAGCACTTCGAGAAGCGCCCCTACCCGCCCGGTGAGCACGGCCGCGCCCGTCGCCGCACCGAGTCGGACTACGCGGTGCGTCTGCGCGAGAAGCAGCGTCTGCGCGCCCAGTACGCGCTCCGCGAGAAGCAGCTCGCCCGTGCGTACGAGGACGCCCGCAAGGCCCCGGGCCTGACCGGTGAGGCCCTCGTCGAGGACCTCGAGACCCGCCTCGACGCCCTGGTGCTGCGTGCCGGCTTCGCCCGCACCATCCTCCAGGCGCGCCAGACGGTCGTGCACCGTCACGTCCTGGTCGACGGCAAGATCGTGGACCGTCCGTCCTTCCGCGTGAAGGAGGGCCAGACCCTGCAGATCAAGCCCAAGAGCCAGACCACGGTGCCGTTCCAGGTCGCCGCCGCCGGCGCCCACCGCGACGTGCTGCCGGCCCTGCCGGGCTACCTCGACGTCCAGCTCGAGAAGCTGAGCGCCGTCCTCGTCCGCCGCCCGAAGCGCGCCGAGGTCCCGATCACGTGCGAGGTCCAGCTGGTCGTGGAGTACTACGCCCGCTGACCGCACCCGGTCCACCCGCGACGCCCCCGTGCCGCCCGTCAGGGCCGGTGCCGGGGCGTCGCGGCGTTCCGGGGCCACGTGCAGGACGGCACGGTCGACCCGGCCGTGCCGGGTAGGGTTTCGCGGGAGCGCCGGGCACCACCGGCACGAGCTGAAGGGCTGACCATGCTGGGAGACATCGCGGGGCTGATCGCGGCCATCGCCTTCGTGCTGCTGGTCGGCGCGCTCGCCGTGCCGCTGGTGAAGCTCGGGCGGGTGCTGGACGAGACGCGCACCTCGGTCCGCGAGATCACCGAGCACACCGTGCCGATCCTCGACGAGGCCGCGACCACCGTCTCCTCGACGAACACCCAGCTCGAGCGGGTCGACGCGATCACGACGTCCGCCGCGCAGATCACGCAGAACGCCTCCGCGCTGACGTCCCTGTTCGCGGCGACGGTCGGGGGCCCGATGATCAAGGTCGCCGCGTTCTCCTACGGCGTGCGCCGCGCGCTGTCCGGCCTCACGGGCCGGGGGAGGTCCGGGCGATGAGCCGCCTGCTCTGGGTCGCCGTCGGCGCCGCTGCCGCGGTCGCCGGTGCCAAGCGGCTCGGGCTGCTCGACGGGGTGACCGGCGCGCCGGCCGCCCACGGCGCCCACGCCGGCGGCCCCGCCACGGGCGCGGCCACCACCGCCACGACCGCCGCCCGGGCCGTGCGCACCGCGTTCCGCGCGGGCGCCACCACCGCGGGCGCCGTCCGGTCGTTCTCGGACGCCCGGCGCGCGTTCCGTGACGGGATGGCGGAGCGCGAGCAGCAGCTGCGCCACGACCTCGTCGGCGACGTCGACGTGGACGCGATCCGCGCCGAGCGTGCGGCGCGGCGGGCGGAGCGCGACGGGCTGCACGACGACCCCTCCGGGTCCACCCCGCCCGCCTGGCAGCACGACCCGGAGGCCCGCGTGGCCGCCCGCGCCGCCCGGTCGCGGCGCGGCTGGGCGGACGAGCCGACCGACGACCCCGACGACCAGGACGGCGACCTGCCGTACTCCTTCTGACCACCCACCGAGGCCCGGGTGCCTGACCCCGGGCCCGCAGCGCCCTAGGCTGCACCCGGTCGCCCCCGCGGGAACACCCCCGCCCGGTGCGACGCTGAGCACGAGGACGGCGGGACGCCACCCCGCCCGCGAGATGACGAGGACACCATGCGCACCGCCGAGATCCGCCAGCGTTGGCTCGACTTCTTCGAGGCCCGCGGCCACGCCGTGGTGCCCTCGGCCCCGCTGATCTCGCCCGACCCCTCCACGCTGTTCGTGATCGCCGGCATGGTGCCGTTCATCCCGTACATGCTCGGCGAGCAGACCGCGCCGTGGCCGCGCGCCACCAGCGTGCAGAAGTGCGTGCGCACCCTCGACATCGAGGAGGTCGGCAAGACCACCCGGCACGGCACGTTCTTCCAGATGAACGGCAACTTCTCCTTCGGCGACTACTTCAAGGAGGGGGCGATCACCCACGCGTGGGAGCTGATCACCACCCCCCAGGACCAGGGCGGCTACGGGTTCCCGGCCGAGAAGATCTGGGTCACGGTCTACGAGACCGACGACGAGGCCGCCGCGCTGTGGAAGAAGATCGCCGGCCTGCCGGACGAGCGCATCCAGCGCCGCGGCATGAAGGACAACTACTGGTCCACCGGTGCGCGCGGCCCCGCCGGCCCGTGCTCGGAGATCTACGTCGACCGCGGCCCCGAGTACGGCGCCGAGGGCGGCCCCGTCGTGGACGAGGACCGCTACATCGAGATCTGGAACCTCGTGTTCATGCAGTACGAGCGCGGCGACGGGGGCGGCAAGGAGGACTTCCCGATCCTCGGCGAGCTCAAGCAGAAGAACATCGACACCGGCATGGGCCTGGAGCGCGTCGCGTTCCTGCTCCAGGGCGTCGACAACATGTACGAGATCGACGAGGTGTTCCCGGTCATCGAGGCCGCGCAGCAGCTCTCCGGCCGCCGGTACGGCGCGGACCACGAGGACGACGTGCGGATGCGCGTCGTCGCGGACCACGTGCGCTCGGGCCTCATGCTGATGGGCGACGGCGTCACGCCGTCCAACGAGGGCCGCGGGTACGTGCTGCGCCGCCTCCTGCGCCGTGCCGTGCGCGCGATGCGCCTGCTCGGCGTCGAGACCCCCGCGCTGCCCACGCTGCTGCCCGTGTCGAAGGACGCGATGGCCGCCTCGTACCCCGAGCTCGAGCGCGACTTCGCCCGCATCTCCCGCGTCGCGTACGCCGAGGAGGAGGCGTTCCTGCGCACCCTGGTGTCGGGCACGTCGATCCTCGACCTCGCCGTGAACGAGGCGAAGCAGGCGGGCGCGGGCACGAAGCCGCTGCTCACCGGCGACAAGGCGTTCCAGCTGCACGACACCTACGGGTTCCCGATCGACCTCACGCTCGAGATGGCGGCCGAGCAGGGCGTCTCCGTGGACGAGAAGGCGTTCCGCACCCTGATGCAGGCGCAGCGCGACCGCGCCCGGGCCGACGCGCTGGCCAAGCGCGCGGGCCGCGCGGACACCGCCGCCTACCAGGACCTGCACGCGACGCTCAGCGGGTCCGGCGCGAAGCCGGTGGAGTTCGTCGGCTACCAGCAGTCCGCGTCGCGGTCCCGCGTCGTGGGCCTGCTGGTCGACGGCGTGCCCGCGCCCGCCGCGACCGCGCCCGCCGACGTCGAGATCGTCCTCGACGTCACGCCGTTCTACGCCGAGATGGGTGGTCAGCTGGCCGACCACGGCACGATCGTGCTGGACGGCGGCGCGACCGTCGAGGTCGACGACGTGCAGGCGCCCGTCAAGGGCCTGCCGGTGCACCGCGGCCGCCTCGTCGAGGGCACGGTCACGCTCGACGAGCCCGGCGTCGCGACGATCGACACCGCGCGCCGCCTCGCGATCAGCCGCGCGCACACCGCGACGCACATGGTGCACAAGGCCGTGCAGGAGGCGCTGGGCGACTCCGCGACCCAGGCCGGGTCCGAGAACGCGCCCAGCCGCGTCCGGTTCGACTTCCGGTCCGGCCAGGCCGTCCCCGCGGGCGTGCTGTCCGAGGTCGAGGAGCGGGTCAACACCCGCCTGCAGGAGAACCTCGACGTCACCGACCAGACCATGCCGATCGCCGAGGCCCGCGCGCTCGGCGCGATGGCGCTCTTCGGCGAGAAGTACGGCGACCAGGTCCGCGTCGTGTCCATCGGCGGAGACTGGTCCCGCGAGCTGTGCGGTGGTACCCACGTGCGCCGTTCCGGTGAGCTCGGCCTGGTCACGCTGCTCGGCGAGTCCTCGATCGGCTCCGGCGTCCGCCGGGTCGACGCGCTGGTGGGCGACGGCGCGTACGGGTTCCACGCCAAGGAGCACGCGCTGGTCGGCCAGCTGTCCGGCCTGCTCGGCGCCCGCCCGGACGAGCTGTCCGACCGGGTGTCGTCCCTGGTCAGCCGGCTGAAGGAGTCCGAGAAGGAGCTCGCCGCGCTGCGCGCCGCCCAGGTGCTGGCCGCGGCCGGCTCGCTCGCCGCGGGCGCGCAGGACGTCGGCGGCACCCGGGTCGTCACGCACGACGCCGGCGAGGTCGCGGCGGACGACCTGCGCACGCTCGTGCTGGACGTCCGGTCGCGCCTGGGCGAGTCCGCGCCCGCGGTCGTCGCGGTCGGCGGCGTGGCCAAGGGCCGGCCCGTCGTGGTGGTCGCGACCAACGCGGCGGCGCGCGAGCGGGGGGTCCGCGCCGGTGCGCTCGTCAAGGCGGCGTCGACCGTCCTCGGTGGCGGCGGCGGCGGCAAGGACGACCTCGCCCAGGGCGGCGGCACCGACGCGGCGCGCCTGCCGGAGGCGCTGGCCGGCATCCGCGACACGGTCGGAGCGGGCGCCTGAGGCCGGGCGCCAAGCCCCGCACCCGGGCAGCCGAACCCGTCGTCCGCGGGGCACGCCTCGCGGTCGACGTGGGATCGGTGCGCGTCGGACTCGCGGCCAGCGACCCGGACGGACTCGTGGCCACACCGGTGGCCACGCTCGCCCGCGACACCGACCCCGTCGACGCCGGTGACCTGCCCGGGGACCTGGCCGACATCGTCGCCGAGGTCGCCGAGCGGGACGCCGCGGTGGTGTACGTGGGGCTCCCACGGCACCTGTCCGGCGACGAGGGCGCTGCGGCGCAGGCCGCGCGCGCGTACGCTGGTGCGCTGGCGCAGGCTGTCGCACCCGTCGGGGTGCGGTTGGTCGACGAGCGGATGAGCACCATCACCGCCCATCAGGCGCTGCACGCGTCCGGCCGGTCCGGGCGACGTCACCGGGCGGTCGTCGACCAGGCGGCCGCGGTGGTGATCCTGCAGACCGCGCTCGACGCGGAGCGTTCCTCGGGCCGACGGCCCGGCGAGCGGGTCGTCCCGGCCCGCCAGGTGGACGCACCGGGTGAGCGCGCGGGGGGTCCGCAGGACGTGGCACAGCCAGGACGAACCGAAGGGACGACCGAGTGAGCGACCTCTTCCTCGGGGCTCCGCAGCAGGAGAACCACGAGGCGCCCCCGCCCTCGCGCCGGTCACGCCGGGACAGCGCCGAGCAGCGCGTGCAGCGACGCAAGCACCGCCGTCGCCGCACGGTCGTCGTGCTCGTGCTCGCGCTCACTCTGCTCGGCGGTGCCGCGTTCGTCGTCTGGAGCATCTTCGGCGGCCTGTTCACCGGAGTCGGGGGCGGCAGCGACACCGGCGTCTCGGACTACCCGGGCCCCGGCAGCGGCGAGGTCCAGGTCACCGTGGCCGCCGGTGACACCGGCGGCGCGATCGGCGCGACGCTCGAGGAGGCCGGGGTCGTCGCGACGGCCAAGGCGTTCACGGACGCGTACGCGGCCAACCCCGCCGCGGTCGGCATCCAGCCCGGCACCTACACGCTGCTGCTCGAGATGAAGGCGAGCGACGCCGTCGTCGCCCTGCTCGACCCCGAGGCGCGCGTGTCGTCCCGCGTGACGATCCCCGAGGGGTACACCGCGCAGCAGATCTACCAGCGGCTGTACGAGATCACGACGATCCCGGTCGAGGACCTGCAGGCCGCCGCCGCGGACCCCGCCGCCATCGGCCTGCCCGCGGAGGCGGGCGGCAACGTCGAGGGCTGGCTGTTCCCGGCCACCTACGAGATCGAGCCCGGTTCCAGCGCCGCCAGCGTGCTGTCCCAGATGGTCGCGCGGACCACGTCGCTGCTCACCAGCAAGGGCGTCCCGCAGGACCAGTGGGAGACGGTGCTGAACAAGGCGTCGATCGTCGAGCGCGAGGGCAAGCTGGACGAGGACCGGGCGAAGATGGCGCGGGCGATCCAGAACCGCCTCGACATCGGCATGCCGCTGCAGATCGACGCGATCGTGGCCTACGGCCTGGGCAAGTCGGGGACGGAGCTGACGTACGCGGACACCCGCGACGCCCAGCCGCCGTACAACCCGTACAACACCTACAAGGTGACCGGCCTGCCGCCGACGCCGATCGCGAACCCCGGCGAGGTCTCCATCGACGCGGTGCTCAACCCGGCGGACGGGCCGTGGCTCTACTGGGTGACCGTCAACCTCGACACCGGCGAGACCAAGTTCGCGGAGACCTTCCCGGAGCACGAGGCGAACCGGGACGAGCTGCGCGCCTGGCAGGAGGCGAACGGCGGATGACGACGAGCGGGCGCCGGGCGGCCGTCCTCGGCCACCCGGTGGCCCACTCGCTGTCCCCGCTGCTGCACCGGGCCGCGTACCGCGCGCTCGGCCTCGACGGCTGGTCCTACGAGGCGGTCGACGTCACCGAGGAGCAGCTGCCCGCGTTCGTCGCCGCGCTCGACGGCACGTGGGCGGGTCTCAGCCTCACCATGCCGCTCAAGCAGGCCGTGATCCCGCTGCTCGACCACGTCGAGCCGCTGGCCGACGTCGTGGGCGCGGTGAACACGCTCCTGGTGCAGCCCGGCGGGGGACGGCCGGTGCTCACGGGCGCCAACACCGACGTGCACGGGATCGTCGCGGCGCTGCGCGAGGGCGCCGGCCCCGCCGGGCTCCCGGACCGGCCGACCGCGGTCGTGCTCGGTGCCGGCGCGACGGCGGCGTCCACGCTGGCCGCGCTCGCCGAGCTCGGCTGCACCACGCCCGTCGTGCACGTCCGCTCGCTCGGTCGCACCGGCGGGCTGACCCGGGCCGCGCACCGGATGGGCGTCGAGCCCGTCCTCCGGTCGCTCACGGGCGCGCTCGACGCGCTGACCCGCGCCGACCTCGTCGTGTCGACGCTGCCGCCGCACGCCGCCGACGACCTCGCGGCCGACCTCGCGCGCGGGGTCGACCCGCTCCGGCCCGGTGCGGTGCTGCTCGACGTGGCGTACGACCCGCGGCCCACCGCGCTGCAGTCCGTGTGGGCGGCCCGGGGCGGCGCGGCGGTGCCGGGGGAGCGGATGCTGCTGCACCAGGCCGTCGAGCAGGTGCGGCTGATGACGGGTCGCCCCGGCCCGCTCGCGGCGATGGACGCGGCGCTCGGCGCCGCGCTGGACGGGACGTCCGCGCCCGCCTGACCCGCCCCACCAGGGACGGGGCCCCTGCCGATTCACCCGGCCCGGGACCTCGGTCCCGGGCACCGATCTGCCCTCGTCCCTCATCTCACCGGCCGGTCCTGCCGATGGGCTGAACGGGGCAGGTGCACCGCCTGCCCCGGACGGAGGGACACGGGGTGAAGCAGCTCGGCGAGATCCTGCTGGACGAGGGCCTGGTCAGCGAGGCGCAGCTGATGGCGGCGCTGGACGAGCAGATGGCCCGCGGCCAGTCGCTCGGTCGGACGCTGGTCGAGATCGGCATCCTCACCGAGGGTCAGCTCGTGGCGGCGCTCGCGCGCCAGGTCGGCATGTCGTTCGTGGACCTGGACGAGTACCAGGTCGACCGGTCGGCCGTGTCGATGGTCCCCGCGGCCCTGTGCCGGCGGTACACGGTGCTGCCCGTCGGGTTCCAGGACGGGGCGCTCGTGCTCGCGACCGCCGACCCCGGCAACGTCGTCGCGGTCGACGACGTGCGCACGGTGTCCGGCATGGCGGTGCTGCCGATCGTCGCGACGTTCGAGAACCTCAGCCGGGCGATCGACCGGTACTGCCGCGCGGACGGGGAGATCGACGACCTGTCCTCGGCGTTCGAGGAGGAGAACCGCGCTCCCGAGGTCGACCTCAGCAACATGGGCGACGTCGTCGACGACGACGCCCCGATCGTCCGATACGTGAACCTGCTGGTCACGCAGGCGATCTCGGACCGCGCGTCCGACATCCACATCGAGCCCACCGAGCACGACCTGCGGGTCCGCTACCGGATCGACGGCGTGCTGCACGAGATGCAGCGTTCGCCCAAGCAGATCCAGGGCGGCGTGATCTCGCGCGTCAAGATCCTGTCGGACATCGACATCGCGGAGCGCCGCAAGCCGCAGGACGGCCGCATGTCGGTCACGCACAACGGCCGGAAGATCGACCTCCGCGTCGCGACGCTGCCGACGGTGTGGGGCGAGAAGATCGTCATGCGTATCCTCGACAACTCCACGGCGAGCCTCGACCTGCGGGACCTGGCGTTCCTCGACCACAACTACGAGACGTACCGCGAGGCGTACACCAAGCCCTACGGGATGATCCTGGTCACCGGTCCGACGGGCTCCGGCAAGTCGACCACGCTCTACGCGACGCTCAACGCCGTGTCGAAGCCGGAGATCAACGTCATCACGGTCGAGGACCCGGTCGAGTACCGGCTCCCCGGCATCAACCAGGTGCAGGTCAACCCCAAGGCGGGCCTGACGTTCGCGGGTGCGCTGCGCTCGATCCTGCGGTCCGACCCCGACGTGGTGCTGCTGGGTGAGATCCGTGACCACGAGACCGCGCAGATCGCCATCGAGGCGGCGCTCACCGGCCACCTCGTGCTGTCCACCCTGCACACCAACGACGCGCCGTCCGCGGTCACCCGCCTCGTCGAGATGGGCATCGAGCCGTTCCTCGTCGGCTCCGCCCTCGACGCCGTCGTGGCCCAGCGGCTCGCGCGCCGGCTGTGCGCCAAGTGCTGCGAGCCGTACGTGCCGACCGAGGAGGAGCTCGTCGCCGCGCGCTTCCCGTGGGTGCCGGGGGAGCAGCGGCCCGAGATGTTCCGGCCGGTCGGTTGCGTCGCGTGCTCCCGCACCGGCTACCGCGGGCGCGTCGCGCTGCACGAGGTGATGGAGGTCAGCGAGGAGATCGAGCGCCTCGCGGTCGCCCGCGCCTCCGCCGCCGAGATCGGCGCCACGGCGCGCAAGCAGGGGATGATCACGCTCCGCGACGACGGCTGGCAGAAGGTCGTCCTCGGGCAGACCTCGCTCGAGGAGATCCTGCGGGTCGTCGCGTGACCGGCTGGTTCACCGCCCGGACGCTCAAGAGCGGCACCGGTGCGACCGATGAGTACGCACGGGACGCCGCGGGTGCGCGGCGCGCGACAGAAGAGGTGGAACGGTGACCGAGCCCTACCCGGGTGACCCGCTGCAGCAGCCCGCGCGGGCGCTGCCGCCGTACGTGCCCGCCGGCGCCGGGGTCCCGACCCCGAGCGCGCCCGCTGCGGGCTCCGGGCCGGTCCCGGCCCTCGCCCCTTACGGTGCCCCCGCCGGTCCGCCGCCCGGCTACGCGGGTGGTCCCGCTGGGGCGCCCGCGCCCGGCGCGCCGCCCGTCGGTGCCCACGGTGCTCCGGGCGCGGCCCACGGTGCTCCGGGCATCCCGCCCGTCGGCGCGTACGCCCACCCCACGGCCCCGCCCGCCGGGCTCCCGCCGTACGGCGGCGTCCCCGCGGCGCACGTGCCCGCCCCGTCCGTCCCGACGCCCGCCCCGGCAGCGTCGCCCCCGTCCCCGGCGAGCCCGCCCGCCGAGCAGCGCCCCGCGCCGGCCGGCACGCGCGCCGCGCTCCGGCAGGCCGCTCCGCAGCGCGCCGGTCAGGGCGACCGTGCCCGCGAGGGCGACCTCGACCTGGACGCGACCCTCACCGCGATGGTCCAGGCCGGCGCCTCCGACCTGCACCTCACCTCCGGCGCCGCCCCGACCATCCGGCTGAGCGGGTCGCTGCAGCCGCTCGAGGGCTTCGAGCCGATGCAGGCCGAGGCGCTGCGCCGGACCATCTACGCCGTGCTGACCCAGAAGCAGCGGGAGAAGTTCGAGGCGAACCTCGAGCTCGACCTGTCCTACTCGGTCCGCGGGCTCGCCCGGTTCCGGCTCAACCTGTACCAGCAGCGCGAGTCGCTCGGCGCCGCGTTCCGCGTGATCCCCTACGAGATCAAGCCGCTGGAGAAGCTCGGCGTCCCGCCGATCGTCTCGACCTTCGCCGGCCTGCCGCGCGGGCTGGTCCTGGTCACCGGCCCGACCGGTTCCGGCAAGTCGACGACGCTCGCGTCGATCATCGACCTCGCGAACCGCACCCGCGCGGACCACATCATGACGGTCGAGGACCCGATCGAGTTCCTGCACCGGCACAAGAAGGCCCTGGTGAACCAGCGCGAGGTGGGGGAGGACACCCACTCGTTCGCGAACGCGCTCAAGCACGTGCTGCGTCAGGACCCCGACATCATCCTGGTCGGTGAGATGCGCGACCTGGAGACCATCTCGGTGGCGCTGACGGCGGCCGAGACCGGTCACCTGGTGTTCGCGACGCTGCACACCCAGGACGCCGCGCAGACCATCGACCGCGTGATCGACGTGTTCCCCGCGTCGCAGCAGGCGCAGGTGCGCACGCAAGCTCGCCGGCGCGATCCAGGGCGTCGTCAGCCAGACGCTGTGCAAGCGGACCACCGGCATCGGCCGTTCGGTCGCGACCGAGGTCATGATCGCCACCCCCGCGATCCGGAACCTCATCCGCGAGGGCAAGACCCACCAGATCTACTCGGCCATGCAGGCCGGCGCCCAGCAGGGCATGCACACGATGGACCAGCACCTCGCCGAGCTCGTGAAGAACGGCTCGATCAGCTACGAGGTCGGTCTGGAGAAGTGCCACCACATCGAGGACTTCAACCGGCTCACGGGCCGTTCCGGCGGCCAGACGCAGGGCTCCGCCGGCCTCGGCCACGACGCGTACGGGATGCAGGCACACTGATGGCGACGACGACGGCAACGGGTTCCAAGACCTACGAGTACGCGGTCCGCGACCGCGCGGGCAAGATCGTCAAGGGCCGCGTCGACGCGGCCAACGAGGCGGCGGTCGCGAGCCGCCTGCGCGAGATGGGCATGGCTGCCCTCTCGATCAACGAGGTCAGGAACACGGGGCTCAGCCGGGAGATCTCGATCGCCGGCATCGGCGAGAAGATCACGCTGAAGGACCTCGCGATCGCGTCCCGGCAGCTCGCGACGATGATCAGCTCCGGCCTGTCGCTGATCCGTGCACTGGCGATCCTCACGGAGCAGACGGAGTCCAAGCCGCTGGCGAAGGTGCTCGCCCAGGTGCGCAACGACGTGGAGACCGGTGTCGCGTTCTCGGTCGCGCTCGGTCGGCACCCGGTGGTGTTCCCGCCGTTGATGATCAACATGGTCCGAGCCGGTGAGATCGGCGGCTTCCTGGACGAGGTGCTGACGTCGATCGCCA
Organism: Cellulomonas sp. KU4C; assembly: GCF_056868065.1. Classification (NCBI taxonomy): domain Bacteria; kingdom Bacillati; phylum Actinomycetota; class Actinomycetes; order Micrococcales; family Cellulomonadaceae; genus Cellulomonas; species Cellulomonas sp. KU4C. Next base: position 3,145,014 of record NZ_CP200322.1, on the reverse strand, counting down.
CGAACTTCGAGTCCGAGGTCAAGCTGCGCGGCAAGGTGAAGAGCGCCATGACCTACCCGGTCGTGGTCTTCATCATCGCGATCCTCGCGGTGGTCGGGATGCTGCTGTTCATCGTCCCGATCTTCGAGAACATGTTCGCCTCGCTCGGCGGCGACCTCCCGGCACCGACCCAGTTCCTCGTCATGCTGTCCGCCGGGCTCAAGTGGGCCATCGTCCCGATCGTGGTCGCGGTCATCGTGTTCGCGTTCTGGTGGGGCAAGCACAAGAACGACCGTGCGGTGCGGGAGAAGCTCGACCCGGTCAAGCTCAAGATGCCGGTGTTCGGCAAGCTGTTCCAGAAGATCGCGATCGCCCGGTTCACCCGGAACTTCGGCGCGATGATCCACGCGGGCGTGCCGATCCTGCAGGCCCTCGAGATCGTCGGCGAGACCAGCGGCAACATCGTCATCGAGCGCGCCACCAAGGCCGTGCAGGAGTCCGTGCGCACCGGTCACTCGCTCGCGGGGCCGCTGGCCGATCACCCGGTGTTCCCGCCGATGGTCACCCAGATGATGGCCGTGGGCGAGGACACCGGCGCGCTCGACACGATGCTGGCCAAGGTGGCGGACTTCTACGACCAGGAGGTCGAATCCACCACCGAGCAGCTGACCAGCCTCATCGAGCCGCTGATGATCGTCGTCCTCGGTGGCCTCATCGGCGGCATGATCGTCGCGCTGTACATGCCGATCTTCTCGATCTACGAGCTGGTCCAGTAGCGCCGGACAAACGCACGGGCGACGTCGCGGGACCTCTGCGGCGTCGCCCGTTCGCGCGCCTGACCAGCGACGACGCCCACCCGAACGGGTGACGCATTTCATCCTTTAATGTCCGGTTCGACCGGTTCTGGTGCGGCGAACGGGTGATTCGGAGATTGGCCCCGTGACGGCCTCAAGTCGGACCTCCAGGAGCCCGAAATCTTCATCGGCGGCGCTCCCCGGGAGCACCGCCGACTGACTACCTTGAATCCGAATCTGAAACAGGAGTTGAGCATGATCGCTCGCATCCACCAGGCCATGGCGAAGAAGGACGACAAGGGCTTCACGCTCATCGAGCTCCTCGTCGTCGTCATCATCATCGGCATCCTCGCGGCCATCGCGATCCCGGTGTTCCTCAACCAGCGCAAGAGCGCGGTCGACGCCGGCATCAAGTCCGACCTGCGCACGGTCGCGAACGAGGTCGAGACCGCCTTCGTGAACAAGCAGGCCTACCCGGCCTCGGTCGACTCCTCCGGTAAGACGATCACTCTGGTGACCGGCACGGACACCAAGGTCGTCAACCTGAGCAACGCCAACACCACCATCAAGTACACCAACGGTGGCTCTGGCACCTACACGATCACCGGCATCAACAGCACGGACGGCACCGGCACGCTGTACACGTACGACAGCGCCAAGGGCGGCCTGCAGCCCTGATCGGCTGCTCACCCCGCACGACCCAGGTGGGCCCGAGCACGCGCTCGGGCCCACCTGGCCGCTCCGGCTCCGGTACGCAGCCCACCCCGACAGGAGACCTCCCCATGGCCCGGCGCCGCCCCACCGTCCCGCAGGACGACGCAGGCTTCACCCTCGTCGAGGTCATCGTCTCCCTCGCGCTGCTGACCATCACGGCCACGGCGGCGCTGTACTTCTTCGTCGGCGGGACCCGGGCGGTCAGCCACCAGCAGCAGTCCCAGAACGCCGTGGTCGTCGCGAACGAGGCGATGGAGAGCGCGTACTCGGTCGCCGCCAAGCTGAACGGCGCGACGAGCGGCCTGGTGGCCGGGCGGACCAAGAGCGACGTCGACGCCGCCTGGGCGTCCGTCGCGACCGCCGGCCTGGAGGGCTACTCCCAGACCTACCCGGCGTGGGACCCGGCCACGACCGCGCTGGCCGGCACCACGGACGACGCCGTCCCGCTGACCCGCACCTCCACCCTGAACAACCTCGAGTACTCCGCGCTGACCCTGGTCGGACCGTGCTACCGCTCGAAGGCCGACGCCAACGCCGCATGCGGCACGGTCGGGGCGACCGAGCCCACCTCGGTCCCGTCGGGCTACACCCGCCTGATGCGCGTCATCGTCCAGGTCACCTGGGACAGCCAGTCCTGCCCCCCGGACGGCTGCTCGTACCAGGTCGCCTCGCTGATCGACCCGAACTCCGACCTCACCTGGAACAACACCACCCGCCCGATCGCCGTCGACGACGACGCGGTCGCGTACGCGGGTGGCACGGCCGTCCCGGTCGAGGTGCTGCGGAACGACATCCTGGGCGTCGTCGTCTCGAACCCGGTCCGCCTGGTGACCGCCCCCACGCACGGCACGGCGACGCTGCAGGCCGACGGGACGGTCCTGTACAACCCGGCGCAGTCGCCCGGCAGCTACTGGTCGGGCAACAAGAAGCTTCACCTACAAGCTCAAGGACCAGGCCGGTCGCGAGTCGAACGACGCCACGGTGCGGGTCAAGGTCACCCCCGTGGTCAAGGACGACACGGCCACCACGTCGCAGGGCCAGACCGTGACGATCCCGGTCACCGCCAACGACTTCGCGACTCCCGCGTCGATCCAGATCATCACCAAGCCGACCAAGGGCACCGCGACGGTCTCCGGCACCTCGATCGTGTACACGCCGGGCCAGATCGGCGCCGACACGCTCGAGTACAAGGTGACCGACACCAGCGGGCTGGTGAGCGAGAACCAGGCCAAGGTCTCGATCACCGTCACCGCCTGGGCGCCCCCGAAGTCCGCGGACCTGACGGTGCGGGTCCCGGCGACGGTGAACGGCTCGACCCTGGACCTCAACATGCTCGGCATCACCGGGAACCCGGCCGGCTACCTCGTCGAGGTCATGTCGGTCTCGGCGAACCAGGGCCAGGTCTTCGTGAACGGCAAGGCCTACAACGCCAGCAACAACCGCATCGGCACGCAGGTCGCGTACGCGCAGCAGGGCAACGTGCTGGGCAGGTGGACGTTCCAGTACCGCGTGATGACGCCGGACTCGTCGGTCAAGTCCGAGGTCAAGACGATCACGCTGATGATCATGCCCGTCGCGCAGCCGGACACGTTCACCAACCAGAACCGGAAGTCGACGGTCAGCCTGTACATCGGGCAGAACGACGCGCCGATGAACTACGGCGGGACCGTCCAGCTGTCGCCGATCCTGAGCAAGCCGTCGTGCGGCTCGTTCCCGAGCCAGCAGAACGACATCCAGAACGGCCGGGTCAACTTCCAGACGCCGGACGTGAACAAGGCGACCACGTGCACCTTCACCTACACGCTGCAGGGCACGGGCCAGTACGCGGACCTCGTGTCCGACCCGGTCACGGTCACGGTGACCACGAAGTGAGCCGGGTCCGCAGGGCGCTGCGACCCGAGCGTCGCGACGAGGGGATGACGCTCGTCGAGCTGCTCGTCGCGATGGGCATCTTCATGGTCGTGATCGCGGTGTTCATGGCCGGCGTCGTCATCATGACCCGCGGTACCGTGCGGGCCGACGTCACCGCGGCGTCCGGCGACTCGCTCCGGAACACGTTCCAGCGCATGGAGCGCCAGGTCCGGTACGCGGAGTCGGTGAACTACCCCGGCACCGGCACGAGCGGTGCGCAGTACGTGGAGTTCCGTACCGGCGCCGCGGTGTCCAGCACCGGCGTCGCGATGTGCACGCAGTGGCGGTGGGTGCCCGGCAGCGGCGACCTGCAGTTCCGCACGTGGCGGGACGTGGCGACGCCGTCGATCCCCGCGTGGACGACGGTCATCTCCGACGTGCTCCCGGACGACGCCAGCCCGGCGCGGCCGTACCCGTTCCAGGTGCACCAGGCGATCGCGACGAAGAACGAGCCCCGGCAGCGGCTGACGTTGCGCCTGACGGTCGGCAACGACCTCGCGGGGGCGAAGGCCGTGAGCGAGACGACGTTCGTGGCACGCAACAGCAGCGTCGCGTCGGTCAGCAACGCGGACGCGAACAACGACGGCAGGTCGGACACGCAGGTCTGCGTGTCCGCGGCGGGAAGGCCCTGACCATGCGCAAGCGGACCACGACGCGGGGTGCGGGCGCCCGTCGCCGGACCCTCCTCGAGGCGATCGGCCGCGACAGCGGCGTCGCGATGATGAGCTCGATCCTGCTGGTGCTGATCATGGCGTCGCTGAGCATGGTCGTGCTCGCCCTGGTGATGGCGCAGACCCGCCCCACCGAGTTCGCACGGAAGAACACCCGGACCATCTTCGCGGCCGAGGCCGGTGTCGAGGCGGCGCTGAGCCGCATCCGCTCGGCGGGCGGCGCCGCGGACTTCACCGGAGCCGTCTACGGCGACCTCACCCAGCTCCCGTGCACCCTGTCGGGCACCGTCGCGGATGCGACCGGCGAGCTGCGCTACTCGGTGCAGGTCCGGTACTACAAGGACGACCCCGCCGGGCAGTCCGCCACGTGGCTGGCGAACAACAAGATGACGGGCTGCCGCCCCGCGACCCAGCCCGCGTACGCGTACATCAGCGCCCAGGGCTTCTCCGAGACGACGCCGCGGCTGTCCGCGGACGAGGCGGACCGCTCGCTGTCCAGCGTCTACCAGTTCAACACCACGAACAGCAACATCAACGGCGGTCGCATCTACACGTTCGGCGACCAGTACTGCCTGCGCGCCGACAACACCACGGTGGGGTCGACGATCACCTACGTGCCCAAGGACCAGTGCGGTGCGGACGACGACCGCGAGCTCTGGGTCTACGACGCCGACTACAAGCTCGAGCTGTCGGTGTCGACGCTCCCCGGTGGCAAGGCGCTGTGCATCGGCGGCGACCCGCGGTCGGGGTCCGTGCAGGCGAAGCTGCAGGAGTGCACGACGGATGCCTCGCGGTGGCAGCAGCTGTGGAGCTGGGACACCGGCGCCCGGTGGCGGGGCGAGAACGACAGCATCACCGACTACTCGGGGTCGTGCCTGTTCGCGGGCACCACGAACTCCGGCGCGATCAACGGCGCCAAGCTGCACATCGGCTCGTGCGCGAGCGACCAGGCGTGGGGCTCGTTCAACCCGGACCCGGCCGTCGGCGCCGGTGGCGCGAAGTACGAGACGATCCAGATCGTCAACTACCTCGAGTTCGGTCGCTGCTTCGACGTGACCGACCAGACCGTCGGATCGGCGTTCATGATCGTGTACCCGTGCAAGCAGGACCCCACCGGCGGCTCCAAGCTCAACTGGAACCACAAGTGGTACTACTCCGAGCCGCCGGTCGGGCAGTCGGTGCTGGAGAACCAGCGGATCAGCGTCCGGGTGGACAACAACACCTCGAAGACCTACTGCCTGCAGGCGCCCGGCGCCGGCGGCACGTACGTCACGCTGACCAGCAGCTGCAGCACCACCGCGCCGGCTCAGCAGTGGGACCGGTACCAGAACACGGGGAACTCGGCGAACTCCTACACGTTCGTGGACTACCTGGGCCGCTGCGTCGGCCTGAGCGACGACAAGTACAAGTCCGCCTGGTCGAAGATCGTCGTGACCTCGTGCTCCGGCGAGGCCGACCAGAAGTGGAACGCGCCGCCGCAGAAGTCCGACGCGCAGATCGGCGACTACGTGGAGGGCACCCGGCCATGACCAGCGCCGCAGGGGGAGCGTCGTCGTGACGGGTCTGGTCATCGCGTGCAGTGCGCTGCTCGGCCTGCTCGTCGGCTCGTTCCTCAACGTCGTCGTGTGGCGGGTCCCGCGCGGCGAGTCCGTGGTCAGCCCGCCGTCGGCCTGCCCGGCGTGCGGGCACCGGATCCGGTCCCGCGACAACGTCCCCGTGCTGTCGTGGCTGGCGCTGCGCGGCCGCTGCCGGGACTGCGGCGCGCCGATCGCGCGCCGCTACCCGCTGGTCGAGGCGGGCACGGCGCTCCTGTTCGCGCTCACCGGGTGGTTCGTCTCGGAGACGCTCACGCTCTGGGCGCTGCCGGCGATGCTGTACCTGGCCGCCGTCATGGTGGCGCTCACGCTGATCGACCTCGACGTGCACCGGCTGCCGGACGCGATCGTGCTGCCGTCGTACGGCGTCGGCGCGGGGCTGCTGTTGCTGGCCGACCTCGCACCCGACGGGTCGCTCGACACGGGCGCGGCCGTGCGCGCGGTCATCGGCGCGGCCGCCCTCGCCGCGTTCTTCTTCGTGCTGTTCGCCGTCAACCCGCGCGGCATGGGATTCGGCGACGTCAAGCTCGCCGGGGTGCTGGGTCTCTACCTCGGGTGGTTCGGCTGGGGCGCGTTGGCGGTCGGCGCGTTCGGTGCGTTCGTCCTCGGTGGCGTGTTCGGCATCGGCCTGCTGGTGACCCGGCGGGCGGGGCGCAAGTCCGGTATTCCGTTCGGCCCGTGGATGATCGCGGGCGCCATTCTGGGGATCGCCGCGGGGGAGCCGCTCTGGGCGTCCTACCTGGCGGTGTTCTGACGTTTGTCGGCGATCCCACCCGCACGACTTCTCAAGGGCGCCCCCGGGCTGCCCGATAGGCACTGAAGACAATCGATGAAGGGACGTGCGGTGGCCTCCTCACGTGTGGTCGGGCTGGACATCGGGACGAGCGCCGTGCGCGCCGCCGAGGTGGCCTTCGGCGGCGGCGGTCCCGCCGGCGGCAACGGGACGTTCGAGCGGTTCGGTCAGGTGGACCTGCCCCCGGGCGCGGTGCGCGACGGCGAGGTCGTCGAGCAGGCGGTCGTGTCGCACGCGCTGAAGCAGCTCTGGCAGCAGGCCGGGTTCAGCACCAAGGACGTCGTCCTCGGGGTCGGCAACCAGCGCGTGGTCGTCCGCGAGATGGAGCTGCCCTGGATGCCGCTCCCGCAGCTCAAGGCGTCCCTGCCGTACCAGGTGCAGGAGCTGATCCCCGTCGCGGGAGGTGACGCGCTGCTCGACTTCTACCCGACGGGTGAGGCGACGACGGACCGCGGCCGTACGGTGCGCGGCCTGCTGGTCGCCGCTCAGCGCGACACGGTCGCGGCCAACGTGCTCGCCGCCGAGTCCGCGGGCCTCAAGCCGACGATGGTCGACCTCAACGCGTTCGCGCTCGTCCGGGCGCTCGCCCGGGGCGGTGTCGGCGAGTCCACGGTCGCGCTCGTGGACATCGGCGCTCGGGTCACCAACGTCGTGATCTCCGCCCGCGGTGTGCCGGTGCTCGTCCGGATGATCCCGACCGGCGGGCAGCACATCACGGACGCCGTCGCGACCTCCATGAGCATCACCGCGCACGAGGCCGAGGGCCTCAAGCGCGAGGTCGGTCTGCAGTTCCAGGCGCCTCCCGGCGCGGAGTCGGCGGGCGAGGCGATCGCCGCGATCGGTCGGCAGCTCGTCGAGTCGATCCGCAACACGTTCGTCTACTACGCGGGCAACCACCCGGGCGCGGGCATCGAGGGCGTGCTGCTCACCGGTGGTGGCGCCCACCTGCCCGGCCTGGGCCAGTACCTCTCCAGCTCCAGCCGGATCCCCGTCGCACTGGGCGACGCCCTGCAGGGGCTGCGCCTGGGCAAGTCCCTCGACCGCTCCCGGCTGGCCGGCATCGAGTCCCTCGTCGCCATGCCCGTCGGCCTCGCCCACGGAGTCGCTGCATGACCGCCACCGCGGAACGCCCGGCCACACGCCCGGCGAAGAAGCCCAAGGGCGGCGCGCCCGCCGCGTTCGTCGCCGGCCTGCCGCAGGTCAACCTGCTGCCGCCGGAGGTCCGCGCCGCGCGCTCGCTCTCCGTCGTCAAGCGGTGGCTCGGCATCAGCCTGGTCGCCGTCCTGGTCCTGGTCGCCCTCGGCTACGGCGGCGCGGTGCTCGCGCGCTCGGCCGCCGACGCGGAGCTTCTCCGCGGCAGAGGACACCCAGATCGCCCTGCGCGCGGAGGAGGCCACCTACGCGGAGGTCCCGCGCGTGCTCGGCGCGATCACGCAGACCACGCTCGCTCGCGACCTCGGCATGGCGCCCGAGGTGTCCTGGAAGTCCTACCTCGACGCGATCTCCGCGGTCCTGCCGGTCGGGATGAGCATCGACGACTTCGCGCTCACCGGGCCGTCGCCGGTGGCGCTGCCCGTGACGGGCACCGACCCGCTCCAGGGCGCGAGCATCGGCAACGTGGCGCTCCAGGTGCGGTCGACCACCCCGCCGGTGGCCGCCGACCTGATCGACGCGCTCGACGCGCTGCCCGGCCTCGACAGCACGTGGGTGTCGTCCGTGGCCACCGCCGAGGAGGAGGGCACCACCTACTACGCGGTGTCGCTCACGGCTCAGCTGAACGACGCGGCACTGCTGCAGCGGTTCGCCGCCGAGCAGCCGGCCGCCGCCGAAGGGGACGAGTGACATGAGACAGTCCAAGACGAGCACCTGGGTCGCCGGGACGGTCTTCATCGCGCTGCTGATCATGGTCGGCAGCTGGTTCCTGCTGGTCTCTCCGGTTCTCACGACAGCCGGCGAGACGCTCACCACCGCGCAGGGCGTCGAGGCCGACAACGACGCCGCCCGGTCGCGGATCCAGACGCTCAAGGCGCAGTTCGAGACCCTGGACCAGAGCAAGGCCGAGCTGGCCGCGCTGCAGGTCCAGGTCCCGACCACCGCGGACATCTCCGACTACCTGCGGCAGGTCGACGCCAAGGCCGCCGAGCACGGGGTCTCGCTGACCGCGGTCAGCCCGTCGACGCCCGAGCTGTTCGCCTCGCCGGTCCCGCCGGCCGTCGCGACGGTCACGGAGCCCGAGACCACCGAGGGTGCCGACGACGCCGGCGCTGCCGCCGACGCCACCACCACGGTCGACCCGGCCGTGGCGGCAGCCGCCGCAGCGGCCGCTGCAGTGCCCGCCGGCCTCATCGACGTGCCGATCTCGATGACGGTCGTCGGCAGTTACGCGAACGTCCTCGCCTGGGTCGACGCGGTGCAGCAGCAGACCGACCGGCTGCTGCTGGTGACGACCGTGACCGGCACCGGCCAGGACGAGGCCGCGGCCGGCGGCGGCAAGCCGGCGACGGCGCCCGGCGACGTCGAGCTCGTGGTCTCCGGCTACCTGTACGTGCTGCCGGACGACAAGCTCGATCCCCGTGGTCACCCCGGAGGAGCTCGCGGCGACGCTCCCCGGCGCGGACCCGAACCGCAACCCGCTGCTCGGCTGACACCCGCAGCACCTCGCACCACCCCGCGCCCCGGCCCACCTCGTGGACCGGGGCGCGGTGGTGTCCCCCCGACGTGAAAGACTCCGCCCCATGCTCCGTTGGTTGACGTCCGGTGAGTCGCACGGTCCTGCCCTGGTGGGCGTGCTGGAGGGCCTCCCCGCGGGGGTCGAGGTCGAGTCCGCGCACATCCGTGCCGCGCTCGCGCGCCGCCGCCTGGGCTACGGCCGGGGCGCGCGGATGTCGTTCGAGCAGGACGAGGTGCGGATCCTCGGCGGCGTGCGCCTGGGGGAGTCGCAGGGCGGTCCGGTCGCGATCGAGATCGGCAACACGGAGTGGCCGAAGTGGGTCGACGTCATGTCGTCCGACCCGGTCGACGACCCGGAGAAGCTCAACCGTGCCCGCAACGCGCCGCTGACCCGGCCGCGTCCGGGTCACGCGGACCTCGTCGGCATGCGCAAGTACGCGTTCGACGACGCGCGTCCCGTGCTGGAGCGCGCGTCCGCGCGGGAGACCGCCGCCCGCGTGGCCCTCGGCACGGTCGCGGCGCGGTTCCTCGAGCAGGCCGCGGGCGTGCGGCTCGTGTCGCACGTCGTGGGCATCGGCCCGGTGACGGTCCCGGACGGGACGGTGCTGCCGACGCCCGACGACGTCGAGGCGCTGGACGCCGACCCGGTGCGCTGCCTCGACGCGGCGACGTCGGCGGCGATGGTCGCGGAGATCGACGACTGCCACAAGGCCGGCGACACCCTCGGCGGCGTCGTCGAGGTGCTGGTCTACGGGCTGCCGTCCGGGCTGGGCTCGTACGTGCACGCGGACCGGCGGCTCGACGCGCGCCTGGCCGGTGCGCTCATGGGCATCCAGGCGATCAAGGGCGTCGAGGTCGGCGACGGCTTCCGCACCGCGACCCGCCGCGGCTCGCAGGCGCACGACGAGATGGCGCGGGACGCCGACGGCGTGATCCGGCGGGCCACCAACCGGGCCGGCGGCCTGGAGGGCGGCATGACGAACGGCGAGGTCCTGCGGGTCCGCGCGGCGATGAAGCCGATCTCGACGGTGCCGCGCGCCCTGGCGACGGTCGACACCGCCAGCGGCGAGCCGGCCACGGCGCAGCACCAGCGCTCCGACGTGTGCGCGGTGCCCCCGGCCGCCGTCGTCGCCGAGGCGATGGTCGCGCTGGTGGTCGCGGACGCGCTGCTGGAGAAGACCGGCGGCGACTCCGTCGGCGAGGTGCGCCGCAACCTCGAGGCGTACGTCGCGGCGATCCCCGACCTGCTGCGATGACCGACCGGCCGCGGGTGGTCCTGGTGGGACCGCCCGGCTCGGGCAAGTCCACGGTGGCGCAGACGCTCGCCGGGCGGTGGCACCTCGCCGCGCGGGACACGGACGCGGACGTCGCCGGTGCCGCGGGCAAGCCGGTGGCGGAGATCTTCGTCGAGGATGGCGAGCCGCGGTTCCGCGAGCTGGAGCACGAGGCGGTGCGGGTCGCGCTGGCCGAGCACGACGGCGTGCTGGCGCTCGGCGGCGGCTCGGTGCTGCACCCGGGCACGCAGGAGGAGCTGGCGGCGTACCGGGCCGGGGGCGGCGTGGTGGTGTTCCTCGACGTGAGCCTGCGGCACGCGGCCCCGCGGGTGGGGTTCAACCAGTCGCGGCCGCTGCTGCTCGGCAACCCGCGGGCGCGGTGGCAGGCGCTGATGGCGGAGCGGCGGCCGGTGTACGAGCGGGTCGCGACGGTGACGGTGTCGACCGACGACCTGACGCCGGCGCAGGTCGCGGAGCGGATCGAGCAGGCGCTGGCGGACCAGCGCGAGGACGGGAACGAGGCGGGACGATGACGACGCGCACGGTGCAGGTCTCCGGGGAGCAGCCCTACGAGGTCGTGATCGGCCGCAACCTGCTGGGCGAGCTGCCGCGGCTGCTGGGCGAGGGCGTCCGCAAGGTGCTGGTGATCCACCCGGCCGCGCTGGCGACCACCGCGGACGCCGTGCGCGAGGACCTGGTGGCGCACGGGTACGAGGCCCTGCTCGCCGAGGTCCCGGACGCCGAGCCGGCCAAGTCGGCGCAGGTCGCGTCGTTCTGCTGGCAGGTGCTGGGCCAGGCGGACTTCACGCGCAGCGACGCGATCATCGGCCTGGGCGGCGGCGCGACGACCGACCTCGCGGGGTTCGTGGCGTCGACCTGGCTGCGCGGCGTGCGGGTGGTGCACGTGCCGACGACGCTGCTGGCGATGGTCGACGCGGCCGTGGGCGGCAAGACGGGCATCAACACGGTCGAGGGCAAGAACCTGGTCGGGACGTTCCACGCGCCGGCCGGGGTGCTGTGCGACCTCGCCGCGCTGGAGAGCATGCCGCGGCACGACTACGTGGCGGGCCTGGCCGAGGTGGTCAAGTGCGGGTTCATCGCGGACCCGCGGATCCTCGAGCTGGTCGAGGCGCACGGTCCCGAGGTCACCGACCCGGTGCGGGCCGCGTCGTCGGAGGTGGTGGCCGAGCTGGTGGAGCGCGCGGTCGCCGTGAAGGCGCGGGTCGTGGGGGAGGACCTCCGCGAGGCGGGCCTGCGGGAGATCCTCAACTACGGGCACACCCTCGGCCACGCGATCGAGCACGTGGAGCGGTACTCCTGGCGGCACGGCGCGGCCGTCGCGGTCGGCATGGTCTACGCCGCGGAGCTCGCGCGGCTCGCCGGTCGGCTGGACGAGGCCGTGGTGGCCCGGCACCGGTCGATCCTCACCGGCCTCGGCCTGCCGACGACGTACCGCGGCGACCGCTGGGACCAGCTGCACGCGGCGATGCGCCGGGACAAGAAGGCCCGCGGGGACCTGCTGCGGTTCGTGGTCCTGGACGGCGTCGCGCGGCCCGCGCGGCTCGAGGGACCCGACCCGACGCTGCTGGTCGCGGCGTACGCGGAGATCGCCGAGGGCGCGGCACCGGTGCGTGGTATCTCGCTGGGCTGATCGCCCTACTTGTACGGAGCGTGTACAAGCATTGCTCTTTGTTTGTGGCTAGTACAAACTTTCGATGTTGTGCGCGACGGTCCGGGTCCCTATGCTCGCCCCATGTGGGTCCTGACGGTCGACCAAGAAGCCAGTCGGAAGCGGGGCGACCAGGTGGACGCGCTGCTTGCCGGTCTGTCGAGCGACGGCCCGCTCGCACTCGCCGGTGCCTCGCCGAGTGGTTTGGTGCGCCCGTTCGAGCGCACCGCCGGGGACGAGGTGCAGGCGGTGTTCTCGGATCCGAGGTTGGCGGTCGACGTCACGCTGCACCTGCTGCACATCGGCGGCTGGACCATCGGTGTCGGCGCGGGGGCGGTCGACGCGCCGCTGCCGGCCAGTGCTCGTGCGGGATCGGGATCGGCGTTCGTGCTCGCACGCGAGGCTGTGGAGGCTGCGAAGGCGCGCCGACCGCGCAGCTCACCGCCGGTGTCGGTCCGCGGCGACCGGGTCGACCTAGCGGCCGAGGCCGAGGCGGTGCTGGCGCTGCTCGGGGCGATCGCCGCTCGCCGGACCCCCGAGGGGCGCGCCGTCGTCGAGCTGGTGCGACGGAGCGCGACGCCGGTCCGGCAGGAGGACCTCGCGGTTGCTCTGGGCATCAGCCAGCAGGCGGTGAGCATGCGACTCAAGACGGCGATGTGGGCTGAGGAGACGGCGGCGAGACCGGCCGCGGCCCGCCTGCTCGGGCTCGCCGCGGGCGGGGAGGGCGCCGCGTGACACCGTTGTGGGGAGCCGTGGTCGTGCTGGCCGCGCTCGTGGTCAGCGCCGGGCTCGGCTGGGTCGCCGCCGCGGGCGTGCTGCGCCTCGCGGACCGGCCGGCGCCGGACGACGGCCCCGACGCCGCCCCGCCGGAGGTCGAGCCGGACGCCGGCACCCGCCGGGGCCGACGCCGCCGGGCCCGCGCCGGCGACGGCCCCGACGGTGACCGTGCCCGGGCCAAGCTGCGCGGAGGCACCTGGATCGGCGTCCTCGAACGGCTCGCGGTCACCGGCACGCTGCTCGCCGGGGAGCCGGGCGGCGTCGCCGTCGTCGTGGCGGTCAAGGGTCTCGGCCGGTACCCGGAGCTGCGCGGCGGCGACGACCCCGCGGTGTCGGAGCGGTTCGTGATCGGCACGCTCGCCTCGCTGGTGTGGGCGGCGGCCGCGGGTGTCGCGGGTCGGTGGCTGCTCACGCGCTAAGATGGTCGGCGGCCCAGCCCCGTCCCGGCGCGGACGCGCGTGGCGAGGCTCCCGAGACCCCTGACAGGAAGCAGTGACGTGGCGACGACGAACGACCTCAAGAACGGCACCGTGCTGAAGATCGACGGCCAGCTCTGGACGGTCATCGAGTTCCAGCACGTCAAGCCCGGCAAGGGCGGCGCGTTCGTGCGCACCAAGCTGAAGAACGTCCTGTCCGGCAAGGTCGTCGACAAGACGTTCAACGCGGGCCTGAAGATCGAGACCGCGAACGTCGACAAGCGCGACATGCAGTACCTGTACAAGGACGGCGAGGACTTCGTGTTCATGGACACGGACAACTACGACCAGATCACCGTCCCGGCCGCCACCGTCGGCGACGCCGCGAACTTCATGCTCGAGAGCACCACGGCGATGGTCGCGACCAACGAGGGCGTGCCGCTCTACGTCGAGCTGCCCCCGTCGGTGACCCTCATGGTCACGTACACGGAGCCCGGCCTGCAGGGCGACCGCTCGTCGGCCGGCACCAAGCCCGCCACGCTGGAGACCGGCTACCAGATCCAGGTCCCGCTGTTCCTCGAGTCGGACACCAAGGTCAAGGTCGACACCCGCGACGGCAGCTACCTGGGTCGCGTGAACGACTGACGTGGGTGCCCGCACCAAGGCCCGCAAGCGGGCCCTCGACGTCCTCTTCGAGGCGGAGCAGCGCCGCCTCGACCCGCTGACGCTGCTCGCCGACCGGATCGCCCAGCCCGGCACCGAGGCGGCGCTGCCGCAGTACTCGGTCGACCTCGTCGAGGGCGTGGTCGCGCACCGCGACCGCATCGACGAGATCATCGCGACCCACTCGCACGGCTGGACGATCGAGCGGATGCCCGCGGTCGACCGCGAGCTGCTGCGGATCGGCGCCTGGGAGATCCTGTTCAACGACGACGTGCCCGACGCGGTCGCCGTGGACGAGGCCGTCGAGCTCGCGCGCGACCTGTCGACCGACGAGTCGCCCGGGTTCGTCAACGGCCTGCTCGGCCGGGTCGTGGACCTGAAGCCGACGCTGCTGGCCTGACGTCCCGCGCACGCCCCGGACGGCCCCTGCTCCCTCGTGGAGCGGGGGCCGTCGGCGTCCCGGCGGCGTGGCGGTGCTCACGTGGACACGACCGGCCGCGCCCGGACGGGCCCTGTAGGGTGCCCGGGACAGGCAATTCCTTTAACACCGTCCCGTGAGGCGGGGAAGGAGACGGCCCGGATGACTTCCGGTACCCCCGTGCCCGACGACGCAGCGGCTGCCCACGGCAGCACCGTCGTCCTGGGCGAGCAGGACGTGGCCCGCGCGCTGACGCGCATCGCCCACGAGATCCTCGAGCGCAACAAGGGCGGCGACGACCTCGTCGTCCTCGGCATCCCGACGCGCGGCGTCCCGCTGGCGCGCCGCCTGGCGGAGCGGCTGGCCGCGGTGGAGCCCGGCCTCGTGGCCGAGCACCTGGTCGGCAGCCTCGACGTCACGATGTACCGCGACGACCTGGCGCAGCACCCGACCCGCACGATCGGCGCGACGAGCGTCCCGGCGGGCGGCATCGACGGCAAGGTCGTCGTGCTGGTGGACGACGTGCTGTTCTCCGGCCGGACCATCCGTGCCGCGCTGGACGCCCTGAACGACCTGGGCCGCCCGCGGGCGGTGCAGCTGGCCGCCCTGGTGGACCGGGGGCACCGCGAGCTGCCGATCCGCGCGGACTTCGTGGGCAAGAACCTGCCGACGTCGACCGCCGAGCGGGTGCGCGTGCTGCTGGCGGAGACCGATGGCCGGACCGCGGTGCTGATCGAGGGGGCCGCGCGATGAGGCACCTGCTCTCCACGGCCGACCTGGACCGCGCGGCGGCGATCCGTGTCCTGGACACCGCGAGCCAGATGGCCGCGACCCAGGGCCGGCAGATCAAGAAGCTGCCGACGCTGCGCGGCCGCACGGTCGTCAACCTGTTCTTCGAGGACTCGACCCGCACGCGCATCTCCTTCGAGACCGCGGCGAAGCGGCTGAGCGCGGACGTCATCAACTTCTCCGCCAAGGGCTCGAGCGTGTCCAAGGGCGAGTCGCTCAAGGACACCGCGCTGACGTTGCAGGCGATGGGCGCGGACGCGATCGTCATCCGGCACCAGGCCTCGGGCGCACCGCACACGCTGGCGCACGCGGGCTGGACCGACGCGGGTGTGGTGAACGCGGGCGACGGGATGCACCAGCACCCGACGCAGGCCCTGCTGGACGCGTTCACGATCCGTCGGCACCTCGTGGGCGACGCGACGAACCCGGACGGCGTCGGCCGCGACCTCGCGGGCCTGCACGTGGCGATCGTCGGGGACGTGCTGCACAGCCGGGTCGCGCGGTCGAACGTCGACCTGCTGCACACGCTCGGCGCGCGGGTCACGCTGGTGGCGCCGCCGACGCTGCTGCCCGTGGGCGTCGGCCCGTGGCCGGCGGCGGTGTCCTACCGGCTGGACGACGTCCTCGCCCAGGGCCCGGACGCGGTGATGATGCTCCGTGTGCAGCGCGAGCGGATGTCGACGGCGGGCGGCGGGTTCTTCCCGAGCCCGCTGGAGTACACCCGGCTGTACGGCCTGGACGCGCGGCGCCTGGCCACGCTGCCGGCGCACGCGATCGTGCTGCACCCCGGCCCGATGAACCGCGGCCTGGAGATCTCCGCGGACGCCGCCGACTCGCCGCGCGCGGTGATCGTCGAGCAGGTCGCGAACGGCGTCGCGGTCCGGATGGCGGTGCTGTACCTGCTGCTGGCCGGCGACGGCGACACCGGGGCGCCACCGGCGACCGGCGCCGTCCCGACCATCGTCCCGACCCCCGAGGTGAGCACCCGATGACCACGCAGTACCTGCTGAAGGACGTCGCCCCGCTGGGCGGCGCGCGTACGGACGTCCTGGTCGCGGGCGGCGTCGTCGCGGCGATCGGTGCCGAGGCCGGCGACGCGGCGGAGAACGCCCCGGACGACCTGCACGTGATCGACGCGACCGGGATGGTGCTGCTGCCCGGCCTGGTCGACCTGCACACCCACCTGCGCGAGCCGGGCCGGGAGGACGCGGAGACCGTCGCGTCGGGCACGCGCGCCGCCGCGGCGGGCGGGTTCACCGCCGTGCACGCGATGGCGAACACCACGCCGACGCAGGACACCGCGGGCGTCGTCGAGCAGGTCTGGCGGCTCGGGCAGGCCGCGGGCTGGGTCGACGTGCACCCGGTCGGCGCGGTCAGCGTCGGCCTGGCGGGGGAGCACCTCGCCGAGCTGGGCGCGATGGCCGACTCCGCCGCCCGCGTGCGGGTGTTCAGCGACGACGGCAAGTGCGTGCACGACCCGGTGCTGATGCGCCGCGCCCTGGAGTACACGAAGGCGTTCGACGGCGTGGTCGCGCAGCACGCGCAGGAGCCCCGCCTGACCGAGAACGCCCAGATGCACGAGGGCGTCGTGTCCGCGGAGATCGGCCTGGCGGGGTGGCCCGCCGTGGCCGAGGAGGCGATCATCGCCCGCGACGTGCTGCTCGCCGAGCACGTCGGGTCCCGGCTGCACGTCTGCCACCTGTCGACGGCCGGCTCGGTCGAGATCATCCGGTGGGCGAAGTCCCGGGGCATCGACGTCACCGCCGAGGTCACCCCGCACCACCTCGTGCTCACCGACGACGAGGCCCGCGGCTACGACCCGGTGTTCAAGGTCAACCCGCCACTGCGCACCCAGGGCGACGTCGACGCGGTCCGCGCGGGCCTGGCGGACGGGACGATCGACATCGTCGCGACCGACCACGCCCCGCACACCCGCGAGGACAAGGACTGCGAGTGGGCCGCCGCCGCGTTCGGCATGACCGGGCTGGAGACCGCCCTGTCGGTGGTGCAGCTGACGATGGTCGACACCGGCCGGATGACCTGGGCGGACGTCGCCCGGGTGCTGTCCGAGACGCCCGCGCGGATCGGCCGGGTCGCGGACCAGGGCCGCCCGCTCGCGGTGGGGGAGCCGGCCAACCTCGTGCTGGTCGACCCCGACGCGCGCCGGGTGGTCGTCCCCGAGCAGCAGGCGACCGCGTCGGCGAACTCGCCGCTGCGGGGCCGCGAGCTGCCCGGCCGGGTCGTCGCGACGTTCCTGCGCGGCCGCGCCACGGTGCTCGACGGCGTCCCGCAGGACGACCCGGAGCGCGCGGGCTTCGCCGCCGGGCGGGTGACGCCCTGATGCCGCCCTGGCTCTCGGTCACCCTCATGTCGGTGCTCGCCGTCGTCGCGCTGTCCGCGATGGCCGTCGGGTGGCGGCACCGCGTCCGCGCCACCGCGGACGTCCCGGCGCCCCCGGCGGTCCCCGCGGAGGACGCCCTCGGCGCGGCGCGCACCGCGGAGCTGGCGGCGACCTACGTGTCCACCACCCGGGCCGGCGACTGGCTGGACCGGGTCGGGGCCCACGGCCTCGGTGTCCGGTCGGCCGCCACGGTGCAGGTCCGCGACGCGGGCGTGGTCGTGCGACGACGAGGGGCGCCGGACGTGTTCGTCCCGCGCGGCTCGCTGCGCGCGGTCGGCACCTCCGGCGGCATGGCCGGCAAGGTCGTCGGCGGCGAG
Organism: Cellulomonas sp. KU4C; assembly: GCF_056868065.1. Classification (NCBI taxonomy): domain Bacteria; kingdom Bacillati; phylum Actinomycetota; class Actinomycetes; order Micrococcales; family Cellulomonadaceae; genus Cellulomonas; species Cellulomonas sp. KU4C. The sequence goes on along the minus strand of NZ_CP200322.1, from coordinate 3,127,163 downwards.
GGGCTGGTGGTGCTCACCTGGGCGCCGGACCCCGCCACCGACGCGCGCGGCCTCGACACCGGCCTGCGGCTGCGGCACGCCCACGAGGCGGACGCGCTGCGCACGGCCACCACAGACCTGATCGGCACGACGCCCGCCTCGGCGGGTGCGGAGGAGAACTCATGACGGACGCACTGCTCGTGCTCGAGGACGGGCGGACCTTCGCCGGCGAGGCCTACGGGGCCACCGGCCGGACGTGGGGCGAGATCGTCTTCAACACCGGGATGACCGGCTACCAGGAGACGCTCACCGACCCGAGCTACCACCAGCAGATCGTGGTGATGACGGCGCCGCACATCGGCAACACCGGCGTCAACGACGAGGACCCGGAGTCGGGGCGGATCTGGGTGTCCGGCTACGTGGTGCGCGACCCCGCGCGCCGGGCGTCGAACTGGCGCAGCGAGCGCAGCCTGGACGAGGAGCTGGTGGCGCAGGGCGTCGTCGGCATCTCCGGCATCGACACCCGCGCGCTCACGCGGCACCTGCGGGAGCGCGGCGTGATGCGTGCCGCGATCGTGTCCGGCGAGGCGCTGCTGGACGCCGCGGGCCGCCCCCGCGCGGTCGAGGACCTGGTCACCGAGGTGCGCGAGCGCCCGCAGATGGCCGGCGCCGACCTGGCCGGCGAGGTCTCCACCGACACCGCCTACGTCGTGCCCGCGCTGGGCCCCGACGGCGAGCCGCTGGCCGAGCCGGTCGCGCGGGTCGCCGCGGTCGACCTAGGCATCAAGGCGATGACCCCGCACCGGATGGCGGAGCGCGGCATCGAGGTGCACGTCCTGCCCGCGCAGTCGTCCATCGAGGACGTGCTCGCCACGGCGCCCGACGGCGTGTTCTTCTCCAACGGCCCCGGCGACCCCGGCGCCGCGACGCACGAGGTCGAGCTGCTCCGCGAGGTGCTGGACCGCCGGATCCCGTTCTTCGGCATCTGCTACGGCAACCAGATCCTCGGCCGCGCGCTCGGCTACGGGACCTACAAGCTCGGCTACGGGCACCGCGGCGTGAACCAGCCGGTGCTCGACCGCGCCACCGGCCGCGTCGAGATCACCGCGCACAACCACGGGTTCGCCGTGGACGCCCCGCTGGACGAGGTCTCGACCGCGCCGCACGACGGCGGTCGCTACGGCCGCGTCACGGTGTCGCACGTCGACCTGAACGACGACGTGGTGGAGGGCCTCGCGGCGCTCGACCTGCCCGCGTTCTCCGTGCAGTACCACCCGGAGGCCGCGGCCGGCCCGCACGACGCCGCCTACCTGTTCGACCGGTTCCTGGACCTGATGCGCGACCCCGCCGCGGGTGCTGCCGCCGCGGGCCAGGCCACCGACGTCACCTCGACCACGAAGGGCGCCTGATGCCTCGCCGCACCGACATCCACTCCGTCCTCGTCATCGGGTCCGGCCCGATCGTCATCGGCCAGGCCGCGGAGTTCGACTACTCCGGCACCCAGGCGTGCCGCGTGCTGAAGGAGGAGGGCCTGCGGGTCGTCCTCGTGAACTCCAACCCGGCCACGATCATGACCGACCCGGAGTTCGCCGACGCGACCTACGTCGAGCCGATCACGACCGAGGTGCTGACCTCGATCATCGCCAAGGAGCGCCCCGACGCGATCCTGCCGACCCTCGGCGGCCAGACCGCCCTGAACGCGGCCATCGCCCTGGACGAGGCCGGCGTCCTCGAGGAGTACGGCGTCGAGCTGATCGGCGCGAACATCCCCGCCATCCAGAAGGGCGAGGACCGCGAGCAGTTCAAGCAGGTCGTCGAGGTCTGCGGCGGCGAGTCCGCGCGGTCCGCGATCGTGCACACCCTCGACGACGCCCTCACGGCGGTCGAGGACCTGGGCTACCCGGTCGTCGTGCGCCCGTCGTTCACGATGGGCGGGCTCGGCTCCGGCATCGCCTACGACGAGAAGGACCTGCACCGCATCGTCGGCCAGGGCCTGCACTACTCGCCGACCACGGAGGTGCTCCTAGAGGAGTCGATCCTCGGCTGGAAGGAGTACGAGCTCGAGCTGATGCGCGACAAGCACGACAACGTCGTGGTGGTCTGCTCCATCGAGAACGTCGACCCCGTGGGGGTGCACACCGGCGACTCGGTGACCGTCGCCCCGGCGCTGACGCTGACCGACCGCGAGTACCAGCGGATGCGGGACATCGGCATCGCGGTCATCCGCGAGGTCGGCGTCGACACCGGCGGCTGCAACATCCAGTTCGCGGTGCACCCCGACACCGGCCGGATCATCGTCATCGAGATGAACCCCCGCGTGTCGCGGTCCTCGGCGCTGGCGTCGAAGGCCACGGGCTTCCCGATCGCGAAGATCGCGGCCCGTCTGGCCGTCGGCTACACCCTGGACGAGATCCCCAACGACATCACCGGGTCCACCCCGGCGTCGTTCGAGCCCACCCTCGACTACGTCGTGGTGAAGGTGCCCCGGTTCGCGTTCGAGAAGTTCCCGGCCGCCGACCCGACCCTCACCACCACGATGAAGTCCGTCGGCGAGGCGATGGCGATGGGCCGCAACTTCACCGAGGCGCTCGGCAAGGCCATGCGGTCCATCGACCGCAAGGGCACGACGTTCCACTGGGACGGCGACGCGGCCGCCGGCGAGGAGCTCGACGCGCTCGTCGCCTCGATCTCGGTGCCGACCGAGCACCGCCTGGTCGACGTGCAGCAGGTGCTCCGCGCCGGCGTGTCCGTCGACGAGGTGTACGCGCGCACCGGGATCGACCCCTGGTTCCTCGACCAGCTCGCGCTGATCAACGAGGTCGCCGCCGAGACCGCCGCCGCCCCCGAGCTGACCCGCGCGGTGCTGCTGCGCGCCAAGCGCCACGGCCTGTCCGACGTGCAGGTCGCGCAGCTGCGCGGCATCGCCGAGGACGTCGCGCGCCAGGTGCGGCAGGCCCTCGGGGTGCGCCCGGTCTACAAGACCGTCGACACCTGCGCCGCCGAGTTCGCCGCCCGGACGCCCTACCACTACTCGTCCTACGACGAGGAGACCGAGGTCGCCCCGCGCGAGCGGCCCGCGGTGCTGATCCTGGGCTCCGGCCCGAACCGCATCGGCCAGGGCATCGAGTTCGACTACTCCTGCGTGCACGCGACGCTGGCGCTCAAGGGCGAGTTCGAGACGGTCATGGTCAACTGCAACCCCGAGACCGTCTCGACGGACTACGACACCGCGGACCGGCTGTACTTCGAGCCGCTGACCTTCGAGGACGTCCTCGAGGTCTACGAGGCCGAGAAGGCCGCCGGGCCCGTCGCCGGCATCATCGTGCAGCTCGGCGGGCAGACCCCGCTGTCGCTCGCGCAGCGGCTCGAGGACGCCGGCCTGCCGATCCTCGGCACCCCGCCGGCCGCCATCGACGCCGCCGAGGACCGCGGCGCGTTCGGTGCGGTGCTCGCCGCCGCCGGGCTGCCCGCGCCGGCGTTCGGCACCGCCACCACGCTGCCCGTCGCGCGGGAGACCGCCGCCCGCATCGGCTACCCGGTCCTGGTCCGCCCGTCCTACGTGCTGGGCGGGCGCGGCATGGAGATCGTCTACTCGGACGACCAGCTCACCGAGTACGTCGAGCGCGCGCTGGCCGACGCGTCCGCGCGCGGCGGCTCCCTCCCGCCGCTGCTGATCGACCGGTTCCTGGACGACGCCATCGAGATCGACGTCGACGCGCTGTACGACGGCACCGAGCTGTTCCTCGGCGGCGTGATGGAGCACATCGAGGAGGCCGGCATCCACTCCGGCGACTCGGCCTGCGTGCTGCCGCCGGTCAGCCTGTCGGAGTCCGAGCTGCAGCGGATCCGGGTCTCCACCGAGGCGATCGCCGCCGGGGTCGGGGTCCGCGGGCTGCTGAACATCCAGTTCGCGCTGGTGTCCGACGTGCTCTACGTCCTCGAGGCCAACCCGCGGGCGTCGCGCACCGTGCCGTTCGTGTCCAAGGCCACCGGCGTCCCGCTGGCCAAGGCGGCGGCGCTCATCATGACCGGCCGCTCGATCGCGGACCTGCGCGCCTCGGGCGTGCTGCCCGAGGACGACGCGAGCGTCATCGACCTCGACGCGCCGATCGCCGTCAAGGAGGCCGTGCTGCCGTTCAAGCGGTTCCGCACCGCCGACGGCACCGTGGTCGACACCGTGCTCGGCCCGGAGATGCGCTCCACCGGCGAGGTCATGGGCTTCGACACCGACTTCCCGACGGCGTTCGCGAAGTCCCAGTCCGCGGCGTTCGGCGGGCTGCCGACGTCCGGCCGGGTGTTCATCTCCGTCGCGGACCGGGACAAGCGGTCCATCGTGTTCCCGGTCAAGCGGCTCGCGGAGCTGGGCTTCGAGATCCTCGCGACCGAGGGCACCGCGACCGTGCTCAAGCGCAACGGCATCACCTCGACGGTCGTGCGGAAGTTCAGCCGCGGCCGCGGGCCGGCGGGGGAGCCGACGATCGTCGACCTCATCTCGGCCGGCGAGGTCGACATGGTGGTCAACACCCCGTCCGGCCAGGGCGCCCGCGCCGACGGCTACGAGATCCGCGCGGCGACGACGGCGGCCGACAAGGCCATCGTGACGACCGTGCAGCAGCTCGGGGCCGCGGTGCAGGGCATCGAGGCGGCGCTGGCCGGTCCGTTCGGGGTCGCGAGCCTGCAGGAGCACGACGCGGCCACCGCGACGCGCCGGGCGGCGACCACGCAGCGCCGCGCGGCGACGGCGGCGGGCACGGCGGTGGGCGCGTGACGGGCACCCCGGTCCCGTTCGGCGCGCGCCTCGGCGCGGCGATGGCCGAGCACGGCCCGCTGTGCGTCGGCATCGACCCCCACGTGTCCCTGCTGGACGCGTGGGGGCTGCCCGACGACGCCGAGGGGCTGCGCCGGTTCGCGCTGACGGTCATGGAGGCCGTCGGGGGGCAGGTCGCGGCCGTCAAGCCGCAGGCCGCGTTCTTCGAGCGCCACGGCTCCGCTGGCCTCGCGGTGCTGGAGGAGGTCGTCGCCGCGGGCCGGGACACCGGCACGCTGGTGGTCGTGGACGCCAAGCGCGGCGACATCGGCTCCACGATGGGCGCCTACGCCGACGCGTACCTGCGCGACGGGTCGCCGCTCGCCGGGGACGCGCTGACGGTGTCGCCGTACCTCGGGTTCGGGTCGCTGGCCCCGGCGGTCGACGCCGCGCTGGCGACCGGGCGCGGGCTGTTCGTGCTCGCGCTCACCTCGAACCCCGAGGGCGCGGCCGTCCAGCACGCGCGGGACGCCGAGGGCGTCGCCGTCGCGGACCGGGTGGCACGGGAGGCCGGTGCGGTGAACGCCGCCGAGCTCGCGCGCACCGGGGGAGCCGGGCTCGGGTCCGTCGGCCTCGTCGTCGGCGCCACCACCGGCGACGCGGCAGTCCGCCTCGGCGTGGACCTGGCGGCCGTGCGCGGCCCGCTGCTGGCCCCCGGCGTCGGCGCGCAGGGGGCCGGCCCCGCGGAGCTCGCCGCCGTCTTCGGCCACGCCCGGCACGCGGTCCTCGCGTCCTCCTCGCGCGGCGTCCTCGCGGCGGGCCCGACCCGGTCCGCGCTCCGCGCGTCGGCGCACCAGGCGGCCGACGCCGCGGCCCACGCCCTGCGCTGACCCCACCTCACCCACCCCACCCCCACCCCGGGAATCCGCGAGGGCGCACGAGACACTGCGAGGGCGTACTCCCCGGAGTGCGCCCTCGCGGTGTCTCGTACGCCCTCGGCGAGGGGGTGCGGACAGGTGGGTGCGGGACGACACGCTGGTGGAACGTGCCGGACGGGCCATCCCGTGCCATCCTCGGGAGATGGGGTCCTCCCCGGCCGGCGCAACGTCGCGCCGGACCCGCGGACACCTGGGAAGTTCAAATGTCCTGCCTCCTGACAGTGATGAGAAGGTGACTCACGTGGCACTTCCGACTCTCACCCCCGAGCAGCGAGCAGCAGCCCTCGAGAAGGCTGCCGCCGCCCGCCAGGCCCGTGCTGAGGTCAAGAACCGCCTGAAGTACTCGCAGGGCACGCTGTCCGAGGTGATCGCCCAGGGCCAGAAGGACGAGACCATCGGCAAGCTCAAGGTGCTCGCCCTGCTCGAGTCCCTCCCGGGAGTGGGTAAGGTCAAGGCGCGCCAGATCATCTCCGAGATCGGCATCTCGGAGACCCGCCGGGTGCGCGGCCTCGGCCCGCACCAGGTGAAGGCGCTCATCGACCGGTTCGGGTGAGCCGGCCGCACGCACCGTCCCCCGCACGCTGAGGGGCGCACGACTCCAGGAGCACCAGACCGCATGACGACGCCGCGCGCCCGGTTGACCGTCCTCGCCGGACCGACCGCCGTCGGCAAGGGCACCGTGTCCGCCGACCTCCGAGCCCGGTACCCGCAGGTCTGGCTGTCCGTGTCGGCGACGACACGACCGCCGCGCCCCGGCGAGGTCGACGGGGTGCACTACCACTTCGTCACCCCGGAGCAGTTCGATGCGATGGCCGCCTCGGGCGAGCTCCTGGAGTGGGCCGTGGTGCACGGCAGGAACCGCTACGGGACCCCCCGGCGGCCGGTCGAGGAGCGACTCGCCGCCGGGGAGCCCGCGCTGCTCGAGATCGACCTCCAGGGAGCCCGGCAGGTCCGGACGACCATGCCCGAGGCGCAGTTCGTCTTCCTCGCGCCGCCGTCGATGGACGAGCTCGTGCGTCGGCTCGTCGGCCGCGGCACCGAGGACGAGGAGGAGCGCGCACGCCGGCTCCGGACCGCCGAGGTCGAGCTCGCGGCCGAGCCCGAGTTCGACCACACCGTGGTCAACGACGACGTCCGGCGCGCCACGGACGAGCTCGTCGCCCTGATGGGCCTGCCCGTCGCGGTAGACTGAGCGACAGACCTGCGTCCACCCCCCTCCGACCACCGGGAGCCACTGTGTCCGGAACCATCGCCGAGCCCATCGGCATCACCGACCCGCCGATCGACCGCCTGCTCGAGCGCGCCGACTCCAAGTACGCGCTCGTGATCTACTCCGCCAAGCGCGCCCGGCAGATCAACGCCTACTACTCGCAGCTCAACGAGGGCCTGCTCGAGTACGTCGGCCCGCTGGTGGAGACCCGCCCGCAGGAGAAGCCGCTGTCCATCGCGATGCGCGAGATCGACGCGGGCCTGCTGACGGTCACCGCGAACGAGGCCTGAGACCGGTCGACCCGTGCGCGTCGTCCTCGGCGTGGCCGGCGGCATCGCCGCGTACAAGGCCGCGCACGTCCTGCGCCTGCTGACCGAGGCGGGGCACGACGTCCGCGTCATGCCCACCCGGGCCGCGCTGGAGTTCGTCGGGCGCGCGACCTGGGAGGCGCTGTCGGGCCACCCGGTCACGCCCGAGGTGTTCGAGGACGTCCCCGAGGTCGCGCACGTGCGGCTCGGCCGGCAGGCGGACCTCGTGGTCGTCGCCCCGGCCACCGCCGACCTGCTGGCCCGGGCGGCGTCGGGGCGCGCGGACGACCTGCTCGCGGCCACGCTGCTCACGGCCACGTGCCCGGTGCTCATGGCGCCCGCGATGCACACCGAGATGTGGCAGCACCCCGCGACGCGGGCCAACGTCGCGACGCTGCGCGAGCGCGGCGTGCACGTGCTGGACCCGGACTCGGGCCGGCTCACGGGCGCCGACACCGGCCCCGGGCGGCTGCCCGAGCCCGACGCGATCGCCGCCGCCGCGCTCGCCCTCGTGGACCGGGAGGGCAAGCCGCGCACCCAGGACCTGGCGGGCCGGTCGGTCGTCGTCTCGGCCGGGGGCACGCGCGAGCCGCTGGACCCGGTGCGGTTCCTCGGCAACCGGTCCTCGGGCCGGCAGGGCGTGGCGCTGGCCCGGACCGCCCTCGCCCGGGGCGCGCGGGTGACGCTGGTCGCCGCCAACCTCACGGTGCCGCCGCCCGCCGGGGTGCGCGTGCTGCCGGTGGAGACGACCGCGGAGCTGCGCGACGCCGTCCGCGGTGCCGCCTCCGACGCCGACGTCGTGGTGATGGCCGCCGCGGTCGCCGACTTCCGGCCCGCGGTCGACGCGGAGCACAAGATCAAGAAGGACCCGGGCGGTGCCGTGCCGCCGCTCGCGCTGGTGCAGAACCCCGACGTGCTGGCCGAGCTGGTCCGCGACCCCGTGCGGCCCGGGCAGGTCGTGGTCGGGTTCGCCGCGGAGACCGGGGACGCCGACGGCGACGTGCTCGCCCACGGCCGGGCGAAGGCCGTCCGCAAGGGCGCCGACCTGCTGGCCGTCAACGCGGTCGGGGGCGGGCGCGGGTTCGGCGCCACGGAGAACGCCGTCACCGTGCTGGATGCGCAGGGGGAGACGGTCGTCACGGTCGCGGGGTCGAAGGACGAGGTCGCGGACGGGCTGTGGGACGCCGTCGTGTCGCGGCTGACGGACCAGCAGGTCGACCCCGGTAGCCTGGGCTCATGACCCATGCCGAGCTGCGCCTCTTCACGTCCGAGTCGGTGACCGAGGGGCACCCCGACAAGGTCTGCGACCAGATCTCCGACGCGATCCTGGACGCGATCCTCGAGCAGGACCCGTCCGCCCGTGTGGCGGTCGAGACGATGGTGACCACGGGCCTGGTGCACGTCGCCGGCGAGGTCACGACCAGCGCGTACGTCGAGATCCCGCAGATCGTCCGGCAGGTCGTCAAGGCCATCGGGTACACGTCGTCCGACATCGGCTTCGACGGCGACTCCTGCGGCGTCTCGGTGTCGATCGGCCAGCAGTCGCCGGACATCGCGCAGGGCGTCGACAAGGCCTGGGAGTCCCGTCAGGACGCCGAGGACCACGACCCGCTGGACGCCCAGGGCGCCGGCGACCAGGGCCTGATGTTCGGCTACGCGTCGGACGACACCGAGAGCCTGCTGCCGCTGCCGATCTGGCTGTCGCACCGCCTCGCGGAGCGGCTCGCGCTGGTGCGCAAGGAGGGGATCATCCCCGACCTGCGCCCCGACGGGAAGACGCAGGTCACCGTGGCGTACGACGGCGAGCGCGCGGTGAAGCTCGACACCGTGGTGCTGTCCACGCAGCACGGCCCGGGCGTGCAGCTCGAGACCGAGCTCGCCCCGGCGATCGCGGAGCACGTCGTCGCCCCGGTACTGGCGGAGGCCGGGCTCGACCTCGACACCAGCGACTACCGGCTCCTGGTCAACCCGACCGGTCAGTTCGTCGTCGGCGGTCCCCAGGGCGACGCCGGCCTGACCGGCCGCAAGATCATCGTCGACACCTACGGCGGCATGGCGCGCCACGGCGGCGGCGCGTTCTCCGGCAAGGACCCGTCGAAGGTCGACCGCTCCGCCGCGTACGCGATGCGCTGGGTGGCCAAGAACGTCGTCGCCGCGGGCCTGGCGCGCCGCTGCGAGGTCCAGGTCGCGTACGCGATCGGCAAGGCGCACCCCGTGGGCCTGTACGTCGAGACGTTCGGCACCGAGACCGTGCCGGTCGACCGCCTGACCGCCGCGATCCGCGAGGTGTTCGACCTGCGACCCGCCGCGATCATCCGCGACCTCGACCTGCTGCGTCCGATCTACCGGGCGACGGCCGCCTACGGCCACTTCGGTCGCGATCTGCCCGACTTCACCTGGGAGCGCACCGACCGCGTCGACGCCCTGCGCGCCGCGCTGTCCTGACCGGCCCGACGGACGCGGTGGCCGAGGGCGGCGCGGGCACGCCGGAGCAGCCGACGCTGCTCGGGCTCGACGTGCCCGCCCGGCCCCGGCGCCGCGTCCGCGCGCGGGACGTGGACGTCGAGCCCGCCGCCGACCTGCCGGTCGCGCGGGTCGCGCTCGAGCTGTCGCCCCCGCACCTGGACCGCCCGTTCGAGTACCTGGTCCCGGCGACGATGGCCGGGACCGCGGTGCCCGGCACCCGGGTCAAGGTGCGGTTCGGCGCGCAGGACGTCGACGGGTACGTCCTGGAGCGGGTCGCGGAGGCGGACCACGACGGCGCGCTCGTGCCGCTGCGGCGTGTGGTGTCGCCCGAGCCCGTGCTGACCCCCGCCGTCGGCCGGCTGGCCCGGGCGGTGGCGGACCGGTACGCGGGCACGCTCGCCGACGTGCTCCGGCTCGCGGTGCCGCCCCGGCACGCCCGCACCGAGGGGGAGGTGCCGCCGCCGGCGCCCGCCCCCGGGACGCCGACCGGTCCCGCCGCGCCCGACGCCCCTGCTGCTCCTGCTGCGTCCGCTGCTCCCGCGTGGACGCCCTACCGCGGCGGCCCGGCGTTCCTCGCGCACCTGACGGCCGGAGGGGCCCCGCGCGCCGCCTGGTCGGCACTGCCCGGCCCGCCGGGGGAGCGCTGGCCCGACGCGGTGGCCCAGGCCGCGGTCGCCACGCTGGCCGGGGGTCGCGGGGTCCTGGTCGTGGTGCCGGACGCCCGCGACGTCGACCGGGTGTGCGCCGCCCTGACCGACGCCGGGGTGCCCGCCTGGTCGCCCGACCGCGCGGACGCCGCGCACGTGCGGCTGATGGCCGACGACGGCCCCGCGCTGCGGTACCGCGCGTACCTGGCGGCGCTGCGGGGGCACGCCCGGGTGGTCGTCGGGACCCGGGCCGCGGCGTTCGCCCCCGTGCGGGACCTGGGGCTGGCCGTCTGCTGGGACGACGGCGACGACCTGCACGCCGAGCCGCGCGCCCCGTACCCGCACGTCCGCGAGGTGCTGGGTCTGCGGTCGGAGCTCGAGGGCAGCGGCCTGCTGCTGGCGGCGCACAGCCGGTCGGTGGAGGTGCAGGCCCTCGTCGAGCAGGGCTGGGCGCGCGCCGTGCTGGCGGACCGTGACGTGGTGCGGGCCCGGGCGCCGCGGGTGCGCGCGCTGACCAGCGTCGAGCTGGCCCGTGAGGGTGCCGCCGCCGCGGCGCGGCTGCCCGGGGAGGCCTGGCGGACCATCCGGGAACGGCTCGCCGACGGACCGGTGCTGGTGCAGGTGCCGCGCGCCGGCTACCTGCCCGCGGTGGCGTGCGCGCGGTGCCGCGAGGTCGCGCGCTGCACCACCTGCCACGGGCCGCTGGAGCTCCGCTCGGGCGACGCGACAGCCCAGTGCCGCTGGTGCGGGCGGCTCGCGATCCAGTGGCGGTGCGACGCGTGCGGCAACGGGACGTTCCGCTCGGTGGTCGTCGGCTCGGACCGCACCGCGGAGGAGCTGGGGCGCGCCTTCACCGGTGTCACGGTCCGGACCTCGGGCGCGCGGTCGTCGGGCGGCGTGCTCGCGGAGGTCCCCGACAAGCCCGCGCTGGTGGTCTCCACGATCGGCGCGGAGCCCGTGGCGCCCGGCGGGTACGCGGCCGCGGTGCTGCTCGACGCCGCCGTGAGCACGGCGTCGACGGCGCTGCGCGCCACCGAGGACGCGCTGCGGCGGTGGATGGCGGCCGCCGCGCTGGTGCGGTCGGCGCGGGACGGCGGCGTGGTGCTGCTGGTCGGCGACGCCGCCGAGCGGCCGACCCAGGCGCTGGTCCGCTGGGACCCGGTCGGGCTGGCGCAGCGCGAGCTCGAGGAGCGCGCCGAGGTGAGCCTGCCCCCGGTGGTCCGCGTCGCGGAGCTGACGGGCACGCGCGAGGTGGTCGCCGCCGTGCTGGCGCGCCTGACGCTGCCCGACGGCGGCGACGTGCTCGGCCCGGTCCCGCAGCCGGAGCCGTTCGGCGCCGGGGGGCGGCGGTGCAGGAGTCGCTGGACCCGCCGGTGCGCGCGCTGGTGCGGGTGCCCGCCGCCCACGGCCGCACGCTCGCCAAGGACCTGGCCGCCGCGATGGCGGTCCGCAGCGCCCGGCGCGAGGGCGGCAGCCTGCGGGTGCGGCTCGACCCGGAGGAGATGCTGTGACCGGTCCCGGACCCGACCACGACCGCACCCACGGGCCGGCGGTGGACGCCGTCGTGCTCGACCTCGGGAACGTCCTGGTGTCGTGGGACCCGGCGCGGGCGTTCGCCGGCCGGCGAACGGACGCCGAGGTCCGGCGGTTCTTCGCGGACGTCGACTTCCCCGCGCTGAACCTGCGCCAGGACGCCGGGCGGCCGTGGTCCGAGGCCCGGGCCGAGGTCGCCGCGCGGCACCCGGAGCACGTCGCGATGCTCGACCTGTACGTCGAGCGGTTCGCCGACGCGCTGCCGGGCCCGGTGCCGGGCAGCGCCGCGGTGGTCGACGACCTGCGGGCCGCCGGGGTGCGGGTGCTCGGGCTGACGAACTGGTCCGCGGAGACGTTCCACCACGCCGTGCCCGCCGCGCCGGTGATCGGGCGGCTGGAGGACGTGGTCGTCTCCGGGCGCGAGGGCGTCGCGAAGCCGGACGCGCGGATCTTCCGGATCGTGGCCGAGCGGTTCGGCCTGGCGCCCGCCCGGACCGTGTTCGTCGACGACAGCCCCGCCAACGTCGACGCGGCGGCCGCCCTCGGGTTCCAGGCCGTGCTGTTCACCGACGCCGCGGCGCTGCGGGCGGACCTCGTGGCGCGCGGGGTGCTCTCGGGCTGAGCCCGGTCGTCCGCGCGGCACCGCGGGTCGCCGTGCAGCGCCTAGGATCGTGACCCATGCGCCTGCTCTTCGCCGGGACGCCCGCGGTGGCGCTGCCCGCCCTGGACGCCCTGCTCGCCTCCCGCCACGAGGTCGTCGCCGTCCTCACCCGACCCGACGCCCGCGCCGGGCGCGGTCGCACGCTCACACCGAGCCCCGTGAAGGAGCGCGCCCTCGAGGCTGGCCTCGAGGTGCTGACGCCCGCGACGCTCAGGGACCCGGAGGTCCAGGCGCGGATCGCGGCGCTCGGCGTGGACGCCGCGCCGGTCGTCGCCTACGGGAACTTGGTGCCGCCCGCGGTGCTCGACGTGCCGCGGCACGGCTGGGTCAACCTGCACTTCTCGCTGCTGCCCGCCTGGCGCGGTGCCGCGCCGGTGCAGCACGCGATCATCGCCGGCGACGAGGTCACGGGCGCGACGACGTTCCGGCTGGAGGCCGGGCTCGACACCGGCCCGGTGCTCGGCACGCTGACCGAGACGGTCCGGCCGCTCGACACCTCGGGCGACCTGCTCGGACGTCTGGCCGACGCCGGGGCGGGGTTGCTGGTCAGCACGCTCGACGCGCTAGAGGACGGGATCCTCGCGGCGGTGCCGCAGCCCGCCGAGGGCGTGAGCCTCGCCCCGCGCCTGCTGACGGAGGACGCCCGCGTGCGGTGGGAGCACCCCGCGATGGCCGTGGACCGGCGGGTGCGCGGCTGCACCCCCGCGCCCGGCGCCTGGACCACGCTGCCCGACGGCGCGCGCCTGGGGCTCGGCCCCGTGCGCCTCGCCGAGGAGGTGACCGACCTGGCCCCCGGTGAGCTCCGGGCCGGACGCGCCGAGGTGCTGGTCGGCACCGGCACGCACGCGGTGCGGCTGGTCGAGGTGCGGCCCGCGGGCAAGCGGGCGATGGCGGCGACGGACTGGGCGCGCGGCGCCCGGCTCGCCGAGGGGACCGTGCTCGGCGCGCCGGAGGTGACGGCGTGACCGGGCACCGGCAGGACGGGTCGCGGCACGGCGGCGCGCGGGGCGGCCCGCGGCAGCGCACCGCGACCGCGCCGTCCCAGCGGCGCCGCGGGGCCGACGCGGCGCGCACGGCGGCGTTCGACGCCCTGCGCGCGGTGGCGGAGTCCGACGCGTACGCCAACCTCGTGCTCCCGCCGATGCTGCGCGACCGCGGCATCCGCGGCCGGGACGCCGGGTTCGCGACCGAGCTCGCCTACGGCACCCTGCGCCTGCGGGGCCGCTACGACGCGGTGATCGCCCGGTGCGCCGGTCGGCCGCTCGACCAGATCGACCCGCCCGTGCTCGACGCGCTGCGGCTCGGGGCCCACCAGCTGCTCGGCATGCGGGTGCCGCCGCACGCCGCCGTCTCCGAGACCGTCGGCCTGGTCCGCGAGCAGGTCGGCGGTGGCGCGGCGCAGTTCGTCAACGCGGTGCTGCGCGCCGTGTCCCGCGAGTCGCTGGACACCTGGCTGGAGCGGGTCGGCGACGCCGCGGACCCCGCCGGCACCGACGCGGTGGCCCGGCTGTCCGTGGTCGAGAGCCACCCGGCGTGGGTCACGCGCGCCCTGCGCGAGGCGCTGGTCGGCAACGGCCGGGGCGCCGACGAGCTCGGCGACCTGCTCGCGGCCGACAACGCGGCGCCGCGGGTCTCGCTCGTGGCACGCCCCGGCCTGGTCGAGGCGGACGAGCTGCGGGAGGCGGCCGGCCCCGAGGCCACCCCCGGACGGTGGGCGCCGACCGCGGTGACGCTGTCCGGCGGCGGGGACCCGGCCGGTCTCGCCGCGGTCCGCGCGGGCCGCGCGGGGGTGCAGGACGAGGGCAGCCAGCTCGTCGCGCTCGCGCTGGCGGCCGCCCCGCTGGACGGCCCCGACGCGCGCTGGCTCGACCTGTGCGCGGGGCCCGGCGGGAAGGCCGCGCTGCTCGGTGCGCTCGCCGCGGAGCAGGGCGCGACCCTGCTCGCGAACGAGGTGCAGCCGCACCGCGCGCGCCTCGTGCGGCAGGCGGTGGCGGCGCTGCCCGACGGCGCGGTCGAGGACGTCCGGGTCGGCGACGGCCGGGAGCTCGGCGACGCCGAGCCCGGCGCGTTCGACCGGGTGCTGCTGGACGCCCCGTGCACCGGCCTCGGCGCCCTGCGTCGGCGGCCCGAGTCGCGGTGGCGGCGCACGCCGGCGGACCTGGCGTCGCTCGGCGCGCTGCAGCGGGACCTGCTCGCCTCGGCGCTGCGGGCGGTCCGCGTGGGCGGCGTCGTCGCCTACGTGACCTGCTCGCCCGTGCTGGCCGAGACGCAGCTCGCCGTCGTGGACGCCCGGCGCGCCGCGACGAAGGCGGGGATCGGGGCCGAGGTGCTGGACGCGCGGGCGGTCGTGCTCGGGATCGCCCCGGACCTCGACCTGCCGGAGCGGCCCGACGTGCAGCTCTGGCCGCACGTGCACGGCACCGACGCGATGCACCTGACGCTGCTGCGCCGCACCTCCTGACGTCGCGGCGTCGTCCGTCCCTGCCGGGTGCGGGCGACGCCGATACGCTGGCGGGGTGCACGCACTGATCAGCCCCAGCATCCTGTCCGCCGACTTCGCGAACCTCGAGCGCGACCTGCACCGGATCGGGCGGGCCGACTACGCGCACGTCGACGTGATGGACAACCACTTCGTGCCGAACCTGACCCTCGGCCTGCCCGTGGTGAAGCGGATCATCGAGGTCGCCCCGGTGCCGGTGGACGTGCACCTGATGATCGAGGACGCCGACCGGTGGGCCGTCGAGTACGCCCACGCGGGCGCCGCGTCGGTGACGTTCCACGCCGAGGCCGCCCAGGCCGCCGTGCGGCTCGCGCGCGAGATCCGGTCGGCCGGCGCGCGCGCCAGCATCGCGCTGCGCCCCGCGAGCCCCGTCGAGCCGCTGCTCGACCTGCTGCCGGAGTTCGACATGGTGCTGGTCATGACCGTCGAGCCCGGGTTCGGCGGCCAGGCGTTCATCGACGGCACGCTGCCCAAGATCCGCCGGCTGCGCGCCGCCGTCGACGAGCAGGGCGCGGGCACGTGGATCCAGGTCGACGGCGGGGTGTCGCGGTCGACGGTCGCGACGGTCGCCGAGGCGGGGGCGAACGTGTTCGTCGCCGGGTCCGCGGTGTACGGGGCGCCGGACCCGGACGCGGAGATCGACGCGCTGCGCGCCCTCGCGGACGAGGCCATCGCCCGGCGCTGACCCTCCCGGACCCGCGGTCACCGGCCGCGCGGACGCCGGGGCGGGAATGCCCCGTGTGGCATCATCGTTGGCAGAACACACACACGTGCTCCGGGGTCGGTGCAATTCCGAGCCGGCGGTGACAGTCCGCGACCCGCAGACGCCTCTGGCGCGAGCGGTTGACCTGGTGGAACTCCAGGACCGACGGTGAAAGTCCGGATGGGAGGAGACGTGGCGGTGCGCCCGGCGTGAGCCAGGTGCACCGTGGTCGTCGTGCACCCGCACGCCGCCCGCCACCCCGGAGCCGTCGAGGCCGAGGGTGAGGAGCAGGGCGTGGACGAGCGGGACGGCGCCGGGCGCGAGCGGGCGGAGCGCACCGCGATGCTGCGTGCCCTCGACCTCGCGGCCCTGGGCCCGGCCCACGGCCCGAACCCGCGCGTCGGCTGCGTGCTGCTGGACCCGGCCGGACGCGTGCTCGGCGAGGGCCACCACCGCGGCGCCGGCACCCCGCACGCCGAGGTCGCCGCGCTGGCGGACGCCCGCGGGCGCGGTGCCGACGTCCGGGGCGCCACCGCCGTCGTGACCCTGGAGCCGTGCGACCACACCGGCCGGACCGGCCCCTGCTCGGTGGCCCTGCTGGACGCGGGCGTCGCCCGGGTCGTCGTCGCGGTCACGGACCCGAACCCCGACGCGACCGGCGGCGCGGCCCGGCTGCGCGCGGCGGGGGTCGACGTCGTCGTCGGCGTCGAGGAGGCCGCGGGCCGGGCGCTGCTGCGACCGTGGCTGCGGGCGGTGGGCCGCGGGCGGCCGTTCGTCACGCTGAAGCTCGCGAGCACGCTCGACGGCCGGGTCGCCGCGGCGGACGGCTCGAGCCGCTGGATCACGTCGCCGGAGTCGCGGGCGCACGCGCACGCGCTGCGCGCCGAGGTGGACGCGCTCGTCGTCGGCACGGGGACGGCGCTGGCCGACGACCCCGCGCTGACGGCGCGGACCGCGGACGGCGACCTCGCCGCGCACCAGCCGCTGCGCGTGGTCGTCGGCGACCGGGACCTGCCCGTCGGCGGTCGGCTGCACGGGCCGGGCGGGGAGCTGCTGCACCTGCGGACCCACGACCCCCGGGAGGTGCTCGCCGCGCTCCAGCAGCGCGAGGCACGCCGGGTGCTGGTCGAGGGCGGTCCGACGCTCGCCGCCGCGTTCCTGCGCGCGGGCGTGGTGGACGAGGTGCACGCGTACGTGGCGCCCGTGCTGCTCGGCGCCGGCCGCCCGGCCGTGGCCGACCTGGGCATCGGGGCGATCGGGGACGCGCTGCGGCTGCGCACCCGCGCCGTGCGACCGCTGGGGCCCGACGTGCTCGTCGAGGCCGACGTCGAGGGAGAGGACCGCTGATGTTCACCGGGATCGTCGAGGAGGTCGGGACCGTCGTCGCGATCGAGGTCGCGGGCGCGGGCGCCGACGGGACGGACGCGCGGCTGACGCTGCGCGGCCCGCTCGTGGTGTCCGACGCGGGGCACGGCGACTCGATCGCCGTCGCGGGCGTCTGCCTGACCGTGGCGGAGCTGGCTGGTGACGGGACGTTCGTCGCCGACGTGATGCCCGAGACGCTGCGCCGGACCGCGCTGGGCGACCTCGTGCCGGGCGCGCGGGTCAACCTCGAGCGGGCGGTGCGCGCGGACGCCCGGCTCGGCGGCCACGTCGTGCAGGGGCACGTCGACGGCGTCGGCACGGTGCGGCGGCGGACGCCGGGACCGCGGTGGGACGAGGTGGAGGTCGCCCTCGACCCGTCGCTCGCGCGGTACGTCGCCGAGAAGGGCTCGGTCGCGGTGGCCGGGGTCTCGCTGACGGTCGCGGCCGTCGGCGACGACTGGTTCGGCGTCTCGCTGATCCCCACGACGCTGGCGGGCACGACGCTCGGCGACGCGGCCGTGGGCACCCGGGTCAACCTGGAGGTGGACGTGCTGGCGAAGTACGTGGAGCGGCTGCTGGCGACGGGCGACGTCGCCGGGCGGGGGAGCGCGCGATGACGCGGCCGGGCGAGCGCGGCGCCGTCGAGCCGGGCACCGTCGAGCCGGACCCGGTCGAGCTGGGCATCGTCGAGCAGGCCCTCGCGGAGCTGCGCGCCGGCCGGCCCGTGCTGGTCGCCGACTCCCCGGACCGGGAGAACGAGGCGGACGTCATCCTCGCCGCGGAGCTCGCGACCCCCGAGTGGGTGGCGTGGACGATCCGGCACTCGTCGGGCTACCTGTGCGCGCCGATGACGGGGGCCCGCGCCGACGCCCTCGACCTGCCGCTGATGGTCCCGCTGAGCCAGGACCCGCGGCGCACCGCGTACACGGTGACCGTGGACGCGGCGACGGGCGTGACCACGGGCATCTCGGCCGCCGACCGCACCCGCACCCTGCGCGTCCTCGCCGACCCGGCGTCCGGCACCGAGGACCTGATCCGTCCCGGCCACGTGCTGCCGCTGCGGGCGGTCCCCGGCGGGGTGCTGCACCGGGCGGGCCACACCGAGGCGGCGGTCGACCTCTGCCGTCTCGCGGGCGTCGCGCCGGTCGCGGCCATCGCCGAGCTCGTGCACGACGACGGCACGATGATGCGGCTGCCGGCCACCGTCGCGCTCGCCCGCGAGCACGGGCTGGTGGTCATCACGATCGAGGACCTGATCGCGTTCCGCACCGCGCGCGGGGACCTGCCGACCGAGCCCGCCCCCGGCGCCGAGGCCGCGGCGACGGCCCCCGAGCGCCGGGTGCACCGCGCGCACAGCGCCGTGCTGCCGACCGCGCACGGCGACTTCCGGGTGCACGCGTACCGGGACCTGCGCACCGGCGCGGACCACGTGGCGCTGGTCGCCGCGCGGGGTCTCGCCGAGCAGCCCGTGGTGCGGGTGCACTCCGAGTGCCTGACCGGCGACGCGTTCGGGTCCGCGCGGTGCGACTGCGGCCCGCAGCTGGACGCCGCGCTGGAGCTCGCGGCCCGGGACGGCGGCGCGGTCGTCTACCTGCGCGGGCACGAGGGTCGGGGGATCGGCCTGCTCGCGAAGGTCGCCGCGTACGCGCTGCAGGACGAGGGCCGGGACACGGTCGAGGCCAACCTCGACCTCGGCTGGCCCGCCGACCGGCGCGAGTACGGCGCGGCGGCCGCGATCCTCGAGGACCTCGGGGCCCGGCGGATCACCCTGCTGACCAACAACCCCGCGAAGGTCGCCGGGCTGGTGGCCCACGGCATCGAGGTCGCCGACGTGCGCGGCCTCGAGGTCGGGCGCACCCGCCACAACGAGGCCTACCTGCGGACCAAGGCCCGGGCGATGGGGCACCTGCTGCCCGGCCTGGACCACGACGACACCACCACCCCCACCCCGCACGACCCGGAGGACGCACGATGAGCGGCAGCGGCGCACCCAGCATCACCACGGACGGCAGCGGCCTGCGGGTCGTCGTCGTGGCGGCCAGCTGGCACACCACCGTGATGGACGGTCTGCTGGCGGGCGCCCGCCGGGCGCTGGCCGCGGCGGGCGTGACCGACGTGCGGGAGATCCGCGTACCCGGGACGTTCGAGCTGCCGGTCGCGGCGGCGCGCGCGGCCCGCAGCGGATCGGTCGACGCTGTGGTCGCGCTCGGCGTGGTGATCCGCGGCGGCACCCCGCACTTCGACTACGTGTGCCAGGCGGCGTCGTCCGGGCTCACCGACGTCGCGGTGTCCACGGGCGTGCCGGTCGGGTTCGGCGTGCTCACCTGCGACGACGAGGCCCAGGCGCTCGACCGCGCCGGGCTCGAGGGCTCGCACGAGGACAAGGGCGCGGAGGCCGCGGAGGCCGCGGTCGCGACCGTCGTCGCCCTGCGCGCGCTGTGAACCTGCTCACCTGGCTGTTCGACGCCCAGCTGGTCGTCGCCGGCCACCCGGTGCTGTGGCGCGAGGTGATCGGCAACCTGTTCGGCCTCGCGTCCGCGCTCGGCGGGCTGCGCCGGAGGATCTGGGCGTGGCCGGTCGGCATCGTCGGCAACGTGCTGCTGTTCACCGTGTTCCTCGGCGGCGTGTTCCACACCCCGCAGGCCACCGACCTGTACGGGCAGGCAGGCCGGCAGGTGTTCTTCGTCGCCGTGGCCGTGTACGGCTGGCTGCGGTGGTCGCAGACCCGGCGGGTCGCCCGCGAGCACGGCGAGCCGGACGCCCCGGCGGTCGTGCCGCGCTGGGCGGGACCGTCCGGCTGGATCCAGCTGGGCGTGGTCGCCGTCGTCGGCACCGTCGTGTGCGCGCTGGTGTTCCGCGAGATCGGGTCGTACGGCCCGTGGGCGGACGCGTGGATCTTCGTCGGCTCGCTGCTCGCCACCTACGGCATGGCCCGCGGCTGGATCGAGTTCTGGCTCATCTGGATCGCGGTCGACGCCGTGGGCGTGCCCCTGCTGCTGAGCGCCGGCTACTACCCGTCGGCGTTCCTCTACCTGGTCTACGCGGGCGTCGTGGTGTCGGGGTTCGTGGTGTGGTGGCGCGCCCGGCGGGAGTCCGAGCCGCAGCAGGTGACCGCCGCCGCGGGTGTCGAGGGCTGAGCCGGTGCGTGGGCCTGCGGCGCGAGCGTCTACCCTGGCGGGCGTGAAGACGTTCGACGCGCTGTTCGCTGAGCTGACCGAGAAGGCCACCACCCGCCCCGCCGGGTCCGGGACCGTCAAGGAGCTGGACGCCGGGGTCCATGCGATCGGCAAGAAGATCGTCGAGGAGGCGGCCGAGGTCTGGATGGCCGCCGAGCACGAGGGGGACGAGCGCACCGCCGAGGAGATCTCGCAGCTGCTCTACCACCTGCAGGTGCTCATGGTCGCGAAGGGCCTGACCCTCGAGGACGTGTACACCCACCTCTGACCCGCTCCGTCTCCGTCACACCTGAACCCCCTGAGGACCACCCCGTGCTGAGGATCGCCGTCCCGAACAAGGGCTCGCTCTCCGAGCCCGCCGCCGAGATGCTGCGCGAGGCGGGCTACCGCCAGCGCCGCGACTCCCGTGAGCTCGTCCTGCCCGACGCCGACAACGGCGTCGAGTTCTTCTTCCTGCGCCCCCGCGACATCGCGGTGTACGTGGGCACCGGCACCGTCGACGTCGGCATCACCGGCCGCGACCTGCTGCTGGACTCCGCGTCGCCCGCGACCGAGCACCTGCAGCTCGGGTTCGCGCGCTCGACCTTCCGGTTCGCCACGCAGGCCGGTCAGATGACCGACGTGCAGCAGGTGGCCGGGCGCCGCGTCGCGACGTCCTACCCGGTGCTCGTCGCCGACTACCTGCGCGGGCAGGGCGTCGAGCCCTCCGAGGTCGTCCGCCTGGACGGCGCCGTGGAGACCGCGATCCGGCTCGGCGTCGCCGACGTGATCGCGGACGTCGTGGAGACCGGCACGACGCTGCGCGCCGCGGGCCTCGACGTGTTCGGCGAGCCGATCCTCAAGTCCGAGGCGGTGCTCATCAAGCGCGCCGACGTGGCCGAGCCCGCCGGGCTGGACGTGCTCACCCGGCGCATCCAGGGCGTGCTCACGGCCCGCGAGTACGTGCTGATGGACTACGACGTGCCGCTGGCGCTGGTCGACCAGGCCGTCGCGATCACGCCGGGACTGGAGTCGCCGACGGTGTCCCCGCTGCACAACAGCGAGTGGGCGGCCGTGCGCGCGATGGTGCGCCGCGCCGAGACGAACCGCGTGATGGACGCCCTGTACGACGTCGGCGCGCGCGCGATCCTCGTGACGTCGATCCACGCCTGCCGGCTCTGAGACGGCCGCGGTGACCGAGGGCGACGGGGCGCCGACGGGCGGGACGCCGCGGCGGCCGCGGCTGGACGACGTGTTCCGGCCCCGGTTCGCCCGCTGGGTGACCGGCACGCTGGGGTGCGTCGTCGCGCTCGCGACGGTGCTGCTGCTCGTGCTGCTCCCCGGCACCGGTCTGGTCGGGTTCGCGCTCGGCGACCGGGTCGGCATCGGTCTGGTCGGGTTCGCGATCGTCTGGTTCTGCTGGCGGCAGGCGACGGTGCGCGCGGTCCCGGGGCCGGACGGCCTGCGGGTGCGCAACCTCGCGACCACCCGCACGGTGCCGTGGGCGCAGATCGTCTGGGTGCGGTTCGGCGAGGGCCGGCCGTGGGTGCAGCTCGAGCTCGATGACGGCGACTCGCTCGCGGTGATGGGCGTGCAGCGCAGCGACGGCGAGCGCGCCCGGCAGGAGGCGCGCCGCCTGGCGACGCTGGTCCAGGTGCGCCAGCGCACCGGCCCCGCGGCCTGACGCGGCCACCGGGTCAGGCGCCGGCGACCCCCCGCGCGACGCGCGCCGCGTGCACCCCGGCTGCCGCGGCGGCGAGGAACGCCGCCGGGTCCTGCGCCAGACCGCGGCCCATCGTGGACAGGCGGACCGGCGACGACCCGAGCGCGGCGAGCAGGTCCGCGCCCGCAGCCACCTCGACCCGCCGGTGCCGGCCCGCGGGCTCCGTGAGTGCGCGGGCCTGGTCGGCGACCCGCCGGCCGAGGTCGGCGAGCTCCGCGCCGAGCACCGGCACGACCACGTCCGCGGGGGTCAGCGCGACCCGGCCGTAGGCGGTCGTCGAGTGGTGCGAGATGCCGAGGTGCCGCTCGCGCGCGTCGGCGCCCGAGACGCGCAGGGACGCGACCGGTCGCCCGCCGAGCACGCCGGCCGCGTTGACCGCCTCGCCCGCCGCGACCCCCGAGAATCCCCAGCGGGTGCCCGTGCCGAGGTTGCCGGGGCCCTGGGCGACCACCACGACGTCCGCGCCGACGACGTGCCGGGCGGCGAGCAGGGCGGTGTGCACGGTGACGGCCTCGTGGTCGCCGCCGAACGCCTGCCCCGCGGTGAGGCACGCGGCGATCCACCCGGCGTCCCGCAGCCCGGCGACCGCCATCGAGAACCACGCGGGCAGCGCGCCGCCGTCGGTCATGACGTACGCGACCCGCAGCGGCGCGTGGACGGCGCCGGTCCCGGCGAGGAGGGCGTCCGCGTGCCGGATACCCGCGACCACGGCGGGCAGGGCGGAGTGCAGGTCGGCGACGACGACCGGCATCCCGCCCAGGTCGTCGGCGTCGCGGAGCAGCTCGTGGTGCGGCGACTCCTGGTCGTCCACGCCCAGCACCATCGCCTGCAGCGGGGTGTAGCGGGCCTTGACCAGGTGGCCGGGGCCGGGCTCCGGGTCCGCGGGCAGCCGGCCGGGGGAGCCGGGCGCGACCACGAGGGCGTACCCGCCGGTGCCGAGACCGCGGGCCAGGGCGGAGACGTTGAGCAGCACCGGGTCGCCGACCTCGGGTGTGCCGACGAGCGCGGGGTAGGCCAGCGCGCGCACGCTCACCGGCTCCGGGCCGGTCACCCCGGCGGCCACCGCGACCGTCAGCTCGACCGCCCCCGGCCACGTCCGGCCGACCTGCTCCACCACTCCCGCGCGCCACGTGATCACCGGACCACGCTACCGGCCACTACGGTTGTGCCGATGTCCGAGCAGATCCACCCCGCCGAGCGGCTGCTGAACCTCGTCATCGCCCTGGTGCACACGCCGGGCCGGATGACGAAGGAGCAGATCCGCCGCACCGTCGCGGGCTACGGCGACGCGCCGTCCGACGAGTCCTTCGAGCGGATGTTCGAGCGCGACAAGGACACCCTGCGCGACCTCGGCATCCCGGTCGCCACCGTCACCGCGGCGGGCCACGGGGACGACATCGGCTACCGGATCGACCAGGACGCCTACGCGCTGCCGCCGCTCGAGCTCACCCCGGCCGAGCTGGGCGCGCTGTCGCTGGCCGCGGAGTTCTGGCAGGACCGCTCGGTGCAGGCGGACACCTCGCGGGCGCTGACCAAGCTGCGGGCGGTCGGCGCGGGCGCGGGGTCGACCGACCTCGCCGCGGGTCTGACGCCGCGGGTCCGGGCCGGTGGCGACGCGTTCCGTCCGCTGCTCGACGCGGTCCAGGCGCGGCAGCGCGTCCGGTTCACGTACCGGGCGGCCAGCACGGGCGAGGTGCGCGAGCGGCTCGTCGAGCCCTGGCGGCTCGTCGCGCGCCGGGGTGGCTGGTTCCTGGTCGGCCGGGACGTCGACCGCGCGGCGTCGCGGTCGTTCCGGCTGAGCCGGATCGAGGGCCGGGTGCGCTCCGTCGGCGCCGAGCACGCGTTCGACCTGCCGTCGGCGGCGGAGCTGGAGGCGGCCCTGCAGTCGTTCGACGCCCGCCAGGACCGCACCGCCGTGCTCGCGCTGCGCCCCGAGCGCGCGGAGGCGCTGCGCGCCCGCGGCGAGGTCACGACCCTGCCCGACGACGCGCCCGCGGACCTGCGCGCCGCGGTCGCCGACCGGGACCTGGTGCGCGTGCCGTACCGGGCCACGTGGAAGCTCGCCGAGGAGGTCGCGGGCTACGGCGACGCGGTGCTCGTGGCCGAGCCCGCCGGGCTGCGCGACGCGGTGCTGCGCCTGCTGCGGGTCGCCGCCGCGCTCGACGCGGCCGACGCCGCGCCCGCGGGGGTGCGTCGTGGCTGAGCGCGCGAGCGAGCGGCTGCTCCGGCTGCTCGGGATGATCGGCTACCTCGACCGGAACGACGGCGTGTCCGTCGAGCAGCTGGCCGCGCACTTCGGCGTGACGGCCTCGCAGGTGATGGCCGACGTCGACACGCTGTGGATGAGCGGCACCCCGGGCTACTACCCGCACGACCTGATCGACTTCGACGCCGACTCCTACGACCGCGGCGAGATCCGGCTGACCGAGGCCCGGGGAATGACCCGGCCGCTGCGGCTCGGCACGCGCGAGGCCGTCACCCTGCTCGCGGCGCTGAGCGCGATGGTCGCCGACCTCGGCCCGTCGCTCGACCCGGAGCACGAGGCGGTGCTGCGCTCGACGCTCGGCAAGCTGACCGCGGCGACCGGCGACGCGGCGAGCGCGGTCGACGTGCGGCTCGCGGTCGACGGCCGGCCCGACGTGGTGGCTGCGATCCGCACCGCCCTGGCCCGCGGTCGCCGCCTGCGCATCCGGTACGTGAACGCGTCGGACGTCACCAGCGACCGCGAGGTCGACCCGCTGCGCCTGATGACCAGCGACGAGCGGTCCTACCTGCAGGCGTGGTGCCTGCGGGCCGGGGACGAGCGGCTGTTCCGCCTGGACCGGGTGGTGGCCGCCGAGGTGCTCGACGTGCCCGCGGACGAGCACCCGGGCGCCGGGCGCGGCGCCACCGCGGAGTTCCGGCCGGACGCGTCGGGCGACGTCGTGACGCTGCACCTGCGCAGCACCGGGCGCTGGGTCGCGGAGACGGTGCCCGTCGAGGGCGTGCGCAACCTCGCGGACGGGACGTTCGAGGTGGACGTGCGCGTGGTCCGGCCGGCGTTCCTGCGCAGCCTGCTGCTCCAGGCGGCGGACGAGGTGCTGGGGGTGCGGCCGCCCGAGGTGGCGCGCGACGTGGCCGACCGCGCCCGGGCGGCGCTGGCGGCGTACGGCCCGCTCGCCGCCCCGACGTCCGCACCGACCGCGTGACGGGATAGGTTGGCCCGATGGTCTGGGTGGTCGTGTGGACGGTGCTCGTCGTGGGCACGCTCGTCGGCGCGTTCGTCCTGGGCCGCGACCTGTGGCGCCGGTTCCGGGCACTGGTCGCCGAGCTGGAGCACGCGTCCGAGGTGCTGGGCGAGCTGGCGGCGCACGCGTCGACGCTCGCCGAGCAGGCCCAGGAGGCCGAGCGGGCCGCGCGTGCGGCGCGCGAGGCGGTGCTGCTGCCGGACCCCGACGGCGCGCGCCGCCGCTGGTCGCAGCTGCGCGAGGAGGCCGCGGTGCGCCGGGAGCGGCGTCGCGAGCGGGACCGGGCGACCCGCGAGGGGTGGCGCGCCTACTCGCGCTGACCCCGCGCCGACCCGCGCCCGGGCGTGACCTGCGTCACCCGCGCAGGTCCGGGGGCTACACTCGCCAGACCATCGAACCTGCAACAGGGAGTACTGCTATGGGGCGGCTCTTCGAGCACCCGATGACCCTCGTGGTCCTGCTGATCGTGGTCCTGCTGCTGTTCGGGGCGAAGCGGCTCCCGGACCTGGCCAGCGGGATCGGCCAGTCGCTGAAGATCTTCAAGCGCGAGGTCCGCGACCTGACGGACGACGACGACAAGAAGGACGCGACGGCGACGACGCCGGCCGCGCCCGTGCCTCCCGTCGCGGCGGCCCCCACGGCACCCGTCGTGCCGGCACCCGTGCCCCCGGCTGCGCCGGTGACGCCGCCCGTGGTCCCGACGGAGCGCGACACCTCCGACCCGCGGGCCTGACCGGCTCGTGGCACGTCGTCGACCGTCGGCCGACCCCGACGGCAGGATGCCCCTGCGCGAGCACCTGATCGAGCTTCCGCAAGCGCGTGATCCTGGCGGCGGTCGGGATGCTCGTCGGCGGGATCCTGGGCTGGATCGTCTACGACCCGGTGTTCGGGGCGCTGCAGGACCCGCTGCTCGACGCCGCCGCCGAGCGCGGGGTCGTCGCGTCGGTGAACTTCGCCGGGCTCGCGTCGGCGATGGACATGAAGTTCAAGGTCGCGCTGTTCATCGGCGCGATCGTGTCGAGCCCCTGGTGGCTGTACCAGCTCTGGGCGTTCGTCACCCCCGGCCTGACCTCCCGCGAACGCCGCTCCGCCCTCGGGTTCCTCGCCGTCGCGGTGCCGATGTTCCTCGCCGGCGCGGCGTTCGCCTGGTACACGCTGCCGCGCGCCGTCGTGGTGCTGACGGAGTTCGTGCCGGAGAACGCGACCAACCTCATCGACGCGCAGACCTACCTCAGCTTCGTGATGCGGTTCGTGCTGGCGTTCGGGATCGCGTTCCTCGTGCCGGTGCTGATGGTCTCGCTCAACCTCGTGGGCCTCGTCGAGGGGCGGACCTGGTTGCGGGGCTGGCGCTGGGCCGTGCTGCTGTCCTGCGTGTTCTCCGCGGTGATGACGCCGACGCCGGACGTGCTGACCATGCTGGTGCTGGCCGCGCCCACCGCCGCGCTCTACATGGCCGCCGTCGGGCTGTCGCTGCTGCGCGACCGGCGGGTCGCCCGGCGGCTGGCGGGCACCGAGCCGGCGGACGGGACGCTCGCCCGGTGAGCCACCTCGGGGTGCTGGTCAACCCCGCGGCGGGCAAGGGCCGGGGCGTGGGCGTCGGGGCGGCGGTGCTGGACGCGCTGCGCCGCCGCGGGCACCGGGTCGAGGACCTGTCCGCGCACGACCTGCTGACCGCGACGACCCACGCGCGCCGGGCGGCCGTCGCGGGCCTGGACGCGCTGGTCGTGGTCGGCGGGGACGGGCTGGTGCACCTCGGCGCGAACGTCGTCGCAGACACCGACCTGCCGCTGGGGATCGTGACCGCGGGCACCGGCAACGACGTCGCCCGGGCGCTGGGCCTGCCCGCCGGCGACGTCGCGGCGTCCGTGGACGTGATCGAGCGGGCGCTGCTGACGAGTCCGCGGGTGATCGACGCGGTGAGCGTGGGCTCGCCGTCGCACACCGCCCGCGAGTGGTTCCTGGGTGCGCTGTCCTGCGGCATCGACGCGGCCGTGAACGCGCGCGCGAACGCGCTGACCTGGCCGCGGGGCTCGGCCCGCTACGTGCGGGCGCTGGTCCCGGAGCTGCGCACGTTCGAGCCCTACGGCTACCGGGTCACCACCGACGAGGGCGTGTGGGAGTCCGCGGGCACGGTCGTGGTCGCGGCGAACGGCCCGTGGTTCGGCGGCGGGGTGCACATCGCCCCGCACGCCTCGCTGGACGACGGGCTGCTGGACGTCGTGGTCGCGGGCCCGATCTCGCGCGCCGGCGTCGTGCGGATCTTCCCCGGGATGTACACCGGCCGGCACCTGCGGCACCCGCAGGTCCGGGTGATCCGGACCCGGCGGATCGTCGTCGAGCACGCGCCGCACCTGGGCCGGGAGGCGCCGGTCGCGTACGCCGACGGGGAGCCGGTCGGCCCGCTGCCGCTCGTCGCCGAGGTCCACCCGGGCGCCGTCCGGGTGCTGGCGGCCGGCTCCGCCTAGGGTTGGGCCCGTGGCACCACGCAGCACGGGACGCAGCAGGTCGAACCCCCAGCCCGACCCCGACGAGCTCTCGCCGGCCGAGCGGTACGCCGCGGCCCGCAGGCGCGCGGCGGCGGAGAAGACGGAGCTTCGCGCGGTTCCGCGGGCTCGTGGACTTCCCGCTGGACGACTTCCAGGTCGAGGCGTGCGAGGCGGTCGAGCGCGGCAGCGGCGTGCTGGTCGCCGCACCGACCGGCGCGGGCAAGACGGTGGTCGGCGAGTTCGCGGTGCACCTCGCGCTCGCCACCGGTCGGAAGGCGTTCTACACGACGCCGATCAAGGCGCTGTCGAACCAGAAGTACCAGGACCTGGTCCGTCGCTACGGGGCCGACCAGGTCGGCCTGCTCACCGGCGACACCACCCAGAACGGCGAGGCGCCGGTGGTGGTGATGACCACCGAGGTGCTGCGGAACATGCTCTACGCGGGGTCGAGCACGCTCGACGGCCTCGGGTACGTGGTGATGGACGAGGTGCACTACCTCGCGGACCGGTTCCGCGGCCCGGTGTGGGAGGAGGTGATCATCCACCTGCCGGCCGACGTGCAGCTGGTGTCGCTGTCCGCCACGGTCTCGAACGCCGAGGAGTTCGGCGACTGGCTGCGCACCGTGCGGGGGGACACCGCCGTGGTGGTGAGCGAGCACCGGCCGGTGCCGCTGGGGCAGCACGTGCTGGTGCGGGACGACCTGCTCGACCTGTACGCGGGGCACGTGGACCCGACGGCGCCCGGTGCGAACCCGCCGATCAACCCCGAGCTCGCGCACCTGCTGCGCCGCGCGGACCGGTCCGGCGACGGGCCGCACCGGGGGCGGCGCGGGGCCGGCGACCGCGGCTACCGCGGGCCGGGCGGACGGCGGCGCGACGGCGGCGGCTCCGGCGGTCCCGGGGGACCGGGCGGCCCGGGGGGACCGCGGCCGGTGCCGCGGCCCGTGATGGTCGACGTGCTTGCCGAGGCGGGGCTGCTGCCCGCGATCGTGTTCATCTTCTCCCGCGCGGGGTGCGACGGGGCCGTCCAGCAGTGCCTGGCCGGCGGACTGCGCCTGACGTCACCGGCCGAGGCCGCGGAGATCCGCGAGATCGCGGAGGCCCGGTGCGCGTCGATCCCGTCCGAGGACCTGGACGTCGTCGGCTACTGGGGGTTCGTGGACGCGCTGGTCCGCGGTGTCGCGGCGCACCACGCCGGGATGCTGCCCGCGTTCAAGGAGACCGTCGAGGAGGCGTTCGCCCGCGGTCTGGTCAAGGTCGTGTTCGCCACCGAGACGTTGGCGCTGGGCATCAACATGCCCGCGCGGTCGGTGGTGCTGGAGAAGCTCGTCAAGTGGGACGGCTCGCAGCACGTCGACGTGACGCCGGGGGAGTACACCCAGCTCACCGGGCGGGCGGGTCGGCGTGGCATCGACACGGAGGGGCACGCGGTCGTGCTCGGGCGTGGCGGCCTGGACCCGATGGCGCTGGCGGGCCTCGCCTCGAAGCGGCTGTACCCGCTCCGGTCGGCGTTCCGGCCGACGTACAACATGGCGGTCAACCTCGTCGCGCAGGTGGGGCGGGTCCGGGCGCGCGAGGTGCTGGAGACCTCGTTCGCGCAGTTCCAGGCGGACCGGGGCGTCGTGGGGCTCGCGCGGCAGGCGCAGAGCCACGCGGAGGCGCTGGAGGGCTACGCCGAGGCGATGGCCTGCCACCTCGGCGACTTCCGGGAGTACTTCTCGCTGCGTCGCGAGCTGGGCGACCGGGAGCGGGGCCTGCACCGGGCGTCGGCGGCGCAGCGGCGGCAGGCGGCGGCCCAGAGCCTGCAGGGCCTCGCGGTCGGCGACGTGGTCGCGGTACCCAGCGGCCGGCGCGCGGTGCACGCGGTCGTGCTGGACCCCGGCACGGCGGGCGGGTTCGAGGGGGCGCGACCGCTGGTGCTGACGACCGAGCGCGAGGTGCGGCGGCTGTCGGTCCAGGAGGTCGGCGACGGCGTCCGGACGCTCGGCCGGCTGCCGGTCCCGCGCGGGTTCTCGGCGCGGGCGGCGTCCGCGCGCCGGGACCTCGCGGCGCAGCTGCGGACCGAGATCGCGTCGGGGCGGGTCGACGGTGCGCCGGCTCCCGGTCGTCGCGGCCGCGCGGTCGTGGCCGCCGACGAGGACGAGGCGATCGCCGCGCTCCGCCGCGCGCTGCGGGCGCACCCCTGCCACCAGTGCCCGGACCGCGAGGACCACGCCCGCTGGGCGGAGCGCTGGTACCGCCTCGACGGCGAGCACCGGGCGCTCGTCCGGCGGATCGAGGGGCGCACCGGGTCGATCGCGGTCGTGTTCGACCGGATCTGCGACGTGCTGGGCAGCCTGGGGTACCTGGGCTCCGCCGACGACGGCACGGTCGTCGTGACCGACGACGGGCGCTGGCTGCGCCGGCTCTACGCGGAGAACGACCTGCTGCTCGCCGAGTGCCTGCGCCGCGGGGCGTGGGCGGACCTCGACGTGCCCGGCCTCGCCGCGGCGGTGTCGGCGGTCGTGTACTCCGCGCGGCGCGACGACCGGGACCGGAACCCGACGGTCCCCGGCGGTCCGGCGGGCCGCCTCGGCCTGGCGCTCGAGGCGACGAACCAGATCTGGTCCGAGCTTCGACGACCTCGAGACCGAGCACCGGCTGGAGTCGATCCAGCCGCTCGACCTCGGGCTCGTCACGCCGCTGCACCGCTGGGCCGCGGGCCGCGGTCTGGACGCCGTGCTCCGGGACGCCGACCTGGCCGCGGGCGACTTCGTGCGCTGGTGCAAGCAGGTGGTCGACGTGCTGGACCAGGTCGCCAAGGCCGCCCCCGACCCGCACGTGCGCGAGACCGCCCGCAAGGCCGTCGGCGCGGTGCGGCGCGGGGTGGTCGCGTACGCGGGGACCTGAGGCGCCCCCGACGCTCGGGCGCGGCGCGCCGGACGCGACGCGCGTGGTTAGGGTGCGGACCGTGAGCACCACCCTGTACCGGGGCGGTGCGGTGCTGACCGCCGAGGTCCTCGCCGCACGCGTCGCCGAGCCCCTGCGCCGCACGGTCCCCGCCGGCGACCCCCTGGACGACGCCCCCACGGCCCTGCTGGTCGCGGACGGAGCGGTCGCGTGGGTCGGTCGCGCCGACGAGGCGGACGGGCTCGTGGACGGCGCGGACGAGGTGGTCGACCTGGACGGCGCGCTCGTGACGCCAGGGTTCGTCGACGCGCACGCCCACGTCCTGGACACCGGGCTGCGGCTGGCGTCCGTCGACCTGCACGGCGCGCGCGACCTCGGCGAGGTGCTCGACCGGGTGCACGCCGCGGTCAGCGGTCCGGCGGGTCGAGCGGCCGCCGCGGCGGGGGACCCGCTGTGCGGATACGGCTGGGACGAGCACACGTGGCCGGAGCGCCGCGCCCCGCGGCGTGCGGAGCTGGACGCGGTCGCGCAGGGGGCGCCGGTGTACCTCGGCCGGGCGGACCTGCACGCCGGCGTGGTGTCGACGTCCTTCGCGCAGGTGCTCGGGCTGCCGGAGCTGCCGGGGTGGCGCGAGGATGGGCTGGTGACCGGGCCGGCACACGCCGCGGCCCGGCGGGCGGTCCTGGACGTCGCGCCGCAGCGCCGGGACGCCCTGGAGGCGGCCGCCCTCGCCGCCGCGGCGCGCGCGGGCCTGGTGGCCGTGCACGAGCAGAGCGCGCCGCACCTCGGGTCCCGGGCCGGGCTCGCGGCCCTGCTCGCGGGCACCGCGGACCCGGCGTCGGGCCTGCCGCTGGTGGTCGGGTACCGCGCGGAGCTGTGCGAGACCGTGGACGACGTGCGGGAGCTGCTGGCCGCGGTGCCGGGGCTGACCGGCGTCGGCGGGGACCTGGCCGTCGACGGGTCGCTCGGCAGCCGCACCGCGGCGCTGCGCGCGCCGTACGCGGACGCGCCGACGGACTGGGCGCACCCGGACGGCCGGCTCGACCTGACCGCGGAGGAGGTCACCAACCACGTGGCTGCGGCCACCCGCGCGGGCGTGCAGGCGGCGTTCCACGTCATCGGGGACCGGGCGACCGACGAGGTGCTGCTCGGGTTCCGGGTGGCGGGCGACCTCGAGGGCGTCGACGCGGTGCGGGCGGCGGGCCACCGGCTCGAGCACGTGCCGATGCTGGACGCCCCGGCCCTCGCCACGATGGTGCTGCTCGGGCTCACCGCCTCGGTGCAGCCGGCGTTCGACGCGGCGTGGGGCGGCGACGACGGGCTGTACGCGGCGCGGCTGGGTCGCGGGCGTGCGGCGTCGTTGCACCCGCTGGCCGACCTGCGGGCCGGCGGGGTGCCGCTGGCGCTGGGGTCGGACAGCCCGGTCACGCCGTTCGACCCGTGGGGTGCCGTGCGGGCCGCGGTGGCGCACCGCACGCCCGACCAGCGGATCCCGGTCCGTGCCGCGGTGTCCGCGCACACCCGCGGGGGCTGGCTCGCCGCCGGCGCGGGGGAGTCGCGTGCGGGTCTGCTGGAGGTCGGTGCGCCGGCGCACCTGGCGGTCTGGCGCACCGGCGGCGGGCTGCCGCAGCTCGTCGAGGACGCGCCCGCGCCCCGCTGCGTGCGGACCGTGCGCGCCGGGGTGGTGCTGCACGACGAGCTCGGCTGAGACCGTTCGCTCGGTCGGGTGAACCGCCCGGCGCGTCCCGCCCGGCGTGTCACCCGCACGGCCCGCGGCGAGGCCCGATCGACACGCCGACCGACACGCCGAGGCGGCGGAATCATCGCGACAAATCGGGCAACCCGACCCGCCGGAGTGACCTGCGGCGACACCCCTGACGGGGCCGATCGCCCCCTTGACACCCCCCGCAGCTCCGATAGGTTCTCGGGAGTGGTCCGGACCACTCCCCGCGCGGCGTGAGCCCGCGGCGGACCGTCCGGAACGCATCGGGCCCCGACCGGGCCCGCGTGTTCATCAGAGAACGCCGACGCCGCTCCGCGGTGCCGTGCGGTACGAAGGACACGCGGGCCGGTCGGTCCGTCCCTCACCCGGTGCCGGGCGCGCGCGAGCCGCGTGCTGGAGGGACAGCCGGGTGCCGTACCCTGGCGCGGTGCCCGCACGTGACCCCTCCCGCTGGTGGAGCGCGGTCCTGGCGCTCCTCGGTGGTCTGCTGACCTGGACCGCCTTCCCCGACCTCGGCTGGTGGTTCGCCGCCGGCCCCGGGATCGCCCTGCTGTTCCTCGCGATGCGGCGCGACAGCGCCCGGTGGAACGCCCTGCTCGGGTTCGTCTGGGGCCTCGCGTTCTTCGTCCCGCTGCTCACCTGGGCGGACGACGCCGTCGGCCCGGTGCCCTGGTTGGCGCTGTCCGTCGCGGAGGCCGGGTTCATCGCGCTCCTGGGTGCCGCGTGGTCGTGGGCGCGCCGCGGCGAGGCCGTCTGGCGGCGTGCGTCGCTGCAGCTGGTCGTCTTCGTCGTGCTCTGGGTGGCGGTCGAGGAGCTGCGGTCGCTGTGGCCGTTCGGCGGGTTCCCCTGGGGTCGGCTGGCGTTCTCCCAGGCCGACTCGCCGCTGGCGCCGCTGGCCCGGCTCGGCGGCGCGCCGCTCGTGTCCGCGGCGGTCGTCGCCGCTGGCGTCGCCCTCGCGCTCGCCTGGTCCGCGGCCCGGCGGTTCGCGCTGCTGCCCACCCTCGGGCGCCTGGCCGTCGTCGGCGCGCTGCTGGTCGTCGGGATGCTGGTCCCGATGGACACGCGCGCGGAGGACGGCACGCTCAGCGTCGGGGCGGTGCAGGGCAACGTCGCCCAGCCCGGCCTGCACGCGTTCGACCAGCGCCGTGAGGTGCTCGACAACCACCTGGCGGGCACGTACGCCCTGCTGGACCAGGGCGTGGCACCCGGCGACCTCGACGTCGTCCTGTGGCCGGAGAACGGCACCGACATCGACCCGCAGGTGGACGCCGCCGCGGCGGCGGACATCGACGCCGCCGCGCGGGCCGTGGGCGCCCCGCTGCTGGTCGGCACGATCGAGTACCCCGAGAGCGGCGGCCGGTACAACACCTCGCTGCTCTGGGAGCCGGGGAAGGGACCGGTGGCGCGGTACTCCAAGCAGCGCCCCGCGCCGTTCGCCGAGTACATCCCGCTGCGCAGCCTCGTGCGACCGTTCTCGTCCGCCGTCGACCTCGTGCGCAACGACATGCTCCCCGGCACCGAGCCGGGCGTGGTCTCGCTGGCGTCCGAGCGGCTCGGCCGCACCGTCCGGATCGGTGACGTGATCTGCTTCGAGGTCGCCTACGACGGCATCGTCCGCGAGGCGGTGCGGGAGGGCGCGGAGGTGCTGGTGGTGCAGACCAACAACGCGTCGTTCGGCTACTCCGCCGAGTCGACCCAGCAGCTCGCGATGGCGCGGCTGCGGGCCGTCGAGCTCGGGCGCGCGACCGTCCAGGTGTCGACGGTCGGCGTCAGCGCCGTCATCGCCCCGAACGGGACCGTCGCGCAGCAGACCGAGCTGTTCACGCCCGCGCAGCTCGTCGCCCGCCTCCCGCTGCGCCAGTCGCTCACACCGGCGGCGCGGCTCGGGGCGTGGCCCAGCGGGATCGTCGGGGCGCTCGCCCTGGTGATGACCGCGGCCGGCACGGCGGGCGCCCGCCGGGTCCGGCGCGCCGACCGACCGGGCCCGGCCGCGTGACCGCCCGCCGGGTCCTCGTCGTCGTCCCGACCTACGACGAGCGCGACAGCCTCCCGCGCGCGCTGGCCGCGCTGCGCCTGCACGTCCCCGACGCCGACGTGCTGGTGGTCGACGACGCCTCGCCCGACGGGACCGGTGAGCTCGCCGAGCGGATCGCCGCCGAGGACGCCGCGTCCCGGGGGCGGCAGGCGATCCGGGTGCTGCACCGCACGGGCAAGCAGGGACTCGGCACCGCGTACGTCGCGGGGTTCCGCCGGGCGCTCGACGAGGGCTACGACGTCGTCGTGGAGATGGACGCCGACGGGTCGCACCGCGCCGAGGACCTGCCCCGGCTGCTGTCCCGGGTGCCGGACGCGGAGCTGGTGATCGGGTCGCGCTGGGTGCGCGGGGGCCGGGTGGTCAACTGGCCGCTGCACCGCCAGCTGCTGTCCCGCGGCGCGAACGTCTACGCCTGGCTCGCGATGGGCCTGCCGGTGCGGGACGCGACCGCCGGGTTCCGCGCCTACCGGGCGTCTGCGCTGGCCGGCCTGGCGCTCGACGAGGTCGCCTCGCACGGGTACTGCTTCCAGATCGACATGGCGTGGCGCGTGCTCGGCGCCGGAGGTCGGGTCGTCGAGGTCCCGATCACGTTCGTCGAGCGGGCCGAGGGGCGGTCCAAGATGAGCCGGTCGATCGTCGTCGAGGCGCTGGTCCGGGTCACGGTGTGGGGGGCGCAGCACCGCGTCGCCCAGGTCCGGTCGCTGGCCCGGCGGCTCGCGCGCCGCTGACCGGTCGCCCGCCGTCGCCCCCCGCTGCACCCCGTCGCACCGGGCGCGGAGGATCGCGCACCGGCCGCGGAACCACGACGGGCCCCGCACCACGAAGGTGCGAGGCCCGCAGGGACGACGTGCGGCTCAGGCGCTGCGACGCAGCTTGCCCGCCCGGAGCAGGTCGAGGCGCTCGTCGAGCAGCTCCTCGAGCTCCTTGATGGTGCGACGCTCCAGGAGCATGTCCCAGTGCGTACGGGGCGGCTTGGTGGCCTTCGGCTCCGGCTTCGAGGCGTCCCGCAGGAGCGCCTCCTCGCCGCACCGGCACTCCCACACCACCGGGACGTCGGCCTCGACCGAGAACGGCAGGATGATCGTGTGCCCGTTGGGGCAGTCGTAGTACGCCTGGAGACGGGGTGCGAAGTCGACGCCCTCGTCCGTCTCCATGCTGTGGGACCCGATGCGCATGCCGCGCAGGGACCGGTTCGACATCAGGGACCTCCGTGCCTTGACGTACAGACGTGTTGCTTACTCAGTGGTGCTCAACGTCCGGGGACCGTTCGGTGTTCCAGTCTGGCGTGAAGGTCCCGTGAACGCGCGGCGAGGACGGCACGGGCGGACCGGGGGGAGTCGTGGGCTCGCGGGGGCGGGCCCGTACGGCTCGTCGGACGTCCAGGTCAGGCCGGTGCAGGGGAGATCATGCCAGGGTCCGGCGCACGGCGCGACGCACGTGCTCCGCCTCGTCCGCGCCCTCGTGCCGCCAGCGACGCTGCTGCTGCGCACCGTTGCCGCGCTCCAGCAGCGTGGCGAGGTGGGTGCGCACCCAGTCCAGATCACCCACGGCCGACAGCGCGGGGGTGACGTGCGCCAGGAGCTCCGCGACCGCCTCGGGCGCGGGCACGGGCCGCCCGGTGCTCGGGCTGACCAGGTCGCCGTCCAACCCGGACCGGGCCGCGCGCCAGGCCGCCACGCGGATCATCTCGG
The DNA here is from genome assembly GCF_056868065.1 of Cellulomonas sp. KU4C. Taxonomy (NCBI): domain Bacteria; kingdom Bacillati; phylum Actinomycetota; class Actinomycetes; order Micrococcales; family Cellulomonadaceae; genus Cellulomonas; species Cellulomonas sp. KU4C. Next base: position 3,091,177 of record NZ_CP200322.1, on the reverse strand, counting down.
TGCGCGGCTGCGGCGCGGGGTCGGACTCCGTGAGCGCGGTCTCGGCCAGGCCCCGGACCAGCGCGCCCAGCAGGACGGCGTCCTCGGGGTCCAGGCAGACGTCGCCGACCCGGACCTCGACCGTCGGGTAGCGCGCCGACAGCCGGGCGTCGAAGTAGACCATGCCCGTGTCCAGGATCGTGCCGCTCGCGACGAGCTCGGCCACCGTCGCCCGGTAGGTGTCCGCGTCGCCGAACGGGGCGGTCGGTCCCGCCGTCGGCCAGCGTCCCCAGACCTGCGACCGGAAGCTCGCGTAGCCGGAGTCCTCGCCCTGCCAGTACGGGCTGTTGGCGCTCAGCGCGAGCAGCAGCGGGTTCCACCGGCGCAGGTGGTCCAGCACCCGCACGCCCTCGTCGTCGTCCGCGACCTCGACGTGCACGTGGCACCCCGAGGTGAGCTGGTCGCGGGCGGTCTGGGCGAACTCCTCGGCGATGTGCTGCGAACGCCGGTTCACGACCACCGTCGGCCCGGACGGGCGCGGCGACGTCGCGAGCGCCGCGATGTGCGCGCCGGCGTGCTGGGCGGAGGAGTCGGCGCGGTACCGGCCCGCGCGGACTTCCTCGAGCAGCGCACCGAGGTCCGTGCACGGGTGGGTCGACGTCTCGATCTGCTCCTGCGCGAACTCCTTCTCCAACGACCCGCCCGGGACCTCCGGGTGGTCGTCCCCGTCCTGCGACGACGCGTGCTGCAGCACCGCCGCCGCGACCGCCCGGGGGCTGCCGTCCTGGGCCACGAGCAGGAACTCTTCCTCGACACCGATCGTCCGCACGCACGCAGTCTGTCCCCCCGCTGCGCCCCTGTCCTGCGCAACCCCGCCGCCCCGGCCCGCCGGTGGCCCGAGGTCGAGGGTTCGGCACGCACCCCGGCGTGTCGCGGCGGCGTGTCGAGCGGAAGGCTCGACCTCGGCGACGGCTGGTCCCTAGGGTCGGTGCCGTGGACGGGTATGTGCGGCCCGAGGGCGGGGTGGTCCGGTACCTCGGGGAGGACGGCCGGGAGGTGCCCTACGGGTCGCGGTGGCCGGACGGCCCGCCCGAGGACGCGTACGGGGTGACGTCGCACCCGGAGCGGTTCGCGCTGCTCGAGCAGGTCGCCGGGGCGCTCGTCGAGCACCTGGTGCGGCGGTACGACGTCGAGGTCGCCGACGACCCGGCCCTCGCCGCGGACCTCGTGCACCCGCCCGCGGGCGTCCGCCGAGCCGTTCGCCTCCGGCCGCGCTCGCCGCTCGCCGCGCCGCTCACGCTGGTCGTCACGTCGTTCCCCGGGGTGGTGCTGCGCGCGGGTGTGCTCCTGGAGGCGCCGTTCCCGGTCTGCGGGTGCGACGCGTGCGACGAGTCGGCGCAGTCCGTGGCCGACGACCTGGAGTGGCACGTCGGTGCCGTGGTCGACGGCCGGTTCCACGAGGACCTGTCCGGGTGGCCGCGACCGGTCCTCACCCACACGTTCCGCGGCGAGGGGCGCGAGGCGTCGTCCTCCGGCCCGCTCCACGACGACCTGCCGCGCCCGCTGGTGCGCGACGCCCGGGCCCGGCTGCGCGGGCTGCCCGGCGGGGCGTGGGCGCCGTGGCCGCAGCGGTGACGCCGGCCGGTCAGGTCGGTGGGCGGGTCGCCGCGCCGTCCAGCCAGAGCGTGTCCGACGCGTCGCGGTGGCTGCCGGTGCCGCCGACGTGCGCGCCGCTGATGGTCGGGCCCTTCGTGATGACGTGCACGAGCGCCATCGCGTGCCCGCGGCCGAGGCCGTAGTCCTCGGCGAGCCACGCGACGATCGCCCCGGCCTTCATGCCGGGCTCGGCGAGGCCGCGCGCCGTGGCCTCCTCGACGAGCTGGCGCGGGGTCCTGCCGGTCTTCACCTCGATCGCGTCGAGGTACGCCTGGAACGACATGCGCCCATCATGGCCGCGTCGCCCGCCCGACGGAAGGACCCGCGGCGGTGGCTAGGCTCGGCACCCGTGACCGCCTGGCAGACCCGCACCTCCACCACCGTCTACGAGAACGCCTGGATCCGGGTGCGCGAGGACGCCGTCACCCGACCGGACGGCGGCGAGGGCGTCTACGGCGTGGTCGAGCTGCGGCACCCGGCGGTGTTCGTGGTGCCGGTGACGGACGACGACGAGGTGGTGCTGGTCGAGGTCGACCGGTACCCCACGGGCCGCCGGTCGCTCGAGGTCCCCGCGGGCGGGTCCGACGGCGAGGACGCCCTGGTGGCGGCGCGGCGGGAGCTGGCCGAGGAGACGGGGCTGCTCGCGGACGCGTGGCAGGACCTGGGGGAGGTGTTCTCGCTCAACGGCGTGTGCGACGCGCCGGGTCGGGTGCTGCTGGCGCGGGGGCTGCGCGCGCCGGGCGACGCAACGGGTCAGGGCGAGGCGACGTCTCAGGCCGAGGAGGGCATCGTCGCCACGCACCGGCTGCCCTGGCCGGTCGTGCTGGAGCGGGTCGCGGACGGGACGATCACCGACAACGAGTCGATCGCGGCGCTGATGCGGGCCGCGATCGCCCTGGGCCGCGTGCGGTGAGCGCCGGGCCGGCGGTCAGGACCCGGTGAGCGCCTGCATCAGCAGCGGTGCGAGCAGCAGCTGCGCCAGGAACGCCCACCCGCCGGTCAGCCGGCGGACGGGCCCGACCACGGTGCGGCGGCTCCACGCGGGCGTCGGCTCGAGCAGCAGGTAGGCGAGCCACACCGGCCAGGCGCCGCCGGTCATCCAGAACCACGCCCACCGGGTGGCGAGCCGCGGCTCGCGGCCGGCGACGAGCAGCACGAGCGCACCGCCGAGCGTGCCGAGCGCGAGCAGCGTCGCCGCCGTCAGGCCCAGCCCCCAGGGCGCCGCCGGCGGGAGGGTGTCGGTCGTCCGCACGTCCACCGCGCGCGGTGAACCCGCCGCCGCGTCGAGGACCCGTCGCCGGTCGTCGGGTGGCGCGGTGCCCTCGTCGCCGCCGGACGCGCCGACGGGGGCGACGAGGTAGGTCGCGCTCCCGGCCCGCCCCGAGCCGGTCCACCGCACCTGCGCGATGGTGGCGCCGTCGTCGATCCGCTCCAGCGTGACCGTCGCGACCTCGCCGGCGTCGAGCGCCGCCACGAGGTCGTCCACCGACCGCGTGACGGGCTGCTGCGTCACGCCGAGCACGCCCACCGCGATGACGGCGAGCAGCAGCAGCCGCAGCGTCAGGTGCACCGGGCCCGACGGGTGCACGGTCGGCCCGGTCACGCCGCCGTCCAGGACGGCGGCGCGCGGCAGCGGTGCGGGCGGGTCGGTCACCCGGCCACGCTAGGGGAGCGGGCCGGTGCTCCGTGGGCGTTCCGGCGACCGGATCCTGGTCAGCCCGGGATGTCGGTGAGCGCGCGCTCGATGCGCTCCAGCCGCTGCTCGATGGCGTCCAGGCGGCCGAGCACCTCGGCGCGCGCCGGGGCGGCGTGGATCTCGGCGATCTTGCGCCGGTTCTTCGCGATCGTGTCGACCGCGGACGCCATCGTGCCGAACACGATGCCGGCCAGGACGATCCAGGCGATCCAGGGCAGGGAGTCCATGCTCACGCGTCTTCCTGTGCAGGGGTGGCGACCGCCTGGGCGACGACCGCGGGGGTGACGTGCAGGTCGAACGGCACCAGCTCGAAGTGCCGCAGCGCCTTGCCGTCCGGGGACACGCTGTGGTGGCCGCGGACGAGCCCGGCCTGCTCGAGCCGGGTCAGGTGGCCGTAGAGCAGCGGGCGCGACATGCCGACCCGGCGTGCGAGCTCGCTGACGTGCACGCTCTCGCTGCCGAGCTCGGTCAGGATGCGCAGCCGCTGCGGGCTCGCGAGCGCGCCGAGCACGCCCACGAGGTCGTCCAGCTGCATCGTCCACCTCCACCTGTCACCCGGAGGTTACAGGTGCTACCTCGCGGTGTCACGTCCGCTGGGGTCGCGCGGGTCCTGCGGGTCGCGCTGGTCGCGGGTGCCCGGGCTGCGGCGCGGGCCACGGAGCAGCCGGACCACCACCGCGACGACCACCAGCACCACCAGCACGACGACCACGGTCCAGACCGCGTCGTACGGCGCCGGCACCATCAGCCGCCAGCCCTCGGTGTCGTCCACGTCGCCCCCTCGTCCCCGGGCGCCCGGCGCGCCCCCCTCCGGCGACGCTAGCGGGTCAGCGCACAGGTTCGCCGAGCATCCGCGCGGTCCGTTCCCACAGGTCGCGCGCCAGCGCCGCGTCCCGGGCCTGCGGGTTCGTGCGGCGGGCGGGCCGGCCGCGCTCGTAGTAGGTGCCCGACTCCCAGTCGACGCCCGGCGTGCCGTCGGCGAGCCGCACGAGCTGCTCCGCACCGCGCTCGGGGGAGGTCATGAACCGCCGGGCGAGGCCCGTGTAGAACCGGCGCATCATGCTGGGCGACTGCGCGGCGAAGCCGGTCGCGACGATGCCCGGGTGGAACGCCGCCGAGGAGAGCCCGTCGCCGTGGAACCGCCGGTGCAGCTCCGTGGTCATGAGGATGTTCGCGAGCTTCGCGGTGCCGTACGTCTGCTGGGCGCTGGACCGGGTGTCGTGGGCGACGTCGTCGAGCCGCAGGTGACCGAACAGCCGCGCGCCCACGCTGGAGGTCTGGATCACCGACGCGTGCGACGCGAGCAGCACGTCGAGCAGCCGGGTGGTGAGCAGCCACGGCGCGAGGTGGTTGACCTGGAAGGTGCGCTCGAAGCCGTCGACGGTGGGTGTCGGGTCGCCGAAGATGCCGCCCGCGTTGTTGGCGAGCACGTCGATGCGGTCGTAGGCGCGCAGCTCGTCGGCGAGCCGCCGGACGTCCGCCAGGTCGCCGAAGTCGGCGACGTGGTGCGCCGCGCCGATCGACCCGGCGACCGCGGCCGTCTTCTGCGGCGACCGGCCGACCACGACGACCCGGTGCCCGCGGCCGGCGAGCTCGCGCGCGGCGGCGGCGCCGATCCCGTCGCTGGCCCCGGTGAGGACGACGGTGCGCGGGGTGGCGGGGGGTGGCGTGGGTCGAGGCGTGGGTCGCGGGGTGCTCGGCATGCCGCGACGGTACCGGCGGGCCAGGGTCGTCGCGCGGTCGGTCCTAGGGTGGCGGTGTGACCGACGCGACGTCCCGTCCCGAGCCGTTCCAGCTGCGCACCGAGCCCGCCGTGCTCGACGACCTCCGCGCCCGGCTGCGGGCGACCCGGTGGCCGGACGCGCCGCAGGACGCGGGCTGGTCCCTGGGCGCCGACGTCGACCGGCTGCGGCAGCTGGTCGCCTACTGGGCGGACGGGTTCGACTGGGGTGCCCAGGAGGCGGAGCTGGCGCGCCACCCGCACTTCCGGGTCGAGGTCGGTGGCCGTCGGATCCACTACGTGCACGCGCGCGCCGTGGCGCCGACCGGTCCGGTGCTGCCGCTGGTGCTGTGCCACGGCTGGCCCGACTCGGCGTGGCGGTACGCGAAGGTGGTCGACCTGCTGACCGACCCCGGCGCGCACGGCGGTGACCCGGCCGACGCGTTCGACGTGGTGGTCCCGGACATGCCGGGCTTCGGGTACTCCGACCGGCCCGTGGGTGCGGCGCCCGACTCGGTCGCGGTGGCCGGGCTGTGGGCCGGGCTGATGACGACGCTCGGCTACGAGCGGTTCGGCGCGGCCGGCGGTGACATCGGCAGCCACGTCGCCCGGTACCTCGCACTGGACCACCCGGACCGGGTCGTGGCGGTGCACCGCACGGACGGCGGCCTGCCGTTCTGGGCGGGCGATCCCGCGGACCTCACGGCCGAGGAGCGCGCCTGGTTCGCCGACGCCGCCGCGTGGGGCGCGACCGAGGGCGCGTACGCGGCGGTGCACCGCACCAAGCCGCAGACGGCCGCGGTGGGCCTCACGGACTCGCCGGCGGGGCTGGCCGCGTGGGTGGTCGAGAAGATGCGGGCGTGGAGCGACACCCGGGCGGCGGGCGACCTGGGCGACGGGCTCTCGGACGACGACGTGCTGACGAACGTGACGATCTACTGGCTCACCGGCACGATCGCGTCGTCGATGCGGATGTACGCCGCCAACGCCGCGATCCCGCCGGAGCAGCTCGGGCGGCGGGTCGAGGTGCCGTCGGGCTTCGCGCTGTTCCCCGCCGACATCCTGCGGCCGCCGCGCGCGTGGCTGGAGCGCACGACGCGGGTGGTGCGGGTCGCCGAGCCCGAGCGGGGCGGGCACTTCGCGGCCGTCGAGGAGCCCGAGCTGTACGCCCAGGAAGCTCCGGGAGATGTTCCGGCCGTACCGGGACGCCCTGCGCTGAACCTGTGTACGCTCGTACGCATGACACGCGACTACTTCGCCGGCGACCCGAGGACGAACCACGAGCGGATGCTCGCCGGGGACCTGTACATCGCCGACGACCCCGCGATCACCGAGGCCGTCCACCGCGGCATCCGGCTCGCCGCGCAGTTCCGCGACGCCTACGAGGTCGACCCCGAGGCGGCGCAGTCGGTCGTGCGGAGCTGTTCGGCGAGGTCGGGGAGGGCGGGTTCGTCCGCGCTCCCGTGCACGTCGACCTCGGCAGCCGCGTCACCATCGGCCCGCGGACGTTCGTCAACATGGGCCTGACCGCGCTCGACGTCGCCCCGATCAGGATCGGCGCGGACTGCCAGATCGGCCCGCACGTCCAGCTGCTCACCCCCACCCACCCGGTCGACCCGCAGCCCCGCCGCGACAAGCTCGAGGCCGCGCAGCCGATCACCATCGGCGACAACGTCTGGCTCGGCGGCGGCGTGATCGTGTGCCCGGGCGTCACCATCGGGGACAACAGCGTCGTCGGCGCCGGCTCGGTGGTCACCCGGGACGTCCCGCCGAACAGCGTCGCGGTCGGCAACCCCGCCCGTGTGATCCGGTCGATCTGACGCCGGCGACCGTGGGCACCCGCCGCAGCGACCCGGGCCGGCGCGACCGGATCGTCGACGTCACGCTGGACCTCGTCGCCGAGGTCGGCGTCGCCGGCGTGTCGCACCGCCGGATCGCCGCCCGCGCCGACGTCCCGCTCGGCTCGATGACGTACCACTTCGACGGGATGGACGCCCTGCTGCACGAGGCGTTCAGCCGGTTCGCGGACTCCGTCGCGCGCACGTTCGAGGCGCACCTCGGCGCCGCACACGACCGGGAGGCGGCCGTGGTCGCCGTGGTCGACCTGGTCCACGAGCTGTCCGACCCGGACGGCGACCGCGGGCGGGTCGTGACGTACGAGCTCTACACGCTCGCCGCGCGCGACCCGCGGTTCCGGGCCATCACGACCGCCTGGATGCGGCGGAGCCGGGCGGAGCTCGAGCGCCACTTCACGCCCGAGGAGGCCCGCCGGGTGGACGCCCTGGTCGAGGGGCTGGCGCTGCACCGTGCGCTCGACGAGCACCCCGCGGACCGGCGCACCACCGAGGCGGCCGTGCGGGCGGTGGTCGGCGGCCGCTGACCGGCGCCTGCGTAGGTGGTCGAGGGGGTGCCGGACTGCGACCGGTGCGTGGCAGCATCAGCGGGTGAGCACCGAGCCGACGCCCCCGCACCTGCGCGAGCTCGCGCTGCTGCGCCGCGTCCGGGACCGGATGGACCGCGAGTACGCGCAGCCCCTCGACGTCGAGGCGCTCGCCCGCGGCGTGCACCTGTCCGCCGGCCACCTGAGCCGCCAGTTCCGGGCCGCGTACGGGGAGTCGCCCTACGCCTACCTCATGACCCGCCGGATCGAGCGCGCGATGGCGCTGCTGCGTCGCGGCGACCTGAGCGTCACCGAGGTGTGCTTCGCGGTCGGCTGCCAGTCGCTCGGGACGTTCAGCACCCGGTTCACGCAGCTCGTGGGCGTGCCGCCGAGCACCTACCGGCGGCAGGTCGCCGGCGGAGACCGACCCGTCGCGGAGCCGCCGTCCTGCCACACGAAGCAGGTCACCCGACCGGTCAGGAATCGAGAAGCCCGCGACGCGGCGGCGACCCTAGCGTGGGCGACATGAACCTCACCATCCACTCCAGCTTCCTGCCCCACGACGACGCCGACGCGGCGCTGGCGTTCTACCGCGACCTGCTCGGGTTCGAGCTGCGGCTGGACGTCGGCTACGACGGCATGCGCTGGCTGACGGTCGGTCCGCCCGGGCAGCCCGACACCGCGATCGTGCTGACCCCGCCCGCGGTCGACCCGGGCATCACCGACGAGGAGCGCCGCACGGTGCTCGAGATGATGGCGAAGGGCACCTTCGCCGGCATCGTGCTCGCCACCCCCGACCTCGACGCCCTCTTCGACCGGCTGCAGGCGGCCGACGTGGAGGTCGTCCAGGAGCCCACCGACCAGCCCTACGGGGTCCGGGACTGCGCCGTCCGGGACGCCGCCGGGAACATGATCCGCATCCAGGAGCAGCGCTGACCCGCAGCGCGCCGACGCAAGGAGAGCCCGTGCCCGAGCAGGTCCACGCCGCCGACAGCCACGACCTGATCCGCGTCCACGGGGCACGGGAGAACAACCTCAAGGACGTGAGCGTCGAGCTGCCGAAGCGGCGCCTGACCGTCTTCACCGGGGTGTCCGGCTCGGGCAAGAGCTCGCTGGTGTTCGGGACGATCGCGGCCGAGTCCCAGCGGATGATCAACGAGACCTACAGCGCGTTCGTGCAGGGGTTCATGCCGAACCTGGGCCGCCCGGACGTCGACCTGCTCGAGGGCCTGACGACCGCGATCATCGTCGACCAGGAGCGGATGGGCGCGAACCCCCGGTCCACCGTCGGCACCGCGACCGACGCGAACGCGATGCTGCGGATCGTGTTCAGCCGGCTCGGGCAGCCGCACATCGGGTCCTCGCAGGCGTTCTCGTTCAACGTGGCGTCGATCAGCGGCGCGGGCGCGGTCACGTTCGAGAAGGGCGGGGTCACCACCAAGGAGCGCCGCGACTTCACGATCACCGGCGGCATGTGCCCGCGGTGCGAGGGTCGCGGCACCGTGCAGGACTTCGACCTCACCGAGATCTACGACGACAGCAAGTCCCTCATGGAGGGCGCGCTGACGATCCCCGGGTACACCGTGGACGGCTGGTACGGCCGGATCTTCACGCAGTCCGGGTTCTTCGACCCCGACAAGCCGATCCGCGACTTCTCCGAGCAGGAGCTGCACGACCTGCTGCACAAGGAGCCGACCAAGATCAAGGTCGAGGGCATCAACCTCACCTACGAGGGCGTGATCCCCAAGATCCGCAAGTCGATCCTCGCCAAGGACGTCGACGCGATGCAGCCGCACATCCGGGCGTTCGTCGAGCGCGCGATCACGTTCACCACCTGCCCGGACTGCGACGGGACCCGGCTGAACGAGGGCGCGCGGTCGTCGACCATCGACGGCGTGAGCATCGCCGACGCCTGCCGGATGCAGATCAGCGACCTCGCCGCGTGGGTCCGGGGCCTGGACGAGCCGTCGGTCGCGCCGGTGCTCACGGCCCTGGTGCAGACGCTCGACTCGTTCGTGGACATCGGCCTGGGGTACCTCTCGCTCGACCGGCCGTCGGGCACCCTGTCGGGCGGCGAGGCGCAGCGCACCAAGATGATCCGGCACCTCGGGTCGTCGCTCACCGACGTCACCTACGTGTTCGACGAGCCGACCATCGGCCTGCACCCGCACGACATCCAGCGGATGAACACCCTGCTGCTGCAGCTGCGCGACAAGGGCAACACGGTGCTGGTCGTCGAGCACAAGCCCGAGGCCATCGCGGTCGCGGACCACGTCGTCGACCTCGGGCCGGGCGCGGGCTCCGCGGGCGGGACGATCTGCTTCGAGGGCAGCGTCGCGGACCTGCGCACCAGCGGGACGCTCACCGGGCGGCACCTCGACGACCGGGCGCACGTGAAGCCCGAGGTCCGCACGCCCACCGGCGCGCTCGAGGTCCGCGGCGCGACCCGGCACAACCTGCGGGACGTCTCCGTCGACATCCCGCTCGGGGTGCTGACCGTCATCACCGGCGTCGCGGGCTCCGGCAAGAGCTCGCTGGTGCACGGCTCGATCCCGCGCGGCGCCGGGGTCGTCTCCGTCGACCAGGGTGCGATCCGCGGGTCCCGGCGCAGCAACCCCGCGACCTACACCGGGCTGCTCGAGCCGATCCGCAAGGCGTTCGCCAAGGCCAACGGGGTCAAGCCCGCCCTGTTCAGCGCGAACTCCGAGGGCGCGTGCCCGACGTGCAGCGGCGCGGGCGTCGTCTACACGGACCTGGCGATGATGGCCGGGGTCGCGACCACCTGCGAGCTGTGCGGCGGCAAGCGGTTCCAGGCCGCGGTGCTCGACTACCACCTGGGCGGCAAGGACATCAGCGAGGTCCTGGCGATGCCGGTCACGGAGGCCGAGGAGTTCTTCCGCGCCGGTGACGCCCGCATCCCGGCGGCGCACGCGATCCTGCAGCGGCTCGCGGACGTCGGCCTCGGGTACGTGTCGCTCGGCCAGCCGCTGACGACGCTGTCCGGCGGCGAGCGGCAGCGGCTCAAGCTCGCCACCCACATGGGCGACCCGGGGGGCGTCTACGTGCTGGACGAGCCGACGACCGGCCTGCACCTCGCGGACGTCGAGCAGCTGCTCGGCCTGCTGGACCGCCTGGTCGACTCGGGCAAGTCCGTCATCGTCATCGAGCACCACCAGGCGGTGATGGCGCACGCGGACTGGATCGTCGACCTCGGGCCGGGCGCCGGGCACGACGGCGGGCGGGTGGTGTTCGAGGGCACGCCGGCGGACCTGGTGGCGGCGCGGTCGACGCTCACGGGGGAGCACCTCGCGGCGTACGTCGGGGGCTGACCGGCGGGTCGGCCGAGCGGTGCACCCGTTCGTGGGGCTGGCCTGCACAGCGGGTGCACAGCAACTAGGCTCGCGGGGCCGCGCCCGGTTCGTCCGGGTTGCTCCGTTTGCACACCGATCGATGGGTTCCCGTGAAGACTCCGTACGTCGCCGTCACCGGCGCGCTCGCCCTGTCCCTCGTCCTGGCCGGCTGCTCGGGTGGTGGTGAGGAGCCGAAGGCGGCGCCCGCGGCCGACTCCACCGCCTCGTCCGGCACCGAGCGCTCGAAGGGTGACAGCGGGACGTCGGGCGCGCTGCCCGTGAACCACGACGTCGAGGCGGTCGACTTCGGCGAGCCGCAGGCGGTCACCGGTCCCGGCACCGCCCTCGCGCTCGGCGCGCCGGCGTGGCTCAACCAGACCTACACCGGCGCCGACGGCGCCGAGGCCACCGGCGGCGTGGGCGTCAGCGTCCTCGGCATCCAGAAGCTCGACCCGAAGCTGTTCGACCAGTTCTCCAACGCCGAGGAGTTCGAGGGCTACACGCCGTTCGGCGTCGTCGTGCAGCACCAGTGGCTGTACGAGATCCCGGCGGACACCACGCCCGAGACGATCGACCTGTTCCCGCTGGGCCGCGACGGCGCCGACGTGCAGTACCTGACCAGCGGCTTCGCGTTCTCGGGCCCGGGGGACAGCTGCGGCCTGCAGCTGCCCGACTACGACGAGGAGAACCAGATCGCGGTCTCCTGCTTCGTCGCCCTGGGGGAGTCCGAGCCCGTCACCGCCGCCGAGTACAACGGTGAGTCCTACACCTCGTTCATGGCGTCCGCCGACAACGCCTACTTCCCGGCGCCCGTCGTCTGGCAGTGAGGTGACCCGGTGCGGGCGCACGACGGCGTCCGCCCGCACCGGTTCCACCCCGGGTGTCCTCCCGGACGGGTGTCGTGCGTCGTCCGGGTGACAGGTGACCACACCGAGGAGGAACCATGACGTACGTGACGATCGTCCGGGTGGGCGCGGACGCCGCCCCCACCGCCGCCGAGGCCGACCCGACCCGCTGGGCCGAGCGGGCGGACCGCGAGGGGCGCCGGGAGGGGCACAGGCTGGCCGACGCGGACGCGGCGACGACGGTGCGGGTCCGCGACGGCCGCACGCTGGTGACCGACGGCCCGTTCGCCGAGTACAAGGAGCTGGTCGGCGGGTTCGACGTCCTCGACGTCGACGACCTCGACCACGCGCTCGACCTGGCCGCCGCGCACCCGGTCGCCCGGTTCGGCGCGATCGAGGTCCGCGAGGTCGTTGCCGCCCGGGGCACCGCGGGCACCGCCGCCCTCGCCGCCGAGGACGCGGGAGCGGGCCACTACCTGCTGCTGCTCGCCGAGCAGGCCGGTGCGCCGGAGCCGTCGGACGGGTCCGCCGGGCTGCGGTTCGGCCCCGCCGCCGAGGCCCGCACCGTGCGGGTCCGCGACGGGCGCACCGAGGTCGTCACCGGCCCCTACGCAGGCACCCCGGACCAGATCGGCGGTGTCGCGCTCGTCGTCGCCACGGACCTGGACGCCGCGATCGAGGCCGCCGCCGCCCACCCGGCCGCCCGCGTCGGTGCGGTGGAGGTCCGGCCCTTCTGGCAGCCGTGACCGACGTCGAGGGCGCGCTGACCGGCGCGTTCCGCGACGAGTGGTCCCGGGTGGTGGCCGCGGTCATCCGGATCACCGGCGACTGGTCGCTGGCCGAGGACTGCGCCCAGGACGCGTTCGCCGCGGCCTCCATCGCCTGGCCGCGGGACGGGGTGCCGGACCGGCCGGGCGCGTGGCTCACCACCGCCGCCCGCCGCCGAGCCCTGGACCGGCTCCGCCGCGCCGGGGCGGAGCAGCGCCGGCTCGTGCAGGTCGCGACGCTGGCCCCGCCCGGTGCCGCGGCGGTCGGGGCGGTCGCGGGTCCCGCGTCCGAGGCCGACGAGCCGGCGGCGGTGCCCGACGACCGGCTGGCGCTGATCGCCACCTGCTGCCACCCCGCGCTCGCGCAGGACGTGCAGGTGGCGCTCACGCTCCGGACGGTCTGCGGGATGCCCGCGGACGAGATCGCCCGCTCCTGGGGGGTCTCCGAGGCGGCGATGGCCAAGCGCCTGGTGCGGGGCCGGCGGAAGATCGTCGACGCCGGCATCCCGTACCGGGTGCCGTCGGCCGACCGGCTCCCGGAGCGGCTCGACGGGATGCTCGCGGTCGTGTACCTGACGTTCAACGCCGGGTACACCGCCGGCGCCGGTGCGGACGTCGAGCGTGCCCGGCTCGCGGACGAGGCGGTGCGGCTCGCCGGACTCGTCGCCCGGCTGGTGCCGGACGACCCCGAGACGCACGGGCTGCTGGCCCTGGTGCTGCTCCAGGACGCACGCCGGGCGGCGCGCACGGACGCGGCCGGGGACCTCGTGCCGCTCGAGGAGCAGGACCGGACGCGGTGGGACGCCGACCGCACCGCCGCGGGACTCGCGGCGCTGGCGGACGCCGAGCGGCTGGTGCGCGACGGGGGGCGGCGCGGCGCGTACCTCGTCCAGGCCCGGGTGGCCGCCGAGCACGCGCGGGCGGCGTCGGTCGCCGCGACGGACTGGCCCGCGGTCGCCAGGCACTACGCGGACCTCGTCGCCGTCGCGCCGTCGCCGTTCGCCGAGCTCGGCCGCGCGGTGGCGGTGGCGATGGCCGACGGACCCGACGCGGGGCTGCGCGTGCTCGCGGCGGTGGCACCGGACCCGAGGCTGCGGGGGAACCCGTACGTGGCGGCGACCCGCGCGGACCTGCTGCGCCGCGCGGGTCGCACCGCGGAGGCGGCCGACGAGTACCGCGTGGCCCTCGCGCTCGTCACCGACGCGACCGAGCGGCGGTACCTCCGGCGTCGCCTCGGCGAGGTGAGCCCCGAGGTCGGGTGAGCCCCTGCGCCGGGTGAGCCCGGGCGCTGGGTGACGGGCGCTGGGTGACGGGCGCAGGGCCCTCAGTCCACGGGGCCCGCCGCAGGGTCGAGCTCGTCCGTCGCGTGCACCCGGTCGAGCTCGCCGGGGTCCAGCCGCTCACAGCCCCACCATCGCCATGCCGGCGTCGTCGTAGCGGTTGCCCTGGACGCCCACGGCGCCGGCGAGGGCGTCGAGCCCGGCGACGTCGTCGGCGGACAGCGCCACGGCGGTCGCGCCCGCGTTCTCCTCGACGCGCTCGATCCGGCGGGTCCCGGGGATCGGCACGACCCACGGCTGCTGGGCGAGCAGCCACGCGAGGGCGATCTGCCCCGGGGTGGCGCCGCGGGACGCGGCGAGCTCCCGGACCCGGTCGACCAGGGCGGCGTTGGCGGCCCGGTTCTCGGCCGAGAACCGGGGGACGCGGTGCCGGATGTCGCCCTCCGCGAAGGTCGTGCCGGCGTCGACCGTGCCGGTGAGGAACCCCTTGCCGAGCGGGCTGAACGGGACGAACCCGATGCCGAGCTCCGCGCAGGTCGGCAGCACCTCCGGCTCGGGGTCGCGGGTCCACAGGGAGTACTCCGACTGGACGGCCGTCACCGGGTGCACGGCGTGCGCGCGCCGGATCGTGCCGGCCCCGGCCTCGGACAGCCCGAAGTGGCGCACCTTGCCCGCGGCCACGAGCTCCCCGACGGCGCCGGCCACGTCCTCGACCGGGACGTCCGGGTCGACGCGGTGCTGGTAGAAGAGGTCGATCGTGTCGGTGCGCAGCCGGCGCAGCGACGCGTCCGCCACGCGACGGATCTGCTCCGGGCGGCTGTCGGTGCCCTGCATCCGGCCGTCGGCGATGTGCCAGCCGAACTTGGTGGCGATCGTGACCTGGTCGCGCAGGGGCGCCAGCGCCTCGCCGACCAGCTCCTCGTTGACGTACGGGCCGTAGACCTCGGCGGTGTCGACGAACGTGACGCCGCGCTCCACGGCGCCGCGCAGGACCGCGATCATCGCGTCCCGGTCGCCGGGGTTCGGGCCGTAGCTCTGGCTCATGCCCATCGCGCCGATCCCGACGGCGGACACCTCCAGACCCTGACCGAGCAGACGACGGTGCATGGGGCGACCTCCTGGTGCGTGGGGCGGGCGGAACGGTTCGTCCTCGACGCTACGACCGCCGCGGGGCGGTGGCGCGTGCGGCGACGGGCCCTGTCGTGACGGGTACCGCCAGGGCCCCCCTCGCTCCGGTCGCCGGTCGCCGGTCGGCGTCGACGCCTACCGTGGGGGGATGGACAACCGTGACGAGGTCCGCGACTTCCTGCGGTCGCGCCGGGCCCGCATCAGCCCCCAGCAGGCCGGGCTGCCGGACTACGGCGGCCACCGCCGGGTGCCGGGGCTGCGTCGCGAGGAGGTCGCGATGCTCGCGGGGGTGTCCGTCGACTACTACGTGCGGCTCGAGCGCGGGAACCTCGCCGGCGCGTCCGACAGCGTGCTGGAGTCCGTGGCGACCGTCCTGCGGCTCGACGACGCCGAGCGCCGCCACCTGCGCGACCTCGCCCGCGCCGCCGGACCGGGCAGCGGCCGGCCGCGTCGCCGCCCGGGGGCCAGGACCGTGGGCCTCAGCGTCCAGGTGATGCTCGACGCGATGACCGAGGCCCCCGCGGTGGTCCGCGACGACCGGCTCGACATCGTCGCCTGCAACGCTCTCGCCCGGGCGCTGTACGCCCCGCTGTTCGACGACCCCGGCCACCGGCCGAACCACGCACGGTTCGCGTTCCTCGACCCGCGGGCGCGGGAGTACTGGGTCGACTGGGAGCGGGCCGCGGACGACACCGTCGGGGTGCTGCGGTCCGCCGCGGGGCGGGACCCGTTCGACGGCGACCTGACCGCGCTGGTCGGTGAGCTTCTCCACCCGCAGCGAGGAGTTCCGCACCCGGTGGGCCGCGCACCACGTGCACCTGCACACCGGCGGGACGAAGCGGATCCAGCACCCGGTCGCCGGGCGGCTGGAGCTCATGTACGACTCGATGACGATCGCGGCGGCGCCGGGGCTGACGATGCTGGTCTACACGGCCGCGCCGGGCAGCGGCACTGCCGACGCCCTCCGGGTGCTGGCGAGCTGGGCGGCGACGCAGCCGGTCGACGCGACCACCCCGCGCCGGGTCTGACGGGGCCGACGGCGTTTGCTCGGTCCCGTCAGGCGCCGGCCGGCTCCCGCAGCACGGGCCAGGCGCCGTCCGAGGAGTTCGCGACCACCGTGACCGTCACGCCGGTGACCGGGTCGTGCCGGGTGCGCGCGGACACGCCCGCGTCGTAGCCCTCCAGGACGAGGTCGGGGGAGTCCGCGCCCAGCCAGAACCCGAGGCCGTACCGCATCCCCTCGGACTCGACGGTGCTGACCGGCTCGACGAGCGCGGCGAGCGTGCCGGCGCCCACGACCCGGTGCGCGAGCACGGCCCGCCAGAACGCGGCGAGGTCGTGCGCCGTCGTCACCAGGCCGCCGTCGCCGCTGCCGCGCACGGGCAGGTGCAGCACGTTGGTGCGCAGCCCGGTCGGGTGCAGGTACCCCAGCGCGACGTCGCCGGGCAGCTCGTCGGTGCGGGGGTAGCCGGTGCGGGACATGCCCGCGGGCTCGAGGACCCGCTGCCGGACGAGCTCGGTGAACTCGGTGCCGGTGAGGCGCTGCGCCACGAGGGCCAGCAGCACGAAGCCGGAGTTGTTGTACGCGAACCCGGCACCCGGAGGCGCGACCTGCGGGTGCCCGTCGAGCACCGGCAGGTAGGCCTCGACGTCGTCCAGCAGGTGCACCGGCACGGGCAGGACGTGGTCGGTGATGTCGCTCGCGACGTTCTCGTCCAGGTAGTCGCCGATGCCGGAGGTGTGGCTCAGGAGGTGCCGGACCGTCACCGCGTCGTCGACCAGCGGGAGGTCGGAGTCGAGCACCGCGCGCACCGGGTCGTCGAGGCCGATCCGCCCCTCCTCGACCAGCGACGCGACGGTCAGCGCCGTGAAGCCCTTGGCGACGCTCGCGACGCCGAACCGGTGGTCCACGGTCGCCGGGATGCCGTGCGCCCGGTCCGCGAGCCCGTACGCCTGGGCGAACACCACCGTGTCGCCGACGTCGACCCGGATCACGCCGCTGAAGCCGGTGGCGAGCGCCCGCTCGTGCAGGGCGGCCCCGTGGCGGGCGGCGTCGTGTCGTGCGGCGTCGTGGCGTGCAGCGTCGTGTCGTGCGGCGTCGTCGCGGCTCATGCGTCCGACTCTAGGGACGGGGGCGAGCCGGGCCCAGCGGATTGCTGCCCGGGGCGGTCAGCGGCCGTACATCGCCGCGACGTGGCACCCGTCGGGGGTGCGCGCCCGCCGCTCGACGTCGTTGAGGTAGCGGACCACGATCGCGTACGACCGGAAGAACCCGACCTCGGTGTACGGCACGCCGAGCTCGGCGCAGTACTCGCGGACGATCGGCTGGACCCGCTTGAGGTTGGGTCGCGGCATGCTCGGGAACAGGTGGTGCTCGACCTGCCGGTTCAGCCCGCCCATCATCAGGTCGACGGCCCAGCTGCCGCGGATGTTCCGGGACATCAGCACCTGCCGGCGCAGGAAGTCCACGCCCGCGCCCGGCGGCACGATCGGCATGCCCTTGTGGTTCGGCGCGAACGCCCCGCCGAGCAGCACGCCGAACACCGCGAGCTGGACGCCCAGGAACGCCGCGGCGATCCCCGGGGGCAGCAGCACGAACAGCACGACGACGACCACGAGGAGGCGGCCCAGCAGCAGCGGCGCCTCGACGGCGCGGTGCCGCATCGGGCGTCGGCTGAACAGGGCCCGCACGCTCGACACGTGCAGGTTCAGTCCCTCGAGGGTCAGCAGAGGGAAGAAGAACCAGCCCTGGTGCCGGGCGAACCAGCCGCGCCAGCCGTGCCGCGTCGCCATCACCGCGGGGGTGAACGCGATGACACCGGGCGCGATGTCCGGGTCCTCGCCCTCCTGGTTGGGGGCGGTGTGGTGCGCGTCGTGCTTCGTGGTCCACCACCCGTGGCTGAGCCCGACCAGCAGGTTCGCGACGATCCGCGACGTCCAGTCGTTCCAGCGCAGCGACCGGAACACCTGCCGGTGCGCGCTGTCGTGCCCGAGGAACGCGAGCTGGGCGAGCACGAACGCCATCGCCGCCGCGACGGCGAGCTGCCACCAGGACGCGCCGACCAGCACGACGGCCACCCAGACCGCGGCGAACGCGGTCAGGGTGAGCGCGAACCGGGTCACGTAGGCGCCGGGTCGACGGCGCAGCAGCCCGGCCTCCCGCACCCGGCGGGCGAGCACCGAGTAGTCGTGGGTCATCCGCTGCTGCGCGCCACGTGCCGGCCGGGTGGTGTCGTCGGCCTGCTGCGTGGTGGGGCTGGTGGTCATGTGCCGTCCGATCGCCCGCGACCCACCGACGGTGGCTCTGCCGCGACCGTACGCCACCCGCGGCCCGAGCGGGAGACCAGTGGCCGGATCGGGACCCCGGGGTTACGTTCGGGACGTCCGCGGCCGTGGAGCCGCGCGGCAGGACGGCACGGGCGCCAGGACAGGACGCTGCCGTCCCACCTGGTCACAGGAGCGAGAGCGCCATGTACCTGCACGTGCAACGACTCATCCACGACATCGTCCCCGACGAGCCGGACCCGGCCGCGGCCAACGCCCTCCAGGAGGGGCTCGGCGGCCAGTTCGGCGAGATGCGGACGATGATGCAGTACCTGTTCCAGAGCATGAACTTCCGCGGACCGACCGGGAAGCCGTACCGCGACCTCCTGCAGGGCATCGGCACGGAGGAGATCAGCCACGTCGAGCTGATCGGCACGACCATCGCGCGGTTGCTCGACGGCTCGCCGCGGTACCAGGGCAAGAAGACCGACCCGCTGGACCAGCCCGGCTCGGGCGGCGCGACGCCGCTGGGTATCGCCCTGGACCAGAGCAACATCCACCACTACCTCGTCGCCGCGCAGGGCGCGCTGCCCGTGGACGCCGCGGGCAACCCGTGGAGCGGCTCGTACGTCTACAACTCGGGCAACCTCGTGCTCGACCTGCTCTACAACCTCATGCTGGAGTCCACGGGCCGGCTGCAGAAGTGCCGGATCTACGAGATGACGGACAACAAGACGGCACGGTCGACGATCTCGTACCTGATCGTCCGCGACCAGGCGCACGAGAACGCCTACGCCCGCGCGCTCGAGACGCTCGGCGTCGACTGGGCGAAGGTGCTGCCGATCCCGAGGACGAACGCCGAGAAGTTCCCCGAGGTGAAGAAGCTCGTCGACCTCGGGCTGCAGAGCAAGCAGTACACGTTCGACCTCACGGCCGAGTCGGAGGCCGGGAAGATCTACCAGGGCATGTCCCCGTCGAAGGACGGCACGGAGCTCGACGCGAGCGAGCAGGCTCCCGCCGGCGTGCCGATGACGATCGCCGAGGAGCGGTTCGAGGAGTTCTCCCCGGGCCTGGACACCGACCTGCTGGCGCTGATCCAGGCGACCGCCGACCTGGAGATGGCCGACGTCCAGCCGCTGTTCGGCCCGGTGGCCCCCACGAGCTGACCCACTGCCCGGTCGAGCTGCTCAGGTCCGCCGCGTCCCCTGCCGATGAGCACGGGGGACGTGGCGGACCTGCTGCGTCACCCCGACCCGCTGCCGAGAGGTGCTCGCGTGCCGTCCGCGCTGCCGACCGACCGTGCCGCACACGCGCGTCTGCGTCGCCGGGCGTGGCTGGTCACGTCCGTCGCGCTGGTCGTCGTCGGCTGGTGGGTGCTGAACATCGTGCTGGCGCAGCGCTCCGACGACCAGCAGGTCCGGGCGAGCGCCGCGTGGTCGTTCCTGTGGGCCGGCGTGTGGGCCGTCGTGGGCGGGTGGGCCTCGGTGCGCGCGTGGCGCCGGTCCCACGCGGCGCGACCGTTCACCCAGCAGCTCGGGGACCTCGGCCGGGCGCGTCCCAGCGGGGTAGCCCAGGGCGTGCCCGAGCTCGATGCGGAGGCCGGGCGTCACGTGGGCCTGACGGGGCAGGTCCCGCCACCAGGGCGGTGGTGAGCCTCAGGCCGACGCGCGCACCGTGAGCGTCAGCGGGACCCGGGCGGTGGCGGGCGGACGCCCGGTGCGCAGGAGCGCGTCGAGGGCGTCGACGGCGTGCCGGGCGAACGCCGTCTTGTCGAGGTCGAGGGTGGTGAGCTCGGGGGAGAGCAGGCCGCCGATCTCCAGGCCGTCGCACCCGATGACGGCGACCTGGTCCGGCACGGCGACCCCCCGGCGGGCCAGGCCCTTGAGCACCCCGGCGGCCATGACGTCGTTGTAGACCAGCACCGCGTCGAGGTCGGGCGCGGCCGTGAGCAGCCGCTCGGCCGCGTCGGCCCCGCCCCGGTACGTCTCGGGGGCGGCGACCTCCGAGCGCGCGTCGCGGTGCAGCCCGAGCGCGTCGAGCCGGTCCCGGTACGCGGCGTGCCGGGGGGCGCCGGGCAGCTGGTCGCTCGCCACGAGGCCGATCCGCCGGCGGCCGTGCGCGACGAGGTGGTCGACCGCCGCGCGCACCCCGCCCGCGTGGTCGACCTCGACCAGCGCGTCCACGGCCGGGTGCGGGGTGCCGTCCAGCATCACGGTCGGGATGCCGAGCAGGCCGCCGCGCAGGTCCTCGAGCGGGATCAGCCCCACGGTGCCCTCGCGGCACCCGGTCAGCACGAGCGCGTCGACGCGGGGGAGCAGCGCCTCGATCCTGCTCCGGGAACCGGCCTCGTCGTCGCCGAGGTCGCACAGGACGACGTTCCAGCCGCGCTCCGCCGCCGTGCGGGTGAGCGCGGAGGCCATCTCGGAGTAGTAGGGGTTGCTGAGGTTCTCGACCAGGAAGCCGACGGCGACGCCGCTGCCCCGGACCAGCGCCTGCGCGGCGCGGTTCGGGCGGTAGTGCAACCGCCGCGCGGCCTCGAGCACCCGCTCGCGGGTGGCGTCGCTGATGTCGGCCATCCCGTTCAGCGCCCGCGTGACCGTCTGGCGGGAGACCCCGGCCTCGCGGGCGACGTCGAGGATCGTCGCCGCGCCCGGGGTCGTTGCCATGCGGAGCACCTTACGGCTACGGTCGACGCCGTGAACGTTCACGGCGGTGCGACCGCGACCCGGCCGACGGCCGCCCGACCGACCGCGGCGCTCCGGCGCGCGCGGGCCGGCGTCATGATGCTGTTCTTCACCAACGGCGCGGTGTTCGCCGGGCTGCTGCCCCGGTACCCCGAGGTGAAGTCCGCCCTGGACCTGAGCAACGCCGGGCTCGGTCTCGCTGTGGCGATGTTCCCGCTGGGGGCGCTGATCGCCGGGCTCGGCGCCGCTCCGCTGCTGCGCCGCTGGGGCTCCGGCACCGTCGCCGTGGCCGGGACGCTGGTCACCGCCGTCGCGATCCTCGTCGCGGGCACAGCGCCGGTCGTGGGGCTGCTGTTCGCCGCGCTGTTCGTCGGCGGGGCGATGGACGCGATCACCGACGTCGCCCAGAACGCCCACGGCCTGCGCGTCCAGCGTGCGTACGGACGGTCGATCCTCAACGCGTTCCACGCGCTCTGGTGCGTCGGCGCGGTCACCGGTGGCACCCTCGGCGCGGTCGCGGCCGGCGCCTCGGTCCCGCTGCCCGTGCACCTCGGCCTCTCGGGCGTGCTGTGCGCGGCCGTCGCGGTGGTCGCCCGCCGGATGCTGCTGCCCGGAGCCGACACCCCGCAGGACGAGGCGACCGCCGACGCCGACCCCGCGGCCGGTCCGGTGCCGGCGGTCCGCACCGCGCGCCGGGCGCGCCTGGTCCGCTGGGCGACCCTCGCGGCGCTGGTCCTGATCGCGTCCACGGGCATGCTCGTCGAGGACGCCGGGGCCACCTGGGGCGCGATCTACCTGACGGAGTCGCTCGGGGCGACGGCGCTCGTCGGCGGCACCGGGTTCGTCGCGCTCCAGGCGATGCAGTTCGTCGGCCGGATCGTCGGGGACCGGCTGGTCGACCGGTTCGGGCAGCGCGCCGTCGCGCGGGCCGGGGGCGTACTGGTCGCCGGCGGCATGGGAGCGGCGCTGGCCATGCCGACGGTGTGGGGCACGGTCGTCGGGTTCGGGCTCGCGGGCCTCGGCGTCGCGACCCTGATCCCCGCCGCGATGCACGCCGCCGACGAGCTGCCCGGCCTGCGCCCCGGCACCGGGCTGACCGTGGTCGGCTGGCTGGTGCGGCTCGGCGTGCTGATCTCGCCGCCCGTCGTCGGGGCGGTCGCCGACGCGACGTCGCTGCGGGCGGGCCTGGTCGTCGTCCCGCTGGCCGGCGTCGCGGTGGTGCTGCTCGCCCCCGTGCTCACCACCCGCGCCGCCACCGCGCCCGCGATCGACTGACCGCACCCGCACCCGCACCCGCACCCGCACCCGCACCCGCACCCGCCCGACTCGCCGCCCCGCTGCCGACGAGTGGTCACGACACGCGGGGCGCCCGCCGCATCGTCCAGCGTGTCGTGACCACTCGTCAGACGGGCGGGGCGGGAGTGGGGAGGGAGGGGGCGGCGGCAGGGGGCACGGCAGGGGGCCTCGGCAGGGGAATTTCCCGGGTGGCCTGCGCATTGAGGAGGGTGGAGACCCGCCCGCGAATAGCGTTCCGACGACGGGCCGCGAGGAATCGCGCGAATGCGGATGTTATAATGGTGGTCGCATTGCGGTCCCGGGACGCCCCGGGTTCTGCGTCCGGGCGTCGCCCGGCACCTCCCAGGTTCGCTGCCGTCCCCGGCAGCGGCAGGCGCGTGCGACACCTCCTCGACCGCCGCGGTGCGACGGTTCCCGGATGAGAGAGCGAGCCTGATGACCGAAGTGATCGCCGGTACCGACGCGGACCAGAACCCCACCACCGACTCCTCGTACGTCCTCACCACCGACGAGGACGACGCACCTGCGCCGATCGTCTCGGCGGCGGGCGCGTCGGCTGACCCCGTCAAGGACTACCTGCGCATCATCGGCCGGGTCGCGCTGCTGACCGCCGAGCAGGAGGTCGAGATCGCCCGCCGGGTCGAGGCCGGGCAGTTCGCCACGCACCTCCTCGAGGAGGGCATGACGCACCCGGGCGCGACCGAGCGCGAGCTCACGCTGATCGCCGCCGACGGCCGTCGCGCCAAGTCGCACCTCGTCGAGGCGAACCTGCGCCTGGTCGTCTCGATCGCCAAGAAGTACACGGGCCGCGGCATGCTGTTCCTGGACCTGATCCAGGAGGGCAACGCGGGCCTCATCCGTGCGGTCGAGAAGTTCGACTACACCAAGGGCTTCAAGTTCTCGACGTACGCGACGTGGTGGATCCGGCAGGCAATCACCCGCGGCATGGCCGACCAGGCGCGCACCATCCGCATCCCGGTGCACATGGTCGAGGTCATCAACAAGCTCGCGCGCGTCCAGCGGCAGATCTTCCAGACGACCGGCCGCGAGGCCACGCCGGAGGAGCTGGCCAAGGAGCTCGACCTCACGCCCGAGAAGGTCGTCGAGGTGCAGAAGTACGGCCGCGAGCCCATCTCGCTGCACACCCCGCTCGGCGAGGACGGCAACAACGAGTTCGGCGACCTGCTCGAGGACTCCGAGGCCGTCTCCGCGAGCGAGGCCGTGACGTTCACGCTGCTCCAGGAGCAGCTGCAGCAGGTCCTCGACTCGCTGTCGGAGCGGGAGGCCGGCGTCGTGTCCATGCGGTTCGGCCTGTCCGACGGCCAGCCGAAGACGCTGGACGAGATCGGCAAGGTCTACGGGGTGACGCGCGAGCGCATCCGGCAGATCGAGGCCAAGACGATGTCGAAGCTTCCGGCACCCCTCGCGGTCGCAGACCCTGCGCGACTACCTGGAGTGACCGGGACGCGCTGAGCACGAGAGCGCCGGCCCGCGGGTGACCGCGGACCGGCGCTCTCGTCGTGCGTCAGGCGGTGCGGACGACCATCTTGCCGGTGTTCGCGCCGCGCATCATGCCCAGGAACGCGTCCACGGCGTGGTCGATGCCGTCGACGACCGTCTCGTCGTAGGCGATCTTGCCGTCGGCGAACCAGCCGGTCATCTGCTCGCGGAACGCGGGCGCGTGCTGGAGGTAGCCGCCGAGCGTGAAGCCCTGCACGGTCAGGCCGCGGGTGATGATGTTCGCCAGGTTGTCCGGGCCGGGGGCGCGGTCGGTGGTGTTGTAGCCGGTGATGGCGCCGCAGAGCGCGAGCCGCCCGCCGGGGTTCATCACGTCGAGGGCCGCCTCGAGGTGGTCGCCGCCGACGTTGTCGAAGAACACGTCGACCCCGTCGGGCGCCAGCGCGGGCAGCTGCTCGCGGACCGGGGCGTCGCGGTAGTTCAGGGCCGCGTCGAAGCCGTACTTCTCGGTGAGCAGCGCGACCTTCTCGGGGGAGCCGGCGGAGCCGATCACGCGGCCGGCGCCGAGCAGGCGCGCGATCTGCCCGGTCGCGGTGCCGACGGCCCCCGCGGCGCCGGACACGAACACGGTGTCGCCGGGCTGCAGGTGGGCGATGGCGGTGAGGCCGACGTAGCCGGTCATGCCGGTCATCCCGAGGATGCCGAGGTGCAGCGACAGCGGGGCGCCGGGGATCTCGGGCACGACGCGGAAGGCGGTGGCGTCGTCCTGGACCACGTCGCGCCAGCCGAGCTGGTGCAGCACGACGGCGCCGACGGGGACGTCCTCGACGGTCGACTCGACGACGCGGCCGACGGCGCCGCCGGTCATCGTCTCGCCGAGCGCGTACGGCGGGGTGTAGCCTTGACGTCGTTCATCCGGCCGCGCATGTACGGGTCGACGGAGATGAACTCGTTGCGGACCCGGACCTGCCCGGGCTCCAGGTCGCCGTAGGTGACCTGGACGGTGCGGAAGTCCTCGGGGGTGGGCCACCCGGACGGGCGGTTCACGAGCTGGATCTGGGTGCTGACGGCGTGCGACATCGAGGGTTCTCCTGCGGGACGTGCGGGTGGGACGGGTGGGGCGGGGTGTCAGCTCAGGCGACGAGGCCGACGACCAGCGCGACGACGCCAAGCAGCGGGAGGACCGCCTGCTTGAGCGCGGCCGAGGTCTTGGTGCGGTCGGACAGCATGAGGACCAGCCCGGCGGCGACCATCGAGCCCGCGCCGGTGAGCACCAGCGTGGCGCCGACGGCGGTGTGGCCGGCGGCGACGACGACGATCCCGACCACCACGGCGATCGCGAGGAACAGGTTGTAGAACCCCTGGTTGAACGCGAGCGCGCGGGTGGCCTCGGCCTCCTCGCGGGTGGTCCCGAAGGTGGCGCGGGCGCGGTCGCTCGTCCAGAGCACCGACTCGAGCACGAAGATGTAGACGTGCACGAGTGCGGCGAGGCCGGCGAGCACGAGTCCGGTGGCGATCACGAGGGGCTCCTCTGCGCGGGCGCCGGAGCGCCTGGTTTCTGAACTGACTGATCCACTATATACTGGACCGGTCGGTGCACAAGTGGAGGTGGTCGTGGGACGCGCGCAGACGTTCGACACGCAGCAGGTCGTCCGGGCGGCACGCGCGGTGTTCTGGGAGCAGGGCTACGAAGCCGCGGCCCTGCCCGCGCTGGAGCAGGCGACCGGGCTGAACCGGTCGAGCATCTACCACGCCTTCGGCAGCAAGCGCGGGCTCTTCGACGCGGCCGTCGAGGCTACCTCGACGAGGTGGTCCGGCCCCGGCTGCGGCCGCTCACCCTCGACGGTGTTGCACCCGACGCGCTCGAGGTCTATCTGCGCGGGCTGCGTCGGGCGCTGGAGGACGCCGCCTCGTTCACCGCCGCGCACGGCTGCCTGCTGATCAACGCGGCCGGGGCGCCGATCGCGCACGACCAGACCGTCCGGGACACCGTGGCGGCCTACCGCGGCGAGATGCGGGACGCGGTCGGCCGGGGCGTGCGCGCCCGGTTCCCGCAGGCGTCGGACGCGGAGGTGGCCCGGGTCGCCGACACCTGCGCGGCCCTCGTCGTCGCCGCGCTCGCGCTCACGCGGGTCGACAACGCCGGGGCGCTGCAGAGCCTCGACACGGCGCTCGCGCTGATCTGACCCGCGCGGTGCGGTGCGGGGTCACGCCCGGTGCGCCGCGCGGGCGAACCGCTGCGCCAGCCGGTCGAACTCCTCGGCGAGGGCGGGCGGGCCGACCACCTCGATCTCCACGTCGAACCGGGCGATCGTCGCCGCGAGGCCGGCCCACGACCACGCGCCGAGCACGAGCCGGCAGCGCTGCGGGCCGACTGCCTCGAGGGTCCCGTCGTGCGCGAACGGCGCGACGGCGGCGGCCGGCGCGTCGAGCAGCACCTCGCCCCGGCACGGCCAGGCCGACCCCGGGCCGTCGGCGCCGCGGAACCGGGCGTCCAGGTAGGCGGTGACGTCGCCGCCGGGGACCTCGCGCGGCGTGAACCGCGCACCGCCGGGGGAGCGGGGTCGCACGCGGTCGACCCGCAGCGTGCGCCAGTCGTCGCGGTCCAGGTCCCACGCCACCAGGTACCAGCGGCCGCCGCGGGTCACCAGGTGGTGCGGCTCGACCCGGCGGGCCGCACGGGCCTCGGCGGGGTGCTGCGACGGGTTCGCGTAGTCGAGACGCAGCACCTCGCGGGCGTGGATCGCGGCGCCGACCGCCGCGATGACGGCCGGGTCGACGGGGTCGGCCGGCAGCGTGGACTCCACGGGCAGCGCGTCCACCCGGTGCCGGAGCCGGGCTGGCAGTACCTGGCGGAGCGTGCGCAGCGCCCGCTCCGCCGCCTCGCCGATCCCCGCTCCCGACGCGGTCGCGCCCCGCAGTGCCACCGCGAGCGCCACGGCCTGGTCGTCGTCGAACAGCAGCGGCGGCAGCGTGGAGCCGGCGTCGAGGCGGTAGCCGCCCTCGCGCCCGCGGGTGCTGGTGATCGGGTAGCCGAGCGCGCGCAGGCGGTCGACGTCGCGGCGCACGGTCCGGTCGGTGACGTCGAGCCGGCCGGCCAGCACGCTCGCCGGCCAGTCCCGGCGCGCCTGGAGCAGCGAGAGCAGGGACAGCAGGCGGGACGAGGTCGTCGGCACCCGTCCAGTGTGCCGCGGTATCCGGACCGTTCCTGACCGGATGGGCTGGCACCGTCGTCCGTGCCGAGCCCGACCGGGCCGGCGCGCACCGACCGAGGAGACGCGATGTCCCTGTCCACCACCACCCACATCAACCTGCGCGGCGACGCCCGGGCGGCGCTCGAGCACTACCGCGAGGTCTTCGGCGGCGAGCTGACGATCGCCACCTACGCCGACGCGGGCGCCGCCTCGGGCCCGGACGACGCCGACCTGGTCCTGTGGGGGCAGGTCGAGTCCGCCGACGGGTTCCGCGTCATGGCGTACGACGTCCCGGCGCACCTGCCGTGGGAGCAGGGGACCAACGGGTACTTCGTCTCCGTGCGCGGGACGGACGCCGCCGTGGTCGAGGCCCGGTGGGAGCGCCTCGCCGCCGGTGCGGGGGCCGCCGTCGTGGTGCCGCTCGGGCCCGCGGGCTGGTCGCCGCTGTACGGCATGCTGCGCGACCGGTTCGGGGTCGTGTGGGTGCTCGACGTCGCCGTGGCGTACGACGGGGCGTGACCCTCGCACGGCCGGTCGCCCGCGCTCCGCGCACGACCGGCCGTGCTCCCGGGCGGGGACGCGGCACCGTGCCTCAGGCCCGGTACACGTCCACGACCACGAGGTCGACCCGGACCAGGCTCGCCGGCAGCGTCGGTGCGCCGAGGGTGTCCCGCAGCTGGGCCACCACGACGCGGCGCACCTCGTCGGCGAGCGGCAGCAGCGCCTCGCCGAACGCCGCGCCGACGTGCACGGTCACCTCGGTCAGGGCGTGGTCGTCGTCGGTGTCCAGGGTGATCCGGTGCGGGCGGGCGCGGGTGCGGCCCTCGATGGCGTGCCGCACCACCGCGGTCAGCACCGAGCCGGCGACGAAGAACGTCCCGGCGGCGTGGCGGGCTCGGACGGGCGCGGACGGGCGGACGGCGGACCGGATCTTCGCCACGAGCGACGCGCGGGCCTGCACCCAGCCCGCGTCGGTGTGCTCGCGCAGGGTGCCGGCGGCGCGGGCCAGCAGGTCGTCCACGCCGTCGAGGTCGTCGTCGTCGGTCATCGCCATCTCTCGAGCCTCCGTCCGAGCGTGCGGCGCGCACGAGCCAGCTGGCCCCGCACGACGGTGGGTGTCGTGGCCTGGGTGGACGCGATGTCCTCGTAGCTCAGGCCCTCGACGGCGAACAGGATCCAGCATGCCCGCTGCAGCGGCGGCAGGGTGTCGAGGGCCGCGGCGAGCGCGGACCTCAGGTCGGTGTGCAGCAGGTGGGCGGTCGGGTCGTCGTCGTCGGCCGGCGCCGGGGCGTCCAGGACGAGGTCGGTCGGCTCGGGCACGCGCCGGCGCAGGCGGTGCCGCACGACGTTGGCCTGGATCCCGAACAGCCAGGTCTTCAGGCTCGACTCCGCGCGGAACCGGGGCAGTCCCGTCCACGCCGCGCTGAGGGCGTCCTGGACGCAGTCCTCGGCCTCGCCGGAGTCGTGCAGCATCCGGCGCGCGTAGCGGTAGAGGGCCGGACCGTGCAGGTCGACGATCGCGACGAACGCGTCCCGGTCGCCCAGGGCGGCCTGCCGCGCGAGCTCGGCCTCGTCGTCGGGAGTCATCGCGGGGCGCGCCCCCTCGGACGCTCCGTGTGACGCAGGTCACATCGTGCGCCCCGTGAACTTCGGCGGGGGACGGGCACTACACGAGTGTCGGCGCCGGACGGGCGTCCGGCACCCCGAGGGGCCCCGCGCCCCGGGAGAAGGAGAGTCCGATGACCGAGCAGACGAGCACCACCACCCGCGCCGACCTGGCCACGACCGAGCGCAGCCGCGGCGGCCAGTCCAGCCCGCTGCAGACCGAGCACGGCTCGACCAGCATCGCCGACGGCGTCGTCTCGAAGATCGCCGGCATCGCCGCCAGCAGCGTGGTCGGCGTGCACGCCCTCGGCGGCGGTGCGGCCCGGGCGATGGGCGCGCTGCGCGAGCGCATCCCGGGCGCCTCGACCAGCCGGTCCCAGGGCGTGACCGTCGAGGTCGGCGAGCGGGAGACCGCCATCGACCTGGAGCTGGTCGCGGAGTACGGCGTCTCCGTGGTCGACCTGGCCGAGGGCGTGCGCCGCAACGTGATCCAGTCGGTCGAGCGGATGACCGGGCTGCGGGTCACCGAGGTGAACATCGCGGTCAACGACGTGCACCTGCCCGAGGAGGAGCCTGCCGAGCCCGCCGAGTCCCCGCGCGTCCAGTGACCGCCGGCCCGGTCGACCCCCGCCTGCCCGACGCGCGGGAGCCCGACCCGGCGGAGGTCCTCGCCGCGGTCGTGCAGGCCGTGCCCGGGGTGGTCCGCCTGGACGGCGGGCCGCTCGGCGAGATCGGCACGTACCTGCCCGGTCGCCGGGTCCCCGGGATCCGCCGCACCGCCGACGGCACCGACGTGCACCTGGTCGTCGACCAGACCGCCGACCTGCGGGCCGTCGCCGAGCGGGTCCACCGCGAGGTCGCCGGGATCGTCCCGGGCCCCGTGCACGTGTACATCGACGACGTGGCACCGGCCGCGTCGCCCGCACCACCCGAGGAGCTGTGATGTCGTCCACCACGTCCGGAGTCGTCGTCGGCCTGCTGCTGGCGCTCGCCGCCATCGCCGGGGGGTTCACCGGCTTCCTGCTCGCCCTGGTGCTCGGCGCCGTGGGCGGCCTCGTCGCCGCCCAGCTGAGCGGCACCCTGGACCTCGGGGCCCTCGTGGGCGGTCGGCGCCGTGGCTGACGTCGTCGCCCCGGAGCGCGCGAGCTCGGAGCCACGCTCCACCGGGGACCGTGGGTCGCTGGAGGTCGCCGACCGCGTCGTGGAGAAGGTCGCCGGCCAGGCCGCGCGGTCGGTCCCCGGCGTCGCGACGACCTCCGGCGGGATCGGCCCGCTGGGCCGGGGCTACCCGCGGGCGACCGCGACCGGCAGCGGGCTGCGCACCACCCTCGTCGTGGAGATCGCGCTCGCCTGGCCCGCGCCGGCCGCGCGCACGGCGGCGGCGGTCCGGGACGAGGTCACCCGCTCGGTCGAGCGCTACGCCGGTGTCCGGGCGGACGCCGTCGACGTGGTCGTCGCGAGCGTGGACGACACCGCCCCTGTGCGGAGGCGGGTCCGATGAGCCACGTCGACGACCGGGCGACGGACGGCGTCGAGGCGCTGCCGCCCCGCACCCGCACCGCGACGGCGTGGATCGGCCTGGTGCTCGCCGTGCTGCTCGTCGCCCTCGGGCTGGTGCTGGCGCACGACGCGCTGGTGCGCCTCGACGTGCTGGGCGGACGCGACTGGATCACCAGCGCCGCCGACGCGGCCGGGACCGTGACCCCCGGGCCCGGCGTCGCCGTGGTCGGCGGGCTGGTCGCGCTGCTCGGGCTGCTGCTGCTGGTCGGGGCGCTGCGCCCCCGCCGGCGCCGGGGCGTGCCGGTCAGCGACGGCAACGGCCAGTACCTGCTGCCCGTCGACGTCGCCCGCCTGGCGTCCGCGGCCGCCCGCCGGGTCGACGGCGTGCTCGACGCGAGCACCACCGCGACGGCCGGCACCGTCACGGTGACCGCCCGCACCACCGGCTCCGGCACCACCGCCGCCGCCGTGCAGGACGCGGTCCAGGACGCCCTGGCCGTGCTCGAGCGCACCCCGCGGGTGCGGGTCCGTGCCCGCGCCGGTGACGACAGGGAGAGCTGATGAGACCCGCACTGCGCAGGACCAACCGCACCGTCGCGCTGCTGCTCGGGGTGCTGCTGCTCGTGGTCGGCCTCGCGCTGGTCGCGTGGTGGTCGGGCGCGCTGTCCGACCTGTGGTCGGGTGCCCCGGCGTCGCTCGACCCCGGTCGCGCCGAGGAAGTCACCACCGCTGCGTGGTGGCCGGCCGCCGCAGCCGTCGCCGGCGTCGTGCTCGTGGTCGTCGGGGTGGCGTGGCTGCTCGCGCACCTGCGCTCGACGCGCGTCACCCGGGTCGCGCTGCCCGGGTCGGACGCCACCGGACGCCTGGTGCTCGACCTGCCGGGCGTCGCCAGCCACTTCGCCGACCTCGCGGGCCGGGAGAACGGGGTGACCGCCGCGCGCGCGTCGTTCGTGACCGAGCGGGGGCGGACCGTCCTGAGCAGCACGATCACCGTGGACGCGCAGGCCGACCTGCGCGCGGTCAGCCAGGCGGTCGCCGCCCTGACGGCGCAGGCCCGCGACGTGACCGGCGTGCCGCGGTTCGCCGCGCGCACCCACCTGCGGGTGAGCCGCCGACGGCACGCGCTGGACCGGGTGCGCTGACCGGGTGCGTGGACCGGGTGCGCCGACCGGTGCGCCGGGCGCTCAGCGGGGCCGGTCGTCGATGACGTCCTGCGGCCGGTCCGGCACCCCGTCGTCGTTCATGTCCGCGTCGCGCGCCTGCCGGGCGTCCCGCCGCAGGAGCACCGCCGCGGCGACGGCGGAGACGGTCGTGCCGACCAGGACGGCGACCTTCGCCCCGTCCGCGAGCGCCGGGTCGTCGAACGAGAAGCTCCGCGATGAGCAGCGACACCGTGAACCCGATGCCCGCGAGCATCCCCACGGGGAGCAGGTCCCGCAGCCCCACCCCCTCGGGCAGCCGCAGGGTGCGGGTGCGGGTCGCGAGCGCCACGGTGCCGAGCACGCCGGTGACCTTCCCGGCGACCAGCCCCAGGACGACGGCGGGCACGACGGCCTGCCCGAGCACGCCGCCGTCGCCGCCGACCACCGTGACGCCCGCGGAGAAGAACGCGAACAGGGGCAGGGCCAGCACCGACGACCACGGCCGGACCGCGGCCTCGTACCGGTGCGCGCGGTCGTCGCCCTCGCCGGCGAGCGGGCGCGCGGGGACGACCAGGCCGAGCAGGACGCCGGCGATCGTCGCGTGCACCCCCGAGTGCAGCATCAGCACCCAGGCGGCGAGGGCCGGCAGCGCGAGCAGCGCCGGGTGCGCGACGCGTGAGCGCGCGAGGACGCCGAAGAGCGCGACCGCGCCCGCCGCGAGCGCGAGCCACCCGAACGAGACGGTGTCGGTGTAGAAGACCGCGATCACGACGATCGCGAGGAGGTCGTCGACCACCGCGAGGGTGAGCAGGAACGTGCGGATCGCCACCGGCAGGCCGCGTCCGAAGATCGCGAGCACGGCCAGGGCGAACGCGATGTCGGTGGCGGTCGGGATCGCCCAGCCGTGCCGCGCGGCCGGGTCGCCCGCCGCCAGCACGACGGCGGTGTAGAGCACCGCCGGGACGACCATCCCGCCGACCGCGGCGAGGACCGGGACGGCGGCGCGGCGCGGGTCGTGCAGGCTGCCGACGACCATCTCGCGCTTGAGCTCCAGCCCCACGGTGAAGAAGAACACCGCCAGCAGGCCGTCGGCCGCCCAGTGGGCGAGGTCGAGGTCCAGGCCCCAGGCGGCCGGGCCGACCACGGTGTCGGACAGCGTCGCGTACGCCGCGCGCCAGGGGGAGTTCGCCCAGACGAGGGCGACCAGCGCGGCGACGATCAGCAGCGCGCCGCCGGTCGTCTCGCGGGTCGCCCAGCGGCGCAGGGGGGAGGCGGTGGGGATGGGGGTGGGGGTGGGGTTCGGCATCGTGTCCCTCGGGTCGCGGCTGGCCCCGCCGGCGGGGTCGCCGAGCGGGACGCCGACCAGACTTCCCGGCACACCGAGGGTCGACTCTACGCGAGCACCGTGCCCCGCGCCGGTGTGGGCGCGGGGCACGGCCGGGGTGTCCGTCAGGCGGCCCGGCGCAGCGGCACCGTCGGGAAGTCCACGGGGACCTCGAGGGCGACGTTCACGTAGTTGGTGAACAGGTTGAGGGCGACGTGCGCGACGACCTCGACGACCTGCTCGTCCGACCAGCCCGCGTCCCGGACGGCCTGGACGTCGGCGGCGGACACGTGCCCACGCTCCTCGACCAGGCGCAGCGCGAAGGTCAGGACCGCGGCGGTGCGGGGGTCGTCCGACGCCCCGTCCTGCGCGGCGGCCATCGCCTCGCGCGGGACGCCGGCCTTGCGGCCGAGCGCGGTGTGCGCGGCGAGGCAGTACTCGCACGCGTTGCGGTTCGCCACGGCGACCGCGATCTGCTCGCCGACGGCGGCACCGAGCGTGCCGGTGCCGAGGGCGCCGAACTGGGCCCACATGCTCTGCAGGGCGGCGGGGGAGCCGGCGACCGCGCGGAACATGCTGGGCACGCCCCCGAACGCGGCGCGGACCTGGTCGAGCTGCTCCTTGACGGGGCCGGTGGTGGTGGCGGGGTCGACGAGCGGGACGCGGGACATGGTGGTGCTCCTTCGGTCGGAGGTGCCGCCGGACGGGTCCCGTCCTGCGGTGTGCCTCCAGCCTGGCGCGGATCGGTGGACGAAAAGACGCGCAGCGTCTTCCATATGCGTCTGATCGTCCGCGATACTGGGTGGGTGGCTCCCGTCGACCGGCTCTCCTCCCTGCTCGAGCAGCTCCGCGTCCGCACGGAGGTGTTCCACACGGGCCCGCTGTGCGGCGTCACGACCTTCGCCGCCCGGCCCGGGCGCGGGTTCCTGCACGTGCTCCGGCGCGGCGCGATGGAGATCGAGCACGTCGGCGCTGGCGGACGGATCGAGCGCAGGGTCGTCGACACCCCCAGCCTGCTGCTCTACCCCCGGCCGCTGGAGCACGCGTTCCACAACGCCCCGACCGACGACTCCGACTTCGCCTGCGCGACCCTCGACTTCGCCGGCGGCGAGACCCACCCGCTGGTGCGCACGCTCCCGCCCGTGCTGGTGCTGCCGCTCGACGCGGTCCGCAGCCTCGGGCCCGCCCTCGACCTGCTGTTCGCCGAGGTCGACGACGTGCGCTGCGGGCGGCGGCTCGTCGCGGACCGGTTGTTCGAGGTCGTGCTGATCGAGCTGTTCCGCTGGGTGCTGGACCACACCGACGACCTCGCGCTGCCGGCCGGCCTGCTCACCGGGCTCGCCGACCCGCGTCTCGCCCCGGCGCTGGTCGCCGTGCACGAGCAGCCGGGCCGCGCCTGGACGCTCGCGTCGATGGCCCACGAGGCGAGCATGTCCCGCAGCGCGTTCGCCGCCCGGTTCAAGGAGACGGTCGGCCAGCCGCCCGCCGAGTACCTGACCCGGTGGCGGCTGACCGTCGCGCAGGACCGGCTCCGCGCCGGCGCCTCGGTGTCCCGCACGGCGACCGAGCTCGGCTACGCGACGTCCGCCGCGTTCTCGCGGGCGTTCACGCAGCGGCTCGGCGCGTCGCCGCGCGCGTGGCTGGCGGCGACGGGGGCCTAGGGGCCGGAGAGGAACCCGAACGGCGCCGTCGCCACGATCCCCGCGGCGTGGCGAGCGAGCTCCTCGTCGACGGTGACGAGCACGTCGGCCTGCAGCTGCGCGACCGCGAGGTACTCCGCGGGCCCGGTGTCGTCCCAGCCGAGCCGGGTGGCGATCTGCCAGGCGGTCGCCCGTGACACCCGGTCGCCGAGCAGCCGCACCGGCGTCGTGGTGACCCGGTCCAGCAGGGCTCGTGCGGCGGCGTCGGCGAGCGTGCCCGCGCGCACCTCGGCGTAGAGCAGCGCCATCGCCTCCGACCGCAGCCGGTGCGGGGCGACGAGGCGGTGGGTGCCGTCGACGACCATCTCCTCGCGGGCGAGGCGGACGGCGGTGCGGGCGTCGATCGCGACACGGACCATGCCCCGATCATCCGCGCCCGCGCCCGCGCCCGCCTCCGCGCCCGCCCCCGCTCCCGCCCGCGCGCGGCGCGGCGTCGAGCGGTCACGACACGCTGGGGTCCGGGTGCTCGGACCAGCGTGTCGTGACCACTCGTCGGGTGCTGGGTGACGGGGACGGGTGACGGGGCCGGGTGCCGGGGGCGCGGGGGAGCGGGCGGGTCGGGCATAGTGGGGCGGCGGCTGCCGGGGCCGCCGCCGACCGGGAGGTGCCGTGCTCGAGATCCGTCCGGGCTGCGAGTGCTGCGACCGTGACCTGCCGCCCGACGCGGACGACGCGTACATCTGCACCTTCGAGTGCACCTGGTGCGCGGACTGCGTGGCGACCTTCCCGGGACGCGCGTGCCCGAACTGCGGGGGCGGCCTGGAGCGCCGGCCCGTCCGTCCCGCGCACCTGCTCGCGGCGAATCCGCCGAGCACCGTGCGCGTGCTCGCGGCGGGCTGCGGCGACCGCCCGGCGTAGCCGCGGGGTCGGTCGTCACCGGGGAACCGGCGGGCCGAACGGGTGACGCTCCCCACGGGACCCATCCGCCGGGTGGTCGGCGACGAACCCGGCGCAGGACGGATCACCCGTCACCCCCGACGACCGGAGTCCACCATGCGCGTCCTGACGCCCGCCGCACTCCCTGCCACCCTCCCCGACGCACGGACCGCCGCACCGGCCGACGCACGCGCCGACGCCGCCCTGGCCGGCGAGCCGCTGTCCGTCCGTGAGCGCGTCGTGCTGTCCGAGCTGACGGAGGACGTCACGCTCGAGCAGATCGCCCGACGGCTGTTCGTGTCCCGCAACACCGTGAAGACCCAGGTGCGGTCGATCTACCGCAAGATCGGTGCGACGACCCGCGCCGAGGCCGTCGCCTGGGCCCACGCCGCCGGCGTCAGCTGACCCGGGTCCCTGGACGCACCGGCCCTGTCGCGGGCGGGAGCGGCGGGTCTACGGTCGGCGCATGGTCATCTTCCTGATCCGTGTCGCGATCTTCCTCGGGTCCGCCGCGCTGGGGCTGTGGGTGACGTCGCTGGTGCTCGACGGGTTCCACCTGAGCCCGGGCGGGTTCGTCACCGCGGTGGTCGTGTTCACGGTCGCCCAGGCGATCCTCACGCCGTTCATCGCGATGACCGCGCGGAAGTACGCGAGCGCGTTCCTCGGCGGGATCGGGCTGGTGTCGACGTTTGTGGCGCTGCTGCTGGCGCAGACGATCTCGGACGGGCTGCGGGTCACCGGTGGAGCCGCGACGTGGATCGCGGCGGTGGTGCTCGTCTGGCTGGTCACCGCCGTGGCGACGTGGCTGCTGCCGTACGTCTTCCTGCGCAAGCGGCTCCAGGCGCGCGCGGCCGGGGGTTCCGCACCGCGGCCGGCGCCCGAGGGCTAGTCGGAAGCGGCCAGCTGCGCCACGGCCCGGTCGAGCCGGCGCTGCCGGGTCTGCGGCGTCGCCGCCGTCATCAACGGGTGCAGCACGGAGTACCGGTCCTGGCGGCTCAGCGCGTCGAACCGCGCGCGGGCGCCGGGCACCGCGTCGAGCGCGAGCAGCAGGTCCTCCGGCGCCTCGGCCGCCGCGGAGCCGGCGTAGGCGCGGTCCCAGCGGCCGTCGGCCCGGGCCCGGTCGACCTCGGCGTGGCCGCGCGGCCGGAACCGGCCCTCGGCGGTGAGCCGCGCGACGTGCTCGATGTTGCGCTGCGACCACAGCGACCGGGCCCGGCGCGGGCTGAACCGCTGCAGGAACGTCGCGGCGTCGCCTGCGCGCTTCTGGCCGTCGATCCAGCCGCTGCACAGGGCCTCGTCGAGGGCCTGCGCGTAGGTGAGCGACGTGGGGTCGACGACGCCCTTCTTGGCGAGGACCAGCCACACCCCGGCGGTCTCGTCCTCGTGCGCGTCGAGCCAGGCCCGCCAGGCGGCGGCGTCGGCGACCAGCAGCGTCGGGGTGTCGTCGGGCATGTCGCGGATCGTACGACCCGCCGCCGACACGCGTCAGTCCTCGATCGCCTCCACGCCGGCCCGGTCGAGCTCGGCGAGGTGGTCGCGCATCGCCTGCAGGACCTCCGGCGGGTGACCGGTCCAGTCCTCGACCTCGCCGACGACCCGCAGCGGTGCGCGGGTGCGGTACGACCGCGTCGGGTTGCCGGGGAACTTCTGGTCGGTGAGGTTCGGGTCGTCCTCGAACGGGCCGGTCGGTTCGACCCGGTAGATCCGGCCCGGTGCGTCCCCGGCCGCCAGCTCGGCGCCCCAGGTCGCGGCGTCGAGCGTGGCGGTCAGGTACAGGTAGCGCGCGACCCGGTGGCTGCCGAAGTTCGACCGGAAGCCGGGTTCCAGGAGGTCGCCGGGTGCGAGGTCCGCGCGCGTGCCGTGGAAGAACGGGCCGGGGTCCGGGGAGGTGGCGTCCACCGACCCAGCGTGCACCCGGTGCGGGCGCGCTGTCACCGGCGTTCGCGGCGGTACAGCGACCGCGCCCACGCGTACCCGAGCGCGCCGATCACCACCGTCCAGCCCAGGGCCTGCGCGGTGCGCGCCGCGTCGAGCGGCGTGCCCGCGAGCAGGCTGCGGGTCGTCTCGATGATCGGGGTGAACGGCTGGTACTCGGCGAACCAGCGCACCGCCGTGGGCATCGTGTCCACCGGGACGAACCCGCTGCCGAGGAACGGCAGGGACGTGAGCAGCATCGGCGTGTTCGACGCGGTCTCGACCGACGGGGCGGCGAGGCCCATCGCCACGCACAACCAGGCGGTGGCGAAGGTGACGAGCGCGAGCAGCCCCAGCAGGGCGAGCCAGCCCAGCGGCCCGGCACCCGGTCGGTGGCCGAGCGCCACCGCGAGCCCGAGCACCACGGCGACCGCGAGCACCCCCTGCACCACCGTGCCCAGCACCGGCCCGCCGAGGACCGACCCGGGGGAGATGGCCATCGTCCGGAACCGCGCCATGATGCCGCTCGTGGCGTCCATCGCGGCGGTGATCGCGACGCTCTGCGCCGCACCGACGACGGCGAACAGGAGGATCGCCGGGGTGATGTAGTCGAGGTACGCGGCCCGGCCGTCCGCACCGGGGGCGACGCCGGGTGCGACCCCGGCGCCGAACGCGCCGCCGAACACGTAGACGAACAGCAGGAGCAGCGCGATCGGGATGCCGACGGTGAACCCGGTCAGGCCGGGGTAGCGGACGGCCCGCAGCAGGTTGCGGCGGAACATGGCGAGCGTGTCCGCGACGGGGCGGGGACCGACCGCGACGGGCGCGGGGGCGAGCGTGACGGCGGCCATCAGGCCACCTCCTCCGAGGACGGGTCGGCGGCGGCCGACGGCGCGGTGAGGCGCAGGAACACGTCGTCGAGCGTGCCGGCGTCGTGCGTGGACTTGAGCTCGGCCGGGGTGCCCTCGGCGACGACCCGGCCGCCGTCGAGCACCGCGACCCGGTCGGCGAGGTGGTCGGCCTCGTCGAGGTACTGGGTGGTGAGCAGGATCGTCGTGCCGGCGGCGATCAGGGCGCGGACCTCGTCCCAGAGCGTCCGGCGGCTGCGCGGGTCGAGCCCGGTGGTCGGCTCGTCGAGGAACACGACCGCGGGGGAGCCGACCAGGGTCATCGCGAGGTCGAGCTTGCGCCGCATCCCGCCCGACCAGGTGGACACCGGCTTGCGCGCGGCGTCGGTGAGGTCGAACCGGGCGAGCAGCGCGTCGGTGCGCTCCCGCCCGGCGGCGCGGCCGAGGTGGTGCAGCTGCGTCATGAGCCGCAGGTTCTCGACGCCGGTGAGCAGGTCGTCGACCGCCGACAGCTGACCGGTGACGCCGATCGCGGCGCGCACCGCCTGCGGGTCGGTGACGACGTCGTGCCCGGCGACGCGGGCGGTGCCGCCGTCCGGTCGCAGGAGCGTCGACAGGATGCCGACCGTGGTGGTCTTGCCGGCGCCGTTCGGGCCGAGCAGGGCGGTGACGGTGCCGGCGCGGACGGCGAGGTCGACGCCGTCGAGCACGAGCTGGTCGCCGTAGGACTTGCGCAGGCCGCGGACGTCCACGGCGAGGTCGTCGGACATGGGGGTCCTCCTCGGGGAGCGGGTGGGGTGGTGCGGGTGCGGTCAGGGCCGGCGGACGAGGACGTCGCCGTAGCCGGTGCCGGCCGTGATCTCGGCGGTGTCCTCGTCGACGACGGGGCCCTCCACCGGGCGGAGCTCGTCGCGCACGGACCCGTGGTCCGAGGCGACGTCGAGCCAGGCGGCGGTGCCCTCGGGCACGCCGACCTCGATGGAGCCGTAGGACGTCGTCAGCGTGACCGTGCCCGATTCGACGCGGTCGACGCGGATGCCGCCGGACGCCGCCTTGGCGGTCAGGGTCCCGCGCACGCGACCGACCGCGACGTCGGCGTGGGCGCCGGCCACGTGCAGGGCGCCGGTGACGGCCTCGACGGTCGTGGTCCCGTTGGCCGCGCGGACCGTGGCCTGCCCGGCGACCTCCCCGATCCGGACCGACCCCGCGCCGGCCCGGACCGTCGTCGCGCCGGTGGTCCGGCCGACCGTCACCGAGCCGGCCGAGGCCTTCAGGTCCAGCCGGTCGGCCTCGCCGACGCGGGCGTTGCCGGCGTTGACCGACATCCTGACCGTGCCGAGCGTGCCCTCCGCGTAGAGGGTCCCGGCGGTGCCGGACAGGTCTGACCCGGTGGGCAGCTCGACGGTGACGGCCGGGGTCCCGGTGCCGAACGGGAGGTACTGCTTCCACCGCGGGCCGGTGACGGTGACGGTGTCCCCGACGCGGTCGACGCGGACCTCCTCGGCGGCGCGCACGTCGCGCTGCTTGGCGGGGTCGAGCGGCAGCACGGTGACGACGACGTCGTCCCGGTCCCCGGCGACGACGTGCAGCGTGCCGACGAGCAGGTCGACGGCGACCGCGACCGGGGTGGGTGCGGGGTACGTGGGCATGACGGCTCCAGGCGGGTGGTGTCGGTGTGGTGTCAGGTGGCGGTGGAGCGGGCGGAGCGGGTGTCAGCGCACCCAGCCGGTGAGCCGGGTGCCGCGCTGCTCGGGACGGGCCTGCAGGGCGGGCCGGTCGACGGGCTCGAGCGCGGCGGCGACCGCCCGGACGAGCCAGGAGTTGACGGAGAGGCCCTCGCGCGCGGCGGCGACCTCGACCTGGGCCTTGAGGTGGTCGGGCAGGCGCAGGGTGGTGCGGGTGGTGGCGCCCTCGTCGGCGTCGACCGGTGCGGGTGCGGGTGCGGCCGTGGGTGCGGGTGCGGCGGGTGCCGGTGCGGCTGCGTGCGACCCCGCGTCGGAGCGCGCGTCCACCACGAACTCCGGCTCCCCGCCGCGCAGCCGCACGTCGACGGAGCCGGGGGCGAGGTCGGCGGTGATCTCACCGGCGGCCGCGGACAGGGCCTCGAGCAGGACGAGCCGGACCGCCGCGTCGAGCGGTGCGGTGAGGCGCTGGGCGAGGTCCCGGGCGTCGCCGCCCGCGGCGTCGGCCGCGGTGAGCAGCCGGTCCTGGAGGTCGTCGACGTAGCGCGTGAGGTCCATGACGTCAGCATGACACCACCGGTGGTGTCATGCAAGAGCCGAGTGGTGTCAGGTTGCCCGCGCGCGTCGGGCTACTGCTGGTCCTCGGGTGCTGCGGCGCGGACCCGCAGCCCGGTGAGGTCGGGGGCCGACCAGCCGCCGGCGCCCCGGGCGAGCTCGAGCATGGCGACGACGGTCCGGTCGTCCATCGGCAGCACGCCGCCGATCCGCGGCGTCGCCGGGGCGCCCGGCCGGGCGTGCACCCACGTCACGGGCACGCCGGCCTCGGCGAGCGCGTCCTCGTCGACGACGGCCAGCAGCAGGGGCTCGGTGGTGTCGCCGTAGACGTCGCGCAGCACCGCCGGCAGGCCGTCGCGGGTGGTGGCGTGCACGAAGCCCGTGGTCTCGACGAGCGTGCTGCGGGTCGCGACGTCGTACCCCCCGAACCGCGCGCACGCCTCCCAGTCGTCGCTGAACGCCACGTGCAGCACCCGGTATCCGTCCACGGGGGTCCTCCTTGTCGATAAAGAAACCGCACCGTAGCATTAAGTCCGTGAGCGACCAGGACGAGAACGCCGTGCCGAGGCGCCGGGGACGGCCGCGGGCCGACGAGGTGGCCGCGCGCCGCGAGGCGGTGCTGGACGTCGCCGTCGCGCTGTTCGGGGAGCGTGGCTTCGCGGCCACGACGGTCGAGGCCGTCGCCGCGGCGGCCGGCGTCAGCAAGCGCACCGTCTACACGTGGTTCACCGACAAGACGGGGCTGCTCCTCGCCGCGGTCGACCGGCTGCACGCGCACGAACGGGCGCCCGACCCCGGCGAGGCGGACCTGGAGTCGGTGGCGGCGCGGATCGTGCACACCCTGCACGGGGACGACGCGGTGACCCTGCACCGCCTGGTCACCGCCGAGGCGCCGCAGCTGCCCGGGCTGGCGGCCACGTTCTACGCGCAGGGGCCCGCGGCCTCGATCGCGGCGCTCGGGGAGCTGCTGGCGGGGCGCGTCGACGACCCGGCGCGGTCCGCGCCGGAGCTCTACACGCTGCTGCTCGGTGAGCCGCACCGCCGCCGGCTGCTCGGGCTGGCGTCGGCGCCCACCCCCGACGCCGCGCGGGAGCACGCGCTCCGGGCGGTCCGCGTCGTGCTGGGCGGCTGACGCGGCACGAACGGGCGGTTGCGCCCCGCCGGTGGGTGGCTGAGGATCCGAGAGGGCAGCAGCCCGTGACGCGACGGCCACCAGGAGCCCCGGATGACCCGAGACGAGCAGCCGCGTGACCTGCGGGGATACATCGAGTACCTGCGGGACACCGGCTACACGGTCCGTGACGGCCACACACCCGACCCCGACCTGATCGACCCCGAGGGCAACCCCGTCTACACCTGGCAGGAGGGCTACCCGTACCCCGACCTGCTGGACCGCGACGCCTACGAGCTCGAGAAGTACCGCCTCCAGGTCGAGCTGCTGAAGTTCCAGTACTGGCTGGAGGACAACGACAAGCGGGCGATCATCCTGTTCGAGGGCCGGGACGCCGCCGGCAAGGGCGGCACGATCAAGCGGTTCACCGAGCACCTCAACCCGCGCACCGCCCGGGTCGTCGCGCTGTCCAAGCCGAGCGACCGCGAGCGCGGCCAGTGGTACTTCCAGCGGTACGTGCAGCACCTGCCGACCGCGGGCGAGATCGTCATGTTCGACCGGTCCTGGTACAACCGGGCCGGCGTCGAGCGGGTGATGGGCTTCGCGTCCGACGAGGAGTACCAGACGTTCATGGCGCAGGCCCCGGCGTTCGAGAAGATGCTGGTCGACTCGGGGATCCACGTCACCAAGCTTCTGGTTCTCGGTGTCGCGGACCGAGCAGCGCACCCGGTTCGCGATCCGGCAGCTCGACCCGGTGCGCCGGTGGAAGCTGTCGCCGATGGACCTCGCCTCGCTGGACCGGTGGGACGACTACACCGCGGCGAAGGAGGAGATGTTCCGCCGCACCGACAAGCGGAACGCGCGGTGGACGATCATCCGGTCCAACGACAAGAAGCGCGCGCGGATCAACG
This sequence comes from Cellulomonas sp. KU4C, assembly GCF_056868065.1. Taxonomy (NCBI): domain Bacteria; kingdom Bacillati; phylum Actinomycetota; class Actinomycetes; order Micrococcales; family Cellulomonadaceae; genus Cellulomonas; species Cellulomonas sp. KU4C. The sequence goes on along the minus strand of NZ_CP200322.1, from coordinate 3,049,312 downwards.
CGATGCGGTTCTTCCTCGGCCAGTTCGACTACGACGGCAAGGACGCGTCGGTGGTCGGGCGTCCCGACCCGCTGCTGGTGATCCGCGGCAAGAACGAGCCGGCGGACGAGTGACCGCGCCGCTGCACCACGTCGAGCACGGGCAGGGGCGGCCCGTGGTGGTGCTGCACGGCGCGGGGGTGGACCACCGGGAGCCGGAGGGGTGCTTCGAGGCGGCGCTGCGGGTGTACGGCGGGCTGCGGCGGATCTACCCGGACCTGCCCGGCTGCGGGCTGAGCCCGGCGCCGACGGACCTGCGCAGCGCGGACGGGGTCCTCGACCTCCTGCGGGCGTTCGTCGACGACGTGGCCGGCGGAGCGCCGGTGCTGCTGGTCGGGCACTCGGCGGGCGGGTACTACGCCCACGGGTTCGCGGCCCGGTGGCCCGGCGAGGTCGCCGGGCTGGCGCTGGTCTGCCCGCTGCTGGCGGGGACGCGCGACGTGCCGGAGCACCGGCCCGTGGTCGCGGACCCGGGCCTCGGGGACGCGGGGTTCCGGGACTACCTGGTCGTGCAGACCGCGGAGATGCTCGACCGGTACCGGCGGTTCGTCGCCCCGGGTGCGGCGCTGGCCGACGACGCCGCGGCGGCGCGCGTCGGCGAGCGGTGGGAGCTGTCCGGGACCGACGGGCCGCCGTACGGGGGGCCGGTGCTCGTCGTCGCCGGTCGGCGGGACGCGACCGTCGGGTGGGCGGCCGCGCTCGACCTGCTCGCCGTGCACCCCCGGGCCACGGTGGCGGTCCTGGACCGCGCGGGGCACGCCCTGCCGCACGAGCAGCCCGCCGCCCTGGCCGGGCTGCTGGCGGGGTGGCTGGACGCCGTCGACGCCGGGCGCTGACGGACGCGCGCGGCTAGAGCGGGTCGACGGCCTCGCCGACCGGGGTCGCGGGGTAGGGCCAGGGCGTCGCGGCGGCCTGGTGGGCCTGGGCGTCCCGGTCGGCCCGGCGCCGGATCGGTCCGTGCGCCCACGCGCGTGCGCCGCCCGCGACGACCCCGCCGAGGACGAACCAGACCACCGGCGGGAACTGCACGATCATGACGACGGCTGCCCCCGACACCGCACCGGCCAGCGCGAACCAGCCCGCAGCGCCCGCGCGCGAGGTCACCCCCAGCAGCGGTCGGCTGACGACCAGCCCGACCGGGTAGCCCACCACCAGCGTCACCGCGACGTGCATCAGCCACATGATGCCGACGATCGACGCCGAGCCGGTGGCCCCGTCGAGGAGGTCGTCGGAGCGGTACGAGGCCGCCACGACCACGGCGGCCACGGCGGCCAGCGCGGTCAGCACCGCGAGGCACCGCCAGACCACGGACCAGGCGTCCCGCGCGGCGGCGCGCCACGGGTTCACGGTGGGGGGCACGCGGGTCTCCTCCGGTCGGGCGGCGCCCGGACGCCGCCGGGTGGGCGGTCACGCTAGCAGCGGCGCGCCCCCGCGCGGGCCCTCCGCGGGCATCATGGGGCCGTGGTCACCCGGTTGCTCCTCCTGTCGGACACGCACGTCCCCGCACGGGCCCGCCGCCTGCCCGACGACGTGTGGCGCGCGGTCGACGCCGCGGACGTCGTCGTGCACGCCGGCGACTGGGTGGACCTCGCGACGCTCGACGCCCTGGAGGCGCGCTCCGCCCGGTTGGTGGGGGTGCACGGCAACAACGACGGCCCCGACCTGCGGGCACGGCTGCCCGAGGTCGCCACCGCGCAGGTCGAGGGCCTGCGGCTCGCGGTGGTGCACGAGACCGGCGCCGCCACCGGCCGGGAGCGCCGGGTGGACGCGACGTCCGCCGGCGACCGGCGGCCGGACGTCCTGGTGTTCGGGCACAGCCACATCCCGTGGGACTCCGTCACCCCCGGCGGCATCCGGCTCCTGAACCCCGGCTCCCCGACCGACCGCCGACGCCAGCCCGCGTGCACGCTGATGACGGCCGTCGTCGACGGCGACGTCCTGCGCGACGTCGCCGTCGTCCCGGTCCGCCGGAACTCCTGACGGTGGTCAGGTCAGGCGGTCCGCGCCCTCGGTGAGGTCGGGGCTGCGCTCCGGACGCGGGACGCACAGCTCGAGCGCGCCGGCCCGGACCGTGACGGTCAGCTCGCGGCCGGGGTCGATGACGTCGCCGTCGAGCTTGCCGCCGCTGCTCCTGGGTGCTCACGACCGTGATCCGCGCGGCCCGGAGCACCTCGAGGTGCGGGACCCGCCCGCGCCCGCGCAGGACGCCCCACGACGTCTGGACCCAGTGGCCGAGCGAGCGGGGGGCGAGCACGGCGACGTCCATCTGCCCGTTGTCGGGCTCGGCGTCGACGAGCAGGTGGACGCCGCCCTGCAGCCGGCCCACGTTGCCGACGAGCACGGACCGGGCCCGCCGGGTCAGCGGCGGGCGGTCGTCGAGGCGGATCTCGACCTCCATCCGCCGGTCGAGGACGTGCCGCAGCGCCGAGAAGACGTAGGCGACCGGTCCGAGGCGCGCCTTCAGCGTGGTCGACGCGTCGTCGAGCAGCGCCGCGTCGAACCCCATGCCCGCCATGACCGCGAACGCCTGCCCGTCGACCTCGCCGACGTCGATCCGCCGCCGCCCGCGCTCCGTCGCGATCCGCACCGCCGCGGCCGGGTCCTCGGGGACGCCGAGGTTCGTCGCGAGCAGGTTGCCCGTGCCGGCGGGCAGGACCGCGAGTGCCGCGTCCGTCCCGGCGATGCCCTCGACGCAGGACCGGACGGTGCCGTCGCCCCCGCACGCGAACACGACCTGGGCCCCGTCCGCGACGGCCCGGCGGGTCTGCCCGGCGCCGGGGTCCTCGGGGGTGGTCTCGATCCACTCGGGCGCCGGCCAGCCGGCGGCGGCCAGGGCGGCGTCGACCGCGGCGCGGCGCTCGGGGAGGTCGGCGACGCGTGCGGGGTTGACCACCACGACCGACCGCAGGGGCCCGTCGGGGCCGTCGGGTTCGGGCAGGGCCTGCTCGGTCGACACGGGTCGGGTGGTGCTCATCGGCTCTCCTCGAAGCAGGGCCCCCGCCTCCCCTCTCCCCGCGGTGCTGCTCGCGAGGTCGAGGGCGTCGGCCGAGGTCGTGGGTTTCAACGGTCGATCTCGGCCGGAACCCTCGACCTCGGCTGCTTCCGGCGGGGGAGGGGCGGGGCGCGTGGCGTGACTGTACGCGGGCGGGGGTGGAGCGGCGCGCTGGGCGGTCAGGGTCGGGGCGCTCGACGCACGCGGGTGAGCGCGACCCCGCCGAGCACGAGGAGCAGCGCGCCTGCGGCAGCGCCGACCAGACCGGCGGGGCCGGACGTCGCGAGCGCGGAGCACCCGGAGGCGTCCCGCCTCGGCGTGGCCACAGTGGCGCCCGCCGGGATCGAGGCCGTCATCACCCGGGTCCGCGACGCTCGTCGTCCCGTACACCGTCGCGATCGTCCTGGCCGGCACGACCGCCGTCGGGGCGGGGGTGGTGCGCGCAGTCGCGGTCTGCGCCCACCTGACCCTGCTGGGCTGAGCCGTCCTCAGGCGCGGCGGGCAGCCGCCCGCGCGGTCGGGTCCAGGTGGCCGAGCGCGCGGGCGGCGTCCCGCTCCGCGACGAGCTCCGCCACCGACGCGTCGACCCGCGCTCGCGAGAACGCGTCGAGCTCGAGGCCCGGCACCACCTGCCACACCCCGTCGACGGACGTCACCGGGAACGAGCAGACCAGGCCCTCGGGCACCCCGTAGGAGCCGTCCGACACCAGCCCCGCCGAGGTCCAGTCGCCGTCCGGGACGCCGTGGCGGCGCAGGTGGCTGTGCTGGATCACGGCCGTGGCGGTCGACGCGACCGACGACGCGCCGCGCGCGGCGATGATCGCGCGGCCACGCTGGGCGACGGTGTCGATGAACTCGCCCTCGGCCCACGCGCGGTCGACGACCTCCAGCGCGGGCCGCCCCGCCACCCGGGCGTGCCGCAGGTCCGGGTACTGCGAGGGGGAGTGGTTGCCCCAGACCGCCACCCGCGTGACGTCCCGCGGGCTGACCCCCGCACGGAGCGCCACCTGCGCCACCGCCCGGTTGTGGTCGAGCCGGGTCAGCGCCGTGAACCGCTCGCGCGGCACGTCGGGCGCGTGCGCGGCGGCGATCATCGCGTTCGTGTTCGCGGGGTTGCCGACCACCAGCACCTGGATCCCGGCACCCGCGACGTCGTTGAGCGCCGCCCCCTGCGGTCCGAAGATCCCGGCGTTGGCGCTCAGCAGGTCGGCCCGCTCCATGCCGGCCGTCCGAGGCCGCGCGCCGACGAGGACAGCCACGTCCGCACCGTCGAACGCCACCCGCGGGTCGGCGGTCACCTCGACGTCCAGCAGCAGCGGGGACGCGACGTCCTGCAGCTCGAGCGCCACCCCGGCACCCGACGCCAGCGCGTCCGGGTGCTCCAGCATCCGCACCCGCACCGGCGTGTCCGGGCCGAACATCTCCCCGCTCGCCACCCGGAACAGCAGGGCGTACCCGATCTGGCCGGCGGCGCCGGACCGCGCGAGAGTCACGGGGGGCGGCGTCATCGAGACCTCCTGCGGGGGACCTTGGTCCTGCCCATTGAACCCGACCGCCGCGCCCGTGCCCGCCAGGCCCACCCGCGGGTCTAGCGTGCGCGCATGATCGGGAGCATCGACGAGGTGGTGGTGGACTGCGCCGACCCGGCCGCGCTGGCCGGGTTCTGGGCGCAGGTGCTGGGCGGCGAGCCCGTGGGCCGGGACGACGCCTGGTGGTACGTGGTGCCGCCCGGGTGGACGCAGCTGTCGTTCCAGAAGGTCCCCGAGCCGAAGGCCGGGAAGAACCGCCTGCACCTCGACGTGCGGGTCGACGACATCGCGCGGGCGACGGAGCAGGCCGAGGTGCTCGGCGCGCGCCGGGTCGGGACCGTGCAGATCTCGGGCGGCGGGGCGTTCCAGGTGCTGCTGGACCCCGAGGGGAACGAGTGGTGCCTGGTGCGGCCGTCGGGCTGACGGTGCCGGTGGCGCGCGGGGACCACTCAGTCGGCCGTCGGGGCGATCGGGTGTGCCGAGGCTCGGAGAGGGCGAGGCGGCTGAGTAGGGGACGTTGGTCCTGATCGGGGACGGGGCAGGGCGCCAGCCTGGGGCTTCGCTTGTCGGGTTCACCCGTTCGGCGGACGGGTGACGTCTGCTGGGCGGGTGCGCCGGCCTGTCCTCCGGGGGTCCGATGCCTGCTGTCCGCGTGTCCTCGTCCGCGCGCCCGACCTCGCCCGCGTCGGGTGCGGTGGCGGTGGCCGGGCTGGTGCTGGTGGTGCTCGGGGTGGGTGTCGCCGTGGCGGCGCCGGGCGAGGTCGAGGAGCGGGCAGGGGGTGGTGCGCGGGAGGTCGCGGGGCTGCTGCCGGGTCTGGAGCGGGGGTCGTCGGTCTCGCCCGCTGGTGCCGGCGAGGTGTCGTTCGCGGGGTCGGGGCTGGTGGACCGGCGCGGGTGGGCGGACGTCGACGGTGACGGGGTCGCGGACCGGGTCGAGGAGGCGTTGTGCGGGTCGGGGACGTGTGCGGTGCCGTGGGCGGACGTCGATGGTGACGGGTTGCCGGACGCGGTGGAGGTGCTGGTCTGCGGGGACGCGGGGTGCGCGAACACGGGCGTGGACGTCGGCGGTGACGGGATCCCGGACGCGGTGGGGGTGCTGCTGTGCGGGGCGGGCGGGTGCCCGGGCGGGGTGCTGCGGGGGGACGTCGACGGTGACGGGGTGGAGAACTGGGTCGAGGCGCTGATCGCCGGGAACGCGGTGGACGCGACCGGGTCGGAGGACCTCGACGGTGACGGGGTCGCGGACGCGGCGGCGTTGGTGGCGTGCCTGCGGGTGGCAGGTGGCGCCCTGGCGACGACGGGGGCGGCGGCGGTGTGGTGGCTGCTGGCTGCGGCGTGCGTGCTGGGCGGGTCGGGGTTGGTGCTGCGGGGGTGGCGGGACCTGCGGCGGGGTCGGGTCGCGTCGGGCTCGGGGGTGTCGGCGTGAGCGGCGGCGGCGTGGGCGGTGTGGGCGCCGCGGGCCGGGTGCGGGGTGTGACGGTCGCGTTGGCGGCGTGGGTCGGTCGCGGGGTGGTCGGGGGTGCGTGCGTCGCGGCGCTGGTCGGGGTGATGCTCGTCCCGGCGACGCCGTCGCCGGCCGTGGCGCGGGCGCGGGCGGCCGGCGAGGTGCTGGCGTGGGCGCGGGCGAACGCCGCCGCCGCAGTGGACCCGGGGCCGGATCCGGTGGCACCGGACCCGCAGCCGCAGGCCGCTCCCGGGGCCGCGGGCGAGGTGACCGCGCCGGTGTGGGGGTCGGGGTCGGTGACGCCCGAGGCGGGCGGGGTGGTGTCGGGCGAGTCGGTGTCGGTGGTGTTCTCGGGGCACGACCTGGCCGGGCCGGTCGAGGTGAGCGTCACCGCGCTGGACGACGCGGTGACGGCGACGGCCGGGTCCGAGCAGATGGTGGTGCTGGCGCCGGGGTTCGACGTGTCGGCGGTCGACCCGGACGGGCAGCAGGTGACGTCGTTCCCGCACGACGCGCCCGACGCGCCCGAGCCTGCCGGGGGTGCTGGGGCGCGCCGGACGGCTGGGTCGTTGCCGGTGACCGAGGCGGCGGACGGGTCGACGTTGATCGGCGGTCTGCCGGTGGGTCGGGCCCCGCACCCCGAGGCGGCGGGCTTCGACGTGGTGCTGGGTGAGTCGATGGCCGGCGACGACGGTGACTCGGTTCCGGGTGTGCGGGTCGAGGTGCAGGTCGACCCGGGTGCGCTGGAGGGCGTCCGTGCCGGGTCGGTGCGGTTGGTGACGCGGGAGTCCGACGCCGGCGCGTGGGTGGTGGTGCCGTCGTTCCTGGATGTGGAGCGGTCGGTGGTGGTCGGGGAGCTGGACCATCTGTCGCAGTTCGTGGTGATCGGGGGCAAGGACGTCGGGGACCCGCGGCCGCGGGTGGTGCTGGATCCGGACAACGACCGGGCGTTCGCGAACTCCCCGGGGCCGCGGGTCACGGAGGTCGGGTACAACGTCGCCCTGGCGAACCAGGTCGCGGCGCGACTCACGCAGGTGTGCAACGCGGACGTGGTCGTGACCCGCACGACCCCGACCCCGGAGCTGGGCCGGGACGTGCGGGCGGGGATGGCGTTCGCGCACGACCCGGCGTTGACGGTCACGTTCGGGTTCAACGGCAACCAGGGCACGGCGTGGGGGAACATCGGTAACGGCGGCTCGGAGGTCTACTCCCGCGGCGGGCCCCTGGACGAGCAGGCCCGCGCGACGGTCCTGGGGGTCCTGCCGGTCTACACGGGCCGGCCCGCGAACCCGAAGGCGCGGGCGAACCTGACGTACCCGCAGTACGCGGGGTTGCCGGGTGCGGTGATCCACCTGGAGACGTTGTTCCTGGACCACAACTTCGACCGGCCGGTGATCGACCACGGGTTCTCGTTCGTGGTGGACGGGGTGTTCACGTCGTTGGGTTTGCAGCTGGAGAACCAGGGGTTCGACTGCTCCGACCCGAACCGTGGTGGAGGGTGGCCGGCCCCGCCGTCCGCGGCGCAGGTCGCGGCGTGGATGCAGCTGGGGTTCGCGAACTACGCCGCCTACGGGGGCGACCCGGTGAACTTCACCACCGGGAACCTGGTCGAGCTCGAGGACCTGTTCCACGTCACCGGACCGGGCGGGTCGGACACGCAGGTGGCGTTGGTCTACAACTCCGCGGACGGGCGGGTGTCCCGGTTCGGGACGTCCTGGAGCAGTGACCTGACCGCGCGGGTGCAGCGGTTCGCGGACGGGTCGGAGATGGTCGTGCGCGGCGACGGGGCGTCGTACGTGTTCGCCCCGGACGGGGCCGGCGGGTACGTCGCGGACGCCAACACCGGCGCCCGGTTGGCTGAGGGCGGTGGCGGGCACCTGGTCCTGACCGTCGACGACGGCACCACGTGGCGGTTCGACGCCTCCCACCCCGAGGGCGTCGGCGACGTCATCGAGAAGCGCGACCCCACCGGTGCGATCACGCGGTTCGAGTACGCAGCCCTGACCGACGAGGCGATGTTCCGGCCCCTGACCGCCGTGGTGCTGCCCGGGCAGCAGCGGGTCACCGTGACGTCCGACGCCCGCGGGGTCGTGACCGCGCTGGGCGCCCCGGACGGGCGGACCTGGCAGCTCGGGTACGACGCCGCGCTGGACCTGCGCACGATCACCGGTCCCGACGGGCGGGTGCGGGGCTTCGACTACGACGACACCCACCGCCTGACCACGGCCCGGGACGCCGCGGGGGAGGTGTACCTGAGCAACGTGTTCGACGGCGCCGGGCGGGTGGTGTCCCAGGGCGACGGCGTCGGCGGGGTGCGGACGTTCGCCTACCGGGCCGGTGGGGTGGACTACACCGACGCCGCCGGGTCCGTGTGGTCCTACGAGGTCGACGGGCGTGGGCGGGTCACGTCGTCCACCGACCCGCTCGGGCAGACCACCACCCTGGAGTACGGGGAGCTCAACACCCCGACCGCCGTCATCGACCCGGACGGGGCGCGCACGACGTACGACCTCGACGCCTGGGGCAGGACCACGGGCGTGGACGCGCCCGGCGGCGGCCGCACGACCCTGGTCCTAGACGCGTGGGGTCGGGTCACCGGGGTCACGGAGCCCGGGACCGACGACCACCCAGCGTTGACCACGACGATCGCGCGTGACGCCGGGGGCCGTCCGACCGAGGTGACGCATCCAGGCGGTGCGGTCGAGGTCACGTCCTACGACGACGCGGGGAACCCCGTGGCGTTCACCGACGCCGCCGGGGGCCGCTGGACGGCCGCGTTCGACGCCCGCGGGAACCAGACGTCAGCGACGGACCCGTCGGGGCGGACGACCTCGTTCACCTACGACGCGGGCAACCGGCTCCTGAGCAGCACGTCACCGTCGGGCGCAAGCACCTCCTACGGGTACGACGCCGCGGGCCGCCTGGTCACCGAGACCGACCCGAACGGGGCCGTGACGACGTACGGGTATGACGCGAACGACAACCTCGCCTCGGTCACGGACTCGACCGGGGCGGTCACCCGGCAGGTGTGGGACACCGGGCGCCGCCTGGTCGAGACCACCGACCCGACCGGCGCGACCACCCGGTACGCGTACAACCCCGAGGACGAGCTCGTGTCGGTGACAGACCCGACCGGGGCGGTCACCGCGTACGCCCTGGACGCCGCGCACCGGGTCACGTCCGTCACCGACCCGACCGGCGGGGTGTGGGCTCGGGTCCTGGACACAGCCGGGCGGGTGATCGAGCAGACCGACCCTGCCGGTGGTGTGTCGACCTGGGAGTACGACCCGGCGGGCCGGATGGTCGCGCAGACCGACCCGGACGGGGTGTCCACCGGGTACGCCTACGCCCCCGGTGGGCAGCTGGTCGAGGTCCGCGACTCCACCGGCGCGGCCACCACGCTCCGCTACGACGCCGCGGGGCGCCCGGTCGCGCGCACCGGCCCCGACGGGACCCAGACCGTCACCTACGACCCCACGGGGCGGGTGGTCGCGACCACCGACCAGGCCGGGCGGACCACGTCGAGCGAGTACGACGCCGCGGGTCGCGTGGTCGCGCAGACCGACCCCACCGGTGCGCGCAGCACGTTCGAGTACGACGCCGACGGTCGCCTGGTGGCGGTCGTGGACGCCGACGGGGTCCGCGAGCAGTGGACCCTGGACCCCGCCGGGCACGTCACCACCACCGGAACCACCGGCGGCGCGCAGCGGCAGTACACCTACGACCCGGCCGGGCGGGTGCTCACCGACACCGACCCGACCGGGGCGAGCACGACCTACGCCCACGACCCCGCGGGCCGGATCGTCCAGGTCACCGACCCGACCGGCGCGGTCACCGCCTTCGGGTACGACCCGGCGGGACGCCAGACCACCCGCACCGACCCCGCGGGGGTGGTCACCCGCTACGGGTACGACCCCGCGGGGCAGCTCACCCAGGTGGTCCAGAACGCCACCAACACCACCGACACCGCCACCGGCTCCCGTGCTGCTGCGCCTGACCGGGACGTCACGACCACCTATGCGTACACCCCGGTCGGGGACCTGGCGCAGGTGGTTGGCCCGACCGGGGCGGTCACCCGCTACCAGTACACCGCTGGTGGGCGTCCGAGGTCCGAGACCGACCCGCTGGGCAACCGGACCACGTACCGGTACGACGACGCGGGCCGCCTCCTGCGCGAGACCGACCCCGACGGGCGCAGGACCGCCTACCGGTACGACCCCGCAGGCAGGGTCGCCCAGGTCACCTCCACCCAGGGCCGCAGCCGGGACACGGCGGTGGAGGTCCGGTTCGAGTACGACGCGACCGGCAACCCGATCGCGATGACCGACCCCACCGGTGTGACCGGCTGGACCTACGACGCCGCCGGGCGCCAGACCGCGCAACGCACCACGACCGGCACCTTGACCACCACCTACACCCCGGCCGGGCGGCGTGCCGCGCAGACCACCCCCGACGGGACCACCCAGACCTGGACCCACGACAGCGCCGGTCGCCTGACCGAGCAGACCACCCCCGCCGGGACCCTGGCCTACACCTACGACCCCACGGATCGGGTCGCGCAGATCACCCGCACGAACACCGACGGCACCCCGGGGCCGCTGTCCGTGTTCGGCTACGACCCCGCCGGGCGCACCACCACGGTGCGGCACCAGGTCACCGAGGTCGCCACCGTGCCGGTCCCGGCCCCGGGGGAGGTCGCCACGACCTGCGACGTCTGCCTGCCGGGCGAGGACTACCTCGCCGGCCGGACCCTGCCCGGCGCGGGGACCACCGGGTCCGGGGTCTGGGACATCGCGATCGACCAGACCTACACCCCGACCGGGCACGTCGCGTCCCGCACCCGCATCGACACCGGCGGACGCGCCCTGACCGGCACCTACGCCTACGACCCGCTGGGCCGGCTCACCACCGGCACTGAATCCGTCCCGGCCATTCCGACTGCGCCGACCACGGGCGGCGAGACCGCCGACCTCCCCAGCCCGTCCGGCGGACCCGGCGACGGCACTTCGTCCCCGGGCAGCCCTGAGTCCCCGGGCAGCCCTGAGCCCGCACCGCCCGCGCCGCCCGCAGTACCCGAGCCGGCGGCGCCGGTGACGCAGCTCGCGTTCACCTACGACGCGTCCGGCAACCGGCTCACCGCCACGCGCACCGACCCCGACGGGACCACCCACACCCAGACCGCGACCCACGACGCCGCCAACCGCGTCCTGCGGACCACCGACACCAGCCAGACCCCTGACACCACCGCCGGCGCGGCGACCACCCCGGCACCCGGCACCCCCGCGGCCGTGCTGGGCGCACTTGCCCCCAACCCGACGGCCACGCTCACCGACTACCGGTACGACAACGCCGGGAACCGCACCCGCGCCACCACGACCCGCCCCGGCGCGCCCCTGTCCCCGGACACCACCATCCGGACCTGGACCTACGGCCCCGACGGCCGCCCGGCGACGACCACCGACCCCGACCGCACGATCACCACCACCCACGACGGCCTCGGGCGGCTCGCGGCGACCACCACCACGACCGAGTTCGTCCAGCACACCGCCACCGCCACCTGGGACCACCTGACCCAGGTCGCCACCACCGACGACACCTTCGGCACGACCACCTACACCCGCGACGCCGCCGACCACCTCGCCGCCCAGACCACCACCCGCCCCGCCAGCACCCCCGCCACCGGCGGCACCGGCGCCCACGACCCACCCACCGACCCCAGCACCGAGCCGAACGGCAGCGGCGGCGGCGCCGTGCTGCCGGGCGGTGTCACCGCGGGCCCGGTGTGGGAGCTCACCGACGCCCTCGGGTCCGTGATTGCCCAGGCCACCGGCGACACCCTCACCCAGATCGCCTGGCACGACCCCTGGGGCAACACCCAGACCACCACCGCCGGCTGGGACGCGGACCACGGGTACACCTCCCAGACCACCGACCTCACCCTCGGGCTGGTCGCGTTCTACGCCCGCACCTACGACCCCACCACCGCCACCTTCACCACCCCCGACCCCTGGGCAGGACTGCTCACCGAACCCGGCACCCTGCACGCCTACGCCTACGTCCTGAGCGACCCCCTCACCGTCGTCGACGTCCTGGGGTACTGGCCCGACTGGAACTCGATCGGCGGGTGGATCTCCGACCACAAGGGCGCCATCGTCGCGGGCGTCGTCACCGTCGGAGTCGCCGCCTGCATCGCCGCCAGCGCCGGGATCTGCGGGATCGCCGCCGCCGGCATCGCCGCCGGATTCGGCGGGTCCGCGGTCGCCGCAGCAGCGGTCACCGGCGTCATCGCAGGCGCCGTCGGTGCAGCGGCGGGCTACGCGGTCACCGGCGAGGCCAACGGTCAGTACACCTGGACCGGCTACGCGAACGACATGGCCGCTGGCGCCATCTCCGGTGGGCTTGGGTACGGGATCACTGCCAGTCTGGGCGCCGTAGCCAGCCGCGTCACGGCTGCACATCGTGCGGCTCGGGCGCCGAGCGCTGCAGCCATGCGAGTAACGCCCGCGCGCGCTGGCGGCACGACGCGCAGCAGCGGCCCCCACAAGGCGCAATCCAATCAAGCCATTTCGCGTCCGTCCGCGTCCGCCGGGCAGCAACTCGATCGATTGATCCAAGAGGCGACACGACCGAACAAGGTGGCTCATTGGTATGCTCCGCTTAAGCATGGGTTCGTTCAATATGGATCTCGCATGGGGGGAACTCCGGATGGGATCGCAGCCAGTGTCATGGCTCGGGCAATTTCGAAGGTTGACCTCACGAGATCCGGGACCCAGAAAGTCCAGGTCGTGGTCAATGGAGTCCCGGTAATAGTGGACGGACTGGTTACTGCCGGTGGGTTTCGATTCGGAACAATGTACATACCGAAATGGTGGCTCGCGCTCAATGGGTGATGAATGGTCGATGGGCAGGTGGATCGAGAGCGGGGGAGGTGTGGCTCCAGACTCCAGCATTCACGGCAATCGCACACCAGAGTTGCGCGAAGTCGTTTCTGTGCTCCACGCTTTTGCACGCCGTCATCGCGGCGCACCGTGGGCGGGTGTATTCCGCCAGCAGGTCGAGAGCGTGTCGGCTGTTCGCGGAACCTACTGGTATTGCCAGATCGTTGTGTCTGGGACTCCGCCGCGCTTGCCTGAGTCTGTTCCTGATCCGCTCAGGGGTGTCGAGTTCGTCGGCGGCGACGGAAAACTCGCCGGAACGCTTCTCGTATGGCTAGACGAAGGCCTGATCGATTGCGTCGAAATGGCGGCCTATGATATGGAACTGATCGACCACTACCCGTCTCCGCGCGAGCTCCATGAGTGGGACGATTCCTAAACGGTCTCGGCATCGTGGCAGGGCTCACCAACACAAGTGCGCGGAGGGCGGGGATTCACTGAGCTTCGCCGGGATGGTCGTAGCGAGGCGTCCCGCAGACAATCACTATCTAATTCTCCACCGCGGATGGCCAGCGATTGAGAGGAGGCTATATGACCCATATGGACTAGACGGCGTCTCGCTTGAGAATGGCCGGACTGGAACGCCGTCGGCGGATGGATCTCCGACCACAAGGGCGCCATCGTCACGGGAGTCGTCACAGTCGGAGTCGCCGTTTGCATCGCCGCGAGCGCCAGGATCTGCTGGATCGCCGCTGCTAGCATCGCAGCCTCCGAGGGATCGTCGGAGCATCTCGTGCGGAGAACACAGCACGCGTGCACCAGGAAGCCCCCGCCCTCACGTAGAGATCCGCAGTCCAGGCCTTAGGAGAATCGATATTATGGGCCAACCAACAACCCGCCGAGGCGGCGGAAATCACTATCCCATGGCGGTGTGAGATGTCATTGATGGACCTGGATAATATCGACCTGGCCGAGAGTTGGGTCCTGGGCGTCTCCGTTGGACCCCGCTTGCTCGAACTTGAGTTCGACTTCGTCCTACTACCGGGGCACCGGGACTATCGCAAACCTCGATCGGGAGAGGCCGAGTCGTTCCGAAAGGGGACGCTAGCGTTTGACCAGCTGCGTCGCTTGACGTGGTCGAACACAGGGCAAGAACCTGTGCGGGACGCCTCGGGACAATTGGATTGGGATCACCCTGTCGTGCACACGATTACAAAGACCTCCGCACACATAATCTCCGAGCTGGGTGACATGCAGATTGAATATCGCGGCAGGCTTATTGTGCGCCTACACGAGGAAGCCAGCGACGAGTCCAATGGATGACCAGATGATGGCCCACCGGAGGCGTCGGGTACAGCACCACAGCGGGGCTGCGCGCCGTGACGGACATCGGTCTGAACTTCAACATGCGGGCGCTCGTCGAGTTCATGAACTCCCTTGCTCTTATGACCGGTGGAGAGGCCCGCGTGGATGGGGACTACTACTGGGCGTTCGATCCCGAGGTGGCCTTCCGTGGGCCGCACGGATATGGGGATGCTGGTTGGTGGGGTGGCATAAAGACAGCCCCGGCTGCACTCGTCATCTCATGGCCGAGCGACATCTCATTACGAGACGAGGTCGATATCGGACATGGGATTCGACGGGTGCAAACACGCCGCGCTGAATAGTGGGTCAGTGCTGCACCGGCCTTGCCCCGCAGAGCAGCGGAATGATGGCGCGCGCTGCCAGGAAATCGAAGGCGATGGCGGGCCGAAGTGACTGCGCAGTCCACGACGCCTGGCACAGTGTCGTCGTGAACGGGGTCTTTAGAGTATCGACGATGTTTGTGCCCGAGCAACACACAGCGCGCTTCAGGTGAGCGGTGAATCGAGGTAGCTGTGTCAGGTTCCCGAAGTAGTGGACCACCACCATTCGAGGATGTCGTCTCCATTTTGCGCGTATTTGTTGACGTGAGTCGAAGCGACCCCTGGTTCGAAGCGCTCCAGAGTCAGGTCGACGCAGTCGTCGGCGTCACGGGCACGTTCTGGTATGCAGACTTGATACTCGACGGAGACTGCTTGCCGATGCCAAGTGGTACGCAGATCCCGTTACGTCGGGAACTCATCACACGATCTGGCATCGAACCGCCGGGCAGTCTACTTTTATGGAGCGAATCACGGACGGGCGTGATCGACTGTGTCGAGTTCGCCGTCGTCGAGAAAGAGCTGGTCAAGAAGTATCCCACGGCCGATGAGGTTGAAGAGTGGATCTAACGCCCCAAATACGTGGTCAGAAACGCCCGTTGATTGCCGCGATCGTCATGACCAGGACTCTTCCGAAGATCGAACTCACGAAAGACTGGAACCCAGAAAGCTCAGGTGGCGATGAACGGGGTTCCGGTCACAACGCGAGATCGCTGGCGCCGTCATCGGCACCGCCGTCGCCCTCGCCGCGTGCATCGCAGCCACCGTCGGGGTCTGCGCCAGCGTCGCGTCCTCGAGATTTCCGGAGCCGACAATCCCATCTCCACGACAGCACCTTGGCGGTTCGGACTTGTTTCGGGCGCTCGAGTTCGGCCTAACTGGCTTCACCACACGGGAGGTTCACTTCTGCCCCACTCGACCGATGGTCAACTCCGAATCGGCATGGAGGGCAGTGTAGTGAGAGGCTCCAAGACGCAGAACCCCGAATACGCCCCCGACCCACGCTACAAGCCCGGGTCCCGGGGCCAGCGAGGTGGCGAGTCGCAATTCCACTGGGCGGGAGGAGCATGCCTCGCGCTGCTGGACATCCCAACGCCCCGTCTGAGGTATGTGGTCGTACGAGCGCGCTCGACCCCAGAGCGGGGTGAAGTTGGCGGGTTGTTCGTGTACGAAGACGCCGTCACGGCGCAGGACCTCGACGACGCTTCAGAGTTCGACGGAGAGATGGTGGCGCAGGTGGACCACCGAGAGCCAACGGCCCTCGACCGCCGGCCGTTGACATTGCCGCCACCAGAAATACCGGCGCTTGGGCCAGATGATTTTGTCGTCTACGCGAGGCACGGGGAGCGGGACCCGACGGGCCGCAACTGGGCTTGGGATGAGCCGGTCTCGAGTTCGTACGGTTCGACGGCCCAACTGCGCATCGTCGTCTTCATCGCGCTTCGGGGGCTGGTGACCTCGGACCTCGTGAATGTCATGGTGCGCGGAGCGCCGGGCCGCGCGGAACTCCTCGTCGGATATGCTGAAGAACCTCATCCGAATCATTCGTCTTGGACTCGCGAACTACAAGCGCGAATCGGCTCGCTCGTTCCCGGACTCCGCACTGAGTTCAGTGTCCAGGGTCATGTGCAACGTGACCACAACCGCGGACCGACGTCGGGCGATCACTGGCTTCCGGCGCTCCAGGTTGGACCCCCGCCGTGGGCAATCGGTACTGATGATTCTGACTGATCGCCAGAGTTCGGGCGCGGCGACCAGGATATCCCGCGTACCGCTGGGCGCGCGGCGAGGTAGCGAGCCTCGCAGTTCGCAACTCGATCTATGAAGGTCGGATCAGGAAACTCGAGACGCCGAATTCAACAGCATCGGAGTACGAAGTGACGGACATCGACTTGAGGGTTATCAAGGGCGCATTCAATGACATGATTGACTCCCTTGCGCTCGTGGAAGAGGGCCGAGTTCGTTTGAATGCGGACTACTACTGGGCTCTTGATCCCGCGGATGTGTTGGACCCGTCCCGCTCTCCGCAGGATCCAGGATTAGGGCAGCTGAGCGACTGCATGAAAGAGATTCGTGCGGTCGTCGATGACCCAGAGCGCGCCACGACATATCACCTCGTTTGGCTGGGTGATATACTCAGGGCGATTGGCATCGGGGCAGAAGGGGAGATCGCCGGTCATTCCACATCACGTGCGTCTGCGCCCCATGTATAACTACACGGCATGTTCCCCGGGCGGGCTCCGAAGTGATCTCGACGCCATGCGCCCTCGCTGGGAGGCCTCTCTCGGCAGGGCGACGACGCGCTGTGCGTTCGACTAGACGGCGAAGCTCTGCAGTCCCCCGTCGGATTGCGGGCCGGGCGGTCCAGGTTCCGACAGATTGCGAGCCGACCCGCGGGGCGATCGTCGCCTGCCTGATGACCCGACATGCGGATGGGCGCGTTCGCGAAATAAATCCGCGCATCCTGCTCTACTACAGCGAGAGTTGGGTGGACTTGTATATCCTCGTGCTGCTCGGGGATTATGTGGTCGAAATCGTCGACATTGCTGCGTCTGCGATACTGGAAAACACGCGGGCAGGTGAATCGCGAAGGCATGGGATGCGCGGTATTCTCCGCGAGAATCCTTGGCTCATTGTGAGGCTGCGCGCCTAATGCACGAGCTACTGGAACGTGTACCGACGTGACTCGATAACATCTTTGTCCGGATATCCGGGATATCAAGGCCCTGGACCGACTGCTCCAAGCCGAAGTGAGCGATCGCATCCATCGCTAGGTCTCTTCGACCCGGATCACCACGCAGGTGGACCCGCGCTGGGCGTCGTCATGGTTCGGGAGGAGGGCGGCTGATGGAACCGTTGTGGGGCGACCGCTGCCCGGGGCTGGGCGAAGTGCGCCCGGTGCTCGGTCTCCTGGTCGAGGCAGCGCGCGGATCGCCGTGGCACGCCGCGCTCGTCGCGCAGGCAGAGCGCCTTCGGGGCGTCTCGGGTACCTGCTGGTACGTCGACCTGGACCTGGCGTAGGGCGCCATCGCGGTGCCCGAGGGCACTCCGATCCCGTGCGCTGCGGTCGTCACGCGCGACGGCGTCGTGGTGTGGGGGAGTCTCCTGCTGTGGATCGGCGACACGGGACTGATCGAGACGATCGAGTACGCAGCTGGCGAGATGGCCGAGGTCGACCACTATCCGCGACTGGATGAGCTGGTCGCGGACCACAGCCTTCTGGTCGGGAGGCGCCGGCCGCCCGATCTCCTGATCGGTTCGCCGCTGATCGGTGGCTCGTGGTGGTCCGGGACGAACGAACGGGTGCGGCCCCGTGCGCCGGCAGGCCGTCGCATGCGGATCCGGTCCCTGCTGCGCCGCGCCCGGCTGATGCGGCAGTGACGAGGCTCATCGTCCACCCGTGGCCGATCGGGTCTCAGAGGGCACGCGTCAGCGCCCGGGCGGGTCTCGTCCCGCCGGGCTGCCGCCTCCGGTTCCGACCTCGCGGCCGGGCAGCTGCTGGGGTCGCCGCCGAGCAGGCGCTTCCGGCACGGTGCGGATCCCGCGGCGCGTCGTTCGTGTTCACCTGACGCAGTCCCCGGGGTCCGGACCCCCCCGCCCCCCCGCCGCCGACCGGCGACTCCCCTCACCGCGTGTCCGCCGGCACCACCAGCGGCGCCCCCGTCACCGGGTCGGCCACCACGGTCCCGTCGAGCGCGAACACCTCCCGCACCAACGCGCCGGTGACGACGTCCTCCGGCCGCCCCTGCGCCACGACGCGCCCGTCCTTCATCGCGACGAGGTGCGTGGCGTACCGAGCGGCGAGGTGCAGGTCGTGGAGCACGGCGACGACGGTGCGGCCGGTGCGGTGGAGGCGGTGCAGGAGGGTCAGCACCTCGAGCTGGTGGGTGATGTCGAGGTACGTGGTGGGTTCGTCGAGCAGGATCAGCGGGGTGTCCTGCGCGAGCACCATCGCGATCCACGCCCGCTGGCGCTGCCCGCCGGAGAAGCTCGTCGAGGCGGCGGTCGGCGAGGTCGGCGGTGCCGGTGGCGGCGAGCGCGCGGTCGACCGCGTCGGCGTCCGCGGCGGAGTG
The DNA here is from genome assembly GCF_056868065.1 of Cellulomonas sp. KU4C. Lineage (NCBI taxonomy): Bacteria > Bacillati > Actinomycetota > Actinomycetes > Micrococcales > Cellulomonadaceae > Cellulomonas > Cellulomonas sp. KU4C. The sequence continues at coordinate 3,030,679 of NZ_CP200322.1, read as the reverse complement.
CCGACGCAGCAGCCCCTGGTGGGCGAACCGCCCGCGTGCGGCGAGCTCGGCGACGGTGATGCCCTCGGGTGCGGCCATCGACTGCGGGAGGAACGCGAGGCGGCGGGCGCGCTCGCGCGCGGGGTAGGAGGTGAGGGGTGCGCCGTCCAGCAGCACCCGGCCCGCGGCGGGCGGGAGCAGGCCGGACATCGCCCGCAGCAGCGTCGACTTGCCGCAGGCGTTCGGGCCGATGATCACGGTGAACGAGCCGTCGGGCACCGCGAGGGACAGGTCCTCGGAGACGGTGCGGCGGTCGTAGCGGAGCGTCAGCCCGTCGGCGCGCAGCCGGGTGGGGTCGGTCGCGGTCATCGGGTCCTCGCCTCGCGGAGCAGCAGCCAGAGCAGGTAGGCGCCGCCGACGACGATGGTGACGACGCCGACGGGCACGGTCAGGGGGAGCAGGTGCTGGGCGATCAGGTCGGACCCGAGCAGCACGAGCGCACCGGTCGCCGCGGCGACGCCCAGCGGGATGCCGGGTCCCGCGACGGCGCGGCGGGCGATCTGCGGCGCGGCGAGCGCGACGAACGCGACCGGGCCCGCGACAGCGGTGACGGCGCTGACCAGGCCGACGGCGCCGAGCAGCAGCACGGCACGGTCCCGCCGGGGGTCGACGCCGGTGGTCGCCGCCACGTCGTCGCCGAGCTCGAGCTGGGCGAGCGCGGCGGACCGTCCGGCGACCAGCGCGAGCAGCAGCACGACGCAGGCCGCGGCCGGGAGGACGAGCTCGGCGGTGGCGGTGCTGAGCGTGCCGGCACCCCAGGCGGAGGCCAGCAGTGCCGTCTCGAGGTCGGCGCGCAGCAGCACCCACGTGTTGAACGCGGCGAGCATCGACGACACCCCGATGCCGACGACCACGAGGCGGAACCCCTGCAGCCCGCCGCCCCGGGCGAGCAGGGCGATCGTCGCGGCGGCCAGCAGACCGCCGACGAGGGCGCCGCCGGTGCGCAGCGGCCAGCTGCCGCCGAACCAGACCAGGGCGACGAGCATGCCCGTGAACGCGCCGTTGGACAGGCCGATCACGTCGGGGCTGGCCAGGGGGTTGCGGGTGACGGCCTGGAACACCCCGCCGGCGACGGCGAGCGCCGCCCCGAACAGCACGGCGGCGACGACTCGGGGGAGACGCCACTCGAGCACGACCGTGCGGGCGAGCCCGTCGGTGCGGCCGGTGAACGCGCCCAGCACGTCGCCGACGGGGACCGGGAAGTCACCCACGGCCAGCGCGACGACGCCGAGCACGAGGACCGCGGCGAGCGCGACGCCCGTGACCGCGGCCTCGCGGACGCCGAGGCCGACGTGCCGGCGGTCGGTGCCGAGCAGGACGCGGCGGCGGGGGCCGCCGGTGACGCGCACCCCGCGGCGGGCCGGAGCCGGGGCGGTCACAGCGCGGCCGCCCGGCGCCGGCGCGCGAGCGCGATGAGCACGGGCGCGCCGACGAACGCGGTGACGACGCCGACGGGCATCTCGCCCGGGGGGACCGCGATCCGCCCGACGACGTCGGATGCGACGACCAGCACGCACCCGGCGACCAGGGACCCGGCGAGCACCCGCCGCTGGTCGGTGCCGACCACCCAGCGCACGACGTGCGGGACCATCAGGCCGACGAACGTGATCGGCCCGGCGACCGCGGTGGCGCCGCCCGCGAGCAGCGTGATCGCGGCGAGCACGAGCACGCGGGTGCGCCGGACGTCGACGCCCTGCGCGTGGGCGACGTCCGGCCCCAGGGCGACGGCGTTCAGGCTGCGCGCGACGCCCGCGGCGAGCAGCAGGCCGACGACCAGCAGCGGCAGCACGGGCAGGAGCACCTGCGGACCGCGCTCGAGGAGGCTGCCCGCGCTCCAGCCGCGCATCCGGTCGAACGTGTCCGGGTGGGTGAGCGTGATCCCGGTGGTCAGCCCGGCGAGGACGGCGCCGACGGCGACCCCGGTCACGACCAGGCGGCCGGGGGCGGCCCGGGGGTCGGCGGCGCCGCCCAGCAGGTGCACGGTGCTCGCGGCGACCAGGGCGCCCGCGCACGCGAGGCCCATGTAGCCGGCGGGCGCGGTCACGCCCAGGAACGCGATCCCGACCGCCACGGCGACCGCGGCGCCGGCGTTCACGCCCAGCAGGCCGGGGTCGGCGAGGGCGTTGCGGGTCGCGGCCTGCATGAGCGCCCCGGCGACGCCCAGCGCGGCGCCGACGGCGAGGCCGGCCAGGGTGCGGGGCACGCGCTGGTCGACCACGAGCTGGGCGGTCGCGGTGCCGCCGCCGCGCAGGGCGGCCCAGATGTCGCCAGGTGGGACAGGGTTGGCGCCGACCAGCAGCGACAGCACGACGACCGCGCCGAGCGCCGCGACGGCGCCGAGCACCCACGCACCCGCGCGGCGGCGCGGCGGCCGGAGCCGTCGCGCCGCCGCCGGGGCGTGCGGTCGCGGGAGGGCGGTCGTCACGCCGCCGCGCGCAGGATCCGCTCGATGTCGTCGAGGACGGCCTGGCCGCCGAGCGGCCCGACGCCGGTGATCCAGGTCGACTGGTCGACCAGCTCGACGGTGCCGAGGGCGTCGGCGTTGGCGCGCACCGCCTCGGGGACGGTGGACTCGTCGGTCACGTCCGTGGTGGTGACCAGCACGAGGTCGGCCGTGGCCTCGAGCACCAGCTCGGGGAGAGGTCGACGGAGATGGAGTCCTCCCAGTCGCGCTCCGGGGTGGTCAGGCCGACGCACTCCAGCGTGCTGCCCGCGAACGACGTGGGCCCGTAGAGCGTGAGGATGCCGTCGCGGGGCCGGATCAGCTGGGCGGTCGTGCCCGCGGTGCCGAGCTCGTCGGCGATCGCGGCGCACCGGTCGTCGTACGCATTCAGCAGCGCGTCGGCCCCGGCGGTGTCGCCGAGCGCCTCGGCGGTGAACCGGACGTTGTCCTGCCACGGGTCGGCCTGCGACGCCATGAACACGGTCGGTGCCACGTCGGAGAGCTGGTCGTACAGCGCGGAGTGCCGGGACTCGGTGCCGATGATGAGGTCGGGCGCGAGTGCGGCGATCTTCTGCACGTTGGGCTCCTGGACGGTGCCGACGGTCTCGATGCCCGCGGCCTCGTCGCCGAGGTAGGCGGGCACCCCGGCGGCCTCGTTCAGCACGGCGGCCCCGACGGGGACGACGCCGAGCGCGACGGCGGTGTCGAGCTGGACGGGCTCGAGGACGACCACCCGGGTCGGCGCCCCGGGCACCTCCGTCTCGCCGCGCGCGTGCTCCACGACGTGGCTCGCCTCGGCGGCGGGGGTCGAGGCGCCGTCGGTCGCGGCGGTGCCGTCGCCCGACCCGCCGCTGCACGCGGCCAGGAGGGCGACGACCGCGGCGGCCAGCAGGCCGGTCCCGGTCCGGGTGGTGGTCACCGGAGAACGCACGTGCTACCCCATCTCTCGAGCAGGGCCCGCGACGTGCGGGCGAGGGAAGGTTAGCAAACCCTTACTTCGACCCGACTCGGCGTCCGCGCAGGTCGGCGGCCCGAGTCAGCGCGGCCGGTCGTGCCAGTAGCCCTGGGTGTGCACCCGGGCGGGGTCGAGGCCGGCGCCGTCCCACGCGTCCCGGACGGCGCGCACCCGCGTGCTCTCGGTCGCCGCCCACGCGTAGAACCCCGTCCCGAGATCGGCGGCCGCGGCGCCGTGCTCGTCCACCCAACGACCGAGTGCCGCCGTCAGCGCCACCCCGCCCGGCGCGCCCGCACGGAGCACCACGCGCGCGGACCGGCCGGGCCCGTGCGTCACGTCGTCCAGCGTCGCGGCGTCGGCGGGGTCGCCCGCCTCGAGGACGACGTCGGCGCGGACGGACCGGGGGAGGGCGGCGAGGATGCCGCGGATCGCCGGGTACGCGGTCTCGTCGCCGGCGACCAGCACCCGGCGGACGTCCGGCCCGGGCTCCCACTGGATGCCGTGCGCGGGCCGCCCCGCCGTCACGTCCGGGCCCGACACCAGGAGCGGGTCCCCGGGCGCGGCGCCCAGCGCCCAGTCGCTCGCCGGACCCGCGGGGTCGTGGACGTAGAAGTCGAGGTCGATCTCCCGGGTCGCGGGCCGCACCTCGTAGGCCGTGTAGCTCCGCAGGACGGGTCGACGGTCCTCGGGGACCGCGCGCCAGACCCGTCGCCACTCGCGTTCGGGCAGGCCGGGGGCGAGCTCCGGGCAGGGACCGCCGAGCAGGATCTTCACGCGCTGGTCGAGGCCGTACGGGGCGAACCGGGCCAGGTCCGGCCCGGTCAGCGTGAGCCGCACGAACCCGGGCGACAGCCGGGCCGTACGGGCGACGTGCGTCGCGAACAGGGCGTTCGGCGACGCGGTGAAGCTGCGGGTCGGGTCGGGTGGCACCCGCCGATTGTGCCCGTGACCAGCCGACCCGCGCCGGACCCGGTCAGAAGTCGATGAAACCGGCGACGACCTCCGGTGGCACGCCGTCCGCGCCGGGCGTGCCGTAGAAGTACACCGACCCGAAGCCCCAGAGGTACTCGTCGACCACGTCCGCGAGCGCGCCGTCCTGCGGCCAGCCCTCCTCGTCGACCTGGAACAGGAACCGGTGCCCGTCGGCGAGCACCGCCGCGGCGTACTCGGGCCGACCCTGGATCAGCGCGGGCTGGTCGGCGACGCGGACCAGGCCCGGGCGGTCGTCGTCGTCCGGCAGGGCGGTCAGGGCGGTCGCGCGCAGGCCCGGCCAGCCGAGGTCGGACCGGGAGCCGCGCGGCGCGGGTGCGTGGACGAGGGCGCGCATCGCCATCGCGGGGTACTCGAGGTCGTCGTCGCCGATGTCGAACCCGGCGCGGAGCAGCACGGACACCTCGATGTCCGTGGCCCACGGCGCGCAGCCCGCCGGGAGCGTCAGCACGTAGCGGTGCGTCGCGAGCAGCGGGTGGCTCTCGAGGACGGCAGGAGGCGGGCCGCCGAGCCGTCCGCGGTCCGCGCGGTCGGGCAGGGAGGGCGCGAGTCGCAGGGTCACCCCGGCACGGTAGCGGCAGCTCCGCGGCGCTCGCTCAGGCCGTTGTGCGCGCTCAGGCCAGGTGGGAGGAGGACATCACCCGGTCGACCGCGACGCGCAGCACGACCCGCTCCGGGTCGAAGTCGCGCGGCCGGTACCGCTCGCCGTAGCGGCGCACCGCGTCCGCGATCTCGACGGGGTCGTCCACGACCTCGACGGTCCCCTCCAGCGTCAGCCACCGCCGGCCGTCCACCTGGCACAGGGCCGCGCGGCCCAGCGGCTCGCCCGGTGCGCGGCGAGCGTTGCGCACCTTGCGGGAGGCCCGGTTCGCGGTGACGCGGGCGACGCCCTGGTCCTCGTCCCAGGTGAACGCGACCGGCACGACGTGCGGGGTCCCGTCGGGGCGCAGGGTGGTCAGGGTCGCGAGGTGCCGGTCGGTGACGAACTCGAGCCGCACGGGGGAGAGGTGGAGCACCGGGCGAGCGTACGCGGACCGGCCGGGAGCGGCCCGCCCGCGCGGTCAGTCCCGTCCGACGACGCCGAGGACGAGCCGGGTCTGGGTCGCCTCGACGCCACCGGTTCCCTTGAGCCGCCGGACGAGCGCGTCGATGTGCTGCGCGCTCGGCACCCGGACACGCAGCTGGTAGTCCCACGCGCCGGTCACGTGCAGCGCCTCGACGACCGCCGGGTCCGCGCGCAGCGCCGCCTCGGCGGACGCCGGGTCGGTGTCGGGGCGCAGGCGCGCGTCCACCAGCAGGTCGAGCCGGGCGTCGGGCACCGCGTGCTCGTCGACGACCACCGTGAACGCGCGGATCACCCCGTCCGAGGTCAGGCGCCGGACCCGGTCCGCGGCGGCGTTCGCCGAGAGGCCGACGTGCGCGCCGAGCTCGCGGAACGAGCACCGCGCATCCTGGCGCAGGCGGTCGAGGATCGCGAGGTCGAGGGCATCCACGCCGCGATCATCGCAGGATCACCGTGGATCCGACAGGGCATCCCGCAGTGCCCCTGCACGCTGGGCGACATGGTGCTGCACGGGGTGGTCGACGGGTCGGGTGGCTGGGTGGCCGCGACGGCGGCGGGTGCCGCGGCCGGTCTGGGCGTGGCGGTGCCGCTCGGCGCGGTGGGTGTGCTGGTGCTGCAGGAGTCGCTGACCCGAGGGCGGGCGCACGGCCTCGCGGCGGCCACCGGCGTCGCGCTCGTCGACCTGCTGTACGCCGTCGTCGCGGTGGTCGCCGGTGGTGCCGCGGCGGCGTGGATCGCACCGCACGAGCAGGTCGTCCGGCGGGTGGCGGCGGCGGCCCTGCTGGCCGTCGCGGGGTGGGGGATCCGCGGAGCGTGGCGGTCCCGTCGCGGCGCGGTGCTCGACCCGACCCCGAGTGGGCGCACGAGCGCCGCACCGGACGGGCGCGCGCGGGCCGTGGCGACCGCCGCGCGGTTCGCCGCGGTGACGCTCGTCAACCCCGCGACGGTCGTCGCGTTCGGCGTCGTGGTCGCGGGGCTCGGTGGCGCGCTCGGCTCCGGTGCCGAGCGGACCGGGTTCGCGGTCGGGGTGCTGGCGGGGTCGGCGGGGTGGCACGTGCTGCTGGCGCTGACCGCCGCGCGGCTCGGCCCCCGGATGTCGTCCGGCGTCCGCGCCGGCACCGCGTACGTCGGGCACGGCGTGGTGCTGCTGCTCGCCGTGGGGCTGGCGCTGCCGGGCTGATCGGACCCGAGTCGGCGCGGCTCAGAGGTCCTTGGCGAAGCACCGCGACTGCGGCAGCGCCGTGTCGTACGGCGGGTAGGTGGGGATCCGGGTCCACCCGAGCGCGAGGTAGAGTGCCTCGGCATCGGGCTGCCGGTCGCCGGTCTGGAGCACCATCCGGGTCACGCCGGCCGCGCGGGCGAGGCGCTCGGCCTCGGTCATCAGGGCCCGGCCGGTCCCGCGGCCCCGCGCCGCCGCGGCGACCACCACACGCTTGACCTCCCAGGCGCCGTCGATCGCCCGCAGCGCGAGGTGACCCACGGGCGTGCCGTCGGCTGCGAGGGCGAGCACGGTGTGCCGCACGGTCGCCGGGTCGACGGCGAGCGCCGCGCGCACGGTCTCGCTCATCCCGGTCGTACCCCCGAGATCGGCGTAGCGGACGGACATCTCGGCGTCCATCTCGGCGCGCATCCGCACGGCACGCGGGTCCGCCCAGTCGACGAGGGCGAGCGCGGGCGTGCCCGCCGAGGTCGCAGCGTCGGGCCGACGTCGCCCCTCCTGGGGTGCGACCTCGGCCGTGAGGTGCGACCTCGGCGGGGCGGGTGGCGCGGGCTCCAGTGCCGAGGTGAACGCGGCGAGGCCCCGCCGCATCCGGTCGAGGTCGGCGGGGGAGAGGGCGTCGGTCATCGTCCGCTCGACGGCGGCGACGGCCGCGCTCGCCGCGTCCAGGGCGGCCCGGCCGGCGGGGGTGAGCGCGGTGGGCAGCGCGCGGCCGTGGGGTGCGGTGTCCGGCCGGATCAGCAGGCCGCGCTCCTCGAGGCCGCGCAGCAGGGTGTGCATCGACTGGCGGGTCACGAACGTCGACCGCGCCAGGTCCGACCCGGAGAGCCCCGGCCGCGCGGCGAGCTGCTCCAGGCAGGCGTACTGCGACACCGTCAGGTCGAGGGGTCGTAGCGCGGTCTCCATCGCCGCGCGCAGGGCGGCGGCGGTGCGCTTGAGCGCCAGGCCCACGGAGGTCTCGAGGTTGACGGGGGTTGCCATGTCAGAAGTCTGACATACACTGGTGCATGTCAATACAGCTGACATCCAAGGAGCCCGCCATGCCCACCGTCACCGGACCCGACTTCCTCGCACTCCAGGTGCGCGACCTCGACGCCGCCGCAGCGTTCTACGAGCAGCACCTCGGCCTGCGTCGCGCCGCGGTCAGCCCGCCGCACGGCATCGTGTTCGACACCGCGCCGATCGCGTTCGCCGTCCGCGAGCCGCTGCCGGGGGTCGACCTCGATGCGGTCACGCCCCGTCCGGGCGCGGGGGTGGCGCTGTGGCTGCACGCCGACGACGCGCAGGGGCTGCACGACGAGCTCGCCGCCGCCGGCGTGCCGATCCTGGCCGCGCCGGTCGACGGGCCGTTCGGGCGGACGTTCACGTTCGCCGACCCCGACGGGTACGCGGTCACGATCCACGACCGGGCGTGACGCTCAGGCGGGACGCAGCTCCTGGGCGAGCATCACGATGATGCCGCTCGGGCCCCGGACGTAGGTCAGCCGGTAGGTGTCCTCGTACGTCGCGACGCCGCGCAGCGGGTGGTAGCCGTGCCGCGCGGCGACCGCGAGGGCCGCGTCGAGGTCGTCGACCGAGAAGGCGACCCGGTGCATCCCGACCTCGTTCGGCCGGGTCGGCTCCGTCTCGATCGCGGCGGGGTGCAGGTACTCGAACAGCTCCAGCCGCCCGGACCCGTCGGGCGTCCGCAGCAGCGCGATCCGCGCGTGGTTGCCGTCCAGGCCGACGGCGGTGTCCGCCCACGTGCCGCTGACCGTGTCGCGGCCCTCGACGGTCAGGCCGAGGTCGGTGAAGAAGGCGATCGCCGCCTCGATGTCCCGGACGGCGATGCCGACGTTCTCGAACCGGATGGTCATGAGGTGCACCGTAGCCGCGGGCGTCGCGAGGGTCCGCGAACGAGGGTCGTCCAGCGTGGGTCGGACGCGACGCGTTCTCGGCGGTCATCCTGACTGGTACAGAGACGTATAACGTTGAGACGAATAGCCCGCATGTCGCTGCACAGGCGCAGGGAAAACCGACCCCGGCGAATACCGGCCAGAACTAGAGTGCCCCCGACCGTGTTCGGGGAGGGGAGTCAAGCGTCCAGTGGTGGTTCGTGATCGAGTGCAGATAGCGAGGCGCGCGCTGGGCGTCGACCCGGGCCAAGTGACCATCCCGAACCTGGGGGTGGTCAACGTGAGGGCCCTGTCCGTGCGCGACGATGGCCGCGAAGCGTGCGTCCAAGCCGAGTACACGCGTGCTGGGCTGGTGATCGCGGAACGAACGTTGAAAGTCAGGGGTCGACGAGGACGGTCGGCGTTCGCGCAGGACTTCTTGATCCTCGAAGAGTGGCACAATCAGGGCATCGGCACTTGCCTGCATGGCAAGCTGGTAAGCTCTCTACGCGAAGATGGAGTGCGCGTACTGCGTGTGAACGCGGGGAAAGCTGGCACCTACGTGTGGGCAAAGTGGTACGACTGGGACCCGCTCAGCGTCTGTCAGAACGCAGAATTCGCGATCAAAGCCGTCTCGAACGTCGCGGACGAGTTGCGCATCAGCGTATCACCCGCGGAGGCGCAGCGTTTCCTCGATGACGTCTCCCGCGCAGCGGGCCGGCGCCCAGGCGCCCTGTTCCTGGGCGCGAGGTTTGGCTTCGATGGCGCGGCTTCGTCCGACCTGGTCTACCGATCTTGGCTCGGCATGAGGTTGGTCACCCGGAACTCCCCAACTCAGCTTGACTCCCTGGGGGACCCCTGGGGTCTGAAGGTCATGCTGCAGTATGGCTCTATCTGGCACGGCTGGCGTCGGCTTCGTTCGGGCGCGGCCCATCAATGGTTCGCTCGGCCCGTGTGGTGGTTCTCGGCCCTTCGCTCGGGGCGCCTGGCCGCTAGTGTTCGAGTTGCCGGGCTGCGCCGCGGGGAAAGGCGGCAGTGAGCGGATCGGGTCACCCAGGACGAATGCGAGAAACTCTCATCTGATGAGAGAAGTAGATGCTGCACTTCGTGCAGTGTCATGACCCACCGACTGACGCGACTGGTACAGAGACGTATCGCGTTGAGACGAGTGACTGGTAGAGGTGCGTGCTCGTGAGATGCGAGTTCCGGCGTGGGCCGCTTGAACGCCTCACCCATGTTGGGGAGGTGTCGGCGGACGGTAGAGACCGACACCCCGAGTGCCCGCGCGACGGACGCCACGGACTGGCCGCCAGAGACCGACGCAGGCGCGGTTGCGCGCCGCGCGGACGACGCCGGCCGAACTGTGGGCGTGCCATCATCGGCCGATGGGAGCAACGGCCAAGACCCGTCCGCAGCACGTAACGCCCGTCGGTCGCGATCTTGAGAAGGTGCACCGGTTTGCCAAAGACCTGCTTGCTCAACACGGCCTCGAAGATGACTGGTCCGTCTTCTGGGCGGAGTCGTTGGAGAACAGCGATGGCGGCGGGGTTACGCGCGCCCACACGCAGCGCATCGTCTTCAGCGCTGCCCACATGGCGATACTTCTTCCGGACGAGCGACGCGACGCGGTCCGGCACGAAGTCGCGCACGCCATCGTGGGCGTCGCAGCTGGGCACTCAGACGTGTGGCGGAGCAAGGCCATCGAGCTCGGCAGCTCTGGAGCCACGTCGCATTCGCCCAATCTGTTGCTCTACCCCTGGTACGGCCTCTGCCCCGATGGCCACCCCTTCGTCTCGGTGCGGCCGCCGGGCCTGACCGGCTTCGTCTGCGAGGATGACACTCACGACAAGCCCGTCGAAGTGACAACACGGAAGAGGAACGCCAGGTCTCGGGCCCATGACCCTGGCGTCAAGAAGATGGCTGAGACGTTTCCTGAACCTGTCCCCTCGCCCGCGTTTGGCATCGGGGAGACGGTCTACGTCATCCCATACGGGGACGAGAAGTACGACAACGCACCGCTGACGGTGATTCGGGTCTTGGCGCGTCAGTACGTCACTCGCCACGCTGACACCGACGAAGATGTCACCGTGGATTTCGAGGGAGTCTCCGCCGCTCCCACCGAGTGATCCCCGTCGACCAGCCGCCAGCGTTCAAGGGGGTGCACGAATGGCCAGTGAGTTCCCGCGCGCAGTCACGCGCCAGTTGACTGGTACCGACGCGTGTCCCGCGTGTCCCACGTAGACCTGTAGTTGCCGAGCCGTGAGCGGAGCGTCAGGCGCACAACGGCGTTACGCCTGTCTAGGGAGGAAACGATGTGTCGCACTCTCCGGAAGTTGCTGGTTGGCGGTCCTTGACTCTTGGTGAGGCTGACCCAGGCACGGTAACCGTGGCCGAAGGACGACACCGGCGAAAGAGAGGGTTGCCGCTCGTCAGCACTTTGGCTATGGAGACCGAGGGCACTGGGAAAGGGGCGTGGAGCCTGACCGGCACAGAGGACTCCGACGACTGGCACTACGACCCGCTATTCGAGTGTCCACGGGTTGACTTCCCGACTTGCCCGATCTGCGGGGCTGACGGCGCACTCACCGATGAGCACGTGCCACCCGACCTTCTCGGGGGCGCCGTACTGACCCGGACGTGCCCGGAGTGCAACAACCGGTTTGGGACTTACGAAGACGCTCTGCTGAAGCACGCGGAGCAGCGCTACACGATGGCCCTGCGGTCGCCCGGCCTCCGGGGCGAGCGGCGGATCAGCGACGTCGTCCTTCGTCGTGACAGCGACGGGCGAATGCTCCTCTCAACCTGGAACGGATTCTGGCCGTCATGGACGGACCCGATGTTCACTGAGGAGGGTTGGGAGTTCCAGCTTGAGCGGCCCTGCCCGTGTCGCGCCTACGCGTCCGTGTTGAAGAGCGCATACCTGGCGGCGTGCACACTCGCGCCGGAAGCTGTGGCCGTTCCGGGGGACTGGCCGGTAGCCGAGCTCGTGCGCCGGCAGCTTGTCGCCTGGCGAGACGCTCACGACGAACATCTCGCGCTGAGTCCGTGGTTCAACCGCCTTCATGTTCGCTACCACGCCCCCCGACTCGAACGACCCGCTGTGTTGCTGTGCCAGGCCACGCACCGCGAGACTGGCGAGCGTCGACAGGTTCTTCGGCTCGGATGGCAGCTGGTTATCGACTGGCCCATTGACGCTGCCCGATTGACCATCGCTTCCTAGTAGCGCCGCGCCCCGATCAATGCCGCGTTCGGCGCGGCACTCTCGTCCTCGGCGAGGGTGAACTTCACGGTGACGCCGTGTCCGGCCGAGGGAACCCCGCGTCCGCGGCAGCCTCGATGAGCGGCGCGCAGGTCTCCTCCCCGAGAGCCGCGGTCAGGTCGGTGATCAGCCGTCGCACGGCCAGTTGGGTGCCCCAATCCGTCGTGGTCGAGTTGCGTATCCGCTCCGCGAGGTGGCTAATCAGTTCGGGCCCTTGAGTGGCGACCAGTCCCGACGGCCAGCTAGGTGCGCGATATCCGTCTCCGAGTCCGATTCCGTGCCCGCTCAGCACCGAGAACGCTTCGTTGACGTGTTCACCGACGAACGGTGCGATGTCCGCCCAACGTTCTAGCCTCTGCCGGTCGAGGGTTGCGCGGGATCCCCGCGAGGCGCGCTTGTAGATGCTCTCGGGCCCAGGACACCCATGCGCCGCCGCCATCTGCTGCGTCCTTGAAGAACGCCAGCATGGTGCGTGCAAATTCTGTCGAGTGGGCGCCATTGTCAGCCAAAACCGATTGGTCCAGCAGTTCTTGGCGTTCTTCCCGCGTGATGTCCGCTAAGTTCACGATCGAAGCCACAAGCCCGTAAAACTGCGCGCGCAGCCCGACTCGCTCTAGCTCGTCGAGGCGCGCCCATTCGCTAATAACACTCTGCAGGAAGCCGGCATCGAGCATCCGATCGTTGTAGCGGGGGTGATAGAGGTATGCATCCCACGCCTGTCCGGCATGGGGTCCGTTGAATAGAGGAAGGATGTACTTCGTCGCAAATGAACGATCGGCGTTAAAGAGGAAGTGTGCGTGCCCGCCGAGTGCCGGTCGGATCGCGTCGAGTTCTGCATCGGACCCGGAGAGCATCATTTCGAAGGCTCGTCGCTCCGATTCGTTCAGGCTCATCCAGGATTCGCCCTGCTCACGCCAGCGTCGGTTTACTTCAAGGATCCAGTAGCGTGCGAGATCTCCTGGCCATGAGTTGAGAGCGAGGAAGCTCGGCTCATCGCCGGACGGGGTCTCAAAGGTTCCGTTCTGCGAATCCCATACTTTGTTCGCAAGATCACGCATAGCGGCAATGGATGGGGATTCCCGAGCCTCGAGGTGCTTTTCGATCTGCGATACAAGAAACCTTGTTATTGCTCGAGTGGAGCGCGATAGCTCCGCGCGCTCGGCAACTAGGGCGACAATGTCGACCAACTGGTCGCCGAGATCAGCTTGTTCCCAACCGTCGAGGATCGCGTCCCATAGATCGTCATTCGTCTCCGAGAGAGAGCCCGAATCCTCAATGGCCTGCCAGAGAAGTTGTCCGAGCCCAGGTCGCATAGTCGTCGCTCTGCGCACGAGGACGAGCGCGCCGCTCCAGGTGGGGCCGTCGATGCGTCGCTCGGAGTAGTCGAGCTTCATCAGGCTGGCAATAGCCGCCTCTGCGTCGGACTCGAAGTCATGCACGAATTGATCGACCTCCATCGGAAGCGTCTCACCCCACGTGACCCCAGTGGACCAGCTGTCGAGATCCGGAAACTCCCGTGGTCCGAATGTGGGGTGCTCAGCCTGCAATCGCTCGAGCTCGCGCTGCGCGTCGACCCACGAAGGGTCAGAGCGGCTCAGCCATACAAGTGCGTTGTAGATGGAGTACGCCTTGTGGCGTTCGACATCGGGGAGGTCGCTCGGGAGGTCGGGCCCTCCAATCGCCGCAGTGAGCAGCCGGGCTCGTCCAGTTGCGCTCGCACCCGAAACCGCGGTGCTCAGCAGGCGGAACACCTCGTGCTTCAGCGAGGACTCGAACAACACTTCCCGATCGAGGACCCACCTCAACTTCTCATCGGAGTCGCGTCCGGGAGCGACCTCGACCAGATGTAGCGCGAGTCGCCTGAATAGCGTGGACTCGCGGGACCACCAGCTGTCGGGGAGGTCCGGCCGCTGGGCGAGCGCCTTGACTCCGTAGTCGCGGAGGCCGTCGATCAGCGCATCCACAGGCTGCCGGAACTCGTCCTGCGGATGTGTCTCGATCGCGGAGCGATGGGAGCTGAGGCTGTCGTAGAAGCGCCCCAGACCGCGGTCAGCTCGTCAGCAGCTCATAGGCGCATTCCAGCGCGTCCTCGAGCAGCCCGCCGAGCGCCGGATCGCCGGCCGCTCGGTCCTCCACACTCTTCAGAACGTGCCTGGTGAGCGTGTCCTCACCCGAGTGCCACGCGGCATCCGCGTCCGGTGGAGATGTTGGGTCGTCCTTGCCGAGCGTCCAGGGAGCCTTGAGGACGAGGTACGGGCGCAGCGCCACGCGCATCAAGGCTAGGTGCTCGGCACTCTCGGCGGGGTCGTACGGAACGAGCATCCCGAGGTCCGGTGGCGCGGATATTCCGTCGATTGAGGTGGCCAGCAGCACCTTCCACCGGTGGCTGGCGTCTACGTCTGCTTCGGCTAGCGCCTCCGCGGCCCAACTCAACGATTGGTAGAGGGACGGCGAGAAGCGCCTGCCGAGTCGTTGCACTAGCCGGAGCGCGGCGCCGTTCAACGCAGGATCAGACACAAAGATTTGCCCGAGCCACTGGCTCAGCGCCGACGACGCTTCGGTGTCGGGTCCGCCGGTGAACAGGCGCTGAAATCCTTCGATGCCTTCAAGCCATTGCAGCCAAGCAAGGCTTCTGGCGAACTGGGTAAACTCGCGCGCACCCTCGACGTCCCGTAGGCGTTGACGCACGTAGTCCTCGTCGACGGGGTCGAGTGGTGGGTCCGCTCCGAGTATCTCCTTCATCCTAGCCTGGTGGTCCAATCGCCCCATTCGGGCTCGGCGATTCCAGGCTTCGAGCGCGGCAACTAATGCCGAGTGGTCACCTCTGGGGGCGGGATACGCCACGGGGACGATGCCGAGGTGGTGCCACTTCGTATCGTCCGGAAAGTCGGTCAGGACGTAGCGTCGAGTCCTCGAAGGGAGCCCCAACGCGAGGTACTGCATGATCGGGTCGTCGTGGCTGTATCCCACGAACAGCACGGTGAACTCGTCGAATACTCTTCGTAGGAACCGGGTAGCCCAGGCATCGGTGAGGTATGCGCGGCCGAAATCGCGATCAGTCAGCACTAGTTGCGCGGGTTCGCGGCGGACCGAGCCGTGGAGATGCACGACGCCTGAGAAGTCATCACCGAGCGGCAAAGCCGGCCCGATCCAGACATCGCCTTCCGGAAGGAGCGCCGAGGTCATGGCTGCCGTGAGGTGAGTGTCGAAGTTGGTCGTCACGATTCGCGGCGCTCCAGTCGCAGAGGCGAGCCGGACGAGGGCGGAGTGGGTCGGGTTGAAGTCGGAATCCGGGTGGTTGATGATGCGCAGGGCTTGTGCGTGCGTCTCAAAGTCGGCTGGCATCGATCCCAAAAACAGGTCCAACGCCGTGTCCTCGCTGAACGGCACCCGCGCAGCCGCCGCAATCAGGCGAGCCAACTCTCTGAAGGAGGGCAGGTTCGACGGCGCGCCCATCGACGCTCCCGCGCCTACGAAGAGGACCAGTCGACCGTCCGAATGAGCCTCGACGAGGGCGGCTGGAAGCTCAACGTCGCTAGTGATCCACACATCGCCTCCCAGTCAACCGAGTCGTCGCGTGGCGCCGATCGCCTCCGGACACCTACTTCCCTCGATACTCCCTCGGCGTGCCTGGGAAGCGACCGACCAATGAGCAGGCTCGGGCAATCTACCGCTGCGCTAGCTCACGACGAGTGAGATCCCGTCCGCCGTGGTCGCCCAGGACGTGAAGATCGCTCGCGAGATGCTGATCGTCAGGTGTGGAGGCGCTTCCTGTCACGGATGGCGGTGGCTACGGGCGCACTGCACGCCTCCATACCGGTTCGGGGGGTGAGGTGCACTGGATAGCCTGAATCACCTGAGTGGGGAGGGTGACTTCGTGGCTGGAGGCGTGGCGGCGCGAGGTGCGTGGGACCGGTACCAACCGTTGCCGGTAGTAGCTCGTTCCCTGGAGGACCTGCGAGGTCGGACGGAGGGGGCGGTCACGTTGCCACTGCACATCCAGTGGTCGGGGCGCCGGACGTACGACCTCGCAACGACCTCTGACGTGGTGTGGATGTACAGCCGGGTCATCCGTGAGGCCTGTTCGGAAGGCGACCTGCGGGCCTACCTCAGCGGGGAACATCTGGTCGCACTGTGGCCCCAGCCACGCTCCCGGCGCGGCACGTCCGGGCATGGGAAGGCGCATTCGACCGGCTTCGAGGTCTCGAGGGCTGATCGGGGGATCGAAGCGGCCCCCAGGCTGCCGCAGCAGCGGGCGCGGTGCGCCCTGGCCTGGGACCCGCAACCTTGTCGCCCGGTTCACGGGGGAGGGGGTCGCGTTGCTTCGTCAGGAACCCTACTGCGACCCTCGGTTCGCATGGAGCCGACCGAGACCGCCTGCGACGTGTGCGGGTAGCACACCTGAGGTGGCGCCTGGCTGCTCTCGATCATGTGCGGGCGGTGCTCGCGGCCCTCGAAGCGGGGGTCTCCTTGATCGACGCGGTCAGCGATGCCGACCTCAGGTCGACCGCGGAGCTGCCCTGGGACGCTGAGGCGACTCCTGTTATGGCGGTGCCGCTGGGGTTCAGCGGCGCGTCGGTGCGCGAGATCGGCGAGCGTCACGCCGTCGGTGAGCTTCTCCCGCGACGAGCTGCGCTCCGAGCTTCCGGCGATGGCGTCGCGAGTTCATCGCTGAGGCGGTGTCGTTCGACAGGGAGGTCGGCATGCTGCTGGTCGAGGAGCTGATCGACGAGGCGACCTACAGGCTGCTGCGGCACGAGTCCAGCTAGAACAGGGCTTCCGGGGCGGCCTGCTGGTCAAGCGCTGCGACGTACCTGGCGTAGTTGTCGGCGACCGCCGACGCGTGTTCCTCGAGCGTCTCGGGTCGGTATCCGAGTGTCTCGGCCAGGATCGCGGCGGGGGTGTGTCTGGACAGGTCACCGAGAGAACCGAGGCGCGCGGAGAGCGTCGATATCACGGGCCGCAGACGGTTGCGCAGGTAGCCCGGTTGCAGGTGGGTGCCGGCGCGCCCTCCGAGGAACACCCAGGGACTGTTCGGGTGGGTGGCCGTCTGCTTGTGGGCCGGCTCGTGCAGGACGTCGCGCACCACCTGGTCCAACGGAGGCGGGAGGTGGATCGGCAGGCCCGCGAGCGTAATGGTCACGGTGTCCGTGATGGTGACCTGCGCCCAGCGCAGCTGAACGATCGAAGTCATCTGCTGCCCAAACACGAGTACGAGGACTACGGCGAGCCGATCGCGAGCGCCGAGGGCTCCGGAGTGCAGCGCGGCGTTCAGGGCGTCCGCCTGGCCCGCGGTGGACAGCCTGGTAGCGGTTCCGCGCCGATGGCGGGGAACCGTCAACGTGCTCGAGCACAGGCGAGCTGGCCGGGCCCAGGAAAGGAACCTCTCGACCATTAGCCGCGTACTCGGGCCTTCGGATATCCACCGGTCCAGGTCGCCCTGGCCGGCGCGCCCGAGGTCGGTTCCCTGCGCGTCCAGCCAGTTGCACCACTCGATCGCGACGGTCGTGCTTTGCTTGGCGACCAAGAACGTCCCGTGCGCGATGGGCGACCGCGCGCGCATGGTGCGCAGGTGCTTCCACCGGATGTAGCGGTCGATGACGTCCCGGTGTGCGGGGGAGTCGAGCCGGTCGAGGGCGTCCGAGGACCAGGACTCGAAGGTGGCGATCAGCTCGTCGCGGACCGGTAGTACGCCGTGCTCCACGAGCAGCTGCCGCATGTGGTTTCGCGTGGCCCCGGCCGGAAGCTCGTCGAGCGCCGCGTGGGTGGCGTCGTCGTTGGCCACCATCGAGCGCAGGAAGTCCTGGACATGAGCTTGTCGAATCCACACGAGACCGGAGTTCGCACGGTTCATCGACTTCAGCGCCTGCACTATCGGCTGCCAGGCGACGTCGACGCTCCCGGTGCGAGGGTTGGTGAAGGCGTCATCCACATGCTGGGCGAGCGCGCATCGCAGGCACAGCTGGTGCCGATAGATCTCGTCCTCAGCTCCGCAGCCGGCGCAGTGGACGTTCACGAACACACCTGAGCACGTGCGGCATGCCGGCGAGCCGTCGATGCGTCCGGGCAGCACCCCGACGTGACCGCACGCGCACGTGCCCTGGGTGCGGATGGCGGCCCGGTAGCAGTAGGTGCAGACCGCGCCGTCGGGCCAGAAGGCCCCGACCTGGTAGTGACTTCCGCACCTGGCGCACGGCACCGGGTGGGCCAAGGGGTCCTCAGGCTTCTTCGGTCGGGCCACCGTCATCGCTCACGAGTCGGATGCGGTGCGCGATCGGTCCACGCTTGGTATCGATGCCCAGTTCGCGGGGGTCGGTGGGCGCGTTTGCGGTGCGCGCGGCGCGCATCTCGACGTACGGCTCGAACAGGTCGTTCGGGGTGCAGTCGAGGATGTCGCACAGGGCTGCGAGGGTGTGCGCCGCGATCCGCTCCGGGGTAGAGGTCACCAGGCGGTGCACCTGCGCATTCGACAGGTTGATACCGCGCGAGCGCAGCAGGGGCAGCAACTCCGTGGTCTTCCAGAGGTTCCGGGTGGCCATGACCTGGCGCAGGTGCCAGCGATACCCGATCCGACGCTGTTCACTCATCGTCCGTGCCTCCCAGCCGTAGACGTCGCGCGATCATCTCTTGCACCGCCTTCTGCTTGAAGTCGCTCGACACAGACGTGTAGAGCGCGGTCGTCGACGAGTACTGGTGCCCGACCTGCTGCTGGACGAACAGCTGGTCGTACCCGGCCTCGATCAGGTGAGTCACGTACGAGTGGCGCAAGGCGTGCAGCGTCAGCTCGCGGGGTAGTCCTGCGTCGGTCCGCACGCGCTGGAACGTGCGGTCGAACGACCGGAGCCCGGTCGACGCGTCCCGTTCGGTGGGCCACAACGAGTTCGACCGGTCGGCCGTCGTGAACATGCCGCGGCCGGCGGGGGAGCACCACGACTCCAGCAACGGAACGACCCAGTCGAACTCCGGGACGGTCAGGACCGTACGCCGGCGGGGCCCTGAGCCCGCGGTGCCCTTGGCCCACCTGACCTGCACCGTCCCGAACATCCCGAACCGCTCGACCCGCGGGTTCGGGCCGAAGTCGATCGTCTCGAGCATGGCCAGCTCGCGGCGCCGCAGTCCGAAGGCGTACGCGACCTTGAACGCCACGGAGTCCCTGAGCGCGGGCAGCCACCGCTTCGACCGGGCGGAGTACTCGGTGTCGACGACGTCGTCCGCGCAGTCGAAGAACCGTTGCAGCTCCTGGCGCGTGAAGGCGCGACGGCCCGGGGTCACCGCGTCGTCCGTCGTGTGCCGCGGTGCGTTCCACTCGAAAACGACCTGTGACGGCAGTGCTCCGAACAGCCGCTCGCTGAGTGTTGCCCACCCGTAGCGGTCATCGCAGATGAATCCGCAGAACGAGCGCACTGCGGCCGAGTACGAACGCAACGTCGTCAGGGCCAGCGGCCGCTCACGTGAGCGCAGCGAGGCGAAGTACTCGTCGACGTCCTGCGCGCCCCACGACCACGGGTAGTCGTTCGTGAACCGCTGGAACCGTTCGATGGTGCATCGTGCGCTGCTTGATCGTGTCGCTCGTCAGGCCCCGCGCGAGCATCTGCGCTCGCCACCCGGCGACCATCGCCTCGAACAGTCGATCCTCAGCGCGGAACAGCGCCACATCGCCCGAGGTGAACAGCTCGGGCACGCCGCCAGGGATCGCTCGCACGCGTCGACTCTACGCGAGAAACTCTCATCTGATGCGAGATTCGGTTGCTGACCTGGTGCGACGTTCTGGCGCTGACCGACCCCGATGACATCGACGCTCCCTCGATGCCGCGCCTGAACTGCGGAGATGCCGCATCGTGCGATGAGACGAGTCCTCTCACCTGGTTGGAACTCGTCCTACTTGAACGCCGATAATGGACGTTATGTCAGATCGTAGTCCGCGTGTTGCATCTGATGTAACACGCGAGGCGGCGCCACCCCTCCTCTGCCCGCCCGTGCCGCGCTCGCGCCGCTGGGCAGCGCTGCGGAGCTCGTCGTCGTGGACGCAGACCGGCTCGGGACCGTCCCGGACGTCCTGGACGATCCCGGTGCCGTCGCGCTGCTGGGGGGGTGGGACCACCTCGCTGACCGCCCTGTTCACGCACGGCCGGCTGCAGAGCGGCCACCGGGTGCTCATCCGCGGTGCTGCCGGCGGTGTCGGGTGCGTGGCCGTCCAGCTCGCCCACGCGGCGGGTGCCCTGCGACCCGTGATCGCCACGACGTGGCCACTGGCACGGATCGCCGACGCACATCGGGCGATGGAGACCGGCGGCGTGGTGGGCAGCACGTCGTCGTGGTGCTGCGGGCGGTAGTCGCCCTGCCGGTGGGCTGACTACGCGGCTGCTCCGCGCGCGCCGTAGGCGCGGATGAAGGCACGTGCGCCGTCGGTCATGATCTGGCGGACGTGCGCCGCCTCGGTGCGTCGGCGGGGCGGCTCGTTGAGCACGCGCAGCGCGGTCAGGGCGTGGAAGTGGGCGGCTGCGAGGCGGGGGTCGTCGGCGTCGAGCAGGCCGGCGCGGGCGAAGTGGCTGACGCGGTCGGTGAGGACCTGCGCGTGCGCCTCGTCGAGCGGATGGTCGTCGAGCTCCGGCAGCAGCGCCTCGTTCTCGTTGATCAGCCGGACCGCGGCGAGGTAGTCCGCCGACAGCAGCAGCGACCGACCGAGGGCGGTGGCCAGGTCGGTGAGGGCCTGCTCGAGGTCGTCGAGCTCGCGGATGCCTGCCGGGTCGAGGTGCTGCTCGACCAGCCCGCGCAACGTGGCCAGCGCCCTCTCCCCCGCGTCCTCCACGACGCCGAGCAGGAGGCCGCGCTTGTCCCCGTAGTAGTCGTAGACCGTCCGCTTCGACACGCCGGCGAGCGCAGCGACCGCGTCCATGCTGGTGCGCTCCACGCTCGTCTGCACGAACAGCTCCTTGGCCGCCGCCAGGATGGCCGCACGCTTGTGCGCCTGCCCCTGTCGCACGGACCTGCTTCCTTCTGTCGCCATCGCTCCCCTCCGACTTCCTCGGTGACGGTACACCGGCCGCTCGACATCTACACGACACGGTGTAGTTTACCCACGTGCACTCTTCGAACCCGGTGTTGTTGCAGGCTCACTCCCTGGTCAAGCGGTACGGACGGCTCACTGCTGTCGACGATCTGTCGTTCGCGGTCAGACCGGGCGTCGTCACCGGCTTCCTCGGCCCCAACGGGGCGGGCAAGTCCACGACGTTGCGGATGTTCCTCGGCCTCGACAGGCCGACCAGCGGTGCGGCGACGGTCGGCGGGCTGCGGCTCGCCGAGACGCCGCACCCCATGCGGGTCGTCGGCGCGATGCTCGATGCCCGGGCGGTCCACCCCCGGCGCACGGCCGGGGACCACCTCGCGGCGGTCGCACGCGCCGGCGGCGTCGCGCGGTCCCGCGTGGCGCCGACCCTCGAGCGCGTCGGCCTGGGTGCGGTCGCCGACCGGCCGGCCGGCGACTTCTCCCTGGGGATGAAGCAGCGGCTGGGGATCGCCACCGCGTTGGTCGGAGACCCGTCGGTCGTGATCTTCGACGAGCCGCTGAACGGCCTCGACCCCGAGGGGATCCGGTGGGCCCGCTCGCTCATGCGCGACCTGGCGGCGGAGGGTCGCACGGTCCTGTTCTCCAGCCACCTCATGGGTGAGATGGAGCTGACCGCCGACCACCTCGTGGTCGTGCACCACGGGCGGCTCCTCGCCGACCAGCCCCTGACCGCGTTCATCGCGGATCGCACCACCGAGCACGTCCGCGTGCGGACACCGGACCGGCACGGGCTTCTTCAGGCGCTCTCCCGCGCAGGCGTGCGCGCCGCACCCGACGCAGCGAGCGCGGACGGGCTCGACGTCCAGGGCGCCACGACGGACCAGGTCGGTCGCGTCGCCGCCGACGCCGCCGTCGCGCTGTCCGAGCTGCAGCTCGGTCCGCGACTCGCTCGAGGACGTCTTCCTCGCCATGACATCGACCCAGAAGGAATCTGCCTGACATGGACCTCCTCGCCTCGGAGTGGATCAAGGCCCGCAGCGTCCGCACCACGTGGCTGCTGGCGGCCGGCACCGTCGTGGTCACCGTGGTGGTCAGCCTGCTCGGCATCAGCGGACTCATGGCCGACTGGCAGGCCGACCTTCCCGCGGACTTCGATCCGGCAGGGATCAGCTTCAAGGGCATCCTCGTCGGCCAGATCCTCGTCGCGACCCTGGGGGCACAGACGTTCACCAGCGAGTACGCCACCGGTCAGATCGTCACGAGCCTGACGATCGCCCCCCGGCGTGCCGTCCTGCTGGCCACGAAGCTGGCCGTCACCGCGGTCGTCGCCCTCGCGACCGCCCTGCTCACCGTGGCGTGCAGCTTCGGCGCGAGCCAGGCGGCACTCGCCGCCGCCGGGCTGCCGACGGCGGACCCCGCCGACGCCGGCAACGTCCGGGCGATGCTGTGCGCCGCCGGCTACCTGGTCCTCACCGCGGTCCTCGGCGTCGCGCTCGGGGCCCTCACCCGCTCGTCCTCCGGCGCGCTGGCCGTCGTCGTGACCGTGGCGCTGCTCGTGCCGGCGCTCGCGCCCGGGCTGCCCGGCGTCGTGGGGGACCTCGCCGGGACCTACTGGCCCACCACCGCCGGGCAGGCCTCGTACACGACCGTCGGGACCGGAGGCCTGAGCGGCTCGGGAGGGCTCGCCGTGATGGCGGTGTTCACCCTCTGGACCACGCTCGCCGCTCACCTCGCGCTCAGGGCCCGGGATGCATGACGCCCGGTACCCAGCCGTGTGCGCCCGAAGGGCCGCCTCGCCCCGCCTCCCCCGTACTCAGCCCACGCAGAGCTCCGCCCGTCGGGATCGAGCAGCACGCTCCACGTCCCGTGGGAGTCGGACCGGTGCTCCACGAGCACCGCGCCGAGGGCGCGCAGCCGGGTGACCTCCGCCTCCCGGTCGTCGGCGCGCAGGTCCAGGTGGACGTCGGTGACCGTGGTCGGGTCCCGGTCGGGTGCCGGCTGCACGATGAGCAGGAGGTCGTGGGAGCGGACGTGCACGAACCCGTTCCCGCCGTCGACGGCGACACCTGCGAGGGCGGCGGCCCAGAACGCCGCGGTCCGTCCCGGGTCGCGGCTGTTCATGGTCACGGCGCTGAGGGCGAGCGGCATGCCCCTGACGCTAGGCCGCGGGTGCGTGGGACGCCCGGGACCTCGGTCGGTCACGCAGCGCGGACGCCCCGACCGGAGGCCGGCTGACGGGCGTGCGGCCCGGTCAGAAGTGGTAGGTCGGCGTCCGCACGAGGGTGCCGTCCTCGAGGGGGAAGTCGATCCTCGTCTGCCGGATGTCCGTGAGCAGCCGGATCCGCACCTCGCCGGCGAACTCGTCGTCCGCGTCGCTCCCGTGGCTCTTGAGCGAGCTCATGCCCCCGTGGGGCGGCGTCCGGAGCCCGAGGGGGCGCGGCCAGTCCGACGGGCCGTACGCCGCGAGGTCGCGCGGGATGAACCAGGCCGTGGCGGTCCCGCGGGCGTGGTCCACCCCGGTGATCCGCATGCCGACGCCGCGCCACACCGCGAAGGTCCGGACCCCGAACACCTCGGACGCGTGCGCGCAGGGCACGCGCTCCACCACCGGGTCGGACGACAGGTCGGGCTGCCAGGCGCCGCTCCGGTCGTGCGCGCCGCGGTGCACCAGGAGCGCCTCGGGGCTCACGACCCGGACCTGGTACGTCACGTCGTCGAGCGTCGCGAAGTGCCCCTCCATCAGGGGGTCCGAGGTGATGTCCACCCAGGTCACGGTAGTCGGGCCCTCCCGTCCTGCACGCCCCGGCGACGCTCGCCGGCTGCGGGCACCACCCGTGGGTCGAGCAGCCGGCCGCGTTCCGCGAGCGTCGCTCCTCCGGGCTGTCCCGCTCCCTCGCGCCGTGCCGTGCGTCACGTGCGGCGCAGCGCCAGGGCCGCCCGACCCCGCGTGGACCACCACGCCGACGCCGCGACGAGGACCGCCGCCGCGAACGCCGCCAGGCCGACCTTCGCCGCTCCGGACAACGTCGCCTCGAGCCCGGACCCGGCGCTGTCCGACCAGCCGAGCGCCGCCCCCGTGGCACCCGCGACGACGAGCGCCACCACGACCGTGATCCGCGACCGGTCGAGCAGCAGCCGGCCTCCCCCGCGGTGCCACGCCCGGACGGCCCGCGCGGCCCACACGACCAGGACGAGCAGACCGGCGGCCGTGCTCAGGTGCTGCAGGACCCGGCCTGCGGGCACGTCGCCGACCAGCGGCTCGCGGAACCACGCCACGTGCTGCACGATCACGCCGTCGCCGTGGGTGAAGGCGTCCCAGACCACGTGGGTCAGGACGCCCAGCACGAGCGAGAGGGCGACCCAGGCACCCCGGACCGCGAGGCCGGGGTGCGCCGGTGACTCCCCCGCCGGACGCGCGTCCCGTCCGAGCAGGGCGCGCAGCGGCCCCCGGAGGAGGTGCCACAGCCCGAGCAGGACCGCTGCGGTCGGCACCGCCACCGTCAGGGCGCCGGGCCAGGCGTGGGTGGTCGTGGCGTTGACGAACGGCTCGTACCAGGCGTCGGCCGACCTGGGCACCGGGACGAAGTACGGCACGTCCGGGCTCAGCGCACCGGCGACCAGGGCCGCGGGGACGAGGGGACGGCGAGCCAGCGTGAGGACGGCCGCGGGGTGGGCGAGCGTGAAGGGCACCGGGACATGGTGAGGGCGACGACGACGCGCGGTCGTCCACCTGCGGTCGGATCCTGCCGTTGCGGTCGGCCCTCGGTCGCGACGGCTCCTCAGGCTCGCCGCGGCCGGACGGGGGCGACCGGAGCCACCCGCCACCGCAGCCAGGCGACGCTCAGGGACAGGACGCGCTGCTCACCGACCGGCACCTCGCCGACCTGGACCTGCGGTGGGACGCCCCCGAGCCCGCCCGCGAGCGCCTGTACCGGGTGCTGAGCGGCCGGGCACGCCTCGGACGACTCCCAGGAGCTGAGCGACCTCGAGTCGACGCTCGCCGCCGCGGACCCGGTCCGCCATCCCACCCTCACCGCGGCCGGGCCGTCCGCGACCGCCGCGAGGTCACTCCCGGCAGTCGATCGGCTCCCCGTCGTCGAACCAGACCGGTGCGTCGGCGGTGCCACTCAGTTCGAGGTGCGCGACCTCGCCGTCCCACGCGAGCGCGTAGGTGCCGCGCGAGACCGGCGCGTAGCCGTCGTCGGCGCTGTACGTGCCGACCCGCACCGGGGTCGTCGCACCCGGGGCCAGGACGGCCACCGTGCCTCCGCCCAGGCCCTCGAGGACCGCGACCCGGCAGCCGCTCGCGCTCGCGAGGTCGAGCACCCGGAGGTCGGACGAGAACGAACCGGACCAGAACGCGACGACGGCCGCGCACCACGCGACGGCCACGACGAGCGCCTTGCCCGCGTTCACCGGCCACCGGACGTACCAGCGACGGCTCCCGGCGCGCGCGCCGACGTCCTGCGCCCGGAAGCTCGCCAGCGCACCGAGGACCGCCCCGGTGCTGCCGAGCGCCGCGAGGGTCGCCCCGGCGTAGGTCGGCTGCACCACCAGGTCGCCCAGGACGACCGGCAGGCGGTCGGTGAGGGCCCACCGGGCGGCGGGCAGGGTCGTCAGGAGCAGCGCACCGGCGGACCAGCGCAGCGTGCGGGCCCGGCGGTGCCAGCGGGCCGCGCTCGCGGGGTCGTCGGGCAGCGCGGATGCGGGGGCGATCAGCCACCCGGCACCCGTCGACACATCCATGCGGCGCACGCTAGGCGGTGCCGCACCCCCGCGTCCGGCACGTCGGCGGGGGCCGGCGCGATCGCCGCAGGACCTTCACCGAAGTCCCTCGCGGGTGACGCGCCGTCCGCGCCGGCGGCTCACGCGAGGCGGCGGATCGGCCACCGTGCCTGGTCGGCCTCCAGCAGCGCGGGGTCGCGGTCCGGCGCGACCTCGTCGAGCAGCTCCAACCGCGTGATCCGCTCGATGCGGAAACCCCTGATCGCGTCGCGCAGCCGGCACCACCCCACGAGCATCCAGGTGTCGGCCCCGCGCAGGAGCCCCATCGTCTCGACGTCGCGCACCGTCACGGCCGGGTCGCCGTCGCCCGCGTCCTCGCCGACGTACGTCAGCCGGACCACCCGCCGGGCGGCGATGGCGTCGGACAGCATCCCGAGGGGGACCCCGCCGTCGGTCGGCACGGCGGCGTCGATGACCTGCATCCGCCCGAGCAGCTCCTGCACGGGCGCCCGGTGCTCCTCCCCCATCACCGCCGCGATTTTCGCGCGGGCACGGCGGGCGGCCGCCTGGTACGGCGAGGAGTCGAGCAGCGCCAGCCCGGCGAGCACGGCCAGCGACTCGGCGGCGGTGAGGTTCAGCGGCGGCAGCGAGTACTCCGGGAGGATCGCGTAGCCGCCGGTCGCGCCGTGCTCGGCGTACAGCGGGACGCCCGCGAGCTGGAGGGACCGGATGTCGCGCTCGATGGTGCGGGTGGACACCTCGAGCTCGCGGGCGAGCCGAGCGGCCGACCACGGTCGACGCGCTCCACGGAGCAGGTCGACGAGGGCGTACTGCCGCTCGGCTCGCTTCATGCGGCCAGGGTGCCAGAGGTGCGGGCGCCGGTCGCGCCGCTCAGGACCGCATGCTCCGCTGGCCGCCCACGGACCAGACGCGTCGGACCCGGCCGTCCGGGTCGAAGTCGAACACGTCCACGCCGCCGGCGCGCGTGCCACCGGACTCGACGTCCCAGAGCAGCCGGCCGTGGTCGCTGTCGATCGCGTCGGCGACCGGGGTGAACACCACGTCCGGGTTCTGGCCGTGCCACCAGGCGAGGTACCGCGCGAAGTCGTCGGCGGTGCGGATGTCGTCCGCCGGGGTGGAGCCGTCGGGCTCGGTGACGGCGAAGTGGATCCGGAAGTCGTCGGCGCAGATCTGGCGGGCGATCTCGCCGTCCGTGTTCCACATGGTCAGCCACAGGTCCAGCGAGCGGCGGGCGGACGGGGTCGAGGGGTGCGTGGTCTCGGTCATGCGTCCAGGCTCGGACGTCGGTGCGACAACGGTGTGTCGGTGTTCCGTCCGGCTGCCGGCACGCCCGCTCACGATGCCGCGGCGGCGATCACCCGTGCGAGGTCGGCCGGGCGGCTCCACATCGGCCAGTGCCCGGTCGGCAGGTCGACCACGTCGACGTCGTGGAGGCGCGCGACCTCGGCGGACACCGGGTGCCCGGCGCCGGCGAGCTCCATGACCTGCGCGCCGGGCAGCGAGCAGCAGACCAGCGTCGTCGGGACCCGCAGACGGGCGTCGTCCGTGAGCTCGACCGGCTGCCGGAGCACGCCGAGCGGCTCCGCGACGGCCCGGTCGCGGAACCGCTCCAGCGCTGCGTCGTCGAGTCCGTCCAGGGAGGCCTGCTGACCCAGCGCCTCGAAGGGCGGCAGCGGCAGCTCGCCCACGGCGTCCGGGGCGAGCACGGTGCCGGGTGCGACCGGTCCGCTGTCGACCCAGACCACCCGCCGGACCTGCTCGGGGTGCCGGTCGAGCACGCGGCTGACCGGGGCGTTCGCGCCGCTGTGCGCCACGACGACCACGGGTCGCCCGGCGCCCGTCTCGTGGATAGCGCGCTCGACCGCCGCCACCTGGTCGTCGAGGGTGGCCGAGGCCCGCTCGGCGTCGGTCGCGTCGAGGCCCGGGAGGGTGAGCGGGACGGCGTGCCGACCCGCTGCGGTCAGGTGCTCGACCACCTCGTCCCAGGCCCACGCCCCCAGCCAGTGCCCGGGGACCAGGAGGATCGTCGTGCCGTCGGTGGGCTCGGTGTGGTTCGTCATGGGGCGATGCTCGCAGCCCCTGCGGACACCGGTGTGTCACGATCTCTGACATGAATTGGACGGGTTCGACGGGGTCGCCGGGGTGAGGCGGGTCGAGCGGCTGCACGCGCTGACCGAGATGCTGCGCCGGTCCGGCCCCCGTGGCTGCACGGCCGACCGGCTGGCCGCCGAGTTCGGGGTGTCGGTGCGGACCGTCAAGCGCGACATCGCCGCGCTCGAGAGCAGCGGCGCGCCGGTCTGGTCGCGCCCGGGACCCGGCGGCGGCTACGGGCTCGCCGCCCGGGCCACCCTGCCGCCGGTCAGCCTGTCGCCCGCCCAGGCGGTGGCGCTCCTCGCCGCCGTCTCGGCCGCCCACGACGCCCCCTACGCCGACCTGGCGACCGCCGGGGTCCGCAAGATCCTCGACGTGCTCGACCCGGTGACCCGCAGGAAGGCGGACGAGCTCGCCGGTCGCGTCTGGGTGGACGCTCCCCCGCCCGCCTCGCGCGCGATCCGGTCGGCGCTCGAGGAGGCGATGGCCGAGCAGCGCGTGCTGCGGATCCGCTACGGCGCGGGCGACGGCGGGACGACCACCCGCGACGTCGAGCCGATCATGTTCGGGTCGCGCGGCGGACGGTGGTACCTGATCGGCTGGTGCCGGCTGCGCGGCGCCGTCCGGTGGTTCCGGGTCGCGCGGATCGAGCGCGCCGACGTGACGACGACGCCCTGCGGCGACCACGGCGTCGACGAGGTGGGCACACCCCCGCCGACCGCGCGGTCGGTGCGGCATCTCGATTCCGGGGAATATACTTCCGTGTCATGAAGTCGACGCTCGGCACGCAGTTCCTCGACGCCCTCGTGCGGTACGAGACGTACCTCTGGAACCATCTCGACCACTGTCTCGCCGAGGCCGACGAGGTCGCGCTCTCGACCCTGTCCGCCCTGCGGGTGGTGCGACGGCACGCCGGGGAGTGCCGGGTGCAGGACCTGCGCGCGGACCTGGGCATCACCGTCGGCGCGGCGAGCAAGCTGGTGGACCGGCTCGAGCGCGACGGCCTGGCGGTGCGCCGCCCGCACCCGCACGACCGCCGGTCGTCGCTCGTGGCGCCCTCCCCCGCCGGCGAGGCTGCGCACACCTCGGGGGTGGCGGTCGTCGATGCCGCGCTGGCGGAGCACCTGGCGGACGCGGTGGGCGTCGAGGAGGCCACGGACCTCCTGACCCGCCTCATGGCACGGCTCGGCGCCCCGACGACGGGGGTGTCCCGATGACGACGATGCGTGCCGTGGTCGTCGACGAGCCCGGCGGCCCGGAGGTGCTGCGGGTGCGCGACGTCCCGGTGCCGGTCGCCGGCCCGGGCCAGGTGCTGATCCGCGTGCACGCGTTCGGGCTCAACCGGTCCGAGCTGCACTTCCGCCGCGGGCAGGCCGCCACCGGGTCGTTCCCGCGGATCCCGGGAATCGAGGCCACCGGGGTCGTGGCCGCCGACCCGAGCGGGGCGCTGCCGGTCGGCACCCAGGTCATGACGATGATGGGCGGGATGGGTCGCACCTTCGACGGCGGGTACGCCGAGCTCGTCGTGGTGCCCGCCGGCCAGGTGGTGCCGTTCACCAGCGACCTCCCGTGGGACGTCCTGGGCGCCGTCCCCGAGATGCTCCAGACCGCCCACGGGACGCTCGCGGTCGGCGTGCGGCCCCAGGCCGGGCAGACGCTCCTCGTCCGCGGCGGCACGTCCTCCGTCGGTCTCGCCCTGGCCGCGCTCGGCCGGTTGCAGGGGCTGACCGTGCTGTCGACGACCCGGCGACCCGGGCGCGCGGCCCTGCTTCAGGAGGCGGGAGCGCACCACGTGCTGGTCGACGACGGCCACGTCGCCGACCAGGTCCGGCGGCTGGTGCCGGGCGGGGTCGACGGCGCCGTGGAGCTGGTGGGGACGAACGTCATCGGCGACACCCTGCGCGCCGTGCGCCCCGGGGGCACCGTGTGCTTCACCGGCATGCTGTCGGACGAGTGGGCGATCCCCGACTTCTACCCGATGGACTGGATCCCCAACGGGGTGCGCCTGACCGCGTACTCCGGCGAGGCCGCCGACCTGCCCGCGCCCGTGCTCCAGGCGTTCCTCGACGACGTCCGGCGAGGCCGGGCGCGCGTCCCCGTCGGCCGGGTCTACCGGCTGGACGACATCGCCCGGGCGCACGCCGACATGGAGGCCGGGGTCGTCGGCGGCAAGGGTGTCGTGCTGGTGCGACCCGGATCTGCCGGGTAGGCACGCGGGGCTCGACAGGAGTGGCCTCCTCGACCGATCCCCTGGACCCCCGGTGGGCCCGCGGCCGCCCGGCAGCCCTCGGCGCTCGCCAGGCGCCAGGTCGCGGTGATCGCCCCGGTACCGTCGCCCTCGTGGAGACCGAGCCGACCCGTGACGCCGAGCCGACCAAGCCGTGGTGGCAGATGACGCGCACGCCGGCCCTCGGGTTCTGCCTCGGTGGCCTGTGGCTGCTGCTCGGCGTCCTGCGCTGGTGGGGGCTCGACCCGGACCGGGGGTGGGTCGAGCCCACGGTCGCCGCCCTGTTCACGCTGCTCGGGCTCGGCTACCTCGCGAGCGCGGCCGCCACCGTGCGACGGCGTGGCGCGACCCGGCCGTCGTCCGGCGGCTGACCCGCACCCGACGGTCGGACGCGTCGGTCGGAGACGTCGGTCGACCACGTCCGACCACGGGTGGATGCCCGGACCCGCTGGTCGGTGCCACGGTGGCACGTCGCCGGGTCACGCCGGCGCGTCACCGCACCCGCGTCCGAGAGGTCCGTCCCGCGTGTTCCGCCAGGTCCCCGTCCTGCCCGTCGTCGTCCCCCTGGCCGCGCTGGTCGCCGCGGTGCTCCTCGCGGCCCTGGCCCGGCGCGGCCGGCTCTCGGCACCGCGCGCCGCGGTCGCCCTGGCGCTGGGGGTGTACGCGGCGGGGATCGTGGCGAACACCGTGTTCCCGATCTTCCTGGACAAGCCGGCGGGCGAGGGCGGCTGGATGCACCACCTGACCCTCGTGCCGCTGGCCGGGTACCAGGTGGACGACGCGCTGATCAACGTCGCGGTGTTCCTGCCGCTGGGGATGCTGGTGCCGCTGCTGACCGCCCGGCCCTCGTGGCGGCGGACGGTGCTCGTCGCGGCGGCCATCAGCCTGGGCATCGAGGCCACCCAGTACGTGACGGCGCACGTGCTGGGCGGCGGGCACCTCGCCGACGTGAACGACCTGCTGTTCAACGTCGTCGGCGGCGCCGTCGGGTACGGCGTGCTCGCGGCGCTCGTGCGGGTCCCGGCGGTCGCCGGGGTGGTCGACCGGTTCCGCTGGGCGGACGCGCCCCGCGCCGCCGCCACCCCGGCGCCGGTCTAGAGGAACCGGGCGTAGAACTTCCGCGGGTCCTCGGCCAGCGAGGCCTTGACCATCGCGCTCCACGCGTCGACGACCACCTCGATCTCACCCTGCGCGGTGGCGTCGAGCACCGTGCGGACGACCTGGGCGGGGTCGGTCTTCGGGCCGTCGATCGCCCGCGCCATGTCGGTGTCGGCCAGCCCGAGGTGCACGGAGGTGACCTGGGTCCGCTGCGCGGCCAGCTCCAGGCGCAGGGCGTTGCTCATGTTCCAGTTCGCCGCCTTGGACACCGCGTACGCGCCGGCGCCCGGCGCCGCGAACCACGACAGCGCCGAGGCGACGTTCACGATCGTCCCGCCGCCGTTGGCCGCGAGCACCGGGGCGAAGGCGCGGACCATCGACAGCGTGCCCCAGAAGTTGACGTCCATCTCGGCGCGCACGCCGTCGAGGTCGCCGAGGAGCGGGGACCCGGTCGAGATGCCGGCGTTGTTGACGAGCAGGTCGACGTCCCCGGCGAGCTCGGCGGCAGCGGCGACCGCGTCCGGGTCGGTGACGTCCAGGGCGAGGGTGCGGGCTCCGGGCAGGTCGATCGAGGCCGGCTCGCGGGCCGCGGCGTAGACGGTGGCGCCGCGGGCGAGCAGCTCGGCGGCGAAGTGGTGGCCGAGGCCGCGGTTGGCCCCGGTGACGAGTGCAGTGGTCATGTCTGGCACGCTAGGACCTCACGCTGACGTCAGGGTCAAGTCCGGGCGACGAGTCGGGGGTACGAGGTGCGGATCGGGGAGGTCGCGGCGCAGGCGGGCGTCAGCGTCCGCGCGCTGCGCTACTACGAGGAGCAGGGCCTGCTGACGGCCGAGCGCACCGCGAGCGGACAGCGCCGGTACGCCCCCGGCGCGGTCGAGCGGGTCCGGTTCATCCAGAACCTCTACGCCGCTGGCCTCGGCAGCCGAGCGGTCCTGCGGATCCTGCCGTGCATGGAGCACGGCGTCCTCACCGACGAGATGCACGACCGGCTGCTCGCCGAGCGCGAGCGCGTCCAGGCCCAGCTCGTCGAGCTCACCGCGACGCGCGACAAGCTCGACGACGTCATCCGGCTCGGGCAGGCGAACCGCACCGGACCCGGGCGCGCCCGGTGCGAGGAGGCGTCGTGACCGCCCGGTCCCCCGCGAGTGCCGGGTCGCTCAGCCCGGTCCGTCGCTGATCGCCGCGAGCAGCGGCACGACGACGTCGCTGACCGGCGTCGGGATGCCGTGCGCCCTGCCCAGCCGCTGCACCACGCCGTTGCGGGTGTCCCACTCGAGCGGCTGCTCGTGCTCGCGGTCGGCGAGGATCGACGTCCCCCGGTCGACCGGCGCGGTCTGGAACGCCTCGAGGAGCCGGCGTGGCTCGTCGTCGCCGAGGAGCGCGCCCTCGGCGCGCGCGACGGCGAGGCACTCGGTCAGGTAGGCGAGCGTCAGCGCTGCGACGTCGTCGCGACGGAACATGCCGGACCGTCGGCCGGTCACCGCCATCAGCCCGGCGGCGGCGTTCTGCAGGAGCTTGCGCCAGGCCACCGTCGGGAAGTCGGCGACGGCGTCGACGGCGACCCTCGTGCCGGCCAGCGCGCTGCCGACGACCTCGGCGCCGGGGAGGTCCGGCACGCTGATCCGGGGCTCGGCGAGCAGGCGCACGGCACCGTCGGCCTCCCGGACGGCCGGGAACCAGACCACGGCGGGGAGGACGACGCTCCCCCGGACCAGCGGCGCGACCGTCCCGACCTGCTCGACGCCGTTCTGCAGTACGCACACGACGGTCTCCGGCTCGCAGAGCGCCGCGAGCCACGGTCCCGCCGCCGAGGTCTGCGTCGCCTTCACGGCGAGCAGGACGAGATCCACCGGCTCCCGCACCTCGGTCGGGTCGGTGCGGACCGGACCGGGCACGACGACGACCCCGTGCTCGGACTCGAGCCGCAGCTCCGCCCGCGCCGAGCGCCCCGCGACGAACGGCGTCCGCCCGCGCTCGTGCAGGGCCGCGGCGACGACCGTGCCGATCGCGCCGGGTCCGACGACGGCGACGCGCGGGTGCGGGGCTGTGGTCATGCGGTCCTCCTGCGGCGGGGTGGGCGACGAGCGGGTGGGTGGGCGACGAGCGGTCACGATCTGCGGGTCCTGGCGGGCGGCGGGCGGCGTGTCGCGACCACTCGTCCTGCCCGCGGCGGTCAGCGGTGGTGCGGCGGGGTGTCGTAGCGGAGGTGCTCGGCCTGGTGCAGGACGTTCAGCACGAGGGCGTCGACGTGCTCGTTGGTCAGCCGGTAGTGCACCGTCGCCCCGTCGCGGCGGGTCGTGACCAGGTGACCCGCGCGCAGCCGGGCGAGGTGCTGCGACACGCCGGGGACCGGGCGCCCGAGGCGGTCGGCGAGGGCGCCGACGGAGAAGCTCGCCGTCGTGCAGCAGCGCGAGGATGGCGAGCCGGGTGCGGTCCGCGAGCAGCCGCAGCACGTCGACGGCGGTGTCGAGCTCGGCGTCGGGGACGGCTGCCCGGGTGGTCTCGGCGCTCATCCGCTCAGCCTGCCACGTCCGCCGCGGGCTCCCGGGTCGGCCACAGCGTGGCGGTCGCGGCGGCCGCCGCGGCGCTCACCGCCGCCAGGACCAGGGCGGCGGTGCCCGGACCCCAGCCGCCCAGCGCCCCCGCGACCGGGTACGTGACGAGCCAGCAGGCGTGCGACAGCGCGAACTGGGCGGCGAACACCGCCGGACGGTCGGCGTCCGGGGTGCTGCGCGTGATGATCCGGCCCACCGGCGTCTCGGCGGCGGCCCACCCGGCACCGACCAGGGCGAGCAGGGCGCCGACCAGGACCAGGCCGAGGGTTCCGGGTACGCGCAGGGCGGGCGCGATGGCGGCCGTCGCGACGACCAGCGCACCGCAGCCGCCCAGCACCAGCACCCGCTCGGGCACCGACTCGAGCAGGCGTGGCAGCACGACCGCCACGGCGATCGAGCCGGCGCCGAGCGCCGCCAGCAGGAGCGCGGTCGCCCCGCCGCCGCGGCCGTGCACGTCGCGGGCGATCACCACGTACTGGACGAGCGCGTAGGCACCCGCGGCCGCGACGGCGAGGTTCAGCGCGAGCACGGCCCGCAGCGCCGGCGTCCGGATCATGTGGGCGACCCCGCGCCGGGCGCGCGCGGCGAAGGCCGTGCCGTCGTCGTCGGTACGCGCCGGCCCGTCCAGGCGCAGCCGGGAGACCAGCAGCGCCGACGCCGCGAACCCGACGGCGGTACCCACGAACAGGTCCGACGCGGGCAGGACGACGAGCAGCGCCGCCGCGAGCAGCGGCGAGAGCAGCATCTCCAGGTCGTCGGTCAGCCGGGACAGCGACAGCGCCTGGGTGTAGCGCCGCTGGTCGGGCAGCACGCGCGGCAGCACCGCCTGGTACGCGGGCGTGTGCACCGCGGAGGCGGCCTGGAGCAGCAGGACCAGGACGTACACCTGCCACACCGACGACACCACCGGCAGCCCGAGCACGAGCACGACGCGCACCAGGTCCGCGGCGACGAGCACCGTGCGCGGGGCGACCGCGTGCAGCAGGGCCGCAGCGACGGGCGCGACGGCCACGTACGCGAGCATCTTGATCGCGAACACCGTGCCCAGCACCAGCGCGGCGCCCCCGCCGGCGAGGTCGTAGGCCAGCAGGCCGAGCGCGACGGTGGTGAGCCCGGTCCCGGCCAGCGAGATCACCTGGGAGCCGAGCAGGCGGCGGTAGGTCGGTTCGGCGAGGGCGGATTCCACCCGCCGATCCTTGCACGCTTGCGCGACGACGCAATCACCGATCGCCCCGCGCCCTCCTCGCGCTCCGACCTCGTCGAGAGGTCACGACACGCGGGTTCGCGGTGCGGCCGGCCGGCGTGTCGTGACCTCTCGTCGCCCACGGGGCCGGGTGGCGCGGGACACGAGGAGGGTGGGGACATGCGTCGACCGAGGAGCGCCACGGAGGACCTGCTGCGGGTGGCCTCGGCCTCGGCGGCGGGCCTGGGGGTCGTGTACGCCGTCAACGGCCTGACCCGCAAGGACGCGCACCCGACCGTGACGCTCACGGACGCCGCCTACCCCCCGCTGGCCGACCACCACGTCGAGTCGCTCGGCGGACCGCTCGCCCAGGTGTGGGTGTCGGACCTCACCCGGGTCGAGGCGTCGGTCGCGCGGATCGGGCTGTGGGGCACGCTGCTGCTGGTCGCCGGGTTCGTCGCGCTGCTCGCCCTGCACGCGGGGCACGCGGACCGGCGGGCGGCGGGACGGCTCGTGGCGCCCGGGCCCTACCTCCGGGCGGCGGCCGTCGCCGCCGTGGTCGTGGCCGTCGCGCAGCCGCTGCTCCAGCGCCTCGGCGGCGAGGTGGTGCTCGCGGCGATCGGGTCGCCCCCGGGGTACGTGCCGCACGGGACCGTCGCGTGGTTCTGGCCCGCCCTGGCGGCGCTGCTGCTCCTGGGCACGAGGGTCCCCCTCCGCCCGCGCCGCGCGCACGTCCCGCTCCCCCGGTCGACCTGACCCGGCCCCCGCGCGACCCGACGCGCCCCTCCGGCGAGAGGTCACGACACGCGGGGTCGAGGCCCGGACGACCAGCGTGTCGTGACCACTCGCCCGGCGCCCGACGGGCCCGGGGCGCGGGGGCTGGTTACCCTGCGGGCGTCGCCCTCGACCGGGCGGCCCACCGAGCCCGAGGAGAACACGCCCGTGTGCTACCCCGTCACCTGCACCACCTGCGGCCGCACGACGTGGGACGGCTGCGGCCTGCACGCCGACGACGTGCTGGCGTCGGTCGCGCCCGAGGCGCGCTGCACCTGCCGCTGACCCCGGCGCCCCGGCCCTACGCGGCGCCCGGGTCCTCGGGTGCCGCCAGGTGCTCCGGCCCGGTGGGCGGCAGCAGCGTGCTCAGCACCGCCACGTGCCGTTCGAGGAACGTCCGCTCGTCGAGCCGCTTGCGCCGAAGCCACCCCGTGACCTCGTCGTTGTGCTTGCTCGCGTTGCAGGAGCCGCACGCCGGGACCACGTTCGCCAGCGTGTAGCGGCCACCGCGCGAGATCGGCTGCACGCAGTCGCGCTGGAGCAGCCGGTCGGGCGCCCCGCAGTACGCGCACCCGCCCCATGCCGCCACGAGGGCGTCCCACTGCGCCGGGGTCAGGTCGTTGTCGGCCGCCGCGACCCGCCGAGCGCGGCGCTTCGCGTACCGTGCGCGCGTCGCCGCGGACGCGGTGGCGGACGAGGTCCTGCGGCGGGGTGGCACGCGCCGACGCTACCGCGCGAGGTGCCGCCCTAGGGTGAGGCTGCCCCAGCTGGTACGGCCCCGACGGACGGAGCTCCCCGTGCAGCGCTACCTGGTCTCGTTCGACGACGGCGCGATGGACCACCTCGGCGAGGACGAGCTCGCCGCGGCGGGCGTGGAGTCCCACGCCGTCGTCCGCGAGGCGAAGGCCGCCGGGGTGTGGGTCTTCGGCGGTGGGCTGCAGCGGCAGCGGGCCGCGCTGGTCGGCGTCAACGGGTCGGTGACCGACGGGCCCGAACCCGGGGCGAAGGCGGCGGTCGGGGGCTTCGCGGTGCTCGAGGTCGCGTCCCGCGGGGACGCGCTGCACTGGGCCGGGCGGATCGCCGCGGGCTGCCGGTGCACGCAGGAGGTCCGGGAGATCATGTTCGACCCGGAGTCGTAGCCGGGCCGTACGCCCCCGCTCAGCCCTGCGCGGCGAACACCGCCCAGACGTGCTTCGTCGTCGCCGTCGCGTACCACCCGACATCCTGGGCGAGCCGGCGGGCGATCTGCAGCCCGAACCCGCCTGCCCCCGCCGGCCGCTCCCCCGCGACCCGCGGCTCGGTCGTCAGGTCGTGGTCGGCCACGTCGAGCAGGAAGTCGCGCCCGTCGGTCTTGAGCAGCACGATCGTCGGCGGCAGGCCGTGCGTGAGCGCGTTGGTCGCGAGCTCGGACGCGACGAGGATCATCCGCTCGGGGACGCCGGCGAGGACCTCCTGCCTGGCGGCGCTCTCGGCCGTGATCTCGTCCAGCAGCTCACGGCGGACCGTCGTGAGCCCCAGCGTGTCCAGCAGCACCCACTCGCGGACGGGGCGGAACCGCTCCGGCGGCGTGGCGGCGCGCAGCCCCTCGTCGCGGGTGGTCGGGTCCAGCGCGTCAGTCATCGGGGCACCTCGGGGTCGTCGTCAGCGGGTCTGGGGAGAGCCTGCCCGGTCCGCGGGTACGCTGCCACCCCAGTCGGCGGGCTCGCGTCATCCGCCCGGCAGGAGATACTGGGGCGATGCCTTCTCTTCCTGACGGCCCGCAGCCGGACGAGGTCGCGCACGGCCGCATCCGGCTGGACGCCTCTGACGCACGCGTGCTGCACATGTCCGGCGACGTCGACCAGCCCGTCGTGGTCGCGGCCCGGCACGCCCTCACGGACCAGCAGCTCGTCGAGGTCGACGTGATCGACCTCGCCGGGGTGACTTTCGTCGACTCGTCGCTCATCTCGCTCGTGGCCACGATGGTGCTGAACCGACCCGCGGGGCGTGATCCCCTGATGGTCCGGGACGTGCCGGAGCTCGCCCTGGTCGTGCTGGAGATCTCCGGGCTGCTGCCCCTCGTCGCCGTGACGGGCCGGACTCCCGGGCCGGCCGGAGCCGCCCCGGAGTCCGACGCGTCCTGAGCCCGCCTCCGTCTGGCGGGCACCATCAGTCAGGCGGGCACCATCGCGGAGCGCACCTGGGTCACCAGCGCGTCGGGGACCTCGGCCAGCCCGTGGTCGTGCTGCGCGTGCTGCGCGACCTCCGCGAGGATCTCGTTCTCGGTTCCGGTGAACGTGCGGGCGCAGCCCGGCACGACGTCGCCGCAGCGGAAAGCCTTCATGTGACGCGGTCCTCCTGGTTCGGTCGGCCCCGTCGGTCCGGGCCGTCGCGTTCCTATCGGCCCGCGGGTCAGGTCCCTGACGAGTCGCAGACCGCCAGCACGAGCGCGTCGAGCGAAATCACCCCCACCACGCCCCCGTTCGTGTCGGTGCACACCAGCGGGTCCCAGCGGCGCCCGGCCGGCCGGACCAGCGCGCGGCGGGTCACCTCGACGACCGACGCGCTGGGGGCGACGGTCATCGCCGGCACCCAGCGGCCGGCGGCGTCCCGGACCTCCGTGACGAGGCCGCCCGGCCCGAGGAGCACCTCGCAGTCGGCGCGGTCCTGCCCCGCGCGCGCGGTCCGGACGACGCTCGCGACGTTGCCGGTGAGCGACGTGCGCGCCGCGGTGGCACGGATCGCGGCCTCCTCGTGCGCCGGCAGCGCCGGGACCATCCGCGGCTGCGGGCGCCCCAGCACCCAGCCCTGACCCAGCGGGACGCCCAGCCCGATCAGGACGTCCAGCTCCGCGCGGGTCTCGATGCCCTCGGCGAGGACCCAGGCGTCCATCCGGCCGACCAGCTCGCCGAACACCTCGACCAGCGCGCGCTTGACGGGGTCGGTGTCGATGCCGGTGATGAGCGCGCGGTCGAGCTTGACGATGTCCGGGCGCAGCTCGAGCAGCAGCTGCAGGCCCGCGTACCCGGTCCCGGCGTCGTCCATCGCCACGAGGGCGCCCGCGGCCCGCACCTGGCCGAGGACCGCCATCGCCCGACCGCCGGCGTCCACCTGCGTGTGCTCGGTGAGCTCCAGGACGACGCGCTCCAGGTCGCCGTGCCGCAGCAGGGCGCCCGCGACCAGGTCGTCGGCCAGCAGGTGCGGGTCGACGTTCACGGTGAGGAACGTGTTCGGCGGCAGGTCGGCGCGCGCGGCGACCGCCTTGGTGAGCACGCGCGCCTGGAGCCGGGCGTTCAGGCCCCACCGGTCCGCGGCGGCGAACCAGACGTCCGGGGTCGCGCGCCAGGGGCCGTCGAACCGGGACAGCAGCTCGTAGCCGGTGACGAACCCCGTCCCGAGCTCGACGACCGGCTGGGCGTGCAGCACGTGCGCGGCGGGGTCGTCGAGCACGCCGTGCAGGACGTCACGCCACCGCGGGTCGTCGACCGGCGGTGCGGGCGGCTGGCTGTCGATGGCGGTCGCTCCTCGGGGCGCAGGACGGGGCGGGTGCCCGTGCAGGGTCCCGGGCTGCCCATCGGCGCCGCGCGGGACGGTGTGAGCCGGCCCCCGGGTGAGGTCGGCCCCGGTGGCCTACGGTGCAGGTGTCCCGCCCGCGACCGCATGGCCTGCCCGCCCGCCCGACGGACACCGAGGAGCCCGCCGATGGACCGCTGGACCCCCGACCGCTACTGGGAGGCGATCGCGGCCGAGCGCGCCCGGCTCCTCGTGGACCTCGACCACCTCGGCCCGCGGGACTGGTCCGCACCGACGCTCTGCGGGACCTGGACCGTCGAGGACGTCGTCGCGCACCTCACCGCCGCCGCGAGCACCGGGCGCTGGCGGTGGCTGCGCAGCATCGTCCGCGCGCGGTTCGACGCGGACCGGCACAACGAGCGGCGGCTCGCCGAGCACCGCGGCGCGACCCCGGCGGAGACGCTCGCGCGGTTCGAGTCCGTGGTCCGCTCCCGCGTCGCACCCACCGGCGACCTGTGGGCCTGGCTGGGCGAGGTGATCGTCCACGCCACCGACATCCGGGTGCCGCTCGGGCTGACCGCCGAGCCCGCGGCGGACGCGGTGGTCGCGGTCGCCCACGGGTACGCGCGCAAGGACCTCGCGGTCCGGTCCCGCAGCACGGCGCAGGGTCTGCGCCTGGTCGCGACCGACAGCGAGTTCCGCGCCGGCGACGGCCCGGTTGTCGAGGGGACGACGCTCGACCTGGTGCTCGCGATGGCCGGGCGCACCGCCGCCGTGGGGCGCCTCGCCGGCGAGGGGGCACCGTTGCTCGCGGCGGCGACACCCCGGGCCGCCAACCGCTGAGACTACGTGGTGGTGCTCAACCTCGCCGTCGAGCACGTGCCGGTCGTCCTCAGCGAGAGGTTCACGCTGTCGCTGCTGACGGCGCTGCTGCTCAAGGTGGCCCTCGAGGTCGTGGCGCTCCTCGCCGCCCGCGCGGGCGTGCGCGCCCTGCTGCGACCCGCCTGACCTGGGGGGCTCAGCCCGCCGCCGGGAGGGCGGTCGGCTGCAGCGGGGCGTGCAGCGGGCCCTGGGTGCGGTCGCAGCCCAGGTCGACCAGCAGGCGGCGCGTGGCCTCGTCCGCCACGCCGTCGGCGACGACCCGCACGCCGAGCCGGTGCGCCAGGTCGACCGTGGCCGCGACCACCTCGCGGGTCCGCGGGTCGTCGGCCACCCGGACCGTGCAGGTCGCGGCCAGGGTGATCGACCGGACGGGCAGGTAGCCCAGGTGCGCCCAGGTGGCGTGCCCGGTGCCGAAGTCCGCGATCCCGACCTGCGCGCCGAGCGCGACGATCCGGCCGACGACGTCGAGCGTGAGCGCCGGGTCGCGGACCAGGTCGGCCTCGACGACCTCGACGCCGACCAGCCCCGCCGGGAGCTGCCACCGGGCGAGCGCCTCCTCGAGCGTGCCGACCAGGCCGGGCAGCTCCAGGCTCCCCTCCGGCAGCGCGATCAGCACCGGCAGCTCCTGCCCGGCCGACCGCCGGCGGGCCGCCTGGCGCACCGCGGCGTCGACGAGGTGCGCGGTCAGCGGCTCGAGCAGGCCGTGCTCCCCCGCGAGCGCCACGACCTCGGCCCCGTCGACCGGCCCGCGCCGCGGGTGCTCCCAGACCTCGTGCGCCACGACGGCGAGCACCTCGTCGTCGGCGGCGGTCTGCGGCCGGGTGTCCAGCCGCAGGCCGCCCGCTCCGGTCCCGCCGGCGAGCAGCGTCCGCAGGTCGGCGACCAGCTCGCGGCGGTCCCGGACCCGTGCGTCGGCCTGCGCGTCGTGGATGCGCACGCCGCCGCCGGACCGCTTCGCCGCGTACATGGCGGCGTCCGCGCGGCGCAGCAGGTCCCCGCGGTCCGCCGGTCCGAGCCGCGTGCTCGCCACTCCGACGCTGGCCTCGACGACCAGGGCCAGACCGTCGACGTCGAGCGGGTCGGCGACCGCGGCGCAGACCAGGTCGCCGACGGCCACGGCCCGCTCCGGGTCGGCGTCGTCGAGCACGACCGCGAACTCGTCGCCGCCCAGCCGGGCCAGCAGCCCGTACCCGGCCGTGACGGCTGCCACCCGCGCGGCCACCACCTGCACCACCCGGTCGCCGGTGGCGTGCCCGTAGCGGTCGTTGATCTCCTTGAACCGGTCGAGGTCGATGACGAGCAGCGCGGCGCCGTCCGGTCGGGCGGTCCCCGCGTCGACGGCCTCGAGCAGGGCCCGCCGGTTGGCGACGCCGGTCAGGGTGTCGGTCCGCGCCTCGGCACGCGAGGTCGCGAGCGCCTCCAGGTCGCGCACCAGCCGCGAGACCCGCAGCGAGCCGCCGAGCACGGCCGCGGTCGCGAGCACGGCTGCGGTCGGGGACTCGCGGGGCAGCAGCAGGCACAGCAGGAGGACCACGGCGCCCGCCACGATGACCACCACCGAGCCCCAGGTGGTCGCCTGCGGTGTCGCGTCGTGGGTCGCCACGGGCGCGGGCGCGGGGCGGCCGGTCGTCGCGACCAGCACGGCGAACCCGGCCCACGCGGCACCCAGGACGCCGATGGCGGGCGCCTGCGCGCCGGTGCGCACGGCGAGAACCAGCAGCACCACCTCGACGGCGAGCAGGACCGCGGTGGCCACGGCCAGCGCGACGGCGCGCGGTTCCCGACGCAGGTCGGCGATGGCCGCGACCGTCCCCGCGGTGCCGAGCAGCACCGTGAGCACCGCGACCCGGACGAGTCCGCCGGCGAGCGTCACCGGCGCCAGGGCGTCCACCCCGGGCACCTGGTCCACCACGATGAACCCGACCGCGAGCGCGCCCAGCACCCCACTGACGCCGTTGAGCCAGTCGCTCGGGTCGGACATCGCGGTGCCGTTCCGGTTCCACAGCACCAGCCCCTGGTACGCGAACCCGCAGCCGACGAGCGCCCCCACGGTGAGACCGGCCCCGTGGCCGGCGGGCGGTGCCAGAGCGAGGGCCGCCTCGGCGGCGAGTCCCGCCCCCAGGGCGGTCCCCGCGCGGACGAACCACGCCTGCACCCGGCGCGCGTCGCGGTCCTGCGCCGCGGCGCGACGGTGCACGAGCCCGGTGCACAGCAGCACGGCGGCGGCGGCGAGCCCGAGCCACATCGGCGACCACTCCATCCTCGTGGGACCGCTCGCGCGGGATGCCCGGCGGCGGCCGTGCGAGCCGGCCTCGCGCGCCGTGGTGGCGCGGGCGTGGCGACCGTACGCGCTCGGTGACGTGTCAGCAGCCGGGGCGACCGGAAATCACCCGCTCGGTCAGGCGGGCGTGCGACGGGTCCGCGGCCCCGGTTGCGCCGCTGCCGCCCCCGTGAGCCGATGGACGGGTGCACTCCCCCGACCGTCCGCGGCCCGCGTGACCCCGCTGCGCCTGACCCTGGTGATCCCCGCGCGGGACGAGGTCGACCGGCTCCCCCGCTGCCTGGCCTCGGTCGCGGCCCAGACCCGCCCGCCGGACGAGGTGGTGGTCGTGGACAACGGCAGCACCGACGCGACGGCGAGGATCGCCGCGGCGGCGGGTGCACGGGTGGTGCACGAGCCCGAGGTGGGCATCTGGCCGGCGGCCGCGGCCGGCTACGACGCCGCGACCGGCGACGTGATCGCCCGGGTGGACGCCGACACGGTGCTGCCGCCGGGGTGGCTGGCGCGGGTCGAGGAGCTGCTGGTCGCCGACCCGACCTGCGACGCGGTCACCGGGCCGGGACGGTTCCGGGGTCTGGGCCGGCCCTCCGCCCGGCTCGCGCAGCTGTGCTACATGCAGGCGTACTTCCTGCTCGCCGGCATGGCGCTGGGCGGGCCGCCGGTGTTCGGGTCGGCGTTCGCGGTCCGGGCGGCGGCGTGGCGCGAGGTGCGCCTGCACGTGCACCGGGACGCCGACGTCCACGACGACCTCGACCTGAGCTTCCACCTGCGCCCCGGCGCGATCCGGTACGA
Source organism: Cellulomonas sp. KU4C (assembly GCF_056868065.1). Classification (NCBI taxonomy): domain Bacteria; kingdom Bacillati; phylum Actinomycetota; class Actinomycetes; order Micrococcales; family Cellulomonadaceae; genus Cellulomonas; species Cellulomonas sp. KU4C. The sequence goes on along the minus strand of NZ_CP200322.1, from coordinate 2,987,709 downwards.
CGAGGGGCTCGCGGTGTCGATCTCGTCCCGGCCGTTCGACTCGCGGCGCGGGATGCTGCGCCGCGTCGCGCGCGGCTGGCGGTCCGTGGTGCTGCACTGGCCGCAGCAGGGGCCGTGGCGGCTCGCGGGCGACCGGGTGCTGGCGCGGGCCGGCGCGGTCCGCGACCGGTGGGGTCGGGCGCTCGGCCGGGTCGGCGGCTGAGCGCGTCGGCAACGGGGTCCCACTCAGCCCGCGGCCCCGACGCCGAGGTGGTGCAGGAGCCGGGCGGTGTCGGCCCGGTGCCGTGGCGTGCTCCCCTCGTGCTCCAGGCACCAGAGCACCTGCTGGACCGCCGCGCGCACGCCGACGGGCTCCGGGTCGCCGGGCATGTGGTCCCAGAGCGAGGCACGCGCGGTGTCGGCGTCGGCGGGTCCCGCCCACGCGCTGTCCCAGTCGAGGACGGCGGCGAGCCGCCACCCGCGCGGCCCGGGCCGCACGAGGACGTTCGCGTGGTGCAGGTCGCCGTGCACGAGCACCGCTGCCGTGCCCCGGAACGCGGCCGCGTGCGCGGTGAGCACGGCGTCGGCGAGCGCCGCCCGGGTGGGGTCGGCGATGCGTGCGCGGGTCCGGGCACGCAGGGCCGCGAGCTCGCTGCGCGCCGGGGCGCGGGGGCTGGTGGCGTCGTCGGCCAGGTCGCCGAACGCGGGCGACGACGCTCGCCGCAGCCGCACGAGCACCTCGGCGAGCTCGTCGAGCACCCCGGCCCGGTCCGCCGGGTCGAGGGTCGGTGCGACCTCGTGCCAGGGGTGGCCCGCGACCCGCTCCATCACGAGGTGCTGCCGGTCGCCGCGGACGCCCGCCGCTACGACACGTGGCACCGGCACCCCCAGGCTCGCGGCGCGCTCCTGGGCCCGGGCGGAGCGCAGCAGCGCCGGCCCGGACGCGTCCGCCACCTTGAGCACCAGCGGTGCGCCGCTCGCGGTCGTCACCCACCACGTCCGGGCACCGCCGTCGCCGGACGTCTCGGCGTCCACGCGCGCGCCGGGCCCGACCAGCTCCGCGACCAGGTCAACCCGCACGGTGGTCCTCGGTGATCGTCGCCAGCCGCCGCAGCAGGACCGCGCGCTCGGCCGCGTTCCCGCACAGCGCCACCGCGCGCTCGGTCTCGGCCCGGGCCTCGGCGTCCCGCCCGAGGCGGCGCAGCAGCTCGCCGCGGACGCTCGGCAGCAGGTGCGACCCGGCGAGCGCGCCGTCCCCGACCAGGGCGTCCACCACCGGCAGCGCGGCGGCGGGGCCGCGGGCCTGGGCGAGCGCGACGGCGCGGTTGAGGTCGACGACCGGTGACGGCGCGAGCCTTCCGAGCGCCTCGTAGAGCAGCACCACGCGCTCCCAGTCGGTGGCGGCGACCGACGGCGCGACCGCGTGGCCCTCGGCGATCGCGGCCTGCAGCCCGTACGCGCCGAGCCCCCGCCCGACGGCCCCCGCCGCCGCCAGCGCCGCACGGCCACGCCGCACGCCCGCGCGGTCCCACCGCTGCCGGTCCTGCGCGTCCAGCAGCACCGGGCTGCCGTCGGCGGCGGTGCGCGCCGGGAACCGGGCGGCGGTGAGCTCGAGCAGCGCGAGCAGCCCCAGCACCTCGGGCTCCGCGGGCTGGAGCCGCGCGAGCACCCGGGCCAGCCGCACCGCCTCGTGGGCGAGGTCCTGGCGGATCCAGTCGTCGCCGGAGGTCGCGGTCGACCCCTCGGTGAACACGACGTAGACGACGCTGAGCACCGACCCCAGGCGCTCGGCGCGCTCGTGCGGCTCGGGCACGGCGAACGGCACCCGTGCCGCGGCGAGCGTCTTCTTCGCGCGGGTGATCCGCGCCTGCACCGTCGCCGTGGGCACCAGGAACGCGCGGGCGATCTCGTCGCTGGTCAGCCCGCCGACCACCCGCAGCGTCAGCGCGACCTGCGCCTCGCGGGACAGCACCGGGTGGCACGCGACGAACATCAGGGCGAGCACGTCGTCGTCCACGCGGTCGGGGTCCCACGCCTCCTCGGGGCCCGGGACCGCCGGCCCGCCCGGGTCGAGGTCGCGGGCGAGCGCCGCGTACCGGTCGTCGAGCGCCGCGCGGCGCCGGAACGCGTCGACCGCCCGACGTCGACCCGTGGTCACCAGCCACCCGGCGGGGTTGGCGGGCGCACCCGTGCGCGGCCAGGTGACCAGCGCCTCGGCCAGCGCCTCCTGCGCGACGTCCTCGGCGAGCGCGAGCTCCCCGGTGGACCGCGCCAGGGTCGCGACGATCCGGGCGGAGTGCATCCGCCAGACCGCCTCGACCGCGGCGCGGCCCGTCCCCGCGTCGGTCGGGGTCGTCAGAGCTGGCCCGTCGCCTCGCGCCACGCCCGCTCCTTCTGGATCCACACGTTGTCCTGCGGGAACTCGTCGATGCTCGGCACCCGGCGGATCTCCGTCTTGATCCCGGGACCGGCCAGCGGCGCGCGCTTCGCCCACTCGACGGCCTCCTCCTTCGACGCGACGTCGAGGATCCAGAACCCGCCGAACAGCTCCTTGACCTCGCCGTACGGGCCGTCGGTGACCACGGGGGGCGTGGACGAGTAGTCGACGACGACCCCCTCGGTGGCGTCGTCCAGCCCCTCCGCGGCGACCAGCACGCCGGCCGAGATCATCTCGTCGTTGAACCGGCCCATCGACTCGAGGATGTCGTCGAACGTGAGGCCCGCGGCCTCCTCCGGGTTCCACGCCTCGCTGGACCGCATGATGAGCATGTACTTCACGGTGTGCCTCCTGGTGCGTCGGGCGGGTCCCGTCCGGACCCTCTCACCTCGGAGTCGAACGGGGAAGCCCTGGATCGACACCCCGGGCGGACCGGGTTCCCCGTGCGTGCACCGCCCTCGGCGCGCTGCTCGCGGCCCGAGCCCGCCCGGCCGCGGTCACGGGTGTGCCGGGTCCCCCTGGCTGGTCACGGTGGTGAGCAGGATCGCCGCGTCGCTGAGGGCCTCGACGCCGTGCCGGTCGTGCGTCACCGCGGTGAGGAACCCGGTCGGCAGGGTGTCGACCTGGTCGGCCGTGCTGACCGCGACCGTGCCGCGCAGCACGAGGATGCTCCCCGCGGGCGGGCTGTTGTGCTCCGCGAGGCGGGTGCCCTTGGTCAGGGCGATGACGGTCTGCCGCAGCGGCCCGTCGTGCACGACGAGGTGGGTGCTGCGCCCGTGCGGGTCCTCGTGCGCGGCGGCGATCTGGTCCTGCGCGAGCTGGTGCACGTCCATGCGGGGTGTGTCCTTCCGGCGTCGTCGGCGGTCAGGACCCTACTCAACACGTCCCGGCGGCCGACGGCTATTCCGGTGGCGCCCCGCGCGCCCCGGGTGCGACGGTCGGGGCCATGACGGACACCATCTGGACGGCGGAGGTCGCGGCCCGGTACGACGCGTCGAGCGCGACGATGTTCGCGCCCGAGGTCCTGGGCCCGACGGTCGACTTCCTCGCGGAGCGGGCCGACGGCGGCGCGGCGCTCGAGCTCGCGGTCGGCACCGGGCGGGTCGCCCTGCCGCTCGCCGCGCGGGGCGTGCCCGTGCACGGCATCGAGCTGTCCGCGCCGATGGCCGCGCGGCTCGCCGCGAAGCCGGCCGGCGACGCGGTGCCGGTCACGCTCGGTGACATGACGACCGCGACGGCGCCGGGCCGGTTCCGGCTGGTGTACCTGGTCTTCAACGGCATCACGAACCTGCTGACGCAGGACGAGCAGGTGGCGTGCTTCGTGAACGCGGCCCGGCACCTGGAGCCGGGCGGCGCGTTCGTCGTCGAGGTGTTCGTCCCGCAGCTGCGGCGGCTGCCACCAGGGGAGGTCGCGCTGCCGTTCGACGTGAGCGACGACCACCTCGGGTTCGACCGGTACGACGTCGTCCAGCAGCGGCTGGTGTCGCACCACTACACGGTCGAGGCCGACGGGTCGACGTCGACCGGCCGGTCCCCGCACCGGTACGTGTGGCCCGCCGAGCTGGACCTGATGGCCCGGATCGCCGGGATGGCGCCGACCGAGCGGTACGCGGACTTCTCGGCGGCGCCGTTCACCGCCGAGAGCACGTCGCACGTCTCGGTGTGGCGGACCCCGGCCTGACCGCCGGGCCTGCCGACGGCCTCAGCGTCCCTCGACGACCTCGCGCCGCTTCTGCTGCACCGGCCGCGCGGCCTCGTGCGGGCCGTTCCAGACGGTCATCGCGCCCCACACGGACGCGGCGATCGGCACCGCCAGCACCGCGCCGGTGATCCCGGCGAGCACGGTGCCGACGGTCAGGGCGACCAGGATGACGAGCGGGTGCAGCGCGAGCGAGCGGGCCATCACGACGGGCTGCAGGAAGTTGCCCTCGAGCTGGTTCACCGCGATCACGATGCCGACGACGATCAGCGCGTCGACGGGTCCGTTGGCGACCAGGGTGACGAGCGCGGCGAGCACGCCGGCCAGGGTCGCCCCCACCAGCGGGATGAACGCCAGCAGGAACACGAGCACCGCCAGCGGGATGGCCAGCGGCACGCCCATCACCGCGAGGCCGATGCCGATGCCGATCGCGTCGACGGCCGCGACGATCGCGGTGCCGCGGACGTAGCCGCCCATGGTGCTGACCGTCTTCGCGCCGACCCGCTTGCCGCGCTCGTAGTGCGCGCCCTCGAACGGGCGGAGCAGGAACTCCCAGATGCGCGGACCGTCCTTGAGGAAGAAGAACAGCACCACGATCATCAGGACGAGACCGGTGACGAAGTTCGCCCCCGCGGAGAACCCGGCGATCGCGCTGGAGCCGAAGCTGCTGCTGGTGAGGAAGTCGCCGACCGACGACTGCAGGTCGGTGAGCTGCTGCTCGGAGACCTCGAACGGCAGGCCGTCCAGCGAGTCCTGCAGCTCGCCGAACCCGGCGACGGCCTGGTCCGCGAGGTCGTCCCACTGGTGCACGACTGCGTAGACCACCGCGGTGAGCACGCCGCCGAGCACGCCGACGATCGCGATCAGGGCGATCCACGTCGCGAGGATCGACGGCAGCCGGTGCCGGCGCAGCCACGAGACCAGCGGGTGGATGGCGCTGGCGAGCACCAGGGCGATGAGCACGGGGATCACGACCAGGGTCAGCTGCGTCACCGCGAACACCAGCACCGTGACCAGGGCCAGCAGCGCGAGCGCCTGCACCGACCGGGTGCCCACGCGGCCGAACCCGTCGGCCCAGAGCGCACCGGCCGAGGTGTCGCGGGAGTCGTCGACGCCCCGGGTCACCCGACCCGCGCGCGCCGCGTCACCCTGCGTCGGCGCGGCCGACCTCCGTCGTCCGAACATCTGCCCGACCACCTTCTTCCGCCGTCCGACCTCGGAGGCTACGGGGCGGGCTCGGGCGGCGCGAGCGGGCTCACCGACGCGTCGGGGACGTCGTGCGCGCGGATCGGCGCCACATCCGCGCGCCATACGCGGTGTGAAACGTTATCGATAACGGTTTCGGCGCGCTACGATCCTCCGCATGGGGCAGCGAGTGACCATCTCCGACGTGGCGCGGACCGCGGGTGTCTCCGTGGCGACCGTCTCGAAGGTCATCAACGGACGGTACGGGGTGGCGCAGTCCACCTCCTCGCGGGTCCAGGAGGTCATCGACGACCTCGGGTACGAGTCGAGCCTGGTCGCCCGGTCGCTGCGCTCGCACCGGACGCACGTGATCGGCATCCTCGTGGCGGAGTTCGAGCCGTTCAGCGCCGAGATCCTCAAGGGCGCCGCCACCGCCCTCGCCGACACCGGCTACGAGCTGCTCGCCTACACCGGCGGACTGCAGGGGCGCGGCGCCGGCTGGGAGCGCCGCTACCTGTCGCGCCTCAGCGGGACGCTGATCGACGGCGCCGTCCTGGTCACGCCGACGGTCGTGGACGCCGACGCCGGCGTCCCCGTCGTGGCGATCGACCCGCACACCGGCCCGACCGGCCTCCCCACCGTCGACTCCGACAACCTCGCCGGCGCCGTCCTGGGCACCCGGCACCTGCTGGAGCTCGGCCACACCCGGATCGCTTTCGTCGGCGGACGCGCCGACCTCGAGTCGTCCCGGCTGCGCGAGCAGGGCTTCCGCGAGGCGATGGCCGCCGCCGGTGTCCCCGTGGACGAGCAGCTGGTCCGCGCCGGCGACTACCGCAAGGAGTCGACCCGCGAGCCGGTGCGCGAGCTGCTCGAGCTGCCCGACCGACCGACGGCGATCTTCGCCGCCAACGACCTGTCCGCCATCGCGACGCTCGAGGTCGCCCGCGACGCCGGCCTCGACGTCCCCGGGGACCTGTCGGTGATCGGGTTCGACAACATCCCCGAGTCCGCGATGACCGAGCCGCCGCTCACGACCGTCCACCAGCCGATCCAGCAGATGGGCGCCGCCGCGATCCAGATGCTCGTCGCCCTGCTCGACGGCTCCCCCACGCCGGACCCGCACGTCCGGCTGCCCACGGCGCTGGTCCGCCGCGGGACCACCGGCCCGCGCTGAGCAGCACGACCGCTCCCGTCAGACCGCGGTGTACGCGAGCGGCTCGCCCGGCGTCAGCCGCCGGTACTCCTGCGCGCCGCCGAGCCCCGAGACCAGCCGGTCGCACAGGGCCTTGCCCGTGTCGCTGAGGATCGCGTCGTGGATCGGCGACGCCACCCGCGGCCCGACGGCCCGCACGTAGTCGATCGCGTCGGCGAGCCGCAGCCACGGCGCGCTCACCGGGACCAGCAGCAGGTCGACCTCGACGCCCGCCGGCGGGAGCGTGAACGAGTCGCCCGGGTGCAGCACCGTGCCGTCGACCAGGTACGCCACGTTCGTGACGGGCGGCAGGTCCGGGTGGATCACGGCGTGCGCCTCGCCGACCGCCCGGACGTCGAACCCGGCCGCGGTGAACGCGTCCCCGTCGGCGGCCGCGTGCAGCCGCTCCGCGGGAGCGCCGGCCGCCACCAGCTGGTCGACGACCCCCGCCGGTGCCCACACCTGCAGCCGGTCGCGCCTGCCCAGGGCCGCGACCAGCGCCGCGGGGTCGACGTGGTCCGGGTGCTCGTGGGTGACCAGCACGGCGTCGGCGTCGTCCAGCAGCGCGAGGTCGCTGAACGACCCCGGGTCCACGACGAGCCGGCGCCCGTCCCGCTCGAACCGGATGCAGGCGTGGCCGCCCAGGGTGAGGGTCATCGGGTCGCTCATGCCGCCAGCATCACCCCGCGGGGCGGCGTCCGTCGACCCGGGAGCAGACCACGGGCCGACGCCGGATTCCCCTGAACGGCCTGGTCCGGCTACCGTGTCCGCGTGCTGGTGCTGGGAGTGTGCTCGCTCAAGGGCGGCGTGGGGAAGACGTCGGTGACCCTCGGGCTCGCCTCGGCCGCGCTCGAACGGGGTCTGCGGACGCTCGTCGTCGACCTCGACCCGCAGGGCGACAGCACTCTCGCCCTCGCCACCGCGCCCGCCGCGAGCGACGTGGCCGGGCTGCTCGACTCCCCCACCGCCGAGACCCTCGCCGCCGCCACCGCCCCGAGCGCGTGGGCCGAGTCCGGGCTGGACGTCCTGGTCGGGTCCGCCGCGTCCTCGCGGCACGACGCCTACGACGGGGCCGTCGCGGACGTCGACCGGCTGCGGTTCGCCCTGGCCTGGGTGCACGACTACGACCTCGTGCTCGTCGACTGCCCGCCGTCCCTCGGCGGGCTCACCCGCACCGGGCTGACCGCCTGCGACCGCGCCGTCGTGGTGACCGAGCCGGGCCTGTTCTCCGTGACCGCCGTCGGCCGCGCGATGCGCACCATCGACGAGCTGCGCCGCGGGCCCGCCGGCCAGCTCCAGCCGCTCGGCGTGGTGGTCAACCGCGTCAAGGCGCGGTCGGTCGAGCAGGCGTTCCGGCTCGAGGAGCTTCCGCGGGCTGTACGGGCCGCTGGTGCTGACGCCGTTCGTCCCCGAGCGCGCGGCCCTCCAGCAGGCGCAGGGCGCCGCGCAGCCGGTGCACGCGTGGCCGGGCGCGGGGGCGCGGGAGCTGGCGTCGACGTTCGACGAGCTCCTCGACCGCGCGCTGCGCGCCCCGCGCTGACCCCGGGCCGTCGCCCACGCCACCCGGGCTCGCGGGCCTGCACCCGCCGCCGGTCCCCGCCATCCCGTGCCCCCGGCGCCCGCCATCCTGCGCCGAGTCAGGACCGTCGCGCCGAGACAGGACGCCCGGTGGCCCTGTCTCGGCGCGACGGTCCTATCTCGGCGCGCGGGCGAGCGCGTGTGCGGGCCGGTGGCAGGACGACGCAGGCCCGGAGCCCGCAGCAGCGGGGTCCGGGCCTGGGGTGTCGTGCGGGTCAGCCGGCGGTGCGGGCCTTGCGGCGCGCCGCGAGCTCGTCGTGGCCGGTGCCGACGGGGGCGTCGTCCTCGGCGCGCTCGGTGGGCAGCTGCGCCAGCGTGCCCTCGACCTCCCGCCAGACGCGACCGACCGCGATGCCGAACACGCCCTGACCGCCCTGGACCAGGTCGATGACCTCGTCGGCGGAGGTGCACTCGTACACGCTCGCACCGTCGGACATCAGCGTGATCTGGGCGAGGTCCTCGACGCCGCGCTCGCGCAGGTGGCCGACGGCGGCGCGGATCTGCTGCAGGGAGACGCCGGTGTCGAGCAGACGCTTGACGACCTTGAGCACGAGGATGTCGCGGAACGAGTAGAGCCGCTGCGTGCCGGAGCCGGTCGCGGGCCGGACGGACGCCTCGACCAGGCCGGTACGGGCCCAGTAGTCGAGCTGGCGGTAGGTGATGCCGGCCGCGCGGCAGGCCGTGGGGCCGCGGTACCCGGTGGTGACGTCCAGGTCCGGCAGGTCGTCGCCGAACAGCAGGCCCTGGGCACGCTGGGGAACGCCGCCGGCAGCGTCTGCTGCCTGCTCGGTGCCGGTCACGGGATCCTCCAGTCGTCACGTCCGCCCTCGCCGGTCCGGCGGTCGCGGTCCACACATCGTGCGGTGTTCTGAGGGCAACGCTAGGGCCGCCACCAGGGCCGGTCAACGACCGCCGCGCCCGCGGTTCCCGGCGTGTCGCGCACGGCGTGTCTTACCTTCGACTTGAAGTTGAACCTAGGGGTCCCGGCGGCCGCGGTCACGGCCGCTCGCCCGGCTCCCCGCGCTCGAAGTCGACGGGCTCCACGTGGTCCAGGAACTCGCGGAACTGCGCCACCTGCTCGTCCGGGTCCGCGACCCCGGCGCCGGTGCCGGCGGCCTCCTCCACGCTCACCGGCGCCGCCTCCAGGCCGACCTCGGCCAGGACGTCCGTGGCGCACATCACCTTGCAGCCGACCCGCACCGCGAGGGCGATGGCGTCCGACGCCCGCGCGTCCACCCGGGTCCCGTCCCCCAGCACCAGCGCCGCGTGGAACACGCCCCCGACGAGCTCGGTGATCTCGACCCGGCGCACGGCGACGTGCACCGCCGCGAGGACGTCCCGCAGCAGGTCGTGCGTCATCGGCCGTGGCGGGACGACGCCGGCCTGCGCCGTGGCGATGGCCCCGGCCTCGGTCGCGCCGATCGCGATCGGCACGACCAGCTCCCCACCGGCTCCAGGAGCAGCACGACGAGCTCGTCGTCCCCCGGGTGCCGTCGGACGCCGAGGACGTCGAGCTCGACCAGGTCGTCCTCCTGCATGACGCCCACGCTACGTCCGCGCGCGCGTCCGCGCACCGGTCCGCGCCCGGCGACCTCGTTACGCCCTCGGATCAGGGGGCGAGGTCCGCCACGCCCGCGCGCACGAGGGCCGTGTGCAGGCGGGTGCACAGCTCGCCCACCTCCGCTGCCACCGTGCTCGCCCGCCCGCGCGCCGACGGCGACGACTGCCCGCGCCACGGTGCCACCACGGCCTCGACCATGTCGAGCTGCCGGTCGGCGGCGCTGCGGAACGCCCGCAGGTGGCGCGCCTCGATCCCGTGCTCGGCCAGCGCCGACGCCGCGACCACGACGTCCTTCGCCCACGCGTCCAGGTGGCCGGACGCCGACGGCCGCAGGACGCCCGCCTGCACCAGGTCGGTCACCAGCTGCTCGTCGACGGCGGCCTCGCGGGCCAGCGCGGCGGTGGTGTACCGGGCCTCGACCCCGCCGGAACGCGGCACGCCGTCCTCGGTGACGATCAGCGCAGGTCCGGTGGCCTCGGACTCCTCGCCCGCGTCCAGCGCAGCCAGCCGCTCCCCGATGACCTTGAGCGGCACGTACCGGTCCCGCTGCTCGCGCAGCACGAACCGCAGGCGCTCGAGATCGGCCGGGCTGTACTGGCGGTACCCGGCGGCGGTGCGCACGGGGTCCACGAGGCCCTGCTCCTCGAGGAACCGGAAGCTTGGAGTTGGTGACCGCCGGGAACTCGATCCGCAGCGCGGCGAGGACGTCGGAGATCCGCATGGTCGCCTGGCGGGACAGCCCGCGCGGCCAGGCGCCGGCCTGCTCCGGGGCCACCGCGGGTGCGGCGGCGTCCTGCGGCGCGGCGTCCTGCGCGGCCTCGGCCCGGCGGGCGGGTCGCGCCGCGCTCACGACGCGGGCTCGGCCTGCTGGCCGCCCGGACGGGACGCCGGGCTCGGGTGGAACGTCATCCGGAACTTGCCGATCTGCACCTCGTCGCCCGCGCGCAGCACGGCCGAGTCGATCCGCTCCCGGTTCACGTAGGTGCCGTTGAGCGAGCCCACGTCCCGGACCACGAAGTCGTCGAGCTCGCGGACGAACTCCGCGTGCTTGCGCGAGACCGTCACGTCGTCGAGGAAGATGTCCGCGCTCGGGCTGCGACCGGCCACGGTGCGCTCGGCGTCGAGCAGGAACCGCGCGCCCGAGCTCGGGCCCCGCTGCATGACCAGGAGCGCCGAGGTGCGCGGCAGGGCCTGCACGGCGGCGGCCTGCTCGGCGGTCAGCCCGACCGGGCCCGCGGGCTCGTGGTCGAGCGATCCCAGCGACCCGAAGCTGATCGTGGTGTCCGTGGCCGCCGGCGCCGTCGGGCGCTGCTCGCCCCCCGGGACCTGCTGCTCGTCGCTCATGCCACCCCTCCCAGACCTGCACCGCTCACCGGCCCCGACCTGGGCCGGGGTCCCGACAGCCTATGCGGTCCGGCCCGCCTGAGCACAGCCCGTCCGCCGGTCACGGCGTGTCAGCCGCCGCCACCCGTGCCCGGGGTGGCGTGCTCGGGCTCCGGCACCGCCCGCGTCGCGGTGATCTCGACCCGGTCCTCGGTGGCGACCGAGGCCGTGCCGCCGTCGATCTGCACCTTCGCGACCGCGCCGCCGGGGATGGCGAGGGCCGTGGCGATGGTGTCCGCGTCGCCGATCGCCACCCAGCGGTACGGCGGCGCCACGACCGCGCCGTCGACGACCACGCCGTCGTCCGTCCCGAGGACGTAGCTCGACGCCGTCAGCCGCTGGTCGTTCAGCTGCACCGCCTCCGCGCCGGCGTTCCGCAGCTCCTCCAGCAGGTTGAGCAGCGTGAGCGCCTTCACCTCGCCGTCGGGGTCCTGCACCGTCACGACGACTCCCGGGCCCTCGGCCGGCAGCCGGCCGGACAGGATGCCCTGCGCGGCGGCGCTGCGGGTCGCGGCCTCGAGCGCCGCCTCCCGGCCGGTGCTGCCGGACTGCAGCTCGGTGTGGGTGCGCTCGAGCTCGGTCACCTGGTCCTGCAGCTCGTCGGCCTGCCGGGTCGTCTGGTCGAGCAGCGACACCAGCTCGGACTCGCGCATCACGCTGAGGCTGGACTGGTCGGTCTGGCGCACCTGCACCGCGATCGCGAACCCCAGCAGTGCGCAGAGCACGCCGGTGAGCACCTGGGCGCGGGTCGCGCGCGGGCGCAGCGCCCGCCCGAGGGCGCGCCAGCCGACGACGCGCTCGGGCGTCGACGGCGGCAGGGGCGGCGCGTCGGGCACGGGGTCGGGAACGGGGTCCGTCACGGCTCAGGCCTTGAACAGGTGCCGGCGGATGGCCGCCACGTTGGAGAAGATCCGGATGCCGAGGACGACCACCACGCCCGTGGACAGCTGCGACCCGACGCCGAGCTGGTCGCCCAGGAACACGATGAGCGCCGCGACGACCACGTTGGACAGGAACGACACGAGGAACACCCGGTCGTCGAACAGGCCGTCCAGGACCGCCCGCAGACCGCCGAACAGCGCGTCCAGCGCCGCGACGACCGCGATCGGCAGGTACGGCTGCAGGGCCGCCGGGACGGTGGGCTCCAGCACCAGGCCGGCGATGACCCCCACCACCAGGCCGATGACCGCGATCACAGCTCCCCCTCGTCGTCGTGCTGGTCCCCGCGGGTCGTGCCGTCGGGGGCGGGAGCGGCGCGCGGCGCCGGCTCCGAGGACAGTGTGCCGGACTGCGCGGACCCGGACGGGCCGGTCCCGGCGTCGCCCGGGAGGACCGCGACGCCGTCGGGCAGCTCCGCGGCGCGCAGGGTGATGGTCGCGGCGGCCGGCAGCGCGAGGTCGCGCTGCGCCGAGACCTGGGTGCGGATGCCGTAGGTCGACTGCAGCACCGCGAGCAGCTGCCCGCCCGAGGTCCGGGTCAGCCGGGTCTGCATCTGCTGCGGGTCGCCCACGGCCTCGATGCGGTACGGGCCGACCAGCGGCACGACGTCGACGAGGATCGCGTCCCCGGCCGTGCGGATCGCGGTGGTCGGGCCGAGGCGCTGGCCGTTGACGGCGATCGCCTCCGCCCCCGAGGCCCACAGGCCGTTGACGATGATCTGCAGGTCGGAGTCGCGCACCCGCGAGTCCGGGTCGTCCGCGCCCGCGACCTGCTCGCCGTCCTGGAGTGTGACGCTCAGGCCGCCCCCGGTGACCGCGGCGGCGCCCGACGCGACGGAGTCGACGGCGATCTGGTCGAGCAGCGGCGAGTCGGCGGCGGACAGCGCCTGCTCCTGCAGGACCGCGATCTCGTCGGCGAGCTCGGTGCTGCGGTCCCGCAGCCGGTCGAGCTCGGCGCTGCGCTCCTCGATCTGCTCGGCGAGCACCTGCCGGGCCGCGAGCTCGGACGGCTTCGGTGCGCGCAGCGCGATGACCGACCAGGTGGTGGCGACCCCGAGGACCACGGCGAGCAGCGCGACGGCGACGGTGCCGGGACCGCCCCGGCGACGGGTGCGGCCGGAGCGCGCGCGGCGCTCGGCGGCGTCCCGGTAGTCCGGGTCCAGGGGGTTGCGGGTCACCTCGGTCAGCAGCGACATCGAGGCGTCCGGCCGGCGCGACGCCGGCCCGGTCACGCAGCCACCGTGCGCGGCTCCCCCGCGTCGGCGCCGCCCCGCGGGCCCAGCAGCGACCAGGCCTGGCGGACGTACAGCGCACCGGCGAACCAGTAGAGCGCGACGCCCCACCACGCGCAGGCCCAGCCCAGGACGGACGCGAGGTCGCCCACCAGACCGCCCCAGTGCGCGAGCAGCAGCAGGGGGAACGCGTACAGCAGCGCGAAGGTCCCCGCCTTGCCGGCCAGGTGCACCTGCAGCGGGCCGTAGCCGTGGCGGGCGAGGAACACCAGCATGACCAGCAGCATCGCCTCGCGGGCGAGGAGCACGACGACGAGCCACCACGGCACGACGTCGCGGGCGGCCAGGCCCAGCAGGGTGACGAGGATGAACAGGCGGTCGGCCGCGGGGTCGAGGACCTGGCCGAGGCGGGAGACCTGCTGCAGACGTCGCGCGAGCACGCCGTCGAGCCAGTCGCTCGCGCCCGAGGCGGCCAGCACCACCAGGGCCCACCCGTCGTGCCCCTGGGCGATGAGCACGGCGAAGACCGGGACCATCAGGAGACGGACCAGGCTGATGACGTTGGGCACGGTCACGACGCGGTCGCTCACCACCACGTCCGGCTCCCCCACAGCACTCCCGCCTCGTCCGACCTGATGAAGCCCACATCCTATCCACCCGGCGCCCGCGCCCCGGGCCACCCACGCGGCCCGTCCGCGGGTTCGGTAGGTGGCGCGGCGGCGCCGCTGTGGTTCGCTGAGGCGCATGGCCGCCGTCAACGACCCCGCCGTCATCCGCCGCCTGCTCACCACGCCCGGCACCTGGGCGGTCGTCGGGCTGTCGACCAACCGGGCCCGCGCCGCGCACGGCGTGGCCGCCTACCTCCAGCAGCTCGGGCAGCGGATCGTGCCCGTGCACCCGCGGGCGGAGACGGTGCACGGCGAGCCGGGGGTGCGGCGGCTGGTCGACGTGCCCGGCCCGGTCGACGTCGTCGACGTGTTCGTGAACTCGGGGCTGGCGGGCGCTGTCGTGGACGAGGCCATCGCCGTCGGGGCGCGCGCGGTGTGGCTCCAGCTGGGGGTCGTCGACGACGCCGCCGCGCAGCGGGCGATCGACGCGGGGATGGACGTCGTGATGGACGCCTGCCCGGCCATCGAGGGGCGGCGCCTCGGCCTCGGGTGAGTGCTGTGCCGGAGGTCACCGTCGCCCTGAGCGCCACCCGGGGCGGTCGGCGGCTACGATGGGGGAACTCGGAGTTCGTCGCAGTGTCCCGTGATGTGCGTGCCGAGGCCCCCTCCTCTTGAGCGCGGCCTCGTGATGTGTGGGTGTGGGAGTGCGACCGCGAGCCGACCGGACGGTCGGCCCAGCAGCTCCCCCCAACGACACGAAACGGTGCCACCCGTATGACGTCTGCCCTTGACGCCGCCCTGCCCGAGAACGCCACCGCCGAGCCCCAGGGCCCGACGTTCGCCGACCTGGACCTGCCCGCCGCGCTGCGCGAGGCCGTCCTCGGTCTCGGGTTCACCTCCCCCACCGCCATCCAGGCGAAGGCCATCCCGGCGCTGCTGTCCGGCCGCGACATCACCGGCGTCGCCCAGACCGGCACCGGCAAGACCGCCGCGTTCGGGCTGCCGCTGCTCGCCGCCGTCGACCCCGAGCTCCGCGAGGTGCAGGCCGTCGTCCTGGCCCCGACCCGCGAGCTCGCGATGCAGGTCGCCGACGCGCTCGAGTCGTTCGCCCGCAACATGCCCGGCCTCGAGGTCCTCGCCGTCTACGGCGGCTCGCCGTACCTGCCCCAGCAGCGCGCGCTGCGCAACGGCGCCCAGGTCGTCGTCGGCACCCCCGGTCGGATCATCGACCACCTGGACCGCGGCAGCCTGAACCTCGACTCGATCCGGTTCCTCGTGCTCGACGAGGCCGACGAGATGCTGCGCATGGGCTTCGCGGAGGACGTGGAGCGCATCGCCTCGGCCACCCCGCGGACGAAGCAGGTCGCGCTGTTCTCGGCGACGATGCCCGCCGGGATCAAGCGGGTCGCCGCGCAGCACATGACCGACCCGGTCGAGATCACGGTCTCGCGGCAGTCGTCCACGGTGACCAGCGTCAAGCAGACCTACGCCGTGGTGCCGTTCCGGCACAAGGCCGGTGCGCTGGCCCGCGTGCTCGCGATCAGCTCGGCGGACGCCGCGATCGTGTTCGTGCGCACCCGCAGCGCCGCCGAGGACGTCGCCGTCTCCCTCGTGGAGCGGGGCGTGGCCGCCGCCTACATCTCCGGTGACGTCGCCCAGGGCGACCGCGAGAAGATCGTCGAGCGGGTCCGCTCCGGCGCGATCAACGTCCTGGTCGCCACCGACGTCGCGGCCCGCGGGCTCGACATCGACCGCATCGGCCTCGTCGTGAACTTCGACGTCCCCGGCGAGCCCGAGGCCTACGTGCACCGCATCGGCCGCACCGGCCGCGCGGGCCGCACCGGCGAGGCGCTGACCTTCGTCACCCCGAACGAGCAGGGCCGGCTGCGCGCCATCGAGCGCACCACCCGCCAGCAGCTCGAGCAGATCCAGATCCCCTCCCCCGCGGACGTCTCCGCGCACAAGGTGGTCCAGCTGCTCGACCGCGTCCCGGCGCGTCGCGACCTCGGCCGCCTCGAGATGTACCGCACCGCCGCGTCCGAGTTCCTGGCCACGCACCCCGAGGTCGACACCGCGGACCTCGTCGCGGTCCTCGCGGCGCTCGCCGTCGGCGACGAGGGCCCCGCGCCCCGTCCGACCGAGGGCGACGACCTGGACGACGCCCTGTCCCGTGCGCACCTCGCGCCGGAGCGTGGCGGCGCCCCCCGGGGCCGCGACGGCGCCGACAGCCGCCGCAGCAGCGGTCCGCGCTCGGCCGGCACCGGCCCGCGGTACCGCCTGGCGGTCGGCTCGCAGCACGGCGCCCAGCCGGGTGCCATCGTCGGCGCGCTGACCAACGAGGGTGGTCTCACCGGCAAGGACCTCGGGAAGATCGACATCTTCTCGACGTTCTCGCTCGTCGAGATCCCCCAGGGGCTCAGCACCGAGGCGTTCGACCGGATCGGGCGCGCCCGCGTCGCCGGCCGCCCGCTGCGGATCCGGGTCGACGAGGGCCCCCGCGCCCCGCGCCCGCAGACCGGTGCCTCGCGCGGCCCGTCGCAGCACCACTCCGCGCACAGCGCGCCGCGCCGCGACTCCTACGGCAGCCGCGACGGCGGCCGGGACGCGTACGGCAGCCGCGACGGTCGCCGCACCAGCACCCCGCGCTGACCCCGCACCCCCCGACGACGCCCCCGGCACCTGCACGCAGGTCCCGGGGGTGTCGCGCGTCCGGGGTCGTGCGTCCGGCGTCGGGCGTCGGGCGCCGGCCACCGTCGCCGAGTCAGGGCCGCCGCGCCGAGACAGGACGCCCGGAGGCCCTGATTCGGCGCGGCGGACCGATCTCGGCGTCAGCGGGAGGGTCCGGCGTCAGCGGGAGGGTCCGGCGTCGGCGCCCGGGTCAGGCGGCCGCGGCGAGCTCGCGGCGGACCGCCGCCACGAAGTCGTCGACGTCGTGCTCCGTGGTGTCGAAGGAGCACATCCACCGGACCTGGCCCGTGGCGCGGTCCCAGTCGTAGAACCGGCGGACCTCCCGCAGCGCGTCCGCGGACGCGGCCGGGAGCGACACGAACACCGCGTTGGCGTCGGTCGGCTGGGTCACGCGGATGCCGGGCACCTGCTCGACGCCCGCCCGCAGGCGGGCGGCCATCGTGTTCGCGTGCCGGGCGGACCGCAGCCACAGGTCGCCCTCGAACAGGGCGATCAGCTGGGCGGACACGAACCGCATCTTCGACGCCAGCTGCATGTCGACCTTGCGCTGGTACGCGATGCCCGGCGTCGACCCCGGCGTCAGCTCGAGCACGGCCTCCCCGAACAGCGCGCCGTTCTTGGTGCCGCCGAGGGAGACGACGTCGACGCCGACGTCCGTGGTGAGCGCGCGCAACGGCAGGTCGAGCGCGGCGGCGGCGTTGACCAGGCGGGACCCGTCGAGGTGCACCCGCAGGCCCAGCGCGTGGGCGTGGCCGGTGATCGCCCGGATCTCGTCGGGGGTGTAGACGGTGCCGAGCTCGGTGGCCTGCGTGATCGACACGACGCCGGGCTGGGCCCGGTGCTGGTCGCCGAACCCGTGCGCCCGGGTCTCCACGAGCTCCGGGCGAGCTTCCCGTCGGGCGTCGGGACGGTGAGGAGCTTCAGGCCGCCGACCCGCTCGGGTGCGGCGTTCTCGTCGGTGTTGATGTGCGCCGTCTCGGCGCAGATCACCGCGCCCCACCGGGGCAGCATCGTCTGCAGCGCCAGCACGTTCGCGCCGGTGCCGTTGAACACCGGGTACGCCGTGGCGTCGGCACCGAAGTGCCCGCGCAGCACCTGCTGCAGGTGCTCGGTGTAGGGGTCGGCGCCGTACCCGGCGACGTGCCCCTCGTTGGCGGCGGCCAGGGCGGCCAGGACCTCGGGGTGCACCCCGGCGTAGTTGTCGGAGCCGAGCTCGCGGCGGGCGGGGTCGTGCAGTCTGTCCACCGGACCATCCTGCCGCAGCCGGGCGGGTGGTCCGACCGCGGTCAGCCCGCGGCGGCGGCCGCCGCGGCGCGCTCGGCCCGGCACTCGGCGCAGGTGCCGAGGAAGCTCGATGGTGTGCTCGACGTCCGAGAAGTCGTACGTGGCGGCGATCTGCGCGGCCCAGGACTCGGCGCCGGGGCCGTCGATCTCGACCGCCTTGCCGCAGTACCGGCACACCAGGTGGTGGTGGTGGCTGCGGCGCTGGCACCGGCGGTAGACGGCCTCGCCGTCGGGCGAGCGGAGCACGTCGACCTCACCGGCGTCAGCGAGGGTCTGCACGGCCCGGTAGACGGTCGCCAGCCCGGTGGTGGACCCCCGGCCGCGCAGGACGTCGTGGAGCTGCTGGGCGCTGCGGAACTCGTCGAGGTCGTCGAGCAGCCCGAGGATCTCGGTGCGCTGCTTGGTGGTGCGCTGTGCGACGGCCATCGTGCGTGCTCCCTCCCGCTCCGCCCGGTGCGGGCGGCTGACCATGATAGGCCACGAGCCGGGGACCCGTGCAGGTCCCCGGCTCGTGGTCGTGCACCGGCGGGCCGAGGCCCGCCCGCGCGGGTGGTTCAGTTGGCGGCGACGGCGCGCTTGAGGGCGCTGCCGGCCGTGAGCTTCACGCGGAAGCCGGCCGGGATGTCGAGCTTCTCGCCGGTCTGCGGGTTGATGCCGGTGCGCGCGGCACGGTCGGCGCGGGACACCGCGAGCAGACCCGGGATGGTCACGCTCTCGCCGGCGCTGAGCTGCTCGACGAGGACCTCCTGGAAGGCCTTCAGGGCCGCGTCGGCAGCGGTGTTGGTGAGCCCGGCCTTGGCGGCGATGGCCTGGACGAGCTCGGTGCGGTTCACGCTCACGGATGTGCTCCTTGTGGATCGAACGGGGCGTTCGGGCCGCGCGGCGCCCTCGACGGGGCGTCAGCATCCGGCGGACCGACGCGCACGACCATAACGGCAGGTGGGCCGCTTCCCACAACGCCACGCGGGTGGTGTGTCGCCCGGAACGGGGCCACGACGGGCTCAGGACGGGCTCAGGACGGGCTCGGCGCGGCCTCACGAGCCCGTGCGCCGGGCCTCCAGGTGCCCCAGCAGGCGGTCCAGGGGCCACGCGTCGAGCACCCGGTCGGCCCCGATCCCGTGCGCCGCGGCCCGGTCGCAGCCCACGGCCTGCCACGACAGCTGGCCGGGCGCGTGCGCGTCGGTGTCGACGGTGAACAGGCAGTCCGCGGCGACCGCGACGTCGAGGAGCGCGTGCGGCGGGTCGAGCCGGTCCGGCCGGCAGTTCACCTCGACGGCGACCCCGTGCTCGGCGCAGTCGGCGAACACCGCGGCCGCGTCGAACTCGCTCTGCGGGCGCTGCCGCTTGCCCGTCAGCTGCCGCCCGGTGCAGTGCCCGAGCACGTCGACCAGCGGGTTCGCGACGGCGGCCCGCATCCGCCGGGTCATCGCGGGGGCGTCCATCCGCAGCTTGGAGTGCACCGAGGCCACGACGACGTCCAGCCGGTCGAGCAGCTCGGGCTCCTGGTCGAGGGAGCCGTCGTCGAGGATGTCCACCTCGATGCCGGTGAGCACCCGGAACGGCGCGATGGCGGCGTTCAGCGCGGCGACCTGGTCGAGCTGGGCGCGCAGGCGGGCGGGCGACAGGCCGTTCGCGATCGTGAGGCGCGGCGAGTGGTCGGTGACGGCCAGGTACTCGTGGCCGAGCTCCATCGCCGCGAGCACCATCTCCTGGATCGGGGTGGACCCGTCGCTCGCCTCCGAGTGGGCGTGCAGGTCACCTCGCAGCGCGGCGCGCAGCTCCGCGCCCGCGCCGGTCGCCTCGACCGCGGGGTACTTCTGCTCCAGGTCGTCGAGGTAGGGCACGGGGCCGCCGTGCGCCGCGGCGGTCGCGACCTCCGCCGTGCGCGCGCCGACACCGGGCAGGTCGGTCAGCGTCCCGGCGGCCACCCGCGCGCCGACCTCGGCCGCCGGCAGCCGCTCGATGCTGCGCACGGCCGTGCGGAACGCCTCCGCGCGGTACGACGACGCGCCGCCGCGCTCCAGCAGGAACGCGGCCCGGCGCAACGCGGCGACGACGACGTCCTGGATCTGCTGCGGATCCGTCCGGTCCTGGGCCGCCACGGGTCAGGACGCCCGCTTGCGACGGGGACGCGCGGGCTTGTCCTGCCCCTGCTCGTCCGGGGCCTGCTCGTCCGGCTCGGACTTCTTGGAGCGCGACCGCGTGGCCTTCGTGGGCGGCTTGGTGCCGGTCCCGTCCTCGTCCGCCGACGCCCGCGAGCGCGCGGCCGGCTTGCGCGGTGCCTTCTTCTCCGGCGTCGGCTCCTCGCCGCGTCCCGCGCGCGCCTTCTCGACGCTGCGCTGCAGGGCGGCGAGCAGGTCGACGACCTCGCCGGAGTCCCCGCCCTCGCCCGCCTCCTCGGCCTGCGGGACGGACTGGGTGCGCCCGGACGACACCTTCGCCTCGATCACGGCCTCGAGCGCGGCGCGGTACCGGTCCTCGAACCCGGACGGGTCGAAGTCGCCCGCCAGCGACTCCACGAGGGAGGACGCCATCGCGAGCTCCTGGGGCTTGACCGTCACGTCCTGGTCGAGGATCGGGAAGTCCGCCTCCCGCACCTCGTCGGGCCACAGCAGCGTCTGCAGGCAGATCACGTCGTCCCGGACGCGGAGCACGGCCATGGACTCGCGCTGCCGCAGCGCGACCTTCACCACGGCCATCCGCTCGGTGCTGGTCAGCGCCTCGCGGAGCAGGGCGTAGGGCTTGGCTGCGGTCTTGTCGGGCTCCAGGTAGTAGGTCTTGGCGAGCAGGATCGGGTCGACCTGGTCGACGGGCACGAACTCCAGGACCTCGATCTCCCGCTCGGTGGCGAGCGGGAGCTGCGCCAGGTCCTCGTCGGTGAGCACCACCAGCTGGCCGTCGTCGGTCTCGTAGCCCTTGGCGATCTCGGCGTACTCCACCGGCTCGTCCTCGATGCTGCACACCTTGCGGTACCGGATCCGCCCGCCGTCCTTGCGGTGCACCTGGTGCAGCGGGACCTCGTGCTCGCCGGTCGCGGCGTAGAGCTTCACGGGCACGTTGACGAGGCCGAAGGCCACGGCGCCCTTCCAGATCGCGCGCATCGGGACCACCCTCCTGGTGCGGGCCTCCCCGCGACGACGACACGTGCACTGGGCAGGATGGACCCGTGCAGCCCATGCTCGCCACCCCAGTTGCCTCGGTGACGGGTTCCGCGCGCCTCCCGGACGGTCCCGAGTGGCGGTACGAGGTCAAGTGGGACGGCGTGCGGGTCCTCGCCGACACGCGCGGGGAGCGGTTGCGGCTGCTGGGCCGTAACGGTGCCGACGCCGCGGCCGCCTACCCCGAGCTCGACGCCCTCGCGGACGTCCTGCCGCCGGGGACCGTGGTCGACGGGGAGGTGGTGGCGATGCGCGACGGCGTCCCGTCGTTCCCGGCGCTGGCCGAGCGGATGCACGTCCGGGACCGGGCGCGGGCAGCGGCGCTCGCCCGCCGGACCCCCGTGACCTACGTCGTGTTCGACGTGCCCGTCCTGGCGGGCGAGGACCTGACCGCGCGGCCGTTCACCGAGCGGCGTGCCGCGCTCGACGACCTCGCCCTGCCCGACCACGTGCAGCGGTCGCCCGTGTACGAGGACGGCGACCTGCTCTGGGAGGCGACCCTCGCGCAGGGCCTCGAGGGCGTGGTCGCGAAGCGCGCGCGCTCGCCGTACCGCCCGGGCGTGCGGTCCCCCGACTGGGTGAAGGCCGTGCACCGGCGCACCCGGACGACGCTGGTGGGCGGCTGGCGGCCCGAGTCCACCGGCAGCGGTCGACTCGGGGCGGTGCTGCTGGGCGCGCCCGACGCCGGTGGCGACCTGCGGTTCCTGGGGCGGGCCGGCAGCGGGATCGCCGGGCCGCTCGCCCGTGACCTGACCGCGCTGCTCGGCCCCCTGGCGTGCGCCGGCTCCCCGTTCGCGGACCGGCTGGACCCCGTCGACGTGCGCGGGACCGTGTGGGTCGACCCGGTCCTGCTGCTCGACGTCCGCTACCTCGCCCGGACCCCGTCCGGGCGCCTGCGCCAGCCCGTGGTCCGCGGGCTCCGTGACGACACCACCGTCGACCCCTGGGAGCAGCCGTGACCCCCGCCGGACCGCAGGACCCGCCGCAGACCGTCCGCGTCGGGGACCGCGACGTGCGCCTGACCCACCTGGACCGCGTCCTCTACCCGTCGACCGGGTTCACCAAGGCCGAGGCCATCGACTACGTCGTGCGCGCCGCGCCGGCGCTGCTCGCCCAGCTGCACGAGCGGCCCGTCACCCGGATCCGGTTCCCGTCCGGCGTGGGGGGCGAGACGTTCTTCGAGAAGAACACCCCGCGCGGCGCCCCGGCGTGGCTGCGGCGGCAGACCCTGCCCGCGGCGCCCGGCACCGACGACGAGGGAAAGGACCTGGAGCTGCCGTTCCTCGACGACGTCGCCGGGCTCGTGTGGGCGACGAACGCGGGGGCGCTGGAGCTGCACACGCCGCAGTGGACCGTCGGGCCGCGCGGCGGGCTCCGCGACCCGGACCGCCTGGTCGTCGACCTCGACCCCGGCGCACCGGCGGGGCTCGCGGAGTGCGCCCGGGTCGCGCACCTCGTCGCCGACCGGCTGCGCGAGGACGGTCTCACGACCGTGCCCGTCACCTCGGGCAGCAAGGGCATGCAGCTCTACGCGCCGCTGCCCCGACCCCGCACCGCCATGCAGGTGCGGCAGTACGCGCGGGACCTCGCGCACGAGCTCGCCGCCGCGCACCCCGACCTGGTCGTCGCCGTGATGCGCAAGGACGTGCGCGGCGGCAAGGTGCTGCTCGACTGGTCGCAGAACCACCCGGCGAAGACCACGATCACGCCCTACTCGCTGCGCGGGCGCGAACGTCCGGCGGTCGCGGCGCCCCGGTGGTGGGACGAGATCGGCCCCGGCCTCGCGCAGCTCTCCCCCGCCGAGGTGCTCGACCGGCTCGACGCCGACGGCGACCCGTTCGCGGCCGGCTGAGCGCCCGCGCGCACCGGTCCTCACCTGCGGTTGCGGCCGGGCCCGGGGCGGGGCAGCGTGGAGCCAGCCGGCGTCGTCGGACGCCGAGACGTCACGAGGAGGACATCGCCATGGCTCGTCGCACCGATCTCCCGAAGTACACCGTCCCGTCCCTGTCCGTGGAGGACGGCGGCGCGGTCGCCGAGATCCTGCAGGACCGCCTGAACGCGCTGAACGACCTCGCCCTCACGCTCAAGCACATCCACTGGAACGTGACCGGCCCGCACTTCATCGCGGTGCACGAGATGATCGACCCGCAGGTCGACGCGGTCCGGGCGATGGTGGACGCCATCGCCGAGCGCATCGCCACGCTGGGCGTCGCGCCCGTGGGTACGCCCGGCGCCCTGGTCGCCGCGCGCAGCTGGGACGACTACTCGATCGGCCGCGCGAGCGCGATCGAGCACCTGGGCGCGCTCGACGAGGTCTACGTCGGCGTGATCACCGACCACCGCAAGGCGGCCGACGACACCGAGGACCTCGACACCGTGACCAACGACCTCCTGGTCGGCCACCTGCACGAGCTCGAGCTGTTCCACTGGTTCGTCCGCGCGCACCTGGAGTCCGCGGGCGGCGAGCTGAGCACGCACGCCTCGCACGGCGAGAAGGAGGCCGCGAGCGACGCGGGCAAGGCCGCGAAGGGCGCCGCCTGACCACCACCCCCACGACGCCGACGCCCCGGTCACCGACGAGGTGACCGGGGCGTCGTGCTGCGCGCGGGGGCGCGGCGGGGGTCAGAGCCGCTCGGGGTCGTCCCAGTCGTCCGAGGCGGCGATGGCCTCGTCGTCGGGCTGGAGCTCGCTGTCCCCCAGGGTGCGGGGGGCCCGGCTCGGGTCGCCGCCCGAGCGGACGTCGGCGGCGCGCAGCTCGGCCTCGGACCGCGGGGGCTCGCTGCGGTGCGGGTTGGCGGTGTCGGTGGTGAGGTCGCGGGGGCGGGAGGTCATGCCTCCGGTTGTACCGCGTCGCGGGCGGCGGGACCAGTCCTGCGGGCGCTCCGGGTCACGCCAGGCCGGTGACCGCCCGGACCCACTCCCCCAGCACCCCGCCGGAGGTCAGCACCACCGCCCAGCCGATCGCCAGCTGCGCCGCGGCCGCCACCACGATCAGCACCTGCCGGCGCCGGCTGGGTGCCCGGGGTGCGATCAGCAGCACGTACATCGCGGTCAGCACGACGTACGTCTGCCCCGCGGCCTCGCGCAGACCGAGCCAGAGCGACAGGTACAGGCCCGCGAGGGCGATGCCCGGGGCGATCAGGGTCCACGGGTCGCGCACGGCCCGGACCGTGGAGCCGATCAGCACCAGCGGGGCGCTCAGCAGCGCGAGCGCGACGAGCCGGCCGGCGTCGGCGGCCGAGGCGGCGACCCCGCCGGGGAACCAGCCGCCGGCGGCGGCGTGCGCCATCCCGCCCAGCGGGTCGTCGGCGAACCACCAGGAGATGTAGAGCCAGAACAGCAGCGCGGCGACGGCGGGGAACAGCAGCACCGCGACCGTCGCGGTGTTCGCGCCGCTGCCCGAGCGCCCGGCCCGGCGGGTGAAGAACGGCGCGACCGCACCGAGCGTCAGCGCGTACAGCCACGCGCCCGGGTCGACCATCACCGCGACGCCGAGCGCGAGACCGGCCCGGAACCCGGCCTCGGTGGACCGCCGCTCGACGAACGACGCGATCCCGTCGAGCGCGAGCACGAGCAGCGCGACGCCGAGCAGCGACTCGAGGTCGTTCGCGGCCAGGTAGTACAGCGGCGGCGTCAGGACCAGGATGCTCAGCACCGCGCCCGTCGCCCACGCGCCGAAGCCCTCGCGCACCAGCACCGCCGCGAGCCGCTGGAGCGTGAAGCCGAGCACGACCGCCGCGACGAGGTTCAGCGCGAGCGCGCTCCCGCCGACCAGCGAGGACAGCGCGGCCGACAGCGGCGGGAACACGTCCGCCATCCACGACGGGTCGGTGTCGCCCCAGCGGACCAGGTCGCCGCGCGCGGCGAGCGCCGTGTTCGCGGCGGGCTGCCAGGGCGAGTCCCGCGACAGGAGCGCCACCGCGACGAAGGGCAGCGCGAACGCCGCCCGGACGCCCCAGCGGGCGCCCGGGTGCCGCGGCCAGTCGTCAGCCGCGGAGCGACGGGACGGCGTGCGGGGCAGCGCCGGAGACGCCGGTGAGGCCATGTGCGGTCTTCTCCCAGTAGTGCGGCTTGGTGATGAGCTGCCAGAGCCCCTTGTACGCGGCGACCGAGTGCAGCACCCAGTACGCCGGGTTCGCGACGCCCCAGATCACCAGCCGGTACCGGCGGCGCTTGAACGCACCCATCATCGAGACGTAGATCATCAGGGCGCTGCCGACGCCGAGGTTGAACATCGACAGCCAGAGCACCCACCCGGGGAACAGGAACGCGAGCTGCTGGGGGTCCAGGAACAGCGACGCGAGGAACACCCCGTAGAGCAGCGGCACCGCGAGGAACGTCGCGGGCGTCCCGCCGACCAGGAACAGGAACGACAGCGTCTGGCGGAGCCCCGCGACCCGGACGAGCCGGAACGGGTTGCGCAGGTGCACGAGGGTGGTCTGCATGTAGCCCTTGATCCACCGCGACCGCTGGCGCACGAAGTTCGGGTACGAGGTGTTGGCCTCCTCGTACGTGGTCGAGTCGATCACGCCGACCCGCATCCCCTCGGCGGCGGCGCGGATGCCGAGGTCCGCGTCCTCGGTGACGTTGTACGGGTCCCAGCCGCCGAGCCGGCGCAGGCCGCTGACCCGGAAGTGGTTGGACGTCCCACCGAGCGGGATCGCCAGCCGGCCGTACTCCAGCCCGGGCAGCATGTAGTCGAACCAGAACGAGTACTCCAGCGTGAACATGCGGGTCAGCGGGTTCTCGTCCGCGTTGAAGTAGTTGAGCGCCGCCTGGACGCAGACCAGCTGCTCGCCGGCGTCCCGGAACGCCAGGACCGCCTTCTTCAGCTGGTCCGGCTCGGGCTTGTCCTCCGCGTCGAAGATGACCAGGAACTCCCCCGTGGCGAACTCCAGACCGACGTTGCACGCCTTCGGCTTGGTCTGCGGGGCGCCCGCCGGGACCGTGATGAACCGGAAGTGCGCGGGCGGGTTCGCCGCCTCCGCCGCGGCGCGCGTCTCGGTGTCGTCCTCCTCGACGAGGATCAGCACCTCCAGCAGGTGCGCCGGGTAGTCGAGCGCACCCAGGTTCCCGATCAGGTTGGCGACGATGTTCGCCTCCTTGTACACGGGCACGAGCACCGTGTACCGGGGCAGGTCGGTGTCGGCCAGCGCCGCGAGGGCCGCGGCGTCCGTGCGCGTCACGTGCTCCATCCGGGCGCCGCGCAGCGAGGCCCAGAACTTGAAGCCCGTGCCCACGAGGAACGCCAGGCCGACGACCACCGACAGCGTGACCACGACGGCCCGCGGGCTGGCCACGGCGGCGAGCGCGACCGCGATCACGGCCAGCACCAGCGCGACGCGCTGCCACGGCACGAGCACCTGCC
Organism: Cellulomonas sp. KU4C; assembly: GCF_056868065.1. Taxonomy (NCBI): domain Bacteria; kingdom Bacillati; phylum Actinomycetota; class Actinomycetes; order Micrococcales; family Cellulomonadaceae; genus Cellulomonas; species Cellulomonas sp. KU4C. The sequence continues at coordinate 2,961,419 of NZ_CP200322.1, read as the reverse complement.
GCGCGGAGTGCGCGGGCGAGCGGCCCCACAGGCCGAGGCTCGCCCGGTCGCGCAGGTCGCTGCCGTACCGGTCCAGCACGGCCTGCTGGAACTCCCAGCGGTCGGCGAGCACGAGGAACGGCTCCTCGCCGAGCGTCGCGGCGATCGACGCCCGCCGCTGGGGCGTCGGCTCGTCGGTGATCGCGACGACCAGCACGCCGTCCGCGCGCCGCTCCAGGGGGAGCCAGTGGTCGCCGAGCACCGTGCCGACGTCGACGCCGGGCGTGTCCAGCGCGTCGAGCGCCGCGGCGGTGCGACCGGGGACGGCGTAGGGGATCTCCCAGAGGTCGGCGAGCGCGCGGGTGAGCGACTCGGAGTCGATGGCGCCGATCGAGACCAGCACCTCGCCGATGTAGGCGCCCGACTCCTGCGCGACCCGCGCGGCGGCGTCCAGGGTGGTCTTGCCGACGAGGCCGCGGTCGACCAGGTGGTCGCCGATGCGTCGGTCCTGCTGGTGGCGTGCCACGCCCGCTCCTGTCCCCCGGTGGTGTGCGTGTCACGCTACCCATCGACCGGCGGTCACGCGGTCGGAGGGTTCCGGCGTGGCGGCGTGGCGCACCCGACGCCCCAGGACCTTCAGGTCTGCGCCGTCGTGGCCGATGAGGGGGGCGTGACCCTTCTGTCCGCCGAGCCGCTCCCCGACCGGGTCCCGGTGCCGGAGCTGCTGCGGACCGGCGCCGTGCACTGCGCCTACCAGCCCGTGGTGGAGCTCGCGACCGGCGCCGTGCTGGGGCGCGAGGCGCTGCTGCGCACCCCGCAGGGGTCCGGCTGGGGCTCGCCGCTCGACGTGCTCGACGCCGCCGAGGACGCGGGGATGCTCGGCGAGCTCGAGCGCGCCGCGATGACCTACGCCCTCACCGACGCCGCCCAGGCGTCCGGCGGCGTCGCGCAGACCCTGTTCCTCAACATCGAGCCGCGCACGCTGTCCCGCCACCTGCCGCTCGTGCTCGAGACGTTGGCGCAGCGCGCCCCGCAGGTGCGCGTCGTCGTGGAGATCACCGAGCGCGCGCTCGCCCTCGACCCCGCCGGGATGCTCGACGCGGCCGCGCGGCTGAGGTCCGTCGGCTGCGCGATCGCGCTGGACGACGTCGGCGTGGTCCCCGAGTCGCTCGCGTTCATCCCCCTGCTCGCACCCGAGGTCATCAAGCTCGACCTGCAGCTGCTGCGGACCCTGGAGGACCCCGAGACGATCACCGTCGCGGGCGCGGTCCGGGCCCGCGCGGAGGCCACCGGCGCCCGGGTGGTCGCCGAGGGCATCGAGACCCGCGACGACCTGACCCGCGCGCTCGTGCTGGGCGCGGACCTCGGCCAGGGCTGGTTCCTCGGCCGCCCGGCCCCGTCCCTGCCCGACGGCGAGCGGCACGCCGGCCGGATCCCCCGGCCGCACGCGCCCCTGGGAGGTCGGTCGACGCCGTTCGAGATCGTCGCGTCCCGCCGCGCCGTGCGCGTCGCGCCCAAGCAGCTGCTGCTCCCCCTGTCCCGGACGCTGGAGACCGCGGCGGTCACGCACCGCGTGCCCCCGCTGGTGCTCGGCGCGTTCCAGGACGAGCGGTTCTTCACCGGCCGGCCGGCACGCCGCTACGGCCGGCTCGCCCAGCAGCTGCCGTTCGTCGGCGCGCTCGGCACCGGGCGGCCGGAGGGCCTGCCCGCGGGCGTGCGCTGGGCGTCGATCGACCCCACCGAGCCGCTGGCGCGGGAGTGGATCGTGCTGGTGCTCGGCGCGCACGAGTCCGTCGCGCTCGTCGCGCGCGAGATCGGCGACGGGCGCGCGGGCCGACCCGGGAGCGAGCGCGACGCCGGCCGAACGTTCGAGTTCGCGGTGACGTACGACCACGGGCTGGTCGCCGAGGCGGCGCAGTCGCTGCTGCGGCGGTTCGGCGCGGAGGGCCGCGGCGCCTGAGGACGCGCGCCACCGGCCTCAGGGGTCGTCGTGCTCGCGCTGCCGCTCCGCGAACACGCGGGCGACCTCCCGCGTGACCGGCCCGGGCGTGCCGGCGCCGAGCACGACGCCGTCCACCGCGACGACGGGCTGGACGTCCCGCGCGGTCGAGGTGAGGAACACCTCGTCGGACGTGGTCAGCGCGTCGTAGGGCAGGTCGACCTCGCGGCCGCCGGACCAGTCCAGCACCAGCGCGCGGGTGACCCCGGCGAGGCAGCCCGACGCGAGCGGGGGGGTCAGCAAGCTCGCCGTCGCGGACCACGAACACATTCGTCCCCGTGCCCTCGCAGAGCAGTCCGCGCGTGTTGGCGAACACCGCCTCGCTCGCGCCCGCGGCGTGCGCCTGGGCGAGCGCCAGCACGTTCTCGCCGTAGGACGTCGTCTTCAGCCCGGTGAGGGCGCCGACGTCGTTGCGGCGGTACGGCACGGTGATGACCGAGGTCTGCGGGTCCGGGTCGTGGCCCGGCGTCAGGCCGAGCACGAGGGTCGGCGGACCGTCGACCCGCCCGCTGCCCAGCAGACCGGGCCCGCCGGTGAACGTGATCCGCAGGACGTCGAACCCGCTGGTGAGCAGCTCGCGGTTGGCGTCGACGACCTCGTGCGCGGCCCGGCGGACCGTCTCCGGGTCGAAGCCGCGCAGCCCGATCCCGGCCGCCGAGCGCGCCATGCGGTCGACGTGCCTCGTCAGCGCGAAGATCCGGCCGTGGTCCACCTTGACGGCCTCGAAGACGCCGTCGCCGACCACGAACCCGTGGTCGCGGGCCGAGGTCGTCGCCTCGGCCTCGGGCACCAGCGCGCCGTTGACCCAGAAGACCGTCGAGGTCACGTCCACCGTCGCTCCCGTCCACGCCGCCGGCGCCGGGTGCGCCGTCGTCCGTCCGCGAGCGTACGCGCCGGGCCCGCCGCGTGCGGTGTCCGGGCTCGGCGTGCGCGTCAGGACCGGCGGGTGGGCAGCGCCCGGCCGTCCGCCGCCCGGCGGACCGCGTGCTGCACGACGGCGAGCGCGACGACCTCCAGCGGCCGGCCCTGGTCCGCGCTGAGCACGTCCAGGACCCGACGGGCCGTGTCCTCGTCGCAGCTGCGCGTCTCCATGAGCACGCCGACGGCGTGGTCCACGGTCGCGCGGGTCCGCCCCGCCACGCCACCCGGCAGCGGCAGGCGGTCGCGGGCCGGGATGGTGCTGTGCAGGTCGATCAGCGAGGCGGCCTGCTCCGCGAAGCCCTCGGCGCGCCGCACGATCTCGGGCCCGGCGGCCCCGGCGTCCTCCAGGTACAGGGTCAGCACGGCACCGCCGCCCCGGGCGAGCGCGGCCGGCACCGCCACCACGCAGCGGAACCCGTCGTCCAGCACGGGCCGCCACCAGGACGGGTCCCCCGCCGCCGCCCCGTCGACGGCAGGGACCGCCGCGTCGGCCACACGCAGGTCGGGCAGCACGACCGGGACGCGCGCGTCGAGCACGGACCGCCACGGTCCTGCCGCCGGCCCGCCGCCGACGACCCGGTCGCCCGAGCCCCCGACGAACCAGTCCGTCCCGCGCCGACGCGCGTGCACGGTGCCCTCGACGACGCTGCCCGTGCGTCCCGCGACGATCTCCAGGAGGTCGTCGAGCACCGCGACCACGCTCCGCGCCGGTTCCGCGCCCGGCCACACCGCACACACCTCTGCCATCGTCCGCCCCCTGCGGCAGCGGGATGGGGGCCGTCCTCCTCACCGAGGCGGCGCCGTGCGTGCGCTGCCGGCACGCACGCACATGGTGGCACGGCGACCTCGCCTGTCAACCGCCTCCGGCCCGGTCGCGACCCGGCTGCCGCACCGCGTCGCCCGGGCGGGTGACGGCGCGGCCGGCGCGTCGCGCGCGGCTCACCCGGTCGCCGGGGGTCACCGGATCGGCGGCGCAGTCCCGTCCGGGTCCTCGTCCACGAGGTCGACCGAGCGCGCGAGGACCGCGGTCGCGAGGTCGACGACGCTCAGTCCCAGCGCCCACGCCCGGGCCCGGAGGAGCTCGGCGGCGTCGGCGGGCGGCAGCTGGGTCTGCGCGACCACCATGCCGACCGCGCGCCGCACGTGCCCCGCGTCGTGGACCGCGTCCGTCGCGCCCGCGTGCAGCGCCGGCGCCAGGGCGTCGGCGAGCACCTGCCCGTCGTGCACCACCTCGCCGCGCCGCGGGGACGGCAGCCCGTGCACGGTCAGGGCGCCCAGCGTGCCGGAGCCCGACCGGACCGGCCACGACCGCACCGCCACCGGTCCGGACCCCGGCGCCGTCTCGACCACGATCTCGGCCGCGAGGACGCGGTACACGGGCAGCGCGTCGGCGGGGCGTGCGTCGCGAGGTCCGTCCTCGGGCGACCCCGGCCCCAGCGGGACCTCGACCGACCGGCCCTCGCGGTACGCCCGCGCCCCGGGGCCGTCGCCCAGCATCTGCTCGAGCTCGCCGAGCCGCGCCGCCACCGGGTCGGTGGCGCAGGCCGGGGTGCCCCCGACGTCGCACGGGGCCGCCGTCAGCACGCCACCGCGGGCGCCGAGCAGGTCGACCGCGCGACGGCACGCCCGTTCGGCGGCCGGCGCCCCGGACGGGGTCGCGACCGCCCGCGCGAGCTCCTCCAGGAGCAGCAACCGGTCCGTCACGGCGCCAGTCTGAGCCGGGGCGGCGGAGGTCGCACGTCGGGCCGGACGGGCTCCGCCGCCCGGGTGACGGGACCCGCCCGGTCGGGTGTCGGTGGTCACGGGCACACTGACCGGATGGACGAGAAGACGACCCTCCTGCGCTACCTCCGCGAGCAGCGCGACGGCCTGCTCGGCAAGCTCGACGGGCTCGGCGAGTACGACGCGCGCCGGCCGCTGACACCGACCGGCACGAACCTGGCGGGCCTGGTCAAGCACGTCGCGAGCGTGCAGCTCGACTACCTCGGGGTGGTGTTCGACCGGCCCTCGGGTCGCGCGCTGCCCTGGCTGGCCGACGACGCGGAGCCCGAGGCCGACCTGTGGGTGCCCGCGCACGAGACCCTGGCCGAGGTCCGGGAGCTGCACGCGTTCTCGGCCGCGCACGCCGACGCCACCGTGGAGGCGCTGCCGCTCGACGCGACCGGGCGGGTGCCGTGGTGGTCGGAGCGGAGCGCGACCGTGACGCTGCACCAGGTGCTGGTGCACCTCGTGGCGGAGACGGCGCGGCACGCCGGGCACGCGGACATCCTCCGCGAGCTCCTCGACGACGCGCGGGACGGGGGCCCGACGGGCGGGTCGCTCGGCAACGGGCCGCAGGACCCGAACGTGCCGGACCGGGACGCCGCGGCGTGGGCGGCCCACCGGGCCCGCGTCGAGGCGGGCGCCCGGGAGGCCGCCGGGGAGTGAGTCCCGCTGCGCCGGACCCGGGCGCCCGACGCGACGTCGACGCCCGACCCCGTCGACGGGGTCGGGCCGTCGGCACCGGCGTGGTCAGGCCGCGGGCGGTCCGGCGAGGCACACCCGGTTGCGGCCCTCGGCCTTGGCCCGGTACAGCGCGGCGTCAGCGCGTGCGAGCAGCTGCGCCACCGTCTCGTCCGCCTGCCGCACCGCGACGCCCATGCTCACGGTCAGCGTGGCGCCGGGCATCAGGTCGTCCCAGCGCAGCCCGGCCACGGTCGCGCGCAGCCGGTCGCAGACGTCGTGGGCCGGCGGTCCGCTGAGGCCGTCGAGCAGCACCGCGAACTCCTCACCCCCGTACCGCGCGGCCAGGTCGTCGCGTCGCAGCGCACGCTGCAGCACGTCGGCCACCCGGACCAGCACGGCGTCACCCACCTGGTGCGACCACGTGTCGTTTACCCGCTTGAAGTGGTCGACGTCGACCAGCGCGACGGTGAACGCCGAGCGCTCCAGCGACCACCGTTCGAGCTCGGTGTCGAGGGTGCGCCGGTTCGCCAGCCCGGTGAGGCCGTCGTGCGCGGCCTCGTGCGCGAGGCGCGCGTTGCTCTCCTCCAGCGCCTCCGACCGGCGGCGCTCCGCCTCGGCCTGGCGCTCGGCCTGCTCGACCTCCATCCGCGCGCCGAGCAGCGTGGCGCGGCGCTCGGCCTGCGCGTCGCCCATCCGCACGGTCAGCGCGTACAGCTCGCGCAGCTCGGCCAACGCCGCCGCCGTGTCGCCCAGGACCTCGTGCGCGTCGGACAGCACCCGCAGCAGCTCCATCCGCTCGGCGGGCCGGCTGACGGCGTCGCTGAGCGTCATGCCCGCGCGCGCCTCCGCGACCGCGTCCTCGAACCGTCCCGCCTCGGCGAGCAGCCCCGCGCGGATCCGGTGCAGCGTCAGCAGCTGACCGGTCGACGGGAACCGGCGGAGCATCGACTCCGCGGCGTCGAGCACGGCCGCCGCCGAGACCGCGTCACCGGCGAGCAGGTGCGCGGTCGCCACCGTGAGCCGGGCGTCCACGCCGGTGCGGCTCAGACCGGCGGCGTCCGCCTCGTCCACCGCCTCCAGCGCGAGCGCCAGCGCACGCCGCGCCGAGGCGCGCGCACCGCGGGGGTTGTCCTGCGCCAGCCGGCGGCTCGCCTCGACGAACGTGCGCGCGAGGTTGGCGAGCGCGATCGAGGCACGGTCCGGGTCGCCCGCGGCCAGCCACAGCCGGCGGGCCTGGGTCAGGACGCCCGCGGCCTGCGGGGCGAAGTGCGGCATCGACGTGTAGACCGAGCCGAGGATCGTCAGGACGTCCGCCGTACCCTCGGTGTCGTCGGCCTCGCGTCGCAGCTCCGCGGCGCGGGTCAGCAGGTCCACGGCGTCCTCGAGCTGCCCGAGGTCGTGGTGCACGACGCCCTGGCGCGCCAGCGCCCGCGACTCCCAGACCAGCGCGCCGCGCTCGCGCGCCAGGTGCTCGGCGCGGACCGCGTGCGCCAGGGCACGGCTGTCCTCCCCCAGCGCGTGGTGGGCGACCGCCGCGTGGTAGCGCAGCCGCATCTCCGCGCCGCCGGCCCGCTGGGCGGTCGCCGCGGGCAGCAGCTGCTCGGCGCGGCGCGCGCAGGCCGCCGCGTCGGAGTCGGCCAGGAGGGCGAGCTCGTCGACCGCCGTGTCCCAGTCCGTGAGGGGCGCGGTGGTCCCCGTCGCCTCGGTGAGTGTCGCCGTCATGGTCCTTCGTCCTGCCCGCGGTCCGTCGCGGGTCACCCTGTGCATCGGGCCGCCCACCTGCGGCGATGAGGCTCCCGGGACCGCTTCACCCGGACCCGCGCGCGGTTCACCCGCAGTGACGGCGATCGCGCCCGACCTGTGGCACGGTGTGCGCGTGAGCATCGCCGACCCGCAGTCCCTGTTCCCGGGCAAGCAGTTCATCAGCACCGCCCTGGAGGCCCTCGAGACCAAGACGGCGATGTCCGGCGGGCTCGCGCGGCGCTACCTGCAGCGGGCCGCGATGGCGGGTGTCCTGATCGGCCTCATGTACGCCACGTACTACGCCGTGATCGCGGCGTTCGACGCCGTGCCGGCGGGCGACGCGACGCTGCGACCGGTCGGTCGGCTGGTCGGTGCGGTGGTGTTCGGCTGGGCGCTGGTGTTCATCTACTACTCGCGGTCCGAGCTGCTGACCTCGAACATGATGATCGTCTCGATCGGTGCCTACCACCGGCGCACCTCGTGGCTCCGCGCGCTGCGGATGCTCGGGCTGTGCTACCTGGGCAACCTGGTCGGCGGGCTGTTCGTCGCGGTGCTGCTGCGGTTCTCCACCCTGGCCGACGGCGGACCGGAGCAGCAGATGGTCGACTCGGTCGCGCACAAGCTCGCCTACGTCACCGACGGGCCGGCCGGCTGGGTGGACCTGCTGCTGCGCGCAGTGCTCTGCAACTTCTGCATCAACATCGCGATGCTGCTCGTCTACAACGGCCTCATCAAGAGCGACCTGACCAAGTGCCTGGTGATGATCACGGCGGTGTTCATCTTCGCGTTCCTCGGCCTGGAGCACTCGGTCGCGAACACCGTCCTGTTCTCGATCGTCGGCCTCCGCGAGGGCATCGACCTCGCGGCCGCAGCCGGCAACGTCGGGCTGGCGCTGGTCGGCAACTTCATCGGCGGCGGGCTGCTGATCGGCCTCTACTACGCCTACGTCAACGACGACAGCCAGTGGCTGCGCCAGCAGGCCGACGCCGCCGGGTCGGCGACGCCGCCCTCCCCGCCTCAGCGGTAGTCCGGGCCCCCGGGGACGCCGAACAGCTCCTCCAGCGTCGTGACCCCGCGCCGCTGCATCTCCGCGACCAGGTCGGTCCCCACGTACCGCAGGTGCCAGCCCTCGGGCGCGTAGCCGGTGACGGCCTGGTTGCCCGCGGTGTAGCGGACCACGAAGCCGAACTCCGCCGCCCGCGCCGCGACCCAGGTGCCCTCGGGCGTCGCGTCGAAGCAGGACTGGAAGTCGCACTCCGGCCGGCTGCCGCTGCCGACGTCGACGGCGAGCCCGGTCTGGTGCTCGCTGTGCCCGGGCCGCGCGGACACCTCGTCGACGCGCTGCGGGCCGACCCGGGACGCCCAGTCGGCGTGCACCTGCTGCTGGTAGGCGGCGGACCGGAACCCGCTGCGCAGCTCGAGCCGCACCCCCTCGGCCGCGGCGGCCGCGAGCATCCGGGTCAGCGGGTCCTGGAGCGCGGCGCGGACCTCGTAGCCGCCGACGACCACCAGGTCCGTCGGGGCGAAGTCCGCGGGCGCGAGCGGCAGCGCCTTGTTCACGACCACCCACGGGCTGGCCGGGTCCGTGGTGGCGTACCGGGCGAGGTCGAGGCCCGCGGCCGCGGGAGGCACCGGCACCCGGAGCGGTGCGGTCGGGGCCGGCGCGGACGGCGCGGACGGTCCGGCCAGCAGGTCCCCGGTGCGGTCCGCGGCACCCGTGGGCACCGTCGGGGCGGGCGTGATCGGCGGTGCGGTGCTCCCCGCCGTCGGGACCGCACGGGGACGCGGCGACGGGCCGGCGGGGGCGTCGGCTGCGACCTGCGGCGGCTCGGGTGCCGACGACGGCACGTCGTGCAGCAGGAGCCCGACGGTGAGCGCGCCGACGGCGACCGTGGAGAGCACCTGCACGGTGCGGGACCCGGTCCACCGGGTCCGCGGCCCGGCGGAGCGCTCGTCCGCGGGCGCGACGCGTCCGCTCGTCGTGGTGCGACGGGCGCGCGGGGGGCGGGAGGTCACGCCGGTGCTCCAGGGGACGTCGGACGGGGGTCGTCACCCAGTGTGGGGTGCGTCGACGCCGCGCGACAGTCCAGCGGCTGATCCGGGTCCGACGAGCGTTGAGTGGTCGCCCGCGGCCAACTGGGTGGTCGTGGCGGCGCGGCCTGCGTGGTGGGCCCCAGCGGGACTAGGTGGTGGACCGGCGCCCTCCGTCCGCGTCCCCGGCCGTCACCCGCGCAGGTCGCGGCCCAGCGCGCCCAGGGCTGACTCGCGCCGGCCGTGGTCCAGGGCGAGGCCGCCGTCGGCGGTGCGCCGCACCGAGCCGGCCGCGACGAGCTCGGCGACCGCGTCGACGCCCTGGTGACGGTCCACCCACGTCCGGGCGTCCGCGGCGCTCATCGCGCCCGGCAGCAGGGCGGCCAGCAGGCGGGCCTTGGTCAGGGGCGGTGCGGTGCCGGTGAGGACGGCGGACTGGCCGACGGCGGTGGGCATGGGTGTCTCCCCGGGTTGCTGGGTCGCCCGGGCCGTGGGGTGGCCGCGGGTCGCGACCAGCCTGGGCGGCGCGGGGACCTGAGTACCGCCGTCGCACCGACCGGGTCCGGACTGCGTAGGTGGTCCGCGGTCAGTCGGCGGCGCGCAGCACGTCCCCGAGCCGGTGCGTGCCGCCGCGTCCCTGCTCGACCAGCACCACCGCCGCCGCGGTGACGGCCGCCACCAGCACGGGGACGGCACCGGCCGCCCACGCCACGTCCGCCCAGCGGATCCCGTCCCCGCCGACCAGCGGGCCGAGGACCACCGCCGAGACGACGGAGCCCGTCGCCGCGCCCGCCACCGTCGCGACGACGGCGCCCGGTGCCAGCTCGGCGGCCGCGACCCGCCACGCCTCGGCATCGCCCAGCCCCACCGTGCGCAGCGTGTCGAGCGCCCGGCGGCGCGCCGGACCACCGCGCGCGGCCCCGACCAGGACCGTGAGCGCGACCAGGATGCCCAGGAGGCCGGCGCTCGCCCAGCCCGCGGCGGCGCGCGCCCGGGGCAGCACCTCGGCGCGCAGCTCGGCGAGGACCACCGCGCGCTCGGTCACGGCGAGGCCGCCGCCGTCGGACGCCGCCGCGCGGCCGCCGTCCGCGACCGCCGCCGCCGACCCGGGTCCGACCAGCCACGCGACGCCCTGGGCGCGGTCCGCGGACGGCGTGCCGGCATCGACCTCGGCGGGGAGCAGGAGCAGCACCTGGGCGTCCCCACCCCCACGTGCACCGTCGCCGGCGCCGGCGAACTGCAGCTCGGTCGCCGCGACGGTCCGGGTCGTCCCGTCGACCTGCACCTCGACCTCGCCGGCGGCCGAGGGTGCCGCACCGCCCGCCGCGGCGGCCAGCGCACGGAACGCGACAGGGTCGCCGACCAGCACCTGCGCGTCGGTCCGCCCGTCGGCGGTGCGGACCCGCGGTCCGTCGAGCCGCTCGGCCGTCACCACCAGGTCGACCCCGGGCTGGTCCGCCCACGTCGCGGCGAGCGCCGCCAGGTCGGCGGCCGGTCCGGTCACCCGCACGTCGCCCCCGACCTCGTCCCAGGACGCGGAGACCCGGTCCCGGTCGACCGCGAGAGCGGCCGAGACGCTGACCACCAGCAGCGCGGCGGCGGTCCCGAGCGCCAGCAGCGGCAGCGCCGCCAGCCCGTCCGACCTGGCCCGCGCCAGCGCGAGCACCGGCACCGCGCGCCGGGACCGCTCGACCACGGGCGCGAGCCGACGCAGGACCACCGGCAGCAGGCGCGCGACCACGGCCGCACCGACCGCGGCGAGCGCCGCGGGAGCGGTGGCACCGAGCGCGTCCGGTCCGCCGCTGGTCCCCCGGGTCCCCCCGTGCAGGGTCACGACCGCGGCCCCGGCGAGCGCGACCAGGGCGAGCTCGACGGCGGTGCGCCGACCCGCGGCACCGGCCGTCCCGCCGTGCGGGGTGCCCGGGGGGTCGGCGACCCGGCGCGCGGTCAGCAGCGCCGCCCCGGGCAGCGCCAGCAGCGCCACCACCGCGGCAGGCAACACGAGGGGCCCCGGCGGTGGTCCGGGCAGGACCGCCGCCGCGACCGCCAGCCCGGCACCGACGCCGACCACGACCACCACCAGCGCCTCGACGCCCTGCTCGACGCCGAGCGCCAGGAGCCGGGCGCCGCGGGTCCGGCGTGCGGCGAGCTCGCCCCTGCGGCGGAGCGCGAGCAGCCCGGCGGTGAGCAGCAGGAGCAGCACGCCGACGGCGACCACCCCGTGGACGAGGGCCCCGGCCTGCGCGCGCGCCCGCTCGACGTCGTCGAGGGCGCCGCCGAGCGTCGTGCCCAGGCCGGTGTGCACCGACACACCGGACGCCGCCGGGCCGAGCACGGAGGGCGACGCCCGGACCGCCGGCAGCTCGTCCAGCACGACCCGCGCGGCGCCCGCACCGAGACCCGGCGCCGGCGACAGCCGCACGGTGCGGGTGACCTGGCGCGGGTCGACCGCCTCGAGCAGGTCGGGCAGCGACGCGTCGGACAGCACCGCGACCGCCTCCGTCGTCGTCGCGGGCCCCGAGGTGGTGACGCGCGCGACCACGGCCTCGTCGAGCACGTCCCACACCCGGGGCCGCTCCGGGGCGAACACCCCCGTCACGAGCAGCGTGACCCCGCCGCCGTCGGACGACTCGGTCGTCAGGGTCGAACCGACCCGCGCGCCCAGCGCCTCGGCGACGTCACCCGCCAGTCCGACCTGCACGGGTGCCGCTGCGGTGCCGGGGCCGGAGGCGGCCGCGGTGCCGGCGTCGGTGCCGGCCGCCGCTGCACCCGTGCCCGCCGCGGCGGGGGCCTGCCCCGCCGTCCACGTCACACCCGTGCCGTCGCCGTGCAGCCACGCGAGCCGTACGGTCGTCTCCCCCGTGGTGGGCGTGGCCGCGGCGCCGCCGGGGTCCGCGGTCGCCCGCAGCGCGAGCGGTCCCGAGGTCACGAGCGTCACCGGCGGTGCGAGCACGTCGCCGATCCGGGCGCCCAGACCCGTCGCGAGGGCGTCGGCGGCATCGAGGGCGTGCGCGGCCGCCTCCGGGTCGGCGGCCTGCCCGGTCTGCGCGTACCCCACGGCGGCGGTGAGCACGACGTCCGCCGAGTCCCCGGCGCGCGCGAGCGCGTCCGCGACGGCGTCGTCCGCGACCCGTGCCACCGCCCGCGGCCCGGCGGAGGCCAGTGCGGTCACGAGGGTCAGCAGCAGCACGACGAGCAGCAGCGGACCCGCCTGCGCCCGTGCGCGCCGCGGCAGCGTCCGCAGGTCCAGGCCCAGCGCCCCCGGACGTACCACGTCCCGGCTCCGCCTGCCGACGCGACGGCGCGTGCTGTCGCGGTGCCGGGCGGTCACTCGGCGTCCCCCAGCCGCAGGTGCGCGGCGGTCGCGCGCCGCACCAGTCCGCGCACGACGGGCACGACCACGACCGTCGACCCGAGCAGGACGACCGCGAGCAGCGTCGCCTCGGCGCCCCACGGCCACACGGCGAGCGCCCGCGGCACCGCGACCGCGCCGGACTCGGACACCGTGAGCGCCGGGGTGAGCGCGCGGGCGACCACCGCCCCGACCGCCGTCCCCGCGGCGACCGCGAGCAGGTCGACGGCGACGTGCTGCGTCAGGTGGGTCGCCGCCACCGCCCGCGGGGACGCACCGAGCGCGAGCAGCCGCGCGACCTCCTGACCCCGGTCGTCGGCGGTCTGCGCGCCGTGCAGCGCGGAGCCGACCAGCGCGAGCGCGACGGCCCCGACGACCAGCAGACCCAGCGCCGCCAGGACCCCGACGCGCAGGGGTCCGTCGCGCAGCGCCGTCGCCACCTCGGTCCGGACCGTGACGTCCGCGCCCGCCGCACGCAGCGGCGCGGCCCCGGCGGACGAGCCGAGCCACCAGCCGTCGACGAGCGTCGCCGTCTCCCCCGCGGCCAGCGCCGCGCGTGACAGCGCGTCGAGGTCGACCAGCACCGCGGGACCGTCCGGCGCGCCGGGGACGTACGGGAGCACGCCGACGACCCGGGCCGGGACCGGCGTCCGGCCGACGAGGACGTCGAGGTCGTCCCCGGTGGTGAGCCGCGCGTCGGCGGCAAGGCCGGCGCCCACCGCGACCGGCAGCGCCTCCGGCACCGCGAACCCCGCGAGCAGCACGTCCGCGGGTCGCAGCGTGAGGTAGGGGACGTCCACCTCGGCGGCGAGGAGCAGCCCGACGCCCCCGTCGGCCCCCGCCGGGTCGGGTACCAGCGTCGGGTCCAGCACCGTCGCGGGCTCCCCCGTGGGGGGTGCCGGCACCGCCGCGGTCCAGGCGGCGACGTCCGCGGCGTCCGGACCCGCCGCGCCCGCCCCCGTCCGCTCGGCATCCGGGGCCGACCAGCCCACCGACACCGCGACGTCCGCGGTCCGCCCGGCGTCGAGCCCGGCGAGGTCGGGAGACGCCAGCGTGACCAGCACCGCCACCACCCGCGCGGGGCCCGCGGTGCCGCCCGGGACGGCCGCCCGGACGCCGTGGGCCGCCCCGTCGAGCGGCACCTCGTCCGCGGGTGCGGCGACCCGGGCGCCGTGGCCGTCGTCGAGCACGAGGGTCGCGGTCGCGTGCAGGGCCACGGGCGCGTCGGTGCTGCCGGAGACCCGCAGCGCGACGCTCCCGTCGTCCTCGACCCGGGCGGGCAGCACCGGCGGGTCGGCGGCGTCGGGCGCCAGGGCCGTCAAGGGGGCCGCCCAGTCCGCGCCGCCGGGCAGGAGGTCGGCGGTGAGCGCCGCGCGGGTGTCGACACCCACGAGCCGGGTGGCGTCCTCGCCGGTGACGAGCGTGCCCAGCCCGGTGACCCGGTCGGTGACGGGCAGCGCTGCCGGGTCGGCGGCGCGGACGGCGGCACCCTGGCCGAGGAGCTGCCCGGGCACGTCGACCGCCGTCGCGGCGGCCGGCACCCGCGCCGCGGCCTGCGCACCGGCCGACCGGTCCCAGGTGGCGGCCCACGCCACGCCCGAGGTCGCGGTGGCCGTGGCCAGCACGAGCAGCAGCAGCGCCGTCGCCGAGCGGGGCCGGCGTGCGGCCTCCAGCGCGGCCAGCGGCAGCACGAACCCGCGGGACCGGGCCGCCCACCGCTCGCCGGCACGGGCGGCCGGGGGCACGAGGCGCAGCACCAGGACCGACCCGGCGACCAGGGCCAGGACCGGCGCGAGCACCCGGACCGGGTCGCCGCCGACGACCCCCGCGACCGCGCCGACGCCCGCCACCGGTCCGGTCCCGTCGCCGGACCGCAGGCGCAGGACCGCGAGGACGGCCAGGACCACCAGGAGGACGTCGGCGCCGGACCGCGCGAGCCGTCGCCCGGCGCGCGCACGGGCCCGCCGGCCGCCCGGGGGTCGCGGCGCGGGCAGCAGCAGCGCGAGGACGAGCACCGCCGCGCCCGCGCCCACCACCGCCGGCAGCGCGGACCCGACGTCGCCCGTCCCCACGGGCCGCAGCCCGGCGGCGGCGAGCGCGGGCACCCGCACCACCAGCCCGTACCCGACGGTCGCGACGGGCACGGCGAGCACCGCGGCGAGCACCGCGAGGACGACCGCCTCCACGCCCTGCTGGCCGAGCAGCTGCCGGGTGCTCGCCCCGCGGTCGCGCAGCAGGTCGCGCTCCGCCGACCGGCGCGTCGCCACCAGCCGGCCGGCGAGCAGCAGCGCCGCGCCGGCGAGCGCCAGCCCGACCAGCCCGCCCACCACGACGACCGACCCGGTCACCTCGTGCTGGCGGAGCGCCCCCGTGAGGGTGTCGGGGAGCGCGGACCGGACGACGACGCGGTCGGCCCGGTCGCCCAGGTCCCGGACCAGCCGGGCCCGCAGCCCCGGGACCGCCCGGGCCACCGCGGTGAGGTCGGCCGGCCGCGCGTCCGCCGCGTCCGGGCGGACGAGCACCGCGACCGTGCCGGCACCCGTCGCCGTCGACGGCGCGCCCGGGGCGAGCACGAACGGCCCGTACGCCGGCGAGCGCTGCCGACCGGAGGTACCGGGCCGGTCGTGGTCGAGGTCGACGCCCGCGCCCCGGAGGCGGTCCCGGTCCCAGACCGCGCCGTCGGTGCCCGGGAGCGGGGACCACACCCCCACCACCCGGACCGCGGTGACCGGGTCGGCGCCGGGTGGGCCGTCCGCGGTGGCACCGAGGTCGAGCACGTCGCCGACGGCCAGCCCGAGCGCGTCCGCGGCCGCGAGCGGTACCGCCACCTCCACGGCCTCGTCCCCACCGGCAGCGTCCTCGGCGACGCCGCCGGCCACGGCCCCCGGTGCGGGCCAGCGCCCCGTGACCAAGCGACCGGCCTGCGCGACGTCCGGCGCGTCGACCAGGTACGCGAAGGACCCCGTCGTCCCGCCCGCGCCCACGCCCGCCGGCAGCCGGAGCAGCGGCGACTCGACCCAGGTGGTGGTGCGCACCGGCAGCGGGGTCGCCGCGGCCTCGACGGCACCGGCCACGGCAGCGGCGAGCGGCGCCGGGTCCGCCGCGCCGTCCGCGGGCACCACCCGGGCCACCACCTGGCTCCGGGCGGGGTCGACGTCGCCGAGCGCGGTGCTCAGCGCGTCCTGGCGCCCGGCGGTGAGCAGCAGCGTCCCCGTGCCGAGCACGGCGAGCGCGACCAGCGCGGTCGCGAGCACGGCGAGCAGCAGCGGCGCCTGCGTGCGGGCACGCCGGAGCACGAGGCCCGGCGCGGCGGCCGCCCACCCGGCCGTCATGCGGGCTGCACGTGCCCGTCGACCAGCCGGACCGCCCGGTCGGCGAGGCCGATCATCACCGGGTCGTGCGTGGAGACGACGGCGGCCATGCCCTCCGCCTCCACGACCGCCCGGATCAGCGCCATCACCGCGAGCCCGGTCTCGGTGTCGAGCTGACCCGTCGGCTCGTCCGCGATCAGCAGCCGCGGCGACCCGGCCAGCGCGCGGGCGATCGCGACCCGCTGCTGCTGGCCGCCGGACAGCTCGTCGGGCCGCAGCGCCGCGTGGCCCTCCAGCCCGACCAGGCGCAGCAGCAGCGCGACGCGGCGCTCGCGGTCGGCGACCGGCAGGGCGCGCAGCCGCAGCGGGACGGCGACGTTCTCCGCGGCGCTGAGCACCGGCACGAGCCCGAACGTCTGGAACACGAACGCGACGACGTCGCGGCGCAGCCGCACCTGGCCCGCGCGGTCCAGGGTGGCGACGTCCGTGCCGTCGACGTGCACGGTGCCCTCGTCGGGCCGGTCCAGCCCGCCCACGAGGTTGAGCAGGGTCGTCTTGCCCGACCCCGACCGCCCCACCAGCGCCACGAGCTCACCGGGGGCCACGTCCAGGTCGATGCCGCGCAGCGCGTGCACGGCGGCGCGACCGGTGCCGTAGGTGCGGCGCACGCCCCGGACGCGGACCATCGGGGTCGTCGTCGGGCTCGTCGTCACGCGGCACCGTGGCGACGGCGGCGCCGCTCGGGGGCGGGGGGCGTGCCGGTGTCGGCCCGTGCGGTGTCCGGTCGCACCGCGACGTGGTCGTCCTCCAGCGCGAGCCGCACCCGGCGGGTCAGGTCGAGGGCCTCCCGGTACTCGCGCGGGACCTGCACGCGCCCGGCGCGGTCCATCACGGCGTACTCCTCGGCGACGAACCCGTGCGCCCCGTCCGTGCCCACGTGCGCCCGCCGCAGCACCTCCGTGCTCGTCCGGCCGTCGCGGATCGCGACGGTCCGCTCGACCTGCCCGCTCACCGCGGGGTCGTGCGTGACGACGACGACCGTGGTGCCGGCCTCGCGCTGCGCCGCGCGCAGCGCCTCGAACACCTGCTGACCGGTGGTGGTGTCGAGCTCGCCGGTGGGCTCGTCGGCGAGCAGCACCTGCGGGCCGTTGGCCAGCGCGACGGCGATCGCGACCCGCTGCTGCTCGCCGCCCGACAGCCCGGCGGGTCGGCGGTCGCGCGCCTCCGTGAGGCCGACCAGCTCCAGCAGCTCGTCGACCCGGGTCCGGGCGGTGCGGTGCGGGCGGCCGGCGAGGGTCAGCGGCAGCGCGACGTTCTGCCGCGCGGTGAGGTACGGCACGAGGTTGCGGGCGGTCTGCTGCCGGACCGTGCCGACGACCGTCCGGCGGTACGTCACGCGGTCGCGCGCGCTGAGCGCCCCGAGGTCCCACCGTCCGACCCGCACGGTGCCCGCGCTGGGCGCGTCCGCGGCGGACAGGATCCGCAGCAGCGTCGACTTCCCGGAGCCGGACGCCCCGACGACCGCGATCATCTCCCCGCGCCCGACCAGCAGGTCCAGCCCCTGGAGGGCCTGCACCTCGACGCCCCCGGTCCGGAAGATCCGCACGACCGCGTCGCAGACCACCAGCGCCTCCCGGCCGAACTCCTCGGGCGCGGCGAGGCGCGCACCGAGCTCGTCCACGACGGTGTGCTGCACGGCGGCCTCTCCTTCGGGTGCGACGCGTGCGGATGCTATCCCGCGGACGACCCGGCAGGGCAGCCCCGGACGGGCGCGTCACCCGCGCGCCGCACGCCGCCCCCACCACCGGCCGGTCAGGCCTCCGGCCGCGCCTCGTGCCCGGGCCGGCCCTGCGTCCGGTTGCGCTCCTTCAGCTGGGACTCGTGGACGTGCCGACGCCCGTCGAGCAGCCGGTCACGGGTGCGGCGCTCGGCGTCGGCGAACGCCCGGTAGTACCCGTCGTCGAACTCCTCGACGACCTGGAACGTCCACCGGCCCGCCAGGACGTTGCGGCCGACGACCTCCGCGCGCAGCTCGTCGGCGATCTGCGGGTGGCCGGCGGCGGCGAGCCGGTCGAGTGCCTCGGCGAGCTCGGCGTCGGCACGGCCGACGAGCCGGTGGAACGCGTAGAGCATCCCGCGCGCGTGCTCGACCACCTCGAACGCCGCGGTGACGCCGCCGACGGCCTCGACCACGTCGTCGGGCACGCCGGCAGGCGGCAGGTGAGCGGGGTCGGGGTGCTCGGCGTCGCCGCCGGCGACGTCCTCGTGCGCGCGGGTCATACCGCCATCCTCACCACGCCGGGTGCCCGGGCGCACGCCGGGCGTCCGGGCACCCGGCGTGCGCTCAGGCCCGCTCGGCCAGCACCCGCCCGCCGCCGAGCACGAGCTCGCGGGGCGGGGTCCGCACCAGCGCGTCCAGCGGGTTCTCCGCGTCGAGCAGCACCAGGTCCGCGCGCGCACCCACGACGAGGTCGTGCCCGTCCCGGCCGACCGCCCACGCGCCGTCGGTCGTCGCGAGCCGCACCACCCGCAGCAGGTCCTCGTCCCGCACCAGGCTCGAGGCGCGGGCGAGCTGCCACGCGATGCCGAGGGTGTCGCCGGTGCCGTAGGGGCTCCACAGGTCCCGGATGCCGTCGGTGCCGAGCCCGAGGCGGACGCCGGCCGCGGCCAGCTCGGCGACGGGCAGCTGCGGCAGGCGCAGGGGCGCGACCGTCGTCATCGCGATCCCGAGCGCGCCCATCCGCGCCAGCAGGTCCGCGCGCTGCGCGTCGGGCAGCTGCGCGACGGCGAAGCCGTGCGCGATGGTGACGCGGCCCTGCAGCCCGAGCCGCTCCGTGCGGTCGGCGACCAGCTCGATCTGGAAGGCGCCGAGCTCCGCGGGGTCGTGCAGGTGCAGGTCGACGCCCACGCCGTGCTCGGCGGCCAGGCCCAGGACCGCGTCGACCTGGCCGACGGGGTCGCGGTCGATGGACGCCGGGTCGAGCCCGCCCACGTGCTCGGCACCCGCACGGGCGGCCGCGTGCAGCAGGTCCAGCACGCCGGGCCGGCGCAGCACGCCGTCCTGCGGGAACGCGACCACCTCGACGTGCAGCGCGCCGTCGTACGCCGCGGCGGCCTCGCGCACCGCCTCGATGCCGCGCAGGCCCACGCCCAGGTCGACGTCCACGTGGCTGCGGACGGCGGTCGTGCCGTGCCGCACCAGCTCCGCCAGCACCGCCGCGGTCGTGCGGACGCCGGGGATGCCGAGCTCGTCGCGCCGCGCGCGCTCGTGCCGGATCCGGCCGTCCGTGCCGCCCTCGCCGCCGTAGGACTGCCACGGCAGCCCCCACCACGACTTGTCGACGTGCGCGTGGGCGTTGACGATCCCGGGAAGCGCGAGCAGGCCCCGGCCGTCCACCACGTCGCCGCCCACCGCGTCGCCGCCCGCCCGCCCCCCGTCGACCTCGGCCGCGCCGGCGGGCGACGGGCCGGTCGGCGTGATCGCGGTGATGACGCCGCCGTCGAGGTGCAGGTCCACGGGGGCGCCGCCCCACGGACGGACGTCGCGGACCAGCCGGACGGTGCGCAGCGAGGGGGTCGGGGGTGCGTCGGGCGCGTCGGTGCTCATCGCCTCATCCTGCCCGCGGCGGCGCGAGGGTCGTGCCCGGGACCACGGGGCACTCGACCAGCGTGCGCAGCCCGTCCTCCGGGGGCGGGTCGCCGTGCAGGATCCGCGCGAGCAGCAGGACCGCCTGCCGGCCGATCTCGCCGCGCGGCGGGTCGAGCCGGGTCAGGTCCACCAGCGCCGCGTCGGCGCGCGCGGGCGGGAGCAGCGAGACGACGCTCAGGTCCTCGGGGACCCGCAGCCCCGCGTCGCGCGCCCGCAGCACCAGCGCGGTCGCCAGGGCGGCGTCCTCGACGACGAGCAGCGTCGGGTCGTCGGCGGCCCGCACCGCCGCCCACGCGGCCTCGGCGTCCTCCGGGCCGGCGGGCACGACCACGGGATCCACACCGGCCGCCGCGAACGCCTGACCGGCCCCGGCGAACCGGTCGCGCACCGACTCGCCCTCCCGGGGCAGGTGCAGGTGCACGACCCGCCGGTGCCCGAGGTCGAGCGCCTGCGCCACCACGCGGCGCGCGCCGCCGGCGTAGTCGACGCCGACCGACGGGATGCCGGGCGTGTCCCGACGACCGACGGCGACGACCCGGAACCCGCCCGTGACCAGCCGCTCGAGCTCGCCCGCGTCCATCTCGACGCCGAGCAGCAGCACCCCGTCCGCCAGCCGCAGCCGGCTGCCCTCGTGGAAGATCTTCCGGCGCCCGTCGGTGACCGGCGCGCTGGTGAACATCAGCAGGTCGCAGCCCACCTCCTCGGCCGCCTGCTCGATGCCGGTCAGCAGCGGCCCGTAGTACTCCTGGATCCGGGACGGGAACGCCGGCTCGTAGGTGAACACCCCGATGATCCGGTTGTCCATGCCCGCCAGGCGCCGTGCCGAGGGGTCCGCGACGTACTGCGTCTCCTCGATCACCCGCAGCACGCGGGCGCGGGTCTCCTCCGGGATCCGGGTCTCACCGGCGCCGCCGTGGTTGAGCACGAGCGAGACGGTCGCCTGGCTCACCCCGGCGAGCTCCGCGATCTGGCGCTGGGTGACGCGTCCGCCGCTGCTGCGAGCCATCTGTGCTCCTCGGGTGCTGCCGGTCGCTCCCGCGACGGCACTGGGACGCTAATGCGTAGCACCGCACGCGGCAAGGCACCACGCCGCCCCCTGGCTCGTCGCCGTGCGCCCGGTGCTGCTGTGCGCCCGGTGCTACGGTGTGCGCCATGTTCGCGTCGCAGACCTCCTGGTGGCCCGCCTCCTAGGCGGACCTCGACGCGTCGACGACCGCCCGGACCGGCGGTCGTGCCAGCAGTGGCGGGCGGGCGCCGATCCCCGACCCGATCGGCTGCCCGCATGACCACCGCTCCCCTGCTCCGCACCCTCCTGACCGAGGACGCACCCCCGTTCGTCGTGCTCCGGCGCGGCGACGCCCCCGTGCTCGACGTGCTCGTCGGGGACGTCCTCGACGTCGACCGCCTCGCCGACATCCCCCTCGACGGCGCGACCGTCCTCGCCCTCGTCCCGTTCCGGCAGGTGCGCGAGCGCGGGTTCGTGGCGCACGACGACGGCGCCCCGCTGCGCTGCCTCGTCGTCCGCGACCGCGAGCAGGTGCCGCTGGCCGACGCCCTCGCGCTGCTGCCCGCCGAGCCCGTCGCGATCGACCCGGTCGGCTTCGACGTGCCCGACGAGGCCTACGGCGCACAGGTCCGCAGCGTGATCGACGACGAGATCGGGCGCGGGGAGGGCGCGAACTTCGTCATCCGGCGCGACTTCGTGGCCCGCACCGACGCCGCGCCCGGCACGGCCGTGCTGTCGTGGCTGCGGGCGCTGGTCGAGCGCGAGCAGGGCGCGTACTGGACGTTCGCGCTGCGCACCCCCGGGCTCGCGGCCGCGGGGGCCACCCCCGAGCGGCACGTGTCCGTCTCCGGCGGCGTCGCCCGGATGAACCCGATCAGCGGGACGTTCCGGCACGGCGCCGACGCCCCCACGGGCGCGGAGCTGCTGGCGTTCCTCGCGGACGCCAAGGAGAGCGACGAGCTGTTCATGGTCGTCGACGAGGAGATGAAGATGATGAGCGCCGTCTGCCCCGACGGCGGTCGCATCCTCGGGCCGTACCTGAAGCAGATGTCCCGGCTCACGCACACGGAGTACGTGCTGGAGGGGCGCACCGACCTCGACGTGCGCGAGGTGCTGCGGCTGACGATGTTCGCCCCGACGGTGACGGGCTCGCCGATGGGCAACGCCTGCACGGTCATCGCCCGGCACGAGACGACGCCGCGCGGGTACTACTCCGGGGTGCTCGCGCTGTTCGAGCCCGACGCCGCGGGCGGGTACGCGCTCGACGCGCCGATCCTGATCCGCACCGCGTACCTCGACGACGCCGGCCGGGTCACCGTGCCGGTCGGCGCGACGCTGGTCCGGCACTCCTCGGCCGCGGGCGAGGTCGCCGAGACGCACGCCAAGGCCGCCGGGGTGCTCACCGCCATCGGCGCCGTCCCGCGCCCGACCGCCGGGCCCGCCCCCGTGCTCGCCGACGAGCCCGGCGTCGCCGCCGCGCTGGCGTCGCGCAACGACCGGCTCGCGACGTTCTGGCTCCGACCCCAGGCCGCCGACCCCGAGCCCGGCCTCGCGGGCCGCACCGCCCTGGTCGTGGACGCCGAGGACCAGTTCACGACGATGCTCGCCCACCAGCTGCGGCACCTCGGCCTCGACGCGCGGGTCGTCCCGTGGGACCAGGTGCCCGACGAGCCCGACGCGGACCTGCTGGTGCTCGGCCCCGGGCCGAGTGACGCGCGCCGCCTGGACGACCCCCGCGTCGCGCGCCTGCACGCCCTGCTGGCGGCGCGGCTGAGCACCGGGCTGCCGCTGCTCGCCGTCTGCCTCAGCCACCAGGTGCTCGCGCTGCAGGCCGGGCTGCCGGTCGCGCCGCTGGAGTCCCCGCGCCAGGGCGTGCGGCTCGAGGTGGACGTCCTCGGCGAGCCCGCGGCGATCGGGTTCTACAACACGTTCGCCGCGCGGGTGGCGCCGGGGACGACGCGGACGCCGCTGCTCGACCTCGAGGTCGGCGCCGACCCGGCCACGGGCGTGGTGCACGCGCTGCGCGGCCGGGCGGTCGCGTCGGTCCAGGGGCACCTGGAGAGCGTCCTGTCCGCCGACGGTCTCCCCACCCTGCGCCGCCTCACCCGCCACCTCCTCCCCTGACCCGACTCCCCCCGCCCGCCCCCTCTCCCCGCGCGCCCCCTCGTCGACCGGGGGCGAGTGGTCACGACACGCTGGCGCGCACCCCCGCGGACCAGCGTGTCGTGACCGCTCGTCGGCGGGCGCTGGCGCGTGTCAGAGGGCGGGTCGAACATGTGTTCTATGGAGAGGTCGACTCGAGGGGCCGGGGTGCTGCACGCGGACCTGGACGCGTTCTACGCGTCGGTCGAGCAGCGCGACGACCCGCGGCTGCGCGGGCGGCCGGTCGCCGTGGGCGGCGGCGTGGTGCTGGCGGCGTCGTACGAGGCGAAGCGGCGCGGGGTGCGGACCGCGATGAGCGGCCGGGAGGCCCGGTCGCTGTGCCCGGGGCTCGTCGTGGTCCCGCCGCGGTTCGACGCGTACACCGCGGCCAGCCGGGCGGTGTTCGCGATCTTCGCCGACACGACGCCCGCCGTGCAGGGGGTCTCGATCGACGAGGCGTTCCTCGACGTGCACGGCCTGCACCGGATCGACGTCCCGCCGGTGCAGATCGGCGCGCGGCTGCGGGCGCGCGTGCGGGCCGAGGTCGGCCTGACCATCACCGTCGGGGTGGCGCGCACGCCGTTCCTGGCGAAGGTCGCCAGCCGGGTCGCGAAGCCCGACGGTCTGCTGCTCGTCGAGCCGGACCGCGAGGACGCGTTCCTGCACCCGCTGCCGCTCGAGGTGCTCTGGGGCGTCGGCGAGGTCACCGCCGGCAAGCTGCGCGCCTACGGCCTGGCGACCGCCGGTGACGTCGCCGCGCTCCCGCCGCACGTCCTCGTCGCGGCGCTCGGGCCCGCGATGGGCCGGCACCTGCACGCGGTGGTGCACGGGCGCACTCCCGAGCGGGTCCGCACCGACCGGCGACGCGCGTCCGTGGGCGCCCAGCGCGCGCTCGGCCGCGGACCGCACCGGCCCGAGCAGGTGCACGCCGCGCTGCTCGGCCTGGTCGACCGGGTGACCCGGCGGCTGCGCGGGGCGCACCGGCTCGCGCGGACGGTGGTGCTGCGGCTGCGGTTCGCGGACTACACCGCCGCGACCCGGTCCCGGTCGCTGCCCCACGCCACCGCGTCCGGCGAGCGGCTGGCCGCGGTCGCCGCTGCACTCCTCGCCGAGGCGGCGCCCCTGGTCGCCGAGCGCGGCCTCACCCTGGTCGGTGTGGCGCTCACCGGGTTGGAGACCGACGCGTGGGAGCAGCCGCAGCTGGACCTCGACGGCCGCGACCGGTCCGGGCTGGACGGGGCGCTCGACGCCGTGCGGGCGCAGTTCGGCTCCGGGGCGGTGCAGCGCGGGGCGCTGCTGCGCGGCGGCAGCGGGACGGAGGTGCCGCACCTGCCGGACTGACCGCTCCCCCGGCTGCGCGCACGCGGGACGGGGTGCTGCCGCGAGCGGCCTGCGGCAGGATGGCCGCGCCGAGCGACGCAGGGACGGGGGGACGCCATGCCGCGGACCGCCGCGCCCGCCCCGCCGCCCCGCCGCGCACCGGCCGGCGCCGCGCGCACCCTGGTCCGCTCCGCGACGGCGCTGGTCCGTCCCGTGACGGCGCTGGTCCGCGCCGCGCACGCGGCACCGGCCGCCGCGGTCACCGTCTTCGCCACCGCGTACGCGGCGGGCCCCGCGGACGCCGGGCCCGGGCGGTCGGCGCTGGTCGGTTCCGCGGTCCTGGCGGGGCAGCTGTCGGTGGGGTGGTCCAACGACTGGATCGACGCCGCCCGCGACCGGGCGGTCGGGCGCACCGACAAGCCCGTCGTCCGCGGGGACGTCACCCCGGCCGCGCTCCGGACCGCCGCGCTGCTGGCCGTCGCGGCGTGCGCGGGGCTGTCGCTCACGCTCGGGATCCGCGCCGCCCTCCTGCACGGCGTGCTGGTCGCCGCCGCGTGGGCGTACAACGCGCGCCTGAAGTCGACGGCGTGGTCGGCGCTGCCCTACGCGGTGGCGTTCGGCGGGCTGCCGTCGGTCGCCACCCTCGGCTCCGGGGCGGGTGCCGGTGCCGCGCCCTGGTGGGTGACGGCCGGCGGGGCGCTGCTCGGCGTCGGCGCGCACCTCGCGAACGTGCTGCCCGACCTGGAGGACGATGCGGCCACGGGCGTGCGGGGCCTGCCGCACCGGCTCGGTCGGCGCGGGACCGCGTTCGGCGCGGCCGCCGTGCTGCTCGCCGCGGTGCTCGTCGTGGTGCTCGGCAGCCCCGGGGCGCCGGGACCGCCGGGGGTGGCCGCGCTGGGCGGAGCCGGGGCGCTCGCGGGGTCCGCCGTCCTCGTCGCGCTCCGCCGCCCGACGAGCCGCTGGCCGTTCACCGCCGCGATGCTCGTCGCCGGTCTGGCGGTCGTCCTGCTGGTCACCACCGGCTGAGACCCCGCCACCGGTCGCGGGCCGCGACCCCCCGCGAGAGGATCCGCGCATGTCCCGAGTCGTGGCCGTGGTCCCCGCACTGCCCGAGCACGTCTACGACCAGGCGGACATCACCGCGGAGATCGGCGGGATCGTCACCCGCGACCCGCGCCGGCGCGCCGTGCTCGAGCGGGTCCACCGGTCGAGCGGCATCGACACCCGGCACCTGGTGCTGCCGCTGGAGAAGTACGCGGGGCTGTCCAGCTTCGGCGAGACGAACGACCTGTTCCTGCGCGAGGGCACCGAGCTGGCCGCTCGCGCCGTGCACGACGCCCTCGACGCGGTCGGCCTGCGCCCGGCGGACGTCGACCACCTCTTCTTCACCACCGTCACCGGGGTGTCCGCGCCCTCGCTGGACGCCCTGCTGGTCGAGCGGATCGGGCTGCGCCCCGACGTGCGCCGGGTGCCGAGCTTCGGGCTGGGCTGCGCGGGCGGCGCCGCGGGCCTCGCCCTCGTGCACGACCACCTCGACGGGCACCCCGACGACGTCGCCGTGCTGCTGTCCGTCGAGCTCTGCTCGCTGACGCTCCAGCATGACGACGACTCGACCGCGAACCTCGTCGCGAGCGGCCTGTTCGGCGACGGGGCCGCAGCCGTCGTCGTGCTCGGCGACCGCCGCGCGGACGCGCTCGGTCTCGACGGACCCGCGGTCGTCGGCACCCGCAGCGTGCTCTACCCCGGGACCGCCGGGGACCTCGGCTGGCAGGTGGGCGCGTCCGGGCTGCGCATCGTGCTGTCCGGCGCGATGGCCGACACGGTCGCCGCCCACGCCGCCGCGGACGTCGACGCGCTGCTGGCCCCGCTCGGCGCGACGGTCGCCGACGTCGACCGCTGGGTCGTTCACCCCGGCGGGCCGAGGATCCTCGACGCGGTCCGCGACGCCCTCGACCTGCCCGAGGCGGCGCTCGCGGTCAGCCGGGCGACGATGGCCCGGACCGGCAACCTGTCGTCCGCCGCGGTGCTGCACGTGCTCGCCGCGACCCTCGCCGGCCCACCACCCCGACCCGGCGGGATCGGCGCCCTGGTGGCGTTCGGCCCCGGCGTCGGCGCGGAGCTCGTCGCGCTCCGCTGGCCCGGCACGCCCGACACCCCGACACCTACCCCCGCCCCCGCCCCCGCCCCCGGAACCGAGGAGACCGCATGAGCCTCCGTCGCGTGGTTCGACCTGCTGGTCGCGCTCACCGCCCTGGAACGCCTCGCCGAGCTGGTGGTGTCCGCCCGCAACGCCCGCTGGTCCGTGGCCCGCGGCGGCGTCGAGTCGGGCCGGGGCCACTTCCCGCCGATGGTCGCCCTGCACACCGGCCTGCTGCTCGCGTGCGTGCTCGAGGTGCACCTCGCCGACCGGCCGTTCGTCCCGTGGCTGGGCTGGGTCGCGCTCGCGCTGGTGATCGGCAGCCAGGCGCTGCGCTGGTGGTGCATCGCGACGCTCGGACCCCGGTGGAACACCCGCGTGATCGTCGTCCCGGGCCTGCCGCTGGTGTCGACGGGCCCCTACCGCTGGATCCCGCACCCCAACTACGTCGCCGTGGTCGTCGAGGGCATCGCCCTGCCGCTCGTGCACACGGCGTGGGTGACCGCGCTGGCGTTCACGGTGCTGAACGCGGTGCTCCTGCTCGGGTTCCGGATCCCCGCCGAGGAACGCGCCCTGCGCGCCGCGACCGCCACCGGGGTCGCCGACGGACCCACCACCGCACCCGCCCGGCCGTGACCGCGTACGACGCCGACGTGCTCGTCGTCGGCGGCGGCCCGGTGGGCCTGGTCGCGGCGATCGAGGCCCGGCTCGCCGGGTACACCGCCCTGGTCGTGGAGCCCCGGTCCGGCGTGATCGACAAGGCGTGCGGCGAGGGCCTGATGCCCCGGGCCGTCACGGCGCTGCACCGCCTGGGCGTCGACCCCGCCGGGCGCGACCTCGCGGGCATCGCCTACGTGCGCGACGACCTGCGCGCCGAGCACCGGTTCGCCGGCCCGCCCGGGCGCGGGGTCCGCCGCACCGTCCTGCACGCGGCGCTCGCGGACCGCGCCGACGCGCTCGGGGTCGAGCGGGTCGGGGGGCGGGTCCTGCAGGTCACCCAGGACGCGGACGGCGTGGTCGCCGGCGGGGTGCACGCGCGGTGGCTGCTCGCGTGCGACGGCCTGCACTCGACGGTCCGGCGGCTGACCGGCCTGGAGGCGAGGCCGCCGCGCGCCGTGCCCGCCGCCGTGTCCCGCGTCCTGGCACGCTCCGGGCCCGGGACGGCCCGTCGGTTCGGCGTGCGCCGGCACTACCGCGTGGCCCCGTGGACCGACCTGGTCGAGGTGCACTGGGGCCGCCGGACCGAGGCGTACGTGACCCCCGTCGCCCCGGACCTGGTGGGTGTCGCCCTGCTCGGCGCCGCGCCGGTCGACGTCGATGCGGAGCTCGCGGCGGTGCCGGCGCTCGCCGACCGGCTCGCGGGGGCGGCCGTCGACGCGGCGGACCGGGGTGCGGGTCCCCTGCGCCAGCGCACCCGCGCGCGGACCGCGGGCCGGGTGCGACTGGTCGGCGACGCCTCCGGGTACGTCGACGCCCTCACCGGCGAGGGCCTGCGGCTCGGCTTCGCGCAGGCGCGCGCCGCGGTCGCGCACCTGGACGACGCCGCCGGGTACGAGCGGGCCTGGCGCACCGAGACCCGGGACTACCGCCTGCTCACCTCCGCCCTGGTGGCCGCCGCGACGTCGCCGCTGCGGGGCGCGCTGGTCCCGGCGGCGGTGCGGCTGCCGCCGGTGTTCGCCGGCGCGGTCGAGCGCCTCGCGCGTTGAGTGCCGGGCCGGGAGCGCCCTGCCCGGCGCACGTCACCCGGTCACGTCCCGGATCGCGTCGCCGGTCACGCCACCGGGTCGAGTCCGGGCGTCACGCCACCGGGTCGGTCACGACCGTGCGGGTCGCCTCGGCGTCGGCCTTGCGCTGCTTCGCCGCGAACAGGTCGGCGTCCGCCCGGGCCAGCAGCGTGCGCATCGTGTCGTCGGCGCGGAGCTCGGCGACCCCGGCGCTGCTCGGCAGGGCGGTCCAGCTGCTCGCGAGCGCGGCCCAGCCGCGGGCCAGGTCGGCGTCGTGACCGGGGAGCACGGCCACGAACTCGTCGCCGCCGACCCGGCCGACGAACGCGTGCCTGTCCAGGTCCGCCCGCCACGCCCCGACCAGGGACGTCATGAGGTCGTCGGCCCCGAGGTGGCCGTGCGTCGCGTTCACGACCTTGAAGTCGTCGATGTCGAGGGCGACCACGGCGAGCGGCCGGCCGGTGCGCTGCGCCCGGTCGACGGCACTGGAGAGCCGCTCGTAGAACGCCCCGCGGCTGAGCGCGCCGGTCAGGTGGTCGGTGCCCGCGTCGACCCGTAGGCAGTGCGTCTGCCGCCCGAGCAGCACCGACGTCATCAGCCCCAGGACCACGACGACCACCGTGCTGCTCGGCCGCACCGGGGCGGGGGCGACGCTCGCGGCCACGGCGATGGTCGAGACGCACACCGCCCCGACGGCCAGCGCCCGGCGCACGTCGAGCGCGTACGCGGCCAGCTGCCCCGCCAGGATGATCCCGAGGCACCCGGTGAACACCCCCTGCGCGCTGTGGCAGCTCCCCGTCACCACGCCCGCGCCCAGCACCCCGGTCACGAGGATCGCCTGCGTGGTCCGCGGGGCGGCGGGCAGTGCGAGCGCCAGCACGGCGAGCACCGCGTACAGGGACGCCACCGCGACCCAGCGGCCGACGGCGGTGTCCGGGTCGGCCGGCGTCAGCCCGCCGAGAGCGACCAGCAGCGACACGACCAGGAACGCGGCCGCGAGCTGGGCCGCAGCTCGCGGTCCCGCTCGACGTGCGGTCGCTCGTCGGTCGCCGGCATGGCCCCAGTATGGGAAAGCGGATGCCGGCGCGGGCGCACCGACCGGGTGAGAGATGCCGGGGAACGGGTGATTCACGCGGGCCCGGGTGCGGGCGTGCGACGGCGGCGGACGACGGCGGGCGCCTGGGCTAGCGTCGCCCGGTGACCTCCGCCCCGCCCGCGTCCCGCCGCACCGCCCCCGCCGACGACGGCGTCGACCTGCTGTGGACCGAGCTGGGGTCCGGACCGCCGGTCCTGCTGCTCCAGGGCCAGGCGACGCCGACGGCCGGCTGGGACCCCGTCGTGCACCGGCTCGCGGACCGGTTCCGGGTGCTGCGGACCGAGCAGCGCGGCACCGGCGGCAGCGCGCCCGGACGTCCCGAGGACGCGGACGCCCGGTTCACCACCCGGGCGCTGGCCGGGGACGTGCGCGCGGTCCTGGACGCCGCCGGGGTCGACCGCGCGCAGGTCGTCGGGCACTCGATGGGCGGCAAGATCGCGCAGTGGCTGGCGGTGGACGCCCCGGACCGCGTGGCGTCCCTGGTGCTGCTGGCGACCAGCGCCGGTGCCGGCGACGGGGTACCCCGGGACGCCGCGGCGCACCGGCTGCTGCTCGGCGGGGACCCGGTCGAGCGCCGCCGGCTGTTCTTCGCCGACGACTGGGTCGCGGCCCACCCCGACGAGGTGCGCCGGTTCTTCACGCTCGACGCCGACCGCCCGACGCTGCGCGCGCTCTACCGGGCGAGCACGACGCACGACGCGCTCGCCGTGCTGCCGCGGATCACGGCGCCGACGCTCGTCGTGCACGGTACGCACGACCGCCTCGCCGCCCTCGCGTCGGCCGAGCGGCTGGCCGCCACGATCCCCGGCGCCGAGCTGGTCGCGGTGCCCGGCGCCGGGCACGGGCTGCACCTCGACAGCGCCGGTGCCGCCGCGGCGGTCGACGCGTTCCTCGACCGGCACGCCGCGGGCTGAGAGCGGCCGGCTGAGGGCGGCGGAGGGCTGCGGCGCCCGTCAGGCGCGCGCGACCAGCAGCCGGTAGGTGTTCCGGAACCGGAACCCCCCGCCCGGCGTCCGGAACCGCTCCGCCGCGTCGACGACGACCGGGCCCCGCTCCCGCAGCCCGGCGGCGTCCTCGCCGAGCAGCACCCCGCGGACCAGCGCGTCCTCGTCGGCGGCCGTCCACGGCACGTCGACCAGGGTCACGGTCTCGACGGTCAGGCCCGCGGCGGTGAGCAGCGTCCGCACCGGCGCCTCCTCCCGCAGCGGGTGCTCGTCGCCGAGCGCCTCGCCGTCGTC
Source organism: Cellulomonas sp. KU4C (assembly GCF_056868065.1). Classification (NCBI taxonomy): domain Bacteria; kingdom Bacillati; phylum Actinomycetota; class Actinomycetes; order Micrococcales; family Cellulomonadaceae; genus Cellulomonas; species Cellulomonas sp. KU4C. Next base: position 2,931,326 of record NZ_CP200322.1, on the reverse strand, counting down.
GAGCGCGAGGGCGGCCTCGACCACGTCCAGCTCGTTGCGGTCGCGCTCGGCCCAGCCGCACACCGCGACGCGGCCCCCCGGTGCGACGACGCGCGCCACCTCGGCCAGTGCGATCTCCGGGTCCGGCACGAGCTGCAGCACGTTGACCGCGGCGACGACGTCGAACGCCCGGTCGGGCCAGGGCAGCGCCTCGGCCTCCGCGACCCGCACGTCCGCCCCGGGTGCGACGGCGCGGGCCCGCTCGACCATCCCCGGGGCGGCGTCCGCCCCGGACACCGCGGCCCCGAGCGACGCCGCGTGGGCCAGCAGCTCCCCGCTGCCGCACCCGACGTCGAGCAGCCGCGTCCCCGGGCCCACGCCCGCCGCCGCGACGACGGCGCGCCGGACCGGCTCGGCCGACGGGGCCCACAGCCGCGCCCAGTCGTCGGCGATCAGGGTCCAGGGGTCGTCCGGCGCGAGGTCCACGGCCCCAGTCTCGGTCACGCGGTCGGCCGTCGCGCTCAGTCCGCCCAGATCCGCAGGTGCTCGAAGCGGGCCGTGGCGCGCGGGTCGGTCCCGTTCCAGCCGTGGGCGACCAGCCCGACCCGCAGGTCGGTGCCCGCGGGGAACGTCCATACCCCGCCCGCGACCCACGTGCTGCCGTCGGTGCTGGTGAGGCCGCGGACCTCGTGCTCGCCGGTGTCGTCGGTCCGGTGCACGAGGCGCAGCCAGGTGGTGTCGCCGGGCGGCCCGACGATCGTGCCGCCGTACGCGAGCCGGCCCGCGTACGGGGTCTCGTACCCGAGCTCCGTCTGCCGGGTGTTCCAGATCGCGACGTGCGACAGCCGGGCGAACAGGTCGTCGCCGCCGTACGCCACCAGCCCGGCCTGCTGGTAGTTCCGGACGTCGTCGACGCCCAGGTCGGTCGTCACCTGCGTCTCGGCGGTCCAGTCGCCGTCCGGCACCGCGCGCAGCAGCACCCCCGCGTCGTTCCCGCTGCCGGTGAGATCGGCCTGCTCCACCGGCCAGACCAGCGCGCCGTCCGCGACCGTGACCTCGGGCGCCCGCAGCGCGGTCCAGCCCGCGCCGAGGTCCGCGTCGTACGTCACCTCGTCCGTCAGGGTCCCGGTGGTCGGCAGCGGCACGGGCACGACGTCGTCGCCCGCGAGCGGCACGACGCTGAGGTCGTCGACGTGCACCCCGGCGCCGCGGGCGACCGCACCCGCCGCACCGGCGCCGACCCGGCGCGGCAGGTCGAGCGCCACCGCGGCCAGCGGGTCGCCGAGGCGCGCCTGGCTGACCTCCGCGCGCGCCGTGCGGCCGTCGAGCTCGAGGACCACGGCGTGCCAGGTCGACCAGTCGACGCCCGGGGGCAGCGGAGCGGTGGCCTCGCCCGACCCGGACCTCAGCACGAGCAGCCCGGCGCCGGGGTCGACCACCGCGCTCACGCCGGACGGTCGCCCGCTGCCGCCCCGGCCGCCGTCCGCGCGCGACCAGTCGGCGTCGTCGTGCCGGTCGCCGCGGCCCGAGCCCGCCTGGCCCGTGACCACTCCGCCGGCCGCCGTCCCGTCGAGCCGGAGATCGCCCTCGACCCGCACCGGGCCACGCTGCGGCTCGCGGGTGAGCAGCGCTCCCGCGCGCCGCGACACGGCGTGCGGGCCGCCCTGCGGGTCCGTCGGCTCCGTGCGCCAGGACGCGCCCCGGAACGGGGACCCGGTCCCGGCGTCGAACCCGGTCACCGCGCGGCCGTCCGTCACCGGTGCGGTCTGCTCACCCTCGGACGCGCCCGCGCCGCCGTTCACCACCGGCCAGCCGTCGACCCAGTCCAGCCGGTCGATCAGCATCGGGCGCTCGTTCACGCCGTCGGTGCCGTCCAGGTACGGGTCCGCCCGGTCGATGGCGTGGTAGACGATCCAGTCCTGGCCCGCCAGGTCGGTGGCGACGGCGTTGTGCCCGGTGCCGACCCACGCGTTCCCGTTCGGCGTCAGCACCGGGGTGCCGCCCGCGCGCGACCCGTCGAGGGGCACGCCCTCGCGGTCCAGGTACGGCCCGGTGAGGTCCGTCGCGCGGCCGACCTGCACGCTGTACCCGGTCGTGGGCCCGGCGCAGCAGTTCGCGCTCGACGCGAACAGGTACCAGAACCCGTCGCGCTGCACGACGTACGCGCCCTCGAACTTGTTGTCGACGGCCACCCGGGTCGGCGCGCCCACCGCCTCGGTCCCGGTCGCGTCGAGCTCGGTGACCCAGATGCCGCCGTAGTAGGACCCGTAGAACAGGTGCTCGGTGCCGTCCGGGCCGACGACGTGGTGCGGGTCGAACGTCCACAGGAAGTCGTCCGGTCCGCCGCCGCCGGGCCGCGGGTCGACGACGGGGTCGCCGGAGTCGGTCCACGGGCCGGTGGGGGTCGGGGCGGTCGCGACCCCGATCGCCCCGTCGGCCGCGCCCGGGGTCAGGGTCGTCTGGGTGACGACGTAGTAGAGCCGGTACTCGCCGTCGACGTAGCGCACGTCCGGCGCCCAGAGCGCCGCGAGCCGGTCCGGGTCGGTGTCCGCCCAGGTGGGCAGCGTCGCCTCGGTGAACGCGTCGCCGACGTACTCCCAGGTCACGAGGTCGGCCGACCGCGACACCGGCAGCAGGTGCCGGGTGCCCTCGCCTTCGCGCAGGGGGTCGGTCGTGCCGTACGCGTACCACCAGCCGTCCTGCCCGCGGACGACCGCCGGGTCGGCGTACGTGTCCGCGAACCCGGCGCTCACCGGGTTGGCGTACGTCCCGACCGCTCCCCCGCCACCGGGTCCGCCACCGCCGTGCCCGCCGCCGGACGGGCCGCCCGCACCGCCCGCGCCGGCCGCGGCCGGGACCGCGAGCAGCGGCAGCGCGATCAGGAAGGAGGCGGCTCCGGCGACGAGAGCGCGCCGCGGGGACCAGGGGGTGCGCTGCGCCATCGCAGGCTCCTGCCGTTCGAGAGGGACGGTGGTGCGTCCCTTCTACCCCGGGCACCCGCCCCCCGCCACCGGCGAGCGGCGCGGGGGCGGGTCAGCGGCGGGCGCGCATGCGCCAGAGCAGCCACAGGAAGTACGGCGTCCCGACGACGGCCGTGACCAGCCCCGCGGGCAGCTGGGCCGGGGCGATCGCCGTCCGGCCCACCGCGTCCGCCACGGCGACCAGGGTGGCGCCGAGCAGCACGGTCGTCGGGAGCAGCCAGCGGTGCCGCTTGCCGATCAGCATCCGCGCGGCGTGCGGCGCGACCAGCCCGACGAACGCGATCGGCCCGATGGCGGCGGTCGCGGCGGCGGTGAGCAGCACGGCCAGGGCGAGGTGCGCGTACCGCGACCGGGGCACGTCGACGCCGAGCACCCGCGGGGTGACGTCGTCGACCTGCACCAGGTCGAGGTCGCGGTGCGTCCGGGCGACGACCAGCACACCGATCAGCAGCGCGACCGCCATCGGCACCAGCTGCGGCGTGCCCGCGCCGAACGTCGAGCCCCCGAGCCAGGTGATCGCGCGGTTCTGGTTCCACGGGTCGGTGCGGACCAGAAGCAGCGTCGTGATCGCGCTGGCGCCCGCGCCGGTGCCGAGGCCGACGAGGACCATCCGCCCGGCGGCAGCGCCGGTCCCGGCGCTCACCCCGAACACGAGCAGGCCCGCGACGACGGCCCCGACGAGCGCCCCGGTGAACACCAGGGCGAACGACGGCCCGGTGACGAGCACGATGACCAGCACCGCGCCGAGGCCCGCGGTGTGCGCGACGCCGAGCACACCGGGGTCGGCCAGCGGGTTGCGGGTGACGGCCTGCACGAGCCCGCCGGCCAGCGCGAGGCACGCGCCGGCGAGCAGGGCGGCGGCCACGCGCGGCACCCGGGAGTCGAGGATGATGTCGAGCCGCACCGACGCGCGGCCGGCGAGCCAGTTCTGCACGTCGCCGAGCAGCACGGTCGAGTCGCCGAGCAGCACGCCGGCGACCAGCGCGGCGACGGCCAGGACGGCCACGACGCCGAGCACCACGGCGGGCGCGCGGCGGGACAGCGCGGTCCCGGCCCGCAGCGTGACGAGCGTGTCCGGCTCCAGCGCGGCGCGGGCGCGCCGGGCGAGCAGGACGAGGGCGACGGCGCCGATCAGGCTGGTGACGACGCCGGTCGGCACGGTCACGCCGCTCACCGGGCCGAACACCGCGCGCAGGGCGACGTCCGAGGTCAGCACCAGGGCCGTTCCGGCGACTCCCGCAGCGGGGATCAGCAGCCGGTGGCGCGCCAGCGGCCGCACCCACGTCGCGAGCAGCCGGACCAGCAGCGGCGCGCACAGCCCGACGAACCCGACGGGCCCGGTCACCGTCACCGCGCAGGTGGCGAGCAGCACCGCCAGCACGACCCCCACCAGCCGGGTGCGGCCGACGTCGACGCCGAGCGACCGGGCTGCGTCGTCGCCGAGCTGCAGCAGGTCGATCCGGCGGCCGAGCAGCAGCAGCCCGGCGAGCGCGACGAGCACGACCGGCAGCACGGCGCGGACGGTGCCCATGCCGTTCTGGCCGAGCGACCCGGCACCCCACGCGAACAGGCCCTGGGTCTCCCAGGGGAACAGCACGAGCATCGCCTGGGTCACCGACACCAGGCCGAGGGTGATCGCGGAGCCGCCGAGCACCAGCCGGACCGGCGACGCGGCCGCCCCGCCGGACAGGGCGATGACCAGCCCCGCCGCGGCGAGGCCGCCGACGAACGCGACGACGACGCTCGGGATCGCCCCGAGCGTCGCGCCGAAGACGGCCGCCGCGGTGACCGCCACGTACGCGCCGGCGTTGACCGCCAGCGTGTCCGGGGCGGCCAGCGGGTTGCGTGCCACGCCCTGGAGCGCGGCGCCCGACGCGCCGAGCGCGCAGCCGACCAGCACGCCCGCCGCGAGCCGCGGCAGCCGCGACGCCGTGACCACCGCGGCCGCCTGGTCGAGGTCGCCCTGCCCCGTGAGCGCCTGCCAGAGCTCGGCGACGGTCACGTCCGCGGTGCCCTGGGTCAGGTGCCACGCGGCGGCGGCCGCCAGCCAGGCGACCAGGAGCGCGAGCACGACGACGACCCGCACCGGCTGCCGGTCGCGCCCGGTGCCGTCCGGGACACCCGCGCGGGCCGGCGGGACGGCGCCGGGGCCGGCGGCCCGGACGCGCGGGGCGTCGGGCCGCCGGGAGGCGGTGGTCGGTGGGGTCGTCACGGCGTGCTCAGCGGGTGCGGGTCACTCGGCGGCGGTGAGCTGCGCGACGAGGTCGTCCGACCAGCCGGCCAGCGACTCGGGGCCGCCGTAGGCCCAGATGCCGACGCCCGCGCGGGACACGTGGCCCTGCTGCACGAACGGCAGGGACTGCCAGACCGGGTTCGACGCGAGGGAGGTCTCGACGACGTCGTCCTCGGAGTCGTTGCCCCAGTACAGGAACCGGGTCTCGGCCGGCAGCGCGGTCAGGCCCTCGACGTCCACGTACGACAGGCCGTACGCGTCGTCGCCCGGGTCGGTCCACGCGGCGGTCAGGCCCATCGCGTCGGCGACGGCCTGGAACGCGGTGCGCGGGCCGTGCATCCGGATGGTCACGTTCGCGCCCTCGGCGTACGGGGAGGCGAACACGACCGGCGTACCGGCCAGTCCGGCGTCGGCGAGCGTCTGGGCGTTCTCGGCCACCTTCGCCTCGGAGGCCGCGACGACCTCGTCGGCCGCGTCGTCCTCGCCGACCAGCGTGGCGACGGACCGGAAGGTCTGCTCGACGTAGCCGATCGGGTCGGCGGCGTCCGCGCCGTCGAACAGCGCGACCGGGGCGATCCGCTCCATCTGCTCCATCGCGCCCTCGGGGATCGATGAGGTGACGCCGATGATGAGGTCCGGCTCGAGCGCGGCGATGGCCTCGACCGAGGGCTCGCCGCGGGTGCCGACGTCCTCGGGCTCGCCGACCAGCGGCACGCTGGTGCCGACCCACGAGGTGTAGCCCTCGACGTCGGCCGCGCCGACCGGGGTGATCCCGAGCGAGGTGAGCATCTCGGTCTGCATCCACTCCAGCGACACCACGCGGGTCGCGGGGGCGTCGAGCTCGACGGTCTCGCCGCGGTCGTCCGTGATCGACACCGCGCCCGCGCCGTCCGCCGCGGGGGTGGAGGCGTCGGAGGTGGGCTCGTCGGTGGTGCCGCAGGCCGCCAGGGCAGCCAGCGCGCCGACGGCCACCAGGGCGGTCAGCGTGCGTCGCGTGGTCATGGTTCCTCGTGTCTGCGCGGGTGGGTTCCGGGGCTCCGCGCGTCTCGCCCCTCGGCGCCGCACCGGTGGTGCGGCGGTGGTCTGGTCGGGGTGCCTCAGGCGCCGACGGGCGCCGGTTCCACGGCGGCGACCCGCCGCAGCGCCAGCCGCGGGGTGCGCACCGCGAGGTGGCCCGTCCGGGGGTCGGCGTGCACGTCGACGTCGATCTCGTACACCTCGCTGAGCAGCGCGGACGTGAGCGCCTGCTCGGGGGGCCCGTCCGCGACGACCCGGCCGGCGCTGAGCACCAGCACCCGGTCGGCGACGGCGGCGGCCTGCTCGAGGTCGTGCAGCACGACGCCGACCGCGACGTCGTGGACGTCCGCGAGCGCGCGCATCAGCTCGAGCACCTCCACCTGGTAGCGCAGGTCGAGGTGGTTGGTCGGCTCGTCGAGCAGCAGCACCCCGGTGTCCTGCGCGAGCGCGGACGCGAACCAGACGCGCTGCACCTGGCCGCCGGACAGGGCGTCGATGTCGTCGCCCGCGAGGTCGGCGATCCCGGCGAGCTCCAGAGCCCGGTCGACGGCGTCGTGCCCGTCGGGGTCGGTGCCGCGCCAGCCCTGCCGGTGCGGGTGCCGGCCGAACTCGACGGCGTCGCGCACCGTGATCCCGGCGGGCGTCGGCCGCTGCTGCGCGAGCAGGGTCACCTGGCGCGCGAAGTCGCGGGCCGACAGCCGGGACGCGTCGGCGCCGCCCAGGGTCACGTCGCCGGCGGACAGCCGCTGCAGCCGGGCCATGCCGCGCAGCAGCGTCGACTTGCCCGACCCGTTCGGGCCGACCAGCGCGGTCACGCGGCCGGCGGCGAGGTCGACGGTGGCGCCGGTGACGACGGGGTCGCCGCCGTAGCCGATGCTGACGTCGGCGGCGGTCATCGCGGCGGGGTGGGCGGGCACGTGCGGGACATTAGCCAAGCCTTACCTCATCTGGCAATCCGCGTCCCGACCGGCGGGCACGTCCCGGCTCGCCTAGCGTGGCCGCAGCACCCCGAGGCTCAGGACCCGGGCCCCGCACGACGACGGAGCGAGGCGCACCATGAGCACCCCCCAGCGGCACGACGTCCTCATCATCGGCGGCGGCAACGCCGGCCTGTCCCTGGCGGGCCGGCTGCGGCGCGACGGGTGCCGGGACGTCGCCGTGGTCGAGCCGGCGAGCGTCCACCACTACCGCCCGATGCTGTCGTACGTGGCGTCGGGCACGGCGACCCTCGACGAGCTGCGCCGGCCGCAGGACGAGGTGGTCCCCGCCGGGGTGCACCGCTACGCCGACCACGTGGTGCGCGTCGACCCCGGGCGGTCCGTCGTGCACCTCGCCGACGGGACGGAGCTCGGCTACGGCGACCTCGCCGTCTGCCCCGGGTCCCAGGTGGACTGGGACGCGGTCCCCGGGTCCCGTGCGGCCGTCGCCACCCCGCACGCCGCGACGAGCTGACCTGCCCGAGCTCGCCGAGCGGACCTGGACGATGCTGTCCGCCCTCACCGCCGGCCGCGCCGTGTTCGCGATCGCGGACCGGCACACCCCGTGCGCCCCGGTCGGGCTGAAGCCGCTGTTCGCCGCCGCCGACCACTGGCGGCGCACCGGCGTGCTCGGGGACATCCGCGTCGACCTGCTCGTCGAGGCCCCGCACCTGGTGCAGCACGCCCGCGCGGACCGCGAGCTGCGCGCGGCCGCGGCGGACTTCGGCGTCCACGTGCGGACCGGCGTGCGCCTCGACGCCGTCGACCCCGACGACCGCGCGCTGCACGTGTCCGGCGACGACGGCCCCGCGACCCTCCCCTACGACGCCCTCTACCTCGCCCCGCCGCACCGCGCGCCGGCGTGGGTCGCGGACAGCGGGCTCGGCGACGCCGAGGGCTTCGTCGACGTCGACCCCGGCACCCTCCAGCACCGCACCCACCCGCGGGTGTGGGGGCTCGGCGACGCGGCGGCGGTCGCGACGGTGCCCTCCGGCGGGGCGCTGCGCCGCCAGGTGCCGGTCGTCGCCCGCAACATCCGGGCCCGGCGGACCCGCGGCGGGATGCGGCGCTACGACGGCTACACGGTCGCGCCCGTCACCACCTCGCTGCGGCACCTGCTGCTCGCCGAGCACGACCGCGACGGCCGCCCGCTGCCGACCCTGCCGTTCCCCGAGCTCGCCCGGCCGCGCCGCAGCCTGCTGCTGTTCGACCGGTACCTCGAGCCGCAGATCTACTGGCACCGGCTGATCCAGGGGAAGGTCTGACCCCTGCTCGTGCGCGCGGCCGGGTGCTAGCGTTCCGGTCGAAGCACGGGAGTCCGGTGAGCCGGGCTGAGAGGGAGTACTCGAACTCCGACCGTTGAACCTGATCTGGGTCATGCCAGCGCAGGAAGCGAATGCAGGGCGCCGGGCACCCGTCCGCCGTCCTCCCGTGCTGACCGACGCACGGAGGACGCCGATGACCGACACCGCCCCCACCACCCTCGCCCGCGCCGCCGGGCCGATCGCCGGGCCGGCCGCCGACCTGACCGCCGACCCGGTGCGGTTCGGCGTCGGCGCGCGCGTCACGGTCGCCGTGATGGCCGACCGCTACGTCGACGTGATCCGCGGCGCGCTCGCCGCCGCCGACCCCGCCGGGCTCGTCCTGCGCACCGGCGACGTCAGCACCTACGCGGGCGGCGACGAGGCCGACCTGCTGCGCTGGCTGACCGACCTGACCGAGGCCGTCGCGGCGTCCGGCGAGCACGCCGCCGTCACCGTGCACCTGTCCCGCGGCTGCCCCGGGGAGGTCCGGTGCGACCTGCCCGGCGGCGCCGGACCTCGCGGTGTCGAGCCGCCCACCGGTCGGCGCACCGGCCGGTTCGCCGCCGCCGAGTGGGCGCTGTACCCGCTCGCCGACGACGTCCGGGCCGGGGTCGAGCCGGACCACATGCGCGACATCGAGGCCGCGATCGCCCTCGCCCGGGCGGGCGGCACCGTCCGCGCCTCGGAGCACTTCGTCACCCGCCTCGAGGGCGACCTCGGTGCGGTGCTCGAGGCCGTCGTCGGCGCGTGGACGACGGTGGGCCGCGGCGTGCAGCACGTCACGAGCCACCTGACCCTGTCGCTCAACAGCCCGTCCCACGCCGGTGCGTGACGCGGGGCCGGGGCCGACCCGGCGGGCTCGTCTCGAGCTCAAGGAGATCGTGCTGCTCGTGATGCTGGGCGTCGTGTTCGGCTTCCTGTACTGGGCGCTCGTCCAGGCGTGGAACGCCCTCGCGGTGCTGATGGGACCGGCCGGCGACCTCGCGCAGCACGTGCTGCTCGGCGGCTGGTTGATCGTCGCGCCCGTGGCCGTCGCGGTGATCCGCCGCCCCGGCGTCGGGATCCTCGCCGAGGTGATCGCGTCGGTGGTCGAGGTGGTGTTCCTGGGCTCCCCCGTCGGTCCGCTGCTGCTCGTCGCCGCCGCGATCCAGGGGCTCGGCAGCGAGCTGCCGTTCGCGCTGGGCCGGTACCGGCGGTTCGGCTGGGCGCGGTTCGCGGTGTCGGGCGCGCTCGGCGCCGGGCTCGTGTTCGCCTGGTCGGCGGTGCGGTTCGGCTGGTACGGGCAGGACATCCTGCTGCTGCGGCTCGGCCTCCAGGTCGCGTCCGGGGTGCTGCTCGGCGGGCTGCTCGCGAAGGTGCTCGTCGACGCGCTGCGCCGGACCGGGGTGCTGGACGGGTTCGCGATCGTCCGCGCGGAGCGGGACCTCGAACCCGCCGTGGTGCGTCGTGACCGCTGACGCCGCGACCGACGACGCCGTGCCGGTCCTGCACGCCGAGGCGCTCGAGGCGGTGTTCGCGACCGGCGACGGCGTCGGGCCGGTCGACCTGCGCGTCGCGCCCGGGGAGCAGGTGCTGCTGCTCGGGCCGTCCGGGGCGGGCAAGTCCACGGTGCTGCGCTGCCTGCACGGCGCCGTCCCGCACGTCGTGCCGGCCCGGGTCACCGGGCGGGTCCGCGTCGCCGGCCGGGACGTCGCCACGACGACCGTCGCCGGGCTGGCCGACGTCGTCGGCGTGCTCGCGCAGGACCCCGAGACCGGCGTGTGCCTGCCCGACGTCGACGAGGAGGTGGCGTTCCCGCTGGAGAACCTCGGCGTCGACCCCGACCGGATCGGCGCCGCGGTCGACCGCGCGCTGGACGTCACCGGCGCCGCGCACCTGCGCGACCGGCGCACCGACGGGCTGTCCGGCGGAGAGGCTGCAGCGGGTCGCCCTGGCCGCGGCCCTCGCGCCCGGGCCCGCGCTGCTGCTGCTCGACGAGCCGACCTCGATGCTCGACGCCGACGGGGTCGCGGCGGTCCGGTCGGCACTGGCCGCCGCCCGGGACCGGACCGGGGCGGGCTGCGTCCTGGTCGAGCACCGGCTCGACGAGCTCGCGGGCGACGCGGGGCTGGCCGGCCTGCCCGGGCGGTGGGTGGTGCTCGACCGCCAGGGCCGCATCACGCACGACGGCCCCGCCGCCGACGTCGCGAGCCGGGCCGGCGCCGACCTGCTCGCCCGCGGCTGCTGGCTGCCGCTCGACGTGGAGCTCGCCGCGGCGTTCGGCGGGCCCGTCGGGTCGCCCGAGCACCAGCGGCGGGTGCTGGACCTCGCGGCCCGGGCACCCGCGTCGGCGGTCGTCCCCCGCGGTGCCGGTCCGACGCTGGTCGCCCGCGGGCTGGCCGTCGCTCCCCCGCCGGCCCCCGGTCGCCGCCGCCGGGACGTCGCCCCCGTGCTGCAGGACGTCGACCTGACCCTCCGGGCCGGCGAGGTGGTCGCCCTGGTCGGCCCGAACGGCAGCGGCAAGTCGACGCTGCTCGCCTGCCTGGCCGGGGTCGCCCGCCCCGCCGCGGGCACGGTGACCGGACCCCGCGCGGGCCTGGTCCTCCAGAACCCCGAGCACCAGCTGTCCCGGACGACCGTGCGCGCCGAGGTCGCCGCCGGACTGCCCCGCGGGCCGGCGACGGACGCGCGGGTCGCCGACGTGCTCGACCGGTTCGACCTCACCGGGCACGCCGACCACCACCCGCACCAGCTCTCCGGCGGGCAGCAGCGCCGTCTCGGCCTCGCCGCGGCGCTCGTGCACGACCGGCCGTTCCTGCTCGCCGACGAGCCGACGTTCGGTCTCGACCGGCACGGCACCGTCGCGGCGCTCCGGGCGCTGACCGCCGCCGCGGCGCAGGGCCGCGGCGTGCTGTTCTCCTGCCACGACCTGCGGGCGGTCGCCGGCACCGCGGACCGGGTGCTGGTCGTCACCGACGGGCGCCTGATCGCGGACGTCGGGCCGCTCACGCTGCTGCGCGACCCCGGGCTGCTGGACGCCGCCCGGCTGCGGGTGCCGCGGGTGCTGCGCTGGCTCGCCGACGCGGTCGACGACCTCGGACAGCTACGGCACGCGCTGCGGGAGCTCGACGACCGGGCGCTGCGCGGCGTCGACGCGCCAGCGGGGGTCGCCCCGTGAGCGCGCTGGCGGCCCGCAACCCCACGGTCAAGGCCGCGGTGCTGCTCGGGGTCTCGCTGGCGACGCTGCTGCTGCTCGACCCGGTCACCCTGCTGGCGCTGTACCTGCTGGGCCTGGTCGTCGTGCGCGCCGCCGCCGGGGTCCGTGGTCGCGCGCTGCTCACGGCGCAGGTGCCGTTCTGGACGTTCGGCGTCGGCCTCGTCCTGGTGAACGCCCTGAGCCGACCCGGCACCCCGGTGCTCACCGGCGCGCCCGTGCGGATCACCCACGAGGGCCTGGTGATCGGCACGGCGCTCGCGCTGCGCGGCCTGGTGATCGGCGTGCTCACCGTCGGGTTCCTCGCCAGCACGCCCCCGCGCGCCCTCATGGTCAGCCTCACGCAGCACGCCCGGCTCAGCCCCCGGTACGCGTACGCGCTGCTGGCCGGACACCGGATGCTCGCCGCCCTGCCCGCGCAGTGGGCGCACATCCGCGCGGCGCACCTGGTCCGGGCGCCGCTGGGCCGCGACGGCCGACCCCGCACCGGCCCGGCCGACCTCGGCCGCTGCGCGTTCGCCCTGCTGGTCGTCTCCGTCCGGGCCGCCGAGCGCACCGCTCTGGCCCTGGAGTCGCGCGGGCTCTCCGGCGGGCCGCGCACCCTCTGGCGGCCCGTGCCCCTCGACCGCCGTGACGCGCTGCTCGCCGCCGGGGTCGTCGCGGTGGTCTCCGGCGTCGTCGGCGTGGGGACCGTCGTCGCCCCGCTGCTCCCCGGGTGGATCCACCCCTGAGGCCGCGCCCGGCCGACGCTGCTAGCGTCGCCGCCATGCAGCTCGACGACATCCCGGTCCGGACGCTCCGCGGTCAGGACACCACGTTCGGCGCGATCACCGAGGGCCGGGTGGCGCTGGTGGTCAACGTCGCCTCCCGGTGCGGCCTGGCCCCGCAGTACGAGCAGCTCGAGGCCCTGCACAGCGCCTACGGCCCGCGGGGGTTCACGGTCGTCGGCGTGCCGAGCAACCAGTTCCTCCAGGAAGCTCGGTTCCGCCGAGGCCATCGAGGAGTACTGCTCGACCACCTGGGGCACCACGTTCCCGATGCTCGAGAAGGCCAAGGTCAACGGCCGGCACGCGCACCCGCTCTACGCCGAGCTCACCCAGGTCCCCGACGACGACGGCAAGGCCGGGCGGATCACCTGGAACTTCGAGAAGTTCCTCGTCGCCCCCGACGGCCGCGCCCGCCGCTTCCGCCCCCGCACGCTCCCCGACGCCCCCGAGGTCGTCCAGGCGATCGAGTCCCTCCTCCCCTGACCCCCGCGGGCGCCGGCTGCCCGCCAGCCCGCGGTCGTCAGCCCGCAGCCGCCGGTCGGCTGCCGAGACAGGACCTGCGCGTCGACATCGGGCGCTGCAGGGTCCTGTCTCGGCGCGCACGCCCTGTCTCGGCACTGCTGCCGGGCGTCACCGCCGAGACCGGACTCCCGCGCCGAAGCAGGGCCTCCCGCGGCCCGATCTCGGCGCGGACGTCCTGTCTCGGCGCGTCCGCCCGGGCGGGCAGCGTCAGGACGATGCCGTCGTGGCGACCGTCGCCGCCGTGATGCCCGCGGTGATCGCCGCGACGGACGCCGCGATCGCGTCCTGCACGGCCTTCGCGGCCCAGGTGCCCTCCGCGACCTGCTTGGCCCGGCGCTTGATCTCCCGCGCGGGGACGCCGGGGTGGTCGACGGCGGACGGGGCCTTGTCGACGGCCGCGAGCAGCGCGACGAGCGCCCCGGTCCGCGCGTCGGGCGCGAGCCCCTGGACGAGCACGGCCGTCAGCGCGCCCCGGACCGCGCCCTCGTGGCGGGTGTCGGCCGCGAGCCACCGGGTGCGCGGGAACAGCCCGAGCACCCGGTCGTCGTGCCGGGTCAGCAGGCCGCGCTCGACGAGGCGGTCGGCGAGCGCGTCCTTCGCGCCCTTGCCCAGGCGGTTGACCAGGTCCGACGCGGACCGCTCCCGCTCGGCCACGCGGGTCAGGGCCGCGCCGAGCACCGGGTCGGCGACGGCGGCACCGGGGTCGACCAGGACCTTCGCCGACGACCAGACGCTGGTCCGCTCCTGCACGTGCACGGCCTCGGCCAGCGCGAGCTCGACCAGCAGCGCGCCGCCGAGCGCGGTGTCCAGGTACGAGGACGTGGGGGTGCCCTTCACGTCGTCGAGCAGCAGGAGCAGCAGGTCCTCGGCGATGAGCGTCGTCATGGCCCGAGGCTACCCAGCCGGACCACCCGCGGGACCGGGCCGGTCAGCGCGTCGCGACGACCAGGACCACCACGGCGAGCACGACGAACGGCAGGGCGGTCAGCAGCTGCGCGCCGACGCCCTGGGCCGGCGCCGCGGTCCGTCGCGGAAGGCGGCACCGAGGGGGTCGCCGTTGAGCCCGGGCCGCTCGCCGGGCAGCCGCGTGTCCGACGTCGGGTGGTCGTCGCCGCGGTCCCGGTCCTCGTGCTCCGCCATGCCGTCCCCCTCGTCGTCGACCAGCCCCGCGCCCGTGCTCCCGACCTGCCGGGTCCCCGGCGCGCCACGTGCCACCCTGCCAGGTCTCAGCCCGCCAGGTGGCCCCACCGCGCGGCGAGATCCGTCCACGGTCCCACGGCCGCGACCGCCCCGTCCTCGAGCACGACGACCCGGTCTGCCCGGGACAGCGCGGCGCGCTTGGACGTCGAGCCGATGACCGTGGTGCCGCGCTCGCGCAGGGACTGCCAGAAGCTCGATCTCGGTGGCGGCGTCGAGGGCGCTGGACACGTCGTCGGCGAGCAGCAGCTCCGCGTCGGTCGCGAGGGCTCGGGCGAGCGCGAGGCGCTGCACCTGGCCGCCGGACAGCCGGACACCGCGGTGCCCGACGAGCGCGTCCGGGCCGCCGGCCTCCGCGACGTCCGTGGTCAGCCGGGCGGCGTCGAGGGGTCCGGCGACGTCACGGGGGTGGTCGAGGCGCACGTTGTCCGCGAACGTCCCGGACAGCACCCGCGGCACCTGGGCGACGTGCGCGACCCGCCCGGGGCGCAGGAACGTCTGCGCGTCGGTGACCTCGGTGCCGTTCCAGACGACGCGGCCGGTGTGCTCCATCAGCCCGGCGAGCGCGGCGAGCAGGCTCGACTTGCCCGCGCCGACCCGCCCGAGCAGCAGCACCAGGTCGCCGCGGTCGACGGCGAGGTCGACGCCGCTGACGCCGATGGTCCCGTCGTCGTGCACGGCGGACAGCCCGCGCACCTCGAGGCGGTCGAGCCGGTCGCGGTGGTCCGGCGCGGGCCGGGGTGCGGTGCCGGCGGCCAGGTCGACGTCGTCGGGCAGCGCGGCGAGGTCGGCGCCGCCGGCGAGCTCCGCGGTGATCCGCTGCCAGCTGCGGGTGCCGGGTGCCTCGGTGATGACGGCGCCCGCGACCTGCCCGAACCAGTTGAACCCGGCGACCGCGCCGGCCACGAGCAGCGTGCTGCCGAGGTCCCAGCCGCCCGCGAGGAACACGCCCCACGCGGCGACGACGCCGGCCTGGACCATGACGATCGGCACGCCGTCGAGGACGGCCTGCACCCGGTGCTCGAACACCGCGGCCTCGACCCGGCCCGCGTCCACGGACCGCAGGTGCGCATGCACCTCGGGCGTGCGGGCGGCGAGCTTCACGGTCCGCGCGGCGTCCAGCGCGGACACGAGCGACCGGCCGAACCCCGCACGCGCCGCCGCGGACCGGGTGGCGGACCGCCCGGCGACCGGCCGGCCGACCAACGCGCACGCCGCGCTGACCACGAGCACGGACAGCAGCACCGCACCGGCGAGCAGCGACCAGCTGAGCAGGGCGGTGACCGCGACCAGCACCAGGCCGTTGACGAGGTCGACCCACCGGTCCGCGTAGAGCACGAACCGGTCGCCGTCGAGCCCGCGGGCGACGACCTCCCCCGGCGGGGTGCGGCGCAGCCGGTGCTGCCGGGTCTGCCCGACGAGCACGGACATCCGCACCCGCAGCAGCACCTCGATCCACCACTTCGGGTACAGCCGGAACGCGAGCGAGTTCACCGGCGCGACGAGCAGCAGCAGCACGACCATCGCGGCGACCAGCAGGGTCGGCGACGCGCCGGCGCGCAGGTCCTCGACGGTCCGGCCCCAGAAGAACCCGGTGACCGCGCCCTGGGCGGCGAACAGGCTGGACAGCAGGAACAGCAGGCCGCCGACCACGCCCCACCGCGGGCGGACGACCAGGGCGTGGGCGATGCCGCGCGCCAGGCTCGGGCCGCTCCCGGGCTCGGGGAGCACCGGCGCCGGTCCGGTCCGGCGTCGGGCGCCGAGACCGCCGGAGGTGAGGTCGGCCGGCTGCTCTACGTCCGGGGCGTCCGCGTCCGGCGCGTCGCCGTCGGGCTCCGCGTCGTCGTCGAGGACCTCGGCGTGCCCCTCGCTCCGGCTGGCCGTCAGCAGCGTGCGGAACGGCCCGTCGGCGCGCGCGACCTCGGCGCGCGGTCCCTGCTGGACGACGCGGCCGTGGTCGAGCACCACGACCTGGTCGGCGCGCTCCACGGTGCCGAGCCGGTGCGCGACCAGCACGCCGGTCCGGCCGCCGAGCAGCCGCTCGGACGCGGCGACGACGCGCGCCTCGGTGAGCGGGTCCATCCGCGCCGTGGCCTCGTCGAGCACGACCACCTGCACGTCGCGCACCAGGAGCCGGGCGAACGCCACCAGCTGCTCCTCGCCGGCGGACAGCGACGTCCCGCCCGGGCCGAGCACCGTGTCGAGGCCGTCGGGCAGCCCGGCGACCCAGTCGGTGAGGCGCAGCTCGCGCACGGCGTCCTCGATCGCGCGCCGGGGCACGTCGGCGAACAGGGCGATGTTCTCCGCGAGCGTCCCCGCGACGACCTCGGTGCGCTGCGTCACCACGCCGACGGCCGCGCGCAGCGCCTGCAGGTCGAGGTCGCGCACGTCGACGCCGCCGAGCAGCACCGACCCGGGCTCCGGGTCGACGGCGCGGGACAGCAGCGACGCGAGCGTGGACTTGCCCGAGCCGGTGCGTCCGACGAGCGCGACGGTCTGGCCGGCGGGCACCCGCAGCCGGACGCCCTGCAGCGCGAACGTGCCCTCCTCGTAGGCGAAGTGCAGGTCGCGGACCTCGAGGTCGAGCGGGCCGTCCGGCACGGGCAGCCCGCCGGTCGGCTCGGGTGGCGAGTCGAGCAGCTCGCGGATCCGGATGGCCGCGCCGATGCCCTCCTGGAGGTCGGGCAGGTGCCGGGCGAGCATGTCGAACTGCCCGACGAAGGACGCGGTGACGAGGAACAGCGTGACGAGCCGGGCGATCGACAGGTCGCCCCCGCCCGCCAGCGCGACCCCGGCCACCGCGACCGCGGCGAGCAGGGCGTGCAGCAGCAGGCCGGCGCGCGCCGTCATCCGGGTTTCCACCGCGAGCACCCGGTCGAGCGTGCGGTGCACGACGGCCGACGCCTCCGCGAGCCGTCGGACGGCGAACGCCTGCCCGTGGCTGGTGCGCAGGTCGTCCCGGGCGGCCACGGCCTCCTCGAACGCGGCGGCGTTGTCGGTCCACGCGCGCTCCTCGACGACCTTGCGGCGCGCGATCTCCCCGAGCGAGGGGCGCACCACCAGCACGGTGAGGGCACCGAGCACGGGGAACAGCGCCCAGGCGGGCCACCAGGTCAGGCCGGCGACCACCCACATCGGCACGCAGCCGACCACGGTGCGTCCCATCCCCCACAGCTGCCGGCGCACGAGAGAGCCGACCGCGTGCGTGTCGTCGTCCACCCGGTCCAGGACCTCGCCGACGGCCTGCTCCGACAGGGTCGCGAGCGGCTGGTGCAGCGCGGCGCTGAGCAGGTCGCCGCGCAGCCGGCCCTCCGCCCGGTCCACGACCCCGGCCCACGCGACCTGGCCGGCGGCGTCGACCAGCGCCGCGCCGACCAGGCAGGCGAGCAGGAGCAGCAGGCCCGCGGTGGTCGGGTCCTCGGCCATCGTCCCCGCGACCCAGGTGCCGAGCGCGGACCCGACGGCGCCGACGGTGAGCGCGAGCAGCGCGAGCACGGCGACGGGACCGCGCAGCCGGCGCCAGTCGAGGCGGCGGGCGGGGTCGGCGTGGGGACCGCGCACCGCGGGACGTCCGGCTCCGTCGGGCCCGGCGGTCGTGGGGTCGGTGGCGGTGGCGCTGCTGGCCGTGGTGGTGTCGAGCATGGTTCCTCGACCCTAGGCCGGACCTCGGACATCCCCGAAGCGTTTTGCGCCGTCGGGCCCGGTCAGCCCAGGAACGCCGTGACCACGTCGTGCAGCGCCGCCGTGGTCAGCTCCAGCGACGCGACGTCCACCCGCTCGTCGTTCCCGTGGAACAGGCCGCGCCACGTCCCCGGGTCCCAGCCGGCGGAGAGCAGCCCGAAGCCGTACGCGGGCACCCCGCGCCGCCGGTAGAACCGCCCGTCGGTCCCGCCGGTGCCGAGCGTCGGCAGCACCCGGGCTCCCCCGGTGCGCGCCGCGACGGCCTGCTCGATCACCCGGTAGAGCCCGGTGTCGGTGGGCGACAGCGACGGCTCGCCGAACCGGTCGCCCTCGATGTGCACGTGGTCCGCGAGGTCGCCCAGCGCGTCGGCGAGCAGCGCGTCGACGTCGGCCGGCCGGGTCCCGGGCAGCACCCGGATGTCGAGCGTGACCTCGGCCAGCCCGGGGATGACGTTCGGCTTGCCGCCCGCGTGCAGCACGGTCGGGGCGACGGTGGTGTGCGTGGTCGCATGCGCCACCGGGCCGAGCGCGCCGAGCAGGGGCAGCACGTCGTCGAGCCGGTCCGGGTCCAGCGCGGCCGCCCGCACGTCCGCGGGCAGGTCGAGGGCGTCGACGTACCGCCGCCACAGGTCCCCGACGACGACGGGCCCGCGCACCGCCGCGATCCGGCGCACGGCCTCCGCGGCGAGCACGATCGCGTTCCGGCTGCCCCACGGCCCCGACCCGTGGCCGGGGGTCCCGACGACGCGCAGCCGCCGGGCCGCCCCGCCCTTCTCCCCGACCGCGAGCGTGCGGTGGTCGCCGACCGGGACGCCGCCGGACTCGGTGAGCACGTGGTCCGCGCGCACCAGGTCCCAGCGGTGGGTGGTCAGCCAGTCGACGCCCCAGACGCTGCCGTGCTCCTCGTCGGCGACCGCGGCGAGCAGCAGGTCGCCCGCGGGCCGGCGCCCGGACGTCGCGAGGGCGCGCGTCACGACGGCGTAGGCGGCGGTGAGGCCCAGCATGTCGATCGCGCCACGCCCCCAGACCCAGCCGTCGACGAGCTCGCCGCCGAACGGGTCCCGCGTCCAGCCGCCCGGCTCGACGGGGACGACGTCGGTGTGGCCGACCAGGCCGAGCGACGGCGCGGCGGGGTCGCGCCCCTCGATCCGGGTGACCAGGGACGCGCGCCCGGGCTGCGGCTCGACGACCTCCAGGTCCAGGCCCGAGCCGTCGAGGTAGTCGGCGAGGGTCCGGGCGTTGCGGATCTCCTGGCCCGAGCCGACGGTGCCGTCGTTGACGCAGGCGTTGCGGATCAGCGCCTGCAGCAGCTCGACGGTCTCGCCGGCGAGCCGGGTGGCGTCGAGCAGCGTCGCGGTCACCGGTGCGCCCCCGCCCGCACGCGCCCGCCGGGGATGGCGGCGACCAGCTCGCGGGTGTACTCCTGCCGCGGGTCCAGCAGGATCGCCTCCGCGGGGCCCTGCTCGACGAGCCGGCCGCGGTGCAGCACCCCGACGTCGTCGGCCACCTGCCGGACGACGGCGAGGTCGTGGGAGATGAACAGGTACGTCAGCCCGTGCTCGGCCTGGAGCCGCACCAGCAGCTCGAGGATCTGCGCCTGCACGGACACGTCGAGCGCGGACACCGGCTCGTCCAGGACGACCAGGTCGGGCCGCAGCGCGAGCGCCCGGGCGACGGCGACGCGCTGCCGCTGCCCGCCGGACAGCTCCCGGGGGCTGCGCCGCAGGACGTCGGCGGGCAGGGCCACGTCGGCGACCAGCTCGCGCACCCGGTCGGCGCGCTCGGCGCGGCTGCCGACGCCGTACGCGCGCAGCGGCTCGGTGATGACCTGCTCGACGGTGAACCGCGGGTCGAGGGACGCGTACGGGCTCTGGTAGACGACCTGGAACCCGCGCCGCAGCCGGCGCAGCGCCTCGCCGCGGGCGGCGGTCACGTCGTCGCCGCGGAACAGCACCCGGCCGGACGTCAGTCGCTCGAGGCGCAGCGCGATCCGGGCGGTCGTGCTCTTGCCCGACCCGGACTCCCCGACGAGCGCGTACGTCCGGCCCCGCTCGACGCGCAGACCGACCCCGTCGACGGCCACGACCGACCGGGCCGCCGCGCCGCGCGGCAGGGCGAACTCCTTGCGGACCGCGTCGAGCTCCAGGACCGGCGCGGCGGGCCCGGGGTCCACCGGTCCGGGATCGGCCGCCGCCACGGGCACCCGGACGTCGGTCGCCACCAGCCGCCCGCTCGCCAGGCTCGGCGCGGCGGCGATCAGCCGACGCGTGTACGGGTGCTGCGGCGCGCGCAGCACCTCGGCCGCGGGCCCCTGCTCGACGACCACGCCCTGCTCGAGCACGACGATCCGGTCGGCCCGGTCCGCCGCCACGCCGAGGTCGTGGGTGATGAGCAGCAACGCCGTGCCCCGGTCCCGGACGAGCGTCTCGAGGTGGTCGAGGATCCGCCGCTGCACCGTCACGTCCAGCGCGCTGGTGGGCTCGTCGGCCACGACCAGCCGCGGGCCCGCCGCGATCGCGATGGCGATGAGCACGCGCTGCCGCATCCCGCCGGACAGCTGGTGCGGGTACTGGCGCGCGCGGGCGGCCGGGTCGTCGATGCCGGCCTGCTCGAGCAGCGCGACCGCCCGCTCCCGGGCGGCACGGCGCCGCGCGAGCCCGTGGACGACCAGCACCTCGGCGACCTGGTCACCGACGCGCTGCACGGGGTTGAGGGACACGGTCGGGTCCTGCGGCACGAGGCCGACCTCACGTCCCCGGACGGCCTGCCACTCGCGCTCGGTCAGGTCGGAGACGTCCCGGCCCGCGAGGCGGATGGTGCCGCCGGTGACGGCGCCGCCGCGGGACAGCAGGTGCAGCGCCGCGTGCGCGGTCGTGCTCTTGCCGGACCCGGACTCGCCCACCAGGGCGACGACCTCCCCGGGCCGGACGACCAGGTCGACGCCGCGCACCGCGCGGTACGTGCCGCCGTCCGCCCGGTAGCCGACCTCCAGCCCGGTGATCTCGAGCACCGGGGTGCCGGGAGCACCCGCCGCGACGGGCGGGGCCTCCTGCTGCAGCTGGGTCACTGGTCCTCTCCCGTCGTCTCGAGGGCGCGCGCGACGCGGTTGGCGGCCAGCACCACCGCGACGATCACGAGCCCGGGCAGGGTGGTCAGCCACCAGGCGGTGGCGAGGAAGTCGCGGCCCCCGGACACCAGCGACCCCCACTCGGGCGTGGGCGGCGGGGTGCCGTAGCCGAGGAAGCTCAGCGCGGACACCGCGAGGACGGCGCCGCCGAGCTCGAGGGCGATCAGCGCGAGCACCGGCCCGGCGGAGTTCGGCAGCACGTGCCGGCCGAGCACCGCGTACCAGCGCGAGCCGGACGCCCGGGCGGCCTCCACGTAGACCGACGTGGACGTGCGCAGCACCTCGGCGCGCATCACGCGGGCGAACGTCGCGACCGCGCCGACGCCGACCGCGACCGCGATCTTCGTGGACCCGGTGCCGAGCGCGGTGATGATCGCGAGCGACAGCAGGATGCTCGGCACGGCGAGCAGCACGTCGACCAGGCGGCCGACCACGTCGTCCACCCAGCCGCGCAGAAACCCGGCGAGCAGGCCGAGGGTCGACCCGACGACGAGCCCGACGAGCACGGCCAGCACGGTGGTGCGCAGGGACAGCGACGCGCCGTGCACCACGCGGGTCAGCACGTCGCGGCCGAGGTGGTCGGTGCCGAGCACGTGCGCGGCCGAGGGCGGCTGCAGCCGGTCGGCGGGCACACCGGTCAGGGGGTCGCCGGACGCGAACACGGTCGGCGCGGCGGCCCAGGCGGCGACCAGCAGCAGGACCAGCCCGGCCAGCACCAGGCCGGGTCGGCGCACCAGGTACCGGGCCGCACGTCGCGCCCACGGGCCGGCCGCGCGGGCGCCGCGCACCCGGCCGTGCCGGATGATCGAGCGGGCGTCCTGCCGGTCGGCGATCTCGATGGTGGTCATGCGGGCACCGCCTCTCGGGAGACGCCCCGCGACTCGATGCGGGGGTCGAGAACGGGGTACAGCAGGTCCACGACGAGCGTGGTTACCACGAACACCAGCGCCGACAGCGACACGATCGCGAGCACCACGGGCACGTCCTGGGTGTTGACGGACTGGACCGTCAGCCGGCCGAGCCCCACCCGGGAGAACACCGTCTCGGTGACGACGGCCCCGCCGAGCAGCGCCCCGACCATCACGCCGAGCATCGTGAACGCGGGGATCGCCGCGTTGCGCAGCGCGTGCCCCAGGTGCACCCGGAGCCGGCCGGCGCCCTTGGCCCGGGCGGTCTCGACGTAGGGCTCGCCGAGCGTCCCGCGCAGGCTGCGCGACAGGACCTGCGCGAGCTGCGCGCCCGGCGGGACCGCGAGCGTCACCGCCGGGAGCACGAGGCTCTGCCAGCCGGCGTTGCCGATCGCGGGGAGCAGACCCGCGCGGAACGACACCCACTGCAGCAGCACCAGGCCGACGAAGAACGTGGGCAGCGCGACGCCGAGCGGCGGCAGCGCGGACAGCACCTGGCGCAGCGCCCGGCTGCGCGGCAGCACGCTCGCCACGGCCAGCGCCGTCCCGCCGAGCACCGCGAGCACCAGCGCGGCGCCGGTCAGCTTCAGGGTCTCCGGCAGCGCCTGCGCGACGAGCGAGCCGGCGGGCGCCCCGGACTGGTACGACGGCCCGAAGTCGAGCCGGACCGCGTGCAGCAGCGCGTCGCCGTACTGCACCAGCAGGGGCCGGTCGAGGCCGTAGCGGGCGCGCAGGTCGTCGAGCAGCGCCGGGTCGACGTCCTGCACCTCGCCCCCGGCGCCGGCGGCCAGGGCCGCCGGGTCACTCGGGAGCAGGTACAGCACGAAGAACGCGAGGGTGAACGCCGCCCAGAGCACCACGAGGCCCTGGGCGGCGCGCCGCAGGAGGTAGCGACCCATCAGCTCGCGTCGACCCACGCGTCGTAGAAGTCGATCCGGCTGGACCCCTCGAACGCCAGCCCGTGCACGCGGTCGGCCGCGGCGATGGTCGTCGAGAGCTCGTAGACCGGGATCGCGTGCCCCTGCTCGATCAGCAGCCGGGACGCCTGGGTGACGAGCTCGGCGCGCTCGGCCGGGTCGGTGGCGGCCGCGGAGCGGTCGAGCAGGTCGTCGACCTCCGAGGGGGTCCGCTTGTTCACGTTGCGGGCGTTCGCGGAGAACACCGAGCGCAGCACGTCCGGGTCGGACCGCGTGAGGTTGTAGTAGTCGAAGTCGAAGTCCCCGTCGGCCTTGATCGCCGTGGACTCCGCGATCTCGACGTGCTGCAGCTGCAGGTCGACCCCGATCTGGCGCAGCTGCTGCTGCACGAGCTTCCAGCGGCGCCGGGTCCTGCCAGAACGTCACGGTGGTGGACAGCCGCCGGCCGTCCTTCTCGCGGATGCCGTCGTCGCCGAGCTCCCAGCCGGCGTCCTCGAGCACCTCGACGGCACCGTCCGGGTCGTAGGCCAGGTCGTCCGCGAGGGACTCGTACAGCGGCGTGGAGTGGGACAGCACGGCGGTCGCCGCCTGGTCCCGCTCGGTCAGCACCGTGTCGACGATCTGCTGCCGGTCGATGCCCTTCGAGATCGCGACGCGGACCGCCTCGTCGGACGCCAGGGCGCTCGACTCGTTCGGGAACAGCTGGTAGGCCACGCCGGGGTTGGCGCGCTGCTGCAGCCAGAACCCGTTGCCGTCGAACTGCGGCTGGTCCACCGCGGCGATCGCGGCCGTCGCGTCGATCTGCCCGGACTGGAGGCTGCCGGCGCGGACGGAGGACTCGGGGATGACCTGGAACGTGACGGTGTCGAGGTAGGCCTCGCCGGTGTGGTCGTCGGCCGCGGAGCCCCAGGCGTAGCCGGGCACCTTGGTCAGCACGACCTCCTGGTCGGGCGTGTACGACTCGACCGCGAACGGGCCGGACCCGATGTAGTCGCCGGCGCAGCGCTCCTCGGGCGTCAGCGCCGCGGACGCGGGCGACAGCAGACCGAGCGAGAACGTCGACGACGCCTGGAGGAACTGCGCGCTCGGGGCGGCGAAGTCGACGGTGACCGTCAGCGGGTCGACGACCGTCGTGCCCTCGTAGCCGACGAGGTACTGCGAGCCGAGCGACGCGGTGGCGCCCAGCGCGACGATCGCGTCGAAGTTGGTCTTGACGGACGCGGCGTCGACGGGGGTCCCGTCCGCGTAGGTCGCGTCGTCGCGCAGGTGGAACGTGTAGCTCGACGCGTCGTCGTCGACCTCCCAGCTTCTCGGCGAGCCACGGGACGATCTCGCCGGACTCCGGGTCCTGCGCGGTGAGCGAGGCGACGGTCTGCCGGGCGACGGCGATCGCGTCGTTGTTGCCGACCTGCTGCGGGTCGATGCACCGGGAGTCGACGGTGATGGCGAACCGCAGGTCGCCGCCGGCGACGGGTTCGGCGGACGCGGCCGCGTCGGTGGCCGCGCCCGTGCCCGTCGACCCGCCGGAGCAGGCCGTCAGCAGCAGCGCGGTGGTCGTCAGCGCCGCGGCGGCCGCAGCGGGGCGGGTGGCGCGTCGCGAGGGGGAGGTGGTCATGCGTGCACTCCTGGTCGTCACCGGCCGTGGCCGGGGTGGGGCGCCGGCCGGGGCGCGCGGGGGCGCGCTCCGGCGTGTCGTCGCCGTGCTTACCCGGTCCGCGGTCGCGGTCGGGTCAGGTCGTTCCCGGAGCACCCCGTCACGTCGAAGGGTTGCTGGCCAGCAAGCCGGGCCTGCGCGCTGGCGCTCGTCACCTGGGGGTGAGGGAACCCGCGGCGGCGGACCTGGTCAAGGAACCGCCGCGGGTTCTCACATCGCGGATCTTCGTGTGGTGGCCGGCGGGGTCACGCCGCGGTGAAGCCCGCCGCGCGCCGCGGGTCGGCCTCGGTCCACAGGTCGGACTTCACCTCGGCGCGCACCAGCGGCACGACCTCCTCGGCGAACCGGCGCAGCACGTCCTCCTGCTCGGCGGGGTCGAGCAGGTGGTTCACGGACACGGACTGCAGCACGTGCCCGTACGACCGGTGGTAGTCGAGGATCTTCTCGGCCACCCGCTCCGGGGAGCCCACCAGCGCGGGACCCCGCTCGACCGCCTCCTCGAGGGTCCGGAAGCTCGGCGCCCGCCCGACGGCGTCCGCCCCGTAGCCGCGGCGCGCGGCCGCGTCGACCTGACCCTGGTAGAGCGGCCGGTACTGCCGCACCGCCGCCTCCGTGGTGTCGGCGAGGAACAGCCCGCCCGAGCCCGACCCGACGTGGGCGTGCGCCGGGTCGTGCCCGTGCGCCGCGTACCGCTCGCGGTAGTGGTCGATCAGCACCTGGTAGTTCTCCCGCGGTTGCAGGGCGTTCGCGGTCACGATCGGGTCGCCCCACCGCGCCGCGAGCTTCACCGCGAACCGCGACGTCGCCGAGCCGTGCCAGATCCGGAACGGCCCCGCGTACGGCCGGGGCAGTGTGGTGGCGTGCTCCAGGCGGTGCCGGTGCCGGCCCTCCCAGGTCACGTCCTCCTCCGAGAGCAGCAGGCGGAGCAGCTCGTAGTTCTCCGCCAGGTACTCGTACTGCTTGTCGATGTCCAGGCCGAGCAGCGGGTACTGCAGCACCTCGTTGCCCTTCCCGATCACGATCTCGAGCCGGCCCCGGGACAGCTGGTCCACGGTCGCCAGGTCCTCCGCGACGCGCACCGGGTCGAGCAGCGCGAGCACGGTGACGCCGGTCGACAGCAGGATCCGGCTGGTGGACGCCGCGATCGCCCCGAGGATCACGGTCGGCGCCGAGGACAGCACGTCGCCGGCGTGCCGCTCCCCCACGGCGAACGAGTCGAACCCGATCTCCTCGGCCAGGACCGCGTGCCGGACCGTCCGCGCCAGGCGGTCCGCCGGGGGCACCGCCGCGCCCGTGACCGGGTGCGGCGGGTTGAACACGATGTCGAGCAGCTGGAACCGCACGCCCCCGGCCCCCTCAGGCGGCGACGGCGGCGGCCGCGCGGTCCCGGGCGGCGACGCCCTCGCGGACCAGCGGGATGACGTACCGGCCGAAGTCGACGGCGTCGTCCAGCAGGTCGTAGCCGCGGGCCGAGATGATCCGCACGCCCCGGTCGTAGTACGCCAGCAGCGCCTCGGCGACCTGCTCGGGCGTGCCGACCAGCGCGTTGGAGTTGCCCGCGCCGCCGGTCGCCCGCGCGGTCGCGGTCCACAGCACCGAGTCGAACCGCTCGCCCTGCGCCGCGATCTCCAGCAGCCGCTGCGACCCGGCGTTCTCCGGCGCCGTGACCGGGTGCCGGTTGCTCAGCACGCCCCCGAGCGCCGCCTTGCGCGCCTCGATCGCGTCGAGCACCCGGTGCGCCTTCTCCCAGGCGAGCTCCTCGGTCGGGGCGATGATCGGCCGGAACGCCGCGTGGATCCGCGGCGGGGTGGTGCGACCGGCGGCGGCGGCCTCGGCGTGCACGCGGTCGATCTGCTCCTGGGTGCGGTCCAGCGGCTCGCCCCAGACCGCGAAGATGTCCGCCTCCGCGGCGCCGACCCGGAACGCCGCGTCCGAGGACCCGCCGAACGAGATCGTCGGCACGTGACCCTCGGCGGGCTTGGTGTCGAGGTGGAAGTCGTCGAAGTCGTAGAACCGGCCGTGGTGGTCGAACGCCTCGGTGCTGGTCCACGCCCGCTTGAGGATCTGGATGTACTCCTGGGTCCGGGCGTAGCGCTCGTCCTTGGTGAGGGTGTCGCCCTCGCGCTGCTGCTCGTGGTCGTTGCCGCCGGTGATGACGTGCACGGACAGCCGGCCGCCGGACAGCTGGTCCAGGGTGGCGAACGTCTTCGCCGCGTAGGTCGGGTAGGACACGTTCGGCCGGTGCGCGAGCAGCAGCTCGATCGACTCCAGCCGGGCCGCGGTGTACGCGGCGAGCGCGGCGGGCTCGGGGCCGGACGACCCGTACGCGAACAGGACGCGGGTCCAGCCGTTGTCCTCGTGGGCCCGGACGATCCGCTCCAGGAACGCGGGGTCGAACGGACGGGTGGTGGCGGCGCGCGTCTCGGACGCGTCGTTGGCGGTCGCGATGCCGAGGAACTCGACGGGCATGGTGGCTCTCCTTGGGGTGCTGGCCCCGTCCCGGTGCCTCGTCCCCCGCCTGCCCCGACCGCGGTGCCTCGCCGAGAAGGGGCCGCGGCGCCGAGACAGGTCGGTCCAGCGCCCTGACTCGGCGCGCGGGTCCTGTCTCGGCGGGGTGGGAGGGGCGGGAGGGGCGGGGTGGGAGGGGCGGGGTGAGAGGTCGGGGCGGGGTGGGCGCGGGGGGTCAGGGCTGGGCGGGGTCGGTGGGGTTGGTGGCGGGCAGGCCCGCGGCCTTCCAGGCCGGGAAGCCCCCGTCGACGTGGGTGACGGTGTAGCCGCGCGCGGCGAGCTTGCTCGGCGACGGGTCCGGAGCCGGCGGGCGAGCCGCACACGACGACCACCGGGGTGTCGATCGAGATGACCGGGGCGTGCGCGGGGCCGAACAGCGCGTCGAGGTCGGTCCGGTCGGCGAGGGTCGCGCCGGGGATGTCCCCGTGCGCGGCCCGGCCGCCGGCGGACCGGACGTCCACGAGCAGGGCGCCGTGCGCGACGTCGGCGGCCGCGTCCGCGGCGGGCTTCAGGGCGGGTGCGGCGGGGTCGGTGCTGGACATGGTGGGTCTCCTTCAGCTGACGAGGACGGCGTCGGACGTGCGGGCGGGCGCCGGGGCGCCCCACGCCTCGGCGAGCAGGGCGAACGACCGGCGGGTGTCCGCCGGGTCGTGGGTGGCGGTGGTGAGCAGCAGCTCGTCGGCGCCCGTGACGCGCTGCAGGGTCTCCAGGCGGGCGACGACCGTCGCGGGGTCGCCCACCACCCGGGTGTCGACGCGGTCGGCGACGACGGCCCGCTCGGCGGCGTCGCGTGACTCCCACGGCACCGCGTCGCCGGGCCGGGGGTACGCGATCGCGCCGGCGGTCCCCCGCCGGATCGACAGCACCCAGTCGGCGAACGGGGTCGCGAGCTCCCGGGCGCGGTCGACGGTCTCGGCGACCAGGACGTCCGCGGAGACGACCACGTACGGCTCGGCGAGCACCCCCGGCCGGAACGCCGCGCGGTAGGCGGCGACCGTGTCGAGCGTGGTCGCCGGGCTGACGTGGAAGTTCGCCGCGATCGGCAGGCCGAGCTTCTCCCGCGACGCGGGCGCTCTCACCCGGCGACGACGCCAGCACCCACACGTCCAGGGCCGCGCCCTCGACCGGCGGGGCGACGTGCCGGGTGCCGTCCGCCTCCGCGTAGGTCCCGGCGCGCAGCCCGAGCACCAGCTCGAGCTCGTCCCGGAACGCCGCCGGCGTGCGGGAGGCGCCGACGACGCGCTTCTGCGCGAGCAGCCGCTCCCGCAGCACCGAGTCCGACAGGTCCACCGGCGGCGGGCCCGGGACGTACAGCCCGTCGACGACCCGCGGCCCGACGACCGGGCGGGGCCCGTCGACCGGCCGGGGCGCGGCGTCGGGTCGCGCCGTCGCGGGTCCGGTCGGCGGGGTGAACGCCCGCCCGAGCCCGAGGTCCACCCGCCCGGGGTGCAGCGCGGCGATGGTGCCGAACTGCTCCGCGGCGATCAGCGGGCTCGTGGTGCTGAGCAGCACCGCGCCCGACCCCACCCGGATCCGGTCGGTCCGGGCCGCGACGGCGGCGGCCAGCACGGCGGGCGACGCGGAGCCGACGCCGGGCGACAGGTGGTGCTCGGCGTACCAGACCCGGTGGTAGCCGAGCCGGTCCAGGTCGACCGCGAGGTCGACGGCGGACCGCACCGCCCGGGCGCCGGTGCCGCCCTCGGGCACGACCGCGAGGTCGAGCACGGACAGCGGGACCCGGGTGCGGGTGTCGGACATGGTGCCTCCTTCGAGGGGCGGGGACGGGTCGGGCGTGGTCAGGACGTCTTCGGCAGGCCCGGCGGGTTGGTCGCGGGTGCCTCGATGGCCTCGTCCTCCAGGCCCCAGCGCTCCAGGACCTCCTGGTAGCTGCCGTCGTCGAACGCGCCCTGGAGCGCCGCCGTCACGGCCTCGGCGTACCCGCTGCCCTTGAGCGTGGTGACGGCGATCTGCGCGGTGTCGGGCCATCCGCCGTTGAGCGTGCCGACCACGGTGAAGTCCTGCGGGGAGACCTTGGCCTTGTAGGCGGCGGTCGCGTTCGGGCCGAACGACGCGTCGATCCGGCCGGACTGCAGCGCGAGGATGGTGTCGCCGTCGTTCTCGAAGTACTCGACCTGCACCGGGTCCAGCCCGGCGGCCTGGTTCTCCTCGTCCCAGGCGAGCAGGATCTTCTCCTGGTTGGTGCCGGAGCCCACCGCGACCGTCAGGCCGGCGATGTCGGCGGCCTCGTCGATCTCGGTGATGTCGCTGCCGGCCTTGACCAGCCAGCCGAGCTCGTCGTTGCGGTACGACGAGAAGTCGAACGTCTCCTTGCGCTCCTCGGTGACCGTGACGTTCGAGATCACCGCGTCGACGTCCCCGGACTCGACGGCCAGCGGCCAGTCCGCCCACGCCTTGACCTGCAGGTCGAGGTCCTTGCCCAGCGCGTCCGCGACGAGCTGCGCGATGTCGGTCTCGTTCCCGATCGGCGTCTGGTCGTCGTCGGCGAGGAACGCCAGCGGCGCGACGTAGGCGCTGACCGCGACCGTGAACGTGTCCTTCTCGGCGAGCTCCGGCGGGAGCAGCGCGATCGCGGCCGGGTTCTCCGCGGTGTGGATCCGGTCCTGCTCCGGCGAGGTGTTCACCTCGAGCCCCGCGGCCTGCGCGGCGGACTGGAGCTCGCTGCCGGCCTCGGCGGCGTCGGACGTCCCGCCGCACGCGGCCAGCAGGGCCAGGACCGGGAGGGCCGCGACGGCGGCTCGGACGGGTCGGCGCCGCGGGTGCGGTCGCGTCGGGGTGGTGGTCATCGTGGTGCCTTCCGGTCGAGAGGGGGTGGGAGTACGGGGGTCAGCGGACCTTGTCGAGGAACGCTCGGGTCCGGGGGTGGCTGGGCGCGCCGAGCACCTGGGCGGCGGGGCCCTGCTCGACGACGACGCCGGCGTCCATGAACACGACGGTGTCGGCGACGTCGCGGGCGAACCCGACCTCGTGGGTGACGATCACGAGCGTCGTGCCGCCGTGCGCGAGCGCCCGGATCACGCCGAGCACCTCGCCGACCAGCTCGGGGTCGAGGGCCGAGGTCGGCTCGTCGAACAGCAGCACCGACGGGCGCGTCGCCAGGGCGCGGGCGATCGCGACCCGCTGCTGCTGCCCGCCGGACAGCTGCCGGGGCCGGGCGTCGACCTTGTCGGCGAGGCCGACGCGGGCGAGCAGCTCCCGCGCCTCGGCCTCGACCTCGTCGCGGCGCCGGCCCTGCGCGTGCACGGGCGCCTCGACGACGTTCTCCAGCACGGTGAGGTGCGGGAACAGGTGGAAGTTCTGGAACACGAACCCGATCCGGGTGCGCTGGCGCAGCACGTCCCGCTCGGTCAGCTCCCGCAGCACGGGACCGCGGCGGGTCCGGCGGTGCGCGTAGCCGATCACCTCGCCGTCGAGCGCGACGAACCCGCGGTCGGGCCGCTCGAGGTGGTTCACCAGACGGAGCAGGGTCGACTTGCCGGAGCCCGACGGGCCGAGGATCACGGTCACCTCGCCCGGGCGGACCTCCAGGTCCACGTCGTGCAGCACCTCCAGGGCGCCGTAGGACTTGTGCAGCCCGTGGATCTGCAGGTGCCCGCCCGGGGCCGGGACGGTCAGCGGGACGTCGGCCGCGACCGGGGCGGGCGCGGTCCGGTTCAGCGTGGTGGTCATGCCGGGCCTCCGGTGTCGCGGGTGGGTGCGGTGTCGCGAGGGGTGGTGCGGGGTGTGCGCACGGTGCGGGTCAGGTGGCCGCGCCGCGGCAGGGCGCGCAGCCGCTGCAGGGGCGTCGGCGGGAGCGTGCGGAGGGCGCCGCGGGCGTAGTACCGCTCGAGGTAGTACTGGGCGACGGTCAGCACCGTGGTGGTCGCGAGGTACCAGATCGCCGCGACCAGCAGCAGCGGGACGACCCGCTGGTTGCGGCCGTAGATCACCCCGACCGTGTAGAAGAGCTCGCCGTACGCCAGCACGTAGACGACGGACGTGCCCTTGAGCAGGCCGATGATCTCGTTGACCGACGTCGGGACGACGGTGCGCATCGCCTGCGGCAGCACGATCCGGCGCTGCTGGCGGCCACGCGGCAGGCCCAGCGCAGCGGCGGCCTCGTGCTGGCCCTGGTCGACGCCGAGGATGCCGGCCCGGACGATCTCCGCGGAGTACGCCGCCTGCGCCAGCCCGAGCCCGAGCACCGCGGCGCCGAACTTGTCCACCACGTCGAGGGTGTCGAACG
This sequence comes from Cellulomonas sp. KU4C, assembly GCF_056868065.1. Taxonomy (NCBI): domain Bacteria; kingdom Bacillati; phylum Actinomycetota; class Actinomycetes; order Micrococcales; family Cellulomonadaceae; genus Cellulomonas; species Cellulomonas sp. KU4C. Next base: position 2,900,118 of record NZ_CP200322.1, on the reverse strand, counting down.
CCAGGAACGACGGCCCGAACGGGATGCCCAGCGACAGCTCCGGGTAGAGGTACGCGAGGTTGTACCAGAGCAGCAGCTGCAGGATCAGCGGCACCGACCGGAACACCCAGGAGTACGCCCAGGACACCGACCGCAGCAGCGGCGACCGGGACAGCCGCATCAGCGCGAGCACCGTGCCCAGGCCGAACCCGATCACGCCCGCCACCGCGGTCAGCCGCACCGTGGCCCACACGCCCTCGAGCACCGACGGCCAGGTCAGGTACTGCGCGACGACGTCCCACTCCCACTGCGGGTTGGTCAGCAGCGAGCTGAGCACCATCGCGAGCAGCACCGCGACCCCGGCCGTGGCGACCCAGCGACCCGGGTGCCGCGCGGGGACCACGGGCAGGTCGGCGAGCTCGGCGACGGTCGCGGGCGGCACGGCCGCCACGGGCCGGTCGACGACGGCGCTCACGGGGTCACCAGCCACTTCTCGAAGGCGTGCGGGACGACGTCGGCCGGGTACGCCGCCGGGTCGAACAGCGCGGTGTAGCCGGCCGCGAGGTACAGGCCGACGGCCTCCGGCTGCCGCGGACCCGTGGTCAGGTACAGGCGCGGGTAGCCGCGGTCGGCGGCGCGCTGCTCCAGCTCGGTCAGGACGACGCGCGCCAGGCCGCGGCGCCGGTGCTCGGCGTGCGTCCAGATCCGCTTGAGCTCGGCCGTGGGCACCGCCGGGGCGCCCGCCGCGTCACGGGTGCCGGGCCGGGCCAACAGGGCCGGGTCGCCGTGCTCGGGCTCGGTCCGGCGCCGGAACGCGCCGCCCGCGACCGGCCGCCCGTCCTCCAGCACGAGCACGAGCTCGCCGTCCGGCGGGGCGAACTCCTGCGCGCCGTAGTGCTCCAGCTCGTCGCGGAGCTGCGCGGGCGTGAGCACGCCGGTGTAGCGGGTGCTGTACTCGTGCGCCAGGCCGTCCAGCAGCGGACCCACCAGCGGGTCGTGCAGGCGCACCGCGCGCACCTGGAGGCGCGCGGGGTCGACGGGACGGTGCACGTCGGTGGGACGGTGCAGGTCGGTGGTGGTCATCGGGTCACCTCGGGTCGGGCGGAGTCGGCGAGGGCGGGCGTGCGGGAGGCACCGGCGGGCGCAGGTGCACCGGCGGGCGCAGGTGCACGGGCGGGTGCGGGTCGAGGGCGCACGAGGCCGGTCCCCTGGAGCGCGGGCACCACCCGCTCCACGAGGACGTCGAGGTCGGCCTCGGGCGAGGTCGGGCGCACCACGACCCCGTCGGCGGCACCCGCACGGACCCAGTCGACGACCAGCGCGGCGAGCTGCTCCCCCGTGCCGGCGAGCACCAGTCCCCGCGCACCCGCGCCCCGCGCACCCGGGCCCAACGCACTCGCGCCGAGGTCGGGGCGCTCCGTCGCGCGCACCAGGTCGAGCCGGGCGACGGCGCTGTCGTGGTCGTCCGCGAGGGCGACGTCCACGTCGACCAGCACCCGCACGTCGTCGGCGGGTCGCCCGGCCGCGACGGCCGCCGACCGCACCAGCGCCCGCAGGCGGCCCGCCTCGTCGGGGTCCGCGGCGGTGACGCGGGCGACGTCGGCGTGCCGGCCCGCGACCTCCGCGGACGCACCGCCGGACACGGGGACGACCACGACCGGCCGGGTGGCGTCACCGGGGCCGGGCGCCGTCCGGCCGCGGACCGCGAACCGGACGCCCTCGTGGTCGACGTGGAACCGACCCTCGGGGTCGAGCCGCACCGCGCCCACGTCCTCGGCGCCCTCCCACACGGCGTCGACCTGCCGCACCGCGGCCTCGGCGTGCGCGGCCCACACCTGCTCGTCGAGGTCGGCGCCCGGTGCCGGGGCGGACAGCTGCCACCCCGCCGACGCCCGACCGGCGCGCTGCACCCCGCGGACGGCGGCCGCGAGGTGCGCGGGCTCGACCTCGCGGTGCGGCACCCCGGCGACCAGCACCGTCCGCAGCGCGAGCGGCGCGACCCGGGCGGCCGCCACCGCGGCGTCCAGGCGGCCCGGGACCTGACGGCGGCCCGGGTGCAGCAGCAGGGCGTCGCCGAGCACGACGAGGTCCACCAGCCCGCGGTCGGCGCGGTGCACCAGGCGGGCCAGCCGCTCGCCGTCGAACGGGCGGGCCGCGACCGCACCCTGCGGCCCGTGGCCGCCGGGGCGGGCGCCGACGGCGGTCAGGTCGAGGCCGAGCAGGGCGGTCCGGCGCTCGCTGCCGGGCGGGTCGCGGTGGTCGCGACCGGCGGGTCGCGCGGTGGGGCTGGGCATGACGGCTCCGTTCGAGGGCGTCCGGGGTCGCCGGCGCGCGGCGACGCGCACCGGGACCGGTGGGACGAGCGGGTGCGCCCGGCGGGCGGGCGTGAGGTCCCCGAGGGCGGGGATGGCGGACGCGCGGTGGCGCGGGCTCGCGGTGTCAGGGCTACCGGTCGGGGCCGGGCCGGGTCACGGCCGACCGGGCGCCGACGGGTGGCGCTGCTCGCGGAGGGAGGTCAGCGACAGCGACAGCGGGCCGCGTGGGGCCCGGGCTGCGCGGCGGCACGCAGGGAGGAGGTGGTCTGCGCCACCGTGCTCCGGCTCATGCTGTCTCCTTCGTGCACCCGCCGCGGCGGGCTCGCGTGTTGCCGGCTGCCGGTCGGCAGCGGGCCTGGTCCTCACCCGGGGCACCCACCCGCGCGGGGGGTTGCCGTCCGACCAGCCGGGGCTACGCGTCGGAACTCATGACCTGCCGGGCCCCGCAGCCGGCCACCGGGGTGGTGGCGGCGACGTGATCCGGTGCCGGGGAACATACGAACCCCCGGCGACCGCGTCAACGATCCGGCCGTCCGTCTCGCATTCCGGAGCGTTGTCACGGGACGAAGGTCCCGGGCAGGACGCACGGTCCCGGATCGTGAGAAGTCGGGGTCCGGTGCTCGGTCCCGGCGCCGCGCCCTGCTACAACACCGCCGAGGTCGAGAGTCCCAGCGCCAAGCCCCGGCTGGCTGGGCAGCAACCCCACGTCACGGCGGGGTGCTCCGGGAGATGACCTGGCCGTCGGCCGGGCGCCCGCGACGTGGTGCCCGCTCCGCCGCACGGCAACCGTGATCGACACCCTTGCGAGGCACTCCATGACGTCCCGTCCCCCTGCCGTCGTCGCCGTCTCCGGCAACCCGCGCCCCGGCTCGCGCACCCTGCTCGCCGCGCGCACCGCCGCCGACCGCCTGGCCGCGCTGCTCGGCGCCGACGCGCTCGACGCGATCGACCTCGCGGAGCTCGCGGGAGAGCTGCTGGCCCCCGTCCACCCCGCCGCCGACGCCGCGCTCGCCCGCCTGGCCGTCGCGGACGTCGCGGTGGTCGCCACCCCCGTCTACAAGGCCTCCTACACCGGGCTGCTCAAGGCGTTCCTCGACCTGTACGGGCCCGACGGCCTCGCGGGCGTCGTCGTCGTGCCGCTGGTCGTCTCGGGGAACCCCGCCCACGCGCTCGTCGGCGAGGTGCACCTGCGGCCCGTCCTCGTCGAGCTCGGCGCCGTCGTCCCCACCCGGTCGCTGACCGTCACCGAGGCGCAGCTCGCCGACCTGGACGGCGTCGTGGACGCCTGGCTGCTGCGGGCCGAGCCGGCGCTGCTGCGCGCGGTCGGCGCCGGTGCGGCCCGGGGCACCGTCGGCGCCGGGGCGGTGGCCCGGTGACCGCCGAGCGCGCGGACCTGTCCGCGTTCGAGCGGCTGCTGGCCGAGCAGGACGAGCCGCAGCTCGACGCCCAGCAGTTCAAGTCCGTGTTCCGCCGGCACCCCGCGGGCGTCGCGGTCGTGGCGCTGCGGCACGAGGGCCGGCCGGTCGGGTTCACCGCGACCTCCGTCATCTCCGTGTCCGCGGCGCCGCCGCTGCTGGCGTTCTCGCTCGCGTCGACCTCGTCCTCCTGGGCCGCCGTCTCCGCCGCGCCGACGCTCGCGGTCAGCTTCCTGGCGGACCACCAGGACGACGTGTCCGCGCGGTTCGCGACCAGCGGGATCGACCGGTTCGCCGACGGCGGCTGGACCTCGCTCACCACCGGCGAGCCCGTCATCGACGGCGCCGTGTCCTGGGTCCGCGCGCGGGTCGTGCAGCGCACCCCCGTCGGCGACAGCTACCTGGTCTCCCTGCGCGCGCTCGCCGCGAGCACCGCCGAGGCCGCGACCCCGCTGGTCTACCACGACCGCACCTACCACCGGATCGGCGGCCACTCGGCCCTCTGACGCCGACCGCCGCCCGTCCCACCCGACCTCCGGAGCACCCCATGACCGTCCCCCCGCTGTTCCTCGGCCTCGACGTCGACGGCGCCGGCCACCACCCCGCGGCCGCCGCGCTGTCCGGCCTGTCCGCCGCCGGGCTCGTGTCCGGCACCCGCCTCGCCCGCACCGTGCGGCACGCGGAGCACGCCGGCCTGACGTTCGCGTCGTTCGCCGACGCCCTGCTGCCCACGAGCCCGGGCGACACCACGTCGGCACGGCTCGAGGCCGTGACCCGTGCCGCGTTCGTCTCCCGCACGACGACGGCGATCGGCCTCGTCCCCGAGGTGCCGACCACCTACCCCGAGCCGTTCCACGTCGCCGCGCAGCTCGCGGCGCTCGACCTGGCCGCGTCCGGGCGCGGCGGCTGGCTCGCCGCCGTCACCCCGGGCGACGCCGCACCCGCCGCCTACGGCCGGGCCGCCGTCGCCGACCTGGACCGCGAGGCCCGCGACGTCGTCCAGGTGGTCCGCGACCTCTGGGACTCGTGGGAGGACGACGCCGTGATCCGCGACGTCGCCACGGGCCGCTACGTCGACCGGGACCGGATCCACCGCGTCGACTTCACCGGTGCGACCTTCTCCGTCGTCGGCCCGCTCATCACCCCGCGGCCGCCCCAGGGCCAGCTCGTGGTGCTCGCCCGCGCGGGCGACGTGGACCCGGCCGGGCGCGACGGCGAGGCCCTGGTGGACGTGCGGCTCGTCGGCGGGGCGGACGTCGCCGGCGCCCGCGCCGCCGCGGCCGACGCCCGCACCGGACCCGGCGCCGCCCCGCTCGCGGCCGTCGAGGTCGAGGTCGTCCTCGACGCGGACGGCCGGACGGCCCGCGACCGCCTGGCCGAGCTTCGACGGCGGCAGCCCGTGGGCTGAGGGCGCGGCGCTGCGGCACGTCGGCGACGCCGCGGGCCTGGTCGCCCTGCTCACCGGGCTCGCCGCCGACCCCGCCGTCGCCGGCGTCCGCCTGCTGCCCGCGGTGCTCGACGTCGACCTGCCGGTCCTCGCCCGCGAGGTGCTGCCCGCCCTGCGCGCCGCCCGCCTGACCGCGGCACCCCGGTCCGGCGCCACGCTGCGCGACCACCTGGGCCTGAGCCGCCCCGCCAACCGCTTCGCGGGCACCGCCCGCCGCACCGCCTGAGGAGCCCCGCGATGTCCGACCGCACCGAGCACGCCCACGCCCAGCCTGCCCACGCCGAGCACGACCACCCGATCACCCGCCCCGACGCCGAGGTGCACTTCGGCGTCTTCTTCCAGGGCGTCAACCACACCACCGTCTGGTCCGACCCGGAGTCCGGCTCCCAGACCGACTTCGCCTCCTTCGAGCGCGTCGCCCGGACCGCCGAGCGCGGGCTGTTCGACGCGTTCTTCCTCGGCGAGGGGCTGCGGCTGCGCGAGAGCCGGGGGCGGCTGCACGACCTCGACGTCGTCGGCCGCCCCGACGCGATCACCCAGCTCGCCGCACTGGCCGCGATCACCGAGCACATCGGCCTCGTCGCCACGCAGAACACCACCTACAACGACCCGGCCGACCTCGCGCGGCGCCTCGCCAGCCTCGACGTGCTGTCGGGCGGTCGCGCAGCGTGGAACGTCGTCACGACCGACAACGCCTGGACCGGCGAGAACTTCCGCCGCGGCGGCTACCTCGACCACGCCCGCCGCTACGACCGCGCCGAGCAGGTGCTCGCCGCCGCGCGCGCCGTGTGGGACGCGTGGCCGGACTCCGGTGGTGGTGCGGGCAGCCCGGGCACCTCCGGCGGCCCGGGCACGGTCGGGCACGTCGCGGTCCACCACGAGCTCCTGGACGCCGAGATCGACCCGACGACGCCGCGCAGCCCGCAGGGCCACCCCGTGATCTTCCAGGCCGGCGACTCCCCGCAGGGCCGCGACTTCGCCGCGCGGTCGGCGGACGTGATCTTCTCCCGGCACGGCAGCGTCCTGGCCGACGCGCTCGCCTTCGCCGCCGACATCCGCACCCGGGTCGTCGCCGCGGGTCGGCCCGAGGACGACGTGCTGATCTTCCCCGGTACCGCGATCGTCGTGGGCGACACGCCCGCGGAGGCCGAGGAGCGCGCCCGCTGGGTCCGCCGCGCGCAGGTCACCCCCGCCACGGCGCTGCACGTCGTCGGCACGATCTGGGCCGAGGACCTCAGCGGGTACGACCCCGACGGCCCGCTGCCCGCGCACGACCCCGTCGTCGCCGAGCTCGGCGCCGAGGGCGGCTCGTCCACCACCGGCGCCCGCACCCACGAGGTCGCCGCCCGGTGGCGGGCGCTCGCCGAGGCCGAGCACCTGTCGATCCGGGACCTCGTGGTGAAGGTGTCGAGCGAGGGCGGGTTCGTCGGCACCCCGTCGGCCGTCGCGGACCGGCTCGTGCGGTTCGTGCGGACCGGGGCGGTCGACGGCTTCAACATCAGCCCGTGGCTCGTGCCGTCCGGCCTGGACGACATCGTGGACCGCGTCGTCCCGGAAGCTGCAGGAGCGCGGCGCCTACCGCACCGCGTACACCGGCACGACGCTGCGCGAGCACCTCGGGCTGCGGGCGCCGCTGACCCGCCGGGGCGACCCGGCCGTCGAGCCGCGGAGCGTGGGCGCGCTGGTGGGCGCCTGAGGGCGGACCCGACGCGCGGCCGACGACCCGGCGCGGCCACCCGGGTGACGCGGCGCGATCGGGTTGCCGGAACCCCGGACACGGCGGACGCCGCTCCCCTACCCTGAGCGGCGTCCGTCCCGGGGTCCCGCGCCCCCTGACCTGCGAGGGGTCCGTCGTGATCCGCATGCTGCCCGTCGTCGTCGAGCTCGCGCTGCTCGTCTACTGCCTGGTCGACTGCATCCAGTCCGACACGTACCGGATCCGGAACCTGTCGAAGGGCGTGTGGATCCTGCTCATCATTATCCTGCCCCTGGTCGGTGGGATCGCCTGGCTGGTCGCCGGCCGCCCGCTCGGGTCGAGCCGGAGCACCGGCGTCCCGTGGCCCAGCACCGCGACGGCCGGGTTCCCGGAGTACGAGCGCCCGCGCCGGACCGCACCCGACGACGACGCCGAGTTCCTGGCGGGCCTGCGGGACTCGGACGCGAAGCACGAGCAGATGCTCCGCGACTGGGAGGCGGACCTGCGCGCCCGCGAACGGCGCGCGACCGACCCCGCACCCCGCCCGGACGACACGCCCACCGGCACCTGACCCGGGCGCGTCCCGGGCACCGAGCCGCGACCCCGACCTGGGCCCGAGGTCCCTCGAGCGTCGGGCACGGGCGGCGCTACGGTCCTCGTGACAGCGTTCACAAGGTGGTGGGCGCGCGGCTCGGAGGAGATGCGACGTGCCCGAGATGATGACGGCCGCGGTGGTCCGCGACCTGGGTTCCCCCCTGGTGCTCGAGGAGCGGCCGATCCCCGTCCCCGGGCCGCACCAGGCCCTCGTGCAGGTGGAGTACACCGGGGTCTGCCACACCGACCTGCACGCCGCGCGCGGCGACTGGCCCGTGCGGCCGACGCCCCCGTTCGTCCCCGGGCACGAGGGCGTGGGCCGGGTCGTCGCCGTCGGGCCCGACGTGCGCGACGTCCGGGTCGGCGACCGCCTCGGCAACGCCTGGCTGGCGACCGCCTGCGGCACCTGCGAGCACTGCCTCAGCGGCTGGGAGACGCTGTGCCCGCGGCAGCAGAACTCCGGGTACTCCGTCGACGGGTCGTTCGCCGAGTACATGCTCGTGGACACGCGGTACGCCCCGCGGGTCCCGCGCGAGCTCGACGGCGACCTCGCCGGGCTCACCGCCGTGCTCTGCGCCGGGGTGACGGTCTACAAGGGACTCAAGGTCGCGGACGCGAAGCCCGGCGACTGGGTGGTGGTCTCGGGCATCGGCGGTCTCGGCCACATGGCGATCCAGTACGCGGCGGCGATGGGCTACCGGGTGATCGCGGTGACGGGGTCCGAGTCGAAGCGGGCCGCGGCGCACGAGTACGGCGCCGAGCTCGTGGTCAACTACCGCGACGGCGACCCGGGCGAGGCCGTGCACGACCTGGTCGGTGGGGCGCACGCCGCGCTGGTCACCGCGGTCAGCGAGTCCACGTTCCCGCAGGCGCTGTCGATGCTCCGGCGCGGCGGCACGGTGTCGCTGGTGGGCCTGCCGCCGGGCACGTTCCCGCTGTCGATCTTCGACACCGTGCTGCGGGGACTCACCGTGCGGGGGTCGATCGTCGGCACCCGGACGGACATGATCGAGGCGATCGGCTTCTACGCGCGCGGCGCCGTCAGCACGAAGTACGAGCTCCGCCCGCTCGACGCGGTGAACGACGTGTTCTCCCGCATGGAGACGGGCACCATCGACGGCCGCGTCGTCCTCGACCTCGCCCTCTGACGCCCCCGCGCGCCGCCGCGCGCGTGGCGTGCGCCGCCCGCCACGCGCGCGGCGGTCGTGCGCCGAAATGGCAGAACGCGCCTGGTTCCGGGACCCCGGACTCAGGCGCGTCCTGCCATCTCGACGGCTCAGCGGCGGCGGTCGACCAGGGCGGCCGTGCCGGCGGCGAGCACCGCGGCCGCCAGCAGCACCGCCGGCCAGGGGCCGAGCGCGGGCGCAGCGACGTGCGACGCCGCGAAGCACAGCGCCCCGAGCACCACCACCGCGGCGACCCGCGACCAGCCCGCCGCGGGCAGGGCGCGCCACGCGCACCAGACGACGCCGACGACCAGCACGGCGCCACCGACCCCCCGCACGTGGGTGACCTGGACCGCGGCGAACGCCACGACCAGCGTCGCCGCGGCGAGCACCGCGGTCGGCACCCCGGGCAGTGGCCCGCGAGGGCGTCGGCCCGACGCCGACCGCCCGGCGAGCGTGCCGGCGCCGGGGGCACCCGTCACTCGGCGTCCTCCCCGACCAGCGCGCCCGCGAACTGCGACTGGTAGAGCCGGTGGTACGCCCCGCCCGCGGTGATGAGCTCGTCGTGCGTGCCCTTCTCGACGATCGCCCCGTGCTCCATGACGAGGATCAGGTCCGCGTCGCGGATCGTCGACAGCCGGTGCGCGATGACGAAGGACGTGCGTCCCTGCCGGAGCGACGCCATCGCCTGCTGCAGCAGCCGCTCGGTGCGGGTGTCGACCGAGGACGTCGCCTCGTCGAGGATCAGCACCGACGGCTGCGCGACGAACGCCCGCGCGATGGTCAGCAGCTGCTTCTCCCCCGCGGACAGGTTGGCGGCGTCCTCCTCCAGCACGGTGTCGTACCCGTGCGGGAGCGAGTGCACGAACCGGTCCACGTAGGTGGCCTGCGCCGCGGCGAGGATCTCGTCGTCGGTGGCGGTCTGCCGGCCGTAGCGGATGTTCTCCCGGATGGTGCCGGCGAACAGCCACGGGTCCTGCAGCACCATGCCGGTCCGCGACCGGGCGTCGTGCCGGCTGAGCGTAGCGATGTCCTGGCCGTTGACCAGGATGCGGCCGCCGTCCAGCTCGTAGAACCGCATCAGCAGGTTCACCAGCGTCGTCTTACCGGCGCCGGTCGGGCCGACGATCGCGACCGTCTGCCCGGGCCGGACCGTGAACGACAGGTCGGTGATGAGCGGGGCGTCCGGGCTGTACGAGAACGCGACGTGCTCGAACTCGATCGTCCCGTCGCCCTCCGCCGGCTTCGGGGCGTGCGGGTCGTCGGCGCGCTGCTCGTCCTCGTCGAGCAGCTGGAACACCCGCTCGGCGGAGGCGGTGCCGGACTGCACGACCGCGGCCATGCCGCCGAGCTCGGAGAGCGGCTGCGTGAACATCTGCGCGTACTGGATGAACGCCTGCACGCTGCCGAGCCGCAGCGACCCGTTGGCGACCATGAGCCCGCCGAGCACCGCGATGCCGACGTACGTGAGGTTGCCGACGAACGACATGCCCGGCCAGATGATCCCGGACAGGAACTGCGCCTTGAACGACGCGCGGTAGAGCTCCTCGTTCTCCGCCTTGAACCGGTCGGCGAAGTCCTGGCGGCGGCCGAACACCTTGACCAGCGCGTGCCCGGAGAACGACTCCTCGACGCGGGCGTTGAGGCGCCCGACCTTGCGCCACTGGGTGCCGAACGCCTTCTGCGACTTCGGCCCGATGACGCCGAAGATCACGCCCATCAGCGGGATCGAGACCAGGGCGACGAGCGCCAGCTGCCAGGAGATCGAGAACATCATGACCATCACGCCGATGACCGTGAGGATCGACGTCAGCGCGGTGGACAGCGACTGCTGCATCGTCTGCGTGATGTTGTCGATGTCGTTGGTGACCCGGGAGATCAGCTCACCCCGCTGCACCTTGTCGAAGTAGGCCAGCGGCAGCCGGTTGATCTTCGCCTCGACCTGCTCGCGCAGCCGCCACATGGCGCGGACCATGATGACGTTGATGATGTAGCCCTGCAGCCAGGTGAGGAACGCCCCGGCGACGTAGAGCGCGAGCACGGTCAGCAGCAGCCGGCCGAGCAGGTCGAAGTCGATGCCGGCACCCGGCACCAGGCCGTCGACCGCCTCGATCATCGCCGCCATCCGGTCCTGGCCGTCGGCGCGCAGCGCGGCGACGGCCTGGTCCTGCGTGACGCCGTCCGGCAGCCTGCCGGGAAAGGAACCCGGTGAACACCGCGTCGGTGGCCCGCCCGAGGATCCGCGGCGCGAGCACCGTGAGCACCACGCCCGCGGAGCCGAGCACCGTGACCAGGATCAGTGCCACCCGGTACGGGCGCAGCAGCCCGATCATCCGGCCGAACGACTCCTTGAAGTTGTCGGCCTTGCCCGGCGCGACCGAGTCCCAGGAGTCGGACGCGATCCGCGCCTGCTCCCCGAGCTCGATCTCGAGCTTCTCGTCCTCGGCGAGCTCCCGGCTCCTCGACCTGCGCGCGCTGGCCGCGCCTCGTCGTCTTCTCGGTCATGCGCCGGCCTCCACCGCGAGCTGGGACTCCGCGATCTCGCGGTACGTCTGGTTGGTCTCGAGCAGCTGCTCGTGGGTGCCGAGCCCGGCGACGCGGCCGTCCTCCAGCACGAGGATCGCGTCCGCGGACGTCACCGTGGACACGCGCTGGGCGACGACGACCTTGGTGACCTCGGGCAGCTCCGCCAGAGCGCCGCGCGCAGGCGCGCGTCGGTCGCGAGGTCGAGCGCGGAGAACGAGTCGTCGAACACCAGCACGCTGGGCCGGCGCACGATCGCGCGGGCGATGGCGAGCCGCTGACGCTGGCCGCCGGACACGTTCGTGCCGCCCTGGGCGATCCGCGCGTCCAGGCCGCCGTCCATCTGCTGCACGAAGTCGCTCGCCTGGGCGATCTCGAGCGCGCGCCACAGGTCGGCCTCGCTCGCGTCCTCCTGACCGAGGCGCAGGTTCGACGCCACCGTCCCGGCGAACAGGAACGGACGCTGCGGCACGAGGCCGATCTGCGTCCAGAGGGTCTCGAGCTCCAGGTCCCGCACGTCCACGCCGCCGACGCGCACGACGCCGCCGGTCGCGTCGAACAACCGCGGGATGAGCGAGACCAGCGTCGTCTTGCCCGCGCCGGTCGACCCGATGACCGCGACGGTCTGCCCGGGCTCCGCCGTGAACGTGACGCCCGACAGCACCGCGTGCTCGGCCTCGGGGTAGGCGAACGTGACGTCCTCGAACGCGACCTCCCCCGGGCGGGGCGCGGTGCGCACCGGCTCCGTGGGCTCGGCGAGCGTGGACTCGCTGGCCAGCACCTCGGAGATGCGCTCGGCTGAGACGGCCGCGCGCGGGATCATCACCGTCATGAACGAGGCCATGAGGACGCCCATGAGGATCTGGCCGATGTACTGCATGAAGGCGAGCAGCGTGCCGATCTGCACCGAGCCGTTGTCGACCTCGATGCCGCCGAACCAGATCACGCCGACCACCGTCACGTTGAGCACCAGCATCGCGAGCGGGAACAGCACCACGAACAGCGAGCCGATCTTCCGGCCGACGACCATGATGTCGGTGTTCGCGCCGCGGAACCGCTCCTGCTCGATGTCCTCCCGGACGAACGCCCGCACGACGCGCACGCCCGTCAGCTGCTCGCGCATGATCCGGTTGACCGCGTCGAGCTTGGTCTGGAACGACCGGAACAGCGGGACCATCCGGCTGATGATCAGCCCCGCGATGAGGAGCAGGGCCGGCACGGCGACGGCGATCAGCCACGACAGCCCGACGTCCTGCCGCAGCGCCATGATGATGCCGCCGACGGCGAGCAGCGGGGCGGTGACCAGCATGGTCGCGCCCATCATCGCCAGCATCTGGACCTGCTGGACGTCGTTGGTGTTGCGCGTGATGAGCGAGCCGGCGCCGAACCGGGAGATCTCCCGCTCGGAGAACCCGCTGACCCGGCCGAACACGTCGTCGCGCAGGTCGCGACCGACCTGCATGGCCGCGCGGGCCGCGAAGTAGGTGGCGACGACCGCCGCGACGATCTGCCCCAGCGACACGGCGAGCATCAGCGCACCCGTGCGCCAGATGTAGCCGGTGTCGCCGAGCGCGACGCCCTGGTCGACGATCTTCGCGTTGAGGCTGGGCAGGTACAGCATGGCCAGGGCCGATCCCAGCTGGAACACCAGCACGCCGACGAGCAGCCGGCGGTAGGGGCGCAGGTAGCGCGTCAGCAGTCGGGCGAGCACACGGGTCTCCAGGTGGGTCGGGGGGATGGCGGGTCGACGCGCGGCGAGGCGCGACGGTGACGGCCGCGCGGGGGCGCGGCGCGTGATCGGCAGAACCGAGGGTACGCACCGGGTCCGACACTCAGCGTCCCCTTTTCGACGGAGCCCGTCACCCACCTAGTGGCGCTCCGTCCCGGTCCCGACGGACCGGCACCGGGTGGTGCGGCGCGGCGCCGAACGGGTGAATCCCAGCCGTCCGTCACCACCGCCCGGCAGAACTCCCGGTGCCGGGTGCGCGTGGGGTGCCAGAGTGCGCCTGCGGATGCTGTGCGTCCGCTGTCCCGGGCCTGTGACCAGCGGGGGCAGGAGACGACCGACGCCGGTTCCCGGCAGGAAGGCACCACCGATGTCCGCACGTACCACCCGCCTCAGCTCCGCCGTGGTGAGCGCCGCGCTCGTCGCGGCGACCACCGGCGGCCTCGCCGCGCCGGCGACCGCCGCACCGACCGGACCTGGCGACGGCTCCCCCGCCGACTCCGTGCCCGCCGACCCCGTGCCCGCCGACCCCGTCGCCGCCGACCCCGTCCCCGCGGCTGGCGGCCCCACGGCGAGCGCCGTGGACGAGGTGGACGACGTCACCGGCCCCGGCCTCGCCGGTACCGGGTCGCTGGTCGGCACCGCCTGGACGCAGGAGCTCGCCGCCGACGAGGACGTCGTCGGCTGGTGGTACGCGGTCGACGGCGCCGGGCGCACGATGACCACCGGCGACGACGCCCGGCACGCCCGCGTCGTGCTCGACGGCCTGCCGGTCGGCCTGCACCTGCTCACCGTCTGGGCGCTCGACGCCGCGGGCAACGAGGGCTCCGCCACCTGGACGGTCGAGGTGCCCGCACCGGCGCCCGCGTCGCCCCGGGTCGAGAGCAGCGGCTCGCTGAGCAGCGAGACCCCGTCGTTCACGTTCCGCGCGGTCGACCGCGACGTCGTCGCGTGGACGTACGAGCTGGACGGCGGCCCCGTGACGCCGTTCGCCGCGGTCGACGACGAGCGTGCGGAGCTGCGCCTGCCCGGCCTGCCGGTGGGCCCGCACACGATCCAGGTCACGGCCAGCACCGCGGCGGGGGGCGTGACGCGGCTGCCGTTCTCGTTCGTCGTGCAGGCGCCGGCGCCCGCGCAGGACGGCCCGCCCGTCGGGTGGGGCGGCGGCGTCGAGGACGGCGCCTGGGTGTGGGGCTTCGGTGCGGAGGACGAGGACGTCGTCCGCTGGACCTACGCCGTCGACGGCGGGGCCGTCACGCGGATCCCCGGCGCCGACGCGCGCCGGGCGTCCCTGCGTCTGGAGGGCCTCGCGCACGGCAGCCACGTCCTGACGGTCTGGGCGCAGAACGCCGCGGGCGAGGTGACCCGGATCGAGGACCTGTTCCAGGTGGACGTCCCGGGGCACGGCGGCCCGCGGATCGGCTCCGGCGGCGGGCTCGAGCCGGACGGCACGTGGGTGTGGGGCTACGGGGTCGAGGACGGCAGCGCGCCGGTCGCGACCTGGGAGTACTCGCTCGACGGGTCCCCGCGGTACGGCATCGCCGACGCGGACGCCGGGCGAGCCGAGCTCCGGCTCGCCGACCTGCCGCCCGGCCGGCACGTCCTGTCCGTGTGGGCCACCGACGGCGCCGGCGCGTCCACGGTCGTCGTCTGGGTGTTCGACGTCGACGGTGGGGGCCCGGACACGGCGGCGCCGCAGCTCCTCGACACCACCCGGACCCTCGAGGCCGGTGCCTGGACGTTCCGCTACGTGGCGGACGAGACGGTCGGGCGGTGGGCGTACCGGCTCGACAGCGGAGCCGAGACCGAGTTCACCGGGACCGACGCCCGCTCGGCCGTCCTCCGGTTCGGCGGCCTGCAGCCGGGTCCGCACGACCTCGTCGTCTCGATGTCCGACCTCGCCGGGAACACCAGCACGTACCGCTGGGTGTTCGACGTGGCGGGCGCGCCGGACCCCGGCCCGACGCCCGGCCCCGTCGTCCCCGACCCGCTCACACCCCGCCCGACCGGGCCCGTGACCCCGACGACGCCGGCGCCGGTCCCCGCGACGCCGGCGCTCCGCGCCGACGCGATCCCGGCGTCCAGGATCGCGCGCGGCGTCGCCCGCGGGCAGTCCGGCCCGTCCGTCGCCCTGATCCAGCGACTGCTCGGGGTGACGGCGGACGGCCGGTTCGGGCGGCAGACCGCGGCCGCCGTCCGCGCGTTCCAGCGGACCCACGGGCTCGTCGCGGACGGCATCGTCGGGCCGCTCACCTGGGCGGCGCTCGTCGACGTCGCCAACGGTGGCTCGGGCGTGTCCGCGATCACGGCCGCGTCCGTGCCGCAGGCCCTCGTGCTGCGCGGTGTCCGACAGGGCGCCCGCGGGCAGGCCGTCGCGACGATCCAGCGCCTCGTCGGCGCCCCGGCCGACGGGCGCTTCGGGCCGCGGACGCGCGCCGCGGTGCTGGCGTGGCAGCGGGCGCACGGGCTGGTGGCGGACGGCGTCGTCGGCCGTCGGACCTGGGCCGCCCTGGCGTCGCAGCGCTGACCTCCTGCCGCTCCTGCGCCGGGGGACGCCTCAGTCCGCGCCCCCCGGCGCCGGCAGCGCCGCGTAGTGCTCGACGAGCACCGGGTGGTAGTCGGCGAAGTCGATCGCGTCCGGGTCGCCCCCGGTCTCGGCGGCGACCAGCCGGTCCAGGTAGTACTCCCAGCCGGGGCCGATGTCACCGAGCGCCGCGGCGTCGTGCACCACCTGCGCGAAGCTCAGGGTCGACCCCGCACCGGCGGCCGACACGACGAGCTCGAGCTTCCACACGCCCCACGGGTTCACGCTGCGCACCGCGAGCCGACGCGGCGGTTCGCAGGCGAGCACCTCGTAGGTGGACTCGGCCACGTCGTCGCCCTCGGCGGTCATCCGGACGGCGACGCTCCCCGACGCGGGGTCGCCGGACCAGGTGGCGATCCACCGGGCGAGCCGGTCGGGCTCGGTGACCGCGGCCCAGAGCTCGCGCGGCGGCATCGGCAGCGTCCGGTCGAGCACGAGCACGTCGGTCCCGTCGCGGTCCTCGCGGCGTCCGGTGGGCTGGACGGTCATGGTGCCTCCTGGGTGGGTCGGGACCGCCACTGTGGCACCGACGGACCCACCGCCACCAGACCCGGGGCCCGGGCCGGTCTGACGCGGGCCGTCCCGGTCCACCGAGCACGGCGCGGGCCGCTCGGACCGGGCTCCGTCGCCGCGTGCCGGGCACTAGGTTGCGGTGCAGGTGTTCGCCCGCACGATCCGCCCAGCGCCCCGCGACGTCAGGAGAGCACCACGACAGCACTCGAGCTCGTGCTCCCCGCCCTCGCCGTGGTCGGGGGCACGTGGGCCGCCTACCGCCTGGCCCTGCGGGTTCCCGGCGTCCCGGCGGCCGGGTGGTTCCCCGACCCCGCCAGCACGACGGCACGCCGACGGTTCTGGGACTCCCGCGCCTGGACGCGGTCGGTGGCGGACGGCGGCGAGCCCGCGGACCGGGGCCACCGGTTCCGGGGGCGGTTCTGGGGCTCGTGGGTCGGGTGGCTCGCGGGCGCCGTGGTCGTCCTCGTCGCCGGCACCGCGCTCTACCGGTCGACCGGTCAGGTGCACGTCATCGCCGCGACCAGCCTGCTCGGCATGGCCGGCGTCTGCTGGGCGTTCTACCGGTTCGTCGACCAGCAGCTCGACCTGTCCCGGGCCATCGGGCCCGGGCAGCTCCTCGCGGTGGTGGTCGCGACGTCCGGTGCCGCGCTGCTCGTCGCGGGCAACCTCAACGGCTGGGTCATCGACACCTACGGCGTCCGCACCGCCACCGCGACCGTCGGGTTCGTCGAGGAGTCGACCAAGCTGCTGGTCCCGCTCGCCCTGTTCCTGCTCGGCACCTACCGCGACCCCCGCGCCGGGATCGGGCTCGGTCTGGCCGCGGGGTTCGGGTTCGCGATCACCGAGACCACCCGGTACGCCTACCAGCTGCCGGCGGCGTCCGGTCCCTCGTTCTGCGGCGGGGCGGGCATCGCGACCGACCCCGCGAGCGTCGCCGCCGCCCAGGTGCTGCGGATCCTCCTCGTCTCCCCGTTGCACTGGCAGTGGACCGGGATCGCCGTGGCCGTCGCGTGGCGGCTGTGGCACCTCGACGGCCGCCGCGGGACGCCCGGTGCCGTCGGCGGGATCCTGCTGGTCATGGTCGTCCACTCCCTGAACGACAGCTCGGCCACCGCGGTCTGCGACGCGCCCGAGATCGCGCCCCTGATCGGACTGCTGAAGTGCGGCCTCCCGATCGTGATGTACGTGGTGTTCCGCGCCGGGGCGCGCCGGTCGACGCCGCCGACGCTGATCGGCCGCGTCACACGCGCCTGGACCCCGCGGCACCTGCCGACGGACGCCGTCGCCACCGGCACCGACGACGTGGGCGCCGCGGAGCCTGCGACCCGGTCCTGACCGTCCCGGGCGCGTCGGTCTCCCGACCGGGACCGACGTCGTCCGCACGCGACCCCGCGCGAGGCCCCGCCGCCTCACAGCAGCGTCGTGAGCACCCCGCCGTCGGCCCGCAGCGCGGCACCGTTCGTCGCCGACGCGCGCGGGCTCGCGAGGTACACGACGAGGTCGGCGACCTCCTCCGGCTCGAGGAAGCGCTGCAGCAGCGAGGTGGTGCGCGCGGCGGCGAGGTCGCTCTTCAGCTGCTCCTCCGGGACGCCGTGGGCGCGGGCGAACCCGGCGACGGTCCGTGCGACGCCGTCCGAGTAGGTCGGCCCGCCGAGGACGGTGTTCACCGTAACGCCGGTCCCGCGGGTCGTCTTGGCCAGGCCGTTGCCGAGCGCGATCATTCCGGCCTTGGTCACGCCGTAGTGCGTCATGTCCGCGGGGACGTCCACCCCCGACTCGCTGCTGATGAGCAGCACCCGGCCCCAGCCGCGGGCCAGCATCGGGCCGAGCAGCCGACGGGTGAGCCGGACGCCGCTCATCAGGTTGACGTCCAGGTACCGCCGCCAGTCGGCGTCCGTGATCCGGTCGAACGGCGCCACGTCGAAGACGCCGACGTTGTTCACCAGGACGTCGACGTCGCCCAGCCGGTCGAGGAGGTCCTCGACCTGCGCGGCGTCGGCGAAGTCCGCGGGGATCCCGGAGACGACCGCCTCGGGCACCTCCCCGCGCAGCCGGTTGACCGCGCTGTGCACCCGGTCCTGGTCGCGCCCGTTGACGACGACCTCCGCGCCCTCACGCAGCAGGGCCCGCGCGATGGCGAACCCGATGCCCTGCGTCGACCCGCTCACGAACGCCCGCTTGCCTGCCAGTCCCAGATCCACGCGTCCTCCTCCGGCGACCTCGCGAGGCCGCATTCACTTGCTCAGTCAAGTCATCGTAGGTGGCGATGACTTTCCCGATCAAGTGAACGGACTACGCTGGCCCCATGACGGATCCGCAGACCGCCGCCGAGCTGACCGGGGAGGACCTGGAGACGTGGTCCGCCCTCGCGACCGTCCTGGAGTGGCTGCCGCCGGCCCTCGACGCCCAGCTGCAGCGGGACGCCGGCCTCACGCACTTCGAGTACGGGATCCTCTACGCCCTGGACCGGGCCCCCGAGGGCACGTTGCGGATGAGCGTGCTCGCGGACTACGCGAACAGCTCGCTGTCCCGGCTGTCCCGCGCCGTGACCCGGCTCGAGTCGCGGGGGTGGCTCCGCCGGGCGCCCGACCCCGCGGACGGACGGTTCACCCTCGCCGTGCTCACCGCCGCGGGCCGGCGCACCGCCGAGGAGGCGGGCCCGGGGCACGTCCGCCACGTGCGCCGGCTGGTGCTGGACCGCCTCACCCCGGCCCAGAACCGGCAGCTGCGGGACATCAGCCGGCGCATCGCCCAGGGCATCCGCGCCGAGGGGGCGTACCAGCCCGCACCGGCGCCCGTCGACAGGGCACGACCCGGGAGATGAACCGCGCAGGACCGTGGCGGCGACGGTGCGCGAGCGGGCGTCACGCCCCCAGCGCCTCCGCGCGGGCGAGCAGCACCGGTCGCGGCGGGCGCGCGGTGCGCAGCACGTCGAGCACGGTCCGCCCCTTCGCGACGACGACCGAGGTGTCGAGGCCGGGCGCGGCCAGCAGCGCGTCGTACAGCGGCCCGAGCCGGTCCTCCGGGGCGTTCCCCTGTCCGGCGAGCAACGTCAGCGGCACGGCGCCGTCGGCCTGCTGCGCGTTGCCGTCGGCCCCCGCGGCCAGCAGCGCCGCGACCACGCCGGCGTCGCGCACCGGGTCCCGGTCGCCCGAGCGGTCGAGCGCGAGGTGCAGCGGGGTCTCCCCGGCCCGGTTGCGCACCGTGACGTCCGCCCCGTCCGCGAGCAGCCGCGGCACGAGCTCGGTGCGCACGTCCAGGTCCGGGTTGCGGAGCACCGCGTGCAGCAGGGTGTCGGCGCTGCCCGGCTCGACCGAGGTCGCGTCCGGGGCGGTGTACACCGCCAGGACCTCGTCCAGCCGCTGCCAGGTCGCGGTCTGCGTCAGCGGCTCCCCGACCGGGACCGCGTCGATCCGCTCCAGGTACGCCATCACGTGCTCGAAGAGCTGCGGCCGCCGGAACCGGTGCAGCCGCGCCGCGTCCAGGACCGAGCGGCCGCGGCGGCCGGGGTCGAGGAGCTCCAGGCCGGGCTGGTCGAAGAAGGCCCGGTAGTACGGCTCGTGCTCGGCAGGCGAGAGCTTCGGGTGGTCGACCTCCTCGACGGGCCGGCGCAGGTGCCGACCCGCCTCCCGGTTCGGGTCGGCGCCGGCGGCGATCAGGTGCCGCACCAGCCCCGGGTCGACCTCCGGGTCCCGGGCGCGCTGCCCCAGCAGGACGTGCAGCACCGTGTAGCCCTCGTCCAGGACCACGGCGGCGTCCGCGCCGTCGTCCACCAGCCGACGCACCATGAGCGCGCGGGTCGCCGGGTCCCGGTTCGTCAGCGCGTCCGGGAGCAGGGTCCGCCCGCGGTCGTCGGCGTACGTCGGCCAGGTGGCCGCGTCGTACACGGCCTCGAACTCCGCGGCGGTCGCCCGCTTCAGCCAGAACCCCGACACCACCACGTGAGCCTCCGCACCCCGAGCGCGACGCCGACGGGCGGACGACCCGCGGCCGCTCCACCGTACGCGGGCCACGACGCGCGCGAGCACTGAGCCACCCCGGACAGGGGAAAGGCCGCCTCCGGTCTTCCGGAAACGGCCTCTGACCTGCGACACGATGTGTCGGGCTGACAGGATTTGAACCTGCGACCCCTTGACCCCCAGTCAAGTGCGCTACCAAGCTGCGCCACAGCCCGATGGTCCTCGGAAGGACCTCGGTGGCCCCCGCAGGAGCCTCGGAAACTCTACCGCATCCGCAGGGCTGCCTCGTCCCCCACCGGCAGGTGGGCGCGCCACGCGGCGGCGACCACCACCAGGCAGACCAGGGCGACGCCGACCCCGGCGACGAACATCTGCGGGTAGGCCCACCGCGTGGAGAGCCACGCGAGGACCGCCGGGACGAAGAACCCGAGGTACGCGGCCGAGTAGTAGACGGCGGTGAGCCCGGCGAGGTCCGAGGGCGTCGCGATGCGCTGCACCTCGGACAGCCCGGCGACCAGCGCGAGCCCGTACCCGGCGCCGAGGACGGCGGCGGCGAGCAGGACGACCGGCAGCGCGAGCGTGCGGGACGCCCACGCGGCGAGCCCCATGCCGACGACGAGGATCACCAGCGCCACGACCGACGCGCGGGCGCTGCGGTGCGTGTCGACCAGCCGGCCGAGGGTCTGCACGCCGAACCCGACGGCCAGGGTGACCACGGTGAGCAGCGCGGAGAACGCGATCGGCATACCGCCGGCGTGCTCGCGCATCAGGCCGGGCAGCACCGCGTACGCGGACCCCACGGCGCCGAACACCCAGGGCGCGAGCGGCAGCACGACGCGCAGGAACCGCCGGTGCGCGACGGCCGGGACGCGCAGGTCGTCCCGCAGCCGGCCCCGGTCGCCGGTCGGTCGGCGGGTCTCCGGGACCGCCAGCACCCCCAGGCCGGCGACGACCGTCACGACCGCGTGCACGAGGTACGGGGTGCCGGTGCGCCACGGGCCCCACTGCGCGAGCACCCCGGCGAGCCCGGCACCGACCAGGAACCCGGCGGTGAGCGCGAGCGACGCCCGGCGCGCCCCGGCACGTGGTTCGCCTGCCGCCGCGCACAGCTCCGCGACCCAGGTCGTACCCACGGCCATCACGAGCCCGAGGGCGAGCCCCGAGAGCACCCGCCCCGCGGCCAGCGCGGGCACCGACGCGGGCCCGAGGGCGAGCACCAGCGACCCCACGATCCCCAGCGGCGCGGCGGGCAGCAGCAGCGGCCGGCGGCCGTACCGGTCGGACAGCGGGCCGCCGACGAGCAGCGCGGGCACGATCCCGAGCACGTAGGCGGCGAGCAGCACGTTCACGGTGAGCGCGGACAGGTGGCTGACCTCGCGGTACATCACCAGCAGCGGCGTGAACTCGTTCCCGCCCCACGCGACCGCGCACATCAGCGCCCCGACCCGCAGCCAGGTGCGGGCGCCGACGGTCGTGGTGCCGGCGCCCGGCGTCGCAGCGGCCGCGTCGGCGGTCACGGCGGTCACCGACCCGCTCCCGGCAGGTGCGCGTCGTGCAGGTGCGCTCGCAGCGCGGTCCGGAAGCCCGCCGCGTCGCCGGCCTCGACGGCAGCGACCAGCGCCTCGTGCTCCGCGACGAACCCGGGCGCCCGCTCCCCCGCCGCCCCGACGGACAGCGCGATCATCCGCCGCTGACGCTCGCGCAGCGTGGCGGCGAACTCCGTGAGCACCGCGTTGCCGCCCGCGGCGACGAGGGCGAGGTGGAACGCGCTGTCGTGCTCAGCGTAGGCGTCGAGGTCGCCGGCGCGGACCGCGGCCCGTTGCCGGTCGAGGAGGGCGCGCAGCCCGGCGACGAGCGCCTCGCGGGTGGCCGGCGTGGCGACGGCGACCTCGACCGCGTGCCCCTCGAGCAGCAGCCGGGCGTCGACGACCGCCTCGGCCTCGCCCGGGGCGACGGGGACCACCAGGGCGCCGCGCCGCGGGAACAGCCGCAGCCAGCCCTCGGCAGCCAGCCGGAGGAACGCCTCGCGGACCGGTGTGCGGCTGATCCCGAGCTCGGCGGCCACGTCGCCCTCGCTCAGCATCTCCCCCGCCGGCAGGCGCCCGGACAGCAGCGCCCCCTTCACGTGGCCGTACGCGGTCTCCGCGGCGGGCGGCGCGAGCATGTTCATGGTCACTACATGTATCTCAGTCGCATCCCACGGTGCGGCGGCGGTCCACCCGCTGGGACGGGCAAGGGTCGCGGGCTGGACCGCTCAGCGGTCGGGTGCGGCGGTCTCGGTCGCCCGCGCCGCCTCCTGCGCGGCGCTGCCGTCCCCGTCGTCGCGGCCCCGCAGCACGTCGAGCTCGGCCGCGACCAGGCCCAGCAGCAGCAGGTCGACCACGAGCCCGGACACCGCGCTCCACTGGTCGATCCGGAACAGGAAGATCTGCGTCAGCAGCAGGTTGACCAGCACCGCGCGGCGGAACCACTCGTACCCGCGCCGCCGGTCCGCGCCGACCCGCCGCAGCCCGACGGCCGCGCAGACCAGCGCCAGCGCGCCGCTCGCGATCATCCCGACCTCGGCCCACCACGGCAGGTCCGCACCCTGGGCGATCAGCACCACGCCCCGGCCGACCGTGTAGAGCGTCGCGACCGCGAGCACCGCCACGGTCACCCGCGGCAGCCAGCGGACCCGCACGACACGGCGAGACACCGTCACCACGGCCTGCGAGACCGCGCTGATCGGGTCCGGCAGCTCGCGCGCGTCGTCCTCGACCACGTCGAGCAGGGCGCGCACCTCCGCGGCGCCCCGGACGTCGCCCGCCGCCTGCGCGAGCTCGCGCGCGTGCCGCCGGGCCCGGGTCGAGAACCCGCCCGCCAGCCCGGCGACCGCGAGGTCGGCCGCGGCGGCCAGGGTCTCGTGCGGGTCGCGCGCCCGGCGGCCGTGGATCGCCTCGCCGAGCAGCACCAGGAACACGACCACCACGTAGATCAGCGACGCCGTGGGCTCGAAGAAGTAGTCGTTGTCCGACGTGACGAACTTGCCGATCTCGTCGATGAACAGCCCGAACCCGATGCCGCCCACCAGCGCCGCCAGCGGGCGCACCACGGGCCCGGCCCAGGACAGCGCGCCGACGACCGCCAGGGCCATCAGCAGGCCGCCCCAGAGGACGTGCGCGACGTGCAGGCCGCCGCCCCCGACCTGGGGGTAGCCGGACAGCGCGAGCAGACCGCGCGTCACCAGCACGGTCAGCACGGTGACGACCAGGAACCCGGCGACGTGCCGGGGCCCCGCGGGGTCGCGCGGCAGCCCGAGCACGAGCACCGGCGACCGCCGGGCCGTGCGCGGCTCGACCGCGCTCCCGCCGGGACGCCGCGCGGCCTCGCGGCTCACCGCTTGCGCTTCTCCCGGACGCGCACGGAGATGGAGATCGGCGTGCCCTCGAACCCGAACGTCTCGCGCAGGCGACGCTCGATGAACCGCCGGTACCCGGCCTCGAGGAACCCGGACGCGAAGATGACGAACCGCGGCGGGCGCGTCGACGCCTGCGTCGCGAACAGGATGCGGGGCTGCTTGCCGCCGCGCAGCGGGTGCGGGTGCGCCGCGACGAGCTCGCCGAGGAACGCGTTGAGCTTGCCGGTCGGCACGCGGGTGTCCCACGACTCGAGCGACCGCGTGAGCGCCGGCACCAGCCGGTCGGTGTGCCACCCCGTGCGGGCGGAGATGTTGACGCGCGGCGCCCAGGTGATCTGGACGAGCTCCTTCTCGATCTCCCGCTCCAGGTAGGGGCGGCGGTCCTCGTCCATGAGGTCCCACTTGTTGTACGCGATCACCAGCGCGCGACCGGCGTCGATGACCTGCTGGATCACGCGCGTGTCCTGCTCGGTCAGCGGCTGCGAGGCGTCGAGGAGCACGACGGCCACCTCGGCCTTCTCGATCGCGGCCTGGGTGCGCAGCGAGGCGTAGAAGTCCGCGCCGGACGTCTGGTGCACGCGGCGACGGATGCCGGCGGTGTCGACGAACCACCACGGGATGCCCTTGAGCTCGACGAGCTCGTCGACCGGGTCGCGGGTGGTGCCGGCGACGTCGTCCACGACCACGCGGTCGGTGCCGAGCACCTTGTTGAGCAGCGAGGACTTGCCGACGTTCGGGCGACCCACCAGCGCGACGCGCCGCGGACCACCCGGACGGGCGGCGCCGTGCGCGGACACGCGCGGCAGCGCGGCCATCGCCGCGTCCAGCAGGTCGCCGGTGCCGCGGCCGTGCAGCGCGGAGACGGGGTGCGGCTCGCCGAGGCCGAGGCTCCACAGCTCGGACGCGTCGGCCTCGACCCGCGGGCCGTCGACCTTGTTGGCGCACAGCACGACCGGCTTGCCGGACCTGCGGAGCAGCTTCACGACGCGCTCGTCGGTCGCGGTCGGCCCGACGGTGGCGTCCACGACGAACAGGACGGCGTCGG
Organism: Cellulomonas sp. KU4C; assembly: GCF_056868065.1. Classification (NCBI taxonomy): domain Bacteria; kingdom Bacillati; phylum Actinomycetota; class Actinomycetes; order Micrococcales; family Cellulomonadaceae; genus Cellulomonas; species Cellulomonas sp. KU4C. The sequence goes on along the minus strand of NZ_CP200322.1, from coordinate 2,875,759 downwards.
CCAGCGAGATGGCGACCTCGGCCTGCTCGGCGACGCGCGCCTCGATGCCGGCGACGTCGACCTCCCAGCCGCCGGTGTCGACCAGCGTGAACCGGCGGCCGGCCCACTCCGCGGGGTACGACACGCGGTCGCGGGTGACGCCCGGCTTGTCCTCGACGACGGCCTCGCGGCGGCCGAGGATGCGGTTCACGAGCGTCGACTTGCCGACGTTCGGGCGTCCGACGACGGCGAGCACGGGCAGCACGACGTGCTGGCCGAGCTCGTCGAGGTCCTCGAGGTCGCCCGAGAGCAGCGCGACGTCCTCCTCGGCGAGGTCGTACTCCTCGAGGCCCGCGCGCAGGGCACGCTCGCGGGTGGCGTCGTCCGCCGCCTCGGTGGTCACGTCGGTGCCGTCGAACGGCTCGGCCTCCGTGGTGCCGGCGCCCTCCGCGGCGAGGTCGACGACCTCGTCCTCGAGGGGTCCGGTGGTGGTCGGCTGGGCCGGCTCGCTGTCATGCATGGGCACCATTGTCCCCGACGGCGGGCCCTCGATCGACCGCGACCCGGCGTCAGTCCGTCGGGAGCGTGATCCGGGCCCGCCCGGAGGCCTCCGTGACGAGCGCGGACAGCGCCAGGCGGATGGTCTCGGTGGCCGCGACGACCGCGGCCCGGCGGGACTGGCCCTCGACCGGCTCGAGCCGGACGGGCTCCCCCAGCTCGACGTGCACGCGTCGGCGCAGCCCCGGGACGTGCCCGACGGACTCGCCGGTGCGCCGGGTCCCGAGGATCGCGACCGGGACCACCGGCGCGTGCCCGTTCACCGCCAGCCAGGCGATGCCCGCGCGCGCCGACGACGCGTCCCCGCGCCCCCGGTTGCCCTCGGGGAACACCCCGACCGCACCGCCCGCCTGCAGCACCCCGAGCGCCGTGGTCAGAGCGGAGCGGCCACCGGCGCGGTCCACGGGGATCTGCCGCGCCCCGCGCAGCACCATCCCGACCGGGCCGGTGAACATCTCCTCCTTGACCAGGATGTGCACCCGCCGCGGCGTGACCCCCTCGAGGATCGGCCCGTCAACCACGCTGGTGTGGTTCGCGGCGAACAGCACCGGGCCCGTGGCCGGGACGCGCTCCTCCCCGACGACACGCGTGTCCCAGACACCGTGCGCCAGGACCCGCCCGATCGCGCGCGCCCAGGCCGGGACCTCGCCGAGCGGCTCCGCCGTGGTCACGCGTGCAGGGACGTGGCCTGCGCCACGACGTCGAGCACCGCCTGGACGGTCTGGTCCAGGTCGAGCTCCGAGGAGTCCACCGTCACCACGCCGTCGGCGGCGACCAGGAACTGGGACACCGTGGAGTCGTCGGCGTCGCGGCGCACCACCTGGTCGCGGGTCGCCTCGACCGCGGCGGCGTCGGCCGTGCCGTGCACCTCGCGGGCGCGCCGGGCCAGCCGGGCCTCCTCGCTGGCGATCAGCAGCAGCCGCACGTCGGCGTCGGGCGCGATCACCGTCGTGATATCCCGCCCCTCCGCGACGATCCCGCGGCCGCCCGAGAACGACGACGACACCGCCTGCGCGGCGATCTCGGCCCGCTGCCGGCGTCCGAGCTCCGCCCGCACCTCGAGGTTCGTCGCGACCGCGCTCACCGCGGCCGAGATCGCGGTCTCCCGGATCGCCGCGCCGACGTCGTGCCCGTCCACGTGCACCCCGGGGTCGCGGGGGTCGACGCCCATCACCAGCGGCATCTCGCGCACCAGCGTCGCGACCGCGTCGGTGTCCGTCAGCGGGACGCCGCGGTGCAGCGCCCACCAGGTCGCGGCGCGGTACATCGCGCCCGTGTCGAGGTACGCCAGGCCGAGGCGCTCGGCCACCAGCCGGGACACGGTCGACTTGCCGGAGCCCGAGGGCCCGTCGACCGCCACCACCACGGGGCGCACCCCGTGCTCGTCGCGCGTGCTCATCTCACCAGTCTCCATCCGCGGGCCGTCAGCTCCGCCTCCAGGTGCGCCGAGCGCGCGGGGTCCACCGACACCGCGGCCATGCCGGCGGGTCGGCCCGCCGCGTGCTCGAGCTGCAGGTCCTCCAGGTTCACGCCCGCCGCGCCGACGTCCGTCAGCAGCCGGCCGAGCTCGCCGGGCTGGTCCGGGACCAGCACCGTCGTCACCGCGTAGCGGCGCGGTGCGCCGCCGTGCTTGCCGGGCACCAGCGCCACGCCGGCGTTGCCGTCGGCCAGCAGCCGGGCCAGCCGAGCGAGGGCGCCGAGCTCCACGTCCTCCGGGCCCGTGGCGCGCGCCGCGCCGTCGAGGGCCGCCAGCACCTCGTCCAGGTCGGTGCGCAGCCCCACGAGGACGTCGCGCACCGCCGCCGCGTTCGCCGCGAGGATCGACGTCCACAGCGCCGGGTCCGACGCCGCGATCCGCGTCACGTCGCGCAGGCCCTGGCCGGCGAGCCCCAGGGCGTCGGGCTCGGCGCCGCGCAGCCGCGCGGCCACCAGGCTCGCGGCGACCTGAGGCACGTGCGACACGGCCGCCACCGCCGCGTCGTGCGCGTCGGCGTCCATCGTCACCGGTACGCCGCCGAGGTCGGTCGCCAGCGCGCGCACCGCGAGCAGGGCGTCGGGCCGGGACTCCCCCGAGTCGACGACCACCCACGGGCGGCCCACGAACAGGTCCGGCACCGCCGCCGCCGGGCCCGAGCGCTCCCGCCCGGCCATCGGGTGCGACCCGACGTACCGGGTGAGGTCGGCACCCGCCGCGCGCAGCTCGCGCAGCACGTACCCCTTGACGCTGGCGACGTCCGTGACGACCGCACCGGGGTGCGCGGCCAGCTCGGCGCGCACCACGTCCGCCGTCACGTCCGGCGGCGCGGCCACCAGCACCAGGGCGGGCTCCGCGTCGCCGTCGGCCGCCGGGCGGCCCGCGCCGACGTCGCGCGCCAGCGCCAGGGCCGTCCGGGACGGGTCGTGCAGGGTCACCTCGACGCCGCGGGTGCTCAGCGCGAGCCCCACCGACGCGCCGAGGAGCCCGGTGCCGACGACGCGGACGGGGCCGCGTGTGGCGACCCCGCCCGCACCTGCGGCGGTCGTGGCGGACGTGCTCACATGCCCGCCGACGTCATCAGCGACCCGACCTCCGCCTTGCCGAGCACGCGGGTGCGGCCCTGGCGGAGGTCGCCCAGCTTGATCGGGCCGATCTGCGTGCGCAGCAGGCGGGTCACGGGGTGCCCGACCTCCTCGAGCAGCCGGCGCACGACGCGGTTGCGGCCCTCGTGCAGCACGATCTCGACCATGCTCGCCTGCGGCGTCTGGTCGACCAGCCGGAACGAGTCCACCGCGACGACGCCGTCCTCGAGCTCGACGCCCTTGCGCAGCCGGGTGCCGATCCCGCCGGAGACGCGGCCCTCGACCGTCGCGAGGTACGTCTTGGCGACTCCGTGGGACGGGTGCGACAGCCGGTTGGCCAGCTCGCCGTCGTTGGTCAGCAGGATCAGGCCCTCGGAGTCCGCGTCCAGGCGCCCGACGTGGAACAGCCGCTCCTCGCGGTTCTCGACGAACTGCGCGAGCGACGGCCGGCCCTCGGGGTCGTGCATGGTCGACACGACGCCCAGCGGCTTGTTCAGCGCCAGGGTGATGACGTTCTGGTCGAGCTGCAGCCGCAGGCCGTCGACATGGATCACCGACGCCTTCGGGTCGACGCGCACGCCGAGCTCCAGGACGATCTGCCCGTCGACCTCGACGCGACCCGCCGCGATCAGCTCCTCGCACGCGCGGCGCGAGCCGAGGCCCGCCTGGGCGAGCACCTTCTGCAGGCGGACGCCCTCGGGGTCGTGGACGTCGACCGTCGGCTCCGCGCCCGTGCGGCGCGGCGCGGGACGCGTCGGACCGGACGGCCACCGCGACCCGGGACGGCCGATGCCGCCGGCGGGACCACGCTGACCGGCACCGCTGCGGGGACCGCCGGCACCGCGCGACCCCGCACCCGCACCCTGCGGACGACCGGAGCCGCCACCGGACGCGCCGGTCCCACGGGACGGACCCGCACCGCGGGACGGACCGCCGGGGCGACCCTGGCCGCCGCCGCGGGACTCGCCGCCCTGCCAGCCACCACGCGACTCGCCGCCGCGGGGCGCACCACCGCGCGACTCACCGCCCGACCAGCCGCCGCCCGACGGCCGCCCGGCGCCCGAGGGTCGCCCGGGGCCGGAGGGTCGCCCGGCGCCACCGGACCGCCCGCCGCCGTCGGACCACCCGGACCCGCCGGGCCGGCCGGAGCCGCCCGGTCGTCCCGCACCGCCGCCGGGCCGGCCCTGGCCGCCCCGTCCGGCACCGCCGGACCGGCCCGCCGCACCGCCGCCGGCCCCGCGCGCGCCGTTCCCGCCGCCCGCTCCGCCGCGGCCTCGGCCGCCCTGTCCTGCTGTACTCATCACACGTCTCCTGTCGTACCGTCGGCGCCGTCCAGCCCGTCGAACGCATCGATCTCGGGCAGGTACGGCGCGAGCGGGGGCAGCTCATCGAGGTCCGTGAGGCCCATCCGCTCGAGGAAGTATCCCGTGGTCCGGTACAAGACCGCACCTGTGGTCGGATCGGTGCCGCTCTCGGCCACCAGTCCGCGGGTGGTCAGCGTCCGGACGACGCCGTCCACGTTGACGCCGCGCACGCCCGAGACCTGCCCGCGCGTGACCGGCTGGCGGTACGCGATCACGGCCAGGGTCTCGAGCGCCGCCTGCGTGAGGCGGGCCGTCTGCCCGTCCAGCACGAAGCCGCCCACCACCTGGTGGAAGGCGGGGGCGGAGTAGATCCGCCAGCCGGCGCCGGCGTGCCGGAGCTCGAACCCGCGGGGTCGCCCGCCGCGCTCCCCGCGGTACTCGGCGGCGAGCTCGGCGAGCAGCGCGCCGACCCGCTCCGTGGGCAGGCCGAGCACGCTCGCGAGCCGGACGGCGGGCACGGGCTCGTCGGCGACCATGAGCACCGCCTCGAGCGCCGCCAGGGCACCGCCGGGCAGGTCGTCGACGTCCGGCGCCGGCTCCTCGGGCACGAGTCCGGGCGCGAGCACCGGCTCGGCGCCGTCCGTCACCTGCGCGGTCGGGTCCGTCATCCGTCCTGCCCCTCCGTCGGCACCGGGGCGTCGTCGCCCTCGTCGTAGTCCGTGTCCACCGTCACCTCGTCGTCGCCCGCACCCGTCCACCGCACGGTCAGCTTCGCCCAGCGGCTCGACCTGGTCGAACCCCACGGCCCCCTGCCGGAACAGCTCGAGCAGCGCGAGGAACCGGGCGACCACGAGCAGCGTCGACCCGGCGTCGACCGTCAGCGTGCGGAACGACGCCGGACCGCCCGACCGCAGCCGGTCGGCCAGCAGCGCCGCCTGCTCGCGGACGCTGACCGCCGGGGCGTGCAGGTGGCTGATGTCGACGTCGGGCGGAGGCGGTGCGGGCGCCAGGGGCTTCGCCGCCAGGGCCGCGAGCTCCTCGGGGCCGATCTGCCACACGAGCTCCGGCAGCATCGCGGCGAGGTGCGGCTCGAGCTGCACGGTGCGCGGGAACCGGCGGCCCTGGTCGGTCAGCCGCGAGCCGATGTCGGTGGCGACGACCTTGTACGCGCGGTACTGCAGCAGCCGCGCGAACAGCAGGTCGCGCGCCTCGAGCAGCTCGAGGTCCTCGGCGTCCTCGACGTCGCCCGCGGGCAGCAGGCGCGCGGCCTTCAGGTCCAGCAGGGTCGCGGCGACGACCAGGAACTCGCTCACCTGCCCGAGGTCCCAGGTCGGCCCGCCGTCCGCCGCGGACCGCTCGGCGGCCCGGATGTAGCCGATGAACTCGTCGGTGACGGTCGCCAGCGCCACCTCGGTGATGTCGAGCTTGTGCTTCGAGATCAGCCCCAGCAGCAGGTCGAACGGCCCGGAGAAGTTGTCCAGGTGCACGCGGAACGCGCCGTCGTCGACGGCTCCCGGCGCCGCGGTGTCGGTCCCGGTCGGGGCCGCCGTGTCAGGCGGCGTCGCCACGGGCGACGAGCTCCCGCGCCAGCTGCCGGTACGCGTGCGCGCCGGGGTGGGTCGGCGCGTAGGTGGTGATCGGCTCGGCGGCCACCGACGCGTCGGGGAACTTCACGGTCCGCCCGATCATCGTGTGCAGCAGCGTGTCGCCGAACGCCTCGTAGACGCGGGCGACGACCTCGCGGGCGTGCAGCGTCCGCGGGTCGAACATGGTCGCGAGGATGCCGTCGACCTCGAGGCGCGGGTTCAGCCGGTCGCGGACCTTCTCGATCGTCTCGACCAGCAGCGCCACGCCGCGCAGCGCGAAGAACTCGCACTCCAGCGGGATCAGCACGCCGTGCGACGCGGTCAGCGCGTTGACGGTGAGCAGGCCCAGCGACGGCTGGCAGTCGACGAGCACCACGTCGTAGTCGTCCAGCACCGGCCGCAGCACGCGCGCCAGGATCGACTCGCGGGCGACCTCGCTGACCAGCTGCACCTCGGCGGCGGACAGGTCGATGTTCGCGGGCAGCAGGTCTAGGCCGGGGATCTCGGTGGGGCGGATGATCTCGCCCACCACTGCGTGCCGGTCGATCAGCAGGTCGTAGACCGTCCGGTCGAGCTCGTGCGGGTTCGCGCCCAGGCCCACCGACGCGGCGCCCTGCGGGTCGAAGTCGACGATGAGCACCCGGCGGCCGTACTCGGCGAGCGCGGCGGCCAGGTTGATGGTCGTGGTCGTCTTGCCGACCCCGCCCTTCTGGTTGCACATCGCGATGACGCGGGCCGGGCCGTGCGACGCCAGGGGCGCGGGGACGGCGAAGTCCGGCAGGGGCCTGCCCACCGGGTCGAGAACGGTCTCGGTCGTCTCCTCGCGTGCCACCAGGACAACTTACCGGAGCGGTCGGCCCGTCAGCCGCGTCCCGCGCCGGGCGCGGCGGTCCGGGACGGCGCCGGGCCCCGCGTCGACCGCCTGGCACGCGGGTGGCTGGTGGCGTAGACCTCCCGCAGGGTGTCCGGCGTCACCCTGGTGTAGATCTGCGTGGTGGTCACCGACGCGTGCCCGAGCAGCTCCTGCACGACGCGGACGTCGGCGCCGCCCGCGAGCAGGTGGGTCGCGAACGAGTGCCGCAGGGTGTGCGGGGACACGTGCTCGGCGCCCGGGAGCCCGGCCCGCTCCGCCGCCGTCCGCAGCACCGCCCACGCGCTCTGCCGCGACAGCCGCGCGCCGCGGGTGTTGAGGAACACCGCCGCGCCGCTCCCCTGCTGCCGGCCCGCGGCCGCCAGCGCCGGGCGCGCGCGCACGAGGTACGCCTCGACCGCCTCCACCGCGTACGCGCCGACCGGGACCACGCGCTCCTTGCTGCCCTTGCCGAACAGCCGCACGGCGGCCCGGCCCGGCGTCAGGTCGAGGTCGTCCACGTCGAGCCCGACGGCCTCCGAGATGCGCGCGCCCGTGGAGTACAGCAGCTCGAGCAGGGCACGGTCCCGCAGCGGCACCGGTCCGTCCCCGAGCGACGCGGCGTCGAGCAGGCGCTCCACCTCGTGGGTCGCGATCGCCTTCGGCAGCACCTGCGCCTGCTTCGGCGGCCGGACGCCGCGTGCGGGGTCGTCGCCGCTCAGGCCCTCGAGGACGCAGAACCGGTGCCAGCCCCGCACCGCGACGACCGCGCGCTTCGCGGACGACGCGGACAGCACCGCGCGGTCGTCGGACCCGGTCCGGACGGCGGTGAGGAAGTCCTCGACGTCCGCCTCGGCGACGTCGGCGACCCCGGTCCGCCCGGCCCGCTCGAGGTGCGCGACGTAGCGGGACAGGTCGCGTCGGTAGGCGGCCAGCGTGTTCGCGGACAGGCCGCGCTCGACCGTCAGGTGCGCGAGGTAGCCGTCGAGGGCGGAGCGCAGCGCGGGGGCCTCCGCCATCGGGTCGTCCTCCCTGCCTCGCCGGACCGGGCCGGCGCGCTCGGGGGCCGCCGGCTAGAGCGGGAGGAACACGTCGACCGCCACCGCGACCGACAGCAGCGACAGGTACGTGATCGACCCGTGGAACACCGACATCGCGCGCAGCTTGCCGCGGGACGGGTCCTGGGCGCGACGGTACAGCCCGATGCAGGACCACAGGAACCACACGCCCAGCGCGGTCGCCACGACGCCGTACACCCAGGTCATCGACGCGACGGGCCACAGCAGCAGCGAGCACGCGATCATCGCGAGCGTGTAGGCGATCATCTGGCGCGCGACCTTGGGGTCGGACTCGACCACCGGCAGCATCGGCACGCCGGCGGCGGCGTAGTCCTTGCGGAACTTCATCGACAGCGGCCAGTAGTGCGGCGGGGTCCAGAAGAAGATCACGCCGAACAGCAGCACCGCCGCCCAGGACACCCCGCCGGTCACCGCGGACCAGCCGATCAGCACCGGCATGCAGCCGGCCGCGCCGCCCCAGACGATGTTCTGCGGGGTGCGGCGCTTGAGGATCATCGTGTAGCCGATGACGTAGATGAGGATCGCCCCGCCGGTGAGCAGCGCCGACGGCACGTTCACCAGCAGCGCCAGCCACAGCAGCGAGACGACGCCCAGCGCCAGCCCGAACACGAGCGCGGCGCGCGGGGTGATCTCCCCCGTGACCAGGGGTCGGCGCTTGGTCCGGTTCATCACCTGGTCGATGTCGCGGTCGATGTAGCAGTTGAGGACGTTCGCCGACCCGGCCGCGGCCGCGCCGCCGACCAGCGTCGCGAGCACCAGGCCCACGGACGGGAACCGGCCGTGGGCGAGGATCATCGTCGGCAGCGTGGTCACGAGCAGCAGCTCGATCACGCGGGGCTTGGTCAGCGCCACGTAGGACAGCACGCGCTGCCGGACCGTGCGGCCCGCGGGGGCCGTCGACGGCGGCGTCGTGGGTCGGGAGGCGGCGCCGGCGGGAGCTGCAGGGCTCGTCGTGCGCACTCCGGTCCTCCGCCCCTCCTCGGACCGCGGGGCAGCAGGGCCCCGCGGATGATCCTGGCCATCGTACGGCCCCGCGGACGGTCGGTGCGGCCAGGAGCGCCCTGGGACCTCGGTCCCAGGGGTGTGACGTCCGTCGCCCCGGGGCCTGTCGGCCTGTGGACGACCGGCAGCACCCCCGGCTGCGGGTCTAGGCTCGAACAGCACGCTCGGCACCGCGGCACCACGGGTCCCGGGCGTGAGCGTCGCCCGGCCCCCGACCGGGTACGCGTCCGTCGACGTCCCGGGCGATCGGGACGAGAAGTGAGGTGGCACGACGATGACTGAGGGCATCACGCCGCTCGACCAGGTGGCCGACGCGGGCGTCGCGGTCTGGTTGGACGACCTGTCGCGGGAGCGGCTGCGGACCGGCGGCCTGGCGGGCCTCGTGTCCGACCGGCGCGTGGTCGGCGTCACGACCAACCCGACCATCTTCGCGAGCGCGCTCGCAAAGGGCGACGCGTACGACGAGCAGCTGAAGCAGCTCGCCGCGCAGGGCACCGACGTGGGCGGCGCGGTCTTCGCGATCACGACCGACGACGTCCGGGACGCCGCCGACGTGCTGCGGCCCGTCTACGACGCGACCGCGGGCCAGGACGGCCGGGTGTCGATCGAGGTCGACCCGCGCCTGGCGCACGACACCCAGGGCACCGTCGACTCGGCGCGCGCCCTGTGGTCGACCGTGGACCGCCCCAACGTCTTCATCAAGATCCCCGCGACGCTCGACGGGCTGCCCGCGATCACGCAGGTGCTCGCCGACGGCATCAGCGTGAACGTCACCCTGATCTTCTCCCTCGAGCGGTACCGCGCCGTGCTGGACGCGTTCGTCGAGGGTCTCGAGCAGGCCCGCGCGAACGGGCACGACCTGGCGGCCATCGCCTCGGTCGCGTCGTTCTTCGTGTCCCGGGTGGACGCGGCGATCGACCCGCGGCTCGACGAGATCGGCACCCCCGAGGCCGCCGCGCTGCGCGGCAAGGCCGCCATCGCGAACGCCCGGCTCGCCTACGGCGTCTACGAGGAGGTCGTCGCGGGCGACCGCTGGCAGGCGCTCGCCGCCGCCGGCGCGCACCCGCAGCGCCCGCTGTGGGCGTCCACCGGCGTCAAGGACAAGGCCTACCCCGACACCCGCTACGTGGACGAGCTCGTCGTCGCCGGCGTCGTCAACACCATGCCCGAGGCCACGCTGCAGGCCGTCGCCGACCACGGCGACTTCCGCGGCGACACCGTCACCGGGACCCAGGCCGAGGCGCAGGCGGTCGTCGACGGCCTCGCCGCGCTCGGCATCCACATCGACGAGGTCACCGACGCGCTCGAGACCGAGGGCGTCGACAAGTTCGAGAAGTCCTGGGCCGAGCTGCTCGACACCGTCCGCGACGGCCTGGCGCAGGTGACCGCGTGAGGCCCGCGAAGGTCACCGCCGAGCACAACCCGCTCCGGGACCCGCGCGACCGTCGCCTGCCCCGCATCGCGGGCCCCTCCGGCCTGGTGATCTTCGGCGTCACGGGCGACCTCGCCCGCAAGAAGCTCATGCCCGCGGTCTACGACCTCACCAACCGCGGCCTGCTGCCCCCCGGCTTCGCGCTCACCGGGTTCGCCCGGCGCGACTGGGAGGACCAGGACTTCGCGCAGATCGTGCACGACTCCGTCAAGGAGCACGCGCGCACCCCGTTCCGCGAGTCGACCTGGCGCCAGCTGTCCGAGGGCATCCGGTTCGTCCAGGGCTCGTTCGACGACGACGACGCGTTCGACCGCCTCCGCCAGACCGTCGAGGAGCTCGACGTCACCCGCGGCACCGGTGGCAACCACGCGTTCTACCTCTCGGTCCCGCCGAGCGCGTTCCCCGTCGTGTGCAAGCAGCTCGCCCGCTCCGGCCTGTCGGAGTCCGTCGAGGACGCCTGGCGGCGCGTGGTGATCGAGAAGCCGTTCGGCCACGACCTGAAGTCCGCGCAGGAGCTCAACGACGTCGTGTCGAGCGTGTTCCACCCGGACGACGTCTTCCGGATCGACCACTACCTCGGCAAGGAGACGGTGCAGAACCTGCTGGCGCTGCGGTTCGCCAACCAGCTGTTCGAGCCGATCTGGAACGCCAACTACGTCGACCACGTCCAGATCACGATGGCCGAGGACATCGGCGTCGGCGGTCGCGCCGGGTACTACGACGGCATCGGCGCTGCACGCGACGTCATCCAGAACCACCTCCTGCAGCTCCTCGCGCTCACGGCGATGGAGGAGCCCGTCACGTTCGACGCGCACGACCTGACGGCCGAGAAGATCAAGGTCCTCTCCGCCGTCCGCGTGCCGAAGGACATCGGCAAGCACACCGCGCGCGGGCAGTACGCCGCGGGCTGGCAGGGCGGGGAGAAGGTCGTCGGCTACCTCGACGAGGGCGGCTTCGACCCCAACTCCTCCACCGAGACGTTCGCCGCGATCCGCGTCGACGTCGACACCCGCCGCTGGGCCGGGGTGCCGTTCTACCTGCGCACCGGCAAGCGGCTGGGGCGCCGCGTCACCGAGATCGCCGTCGTGTTCAAGAAGGCGCCGCACCTGCCCTTCGAGTCCACCGCCACCGAGGAGCTCGGCAAGAACGCGCTCGTCATCCGCGTGCAGCCCGACGAGGGCGTGACGCTGCGGTTCGGCGCCAAGGTCCCGGGCACCGCGATGGAGGTCCGCGACGTCACGATGGACTTCGGCTACGGCCACGCGTTCACCGAGTCGTCCCCCGAGGCCTACGAGCGCCTCATCCTCGACGTGCTGCTCGGCGACCCGCCGCTGTTCCCCCGGCACGAGGAGGTCGAGCTGTCCTGGAAGATCCTCGACCCGATCACCTCGTACTGGGCGAGCAAGGGCAAGCCCGAGCCGTACCGCGCCGGCACCTGGGGCCCCGAGTCGGCCGACCGCATGATGGAGCGCGACGGACGTAGCTGGAGGCGACCGTGATCATCGACCTGCCCAAGACCACCACCCGCGACATCAACAAGCGGCTGGTCGACGAGCGCGACGAGGGCGGTGCCGTCGCCCTCGGGCGCGTGCTGACGCTCATCATCGACGTCGGCGCGCACGACCCCGAGGCGGCGATCGACGCGGCCAACGACGCGAGCCGTGAGCACCCGTGCCGCGTCATCGTGCTGACCGAGAAGGGCCCGGGCGCGGAGTCCGAGCTCGACGCCCAGATCCGCCTCGGCGGCGACGCCGGCGCGAGCGAGGTCGTCATCCTGCACCCGTCCGAGGCGCAGGCCCGGCACCTCGACACGCTCGTCCTCCCCCTGCTGCTGCCCGACGCCCCGATCGTCGCCTGGTGGCCGTACGACGCGCCGGACGACCCGTCGCAGCACCCGATCGGCCAGCTCGCCCGCCGCCGGATCACCGACAGCACCGAGTGCTCGCGCCCGTCCGACACCCTGCGCCGACTCGCCCAGGGGTACGCGGACGGCGACACCGACCTGGCGTGGACCCGCACGACCCTGTGGCGCGGCCTGATCGCCGCGACCCTGGACCAGCCGCCGTTCGAGCCCGTGCAGCGCGCGGTCGTCTCGGGCGAGAGCACCCACCCCTCGGTCGACCTCATGGCCGCGTGGCTCGCGTACGCGCTGAACTGCCCGGTGGAGATCGAGCGCCAGGCCGACGCCCCCGCGATCACCCAGGTGCGCCTGGAGCGGAAGTCCGGCCCGATCGTGCTCGACAGGCCCGACGGCAAGACCGCCGCGCTGCGCCAGCCCGACCAGCCCGAGCACCGGATCGCGCTGCCGATCCGCCAGCTGCGCGAGTGCCTCGCCGAGGAGCTCCGCCGCCTGGACGCCGACGAGGTCTACGGCGAGGTCCTGCGCAAGGGCATGACGAAGGTCGGCGCATGACGGCCGCCCCCCGGACCGTCCTCGTCCACCCCGACGCGACCGTGCTCGCCGAGGCCACCGCCGCACGCCTCCTCACCCGGCTGGTCGACGTGCAGTCGGCCGCCGCCCCGGTGCACGTCGTGCTCACCGGCGGCACGGTGGGCATCCGGACCCTCGCCGCCGTCGCGGCCAGCCCGGCGCGGGACGCCGTGGACTGGTCCGGCGTGCACCTGTGGTGGGGCGACGAGCGGTTCCTCGCCGACGGCGACCCCGACCGGAACGAGACGCAGGCGCGCGACGCGCTGATCTCCGCCCTCGGCGACGCGCTCCCCGGGGCCAACGTGCACCCGATGCGCGCCCTCGACGAGGCGGCCGGCATCGCCACGCCCGAGGACGCGGCCGCCGCCTACGCCGCCGAGCTCGCCGCGTTCGCCCCCGAGGGGTCCGACGTGCCGGCCTTCGACGTGCTCATGCTCGGCATGGGCCCGGACGGGCACGTCGCGTCCCTGTTCCCGGGGCACGAGGCCGTCGGCACGACCGGCGTCCCCACGGTCGGGGTGCACGGCTCCCCCAAGCCGCCGCCGCTGCGGGTCTCGCTCACGTTCGAGGCCATCCACGCCGCGCAGGAGGTCTGGGTCGTGGCCGCGGGCGCGGAGAAGGCCGGCGCGGTGGCGTCCGCGCTCTCCGACGCCCCGGTCGAGCAGACCCCCGCCGCGGGGGCACGCGGCACCCGCGCGACGCTGTGGCTCGTCGACGCGGCCGCGGTGGCCGAGGTCGGCGCGGCCTGACCGGCGGCCGCGCGCCGCACCACGCACGACCCCGGGGGCCCGGCAGCACACGCTGCCGGGCCCTCGTCCCGCTCGACCGACGCGCAGGCACGCGCAAGGCCCCGCAGCGACGTGCTGCGGGGCCTGGCGACGACGTGGGTCGGAAGGGGACGCCTCAGCGCACCCCGCCGCCGCGACGCGCACGGAGCGACGCCAGGGCCTCGTCGAGGATGGCCTGCCCGTCCTCGGTTGAGCGGCGCTCCTTCACGTAGGCCAGGTGCGTCTTGTAGGGCTCGTTGCGGACCGGGGACGGCGGGTTCGCCTCGTCCTGGCCGGCGGGGTACCCACAACGCGGGCAGTCCCAGGTCTCGGGGGCCTCGAGGGCCGCCTCCTCGGCGAAGCTCGGCCGGGTCTCGTGGCCGTTCGCGCACCAGTACGAGATCCAGATCCGCGGGGCGGCGTCGCCGCGCTCGGCCTCGCCCATGGGGCCCGCGCCGACGCGCGAACCCCGGATCGCACTTCCGCTCGCCATGCTGGTCGCTCCTCAGCTCACGCGCTCGACGAGGCCGAGCAGCACGATGACGATCGCCCAGACCAGGCTCACGCCGATGGTGATCCGGTTCAGGTTGCGCTCGGCGACGCCCGAGCTGCCGGCGCTGCTGGTGATGCCACCGCCGAACATGTCCGAGAGCCCGCCGCCCTTGCCCTTGTGCAGCAGGACGAGCGGGATGAGCAGCAGGCTCGCGCCGACCAGGACGACCTGGAGGGCGATGGTGAGGGCGGTCACGGCGTGTCTGACTCTCTCGGTTCGCGGACCCGGCCCTGACCGGGACGGGGGTGTGACGGGGTGGAGCGGGCGGTGCGGGGTCCAGGGTAGGCGACGCGACGCGCCGGAATCCAGCACGACAGGCCGGTCGTCGGCCCCACCGCCGGGTCGGACGGGGTGCGCACGGTCGCGAGGAACGCGCGCACCCCGTCCGAGGTGAGCCGGTGGCGTCAGGCGCCGGCGCGGAAGAGCGCGATCTTCGCGAACTCCTCGGCGTCGAGCGACGCGCCGCCGACGAGGGCGCCGTCGACATCGGCCTTCCCGATGATCTGCGCGGCGTTGCCGGACTTCACCGAACCGCCGTAGAGCACGCGGACGGCCTCGGCGACCTCGGTCGAGTACAGCTCGGCGAGCTTGCCGCGGATGGCCTCGCAGACCTCCTGGGCGTCCTCGGGGGTGGCGACCTCGCCGGTGCCGATGGCCCAGACGGGCTCGTAGGCGACGACCACGGTCTTCGCCTGCTCGGCGGTGACGCCGGCGAGCGAGCCCTCGAGCTGGGCGAGCGTGTACGCGACGTGCTCGCCGGCCTTGCGGACCTCGAGGCCCTCGCCGACGCACACGATCGGGACGATGCCCGCACCGAAGGCCGCGACGGCCTTGGCGGCGACGACCGCGTCGGACTCGCCGTGGTACTCACGACGCTCCGAGTGGCCGACGGCGACGTAGGTGACGCCGAGCTTGGCGAGCTGCGCGGCCGAGACCTCGCCGGTGTAGGCGCCGGACGCGTGCTGCGACACGTCCTGGGCGCCGTAGCCGATCGCCAGCTTGTCCGCGTCGACCAGGGTCTGCACGGAGCGGATGTTGGTGAAGGACGGCAGGACGACGACCTCGACGTCCGAGAAGTCGTGCTTGGCGTCCTTCAGGGTCCACGCGAGCTTCTGGAGCAGGTGCACGGCCTCGTGGTGGTCGAGGTTGAGCTTCCAGTTGCCCGCGATCAGGGGGGTACGTGCCATGTGGATCAGGCCTCCAGGACCGCGATGCCGGGGAGGGTCTTGCCCTCGAGGAGCTCCAGCGACGCGCCGCCGCCGGTCGAGATGTGGCCGAAGCCGGCCTCGTCGAAGCCGAGACGACGCACGGCCGCGGCCGAGTCGCCGCCGCCGACGATGGAGAAGCCGTCGGTGTCGACGAGCGCCTGCGCGACGGCCTTGGTGCCGGCCGCGAACGCGTCGAACTCGAAGACGCCCATCGGGCCGTTCCAGGCGATGGTCTTCGCACCGAGGATGGCCTCGCGGAACAGCTCGCCCGACTTCGGGCCGATGTCGAGGCCCATCTTGCCGGCCGGGATCTTGTCCGCGTCGACGGTCTCGTGCGGGGCGTCGGCCGCGAAGCCGTCCGCCGCGACGACGTCGACGGGCAGGACGATCTCGACGCCCGACTCCTGCGCCTGCGCGAGGTAGCCCTTGACGGTCTCGACCTGGTCCTGCTCGAGGAGCGAGGCGCCCACCTCGTGGCCCTGGGCCTTGAGGAAGGTGAACATCATGCCGCCGCCGATCAGCAGCTTGTCGGCCTTGGTCAGCAGGTTGGCGATGACGCCGAGCTTGTCGGAGACCTTCGAGCCGCCGAGCACGACCACGTAGGGGCGCTCCGGGTCCTCGACGGCCTTGCGCAGCGCCTCGACCTCGGCGAGCACGAGCGTGCCGGCCGCGTGCGGCAGGCGCAGCGCGACGTCGTAGACCGACGCCTGCTTGCGGTGCACGACGCCGAAGCCGTCGGACACGAACGCGTCGGCGAGCTGGGCCAGCTCGTCCGCGAGCTCGCCGCGCACGGCGTCGTCCTTGGACGTCTCGCGGGCGTCGAACCGGATGTTCTCGAGCAGCGCGATCTGGCCGTCCTCGAGCGCGGCGACGGTGGCCTTGGCGGAGTCGCCGACCACGTCCTGCGCGAGCGTGACGTCCTGGCCGAGCAGCTCGCCCAGGCGGGCCGCGACGGGGGCCAGGCTGTACTTCGCGTCCGGCTCGCCCTTGGGGCGGCCGAGGTGCGCGGTCACGACGACGCGGGCGCCGGCGCCGAGCAGGCGCTGCAGCGTCGGCAGGGCGGCGCGGATGCGGCCGTCGTCGGTGATGGTCGTGCCGTCGAGCGGCACGTTGAAGTCGGAACGGACCAGCACGCGCTTGCCGCGCAGGTCGCCGAGGTCCTCGATGGTCTTCATGCTCTCCTACTTCGCTTCCGTGCCGCCGACGTCGCCGACGACCCTGGCTCCTACATGGCAGCGTCCGCGGACGCCGGGGTCGTGAGCCGACCCCGGCGTGCGCGGACGCATGACCGTCGCTACGGACGGACGAGTGTCAGAGACGCTCGCCGACGTAGCTGGTGAGGGCGACGAGGGAGTTGGAGTAGCCCCACTCGTTGTCGTACCAGGACACGACCTTGACCAGGTCGCCCGACACCTTGGTGAGCTTGGCGTCGAAGATGCTCTGGTGCGGGTCGGTGACGATGTCGCTGGAGACGATCTCGTCCTCGACGTAGGACAGGATGCCCTTGAGGGGACCCTCCGCAGCGGCCTTGACCGCGGCGTTGACCTCGTCGACCGTGACCTCGCGCGAGGCGGTGAAGGTCAGGTCGGTGGCGGAGCCGGTGATGGTCGGCACGCGCATCGCGAAGCCGTCCAGCTTGCCCTTGAGCTCCGGCAGCACGAGCGCCACGGCCTTGGCCGCACCGGTCGAGGTCGGGACGATGTTCTGCGCGGCGGCGCGGGCGCGGCGGAGGTCCTTGTGGGGGCCGTCCTGCAGGTTCTGGTCGCCGGTGTAGGCGTGGATCGTGGTCATGAGACCACGCTCGATGCCGATCGCGTCGTTGAGCGCCTTGGCCATCGGGGCCAGGCAGTTCGTGGTGCAGGACGCGTTGGAGATGATGTGCTGCGTCGCGGCGTCGTAGTCGGTGTGGTTCACACCCATGACGAAGGTCGCGTCCTCGTTCTTCGCCGGGGCGGAGATGATGACCTTCTTGGCGCCGGCGGCGATGTGCGCCTTGGCCTTCTCGGCGTCGGTGAAGAAGCCGGTCGACTCGATGACGATGTCGGCGCCGAGCTCGGCCCAGGGGAGGTTCGCCGGGTCGCGCTCCGCGAGGGCGCGGATGTTCTTGCCGTCGACGATGATGTTGTCGTCGTCGAAGCCGACGCTCAGCGGGAAGCGGCCCAGCACGGTGTCGTACTTGAGCAGGTGCGCGAGCGTCTTGTTGTCCGTCAGGTCGTTGACGCCGACGATCTCGATGTCGGCGCCCGACGCCACGATGGCCCGGTAGAAGTTGCGCCCGATGCGGCCGAAGCCGTTGATGCCGACCTTGATGGTCACTTGCCCTCCTCGGCACGCGCCGGCAGGGCCGGCACACACTGTTGCGGTGATGGACTGCGCACGCCGCTGTGCGCTCCCGGAAACCCTGCGGTCACACGAACTTGACTCACCTGAGGTCTCCGGATGGCCTCCAGCCTATACCCGAGCGGGCACCGGTGCAGGGACCTAGGTCTGGCCGCGGACCGGGCGCCGCGTGGTGCGCGGACGCGACCGGTCCGCCGTGGCTAGAGGTCGAGCAGGTCGGGGCTGAGGCCCGACTCCGTGTCGGGGATGCCGAGGTCCTGGGCGTGCTTGTCCGCGGTGGCGAGCAGACGGCGGATCCGACCGGCGACCGCGTCCTTGGTCAGCGGCGGGTCGGCCAGCTTGCCGAGCTCCTCCAGCGACGCCTCCTTGTGCGCGAGCCGCAGCTCGCCAGCCTCGCGCAGGTGCTCCGGGAAGCTCCGCGCCGAGGATCTCGAACGCGCGCTCGACCCGCGCCCCCGCCGCGACCGCCGCGCGGGCGGACCGGCGCAGGTTGGCGTCGTCGAAGTTGGCCAGCCGGTTCGCGGTGCCCCGGACCTCGCGCCGGACGCGGCGCTCCTCCCAGACCAGCAGCGTGTCGTGGGCGCCGAGCCGCGCGAGCATCGCGGCGATCGCGTCGCCGTCGCGGATCACGACGCGGTCGATGCCGCGCACCTCGCGGGCCTTCGCCGAGATCTGCAGGCGACGCGCGGCGCCGACCAGGGCCAACGCGGCCTCGGGCCCGGGGCAGGTGACCTCGAGCGCCGACGACCGGCCCGGCTCGGTGAGCGAGCCGTGCGCGAGGAACGCCCCGCGCCACGCCGCCTCGGCCTCCTGGGCACCGGCGGCGACGATCTGCGGGGGCAGCCCGCGGACCGGCCGGCCGCGGTTGTCCAGCAGGCCCGTCTGGCGCGCGAGCGACTCGCCGTCCTTGACGACGCGCACGACGTAGCGGTTGCCGCGACGCAGCCCGCCGCCGGACACGACGATCACCTCGGACTGGTGCCCGTAGACCTCGGCGATGGCGGTGCGCAGCCGCCGGGCGGCGGCGCCGGTGTCCAGCTCGGCCTCGATGACGATGCGACCCGAGATGATGTGCAGCCCGCCCGCGAACCGGAGCGTGGCCGACACCTCGGCCTTCCGGCACGACGTCTTGTCGACCTGGAGCCGCGCAAGCTCGTCCTTCACCTGTGCCGTCAGAGCCATGCCGTCATCCTGCCATCCTCCGGGGGCGCCCGGACCCGCCTCCGCGCTCCGTCACCGCGCGCTCCCCCGGCCGGTCGGCGGCTCGACGTCACCCAGGTGCCCCTCGACGACGTCGCTGATCGCGGCCGCGAGCCGCAGGGGGTCGTGGCGCGGGGTGCCGTCGCCGCGGCGCACCTGGCGCAGCAGCAGGCGACCGCCGGCGGCGCGGGTCCGGGCCTCGAGCTCGTCGACGTCGTCCACGGAGCCCGGGTCGGCGATCACGGCGTCCACCCGCAGGTCGGGCGCGTGCTGCCGGAGCGCGTCCAGGTGCTCGCACGGCCCCATGCCCGCGGTCTCGGCGTCCGCGTCGAGGTTGAGCACGAGGATCCGCCGGGCGGCGGTCCGGTGCAGCGCCGCCGCGAGGTCGGGCACCAGCAGGTGCGGGATCACGGAGGTGTACCAGGAGCCGGGCCCGAGGACGACCCAGTCGGCTGCCTCGACCGCGGCGACCGACTCGGGCAGCGCCGGCGGGCGCTCGGGCACCAGCCGGACGGCGACGATCCGGTCGCGCGCCACGGCCACCTGGCTCTGACCGCGCACGACGCCGGTGGACCCGTCGGCGCGCACGACGTCGGCCTCGATGGCCAGCGGGACCGCCGCCATCGGCAGCACCCGCCCCCGGGCGCCGAGCAGCCGGCCCACCCAGTCCAGGCCGTCGACGGTGTCGCCCAGCAGCTCCCACAGCGCGACGATCAGCAGGTTGCCCACGGCGTGCTGGTCGAGGTCGCCCGCCGAGGTGAACCGGTGCTGCAGCACGTCCCGCCAGGTCCGGCCCCAGTCGGAGTCGTCGCAGAGCGCGGACAGGGCCATCCGCAGGTCGCCCGGCGGCAGCACGCCCAGCTCGTCGCGCAGCCGGCCCGAGGAGCCGCCGTCGTCCGCGACCGTCACCACGGCGGTCAGCCGGTCGGTGACGCGCCGGAGCGCGGCCAGGGTCCCGGACAGGCCGTGGCCCCCGCCGAGGGCGACGAACGCGGGCCGGTGGTCGCCCGTCCCGGTCATTCCTTGCCGAGGTCCCGGGCCGCGACGGTGACGCGCTGGCCGCGGGCGCGCAGCCGCTCGGCGATCGCCTCGCTGATCGCGACGGACCGGTGCTTGCCGCCGGTGCAGCCCACCGCGACGGTCACGTAGCGCTTCTCCTCCGCGAGGTAGCCCGCGAGGACCGGCTCCAGGGCGTCCACGTACCGGTCGACGAACTCCAGCGCGCCGGGCAGTCCGAGCACGTAGTCGCGCACGGGCGCGTCCCGGCCGGACATGTGCCGCAGCTCGGTGATCCAGTACGGGTTCGCGAGGAACCGGACGTCGACGACGTGGTCCGCGTCGAGCGGGATGCCGTACTTGAAGCCGAACGAGATGACGTTGACCCGCAGCACGTCCTCCTGCTCGGAGGTGGACACCGCGGCCCGGACGATCCGCCCGAGCTCGTGCACGTTCGTCTCCGAGGAGTCGATCAGCACGTCGGCGCGCTCCCGGATGTCCGACAGCAGCGCGCGCTCGGCGGAGATGCCGTCGAGGATCCGCCCCTCGCCCTGCAGCGGGTGCGGGCGCCGGACCTGCTCGTAGCGGCGGACCAGGACCTCGTCGGAGGCGTCGAGGAACAGGATCCGGTAGTCGACGCCGGACTCGCGCAGCTGGGCCAGCACCGCCAGCAGGTCCGCGAAGAACTCCCGACCGCGCACGTCGACGACCGCGGCGATCCGCAGGTCCGCGCTGGGCGGGCCGCCGTGGGTGAGCATGCCGACGAGGTGCGTGAGCATCTGCGCGGGCAGGTTGTCGACGACGTACCAGCCCATGTCCTCGAGCACGGCGCCCGCGCGGGTGCGGCCCGCGCCGGACATGCCGGTGATGATCAGGACGTGGGGCTGCTGGAGGTGGGGCGCCTCGGTGGCCGCCTCGATCGCCGGGATGCCCTGGGGGACCGTGATCGGCGAGATCTCGTCGCTCATGACCCCAGCATGCCAGCCGGACCGGCACCCGGCGTGACCGGCGCGGGCGCGGCCCCCGCCGGCGCGGCCGACTCCCCGGCCAGCGCGGCGACGACGGCCGCGGCGGTCCGCTCGCCCATCCCGGGGACCGACGCGATCTCCTCGACCGTGGCGGCCCTGAGCCGCTTCACCGAGCCGAAGTGCTTGAGCAGGGCCGCCGACCGCGCGGGTCCGAGCCCGGGCACCCCGTCGAGCACGGACACGGTCATGCCCTTGCTGCGCTGCTTGCGGTGCGCGGTGATCGCGAACCGGTGCGCCTCGTCGCGGACGCGCTGGAGCAGGTACAGGCCCTCGGAGGAGCGCTGCAGGATCACCGGGTAGTCCTCCCCCGGCAGCCACACCTCCTCGAGGCGCTTGGCCAGGCCGCAGAGCGCGACGTCGTCGATCCCGAGCTCGGCGAGCGCGGCCGCGGCGGCGGCGACCTGCGGGGGTCCGCCGTCGACCACGACCAGGTTCGGCGGGTAGGCGAACCGCTGCGGCTTGCCCGTGGTCTCGTCGACCGGACCGGACCGCACGGGTCCGGCGTCGGTGTCGGCCAGCGCCGCGGCGACCTGGTCCTCGCCGAGGCCGATCTCGAGGTCCCCGGCCTGCTCGCGCTCCGCGAGGTAGCGGCGGAACCGGCGGGTGATGACCTCGTGCATCGCCGCGGTGTCGTCGCGCGCACCGGTGCCCTCGGGCCCGCGGATGCTGAACCGGCGGTACTCGCTCTTGCGGGCCAGCCCGTCCTCGAACACGACCATCGACGCGACCTGGAAGGTGCCCTGGTTGTGCGAGACGTCGTAGCACTCGATGCGCAGCGGCGCGGTCTCGAGGCCCAGGGCCTCCTGGATCTCCTGGAGCGCCAGGCTGCGGGTGGTGAGGTCGCCGGCCCGGCGGGTGCGGTGCAGGACCAGGGCGTGCTCGGCGTTCTTCAGCACCGTCGCGGCGAGCTCGTGCTTCTCGCCGCGCTGCGGGACCCGGACCTGCACGCGGCTGCCGCGCAGCCCGGTCAGCCAGGTCTGCACCTGGTCGACGTCGGGCGGCAGCACCGGCACCAGCACCTCGCGGGGCACGGACCCGGCGGTCGCGCCGTCGCCCGCGGGCGCGTCGCCGTAGACCTGCTGGAGCAGGTGCTGGACGAGCTCGGCGTCGGTGACGTCCTCGACCTTCTCGACCACCCAGCCGCGCTGGCCGCGGATCCGGCCGTCGCGGACGTGGAACACCTGGACCGCGGCCTCCAGCTCGTCGCCGGCCAGCGCGAAGATGTCCGCGTCGGTGCCGTCGGACAGCACGACGGCGTTCTTCTCGGTGGCCCGCTGGAGCGCGGCGATGTCGTCGCGGAGCCGGGCGGCGCGCTCGAAGTCGAGGTCGGCCGCGGCCTCCTTCATCCGGGCGGTGAGCCGCTTGGTGAACCGCGCGGTGTCCCCCGCCATGAAGTCGCAGAACTCCTCGGCGAGGACGTGGTGGTCCTCCTCCGAGATCTTCCCGGTGCACGGCGCGGAGCACTTGTCGATGTACCCGAGCAGGCACGGGCGGCCCTGCTGCCGCGCGCGCTTGAACACGCCCGCCGAGCAGGTCCGGACCGGGAACACCCGCAGCAGCAGGTCGACGGTCTCGCGGATCGCCCACGCGTGCGCGTACGGGCCGAAGTACCGGGTGCCGGGCCGCTTGGCGCCGCGCATCACCTGGACGCGCGGCACCTTGTCCGCCAGCGTCACCGCGAGGTACGGGTACGACTTGTCGTCGCGGTACTTGACGTTGAACCGGGGGTCGAACTCCTTGATCCAGGAGTACTCGAGGGACAGCGCCTCGACCTCGGTGCCCACGACGGTCCACTGCACGGACGCGGCCGTGGTGACCATCTGGTGGGTGCGCGGGTGCAGCCCGCCGACGTCCTGGAAGTACGAGCTGAGGCGCTGGCGCAGGCTCTTGGCCTTGCCGACGTAGATGACCCGGCCGTGCTCGTCGCGGAACCGGTACACGCCGGGCTGGTCCGGGATCTCCCCCGGCGCCGGGCGGTAGGTCGCGGGGTCAGCCATGCGCACCACCGTAGTTCGGGCCCGCCGCCCCGACGCGCGCGGGACGTCGGTACCGTGGGCCGATGGGACTCCTGCACCAGTACGCCGCCGACGTCGTCTGGACCGGGGCCGGCGACTCCGGCACCACGGGGTACGCGACGTACGGCCGCGACCACGAGATCCGCGTGGCCGGGAAGCCGACGGTCCTCGGGTCCGCGGACCCGGCGTTCCGCGGCGACCCGACGCGGCACAACCCCGAGGAGCTGCTCGTCGCGTCGCTGTCCGAGTGCCACATGCTCTGGTTCCTCCACTTCGCCGCCACGTCGGGCGTCGTCGTCGTCGGCTACGCCGACCGGGCCACCGGGACCATGCGGGTCGAGGCGGCGGGGCACGGGCAGTTCACCGAGGTGATCCTGCGACCCGCGGTGACGGTGCGGGCCGGGGCGTCCGTCCCGGGGGCACCGGGCGGAGCCGGGCTGGACGCCCAGCTCGCGGACCTGCACCGCCGGGCGCACGAGCACTGCTTCATCGCGCGGTCGGTGACGTTCCCGGTGCTGACCGAGCCGGCGCCCGCGGTCCTGGAGACCACGGGCACCGACCCGGCCTGACGCCGGACCGCCGCCGACCGACGCGGGGTCAGGCGCTCACGCGCTCCTGGGCGGGGTCGTCGAGCACCTCGGCGAGGAACGTGCCGGTGTGGCTGGCCGCGACCCGCGCGATCTGCTCCGGCGTGCCCTGCGCGACGACCGTGCCGCCACCGGAGCCGCCCTCGGGCCCCATGTCGATGACCCAGTCGGCGTTCTTGATGACGTCGAGGTTGTGCTCGATGACGATGACGCTGTTGCCCTTGTCGACCAGGCCCTGGAGCACGCCGAGGAGCTTGCGGATGTCCTCGAAGTGCAGGCCGGTGGTCGGCTCGTCCAGCACGTAGACCGTGCGCCCGGTCGAGCGGCGCTGCAGCTCGGTCGCGAGCTTGACGCGCTGCGCCTCGCCGCCGGACAGGGTCGGCGCCGGCTGGCCGAGCCGCACGTACCCGAGGCCGACGTCGACGAGCGTGGTCAGGTGCCGGGCGATGGCGGGCACCGCGGCGAAGAACTCCGCGGCCTCCTCGATCGGCATGTCCAGCACCTCGGCGACGGTCTTGCCCTTGAAGTGCACCTCGAGCGTCTCGCGGTTGTAGCGCGCGCCGTGGCAGACCTCGCAGGGGACGTAGACGTCCGGCAGGAAGTTCATCTCGATCTTCAGGGTGCCGTCGCCCGAGCACGCCTCGCAGCGTCCGCCCTTGACGTTGAACGAGAACCGCCCGGCGGTGTAGCCGCGGACCTTGGCCTCGGTGGTCTCCGCGAACAGCTTGCGGATCCGGTCCCACACGCCCGTGTACGTCGCGGGGTTGGACCGCGGGGTGCGGCCGATCGGGCCCTGGTCGACGTGCACGACCTTGTCGAGCTGGTCGAGGCCGGTGATCCGCTTGTGCCGGCCGGCCACGCGGCGGGCGCCGTTCAGCTCGTTGGCCATCACGGTGTAGAGGATCGAGTTCACCAGGGTGGACTTGCCGGAGCCGGAGACGCCGGTGACCGCGGTGAACGTGCCGAGCGGGAACGAGACGTCCACGTTCTGCAGGTTGTGCTCGCGGGCGCCGTGCACGGTGACCTGGCGCTTCTTGTCGACCTTGCGGCGCTTCGCGGGCATCGGGATCTGCCGACGCCCCGACAGGTACGCGCCCGTCACGGACTCGCGGGAGTCGAGCAGGCCCTGCAGGTCCCCGGAGTGCACGACCCGGCCACCGTGCTCGCCCGCGCCGGGGCCGACGTCGACGATCCAGTCCGCGGTGCGGATGGTGTCCTCGTCGTGCTCGACGACGATCAGCGTGTTGCCGAGGTCCCGCAGCCGGGTGAGCGTGTCGATGAGGCGGCGGTTGTCGCGCTGGTGCAGGCCGATGCTCGGCTCGTCCAGCACGTAGAGCACGCCGACCAGGCCGGAGCCGATCTGCGTGGCGAGCCGGATGCGCTGGGCCTCGCCGCCGGACAGCGTGCCGGCGGCCCGCATCAGCGACAGGTAGTCGAGGCCGACGTCGAGCAGGAAGCCGAGGCGGGCCTGGATCTCCTTGAGCACCTGCTCCGCGATCTGCCGCTCGCGCACGCCGAGCTCGAGCGTGTCGAGGAAGTCGCGGGCCTCGCGGATCGGCAGCGCGCAGACGTCGGCGATCGACTTGCCGCCGACGAGCACGGCCAGCACCTCGGGCTTGAGGCGGGTGCCCTCGCACACGGGGCACGGCACCTCGCGCATGAAGGCCTCGTACTTCTCCTTGCTCCACTCGGAGTCGGTCTCCGCGTGGCGGCGCTCGAGGAACGTGATGACGCCCTCGAACCCGGTGGAGTACTGCCGCTCACGGCCCCAGCGGTTCTTGTACTTGACGTGCACCTTGTGGTTCTCGCCGTGCAGCACGGCGAGCTTGGCGCGCTCCGGCAGGGCGCGCCACGGCACGTCCATCGAGAAGCCGAGGTCGTCGGCCAGCGCGGTCAGCACCCGCTCGAAGTACTCCGAGGAGATCTGGGCCCACGGCGCCACGGCCCCGTCGCGCAGCGACAGGTCCTCGTCGGGGACGATCAGCTCGGGGTCGACCTCGAGGCGCGAGCCGAGGCCCGTGCACTCGGGGCAGGCGCCGTACGGCGCGTTGAACGAGAACGTCCGGGGCTCGATCTCCTCCAGCGTGAGCTGGTGGTCGTTCGGGCACGCGCGGTTCTCGGAGAACCGGCGCTCGCGCTCCGGGTCGTCCGCGTCGGCGTCGACCATCTCGACCACCAGCAGGCCGCCGGCGAGGCCGAGGGCGGTCTCCACCGAGTCGGTCAGCCGGCGCTGCACGCCCTCGCGGGCGACCAGGCGGTCGACGACGACCTCGATGTCGTGCTTGAGCTTCTTCTCGAGCGTCGGGGGCTCGGCCAGCTGGACGACCTCGCCGTCCACGCGGGCACGGGCGAAGCCCTTGGCCTGGAGCTTCCTCGAACAGGTCGGCGTACTCGCCCTTGCGGCCGCGGACCACCGGCGCGAGCACCTGGTACCGGGTGCCCTCGGGCAGCTCGAGCAGCCGGTCGACGATCTGCTGCGGCGTCTGCGCGGTCACGCGCTCACCGCACACCGGGCAGTGCTGCGTCCCCGCGCGGGCGAACAGCAGGCGCAGGTAGTCGTAGACCTCGGTGATGGTGCCGACCGTCGACCGCGGGTTGCGGTTGGTCGACTTCTGGTCGATCGACACCGCGGGCGACAGGCCCTCGATGAAATCGACGTCGGGCTTGTCCATCTGGCCGAGGAACTGCCGCGCGTACGCGGACAGCGACTCGACGTACCGCCGCTGCCCCTCCGCGAAGATCGTGTCGAAGGCCAGCGACGACTTGCCGGACCCGGACAACCCCGTGAAGACGATGAGCCTGTCCCGGGGCAGATCCAGGTCGACGTTGCGCAGGTTGTGCTCGCGGGCCCCCTGGACCACCAGTCGATCGTTCACGCGCGCCATGCTACGGCCGACCACCGACAGGCGCACATGTGTTCGAACGGTGCGCACGGCCCGACGGGCGGCCCCGGGACCTCTCCCGTGCGGCGGCACGGCTGGTCACCGCATGATGAGGCGGTGACCGCACCGTCCGCGTCCCCGCCGTCCGTGACGCAGCCCACGCCCCCGCCCGCGACGGGAGCCGGCCCGACGCCCACCCCCATCGGCGACTACGCCGTCCTGGGTGACGGCCGCACCGCCGCGCTCGTGTCCCGCGCCGGGTCGGTCGACTGGCTGTGCCCGTCGCGGTTCGACTCCCCCGCGTGCTTCGCCGCGCTGCTCGGGCGCCCGGAGCACGGGCGCTGGCTGCTGGCGGTCGAGGACGCGACCCGCGTGACGCGCCGGTACCTCGGCGACTCGTTCGTGCTCGAGACCACGGTCGAGACGCCCACCGGCACGGCGGTGCTGCTCGACGCGATGCCGCTGGGCGACGACCGCTGCGACCTGGTCCGCCGGGTGACCGCGACCCGCGGCACCGTGCGCGTCCGGCACGAGTGGGTGGTCCGGTTCGGGTACGGCCGGGTCGAGCCGTGGGTGCACCGGGTGCGGGACCCCGACGGCGTCGAGGTCATCCGCGCCGTGGCGGGCCCGGACAGCGTCGTGCTCCGCGGCGACCGGCTGCCCCGCCCGTACGGCCGCGCGCACACCGACGCCTTCACGCTCGACGAGGGCGGGTCCGTCGAGCTGGCCCAGACCTGGGTACCGTCCTGGCAGCCGGTGCCGCGGGCGCCGCGGGGCGCGCACCGGATCGAGGCCACCGAGGAGCGCTGGGGCCGGTGGGCGCGCGCGTCCCGGTACACGGGCACGTACCGCGACGCGGTGGTCCGGTCGCTGCTGGTGCTGCGGCTGCTCACCGACGAGCAGACCGGCGGGATCGTCGCGGCGGCCACGACGTCGCTGCCCGAGGACCCGGGGGGCGAGCGGAACTGGGACTACCGGTACTGCTGGCTGCGCGACGCGGCCATGACGCTCGAGGCGCTGCTCGAGCACGGCTACCGCGACGAGGCGCAGG
This sequence comes from Cellulomonas sp. KU4C, assembly GCF_056868065.1. NCBI lineage: Bacteria > Bacillati > Actinomycetota > Actinomycetes > Micrococcales > Cellulomonadaceae > Cellulomonas > Cellulomonas sp. KU4C. Next base: position 2,848,352 of record NZ_CP200322.1, on the reverse strand, counting down.
CGTGGCGGCAGTGGCTGCTGCGCGCAGTCGCGGGCGACCCCGCGGACATCCAGATCATGTACGGCGCCGACGGCAGCCGGGACCTGCCCGAGCGCACGCTCGACCACCTGCCCGGGTACGCGGGCTCGCGGCCGGTGCGGGTCGGCAACGCGGCGGTCGGGCAGGTGCAGAACGACGTGCTCGGCGAGGTGATGGCCGCCCTGCACCTCGCCCGGGCAGCGGGCGTCGCCGAGGGCGCCGACTCCTGGTCGCTGCAGCGGCACCTCGTCGACCACCTCTGCCGCACCTGGCGCAGCCCCGACAGCGGGATCTGGGAGGTCCGCGGAGGTCCCCGGCACTTCACGCACTCGAAGGTGATGGCCTGGGTCGCGTTCGACCGCGCGGTGCGCGCCATCGAGGAGCACGGGCTGCCGGGCCCCGTCGAGCGCTGGCGCGCGGAGCGGGACGCCGTGCACGCCGACGTCCTCGCGCACGGCTGGGACGCCGACCGGGGCACGTTCGTGCAGCACTACGGCGCGACCCACACGGACGCGTCGCTGCTGCAGCTGGTGCTGGTCGGGTTCCTGCCGGCCGACGACCCGCGGCTGGTCAGCACCGTGGCGGCGGTGCGCGCCGAGCTCGAGGTCGCCCCCGGTCTGCTGCTGCGCTACCGGACGGACCGCACCGACGACGGGCTGCGCGGCACGGAGCACCCGTTCCTGGCCTGCACCGGGTGGCTGGCCGACGCGCTCGCGCGGCAGGGGGACGTCGCGGGGTCCACGCGGGTGCTGGACGTGCTCACCGGTCTGGCCACCGACGTCGGCCTGCTCGCGGAGGAGTACGACCCGGCGACCCGGCAGATGATCGGCAACCTGCCGCAGGCGCTGTCCCACCTCGCGCTGGTGCGGGCGGTGCAGAGCCACGACGCCGCCACGGACGGGTGACGCGGCGCCCCGGACGGCCCTGACCGGTATGGACGCATCCGTCCGGCGTTGACCGCTTCTGCCATAGTGACGCACAGGATCTGCACATCACGCGAAGGGACATCCATGTCGAACGACGGCACCGCCACGCCGGAGCCCGGCCAGGAGCCGGACGGCGCCGCGCGGCCCGCCCCGGACCAGGGCACCGAGCCGCCCGCCGCCCCGGCGCCCTCCGGGTACGAGGCCACCGGAGCCACCGGTCCCGCGCCCTCCGGCTACGAGGTGCCCTCGAGCACCACGCCGACCGAGGCGTACCCGACGCAGGACGCCCCCACGCAGGCGTTCCCGCGCACGGGCGACACCCCGACGCAGGCGTACCCCACCGCGGGGTACCCGAGCCCCGGCCAGCCCACGGGCTCCGCCGGTTGGCCGAGCCCCGGCCAGCCCGCGCCGTCCTCCTCGGGTCAGCCCGGTCCGGGCCAGCCGTGGGCGCCGCAGCCCGCGCCGGGCCAGCCCGCCGCCGGCCAGCCGTGGGCGCCACAGCCCGCCCCGGGCGCCGCGCCCGCCGCCTCCGACGCCGACCAGCCCGCGAGCAGCCCGTACGGCGCACCCGCGGCGGGCGCGTCCGCCGGCACCGGCCCGCAGGGCTACCCGCAGCCCGGCACGTCCCAGCCCGGCAGCCCCCAGCCCGGCGGCTACGGCCAGGGCGGCGGCTACCCGCCCCCCGGCACGCCCTACGGCGCCGCCCCGTACTCCCCCGGCCAGTACCCCGGGCCGCCGCCCGCGTCGACCACGGACGGGGTGTCGATCGCGGCGCTCGTCACCGGCATCCTCGGCATGGGCCTGATCCCGATCGTCCTCGGCGTGCTCGGCCTGCGCCGCACCAAGCAGAACGGCACCCAGGGCAGGGGCTTCGCGATCGCGGGCATCGTGCTCGGCGGCCTGGCGATCCTCGCCACCATCGGGCTCACGGTCGCGATCATCCTCGGCATCTCGGCGGCGAACGACCGCATCGACGACCTGCGCGACAGCTGCGCGTCGGGCGACATGGCGGCGTGCGACGACCTGTACCGCACTTCGGACGTCGGTTCCGACGAGGAGGAGTTCGGCCTGACCTGCGGCGGCCGCACCGACGGGACCGTGTCCTGCACCGGCCTCGAGGACGGCTTCACGTACGGCGACAACGCCGAGCTCGACACGCTGTGGGACGCCTGCGAGGCCGGCGACGGCGCGGCGTGCGACGAGCTGTACTCCTCCGCCCCCGGCGGCTCCGAGTACGAGGAGTTCGGCCGCACCTGCGCCGGCACCGCGGACGGCACGACGTACTGCGACTCGGGCCTCACCGAGGACCCGGCGACCGAGGACCCGGGCACCGAGGACTCCGGCACCGCGACGGGCGACGGCTACGGCACCGACCCCGAGCTGGACGTGATGTGGGACGCGTGCGCCGCCGGCGACGGCGCCGCGTGCGACAACCTGTACTGGGAGTCCCCGGCCGGTTCGGCGTACGAGGACTTCGGCATCACCTGCGGGAACCGGGTCGAGTTCGCGGCCAGCTGCGAGGAGGAGCTCGCCGCGGCGGGCTGATCCCCGAGCACGGCACCACAGCACGCCACGACGCGGGCCCCGGGACGCACCGTCCCGGGGCCTTCGTCATGCCGGGCGCGCCGGTCAGTCGGCCAGCGGTCCCAGCCACGCGGCCGCGACGGTCCCGTGCGCGGACTCGTCGTCGGACGGGTGGAACATCCCGGCGAGCACGTCGCGGTACAGGCGGCCGAGCTCGTTCCCCGCGAAGTAGGTCCCGCCGCCGGACACCCGCACGGCCTTGTCGACGACGTCCCGCGCCGTCTCGGTCGCGCGCACCTTCAGCCCGACGAGCAGGCTGAACCAGCGCGCCCCGTGGTCGGCCTGCTCGTCCACGTCCCGGGCCAACGACCACACCTGCGGCTCGATGCCGTCCTGCGCGATCGCCGCGGACGCCACCCGCCACCGGATGTCCGGGTCCTGCGCGTAGGGCCGGCCGTCGTGCTTCAGGGACGTCCGCCGGTGCACCGCCGCGACCGCGAGCTCCAGCGCGCGCCGGCCGATGCCCGTGTAGACCGCGGCGAGCAGCACCTCGAACACCGCGAACAGCGCGAACACGTACGGGTCCGCGCTCGGGCCGGGCGGCAGCGCGCGGACCACCCGGTCGGCGGGGGCGTACGCGCCGTCGAGCACGGTGGTGCAGCTCTGCGTGGCGCGCATGCCGAGGGTGTCCCAGTCGTCCTTCGACGTCGCGCCGCCGTCCGACCGCGCCACCACGGCGTGCACCAGCCGCGGGCCGTCGGGGTGGTCCGCGTCGAGCCCGAACGTCGCCAGCCGCGTCCACACCGGCGACAGCGAGGTGAAGATCTTCGTCCCGTAGAACCGGTAGCCGCCGTCGTCCTGCCGCTCGGCGCGGGTCCGGGACCCGAACATCACCAGGTCGTTGCCGGCCTCCGAGTTGCCGAACGCGTACACCTCGCCCGCGGCCGCGTCCCGGAGCACCGCCTCCAGGGAGTCGTCGCCGCGGGCGGCGAGGACCGCGGCCATGCCGGTCACGACGAGGTGCATGTTCACCGCCAGCGCCGTGGCCGGGGCCGCACCCGCGAGCCGGACCTGCTCGCGGGCGACCTCCTCCAGCGACAGGCCCGCACCGCCGAGACGCTCCGGGACGAACGCCGTCAGGTAGCCGAGCGCCCGCAGGTCCGCGAGGTCCTCGTGCGGGAACGTGTTCTCGCGGTCGTGGACGGGGGCGCGCCCGGCGATCCGGGCGAGCACCTCGTCGGTCAGCAGCGTGCGGCGGGAGGACGTGGCGGTCATGCGGCCACTCTCCCACCGCACCCGGCGAGCGCGCGTCGTCCGGCATGATGGCGCCCATGCCCACCTACGCCGTCCGGTACACCTACGACCAGCGCGCCGACCTCCAGGCCGAGGTCCGCCCCGAGCACCGCGACTACCTCACCGGGGTCGCCGCGCGCGGCCTCCTGCTGGGGTCGGGCCCGTTCGCCGACGGGGCACCCGGCGCCCTGCTGGTGTTCGACGTCCCGGACCGGGGCACCCTCGACGCGCTGCTCGCGGACGACCCGTTCGCGCGCGCCGGCGTGATCGCCGACGTCGAGGTGCGGCCGTGGACGCTCGTCATCGGCCCCTGGGCCGGTACCGCGGGCTGACGGGCCCGAGCCCTCAGGGGCGGCGGGCGTCGACCTCGTCCGCGTGCCCGGCCTCGGCCGGCGCCCGGCGCTCGTCCCGGCGGGACGCCGCGATGCTGGTCACCGCGGTGACGCCCAGCGTCACGACGATCACGGCGAGCGAGACCCACGACGGCAGCTCCGGGGCCCACTCGACGGACTCGCCGCCGTTGAGGAACGGCAGCGTGTTCTCGTGCAGGGCCTGGAGCACGAGCTTCACGCCGATGAACCCGAGCAGCACGCCGAGCCCGATGTTGAGGTAGCGCAGCCGGGTCAGCAGGCCGCCGAGCAGGAAGTACAGCTGCCGTAGCCCCATCAGCGCGAACACGTTCGCCATGAGGACCAGGTACGGCTCCTGCGTGAGGCCGAACACCGCGGGGATCGAGTCGAACGCGAACAGCAGGTCCGTCGCCCCGATGGCCACGAGCACGAGCAGCATCGGCGTCACGTGCCGGCGGCCGTCGACCTGCGCGGTGAGGCGGACGCCGTGGTAGCCGTCCGTCGTCGGCAGGAACCGCTGGACGACGCGCACGAGGGCCGGCGGGCGGTAGTCCTCGCCGGACTCCTCGTCCTCGCCGACGCCCTCGCGCGCGACCTTCACGGCCGTCCACACCAGGAACGCGCCGAACAGGTAGAACACCCAGCTGAAGCTCGCGATCACCGCGGCGCCCGCGGCGATGAACGCCCCGCGGAACACCAGCGCCAGGATGATCCCGATCAGCAGGGCCGTCTGCTGGTACTGCCGCGGCACCGCGAACCGGCTCATGATGAGCAGGAACACGAACAGGTTGTCGACCGACAGCGAGTACTCGGTGAGCCACCCCGCGACGAACTCCCCCGCGGGGTCGGCCCCCCACACCGCCCAGACGACGACGGCGAACGCCACCGCCAGCCCGATGTAGACCCCGAGGTACCGCAGGCACTCCGAGGTCGAGGGGATGTGCGGCCGCCGGCCCACCACCGCGACGTCCACGATCAGGACGGCGGCGGCGAGGCCGAGCGACACGCACCAGACGAGAGGCGAGACGTCCACGTGCGGGTCAGTGCTCCTTGGTGCCTGCCGGCTCCTCGGTCGCGGTCACGGCGGGAGCGGCATCGCTGTCGCGGCGCGTCTTCGCGAGGCTCGCGACGGTCGCCACGGTCAGGGTACCCAGGATCACGAGCAGCGAGAGCCACGTGGGGATCTCGGGCGCCCACTCGATGTGCTCGCCGCCGTTGATGAACGGGAGCTCGTTCTCGTGCATGGCGTGCAGCACGAGCTTGACGCCGATGAACGCGAGGATGAAGGCCAGGCCCTTGTTGAGGTACACCAGACGCTCCAGCAGGCCGCCGATCAGGAAGTACAGCTGGCGCAGGCCGAGGAGGGCGAACGCGTTGGCGGTGAACACGATGTACGGCTCCTGCGTGAGGCCGTAGATCGCGGGGATCGAGTCGAGCGCGAACAGGATGTCCGTGGCGCCGATCGCGACCATGACGACGAGCATCGGGGTGATGAACCGCTTGCCGTCGATCTTCGTGGTCAGGCGGTCGCCGTGGTACTCCTCGACCGTCGGGACGGCCTTCTTCAGCAGCCGGACGGCCAGGCCGTCCTTCTTCTCGTCGGCGTGCTGGACCTCGTCGGCCTGGTGCTTCTCCCGGGCGAGCTTGATGCCGGTGTAGACCAGGAACGCGCCGAAGATGTAGAAGACCCAGGACCAGCGCTCGATCGCCGCGGCGCCCGCGAGGATGAAGACGGTGCGCAGCACCAGCGCGATGACGACGCCGACCAGCAGCACCTTCTGCTGGAACTCCCGGGGGACCGCGAACTTCGTCATGATGATGAGGAAGACGAAGAGGTTGTCGACGGACAGGCTCTTCTCCGTCACGTACCCCGCGAAGTACTCGGTGCCGTGGTCCCAGCCCCAGACCATCCCGAGCCCGATGCCGAAGACGATCGCGAGCACGATGTAGACCGCCGACCAGGTCGCGGCCTCCCGGAACGACGGGGCGTGCGGCGTGCGGACGTGCGCGAAGAAGTCGAAGACGATCATCCCGATGATCGCGACGGCCGTCGCGATCCAGACCCACAGGTCGACGGACATAGGTGTTCCTCCGGTACAGGCGAAAATGAAGACGACTGAGAACCGGAGGTCTCTCCCACCCGGACGACCGGGCCGACGCTCCCGGGTCGACTGCGTCGGCGACCGTGTTGACGGGGGGCATCGTGTCGGGATACTCCCCTCCACTGCGAGCGCAACTATAGGACATGAGTCCCAGAGGTGCTGACCGGCGCTCGCCCACCGGTGCCGGGCCGGTCAGGCGGTCGCGGCCTGCATCTGCCGCAGCTCCTTCTTCAGGCCGGAGATCTCGTCGCGGAGCCGGGCGGCGAGCTCGAACTGGAGCTCGGCCGCGGCGGCGTGCATCTGGTCGCTGAGCTCCTGGATCAGCTCCGCGAGCTCGCCCGCGGCCGCGCCGACCAGCTTGGTCCGGGCGGTCGCCGGGCCCTTCGATCCCAGGCCCGGGACGGGTGCCTTGCCGCGGCTCGACTGCCGGCCGTTGCCGCCCAGCAGCTCGGCGGTGTCGGCGTCCTCACGGGCCAGCAGGTCGGTGATGTCGCCGATCTTCTTGCGCAGCGGCTGCGGGTCGATGCCGCGCTCGGTGTTGTACGCGACCTGCTTCTCCCGGCGGCGCGAGGTCTCCTCGATCGCCATCTGCATCGCGGGCGTGATCTTGTCCGCGTACATGTGCACCTGGCCGGAGACGTTGCGGGCCGCGCGCCCGATCGTCTGGATCAGCGACTTGCCGGACCGCAGGAAGCCCTCCTTGTCCGCGTCGAGGATCGCCACGAGCGACACCTCGGGCAGGTCGAGCCCCTCGCGCAGCAGGTTGATGCCGACCAGCACGTCGTACTCGCCCATCCGGAAGCTCGCGCAGCGAGCTCGACGCGCCGCAGCGTGTCGACCTCGGAGTGCAGGTAGCGGACGCGGACGCCCTTCTCCAGGAAGTAGTCGGTGAGGTCCTCGGCCATCTTCTTGGTCAGGGTCGTCACCAGGACGCGCTCGTCGCGCTCCACGCGGGTGCGGATCTCGTCCAGCAGGTCGTCGATCTGCCCCTTGGTCGGCTTCACGACGATCTCGGGGTCGACCAGGCCGGTCGGGCGGATGATCTGCTCGACCACGCCGTCCGACATCGCGAGCTCGTAGTCGCCGGGCGTCGCCGACAGGTAGACGGTCTGGCCGATCCGCTCGACGAACTCCTCCCAGCGCAGGGGCCGGTTGTCCATCGCGCTCGGCAGCCGGAACCCGAAGTCGACGAGGTTCCGCTTGCGGGACATGTCGCCCTCGAACATCGCGCCGATCTGCGGGACCGTCACGTGCGACTCGTCGATGACGAGCAGGAAGTCCTCGGGGAAGTAGTCGAGCAGCGTGTTGGGCGCGGTGCCGGGCTCGCGGCCGTCGATGTGCCGCGAGTAGTTCTCGATCCCGGAGCAGGACCCGATCTGCCGCATCATCTCGATGTCGTAGGTCGTGCGCATCCGCAGCCGCTGGGCCTCGAGCAGCTTGTTCTGCCGCTCCAGGTCCTTCAGCCGCTCCTCGAGCTCGTGCTCGATGCCGGCGATCGCGCGCTCCATGCGCTCGGGCCCCGCGACGTAGTGCGTCGCCGGGAACACGTGCACCTGCTTCTCGTTGCGCACGACGTCACCGGTCAGCGGGTGCAGCGTCTGGATGGCCTCGATCTCGTCGCCGAAGAACTCGATCCGGATCGCGAGCTCCTCGTAGACCGGGATGATCTCGACGGTGTCGCCGCGGACCCGGAACGTGCCGCGGGTGAACGCCATGTCGTTGCGGCTGTACTGCATCGACACGAACTGGCGCAGCAGCTGGTCGCGGTCCACCTGGTCGCCCACGTCGAGCGTCACCATCCGGTCGACGTACTCCTGCGGCGTGCCCAGGCCGTAGATGCAGGACACCGACGCCACCACGACCACGTCGCGCCGGGTCAGCAGCGAGGACGTCGCCGAGTGCCGAAGCCGCTCGACCTCGTCGTTGATCGAGGAGTCCTTCTCGATGAAGGTGTCCGTCTGCGCGATGTACGCCTCGGGCTGGTAGTAGTCGTAGTACGACACGAAGTACTCGACCGCGTTGTTGGGCAGCGAGCTCGCGGAACTCGTTCGCGAGCTGCGCCGCGAGGGTCTTGTTCGGGGCCATCACCAGCGTCGGGCGCTGCAGCTGCTCGATCAGCCAGGCCGTCGTCGCCGACTTGCCGGTGCCCGTCGCGCCCAGCAGCGTGACGTCCTTCTCGCCCGCCTGGATCCGCTTCTTGAGGTCGGCGATCGCCGTCGGCTGGTCGCCCGAGGGGGTGTACTCGGACACCACCTCGAACGGGGCGACGGTGCGCTGCAGGTCGGTCACGGGACGCATGCGTCCACCGTACGTCCCGGGTCTGACACGCGCGGCGGGAGGGGTAGCGGGTTCGCGCAGGGCGTGGCCCGACGGGCCGGGTCACCCGAACTCGACCCGAGCGGGAACATGCAGCTCGACGAGTCGCCCCGACGCGTCGATCGACGACGGCTGAACCTGGTAGGCCCTGCTGACCCAGTGGAACTCACGCGCGTCGCACGCCTCTGCACGGGTGTCCTCGTCCGCGTCGGGCTCGTGGTGCACGAGGTAACCGGGCACCACCACACCGTGCGCGAACGCGCCCTCGTGGTAGCGCGCGTCGAGCCCAGCGGCTCGCATGCACCCGACGGCACGGTGAGCCGCCGCGCGCACGGCCTCGGTCGACACCGCCCCGGCGGACTGCGCCTGCCTCAGCGCGGCGAGCTGGTCGTCGCCCGCCCCGCCGGCGCGCGCGTCGGCCAGCGCATCGCGCAGGACGGCCGACGCAGGTTCGGGCGCCACTGACCCGGTGCACCCGGCCAGACACAGGACGACGAGGAGCGCGACACGACGCACGGCGGTTCTCACTTCCGGGAGGGGTGGCGCCGCCGGGAGAGCGCACCCGGCGACCGGCGTCGGCACGCCAGGCCGTCACCCGGGTGGTCGTCGCCACGCGCTCGGCATCTGCGTAGCGGAGCCACCCCGGGTCCGGGGGAACCGAGAGAGAAGTCCGTACCGGGCGGCTCGCGCCTCGTGTCCGCACGTGGTCCGGCAGGCTGAGCGGCGTCAGGCCAGCGTGCCCGCCGCCACCCGGACGTCGACCGTGGTCCGCAGGGCGGCCCGCAGCACCGCGGCCACGCCGGCGGCGGACGCCGTCACGTCGAGCGACGGTGTGCCGGCGGGTACCTGCTCCGGGAGGCGCGGGACGTGCACGAACCCGCCCCGCGCACCCGCCGGACCGCCCGCACCGCCGGGCCCGCTCGCACCGAGCTGCTCGGCCAGCGCGTACGCGACGGTGTTGCACACGTACGTCCCCGCGGAGTTCGACACCTCGCCGGGGACGCCCGCGGCCTGCACCGCGGCGAGGCAGGCCTTGACCGGCAGGCCCGACAGGTGCGCGACCGGGCCGCCGGTGACGACCGGCTCGTCGACCGGCTGCGCCCCGTCCTCGTCGGGGATCCGCGCGTCCTGGACGTTCACCGCGACGCGCTCGACGCCGACCGCCGACCGGCCGCCGGCCTCGCCGACGCAGACGACCAGGTCGGGCCGGACCTCGGCGAGCAGCTCCGCGAGCCGCCGCGGGGCGCGGGCGAACGACACCGGGAGCAACGCGGTGACCAGCTCCGCGCCCTCCGCGCGCGCGTCCCAGCCGGCGGCGACCGCGCGGACGGCGGCCCACGACGCGTTGACCTCCTGCTGCTCGAAGGGCTCGAACCCGGTGAGGAGCACCGTCGTCACGGGGTGTCGACCTCCTGCTCGTCGTGGCGCTCGGCGGCGAGCCGGTCCCAGAGCGCGTCGACCTCGGCCCGCAGGCCCTCCGGGTCGCCGGAGCCGTCCAGGACGACGTCGGCGGCGGCGAGCCGGTCGGCGTCGGGGGCCTGCGCGGCGATCCGGCGCTCCGCCTCGGCGCGGTCGAGGCCGCGGGTGCGCACGAGCCGCTCGACGCGCAGGACGGCGGGGGCGTCGACGACCACCACGACGTGGAACGCGTCCGCGCGACCGGTCTCGACCAGCAGCGGGATGTCGTGCACGACGACGGCCCCGGGGTCGGCGGCGGCGGCCGCGGCCTCGCGCTCGGCCGCGAGTCGCCGGACGACCGGGTGCACGATGCCGTTCAGGCGCTCGCGCGCGGCGGGGTCGGCGAACACGACGGCGCCCAGGCCGGGGCGGTCGAGCGCGCCGTCCGGGGTCAGCACGCCGGGCCCGAACGCCTCCACGACCTCCGCGAGCCCCGCGGAGCCCGGGGCGACCGCCTCCCGCGACAGGACGTCGTAGTCGATCAGGACGGCGCCGCGCTCCGCCAGCCGCTGCGCGGCCACCGACTTGCCCGCCGCGATCCCGCCGGTCAGTCCGATGCGCTGCATCACCCCATCGTGCCGTGCGGGAGCGCCGACGTCACGCGCCGGACCACGCGACCCGGGGTCAGCGGACGACGTGCCCCCGGGCGCGCAGGTGGTCCTTGACCTGACCGATGGTCAGCGTGCCGAAGTGGAAGACGCTCGCGGCGAGCACCGCGTCCGCACCCGCGTCGGCGGCCTCGGCGAAGTGCTCGGGCGTGCCCGCGCCGCCGCTGGCGATCAGCGGGATGCGGACCTCGCGCCGGACGTCGCGCAGCATGGCGAGGTCGAAGCCCGCCGTGGTGCCGTCGGCGTCCATCGAGTTGAGCAGGATCTCCCCGGCGCCGAGCTCGGCGGCACGGACCGCCCAGGCGACGGCGTCGATCCCCGTGCCGCGGCGGCCGCCGTGCGTCGTGACCTCGTAGCCCGAGTCGGTGCGGGTGTCGCCGGTGACGCGGCGGGCGTCGACGGACAGCGTGAGCACCTGGCTGCCGAACCGGTGCGCGATCTCGGCGATCAGCTCGGGGCGGGCGATGGCGGCCGTGTTGACGCCGACCTTGTCCGCGCCGGCCCGCAGCAGGCGGTCGACGTCGTCGGCGGACCGGACGCCGCCGCCGACGGTCAGCGGGACGAACACCTGCTCGGCGGTCCGGCGGACGACGTCGTAGGTGGTCTCCCGGTCGCCGGAGGACGCCGACACGTCGAGGAAGGTCACCTCGTCGGCGCCCTCGCGGTCGTACCGGCGGGCGAGCTCGACGGGGTCGCCCGCGTCCCGCAGGTTCTCGAAGTTCACGCCCTTGACGACGCGCCCGGCGTCGACGTCCAGGCACGGGACCACGCGCAGCGCGACGGACACCGCTACTCCCCCTCGGTCGTGTCGGCGGCCCCGGGCTCGGCCGCTGTCGCGGCACCCCGGGTGGCCAGCAGGTCGATGACGAACACGATGGTCTGGCCCGCGAGCTCCTCGCTCTGCGTGGCGCCCAGGGCGTACGACGGCGGGACGACGACCATCACCTGGCTGCCCACGGACTGCTCGACCAGCGCCTCCGACCACGCCGGGACGTCGGCGAGCGCGAAGGTCTGCGGGCTGCCGCCGGTCCAGGTGGAGTCGAACGCCTCCCCCGAGGACCAGACGAAGCCGGTGTACTGCACGGTGATGACGTCGCCCTCGGCGACCTGGTTCCCGGTGCCGCGCACGAGCGGCTGCACCACGAGGTCCGACGGCGGCTCGGTGCCGGTGGGCGTGATCGACGGCGCGCCGGAGTCGTCCAGCGTCACGGCCGGGACGCCCTCGCGCGGCGCGACGGCCTCGCCGGCGGCGCGCACCGGCAGCACGTCGAGGACGGTCACCGTCGGGTAGGACGAGGCGTTCGCGTCGGAGGCGGGGCTGATCTGCAGCAGGCGCGCGCCGACCTTCTGGCCGGACAGCGCGGCGTACAGGTCCTTGCCGAGGTCCTCCTCGGTGAGCATCCGCGGCGTCGGGCTGGACGTGAACGACTCCTTGACGAGCGACGCGTCGGACGCGTCCTCCAGCCAGAAGTCGAGCAGCACGGGCCGGCCGTCGACGAGCTCGGGGCCGGTGCCCTCCCACACCGTCTCGTGCACGGCCTCGGACACCCGCAGGGGCGTCGGGTAGGTCACGGTCGGCGGCTGCCCCGCCTCGCCGGAGACCACGACCTCCGGGGGCGCGGGGTCGGGGGTGGAGCACCCCACGAGCAGCAGCGCGGCTGCGGCGCACGCGGCCACGAGACGTCGCACATCGATCCTTCCGAGGGGCCTGCAGATTCCGCCGCCCACTGTACGGGCCCCGCCCGTGCGGTCCGGACGCCCACGGCGCCCGACCGTCACATGGACTCGATCAGGCGCTCCACCCGCTCGTCGACGTTCCGGAACGGGTCCTTGCACAGCACCGTGCGCTGCGCCTGGTCGTTGAGCTTGAGGTGCACCCAGTCGACCGTGTAGTCACGACGCGCCTCCTGGGCGGCCTGGACGAACTCGCCGCGGAGCTTGGCGCGCGTGGTCTGCGGCGGCACGGACGTCGCCTCGAACACCTCGACGTCGGTGGTCACCCGGTCGACCAGGCCGCGCTGCGCCAGCAGGTTGTACAGGCCCTCGGTGCGCGAGATGTCGTGGTAAGCCAGGTCCATCCGCGCCACGCGCACGTCGGACAGGTCGAGGTCGTGCTTCGCGCGGTACCGCTCGATCAGCCGGTGCTTGATGACCCAGTCGAGCTCGCGCTCCACGAGCGACAGGTTCCCGGTGCGCAGCGCCCGCAGCCCGCGCTCCCACAGGTCGAGCACCCGCGCGAGCTGCGGCTCGGGGTCGGTCTCCGCCCGCACGAAGTCCTGGACCCGGCCCAGGTACTCCTCCTGGAGGTCGACCGCCGTCACCGTGCGGCCGGTCGCGAGCGTCACCGGGTGCGTCCCCGTGATGTCGTGGCTGATCTCCCGGATCGCGCGGATCGGGTTCTCGAGCGTGAGGTCGCGCATCGGCAGGCCCGCCTCCACCAGCCGCAGCACCAGGTCGGTGCTGCCGACCTTGAGCATGGTGGTGGTCTCGGACATCGAGGAGTCGCCGACGATCACGTGCAGCCGGCGGTAGTGCTCGGCGTCGGCGTGCGGCTCGTCGCGGGTGTTGATGATCGGCCGGGACCGCGTGGTCGCGGACGACACCGACTCCCAGATGTGGTCGGCCCGCTGCGACAGGCAGTAGACCGCCCCGCGCGGCGTCGTGAGCACCTTGCCCGCGCCGGTGAGCACCTGCCGGGTGATGAGGAACGGCACCAGCACGTCCGACAGCCGCGCGAAGTCGCCCTGCCGGCGCACGAGGTAGTTCTCGTGGCAGCCGTAGGAGTTGCCCGCGGAGTCGGTGTTGTTCTTGAACAGGTGGATCCGCCCCGACAGGCCCTCGTGCTCCAGCCGCTGCTGGGCGTCGGCGACCAGGCCCTCGAGGATCCGCTCCCCCGCGCGGTCGTGCGTCACCAGCTGGCGCCAGTCGTCGCACTCCGCGGTCGCGTACTCCGGGTGCGAGCCCACGTCGAGGTACAGCCGCGAGCCGTTCCGCAGGAACACGTTGGACGAGCGCCCCCACGCGACGACCTTGCGGAACAGGTACCGCGCGACCTCGTCGGCCGACAGCCCGCGCCCGTCCTCGGCGGCGCACGTCACCCCGTACTCGGTCTCGAGGCCGAAGATCCGACGGTCCATCTGGTCCTCCTCAGGACGGGTCGGGCGCGACGGCCTGGCCCAGCAGGTCCTCCAGGACGACGCCGGACAGGCGCCGGAACGCCCGGCGCGGCCGCGTGCGGTCCAGGACCGCGACCTCGAGCTGGGCGGCGGGGATCACGCGGCGGTCGTCCTCGTCGGACCCGGCGGCCGGCGTCCCGAGGGCCCGCACCGCGAGGGCCAGGACCTCGGCGAGCGGCATCCCGGGCGCCCACGCTCCGGCGATCTCCTCGCGCAGCCGGTCCGCCTGCCCGCCGAGCACGACGAACCCGCGCTCGTCGGCCACCGAGCCGTCGTACTGCAGCCGGTAGATCTGGTCCGTCGCCGGGTCGGGCCCGACCTCCGCGACCACGAGCTCGACCTCGAGCGGCTTGGACTCCGTGGTGAACACCGTGCCGAGCGTCTGCGCGTACGCGTTCGCCAGGCCGCGGGCGTTCACGTCCCGCCTGTCGTAGGAGTACCCGCGCAGGTCCGCGTACCGGACGCCGGCGACCCGCAGGTTCTCGAACTCGTTGTACTTGCCGACCGCCGCGAAGGCGATCCGGTCGTAGATCTCCGAGACCTTGTGCAGCGCGCGCGACGGGTTCTCGGTCGCGAACGCGATGCCGTCGTCGTACGCGATGACGACGACCGACCGGCCGCGGGCGATGCCCTTGCGCGCGTAGTCGGCCCGGTCCTTCATCAGCTGCTCGGGCGAGACGTAGAACGGCATGCTCATGCGCGGTCCTCCTCCCGCCGGGCGCGGGCGTGCTGGGCGTCGCGGTCCGCGGCGACGCGGTCGACGACCTCACCGAGCGCGTCCTGGCCGACCCGCAGGTAGCCCGCGGCGGTCACGGTCGCGACGACGGGCCAGATGTGGCGGGACCGGTCCGGCCCGCCGGTCGCGGAGTCGTCGTCCGCGGCGTCGACGAGGGCCTCGACGGCCACCCGCACGGCGGCGTCGGCGTCCAGGCCGGGCTGCCACAGCTTCTTCAGCGAGCCGCGGGCGAACACCGAGCCCGAGCCGACCGAGTGGTGCTGGTGCTCCTCGTACCGGCCGCCGGTGACGTCGTAGGAGAAGATCCGGCCCGCGCCGCGGTCGAGGTCGTAGCCCGCGAACAGCGGCACGACCGCCAGGCCCTGCATCGCGAGGCCGAGGTTGCCGCGGATCATCGTCGACAGCCGGTTGGCCTTGCCGTCGAGCGACAGCAGGGCGCCCTCGATCTTCTCGTAGTGCTCGAGCTCGAGCTGGAACAGCCGGACGAGCTCGACGGCGAGCCCCGCGGTGCCGGCGATGCCGACGGCGGAGTAGTCGTCGGCCGGGAACACCTTCTCGATGTCCCGGGACGCGATCTGCGAGCCCATCGTGGCGCGCCGGTCGCCCGCCATCACGACGCCGCCATCGAACGTCAGCGCGACGATCGTCGTGGCGTGCGGCGCGGCGCCGGCCAGGGCGTCACCCGCGGGCAGCGGCGCGCGCCGCCCGGGCAGCAGGTCGGGGGCGTGCTGGGCGAGGAAGTCGACGAAGGACGACGACCCGGGCGTGGTGAACGCCCCGGGCAGCCGCCCCGCCGAGGTCAGCGGGTCCGTCGCCACGCGTCACTGCCCGCCCTTCTGCACGAAGCCGCGCACGAACTGCTCGGCGTTCGTCTCGAGCACGTCGTCGATCTCCTCGAGCAGCGCGTCGACGTCGGCGTCGCGCTGCTGGGCGGCCGCGGCCACCTGCTCGACGTCCGGGCCGTCGACCGGCTCGTCGTCCTCGCGACGGTCCTGCGCGCGTTCCTGACCAGCCATGTCCACCTCCGCCGGACGTACGGGCGCGGGTCCGCCGCTCGCGCGGGGCCCGCCGGTGCACCCACCCTAGGCCCTGCTCGGCGGGGGTTCCCGGGAGGCGCGGCGCGCGGCGTCCGGCGAGGTCAGGCCCCGAGCGCGTCGAGCAGCGCCCGGACGTCCGGCGCGTCGTCCAGCAGGCGGGCGACGTGCGCCTTCGTGCCGCGCAGCGGGTCGCGCATCGGCACCCGCTGCAGGGTCGGCGCGCCGGGCACGTCGAAGACCACCGAGTCCCAGCTCGCGGCCGACACGTGCGCGCCGAACCGGGCGATCGTCCGACCGCGGAAGTACGCGCGGGTGTCCTCCGGCGGCGTCGTGACGGCCTCCTGCACCGCCTCGTCGGACACCAGCCGCTCCACCGCGCCCGCCGCGACCAGCCGGTGGTACAGGCCCCGCTCCGGGCGGACGTCCGACCACTGCAGGTCGACGGCGGCCAGGCGCGGGTGGTCCCAGTCGAGGCCGTCGCGTCGGCGCATCCCCTCCAGCAGGCGCAGCTTGGCCAGCCACTCGACCTCCCGCGCGCACGACGCCGGGTCGGTCGCGAGCCGGTCCAGCAGCGACGCCCACCGGGTCAGCACGTCCGTGGTCTGCGGGTCCGGGTCGCGGTCGCCGGCGCCGTCGTGCCCGGTGCGAGCCAGCGCGTCGCGGACCGCCGCCAGGTACTCCTGCTGGACCTCCAGCGCGGTCAGGCGCCGGCCGTCGGCGAGCGGCAGGCGCTCGGTCATCGTCAGGTCGTGGCTGACGACGTGCACCGCCCGCACCGGGTCGGCGAGCTTCCAGCCGGTCCAGCGCGGCACCCAGGCCCGGCGCCTCCCCCGCGGCGATCCGCTCGATGAGCCAGAGCACCAGCGACGTCGTGCCGAGCTTGAGGTAGGTCGCGACCTCCAGCAGGTTCGCGTCGCCGATGATGACGTGCAGCCGGCGCCAGCGGTCCGGGTCGGCGTGCGGCTCGTCTCGGGTGTTGACGATCGGGCGGCGCAGCGTCGTCTCGAGACCGACCTCCGCCTCCATGTAGTCCGCGCGCTGGGACAGCTGGAACCCCGCGCCCTCGCCGCGCTGGCCCAGGCCGACGCGGCCCGCGCCCGTGAACACCTGCCGGGTCACCAGGAACGGGGTGAGCCTCGACGCCAGGTCCGCGAACGGCACGGCGCGGTCGACGAGGAAGTTCTCGTGCGTGCCGTAGGTCGCGCCCTTGCCGTCGACGTTGTTCTTGTACAGGGCGACGTCCGGCAGCGCCGCGGTCGACGCCAGCGCCCGCACCGACGCGAGCATCACCAGCCCCCGCCCGGTCCCAGCGCACGGCGTCCAGCGGGTTCGTGACCTCCGGGGCGGCGTACTCGGGGTGCGCGTGGTCGACGTACAGACGGGCGCCGTTCGTCAGGATCACGTTCGCGGCGCCCGGGTCCTCGTACTCCTCGGCGAGCGACCGGGCGACGGGCTGCGGTCCGTCGCCGGACGGCGCGGGCCGGGCGGGGTCGTCGGTCAGCAGCGACGGGTGCGCGGCCGCCCGCTGCAGGTGGAAACCGCGGGCGTCCTGCAGCGGGTCCTCGTCGTCGTAGTCCCAGCGCGCCTTCGCCCGCCCCCCGGCCCGCGCCGCCGCGTGCACGGCGACGACGTGGCTGGATAGCAGCATCGGGTTCGCCGTCGGGCGCCCCGGCTGCAGCACGCCGTACTCGGTCTCGATCCCCATCACCCGGCGCACGCTCACGCCAGCCACCCTAAGTCCGCCCTGCCCCGCCCCGCGCCGCCCGCGCCACCCCGCGCCACCCGGACCGCCGCCCCTTCAGCCCGGCCCCTTCAGCCCGGCCCCTTCAGCCCGGCCCCTTCAGCCCCGAGTGGATCCACCCGGGGCGACGCGCCGGGGTGTGTCGACGCGAATCGTCCACACGGTCGCCGAGTGGATCCACCCGGCGACCGTGGTGCGGACCGGGGAGGTCGGTCGGGGTCGGTCGGGTCGGGTCAGGCCTCGGCGTCGGGGGCGGTGCCCGGGTCCCCGCCCCTCCAGCCCCGGGTGGATCCACCCGGGGCGACGCGCCGGGGTGTGTCGACGCGAATCGTCCACACGGTCGCCGAGTGGATCCACCCGGCGACCGGGGGCGACCGGGGGCGGCCGGGGAGGCGGGGCGGGGCGGGGCGGGGCGGCGCGGGGCGGGGCGGGGCGAGTCTGGTCAGGCCTCGGGGTCGGGGGCGGTGCCCGGGCCGCCCGGCATGCCGCCGCCCTGGCCCGCGCCGGGGCGGCCGCCGCCCATGCCCCCGCCCATGCCCCCGCCCGTGCCGCCGGTGTGCTCGCCCGCGGTGACGGTCGCGACCGTCGTGCCGCCGGTGGCGTCGCCGCCCGCGGTGTACCCGGCGAACGCCTCGCCGGACGCCGTCGCCCCGGACACCACCGTGTAGGTGTCCCCTGCGGTGAGGCCGGCGGCCGAGACCACCAGCGAGGTGATCGGCTTCGTCGGGGTGACCGTCGCGACGACCGTGCCGTCCGCGTCGACGACGGCGAGGGTCGTCCCGGCCGCCTGGGCGGTGTCGAACGTCGCCGACACCCAGCCTTGGCCGTCGGTACCGGGGGCCACGGCCATGCCGGACGAGCCTGCCGCGACGAGGGTGCCGCCGGTCACCGTGAGGGTGCCGTCGACGTCCAGCGCGCCGTTGCCGTCGTCGGTCGGGCCGTCCACGACGACGGTGCCGCCGGACATCGTGAGCGTGCCGTTGGCGTCCAGGCCGTCGCCGCCCGCGTCCACGGCGAGCGTGCCGCCGGTGATCGTGAGCGTCGCGGTGCCCGCGGTCCCGCCCTGCGGGCCGGCCCAGTCGCCCTGCGCGTCCTCGGTCGATCCCGTCGCGCTGCTCGCGGCGTTCACGCCGTCGTCGGACGCGACCACCGTGACGTCGCCGCCCGCGAGGGTGATCGCCTCGGCCTCCAGGCCCTCGTACGACGTGGTGACGTCGAGGGTGCCGCCCACGACGTCCAGGGCCACGTCGCCGTGCACCCCGTCGTCGCCGGACGCGAGCGTCAGGTCGCCGTCGGTGACCGACACGATCCCGTTGGAGTGCAGGGCGTCGTCGGCCGCGTCCACCGTGACCGTGCCGCCGCCGACCACCACCGCTGCGCCGCCCTTGACGCCCTTGGACGACACGTCCGCGACCGGCTCGGTGCCGCTGCCGCCGCCCGCGGTGACGTCGAGGGTGCCGCCCGTGACGACGACGTCGGTCTCGGCGTCGATCCCGTCCCCGGTCGCGGTGAGGGTGACGTCGCCTCCGGAGACGACCACGAAGCCCTTCGCCGCGTCGTCGGCCTCGTCGGCCTTCAGCGCGTCGCCGCCCGCGGTGACGTCCAGCGTCCCGCCGGAGACCACGAGGTAGTCCTTGCCGCGCACGCCGTCGTCCACGGCGTCGACCGTGATCGTCCCGGACTCGATCACCAGGCCGTCCTTGGACGTGATGCCGTCGTTCGCGTTCCCGGTGACGGTGAGCGCGCCGCCGCCGGTGATCGTCAGGTCCGCGGCGCTGAACAGGGCGGCGTTCGGCTCGTCCTCGCCGTCGGAGGCGTACGTCACGGCGTCGGTCAGGGTGTTCCGGGAGCCATCGGCCAGCTCGACGACGGCCGAGCCCGCCGACGCGACCACCAGCGGTGCTCCGGTGGACGAGGTGACGTCGACCCCGTCCAGGACGAGGTGGACGACCTCGTCGCCGGCGTCGACCACCACCTGGCCGTCGTCGAGGGTGCCGGTGAGCGTGTAGGTGCCGCCGGCGGTGATCGTCACGGTCGACCCGTCGACGGTGACGCCCGCGGCGTCCGTCGTGGCGGTGCCGTCGTCGAGCGTGATCGTGCCGGTCGCCGCGCCGGCGTCCGCCACGGCGTGCACCTCGGCGTCGGCCGCGAGCACCTCCTCGGCCGTGGCGCCGGCGGCGACGTCCGTCGCGGTGGTGCTGGTGGTCGTGGCCGACGTGCCGGTGGACGTGCCGGCGACGGCGTCCACCCCGCAGCCGGTGAGCAACAGGCCGATCAGCACGGCGGGGACGGTGAGGACGGGACGGGGACGACGCATGGGGTGCCTCCAGGGCGTGGGACGGGTCAGGGGGTGAGGGTGCGGCGGACCGTGCGGCGCCAGGGGCGGCCGCCGAGCGTCGGGTCGAGGACCACGAGGCCGGTCGCGTACTTGGAGATGCGGCTCGGCCGGTGGCCGAGGGACCAGAGCGCGCGGTCGGCGACCGACGCCCCGGTGACGGACTTCGTCTCGACGACGGCGTGCCGCGGGACGGCCGCGCTCGACGTCGCGCCGAGCCACTCGAGCCCGGTGTCGATCGTCAGCCGGGCGCCGTCCGGCAGGTGCAGGGTCCGACGGCGGTACTGCGTGGTCAGCGTCGGTCGGAGCTCCGCGTCCGGCCCGCCCGGCAGCTCGACGCCCTGCCGGTGCAGGGTGTCGACGACGAAGCCGAGCGCGTCGCCGACGCGGGCCCGGTCGGCCACGGCGTGCTCGCGGCGGTCCTTGACGGTGGTGCCGCGCGACCCGCGGGACTTGACCTCCAGCCAGCAGCCGCCGGTGTCCCGGTAGGTCCGGGTGCGGACCTTGTACCGGCGTCGCCGCCGGCCGGCCGCGAGGTGGAACGCCGCGAGGTCGGGGGTGTCGAAGTACACCGACTCGTACCCGAACGCGTCGCGCCCGTCGATGACGAGCCGGCGGGTGCCCTCCGGCAGCGCGGCGAGCAGGTCCAGGACGGCGGCGCGTGGCAGCACGTACTTGCGGTCCACGCGGGTCTGCAGCGCGGCGGTGGCGAGCAGCTCGTCGAGGCCGACCGCCGGCAGCGCGGCGAGCGCGGGCGCGAGGTCGACGACGCTCACCGCGCGCCCCGGACGAGCTCCGCGTGCCCGGCGTGCCCGGCGTGCCCGGCGTGCTCCGCGTGCTCGGCGCGCGCGACCGTCACCCCGGCCGGCGGGTCGGTCGCGGCGGGACGCGCCCGCTCGGCGTACCGGACGTCGACGACCGTGGTGTCGTCCACCAGGTCGAGGCGCTGGACGGTCGCGCTGTGCACCCGGCCGCCGAGCAGCTGCTCGAGGTGCGCGACCAGGGCGGCGTGGTCGCCGAACGCCCGGTCCACCACGACGACCTGCTGCCGGTACCGGCTGAGCAGCCGCGGGTGGTCGCCCACCAGCAGCGCCACCAGGATCAGGGCCATCAGCGCGAGCGCGGTCACGCCCAGGCTGCTGCCGAGCCCGCCGATCAGGCCGAGCGCCAGCGCCGCGAAGTAGTACGCGACCTCGCGCTGGTCGATCTCGGAGGACCGCAGCCGGATGATCGACAGCACGCCGAACAGACCGAGGCCGAGGCCGGCGCCCACGGTGCTCGCGGACAGCGCCCCCGCGACGGCGAGCACGCCGACGTTGACGCCGAGGAACGCGACCACGAGGTCGCGCCGGCGGTGCCGGGGGAAGTACAGGGCGAAGGTCAGGACGCCGATGGCGACGAGGTCGGCGGCGAACAGGGCAGCGGCAGGCATGGGCACCTCGCGGGTCGGGGATGAACGCCCGGTGAACCGGGTACGACCATCCAGCCGCCCGCCGCTGTGCGGTCCCTGTGCGGGGCGCCAGCGCGAGGTGTGGATCTCCAGGTACTGCCCGTGCTACAGGTACTGCCCCGTGCTCTGCACGTTCTCGATCCGGCGCGAGGCCTCCTCGCCCTTCTTGTCCTGGACGATCGTGCGGATGAACACGATGCGCTCCCCCTTCTTGCCGGAGATGCGCGCCCAGTCGTCGGGGTTGGTGGTGTTCGGCAGGTCCTCGTTCTCCTTGAACTCGTCCACGCACGCGGTGAGCAGGTGCTCCACCCGCAGGCCGCGCCGTCCGGTGGCGAGCAGGTCCTTGATCGCGGACTTCTTGGCGCGGTCGACGACGTTCTGGATCATCGCGCCCGAGTTGAAGTCCTTGAAGAACAGGATCTCCTTGTCGCCGCTCGCGTAGGTGACCTCGAGGAACCGGTTCTCGTCGTCCTCGGAGTACATCCGCTCCACCGAGCGCGCGATCATCGCGTCGACCGCCGCCTGCGCGGAGCCGTGGTGCTCCGCGAGGTCGTCGTCGTGGATCGGCAGGTCCGGGGTCAGGTACTTCGCGAAGATCTCGCGGGCGCCCTCGGCGTCGGGCCGCTCGATCTTGATCTTCACGTCCAGCCGGCCCGGGCGCAGGATCGCGGGGTCGATCATGTCCTCGCGGTTCGACGCGCCGATGACGATGACGTTCTCCAGGCGCTCCACGCCGTCGATCTCCGCCAGCAGCTGCGGCACGATCGTCGTCTCGACGTCGCTGGACACGCCCGTCCCGCGGGTGCGGAACAGCGACTCCATCTCGTCGAAGAACACCACGACCGGGTGCCCCTGCGACGCCTTCTCCCGGGCGCGCGCGAAGATCAGCCGGATGTGCCGCTCGGTCTCGCCGACGTACTTGTTCAGCAGCTCGGGGCCCTTGACGTTGAGGAAGTACGACTTCGCCTCGGCGACGTCCTCGCCGCGGGCGCGCGCCGACGTCTCGGCCAGGGAGTGCGCGACCGCCTTGGCGATCAGCGTCTTGCCGCACCCGGGCGGGCCGTAGAGCAGGACGCCCTTCGGCGGCTTGAGCCCGTGCTCCCGGAACAGGTCCGGGTGCAGGAACGGCAGCTCGACGGCGTCCCGGATCGCCTCGATCTGCGGGCCGAGCCCGCCGATGTCGGCGTAGTCGATGTCCGGGACCTCCTCGAGGACCAGGTCCTCGACCTCGGCGCGCGGCACCCGCTCGAACACGAACCCGCTGCGCGCCTCGACGGTCAGCGCGTCGCCGACCCGGACCGTGCCGTCGAGCAGCTGGCCGGCGAGCCGCACCACGCGCTCCTCGTCGCCGCGGCCGACCACCAGCGCGCGGTCCCGGCCCAGCAGCTCCTTGACCGTGACGAGCTCGCCGACCTGCTCGTACCCGCCGGCCTCGACGACTGTCAGGGCCTCGTTGAGCATGACCTCCTGGCCGGGGCGCAGCCGCGCGACGTCGACCGCGGGGCTCGTGCCCACGTGCATCTTGCGCCCGGCGGACACGACGTCCACCGTGCCGTCGTCGCGCCCGCGCAGGAACGTCGCGAACGTGCCCGGGGGCTTCGCGAGCTCGTCGATCTGGCGCTTGAGCTCGATGATCTGGTCCCGCGCGGCCACCAGGGCGTCGGACATGCGCTCGTTCTTGGCGGCCAGCAGCGCGAGCTCACGCTGCAGGTCACGGGCTGTCGGTTCCGTCATCGCGGCACCTCCGATCGCGGGTGGACCCCACAGCGCTGTGCGGCTCTTCGTGGTGCGACCCTAACCACACCTGTCAATCGGACGCGCGCCCCCACGCCGGGAGCGCGCGTCCGGCGCGACGGCTCAGTCCTGCTCGGGCGCCTGGCCCACGTCGCGGCGCACGCGGCGGACCTTCTTGTCCGACACCGCGCGCTCGCCGAGGCCCTCGGGCGTCCACTCCGCGTCCGGGACGTCCTGGAAGGACCGGCTGGTCACGACGTCGCCCGTCTCGTCGACGAGCGCCGCCTCGCCCGGCTGCGAGCCCTTCGCGGGGCGGCGGCGGCGCAGCGGCGGCTCCACGCCGTCCGCGAGTCGGCGCGTGGTCAGCAGGAACCCGGTGTGGCCGATCATCCGGTGCTGCGGGCGCACCGCCAGGCCCTCGAGGTGCCAGCCGCGGACCATGGACTCCCACGCCTGCGGCTCCGTGTACCGGCCGTCGGCGCGCACGTCCTCGGCCAGCCGGGACAGCTGCGTCGCCGTCGCGACGTACGCGATCAGCACGCCGCCGGGGGCCAGCGCCGTGGCGACGGCGTCGAGGTTCTCCCACGGGGCCAGCATGTCGAGCACGACGCGGTCGACCTCGCCCGGGGCCGAGGTCAGGGGCAGGACGTCGGACAGGTCGCCCACCGACAGCCGCCACGCGGGGTGCGGGCCGCCGAAGAACGTCTCGACGTTGCCGCGGGCGATCGCCGCGAAGTCGTCGCGCCGCTCGATGGAGTGCAGCGCGCCCCCGTCGCCGACCGCGCGCAGCAGCGACATCGTGAGCGCGCCGGAACCGACGCCCGCCTCGACGACGCGCGCGCCCGGGTAGATGTCGGCCATCGCGACGATCTGGCCCGCGTCCTTCGGGTAGACGACCGCGGCGCCGCGCGGCATCGACAGGGTGTAGTCGCTGAGCAGCGGGCGCAGGGCGAGGTACTCGACGCCGCCGTTGCTCGTCACGACCGTGCCCTCGGGCGCGTCGATCAGCTCCTCGTGGCGGAAGAACCCCTTGTGGGTGTGGAACGTCCCGCCCGGCTGCAGGGTGATCGTGTGCAGGCGGCCGCGCGGGTCCGTCAGCTGCACGCGCTCCCCCACCCGGAGCAGGCCGCGGCGCTGGTCGGCACCCGCCGGGGTCGCGCCGGCGGCACCCGGCGCGGGCTCGGGCGCGGCGTCCGCGGGCTGGGGTGCGGGCGCGGGGGCGGCGGTGTCGTCGGTCACGGGGGTCGAGTCTAGGAGAGCGGTCAGCCGCGCAGCGCCGCGGCGACGTCCGCGGTCCGGATCAGCGCCACGACGACGCCCCGGTCCAGGGCCACGAGGACGGGCGACACGGACTGCCGCTCGGCGATCTCGTGCACGAGGTCGCCGCCCGTCAGGGTCGCGTCCACGACCGCCCCGGCAGGCAGGGCGATCGCGACGGCGGTCAGGGGCACGTGCGCGCGCTCGACCGCGGGGACCGACCGGGCGGCCTGCGGGTCCTCGTAGGCCACCGGCTGCCCGTCGGGTGCGAGCAGGACCACGACCTCCGCACCCGTCCGGCCGCGCAGGACGTCCGCCTCGGCCATCACGCTCGTCGCGGGCGCTCCCACGGCTCGCAGCCCGACCGCGCTCACGTGCAGGGCGTCAGCGGCGCGCATCGCACGCCCGCGGACGATCGCCTGCGTCGCGCCGCTCCACAGCAGCGCACCGATCGCCGCACCCCAGACCACCTCGACCAGCGAGATCCGGCCGCCCTCCGCCAGCGGCCGCACGACGGAGGCCAGCAGGAACCCCACCGCGACGACCCGACCGGCCCAGCCGGCGAGGACGGTGCCGCGACGGCGGTCCCCGGTGACCGCCCAGACGACCGCCTCCAGCAGGTACCCGCCGTCCATCGGCAGGCCCGGGAGGAGGTTGAACGCGCCGAGGAACGCGCTGCTGATCGCGGCGACCTCCAGCACGACCCGTGCGATCCCGCCGGGGTCCGTCTGGACCGCTCCGAGCCAGAGCAGCCCGCCGACGAGGATGCTCGAGACCGGTCCGGCCACCGTGACGAGCGCCGTGGTCACGGGGGTCTCGCGGCCGTCGAACGACATGTGCCCGCCGAACAGGGCCAGCGCGTACTCGCGCACCTCCAGGCCGCGGGCGCGCGCGACCAGGCCGTGCGCGATCTCGTGGACGAGCACCGACGCCATCAGCAGCACCGCGATCGCGAGCGCCGCGACGCCCGTGAGCGCGGGGCTGGAACCGGGCAGACGGGCACCCACGCCGGGCGCGAACGCCGCCGCGATGACGGCGACGGTCAACAGGCTGGTCGGCGCCAGCACCACGGGCGCACCGGCGACGCGCGCCACCACCCAGCCTCGTGCTCTCTCGGTCACGCGCTCAGGCTACGTGGCCGGTCCGTGTGGGTGGTGGCGCCTAGGCTCGTCGACGTGACGACCACCGACCCGCAGCTCCTCGTGCCCGCCTCCGCCTCGGTCGACGGCGTGGGTGCCGACGCCGGCGACGTGGAGGCGCCCGCCGAGCCGCGGGTCCCGGGCCTGTCGCCGTCGCGGGCGAACGACTTCCAGCAGTGCCCGCTGCTGTTCCGGTTCCGGGTGGTCGACAAGCGCCCGGAGCCGCCGAGCTCCGCCGCGGCACGCGGCACGCTCGTGCACACCGTCCTGGAGCGGCTGTACGACCTGCCGCTCGGCGAGCGGACGCCCGCCGCCGCGCACGCGCTCGTCCCGGCCGCGTGGGACGCGCTGCTGGAGCGGTCGCCCGAGGTGACGTCGCTGTTCGCCGACGAGCAGGAGCGCGAGGCGTGGCTCGGCAGCGCCCGGCTGCTGCTCGACACCTACTTCACGCTCGAGGACCCGAACCGGCTCCAGCCGGGCGAGCGCGAGCTCGCCGTGCGGACGCTGCTCGACGACGGCCCGCAGCTGCGCGGGATCGTCGACCGCCTCGACGTGGCGCCCGACGGCGCGCTGCGGGTCGTCGACTACAAGACCGGCAAGTCCCCGCGCCCCGGGTACGAGGGCACCGCGCTGTTCCAGATGCGGTTCTACGCCTACGTCCTGTGGCGCGAGCGCGGGGTGCTGCCGAAGATGCTCCAGCTCGTCTACCTCGGCGACGGGCAGGTGCTCCGGCACACCCCCTCGGAGTCAGAGATGCACACCCTCGAGCTGCGGCTGCGGTCGCTGTGGGAGCAGATCGAGCAGGCCGCGCGCACCGGCGAGTGGCGCCCCCGGACCTCCCGGCTGTGCGACTGGTGCGCGCACCGGGACGTGTGCCCCGCGTTCGGCGGGACGCTCCCCGAGATCCCCGAGGGCGCCGTCGAGCGGGCGTTCGGGATCACGCCCCTGCCGACGGCCTCCTGAGGGGAGCGACCTCCCGAGGGTGTCCGGCCGGGCTCAGGCGCGGCCGAGCTTGTCCAGCACCGCGCCCGCGCCGATCCGCCCGAGGTCCTCGACGCTGATCTCGGCCAGCGACGCGGTGGTGGACAGCCCCGGCAGGTCGGGGAGCTCACGGAACACCTCGACCGCGAGCACCCGCGCACCCGCGGCGACGCCCGACGTGATGCCGGTCGGCGAGTCCTCCACCACCACGCACCGCGCGATGTCGACCCCCAGGCGCTCCGCGGCCAGCAGGTAGGGCTGCGGGTCCGGCTTCGGCCGGTCGACCTCGTCACCCGCGACCACCGTCGCGAACACCCCGGCGACCTCCGCGAACGGGTCCGCGAGCTCGCGGTACGACGACGTGACCAGCGCCTGCGGGACCCCGGCCGCAGCGAGCGCGGCCAGCAGCTCGCGCGCGCCCGGCTGCCACGGGGTGTGCTCCGCGACACCGCGCGCGACCTCCGCGTTGAGGTGGTCGACGATCTCGTCGACCGACAGCCCCACGCCCCGGCCCTGCAGCACCTCGCCCGAGACCTTCATCGGGTTGCCGACCAGCGACAACCCGTCCTCGTGGGTCCACGTGCCACCCCAGGACTCGACCAGCCCGGTCTCGGCGGCCATCCACAGCGGCTCGGTGTTCACCAGGGTGCCGTCCATGTCCCAGAGGACGGCAGCGGGCAGGGCCGTCGCAGTCTCGGGCGTCGGGTGGGGCGTCGGGCCGGCGGCGGGGCGCAGGTCGGTCACGGTGCTGGGCTCCAGGGGTGAGGACGGGCGGCGGTCTGCCACGACGCTACCCGCCCCCGGTGAACGCCCGGTGACCACCCACCCGTACCCGCACACCCGCGTCCGGGCGGCGAGGGCGCACGGGACACCACGAGGGCGTACGAGAACGCTTGCGCCCTCATGGTGTCTCGTGCGCCCTCGCGGGAGGGGGCAGCGGGAGCGGGTGGGAGTGCGGGAAGGTGTGGGGGTGCGCGCCGGTCAGCCCAGGTCGAGGGGGTCCCGGGCGCTGTCGTGCGGCACGTCGTCCGGCACCTCCAGGTAGGGCCCGGACACGGTGATCCAGGTCTCGGCACCGCCCGGGGCCGCCCCGATCTCGAGGTCGTCCCGTGCGCCCCGCACGCCCTGCTCGAGCCGCTGCTCGACGGTGTACCCCGCGGCCTCGAACGCCGCCGCGAGGTCGTCGATCCCGGTCGCGGGGCCGGTGACGACCGCGGTGACGGCGTACCGGCGGTGGTCGAAGATGCCGTCGCCGCCGTACTCGAACTCGCCCCACGCGTCGTCGACCGTCGCGCCGAGCGTGTCGACGACGGTCGGCAGGTCGGCCTCGGCCGCGGTGCGGACCCGGTCGCGGAGCGCGTCCAGGTCCTCGGCGGAGCCGTCCGGGACCGACGAGCACCCGCCCAGCGCCAGGGCCGCGACGAGACCCGCCGCGCCGAGCAGCCTCCCGGTCGTCCGTCGCCGCGTCACCACTCCGGCCTCCTGTCCACGCTCGTCGGGGTCCGGCCGGCCTCGGGGTCCTGCACCCCGTCGTACCAGGGGTCGTAGGAGTGCTCGGCCCGCAGCACCTCGTCGTAGTCGCCGACGACGATCTGGCCGATGTTGTACAGCGACTCGGTGCCGGGGTTGAAGTACTTGGTGTGGTCGTCGAAGTTGCGCACCACGTCCGCGCGCGTCGTCGACTCCGCCTGGAACCGGTTCGCGCCGAAGTCGTCCTCGACGATGTCGTTGCCGAGGCCCGCGCCGCCGAGCATCCAGCCACCGACCCAGCCGTCGTCCGCGAGGGCCGCCACCAGGTCGCGGCTGTTGTTCCCCGCCCACACGTGGTCGGCGCCGACGCCCAGCTCGGACGCGTGCTCCGTGCCGCCGCCCGCACCCGGGCTGCCGACCAGGACGATGTCGTCCGCCGCGAGCCCGTGGTCGGTCGCCGCGTGCCCGGTCGTCGTCGAGCCGTAGCTGTGCCCGATCACCGTCAGGTGCGCCGGGCTGCCGTCGCGGGACGCCCGCAGGCCGTCGACGTACCGGGACAGCAAGCTCGCCGCCCGCCTCCGCACGGCCCTCGCCGGCGACCGTCGCCGAGTCCCAGTCGCTCGGTGCGTCGTAGCCGATCCACATGATCGACGCGGCGCTGGAGTACGGGTCCGAGAACCGTGCGGACTCGTAGATGCTGAACGCGTGCTCGGCGTTGCTCTCCGCCTCCGTCCCGCGGCTGGTGAGCCCCGGGACCATCACCGACACGTGGTCGGCCGTGTCCGGGTCGCCGAACGCGATCGCGACCTTGCCGTCGCCCCCGAACGCCGACGAGTCGTACAGGTGCAGCAGCGGGACCAGCTTCTCGCCCGTGATCGGGTCGACGCGCTCCGCGCCGGCCTCCAGCGCCGCCTGCGCCGACCGGGCGTTCTCGAGCGCCTGGTAGTCGCCGAACAGCTGCTCACCGCGCTCCTCGCGCAGCTCCATCGCCTCGAGGTCGGTCTCCAGCAGCAGGCGGTTCGCGTGGTCGCGCACCACGGCGGGGATGCCGTCGGCGCCGCCGATCAGCTCCGGCCGCGCGGCGAGCACGGCGTACTGCTCCTCCTCGGACAGCGACGCCCACCAGGCGGCGACCTGCTCCGGCGTCCCGCCCTGCGACGGCGAGCCCGACCGCCCCAGCGCGTCGTCGGCCAGGTCGATCTGCCCGGACACCGCCGCCCGCGCCTGGGCGAGGGTCGTGTAGGCGGCGAACGCGTCGAGCATCGCCTGCTCGGCGGTCGCGAGGTCCGCGACCAGCGTGTCGACGTCCGCCACGAGCCCCGTCCGTCGGGTGGCGAGCGCCGTCGCCCGGGACTGCAGCTCGGCGACCGCGGCCTCGTCGACCTCGCCGGCGTTCCGCACGTCCGCCTCGAGGTCCTCGCGGCTCGCGTGGTACGACGACCGCGCCTCCACGAGGTCGTCCCGGCGGCGGCGCAGGTCGGTGAGGTCCTCGGCGTGGTCGTCGGCGGCCCGCGCGACCTGGCGCAGCGCCACCCCCATCGCCTGGGCGTCGGCGCCCGCGGCCCGCACGTGCGCGCCGTACGCCGTCGCGGCGTCGCCGGTCCAGCCCTCCAGCGTCGCGGAGTCCTGCGCGACCGTGTCCAGGTCGTCCAGGTTGACCGCGCTCGCCAGGAGGTCCTGGGCGAACGCCGCCACGGCCGCCGGGTCGCCCTGCACGGCGGGGATCGCGTCCACGGCCGCGGGGATCTCGATGGTCACGGTGCTCACGGCGTCCCCCCGAGCCAGGTCTGGAACCGCTCCTGCGCCTCGATGTCGGTGACCGCGTACGCCGTCGCCGCGCTGCGCAGCTGCTCGCCGATCTCCTCGGCGCGGTCGGCGACGCCACCGAGCGTCGTGCCCCACCCCGAGGTCCAGCGCGCCGCCGCGCCCGAGACAGCCGGCGTGAAGCCGGCCGTCGACGCGTCCGCGACCCGGTCCCGGGCGGTGCGCATCCGCGAGCCCTGGTCGGACCAGTCGTCGGCGGACAGGCCCAGGGTGTACGAGTCGACCAGGTACTCGTCGCTCATCGCGCGTCCTCCCCGCTGATCAGGTCCCGCGCCGTCGCGGTGGCGACCGGCAGCACCCGGCCCGTCACCGCCACCAGCACCGCGTCGTCCAGCCACGCGACCCGGGCCGACCGGTCCTCGCGCGTCGCGTGCAGCAGCACGGTGACGCCCGTGCGGTCCACGGAGCCGGCCCAGCCGTCCGCCCGCAGCCGCGCCGACAGCGCCCGCCCCAGCTCGATGCCGTCCTGCGCGCCGTCGAACGGCAACCGGGCCTCCGCGACCGGGACGACCCGCGTTGAGCTGCCCGCCGTGCGCCACGTGGTCACCGGCTCCTCGGCCCGACCCGCCGCGGCGACGAGAGCCGCGAGCACCGCCGCCACCGCGTCCCGCTCCGCCGCCAGCGCCGCGTCGGTCACCGGCACGGGGGCGAGCGTCGGGTAGGGTGCCGGCCCCTCGGGCGGCAGCACCACCAGGTCGACGTCGGGATGGCGCTCGTGCACCCGGCGCAGCAGCGGTGCCTGCGCGAGGGCCTCCTCGGGATCGGTCACGCGCGACACCCTAGGTGAGAGCACGCGAGCGCGGCACGCCGAGGACGCGCCGGATCACCCTGTGACGACACCCACCGGCCGATCCGGTCATCCGGTCCCGGGACCGACCGACCGGTAGGGATGGCGCCCCGGCCCCCGCCGGTCGCCCTCGCTCGACCACCAGGAGATCCCGTGCCCGACCCCGCCGCGCCCGTCCCGGCCTCGCCCGCGCCCGCCCGCTCGTCCTGGTTCGCCGGGCGGCCGCTCGCCGTGAAGATCGGCGCCGTCGTCGCGGTGCTCACCGTGGTCGCCGCCGGCATGGGGGTGCTGGCGATCGCGAGCGTGCAGCGGCTCGGTGCCGGGCAGCAGGCGCTCTACGAGCAGGACGTCCAGCCGCTCGACCTGCTCGACGACCTCCAGCGCCAGCTGCAGGGCACCCGGGTGCGGGTCAACCTCTACCCGTTCACCCCGGCCGCCGACCGCCCCGCCCTCGCCGCGGAGATCGCCGAGCGGCACACCGCCTACCTCGACCTGGTGGACGACTACGCCGTGCACGCCTCCGACCCGGCGCACGTCACCGACGCCCGGACCCACGCGACCGCGTTCGTCGAGGCGTTCGCCGACGAGCTCGCCCCCGCCGCCGACGCGGGGGCCGACGACACCGCGCTGCGCGCGATCTACGACGACGCCGTCTACCCGGAGGGCGACGCGGCGCTCGAGGCGATCTCCGCCGAGTCCGAGGCCAAGGCCGACGACGCGCGCGTCGAGCTCGAGGCCGGCGCCGCCCTGGTCTCCCGCACCCGGACGCTGCTCGTCGCCGCGCTGCTGGGCGGCGTCGCCGTGGCGTTCGTGCTCGCGGCGCTCATCACCCGGCAGATCGTCCGCACCGTCGCCGCGGTCGGCGCGTCCCTCGACGCGCTCGCCGCGGGCGACCTCACCCGGGTCCCCGACGTGCGGTCCGACGACGAGCTCGGCCGGATGGCCCGCGCGCTCGCGACCGCCCAGGAGTCGCTGCGCGGCACCCTGTCCTCCGTCGCGGGCGTCTCCACCCGGCTCGTCGGCGCGGTCGAGCACATGTCCGGCGCCAGCGGCGCCGTGCTCGCCCGGTCGCAGGACACCTCCGCGCAGGCCGGTGTCGTCGCGGCGGCCGCCGAGCAGGTGTCCCGCAACGTGCAGACCGTCGCCGCCGGCGCCGAGCAGATGGGCGCGTCCATCCGCGAGATCTCGCAGAACGCCGCCCAGGCCGCGAAGGTCGCCGGGCAGGCGACCGACGTCGCCGCGAGCACCAACGAGCAGGTCGCGCGCCTCGGTGTGTCCAGCCAGGAGATCGGCAACGTCGTCAAGGTCATCACGACGATCGCGGCGCAGACCAACCTGCTGGCGCTCAACGCCACCATCGAGGCCGCCCGCGCCGGCGAAGCGGGCAAGGGCTTCGCGGTCGTCGCCGGCGAGGTCAAGGAGCTCGCGCAGGAGACCGCGCGGGCCACGGAGGACATCGCGCGCCGGGTCGAGGCCATCCAGGGCGACACCGGGGACGCCGTCGGGGCCATCGGCGAGATCGCGCACATCATCGCGTCGATCAACGACTACCAGCTCACCATCGCCTCGGCCGTCGAGGAGCAGACCGCGACGACCGCGGAGATGTCCCGGTCCGTCGCCGAGGCCGCCACCGGCTCCGGGGAGATCGCGACGAACATCACCGGCGTCGCGTCCTCCGCCGAGACGTCCACGGGCGTGCTCATCCAGGTCGAGGGCGCGATGCGCGAGCTCGCGGCGATGGCGGCGGACCTCCAGCGCGGGGTCGGGGCCTTCCGGTACTGACCGACGGGCGCGCGGGCGGGCGGGGGTGCGGTCGCGCAGGATGGGTCCGTGACCTCCCCCGCACCGCGCCGCCCGCCCGTCCTGCTGACCGTGCACGCCGTCGTCGTGCTCGCCCTGAGCGTGCTGCTGGTCGTCGTCGCGAGCCGGGAGACGCCCGACGCGAACATCGGCGCGGGGCTCGCCCTGCTCGCCGTGCTGCCGTTCGGCGCGCCCTGGTCGGTGCTCGCGCTGCTCGGCCCGGACACGTGGTCCGGTGCCACCCAGGTGGCGGTCGCCGTCGGCGCCGCCGTGCTCAACGTCGTGCTGCACGCGCTGCTGCGCGCCCACCTCCGCCGGCGCCGCGCGGGCTCGCCCGTCGCTCCCGACGCCGTCGACCGGGCCGCGTCCTGAACCGCCCGCTGCCGCCGCTGCCCCCGCCCCGCGTCGCCGCGCGCCGGACGGCGCAGTTCGTCGCGCGCGCCCCCTGGCTCGCCCGGTCCGTGCGCACCACCACCGCCGCCGTGCTCGCCTGGGGCCTGGTCGGGCTCGTCCCCGGACCGTGGAGCGGGTACCCCTACTACGCGCCGCTCGGGGCCGTCATCGCGACCTCGGTCTCCGTGCGCGGCTCCACCCGGCGCACCTGGCAGGCCGTGCTCGCCATCGCGATCGGCGCGGTCGTCGCCCGGCTCACCGACGCCCTGCCCCTGCCGTCCGCCGCCGGGCTCGCCACCGTCGTCCTCGTCGGCATGCTGATCAGCGGCTGGCGCGCGCTGGGCGAGATGGGCTCCTGGGTGCCGACGTCCGCGCTGTTCGTCCTCGTGATCGGCGACAGCGACCCCGTCGGGTACGTGTCCGCGTACATCGGCCTCACCCTCGTCGGTGCGCTCGTCGGCGTCGGCGTGAACGTCGTCCTGCCCCAGCTGCCGCTCACCCCCGCCGACCGCGCGCTCAGCCGGGTCCGCGAGGGCACCGTCGAGCACCTCACCGCGCTCGCCGCCGCCCTGCGGGACCGCGCCACCGACGTCCCCGCCGACGAGCCGCTGCGCACCGCGCGCTCCCTCGCGGCCGCCGCCGTCTCGGACGCCCAGGAGGCCGCCCTCGCCAACTGGTCCGCCCGCCGCTACCAGACGTGGCGCCGGCGGCAGGACGGCTACGCGCACGCCCTCGACACCGCCGCCGACGTCGCTCTCGAGGCCGACCGCGTCGTCGCCGCCCTGCGCGACCTCGACCCCGACGTCGACGGCGCGTGCGGCACCCCCGGCGCGCTCGCCGGCGCCGACGCCCTCGACGCCGCCGCCGCGATGGCACGCGACATGCGGGACGACGGCACCGCGGACGAGGCCGCCGACCAGCTGCGGGCCGCCCTGGACGCCGTGCAGGAGGCGGTCGCCGAGGACCGCGCCGATGCGGGCGGGACCACCCGACCCGTCGACGGGCTCGTCGTCACCCTGACCCGGCTGCTCGGCGGGCCCGGGGCGCTCGACCACGGGAAGGGCACCGGGCCGTCCTGAGGTGAACGCGGGGCGACGACTCGCCCACGCGACGGTGCCCCGGCTGCGGACCACGCCGACCGCGAGGACGGTGGTCGCCGTGGACGCTGCAACCCTCCTCCTGGTCCTGGTGGTCGTCGTCGCCCTGTCGTTCGACTTCACGAACGGGTTCCACGACACGGCCAACGCGATGGCCACCTCCATCGCCACCCACGCGCTGCCCCCGCGGGCCGCCGTCACGCTCTCCGCCGTGCTCAACCTCGTCGGCGCGTTCCTGTCCGTCGAGGTCGCGCTGACCGTCTCGAACGCCGTCGTCCGCATCCAGGACGACGACGGGGCGCCCCGCCCTGAACTCGTGCAGGACGGCGGGACGGCCCTGCTGCTGATCGTGCTCACGGGTCTGGTCGGGGCGATCGTGTGGAACCTGCTCACCTGGCTGCTGGGCCTGCCGTCCAGCTCCTCGCACGCCCTGTTCGGCGGCCTGATCGGCGCGACGGTCGCGGGCCTCGGCTGGGGCGCCGTGCACTGGACCGGCGAGGGCGGCGAGCCCGACGGGCTGCTCGGGAAGGTCGTCGTCCCGGCAGTGGCGTCGCCGGTCGTGGCGGGCGTGGTCGCCGCGACCGGGACGTGGCTGATCTACCGGATCACCGTCGGTGTCGCCGCGCGCTACACCGACCGCGGGTTCCGGTGGGGGCAGATCGGCTCCGCCTCCCTGGTGTCGCTCGCGCACGGCACCAACGACGCGCAGAAGACGATGGGCGTCATCACGCTGGCGCTGATCGCCTCCGGTCACTGGACCAGCACCACGGCGATCCCGTTCTGGGTCAAGGTGGCGTGCGCGCTGGCGATCGCGCTGGGCACGTACCTGGGCGGCTGGCGCATCATCCGGACCCTCGGCAAGGGGCTGATCGACATCGCGCCGCCGCAGGGCATGGCCGCGGAGACCGCCTCCGCCGCCACCATCCTGGTGTCCAGCCACCTCGGCCTGGCGTTGTCGACGACGCAGGTCACCACGGGCTCCGTGCTCGGTGCGGGCGTCGGCCGGCCCGGTGCGACCGTGCGCTGGCGGGTGGCCGGACGGATGGGCGTCGCGTGGCTCATCACGATGCCCGCCGCGGGCCTGGTCGGCGCGGCCACCTGGGGGCTCGCGCACGTGCTGGGCGGCGGCGTGCTCGGCGCCGTCGCGGTGGTGCTGGTGCTGCTCGCGCTCAGCGGCGCGATGTACGTCCGGTCGCGGCGCGACGCCGTGCACGCGGGCAACGTCAACGACGAGTGGCACGAGCCGGCCCGCGAGCGGCGGCCGGCCGCGACGGGAGGGGTGCGCTGATGCTGGCGACGGAGACGGGGATGCTCGGCCAGGTGCTGCTGGTCTCGCTGGTGCTGGGCGCGGGGCTGCCGACCCTGTTCGCCCTGGGCCTGCGCTCGATGGCGTGGGGCACGGGCGGCGACGCCGAGGAGCACGCCGCGGGGGTGCAGCCACGACCGCACCCGCTCGGCCGCGTCCTGGGGGTGCTGTGCTTCGCGCTGGCCGCCGCCGGCGTGGTGCTCGGCATCACCGTGGTCGTGGCGTCGGGGCTCGGCCACGAGCTTCTCCTCGGCGGCGGGCCGCTGCTCGTCGAGAAGGCGTGAGGGCCGGACGATGACGGAGGCGGGGACGGGCACCTGGCCCGCGCGCGTGCTGCGCTGGCTCCGGGCGGGCTACCCGACGGGCGTGCCGCAGCAGGACTACGTCGTGCTGCTGGGGCTGCTGCGGCGGAGCCTCACGGACGCCGAGGTGCACCAGATCGCCGGTGACCTGGCGGTGCTCGCCAGCCGCGGGGCGCAGATCACCACGGGCGACGTGGAGCGCCTTGTCGGAGAGGCGACGCTCGACGCGGCGTCCGAGGAGGACGTGGCGCGCGTGTCCGCGCACCTGGCGCGCGGCGGGTGGCCGCTGGCCGGGCCGGGAGCCTGACCGACCCGCGTCACGCCGGCGCGAGCTCGCGGACCAGCACCACGCTGTCGTACGTCTTGCCCGGCCAGCGGATGAGATCGCGCTCCGCGAACCCCCAGCGTCGGTAGAGGTCGAGCAGGTCGGCCGCGGGCGCCGCCGTGTCGACGCCGACCGCCGTCACGCCCTCCTCGACCGCGTGCGCCAGGGCAGCCTCGAGGAGCCGGCGGGCGTGCCCCTGCCCGCGGTGCTCCGGGGCCACCGCCATCTGGTTCAGCCAGGCCCGCCCGGGCGCCGCGGCCTCGGCGGTGAGGCCCTGCAGGAACGTCGCCGGCGGCAGGGACAGCGTCAGCGTGGCGACCGGGGCGTCGCCGTCGGCGAGCAGCCAGGTCGGCCCCGCCGCCGCGCGCCACCGGGTCAGCTCGACGTCCTGGGTCGCCGCCGTGAAGTTCAGGCCGCGCTCGGCGAGCCCGGCGTACGACCGGTGCAGCAGGTCCGTCAGCGCCTCGGCGTCGGACGGGGCGTAGGCGCGCAGGTCGAGGGGCACGGGCGCCACGGTACCGACGCGGAGCAGCACGCCGTCCCGAGCGCCGTCCCGAATGCGGTCAGGCCCCCGGGGCCCCGCCGTCGAGCACGAACCGCACCGTGCGCTCCGGCACCGACGCCGCGTCGAGCCGCACCCGCACGTCCGTGCCGAGGGGCAGCGCCGCGCCGGCGAGGCGCCCGCGCACCGGGGGCTCGCGCAGCTGCACGACGCCGCTGTCGCCGTCGTCGCGCACGTCGACGACCACGCCGTCGAACTCCTCGCCGACCCGGTCGCCGAGCAGCGCCGCCTCGACCAGGTCGACGCACCCGCGGTCGTACGCCGAGGCCCGCCGGTCCCCCGCCGCCATCAGCCCGGGCAGGTCGGGCAGGGCCTCGCGCGCCCAGGTCGGGACCTCGGTGCCGGCCGACGCGGCGACGCACACCTCGCCCACGAACCGGTCGACCAGCCGGCGCAGCGGCGCCGTCGTGTGCGCGTAGGGCGCGGCGATCGCGGCGTGCAGCGGCTGCTCCGGGGGCACGCCGTCGAACGCCACGTACGCGGCGCCGCGCAGCAGCGTGGTGGCCTCGGTGAGCAGCGCGGCGTGCGCGGGGACCGCCGCATCGAGCCCCCGGACGACCGCGGCGTGGTCGGCGCCCTCCGGCCAGGGCACACCCAGCGCCCGCGCGGTGGACCGCAGGCGCTCGACGTCGCGCGGGTCGGCGGGCGGCAGCGTGCGCAGGACGCCGACCCCCGCGTCGAGCATGATCCGCGCGGCGCAGGTGCCCGTGAGCAACGAGATCTGGGCGTTCCACTCCTCGACCGGCAGGGTGGCGCGGCTGGTGAGCGTCCACCGACCACGCGCGTCGACCTCGACGACCTGCTCGGGCGTGGGGAGCGTGAGCCCGCCCCGGGCGACCTCGGCGGCCTGCCGGAGCCGCCCGACCGCCCGCAGCAGCACGAGCACGTCGTCGGCGGTGCCGTCGTCGAGCGCCCGCTGCGCGCCCTCGTAGGTGAGCTGCGCGCGGCTGCGGACGGTGGCGCGCACGACGCGGACGTCGGTGGGCGCGCCGTCGGCGTCGAGGTCGACCTCCCAGACCAGGGCGGGCGCGTCCTGGCCCGGCAGCAGGCTGGCGGCGCCCTCGGACAGCCGCGGCGGGTGCAGGGGCGTCCGGCCGTCGGGCGCGTACAGGGTGACGACCCGGCGGCGCGCCTCGGCGTCGACCGCCCCGCCCGGGCGCACCCAGGCGGCGACGTCGGCGATGGCGTACCGCACGCGGTAGCCGGCGCCGCGGCGCTCCAGGTGCACGGCCTGGTCGAGGTCGCGGGAGCCCTCGGGGTCGATCGTCACGAACGGGACGTCGGTGGCGTCCACGCGCTCGGCCGCACCCGCGGGCCCAGGTGCCGGACCGGCGGCGAGCACGGCGTCGACCTCCGCCAGCACCTCGGCCGGGAACGCCGCCGGGACGTCGAGCTCGGAACGCAGGGCGTCGAGTCCCGCGCGGACCGCGGCATCGACCCGGCGGGCGTCGTCGGCGGCGGTGGGTGCGGGGCGGAGGCGGACGTGACGTCGGGGCACGCGGCGAGCCTAGGGCGGGACGCGGGCGGGCGCCGGGTGGGCTCAGCCTGGACCGGTGCCGGGCGGCATGGGCGAGGCCGGTCCCGGGTCGACGGCGCCGTGACCCGTGCCCGGCTCGCGCAGACCAAGCGCGCCGAGCATCTCCGGGACCCGTACCGCGAGCGCAGCCCACATGACGTCGTCGTTGACCTTGTCGTAGTGATGCGCGACGAGGTTCCGCATCCGCGAGATCGCGACCCAGGGGACGTCCTCGTGCTCTGCCTTGAACCTCTCGGGCAGCTTCTCGACCACGGTCGCGACCTTGATCAGGACCCGTTCCCCGGCGTTGCGAAGCAACGTGCCCTCGGGACCCTGGGCGAGGTACGCGTCACGCCCGCGCCCCACCACGTACCGCGCCTCCGCGCCGAACGCACGCAGGTCACCGAGGCGACGCGCGACCCGGTCGTCCTCGGTCACAGGGCGACCGCCTCGCTGCGGGCCCGGTCCGCGACAGGTCCGGTCGAGCCGGCAGACACGACGTCCACCGGCACGGTGAGCAGCTCCTCGAGCTCCGCCTGCAGCGCGAGCAGGTCGACGATGTCGCGCCCGTCGGCGAACGCGACCATGAGGTCGAGGTCGGAGCCCGGCGCATCCGTCCCGTGTGCCACCGAGCCGAAGACCACCGCGTCGCGGCCGCCGTGGCGTCGAACCGCAGCGGCGACCTCGGCTCGTCGGCGGTCCAGCGCCACGGACGGCCGGAGCGGGAGCACGGCCAGCAGGGCGGCCGCCGACGTCGAGGTCGCCTGCCTCCGGCCTGACTCGATCGCCGAGATGAGCGGCTGCGCGACCCCCGACGCCTCGGCGAGCGCGCGCTGCGAGAGGCCCAGCATCGACCGCCGCGCACGCACCAGGTCACCGATCGGCCGCTCCGTCATACCGACACGATAACAACGGCGTGATCGCGCGTCACCGCCCCGGGGCCGCGACCGCGCCGAGTCCCTGGAGCTCCAGCACCGCGGACCGGATCGCCGCCGCCGGCACCGCGCCGGCGTCCGCGAGCGCCGCCGCCACGACGGGCGGGACGTCGGGGTCGGAGCACAGCACGACCGGGGCGTCGGCGGCCGAGGTGGGCAGCCGCCCGTGGGTGCCCGCGACCCGCGCCGGGTCGAGCGGCGTCGTCGACATCGCGTACCGCAGCCCGAGCTTCTTCTTCACCAGGTTGAGCCCGGCGCGGGCCTTGGCGGCACCGTCGGCGAAGAACAGCTCGGCCGGGTCGTAGCCGGGCTTGCGGTGGATGTCGACGCCGCGCGCGTAGTCCGGGGCCCGGTCGTCGTCGAGCCAGAAGGAGTAGGTGAACCAGGCGCCGGGTTCGGCGACCACGACGAGCTCGCCGGAGCGGTCGTGGTCGAGCCCGTACCGGGCCTGGGCGGCGCGGTCGAGCACCTCGTCGACGCCCGGGACGCCGCGGAGCAGGGCGGCGACCCGCGGGACGTCGTCGGGGTCGGCGACGTAGACGTGCGCGACCTGGTGGTCGGCGACGGCGAACGCGCGGGAGGTCCAGGGGTCGAGCTGCTCGCCGTTCGCCTGGGTGTAGACGTGCAGCAGCCCCTCCTCGCGGAGCAGCCGGTTGAGGTGCACCGGGCGGGAGGCGGCCTCGATGCCGTACTCCGACACGGCGAGCACGGTGACGCCACGGGCCTCGGCGTCGTCGAGCAGCGGCGTGAGCGCCCGGTCGAGGGCGGCGGCCGCGGCGTCGGCGCGCGGGTCGAGCGGGCCGAACCGCTGCAGGTCGTAGTCGAGGTGCGGGACGTAGGCCATCGTCAGGTCGGTGGGCCGGGTCGCCATGAGGTGCCGGGTGGCGGCCACGATCCACTCCGTCGACGCGATCGACGCCGTGGGCCCCCAGTACTGGAACAGGGGAAACGCCCCGAGCCGGTCGACGAGCTCGTCGTGCAGGGCCGGCGGGCGCACGTAGGCGTCCGGCGACTTGCGTCCGTCCGCGTGGTAGACGGGCCGCGGGGTCACGGTGACGTCCGTGGACATGCCCATCGCGTACCACCAGCAGACGTTGGCGGCGGTGTACGTCGGATCGGCCCGGCGGGCGGTCTCCCAGACCTTCTCCCCCGCGACCAGGCGGTTGTGCTGCCGCCACAGGTGCACCTCGCCGAGCTCGCGGAAGTACCAGCCGTTGCCGACGACGCCGTGCCCTGACGGCGCGAGCCCGGTGAGCATCGTCGACTGCACGGAGCAGGTCACGGCGGGCAGGACGGTGCGCAGGCCCGCACGCCAGCCGCCGTCGGCCAGGCGGGCCAGCCGCGGCATGTGCGCGAGGGCGCGCGGGGTGAGCCCGACGACGTCGAGCAGGAGCAGGGGCCTCATGCGGTCCTCCGGACGGTCGGGGGGTGGAGGTCGTCGTCGCTGTCGTCCTCGGCTCCCCACCACGAGGCGAGGTCGAGGTGGTCGGCCGCCCACCGGACCTCGGCGGCGATGCCGGCCACGAGGTCGTCGGCGGCGCGGGCCGCGAGGTCGTCGGGCAGCACGGCCCAGGTGTAGGTCTCGACGTCCAGGTGCGCGGCGTCGCCGTGCGGCCCGCGCAGGACGGCGGTGACGGCGTCGCGCAGCACGTCGGTGGTGGCGGACAGCGGCGCCGCCGGGCGGGCGTGCAGCGGGACGTGCACGTGCACCCGCCACGGACCGGCGCCCGGCAGCCCGGTGCGGGCGTCGAGGGCGTCGGGCAGGTCGTCCGCCGGGTGGACGGTCCCCCCGCTGCGCTCGCGCACCTGGTGCAGGTACCGCGGCTCGGCGAACCGGGCCACGGCGGCGCGCGCGACCGGGTCGGCGGGGTCGTCGACGTGCAGCGCCGCGGACGCCTGCACCTTCACCACCCGCAGGCCCGCCTGCCGGATGCGGCGGACGGCAGCCACGGGGTCGGCGAACGACACCGCCAGGTGGCAGGTGTCCAGGCAGACGCCGACGTGCTCGGGGTCGATCTGGCCCGCGCCCGTGCCGAGCCGGGGCTCGAGCCAGCCGACCACGTCGGCGACGGTGTCGAGGACGCAGCCGGGCTCGGGCTCGACGGCCAGCCGCACGGTGCGGCCCGTGCGCGCGGCCAGGTCGCGCAGGCCCGCCGACACCGACGCCAGCGCCGCCGTCGCGGCCGCGTCGTCCGTGGCGGTCCACGGCTCGCGCCAGGCGAGCGGCAGGGTCGAGATGGACCCGTCGACGCCGTCGGGCAGCAGGTCGGCGAGCACCTCGGCGCACGCGAGCGTGTAGGCGGCGCGCGCGGGGTCCGCCCAGGTCGGCGAGTACACCGCGTGCTTCACGACCTCCGCGTGGAAGCCGCCGTACGGGAACGCGTTGAGCGTGTGGACGGTCAGCCGGTGCGCCGCCAGCGCGGTGCGCAGCCGGTCCCGGTCGGCGGGGCTCGCGGCGAGCCGGTGCGCGAGGTCCGCGGGCAGCCACAGGCCGACGCCGAGCGTGTCCAGCCCGGCGGCCTGCCGCACGGGTCCGGCGTACCGGTCGAGCTGGTCGAGCACGCCGTCGAGGTCCTCGGCGGGGTGGACGTTGGTGCAGTAGGACAGCGGCATGGTCATGCGCGCACCCCGCGCAGCACGGACGAGCCCTCGAACGTCGCCGGGGCGGGCGGTGCCTGCGCCACGAAGCCGGGGACGGGGTCGAGCACCAGGTTGCCGGACTGGCCGTAGAACTCCACCGGGTTCCGCCAGAGCACCCGGTCGACGTCGTCCTCGGTGAAGCCCTGCTCGAGCATCGTCACGCCGGTCCGCCAGGTCTTCAGCGGCTCGGACCGGCCCCAGTCGGCCGCGGAGTTCACCAGCACCCGCTCGGTGCCGTACTCGCGCAGGATCGCCACCATGCGGTGCTCGTCCATCTTCGTGTCCGGGTAGATCGAGAACCCGGCCCACGCACCCGCGTCCCGGACGGCGGCGACCGTCGTCTCGTTGAGGTGGTCGACGAGCACGTGCTCCGGGGGCAGGCCCGACTCCCGGACGACGTCGAGGGTCCGGCGGGTGCCGGCCTGCTTGTCCCGGTGCGGGGTGTGCACGAGCACCGGGAGCCCGGCGTCCCGCGCCATCGCGAGCTGCCGCGTGAACGCCTCGTCCTCGGCCGGGGTCATGGCGTCGTAGCCGACCTCCCCGACCGCCACGACGCCCTCCTTCGCCAGGTACCGCGGGACCACGTCGAGCACCTCGGCGCACCGCGGGTCGTTCGCCTCCTTCGGGTTCAGGGCGATCGTCGCGTGGTGCCGGATCCCGAACTGCGCCGCCCGGAACCGCTCCCAGCCGAGCAGGGCGTCGAAGTAGTCGACGAACGAGCCGACACCGGTGCGCGGCTGCCCGAGCCAGAACGCCGGCTCGACGACGGCGCGCACGCCCGCGGCGTACATGGCCTCGTAGTCGTCGGTGGTGCGGCTGGTCATGTGGATGTGCGGGTCGAGGATGCGCATCAGGACTCCAGGGGGTGGGCGGTGGTCGAGGGGGCGGCGCCGATCCGCGCGAGGTCGGCGGGGACGGCCCGGCCGGCGGCGCGGCGTTCGGCGGCGAGGTCGGTGGCCATGCGCGCGAGCTCGGCGTCGGCGCGCTCGGTGAGGGCGGCGACGGCGTCGAGGCTGGTCTGCTGGAACACGAGCTTGATGACGGCGTGCCGCCAGGCGTGCTGGTCGAGGTGGGCGGCGGCGAACGGTCCGACGGCCGCGGCGACGAGGGCGGTGTCGTTGGCGCGCAGGGCGTCGGCGGCGAGCGCGCGCCCGGCGGCGACGACGGGGCCGGGGACGGCGTCGGTGGTGCTGGTGAGGGCGTCGAGCCCGCGCAGGAGCCCGCGCCGCTCGGTCGCGTCGCCGTCCTGGTAGAGCGTCACGAGCGCGTCGGCGAGGGCCGGCGGGTCGTCGGCGAGGGCGTGGGCGACGGCGAGCACCAGCGCGGCGCGGGCGGCGTCGTCCTGGGTGCCGTGCACGGTCCCGGCCGGGTCCTCGTCGGGCCGCAGCGCCGCGCGCCCGACGCGGCGTCCGGCGAGCGGGAGCAGCCGACCGGCGGCGCCCGGGTCGTGGCGCACCTCGGCAACGGCGTCGGCGAGCCAGCCGGTCGGTGGTGCGGTCGCGGCGGCCACCACGGCGGGCGGGCCGGACGCGCCGGCGCCGGGTCGGGGGCCGGCGCCGGGTCGGGGGCCGGCGCCGGGTCGGGGGGTGCGGGGTGCGGACGACGTCGTCGGCGTCACGGTGACCTCCGGGTTCAGGGGGTGGGGACGGGGTCCGGGGTGGGGACGGGTTCGGCCCGGTCGGGCCGGTCGGCCCGGTCGGACCAGGCGCGGTGGAGCGCGGTGCGGGCGGCGCGGACCTGGCGGGGCGCGTCCCAGGAGTGCCGGGGCAGCTCGACGCCGACGATCCCGGTGTAGCCCGGCAGGGCCGCGAGCGCGTCGAGTGCTGCCGGCAGGTCGAGGTCGCCCTCGCCGAACGGCAGGTGCTCGTGGTGCGTGCTCGGCATGTCGTCGATCTGGACGTGGGCGAGGTGGGGTCCGGCGGCGGCGAGGGCGCCGATCACGCCGCCGGGCTCGACGACGAGGCAGTGCCCGATGTCGACGGTGAGCCCGAGCGCGGTGGGCGCGCCGAGGTCGGCGTGCAGGCGCAAGGCGTCCTGGACGGTCTCGACGAGCATGCCG
This sequence comes from Cellulomonas sp. KU4C, assembly GCF_056868065.1. NCBI lineage: Bacteria > Bacillati > Actinomycetota > Actinomycetes > Micrococcales > Cellulomonadaceae > Cellulomonas > Cellulomonas sp. KU4C. The sequence continues at coordinate 2,805,155 of NZ_CP200322.1, read as the reverse complement.
GGCTCGGGCTCCAGCGCGAGGCGCACGCCGTGGTCGGCGGCGTGGGCGACGAGCGCGGGCAGCCGGTCGCGCAGGCGGTCTGCTCCGGTGGCGTGCGTGGTGCCGGGTTCGAGGACGCCGGAGAACAGCTGGACGGTGTCGGCGCCGAGGGCCGCGGCGACCTCGACGGCGCGCCGCAGGTAGCGGATCCGGGGGCCGGCGTCGGCGTCGACGAGGGCGGGTGCGTGCTTGCGGCGGGGGTCGAGGAGGTAGCGGGTGCCGGTCTCGACGGCGACGCGCATCCCGCGGCCGTCGTGGGCACGGGCGAGCCGGTGGCGCAGGGCGGCGAGCTCGGCGGGCGTGGCGCCGGGGCCGAGGTGCGGGAACCCGAGGGTGAGGGCGACGGCGTCGTACCCCTCGTGCTCGAGGAGGTCGAGGGCGGCGGGCAGGGGGTGGTCGCCGAGCCCGTTGGTCCCGTACCCGAGGGCGAACGGGAGCGCGGGGTGCCTCATGTCTCGCTCACCGCCCGGTGCCCGGCGGCGCGACGGAGCAGGGTCCCGGTGAGGGCGACCGCGCCGAGGGCGACGGCGGCCCGCGGGTGACCCGCGCGGGCGGCGACGGCGGCCTGGAGCGGCACCATCGCCCGGATCCCCGCGCCGGTGGCGGCGCGGGCGCGGCCTGCGACGGGCTCGCGCGCGGCGGCCACCTGGGCGGGGAGGGTCGCGGCGAGGTACGCCGTGAGCGCGAGCCCGGTGGCGACCACCGCGCCGGCGGGCGCCGCCCCGCGGGACGCCCCGACCAACCCGCTCACCGCGACAGTCCCGGCGGCGACCGCGGCGGCGACGGCCCGGCTGGTCCCGTGCACCTCGCCGCGGGACAGCGCGGTGACCCCGGCGGTGTGCGCGGCCAGGGCCGCGGCGGCGGGCGCGGCGGCGCGCAGGTGCCCGACGCCGGCGCCGAGCAGGACGTCGAGCCCGCGGCACGCCGCCATCGCCGCGGGCCCGGCGGGGGTGTCCTTGAGGCGCGCGTCGTAGAGCCAGATGCTCGCGGCGAGCGGCACCGCGACGGCCAGCGCCCGGTGCCCGCCCCCGGCGGCGGCGAGCGCGAGGCCGGTGGCGCCGAGGGTCCCGGCGACCGCGAGGGCGCGCCCGGCGCTGATCCGCCCGGACGGGACGGGGCGCTCGGGTCGCTCGACGGCGTCCAGGTCCCGGTCGGCCCAGTCGTTGAGCGCCATCCCCCCGGCGTAGAGGCACGCGGACGCGGCGGGCAGGAGCGCACGCCGGGCGGTGGCGGGGTGCCCGGCCCGGGCGGCACCGGCGACGGTGTCCCCGAGCACGGTCAGGACGGCGGGGGCGCGGACGAGCTCGAGGTGGTCGCGCAGCCGGGCCCGCGCCCCGTCGGCCGTCGTCACGCCGCCCCGAGCCGGACGGCCCACCGCACGAGCTGGTCGGCCTGGTCGGCGGCCGCGTGCCGGTCGGAGCCCCAGGGGTCCTTGAAGAAGTACCCGAGCTCGGGCACGACCCCGGCGACCCCGGCGGCGTGCGCGAGGGCGAGCAGCCGCGCGAGGTCGAGGACCATCGGCGCGGCGAGCATCGAGTCGTGCGCGCTCCACGTCGTCTGGAGGGTGATCCGCGAGCCGAGGAACCCGCGGGCGTGCACGTGGTCCCAGGCGACCTTGATGTCCCCGAGGTCGGGGACGTGGTCGATGTGCAGGGGCGTGACCTCGGACCCGGTGAGGTCGCGCAGCCCGCGGGTCTTGGACGCGAGCTTGGACCGCACGGCCTCGGGGTCGGCGAGGGTGGCGCCGTCGCCGCCGCCGAGCAGGTTGGTGCCGGCCCACGACAGCACCCGCAGCCCGCGGTCGGTGAACGCCGGGGCGAGGACGGTCCGCAGCCACGTCTGCCCGGTCTTGCCGTCCTGCCCGGCGACGGGCACGCCCCGGTCGCGGGCGAGCGCCTGGAGCGCGGGCAGCCCCATCCCGGCCGACGGCGTGAAGCCCGCGTAGGGGGCACCGGCGAGCAGGGCGGCCCAGGCGGTGACCGCGGACGGCGGGAGCACGACCCGGTCGGATTCCTCGAGCGCGGCGAGCAGGGCGTCGGGGTCGTCGTGCTCGGGCACGTGCTCGGCGATCGGCTCCGTCGACGACACGTCGACGACGACGACCCGCGCGAGGTCGTGCCGGTCGGCGAACCCGGTGATGTCGGCGGCGAGCCGGCGGGCGACGTCCGCCTGGGACTCGCCGGGGGCGAGCAGCCCGCGGTGCCCGGGGCGGATCTCGGCGTCCGCGGCGTCGAGGGTGTGCGCGGTGGCGGCGAGCAGCGGGGCGGGGACCATCCCGGCGTCGACGAGCGCCTCGGCGTGCTTGGTCAGGGACACGTCGGACACGTCGTGGCCGCCGACCACCAGGTCGTCCCAGGCGGGCAGCCCGAGCCCGGCGAACGGCGGCGCCGCGGTCACGCAGCCCTCGGCGGTCGCGTGCCCCTGGGCGAGCGCGGCGAGCCCGAGCGCGGCGGTCGTGCCGACGGACCCCCGGGCGCCGACGAGCCACAGGCCGGTGCGGTGGCCGGTCACGCGTCCCCCTTCGTGCTGAACGCGGCGTCGAACGCGGCGTCGGGGGCGTCGAACGCGAGCCGCCGGACGAACGCGAGCGCCTCGGGCGCGCCGACGAGGCGGTCCATCCCGGCGTCCTCCCACTCGACGGAGATCGGCCCGGTGTACCCGATGGTGTTGAGCGTGCGGAACGCGTCCTCCCAGGGCACGTCGCCGTGGCCGGTGGAGATGAAGTCCCAGCCGCGGCGGGGGTCCGCCCACGCGAGGTGCGACCCGAGCCGGCCGTTGCGGCCGTTGGCCATCCGCTTCTTCGTGTCCTTGCAGTCGACGTGGTAGATCCGGTCCCGGAAGTCCCAGAGGAACCCGACGGGGTCGAGGTCCTGCCAGACCATGTGGCTGGGGTCCCAGTTGAGCCCGAACGCCTCGCGGTGGCCGATCGCCTCGAGGGTGCGCACGGTCGTCCAGTAGTCGTAGGCGATCTCGCTGGGGTGCACCTCGTGGGCGAACCGCACGCCCACCTCGTCGAACACGTCGAGGATCGGGTTCCACCGGTCGGCGAAGTCCTGGTACCCCGCGTCGATCGCCGCCGCGGACACGGGCGGGAACATCGCGACGTACTTCCAGATCGACGACCCGGTGAACCCGACGACGGTGTCGACGCCGAGCCTCGCGGCGAGCCGGGCCGTGTGCTGCATCTCCTGGGCGGCGCGCTGCCGGACGCCCTCGGGGTCGCCGTCGCCCCACACGACGTCGGGGAGGATGTCGCGGTGCCGCTGGTCGATCGGGTCGTCGCAGACGGCCTGGCCCTTGAGGTGGTTGGAGATCGCCCAGACCTTCAGGCCGTGCCGCTCGAGGATGTCGAGGCGGCTCTGCACGTAGGCGTCGTCGTCCCAGCGCCAGGGGTCGAGGTGGTCGCCCCAGCAGGCGATCTCGAGGCCGTCGTAGCCCCAGCCGGCGGCGAGCCGGGCGACCTCCTCGAACGGCAGGTCGGCCCACTGGCCGGTGAACAGGGTGATCGGGCGTGCCATGTCGGTCTCCTCGTCGAGAACGGTGGGGGGGTGTGCTCCCCGCACGTCGATGATGCGGGGTCGGTCGGCGGGCGGGCGGGCGCTCAGGTCACGTCGTCGCCCCCCGGGCGGCCAGCGCGGCGGCGACCGCGTCGTCGAGCTCGCGCTGCCGGCGGGCCGTGCGCCGCCGGCGCGCGCGGACCCGCAGCACCACGAGGGCGACGAGCAGGGCGAGGACGGCGAGCGCGACCCACGGCACCGCCCAGTCGGCGCCGCTGGCGACGACGCCGGGCACCCCCGGGGCGGCGGCCGCGTCGTCGGTGGCGCCCGGCAGGGCCACGACGGTGCCGCCGAGGGCGACGCTGGCGGTCGCCCGGACGAGGGGCCAGACGCCGTCGACGACGACGCTGCGCTCGACGGACGCACCGGGGATCAGCTCGGGCACGTCGACGGCCGCGGCGCGCACCCCGCCGAGGCCGAGCAGGCCGGCGACCCGGACCTCCTCGGCGGGGGCGATGCGCGCGTTGCCGGTGTTGGTGACGGTGAACGTGACGGTGGCGCTGCCGGGGGCGACGGGGTTCGCGCCGGCGCGGTAGTCGACGTCGACGCCCGACACGAGCAGCGCGGGGGCGAGGTCGCCGCCGACGCGCACGTGCATGCGCGAGCCGAGCCGGCGGTCGACGCTGACGCCGGCGGCGTTCTCGACCAGCAGCGTGGACACGACGCCCGCGGCGTAGTCGCCGGGCTGGGCGTCCGCGGGCACGGTGAGCGTGAACGGCACCTCGACGCTCGCCCCGGGCTCGACGACGACCTGCGGGCTGGCGACGTCGACCCACGCCCCGAGGGCGGTGGACTGCTCCCCCGCCTCCAGCAGGTCGAGGGTGCCGTCCGGGGTGAGGAAGCCGTCCGCGGCGTACACGTCGAGCGCGAGGGGGGCGTCGCCCTTGTTGGTCAGGACGATCGCGTCGGTGAGGGTGCCGCCGGGCGGCAGCGAGTAGGCGAAGTTCGGGCGCTCGGCGCCGTGCACGGTGTCGGCCGGGCGCACGCCCCAGGAGACCTGGGTGGCGGCCGCGGCGGGCGGCGGCTCGACGGCGGCGGGCGCGACGGCACCAGCAGCGGCGGGCGCGGCAGCAGCAGCAGCGGCGGCCGGCGCCGCGCCCAGCGCGAGGGCGGCCAGCACGGCGAGGACGGCGGGGACGCGGGACGTCGGGGTCACGACGGGACACCTCTCGTGCGGGGCGGAGCAGGGGTGGGGCGGGGTCGTCCGGGGGGTCGTCCGGGGCGGGGCTGTGCCTGGGGTGACGCGGGTGGTGCCCCACCCCCGCGCGCCGGGACGAGGACCGGCGCGCGGGGGCGGGACGGGGGTGCTAGCTGAGCGCGGTGAGCGTCAGCGTCGCGGTGTAGGTGCCCGACGGGGCGTCGAGCGGGAGCTGCAGGTCGAGGTCCGCGCCGACGAGGGACGAGCCGCGGGCGTGCCCGGCCTCGGCCTCGGCGAGGGTGCGGGCGACGGACAGCCCGTCCCCGGACTCGAACCCGGACGGCACGGCGGGCCCGGCGACGGCGTCGCCGCCGTTCTCGAGCACCTCCGGCGTCCAGCCCAGGTACTTCGACGACAGCGTCTGGCCGCCGGCGACGAAGTCGCTGACCTGCACGGTGACCGACCACTCCGGGTCGCCCGCCCGGGTGTCCTGCACCCGGACCGGGACGATCTCGCCGGTGGCCTGGTACCGGTCCTCGAGCTCCTCGGCCACGCCGAGGTTCACGAGGCCGGACGAGCCCTCCAGCGACCACGTGAGCTCGCCGGCGCGCTGCTCCGGGACGGTGACGGCGAGCGACTGGTCGCCCTCCGCCACGGTGCCCGGCGCCTCGCCGGTGTGGTCGCCCTCGACGGCGCCGGCGGTGTTGCCCGGTCCGAACGCGGCGACCGGGTCGTTCTCGGCGAGCCGGATGGTGCCGAGGACGGTCGTGCCGGCGACCCGCAGGTTCGCGGTGTTGCCGGTGAGCACGAGGTCGCCGCCGACGGTGTTGCCCCAGGTGTCCGCGGCGCCGTCGGGGGTGGACCCGATGAGGACGTCGCGGCTGCTGCCGGTGACCGACAGCGAGCCCTGGACGACGGCGCCGGCGACGGTGGTGCCGTAGCCGGAGTCGCCGAGCGCGACGTCGCCGCCGACGCCGGTCTGCAGCAGGTCGACGTAGGTCGCGGCCTGGGTGGTGAGCCCGCCGGTGATGTCCGAGCCCGTGATCTCCACGTCGAGCCCGCCGGCCGCGACGCTGCCGCCGACCTCGAGGTCGTTGAGGTACAGGAACCCGACCCGGGACCCGGTGGTGTAGGCGCTGACGTCCCCGCCGACCCGGGTGCCGTCGAGCAGCACCCCGTACGGGTCGGTGGCGACGACGTCGCCGGTGACGGTCACCGAGGTGGCGTCGAGCCAGCCGTCGGCGCCGACGGTGATGCTGCCCTCGACGGTGGCGCCCGCGAGGACGCACTCGGCGCCCGCGGGGACCACGAGGTCACCGGTGACCGTCTGGTCGCCGAGGTCGCCGGTGCAGTCGGTCGACGCGGCCTGGGCGACGGTCGCCCCGAGCGTGACGAGCCCGAACGCCCCGACGAGTGCCGCCGGGACCGAGTAGATGCGCTTCATGGTCGTCTCCCTCTCAGCCGCGGAGGCCGGCGATGGCGTCGTAGCTGCGGTCGGCGTTGCCGAGCGAGTCCAGCGGGTTCGGCGGGACGGCGGTCGTGGCCGCGTTGTCCTGCTCGTAGAGCCCGAAGTGCTGGCCGCGGGTCCGCAGCTGGGACAGGAACTGCTGGTAGGGCAGGTCGCCGGCGCCGAACTCGATGATGTCGTAGCCGTTGGCGCTGGCCCCGTTGGCCTTGCCGTCCTTGAGGTGCAGCAGCGGGTAGCGCCGCGGGTTGCGCAGGATGTAGTCGACCGGCTCGAACCCCGGGTACTTGTGCTGCCCGACGTACGCCCAGTAGATGTCCATCTCCAGGTAGACCAGGTCCGGGTCCGTGTTGTCGTAGAACACGTCGTAGAGCCGGACCGACGGGTCGACCGGGTCGAACCGGAACTCCCCGTCGTGGTTGTGCTGGTAGAGCTTGAGCCCGGCGGCCTTGACCTGCGCGCCCCAGGCGTTCCACTCCTCCGCGGCGGCGAGGTAGCCCTCCTTCGTCGCGGTGTTCGTGGGGGCGTTGCCGGTGCCGAGGTGCGGCATCCCGAGCGTGTGCGCGATGGCGATCTGGTTGGCCAGGTCGGTGCGCAGCAGGTTGGTGCCGACGTGCGAGCCGACGGCCCGCAGGCCGTTGTCGTCGAGCAGGGTGCGGATCTCGGCCGGGGTGATGGCCCCGACGTTGCCCTGCGTGTAGCCGGCGAACTCCACCTCGGAGTACCCGATCCGGCCGAGCTCCTCGAACACGGCCCGGAAGCCCAGGGAGCTGACCTTGTCGCGGATCGTGTACAGCTGGATGCCGATGCGGTTGGCGGGGACCAGGCGGGTGCGCCCGGCTCCCGGTGCGGCGGCGGGCAGCGGGCCCGCGGCGCCCGCGGCGGAGGCGCCGAGGGCGGTCCCGACGCCCACGGCCACGGTGGAGGCGGCGAGCGCCTTCATCAGGGACCGCCGGCTCAGGGGCCGGTCGGGCAGGGACGGGTGCTGGTGCGTGTGCATGTCTCTCCTTCGAGACGGCCGGTCGGCCCGGGTCGGTGCTGCGTGGCCCCGACCCGGGCCGCCGGCGCGCGGTCAGCTGCGGACGGTGAGGGTGGTGCTGGTCGTGCTGCCGGCGACGCCGGCCGTGCCGCCGTAGGCGACGTCGACCTTGTAGGTGCCCTCGGGCAGGCGCCCGAGGGGGACGACGCTCGCGCCGGTGGCGTCGAGGGTCCCGGTGAGCGAGGCCACCACGGTGTTGTTGCGCTTGACCGTGACGGTCACGCCCCCGGTCGGGACGGCCCCGCCGGCGGAGACGACCTGCACCGTGGCCTTGGCGGCGACGGCCGGCTTCACCGGGTTCGGCGACACCGTGACGGTCGTGGTGGAGGTGGTGCGCGCGACCGTGAGCCGGACCGTGCCGGACGACGGCTTGAACACCTCGCCGCCGACGAAGGACGCGGTCACCGTGTGGGTGCCCACCGCCAGCGTCGGGTCGAGCGCGACGTCGACGGTGCCGCCCGCGAGGGTGCCCCGGCCGACCTCCGTCTCACCCACGGTCAGGACGACCTCGCCCTCGGCGGTGCGGTCCCCCGCGCCGACGGCGACGGTGACCACGCCGGGGGCGCCGTACGGCACCCGGGCCGCGGCGACGGTCGCCGTGGTCGTGGTGTCGACGGTGGGCTCCTCGGGGGCGTCCAGGTCGATGGTGAACGCGACCTGACCGACCTCGGAGACGTGCCCGCCGGTGTCGGTGGCCCGGTACCGCAGGTCGTACGTGCCGCTCTCGGAGAACGTCACGCCGTACTGCTGGTTCGCGGCCAGGTTGACCCAGGTGGTGCCGCCGTCGCGCGAGTACTGCACGCCGGCGAGCGCCCCGTCGTCGGCAGCCTGGACGGAGAACCGCACGGGCACCGTGTAGACGCCGCCGGCGCCGGTGGGCGCCGCCGGGGCCAGGGTGTGCGCCACGGTCGGGGCGGTGACGTCGGCGACGCCGGGGCCCGTCATGGTGAGCGCGTCGAGGGCGAGCTCGTCCGCCGAGGTGACGAACAGGCTGCCGGTGCCCTCGGGGGCGTCGAACGTGACCGGCACGTCCTTCCAGCCCCCGCCCGCCGGGATGGTGGCGGTCGCGAACGGTGCCGCGTCCACCGCGCCCCAGCGCAGCTGGACCTGCCCGCCGCCGTTGGCCCGGACGACCGCGCCCTCGATGCCGGCGAAGTTCACCGTGTCGAACCGGACGAAGTCGCCCCCGCCGAGCCCGCGGACGGCGTTGCCGGCCAGCGCGGTCTCGTCGGCGTAGACCGTGACGCCCTGGCGGGCGGCGTGCTCGGCCTGCTGCTCGCGCGGGTTGAGCCGCACGGTGGCCTCACCGGTCGCCGCCGGCAGGCCGTTGGCGCCGGCGTCGCGGTACGTCACCACGACCGCGCCGTACAGCAGCGCGCCCGGGCCGTGCTCCGGCGAGTTGGGGTCGGTCTTCCACGCGCCCTTGCAGCCCGTGCCCGAGACCTCGGGATGGGCGTGCTCGTCGTGGCCGAGGCCGTAGGTCCACGCGACGCGGCTGCAGTCGGTGGTGGTGCCGTCCTCGGCGTCCTGCGTGGTCACCTGGAACGGGATGGCGTCGCCCCAGGAGAAGAACCCGCCGTTCGCCGGGTAGGCCACGGTGACCTCGGGCGCCTGGTTGCCGACGGAGATGACCTCGGAGGTCAGCGTGAACTTGCCCTCCGGGTCGGTGACCTTGAGCCGGGCGGTGTAGGCGGCGAGCGCCGTGTACGTGTGCTCGGCCTCGACCCCGGTGGCGTCGAAGGTGCCGTCGCCGTCGAAGTCCCACTCGTAGGTCAGCGCGCCCTCCTCGGGGTCGGCCGACGCACTCGCGTCGAACGCCACGGTGAGCGGCGCGGACGACGACGACGTCGGCGTCGCGGTGAACGCGGCGCGGGGCGCCTTGTTGCCCTCGGCGTAGGCGATGCGGTGCAGCCCGGCGTCGGGGTTCGCGCGGAAGAAGCCGTCGCCGTAGTCGAGGACGTACATCGACCCGTCGGGGCCGAACTCGATGTCCATCGGGTTGTCGATCGGCGGCCAGCCCTCGGCCGTGATCGCGGCGTTCGGCGTCACGTCCTCGATGTGCGTGACCTCGAAGGTGTCCCAGTCGACCGTGAAGGCCGCGATGTAGTCCTGGGAGAACTCGCCGAAGAACGCCTTGCCGTCCCAGTACTCCGGGAACGCGTCCGGTCCGGCGTCGGCGGGCCGGTGGTAGACCGGGCCGCCCATCGGGCCCTGGCCGGTGCCGGTGCCGAAGGTCACGAGCTCGTCCCACGGCTGGTCACCCGGGTTGTCGCCGTAGTACAGCGTGGCGGGTCGTGCCGGGGGCAGGTCGACGAGGCCGGTGTTCCACCGGGACTCGTTCTTCAGCGCGGCCGGGTCGAAGAACGCCCCGGGCGTGCCCGTGGCGAAGTCCCAGTCGTTGTAGGCGAAGTTGTCGCCCGTGACGAACGGCCAGCCGGAGTTGTGCGGGTCGTCGAGGCCGACGACGTTCCACTCGACCAGGCCCATCGGCCCGCGGCCCGCGGTCGCCGCGACGGCGGACGTCGCGTCCGGGCCGTAGTCGCCCCAGGAGAGCGAGTTCGTCTCCGGGTCGACGTCCAGCTTGAACGGGTTCCGCACGCCCATCACGAAGATCTCGGGGCGGGTGCCCTCGGTCCCCTCCGGGAACAGGTTCCCCTCGGGGACCGTGTACGAGCCGTCCGCCTCGACGTGGATCCGCAGGATCTTGCCGCGCAGGTCGTTGGTGTTGCCCGCGCCGCGGCGGGAGTCGAAGCCCGGGTTCATGCCGGGGGCGTCGTTGTTCGGCGCGAAGCCGTTGGCGCCCGGCGTGCCCGCGGGCGTGTTGTCGCCCGTGCCCAGGTACAGGTTGCCCTCGGCGTCCCAGTCGAAGTCGGCGCCCACGTGGCAGCACTGCCCGCGCTGGACCTCGACGTCGAGGATCTGCTGCTCCGAGGCGAGGTCCAGGCCGTCACCGGTCCACTGGAACCGCGACAGCCGGTTCACGCCCTTCCACTGGTCCCAGTAGGACTCGTCCTGCCCGGCGGGCAGCGTGTTCGGCGCGGAGCCCGCGGGGGTCGACCCCGGGGGCGCGTAGACGAGGTAGACCCAGTTGTTCTCCTCGAAGTCCGGGTCGATGCCGATCGACTGCAGGCCGTCCTCGGAGTTCGCGTACACCGGGATGGTGTTCGTGATCCGGGTGACGCCCGTGGTCGGGTCGGTGAGGCGGACGTCGCCGTTGCGCGCGGTGTGCAGCACCCGGCCGTCCGGGAGGACCGCGAGGTCCAGCGGCTCGCCGACGTCCTTCGTCAGCGTCGTCTTCTCGTAGTTGCCCCAGTCCAGCGCGGCCTGCGCTCCGGGCTCGGCCCCGTGGTCCACGCCGTCGTGGGCCACCACGGGTCCGGCGCCGAGCGCCAGCCCCGTCACGGTGAGCACACCAGCGAGGGTGAAAGCCACCGTTCTCCTGCCGCGGTGCGACCGCGGCTCGATACGCTTCATGGGTGATGCAGCTCCTCTGGAGTGTCGTCGCAGAGGTCGGGTCTCTCGTCGTCCCCACGGTGCCGGGACCCGACCTCCTCACGTGACCGGCGCCGTTGCCGGTCGGTCGCGCAGGTCCTCACCTCCTCCCCCTCGAGCGGTGCGCGGCGATCTGTCGGATGCGTGCGTGGGTGGTGCGGGTCGTGCGGCTCGTGCGGCTCGCCGGTCAGGCGAGCGGCACCCAGCGGCTGTCGTCGGCCGCGCTGCGCTCGACCGCGTCGAGCACGCGCTGGACGGCGAGGCCGTCGGCGAACGACGGCGTCGGCTGCTCCCCCGCCGCGATGGCCCCGACGAGGTCGACGACCTGGTGCGTGAACGCGTGCTCGTAGCCCAGGCCGTGGCCGGCGGGCCACCACTGCGCGACGTACGCGTGCTGCGGCTCGGTGACGACGATCCGCCGGAACCCCGCGACGGCGGCGTCCTCGGTGGCGTCGTAGAAGTGCAGGACGTTCATGTCCTCGAAGTCGAACGACAGCGACCCGCGCTCGCCGTTCACCTCGAGGCGGATGGCGTTCTTGCGGCCCGTGGCGAACCGGGTCGCCTCGAACACGCCGAGCCCCCCGCCGGACAGCCGCGCCAGGAACACCGCGGCGTCGTCGACGGTGACGGGCCCGGTGCCGGTGCCGCCGGTGCCGTGCAGCCCGGCGAACGCGGCCGCGACAGGCCGCTCGTGCACGAACGTCTCCAGCACGGCGGACACCCCGGTCAGGCGCTCACCGGTGATGAACTGCGCGAGGTCGACGGCGTGCGAGCCGATGTCGCCCAGCGCGCCGGACCCCGCGGCCTGCTTGTCGAGCCGCCAGGACAGCGGCGCCTGCGGGTCGGCCAGCCAGTCCTGGAGGTACTGCACGCGCACGTGCCGGACGGTCCCGATCCGGCCGTCGGCGACGAGCTGCCGGGCGAGCTGCACGGCCGGCACCCGCCGGTACGTGTAGCCGACCATCGAACGGACTCCGCGGGCTGCGGCGGACTCGGCCGCGGCGACCATCGCCTCGGCCTCGGCGATCGTGTTGGCCAGCGGCTTCTCGCACAGGACGTGCTTGCCCGCCTCGAGCGCGGCGACCGCGATCTCGGCGTGCGTGTGGCCGGGGGTGCACACGTCGACCAGGTCGACGTCGTCCCGCGCGACCAGCTCCTGCCACGACGTGACGGAGTCCTGCCAGCCGAGCCGGTCGGCCGCGGTCTTCACCGCCGAGGCGTCCCGGCCGCCGAGCACCCGCATCACGGGCGTGCGCGGCAGGTCGAAGAACCGGGGGGCGGTGCGCCACGCCTGGGAGTGCGCGGCGCCCATGAACGCGTACCCCACCATGCCGACGCCCAGGGTGTCCCGGGGACCGGCGGTCGTCTCGTCCATCGTGGGTCCTCTCGTGAGGGGCGCGGGGGCCGGCCGGTCGAGGACCGGACCCCCGCGCCGCGGCGGATCAGGACTCGAAGGCCGAGTCGATGTACTGGTCGACGTTGTCCGCGGTGACCACCGGCGCGAACAGCTGCACCGTGCGCGGCACGCCCGACGACGCGAGGTCGGCCAGCGACTTCTCGTGCGCCACGAGGCGCGCGAGCCGGATGCCGTCCGCCGCCTGCGTCGACGGGTAGACGACCGTCGCCTGGAGCACGGAGTCGCCGGACTGGATCTCCCGCATCACGTTCGCCGAGCCGGCGCCGCCGACCATGAAGAACTCGTCGCGCCCGGCGTTCTCGATGGCCGCCAGGACGCCGACGCCCTGGTCGTCGTCGTGGTTCCAGATCGCGTCGATCTGCGGCGCGGCCTGCAGCAGGTTCGCGGCCGCCTGCTCGCCGCCCTGGACCGTGAAGTCCGCGGCCACGCGGTTGCTCACCTCGAGCCCGCAGCCCTCGAGCGCGTCGGCGAAGCCCTGGCTGCGGTCCTGGGTGAGCGGCAGCGAGTCGATGCCGGCGATCTCCGCGACCACGGCGTCGGGGTTGTCGCCGAGCTCCTCGCACAGGTAGGTGCCGGCGGAGACGCCCATGCCGTAGTTGTCGCCGAGCACGGTCGCGCGGGACGCGAACGGGCTGGAGAACTCGCGGTCGACGTTGATGACCGGGATGCCGGCCTCCATCGCCCGGGTCGCGACGTCGGTCAGCGCGCCGCCGTCGAACGGCAGCAGGACGATCGCGTCGACGCCGTCGTTGATGAACTGCTCGATCTGGCTGATCTGCAGGTTGACGTCGTTGGTGCCCTCCGCGACGCGGAGCTCGACGTCCTCGTACTTCTCGGCCTCGGCCTGGGCGGCCGTGGTGATCGCGCCCATCCAGCCGTGGTCGGCGGCGGGGGCCGAGAAGCCGATGACGACCGTGTCGCCCGGCTCGTCGTTGTCCGAGACGGCGACCGGAGCGGCGTCCGAACCGCCCTCGTCCTCCTCGGCGGGGGCGTTGGAGGTGCACGCGGTGAGGAACGCGGCGACCGACAGCACGGCGACGGCGGCGTAGCCGCGACGACGGCGCGAGGTCAGGGATGCGGACATGGGATCTCCTTCGACGATGTCCTACGGGGCGGGCGGTGGGTGTGCGGTGCCGTGGGCGCCGCGGGGGCGGCGTCCTGGCGAGGGGGGTGCGGGTGGAGCGCGCGGGGCGCTACGTGGTGCGGGGCGTGCGGGTGGTGAAGCGCTGCTGGAGCAGGACGGCGGCGATGATGATCGCGCCCTTGACGACGGACTGGACCGAGGAGTCCAGGTTGTTCTGGACGAAGATGTTCGTCAGCGTCGCGAAGATCAGGACGCCGAGCACGGTGCCGACGATGGTGCCGCGACCCCCGGCCAGCAGGGTCCCGCCGACGACGACCGCGGCGATCGCGTCCAGCTCGTAGAGCGTGCCGTTGGTCGACGAGCCCGCACCGGTGCGGGCCAGCATCATCACGCCGGCGATGCCGGCGGTGAGGCCGCACAGCGCGTAGAGGTACATCGTGTGCCGCTTGACGGCGATGCCCGCGAGCCGGGCCGCCTCGGGGTTGCCGCCGACCGCGATGGTCCGGCGGCCGAACGTCGTGCGGTTGAGCAGGAACCAGCCCGCGACGGCGACGACCGCGAAGATCCAGACGATCTTCGGCACGCCGAGCAGGTCGCCCTTGAACGTGCTCTCGAACGAGGACACGTTCACGAGCTGCGTGCGCCGGCCGGCGATCAGCTCGGCGAGCCCGCGCGCCGCGACCAGCATGGCCAGCGTCGCGATGAACCCGACCACCTTGCCGTACGCGATGAGCACGCCGTTGATGACGCCGGCGGCGAGCCCGACGGCCAGCGCGCAGCCGACCATGACGATCCAGCCGTACTGCTCGGCCATCGTCTGCGTCGCGACCGTCGTCGCCCACACCGAGGACAGCCCCAGCACCGACCCGACGGACAGGTCGATCCCGCCCGCCGTGATGACGAACGTCATGCCGATGCTGACGACGCCGATGATCGACGCCGTGCTGACGATCACCGTCGCGTTGTCGAGGCTGGCGAACCGGCTGCCCGAGGTGATGGCGCCGACGACGCAGATCGCCGCGAGCGCGACCACGAGCCCGAGGATGCGGGCGGACCCGCCGGACGCCCCGCCGCGGCGCGCGCGCCCCGTGGACTCGCGGGCGACGTGCTCCACCCGGGCCGACTCGTCGGCGGCGGGCGGCGGGGGCGTGGTGGTCGCGCCGGGGGGCGGCGTGGGTGTGCCCGGGGGCTGGGCGGAGAGCTGGTGCTCGCTCACGCGGCACTTCCTTCCATGACGAGGTCGAGCACGGCGTGCTCGTCGATCTGGGCGGCGGGTCCCTGGTGGACGACCCGGCCGTCGGACACCACCAGCACGCGGTCGGACAGACCGAGCACCTCGGGGATCTCGCTGGACACCACGACGACGGCGGCGCCCGAGTCGGCGAGCCGGCGCACCAGGGCGTAGATCTCGGCGCGGGCGCCGACGTCGACTCCGCGGGTCGGCTCGTCCAGCAGCAGCACCCGGCAGCCGTGCACCAGCCAGCGGGCGAGCATCGCCTTCTGCTGGTTGCCGCCCGACAGCGTGCGGATCGCGCGGTCGACACCGGTGGGGCGCAGGTCGAGCGCCTCCGCCTGCTCCCGGGCCACGGTCCGCTCGGCGCCCTCGTCGAGCACGCCGCCCTTCGCGAACCGGCCGAACGTCGACAGCGTGATGTTCCGGTAGACCGGCTCGTCGAGCAGCAGGCCCTGGGCCTTGCGCTCCTCGGGCGCCAGGCCGACGCCGGCCCGCACCGCGGCGGACACCGCACCCGGCCGCAGCCGCTGCCCGGCCACGGTGACCGTGCCGGCGGTCGCGCGCCGCGCGCCGTAGACGGTCTCGATGATCTCCGAGCGTCCTGAGCCGACCAGGCCCGCGAGCCCGACGATCTCGCCGGCGCGCACCTGGAAGCTCACGTCCGCGAACGACCCCCGCAGCGCGAGGCCCTGCACGTCGAGCACCACGGCGGCGTCGGCGGGCAGCTCGGTGCTCTCCGGGAAGACGTACTCGACGGTCCGGCCGGTCATCAGGCGGATCAGGTCGCCGGTCGGCGTCGTCGCGACCGGCAGGTCCCGCGCCACGGTGCGCCCGTCCTTGAGCACCGTGATCCGGTCGCCGATCGCCCGGATCTCCTCCATGCGGTGCGAGATGTAGACGATCGCGACGCCCGCGGCGGTGAGCTCGCGGGTGACCCGGAACAGGTTCTGCACCTCGTCGGAGTCGAGCACGGCGGACGGCTCGTCCATCACGATCACCCGGGCGTCGTGCGACAGCGCGCGGGCCATCGACACGATCTGCTGGGCGGCGGCCGGCAGCGACCCGACCTCGTGGTGCGGGGAGATCTCGGGGTGGCCGAGCCGGGCGAGGATCTCCCGGGTGCGGCGGCGCGCCTCGCGACGGCGGGAGACGCCGGCCGTGGCGAGCTCGTGGCCGAGGAACACGTTCTCGGTGACCGTCAGGCCCGCCACCACGTCGAGCTCCTGGTACATCGTCGCGATGCCCAGCTTCAGCGCGGCGACCGGGTTCGGGATCGTCACGGCCTCGCCGTCGACGAGCACCGTGCCCTCGGTCGGCTGGTGGGCACCGGCGAGCACCTTGATGAGCGTCGACTTGCCGGCGCCGTTCTGGCCGAGCAGGCAGTGCACCTCGCCGGGCAGGACGTCGAGGTCGACGCCGTCGAGGGCGCGGGCTCCGGGGAACTGCTTGACGATGCCGCGCATCTGGAGCAGCGGCTGCTGCGGGGGGTCCACGTTGACCATGCGGCGAACCTAGGCGCCACTTCTGTCGGACGTCAAGCATAAGTTGCTCCTGGTTTGTCCGAGTTACCGAACCGTGACCGCCACAAGTGGTGCGACTTTTCTGGTTCACTGTGCGCCATGCAGGACGTCGTCAGGCTCCCCCAGCGCCATGCGGGCGCCGGCGAGCTCTTCCAGCTGCTCCGCGACGGCAGGCCGCGCACCCGCGCCGACCTCGCCGCCGCGACCGGGCAGGCCCGCTCCACCATCGCCGCGCGCGTCGACGTGCTCATGGCCGCCGGGCTCGTCGCCCCCGCGGGTGAGGCGTCGTCCACCGGCGGCCGCCCACCCGCGACGTTCGCGTTCCGGCCGAGCGCCCGCGTCGTCCTCGCCGTCGACCTCGGGGCGTCCCACGCCCGGCTCGCCGTCACCGACCTCGCGTCCACCGTCCTCGCCGAGACCGAGGCGACGCTCGCCATCGCCGACGGGCCCGAGACCGTCCTCGCCTGGGTCGTCGAGCACGGCCGCGCCCTGGTCCTCGAGGCCGGGCGGGAGCCCGGCGACCTCGTCAGCGTCGGCGTGGGCCTGCCCGGTCCCGTCGAGCACTCCACCGGCCGGCCGATCAACCCGCCGATCATGCCCGCGTGGGACGACGTCGACGTCCGCGGCATCCTCGCGGCCGCCCTGCACGCCGAGGTCCAGGTCGACAACGACGTGAACCTCATGGCGCTCGGCGAGCACCGCACCGCGTGGCCCGACGTCGACGACATGCTGTTCGTCAAGATCGCCACCGGCATCGGCTCCGGGATCATCTCCGACGGCCGGCTGCGGCGCGGCGCCCAGGGCGCCGCCGGGGACATCGGCCACATCGCCGTCCCCGGCGCGCAGGACGTGCCCTGCCGGTGCGGCAACGTCGGCTGCCTCGAGGCCGTCGCCTCCGGCCGCGCCCTCGCCGAGGGACTGCGCCGCGAGGGCCTGGAGGTCCGCGACGGCGCTGACGTCGTCGCCCTCGTGCGCTCCGGCGACCTCGCCGCCGGGCGCGCCGTCCGGCAGGCGGGCCGCGAGCTCGGCGCCGTCCTGGCCGCCTGCGTCAGCCTGCTCAACCCCTCGCTCGTCGTGATCGGCGGCGTCGTCGCCGAGGCGGGCGAGCACCTCATCGCCGGCATCCGCGAGGTCGTCTACCAGCGGTCGCTCCCCCTCGCCACGCAGCACCTGCGGATCGTCACCTCCCAGGCCCGCTCGCAGGTCGGCATCCTCGGCGCCAGCGCGATGGCCGTCGACCACGTGCTGTCCCCCGGCGCGATCGACGGGCTGCTCGACTCGATGCTGGCACCCGACCGCAGCTCCGGGGTCGGGTAGCGCTCCACGAGCGGGCACCGAGCCCTCCACAGGCGGGGTCGGTGCGCGTCGTCCCCAGATCGGCGCCGGTGGGCCGACGCACGGGGCCCGGACGTCCCTAGCGTGCGGCGCATGAGCACACCCACGCAGCAGATCGACGCCCCCCGCTCCGACAGCCTCCGGCGGCCTCGCCCGGCCCTGCCCGCGGCCGAGATCGCCGCCGCCCTCCGTGCCGCCGCGACCGGCCCCGAGCTCGTCGCCGCGCTCGACGCCGCCGTCGAGGCGACCGACCTCACCACCGCCTCCGCCGCGGAGCTCGCCGGCCTCTGGGTGGCCGCGGTGCGCACCACGCTGTGGGCGGACCACCTCCAGGGCACCGTCCGCGCCGAGGTCGACGCCCGCTTGCGGAGTCGCCGGCACGACACCCGGTCGGACGAGCCCCGCTGGGAGGACCTGGTCGACGACGCCGACGACGACCGGGACGACGACACCGCCGACGACGCCTGGGCGCAGCCGTGCGAGTGCTGCCGGTGAGCGACCGGGCGGTGGCCGGCCAGCCCGTTCAGGCGCCCGCCAGCACCGCTTCGCACACCTCGAGCAGCCGCCGGCGCAGCTCCTGCGACCGCGCGGCGAACCCCCGCTGCAGCCGCACGTACTCCGCCTTCCCCTCGGCGGTCTCGATCGGCAGGGGGGCCAGCCCGTAGCCCGACACGTCGTACGGGGACGCCTGCATGTCGACCACCCGGATCTCCCGGGCGAGCGCGAACGCGTCGAGCAGCAGGTCGCCCGGCACGGCGGGCCCGAGCTTGAGCGCCCACTTGTACAGGTCCATGTTCGCGTGCAGGCACCCCGGTTGCTCCATCGCGACCTGGGTCTCCCGGCTCGGCTGGACGGTGTTGAGCGGGGTCGCGGGCGGCGTGAAGAACCGGAACGCGTCGATGTGCGTGCACCGGATCCGGTGCGACTCCACCACGGCGTCCGTCCCGGCCCCGCCGAGCCGCAGCGGCAGCCGGTGCCGGTGCTCGTCGTCGCCCTCGCGGTACACCATCGCCCACTCGTGCAGGCCGAAGCACCCCGTCGCCGCGGGGCGGGCCGCGGTGGCGCCGACGAGCGCGTGCACGTAGCCGACCGTGCTCCCCCGGTCGGCGAGGAACGCCGGGACGTCGAGCGCCACCGCACCCGCGTCGTCCACCCCGTACCAGCGCCAGCCCGCCTGCGGGCTGCCCGCGGCGTCGGCCAGCACCGTCCCGACCCCGGGGTGCCAGCGGCGCAGCTGCGCAGGCTTCGCCGGGTAGTACTCGAACAGGAAGTCCTCGATCGCGTGCCGCTCACCGGCCGCCCGGCGGGCGCGGTGGCCCGCGGTCAGGGCGTCCGCGCGCTCGGCGTGCGCGTCGGCGGCGGCCGTCCAGCTCGCGGCGTCGAGGACCCCCGGCCGACGGTCACCCGCGCGCCCCGCCCCGCGCTCGGCGCGGGCTCGGGTCGACGGTGCCGGGTCGGTGACGGTCATGACGTCCAGGGTAGGAGCCGCGCGCGCCGTACCCGACCGGCGTCACCCCCGACGACCACGGGCGCGCTGCGCACCGGGACGGCGAGCACCGCCAGGCACGCGACGACCAGCCCGACGCCCGCCCAGCCCGCTGCGGGCAGCTGCTCCCCCACCACGACGACGGCCAGCACCGCCGCGACCGCGGGCTCGAGCAGCGTGAGCGTCGTCGCGGTGCTCACCGCGACCCGGGCCAGCCCCCAGCCGAACAGCACGTAGCCGCAGAACATCGGGACCAGCGCCATGTAGGCCCCCACCGCGGCGTTCCCCGGCGAGTCCAGCAGCGGCGCGCCCGTCGCGGCGAGCACCGGCAGCAGCGCCAGGCCACCCACGCCGAACACGGCCCCCATCGCCGCCCGCGACGGCACCCCGCCGAGCATGAGCCGGTGGGCCACCCAGGAGTACAGCGCGTAGGTCGCCCCGGCGACGAGGCCGAGCAGCACGCCGGCCGCCGACTCCCCCGGCGTCCGTCCCGTGACGGCACCCGAGCCGGCGTCGGCCAGCGCCGTCGCGCCGCAGATCAGCGCGATCCCCGCCAGCCCCACCGCGGCCGCGAGCAGCCACCGCCGGGACAGGGTCCGCCCGTCCACCACCCGCTCGACCAGCGCGGACGCGAGCGGCGCCGAGCCGAGCGACACCACGGTCCCGACGGCGACGCCCGCGAGGTGCATCGAGGAGTAGAACGCGAGCGGGTACACGGCGACGGCGAGCCCGCCGACGGACACCAGCCCGCGACGCCGCACCAGGACCGCGCGGTGCCGGCGCAGCAGCCGCCACGCGGTGCCCGCCTGGAGCAGGCCGCCGATCCCCATCGCGGCGGCGCCGATCGCGAGCGGCCCGACGTCCGGGGCGAGCGTCGCGGCCGTCCCCGTGGTCCCCCAGAGCACGGCGGCCGCGAGCACCGCCAGCACACCGGTCACGCGACCCCCAGCAGCTCGGCCACGAGCCCGCGGGCGTGCCGGATCCGCTGGTCGTCGCCCTCGAGCCCGGCGCGGACCATCGAGCCCTCCAGCAGGAACGCGAGGTGCTCGGCGAGCGAGCCGACGCGCGCCGGGTCGTCGGGCAGCAGGTCGGCCAGGTGGTCGCGGACGATCTGCTCGACCTCCTCCTTGTGCCGCCGCACGACCGCGCGACCCGGGTCACCCGCCGGCAGCTCGGCGGCGGCGTTGAGCAGCCCGCAGCCGCGGAACCCGCGCACGTACTCGGCGTTCGCGTGGTCGGCGTAGGCGTCGAACACGGCGAGCACCCCGGCGCGGGGATCGTCCCCCGCGGCGGCGAGCCGGACCCGGTACAGGTCGAGCCACTCGGCGTGGCGCTCGACGAGGTACGCCGCGACGAGGTCGGCCTTGGACGCGAAGTTGTTGTAGAGGCTCATCTTCGCGACCCCGGCGTCGGCGGTGATCGTGTCGATGCCGGTGGCGGCGATCCCGTCGGCGTAGAACCGGACGGCCGCAGCCTCGAGCAGCCGGGCCCGGGCCGGACGTCGCGTGCCGCTCATCTGCTCCCCTGTCGATCGCCAGCAACTAGGTAGACCTGTCTACCTACCCGCGATCGTCACACGGCGTCGGCGTAGCTGTCCACCACGGACACGTCGAGCGCGAACTCCACCGGCGTCGCCCCGAACAGCAGCCGCCCCGCCTCGACGGCCGACTCCCGCACCGCCACCGCGACCTCGTCCGCGACCGACGACGGCGCGTGCACCATCACCTCGTCGTGCAGGAAGAACACCAGGTGCGGCCGCCCCGGGATCGCCAGCAGCCGGCGCCGCAGCACCGCCATCCAGCACAGCGCCCACTCCGCGGCCGTGCCCTGCACCACGAAGTTCCGGGTGAACCGCCCCCAGTCCCGCGAGCGGCGGCGGGCCTCGCGCGCGTCCTCGGGCGCAGCGCCCTCGGCCGAGGCCGCCTGCCGCTCGGCCAGCCAGGCCGCGCTCGGCAGCGGCGAGGACCGCCCGAGCCAGGTGGTCACCTGCTCGCCGCGCTCCCCGGCGCGGGCGGCCTCCTCGACCAGCGCGACGGCGCGCGGGTAGGCGCGCGCGAGCTGCGGCATCAGCACCGCGCTCGCGCCGGTCGTGGCGCCGTAGATCGCGCCGAGCATCGCGTACTTCGCCTGCTGCCGGTCGGCCACGATGCCGGCCGCGACCACCCCCGCGTACAGGTCGGCCTGCTGCCCCGCCGCCGCCATCGCCCCGTCCCCGGACATCGCGGCGAGCACCCGCGGCTCCAGCTGCGCAGCGTCCGCGACGACGAGCCGCCACCCCGGGTCGGCGCGGACGGCGTCCCGGATCACCGCGGGCAGCTGCAGCGCGCCGCCGCCGCTGCTCGCCCACCGACCGGTGACGACGCCGCCGGGCACGTAGTCGGGTCGGAAGCGCCCCTCGTGCACCCAGCGGTCGAGCCACGCCCAGCCGTTCGCGGACAGCAGCCGCGCGAGCTTCTTGTACGCGAGCAGCGGCTCCCGCACGGGGTGGTCGAGCGCGCGGATCTCGGCGGTGCGGGTCGAGGCGACGTCGAGCCCGGCGGCCCGCAGCGCGCGCAGCAGCTCGGGCTGGGAGTCGGGGTTGAGCGTCGGCCGGTCCAGCGCGGCGGCGACCTGGGCGGCGAGGTCGGCGAGCCGCTCGGGCCGCTCGCTGCCGCGCGGGCGCGGCCCCATCAGACCGGTGAGCAGGGCGTCGTGCAGGTCGGGCCGGAACGGCATCCCGTCGTGCCGCATCTCGGCGGCGATCAGCGCGCCGGTCGACTCCGCCGCGAGCAGCAGCCGGAGCCGCCCGTCGTCGCCCGCCTCGGTGAGCGCCCGCAGCTGGCGGCGCAGCTCGGCCGGCACGTCCGGCACGTCGGCCGGTGCGGTCGCGGCACCCGGCAGGTCGTCGAACAGGCTCGGCACGTCCGGCTCGTGCGGCCCGCCCTCGACGCCCTCGGGTGCGCGGTCCCACGGTCCCGCGGGTCCCCGGGCCACGCCGCTGCCCGCGGACCGGGTGCTGCGGCGCAGGATCGTGTGGCACAGCCGCAGGTCGTGCGCGCGTTCCACCCGCACCCCGGCGGCGAGCAGGTCGGGGTACCAGCGTGCGGTGTCGTCCCAGACCCAGCGGGGCCGGTCGACCTCCCGCTCGGCCACCGCGGCGGGCAGGTCGACGCCCGCGACGCGCTCCGGCGGGCCGACCTCCCCCGCCTCGGCGGCCGCGACGTCCGCGACGGCGCGCAGCACCGCGCCGCCCGGTCGGTCCGGGTCGGCGGCGACGAGGACCAGCGGCACGCGGGCCATCATCCCAGCCGGGTCCGACACCCCGGCCCCGCACGTCCTACGCTGGGCCGATGACCGAGCAGGCGAGCACACCACCCCCGGGCCTCCCCGAGCAGGAGACGATCCTGCTCGCGGCGTTCGAGGGCTGGAACGACGCCGGGTCCGCGGCGAGCCAGGCGCTCGAGCACCTGCACGAGGTCTGGGGCGCCGAGCAGGTCGACGAGCTCGACCCGGAGGAGTACCACGACTTCCAGGTGAACCGCCCGGTGATCGGCGCGGGCGCGGACGGCCGGCGCGAGATCACCTGGCCGACGACCGCCGTGGCCGTCGCGACCGCACCCCGCACGGGCCGGAAGGTCGTGCTCGTGCACGGCATCGAGCCGTCGATGCGCTGGCGCCGGTACAGCGGCGAGCTGCTGGACATCGCCGAGGGGCTCCGGGCGCGCACCGTCATCACGCTCGGCGCCCTGCTCGCGGACGTGCCGCACACCCGGCCCATCCCGGTGACGGCGACCAGCGAGGACGCCGACGTGCGCGCGGCGCTCGACGTCGAGGCGAACTCCTACGAGGGCCCGACGGGCATCGTCGGCGTGCTCCAGCACGAGGCCGCGGCGCGCGGCATGCGCACGGTCTCGCTGTGGGCCGCCGTCCCGCACTACGTCGCGCACCCGCCGTCGCCGAAGGCCACGCTCGCCCTGCTGCACCGGATCGAGGCCCTGACCGGGGAGCCGATCCCGATGGGCGACCTGCCCGAGGACGCCGCGGCGTGGCAGGACGGCGTCGACGAGCTCGCCGCCGAGGACGCGGAGATCGCCGAGTACGTGCACCAGCTCGAGGAGGCCAAGGACACCGCCGAGCTGCCCGAGGCGAGCGGCGAGGCGATCGCCCAGGAGTTCGAGCGCTACCTGCGCCGCCGGGACAAGGGCATCGGCGGCTGACCCGACCTGTGGCGGTCCTGTGCGGATCGCCGGGAGGGCGCGCGGACCGGGCACGGCGACCGTCGTCGCTGGCTAGCGTCACGGGCATGCCCACCCGCTCCGCGACGGCCCGGGTCGCCGGCCTGGTCCTGACCCTCGCCCTCGCGCTCGCCGCGTGCACCGCGACGCCGTCCGACCCGCACCGCGACGACGTGGCGCGCGTCGCCGCGGCGGTCGCGGCGCTGGACGGCGTCGTGGGGGTGACGGACGACCTCGGGCCGGTCGAGGCGACGCCGGACGACCCCGCCGCGCGCCCGTGGAACGAGCTCTCGGTGCGTACCTCCACCCCGGACGCCGCGACGTTCGCCGAGGTCGCCGACGCGGTCGCCGACGAGCTCGCGGGGGCGACGCGCCTGACGGGCCGCGTGTGGCAGGACGCGGTGGCCGACGTCCCCGCCCTGGCCGTGCAGCTCACCGGCACCGGCACCGCCGACGTCGCCCGCACGCGGGTGGTGACCGACCTCGCGGCGGTCGCCGGGGTGACGGGGGTGCAGGTGACCCCGGACGCCGTGAGCGCGACCACCGCGACCGCGGCGGACCTGCCGGCCCTGGCCCGCGCGACCGCGACCCTCCGCACGACCGCGGTGCTGCTGTCGACCGCGGACCAGCGGTTCAGCAGCGCCGCCGACCCGCGCGTCCTGGACGCCCGGGTCGCCGCGCTCGTGGCCGACGTGGACGGCCGGCCCGGCGTGACCTCGCAGTTCCTGGGCGACGAGGGCACCGGCGAGGCCTGGTTGCGCGTGCAGGTGCAGGGCGACGACACCGTCGAGCTCCTCGCGGCCGCGCTCGCCGCGACCCCGTGGCCGGCCGACGCGGGCGTCGTGCACGCCGTGGTCGCGTCCTCGTTCCGGGAGCACGGTGTCGTGGTGGGACGTCCCGAGGACCCGATGACCCCCGCGCCGGACCCCTCCGCACCCCCCTCGGCAGGCGACCCCGCGGCGCCGTCGTGCCCGGGCGACGCCCTCGAGGTGGCGAACGCCGGCGACGACGCCGCGCTCGGCCGGCGGTACCTGCTGCTCACCGCGACCAACGTCTCGGACACCGCGTGCGCCGTCGAGGGGCGGCCCGAGGTGGGGTTCCGCCGCGCGTCGGGGACGCCGGTCCCCGACGTCGAGACCGGCACCCCGAGCGGGACGCCCGCCCCGGCGCGCGTCGTCCTGCCGCCGGGTGGGGTGGTGCACGCGGAGCTGACCTGGCGGGCGATGTCGACGTCGCAGGACCCGGACGTGACCGTGGCGCTGCTGGTCACGGCGGTCCCGGGCGCGGACCCCGTCGTGCTCGACACCCGCGAGGGCGGGCTGGACGTCCTCGCGGGCGCGGCGGTCGAGATCGGCGCCTGGGAGCCGGCCCACGAGGGCGCATGAGACACCACGAGGGCGTCACCGATCGCATGCGCCCTCGTGGTGTCTCGTACGCCCTCGCGCCTGGCAGGTCGGACGCCCAGCCATAGGTCGTCGTGGCGTGGTCGCGCGACCCGACCGGCCCCGGCACCCGTGCTCCGTCCGGCCGGTCAGCCCGGCTCGGTGGACGTCACCGGCTTCCCGCGCTCGAGGGCGTACGCGATCTCCGCGCGCGTGGACTCGCCCACGTACCCCCGGGGTTGACGACGACGACGCGGTCGGCCCGGTCGATCCGGCGCAGGTGCCGCCGACCCAGCGCCGCCCGCGCCTCTGCGTCGAGCGGACCATCGACCTCGGTCGGCGCGAGCACGACGGCGCCTGCGGCCGTCAGCGCACGGGCGGTCGCCCGCAGCTCCGCGGTGAAGCGCAGCGACCCGCAGAGGCAGACGACCTCCGGCCGGTCTCGCACGGCTAGAGCCGGACGCCCAGCAGCGCGTTGACGGTGCGCGCGATCACGCCGGGTGCACCCTCGTGCACCTCGGCGGTGTCACCGGCGAGCGACGCGTCCGCCCACGCGTCGACGGCGCGCAGCGCCCGCGGGGCGTCCAGGTCGTCGGCGAGGGCCGCCCGGACCTCGGCGAGCGTCGCGTCCGCGGCGGGTCCGCCGTTGCCGGACACGGACGCGCGCCACCGCTCCAGGCGGGCCCGGCCGGCGCGGAGCACGTCGTCGGTCCACTCCCAGTCGGTGGCGTAGTGGTGGTCGAGGATCGCCAGCCGCACGGCCATCGCGTCGACGCCGTCGGCACGCAGCCGGGAGACGAGCACGAGGTTGCCGAGCGACTTGCTCATCTTCTCGCCGTGCAGCCCCACCATGCCGGTGTGCACGTGGCTGCGCGCCCCGTGACCGGCGTCGAGCAGGCGGGCGTGCGAGGTGCTCATCTCGTGGTGCGGGAACCGCAGGTCGGAGCCGCCGCCCTGCACGTCGAACGGCAGGCCGATGCCGTCCCGGGCGATGACCGCGCACTCGATGTGCCAGCCCGGCCGGCCGTGGCCGAGGTCGCCGCCGTCCCACGAGGGCTCGCCCGGTCGCGCGGACCGCCAGAGCAGCGGGTCGAGCGGGTCCCGCTTGCCAGGCCGGGCGGGGTCGCCGCCGCGCTCGCCGAACAGCGCGAGCATCGCGTCCCGGTCCAGCCGGGCGACCTCGCCGAACGCCGGGTCGGCGGACACGTCGGCGTACACGTCCGCGGCCCCCTGGCCGTGCGCGTCCGGCACGCCGACGACGTACGCGGTGCCGGACGCGACCATCGCCCGCACGGCGGCCACGACGTCGGGCACGGACTCGACGGCACCGGTGTAGACGTCGGGCGGCACGACGCCGAGCGCGGTCATGTCCTCGAGGTACAGCGCGGTCTGGTCGGCGGCGAGCTCGCGCCAGTCGACGCCGGTCGCCTCGGCGCGCTCGAGCAGCGGGTCGTCGACGTCGGTGACGTTCGAGGCGTACCGCACGCGCTTGCCCTCGTCGAGCCAGGCCCGCACCAGCAGGTCGAACGCCACGTACGTCGCGGCGTGCCCCAGGTGGGTCGCGTCGTACGGCGTGATGCCGCAGACGTAGAGGGTGGCGTCGGGACCGGGGGCGGCGACGACCAGCTCGCCCGTCGAGGTGTCGCGGACGCGCACCGCTCCTCCCTGGCCGGGGAAGCCGGGATCTGCGGGGCGGGCCAGGTGAGCACGACGTCGAGCGTAGTGGGCGTGCGGCACGCAGGAGCGCGGCGCCCGGGTGGTGTCCCGCACACCGCGGCGCGCCGCGGGGGTCCGGCGGGCCCGGCCCGGCGAGAATGCGTGCCGTGGAGAACGCATGGGTGCAGGGCGGGGACGGCTGGACGGCCATCGACCCGGACGGGGTGCTCCCGCTGCTGGCGGCCCCCGAGCCGCCGGCCGCGTGGGTGCACGTCGACTCGGTCGACCTGCTGGCCGACGCCGCCCGGCAGGCCGGGGTCCCGGAGTCGGCCGTGCGGCGCGCGACGACGGGTGGCGTCGGCGACGACCCCCGGCACCCGCAGCTGCGCCGGCTGCCGGGCGGCGGCAAGTACCTGGTCAGCTCCACGCTCGTCTACGACGACACCACCCGGGACGTGCGTACGGGCACGTGGGCGACCCTGGTGGTCGACGAGGTGACCATCACCGCCGAGGAGGGCGACGCGCGCCTCCTCGACGAGGTGCTGGAGCACCTGCAGGACGCCGACCACCTGCCGCCCGACCGCGGCAGCCACGTGTTCGCGGCCACGCTTGCCGCCCTCGTGCACCGCGCGGGCGTCGTCGAGCAGGGCATCGGGGAGGCGGTCGCGGACGTGGAGCGGGTGGTGTTCACCCCCGACGTCGACGACCCCGCCGAGGTCGTCTACGACCTCAAGCGCGAGATCGCGGAGGCGCGCCGCGGCCTGGTCCCGCTGCTGGCGGCGTTCCCGGAGCTGGTCGCGGAGCAGGAGGACAGCGAGCGGGAGACCCGCACGATGCGCTGGATGCGCCGCCTCGACACGGCGCTGAGCAAGGTCGACCGGCACCTCGACTCCCACGACTCCCTGCTGGGCGACATGCTCGCGGTGCACTTGTCGCGCGTCTCGGTGCAGCAGAACGAGGACATGCGCAAGATCTCCGCGTGGGCGGCGATCATCGCCGTGCCGACGCTGGTCGCCGGGATCTACGGGATGAACTTCGACCACATGCCCGAGCTGCACTGGCTGCTGGGCTACCCCGCGGCGCTGGTGCTCATGGGCGCGGCCGCCGGGACGCTCTACCGGCTGTTCCGGCGCTCCCGCTGGCTCTGACGACCCGCGCGGCTCACGCCCCGGCGAGCGGGTGCAGCACGCCGACGACGAGCAGCAGCGCGACGACCACGGCCAGGCCGATCCGGTAGAGCACGAACGGCCGGTACGAGTACGTCGAGACGATCTTCAGGAACCCGATGATCACGACGTACCCGACGACGAACGCCACCAGGGTCGCGACGAGCGTCACGCCGACGGCGGGGGTCCCGGCCTCGCCGAACGTGCCCACGCTCTTGGCCGCCTGGTAAACGCCCGAGCCGAGCACGGCGGGGATCGCCAGCAGGAACGAGTACCGCGCCGCGGCCTCGCGGGTGTAGCCCATCAGCAGGCCGGCGGTGATGGTGCCCCCGGAGCGCGAGACGCCCGGGATCAGGGCCATCGCCTGCGCGAGCCCGAAGAGCACGGCGTGCCGCGGGGTGAGCTCGGTGAGCACGCGCTCCTTGCGGCCGCGCCGGTCGGCCCAGTCGAGCACGAGCGCGAAGCCGGCGAGGGTGAGCACGATCAGCCAGAGGTTGCGGAACGGCTGCTCGATCGCGTCCTGGAACAGCAGGCCGAGCACGACGATCGGCACCGAGCCGAGCGCGATGAACCACGCCATCTGCGCGTCGGGGTCCCGCTCGCCGCCGACCGGGGCGCCCGTCCGAGACCGCCAGTCGGTGCCGAGGTCGCCGCGGACCGCGCGCCACCAGTGCACGCAGATCCGCGCGATGTCCCGCCGGAAGTAGAGCAGCACCGCGGTCTCGGTGCCGATCTGGGTGATCGCGGTGAACGCCGCGCCGGGGTCGCCGGAGCCGATCAGCTCGCCGACGATCCGCAGGTGGGCGCTCGACGACACGGGCAGGAACTCGGTGAGCCCCTGCACCAGGCCGAGGACGATCGCCTCGAGGACGTTCATGCTCGGGAGCCGATCTCGGACGGGAGGTTCGCGTGCGCTGCCACGAGGCGCCACCCTAGCGGCTGCACCTGCCCGGCAGGCAGCGGGGGCGCCGGACGCCTGCGACCGTCACCCGGCACCGGCGATACCCTCGCTGCATGCACACGCGCCAGCTCGGACGGACCGGCCTGCGGGTCTCCCACCTCGGACTCGGGACGCTGACCTGGAGCAGGGACACCGACGAGCACGACGCCGCGGAGCAGCTGCGCGACTTCGCCGACGCGGGCGGCACGCTCGTCGACACGTCGGCGTCGTACGCGGACGGCGGCGCCGAGGAGCTGCTGGGCTCGCTGCTGGGCCGCGTCGTGCCGCGCGACGAGGTCGTGCTGTGCACCAAGGCGGGCGTGCGGCGCACCCCGGCCGGCGGGGTGGTCGACGCCTCCCGCGGGGCGCTGCTGGACACCCTCGACGCGTCGCTGCGCCGGCTGGGCACCGACCACGTGGACCTCTGGCTGGTGCAGACGCCCGACCCCCGCACGCCCCTGGCGGAGACGGTCACCGCGCTGCGTCGCGCCGTCGACTCGGGTCGCGCCCGGTACGTGGGCCTGTCGAACCACGCCGGCTGGCAGGTCGCGCGCGCGGCGACGCTGCTCGGCGAGGACCCGGGGCTGACCGCCGTGGAGGCGGAGTACTCGCTGCTGCAGCGCGGCATCGAGCGCGAGGTGCTGCCCGCCGCGGAGGACCTCGGCGTCGGCGTGCTCGCCTGGTCGCCCCTGGGCCGCGGCGTGCTCACCGGGAAATACCGCCGGACCGTCCCCGCCGACTCGCGGGCGGCGTCCCCGCACCTCGCCGGGTTCGTCGAGCCGTACCTCGGCTCGGTGGCGGCCGCCGTGGTCGAGGCCGTGGTGATCGCCGCGAAGGGCCTGGACCGGGCGCCGCTCGAGGTCGCGCTCGCGTGGCTGCGGGGCCGCACCCAGGTCGCCTCCGCGATCGTCGGGGCACGCACCCCCGCGCAGCTGCGCGACTCGCTGGCCTCCGAGGAGGTCGAGCTGCCGCCGGAGATCGTGCGCGCGCTCGACGAGGTCAGCGCGCCGGAGCTCGGCTACCCCGAGCGCCGCTGACCCCGACGGCCGGCGCGCACCGTCGGGGGCCGGGCACCGCCCGCTCAGGCGCGGGGGGCGTCGTCCTCGTCGTCGAACGAGCCCTCGGCCAGCTCGTCCGCGTCGTACTCGTCGTCGTCGTGGGCGTCGTCCTCGTCGTCGTGCTCGTCGTCGTCCTCCTCGTCCGCGAGGTAGAACGGCGTCGCCTCGCCGTGCACGGCCACGAGGGACTCGTCGTACACCTCGAACGCGTCGGCGAGCACGTCGTACGCGTCGTCGACGGCCGGGTCGTCCTCGCGGCCGGAGGCCACGGCGGAGAAGTGCGCCTCGAGAGCGGCGATGAAGCGGTCCAGGGCCGCGCGCGGGTCGATTGCCATGCGATGACCGTAGCGCCGCACCAGGCACAATGGCACCACGATCGACCGGAAGGCGGTGGCATGGCACGCAGCGACCTCGACGCAGGGCACCGCGGCACCCCCAGCGGGGTGCGGGAGTACGAGTACCGCGTCCTCACGATCCCCCGGAGCACGAGCCGGCACGACGCCCGCCGGCTGCTCACCGACCAGGCCGAGTACGGCCGGTGGAGCTCGCCCGCACGCTGCTCTACACGGGCGGCGAGCGGAAGGTGTGGCTGCGCCGCCGGATCATCCGGGTGCGCTCCACGCTGAACGACCTCGGCGGCTGACGGGCCACGGCGGGCTGCTGCCCCGCGGGGCCGACCTGGTCAGGCCTCCCGCAGCAGCCCGTCGAGCACCCGCACGCCAAACCGCAGCGAGTCGGCGGGCACGCGCTCGTCGACACCGTGGAACAGCGCGGTGAAGTCGAGGTCCGGGGGCAGGCGCAGCGGCGCGAACCCGTAGCCGGCGATGCCGAGCCGGGCGAGCGACTTGTTGTCGGTGCCCGCCGAGAGCATGTAGGGCAGCACCAGGGCCTCGGGGTCCTGCGCCCGGAGCACGTCGGTCATCGTGTCGACGAGCGCGCCGGTCGCGGGCACCTCGAGGCCGATGTCCAGGTGCTCCGGCTCGACGCGCACGTTCGGGCCGGCGAGCTCGCGGACCTTCGCGAGCACGGCCTCGTGGTCGCCAGGCAGGGGGCGGACGTCGACGGTCGCGGTCGCGCGCCCGGGGATGACGTTGGTCTTGTAGCCCGCGTGCAGCTGCGTCGGGTTCGCGAGCGTGCGGATGGACGAGCCGACGAACCGCCGGGCCGGGCCGAGCGCGCCGATCAGCCGGTCGATGGCCAGCGGGTCGTCGACGTCGAGGGGCAGGCCGGTCAGGTCCGCGACGCCCTCCAGCAGCGCGAGGACCGTCGGGGTGAGCCGGGTGTCCCACTCGTACGCGCCGATCCGTGCGATGGCGCCGGCGAGCTCGGTGACGGCGTTGTCCGCGTTGACCGCGGACCC
This sequence comes from Cellulomonas sp. KU4C, assembly GCF_056868065.1. Lineage (NCBI taxonomy): Bacteria > Bacillati > Actinomycetota > Actinomycetes > Micrococcales > Cellulomonadaceae > Cellulomonas > Cellulomonas sp. KU4C. Next base: position 2,774,573 of record NZ_CP200322.1, on the reverse strand, counting down.
GTGCCCGGCGGTGCCGTCCGCGATCAGCCGGAGCCAGGCGATGCCCTTCTCGGCGGTCTGCAGCAGGTACGCGCGCCGCCCGTTCACGTCCACGGAGAAGCCGCCGACCTCGGACACGGCCTCGGTGGCGCCCTCGAACAGGTCGGGCCGCTCGTCCACCAGGTGCCGGGCGCCGAACTTCCCGCCGGCCTCCTCGTCCGCGAACATGGCGACGACGACGTCCCGGGCGGGCTTGCGGCCCTCGCGGACCATCTGGCGGACGACCGCCAGGATCATCGCGTCCATGCCCTTCATGTCGACCGCGCCGCGGCCCCAGACCATGCCGTCGAACTCCTCGCCGGCGAAGGGGTCGACCTTCCAGTCCTTCGCCTCGGCGGGCACGACGTCGGTGTGGCCGTGCAGCACCAGCGCGGGGCGGCTGCGGTCGGTGCCCTCCAGCCGGACGACGACGTTCGCACGGCCCGGCGCGGACTCGATGAGCTCGGGCTCCAGGCCGACCTCGTGCAGCAGCGCGGCGACGTGCTCGGCCGCGGCGCGCTCCCCCGGCCCGGAGCCGTCGCCGTAGTTCGAGGTGTCGATCCGGATGAGCTCCTGCGCGAGCCGGACGACCTCGTTCTCGGCCGCCGAGGTGTCGTGCGGGTCGGCGGACGGGCTGGTGGGTGCGGAGGTCATGCGCTCCACCGTACCGGCGTCACCGGGGGTCGGACGCCCCCGGTGACGCCGGTCCGGTCAGGACGCGGTGCCGCCCGTGAGCCCGCGGCGGGCCAGCAGCGGGGCGATCTCCGGGTCGCGGCCGCGCAGGTCGCGGAAGGCGTCCATCGGGTCCACCGAGCCGCCGCGGGACAGCAGCCGGGCCCGGAACGCGTCGCCGTTCGCGCGGGACAGGCCGCCGTTCTCCTCGAACCAGGTCACGGTGTCGGCGTCCAGCACCTCCGACCAGATGTACGAGTAGTACCCGGCCGAGTAGCCGCCGCCGAACACGTGGTTGAAGTACGTCGTCCGGTACCGCGGCGGCACCGGGGCGAACGCCACGCCCGCGGCCTCGAGCGCCGCGGCCTCGAAGGCCTCGACCTGCTCGACGTCGGTGGGCACGTCCTGCGGCGCGAGCCGGTACCAGGCCTGGTCGAGCAGCGCGGCGCCGAGGTACTCGGTGGTGGCGAAGCCCTCGCCGTCCTGACGGGCGGCGAGCATCGTCTCGACCCACTCGGCGGGCATCGGCTCGCCCGTGCGGTGGTGCACCGCGTACGACCGCAGCACCGCCGGGTCCCACGCCCACATCTCGTTGACCTGCGAGGGGTACTCGACGAAGTCGCGGGGCACCTCGGTGCCGGACTGCGACGGGTACCGCACGGCGGAGAACAGCCCGTGCAGCGCGTGGCCGAACTCGTGGAACAGGGTGATGACCTCGTCCCAGGTGAGCAGGGTGGGCTCCCCCGCCGGCGGCTTCGGGATGTTGAGGTTGTTCACCACCACCGGCGCCTCGCCGAGCATCGTCGACTGGTCGACGAGGTTGTTCATCCAGGCGCCGCCGCGCTTGGAGTCGCGCGTCCAGAAGTCGCCGAGGAACAGCCCGAGCCCGGTGCCGTCGGCGTCGAGCACCTCGAACACCCGCACGTCGGGGTGGTAGCCCACCAGGTCCGCGCGCTCGGTGAACGTGAGGCCGTAGAGCTCGCCGGCGGCGCGGAACACGCCGTCGCGCAGCACCCGGTCCAGCTCGAGGTAGGGCCGCAGCAGGGCGTCGTCGAGGGAGCGGCGCTCCTTCTTGACCTGCTCGGCGTAGTAGGCCCAGTCCCAGGCCTCGAGGGTCGCGCCCGGGACGTCGCGACGCAGCGCGGCCTCGAGGTCGGCGGCCTCGGCGCGGGCGTTCGCCACGGCGGCGGGCGCGAGCCGGGCCAGCATCTCGGCGACGGCCTCGGGGGTCTTCGCGGTCGCGTCCTGCGCGACGTACGCGGAGTGGTGCGGGTAGCCGAGCAGCTGGGCGCGCTCGGCGCGCAGCCGGGCGAGCGCGAGCAGGGTGGCGCGGGTGTCGTGCGCGCCACCCCGGCCGCCGCGCCGCACGGACGCGGTGTGCAGGCGCTCGCGCAGCCCGCGGTCGCGCAGCGAGGACAGCGCGGGCTGCTGCGTGGGCAGGACGAGGTCGATCAGCCACGCACCCGCGTGGCCGCGGCGGCTCGCGGCCTCGGCGGCGGCGGCGCGGGCGTCCTCGGGCAGGCCGTCGAGCTCGGCGGCGTCGGTGACGAGCACCGCGGAGTCGTTCGTCTCGGCGAGCAGCAGCCGGCCGAACACGGTCTCCAGGCGGGTGATCTCGGCGTTCAGCTCGCGCAGCCGGTCCTGGGCGGCGTCGTCGAGGCGCACGCCGGCGCGGACGAACGCGGTGTGCTGGCGGTGCAGCAGCCACGCGGTGTCGGGCTCGAGGACGAGGTCGCCCGCCTCGGCCGCGACGTGCAGCGCCTCGACCCGGGCGAACAGCCGCCGGTCGAGGTAGATGGCGTCGTGGTGCGCGGCGAGCAGCGGCGCGACCTCCTCCTCCAGGGCCTCCAGGCCCGGGGTGGAGTCCGACGACGACTGGTTGAAGAACACGGTGGCGGCGCGGTGCAGCAGCCGGCCGGACCGCTCGAGGGCGTCGAGGGTGTTCGCGACCGTCGCGGGCTCCGGGTCCGCGGCGATCACCTCGACCTCCGCACGCTGCTCGGCCATGCCCGCCAGCAGCGCGGGCCGGTAGTGCGCCTCGGTGACGCGCGTGAAGTCGGGCAGGCCGTAGGGCAGGGCGGACGGTGCGGCGAACGGGTTGCCCGCGTCGAGGGAGGAGGTCATCGGCCCATCATCTCCGACGCCACCGACATGCCGGGACGGACCGGCAGGTCCAGCACGCCGGTCCACTCGTCGCGCGGGGTCCCCCGGTGGTCCGCGGGCGTGACCTCGACGGCGACCCGGAACCCCGCGCGCTCGGCGACGCGCCGCGAGGGCTCGTTGCCGACGAACGCGCGCCAGGTCAGCCGTCCGACGCCGAGCCGGTCCGACGCGGCGACGACGACCAGCGCCACGGCGCGGGACATCAGCCCCCGTCCGCGCGCCTCGGGCGCCAGCCAGTAGCCGAGCTCCCACGCCCCGTCGTCGCGCGACGCGATGCCGACCATGCCCACGAGGACGTCGTCACCCACCGTGCGGACGGCCCAGTTGAGCTGGCTGCCGTCCTCCCAGCCGCGGCGCACCATGCCGGTGAGGAACCCCTCGGCGTCCGCCCGGACGTACGGGCTCGGCACGGTGGTCCACTCCTGGATGGCGGGGTCCTGGCACAGCGCGGTGACGCGGTCGACGTCCTGGGCGCCGGGGGCGCGCAGCAGCACGACGCCGTCGGTCAGCTCGAAGGTCTGCATCGGTCCACCGTGCCAGACCCGCCGGGCCGGTGTCCCCGGCTTTCCGGGCCCCACCTGCTCGTCCGCACCCACGGCGGGCTCAGCCGGCCAGCACCGCGTCGGGGTCGCCCACGGGCAGCCCGTGCGCGGCGCCGACGCCCGCGTGCAGCAGCGTCCCGGCGTGGGTGGCGAGCCCGCGGGCGAGGGCCGGGTCCGCGGCGAGCGCCCCGCGCCACCCGTGCCCGGCCAGCGCCGTCAGGTACGGCAGCGTCGCGTTCGTGAGCGCGTGCGTCGACGTGACGGGCACCGCGCCGGGCATGTTCGCGACGCAGTAGAACACCGCGTCGTGCACGGCGAAGGTCGGGTCGGCGTGCGTGGTCGGGCGGGTCGACTCGAAGCAGCCGCCCTGGTCCACCGCGACGTCCACGAGCACGGACCCGGGACGCATCGTCGCGACCATCGCGTCGGTGACCAGCTTCGGCGCGCGCGCGCCCGGCACCAGGACGGCCCCGACGACCAGGTCCGCGTCGGCGACGGCCTCCTGGACCGCGTACGCGGAGGACGCGAGCGTGCGCACCCGGCCGCCGAACGCGGTGTCGAGCTTCCCGCAGGCGCGGCACGGACAGGTCGAGCACGGTGACGTCGGCGCGCATCCCGAGCGCGACCTCGGCGGCGTGCTGCCCCGCGACCCCGCCGCCGATCACGACGACGCGCGCGGGTGCGACGCCGGGGACGCCGCCGAGCAGCCGCCCCGACCCGCCGGCGCTGCGCATCAGGTGGTAGGCGCCGACCTGCGCGGCGAGCCGCCCGGCGACCTCGCTCATCGGGGCGAGCAGCGGCAGGCTGCCGTCCGCGAGCTGCACGGTCTCGTAGGCGACGGCGGTGACGCCCGACGCGAGCAGCGCCTCGGTCTGCGGGCGGTCGGCGGCCAGGTGCAGGTAGGTGAACAGCACCAGGTCGTCGCGCAGGTACCCGTACTCGGACGGGACGGGCTCCTTGACCTTGCAGACCAGGTCCGCCGCGGCCCAGACCTCCGCCGCGGTGGGCAGCACCCGGGCGCCCGCGGCCGCGTACTGCTCGTCGGTGATCGCGGACCCGGTGCCGGCACCGGCCTGCACCAGGACCTCGTGCCCGGCGCCGACCAGCTGGTGCACCCCGGCGGGGGTGATCGCGACGCGGTACTCGTGGTTCTTCACCTCGGTGGGGATCGAGATCCTCATGTCGGGCTCCTCGGCTCGCGGGCGGCGCCGGCTCGGCGGCACCTCGGGGGTCCAGCGTGAACTTCCCGGTGTTTCGGCGGGGTGTCGGCGTGTGTCGCTTCGTTACGCTGCCCTCGTGACCGAACATCCTGCGACCGGCACTGCGACGTCGGTCACACCGCCGAACGATCTTCGGACGCCGCTCGACGCGGTCGACCGACAGCTGGTGCGCCTGCTCCAGGAGGACGGGCGGATGGCGAACAACGCCCTGGCCGCCGCCGCCGGCATCGCCCCGTCGACGTGCCTCGCCCGGGTGCGCGCCCTGCGCCGCGCCGGCGTGATCCGCGGGTTCCACGCCGACGTGGACCCCGAGGCGCTCGGCCGGGGACTGCGGGCGATGATCGCCGTGCGGATGGCGGCGGGGTCGCGGGCGACGCTGGAGCCGTTCGCCCGGTCGGTCGCCGCCCGGCCGGAGGTGCTGGACGTCTACTTCCTGGCCGGGGCGGACGACTTCCTGCTGCACGTCGCGGTGCGCGACAGCGACGAGCTGCGCCGGTTCGTCGTCGAGCGGCTCAGCGACCGCCCCGACGTCGCGTCCACCGAGACCAGCCTGGTGTTCGACCACCTGCGGGGCTCGGTCGGCGGCTGAGGCCCGTCAGCCCGCGAGCCCGTCGCGGACGCGCGCCCAGTCCCCCGCGTCGCGCAGCCGCCGCCGCGTCGCCGCCGGGCTCGCGCCGTGCTGCCACGCCCACAGCGCGACCTCGGTGCCGCGCGCGAGCGACCACCCCGCGACCGCCACCGGGTCGAGCGCCGCCCGGTCCGCGACCAGCCGCAGCCGGTCCCGCAGCGTCCGCACCGGGTCCGGGGTCCGCCGGGGCGCGCCGACCTGCTCCAGGAGCGGCCACGGGTCCGCGGCGGGGTCGCCGACGGCCGCCTTCGGGTCGATCGCGACCCAGCCGTCGGTCCCGAGCAGCAGGTTGCCGGGGTTCAGGTCGCCGTGCAGCAGGACGGGACGGGCGACGGCCGGGGCACGCAGGACGTCCAGCGCCGCGCGGAGGCGCCCCGGGTCGAGCGGCACGCCGGCACGCGCCGCACGTCCGGCCCGTTCCTCGAGCAGGTCCCCCCAGGCCGCGGTGACCTCGTGCAGCGCCGGCACCCCGCCCGGCACCGGGGCCGCGTGCAGGTCGCGCAGCACGTCCGCCGCGGCGGCGAGCCGGCGGGGCACGGGGCTGCGGACCGCGCGCATCGGCGTGCCCGGGCGGACCCGGTCGAGCAACAGCGCCCAGTCGCCGGCGTCCGCGCCCAGCAGCGCGACGGCGCCGCGACCGGCCCAGGCCCGCAGCACCGCGGCCTCGTGCCGGGCCTCGTCGTGCGGGAACGCGATCTTCAGCACCCGGTCCCGGCCGTCGGCGTCGCGCGCCGGGGCGCACCACGAGGCCGAACCGGACGCGAACGGCTCGCCGGGCACCAGCGACCACCGGTCGACCGCCCGCGCGACGAGCCCGGGCAGCCGCGCGACCCACGCGGCTCCCTCGGGCGTGCGGGCGGCGCCGTCGCGCAGCGCCGCGGGCAGGGGCACCATGGCCGGGACGGACGGCGTCGGGGGCACGACGCCAGGCTAGCGAGACGGGTGGGCCGGGTGAGGGACGGGACGGGCGCGGGCGGCACGGGCAGCACCGAGCGCACGGGCGGCGTCGACGCGGACGGCCCGCCGCCCGCCGGTGTGTTCCGCAAGCACCGCCGCGGTGCCCCGGCGGGGTTCTTCGCGTGCGAGGCCGCGGGCCTGGCGTGGCTGCGGGTGCCGGGCGGCGCCCCCGTGGTCGGAGTGCGCGGGGTCGGACCCGACCACCTCGACCTGGACCTGCTCGCCGAGACGGCGCCGAGCCGCGCGCACGCCCGCGCGCTGGGCCGGGGCCTGGCCGTGACGCACGACGCCGGGGCCGACCGCTTCGGCAGCCCGCCCGACGGCTGGTCGGGGGACGGGCTCTTCGGGCCGCTCGACCAGCCGCTGCCGATGCCCGCCGGCGACCACGACCGCTGGGGCGCGTTCCTCGCGGACTGCCGGATCGACCCCCTGGCCCGGGCAGCCGAGCGACGCGGGGTGCTGGGTGCCCGCGACCTCGAGCTGCTCGACCGCCTGGCCGCGGTGCTCCGCCGGGGCGACCTGGACGACGACGAGCCGCCCGCCCGGGTGCACGGCGACCTGTGGTCGGGCAACGTCCTGTGGACGGCCGACGGCGCGGTGCTGATCGACCCGGCCGCGCACGGCGGGCACCGGGAGAGCGACCTGGCGATGCTCGCGCTGTTCGGCCTCCCCCACCTGGACGACGTGCTCGCCGGCTACCAGGAGGTGCACCCGTTGCGGCGCGGTCGGCGGCACCGGGTCGCCCTGCACCAGGTCTACCCGGTGGGCATGCACGCCGTGCTGTTCGGCGGTGGGTACGTGGCGCAGCTGCACCGCCTGCTGGTCGACGTCCTGTCCTGACGCGGTTCCCGGGCAGGCTGTGGACCCCGGGGAACACGACGGCCCCGGGGGACCCGCGGGCTCTCGCCCGCTGGTCGACCCCGGGGCCGTCGGCGCCAGGTGCAGCATCTTCACGCCACCGTCCACCGCGCCCGCTTGTCCTTCTCACGCGCGGCCTGAACCGTCCCGGCCTCGTTGAGGACCGTCGGTGACGAGCCACCCGGCCCGCGTCCGTCCACCTCTCACAAGAGGCGCGTGCTCCGCGTCCGGGACGGTCCTCCCGCGGCGGGTGCTGCACCACCGCGCGGACCGTGAGACCTCAGTCTCGCCCGGTACAGCACCGTGGCGCCAGCTGTTATTCCCGGATCAGGAGATCGGGTCCGTGGTCATGCGGACCGTGAGGGTGACCTCGGTGCCGCGGTCGACCTGACCGGCCAGCGGCTCCTGGGTGACGACGACCCACTGGGTCGGGTCGTCGATGGTCCGGCCCTGGCCGGACGCGTCGGCGACGAGCACCTCGAGGTCGCGCGCCTCGAGCGTCTCCTGCGCGGTGGCGAGGAGCAGGTTGGTCTGGTCGATCACGGTGACCTGCGCGGCGACCGAGGCCGAGGCCTCGTCCGACGCGGAGAGGCTGCCCGACGGGCTGGACGAGCCCGCCGTGGTGCCGCTGGCGCAGGCGGCGAGCAGGGCGACCGTCGCGACGGCGGCGGCAGCCACGCTCAGGGTGCGCGTGACCGGACGTCCGACTCGGGCGATGGACATGTTCATCGAGGCCCTCCTGGGCTTGTTGCGTGCTTCCTCGGCCGCGGGCCCGGGATCGCCGGGCTCCGCGGAGGGCGCGGCGACAGGTTCTGCACCGCGCTGCGCGTCTACGCAGGACCGGTCTTCACGTCTGTCGAGCGGCCGCCCGGGAGTCCCCGGCGGGACGGCACGCCCTCGCGGCCAAGACTACGCCTGTCGACCGACAGATTTCGTCCACATATCGCCCGTTCGTGACGCCCTGGGCTGCAGGACCGCCCGGCTGCGCGCGGTTTCACCCTCCGCGGACCGCCGCGGACGCCGTCGGGTGCCGGTACGGCCGCCCGTGCGGGCGCGGTCATCCCGGCAGCGCGGGCTCCTCCGGCTCCGACAGGGACAGCAGCACCCCGACGATCCCCGGGACGGCGGCGACCTCCCGCTCGACGGCCGCGAGGACGTGCGACGCCTCGTCCTCCGCGAGGTTGCCCGCCAGGTCGACGGCACCGGTCAGGAACAGCCGGCGCGCCCCGACGACCTCGAGCCGGATCTGCGTCACCCGGGCGACCTGGGGCAGCGCGAGCAGGGCCCGGACCGCCGCGCGGTCGATCGCCGGGTCCGCGACCTCCCCGACCAGGAACCGCCGGTTGCGGTCGATCAGCACGACCGCCACCACGCCCAGCAGCACGCCGACCAGGATCGACCCCACCGCGTCCGGCACCGGCGAGCCGGTCACCTGGTGCGCCGCGATGCCCCCGGCGGCGATCACGACGCCCACGAGCGCCGCGGCGTCCTCGAAGAACACCGCGCGCACGGTCGGGTCGGAGGTCGCCAGGACGTGCGCCCAGACGTCCTGGTCGCGCCGGGCCGCCCCCGCCCGCGCCTGACGCCACGCCTGCAGGAACGACACGCCCTCGAGCACGAACGCCAGCCCGAGCACGGCGTAGGCGACGCCGAACGAGCCGGCGGGCTCCGGGTGGACGAGCTCCTGGATGCCGTGCGTGACGGACACCCCGGCGCCGACCGCGAACAGGCCGATCGCCGCGAACATCGACCACACGTAGACCTCGCGGCCGTAGCCGAGCGGGTGCGTCCGGTCGGCGGGCCGGTCGGCGCGGCGCTGCGCGACCAGAAGGAACACCTCGTTGCCGGTGTCCGCCCAGGAGTGCGCGGCCTCCGCCAGCATGGAGGCCGCACCGGTCAGCACCGCGGCGACGGTCTTGGCCGCCGCGATCAGGCCGTTGGCCGCGAGGGCGACGACGACGGTGAGCGTGCTCTCGGCGTGCGGCTCGGTGCTCCGGTCCGCGGCGGGTGACGTCATGGGACCGGAGTAGCACGCGTGGCCGGGCGGCGCGCGGGCAGCCACCGGCGTCGCCTCCCCGCGCGCGGCCCGGGGCGGCGCGTCTAGGCTCGACGGCGATGTCCGACGAGCACCCCACCTCCCCTGACCCCACGGACGCCGGGCCCACGGGCGCCGAGCCCACGAGCGGACCCCGCACCGCGCCCCGGTGGCTCCGTGCGGTGGGCGCGCCGCTGCGACGGGTGCGGCCGCGTCGGCCGCGTGCGCGCACGGTGCTGCTCGGCACCCTCGCGGTGCTGGTCGCGGTGGTCACCGGGGTGACGACCGCGTCGGCCCAGCAGCTTCGGGCCGCACGAGGCCCGGTACGACGTCACGACCGACGCGACCGTGACCGTCGACCTCGGGCCCATCGGGACGCTGCAGATCGACTCGCCGCTGCCGCTGTGGCTGGGGGCGCGGGTGACGGTCGAGGAGATCCCGGCCGACGTCGACGCGCTGCACGGCGTCGACACGCTCCAGGCGCTGACCGGGGACCTCAACTCCTACCTGCAGTTCTTCACCGGCCCGCAGGCCACGATCGAGGACGCGGCCCGCGCGCTCGTCGCCGACGCGGCGCTGCGCACCGTGGTCACGCTCGCGGCGCTGCTACTGGTCTGGTTCACCGTGCGCGGGCTGCTCGGTGCCGCACGGCGCCACGAGCTCGGCGCGCGGGTTCGGCCGCACGCGCGGCAGCTCGTCGCGGGCGGCGTCGCCGTCGCGCTGGTCGGCACGCTCGTCACCGCGAGCGAGCACGGCCGCGCCCGGGCCCGGGTGGTGTCGGCGCCGTCGTCCGCCGTGTTCGACGGCACCCCGCTCGAGGGCGCGCGGGTGACGGGCCGGCTGGGCGGGATCGTCGACACCTACGGCGGGCTCGTCGTGCAGGCGTTCCGGGAGAACGAGGAGTTCTACGACCAGGCCGACGAGTCCCTGGTCGCCGCCTGGGCCGACTGGGAGGACCGCCGCCCCGCCGTCGAGGCCGCCGCGGCCGAGGCCGCCGCCGCGCCCACCGCGTCGCCGACCGACGGCGGCGCACCGGGGACGGACCCGCAGGAGCCCGGCGCGCAGGAGTCCGGCGCGCAGGAGCCCGGCGCGCAGGAGCCGACCGCCGCCGCGTCCCCGAGCGACTCGCCCAGCGCCTCGGCGAGCCCGACCCGCGACGAGGCCGACGAGCCCGTGACGTTCCTGCTCATCTCCGACCTGCACTGCAACGTCGGCATGGCCCCGCTGATCGCCTCGCTGGCGACGATGTCCGGGGCGGCCGCCGTGCTGGACGCGGGCGACACCACGATGAACGGGACCTCCGTCGAGCAGTACTGCGTCAGCACGTTCGCGCGCGCGATCCCCGACGGCGTCGACCTCATCACCGCGCCGGGCAACCACGACTCCGCCGAGACCACCGCGCAGTACGCCCGGGCCGGTGCGGTCGTGCTGGACGGCTCGGTGATCGACGTCCACGGGATGCGCCTGCTCGGCGACCACGACCCCAAGGCCACCCGCCTGATCCAGACGCAGACCCAGGAGGAGTCCTACTCCGCGGTGGGCACGCGCCTGGCGGACGTCGCGTGCGCGGACCCCGACGGCGTGGACGTGGTCATGTTCCACAACCCGCGCGCCGCGCCGAACATGCTCGCCGACGGCTGCGTGCCCGCGCTGCTGTCCGGGCACATGCACACCCGCACGGACCCGGAGCAGATCGGCCAGGGCATCCGGTACATCTCGTCGTCCACCGCGGGTGCGCAGGAGAACGAGCCGCGGATCGGCCCGCTCAAGGGCACCGCCGAGATGACGCTGCTGCGCTGGGACCCGACCACCCGCCGCATCGTCGACTGGCAGCTCGTCGAGATCGGCACCGACGCGTCCGCGACGGTCCGCGACCCGCAGGCGTGGCCGGTGCCCGTGCCGGACCCCGACCCCGAGGCCGACGCCGACGACCCCGGTGCCGGCACCCCCGCCCCGGACATCACGGAGACGCCCGGCGGCTGACCCGGGACACACGCGTCCGCGGGATGAGACGACCGGCCCCGGGCCGTGCCTCGTCCCCGCCGGCCGTGCCATGCTCCCGCCATGACCACCGCGCTCCCCACGTGCCGCACCTCGCGGCTCGTCTGCGCGCGTCCGCTCTGTCGGGCCTGACCGCTCACCCCAGCCGTCAGCCACCCGCGCGGGACCCGAGGTCCCGCCCCGCCGCCGCCCACCGGGCGCGGCGGACGCCCGAGGAGCACCGTCATGACCGTCCTGACCTCCGCCGCACCCGCCCGCCGCGCCGCCGACCGCCCGGTCGACCGCACCGCCGGCGCCGCCCTGCGGCACCCTGCCCGGACCGCGGCCCCCGCGCTGCCGACGCCGCAGCCGCACGGCGACGTGCGCGGCTTCGAGGCCCTGCTCGCCTCGCTGCCCCTGGTCCGCTCCGTCGTCGTCGACCTCCCCGGCCGCCGCCTGGTCGTCGACGGGGGCGTCGTGGACCTGACGCGGCAGGAGTTCGACCTGGTCGCGTACCTGGCCCGGTCGGCGGGCCGGGTCGTCAGCCGCGACGAGCTGTACGGCCAGGCGTGGCGCACGCAGGACCTGTCCGCCGCGACCCGGACGGTCGACGTGCACGTCCGCCGGGTGCGCGCGAAGTCCGGCCTGGACGACCTCATCACCACCGTGCGCGGCGTCGGCTACCGGCTGAACGCGGTCGAGGGCCTGCGCGTCGACGGCTGACCCGCCGCGCTCCCCGCCCGCAGGTGTGGCGGGCCGGGACGACCGGGGCGAGGGTGGATCCGCACCGGGTGCAGGACGCGCACGCCGGGCCGAGCCCCGCCGCCGTCGGCGGCGCGGGCGCCACGCCCCCAGGAGGACGCCATGTCCGCGACCCACGCCGAGCCCGCGCCGGACGACGAGCGCAAGCCCGACTCCCCCGCCGACCTGACGACACGCTCGTGGCGCTACGTGCTCCGCACCACGGTGCGCGAGTTCCAGGACGACCAGTGCACGGACCTCGCCGCCGCGCTCACCTACTACGCCGTGCTGGCGATAGCGCCCGCGCTGCTCGCCCTGGTCTCCGTGCTCGGGCTGGTCGGCGACGGCCGGCAGCTGGTCGACGAGCTCGTGGCGACGGGCGGGGACCTGGTCGGGCAGGACGGCGCCGAGCAGACGCTGCAACCGATCCTGGAGAACATCTCGAACGCACCCGGTGCCGGGATCGCGTTCGTGACGTCGCTGGTCGTCGCGCTGTGGTCCGCGTCCGGCTACGTCGCCGCGTTCAGCCGCGGCATGAACCGGGTGTACGAGGTCGACGAGGGCCGGCCGATCTGGAAGCTGCGCCCGGTGCTGCTGCTGGTCACGCTGGTGCTGGTCGTGCTCGCGGTCGTCGTCGTCGTGGCGGTGGTGCTGTCCGGGCCGGTCGCCGAGCGCGTCGGGTCGGTCGTCGGGCTCAGCGACGTGGCCGTCACCGTGTGGAGCATCGCGAAGTGGCCCGTCGTGCTGCTGCTGGTGGTGCTCGCCGTCGCGATCCTGTTCCACGTCACGCCGAACGTCCGGCAGCCGCGGTTCCGCTGGACCAGCCCGGGCGCGCTGCTGGCCGTCGTCGTCTGGCTGGTCGCCTCGACGGCGTTCGGGTTCTACGTCGCGAGCTTCGGCAGCTACGACAGCACCTACGGGTCGCTCGCGGGCGTCATCGTCCTGCTGCTGTGGCTCTGGCTGACCAACCTCGCGCTGCTGTTCGGCGCGGAGCTCGACGCCGAGCTGGAGCGCGGCCGGGAGCTGCAGGGCGGCATCGAGGCCGAACGCACCCTGCAGCTCCCGCCGCGGGACACCCGGGCGAGCGAGAAGCGGCGGAAGAAGGCCGAGGAGGACGTGCGCCGCGGCCGCGAGCTCCGGGAGTCGCGGCCCCACGACGGCTGAGCCCGCGGACCCAGGACGTCCCCGCGCTCAGGACGCCAGCACGCCCGCGAACCGCAGCAGGTCGCGCAGGCTGGCGATCTCGACCCGGGAGCCGTCCGCGGACTCCAGCGTCGGCACCGCGGCGTCGCCCCACGGCGCGACGGCGTTCCGGTACGAGTCCGGGTCGTGCTCGATGAGCCCGATGATCGTCTCCGCGACCAGGCGGCTGCCCACCGGACCCAGCGAGTCGCCCCCGGTGAGCACCTCCGCCTCCTTGAGCACGTAGTACCAGAGCGGGGTCCGCCCCGACAGCTCCGGGCTGCGCAGCGCGCTGCGCACGCCGGCCGGGGTGCTGCGCTCGAGCTCCGCCTGCGTGAGCGGCCGGATCAGCACGGCGCGCGCGACGGCCTCCCCGGTCGGGATGCTCAGCAGGTAGCCGCGCAGCAGGTTCCGCTTGGCGAGGTGCTCCTGGATCCCGGCGAGGTCGGCCGGCTCGTTGCGCATGACCGACAGGTCGTCCGCGAGCTGGGTGTCGATCGGGCGCGCGAAGTGCCGGGGGTCGGAGTCACCCTTGTCGGTGAACCGGTCCCACTCGATCGCCCAGTTGAACGGCAGCGTCGGGGCACCGCCGATGAACCCGCCGCGGCCGGTGAACTGGAACAGCTGCTCCAACGACGCGCGCGGTGCCACGAAGCCGGGGTCGCCGAAGTTGCGGTTGTAGTCGTAGCTGTTGCGGATCTGCGAGTGGCCGAACCGGAACGCCGCGACCGAGAACTCCAGGGGCATCACCGCGGGCTTCGACCGGCGGAACCGCCGCAGGTACAGCCCGGTGCTCTCCGCGAGCACCCAGTCGACGGTGCCGGGCACCGTGACGGTGCGCAGGTAGTCGTTGACGATCAGCCACTGGTGCGTGTGCCGGACGAACCGCTGCGCCCGGGCGAGCAGCCGGTCGGTGGGCAGGCCGGGCTCGTTGCGGGCGAGGACGTCGACGACCGCGTTGTGGAACCGCAGGTAGGCGACGTGCAGCTGCGCGACCACCAGGTTCTCGTCGTTGCGCGAGTCGCCGATCCGCGCGGGGAACGTGTCCGACCCGCCGGGGCGCGGGGTGCGCACGCGCCCCGGGAGGTCGCGGTGCTCCGGGTCGCGGGCCGCGGGCACCTCCTCGCCGGGGCCGCCGGTGGCGAGGGTGCCCAGCCGCATCCGGGCGCCGTCGTAGAAGTCCGCCGCCTCGCCGGCGGGGCCGTCCCCGTAGACCGAGTCGAGGTTGAGGTAGGGGTGGCGGGCGTTGCCCAGGCGACGGTGCACCACGTCCGGGGCGACCGGGCGCATCGCGGGGTCGCCGACCGCCGGACCCTGGAGCCGGGGGTCCTCCGAGTCCTCGAGGGTGAGGTCGTGGTCGATGAACTGGCCCCAGTACGTGTAGACCGCCGGGATCGACGAGGACGACGCAGCGCCGGCCGCCGGCTCCGCCATCGCCCCGCCTAGCCGGCGCAGCAGCGCGATCACGCGCGGCGGGTCGTCGGCGGGCAGGTGGCTGTCCGCGTCGCGCCGCAGGCCGGCGAACAGGTAGTCGAACTCCGAGGCGTGCCGGTGGTGCCGCAGCACGGCCCCGTGGTGGACGTCCTCGATCACCGTGCCCGTGTGCACGGCGGCGGTGGCGGTCTCGGTCTGGGTGGCGTTCATCGGGGTCCCCCTGGGTGCGCTGCTCGCCGGTCTGCGGTCCCGTGCCCCGGTCGGGGCTGCGGGCGGGGGCGGTCCGGGGCGGGTCGACGTCGACCGGGGCCCGGGTCGCGTGGCCCGGCGCGGTGCGGCCGGGCGGAGACGAGCCCATCGAACCACCGGGTGTCGCGCGGGCCCGCGCACGCGGCCGGGGGCGGCGGCGTGCCGGTCAGCGGGCCTCGGCCGCGCCGGTCGGTGAGACTCCCGCGAACTCCCAGTGCCAGGGCTCGTGCGGCCCGGCACCACCCGGGCCCATCGCCGCCGGGTGGATCCAGCCGAACGCCGGTGCCTGCGCCGTCATCCAGAGGTACAGCGGGTGGTCGAACTGCCCGACCCCGCCGAACCCGCTGAAGTCCACCGCGACGCCCCAGCCGTGGTGCGACGTCCCCGGGGCGGCGGCCAGCCCGCCCTTCGCGGCCTTGAGGCGGACCTGCTCGTCGTACGTCCGGTACGTGCCGCCGACCGGCAGGTCGGTGCCGTGCTCGGCGCGGAACACCGCGTTCAGGGCCACCAGGGCGTCGACCGCGTCGCAGCGCAGCAGCGCTCCCGACGCGAACGGCACGGCGCACAGACCCGCCGGGTCGACGGTGCCGTCCGTGCGCAGCGGACCCGACGTCACCCGCCCCGACCGGGCGACCGCACCCCCGCCCGCGAGCAGGCCGCCGGCGCGCACGCTCTGGGCCTGCGCCCGCGCGTCCGCGACGGTCTGCTCGAGGGCGGCGAGCGCGGCGAGCGGCTCCGCGGGCACCCCGAGCTCGTCGGTCGCGGTGCGCGGGGCGTCGCGCTCGACCTGCAGCGTGAGCTGGAACACCGCAGCCGCCGCGTCCCGGACGTCGGTCGCCACGGCGAGGCGGGCGGCGGGGTCGTCGGCGCGGACGGCCTGCGCGCCGCGGAGCTCACGGACGGCGGCGTCGAGGTCGGCGAGCGCGGGCACGGGCTCCGGGGCGACCCGCAGGCCGTCCACCCCGCTCGCGCCGACGAGCGCGGCGCTCGCCACGGCACGGGCACGCTCGTCGGCCCGGTCCACCTCGGCCTCGGCGCGCGCCGTCCACCGGGCGGCGTCGGCCGTCCGCGGGTCCCCACCGGAGGGCGGTGCGGCACCGGCGTCGAACCCGGCCGCGTCCGCCGCGAGGACTGCGTCCGCCGGGACCCGTGCCGACGAGCCGACGGCCCCGGACCCGAGCGCGACGGCCAGCCCGAGGACCAGCACGGCTCTGGCGGTGCGGCGTGCCGCGGCTGCCCGCGACCCCAGCCGCGCCCGGCCGGCCCGCCGGTGGCGGGGACGACGGGACGCACGCGACATCGCGGACTCCAGGACGGGCGGTCCGGCACGGGCCGTCCCGCCGCCGGTGCGGCGGACCCGGCAGCGTGCCGTCCGGCCAGGGTAGGAACGCCCCGTCCGCGGTGTCAACGACCCGACGTGACCCGCGTCACAGCGGTCGTCGCGCGCACGGAGCAGCGGCGAGAGGCCGTCAGAGGTCCGTCAGAGGCCGTCACGGTGCCGCTGCGCCTCGCGCCACCGAGCCTGCGCCTGCTCGGCGGCGCGCGCCGCCGCGGTGCGGGCCGAGCGGGCGTGCCGGGCCTCCAGGCCGACCTCCCGGGCCTGCTGCCGGGCGTCGGTGAGCACCGCGCGCAGCCGGTCCACCTCCTGCTGCGTCCGCTCGGCCAGCGCGGCGAGCTCGGCGGCCCGGCTCTCCGCCGCGGCGACGCGGGCCTCCGCGACGTCGAGCGCCGCCGCCCGGACCGCGGCGTCCTGGCGGGCGAGCGCGACGTCCGCGTCGGCACTGCGTCGTGCGGCCTCGCGACGCCGGGCACGCTCCTGCTCGGCCCGCTCCTGCTCGGCACGGGCCCGCTCGGCACGCTCCTGCTCGGCACGGGCCCGCTCGGCACGCTCCTGCTCGGGCCTCGCCCGCTCGGCACGGCTCGCCGCCTGCTGGCCCCGACCCCGTCGCGCCGCGTCGACCCGGGGCGCCGGGGCGTCCGCCCTGCCGCCGGTCGAGGCGTCGGTCGAGTCGCCGGTCTCGCCGTCGGTGACGACGCGGCCCCGTCGGCGCCCGGGCGCCGGCACCGCGCGCACGGGGCCTGCGGACGGGTCCGGGTCGTCGACGGTGATCACCCGCCCCCGACGCCGCCGGCCGCCTGCGGTCTCCCCCGACCCGGTCTCCCCCGACGCGGCAGACTCCGCCGGCTCCGGCTCCGGCACCGGCGGCGGGGCCTGGACCGCCCGCAGCGGGGTGCGCCGGGCCGGGACACCGGGCAGCGGCGGCGCGTCGGGCACCGCGACGGCGCCGGCGACGTCGACCGGCTCGAACCCGGAGGAGAACAGGTCGCGCGTGAGCAGCCCGGTCGCGACCGCCGCGGCGGCCCCGGCGTCGCCCATCGCGGCGCGCAGCGTGCCCTCGACCTGGCCGCGCACCGCGGGACCCGCCGCACCGCCGGCCGCGGTCAGCAGCGCCACGGCCGCACCCGCGACGTCGGCCATCGTGCCCTGCTGCTCGGCGTGCAGGGCCCGCAGGTCCGCCCCGGCCAGTGCGGCCTGCGCCTCGCGGAGCCGGACACCCAGGTCCAGCAGCCGCCCGACGTCCTCGGGCCGCTCCCGCACCAGCAGGTTCACCGCGGCGGCCGCGGCCGACGGTCGGCGCAGCGCGCCCACGGCCGCGGCGAGCCCGCGGTCCCCTGCGGCGCGTGCCGCCCGGACGGCGGCGGTGCGCGCGGCGACGAACGCCCCGGGCTGCTCGGCGTACAGCCCGGCCGCGACCTCGGTCAGGTCCGCCACCCGCGCCCCTCGTGGTCCCCCGCCGCGCCGGTCAGCGCCCGGGCCGGTGCATCCCCAGGAAGAACGACGACCCGCTGACCAGGATCCCCAGGGTGAACAGCACCGACGAGGCGTGCTCGAACGCGTAGCCCATCAGGTAGAACCCGCCGAGCAGCAGCGCGAGGCACAGCGCCGCGAGCGCGACCCGGCCGGCGGCCGGCGCCGGGGGCTGCTCCTGCGTGCGGCGGTCGAGCTCGTCGCCGACGGTCTCGGCACGGGTGTGGCTCACGGGTCCTCCTGGTGGTGCTGCTGCGGGCACGGACGGTGCGCCGCCCGTGCCCGCACGGTAGGCCGCACCCGGGGCCGCTGCCACCCGGGCCCCCCTCGCGCGGATCCGCCCCGCCCGGCCCCTCCCGTCCGGCCCTCCGGCGCCCTAGGCTCACCGCCAGCAGCGCCGATCCCCGGGGAGCGCCCGTGCCCACGACCCCGCCCGCACCCACCCCGCCCGTGCCTCCGCCGTCCGTGCCGGCCCCGCCCGGCCCGACCGAGGTCGACGAGCGGTTCACCGCCCCGCCCGAGGACCGCGGCTGGACCACCGCGTACCTCCCGGCGTGGAGCTCGCGCGCGGCCGCGGCGGCGCGGGTGCGCACGGACGCCGAGGGCCTGCACCTCACGGTGCCGCCGGAGCACCCCGTCTGGTGCCCCGACCTGCACCACCCGCCGCTGCGGGTCTCGGCGGTGCAGAGCGGGAGCTGGTCCGGGCCGGTCGGCAGCACCCGCGGGCAGCAGCCGTTCCGGGCGGGGCTGCGGGTGCGCGAGGAGCAGCCGGCCCGGTGGGCGTACACCCCGCACCACGGGCGGGTCGAGGTCACCTGCCGGGCGGTCGTCGGACCGGGCTCGATGTTCTCGGCGTGGCTGATCGGCATCGAGGACGTGCCGGAGCGCAGCGGGGAGATCTGCCTGGTGGAGGTGTTCGGCGACACGGTCCGCACCGAGCCGGACGGGACCCTCACCGTCGCGCTCGGGTCCGGGGTGCACCCGTTCCGCGACCCCGCGCTGCGGGAGGACTTCACCGCCCCGCGCACCGCGCTCGACGTCGCCGGGCTCCACACCTACGCGGTCGACTGGCGGCCCGACGACGTCACGTTCGAGGTCGACGGCGTGCCGACGCGCACGGTGCGCCGGGCGCCGGACTACCCGGTGCAGCTGGTGCTGGGTGTGTTCGACTTCCCCGACCTGCGGCACGACCCGGCCGGACCGGCGGTCCCGGAGCTCGTCGTCGCTCGCGTGCGGGGCACCGCCGCGCAATCAGCTCGGTCGGGCGCGAGCCGGGGGCTAGCATCTCGCCCTTGTGAGCCGCCTCGTCGAGACCGTCGTCCCCGCCCGTCTCGGGGTGCCGTTCCGGTGGCTGCTCGCGTCGTCGTGGGTGAGCAACCTGGGCGACGGGATCGCCCTGGCCGCGGGCCCGCTGCTGGTCGCGTCGCTGACCGACGACGCGCGTCTCGTGGCCCTCGCCGCGACCGTGCAGTGGCTGCCGCCGCTGCTGTTCGGGCTCCTCGCGGGTGCGCTGGCGGACCGGTGGGACCGCCGGCGGATCGTGCTGGTCGTCAACGTCGTGCGGACGGTCGTGCTGGCCGCGCTCGCGCTGACGGTCGCCGGCGGGCACGCGACGATCACGCTCGTGCTGGGACTGCTGTTCCTGCTCGGGACCGCGGAGGTCTTCGCCGACAACGCCGCGCAGACGTTCCTGCCGATGCTGGTCCGGCGCGACGACCTCGCGGTGGCGAACGCCCGGCTGCAGACGGGGTTCATCACCGTGAACCAGCTGGCCGGGCCGCCGCTGGGCGCCGCGCTGTTCGCGCTGGGGTCGGTGTGGCCGTTCGGCGCGCAGGCGGTGGTCGTCGGCGCCGCCGCGCTGCTGGTGGCCCGGATCGCGCTGCCGGCGCACCCGCGGGACCCGGCGACGCGCAGCCACCTGGGCCGGGACATCGCCGAGGGCTTCCGGTGGGTGTGGCACCACGCGGCCGTGCGGACGCTCGTGCTGACCATCTTCATCTTCAACATCACGTTCGGCGCCGCGTGGTCGGTGCTCGTGCTGTACGCGACGCAGCGGCTCGGCATGGGCGAGGTCGGCTACGGGCTGCTCACGACGGTGTCCGCCGCGGGCGGCCTGGCGGGCACCGCCACCTACGGCTGGATCACCCGCCGGGTGTCCCTCGGCAACCTGATGCGGATCGGACTGGTGGTCGAGACGTTCACGCACCTGGGCCTGGCGCTGACCCGGCAGCCGTGGGTCGCGCTGGTGATCTTCTTCTTCTTCGGCGCGCACGCGTTCGTCTGGGGCACGACGTCCGTCACGGTGCGGCAGCGCGCCGTCCCGGGGGCGCTGCAGGGTCGGGTCGGGGCGGTCAACACCGTGGGCGTGTTCGGCGGGCTGGTGCTCGGGTCCGGGCTCGGCGGGGTGCTCGCGGAGCACTGGGGCGTGACGGCGCCGTTCTGGTTCGCGGCCGTGGGGTCGGCGGTGTTCGTCGTGGTGATCTGGCGGCAGCTGCGGCACGTCGCCCACGCGGACGAGGCGGCGGCGCCACTGGACGAGGCGCCCGCCGAGGACGTCACCGGGGAGCGGTGACGAACACGTCCAGCAGCTCCGGGTGGTGGGCGTGCACGAGCACCCCGAACACCACCAGGTCGAACAGCAGGTGCACCGCCACGACGTACGGCAGCGACGTGCTGCGCACGAAGATCCAGCCCTGCACCAGCGCGAACGGGATCGTGAGCAGCGGGCCCCACTCCCGGTAGCCGAGCTCCCACAGGAACGACACGAACACGGTCGCCTGCAGCAGGTTCGCCACCCACAGCCCCAGGTGGCGGCGCAGCAGCGCGAACACCACGCAGATGAAGAACAGCTCGTCCCAGATCCCGACGGCGTTCACCCCGACGAACAGCCGGGCGATCTCCGCCCCGCCGGTGATCTCCGGCCAGTTCCGGTACGCGCCGGACCCGATGAAGTAGAACGGCAGGATCAGGTAGCCCGCGACGGCCACCACGACCAGGTAGACCCACTGCGCGCGGGTCCAGCGCCGGCCGGTCGCGACCGGGAACCGGATGGTCCGCTGCCCGAACACCCACCGGGACAGCGCCCACGGCACGAGCACCGCCAGGGACAGCGCGACTGTGAACCGCAGCATCCCGGCGTCGGACAGGTCCGCCTCGAGGGAGATGGTCGAGATGATCGCCATGCCGGTGCCGATCAGCGCGAGGTCGCGGCCGAGCGCGCGGTCGACGAGCAGGCCCAGCACGACGCCCGCCACCAGCGGGAGGTAGCCGAGCGGCCGGACGTGCACCGCGAACAGCAGCACCGCGGACCCGCAGACGAGCGCCGCGGCGAGCAGCCCGGCGGGCGACCCGACGTGCCACGGCGCGTGCACGGGCGGACGGTCGTGGACGGCGAGGGTGTCGGCCCGTGCGTCGGTCGGCATGCGGGCACGATGTCACGGCCCGGGTCGGGCGGCGACAGGACGGCGGTCGGGTGCGACCGGCGTCAGGCGCCCGCGGTCTCCCACCCCGACGCCGCCGCGACGTCGCGCGCCACGACCTCGACGTCCCGCCCGTCCGTGGGCACGCGCGCGACCCACGCCCCGGCCGCGCGGTCGAGCAGCTCCGCGGCGGCCGCGCTGCGGTCGAGGTGCGCGCGCAGCTCGGTGCCGATCTCGCGGGCGCCGAGCCGGTCGTGGATGGTGCGGGCCGAGGCGGTGAGCAGGGCTCCGGTCACCCGCGCCCGGCCGCCGAGGGCGCGCACGACGAGCTCCCGCTCCAGGACGCTCACCGTGTTCACGTAGACGAGGCGCCGGTAGCCCGCGGCGGCGTACGTCGCCCAGACGGCGCGCAGGTTCGCCTCGGTCAGCCCGGTCCCCTGCGGGTCGCGCGCCGGCTTGGGGTACGCGGCGCTGAGGTTGTCCCCGTCGACCAGGCAGTGCGCGAGGCCGGCGCGCGCCCAGCGGGCGGACAGCTCGAACGCCACCGCCGACTTCCCGGAGCCGGAGCGGCCCGCGACCAGCAGGACCTCCGGCTCCGGACGCGCGTCGACCGGGGTCATGCCGTGGGTGCCACGCCCGCGACCGGCTTGGTCCGCGAGCGGCCGGTGGTGTCCTTCAGCACGACGTACTTGAGGTCGACGTGCGGCTCCAGGGCGCTGAACTTGTCGTTCGGCGCGCCGATGACCAGCTGGAAACCGAGCCCGCGCCACGCGCCGATCGCGCGGCCGGTGAACCGGGCGTCGGCCTTGATCAGCGCCTCGTCGAGGAACACCGGCGCGTACCGGGGACGCTCCGCCCCGGCGTCGCCGAGCTGGTACCGCAGGGCCGCGCCGACGATGAACGCCACCAGCTCCTGCGACTCGCCGCCGGACTTCTCCCCGATGTGGTCGTACAGCGCCACGTGGTTGCCCTCGAGGTCGACCTTCTCGGCGCTGAGCCGCACGTGGCGGCGCACGTCGACCAGGTCGGCGAAGTCGGGGGCGGTCCGGCGGATCCGGTCGATGACCTTCGCCATCCGGTGGTACCGGCGCTCCCGCTCGGCGTCGGTGGCCTCGTTCGCGAGCAGGTCGCGCAGGTCCTTGAGCTCCTTGCGGAACCGGGCGACGACCGTCGACTGGGTGTCGCGGGCGTCGATCCGCAGCCGGTGGTCGTCGTCGGCGAACGGCAGGTCCGCGAGGATGTCGTTGACCGGGCGGATCCGCTCCTTGATCTCCCGGACCGAGCGGCTGAGCGCGTTGTGCAGGTCGCTGAGGTCGTTGCCGGACAGGCGCAGCAGGCTCTTGCGCCACTCCGCCTCGAGCTCGTGCAGCCCGTTGGTCTCCAGCGCCGACAGGATGCGCTCGAAGTCCCCGTACGCGCCGTCGGGGTCGGTGCCGAGGTTCGGGTCGGGCCAGCGCTCGACGAACGTCTCGAACGTGCGGCGCAGCGACTCGCGCGCGGTGCCGATCGTCTGCTGGGCGGCCTGCCGGTCGCCCCGGAGGATCTCGTTCGCGCGCGCGACGGTGCCGTCGAACGCGGCCAGCGCCGTGACGGGCGCGGGTGCGACGGCGCCCGGGCCGCCGGACGAGCCGGTGCCGCCGAGCAGCGCGTCGAGGTACGCGCGCTGGTCGTCCCCGACCTCGACCCCGGCGTCCTGCGCCGTGTCCAGGGCGAGCTGGGCGACGTCGACCTCGTCGGTGACCGACGACCAGCGTCCGCCCAGGTCCTCGGCGGCGCCCTTGGTGCGGCCGACCTCCTCGGTGAGCGACCGGATCGTGGCCTCCAGCTCGGCGACCCGCTGCTGCAGGCGCGTCACCTCGGGGTTGCCGGCCGTGACGTCCTCGATGACCCGGGCCCAGCGCGCCTGCTCGGCCTCGACGGCGGCGACGTCGACCTGGTCCCAGCTGACGGCGTCGAGCTGCTCGTACGCGCGCAGCTCGACGTCGTGGGAGTCGAGACGCTCCTCGGCGGCCTGCACCTGCTGCTCGGCGGCCTCCAGGCGTACCTGGGCGGCGGCGATCTGCTCGTCCAGGTACGCGAGCCGGCGGCTGTTGGTGAAGCCGAGGACGTTCGCGTGCCCCTGGCCGCCGTGCGCGCCGCGGCGCCCCTCGGAGACCTGGCCGCCGCGGGTGAGCGCCTTGGCGTGCTGCGACAGCTCGCCGGGGGTGTCGACGCAGACGTAGGCGAACTTCGCGGCGAGCTCGCTGCGCAGCCAGCCGGTGAACGGCCCCGGGCGGAAGTCCAGCCGCCCCGGCAGCGTCCGGCCGTCGAGCGCCACGTCGGACGTCAGGTCCGTCGGCACGCCCTCGAACCGGATCCGGCGGCCGGTCGGCACGGCGTCGATCGCCCGGCGGAACGCCGTCAGGTGGGCCGAGTCGATCAGCAGCCGGGTCGCGAACCCGCCGAGCGCGAGGTTGAACGCCTCGCGCCACGGCTCGTGCTCCGTGCGGACCTCGATCAGCTCGGCGACGAACGGCAGCTGCTCGGGGGTGAGCCCGGCCGCCTCGGCCAGCGCCGCGCGGGCGCGGTGCAGCTCGCCGGGGATGTTGTCGGACCGGCGCGCGACGGCGTCGCGGTCGGACCGGAGCACGGCGAGGTCGACGCCGGCGGCCTTCTTCTCCGCCATCGCGGCGCCGAAGTCGGTGCGCGCGGCGGACTTCGCGTCGCCGTCGGACTGCGCCGCCCGGCCCCGGGCGGCGAGGGCGTCGAACTCCGCCTCGGTGCTGACGGCGGTGCCCAGGCCGGTGCGCAGCACCTCGTCGAGCCGGGTCCGCGCCCGGGTCACGCGCTCCAGCTTGTCCTGCGTGGCGCTGAGCTCGCGCTGCGCGGTCGCCAGCCGGTCGCCGCCGGAGGACCACAGGGTCTCCCGGACGCCGTCCAGCTCGGAGCGCGCCGCGGCGATCCGGCCGGTGGTCTCCACCGCGCGCCGCTCGGCCTGCTGGTGGCCGCGCTGCAGCTCCTCCTCGACGGCGCGCAGCAGCCCGAGGCGCCGCTCGTGCTTCCACAGCGCCGCGGGCGAGCCCTCGTCGTCGAACGTGCCCACCTGGTCGATCACGCGCAGCCGCTCGGCGGCCTCGTCGACGGCCGCGCGGTGCCCGCGGATCGCCTCCAGCGCCTTGACCTGCTGGCGGGCGGTGATCATCTGCTCGCGGGTGCCGGACAGCTTGTCGAACTGCTCGACCACGGCGTCCGCCGTGGCGAACGTGCTCGGCTCCTCCAGCACCATCGCCTTGTACAGGGCGTCGACGGTGGTGATCTGCTGGCCCGCCTGGATCCGGCCGAGCAGCGCGACCGCCTTGGTGCCGTCACCGGTGGCGCCGATTCCCAGCGTGGAGTGCAGCCGCGCGGTGAACTCGCGGTCGGTGTCGAACGGCGTCAGGCCGAGCGCGACGACGACCGGCCGGGCGAACCGGTCCGCGGCCGCGTCCTCGAGCTCCCGCAGGTCGAACGGTCCGTCCGCCGTCGCGCGCAGCGCCAGCACGTCCTCGAGCGTCCGGGCGGCCGACGGGACGTACCAGGCGCGCACGCCGGTGAACTCGCGGCCGGCCTGGTCCACCCAGGTCATCGCGATCGCCGACCAGGTGTCCCGGTCGTCGCCGCGCAGCACCCGCTGCCGGGTGCCGTCCTCGGTCCGCGACTCGTCGACCTTGCCGCGCGCGTAGGACAGGATGTTGCGCTGGTCCTTGCCGCGCGGCCGGCCCACGACCCCGCCGTTGGACGCGCCGTTGAACGGCGTGGTGTGCGGCATCAGCAGCGCGATGTAGGCGTCCATCAGCGTGGACTTGCCCGAGCCCGAGCCGCCCGACAGCAGCGTGGCGGTCGAGGCCAGGCGCACCCGGTGGTGGCCGTCGTACCCGCCCCAGTTCACCAGCTGCAGGTCGCGGGCGACCCACTGCTGCCCGGTGGACGCGGCGGGCACCAGCCCGAACAGCGTGTCGACCATCGTCATCGCGCGACCTCCTCGGTCGTGGTGGTGCCGGTGTCCGCCGCGGCGGCCTCCTCGAGGGTCGGGCCGGGGTCGGGCCGCGGCTCGTCGTCGATCTCGGGCACGGTGTCGGCCTCGGGCACGGCGTCGGCGTCGGCGTCGGTCTCGGCGTCGGTCTCGACCTCCGGCACCGCGTCGGCGTCCGGCTCGTCGATCACCAGCGGCTCACCGCCCGTGCGCACCTGCTCCCGCAGCCAGGCGCTGAGCTCGGCCAGCCGCTCGTTGCTGAGCACGATCTCGACCAGCGCCGTGACGCGGAACCGGCCCTCGGACTCCTCCTCGACGACGCCCTCCTTCGCCAGGCGTGCGACGGCGGTGCGGATCTCCCGCTGCCGCGCGGCGACGTTGGTGTCGTCGGGGTCGAAGTAGGTCAGCGCCGTCTGCTCGATCTCCTCGACGTCGACGCGCACCGACGCCTCCCCCGCGCTCTGCCCGCGCAGGTAGACGGACCGCAGGTGCACCAGCACCAGCGTCTCGGCGCGGGTGTACGCCTCGTCGCGCAGCAGCACCGGCACGTCGAGCTCGGCGGAGCGGACCTGCTTCTTGTACGCGACGCCGCGCTGGTGGTCGACGACCAGGTGCACGAACAGGTCGTGCAGCCGCGACTCGATGACCTGCTGGTTGTCGAGCAGGGTCCGCCACTGCGCGCGGTTCTTGTCCGCGAGCAGGAACCGGCGCTGGAGCAGCCGGACCAGGACGCGGCGGACGTCGGCGTCGAGCGTGCCGGAGTCGCCGGCGAACAGCTCGGCCGGGTCCTCCTCCATCGGCACGGGCGTGATGAACGGGTCCCCGGGCTCGACGACCTCGTCCGGCACCTCGGTCGTGGTGGTCTGGTCGGTCATCGGTCGCGTCCCTCGTCCTCGTCGTCCGTGCTCCTGGTGGTCACCGCGCCGAACGCGAACCGGCGGCGCGTGCCGTCGGGGCGGACCGCGTCCACGTAGGCGACCTCGTCCGTCTCGACCATGCCGCGCTGGTGCGCGATCTCCAGCAGCCCGAGCAGGTCCACCGGCCGGCGCAGCACCGCGGGGGCGGCGTTGAACGCCGCGGCGACGTCCACCTGCGCGGCGTCGCGCGCGAAGCCCCGCAGGTGCTGCCCCAGCTCGGCGTAGTGCGGCCCGCCCCAGGCCAGCGCCTCGTCGGCCGCGGCGTCGCCGCCGTCGTCGTCCCACTCGGCGAGCGGGCTCGGCGGCTGGGCCCGGCGCAGGTCGCCGGCGGACTGCCGCAGGTGCTCGACCTCCGCGACGGGCAGCCGGCGCAGCGGGTCGACGGCCTGCCCCCGGCGGGCGCCGGGCACCCACGCCTGCAGGCCGGTCATGACGTCGCGGAGCAGCTCGTCGACCTGCCGGTCGCGCAGCGGGTCGTGGTTGCGCACCTGCGCGGTGATGACGTAGGACGCCTCGCGCTGGGCGGTGAACACCTGGTCCAGGCCCTGCTCGATCCGCCGGCCGATCTCCCGCAGCTCGGCGCGCTGCGGCGCGGGCAGCCGGCGGGTGAACCGGTGCCGCAGGACGACGTCGAGCTGGCTCGCGAGCTGGTCGAGCCGCTGCGGGTCGCCGATCAGGCGCAGCGCGCCGGCGAACGCGCGGCCCTCGGCGGTGGACTCCATGACGTGCTCGCCACGCTCCAGGTACTCGCGCAGCACCTCGCCGGTGGGCCGCTCGTCCTGACGCAGCGCGGTGACGACGTCGCGCTGCATCGCCTTGATCGACTCGGCGACGCGGGCGAAGTCCGCGGGCAGCTCCCGCACGAGGTGCAGGACGTTCTCCGCCTCCTCGAGCAGCTGCTCGTCGTCGACCTGCTCGACCGTCCCGGTCTTCTGCACGTGCTCGAGCTCGGCGCGCAGCCGGGCGATCTCGGCGTCGAGCCGGGCCATCCGCATGAGCACGTCGGGGTCGGCGTCCTCCGCGAGCCGCCCGACGGCGTCGAGCAGCGTCCGGACCCGGGACTGGGACACGCGCGCGCGGGTGCCGCCCGCGCGCCCGGCGACCTCGAGGGCCCCGACGGCGTGCGCGGACAGCTGGTAGACCTCGACGTCGTCGTCGAGGACCTGACGCACCAGCCAGCCCGCGTCGGCCCACTGGCGGCACAGGTCGCGCGCGGTGCCGGTGGGCAGGTTCTCCTCGTACCCGGCGGCGCGCAGCTGGTCGAGGGCGTCGCCGACCTCGGTGTGCGCGTCCGCGACCGGGACGTGGGGTCGCTCCGCGGTGAACACCACCGACAGCAGCGACACCACCAGGGGGGCGTACCGCTTGTGCAGCAGGTCCAGCATCGGGTTCTGGAAGGCCCGGACGGCGCCCAGGTACGCCCCTTCGGCACGAGTGATCATCGCCGGACAGCGTAGTTGCGGGGCGGGGGTGGTCGGGACCAGACCGCGCCCCGCGGCGCCGGGCTCAGACGCCGGCGCCCACGAGGGTGAGCACCTGCTCCAGCTCCGCGGCGTACCCGGGGACCAGCGGGGCCGCGAGCGCGTGGGCGCCGAACCCGAGCTTCTTCGCGACCGGCGCCGCCCGCACGGCGCTGTGCGCGACCAGTCCTCGGGTCGACACGAGCAGGTCCACGTGGGTGCGCTGGTCGGGGTACAGCTGCGCGCCGGTGGCGTAGCGGGCGTCGAACGCGGGGTCGAGGTGCGGTGCGTCGGTGGCGGCGAACAGGTGGGCCAGCTCCGCGAGCCGCCCGATCGCGCCGGGGCTGTGCTGCCGGTGCTCGTCGGCGTAGGCGTCGAGGAACCCGAAGTACGTGCCGCCCGACCGCAGGGTGTAGCCCGTCCAGAGCGTCTGCCCGCCGGCGACGAGGCGGAGCGCGAGCACGTCGCCGTCCCGCCGGAACCCGGCCAGCACCTCCCGGAACCAGCGCAGGGCGACGGGGTCGAGCCGGAGGGCGGCACCACCCCGCTCGACGTCGCCCTTCCACCCGGAGGCCTGCAGGTCGACGAACGCGTCGTCCGCGCCGGGGTCGGCGCTCACGTCGTGCAGCTCGAGGGGGCCGCCGAGCTCGCGCTCGAAGCTTGCGGACCCGGCGGCGCAGGTCCTTGCGCCGCCCGGAGCCCATGTGGTCGCACGCGAGCGGCGGGTCGACGACCACCGCGCGAGCGCCGGCGTCGAGGCGCCGCACGGACGGGAGGCTGGTCCGGGTCGCGAAGGCGCTGGTGGCGCGCCGCCGTTCGTGCACGAGCATCGTGGACCGGCGCAGCACCCGGGCGAGCGCGTCGGCGAGCGGGCCCTGGGCCGGGAAGTGCTGCAGCTGGACGAGCCCGGGCAGGCCGACCCGGCGCGCGCCGCGCAGCAGCGCCTCGAGCGCCTCGGTCTCGCGGCCCCGGCGCAGCAGCGGGTGGTGCCGGTCGGAGTGCGTCGTCATGAACCGGCCGCCGGTGGTGGCGGCGCGCACCGGGACGCCCGGGGCGACCGCCTTGGTGGTGACCGCGAGCGCCCCGACCCACTCCCCGCCGTCCTGGACGACGAGCAGCCGCAGGTCGGCGGCCTCCCCCGCGCGGTGCCGCGCGGGGACGAGGAACCGGGGGTCGAGGAACGCGTTGGGTTCGGCGGTGTCCTCGGCGAGGCGTCGCCAGGCCTGGACGTCGGCGTCGGTCACCGCGGGCAGGGCGACGAGACGGGTGTGCACGGTGTCCTCCGGGGGGGGTGGCGACGCTGCCGGTGAGCCTCGGTGCCCCGAGGCTAGTGTCCGGTTTGACCACTTTTGGGCTAGTTCGCGGGTGAACTCGTCGCGCTCACCCGAACGGCCGGTGGGAAGAAACCCCGCGCGCCCGACGAGCGACCCGCCCTACCGTGGCCGCGATCCCCCGCCGACGAGAGGACCACCCCGTGCGCGAGCTCGTGTACTACGTCGCCGCCAGCCTGGACGGCTACATCGCCGGCCCGGACGGCCAGTTCGACGCCTTCCCGGTCACCGGCGACCACATCGCGTTCCAGGCCGCCGCGTACGCCGACACCCTCCCGACCGCCGCGGCGGAGCACCTGGGCGTCCCGCAGACCCGCAGCCGGTTCGCGACCGTGCTGATGGGCTGGAACACCTACGCCGTCGGCCTCGACCAGGGGGTCGACAGCCCGTACCGCCACCTGGAGCAGATCGTGTTCTCCCGGCGCCGCACCGGCACGGCCGAGAACCTCGTCGTCACGGACCGCGACCCCGTCGCGACGGCGCGCGCGCTCAAGGAGCAGCCCGGCGCGGACATCTGGCTCTGCGGGGGCGGCGAGCTGGCCGCACAGCTCGTCGACGAGATCGACCGGCTGGTGGTGAAGCGCAACCCGCTGCTGCTCGGCGACGGCATCCCCCTGTTCGGCCGCACCGCGTACGCGCCGGTCGCGCTGGACCTGGTGGCGTCGCGGACGTTCGAGTCCGGTGTCGTGGTCGCGGAGCACGTGCGGCGGCGCTGACCCTCTCGCCTCCCCCTGGCGGGGTGGATCACCGACACCCTCCTGTGTATCGTCTGTCGATAACATCGAGAAACGATATGAGGAGACCGCCGTGCCAGAGAAGTCGCCGCTGTTCGCCCGCCCCGCCGACCTGTGGAGCGTGCTCGTCGTGGGCGCCGTCGTGATCGTCGCGAGCCTCGTCCGGCTGGTGAGCGACGTCGCCCGGCTGCTGCCGAACCGCGACGTCCCGGTCGACGTCCTGCTCACCGGCGCGCGCGTCGAGCTGCCGATCGGCCCGGGCGGCGCGCTCGTCCCCGCCACCGTCGACGGCGCCGCCCTGTCCGTCTCCGACATGCCGGCGGCGACCTTCGCGTCCGCCCTGGGCGCCGCCGCGGTCCCGCCGCTCGCGATGATCGCCGTCACGGTCTGCGTGCTGCTGCTGTGCCGGCAGATGCTCTCGGGCCGGTTCTTCTCCCGCACGGCCACCCGCCTCATCACGGCCGTGTCGGTGCTGGTCGCCGGCGGCTGGGCGCTGCACCTCGCGTTCACCGTGATGACCACCAACGGCGTCCTCGCCCTGGTCGCGGACCCCGCCGTCGCCGACGAGGTGCGCACCCCGGTGTCCTGGACGGCGATCCTCGCGGCGATGGCCGTCGGGGCGCTCGCCGCGGCGTTCGGCGCCGGCGAGCGGATGCAGCGCGACTCCGAGGGCCTGGTCTGATGCCCCCCGAGGACGACGCCGGGCGGATCCACTGCCGGCTGGACGAGCTGCTGGCCGAGCGCGGGATGACGCTGACCCGGCTGGCCGAGCTGGTCGGGGTGACGGTGGTCAACCTGTCGGTGCTGAAGAACGACCGGGCGCGCGCGATCCGGTTCTCCACGCTGACGGCGGTGTGCGACGTGCTCAGGTGCCAGGTGGGCGACCTGCTGGTCGTGACGCCGCGCGGCGAGCCGGCGCGGTGACCAGACACGCCGCCCCCGCGGGTATCGCTCAGATCGTGGTTGATACCCTGGCGCGGTGAGCCTGCCGAGCACGCTGTTCCGGACCGACGTCCAGCGCGACGTCGTGCGCGAGCTGGTGCACGCCCCCGCGGGGAGCCGGAGCGCCACCGACCTCGCCCGGGCGCTGCACCGGCCCGCGTCCTCGGTCTCGCGCGCCGTGCGCGACCTCGCGGCGGACGGGCTGCTGTCGACGACCGCGCACGGTCGCCGCCAGCTCCTGACGCCGAACTACGGGAACCCGGCGATGCGGGCGCTGCGCGAGGCGGTCCTGCTCTCCGAGGAGCTGGACGCCGAGCGCGACCGCGGGGTCCGGTGGTGGCAGACGATGCCCGAGCTCGCCGCCGCGGTCGGCGAGGCCCGCGGGTCCGGGGACGAGGACCGCGCCCTGCGGCTCCTGCTCGACGGCGTGAACCAGATCCCGCTGCTGGCGGCCCTCGAGCGCCTCGACGAGGCCCTGGCACCCCCCGGCCCCACCGGCGACGAGCGATGGGACGCCCTCCTCGCCGGCACCGTCCGCGTGCACCTGCGCCGACTGGGCCACCCGGCCCCGCTCTGGACCCGCCTCGACCCCCTGGCGACCTGGTGGTGGCCGTCCGGCCGCGGGGCACGCGCCGTCCTGGCGATGCAGCGCACGCCGCCCGAGCTCGCCCGCCTCGGCATCTGGTTCGACGCACGGAACCTCGTCACCGCATGAGCCGCCCCGATCCCGAGCTCTCCCGCCAGGACATCGTCGACCTGCTGACCGAGGTCGGGGCGTTCCTCGCCGCCCGGGGCTGGCGCGCGACCATCTACGTCGCCGGTGGCGCTGCGATGGCGCTGCTGTTCGACACCCGGTCCGCGACCCGCGACGTCGACGCCGTGTTCCGCAGCGACCGCGGTCAGCTGACGGCCGCGATCCGGCACGTCGCCGACCGGCACGGCCTGCCGGCCGCGTGGCTGAACGACCAGGTCGCGTCCCTGGTGCCCGGCGCTGACGACCCCGACGCGGTCGAGCTCGTGCTCCCGGGGCTGGAGGTCCTGCTCTCCTCGCCTCGGCACCTGCTCGCGATGAAGATGCTCGCCGGACGCGACCGTGACCTCGACGACCTCACGGTGCTGTTCCGGGTCCTCGGTGTCACGGAGCCCGCGCAGGCCGTCCGGATCACGGAGGAGGTGTTCGGGCCGGAGTACCCGGACGACACCCCGCCCGACGAGTACCTGCACGCGCTCGCCGAGGACGTGCTCGACCGCGCGCGACGCCCGACCGCCTAGGACGCCCCGAACACCGCCGTGAACCCGAGGTCCCCCGCCAGCCGGGCGACGAGCTGGTCGTAGAACGCGTCGGTCTCGACCACCCGGACGTAGTGGCCGAACAGCTCGAACGAGACCGCGCCGAACAACGTGGTCCACGCCATCAGCGTGCGGACCGTGACCTCGGGGGCGTCGTCGCCGGTCACGTCGCCGCGGGCCCGGGCGAACGCCAGCGCCTGCGCGACGGCCTCCTCGGCCCCCGTCGGCGCTCCGGCGGGGCGGGCGGGCGCGGCGCCCTCGGCCACGGCGGCGAGCACCACGCCGAGCAGCACCGCGACCACCCGGGTCGCCGGGACGACGGTGTCCTGCGGGGCGGCGTACCCCGGGACGGGGCTGCCGTAGAGCAGCGCGAACTGGGCGGGGTGCGCGAGCGACCAGCGGCGGATCGCGCGGCACGCGGCGACCCAGCGGGCGCCGACCTCGGGGCCTGCGGCGGCGTCGGCCTCCTCGACGGCCGCGCCGAGCGCGTCGTACGCCTCGACCAGCAGCGCCGTGAGCAGGTCGTCGCGACTGGGGAAGTACCGGTACACGGCCGACGACACCATGCCCACGTCCCGCGCGACCGCCCGCAGGCTCAGCCCGGCCGCCCCGTCCTGCGCCAGGCGGGCCCGCGCCGCGGCGAGGATCCCGGCGCGGACGGTCTCGCGGGCGAGCTGGCGGGCGGTCGGGGCGCGGGAGGTCACGCTGCATCCTGCGACAGGGAGAGCACCTGCCACAACCGAGAGCACTGCTCTTGCCAGGCGACCCCGTGCGCGCCAGACTGACTCCGAGAGCACCGCTCTCCCCTAGTCGGAGGAGTCGTCATGACCGCATCCCACCTCGTCGTCGGGGCCGGCCCCGTCGGCCGCGCGCTCGCCGCCCTGCTCACCGCCCGCGGGGACGCCGTCACCGTCGCGACCCGCTCGGGCCGCCCGACCGGCGCGCCCGGGGCCCGGCACCTCGCGCTCGACGCCGCCGACGCCGAGGCGCTGCGCCGCGCCGCGGACGGCGCCGACGTGCTCTACAACGCCGTGAACCCGGGCAGCTACCCGCAGTGGGCGCGGGTGTGGCCGCCCGTCGCCGCGTCGCTGCTCGCCGCCGCCGAGAAGCTCCGGAGCGGTCTACGCGATCGTCGGCAACCTCTACCCGCTCGGCCCGGTCGACGGTCCGATGCACGAGGGTCTGCCCGACGCCGCGGCGGACAGCAAGGGCGTCCTGCGGGCACGCCTGTGGGCCGACGCCCGCGCCGCGCACGAGGCCGGCCGGGTCCGCGCGGTCGAGGTGCGCGGCTCCGACTACGTCGGCACCGGCGTCGGGCACGTCAGCCGGGTGCTGCCCACCGCCCTGCGCGGCCGGCCGGTGACGATGGTCGGGCGCGTCGACCAGCCGCACACCTTCACCGACGTGCTGGACGTCGCCCGGACGCTCGTGGCCGCGGCGGACGACCCCGGCGCCCACGGCCGGGTCTGGCACGTCCCCAGCAACCCGCCGCGCACCCAGGCCGAGGCCGTCGCGGACGTGCTCGCCGCCGCGGGTCGCCCCGCCGTCCCGGTCCGCGCGATCGGACCCGCCGGTGTGCGCGCCCTGGGGCTCGTCTCCCCGCTGATGCGGGAGATCCGCCCCCTGCTCTACCAGTTCACCCGGCCCTACGTGCTGGACTCCACCGCCGCGCAGGAGCGGTTCGGGATCGCCCCGACCCCGTGGGACGAGGTCTGCCGGCGGACCGCGGCGAGCGCCGGGGTCACCGTGCGGGCGTAAGCGCCGTCACCGCCCGTGCGGGTCCGTCCGGTTGAGCGTCTCGACCACCCGCGCGTAGTCGCCGCGCGCCTCGCCGTACCGGAGGAACTTCACCGCCTCGACCAGGATCTCGGTGGCGTCGGGCTCCGCCTCCACCAGCGCGAGCACCTCCGCGACGAACGCGTCCAGCGGCATCGCCGCCGCGTTGTCCTCGTGGCCCGGCATCAGGGGCGTGCGGACCGCCGGCGGCACCAGCTCGACCACCCGGACGCCGGTGCCCGCGAGCTGGAGGCGGATCGACTCGCTCAGCTGGTGGATCGCGGCCTTGCTCGCGTTGTAGCTGGGCGTCGCGGCGAGCGGCGCGAACGCCAGCCCGGAGGAGACCGTCATGATCGTCGCGTCGGGGCGGGTCTGCAGGTGCTCGACGAACGCGCCGATCAGCCGGACCGGCCCGAGCACGTTGGTGGTCACCGTCCGCACCGCGGAGTCGACGAACCCGGCCGGTGTGCGCCAGTCCTCGGCCTGCATGATGCCGGCCATCGCGACCAGCACGTTCACCTCCGGGTAGGTGGCGATCACGTGGGCGGACGCCGCGGCGACGCTCTCGGGGTCGGTCGTGTCGACCACGACCGTCCCGATGCCGGGGTGCTCGGCGGCGACCTGCTCCAGCACGGCGGCACGGCGCCCGCCGACCACGACGGTGTTCCCGCGCTCGTGCAGCGCGACGGCGAGGGCGAGACCGATGCCGCTGGTCGCGCCGGGGATGAAGACGGTGTTCCCGGTGATGTCCATGCCTCCACCCAACCGAACACCCCGGCACCCTGCCAGAGCAGGCCGATCGGGGGATCCGCGGTCCCTGGCTGCGCCGACGCGCCACGACGATGATGGGCGGGTGAACCGCGCCGAGCTCGCCGCCTTCCTGCGCCGCCGCCGCGAGGAGCTGCGCCCGCAGGACGTCGGCCTGCCCGTGGGCGTCCGCCGCCGGACCGCCGGGCTGCGCCGCGAGGAGGTCGCGCAGCTCGCCGTCATGTCCGTCGACTACTACACGCGCCTCGAGCAGCGGCGCGGCCCGCAGCCGAGCGTGCCGATGCTCGCCGCGGTGGCCCGCGCGCTGCAGCTCACCGACGACGAGCGCGACCACCTGTACCGGCTCGCCGGGCACGCCCCGCCGGACCGGCGCGGCACCGCCGCCGGGGTGCCGGGCGCGCTGCTGCGGGTGCTCGACCGGCTCGAGGACTCCCCCGCGCTCATCCTGTCCACCACGGGCGAGACGCTGGTGCAGAACCGGATGGCCGTCGCGCTGCTCGGGGACGCCTCCGGCTGGACGGGACTGGACCGCAGCGAGGCCTACCGGTGGTTCACCCGCCCGGAGACCGAGCGGGTCCGGTACCCCGAGGCCGACCACGCCCGGCACTCCCGGGCGCTGGTCGCGTCGCTGCGGCTGGCGCACGGCGCGGACGGGCCCGGCTCCCGCGCCGCCGAGCTGGTCGACGCGCTCCTGCCGCGGTCGCCCGAGTTCGCGGCGCTGTGGGACCGGCAGGAGGTCGCCACCCGGTTCGAGGACCACAAGACGCTCGTGCACCCCGAGCTCGGGACGATCGAGCTCGACTGCCAGGCCCTGTTCACCGAGGACCGGTCGCTGGCGCTGCTCGTGCTGACCGCCCCCGCGCGGTCGCGGGGCGCCGAGCAGCTGCGCCTGCTGTCCGTCGTGGGCGAGCAGCGCTTCGCGTCCGAGCGGGCCTGAGTCGCTGCTAGCCTGACGCCGTGACCACCGCACCGACCCCTGCCCGACGGACCCCCGTCGTGCCCGGGTCGTGTTGTCGCCGCCCCCGACGCTGACGCGTCGCCCCGCGACCCGCGCTCACCAGGAGCCCTCCCGCTCCCCGCAGCCGCTGCTCCCCCGGAGCCGCCGCCCCGCCCGAGCCCGGGCGCCCCGGAGCCGCCCGGCCTCGCGCCCGTCCGGCCCCACCTCCCCGCCGCGCCGGCGCCGCGTCCCGCGTGCCGCCGCCCGCCGCACCCCGCACACTGATCCCCTCGACGACCGGAGAACCGTCATGACCGCACGACCCCTCGCCCAGCGCCCCACCCGCACGCGCGCCCTCGCCGCGGCGGCCGTCGCCGCCACCGCGCTCGGCCTCGCCGCGTGCGGCTCGGGCTCCGCGTCGGACGACGGGTCGGGCTCCACCGCCGCACCCGGCTCCGCGCTCGCCGCGGTCCAGGAGGCCGGGGTGCTGCGGGTCGGCACCGAGGGCACCTACTCGCCGTTCAGCTTCCACGACCCGGGCACCGACGAGCTCACGGGCTACGACGTCGACGTCATCACCGCCGTCGCGGAGCAGCTCGGCGTCGAGGTCGAGTTCTCCGAGACCACGTGGGACTCGATCTTCGCGGGCCTCGAGGCGAACCGGTACGACGTGATCGCGAACCAGGTCAGCATCACCGACGAGCGCACCGCGAAGTACGACTTCAGCGAGCCGTACACCGTGTCCACCGGTGTCGTCGTGGTCCCGGCCGGCACCACCGACATCACGTCGCTCGCCGACGTCGACGGCAAGACCACCGCGCAGTCCGCGACGTCGAACTGGTCCACCGTCGCCGCCGACGCGGGCGCGACCGTCGAGTCCGTCGAGGGCTTCACGCAGGCGATCGCGCTGCTCAAGCAGGGCCGCATCGACCTGACGTTCAACGACAACCTCGCCGTCCTCGACTACCTGAAGTCGACCGGCGACACCGACGTGGAGATCGCGTTCGAGACCGACGACCGGGTCGAGCAGGGCTTCCCGGTCCTCAAGGGCTCGGACCTCGCGCCCGCCATCGACGAGGCCCTGGACGCGCTGCGCGCCGACGGCACGCTCGCCGAGATCTCCACCACCTGGTTCGGCGAGGACGTCTCGCAGTGACCCCGCGGCGGACGCGGACCCGGTCCGCCGCCGGTGAGGAGGGCCGGTGAACGACACCACCTGGGAGCTGGTGCG
Organism: Cellulomonas sp. KU4C; assembly: GCF_056868065.1. Taxonomy (NCBI): domain Bacteria; kingdom Bacillati; phylum Actinomycetota; class Actinomycetes; order Micrococcales; family Cellulomonadaceae; genus Cellulomonas; species Cellulomonas sp. KU4C. Next base: position 2,738,289 of record NZ_CP200322.1, on the reverse strand, counting down.
CACCTCGGTCGGCCCGCTGCTCGAGGGCGCGGTGCGCGGCACGATCCCGCTGACGATCATCTCGTTCGCCGCCGGCCTCGTGATCGCGCTGCTGGTGGCGCTCGCCCGGCTGTCCCGGGTCCCGGTGCTGTCCTGGCTCGCGCGCGCGTACATCTCGGTGATCCGCGGGACGCCGCTGCTGGTGCAGCTGTTCCTGATCTTCTACGCGCTGCCGTCGCTCGGCGTCGTCATCGACCCGTTCCCGTCCGCCGTGATCGCGTTCTCGCTGAACGTCGGCGGGTACGCGGCCGAGACGATCCGGGCGGCGATCCTGTCCGTCCCGCGCGGCCAGTGGGAGGCGGCGTCGACCATCGGCCTCGGCCCGACGATGACGCTGCGCCGGGTGGTGCTGCCGCAGGCCCTGCGGGTGTCCGTGCCGCCGCTGTCGAACACCTTCATCTCCCTGGTGAAGGACACCTCGCTCGCCTCGACGATCATGGTGACCGAGCTGCTCCGCAAGGCCCAGGAGATCGCCGCCCCGACGTACGAGTTCATGACCCTGTACTCGCTGGCCGCGGTGATCTACTGGCTGATCTGCCTGGTGCTCTCGTCCGCGCAGGGACGGCTCGAGCGGCGCCTGGACCGGTACGTGGCGACATGACGGAGCGCAGCATGACGACCCCCTCCCCCGGCACGCCGCTCGTGCAGGTGCGTGGCCTGACCAAGTCGTTCGGCGACAACCAGGTGCTGCGCGGCATCGACCTCGACGTCGCCCCCGGCAGCGTCACGGTCGTCATCGGGCCGTCCGGCTCGGGCAAGACCACCCTGCTGCGCTGCCTCAACGCCCTCGAGATCCCCGACGCCGGCACCGTCGAGGTCGCCGGCGTGCGCCTGGACTTCACGGCACGCCGCAGCCAGGCCGAGCTGCGGCGCCTGCGGGCCCAGTCCGGGATGGTGTTCCAGTCGCACCAGCTGTTCCCGCACCGGACCGCGCTGGAGAACCTGGTCGAGGGCCCCGTGCACGCCCAGCGCCGCCCGGTCGCCGAGGCCACCGCCGAGGCCCGCGCGCTCCTGGAGAAGGTCGGCCTGGGCGCGAAGGCCGACGCGTACCCGCACGAGCTCTCCGGCGGGCAGCAGCAGCGCGTCGGCATCGCGCGGGCGCTCGCGCTGCGCCCCCGGCTGATCCTGTTCGACGAGCCGACGTCCGCGCTCGACCCCGAGACCGTCGGCGAGGTGCTGACCGTCATGCGCGACCTCGCCGCCGAGGGCTGGACGATGGTCGTCGTCACCCACGAGATCCGGTTCGCCCAGCAGGTCGCGGACCACGTGCTGTTCATCGACGGCGGCGTGGTCGTCGAGGAGGGGCCGCCCGCCGAGGTGCTCGGCCGGCCCGCGCACGAGCGGACGCAGCAGTTCCTGCGGCGGATCCTCGACCCGCTGTAGGCGCCGTACCGGGCCGCCCGACACTCGGGCGCACCGCCGGTGTACGACGAAGGCCCCGACCCTGGCGGGGGTCGAGGCCTTCGTCGTCGCTGTCTCAACGAGTGTCCGGAGGGGGACTTGAACCCCCACGCCCGTTAGGGCACTAGCACCTCAGAGCTAGCGCGTCTGCCATTCCGCCACCCGGACAGGTGTCTCCCGAACGGTCGTCGTGAGGCGCACACCGGCGCCCTGACAACCCCTCAGGTGCGGGAGAAAACCTAGCACGGACTTGCCGCCGAGCACGCATCCGCAGGTAGGAGCACACTGGCCGGAGCCCGCGAGCCGCGCCGAGACCGCCTCGGGACGCCCCTGCCGCGGCGCGGAGGTGATGCACGTCATGGCGGAGCAGATGGGCGGCGCCCGGCGGGTGGCCGGACCGCGACGGCCCGGCCCGGCAGCGGACGACGGCGTCCCGCGCTGGCTGCGGACCTCCGCGGGCGTCACCTGGCGGATGCTAGTCCTGCTCGCCGGGGTGGCGCTGGTCTTCTTCGCCACGTCCCAGGTGCAGCTGCTGTTCGTCGCCGTGTTCATCGCGTTCGTGTTCACCGCCGTGCTGCGCCCGGTCGTCGACTTCTACAGCCGCGTGATGCCCCGGCCGCTGGCGACGGCCCTCGGGCTGCTGTCCGGGTTCCTGGTGCTCGCCGGGATGGTGTTCTACGTCGGCTACTCGGTGGCCAACCAGTGGCAGGCCCTGTCCCGGCAGTTCGGCGACGGCATCGACCAGATCGTCGACTTCCTGGAGAACGGGCCGCTGCCGGTCTCGATCACCAACGAGCAGATCGCCGAGTGGATCGACAACGGCCGTGAGTGGATCCAGCAGCACGCCGGGGACCTCGCGAGCCAGGCGGCGGCGTCGGCGGGCTCCGTGGTCGAGGTGTTCACGGCACTGGCGCTGTCGGTGTTCTGCGCGATCTTCTTCCTCGCGCGCGGCGCGGAGATGTGGACGTGGTTCGTCAACCAGATGCCGGCCGGCGCGCGGGAGTCCTGGAAGACCGCGGGCGGCGCGGGCTGGTACACGTTCTCCGGCTACACCCGGGGCACCGTCATCATCGCCGTGACCGACGGCATCCTCGCGTTCGTCCTCCTGTCGCTGATCGGGGTGCCGCTCGCCGCTCCGCTCGCCGTCCTGGTGCTGATCGGCGCGTTCATCCCCCTGATCGGCGCGCCCGCGGCGATGGTCGTCGCGATGATCGTCGCGCTCGCCGCCAACGGGCCGGTGCAGGCGGCGGTCGTCGGCATCGGCATCGCGCTGATCGGGCAGTTCGAGGGCCACGTGCTCCAGCCGCTCGTGATGGGCAAGCAGGTGTCCCTGCACCCCGTCGTCGTCGCGCTGGCGGTGACCGGTGGCACGCTGACCGCGGGGATCCTCGGCGCGGTGATCGCCGTGCCGCTCGTCTCGGTCGCGTGGGCGATCTACTCCCGGTTCCACCAGACGGACCCGCCGATGACCACCGAGGAGGCGGCGCCGGTCGTCGACCCCGCGGACGAACCGGCCGACGAGGGCGACGTCTCCCCCGCGTGACCCACCTCACGCACCCGGATCGTCCCCGTTCGTCCCCGGCGGGAACTCCCCGGCCGGGCCGACCGTTGGAGCGCTGACCTGACGGGCGACCTGGAGAGAGATGGACAGCGACAGTAGGCACCCCCTGGACCGGCACGAGACCGCGACGGGGGGTGAGAGGTGATGTGGGTCCTGTCCCTGCTGCTCGGCCTGGTGGTCGTGCTGGCGATCACCGCGGTGACCGGCTACTTCGTGGCCCAGGAGTTCGCCTACATGGCCGTCGACCGGTCGCGCCTGAACGCGCGCGCGGCCGACGGCGACGCCGGTGCCCGGCGCGCGCTCCAGGTGACGCGCCGCACGTCGTTCATGCTGTCCGGCGCCCAGCTCGGCATCACCGTGACCGGGCTGCTGGTCGGCTACGTCGCGGAGCCGCTGATCGGCGAGTCGCTCGGTGAGGCGCTCGGCGGCGTCGGCGTCCCCACCGGGGTGGGCATCGCGGTCGGCACCGTCCTCGCGCTGCTGGTGTCGACGCTCGTGCAGATGCTGTTCGGCGAGCTGTTCCCGAAGAACCTCGCCATCTCCCGCCCCGAGCCCGTCGCGGTGGCGCTCGCCACGTCGACCACGCTGTACCTGCGGGTCTTCGGCTGGTTGATCCGGGTGTTCGACTCCGCGTCCAACGCGCTGCTGCGCGTGCTGCGGATCGAGCCCGTGCACGACGTCGAGCACTCCGCGACGGCGCGCGACCTCGAGCACATCGTCGCGGAGTCCGCCGAGAGCGGTGACCTCCCCCGCGAGCTGTCGATGCTGCTCGACCGCATCCTCGACTTCCCGGACCAGGACGTCGAGCACGCGATGATCCCCCGGTCCCGCGTCGACGTGGTCCGCGTCGGCGACACCGTGACCCAGGTCCGCGAGCTCATGGCCAGCGGGCACTCCCGGTACCCGGTGCTCGGGCCGGACGACGAGGTGCGCGGCGTCGTGCACCTCCAGGACGTGCTCGCGGTCGCCGGCCCGTCGCAGGCCCCGGTCGAGACGCTGATGCGCCCGGCCGCGCTGCTGCCGACGTCGATGAGCCTGCCCGACGCGCTCGGACAGCTCGCCACCACCCGCAACCAGCTCGCGTGCGTGCTCGACGAGTACGGCGGCCTGGCCGGCGTCCTGACGTTCGAGGACCTCGCGGAGGAGCTCGTCGGCGAGATCACCGACGAGCACGACCCCGGCGACTTCCCCGCGACGCTGGTGGAGGACGACGGCACCTGGACGATGGCCGGCGACGTGCACGTCGACGAGGTGGAGCGCGCCGTCGGGCGCGACCTGCCGCGCGGCGACCACGAGACCATCGGCGGTCTGGTCATCGCCGCGCACGGCTCCCTGCCGGCGGCCGGCACGAGCGTCGTCGTGCTGCTGCCCGACGACCCCGGGGAGCTCGCCCACGCCGGCGAGCCCGACCCGGTGTGGATGCGCGTCGACGTGCTGACGATCGAGCGGCACGTGCCCGCGCTGGTCCGCGTCACCGTCCCCGCCGACCCGCCGCCCACCGAGGACGAGCGCGCCGCCGCCATCACCCGCGACCAGGAGGAGGACCGATGAGCGACCCCGTCGTCGTCATCGCGATCACCGTGGCCCTGATCGCGCTCAGCGCGTTCTTCGTCGCGGTCGAGTTCGCGGCGCTCGCCGCCAAGCGGTACCGCCTCGAGGAGGCCGCGCCCCGCAGCCGGTCGGCCCGCGCCGCGCTGCGCAGCTCCACCGAGCTGACCGTGCTGCTCGCCGGGTCCCAGCTCGGCATCACCGCGTGCACGCTCGCGCTCGGCGCCATCACCAAGCCGGCCGTGCACCACTGGCTGACCCCGTTGTTCGCCGACTGGGGCGTCGCGCTCTGGGTCGCCGACGCCGCGGGCTTCGTGCTGGCTCTCGTGATCGTGACGTTCCTGCACCTCGTGGTCGGCGAGATGGCCCCGAAGTCCTGGGCGATCGCGCACCCCGAGACGTCCGCGATCCTGCTGGCCACGCCGATGCGCGCGTTCATGTGGCTGACCCGGCCGGTGCTGCGGGTGCTGAACGAGGCCGCGAACTGGTGCCTGCGCAAGGTCGGCGTCGAGCCGGCCGACCAGGTCGCCACCGGCCAGAACCCCGACGACCTGCGGCACCTCGTCGAGCACTCCGCGAACGTCGGCGCCCTGGACGAGGCCTACTCGGCGCAGATCACCGGCGCCCTGGAGCTCCAGACGATGACCGTGCAGGACCTCGTCGCGGCCGGCGGCGGGCCCACGTCGGTGCGCCCCGGCGCCACGATGGCCGAGGTCCGCGCGATCAGCCGCACCTCGGGGCACCTGCGGGTGCTCGTCGGCTCGGGCGAGGCGCTGGACGGCGTGGTGCACGTGCGCGACACCCTCGCGCACGACGACGACGCCCCCGTGGCGCCGATCGTGCGGCCCGTGCTGCGGCTGCCCGCCGACGCACCGGTCGCGGCCGCGCTCACCGAGATGCGCGAGAAGCGACGGCACCTGGCGGTCGTGGTCGACGGCGAGCGGGTCGTCGGGGTCGTCACCCTGGCGGACGTCCTGGCCCGCCTCTTCCCGGTCGCGACGGGCACCCCCACCCCCGCCTGACCGGCCCGCCGGGGCCGGTCGAGGTCGAGGTCGAGGGTTTCGGCCGAGGTCGAGGGTTTCAGCCCCGTTCCGGCGGCGAAACCCTCGACCTCGCCGGGTTCGGTGCTAAGGGGTGCCGAGGGCGTCCAGGGCGCGGGTCAGGGCCTCGGTGCCCTCGCGGGGGACCGGGAGGAGCGGGGCCGGGAGCAGGCCCAGGTCGACGCCGGTCAGGGGCGCGAGCGCGTGCACGGCGCGCGGGCCGCCGAGGGCGGCGACGAGCTCCGCGACAGGGCTCAGCCGGGCCATCAGCGCCCGGGCGCGGTCCGCGTCACCCGCGGCAGCCGCCGTCGCGACCGCGACGTACCAGTCCGGCAGGACGCTCGCGAGCCCGGAGTGCCAGGTGCGTGCCCCGGCGAGCAGCCCCTCGACGCCGAGGACGTCCCCGGAGCAGCCGATCTCGACGTGCGCGGGCACGGAGGCGGCCAGCGCGTGCACGCGGTCGCGCAGCTCGCCGACGTCGCCGCCACGGTCCTTCACGCCGCCGACGCCGGGGACCTGGGCCGCGCGGGCCAGCGCCTCGACGCCGAACCGGAAGCTCGTGCTCACGGGGTTGTGGTAGATCCACACCGGCACCTGCGCCGCGCCCGCGACGTCCTGCACCAGGCCCAGCACCTCGGCGTCGGTCAGCGGCAGGTACGCCAGGGTCGGCAGCAGGACGGCGGAGACGCCCGCGCGCTCGGCGACGATGGTGTGCACGACGACCTCGTCGGTGGTGAACGCACCGACCCCGGCGACGACCGGCACCCGACCGGCCGCGGCCTCGACAGCCGCCTCGACGACCCGCCGACGTTCCGCCGCGGTGAGGTACGGGTAGCCGCCGGTGCTGCCGAGCACGGCGACCCCGGACGCCCCCGCGGTGACGGCCCGGTCGACGAGCTGCTCGAGCGGCTCGGTGAGCACCTCGCCCTCGGAGCCGCGCGGGGTGGGCAGGTAGGCGACCAGGGGTCCGAGGAGCGACATCGGCCCAGGGTAGGCCGGTGCCCGTCCGGGTGGCCGGTCCGGCTCACTGGAAGTCCCGGGACGTGGTGGCGACGCTGAGCGACAGCGGGGTCAGGTGCTCGGCGATGAGGTTGGTCGCGCCGTCGGCGCGCTCGAGACGCCCACGGACCACCAGGGCCCGGGAGGTGCGCGCGACCTTGCGGAACCGCTGCCAGAGCCCGGTGCTGCACACGATGTTGAGCAGCCCGGTCTCGTCCTCCAGCGACAGGAACGTCACACCGCCCGCGGTCCCGGGGCGCTGCCGGTGGGTGACGACCCCGGCGACCGCGACCCGGCGGCCCGCCTCGTGCCGGAACGCCTGCTCGACGCGCAGCACCCCGGAGGCGTCCAGGCCCTCGCGCACGTGCTGCGTCGGGTAGGAGTCGACGGTGATGCCGGTGGCCCACACGTCGGCGACGGCCAGCTCCAGGGTGCTCATGCCGGGCAGGGTGGGCGCCTGGACGCCGACGGAGACGCCCGGCAGCGTGTCGGGTCCCTCCTGGGCGAGGGCGCCCGCGGCCCACAGCGCCTCGCGGCGGGTCACGCCGAGCGGCTCGAGCGCGCCGCCGGTCGCCAGCGCCTCGAGCTGCGCGGTGCTGAGCTCGACCCGGCGGACCAGGTCCCGCAGGTCCGCGAACGGGCCGTGCGCGTCCCGCTCGGCGACGACGCGCATCGCGACCTTCTCCCCCACGTTGCGCACCGACGCGAGCCCGAGGCGCACGGCGAGCGACCGGCCGGGGTCGCCCGGCTGGTCGGTGGTCGGCACGTCACCGGCGCCACGCCGCGGCGGGCGGACGGGCGCGGTGCCGGACGGCAGCGGCACGAGGCGCGGCTCCCCACCGGGCGGCTCGGGCGCGACCCGCTCGACGATCGCCTGCACGCCGGAGCGCTGCACGTCGGGCCGCAGCACCCCGACGCCGTGCCGCCGGGCGTCGGCGACCAGCGACTGCGGCGAGTAGAAGCCCATCGGCTGGGCGGCGAGCAGCCCGGCGTAGAAGGCCGCCGGGTGGTGCACCTTGAGCCAGGAGCTGGCGTAGACGAGGAACGCGAAGGAGTACGCGTGCGACTCGGGGAACCCGAAGTCGGCGAACGCCTTGAGCTTCTCGTAGACCTCCTCCTGGACCGGGACCGGGATGCCGTTGCCGGTCATGCCGGCCATCAGGCGGGCACGCAGCGCCTCCATCTTCTCGATGCTGCGCTTGGAGCCCATCGCCCGACGGAGCTGGTCGGCCTCGGCGGGCGTGAAGTCGGCGACGTCGATCGCCATCTGCATGAGCTGCTCCTGGAACAGCGGGACGCCGAGGGTCCGGGCCAGCGACTTCTCGAGCTTGGGGTGCAGGTAGGTGACGGGCTCGCGGCCCTGGTAGCGCTCGATGTACGGGTGCACCGAGCCGCCCTGGATCGGCCCGGGGCGGATGAGGGCGACCTCGACGACGATCGCGTAGAAGTTCCGCGGCTGCAGGCGGGGCAGCGTGCCCATCTGCGCGCGGGACTCGACCTGGAACACCCCGACGGTGTCCGCGGCGCACAGCAGGTCGTAGACCAGCGGGTCCTCGTCGGGCAGGCGGTGCAGCTCGGGGCGGGGGCTGCCGTGCCGCTCGACCTCGTCGAACGCGAGGCGCAGCGCGGTGAGCATCCCGAGGCCCAGCAGGTCGAACTTGACCAGCCCGGCGTCGGCGCAGTCGTCCTTGTCCCACTGCAGGACGGTCCGGCCCTCCATGCGCGCCCACTCGACGGGGCAGACCTCGATGACCGGGCGGTCGCACATCACCATGCCGCCGGAGTGGATGCCGAGGTGCCGGGGCAGGCGCAGGAACCGGTCGGCGAGGTCGATGACCTGCTCGGGGATCTCGTCGAGGTCGCTGGCCGGCGGCGGCCGGTGCGCGGGGACGACGTCGTGCCGGTCGGCGGTGGGCTCGCCGGCGGCGGGCTCGTGGTTCCAGCCCCAGACGACGCCGTCGGGGTCGCGGCCCTGTGCGGCGTACTGGGCGCCGGCGGCGGTGCGCGATGAGGTGGCGGGGCTCGGCGCGGCGGCACCGGGCGCGGCGGCGCCGAGGGCGGGGCCGCGGTTCTCCCCCGACCACCAGGGGTGCTGCGGCTGCGGGCCGCGCAGCGTCCCCCAGCGCTCGATCGACTTGCTCCAGGCGTCCTGCTGCCCGACGTCGTAGCCGAGCGACCGGGCGGCGTCGCGCACGGCGGACCGCGCGCGGTAGGAGATGACGTTGGCGACCTGCGCGGCGTGGGTGCGGCCGTGCTTGGCGTAGACGTACTGGATGACCTCCTCGCGGCGGCCGGACTCGATGTCGACGTCGATGTCGGGCGGCCCGTCGCGCTCGGGGGCGAGGAACCGCTCGAACAGCAGGCCGTGCTTGACGGCGTCGACGGCGGTGACCTTGAGCGCGAAGCAGACCGCGGAGTTCGCGGCCGACCCGCGGCCCTGGGCGAGGATGCCGTTGCGGTGGCAGAAGTCCACGAGGTCGTACACGACGAGGAAGTACCCGGGGAACCCGAGCTGCTCGATCACGCGCAGCTCGTGCTCGAGCTGCGCGTACGCGCCGGGGACCCGCTCGGCGTCGGGCGGCCCGTAGCAGTCGAGCGCGCCGCGGCGGACGAGCTCGCGCAGCCACGTGGCCTCGGTGTGCCCGGCCGGGACGGGGTACGGCGGCAGCCGCGGCGCGACGAGGTGCAGGTCGAACGCGCACTCGTCGCCGATCGCGGCGGCGTTGGCCACGGCGTACGGGTGCCGGCGGTGCCGGTGCAGCATCTCCGTCGCGGAGGCCAGGTGGGCCGTCGGGGCGCCTGGCAGCCAGCCGTCGAGGTCCTCCATCGAGGACCGGGCGCGCACCGCGGCGAGCGCCATCGCCAGGTCGGCGTCGCGCGGGGTCGCGTAGTGCACGTTGCCGGTGGCGACGAGCGGCAGCCCGGCGTCGCGGGCCAGCGAGGCGAGGGCGTCGACCGTCTCGGAGTCGAACGGCCCGCCGCCGTGGGTGGCCTCGACGGCGACGTTGTCCCGGCCGAACAGGGCCACGAGCCGGTCGAGCTCGACCCGCGCCCGGTCGACGCCCGCCGTCGTCACCCCGGGCTGCCGGCCGGCGTCGGTGAGCGCGCGGCGCACCGGGCCCTTGCGGCAGCCGGTGAGCACCAGCCACTGCCCGGCGGCCTGCTCGGCGAGCGACTCCATCCGGTACTCGGCGGCGCCCTTGGTGCCGGTCGCCAGGTGCGCCTCGGCGATGGTGCGGGACAGCGCCCGGTAGCCGTCGGGGCCGCGGGCGAGGACGGGCAGGTGCAGGGCCCGCGGGTCGGGGACGCCGGTGGGCGGGTCGAGGACGTCGGGGCCGCCGACCCCCGGGACGGGCAGGTGCAGCTCGGCGCCGAACACGGTGGGCAGCCCGACCTCGCGCGCGGCCTCGGAGAACCGCACGACCCCGTAGAGGCCGTCGTGGTCGGTGAGCCCGAGCGCGCTGAGCCCGAGCCGGCGGGCCTCGGCGGCGAGCTCCTCGGGCTGGCTGGCGCCGTCGAGGAAGCTGAACGCCGAGTGCGCGTGCAGCTCCGCGTAGCGGGGGGTGTCAGTCATAGACGGCCTCGCAGGTCCAGCCCTCCGGTCGGCAGGCGAGCAGCAGGGCGCGCCCGTCCCCGAGCGTGACCTGCAGGTGGACGCGCAGGCGGGCCTGGTCGGGCGACCACCAGCGCTCGGCGAGCGGCCACGGGCCGGCCCAGCCCGCGACGTCGTGGTCGGCGGCGGGCCGACGGTCGGTGCGGGGCGTGCGCACCCGCGCCGGGACGCCGCTCATGGCGAGCCGCTGGTCGAAGGTGACGGGTCGGCCCGCGGCGTCCAGCACCTCCACCGCGGCGGGCTGCGCCGGGACGGTCGCGGGTGCGGGCGCGGGCAGGTGACCGGGCCAGGGGCGGTCGACGGGACGCGGCGCGACGGCCTGCGCCCCCCAGGGCTGCAGGTGCACCTGGTCGCGCACGTCCCGGCCGCCCTGCAGCGCGGCCGTGAGGACGCCGTCGCCGCCGAGCAGCCCCTGCACCCGGTCGAGCGCCCGGTGCGCGCGCAGGTCCCCGCCGGACGGCCCGCCCCAGAGCCGGCCCTGCTCGGCGCCCGCGGGCGCGACGTCCTCCGCGGTGATGGCGAGCGTGACGAGGCCGACCGGCTCGCCGTGGTCCTCGGGCTCGGTGCCGCCGCCCCGCTCCGCCGCCGCGGCGGTCAGCCAGCCCTCGAGGCTGCCAGCGGATCCGGTCGGTGATGCGCGCGGCCGACAGCCCGCCGAGCCCGCCCAGGTCGGTCCGCCAGGTCCGGGAGAGGTCGGTGCCCTCGTCGGTGCGGGCGGTGATCCGCAGCCGGGCGCAGGTGACGGAGTGGTCGGTGAGCAGGGTGTGCAGCTCCTCGGCGAGGCGGCGGCCGGCGAACGTGGCGACGTCGACGCGCTGCGCGGGCGGGTCGAGGACGGTCGCGACCTCCAGGTCGGTCTCCGGGCGGCGGCGCGCGGGCGGGCGCAGGTCCTCCCCGCGGACCAGGGTCCACGCCCAGGACCCCCACGTGCCGAACCGGGCGTGCACGTCCCCGGCGTCGAGCGCGGCGAGGTCCCCGAGGGTGCGCAGGCCGAGCCGGCGCAGCAGGTCCACCAGGTCGGCGACGGCACGCAGGGCCTCGTCGGTCACGGCGGCCGGGGCCAGGTCGTCGACCGGACGCGGGGCGAGGTACGCGCGGGAGCCCCCGGGGGCCACGACGTCGTCGGTGCGCGCGGCGAGGACCGCGGCCAGCAGCCCGTCGGCGGTGCCGACCTGGCACTCGTGCCCGGTGCGCTCGGCCACCGCCGACACCAGCCGCTCGGCCAGCACCTCCTCCGTGCCGTGGAACCGCGCCGCGCCGCCGGCGGGCAGCAGCAGCATGCCGGGGCGCACGACCTCGATGCCCGCGACGACGGTCTCGGTGGCCGCAGCCACCGGCTCGAACAGCCGGGCGTCGCGGTCGTCGTCGGCGGGGAGCAGCACGAGCTCGGGGCACACGGCCTGCGCCTGCCGGCGGCGCATCCCCCGGCGCACGCCCTGGGCGCGGGCGAGCGCGGAGACCGCCACGAGCCGCGCGCCGGACTGCACGGCGGCGGGCAGGTGCGGGGGTACCTCGGCCGCGCGCACGGCGGCGCCGACCGGCCAGTCCGGCACCCACAGGACGGTGGTCCGCGTGCTCATCCGACCAACCTCAGACCGGGCGCCGGCGCCTCGACGACCGGCCGCGCGGGACGGTCGGGGATGCCGTACGGGTCCGTGCCGACCTCGAGCGGGAGCACGACGCGCAGGTCCTGCGCCTGGCCGGCGCTGCCCCGACCGGTGCGGGTGACGTGCAGCTCGTGGGCGCGCAGGCGCCCGTCCCCGTCGCCGACACCGGTCCAGCGGCCGCCCTCCACGGTGAGCACCGTGCCCGCACCGGACCACGGGGCCGTCGACAGCAGCACGGAGCCGCGGTCGCGGGCGCGGGCCATCAGCCGACGGCGGTCGGAGTCGGCCAGGTGCGCGGCGGGGCCGACCACCACGACGTCGATCCCGTCGAGCAGCGCGGCGACCACGGTGGGGGTGTCCACGCCGGGCCGCGGCACCACGGCGAGCCGGTCCAGCGCGACCCCGGACTGCGCGGCGGCGAGCAGCCCGAGGCTGGGCTGGCCCACGACGGCCGCCCACGCCTCCCGCGCGGTGCAGGCCGCGGCGATCATCGCGAGCACGAGCGACGTCGAGCCGAGCACCGCCGTGGTGCTGCCGCGCCGCAACCCGTCGGGCAGCAGCGGCGCGAGCGCCGGGGGCACCGCGAGGGGCGGCCGGTCGGTGAGCAGCACCGACCCGCGCGACGCCCGGACGGGGGCGGTGGCGGGCGGGGGTGCGCTCGGCGCGCCGACCGGCGGACCGGGCGGGGCGGGCAGGTCGGGGACCGCCACCGGCCCGGACGGCGAGGTCGGCCGCGGCGCGGTGCGGGTCGACGGGCGGGGCACGTCCCGGACCTGCTGCGCCCCGGCGAGCGCCGCGGTCCCCTGGACCAGGCCGACGGCGGTCGGCGCCGGAGCGGCAAGGGCCGGTGCGGTCGGCGCCGGTGCGGTCGGGGCCGGAGGGGCCGGTGCAGCCGGGGCCGTGTCGGTCACCCGTGCCAGGCTGCGCGCGCCGGTGCGCAGCTCGGCGGACGCCAGGGCGGCCCGCGCCCGGGCGATCCGGTCCTCGTGGCTCACCGCCCCCACCCCTCTCCTCCGGTCGCGCGGCCGGGTCGACATCCTTCGAACACGTGTTCGATTGTGCCAGTAGACGCTGACACTCCCGGACCCGTCAATCCGAGTTCACCCACCTGGGGACGACGCCCGGCGCGCCTCCGAGGACCGCCCGGACACTCCTGCCCGACTCCCCCGCGCGACCCCCCGCACACCCCCCGCTCCCGCGCCCGACGAGAGGTCACGACACGCTGGACGACGCCGCCCTGGACCCGCATGTCGTGACCTCTCGTGCCCCACCTCCGGGGCGGGGGCATGATGGCGAGCGGCACGCCCGTCCGTGTCCCCGACGCGCCCCCGGCGCCCGCACCGAGGAGGACCCTGCATGGCCGTCTCGCTGACCCGTCCCGTCGCCCCGGAGCCCTACGACCTGCTGCCGCCCGTCGCCGCGTTCGACGTCGCGAGCGTCGACGTCACCCACGGCGAGCCGCTGGCCGCCACGTTCGCCGCCGACGGCGAGGACCTGTCGCCCGCGCTGGAGTGGTCGGGGTTCCCGGAGGGCACGCGCTCGTTCGTCGTGAGCTGCTTCGACCCCGACGCGCCGACCCCGGCGGGGTTCTGGCACTGGACGGTCGTGGACGTCCCGGTGAGCACGACCTCCCTCCCCCGCGGGGCCGGCGCCGAGGCCGGTGACCTGCTGCCGGCGGGCGCGTTCCAGGTCCGCAACGACGGCGGCTCGACCGGGTACGCCGGCGCCGCGCCGCCGCCCGGCGACCGGCCGCACCGGTACGTCTTCGCGGTGCACGCGCTCGACGTGGAGCACCTCGACGTGCCCCCCGACGCGACGCCGACGGCCGTGGCGTTCACCGCCCTGTTCCACACGCTGGCCCGCGCGGTGATCGCGCCGACCTACCAGCGCTGACCAGCGGACCCGACCCGGCGACGCCGGCGGTCGCGGGCCCCGGCCTCAGCCCGCCGACGCCGCCAGGTCGAGCACCATCCCGGTCGCCCCGGGAGCGACGTCCCGGAACCCGAGCGACTCGTACAGCGCCCGCCCCGGCGGGTCCGCGACCAGGGTGACGTACGCCCCCTGCGGCGCCCGGGCCCGGACGTCGTCGAGCAGCCGGGTCAGGACCCGGCGACCGAGCCCGCGGCTCTGGTGCGCGGGGTCGGTCGCCATGTCCGCCACGAGGAAGTACCAGCCGCCGTCGCCGACGACGCGACCCATCGCGACGACCTGCCCGTCGGCGGTGCGCACGTGGCACCAGGACCAGCTCCCGGTCAGCGCACCGGCTCCCTGGTCGGGCCGCTTCGGCGTGAGGCCGGAGCCGGCGCGCAGGCGCAGGTACGCGTCCAGCGGCGGCGCAGCGGGGACCAGCACGTAGGGGTCGGCCGCGAACGGGTCGGCAGGCGGTGTCACGTCGGTCACCCGACCATCCTCGCGCAGCGCCCGCCCCGCGCAGCCCGGCGCCCCGCCCCGCCCCGCCTCCCGCAGGTGGGTAGCCTGCGGGGATGCCGCTCACGCTCGGATCCCTGACCTGGCTGCGTGCCGTCGACCGTCTCGACCTGCTGGCCGGGCCCACCGCCGCGGCGGTGTCCGCCTGGGCCGCGGCCGACCCGGCGGTGGCCGACGCCGTGCTCGTGACGGAGATCGACCCGGAGCTCGCGGACACCGCCGCGATGACCGAGGCGTACGCCCTGCCGCTGGTGGTCTCGGCGAACTGCGTGCTCGTCGCCGGCCGGCGCGCGGGCGAGGAGCGGGTCGCTGCGGCCGTCGTGCGGGCGACGACGCGTGCCGACGTGAACGGCGCGGTGAAGGGCCTGCTGGACGTGCGCAAGGCGTCGTTCCTGCCGGTGGACCGGGCGGTCGAGGAGTCCGGGATGGAGTACGGCGGGATCACGCCGCTGGGGCTGCCGTCCGGGTACCGGGTGCTGCTGGACGCCGGCGTCGCCGCGGCGGACCCGGACGCGGGCGGCACGGTCGTGATCGGCTCGGGGCTGCGCCGGTCGAAGATCGCCCTGCCCGGGTCGCTGCTGGCGACCGCGCCCGGCGTCGAGGTGGTCGGGGGCCTGGCCCTGGCCTGAGCCGCGACCGCCCGGCTCGGCGCGCGCGTCGCGTGCCCCGCGGTTAGCGTCGTCGCACGGGAGCACCCCGGCGCGCACCGCCGCCCGGACGCTCCCGGCCTCAGGCAGACGGGGCCGCGCACCGCCGCGCGACCCGCGGCAGCGAGAGAGGCCACCATGCGAGCACCCACCCCCCGCGGGCCGTTCAGCACCGCCGTGCTGACGAGCCTGACCTCGGGCTCGGTCGACCCCGCGCTCCCGGAGCGGGCGGCAGAGGCGGTGGACGGCGTCCCGGACCTGCTGGTCGACGACGACGTCCAGGTCGCGCTGACGATGCTGTACGAGCTGCACCACCAGGGCCTGGACGGCGTCGACGACGCCCTCGAGTGGGACCCGACGCTGCTGCGGGCCCGCGCGGTGCTCGAGGCGCGGTTCGAGGCGCAGCTGCGCCGGGACGTGCAGGTGCCGGCGGACCTGGTCGCCGACCTGGAGGCGCGCGCCCCGGTCGAGGGCCTGGGTCCGGCGGTCGCCCGCGCGCTGTTCGACCTGACGAGCCGCGACGACGGCCCCGGCCTGTCCGCGTACGTCGCGCGGAAGGCCACGGACGACCAGCTGCGCGAGCTCCTGGTGCAGCGGTCGGTCTACCAGCTCAAGGAGGCCGACCCGCACACCTGGGCGGTCCCGCGGCTGGCGGGCGTGCCGAAGGCCGCGCTGGTGGAGATCCAGGCCGACGAGTACGGCGGCGGGCGTCCCGAGCGGATGCACGCGGCGCTGTTCGCCCGCACGATGCGCGGGCTCGGGCTGGACGACACGCACGGCCGGTACGTCGACGACGTGCCCGCGATCACGCTGGCCTCGGTGAACATGATGATGATGTTCGGCCTGCACCGGCGGCTGCGGGGCTGCGTCGTCGGCCACCTCGCGGCGTTCGAGATGACGTCGTCCCAGCCGAACCGGCTGTACGGCAACGGGTTCCGGCGGCACGGCTACGACGCCGACGTGACCTGGTACTTCGACGAGCACGTCGAGGCGGACGCGGTGCACGAGCAGATCGCCGGGCGGGACCTCGCGGGCGGGCTGGTCGAGCAGCAGCCGGACCTGCTCGGCGACGTGCTGCTCGGCGCGGCGGCGTGCCTGGCGGTCGACGGTCGCGTCGGGGCGCACCTGGTGTCGAGCTGGTCGGCGGGCGTCACCTCGCTGCGCCGTCCCGGGGCGCAGGGCACCGCCGTGGCGGGTGCGGCGTGAGCGGCGCCGGCCACGACGCGCCCGTGGTGCTGACCGCCTGCCCGGACGGGCCGATCCTCGTGCGCGGGGACGTCGAGATCCGCGACGCCGCGGGTCGGGCGGTGCCGCGCCGGCGGTCGACGGTCGCGCTGTGCCGGTGCGGGGCGTCGGGCATCAAGCCGTTCTGCGACGGCTCGCACAAGGCCGTCGGCTTCCGCACGGACGACGAGGTGCCCCGCCCGCCGGAGCCCGACGCGCACCCGGCGTGACCTCCGGCACGGTCGGCGGCCGGGCGGTGCGGGCCCGGCGCATCACGCCTACGGTCGGGAGGGTGACACCTCGAGCCGCCGACTCCCCCGACCCCGGTCGGGCGCCCGCGCACCCGACGGCCCGGCACGCGTCGGGCGGCCGCACGACCCGGCCCGGCACCTCCCGCACCCGCCCCGCACCGCGTGGCTCGCGGGCGTCGTCGCGGGAGGCCCGCCCCGTGGACGCCGTGGTCGTGGGCGCGGGCCCGAACGGGCTGGCCGCCGCGGTGACCCTGGCGCGCGCGGGGCTCGAGGTCGTGGTCCTCGAGGCGCAGGGCACGGTCGGCGGCGGCGCGCGCACCCTCGACCTGGGCCTGGCCCCGGGCATCCGCCACGACATCTGCTCGGCGGTGCACCCGATGGCGTGGGCGTCGCCGTTCTTCCGGGCGCTGCGGCTGCACGAGCGCCTGGAGATGCTGACCCCGGAGGTGTCGTTCGCGCAGCCGCTCGACGGCGGCCGCGCGGGGATCGCCTACCGGGACCTGGAGCGCACCGCCGCCGGTCTCGGCGCCGACGGGGACGCGTGGCGGCGGCTGTTCGGGCCGCTGGGCGAGCGCTGGCGGGACGTCGTGGGCCTGGTGCTGGGCGACCACCGGAGCGTCCCGCCCGGCGCGGGCCCGCGCACGGCGGTCACCGCCGCCCGCCTCGGCCTCGGGGTGCTGCGCAACGGCCAGTCCCTGGTCCCGTCGTCGCTGCGCACCGCGGAGGGCGCCGCGCTGCTCACGGGGGTCGCCGGCCACGCGATCACGCCGCTGCCGTCGCTGGCCGCCGCCGGCACCGCGGTGCTGCTGACCACGCTCGCGCACACCGGCCAGGGCTGGCCGGTCCTGCGAGGCGGGTCGCAGGCGATCGTGGACGCGCTCCTCGGGGACCTCGTGCGGCTCGGCGGGCGTGTGGTGACGGGCCACCCGGTCGCCCGCCGGTCCGACCTCCCGCCGGCGCGCGCCTACCTGTTCGACACCGGCCCGCGTGTCGTCGCGCAGGTGTTCCACGACGCGATGCCGCCGCACCTCGCGCGGGCCTACGCGGGCTTCCGGTACGGCAACGCCGCGGCGAAGGTCGACCTGGTCGTCGACGGCCCGATCCCGTGGACCCACCCGGAGGTCCGCCGCGCGGGCACCGTGCACCTCGGCGGCACCCGCGACCAGGTGGTGGCCGCGGAGCGCGAGGTCGCGCGCGGCCGGCACGCCGAGCACCCGCTGACGCTGCTGTCGGACCCGGCCGTGGTCGACGGCACGCGCGCGGTGGGCGGGCGCCGGCCGGTGTGGGCGTACGCGCACGTCCCGGCGGGCTCCGACGTCGACCCGACCGAGGCGGTGCTGCGGCAGGTCGAGCGGTTCGCCCCCGGGTTCCGGGACACCGTGGTCGCCCACCGGTCGATCCCCGCCGCGCGGCTCGCCGAGCACGACGCGAACCTGGTCGGCGGCGACATCTCCGGCGGCGCGATCTCGGTGTGGGGCATGGCGACCCGGCCGGCGCCGCGGCTGGACCCGTTCTCCGCGGGCGTGCCCGGGGTGTACCTGTGCTCGGCGTCGGCGCCCCCCGGTCCCGGCGTGCACGGCCTGTCCGGCTGGTACGCGGCCCGGCGCGCGCTGCGTCAGGTGTTCGGGCGCACCGACGACCTCGACCCGACCGTCTGAGCGGGCACCCCGTCGGGCGCCCGCTCCGTCAGGAGATGACCCCGGCCTCGGCCAGCTGCCGGGCGAGCGCCTGCCCGTCGGGCGCGTGCACCGTGACGACCGCGGACCGGTCCAGGTCGTCGACCGCCCGGCGGGTGGCGGGCGTCGGGCCGGGCAGGCCGTTCTGGGCGACCTGCTCCTGCACGGACAGCTCCCGCACGGCGATGGCCGCGACCCGCCCGGGGTGCTCGGCCGCGAACGTCTCGTAGACCTGCGGGTCGTGCTGGCCGTCGTCGCCCACCAGCACCCACTGGAGCCCGGGCAGCTCCTCGGCGAGCCGGCGCAGCGTCGCGGCCTTGTGCTCCCGCCCGGAGCGCAGCAGCGCGGTCCCGGTGGGGCCGAGGTCGGTCAGCAGCAGCGAGCCCTGGGGCAGCCCGACGCGGTGCAGGAACCGGCCGAGCGCGCTGGCGGTGTTCCAGGCGCCGGTCGACAGGTAGAACACCGGGGCCTGCGGGTACGTGGCGGTCAGCCGCCCGTACAGCTCGGGCATGCCGGGCACGGGCTTGCGGCGGGCCTCGGACCGGACCAGGAAGTTCCAGGCCGCCTGGTGCGGGCGCGGCACCATCGTGACCAGCACCGTGTCGTCGATGTCGCTGACGATGCCGTGCGTCGCGGCGGGGTCGACGACCTGCACCGGGGCGGGCACGTCCGCGTCACCGCCGTCGACCGACAGGAAGAGCGTCTGCCAGCCGGGCTCGAGGTCGATCTCGACCGGCGCGTCGACGTAGCCGCTGCGGTCGGTGCGGACCTCGAGCACCTCCTCGCCGTCGGTGCCGGGGGCGGTCCGCGCGCGGACCACGGCGTCGGGCAGCTCGGCGGACAGCAGGTTGCGCCACCCCCGCCGCTCGACGCTGCCGGGGGTGGGCGCGTCCGGTGCGGTCAGCAGCACGCGCGCGCGGACCCGGGACCGGGAGACGGTCCCGTACGACGGGTAGGCCACCACCCGGGGCGTGTAGCCGCGGCGGGTCAGCACGCGCACGACGACGGCGTTGACCCGGTCCTCGGCGCGGGCGGCGAGCTCGGCGATGGTCGGCATCGACCCAGTATCGGTACGCGCGCCGGGACGCGCCCGTCGGGCACCGCGGGCGGCACCGTGCCGCGCAGCGCGCCGCAGCCGGCGTCAGCCGCGCGCCACGGCCACCGCCGCCACCGGCCCGGACGCGACCTGCGCGTCGTACCGGTCCAGCACGATCCGGGCCAGCAGCGGGTGCGGGCCGAGCGGCCGGGTGAGCACGTCCGCACCGGCGCCGAGCAGCGCGCCGTGGAAGTGCCCGGGCGCCAGCAGGTAGGCGGCGACGACCACGCGGGTCGCCCCCGCCGCGCGCGCCGACGCCACGGCCTGCGGCACGCTCGGGCTCGCGGCGGCGCCGTACCCGACGGTCACGGGGCCGGGCCACTCGGCGCGCACACCCGCGACGACCTGCTCGACGGCACCGGCGGCCGCGGGGTCGGTGGACCCGGCCGCGGCGACGACGACCGCGTCGCCCGGCTCGGCGCCGGCCTCGCGCAGCCGCTCCAGCAGGACGGCGACCAGGCGCTCGTCCGGGCCGAGGGGCTCGGCGGCGCGGACGGGCCGGCCCGCGACGGCCGCCCCGATGTCGTGGCGGACGTGGTGCCCGGTGGACAGCAGCAGCGGGGTGACGACCGCGCGCAGCCCGCCGTCCGGTCCGGCGAGGGTCACGTCCGCGACGGCGTCCGCCACGGCCGGCTCCTGCACGTCGACGAACGCCTCCACGACCCGCAGCCCCGGGCGCAGCGCCCGCACGTCGTCCGCGAGCGCCCGCACCGTGGCGCGCCCCTCGGCGCTGCGGGTGCCGTGGGCGCAGGCGACCAGGACGGGCGCGTCCACCGCTCCCCCGGTCACCGCGTCGCCCCGGCCAGCGCGTCGGCAGCGAGGTCGGCGGCGAGGTCGGCGGCGCAGGCGACATCGCGCGCCGGGTCGAGCAGCCCCTCCCGGGCGACCTCCCCGAGGACCACCACCGCCGGTGACGGCAGCCCCGCGGCGGCGGCGCGGGCGGCGAGCTCCCCCAGCGGCGCGCGCAGCACCCGCTGGTCGGGGAACGTCGCCCGGGACACCACCGCGGCCGGTGTCGCGGGGTCGACCCCGGCGGCGAGCGCCTGCTCCGCGAGCCGGTCGAGCCAGGCCAGCCCCATGAGCACGACGACCGTGACCTCGGGGGCGTGCAGCGCGGCGAGGTCGGCGTCGACGAGGCCGCCGTGCCCGTTCACCACGTGCACGCGGGACGCGACCCCCCGGTGGGTGACCGGGATGTCCGCGGCGGCCGCGGCGGCGACGGCGGACGTGATCCCCGGGACCACCCGCACCGGGACCCCGGCGGCCCGGCAGGCGAGCACCTCCTCGCCGCCGCGTCCGAGCAGGAACGGGTCCCCGCCCTTGAGCCGGACGACCCGGCGGCCCGCGCGGGCCTGCTCGACCAGGATCGCGTTGATCCGGTCCTGCGGGACGTGGTGCACACCGGGCGCCTTGCCGACGCCGATCACCTCGACGTCGTCGCGCAGCTCGTCCAGCACGGCGGTGGGGCCGAGCCGGTCGGCCACCACGACGTCGGCCTGCGCGAGCAGCACCCGGGCGCGGACGGTCATCAGCCCGGGGTCGCCGGTGCCGCCGCCGACCAGCGCGACCTCACCGGGGTGCAGGACGTCCGGGCCGGCGGTCGCGGGCCGGCGGGCGCGCGTGTCGGTGCGCGGGTCCAGCAGCGCGAGCACGAGGCGGTCGCGCACGGCGGCGGCGCGACGGGGGTCGGGACGTCCCTCGGACAGCACAGCGAGCTGCATGCCGCCGACCCGGGCCGCGGCCGGGGTCCGGGCGGAGCCGGCGGCGGCGTCGGCCGCGACGACGCAGAACACGCGGCGCGCCGTGGCCCAGCCGTGCACCGCGTCGTCGACCGCGGGGTCGCCGGTGCACGTCCAGACGAACCACACGTCCTCGACGTCCTGCACCCGGACGGGGCGCCGGTCCAGCCGGACGTCGCCCGCGGCCACCAGCTCCTGCACGTCGGGCGTCGCGTCGACGGCGACCACGCGGACGTCGGCGCCCGCGGCGACGGCCGTCCGGGCCCGCCGGGCCGCGACGGGCCCGCCACCGACGACGAGCACGGGCCGCCCGGCCAGCTCGAGGCCGGCCAGGAGCGTCACGGGGTCACCGCCACGAGGACGTCGCCGTCGACGACAGTCACGGGGTAGCAGCGCAGGTCGACGGGTTCCTTGCCCACCGGGTCGAGGCACGCGCCGGTCCGCAGGTCCCAGACCTGCTTGTACATCGGCGAGGTCACGACGGGCGCGCCGTCCTTGTCCCCGACGATGCCGCGGCTGAGCACGTTCGCGCCGGAGTACGGGTCGCGCTGCTGCACGCCGAGCACCCGGTCGTCCGCGAGCCGGAACAGCGCCACCCGGTGCTCGCCGAGCAGGGCCCCGGTGCCGCGCTCGGGGAGCAGGTCGTCGAGCCGGCAGACGCGGACGGGGGTGTCGGCGGCGGTGGTGCTCACGGGGTGACCTCCAGGACGGGGACGGCACGGCGGGCGGTGCGCAGGTCGGGCGCGCCGGTCTCGCCGGGCCGCGCGGGGCGGGCCTGGCCGCGCTCGGCGACGTAGGCGAGGTCGGGGTCGCCGGCGTCGGGGGCGTTGACGTAGGGCGTGAACCGGCGCAGCTTCTCGGGGTCGTCGAGCGTGGCGCGCCACTCGTCGACGTACCCGGCGACGTGCCGCTCCACCTCCGCCTCGAGCTCGGCGCCGATCCCGCGGGAGTCGTCGACGACGACCCGGCGCAGCTCGTCCAGGCCGCCGGGGAACGCCGCGACCCACGGGGCGGTGCGCTGCAGCCGGTCGGCGCTGCGGATGTACAGGGCGAGGAACCGGTCGATCACGCGGACCAGCGCGTCGTCGTCCAGGTCCTCCGCGAGCAGGTCGGCGTGCCGGGGCGTGAAGCCGCCGTTGCCGCCGACGTAGACGTTCCAGCCCTTCTCCGTCGCGATGACGCCGACGTCCTTGCCGCGCGCCTCCGCGCACTCGCGGGCGCAGCCGGAGACGCCGACCTTGAACTTGTGCGGCGACCGCAGTCCCCGGTAGCGCAGCTCGAGGCGGACGGCCATCGACGAGGAGTCCTGCACGCCGAACCGGCACCAGGACTGCCCGACGCAGGTCTTCACGGCGCGCAGCGACTTGCCGTACGCCTGGCCGGACTCGAACCCGGCGTCGACCAGCCGGCGCCAGATCTCCGGCAGCTGGTCCTGGCGGGCGCCGAACATCGCGAGGCGCTGCGCCCCGGTGACCCGGGTGAACAGCCCGAAGTCGCGGGCGACCTCGGCGAACGCCATCAGCCGCTCGGGGGTGACCTCCCCGCCCGGCATCCGCGGCACGACCGAGTAGGTGCCGTCCTTCTGCAGGTTCGCGAGCAGGTGGTCGTTGGTGTCCTGCAGCGGCGCCTGGTCGGGCTGCAGCACGTGGCCGATGCCGAGTGAGGACAGGATCGACGCGACGACGGGCCGGCAGACCGCGCAGCCGCGCCCTCGGCCGTGCCGGGCGACGACCTCGGAGAACGTCCGCAGCCCGCCCTCGCGCACGAGCGCGAACAGCTCGGCGCGGGACATCGCGAAGTGCTCGCACATCGCGGTCGAGACGGTGAAGCCCGCGGCCTCGAGCGTCCGGTTCACCACCGTGGTGAGCAGCGGGACGCACGACCCGCAGACGGTGCCCGCGCGGGTGCAGGTCTTGACCTCGCCGACGCTGCGGCAGCCGTGCTCGGAGACGGCGGCACGCACCGTCCCGACCGAGACGTTGGAGCACGAGCACAGGACCACGTCGTCCGGCAGGTCGGTCTGCACGGGCGCGGCGCCGCCCTCGGGCGCGAGGAACGCCGACGGGTCGGCGCCGAGCGCGCGGCCCAGCATCGGGCGCAGCGACGCGTACAGGGCGATGTCCCCGACGAACACCCCGCCGAGCAGCACCCGCGCGTCGTCGGACACGACGAGCTTGCGGTAGGTCCGGGCCACGGGGTCGGCGAACGTGACCTCGAGAGCGCCCGGGGTCAGCGCGAGGACGTCGCCGAAGCTCGCGGCGTCGATGCCGGCGCCCTTGAGCTTGGTGCCGTCGGCGGCGCGCTCGTAGACCGCGGACCCGCCGCAGAGCTGGTCGACGACGACGTCCGCCATCGCGTTGCCCGGGGCGATCAGGCCCGCGCACTCGCCGTCGTGGCTCGCGCACTCGCCGATCGCCCAGACGGCCGGGTCGGAGGTGCGGCAGGTCGGGCCGATCACCACGCCGCCGCGCTCGGCGACGACGAGCCCGGCCTCGCGGGCCAGCCCGTCGCGCGGCCGGATGCCGGTCGAGTAGATGACGACGTCCGCGGCCAGCGCGTCGCCGGTGGACAGCTCGAGCGAGCCGACGGCGCCGTCGGCCGCGGCCACCACCCGGGTCGCGGCGGCGGAGGTCCGCACCGCCATCCCGCGCTCGGCGGCGAGCACCCGCAGCGCCTCGCCGCCGCCCGCGTCGAGCTGGACGGCCATCAGCCGGTCGGCGAACTCCACGACCGTCGGGGTCACGTCGAGCGTCTGCAGCGCGGCCGCGGCCTCCAGACCGAGCACGCCCCCGCCGACGACGGCCCCGCGCAGCGGCCGGCCGAGCGCCGCCGAGCGGTCCGCGACCCAGGCCCGCAGCGCGGTCACGTCCGCGAGCGTCCGGTAGGACAGCACCCCGGGCAGGTCCGTGCCCTCGGTGCGCGGCACCCACGCCCGCGAGCCGGTGGCCAGCACCAGGGTGTCGTAGCCGAGCACCCGGCCGGAGCCGGTCCGGACGGTCCGCGCGGCGAGGTCGACCGCGACGACCCGGTCCCCCACGACGAGGTCCACGCGCGGGTCGTCCCACACCGCGGGGTCGAGCGCGAGGTCGGCGTCGGCGCGTCCGGTGAACACGTCCGACAGGTGCACCCGGTCGTAGGGCGCCCACGGCTCGTCGCCGACGACGGTCACCTGCCAGGCGCCCGCGGCGTCCCGGCGGCACAGCTGCTCGACGAACCGGTGGGCGACCATGCCGGCGCCGACGACGACGACGCGCCCGGGCTCGGGCCGGGCGCTGGGGGGCGGGGGCTGCGTCATGCGCCCAGTTTTCAACGGCTCGGGCCGTGCATATTGGGCCCAACGGCCCACGGGCCACCCCGCACGGGCGTCAGGGGGCGAGGCCGGTCAGGTGCAGCACGCACAGGCCCGGCGCCGCGAAGGGCTCGACGGCGTCGGCCGCCACGGGACCGCCGGTGCGGGCGAGCACGCCCTGAGCGAGGCCGAGGTGCACGCGGCACACGACGTCGGGCCGGTCGCGCGCGAGGTCGAGGAACGGGCAGGCGCGCAGCCGGACCTCGCCGGTCCCGGCGACGCGGTCGAGGTCGGGCTCGAACCCCATCCGGTCGAGGTGCTCCGCCAGCGCCCGCAGCTGCGCGTCGGCCCCGGCTGCTCCCTCGTCCCCCGGCGGCTCG
Organism: Cellulomonas sp. KU4C; assembly: GCF_056868065.1. Taxonomy (NCBI): domain Bacteria; kingdom Bacillati; phylum Actinomycetota; class Actinomycetes; order Micrococcales; family Cellulomonadaceae; genus Cellulomonas; species Cellulomonas sp. KU4C. The sequence goes on along the minus strand of NZ_CP200322.1, from coordinate 2,713,752 downwards.
GGCAGGTCGGCGCTCGCGCGCAGCCCGTGCCGGCGCGCGGACTCCGCGGCGTCGGGGTCGGGTACGCCGTAGCCGTCCAGCAGGGCGCGGGCGAGCGCGGCCTGGGCGACGAGCACGCCGGCCTGCCGCTCGACGAGCGACGCCTCCGGGTCGGCCCGGAGCGCGCGGTACCGGGTGCTCGGGCGCCCGCGGCCCGCGGGGGCGCCGGTCCGTGCCTCGACGTGCCCGGAGTCCACCAGCACCCGCAGGTGCTCGCGGGTGGTGTTCGGGTGCAGCCCGGTCTCCGCGGCGAGCTCGCCGGTGGTGCTCGGCCCGCGACGCCGGAGCACGGCGAGCAGTTGGGCGCGGCGGTCCGGGGCGGCCGGCACCCGGGCGCGCGCCGGTCGCGGACCCACGGGGGCGTCCCCGGGCATGGCTCTCCCTGCGTCGGCGGCTGACGTCAGCAGGGTGCTCCCGGCGGGCGGCGCGGACCCGGGACGTAGGTCACCGGGTCCGCGGGGACGAGCCCCGTCCGGGGGTCAGGCGACGAGCCGCCGGTCCGCGCGCCGGGGGTGCTGCACCACGGCGCCGGGCTCGACCCGCGTCTCGGGCTCGACCACCGCGCGCGGGCTCAGCCGCGCGTCGGCGCCGACCTGGCTGCGGGTGCCCACGCGGGCGCCGGCACCGACCTGGGCGCCGCGGCCGACGTGCACGTGGGAGTCGACGGTGGCCGCCACCTCCACGCGCGCGCCGGGCTCCACCCAGCAGTGCTGCCCGATCCGCGCGCGGGCCTCCACCCGCGCACCGGGGTCCACCCACGCGGTGTCGGCCACGTAGGCGCTGTCGTCCACGACGGCTCCCTTGGCGACGAGTCCGCCGCCGTTGCCGTGCCGCTGGTAGCGCACGACCGTGCCGTCTGCCTGCTCGAGGTCCTCGTATCGCTTCTTCATGGCACCCGTCTGAACGCCCGGACCGGGGAGATTGTTCCCCGGGTCACGAGGCGTCGTGACCGGTTCGTGACCTGCGCGGCGGGTCGAGATATCCGTTTCGCCCCGGCTGTCTGCCCGGATGGTTCTGAGTTTCTGCGTTTCTGTTGACTCGGGCACGTGATCCGCGCCACAGTGGGTCCCGAGCCCAGCGGACGCCCGCACGGCAGCACAGCAGCACCGCCAGCGCAGCTCCACACCGACGTGGACCGACACGAGGACGACGACGTCTCATGTACCCGCCCGAACGCCACAGCGTCATCGTCACGACCGCGCGCGCCGCGGGCCGCGTCGAGGTGCAGGCGCTGGCCGCCGACCTGGACGTGACGCCCGAGACCGTCCGCCGCGACCTCACCGCGCTCGAGCGGATGGGCCTGCTCCGGCGCGTGCACGGCGGCGCGGTCCCCGTCGAGCGGCTGGGCCACGAGCCCGCCCTCGCCCAGCGCGAGCACGTGCTCGCCGCGGAGAAGGACCGGATCGCGAAGGCCGCCCTGGACGAGCTGCCGACCGGCGGCTCCGTGCTGATCGACGCGGGCACCACCACCGTGCGGCTCGCGGAGATGCTGCCCGCCGACCTCGAGCTCATCGTCGTCACGCACGCGCTGCCGGTCGCGACCGCGCTCGCCGGGCTCCCCCGCGTCACGCTGCACCTGGTCGGCGGCACGGTCCGGCCCCGCACGCTGGCCGCGGTCGGCGACTGGGCGGAGCGCGCGCTCGCCGAGGTGCGGGTCGACGTCGCGTTCGTCGGCACGAACGGGCTGTCCGCCGAGCACGGGCTCACCACACCCGACCTCGCGGAGGCCACGGTCAAGCGGGCGCTGGTGGCGGCCGCGCGCCGCACGGTGGTCCTCGCCGACCACACCAAGATCGGCCGCACCGAGCTGGCGGTCGTCGCACCGCTGCAGGTCGTGGACACCGTCGTCACCGACTCGGGCGTCGCGCCCGAGCTCGCCGACGAGATCGAGCACGCCGGCCCGCGCGTCGTGCGGGCCTGACACCCACCGGCGCGCGCACCCGCGCGCCCGGACGGATCGACGAAGGAGAACGATGAAGGTCTTCCGCTTCTACGCCCCCGGTGACGTGCGCCTCGAGGAGGCGCCGGACCCCCGCCCCGGGGACGGCGAGGTCCTGATCCGGGTGCGCGCCTGCTCCATGTGCGGCACGGACGTGAAGATCTCGACGTCCGGGCACCAGCGGATCGTCCCGCCGCGCGTCATGGGCCACGAGATCGCCGGGGAGGTCCTCGAGACCGGCGCCGGCGTCGAGGGGTGGGCCCCGGGCGACCGCGTCCAGGTCATCGCGGCCATCCCCTGCGGCACCTGCGAGTTCTGCCGCGCGGGCGTCATGACGATCTGCCCCAACCAGGTCTCGATGGGCTACGACTTCGACGGCGGGTTCGCCCCGCTGATGGTCGTGCCCCGCGAGGTGCTCGCCGTCGACGGCCTGAACCGCATCCCCGAGAACGTCTCGTTCGCCGAGGCGTCCGTCGCCGAGCCGTTCGCCTGCGCGATCAACGCCCAGGAGATCATCGACGTCCACGAGGGCGACACCGTGGTGGTCGTGGGCTCCGGCCCGATCGGATGCCTGCACGTGCGGCTCGCCCGCGCCCGGGGCGCCGCGCAGGTGTTCCTGGTCGAGCTCAGCCGCGAGCGCCTCGACCTCGCCGCCGCGGTGGTGCAGCCGGACGCCGCGATCTGCTCCGCGGAGACCGACCCGGTCGCCGCGGTCAAGGAGCTCACCGGCGGCAAGGGCCCGTCCGTGGTCATCACCGCCGCGGCCTCGGGCGCGGCGCAGGAGCAGGCGCTGCAGATGCTCGCGCCGCAGGGCCGGCTCAGCCTGTTCGGCGGTCTGCCCAAGGACAAGCCGACCATCACGTTCGACTCCAACCTCGTGCACTACCGCGAGCTGGCGGTGTTCGGCGCGAACGGGTCGAGCCCGGAGCACAACCGCCAGGCCCTCGCGCACATCGCCGACGGCAGCGTGCCGGTCGCGGACCTCATCACCCACCGGCTGCCGCTCGACCGGGTCGCCGAGGGCATCGACGTCGTCCGCAGCGGTGCGGGCATCAAGGTCACCATCGAACCCTGACGACACCCGACGGCCCCGGCCGTCACGTCACCGAAGGAGCAGGTCAATGCCGATCCACTCCACGCCGGGCACCGCCGCCCGGCCGAGCGCCCCCCAGGAGGGCTGAGCCCGTGTCCACCACAGCCGCAGCAGCACCGGCCCCGTCGCGGGGCAAGCAGGCCCAGGTCCGCGTCCAGCGGTTCGGGGCGTTCCTCAGCGCGATGATCATGCCCAACCTCCCGGCGTTCCTGGCCTGGGGGCTGATCACCTCGCTGTTCATCGCCGTGGGCTGGTTGCCCAACGGCATCCTCGGCGGGTTCGGCAACGCCGACGAGATGAGCTGGCAGGGCGCGGCGACGCAGCTCGCGCTCGCCGACGACGGCACCACCTTCCGGCAGTACATCGGGCTCGTCGGCCCGATGGTGACGTACCTGCTGCCGATCCTCATCGCCAACGCCGGCGGCCGGATGGTCTACAAGGAGCGCGGCGGCGTCGTCGCGTCGATCGTGGCGGTCGGGATGATCACCGGCAGCACCGTGCCGATGTTCCTCGGCGCGATGATCGTCGGCCCCGCGTCCGCGTGGGTGATGAAGAAGGTCGACGGCCTGTGGGCCGGCAAGATCAAGCCGGGCTTCGAGATGCTCGTCGACATGTTCTCCGCGGGCATCCTCGGCGCGGCGATGGCCGTCGGGGCGTTCTTCGGGTTCGCGCCGATCATCACGCAGGTGTCCGACTGGCTCGGGTCGGTCGTGTCCTGGATGGCGGACAACCAGCTGATGCCCCTGATGGCGCTGGTCGTCGAGCCGGCGAAGGTGCTGTTCCTCAACAACGCGATCGGCAACGGCGTGCTCGTGCCGCTCGGCGCGCAGGAGGTCGTCGAGTCCGGGCAGTCGCTGCTGTTCCTCGTCGAGTCGAACCCCGGCCCGGGCCTCGGGATCCTGATGGCGTACACGTTCTTCGGGGTCGGGGCCGCGCGCTCGTCGGCGCCGGGCGCGGCGATCGTGCAGTTCGTCGGCGGCATCCACGAGGTGTACTTCCCGTTCGTGCTGATGAAGCCGGCGCTGATCATCGCGGCGATCCTCGGCGGCGCGACCGGCATCGCCACGAACGTGGTGTTCGGCAGCGGCCTGCGCGGTCCGGCGGCACCGGGCTCGATCCTCGCGGTGTTCGCCGCGACGCCCCGGGGCTCGTTCCTCGGCGTCGCGCTGTCGGTGGTGCTGGCGTTCCTGGTCACGTTCCTGGTGGCCGCGGTGATCCTGCGGGCGTCCCGCAAGCGCGACCTCGAGTCGGGCGGCGGCGACCTCGCGGCGGCCATCGCGCAGACCGAGGCCAACAAGGGCAAGTCCTCGTCGGCGCTCGGGGCGATGGCGGCCGCGGCCGGCGGTGCCACGGCGACGGACGCCGCACCCGCCGGACCCGTGCGGTCCATCGTGTTCGCGTGCGACGCCGGCATGGGGTCGTCCGCGATGGGCGCGAGCATCCTGCGGGACAAGCTAAGAAGGCAGGCAGGCCCGACATCACGGTGGTCAACAAGGCCGTCGCGAACCTGGAGGACGACGTCGACCTCGTGATCACCCAGCGGGAGCTCACCGACCGCGCCCGGCGGCACGCGCCGTCGGCCCGGCACGTCTCGGTCGACAACTTCCTGTCCAGCCCCGTGTACGACGACGTCGTCCGAGAGGCGTCGCAGGAGAGGAGCACCACGTGACCGAGCTGATGAGCGCGGACCTGATCGTCCCCGCGGGCCGCGCCACCACCAAGGAGGAGGCGATCCGCGAGGCCGGGGCCCTGCTCGTGCAGTCCGGGGCCGTCGCGCCGCACTACGTGGACGCGATGCTGGAGCGGGAGCAGACCGTGTCGACGTACATGGGCAGCTTCCCTGGCGATCCCGCACGGGACCGACCAGGCGAAGGGCGAGATCACCCGCTCGGCCATCTGCCTGGTCCGGTACGAGCACGAGATCGACTGGGGCGGCGGCCCGGTGCGCGTCGTGGTCGGCATCGCCGGCGTCGGCGACGAGCACCTGTCGCTGCTGTCGAGGATCGCCCTCGTCTTCACCGACGCCGACCGCGTGGCCCGCGTCCTCGCGGCCACCACCCGCGAGGCCCTGACGCAGATCCTCGCGGAGGTCGACCCCGCCTGACCCCGCGGCCCCCGCGGCCCCCGCGGCCCGCCCGGCCCCCCGGCCCCCGCGGCCCGCGAAGGCGCATCCGACACCACGAGGGCGCAACAGAACGGTTGCGCCCTCGTGGTGTCTCGTGCGCCCTCGCGGGGGGCGGGGGGCGGTGGGAGGCGGGGGGCGTGGGTGGGGTGTGGGACGATCGGGCGCGTGTCCGACGAACCCCACCGCCCGCTCGCCGGGGACGGGTGGCGGGGGGTGCTCGACGGGCTGCTGGCCTGGGGGGCGGGCGAGGCCCCGCACCGGGCGCGGCGGGCCGCGCTGCAGCTCGAGCTGCGGGAGCTGACCCCGCACACCCGCGAGCGGTGGAACGGCCCGGTCTCCCGCACGGCGACCGCCCGCACGCCCCGGACGCCCGGTGGGGACGCGGACACCGACCCGGGCGCGGACGCGGCCTCCGACGCCCCCGCGTACGCGCTCGGCGTCCGCCCGGTGGTCCGCTCCGAGCGGGGCTGGACCCGCGGCACGCTGACCTGGGCGAACATCCCGCACATGCGCGCCCGGCTCGACCTGGACGACGAGCAGCACCGGTGGTTCTGCCAGGTGGGCGCGCTGCACCGCGCGGCCGGGCCGCCGGTGCCGGGGACGGACGCCGCCTGGGTGTACCTCGACGAGTTCGTGAACCCGGTGCTCTGGGAGCTGCTGCACCAGGCGCGGGCGCTGGGCATCCCGTTCGTCGGCTCGGGCGCGGGGGCGCGGGTCGAGGTCGCCGGTTCGGCGTGGCTCGGGCTGGACGTCGCGCAGGACGCGGCCGGTGGCGTCCTGCTGCGGGCGCGGCTGACCGTGGACGGCGCGGAGCACCCCGTGGACCGGGCCCACCCGATCGGCGACCACGGCGTGTACGTCGTCGACCCCGCGCAGCCGCGGCAGCTGCTGCTCGCCCCCACGACCGAGCGGCTCGGCCCGCACCAGCTCGCCCTGCTGGCCGGTCGCGGCGGGCAGGGCGGCCGGGGCGGGCGCGGCGGGCGGTCCGTCGCCGACGCGCTGCGCGACGGCGTGCACGTGCCCGCCGCGGACGCCGAGCAGCTGGTCCGCGACCGGCTGCCGGCGCTGCGGGCCGGGCTCGAGGTGGTCAGCGCCGACGGCAGCGTGGTGCTGCCGCCGCCCGCGCCGCCGACGCTCGTGCTCGCCGTCCGGTACGCGGCGGGCGACGTCGTGCACCTGGCCTGGTCGTGGGACGGGCACGCGCGCTCGGGCCCGACGCCCCTGCCGCGGCGCGTGGTGCCGGCGCACCTGGTGCCCGGCGGGTGGCCGACGGTCGAGGACGACCCGACGGCGCTGCCCGAGCCCGTGCGGCTGGCGGGCGTGGACGCCGCGGAGTTCGTCACGACCGCGCTCCCCCGCATCACCGCGCGGCCCGGGGTCCGGGTCGACACCACCGGCACCGCCCCGGCCTACCGCGAGCTGACCGGCACGCCCGTGCTGACCGTCACCACCCAGCCGACCGACCGGACCGACTGGTTCGACCTCGGCGTGCTGGTGACGATCGAGGGCCGGACGGTGCCGTTCGGGCCGCTGTTCGCCGCGCTCGCGAAGGGCCACCGGCGGCTGCTGCTGGTGGACCGGACGTACCTGCGCCTCGACCACCCCGTGCTGGAGCCGCTGGCCGCGCTCGTCGCGGAGGCCGAGGAGCTCACCGAGTGGGAGACCGGGCTGCGGCTCAGCCGGCACCAGACCGCGCTGTGGACCGACCTCGCGGAGCTCGCCGACGTCGCGGAGCCCGCGGACGCCTGGCGGGACCTGCTCGCGGACGCCGCCGGCGACGCACCCCGGCCGACACCCGCGCCGCGCGGGCTGCGCGCCGCGCTCCGGCCGTACCAGGCCGAGGGGTTCTCCTGGCTGGCGTTCCTGTGGCGGCACCGGCTCGGCGGCATCCTGGCCGACGACATGGGGCTCGGCAAGACGCTGCAGTGCCTCGCGCTGGTGCAGCACGTGGTCGAGGAGCGGCCCGCCGACGAGCCGCGCCTGCCGTTCCTGGTGGTGGCGCCCACGTCCGTGACGCCGAACTGGGTCGCCGAGGCCGCCCGGTTCACCCCGGGCCTGGTGGTCCGGCGGGTCACGGCCACGGAGGCCGCGGGCACGCCCGTCGCGGAGCTCGCCGACGGCGCGGACGTGCTGGTGACGAGCTACGCGCTCCTGCGGCTCGACGCCGACGCGTACCGGGACGTCGCGTGGGCCGGGCTGGTGCTCGACGAGGCGCAGCAGGTGAAGAACGCCGCGTCCCGGGTGCACCGGGCGGCCGCGGACCTCGGCGCGCCGTTCGTGCTGGCCCTCACCGGCACGCCGCTGGAGAACTCGCTCACGGAGCTGCACGCGCTCCTCGCGCTGACCGTGCCCGGGCTGCTGCCGCCCGCGACGGCGTTCGGCCGGCAGTACGTCCGGCCGATCGAGGACGCGCACGCGGGCATCACCGACGGCGCCGGAGCGGGCGACGTCCCCGCGTCCACGGCCCGGCTGCGGGCGGACCGGCTCGCGCGGCTGCGGCGCCGGGTCCGCCCGTTCCTGCTGCGCCGCACCAAGGAGCGGGTGGCCGCGGACCTGCCCGAGAAGCAGGAGCAGACGCTGACCGTCGAGCTCGCGCCCGCGCACCGCGCCGTCTACGACCTCTACCTGCAGCGCGAGCGGCAGAAGCTGCTGGGCCTGATCGACGACCTGGACCGGCAGCGGTTCATCGTCTACCGGTCGCTGACGCTGCTGCGGATGCTCGCGCTGGACGCGTCGCTGATCGACCCCGAGCAGGCCGGGACGCCGTCCAGCAAGCTCGACGCGCTCCTGGAGCAGCTCGAGGACGTGGCCGCCGAGGGGCACCGGGCGCTGGTGTTCAGCCAGTTCACGTCCTACCTGCGCAAGGCCGCCGACCGCCTCGAGGCCGCGGGCGTCCCGTACGTCTACCTCGACGGGTCCACCACGCGGCGCGGGGAGGTCGTCGACGAGTTCCGCACCGGGACGGCGCCGGTGTTCCTCATCAGCCTCAAGGCCGGCGGCACCGGGCTGAACCTCACCGAGGCCGACTACGTGTTCCTGCTCGACCCCTGGTGGAACCCGGCCGCGGAGCAGCAGGCCGTCGACCGCGCGCACCGGATCGGCCAGCACCGCCCGGTGATGGTCTACCGGCTGATCGCGGCGGGCACGGTCGAGGAGAAGGTCGTCGCCCTCCAGGCGCGCAAGGCCGCGCTGGTGGACGCGGTGCTCGACGACGGCGAGCTGTTCGCCTCGGCGCTCACGGCGGACGACGTCCGCGAGCTGCTGGCGTAGCGCCGGGCAGCCGGGCGCCGGTCAGCCGACGAGCAGCTGCTGCTCGACGCGCTGCTCCAGCACGTGCGCGGGCCCGGGCCGCCCGAGCGCCCAGCCCTGCGCCAGGTCGCAGCCGAGGTCGCCGAGCAGCGCGGCGGTGTCGTCGTCCTCCACGCCCTCCGCGACCACCTGCATGCCGAGCGCGTGGCCGAGGTCGATCGTCGAGCGCAGGATGGCGGCGCACACCGGGTCGGTGGCGGCCGGGGCGACGAACGCCCGGTCGACCTTCAGCACGGTGAACGGCAGCCGCCGCAGGTAGTCCAGCGACCCGTACCCGACGCCGTAGTCGTCGACGGCGAGCAGGACGCCGAGGTCGGCGAGCGCGCGCAGCGTCTGCTCGGCCCGCGGGACGTCGCGCATCGCCATCGTCTCGGTGACCTCGAGGGTGAGCGCGGACGGCGGCAGCGCGTGCCGCTCGAGGGCGGCGCGGACGTCGCCGACCAGCCGGGCGTCGTCGACGTCGTGCGCCGAGACGTTCACCGCCACCGTGAAGTCCGGGACCAGGGCGCGCAGCCGGGCGCACTCCTCGAGGGCGACGTCGAGCACGACCAGCGTGACGGTGCGGACCAGCCCGGTGCGCTCGGCGGCGGGCACGAACGCGGCGGGACCGAGCAGGCCGTGCACCGGGTGCTGCCACCGGACCAGCGCCTCCGCCCCGGTGACCGCGCCGCCGAGCACCGTGGTGACGGGCTGGAAGTGCACGACGAGCTCCCCGCGCGCCGCACCCGCGACCAGGCCCCGCAGCAGCACGCCCCCGGCGGGGACGCTGCCGGCGCTGCCGGGGTCGTGGGGGCAGTCCACGGCGAACCGCTCGGGCCCGCGCCGGGCGCGGGACACGGCCGTGTCGGCCCGGGCGACGAGGTCGTCCAGGGCGGCGGGGCGACCGGCCGCGACCGCGACGCCGACCAGCGCACCCGGCAGCAGGTCCATGCCGCGCACGTCCAGGGCGGTGCCGAGGCGGTCGAGGACCTGCCGCGCGGCGTCCGCCGCCTCCTGGGGGTCGCGCACGTCCACCGCCAGGGCGAACACCTCCCGGCTCAGGCGCGCGGGGAGCCCGCCGGGGACGACCCCGTCGGCGAGCTCGGCGCCGACCGCCCGGAGCAGGTCGTCCGCCACCGCGTGCCCGAGGGTCTCCACGACGTCGCGGTAGCCGTCCAGCGCGATCAGCAGCACCGCCGGCACCGTGCCGTCGGGGCGCGCGGCGTCCGGCGCGGCGTCGCGCTCGACGTGCTCGCCCAGGGCGACCGCGTTCGCGAGGCCGGTCAGCGGGTCCGTCATCGCGAGGTGCGCGAGGCGGACGTTGGTGGCGCGCTGCTCGCGGACCAGCCACCAGAAGCGCAGCAGCAGCGCGGACATCATCGCGGTGCCGACGACGCACACCTCGAGCAGCGGGACCGCTCCGGCGCCGAGCGCCGAGACCACCAGGGTCACCGGGACCGTCGCGGCGGCCGCGGAGAACAGGGCCATGTGCCGGCCGGTGAGCTCGCCGGACGCCTGCGGGGTCGAGATCACGTCCGTCGCGTGGGCGCGCGCCGCCCGGGCGACCAGGACGTACCCGAGCAGCCACAAGGAGTCGAGCAGGTAGAGGGGGTCGTCGACGCCGTGCGTGCTGCCGAGCTGGAACAGCACGTCGGCCGCGAGGATCGCCAGCACCGAGGCCGAGGTCAGCACGTACGCCCGGGTCTGCCGGTGCTGGGCCAGGAACGGTCGCGCCAGGGCGATCAGCAGCAGCGCGTCACCGGCCGGGTACAGCGCACCGACCACCGAGCCGCCCGGGTCCGACGCCCACTCCAGCACGGTCGGCGCGAGCAGCAGCTGCCACAGCACCAGCAGCACGCCGCCCGTCATCAGCACCGTGTCGAGGAACCACTCCCGGCGGTGGTCGCGCGGTGCGGGGAACGCCCGCAGGAGGCCGGCCGCGAGCAGCGGGTAGGACGCCAGGTAGGGCACGTCCGCGAGCGAGGGGAACGGGTCGAGGCCGAGGACCCGGTCGAGCACTGTCCAGATCAGGTCCCCGGTCACCCAGGCCGCGAGCCCGGCGCTGAGCAGCAGCCAGGCCCGCCGGGCGGGTCCGGACATCCGCCGGGCGGCGCGGGTGGCGACGACCGCGGCGGCGGCGCCGACCGTCACGTAGAGCGCGTCGCGCCCGGCGCCGTCGGGCAGCAGGGCGTGCCCGACGAGCACGGCGACGACGCTGGTCGTCCTCGCACCGGCCCCGCTCCACCACCTCACTCTGCTGGGATCGGCGTCCGCGGGACGTTCTTGACGCATCACGCGGGTGGAGTTCTGCTCGACACGTGCGGGCGGTGCCGTCAGGATGACGCCCGTGACCCCCCGCAGCGCCGGCACCCCCGGCCCCACCGCGTGACCGCTCCCCTGGCCCGCCGGCTCGGGACGGGCGCCGCGGTCACCCTCGGTCTCGGGTCGATGATCGGCGCGGGCGTGTTCACCGCGTTCGCGCCGGCCGCCCGCGCGGCGGGTCCCGCGCTGCTGCTGGGGCTGGCGCTGGCTGCCCTGGTCGCCGCCGCGAACGCCACCTCGTCCGCGCAGCTCGCGGCGCAGCACCCGACCTCGGGCGGCACGTACGTCTACGGGCGCGAGCAGCTCGGCCCCTGGTGGGGGTTCCTGGCGGGCTGGGGCTTCGTGATCGGGAAGACGGCGAGCTGCGCGGCGATGGCGCTGACGTTCGCCGCCTACGCGGCACCACCCGGCTGGGAGCGTCCCCTGGCGGTCGCCGCGGTGGTGGGGCTGGCGGCCGTGAACTACCGCGGGATCACCCGCACGGCCCGGCTGACCCGGCTGCTGGTGGCGGCGACGCTCACCTGCCTGCTCGTGGCGGTCGTGGCGGTCCACGTCGGGGCCGACCAGGCGTGGGCGCCGGTGACGCCGTGGTCGGCGGGCGGCGAGGTCGGCTGGTACGGCGTGCTCCAGTCGGCGGGCCTGCTGTTCTTCGCGTTCGCGGGCTACGCGCGGGTGGCGACGCTGGGCGAGGAGGTGCGCGACCCGCGCCGGACGATCCCCCGGGCGATCCTGATCGCGCTGGCGCTGACGGTGCTGGTCTACGGAGTGGTCGCGGTGACGCTGCTCGCGACGCTCGGCCCCGACGGGACCGCCGCGACCGCCACCCCGCTGGCCGCCGCGGCCGCGGCGACCGGCTGGCCCTGGGTCGGACCGGTCGTGCGGGTGGGCGCCGCCGTGGCGTCGCTCGGCGCGCTGCTGGCGCTGGTCGCCGGGGTGAGCCGCACGGCCCTGGCGATGGCCCGGCACGGCGACCTGCCGGGGTGGCTCGCGGGTGTGCACCCCCGCTACCGGGTGCCGCACCACGCCGAGGTCGCCCTCGCGGTCGTGGTGGGCGCGCTCGTGCTGGTCGTCGACCTGCGCGGGGCGATCGGGTTCTCGTCCGCCGGGGTGCTGCTCTACTACCTGGTCACGAACGTCGCCGCCGCCACGCAGCGCGGCGAGCACCGCTGGTCGCCGCGGGCCGTGCAGGTGCTCGGGGCGGTCGGCTGCGCGGTGCTGGTCGCGACGCTCCCGCCGACCTCGGTCGCGGCGGGCGCCGGGGTGCTCGGCGTCGGCGTGCTCGGGCGGGCCTGGCAGCACCGCCGCGCCCGGGCTCGCGCCGCCGGCTGACGCCCCGCCCGACGCGAGCACGCCCCCCGGTCAGCGCAGGTACCGCGCAGCGGCGGCGCGGACCGCGGCGCCGGTGCGCTCCAGGGCCCGGGTCGGCAGCGTCCACTGCTGCCAGAACAGGGTCACGTCCTCGTGCCGCCCGGGGTCGAGGTCGACGAGCGTCCCGTCGCGCTCCCCCGCGGTCGCGTCGGCCTCCGGCAGCATGCCCCAGCCGAGCCCGAGCCGGACCGCCAGCACGAAGTCGGCCGAGGCCGGGACGTGGTGCCGCGGCGGGAGCGCGGGGTCCGCGCCGCGGCGGCGCAGGTAGCGGTCCTGCAGGTCGTCCTTGCGGTCGAACACCACCAGCGGCGCCGCCTCGAGCGCGGCGGTCGTCGGCCCGTCGGGCAGGTGACGCGCGGCGCCGGCCACCGTCATCATCGGCCGGTACCGGAGCACGCCCAGGCGGTGCACCGAGCAGCCCTGCACGGGCCGGTCCGCGGTGGTGATGGCCGCGACCACGGTGCCGGTGCGCAGCAGCTCCGCGGAGTGGTCCTGGTCCTCGCGGTGCAGGTCCAGGACGACCTCGTCCGCCAGCGGCGCGAGCGCCGGCAGCACCCACGAGCCGAGCGAGTCCGAGTTCACCGCGATCGGCAGCACGGTGCGGCCGGGCGTCGCGTCGGTGGCGACCGCGGCCCGGGCCTCGTCAGTCAGGTCGAGCACCTGCCGGGCGAGCCGCAGGTACACCGCGCCGGCGTCCGTCACCCCGGCGGGTCGGCTGCGGCGGACGAGCACCTGGCCGACGGCGGTCTCCAGGGCGCGGATCCGCTGGCTCACCGCGGACTGGGTGATCCGCAGGGTGAGGGCCGCGCCCTCGAACGAGCCCTCGTCGACGACGGCGAGCAGGGCGCGCAGCTGGGGCAGGTCCACGTCGGTCACGCGCCGACCCTACTATCAGCACCGCTGATGGACGGCGCGCTGCAGTCATTGGACCGATGTGGCCGGGCGGACCTACCGTCGCCGGGTGCCCGCTGCCCTGCTCTCCACCCTCACCGGCCTCGCGTTCGGCCTGTCGCTGATCGTGGCGATCGGCGCGCAGAACGCGTTCGTCCTGCGCACCGGCCTGCGCGGCGTGCACGTCCTGCCGGTCGTGGCGGTCTGCGCGCTGTCCGACGCGGTGCTCATCACCGCCGGCGTCGCCGGGGTCGGCACCCTCGTCGACCGGGCGCCGGCCGTCCTGGTCGTGGCGCGCATCGGCGGCGCGGTGTTCCTGCTCGGCTACGCGGTGGTCGCCGCGCGCCGGGCCCTGCGCCCCCGCGGCGCGCTCACCGAGGACGCCGACGCCGCACCCGCCGCGCTCTGGCCCGTGGTCGCCACGAGCCTGGCGCTGACCTGGCTCAACCCGCACGTGTACCTGGACACGGTGGTGCTGCTCGGCTCGGTCGCCGGGACGCACGGCGACCTGCGCTGGTGGTTCGGCGGCGGCGCCGTCCTCGGCAGCCTGGTCTGGTTCACCGCGCTCGGGTACGGGGCGCGGGTGCTGCGCCCGCTGTTCGCGCGCCCGGCGGCGTGGCGCGTGCTCGACGCGGTCATCGCCGTGGTGATGGCGTCGATCGCGGTCGGGCTGCTGCGCGGTCTGTGAGGCGCGCGGCCCTCCCGTGCGGGGCGGGTCAGCCCGCGGCCGCGCCCCGGCGCCGGCGCACCAGCACCGTCACCCCGTAGACGCCGACGACCACCGCGACCAGCCCGGCCGTCGACAGCAGCTGCCCACGCGCGGTGCCGTCGGCGAGCATCAGCACCACCAGCCCGGCCAGGGCCGCGAGCGTCGCCCAGGTGAGCCACGGGTACCCCCACATCCGCAGCGGCATCTGCTCACCGCGCGCACGTGCCTCGGCCGCCAGCCGCGGCCGGAGCCGCAGCTGCGCGACCGCGATCAGCACCCAGACCACCAGCAGCGCCGCGCCGACCGCGTTGAGCAGGATGCCCAGCAGCGTGTCGGGCAGCACCGCGTTCAGCCCCACGGCCACGAGGCCGAACGCCACCGACACCAGCACCGCGACCCACGGCACCCCGCGGCGGGACACCCGGTGCAGCACCCGCGGCCCGTCGCCCCGACCGGCCAGCGAGAACGCCATCCGTGACGTCGCGTAGACGTTCGCGTTGAACGCCGACAGCAGCGCGATCACCACGACGGCCTCCATCAGACGCGCCGCGCCCGGCAGCCCCGCGACCTCGAGCACCGCGACGAACGGGCCCTGCTGGAGCACCGGCGCGTCCCACGGCAGGACCAGCACCATGATCGCGACCGAGCCCACGTAGAACAGCAGGATCCGCCACAGGATCGTCCGGGTCGCCCGGCCGACCGCCTGCTGCGGGTCACGGGCCTCGGCGGCGGCGATCGCGACGATCTCGATGCCGCCGAACGCGAACACCACCACGAGCAGCCCGGCCGCCACGCCCCCGACGCCCATCGGCGCGAACCCGCCGTGCCCCAGGAGGTTCGCCGTCCCGACGGGCTCGGTGCCCGGCAGCAGCCCCGCGACCAGCAGCACGCCGACCACCAGGAACACGACGATCGCCGCGACCTTGACGAGCGCGAACCAGAACTCCAGCTCGCCGAACCGGCGCACCCCCGCCAGGTTCACCACCGCGAACACGGCGACGACCACCAGCGCCACGCCCCACTGCGGGACGCCCGGCAGCCAGCCGGTGACGATCCCGGCGACGCCGGTGATCTCCGCGCCGAGCACCATGATGATCGTGAACCAGTAGACCCAGCCGAGCGTGAACCCGGCCCACCGGCCGAGCGCCTGCTCCGCGTACACCGAGAACGACCCGCTGGACGGCACCGAGGCCGCCATCTCCGCGAGCATCCGCATCACCAGGACGACCAGCACCCCGGCGACCGCGTACGACACCAGCACCGCGGGCCCGGCCGTCGCGATGCCGACGCCGCTGCCGAGGAACAGCCCGGCGCCGATCGCCGAGCCGAGGCCCATCATCGTCAGGTGCCGGGTCCGCAGGCCGTGGCCCAGGCCCTCACCGGTCGGGTCGGCCGTCCCGGGGGTGGCGGGGGTGGCGGGGACGACGGGCTCGGGGTGCGGGGCGGGGGTGCGGGGCATCAGGACTTCCGGTGGTGCGGGTGGACGGCGCGCGGCTCGCGGCCGCCGAACACCGTAGCCGCTCAGTCGGCGGAGCGTCCCCGCCGACCGCCACCGAGCGGGCCGCGGCGCGGACGGGGGCCGAGCCGCTCGTCGACGTGCCGGGTCACCTGCGTGGCGACGTGCGCGGTGATCGCCGACCGCAGCTGACGGCGCTCGGCCCGCAGGAACGCCTGGTGCTCCAGGTGCAGGGCGCGCGACGTCGAGACGACCATGCCGATCATCACCACGCTGAACGGCAGCGCGATGAGGATCGCCGCGGTCTGCAACGCCGTGAGGCCGCCGGCGACGAGCAGCGCGATCGCCAGCACACCGCCCAGCGCCGCCCACAGCACGCGCAGCGGGGTGCGCGGGTTCGGGTCGCCGCCGGCGGACAGCATCGCCACGACCAGGGCGCCGGAGTCGGCGGAGGTGATGAAGAACAGGGCGACGAGGATGATCGCGCCGACCGACAGCACCGCACCGCCGGGCAGCGACGCCAGCAGGTCGAACAGCGCGTTCTCCGGGACGACCTCGCCGTCCGGCCCCACCAGCCCGCCGCCGCCGAACAGCTCGCGGTACAGGGCCGAGCCGCCCAGCACCGAGAACCACAGGAAGCACACGATCGACGGGACCAGCAGCACGCCGGCGACGAACTGCCGCACGGTGCGACCCCGGGAGATCCGGGCGATGAACACCCCGACGAACGGGGACCAGCTGATCCACCAGCCCCAGTAGAACGTCGTCCAGGACGCCTGCCAGGCCTCGCCCTCGGCGCCGGCGTACGCGGACACGTTGAACATCATCGGGACGACGTTCGCCAGGTACGCGCCGAGCGACTGCACGAACTCGCGCAGCAGGAACAGGGTCGGCCCGAGCACCAGCACTGCGATCATCAGCACGCCCGCGAACGACACGTTGATGTTCGACAGCCACTTCAGCCCCCGGTCCAGACCGGACACCACGGACAGCGTCGCGATGCCGGTGATGACCACGATCACCACGACCTGCAGCACCGTGGACGACTGGGCGATCCCGGTGTGCTCGAGGCCGGCGGTGATCTGCAGGACCCCGAGACCGAGCGACGTCGCGACGCCGAACACGGTGCCGACGACCGCCGTCACGTCGATCGCGTCGCCCAGCCGGCCCCGGACCCGGTCGCCGAGCAGCGGCTCCAGCGCCCACCGGATCGACACCGGTCGGCCCTTGCGGTGCACCGTGTAGGCGACCGCGAGGCCGACGACCACGTAGATCGCCCACGCGCTGACGCCCCAGTGCAGGTACGTCTGGCTCATCGCGGCCTGAGCGAGCTGCTCCGGGGTGCCGGTGACGCCGGGCTTCGGGTCCGCGTAGTGGCTCAGCGGCTCCGCCACGCCCCAGAACACCAGGCCGATGCCCATGCCGGTCGCGAACAGCATCGCGAACCACGAGCCCAGCGGGTACTCCGGCTCCTCGTCGTCGTCCGGCCCGAGCGTGATGTCGCCCCACCGGCCGACGCCCACCCAGATCGCGAACGCCACGAACAGCGCCACCAGCAGCACGTAGTACCAGCCGAACGCGCTGACGACGTGCGTCTGGACGGCGCCGATCACGTCGCTCGCGGTGTCGGGGAACGCGATCGTGAACCCGGACACGGCCAGGACGACGACCACCGCGCCCCAGAACACGACGCGCGACGTGCCCCAGGGACCGGAGTGGTCGGTCTCGGGCGGCGCGGGGCGCTCGGCGGTGGGCTCGGCGGCGGTCCCGGGCTCGGACCCGGTCGCGGCGGGGTCGACCGGTGCGGGGCCGGCGGTCTCGGGCGTGGACGACGTCACGGGGAACCTCACGATGTCGGGCGTCGGGGCAGCGCGTCAGCGTATCCGCGCACCTCGCAGGCGGCGACCGGGAGCACCACCTACCCCATGCGCTCAGTCCAGGGCGGTGACGTGCAGCAGCACGGTGTGCTCGGGCAGCTGCGCGGGCACCCGCAGCCCCACCGCGGCGAGCGCACGGCCCGACAGGCGCGCGCCTTGCGTCCACCACGGCGGCGGTGGGAAGTCGTAGGCGGCCGTCGCCCGGTCGCCGGGCGCCAGCGGCCGCACGTCGTAGACCCGGTCCGGGTCCAGCCCCGGCAGGCGCACCGCCGCCGGCGGCGCGGACACCCCGGTGGTCAGCTGGACGACGGCGATGATCGCCTCGCCCCCGTCGGGGCGCACCACGCCGTGCACGCGCAGCGCGGGGTCGGCGACGTCGAGGCGCACCGACCGGCCGTGGTGGAGCAGGTCGCGGTGCTCCCGGTACGCCCGCACCCAGCGCGCGACCTCGGCCCGCTCCGCCTCGGTGGCGCGCGTGAGGTCCCACTCGATCCCGAGGTGCCCGAACAGCGCCGTCGCGCCCCGGAACGACAGGTCGTGCTGCCGGCCCGTGGTGTGGGCGCGCGGCGAGCCGATGTGCGAGCCGAGCATCTCCGGCGGCACCAGCAGCCCGGTCCACTGCTCGATGGTCTGCCGCTCGAGCGCGTCGATGCAGTCCGACGTCCAGACCCGGTTGGTGCGCTCGAGGATGCCGAGGTCCGCGCGACCGCCGCCCCCGGAGCAGGACTCGATCTCGACGTCCGGGTGCGCGGCGCGCAGCGCGTCGATCAGCCGGTACGCGGCCAGCGTCTGCCGGTGCACCCCCGCCGCGCCGGTCGCGGTGTGCCCGGCCTCGATCAGGTCGCGGTTGTGGTCCCACTTCACGAACCCGATGTCGTACGCGGACAGCACCGCGTCGACCTGGTCGAAGACGTGCTGCCAGGCGCCCGGGTGCGCGAGGTCGAGCACCTGCTGGTTCCGGGCGGCCGGGGGCAGCCGGTCGCCCGGCCGCAGGATCCACTCCGGGTGCGCGCGCGCCAGGTCGGAGTCGGGGTTGACCATCTCCGGCTCGAACCACAGCCCCAGCTCCATGCCGAGGCCGCGGACGTGGTCG
Source organism: Cellulomonas sp. KU4C (assembly GCF_056868065.1). Taxonomy (NCBI): domain Bacteria; kingdom Bacillati; phylum Actinomycetota; class Actinomycetes; order Micrococcales; family Cellulomonadaceae; genus Cellulomonas; species Cellulomonas sp. KU4C. Next base: position 2,695,552 of record NZ_CP200322.1, on the reverse strand, counting down.
GCCAGCGGGGTGAGCCCGTCGGGCCACACCGTCGGGTCGACCTCCCAGTCCCCGAGGCCGGCGGTGTCGTCACGGCGACCGCGGAACCAGCCGTCGTCCAGCACGTACCGCTCGACGCCCACGGCCGCCGCGGCGTCGGCGAGGGCCTTCAGCCGGTCGAGGTCGTGGTCGAAGTAGACGGCCTCCCAGACGTTGATCAGTGCCTTGCGCGGGGTGCGCGGGTGCTGCGGGCGCGACCGCAGGAACGCGTGGAACCGCGCGGAGAGCGCGTCGAGCCCGTCGCCGTAGGACGCGTACACCCACGGCGTGGCGTACTCCTCGCCGGTCGCGAGGCGGACCTCGCCGGCGAGGAGCAGCTCCCCCGCGCCGATCAGCCGGGTGCCGGACGGCATCGCCTGCTCGGCGAACGTGCGCGTGTTGCCCGACCACGCGACGTGCACGCCCCAGACCTGGCCGGACGCGAACCCGAAGCCGTGGCGGCCGGCGGTCAGCAGCAGGGTGCCGTCGTGGCTGCGCGCCCGCCGCGACTCCCGCAGGTGCTGTCCGGCGACCAGCGGGTGGCGCTGGGGACTGCGCTCGCGCAGGTGCCGGCCGGTGAAGTCGAGGATCTCGTCCGCCTCGCCCGGCAGCGGCAGCACCAGGTCGAGCGTGCCGAGCGTGAACACGCCCGCGCCCGTGCTCGTCACCGTGGCGCGGGTGCGCAGCAGGCCGTCGGGCAGCAGCTGCTGCACCAGGCGCAGGGCGAGCCCCGCGACGGCGTCCTCGGCGTCGACCAGCACCTCGTGCGCGACCGGGACGCCGTCGCGGGTGACGTCGCGCGCGGCCCGGACCCCGGTCACCTCGAACAGCGTGCTGAAGTCCGCGCCGTCCCGGTGCCCCGTCAGCCCGGGGGTGCCGAGCCAGCCCGCGGACTGCTCCGGCAGTACCGACAGCGCGACCGGCTCGTCCGTGGTGCCGGAGACGAGCGGCGGCACGGCGACGTCGCGCAGCGTGCGCAGCTCGTCGGCGCCCAGGTCGCCCAGGTCCGGGCCCCAGTGCAGCACCCGCGGCAGCCGCGCGCCGGCGGTGTCGAGGACGACGCTCACGCCCCCCGCCCGCAGGTGCAGCGGGGTGCTGCGGGCGGTGTCGTCGAGCGTCGGGACCACGTCGTCTGCCATGAGGGTAGGTTCTATCCGGAAACGAATTTGACCGTCAAGACGCGCTCAGCGTCGACCGTGGACCCGGTTTCGTTCCGCATGGCAACATACCCGGATGACCTGGCCGCTCGACGCCGCCCCGTGGGTGCCCCCGGGACCCGCCCACCCCCTCGCGCTCGACGTCCTGCTGCACGGCCCGCTGTCCCGCGCCGCGCTCGCCCGCCGCACCGGCCTGTCTCCCGGCAGCGTCACCCGCCTCACCGCGCCCCTCGTGTCCGACGGCGTGCTGGTCGAGGTGACCGGCGCCGGCCCGACCGGGGTCGGGCGCCCGTCCCAGCCGCTCGACGTCGCCCCGGACGCCCACCACTTCGTCGGCGTCAAGCTCACCGGCGACCGCGCGCACGGCGTCCGCACGACGTTCCGGGCCGAGGTCGTCGCGAGCGCGGAGCGTCCGCTGGACGACCACGACCCGGAGGCGGTCGCCGAGGTCACCGCGGCGCTGATCGCCGAGCTGGCCGAGCCGACCGGACGCGCCGGCGGACGCCCCGCGACCGCTGCCGGCGTCAGCCTCGGCGCCCGCACCACCGACGGCGGCCACGTGGTCCGCGCCCCGTTCCTCGGCTGGGAGGACGTGCCGTTCGGCGACCTCGTCCGCGCCCGCACCGCCGTGCCGACCGTCCTCGCCAACGACGTCGAGGCGCTGCTCGCCCTCACCCACTGGTTCGGCGAGGGCCGCGGGATCCCCACGTTCGCCCTCGTCACCGTCGGTGCCGGCATCGGCTACGGCCTGGTCGCGAACGGCCGCCCGGTGCGCGCCGCCGACGCGGGCCTGGGCCTGCTCGCCCACCACCCGCTCGACCCCCACGGCCCCGTGTGCCCCGCCGGCCACCGCGGCTGCGCGACCGCGATGCTCACCACCGGCTCGATCACCGCGCAGGTCGGCGTCGCGCTGCACCGACCCGTCGACCTCCCCGAGGTCCTGGCGCTCGCCGCCGCGGGCGAGCCGGCCGCGGTCCGCGTGGTCGACGACGCGGCCCGGTCGCTCGGCCGGCTGGTCGCCGCCGCCGCGAACTTCTCGCTGTCGGGGCTCGTGGTCGTCGGAGGCGAGGGCAGCGGCCTCGCGACCGCCGCACCTGCGGCGCTCGCCGAGGGCCTGCACGCCGACCGCGACCCGCTGGCCGCCGACCCGGTGCTGGCCGTCCAGTCCCCGGAAGCTCGGGCAGTGGGCCCGCGGCGCGGCGGTGGAGGCAGTCCGGCGGTTCGTCCTGGGGGCCTGACGCGCCGTCGACACCACCGCCGACTCGTCGTCGCACAACCGAGAACAGGAGGGCGCCTCGTCTCGCTTTGCTAGAATAAGCGAGAACAGTGACGAGGATGTTCTCGCTGAGGAGCACAGGATGGCCCACTCCCCGCGCCCGGCGCGCGTCGCCACCGACGGCGGGTCCGTTCGTGGCGCAGCGGACGCGTCGCCGGTCGTCGGCGGTGCGCGCGTGCCGGGGCACGAGCGCGAGGTGCTCCCCTGGGTCCCCCGCTCCGGACGCCGCTCGGAGATCACCGAGTACGCCGCCGCGATCCCTCCCCTGATCGCCGACATGCCCCTGACGCCCTCCCCCGAGCTGATCGATGCCGCCCGCGCCGCGCTGGTCGACATCGCCGTGCTCGAGCGCACGTACGCCGCCCAGGTGGCCACGCTCGAGCCGTTCCTGCTGCGCACCGAGGCCATCGCCTCCTCGCGGATCGAGGAGGAGCTGACCACCGTCGACCAGCTCGCACGCGCCCAGTACGGGATCACCGCACCCAAGACCGCGCGCACGGTCAAGGGCGCCATCGACGGCCTCAGCCTGCTCGTCGAGCGGTCCACCCTCGGGATCGACCTCGACGACATCCTCGCGGCGCACCGCCCGCTCATGGCGGACGACCCGGAGGAGAAGTGGGACGCCGGCACGCTGCGCACCGTCCAGAACTGGATCGGCGGGTCGAACCGCTCCCCTCTGGGCGCCGTGCACGTGCCGCCCGCGCCCGGACGCGTGCCCGAGCTCATGGACGACCTGGTCGCGTTCACGCGTCGCACCGACGTCGACCCGATCGTGCACGCCGCGGTGACGCACGCCCAGTTCGAGTCCATCCACCCCTTCACCGACGGCAACGGGCGCCTGGGTCGCTCGCTGATCAACGGCGTGTGGCGCTACCGCCGTGTGACCACCCGCATGGCAGTGCCGGTCGCCTCGGCGATCGTCGCCGACCGGGAGCACTACTTCGACCTCGTCAACAGCTACCGGACCGGCGACGTCGAGCCGTTCGCCGCGTACCTGGCCGACGCGACGTCGCGCGCCGCCACCGAAGCAGCGGTGTCAGCCGAGCGGCTCATCGCACTGCCCGCGCAGTGGCACGAGCGCGTCCGGCCGCGCGTCGGGTCCGCCGCCGCTGCGCTGCTCCCGCTGCTGCCCAGCCGCCCGATCGTCGACGCCCACGACGTCATGACGCTGACCGGCACCTCCCGGGCCCGCGCGTACGCCGCGATCGAGCGCCTCGTCGAAGCCGACGTCCTGCGCCCGATCACCCAGTCCAGGCGCGACATGACCTGGGCGGCCGGCGAGGTGCTGGACGAGGCGGATCTCATGGTCGAGCGGCTCCGTCTGCGCTGACCGAGCCCCGCGGACCGAGCGGCCTCGGTCCCGTCGTGCGACCTCGCCCGGGCGTCAGCCCCGCACCCGCGTCGCCCAGAACGCCACCGCACCCGCCGCCGCCACGTTCAGCGAGTCCACCCCGCCGGCCATCGGGATCCGGACCGTCAGGTCCGCAGCCGCGACCGTCTCCGGCTTCAGGCCGTCGCCCTCGGCGCCCAGCACCAGCGCCAGCCGCTCCGGCGCCTGCGCCTCCAGCACGTCGAGGCTGACCGAGTCGTCGGACAGCGCCAGGGCCGCGGTCACGAAGCCCGCCTCGCGGAGCTGCGCGATGCCGTCCGGCCACGGGTCGATCCGGGTCCACGGCACCTGGAACACCGTGCCCATCGACACCCGCACGGACCGCCGGTACAGCGGGTCGGCGCATCGGGGGGTGACCAGCACCGCGTCCACCCCGATCGCGGCGGCGGACCGGAACGCCGCGCCGACGTTCGTGTGGTCGACCACGTCCTCCAGCACCGCCACCCGGCGCGCGCCGGCTCCGCCGCGGGCACCCGCGAGCACGGACGCGACCGTCGGCAGCGCCGGCCGGTGCATCGACGCGAGCGCCCCGCGGTGCACGTGGAAGCCGGTGACGGCCTCCAGCACCGCGGGCTCGCCGACGTACACGCGCACGGGCTCGCCCTCGGGGTCGCGCGCCTCGAGCATCGTGCGCAGGTCGGGCAGCCAGCGCGGGGACACCAGCACCGACCGGGGTCGGTGCCCGGCGGCGAGCGCCCGGCCGAGCACGGTCGAGCTTCTCCGCGATGTAGAGGCCCTTCTCGGGCTCGTGCCGCGAGCGCAGCGCGACGTCGGTCAGCGACACGTAGTCGGCGAGCCGGTCGTCGTCGGGGTCGGTCAGGTGGACGATGTCGAGCGCGGGCACGCCCGCCATCATCCCCTGTCCGGGACCCGCCCGGCGTCAGGCCAGGAGCTCCAGGGCGGCGGCGACCAGCAGGCGGCGCCCGGCGGCGATCGTGGGCTCGTCGAGCGGCGCGAACTGCGCGGTGTGGTTGCCGGGCACGGACGCCGAGAACCCGGTGGTGTAGTCCGCGGGGAACAGGTCGGGGTCCATCCCGCCCCAGAACCAGAACGCGTACGGCACCGGGTCGCCCGCGTACCGGCCCTTCGGCAGCCCGAACTCCGAGAAGTCCTCCGAGCCCATCAGCGGCTCCGCGACCCGGATCGCGCCCGCGGGCATCACGGCCTCCTGCGCGGCCATCACCCGGTCCACCAGGGCGGGCGTGTTCACCGTGGCCGGCGGGTTCTCGCGGACGCCGATCGTGGGCGGCTGCGGGCAGCCCGCGGCGGCCGCCTCGGCCTCGACGACCCGGTGGACCGCGGCGACCGCGCGCGCCATCGACGCGTCCGAGCGGGCGCGCAGGTTCACCGTGAACGTCGCCGTGTCCGGGATGATGTTCGACTTCGTCCCCGCGTGGAACGTGCCGACGGTGACGACCACCGGGTCCCCGCTGGGCGTCTCCCGCGACACGATCGCCTGGAGCCGGGTCACGGCGTACGCGGCGGTCAGCACGGGGTCGACGGTGACGTGCGGCATCGACCCGTGGCCGCCCCGCCCGTGGATCGTCACGTCGAGGGTGCACGCCGCCGCCATCAGCAGCTCGCGCGAGTGGTTGGCGACCCCGGCGGGCAGCGGGCCGACGTGCTGGCCGAGCGCGACGTCGGGCTTCGGGAACCGGGTGAACAGGCCGTCGTCCAGCATCGCGTTCGCGCCCGTCGCGGTCTCCTCCGCGGGCTGGCCGACCACGAGCAGCGTGCCCCGCCAGGCGTCGCGCGCCCCGGCCAGGGTGTCGACGGCCGCCGCGAGCGCCGTCACGTGCATGTCGTGGCCGCAGGCGTGCATCGTCGGCACGGTGTCGCCCGCCGGGTCCGTGTCGGTGTGCCGGCTCTGGTAGGGCTTGCCGGAGTCCTCCAGCACCGGCAGCCCGTCCATGTCGGCGCGGAGCATCACGACGGGGCCGTCGCCGTTGCGCAGCACCCCGACGACGCCGGTCCCGCCGACGCCCTCCGTCACCTCGAGGCCCGCGGCGCGCAGCTCGGCGGCCAGCACCCCGGCGGTCCGGTGCTCGCGGCCGGACAGCTCGGGGTGGGCGTGCAGGTCCCGGTAGAGGTCCCGCCAGTGCTCCGTGCGCAGGTCAGCGGCGTCGAGGACGCGGGCGGCGCGGGTGCGGTCGGGGGTCGCGGCGGGGAGGGTCGTCATCCCGGCACGGTACCCGGGTGCCAGGAGGCCCTGCCGCTGGGCCCCCGCGACCCCTACCATCGGGCCCATGCGGTACGGGGTGCTGGGACCCGTGGAGCTCCACACCGCCGACGGGGACGAACCCGTCCGCGGCGCCCGTCAGCGCGCCCTGCTCGCCGTGCTGCTCGCGCACCGCGGGTCGCTCGTGCCCCGGGAGCGGCTGATCGTCGCGCTGTGGCCCCAGGGGCCGCCCCCGAGCGCCGAGCACACGCTGCACAGCCACGCGTCGCGGGTGCGGGCGCTGGTCGGCGCGGACCTGCGCGCCGTGCCCGGCGGCTACCGCCTCGACCCGGAGGACCTGGACGCCGACCGGTTCGACCGCGCGGTCCGCGAGGCCGCGCGCGGCGCGGCGCGCACGCCCGACGACGCCGCCGCGCTGCTCGGGGCCGCGCTGGCGCTCTGGCGCGGGCCGGCGTTCGGGACGGAGGCGGATCTGCCGGAGGTCCAGGCCGAGGCCGACCGGCTGGAGGCGGCCCGCCGCACCGCGCACGAGGCCCTGGCCCGCGCCGTGCTGCGCACCGACCCGACGCGAGCCGCCGAGCACGCCGAGCACGCGCTCGACGCGGACCCGTACCGCGAGGGCGCGTGGGCGCTGCTGGTCCGGGCCCGGACCGCCGAGGGACGACCCGGCGAGGCGGTGCTCGCGTACCTGCGGGCGGCGGCCGCGCTGGACGAGATCGGGCTGCTGCCCTCGCAGGAGCTGCGGGCGGCGCACCACGAGGCGCTCACGGCCGGGCGGACACGGCCCCACGCAGCGCCCGGCGCGCCGGTCGGCGGCGTCGGGGCCGCCGCCCGCGCCCGGGCCCGGGGCTCGCGCGTCCCGCACCCGAACCCGGCCACCCGGCCGCAGCCGTCCCCCGGGGCGGCGTCGGCCGGGGCGGCATCGACCGGCGTGGGGCCCGGCTCCCCGACGCGACGCCGGCACCCCGTCGGAGCCACACCGCACCCCGCCGACACCACGCCGCACCCCGCCGAGCGCCTCCCCCGGCCGTCGCCGCCGGTCTCGCGCCCGCGCACGAGCCTCGTCGGCCGGTCCGACGACCTCGCGGCGCTGCGGGACCTGCTCGCCCGCACCGCGCTGGTCACGCTGGTCGGGCCGGGTGGGGTGGGCAAGACCCGGCTCGCGCTCGAGGCTGCGGCCGGACCGGGCGCGCCCCCGCACGCGCTGTTCGTCGAGCTCGGCGCCGTCCGGGACGCCGCCGCGGTCGCGTCCGCCGTGGCGGAGGCCCTGGACGCCGACCCGGAGGACACCCCCGCCCGCACGCTCGCACGCGCCGGCGAGCGTGACCTGCTGCTCGTGCTCGACAACTGCGAGCACCTGCCCGCGGCGGTCGCGGACTGCGTCGACCTGCTGCTGACCGAGCCAGGGCCGCTGCGCGTCCTGGCCACGAGCCGCACCCCGCTCGGGGTGGTCGGCGAGCACGTGCTGCCGGTCGAGCCGCTGGGCACCGACGGACCGGCGTCGGCGGCGGCACGGCTGTTCCGCGACCGAGCCCGTGCGTCCGGCGGCGGTGGCCGCCGGAGGGTCGACGTGGCCGGCACGGACGGTGCCGCCGCCGACCCCGTCGGCCGGATCGTGCGTCGGCTCGACGGCCTCCCCCTCGCGGTCGAGATGGCCGCCGCACGCACCGCGACGCTCAGCGTGGCCGACCTCGCGGACCTCCTCGACGCGCGGCTGGACGCGCTCGTGGCCCCGGTGCGTGCCGCACCCCCGCGGCACCGGTCGCTCGCCGCGCTGGTCGCGTGGTCGCGCGAGCTGCTGCCCCCCGAGGCCCAGCGGGCGCTCGACGGCTGGCCCGTGTTCGCCACCGCCTGCCCGCCGGACCTCGCGGCACGGGTGCTGGACGTGTCCGCCACGACCGCCGAGCACCTGGCGGCGGCGTCGCTGCTGGTCCGCGACGACGTGGCCGGCCGCACCCGCTACCGGATGCTGCAGACCGTCCGCGCGGTGGTCGGCCCGCCCGCCGAGGCCGTCCGCGCCCGGCACGCCGCAGTGCTGCTCGACGTCGCCCGCGACGCCGACCGCGCGCTGCGGGGCGCCGTCGAGCCGGACGCCCGGGTCCGGCTCACCGCGCTGCTCCCCGACCTGCGGCTCGCGCACGCCTGGGCCGCGACCCACGACCCCGACCTGGCGCTGCGCCTCACCCGGACCCTGCACCTGCACGCCGTCGACGCCCTGCGCACCGACGTGCTCGCGTGGCCCGTGCCCGGACGCGAGGACGCGCCGCCCGTGCTCGCGGCCCTGGCGGCCCGCGCCCTGCTGCAGGGGCACCGGTCGACCGCCGGGCGCCGCGCGGAGCTCGCGCTCGCCACCGCGACCGACCCGGCCGACCGGCTGCACGCCCTGGAGGTGCTCGCCGACCTGGCCCTGTTCGAGGGGCGCACCGACGAGGCGGTCCGGCTCGGCGCCCGGCTCACCGCCGAGGCCCAGCACGCCGCCGACCCGCACTACCGGGTGATGGGCCTGACGTACCCCGCGCTCGTCGCCGCGTACCGGGACCGGCCGACCACCGCGCAGACCGCCCTCACCGCCCTGGAGCACGCCGTCGGGACCCTCGCCGCCCCCTCGGACCGGGGCTGGCTGGCGTTCGTCACCGGCGAGACCCTGGCCCGCAGCGACCCCGACGGGGCGCTCGCGGCCCTCGGGCGGGCGCGCCGGCTCGCCGACCAGGTCGGCAACCGCTACCTCTCGGGCGTGGCCAGGGCGGCGACGGTCGCGGCCGTGTCCCGCCGACCCGACCCCGCCGGGGCGCTCGACGAGCTTGCTGGACCTCGCCCGCACCTGGGCGCCCACCGGCGACCGGACGCACCTGCTGACCGCGCTGCGCAACGCCGTGCCGCTGCTGGTCCGGCTGGGCCGGCACGCCGACGCGGGCCTGCTGCTCGGCACGGTCACGCACCCCGACCTGCCGCCGACGTACGGCGTCGAGGCCGACGCCCTCGCCGCCGCGCACGACACGCTCACCGCCCTGCTCGGCGCCCCGGCCGTCGCGGCGCTGGCGGCGCGGGGCCGGTCCGAGGACCTGGTCTGCGCCGTCGCCCGGCTCGGCGGGCCCTCACCCACGGAGCCGGTAGAACCGGAAGAGGTCGTGCTCGACGGGCAGGACGTCGAGCGCTGAGAACCCCGCGGCCCGCGCGTAGCCCGCGAGCGTCGCCGGGCGCATGACCGTCCCGGTCCCGGCGCTCGGCGCGTGGGACAGCCCGTCGGGCAGGCACACGGTCAGCGAGAACCCGTAGCACCACCGGTCCAGGACCCCGGCCGGTGTCGTGGGCTCCGGGTCGACGCGCTCGTCGACGACGAGCACCCACCCGTCCGCCGCGACCAGCGCGCGCGCCGCCGCGAGCACCGCCACCGGGTCGGCCAGGTCGTGCACGCACTCGAACGCCGTCACCACGTCGAACGCCCGGCCACCGGCCCCGACGGCGGCCGCCAGGGTCGCGGCGTCCGCCGCCACGAACCGCACCCGGTCCTCGACCCCGTGGGCGACCGCGTGCCGCCGGCCCGCGGCCACCGACGCCTCGTCGAGGTCGACACCCGTCACGTCCAGCGCCTCGTGCGCGAGCGCGAGCCCCACCGCCGACCAGCCCTCTCCGCAGCCGACGTCCACCACCCGCGCGCCCGACCGCAGCCGCGCGTCGAGCTCCGGCACCGTGGACGCCAGCAGGTCCGCCAGCCCGTGCAGGAAGAACGGCCGGTTCAGCGCCGCCTGCGCCTCGCGCGCGTCCGCACCGAGCCGCTCCCACGACACGCCACCGCCGTGCCGGTACGCCGCGTGCAGGTCGTCGACCACCCGCCCCGACGCCGCGTGCAGCCGCCCGAGCGGGGCGAGGTACGACGGCGAGTCGGCGTCGGTCAGCACCTCGACGGCCCCGGGCGTGAGCGCGAACCGGTCACCCGCGGCGGTCACGAACCCCGCCGCCGCCTGGTGCTCCAGCCACTCCCGCACGTACCGCGCGTGCGTGCCGGTCAGGCCCGCCAGCCCGTCCGCCGTGCACGGTCCGTGCTGCGCGAGCGCCCGGTACCAGCCCAGCCGCTCCCCGGCGTGCAACGCCGCCATCTCCTGCGCGCCCAGGCTGGCCGCGAGCACCCGGGCGGCGACCTCCGGGGTGCTCCCGCCGACCGGCTGCGCCAGGTCCGACGGGGTCGTGGTGGTCGTGGTGGTCATCGGGTCCTCCCCGGGTCACGGGCCGGCGGTGTGCCGACGCCCGGTGCCCAGCGGACACCCGGGTCCTCGAGCCACCCTCGCAGCGAGGTCGCAGCCGGGTCGCGGCCGGCAGCGGGCCGCTCGCGGGAACCTCCGCGCCGGACCGCCTCTGCTGCGAGACTGCCGGGGTGATCCGCTACCCCCGGCCCCTCGCCCCGGGCGACGTCGTCGGCGTCGCCAGCCCGTCCGCCGGCGTCGCACCGCAGCACGCCGCCCGGCTGGACCTCGCGGTGCGGCACGTCGAGGACGCCGGTCTGCGCGTCCGGCTCGGCGCGCTGGTGCACGGCGCGGGCATCGCGAGCGGCCCGGCGGACGACCGCGTCGACGAGCTGACCGGCATGTTCCGCGACCCCGACGTGCGGGCCGTGGTCCCCCCGTGGGGCGGGGAGATCGCGCTCGACCTGCTTGGTCGGCTCGACCTCCGGGCGCTCGCCGAGGACCCGACCTGGTTCGTCGGGTACTCCGACATCTCGACGCTGCTGCTGCCGCTGACGCTCACCACCGGCGTCGCGACGCTGCACGGGCAGAACCTCATGGACACCCCCTACCGGGTCCCGGCGCCGATGGCACGGTGGCTCGACGTCGTGCGGCTCGCACCCGGGTCCACGCTCGTGCAGGGCGCCGCACCACGGGTCGCGTCCGGACGGCTCGCGGACTACGCCGCGGACCCCGGTGTCCGGGACTACCCACTCGACGCGCCAGGCGGGTGGACCCGGGTCGACGCCGACGAGAGCGAGGACGTGCACGCGACCGGCCGGCTCGTCGGCGGCTGCCTCGAGACCGTCGCGCACCTGGCCGGGACGCCCTCGGGCGACATCGGCCGGTTCGTGGCCGAGCACGCGCCCGAGGGGACGGTCGTCTACCTGGAGGCCGCCGCGGCGGACGCCGCGGACGTCGCGCGACGGCTGCTGGGGCTGCGGCACGCGGGGTGGTTCGAGGCCGCCCGCGCGGTGCTCGTCGGCCGCACCCGCGGCGCGGACCTCCCCGGCTTCACGCAGCACGACGCCGTCCGGCACGCGCTCGGGGACCTCGGCGTCCCCGTGCTGGTCGACGTCGACTGCGGGCACGTCCCCCCGCACCTCGCGCTGGTGAACGGCGCGCTGGCGACCGTCGAGCACTCCGGCGCCGGGTCGGTCCTCACCCAGACGCTGCGCTGACCCCGGTCACCGCCCGCCGCGCCATTGAGGTCGCACCGCGTGGCCCAGGTCGCCGCCTGCAACCAGCGACCTCGGCCGGGAGGGGCGACCTCGGCTGCATGCGGGCGGACGCGACGGCGGGGCTACGGCGCCGGGCGCTCCGTCCGCCACGCGCGGGCGCCCGCGAGCGCCGCGACGCCGCCGACGACCGCCAGCACCGGCACCACCAGGAACGCCGTGTGCGGGCCGGCGGCGTCGGCGAGCGCCCCGAGCACGAACGGCGCGACCCCGATCGCCAGCCCTCCGGCCACGGTGGCGCGGGCCTGGGCCGCGTCGGTCGCGCCGCCGGACGCGCCGAGCAGCAGCGCGATGCCCAGCGGGTAGTGCGCCCCGTAGCCCAGGCCGGCCAGCACCAGGCCGGCCAGCGCGACCGGCGCGGAGGTCGCGGTCCACAGCACCGCCCACCCGGCGATCGCGACGCCGTACGCGCCCGCGAGCAGCCGCGCCGGCGACACGCGCAGCGACAGCGGGCCCACGACGAACCGCACGAGCGTCATCCCGGCGACCAGGCCCGCGGTGGTGGCGGTCGCGATGCCCGCGCCAGCGCCGGTGCGGTCCCGGACCAGGTCGGTCGCCCAGTAGGTCGTCGCGTTCTCCACCGCGAGCGCGACCACGACCGTGACCAGGAACCACCGCGAGGCCCGGACCGCGCGCCGCCCGTCGCGCTGGTGCCCGGCGTCGCGCTCGGGTCCTGCGTCGCGTCCCCGCCCGGCGTCGCGTCCCCGCCCGGCGGACGCACCCGCCCGGCGGGTCCGGCCGGGACCGCCACCCTGCGGCAGGATCCGCACCGCCACCGCGGTCCCGAGCGCGAGCACCGCCGTCACCGCGACGGCGGGCCGCCAGCCCCACCCGAGCGCGACGCACGCCCCGACGGCCAGCGGACCGAGCAGCCCGATGCCGGAGCCCACCCCGTTCGCCTCGGTGACCGCGGCTGACGCGGCGCGGCCGTGGTGGTCGGCGAGACCGGCCTGCGCCGCGCTGATCGCCGCGTTCCCGCCGACCGCGACCACCGCCATCCCGGCGAGCGTGACCGGCAGCGCGGTCCCCGTGGCGAGCAGCACCACCCCGGCGGCGAGCAGCACGCAGGCCGCCGCCAGCGCGTCCCGCCGTCCCAGGCGGCGCACCGCACGCGGCGTCACGGCGGCGGCGAGCACCGCACCGACGGCCATCGCGGTCCCGTGCAGACCGGCCTGGGCGTTCGTGATGCCGAGCTCGTCGGCGAGCAGCGGCACGCTCGGGTTGAACGAGTAGAGCAGCCACCCCCAGGTCACGAACGACCCGTAGAGCGTCACGGTGTACCGGTCCCGGTGGAGCCGCGGCGTCGTCGCCGCGGTGCGCGTCCTCACGCGACGACCCTAGGCCCCGCCGCCCGACGCGGGGTGGGCCGTCCGGCCCGGGGACGGGGGGTCCCGGCGCCCGGGAGCGCCGGACGCCGGACCCCGCGGCTCAGTCGGTGACGGTGACCGCCGCCGCCGCGAACTGGCTCGCGTACAGCCGTGCGTAGGCGCCGCCGGCCGCGAGCAGCTCCTCGTGCGAGCCCTGCTCCACGATCGAGCCGTGCTCCATCACGAGGATCACGTCGGCGTCGCGGATCGTCGAGAGCCGGTGCGCGATGACGAACGACGTCCGGCCGGACCGCAGCGCGTTCATCGCCTGCTGCACGAGCACCTCGGTGCGGGTGTCCACGGACGACGTCGCCTCGTCGAGCACGAGGATCGCCGGGTCCGCGAGGAACGCGCGGGCGATGGTCAGCAGCTGCTTCTCCCCCGCCGACAGGTTCGCGGCCTCGTCGTCGATCACGGTGTCGTAGCCGTCGGGCAGCGCCCGAACGAACTGGTCGACGTGCGTGGCGACGGCCGCCTCGCGCATCCGCTCTTCGTCGACGTCCTCGACGCCGTACGCGACGTTCTCCCGGATGGTCCCGCCGAACAGCCAGGTGTCCTGCAGCACCATGCCGACCCGCGAGCGCAGGTCGTCGCGCGTCAGGTCCCGGGTGTCGACGCCGTCGAGGGTGATCCGGCCCCCGTCGATCTCGTAGAACCGCATCAGCAGGTTGACCAGGGTGGTCTTCCCGGCTCCGGTCGGCCCCACGATCGCCACGGTCTGCCCGGGCTCGGCGACGAGCGACAGCCCGTCGATCAGCGGGGAGTCCGGCACGTACCGGAACGCGACGTCCTCGAACACCACGCGCCCCTCGACCCGGGCCGGCAACCGCGCGGGGTCGGCGGGGTCGGGCTGCTGCTCGTCCGCGTCGAGCAGCTCGAACACCCGCTCCGCCGACGCGACCCCGGACTGCAGCAGGTTCATCATCGAGGCGATCTGCGTGATCGGCTGCGTGAACTGCCGCGAGTACTGGATGAACGCCTGCACGTCGCCGAGCGTGAGCGTGCCGGACGCGACCCGCAGGCCGCCGACCACCGCGACGATGACGTAGTTAAGGTTCGCGATGAACCCCATCGCCGGCTGGATGATCCCGGAGATGAACTGCGCCTTGAACGACGCGGCGTACAGCTCGGCGTTCTGGTCGTGGAACTGGCGCACGGCCTGCTCCTGGCGTCCGAACACCTTGACCAGGGCGTGGCCGGTGTACATCTCCTCGATGTGGGCGTTCAGGGTGCCGGTGACCTTCCACTGCGCCATGAACTGCGGCTGGGACCGCTTGGCGATCGCCGCGGTGACGACGACCGACAGCGGCACGGTCACCAGGGCGACGAGGGCCAGCAGCGGGGAGATCCAGAACATCATCGCGAGCACGCCGACCACCGTCAGCACCGAGGTGATGAGCTGGGACAGCGTCTGCTGGAGCGTCTGGGCGACGTTGTCGATGTCGTTCGTGACGCGGCTGAGCACCTCGCCGCGCGGCTGGCCGTCGAAGTACCGCAGCGGCAGCCGACCGAGCTTCGCCTCGACCTGCGCCCGCAGCCCGCGGACCACCCGCTGCACGACACCGGTCGTGATGAGGCCCTGCAGCCAGCTGAACACCGCGGACGCGACGTAGATCGCGACGACCGCGAGCAGCAGGTCCCGCAGCCGCGTGAAGTCCACGCCCTGACCGGGGACGACGTCCGTCCCGGACAGCAGGTCCGCGAACGTGTCCCGGCCGTCGGCCCGCAGCCCCTCGACCGCCTGCTCCTTCGACACCCCCGCGGGCAGCTGCGCGCCGATGATGCCGTTGAAGATGACGTTGGTGGCGTTGCCCAGCACCTTCGGGCCGGTCACCGCGAGCGCCACCGAGACGATGCCGAGCAGCACCACCCCGGCGAGGCGCAGCCGCTCCGGGCGCAGCACGCCCAGCAGCCGCCGCAGCGACCCCCGGAAGTCGAGCGACTTCTCCCCCGGCATCCCCGCGCCGCCGCCCATCGGACCGTGTCCGGGCCGGGGCATCCGCCGCGCGGGCGCCGCCGTCCGCTGCTCGCCGCTCATGCCGCCTCCTCCGCGCTGATCTGGGAGAGCACGATCTCCCGGTAGGTCCCGCAGGTCTCGAGCAGCTCGGCGTGCGTGCCGGTGCCGACCACCAACCCCTCGTCGAGCACGACGATCCGGTCCGCGTCGCGGATGGTCGCCACCCGCTGCGCGACCACGACCACCGCCGAGTGCCGCGTCTCCGGCACCAGGGCGGCGCGCAGGGCGGCGTCGGTGGCGAAGTCCAGTGCGGAGAACGAGTCGTCGAACAGGTACACCGCCGGCTTGCGGACGAGCGCCCGCGCGATCGCGAGCCGCTGCCGCTGACCGCCGGAGACGTTGGTGCCGCCCTGGGCGATCGGCGCCTCGAGGCCCTCGGGCATCTCCTCGACGAACGACCGCGCCTGCGCGACCTCGAGGGCGTGCCACAGGTCGTCGTCGGTCGCGTCGGGGTTGCCGTAGCGCAGGTTGCTCGCCACGGTCCCGCTGAACAGGTAGGGGCGCTGCGGGACCAGGCCGATCGTCGACCACAGGTCCTCGGGCGCCAGGTCCCGCACGTCGACGCCGTCGATCGTGACCGTGCCGCCCGTCGCGTCGAAGAGCCGCGGCACCAGGTTGACCAGCGTCGTCTTGCCGGAGCCGGTCGACCCGATCACGGCGGTCGTGCGACCGGGCTCGGCCACCAGGTCCACGCCGTGCAGCACCGGGCGCTCCGCACCCGGGTAGCGGAACTCGACGCCCCGCAGCTCGAGGCGACCCCGCGGTCGGGGCAGCCGCACGGGCGCCGCGGGCGGGACGACCGAGCTTCTGGGTGTCGATCACCTCGGTGATGCGCTCCGCGGACACGACGGCCCGCGGCACCATCACGAACATCATCGAGGCCATCATCACGGCCATGAGGATGTACATGATGTAGGACAGGAACGCCGTCAGGGCGCCGATCTGCATGTCCCCCGCGTCGATCCGGCGGGCGCCGAACCACAGCACGCCGACGCTCGTGAGGTTCATGATGAGCATCACCGACGGGAACATCAGCGACATCAGGCGCCCGGCCCGCAGCGACGTGTCGAACAGCGCGTCGTTCGCGACCCCGAACCGGCGGGACTCGCGGCGCTCGCGCACGAACGCCCGGATCACCCGCAGGCCCGTGATCTGCTCGCGCAGCACCCGGTTGATCGCGTCGACGCGCAGCTGCATCTGCCGGAAGTACGGCACCATCCGCGACACGATCAGCCCGACGACGAGCCCGAGCACGGGCACCGCGACGAGCAGCAGCCCGGACAGGGCGACGTCCTCCTGCAGGGCCAGCACCACGCCGCCGACCAGCATGATCGGCGCCATCACCATGATGGTGAACGTCAGCAGCACGACCATCTGGACCTGCTGGACGTCGTTGGTGGTGCGGGTGATGAGCGACGGGGCGCCGAACTGGCCGACCTCCCGCGCGGAGAACTCCTGCACGTGCGCGAACAGCGCCTCGCGCAGGTCCCGGCCGAACGCCATCGCGACGCGCGCGCCGAAGTAGACGGCCAGGACGGAGCACGCGACCTGCAGCAGGCTGATGCCGAGCATCAGCGCGCCGATCCGCATGATGTAGCCGGTGTCGCCCACGGCGACGCCCTTGTCGATGATGTCGGCGTTCAGGCTCGGCAGGTAGAGGGTGGCGACGGTCTGCGCGAGCTGCAGCAGCAGCACGTAGACGACCTGCGGCCGGTAGGGCCGCAGGTGCTCGCGGAGCAGGCGGAGAAGCATGGGACTCCCGGTCCGGGTGGTGCGGGTGGGGGCTCGGCGCGGGCGTGCACGGGGGCAGCGGCGGGGCCGGGGTGCGGCGTCCGGGCGAGCGGGCGTCGGGAGTACGCGGGGTGCGTCGGCGGTCGGGCGTCGGCGGTCGTCGTTCGGGGTCGGGTCAGGGGTCGGGCGTGGCGGTGGGCCGCGCGGCGCCGTGCAGCAGCACGTCGACCAGGTCCGCCGCGGGGATCTCGGCCTCGTCGAGCAGGCCGGGCGGGCCCTGGCCCATCACCGCGGCGAGCAGCAGGTGGGCGACCCGCTCGGGGTCCACCCGCAGGTCCTGGCGGTACGGCTCGAGCCGGCGCGCGATCGCGGACCGGGTCTCGGTCATGGCCCGCAGGTGCGCCTGGCGCCCGTGCCCGTGCGGCCCGGGGTGCGGCGGGGGCGGGTGCGGCGTGCCGGGGGTGGCGTCCCCGCGACGCGAGGCCGGCTCGTGCGTGACAGGGCCCGGCACGGGCCGACCGAACACGTCGGCCCCGCGGGCGGCGCGCACGGCGGCGGCCCGGCGCCCCTCCTCCGAGGCGAGGATCCCGTGCACGGCCAGCATCACCTGCCGGACCCGGCGACCACGGTCGGCGAGCAGCTCCACCACCTGCGCGAGCTCCGCGGCGAGGTCGGCGGCGCGCGGCAGGTCGTCGATCTGCGCGACCGAGGACGTGGGGTCCAGCGCGTGCTCGGCGGCGGTGGTGAGGATCTCGACCTTGTCGTCGAACGCCCGGAACAGCGTGCCCTCGGCGACCCCGGCGGCCAGGGCGATCTGCCGCGTCGACACCTGCGCGCCGTGCTGCTCGAGCAGCGGAACGGTGGCGACCGCGATGGCGGCCCGCCGGTCCTCCCGGCTCATCGCCCGCGCCCGCCCGCTGCCGCGCCCCGCGCTCATGCCGCCCACTGTAAGTGAGTGAGCACTCACTCGTCTAGCCATGCACGCCACGCTCCGCGCACACCACCCTCCCGGCCCCGCCCCGCCCCGCCCCGCCCCGCGGAGTGGAGTGGAACGATCGCGCGCGACACGCCGGCGTGTCGGGCCGGATGGATCCACTCTGCGGCACAGGGGCCGGGTGGACACGGTGCCGGGTGGACACGTGGCCGGGTGGACACGGGACCGGGTGGGGACCAGGGCCGGGTGGACACCGCGGCCGGGCACGGCGACGCCCGCCGGGCCAGGGGCGCGGCGGGCGTCGGGGGCCGGGAACCGGTCCCGTGCGTCAGGGGGTCGGGGGCTCCGGCTCCGTGGGCGGCGAGGCGTGGCCGGGGCGGGGCCGCTGACCGGCCTCCGCGACCGGGTCGAACGGGCGGCCGCTGAACGTGCCGGCGCTGGTGGCGTCGGCGGCGGCGGCCTCGGACTCGCGGCGGGCCTCGGCGAGCGCCTCCTTCGGGTCGGTCAGCGCGACCGGCGGGAGGTCCCCCGGGCCGAGCGGCGAGGACCCGGGCGGGCGCGTGGGCGCGGGAGCCGCTGCACCGTCGCCGCTGCCGCCGCCGAACGCGCCGGCGAAGCCCTGGGTGAACTGACCGAGGGCACCGGTCAGCTCGGACGGGACGATCCAGACCTTGTTCGCGGGCGTCGCGGCGAGCTTCGGCAGCGCCTGGAGGTACTGGTAGGCGAGCAGCTTGGGGTCGGCGTCGCCGCGGTGCACGGCGTCGAACACCTGCAGGATCGCGCGGGACTCGCCCTCGGCGGTGAGGATCGCGGCCTGCGCGGCACCCTCGGCCCGGAGGATCGCGGCCTGCTTCTCGCCCTCGGCGGTGAGGATCTGCGACTGCTTGACGCCCTCCGCGGTGAGGATCGCGGCACGTCGGTCACGCTCGGCGCGCATCTGCTGCTCCATCGCGCCCTGCACGGACTGCGGCGGGTCGATGCTCTTGAGCTCGACGCGGTTGACGCGGATGCCCCACTTGCCGGTCGCCTCGTCGAGGACCCCGCGCAGCTGGCCGTTGATCTGGTCGCGGCTGGTCAGCGTCTGCTCGAGGTCCATCGAGCCGATGACGTTGCGCAGGGTGGTGACGGTGAGCTGCTCGATGCCGGTGATGTAGTTCGCGATCTCGTAGACCGCGGACTTCGGCTCGGTGACCTGGAAGTAGATGACGGTGTCGATGCTCACCACGAGGTTGTCGGAGGTGATCACGGGCTGCGGCGGGAAGGACACCACCTGCTCGCGCAGGTCGACCCCCGCCCGGACCCGGTCGACGAACGGGATGATGAGGTGCAGGCCGGCATCCATCGTGCGGTTGTACCGGCCGAGCCGCTCGACCAGGAGGGCGACCGTCTGCGGGACGATCCGCACCGCCCGGGCCAGCGTCACCACGACGAAGATCGCCAGGACGGCGAGGAACACCCATCCCACGATCGCGCCGACGTCGGGTTCGTTCACGCGCGTCTCCTGTCTGCTGCGGCCCGCGAGGGCCGGGTCACGCGGCGTCGACCGGTCGGTCGTCGCCGTTCGTCCGTCGCTCGACGGGCTCGACCACCGCGGTCGCCCCGTCGATCCGGGCCACGCGCACCTCGGCGCCGGCCGGGAACGTGCTGCGCTCGTCCGCGGTGCGGGCCGACCAGACCTCGCCCGCGAGCTTCACGCGGCCGCCGGTGAGGTCGGTCGGTGCGACCACGACGGCCGCGCGCCCGACGAGGGCGGCGGAGTTGGTCTCGACCAGGGCGGTGCGGGCCCGCAGCTGCCGGAGCAGGAACGGCCGCAGCGCGAAGAGCATGAGCAGCGACGCGACGGCCGCGGCGATGATCTGCACGGGCAGGGGTGCGCCGAGCGCGTTCGCCCCGGCGCCGACCAGGGCCCCGCTGGCGAGCATGAGGAAGATCAGGTCGAGCGAGAACATCTCGAGCACGCCGAGCAGCATCGCGCCGCCGAGCCACCAGAGCCAGCCCATGTCGACCCCCTCCACCGGGGCGCCCGTCGCGCGGACGCCGTCGTCGTCGAGCGGCGGGACCGCAGCCGCTCCCCACCGATCCTAGACGATCCCTTGACCGACCTGTGAGGGAACGCCGGTACCGGGTCAGCGGGCGCCGCGGGCCGTCCAGCGGTCACCGACGCGCTCGACGGCCAGCGGCGTGCCGAACGCACCGGAGAGGTTCTCGGCGGTCAGCACCTCGTCGACGGGCCCCGCGGCGTGCACCCGGCCGTCGGCGAGCAGCAGCAGGTGCGTGAAGCCCGGCGGGATCTCCTCGACGTGGTGCGTGACCAGCACCAGGGCCGGCGACCGCTTGTCGGACGCGAGCTCGGCCAGCGCGGCCACCAGCTCCTCGCGCCCGCCGAGGTCCAGCCCGGCGGCCGGCTCGTCGAGCAGCAGCAGCTCGGGGTCGCTCATCAGCGCCCGGGCGATCTGCACCCGCTTGCGCTCGCCCTCGCTGAGCGTGCCGAACCGGCGGTCCGCGAACCGCGACACCCCGAAAGCGGCCATCAGGTCCTCCGCGCGGTCCTCGTCGACCGCCTCGTAGGCCTCGCGCCAGCGGCCGGTGACCCCGTACGCCGCGGTCAGCACGACGTCGCGGACGACCTCGGCGGCGGGGATCCGGTCCGCGAGCGCCGCGCTGGCCAGGCCGATCCGGGGCCGCAGGCTCGAACACGTCGACCCGACCGAGCCGGGAGCCGAGCAGGTCGGCGGTGCCGGACGTCGGGTGCATCCGCCCGGCGGCCACCTGGAGCACGGTCGTCTTGCCGGCGCCGTTGCGGCCCAGCACCACCCAGCGCTCGCCCTCGCGGACCGTCCAGGACAGCCCGTCGAGGATCGTCGTGGTGCCGCGGCGGATGGTCACGTCCTGCAGGTCGAGCACGTCGGTCATGGTCACCGACCCTAGCCGTCCGGAGCACCGGGGACGGGGACGTACGTTGGTGGCGTGGACCGCACTCCCCTCGATCTCCCGCGCTCCGTGCTGCTCGCCCTGTGGCTCGCCGAGCCCGGCGCCGGCTCCGGGCCGGTGCAGCGCACCCTCGACGCCGTGCAGGGCGAGGACGAGCCGCACAGGGTGGTGGTGCCGGCCTCGCGCCTCGCGGGGCTCGCCGACGGCACCGCGACCCTGGCGGACCTGGTCGCCGCGTGGGCGAGCGGGCCGCGGACGGTCGCGGCGGTGCTCCCCGCTCCCGGCGACCCGGCCGGTGCGCCGGCGGTCGTCGCCGGTCCCGCGCAGGAGGCGGGCGAGGCCGTCCTCGTGACCACCGCCGACGGCGACTTCGCGGCGGTGCCGGTGGTGACGCGGTTCGGCAGCGTCTACGAGCCCGGCCACCAGGTGACCTGGCACGTGCACGCCGTCCCGGACTGGCGCACGCCGCTGGTCGGCCAGGTGGGGACGCTCGCCGAGGCGGAGCGCGAGCTCACCACGGCGCTCGCCCGCGCGACCGAGGCCCTGACCACCCTGGACGTGGCGCGCTGGCGCCCGGACGCCGCCGAGCGGATCGCGGCGCTGCGGTCAACGCCGGACGCGCGCGGCGTGCTGCCGCCCGGCCTGGACCCGCGGCGGGTGCGGGTGATCGGGTCGGCGCTGCGCCTGCGCACGATCGTCGACCTGGCGACCGCGGACGACGGCGCGGCGGTGAACCTGTGGCAGGCGGACCAGCGCACCACGGCGCTGCGGGACGTGGACCGCGCCGCACGGCGTGCGCTGGCGGCCGCGACCCACCCCGGCCCGGACGACCCCGACCCGCGCCGGCTCTGACGCCGCGGGCCGCGGCGCCCCGTCCGCGGCGCGGGCCTCCGCGCCCGGCCGCGCTCAGCGCAGCACGGAGCGGTACACCTCGAGCGTGCGCTCGGCGATCGCGTCCCAGGAGAAGTGGTCCTCGACGCGGGTGCGTGCGGCGACTCCCCACGCCCGGGCCCGGTCGGCGTCGCGCACGGCCTCGGTGAGCGCCGCGCCCAGGTCGGCGACGAACCGGTCCGGGTCGACCGGCGTGCCGGTGCCGTCCTGGACCTGGTCGATCGGCACCAGCCAGCCGGTGGTGCCCGCGTCGACGACCTCGGGGATCCCCCCGGTCGCGGTGCCGACGACCGGCAGGCCGACGGCCATCGCCTCGAGGTTGACGATGCCGAGCGGCTCGTAGACGGACGGGCACGCGAACACCGTGCCGGTCGCGAGCACCGCGACCAGCTCGTCGCGGGGCAGCATCCGGTCGATCCACACGACCCCGTCGCGCTGCGCGCGCAGCTGCTCGACCAGGGCGGTGACCTCGGTCAGGATCTCGGGGGTGTCGGGCGCGCCGGCGCACAGCACCAGCTGCACCTCGGGCGGCAGGGACTCGGCGGCCCGCAGCAGGTACGGCAGGCCCTTCTGCCGGGTGATCCGGCCGACGAACACGACGGCGGGCCGGTCGGGGTCGATGCCGTTGGCGCGCGCGACGCCGCGGGCGGCGGCCCACTCGTCGTCGGTCTCCGGCCGCCGCCACCCGGCGAGGTCGATGCCGTTGTGCACGACGTGCACCCGGTCGGGGTCGATGGCCGGGTAGCAGCGCAGGATGTCGGCGCGCATGCCCCCGCTGACCGCGATCACGGCGGCGGCCGACTCGAAGGCCGTCCGCTCCGCCCAGGACGACAGCGCGTACCCGCCGCCGAGCTGCTCGGCCTTCCACGGACGCAGCGGCTCCAGGCTGTGCGCGGACACCACGTGCGGGACGCCGTGCAACAGCGACGCGAGGTGGCCCGCGAGGTTCGCGTACCAGGTGTGCGAGTGCACGAGGTCGGTGGTGGTGCCGTCGTCGGCCCGGCCGATGCCGTCCACGACCGCGAGGTCGACGCCGAAGGTGCGCAGCGCGGGGTTCGCGTCGCCCAGCCCGCCGGGCACGTCGTACCCCGTCACGCCCGGCTCGTCGCGCTCGCCGTCGAAGCAGTGCACCCGCACGTCGGTGCTGCGCCGCAGCACCGCGGCGAGCTCCGCGACGTGCACCCCCGCGCCTCCGTAGACGTGCGGCGGGTACTCCCGGGTCAGCAGG
Organism: Cellulomonas sp. KU4C; assembly: GCF_056868065.1. NCBI lineage: Bacteria > Bacillati > Actinomycetota > Actinomycetes > Micrococcales > Cellulomonadaceae > Cellulomonas > Cellulomonas sp. KU4C. The sequence continues at coordinate 2,672,975 of NZ_CP200322.1, read as the reverse complement.
TCGACTCTCACGCGCGACACGCTAGCGCGGATCGGTCCGTTCGCCTCGCCGTGGAGCCCCCCGTGCCTCTAGGGTCAGGGCATGGCAGCGCCGCGCATCCTGGCAATCGTCCTCGCAGGTGGAGAGGGCAAGCGGCTCATGCCGCTGACCGCCGCCCGCGCCAAGCCGGCCGTCCCGTTCGGGGGCATCTACCGACTCGTCGACTTCGCCCTGTCGAACCTGGTGAACTCCCGGTACCTGCACATCATCGTGCTGACGCAGTACAAGTCCCACAGCCTCGACCGGCACGTCTCGAAGACGTGGCGCATGTCGACCCTGCTGGGCAACTACGTCTCCCCGGTGCCGGCGCAGCAGCGGGTCGGCAAGCACTGGTACCTCGGCAGCGCCGACGCGATCTACCAGTGCCTCAACATCCTGGACGACGAGCGTCCGGACATCGTGGTCGTCGTCGGTGCCGACCACGTGTACCGGATGGACTTCTCGCAGATGGTCGACCAGCACATCGCGACCGGCGCCGAGATGACCGTCGCGGGCATCCGGCAGCCGATCTCGATGGCCGACCAGTTCGGCGTCATCGAGACCGACCCGACCGACCCGACGAAGATCACCGCGTTCCGCGAGAAGCCCGAGGACCCGGTCGGCCTGGCCGACTCCCCCGGCGAGATCCTGGCGTCGATGGGCAACTACGTCGTCAACACCGACGCGCTGATCCGCGCGGTCACCGAGGACGCCGAGAACCCGACCTCCCGGCACGACATGGGCGGCGACCTCGTGCCCGCGTTCGTCGAGCGCGGCACGGCGGCGGTCTACGACTTCATCAACAACGACGTCCCCGGGTCGACGGACCGCGACCGGCAGTACTGGCGCGACGTCGGGACCCTGGACTCGTACTACGACGCGAACCAGGACCTCATCTCCATCGAGCCGGTGTTCAACCTCTACAACGACGCGTGGCCGGTCTACACCGGCTACACCGGGCTGCCGCCGGCGAAGTTCGTGCACGCGGGCGCCGGGCGCCTCGGGCACGCCGCCGACTCGATCGTCTCCCCCGGCGTGATCGTCTCGGGCGCGACCGTGTCGGGGTCGGTGCTGTCCCCCGGGACGTACCTGCACTCGTGGGCGCAGGTCACCGACTCGGTGCTGATGGACGGCGTGATCGTCAACCGGTACGCGCAGGTGCACCGGGCGATCCTCGACAAGAACGTCGTCGTGCAGGAGCGCGCGCGGGTCGGCATCGACCGCGAGCAGGACCTGGCCCGCGGGTTCACCGTCACGGAGTCGGGCATCACCGTCGTGCCGAAGGGCGCGGTCGTCGAGCTCTGAGCCACCGGGTGGACGGGCCCGGCGGACTCCCGCCGGGCTCGGTAGCCTCGGGCGGGTGAGCCAGCCCACGCCGCCCCGCCTCGTCGTCATGGACGTCGACTCGACGCTCATCACCCAGGAGGTCGTCGAGCTGCTGGCCGACCACGCCGGGTCGCGGGCCGAGGTCGCGGAGATCACCGACCGGGCCATGCGCGGCGAGCTCGACTTCGCCGCCTCGCTGCGCGCGCGGGTCGCGACGCTGGCGGGGCTGCCGGTGTCGGTGTTCGCCGAGGTGCTGGACGAGGTCGTCGTCACCCCCGGCGCCGTCGAGCTGCTGGCCGAGATGGACCGACGCGGCTGGCCGGTCGCCCTGGTGTCCGGCGGGTTCGAGGAGGTCGTCGCGCCCCTGGCCCGGCGGCTCGGGATCACCCGGTTCCTGGCGAACCGGCTCGAGGTGGAGCACGGGGCGCTGACCGGCCGGGTCGCGGGCGAGGTCGTGGACCGGGCGGTGAAGGCCCGCACCCTGCGGGAGCACGCCGCCGCGCTCGGGGTGCCGCTGGACCGGACGGTCGCCATCGGCGACGGCGCCAACGACCTCGACATGCTGGCTGCCGCGGGCTACGGCATCGCGTTCAACGCCAAGCCGGTGGTCCGCGCGCAGGCCGACGCCGCGGTCGACGACCGCCTGGACGCGGTCCTGACACTCCCCCCGTTCGCCGGGTAGCCTCGGCGCCCGGCGTCAGGCCGGGGCGACCACGCGGAGCAGGCGGGCGGCGTCGGGCTGGAGCGACGCCCACGGGGTGTCGAGCTCGAGCACCGAGTACGCGGCGGTCGGCACGCCCACCCGGACGCGCGCGACGGCGGCGTCGTCCGACCCCGGGCCGGCGAGCGCGGCGGCGGTCTGCGAGACCGTGGGCTCGTGCCCGACGACCAGGACCGTCCCGACGGACTCCTCGACGGCGGCGACCAGCGCCAGCAGCGAGCGGACGCCCGCGGTGTAGACCTCGTCGCTGAGGCGCGCCACGTCGGCGGGCAGGTCCAGCGCGGTGCGGACCAGGTCCCACGTCTGCCGGGTGCGGACCGCCGTGGACACCAGCACCAGATCGGGCACGATCCCGGCGGCGCGCAGCCCGGCGCCGACCTCGGACGCCTGCTTGCGCCCGGGCAGGGCGAGCGGCCGGAGCTGGTCGTCGAGGGAGCCCGCGGGCTCCGCCTTCGCGTGGCGGAGCAGGACGAGCTGGTGCGCGGAGCCGTGGTTCACGCGCACCAGCGTCGCACGACTACTGACCCATCGCGTGCACGCCGCCGTCGACGTGCACCATCTCCCCCGTGGTCTTCGGGAACCAGTCGGACAGCAGCGCCGCGACCGCACGCGCCGTGGGCTCCGGGTCGTGCACGTCCCAGCCGAGGGGCGCGCGGCCGTCCCAGCCGCCCTCCATCGACTCGAAGCCGGGGATCGACTTCGCGGCGGTGGTGCGGATCGGGCCGGCCGACACCACGTTGACGCGGATGCCGGACGGGCCGAGGTCGCGGGCCAGGTAGCGGGAGGTCGACTCGAAGGCGGCCTTGGCGACGCCCATCCAGTCGTAGACCGGCCAGGCGAACCGCGCGTCGAACGTGAGGCCGACGATCGAGCCGCCGCCGGTGAGCAGCGGCCGCGTGGCGGTCGCGAGGGACTTCAGCGAGAACGCCGAGACCTCGAGCGCGGTGGCGACGTCGGCCCACTCGGCGGCGAGGAAGTTGCCGCCCATCACGGACTGGGGTGCGAAGCCGATGGAGTGCACGACCCCGTCGAGGTGGTCGACGTGCTCGCGGACCCGGCGGTCGAGATCCGCCAGATCTTGCGTGTCCGTGACGTCGAGCTGCACGACGGGCGCCTCCTTCGGCAGCCGGCGGGCGATGGCCTGCGTGAGGCGGGCCTGGCGGCCGAACGAGCTCAGCACGACCTCGGCACCCTCCTCCTGCGCGAGGCGCGCCACGTGGAAGGCGATCGAGCCGTCGGTGAGGACACCGGTGACGAGGAGCTTCTTGCCGTCGAGGAGACCCATGGTGGTTCCGTTCTGCGAGTCGGTGCGGGAGGAGAGGTCTTAGTGGCCCATGCCGAGGCCGCCGTCGACCGGCAGCACGGCACCCGAGATGTACCCGGCGGCGGGCGAGGCGAGGAACTCCACGGCGGCGGCGATCTCGTCGACCGCGCCGAACCGGCCCGCGGGGATCGACGCGAGGTACGCGTCCTGGCGGTCCTGCGGCAGCTCGGCGGTCATCGACGTCTCGATGAACCCGGGGGCGACGACGTTCGCGGTGATCCCGCGCCCGCCGAGCTCGCGGGTGATCGAGCGGGCCATGCCGACGAGGCCGGCCTTCGTCGCCGTGTAGTTGACCTGGCCGGCGTTGCCGTAGAGGCCGACGACCGAGCCGATCATGACGATGCGCCCGCGGCGCAGCCGGATCATGCCCTTGGACGCGCGCCGCACGCACCGGAAGACGCCGGTGAGGTTCACGTCGAGCACCTGCTCGAAGTCCTCGTCGGTCATCCGCATCAGGAGGCCGTCACGGGTGACCCCCGCGTTGGCGACCAGCACCTCGACCGGCCCGTGCTGGGCCTCGACCTCGGCGAACGCGGCCTCGACGGACGCGGTGTCGGTGACGTCGCCGGTCACGGTGAGGACGCCGTCGGGGGCGCCGCCGCTGCGGGCCAGCGTCGCGACCTTGTCGCCGTTCGCGAGGAACCGCTCGGCGATGGCGCGGCCGATGCCGCGGTTGGCACCCGTCACGAGCACGCTGCGCGGCTCCGGGCGTGGGGTCTGGGGGTTCTCGGACACGGAAGTCGACGCTATCCGACACGTCCGGGGCTGCGGTGCACCGGCGCGGCACACGTTGACGGGTCCGGGTTGTCCGGTTCGCACAACGGCGTGACCGCACCCGCACCGGCGGCATCCCCGCGGGGCGCCTACGATCAGGTGTGAGCAGGCGGACCCCCGACGCGGCGCAGAGCATCACCAGCGCGCCCGAACCCCTCGGCGCCGACCAGTCGCGCCGCGCGCGCCGCTACCTGCAGCAGATGAGCGTGCGGGTGGTGTGCTTCCTGGCCGCGGTGCTGCTCTGGGGCCGGGTGCCGATGTGGCTGAGCATCGTGTTCGTCGTGGGCGCCGTCGTGCTGCCGTACACCGCCGTGCTGTTCGCCAACGCGGGCCGCGAGCGCCGCGACGTCGGGCCGCAGGTCGTGCTGCCGCCGACGCTCGGGCCCGCGCCGCCCGTGCGCCCGCTCGACGGCGACGCGCCCGCCCCGACCCCCGACGACGACCCCGCCCGAGGACCCCGATGACCGCCCCCACCCCGCCCGCCACGCCCGACGCCGTCGCCGAGCTCGACTGCTCCGCGCGCGGCTGCCGCGCCGAGGCGACGTGGGGCGTGCTGTGGAACAACCCGCGGCTGCACACCCCGGTGCGCCGCAAGGTGTGGCTCGCGTGCGACGAGCACCGGGAGCACCTCGAGGAGTACCTGCGGGTCCGGGCGTTCTGGAAGGAGACCGTGCCGGTCGCCGACCTGCCGCGGATCGACCTGGGCGAGCGGCCCGGCGGCGGCGGGCTGACCGGGCTGCCGGACCTGCTGGGCCCGCGATGACCGAGGCTCCCCCCACGTCCGGCCGTCTCGTCCTGCGGGGCAACCCCGCGCTGCGGCGGGCGGTCGGCCTCGTGCTGCTCGCCGTCGTCGTGTCGGTCACCTGCGTGTTCCTCGGCCGGTGGCAGTGGCACCGCCACGTCGACCGCGACGCCGCGATCCGCCTGGTCGAGCAGAACTACTCCGCGGACCCTGCGCCGCTAGACGCCCTGCTGCCCACGACCGGGGCGGTGCTCGACCCGGACGACGTCTGGCGCGAGGCCACCGTCACCGGCACCTACGACGAGGACGCTACGGTGCTGCTGCGGAACCGGCCGGTGGACAGCCAGCCGGGGTTCCACGTGCTCGTGCCGCTGGTGCTCGACGAGGGTGCGGGGTTCGACGCGGGGACCGTGCTGGTGGTCGACCGGGGCTGGGTCGCGTGGGACGCCGACGCGAGCAGCGAGGTCTCCGTGCCCGCGCCCCCGTCCGGCGAGGTCGAGGTGACCGTGCACCTGCGCCCCGACGAGCCCGCGAGCGCGCGGTCCGCCCCCGCCGGCCAGGTGCAGGCGATCCACGTCGACCAGGTCCTCGCGGCCGGCAACGTCGACGCGCCGTCGTTCGGCGGCTACGGCGCGGCGGTGGCCGAGTCCCCTGCCGCGGCGACCGCGCTCGGCGGGCTGCCGATGCCGAGCACCGACCCGGGCTCGCACCTGTCGTACGCGTTCCAGTGGTGGACGTTCGCGGTGGGGTCGCTCGCGGCGTTCGGCTGGATGGCACGGCGCGAGCTGCTGGAGGGCGGCGCGGAGCCCGCCGGTCCGGCCGGACCCGGCGGCCCCGAGCCGGCCGCGGCGCCGTCCCGCCGCCGGCGCACGTCGGACGAGGACACCGAGGACGCGCTGATCGACGCCCAGCTGGGCTGAGCCGCGCGGGGCGTCAGACGGCCGACCGCCGCCGGCCGCGCGCCACCCGGCCGCGTGCCACCCGGTCGCCGACGCGCCGGGCCAGCCGGTGCGAGGGTCGCTCGACCACCCGGAAGAACCCCTCGGCCAGCGCCAGCGCGACCGGCACGGTGAGCAGCAGCACCAGCGGCGAGGTCCACCCGGTCACGGCCCCGACCGCGACGACGACGGGCTCGTGCACCAGGTACAGGCTGAACGAGCGCGACCCCAGCCAGGCGGCGACCGGGTGCCCGAGCGGCCGGGCCGCGGGTCCGAGCGCCGCGACCACCAGCAGCGCCGCACCCCCCGCCTGCAGCACCCGCGTCAGCGCCACCACGGCCCCGGGCACGTCCGCGCGTGCTCCTGCGAGGTCGAGCAGCCAGTAGCCGCAGGCCAGCACCACCGCCAGCGTGAGGACGCCGGCCCAGGTCCACGGCCGCCAGCGCCCGGCCGCCGCTACCACGCGGTCCCGCGAGGCGGCGAGCACGCACCCGAGAGCGAACAGCGGCAGCTGGAACAGCGCGCCCAGGGCGTACGGCTGGTCGACCGGGCCGGTCGCCGCGCCGAGCCACATCAGCGCGGCGAGCACCAGCACGGACGCCACGGCCCAGCGGCGCAGGCGGGTCGCCGCGACGACGAACAGCGGCAGCAGCAGGGAGAACAGCACCTCCCAGCGCAGCGACCACAGCGCGGTCATCGTCGACCCGACCGGGCCGGCCAGCAGCGTCAGGTCCGCGAGGACGCCGGACCGCCCCAGGCCGCCGTGGAACGTGAGCCACGGACTCAGGCCCGCGGTGTCGCCGACGGGCGCGGCGACCCGCAGCACGACGGCGAGCGCGACGGCCGCCCACACCGGCAGGTACAGGCGCAGCAGCCGCTGCGGGTAGTACGCGCCCCAGCGGTGACCGTCGCGCGTCGCCGCGACGGTGAGCACGAACCCGCTGAGGACGAAGAACACCTGGACCGCGACCTCGCCCTCCCACAGCAGGTGCAGCGGCGTGGCGGTGACGGCCTGCACCAGGGCGCTGCGCGGCGCGCCGGGGTCGGTGTGCGCGGCCATCAGCGCGGGCGTGAGCAGCAGCGAGTGGTGCACGAGGACGACCAGCGCGGCCACCCCGCGCAGACCGTCGAGACCGGCGAACCGGCCCCGGGCGGCGGGTCCGGGTACGGACGCCTGCCGGGCGCCGAGGTGGGTCGGGGTCGCCATCGTCGCCTCCGGGGTCCGGGGCCCGTCCGGCGGCGCCGGCGCGTGACCTGGACGCCCTTGATAGCCCGCCCATCCTGCGCGCATGTCCGGTTCGTCCGATTTTCGCCCGAACGTGTCACGGTCCGGCGCCGCGTCGGCCGCGGGTCGGCCCCGGCTCAGGCCAGCGTCACCAGCTCCAGGTACGACGGGTTCCACAGGTCCTCGTCGCCGTCGGGCAGCAGCACCACGCGCTCGGGCTGCAGGGCCTCGACCGCACCCTCGTCGTGGCTGACCAGCACCACGGCGCCGGTGTACCCGCGCAGCGCGGCGAGGATCTCCTCGCGGCTGGCGGGGTCCAAGTTGTTGGTGGGCTCGTCGAGCAGCAGCACGTTCGCCGACGACACGACCAGCGCCGCGAGCGCCAGGCGCGTCTTCTCGCCGCCGGACAGCACGCCCGCGAGCTTGTCGGCGTCGTCCCCGGAGAACAGGAACGAGCCCAGCACCGAGCGCACCTGGGTGTCGGTGAGGTCCGGCGCGGACGAGCGCAGGTTCTCGACGACCGTCCGGTCCATGTCGAGGGTCTCGTGCTCCTGCGCGTAGTAGCCGAGCTTGAGCCCGTGCCCGGCGCGCACCTCGCCGGTGTCCGACTCCTGCAGGCCCGCGAGCATCCGCAGCAGCGTCGTCTTGCCCGCGCCGTTCAGCCCCAGGACCACCACGCGCGACCCGCGGTCGATCGCCAGGTCCACGCCCGCGAACACCTCCTGCGAGCCGTACGACTTCGACAGGTCCGCCGCGGTGAGCGGGGTCTTGCCGCAGGGCGCGGGCTCGGGGAACCGCAGCTTTGCGACCTTGTCGGACACCCGCACCTCGTCGAGGCCCGCGAGCATCCGCTCGGCCCGGCGCGCCATGTTCTGCGCCGCGACCGCCTTGGTGGCCTTCGCGCGCATCTTGTCGGCCTGCGCCAGCAGCACGGACGCCTTCTTCTCGGCGTTCGCCCGCTCCCGGCGGCGGCTCTTCTCGTCCGTCTCCCGCTGCTGGACGTAGGCGTCCCAGCCGAGGTTGTACTGGTCGAGCTCGCCGCGGTTCGCGTCCAGGTGGAACACCTTGTTCACGGTCGCGCGCAGCAGGTCGACGTCGTGGCTGATGACCACGAACCCGCCCGGGTAGACCTTGAGGTAGTCCCGCAGCCAGCCGATCGAGTCGGCGTCGAGGTGGTTGGTGGGCTCGTCGAGCAGCAGCGTGCCCGAGCCGGAGAACAGGATCCGCGCAAGCTCGACGCGCCGCCGCTGACCGCCGGACAGCGTGCCCAGCGGCTGACCGAGCACGCGGTCGTCCAGGCCGAGGTTCGAGGTGATCCGGTGCGCCTCGCTCTCCGCCGCGTACCCGCCACCGGCGGTGAACCGCGCCTCGAGCCGCGAGTACCGCTCCATCGCGGCCTCGCGGGTGTCGTCGTCCGCGGACGCCATCTGGCCCTCGGTCTCGCGCATCGCCGCGACGACCTCGTCGAGCCCGCGGGCGGACAGCACCCGGTGCATGGCGAGCGTCGACAGGTCGCCGGACCGCGGGTCCTGCGGCAGGTAGCCGACGTCGTCGCTGCGCGTGATCGACCCGCCGCTGGGCTGGCCCTCCCCCGCGAGCGTCTTGGTGAGCGTGGTCTTGCCGGCGCCGTTGCGCCCGACCAGGCCGATGCGGTCCCCCGGTGCCACGCGGAAGGTCGCCGCCGACAGCAGCACGCGCGCCCCCACGCGGAAGCTCGACGCCCTGGGCTGTGATCACTGGTGTTCCCTCGTCCCTCTGCCGTGCACGTGCGCGGACCCACTGGTTGCCGCGCGTCCCCGTCGCCACCCCGGCACAAACGCCGACCAGTCTACGAGCCCCAGCGCCCGGTCCCCGACCAGAATTCCCGCGGCGGCCGCGCCGGGCCGCTCGGGGGAACCTCCAGCACCGGGGCCACGGCGTTGGTGGGGTCGGTGAGCGCGTCGCGCCGCGGGCGGCGGCTAGCGTGACCGCGTACTGTCCGCCGACCCCCGCGAGGCACCCCGATGTCCGACCTCCCCCGCCCCGACGCCGCACCCGGCGACGCCGCGCTGCCTCTGCCGGTCGAGCGGTCCTCCGTGGCGACCGACGTGGCCCTGGTGGCGACGTTCGCGGCGTTCGTCGCCGTGTGCGCCGTGCTGCCGGCGATCCCGACGGGCGGGGCGGTGCCGATCACGCTGCAGACGTTCGGCGTCGTGCTCACCGGCCTCGTGCTGGGGCCGCGGCGCGGCGCCCTCGCGCTGCTGCTCTACGTGGCCGTGGGCCTCGCTGGGCTGCCGGTGTTCTCGGGCGCCGTCGGCGGTCTGGGCGTGCTCGCCGGGCCGTCCGCGGGCTACCTCCTCGCGTTCCCGCTCGCCGCCGCGCTCGCCGGGTGGCTCGGGCTGCTCGCCCGGCGCGCGGCGCCGCGCTGGCGGGTGCCCGCCCTGTTCGCCGCCGCCGCGACCGCCACGCTGCTGACCGTGCACCCGCTCGGCATCGCCGTGCTCGGCTGGCGGCTCGGCCTGTCGGCGTCCGAGGCCGTCGCGGCCGGGGCGGTGTTCCTGCCGGGCGACCTCGTCAAGAACGCCCTGGCCGCCGTGGTCGCCGCCGCCGCCCTGCGCGCGTTCCCGGACCTGCTGCGCGGCCGGTGATCGAGCTCGACGCGGCGCTGGTCACCGCGCACGCCCCCGGGTCCGGCCGCCGCGGCGGGTCCGAGGTCGTGCGTCTGCTCGGGCCGGTCACCTGCACCCTGACCGAGCGGCGGGTCGCCGTCGTCGGCGCCAACGGCTCGGGCAAGTCCACGTTCGCGCGGCTGCTGAACGGCCTGACGCTGCCGTCGTCCGGGTCCGTGCGGGTCGACGGGACCGACACCGCCCGGGACGGCGCCGCGGTGCGCCGACGGGTCGGGTTCCTGTTCACCGACCCCGACGCGCAGGTCGTCATGCCCACCCCCGCCGAGGACGTCGCCCTGTCCCTGCGCCGCACCGGCGTGCCGGGCCGGGAGCGGGACGCCCGGGCCCGCGCGTGGCTGGACCGCGTCGGGCTCGCGGACCGCGCCGACCTGCCGGTCCGCGCGCTGTCCGGCGGGCAGCGGCAGCTCCTCGCGCTCGCCGCGGTGCTCGCGACGGAGCCCGCCGTGCTGGTCTGCGACGAGCCGACGACCCTGCTGGACCTGCGCTGGCGCCGCGTGGTCGACGCCCTGCTCGCCGACCTGCCGCAGCAGGTCGTCCAGGTCACCCACGACCTCGACGCCGCCGTCCGGGCCGACCGGGTGCTCGTCGTCGACGACGGCAGGGTCGTGCACGACGGCCTCCCGGCCCCCGCCCTGGCGGCCTACCGCGCCCTGATGTCCGCGTGAGCCTGCTCGGGACGCACCGGACGGCGCGGACGCCGCTGGACCGGGCCCCGGTGGGCGGGAAGCTCAGCGCGCTGGCCCTGCTCGGCGCGGCGGTCGTGGCGACCCGGGGCGTGCCGTGGTCGCTGGGGCTGCTCGCCGTCGTCGTCGCCGCAGCGGTCCTCGCCGCGCTCCCGCCGCGCGCGACCCTGCGCGGCATGGTCCCGGTGCTCGTGACGGCAGTGCTGGCCGGCGCCTACCAGGCGTGGGCGCGCGGCCCCGCCCCGGCGGTCGAGGTCGTCGCCGACCTGCTCACGCTGGTGCTCGCAGCGGCCGTCGTCACCGCCACCACCCCGGCGGACCGGCTGCTCGACGCCCTCGCCCGCGCCGCCCGCCCGCTGCGGCACCTCGGAGTCTCCCCCGACCTGCTCGCCCTGGCCGTCGCGCTGGTCCTGCGCACCGTGCCGGAGATCGCCCGCACGGTGCACGAGGTCCGCGACGCGGCCCGGGCCCGGGGGCTCGAGCGCGACCCCCGCGTCTGGCTGACCCCCGCGGTGCTGCGCGTCGTCGGGCGGGCCCGCGACCTGGGCGAGGCGCTGGCGGCCCGCGGCATCGTCGACTGACGCCCGCTGGAGTCCGGCCGTGGTCGTCACCGGGACGACCGACCTGACCGTGACGCTGCGCACGGCCCGACGTCCCGCACGCTACGGTCGCACCCGTCGCCCCCACCAGCGCCCCAGAGGAGCACCCGTGCCCGCGGAACCGAGCCGCACCACCGGCGTCGTCATCGGGCTGGCGGCGACCGCCGGCGCGGTGCTGCTGCTGGTCCTCGCCTCACGGAACCCCGTCAACGCGGGTGACCACGCCGCCGAGCAGACCCGCAGGTGCCTGGCCGCCGCGCCGGGCATCGAGCAGCTCGAGGTGCACGGGACCAGCGTCCTGCCGTTCACGGCCGACGTGCGGGTGCACCTGGTCCTGGAGCCCTCCGCCACGCGGGCCGAGACCCGCGACGCGCTGCGCCGAGTCATCACGTGCGACGACGGAGCGCACTCCCGGTGGTTCGACATCGAGCAGGTCGTCGGCGGCACCACGACGGTGTTCGACGTCGACGCGTACGGCTGGGCGGACGACGACCTGCTCGCCCGCCGCGACGCCGTGACCGACCTGATGGGCGCCGGGACGCTCACGATCAGTCCGGGAGAACGTCCCGTCGACGGAGCCGGGTCGCGCCGGCTCGTGGACCTGGACGTCGTCCTGCCCGCCGGCACGGACCCGCTGCCGTTCGTCCAGGCCGTGCGCGCTCTCGCGTCCGACGACCTGGCGCACGGCGACGTCCGCGCCGCCTCCGACCTGGGCATGGTGCGGACCGAGGCCCGGTCCGAGCAGGCCGTGGCCGCCGTGGTGGCCGTCGAGGCCGCCGGCGTGGACGTCACGGACGCGGACCTCACCGCCACGACGGCGTGGCTCAGGGTCCCCGCCGCGGACGTCGAGCGGGCCGGGGCGGTGGCGCGGGCCGCCGCGCCGGGGACCGAGGTCAAGGTGGTCGCCGCAGCCGGTTGACCCGGGCCGCCGCTCGCCGCGCGGGGCGCCGTGTCCCCGACTAGCGTCCGGCGCATGACGTTCCAGCAGGGTGGTCAGTTCGAGGGCGGACGCGTGCAGTCCCGGCGCGGGGGCGGCCGCGGGCGTGGCGTCGCGGTCGGCGGCGGACTCGGCGGCCTCGTGCTCGTCGTGCTCGTGGTGCTGCTCGGCGGCAACCCCGCGTCGCTGCTGGGCGGGGGCGACTCCGGAGCGGGCACCCAGGAGCAGGTCGGCACCGTCGACGCCTGCTCCGCGGAGCAGGCCAACGCCGAGCGGGAGTGCCGCCTGTCCGCGACCGTGCAGGCGCTGGACGCCTACTGGGCGCGGGCGCTGCCGGCGGCGGGCGTCGACGTCGCGGCGGCGGACGTCCCGCCGGGCGTGGTCGAGTTCGCGGACGCGACGTCCACGGGGTGCGGCGACGCGACGGCCGCGACCGGGCCGTTCTACTGCCCGCCGGACCGCACGATCTACCTGGACCTGACGTTCTACGACGTGCTCGCCCAGCAGTACGGCGCCACCGACGGGCCGCTGGCGGAGATGTACGTCGTCGCCCACGAGTACGGGCACCACGTGCAGCAGCTGACCGGGGTGTTCGACCGCGCCGACCGCTCCGGCACCGGCGACGACTCCGACTCCGTGCGCGTCGAGCTGCAGGCCGACTGCTACGCCGGGCTGTGGGCGGGTGACGCGGCGACGACGGTCGACCCGGACACGGGCGTGACGTTCCTCGAGCCGATCAGCCGGACCCAGCTCGCCGACGCGCTGTCCGCCGCCGCCGCGGTCGGCGACGACCACCTGCAGCAGCAGGCGGGCGGCACGGTCGACCGGGACAGCTGGACCCACGGCTCCAGCGAGCAGCGCGAGCGCTGGTTCACCACCGGCTACGAGCAGGGCACGGTGGCGGCCTGCGACACCTTCGCGGCCGCGACCCTCTGACCGCGCCCCGCCCCGCACCACCCCGCCTGGCACCACCCCGAAACACGGACGCCGAGACAGGTCCGGCGCACCGAGACAGGGCCACCCAGGGTCCTGTCTCGGCGCGGAGGTCCTGTCTCGGCGTCGGAGGTGCGGCGCGGGTCAGATGTTGAAGCCGATGGCCCGCATCTGCGCGCGGCCGTCCTCGGTGATGCGCTCGGGGCCCCACGGCGGCATCCAGACCCAGTTGATCCGGAACGAGTCGACCAGGCCCTCCAGGGAGCTGCCGGCCTGGTCCTCGATCACGTCGGTCAGCGGACAGGCCGCGGACGTCAGCGTCATGTCGATCGTGACGTCACGGCCGGACTCGATCGAGATGCCGTAGATCAGGCCCAGGTCGACGACGTTCACGCCGAGCTCCGGGTCGATCACGTCCCGCAGCGCCTCCTCGATGTCCGCGACGTTGGCCGGGGCCTGGTCCGCGGCGGTGCTCTCGCTCATCGCGTCTCCTCGTGGGTGGTGGTCGACGCAGCGGCCTGCGCCACGGCGTCCTTCATCGCGGCCCAGCCGAGCAGGGCGCACTTGATCCGGGCGGGGTACCGGGCGACGCCGACGAACGCGACGGCGTCCTCCAGGGCGTCGTCGAGGTCGTCGCCCTCGAACTTCTCGGGCAGCACCCCGCGGGAGTCCATCAGCTCGCGGAAGTCGCCGGACAGCAGCATCGCGTCCTCGACGGTGCGGCCGGAGACGGCCTGCGACATCACGGACGCGGAGGCCTGCGAGATCGAGCAGCCCTGGCCGCTCCAGGTGAGCTCGCCGATCACCGGCGCGCCCGTCTCCCCGGCGTCGAGGCGCACGCGCAGCGTGACCTCGTCCCCGCAAGTGGGGTTCACGTGGTGCACCTCGACGTCGTACTGCTCCTGCGCCCCGCGGTGGGCGGGGTGCTTCGCGTGGTCGAGGATGAGCTGCTGGTACAGCTGCTCCATACCGGTGCTCATGCGGTGCTGCTCTCGTTCCGTCGTCGGGCCATCAGTCTTCCACCCCGAAGAACGCCCGGACCCCCGCCAGTGCTTCCCGGAACACCGCGACCTCCTCGTCCGTCGTGTACACGGCCGCGGACGCGCGGGCGGTGGCGGCGACGCCGAACCGGCGGTGCAGGGGCTGCGCGCAGTGGTGCCCGACCCGCACGGCCACGCCGGCGTCGTCGAGGAACTGGCCCACGTCGTGCGCGTGCACGCCGTCGACCACGAACGACACCGTCGCGAGCCGGTCGCGGTTCTCGGCCGGGCCGATCAGGCGGACACCGGGCACCGACGCCACGGCGTCGAGCAGCAGCCCGGCGAGGTGCGTCTCGTGCGCGGCGACCGCGTCCATGCCGAGCTCGGCGAGGTAGGTCGCGGCGGCACCCATGCCGATGGCCTGGGACACCATCTGCGTGCCCGCCTCGAACCGGCGCGGCGGCGGCGCGTAGGTGGTCTGCTCCATCGTGACGACCTCGACCATCGAGCCGCCGGTGGTCACGGGCGGCAGGGCCTCGAGCAGCTCGCGGCGGCCGTACAGCGCGCCGACGCCGGTGGGCCCGAGCATCTTGTGCCCGGAGAACGCGGCGAAGTCGACGCCGAGCGCGGCGAGGTCGACCGGCAGGTGCGGCACGCTCTGGCAGGCGTCCAGCACGGTGAGCGCGCCCACCTCGCGGGCGCGGGCCACGAACGGGGCGACGTCGGTGACGGCGCCGGTGACGTTCGACGCGTGCGTGAACGCCAGCACCTTCGTCCGCTCGCCGACCACGGTCGCGAGCTCGTCCGCCCGGATCCGTCCGTCGTCGTCGACCCCGAGCCAGCGCAGCGTGGCGCCGGTGCGGGCCGCGAGCCCTGCCAGGGCACGAGGTTCGCGTGGTGCTCGAGCTCGGTGACGACAATCTCGTCCCCGGGGGCGAGCGCGAACCGCCGCGCCGCCGCTCCCCCGCGCCCGAGCGTCGCGTTCGACATCGCGTACGCGACGAGGTTGAGCCCCGCGGTCGCGTTCGAGGTCCAGACGAGCTCGTCGTCGCGGACGCCGACGAACGACGCGACCTGGGTGCGCGCGGTCTCGAACGCCTCGGTCGCCTCCTCCGCGAGCTGGTGCGCGCCGCGGTGCACGGCGGCGTTACGCTGCGCGTAGAAGTCCTGCTCGGCGTCGAGGACGACCTCGGGCTTCTGCGACGTGGCCCCCGAGTCGAGGTAGACCAGCGGCCGGCCGCCGCGCACGGTCCGGGTCAGCAGCGGGAAGTCGGCCCGCACGGCGGCGAGCTCGGTGGCCCCGAGCGTCGGCGTGCCGTCGGGCCGGTCCAGCGTGTCGGTCATCTCGGGAGTCCTCGTCGTCGTCGTGCTGGTGCTGGGCCGGGGCGACGGACGCCGCCCCGGCCCGGGTGGACCTGGTGTCAGGCGCTGGGCGCCGTGGTCAGGAACCGGTCGTAGCCCTCGTTCTCGAGGCGCTCGGCGAGCTCGGGCCCGCCCTCCTCGGCCACGCGGCCGTCGACGAACACGTGCACGAAGTCCGGCGTGATGTACCGCAGGATCCGCGTGTAGTGCGTGATGAGCAGGACGCCCACCTCGGTGGACTCCTTCACGCGGTTCACGCCCTCGGACACGATCCGCAGCGCGTCGACGTCCAGGCCGGAGTCGGTCTCGTCGAGGATCGCGAACCGGGGCTTGAGGAAGCTCCATCTGCAGGATCTCGTGACGCTTCTTCTCGCCGCCGGAGAAGCCCTCGTTGACGGACCGCTCGGAGAACGTGGCGTCCATCCGGAGCTTGTCCATCGCGCCGGTCATCTCCTTGACCCAGGTGCGCAGCGGCGGGGCCTCGCCGTCGATCGCGGTCTTGGCGGTGCGCAGGAAGTTCGACACCGAGACGCCGGGGACCTCGACCGGGTACTGCATGGCGAGGAACAGGCCGGCGCGGGCGCGCTCGTCGACGGTCATCGCGAGGACGTCCTCGCCGTCGAGCGTCACGGTGCCGGAGGTGATCTGGTACTTCGGGTGACCGGCCAGCGAGTAGGCCAGCGTGGACTTGCCGGAGCCGTTCGGGCCCATGATGGCGTGGGTCTCGCCGCTGTTGATGGTCAGGTCGACGCCGCGGAGGATGGGCTTGGGGCCCTCCTTCGTCTCGACGCTGACGTGCAGGTCGCGGATCTCCAGGGTGGACATGTCGTTCTCCTCGAAAGCTCAGGCAGTGACGTCGACGTCGACGAGCACGCGCTCGCCGTCGACGGTCAGGGGGTAGACGGGGACGGGGCGGACGGCCGGGGGGCCCAGCGGCTCGCCGGTGCGCAGGTCGAACCGCGACCCGTGCAGCCAGCACTCCACGGTGCAGCCCTCGACCTCGCCGTCGGACAGCGACACCGAGCCGTGCGAGCAGATGTCGCTGATGGCGTGCAGCGCGCCGTCCTCGTCGCGGACGACCGCGACCTCGACGGGGCCCGACGCGCCCTCGAGCTCGACCCGCAGGGTGCCGGCCACGGGGACGTCGGAGGTCAGGCAGGCGAGCTGCGCCGTCATGCCGGCTCGTCCTGCGAGGAGACCGACGCGGGCTCGACGAGGATGGCGCGCTCGGCGTCGGTCTCGTCGGTGATGTCGGACGCCAGGTCGCCGCCGGTGACGGCCGTCGCGCCGGAGAACTCCGACATCGACTGGGCGAGCTCGCGCTCGATCGCGGTGATGAGCCGCTCCTCGACCTCGGGCACGCCGATCTGGTGGATCAGCTCGGCGAAGAAGCCGCGCACGACGAGCCGCCGGGCGTCGGCCTCGGGGATACCGCGCGCCTGGAGGTAGAACAGCTGCTCGTCGTCGAACCGGCCGGTGGCGCTGGCGTGGCCCGCGCCCTCGATCAGGCCGGTCTCGATCTCGAGGTTCGGCACCGAGTCCGCGCGCGCGCCGTCCGTGAGGACCAGGTTGCGGTTGAGCTCGTAGGTGTCGGTGCCCTCGGCCTCCTTGCGGATCAGCACGTCGCCGACCCACACAGTGTGCGCGCCCTCGCCCTGCAGCGCGCCCTTGTACGTGACGCGGGACGTGCAGTTCGGGACCGCGTGGTCCACGAACAGGCGCTGCTCCTGGTGCTGCCCGGCGTCGGCGTAGTACACGCCGAGCATCTCGACCGAGCCGCCCTCGCCGGCGAACTCCGCGTCCGGGGTGACGCGGACCACGTCGCCGCCGAGGGTCACGACGATGTGCTTGACCGTGGCGTCGCGACCGAGCTTCACGCGGTGCGCGGCGGTGTGCACGGTGCCGGCGTCCCAGTCGTGCACGGAGACGACGGTGAGGTGCGCGCCGTCCTCGGCGACGACCTCGACGGTCTCGGTGAGCAACGCCGAGCCGACGTGGTCCAGCAGCACGGTGGCCTGGGACAGCGGCTTGGCGTGCACCAGCACGTGGCTGGCGCTCGGCTCGAGCTGACCCTCGACGCCCTCGATCCGCACGGACGTCACCGTGGACGCGACGGCCTCCTGCGGGACGGTCACGACCGTGGCCCGCGGGAACGACGCCCACGCGACGGCCGCGGCGCGGTCGCCGGGCTCGCCGGCGGTGCCGAGGCGCACGTCGCCGCGGTCGACGATCTCGACCTCGACCTCGGGCGCGTTCACGACCGTGGTGAGGACGCCGTGGCCGGTGAGGGTGCCGGTCTGCGCCGCGAACAGCGGGGCGATCCGGTCGACGGGCGAGAACCGCCACTCCTCCTCGCGCCCGGTCGGGACGGGGAAGTCCGCGACGTCGAACGAGGTGGCGCGCGCGGCCCGCGACGACTGCGGGACGCCGCCGACGCCGTGGGTGTGCGCGCCGTCGGCGGTCGCGCGGGAGTGGTCCGTGGACAGACCGGTGGTCTCGGGTGTGGTGGTCGACATCAGCCGACGGCCCCTTCCATCTGCAGCTCGATCAGGCGGTTCAGCTCGAGGGCGTACTCCATGGGCAGCTCGCGCGCGATGGGCTCCACGAACCCGCGCACGATCATCGCCATGGCCTCCGTCTCGGTCATGCCGCGGGACATCAGGTAGAACAGCTGGTCCTCGCTCACGCGGGACACCGTGGCCTCGTGGCCCATCGACACGTCGTCCTCGCGGACGTCGACGTACGGGTAGGTGTCCGAGCGGGAGATCTGGTCGACCAGCAGCGCGTCGCAGAGCACGTTGGACGCGGAGTGCGACGCGCCCTCGAGCACCTGCACCAGGCCGCGGTACGACGTCCGGCCGCCGCCGCGGGCGACCGACTTCGACACGATCGACGACGACGTGTGCGGGGCGGCGTGCACCATCTTGCAGCCGGCGTCCTGGTGCTGGCCCTCGCCCGCGAAGGCGATGGACAGCGTCTCGCCGCGGGCGTGCTCGCCCAGCAGGTAGATCGCCGGGTACTTCATGGTGACCTTGGAGCCGATGTTGCCGTCGACCCACTCCATCGTCGCGCCCTCGGCCGCGGTCGCCCGCTTGGTCACGAGGTTGTAGACGTTGTTCGACCAGTTCTGGATCGTCGTGTACCGCACGCGGGCGTTCTTCTTCACGATGATCTCGACCACCGCGGAGTGCAGCGAGTCGGACTGGTAGATCGGGGCGGTGCAGCCCTCGACGTAGTGCACGTACGAGCCCTCGTCCGCGATGATCAGCGTCCGCTCGAACTGGCCCATGTTCTCGGTGTTAATCCGGAAGTAGGCCTGCAGCGGGATCTCGACGTGCACGCCCGGCGGCACGTAGACGAACGAGCCGCCCGACCACACGGCGGTGTTCAGCGACGCGAACTTGTTGTCGCCCGGGGGGATCACGGAGCCGAAGTACTGCTCGAACAGCTCCGGGTACTCCCGCAGCCCCGTGTCGGTGTCGACGAAGATGACGCCCTGCGCCTCCAGGTCCTCGCGGATCTGGTGGTAGACGACCTCGGACTCGTACTGCGCGGCCACGCCGGCGACGAGGCGCTGCTTCTCGGCCTCCGGGATGCCCAGGCGGTCGTAGGTGTTCTTGATGTCCTCGGGGAGCTCCTCCCACGAGGTCGCCTGCTTCTCCGTCGACCGCACGAAGTACTTGATGTTGTCGAAGTCGATGCCCGACAGGTCCGCGCCCCACCAGGGCATCGGCTTCTTGTCGAACAGGCGCAGGGCCTTGAGGCGGGTCTTGAGCATCCACTCGGGCTCGTTCTTCAGCGCCGAGATGTTGCGCACCACGTCCTCGGACAGCCCGCGCTGCGCCAGGGCGCCCGCGGAGTCCTCGTCGTGCCAGCCGTAGCCGTAGTTCCCGATCGAGGCGATGGCCTCGTCCTGGGTCATCGGCTCGGCGGGCTTGCCGGTGTCCGTCGTCGTCATCTTGTCGTCCTTCCGCGGGAGCACGGGGGGTCGGGGGCTCGGTCAGGTTCGGTCGGTCGGCCGGCGGACCGGCACGATCGGGATGTTCGTGGTGCAGACGTGGCCGCCGCCGGCCAGCGTCGCGAGGCGCTGGACGTGCACGCCCAGCATCCGGGAGAAGGCGTGGGCCTCGGCCTCGCAGAGCTCGGGGAACTCGCTCGCGACGTCCTGCACGGGGCAGTGCCCCTGGCACAGCTGGATGGCCGCGGTGCCGGGCACCGGGCGGGCGGTCGCGGCGAAGCCCTCGAGGGCCAGGCCCTCGGCGAGGACCCGCACGCGGCTGGCGGTGTCGGCGCCGGCCTCGGCGAGCGCGTCGGCGTGCCGGACCTCGAGCTCGCGGACCCGGCGCTCGGCGAAGCTGCGGACCGCGTCGGCGCCGCCGATCTCCGCGACGAACCGCAGCGCCTGCGAGGCGAGCTCGGAGTACTGCTGGGACAGCGCGGCCTGGCCGGCGGCCGTGACCACGTAGCGCTTGGCCGGGCGCCCGCGGCGGGCCGGACCGACGGGTCCGCCGTCGTGCACGGCGATCTGCTGCTCGCCCTCGAGCACCGCGAGGTGGCGGCGGATCGCGGCGGCGGTCAGGTCGAGGTCGGCGGCGAGCTCGGCCGCGGAGACCGGGCCGTCGGCGGCGACGATGTCGAGGACGCGGCGGCGGGTGCCGGCGTCCGCGTCGACGTCGGCCGGGCGGACCGGGGCGACCTCGGGGGGACAGTCGCCGTCGCGCGACGCGGCGGGCGCCTCGGGTGCGGGCGTCGTCGGGCTCATGCACACCTCCGGTTCGCTGCTGCGCGGCTGCGGGACGGGTCCGTGACGGAGCTCCCGATATCGGCAACATCCTTGTTGCCGAAATAAGTCCTGGCAAGCAAGGTTCGCCTCACCCGACGGCGCGGCCCCTACACTCGCGGGGTGCTCGGCCAGACCTCCTCCCCGCCGGCCGTCGAGGTCCGCGGGCTCGTGAAGCGGTACGACGGCCGCGCCGTCGTCGACGGGCTCGACCTGCACGCCTCCCCCGGGCGGGTGACGGCGGTGCTCGGACCGAACGGCGCGGGCAAGACCACGACCGTCGAGTGCTGCGAGGGGCTGCGGTCCCCCGACGGCGGCACCGTGCGCGTCCTGGGGCTCGACCCCGTCGCCGACGCGGCGGCGCTCCGGCCCCGCGTCGGCGTGATGCTGCAGGACGGCGGCCTGCCGACCGGCGTCCCCGCGCTCGGGGTGCTGCGGCACGTCGCCCGGATGTACGCCCGCCCCCGCGACGTCGACGAGCTCGCCGACCGGCTGGGCCTGCACCCGTTCGCGCGGACCACGGTCCGCCGGCTGTCCGGCGGGCAGAAGCAGCGGCTCGCCCTCGCGACCGCCGTCGTCGGCCGCCCCGACGTGGTGTTCCTGGACGAGCCGTCCGCCGGCCTCGACCCGCAGGCGCGCCGCGCCGTGTGGTCGCTGGTCGAGGAGCTGCGCGCCGACGGCGTCGCCGTGCTGCTCACCACGCACCTGATGGACGAGGCCGAGGCGCTGGCGGACGACGTCGCCGTGGTCGACCACGGCCGGGTCATCGCCCGCGGCACCGTGCCGGAGCTGCTCGCCGGGACGCACGACGGCACCGGGCCCGCGCTGACGTTCCGCGCCGGCCCCGGGCTGCCGGTCGACGACCTGGCGCGGGCGCTGACCCCGGCCGGCGAGCCCGCCGCGACGGCCGTCCGCGAGACCGGGCCCGGCGCCTACGCCGTCGACGCCCCCGCCACCCCCGCGCTCGTCGCCGCGCTCGCCACCTGGTGCGCGGACCGCGACGTCCTGCTCGCCCGGGTCGACGTGGGCGTGCGCACCCTCGAGGACGTGTTCCTCGACCTGACCGGACGGAACCTGCGATGACCGCGCCCGCGCACGCCCCCGACCGGGCCGCGCCCACCGCCCGCCGGGTGCGCGCCCAGGCGCGGTTCGAGACCCTCGCGGTCCTGCGCAACGGCGAGCAGCTGCTCGTCACGCTCGTCATCCCCGTGGTCGCGCTGATCGCCCTCGGCCGGTCGTCGTTCGTCGACGTCGGCACCGGCGGCGCCGCGCGGATCGACGTCGTCACCCCCGGCGTCCTCGGTCTCGCCGTCATGGCCGGGTCGATGACCTCGCAGGCCATCGCGACCGCGTTCGACCGCCGCAACGGGGTGCTGCGGCTGCTCGCCACCACGCCGCTCGGCCGGGGCGGGCTGCTCGCCGGCAAGGCCCTCGCGGTGCTCGTCGTCGCGGCGCTCCAGGTGGTCGTCGTCGGCGCGGTGGCGCTGGCGGTCGGCTGGCGGCCCGCCGCGGCCGGGCTCGCACCCGCCGCCCTCGCGCTGCTGCTCGGCGTCGCGGCGTTCACGGCGCTCGCGCTGCTGCTCGCCGGGACGCTGCGCGCCGAGGCCGTGCTGGCGGTCGCGAACCTGCTGCTCGTGGTGCTGGCGGTCGTCGGCGGCGTCGTGCTCCCCGTCGCCGACCTGCCGGGCTGGTGGGCGTCGGTCGCGCAGTGGCTGCCGCCGGGCGCCCTCGGCGAGGCCCTGCGCGGCGCGCTGGTCGACGGCGCGTTCCCCGCGGCGCACCTCGGTGCGCTGGCGGCGTGGACGCTGGTCCTCGGCGCCGCCGTCCGCCGCTGGTTCCGCTGGAGCTGACGGCCACTGCGCCGGCCGGGTGATGAACGCCTCGTGCGCGGCGTCACGAGCGGCGCGCGGCGGCCCGTAGGCTGGATCCGTGAGCCGTTCCGAGGTCGCCGACGCCCCCGCACCCCCGTCCACGAGGGACCGGCTCGCCGCCTGGCGCGACCGGTTCGCCTACCCGGTGCTGGTCGCGAACCTGGTCGGCCAGATCGGGATCATCGTCACCGGCGGCGCCGTGCGGCTCACGGGCTCCGGCCTCGGCTGCTCGACCTGGCCGCAGTGCGAGCCCGGCGAGTTCACCCCGCGGTTCCACGAGGCGATGACGTACCACCCGCTCGTCGAGTTCGGGAACCGCACCCTCACCGGCGTGCTCGGCGTGCTCGCGCTGGCCACGCTGCTCGTCGTCGTCACCGACCGGACCCGCACGCGGTCCTACCGCTGGCTCGGCGCGGCCCCGCTGGTCGGCGTCGCCGCCCAGGCGCTCATCGGCGGCGTCATCGTGCTGCTGCACCTGCACCCCGCCTGGGTGAGCCTGCACCTGCTGGTCTCGATGCTCCTGGTGGTGGCCTCGACGCTGCTGGTGCACCGCAGCCGCGAGGGCGACGGACCGCGCGTGCCGGTCGTCGGGCCCGCCGCGCGCCGCCTGGTGCCCGTGCTCGCGGTCCTGCTGACCGTCGTCCTCGTGCTCGGCGCGATCACCACCGGCGCCGGCCCGCACTCGGGCGACGAGGAGGTCGGCTACCGGTTCACCGTCGACCCGTACCTGATGGCCCGCGCGCACGCCGCGTCGGTCTGGCTGTTCCTCGGCGTGCTGGCGGTGCTGCTGTGGCTGAACCGCCGCGGGCCCGCGGTGCTGCGTCGCCGCGGCTGGGTGATGGTCGTCCTGGTGCTGCTGCAGGGGGCGATCGGCTACGTGCAGGTGGCGACCGACCTGCCGGTCCTCATGGTGCTGCTGCACATGCTGGGCGCGGCCCTGCTCGCGGCGGGGACGACGCGGTACCTGCTGACGTTCCGCACGCGGGCCTGACGCCCGCCCCGCCGGACGACTCGCCTACGACGCCGCGACCAGCGGCGCCCCCGCATCGAGCAGCGCCCGCGCGGCCGGGCCGTCCAGCGGCGCGTCCGTGACGATCCCGGTCACCTCGCCGAGCGGCAGCACGCGGAACGGCGACGCCGCACCGATCTTCTCCGCGCTCGCCAGCACGTAGGTGTCGCCCGCGCGGGCCGCCAGCGTGCGCTTGGTCGCGGCCTCCTCGGCGTCGCCCGTGGTCAGGCCCGCCTCGGCGTGCACGCCGGTGACGCCGAGCAGGAACACGTCGGCGACGATCCCCGCGGCGGCCTCGGCCAGCAGCGCCCCGGACGTGACCACCGAGTGCTTGAACAGCCGGCCGCCGAGCACCAGCACCTCGACCGTCGGGTGCTCGGCGAGGGCGGCGGCGACCGTCGGGCTGTGCGTGACGACGGTGGCGCGCAGGTCGGCCGGCAGGGCGCGGGCGACCGCGAGCGCGGTGGTGCCGCCGTCCAGGATCGCGGTGCTGCCGGGGCGGATCAGCCGCGCGGCGGTGCGGGCGACGCGGTCCTTGTTCTCGACGGCGACCCCCTGGCGGACGGCGTAGTCCGCGACGGCCGGCGAGACGGGCAGCGCGCCGCCGTAGACCCGCTGGCAGAGCCCCGCGGCGGCGAGGTCGCGCAGGTCGCGACGGACGGTGTCCTCGGACAGGCCGAGCCGGTCGGCGACGTCCTTGGCCACCACCCGCCCCTCGGTGCCGAGCACCCGCAGCAGCTCGTCCCGTCGTTGTGCCGGCAGCATGGCGCCTCCTCGCTCATTTATGTTGATCCCTAGTGTTGCACAGTTCTGCACGTTACTGTCGGCACCATGACCGCACAGATGATCCTGATCGCCGGCCCCTACCAGTCGGGCACCGACGGCGACCCCGCGAGGATGGCCGCGAACCTCCGCCGGCTGGAGGAGGCCGCCTGGCCCGTGTTCCAGCGCGGGCACGTGCCCATGATCGGCGAGTGGGTGGCCCTGCCCGTGCTCTCCAGCATGGGCGCCGACGGACCGACCGACCCGCGCGCCGCCGACGTCCTCTACCCGACCGCCGAGCGCCTGCTCGAGCACTGCGACGCGGTGCTCCGGCTGCCCGGCGCGTCGCAGGGCGCGGACAACGACGTCGCGATCGCGCGGCGCCGCGGCATCCCCGTCTACACCTCGGTGGACGAGATCCCGCACGCCACCGCCTGACGCCCGACGGCATGCGCTGACCTGCGCCTCCGCGGGCACGACTCCCGGACCCTCGTCTGTGTCGCAGGTCACATCTACGCTCGTCCCCATGGAACAGGCGATCGAGGCCCGCGGGCTCGTGAAGCGCTACAAGGGCGTCACCGCCCTCGACGGCGTCGACCTCACCGTGCCGTCCGGCACGGTGCTCGGTCTGCTCGGCCCCAACGGGGCCGGCAAGACCACCATCGTGCGCGTCCTGACCACCCTGCTGCGGCCGGACGCCGGGAGCGCGCACGTCATGGGGGTGGACGTCCTCGCCCGCCCCGCCGAGGTCCGGCGCCGGATCGGCCTGTCGGGCCAGTACGCGGCCGTCGACGAGTACCTGTCCGGGTACGAGAACCTCGACATGATCGGCCGGCTCTACCACCTCGGCGCCCGACGCTCCCGGGAGCGGGCGCGCGAGCTGCTCGCCGCGTTCCGGCTCGAGGACGCGGCCGACCGCCCCACCCGCACCTACTCGGGCGGGATGCGGCGCCGGCTCGACCTCGCCGGGGCGCTGGTGGCGGACCCGCCGGTGATCTTCCTCGACGAGCCGACCACCGGCCTCGACCCCCGCGGCCGCACCGACATGTGGGAGGTCATCCAGACCCTGGTGGCAGGCGGGACCACCCTGCTGCTCACGACGCAGTACCTCGAGGAGGCCGACGTCCTCGCCGACGAGATCGTCGTCATCGACCACGGCAGGATCATCGCGCAGGGCACCGCCGACGAGCTCAAGCGGCAGGTCGGCGGCGAGCGGCTGGAGCTCACCGTCGCGGACGCCGCGCAGCTGGCGCTCGTCGGTGCGGCGCTCGAGCCGCTCGGCGTGGCCCGCGCGACCGTGGACGAGGGCCGGCGCTCGTTCGTCATGCCCGTCTCCGGCGGCCCCGAGGTGCTCAGCGAGGCGCTGCGCCGCCTCGACGACCAGGCCGTCCGGCTCGAGGACGTCGGCCTGCGCCGCCCCACCCTCGACGACGTGTTCCTGTCCCTGACCGGCAAGGCCACGGACCCGGGTGACGAGCCCGGCCGCGGCGACGCAGGAGGTGCGTGATGGCCGTCCCGTACGTGCTCGCGGACGCGGCGGTGGTCGCGAAGCGGAACATCATCAAGATCAAGCGGGTCCCCGACCTCCTGGTCTTCACCACGCTCTCGCCGATCATGTTCGTGCTGCTGTTCTCGTACGTGTTCGGCGGGGCGATCGACACCGAGGGCGGGGGCGCCGCCTACCGGGAGTTCCTCATCGCGGGGATCTTCGCGCAGACGGTCATCTTCGGCTCGACGGTGACGGGCGCCGCGCTCGCCGAGGACCTCAAGAAGGGCATCCTCGACCGGTTCCGGTCGCTGCCGATGGCACCGTCGGCGGTGCTGACCGGGCGCACCTTCTCCGACGTGATCAACAACGTCATCGTGCTCGTCGTCATGGGTCTGACCGGCCTGGTGGTCGGGTGGCGGATCCGGTCGTCCTGGCTCGACGCGCTCGCCGGGGTCGGGCTGCTGCTCGTGTTCGCCTACGCGATCAGCTGGATCATGGCCTGGGTCGGGATGCTCGTGCCCAGCCCGGAGGTCGTGAACAACGCCTCGTTCGTCATCATCTTCCCGCTGACGTTCGTCGCCAACACGTTCGTGCCGCTCGAGACGCTGCCCGGGCCGCTGCAGACCTTCGCCGAGTGGAACCCCGTGTCGTCGGTGACCCAGGCCGCGCGCGAGCTGTTCGGCAACATCCCGCCGGGCACCCCCGAGCCGACCGCCTGGCCCCTGCTGCACCCCGAGCTGTACACGCTGATCTGGTCGGCGGTGATCCTGCTGGTGTTCGTCCCGCTGGCGAACGCGCAGTACCGGGTGTCGACCAGCCGCTGACCAGCGCGCGGCCGCGGGCCCCGGGCTCAGGCCCCCGGGCTCAGGCGCGCTGCCGCTTCCGGGCGTACATCGCCGCGTCCGCGCGCGCCAGCAGGTCGCGCACGGGCTCGTCGCCCTGCGCCTGCGCCGTCCCGTGGGACCAGGTGGGGTCGTCGGCCCGTCGCCGCTCCCCCGCGTCGCGCACCCAGTCCTCGGCCGCCGCCGCGTCCCGGCCCGCGAGCACCACCACGAACTCGTCCCCGCCGAGCCGCCCGATCGCGTCGTGGCGGTCCAGCCCGGCGCGCCAGCCCGCCACCAACGACACCAGCACCGTGTCACCGGCCTGGTGCCCGCGCGTGTCGTTCACGCGCTTGAAGTCGTCGACGTCCAGGCACACCACGCTCGCCGGACGGCCGTGCCGGGCCGCGTCCCGGACCACCCGACCCACCTCCTCCTCGAACGCGGTCCGCCCGAGGGCGCCGGTGAGGTCGTCGGTCGTCGCGATCACCCGCAGCCGGGTGACCAGGTACGTCACCAGCGAGCTCATCGCGACCGTCGTCGCCGCCAGCACCAGCCACGACAGCGGGTGGAACGGCACCGGCGAGGCGAGCATCCCGGCCGCGAGTGTGACCAGCACCAGGGCCAGCGCCCGCCGCACCGTCCGGTAGCCGCCCAGCAGCGCCGCCGCCTGACCCGCGACGACCAGGCCGAGGCTCGTCGTCACCACCCCGACCTCGGTCCGGCAAGCTCGCGACCAGCACGCCGCCGACCAGCACCGCGACGACGAGCGCGACCAGCGACGCCCACGGCCGGTGCCTGACGAGCAGCACACCCCCGGCGAGCAGCGCCAGGACCGCCGCCGCGCCGTACCAGACCCCGACCAGGGCGACCCGCGACGGCGGCCACACCGCGCTCATCAGGCAGAGCACCGCGCACAGCGCCAGCGCCGCCGCGGAGTGGGTCGCACCGAGCAGCAGGCGCGCACCGGCGCCGCCGGACGTCGGGCGCGCGCTCACGTCCCGTCCATCGGCCGGTCGGGGGCCGTGCTGACGCCACGACGCCGCGGGTCGCCCGTTCGGGCTACCCGCGGCGTCCGGTGCGCGGTGCGCGTGCGGCGCTGTGCGGTGACGTGCGCGTCAGTCGACGGGGCGCAGCGTCCGCCAGCCGCGGTCCCGTGCGGCGGCGGCGGCCAGGATCCCGACCACCGCGCTCGGGCTGTGCAGCTGCCCGGCGAGGACGGCCTCGACCGCCTCGTCCAGCGGCACCCACAGCGGGACCATCGTGGCCTCCTCGTCCTCGCGGGCGAACCGCTCGGCCTCGGGGACCTCGACCACGTCGCGCGCGAGGTAGACGAGGATCTCCTCGTCCGAGCCGCCGGGCGAGGTGTGGAACTCGGCGAGCAGGTGCCAGGTGGCCGCGCGCAGGTCGGCCTCCTCGGCGAGCTCGCGGGCCGCGGTGAGGTACGGCGGCTCGCCGTCGACGTCCCGCAGCCCGGCGGGCGGCTCCCAGAGCTCGCGCCGCACCGGGTGCCGGTACTGCTGCAGGAGCAGCACGCGGTCCTGGGCGTCGAGCACGAGCACCGCGACCGCGCCGGGGTGGTCGACGAACTCGCGGACCACCTGCGACTCGCCCAGGTCGACGGTCTCCGAGACGAGGTCCCAGATCTTGCCGTGGTGCAGGTCGGTGTGCGCCAGGACGGGCCGCGGGGCGGGCCGGTCGACCGGCCCGCCCCGCGGCGTCTGCCCCGCGTCGGTCACGCCTTCGCCTTCGCGCCCGACCGCGCCGGCGCGGCGGACCGTGCGGCGAGCGCCGCGGCGATCAGGCCGGCGAACAGCGGGTGGGCGCGGGTCGGACGGGACTTGAACTCCGGGTGCGCCTGCGTGGAGACGTAGTACGGGTGCACGTCGCGCGGCAGCTCGACGAACTCCACCAGCGACGAGTCGGGCGAGACGCCCGAGATCACCAGGCCGGCGGCCTCGAGCTGCTCGCGGTAGGCGTTGTTCACCTCGTACCGGTGCCGGTGCCGCTCGGTGACCCGGGTCGACCCGTACGCCTCGGCGGCGACCGAGCCCTCGGTCAGCACCGCCTCGTACGAGCCGAGCCGCATCGTGCCGCCGAGGTCGCCCTCGCCGCCGACGATCGCCAGCTGCTCGGCCATCGTCGCGACGACGGGGTGCGCCGGGTCGGTGTCGAACTCCGAGGAGGACGCCCCGTCCAGGCCGAGCACGTTGCGGGCGTACTCGATGACCATGGTCTGCAGGCCGAGGCAGATGCCGAGCGTCGGCACCTTCGACTCGCGCGCCCAGCGCAGGGCGCCGAGCTTGCCCTCGATGCCGCGCACGCCGAAGCCACCGGGCACGAGCACGGCGTCGACCCCGCCGAGCGCGCGCTTCGCGCCCTCGGGGGTCTGGCACTCGTCGGACGGCACCCAGCGGATCTTCACCTTCGCGTCGTTGTGGAACCCGCCGGCGCGCAGCGCCTCGGTCACCGACAGGTAGGCGTCGGGCAGGTCGATGTACTTGCCGACCAGGGCGACCTCGACGTGGTGCGCGGGCTGGTGCACGCGCTGCAGCAGGTCGTCCCAGCCGCTCCAGTCCACGTCGCGGAACTGCAGGCCGAGGCGCTGCACGACGTACGCGTCCAGGCCCTCGGCGTGGATGACGCGGGGGATGTCGTAGATCGACGGCGCGTCGATGCAGGAGATGACGCCCTGGGTGTCGACGTCGCACATCAGCGCGATCTTCGACTTGATGGACGCCGGGATCTCGCGGTCCGAGCGCAGCACGATGGCGTCGGGCTGGATGCCGATGCTGCGCAGCGCGGCGACGGAGTGCTGGGTCGGCTTGGTCTTGAGCTCACCGGACGGGCCGATGTACGGCACCAGCGACACGTGCAGGAAGAACACGTTGTCGCGGCCCAGCTCGTGACGGACCTGGCGGGCCGCCTCGAGGAACGGCTGCGACTCGATGTCGCCGACCGTGCCGCCGATCTCGGTGATGATGATGTCGACGTCGTCGGCCGCCTGCGACCGCATGCGGGACTTGATCTCGTCGGTGATGTGCGGGATCACCTGCACCGTGTCGCCGAGGTACTCGCCGCGCCGCTCCTTCGCGATGACGTGCGAGTAGACCTGACCGGTCGTCACGTTCGCGGAGCCGACCAGGTCGACGTCGAGGAACCGCTCGTAGTGCCCCACGTCCAGGTCGGTCTCGGCGCCGTCCTCGGTGACGAAGACCTCACCGTGCTGGAACGGGTTCATCGTGCCGGGGTCGACATTGAGGTAGGGGTCGAGCTTCTGCATGGTCACCCGCAGACCGCGGGACCGCAGGAGTCGTCCCAGGCTGGAGGCGGTCAGGCCCTTGCCCAGTGAGGAGGCGACGCCTCCCGTGACGAAGATGTGCCGGGTCGTGGAATCCGACCGCCCGGAGAGTCGATTTGCGCGCTCTGCCACGGGCTTCCACTGTACCGGACGCGGAGCCGGTGTGCGTCACCTCCGCGCGGACACGCCTGCGCCCGCGCTCCGGTCAGGCGGTGTAGACCACCCGGAGCTGGTCCAGGACGTCGGGCAGCGTCGGCAGCTCCGCCGCCCGCACCCGCGCGGCCGCCCGCAGGTCCGCGCGCCGGGCGTCGTCGGCCAGCACCCCCGCGACCGCGGTCCCCAGGGCGTCCGCGTCCCCGACCGGCACCAGCACCGCCGCCTCCGCGGTCACCTCGCGGGTCCCACCGGCGTCGGTCGCCACGACGGCCGCACCGAGCGCCAGCGCCTCCTGCACGGCCAGCGGCTGCCCCTCCCACACCGCGGCGGAGGCCACGACGTCGGCCGCGGCCATCAGGTCCGCCACGTCGGCGCGGCGACCCAGCAGCCGCACCGGCGCCCCCGCCTCGGCGACACGCGCCGCGAGCTCGTCGTGCAGCGGCCCGTCCCCCGCGACCAGCCAGACCAGCGCGGGCCGGTCCCGGGCCGCACGCGCCGCGGCGGCCACGAGCGTGTCCAGGCCCTTCTGCGGCGCCAGCCGGGCGACGGTCACCACCAGGTCCGCGTCGGCCGCGAGCCCGAGGGCGGCCCGCGTCGCGGCGGGGTCGGCCGCCGACGCCGGGCGACCCGGCGCGGGCACCAGCGCGCGCTCGGCCACCCGGGCGCCCTGCGCCGCCGCGAGGGCGACCAGGTCCCCGGACACGCCGAGCACCACGTCGGCGCCGCGCGCGACCACCCGGCCGAGCACCGCCGAGACCGCGCGGATCGCGCGCCCCCCGACGGGCAGGTTGTGCAGCGTCACGACGACCCGCGCCCGACGACCGGGCCGGGACCGCACCGCGAGCACCGTCAACGCCCCCGCCCGCAGTCCGTGGGCGTGCACGGCGTCGGCGTCCCGCGCGAGCGCGGCGATCCGGGCGACCGCCCGCAGGTCGGACGCGTGCGGCCGGTCGGCGATCTCCACCGGCGCGAACCGCACCCCGTCCGGCACGCCACGGCCCGGCGCGACGACGTCCGCGAGCCCGGACGGGCCGGCGACGACGACCCGGTCCCCCGCGGCGGCCAGGGCAGCGGCGACCTGCTCCACGTGCCGGGCGACGCCGCCCGCGCTGGAGCCGAGCACCTGCAGCACGCGTCGTCCGGTCATCGGTCGTCCTCCTGGCGGGGTCGGTCGGGGGCGGCGAGCGGGGTGGCGGGCGGTGCGGCGGGGCCCGGGTCCGTGCCTGGTACCGCGGCGTCGGGGGCCGGGATCCCCGCGGCCGGGGTCCCGACCGCCGGCGTGCCCGGGGCCGGTCCCCCGCGCCGCAGCAGCCCGGTCACCGTAGAGCGGTCGAGCAGCGCGACGAGCGCCACCACGACCGCCACCACCAGTGCGGCACCGCCCGCGGCCGCCGCGACGGCACCGGCGATGCCGTCGGTCAGCGCCTGCACGGCGTCGACGGTCCACCGGCCGGCGACGGCGGCGAGCCCGCCGGCCACGAGCACCACCGCGAGCGTGCGCGGCAGCCCGGCGACGGACTCCCGCCCGGCGGCGGACCGCAGCACCAGCACCAGCGCGACCCCCGCGACGAGCATGCCGACCGTGTTGCCGATCGCGAGCGCGCGCAGCGTCGCCCCGCCGTCGTCGGCCCCCGGCACGAGCACCGCGCACGCCGTCCAGGACGCCGCCACGACCGTCACCCAGCCGGCGCTCGCCGCGAGCACGGCGAGGCGGCCGCGCTCGAGGGCGTAGAGCGCGCGCGAGACGTGGAACACCAGCCCGAAGCCCAGCAGCCCGGGGGCGACCAGCGTCAGCGCCGGCGCGACGGCGTCGATGACCTCGGTGTCGCCGCGACCGATCAGGCGGAACACCGTGGTCGCGGCGGGCGCGACGGCCGCGAGCATCGCCGCGCCGACCGCCCCCGCGACCAGGACCGCGCGGGTGGTGACCGCGGCGAGCGGTGCGTACCCGGCGCGGCCGTCGCGCTGCGCCGCCGCCGCGAGCCGCGGGAACGTGCTGGTCGCGAGCGGCACGGCGAGCACCGCGTACGGCAGCAGGTACGTGGGCTGGACCAGGGTCTGCCACGCGGTCAGCGTGCCCTTGCCGCCGTAGGTGCGCGCCAGGGTGATCGTCACGAGCACCGCGAGCTGCTGCGCGACCAGCGCGCCGATGCCGGCGAGCGCGAGGCCGCGGGCCCGCGCCGCCACGCCGGGCGGGAACCGCCACGCGGGCCGCAGCCGGACGCCGGACCGGTGCACCGGGACCAGCAGCGGGAGGCCCATCGCCGCGACCCCGGCGGTCGTGCCCCAGGCCAGCAGGGCGGCGGCCCCGGGGGGCAGCAGCGCCCCTGCCCCCGCGTCCGGTGCGTCGCCCAGCAGGCGGCCGTACCCGGCGTAGGTGGCGATCACGACGAGGCTGGACAGCACCGGGGCGAACGCGGGCCAGAAGAACCGGCGCTGCGCCTGGAGCACGCCCGACAGCACCACGGCCAGGCCGTACAGCGGCAGCTGGACCGCGAACACGCGGACGAAGAACACGATCAGGTCCCGCTCGGCCGCGGAGTCCGCCCGGGCGAGCACGGCGAGCGGCTCGGCGGCGGCGGCCAGCACGACCGCGATCAGCGTCAGCCCGGCGAGCGTCCAGCCGAGCATCGCCGACGCGATCCGGGACACGTCCTCGCGCATCCCCCGCGCGATCGGCCCGGCGATCACCGGGATCAGCGCCCCCGCCAGCGCGCCGCCCGCGGCCACCTCGAACAGCACGTTCGGCAGGGTGTTCGCCCAGTTGTACGCGTCGCCGACGGTGGTGACGCCGACCGCGTTGGTGAAGACCAGCGTGCGGCCGAAGCCGAGCAGCCGGCTGACGACCGTCACCACGGCGATGAGGGCGGCGGCGCCCGCCAGACCGGACAGGACGCCCCGGCGGCTCACCGCGCGGGCACCTCGGCCGCGCCCGGCCCTGGGTCGGCGTCGGGGTCCGGGTCGCGGTCCGCCGCGGGCCCGGGCGGGACGTGCGCCGGGCGGCGGCCCCACGCGTCGATCTCCCGCAGCACCGGGGTACGCGCGATGACCGCGGTGAAGCTGACCTTCTCCGACGCCACGGTCAGCGCCACGACGCCGGCCAGCAGCGCGAGCCGCACCGGCCGCGGGCACGCCTGCACGGCGACGGTGCCGAGCACCGCGCCGACGGCGTTCGCCCCGGAGTCGCCGAGCATGTCGCGCTCCGCCAGGTCGTCGGGCAGCTCCGCCACGACGGCGCCGAGCACCGCGGCCGCGGTCCCGCCGCCGCGGCCGCCGAGCACGCCCGCGGGGGCGGCGGCGAGGGCCGCGGCCTTCAGCGCGCGCCCGGGCCGCAGGTCGAGCAGGTTCACCAGGTTCGCGGACGCGGCGACCAGCGCACCGTCCGCCGCGACGTCGGCGAGCCGCACGAGGGCGGCGCCGCCCCGACCGGCCGGCAACCGGTCGTGCGGCCGGCTCAGCGCGGCGGCGACGAGCGCGCCCGCGCCGATGCCCAGCACCTTCAGCCCGCCGGTCGTGACCTCGCCGCGGGCCAGCGCACCGAGGTGGCCGCGCAGGCCCTTGCGCACGGTGCCCTCGCGGTCCTCGGTCAGGTCGTCGACCAGCCCGAACGCGGTGGCCGACGTGGTCGCCACCGCCAGCGCGGCGGCGTCCCGGCCCGAGGGCGACCCCACGAGGCCGCCGGCGAGCACGCCCGCGGCCACGGCCGGGCCGCCGAGCATGCTGACCGGCTCGCCCCGGTGGTTCGTGCGCTCCCAGAGGCGCGCGCCACCCGGGGGCTCGTCGTCGAGCAGACCGCGCACGACCGTGGTGGTCAGCCGCGCGGTGACCGCGGCGGCGACGCGACGTCCGACGCTCATCCCTCGGCCCCGGCCTCGCCCCCGTCACCGGCGGCGCCGTCCACGGTGCCGTCGGTGCTCGGGTCCACCACGTCGCCGGTCGAGGCGGGCGTGCGGTCCACGGGCGGCAACGTCGTGGTGGTCGGCAGCGTGGTGAGGTCCTCGCCGTAGCCGTAGTGGCCGTTGGTGCCGCCGATCCGCGCGTTCAGCGCGAGGGGGACCGACACCTGGCCGGCGATCGCGTCGGCGCCGCTGACGGTGGTGACCGCGGCCGCCGCGTCCTCGTCGGCGCGGATCGCGGCGACGAGCGTGCCCTCGGTCGCGGGGCCGTCGACGACCACCGCGCCCTCGGACCGGCTCTGCGCGACGCGGGCCAGGGCGATCTGCGCGTCCAGGACGGCCTGCAGCTCGTCGGCGTCCGCGGTGGCGTCGGTGGCCACGGCGTCCGGCGCGACGGTCGGCGCCACGAGCACGACGGCGTCGGCGGGCGCGGTGATCTCCTCGCCGAACGTCACGAGCGGGCTGTCGCCCGAGGTCAGCAGCTCCAGCAGCGTGCCGGCCGCGCTGCTGAGCCGGTCGGGCTGCGCGGGGTCGGCGCCCGTCAGGCCCTGCACCAGCGCCTCGGCGAGCGAGGTGTCGACGGAGGCGTCGTCCGCGGGCTGCGGGTCCAGGTAGGACAGGATGCTGCCGGACAGCGCCTGACGGAACGTCCGCAGGTCCGTCGACGTCCACGCCTCGTCCAGCGTGACGTGCGCGCTGACCGTGGCACCGGCGTCGGTGAGCTGGCTCTCGACCGCGGTCAGCGCGTCGCCGTCCACGGCGCCCAGCGACACGACGGCCACGCGGCGGTCGGACAGGGTGCCGTCCACGAGCTCGGCCCCGGCCGCGGCGATGTACGCGTTGCTCGCCGCGAGCTCGGAGGCCTGGGTGTCCAGGTCGGTGCGCAGCGCGTCCTTCTCGGCCCGCAGCTGGTCGACCTGACCGGTGAGCGTGTCGCCGATCGTCTCCTTCAGCGGGCCGGCGCCGAGCGCGATGCCGACGGCCAGCGCCAGGAACACCGAGATGAGGGAGACGAGGTGGTAACGGAAGTCGATCACTGTGCGGACTCTCGATCGGGTGCCGACGCGAGGGCGGCACGGTCAGGGGCGGGTCGGGGCGGCACGGCCGCGGACGTCACGGCGTCCCGCCGAACAGCGACCCCAGCCAGGAGGCGAAGTCGTCCCAGCGCGCGCCGGTCAGCCCGATCAGCGTCTGCCCGGCGGTGGTCGACGCGAGCGCGACCCCCAGGGCGAGCAGACCCGCGAGGACCAGCAGCGTCAGCTGGAGGTTGGAGATCCGGTTCCGGTAGAGCCGCGACACGCCCTTGGCGTCCACGAGCTTGCTGCCGACGCGCAGCCGGGTGAGGAACGTGCTGGCCATGCCCGCGCGGCCCTTGTCCAGGAACTCGACGAGGGTGGCGTGCGTGCCGAGGGCGACGATGAGCTCGGCGCCCTTGTCGTCCGCGAGCAGCATCGCGACGTCCTCGCTGGTGCCCGTCGCGGGGAACACGATGTGCGGCACCCCGAGCTGGTCCACGCGGGCCAGGCCGGGCGCGCGCCCGTCGCGGTAGGCGTGCACGACGATCTCGGCGCCGCAGCGCAGCGCGCGGTCGGACACGGAGTCCATGTCGCCGACGATCATGTCCGGCGTCCAGCCGGCCTCGAGGATCGCGTCCGCGCCGCCGTCCACCCCGACGAGCACCGGCCGGTACTCGCGGATGTACGACCGCAGCGTGACCAGGTCCTCCTTGTAGTGGTACCCGCGCACCACGATGAGGACCTGGCGGCCGTCGATCTGCGTCGTGATGTCCGGGACGCCCACGCCGTCGAGCAGCAGGTCGCGCTCCCGGCGCAGGTAGTCCATCGTGTTGGCCGCGAACGACTCCAGCTGGACCGACAGGCCCTCGCGCGCGGCGGCCTGGTCGGTCGCCACGGTCTCGACGGTCTGGACGACGCCCTCGGCGACGAGCCGGTCGCCGTCGTGCACGGCGCCGCCCTCGATGCGCAGGGTCCGGCCCTCGCGGATCGTCATCACGTCGGGCCCGAGGTCGTCGATCAGCGGGATGCCCGCGGTCACGAGGATGTCCGGGCCGAGGTTCGGGTAGCGGCCCGACGTCGAGCGGGCGGCGTTGAGCACCGCGGCGGGTCGGCGGGCGACGAGCGCCTCGGCCGAGACCCGGTCGATGTCGACGTGGTCGATCACGGCGATCTCACCGGGCCGCAGCCGCTTGGTCAGCGTCTTGGTCCGGGGGTCGACCCGGGCGGGGCCGACGAGCTCGCCCCCGTGGGGCGCGGCGGAGCGTCTACGCGAGGGCAGGAGTTTCATCGGTGTTCATCGTGCCACGCTTCCCAGCTCCAGAAGCTCCGCGGCGTGCGCGCGCGCCGCACCGGATTCCTCCTGACCCGACAGCATCCGGGCGAGCTCGCGCACCCGGTCCTCCCCCGTGACCTCCCGGACGCCCGACGCGGTGATGGTGTCGGCGTCCCGGGACTTCGTCACGACCAGGTGCCGGTCCCCGAACGCCGCGACCTGCGCGAGGTGCGTGACCACCAGGACCTGCGAACCCCGTGCCAGCGCGGCCAGACGGCGCCCGACCTCCGTCGCGGCGCGCCCGCCCACGCCCGCGTCGACCTCGTCGAACACGAACGTCCCGGGCCGGTGCTCGCCCTGGTCCGGGGACGTCGCGAGGGCCACCTCGAGCGCCAGCATCACCCGCGACAGCTCGCCGCCCGACGCGCCCTTGCCCAGCGGGCGGGCCGGCGCCTCGGCGTGCGGGCGCAGGAGCATCTCCACGAGATCTCCACCGTGCGGGCCCAGCTCGGCCGCAGGCTCGACGCGGACCTCGAGCCGCGCGCCCGCCATCGCCAGCCCGGCGAGCTCCGCCGACACCGTCTCCGCCAGGCGCGCCCCGGCCTCCCGGCGGGTCGCGCCGATCCGCGCCGCCAGGTCGGCCAGGCGCGCGTCGAGGGCCTCCCGCTCCGCGGTCAGGGCCCCGACCTTGCCGTCCCCGTCGCCGATGTCCAGCAGCCGGCGGCCGCTCGCGTCGGCCCAGCGGAGCACC
Source organism: Cellulomonas sp. KU4C (assembly GCF_056868065.1). Classification (NCBI taxonomy): domain Bacteria; kingdom Bacillati; phylum Actinomycetota; class Actinomycetes; order Micrococcales; family Cellulomonadaceae; genus Cellulomonas; species Cellulomonas sp. KU4C. The sequence goes on along the minus strand of NZ_CP200322.1, from coordinate 2,636,619 downwards.
GCCTCGACGTCCTCGCCGTACGAGCGGGTCAGCGAGACCAGCTCCGCGCGGCGCGTCTGGGCGGCGTCGAGCCGCAGCGGGTCGGCCTGCAGGTCCTGGAGGTACGACGACAGCTCCAGCGCCGCGTCCGCGAGCAGGAACCCCGCCTCCGCGACCCGGTCCCGCAGCTCGGCGAGCCGCGGGTCGTGCGCGCCGCCCTGGTCCAGCAGCCGTCGGGCGTGCTCCACCGCGCCCGCCGCGCTCGCCGTGTCGTCGACCGCGTCCTCGTCGCCGACCAGCGCGGTGTGCGCCCCCGACGCCGCCGACCGCAGGTCCTCCGCGTGCTCCAGCCGCTCGATCTCCCGGCCGAGCTCGACGTCCTCCCCCGGCTGCGGGTCTACCCGCTCGACCTCGGCCAGCCCGAGGCGCAGCAGCTCGGCCTCACGGGCCAGGTCCTGCCGGCGCGCCGTCAGGTCGTCGATGGTCGCCTGCAGCCGGGCGCGCTCGCCCCAGGCGTCGCGGTACTCCGCGAGCAGCCCGGCGTGCGCCGCACCGGCGAACTCGTCCAGGGCCTCGCGCTGGTGCGCGGGCGACCGGAGCCGCGCCTGGTCCTGCTGGCCGTGCACGGTGATGAGCTGCTCGGCGAGGTCCCCGAGCACCGCCTGCGGCACCGACCGCCCGCCCAGGTGCGCGCGTGAACGCCCCGGTGACCCGTCCGTCGCGGCCGCGACCGTCCGCAGCAGCACGAGCCCGCCGTCGTCGTCGACCGACGCGCCCGCCTCCTCCGCCCGCGCCCGCACCGGCGAGCCCTCCGGCACCACCACGCGGCCCTCGACGACCGCCGAGCCCGCGCCGGTGCGCACCGTCGCCGGGTCCGCCTTGCCGCCGAGCAGCAGGTTCAGCCCCGTCAGCACCATCGTCTTGCCTGCGCCGGTCTCCCCCGTCAGCACCGTCAGCCCCGGGTGCAGCCGGATCTGCGCGCTGGTGATGACGCCCAGGTCGCTGATCGTGATCTCCTCGAACACGCCCGTCAGCTCCCGTCCGCCTCGTCGACCGGCTCGCGCCCGAGCCGGTTGTCCTGCGCCTTGCCCCGCCAGCCCACCACGGGCAGCCGGAACTTGTTCACCAGCCGGTCCGTGAACGGCGCCGGGGTCAGCCGTGCCAGCCTGACGGGCACCGGCGACCGGCGCACCTCGACCCGCGAGCCCGCGGGCACCTCGATCCGCCGCCGGCCGTCGCAGACCAGGATCGCCGCGGACGGGGACCGGGTCAGCACCTCGACGGCCACCACGCTGCGCGGACCCACCACCAGCGGCCGGGCGAACAGCGCGTGCGCGGACAGCGGCACCACGATCAGGCTGTCGACCTCCGGCCACACCACCGGCCCGCCCGCCGAGAACGCGTGGGCGGTCGAGCCCGTGGACGTCGCCAGCACGACCCCGTCGCAGCCGAAGCTCGACAGCGGCCGGTCGTCGACCTCGATGACCACCTCGACCATCTTCGCCGGCTCGGCCTTCTCCAGCGCCGCCTCGTTCAGCGCCCAGCCCGTCAGCGGGTCGCGCCGCCCGGGCACCTGGACCTGGACCTGGAGGGTCGTGCGCTCCTCGACCGTGTAGTCGCCCGCCGCGATCCGGCGCACCGCCTCGTGGATGTCGTCGCGCTCGCTCTCCGCGAGGAACCCCACGTGCCCGAGGTTGATCCCCAGCAGCGGAACCCCCGCGCCGCGCGCCAGCTCGGCGGCGCGCAGGATCGTCCCGTCGCCACCCAGGATCATCGCGAGCTCGATGTCGTGGAACGCCATGCCGGGGACGTCCTCGCCCGCGAGCACCGGCGTGAAGCCCGCCGCGGTCAGCGCCGCCACGGCCTCCTCGGCCGCCGTCACCGCCTCGGCCCGTCCGCTGTGCGTGACGACCAGGACCCGCCTGCTGCTCATCTGCCTGCACCCTCCACGTCGGTGACCGCTGCCCGTACCCGGGCGACGAGGTCGTCGCCGGCGGCGGGTGTCCCGCGGCGCAGCCACAGGAAGTACTCCACGTTGCCGGTCGGACCCGGCAACGGGCTGCGCGCCACGCCGACGACCACCAGCCCGTGCTGCTGCGCGACGGTCGCGACCCCGAGCACCGCCTCCTGCCGCTGCTCCACCGACCGCACCACCCCGGTCGAGCCCAGCCGCTCCCGGCCGACCTCGAACTGCGGCTTGACCATGAGGACCAGGTCCGCGTCCGGCGCGGCCACGGCGGCCAGCGCCGGCACCACCAGCGTGAGCGAGATGAACGACAGGTCCGCGACCACCAGACCCGGCGCCGGGTCCACGTCGCCCGCCGCCAGGTGCCGCACGTTCACGCCCTCGCGGACCTCGACCCGGGGTTCGTCGCGCAGCCGCTGCACCATCTGGTCGTGGCCCACGTCGACGGCGACCACGTGCGCGGCACCCCGCCGCAGCAGCACGTCGGTGAACCCACCTGTGCTGGCGCCGGCGTCCAGGCAGTCACGCCCCTCGACCCGGACCCCGTCGAACACCTCGAGCGCACCCAGGAGCTTGTGCGCCGCGCGGGACGCCCAGTCGTCGTCCGACGGGTCGGGTGCGACCTGCAGCCGGTCCCCCTCGTCCACGGGTGTCGCCGGACGGCGCACCGGGCGGCCCTCGACGGTCACCCGGCCCGCCGCGACCAGCTCGGCGGCGTGCCTGCGGGACCGCGCCAGGCCGTCCCGCACGAGAGCCGCGTCGACGCGCGTCGGCACGCGCCTCAGCCCTCCGCGTCGGCGAGGCGGTCCTGCAGGGCCGCGTGCACGGCGTCGAACACGGCCAGCTGCTCGCGCAGCCCCAGCTCGGTGACCTCCGTCAGACGCACCAGCGTCTGGTCGACCGCCTGGTCACCCGTCGGCTCCACGACACCCTGCTCCCTCCACCGCCACCCGGCGGTCCGCTCGTGCTCGGACGCGGGTGGGTCACGACGCGTGCGACCACGCCGTGACCCCGCCCGATGCTCCTGCTGCCCCCGTGCTGGCGGACAGGTTACCGGCCCGTGCCGCCGACGGCGTCGCCCTCGCCGGTGACGACCAGGTCCGGCACCGACGCCGGGTCGAGCTCCTCGCCGGCGTCCACCGACGCCCACGCCGCCGCGCACGCCGCACGGACCAGGTCGACCGAGGTCGGCCCCGGGCCCGCGAGCTCCAGCCGGCCCGCGGACACCCGCGCCGCCGCGGACCCGCACGTCCACCAGCCCTGCGCGCCGGCCTCCGGGGCCGGGTGCGGCACCAGCAGGCCGCCGAGGTCGGCGGCGATGTAGTGCGGCCGCAGACCGGGCGCGGCGAGCACGTCGTCGCGGGCCGTGCTCACGCCGGTCAGGACGTGCAGCCCGTCGAACCCGCCCGTGCGCGCCCCCGCGAGGTCCGTGTCCAGCCGGTCGCCGACGACGAGCGCCTCGCGGGCACCCGCCCGCTCGACGGCGATCTCGTACATCGTCGACGCGGGCTTGCCCGCGCTGTCCGGCACCACCCCGGTCGCCGCGACGACCGTGCCGACGAGCGCCCCGTTGCCCGGAGCGAACCCCCGGGCCGTGGGCAGGCTCTGGTCGAGGTTGCTCGCCACGAACCACGCGCCACCCGCGACCGCGTACGCGGCCTCCGCGAGCTGCGCCCAGCCGAGGTCCGGGGAGAAGCCCTGCGCGACCGCGTCCGGCTGCTCGTCCGCCGAGGTCACCACCGTGAACCCCGCGGCCCGCACCGCCGTCACCAGGCCCGCGCCGCCGACGACGAGCACCTTCGCGCCCGGCTGCAGCCGCGTGCCGAGGAGCGCCGCCGCCGCCTGCGCGGCCGTGAGCACGTCGGCGGGCTGCGTCGGGATGTCCAGCGACGTCAGCTGGTCCGCGACCGACTCCGGCTCCCGCGACGCGTTGTTGGTGACGAACACCAGCCGCATCCCCGCCGCGCGCGCCCCGGCGAGACCCGCCGCGGCACCGTCGATCGGCTCGTGGCCGCGGTAGGCCACGCCGTCCAGGTCCACGAGGGCGAGGTCGTAGCGCTCGGCCAGCGGGATGTCGCTGCCGAGCAGTCGTGCGTCCGTCACTCGTCCTCCGTGTCCTGGGCGCCCGCGGGCGCGTCGTCGGTATCGGGCTCGGCGTCGGGCTCGGCGTCGGCTGGCTCGACCGGGTCGTGGGTGTCGAGGTCCGACGCGTCGCCCTCGTCCAGGTCGTCAGCGTCGTCCTCGTCGGCCAGGTCGAACACGACCACGTCCTCGTCGTCCACCGGCCCCACGACCTGCGCGAGCAGCGCCGGCGGGACCGCGGCCACCGCGGCGTCGGCCTCGTCGACCCGCCCCGCGGCGCGCAACGCGTCGGACCGGGCCTGCGCGACGCGCGCGGCGAGCACCGTCTTCACGGGACCGTCCGCGACGCCGGCGAGCACCGCGACCGCCGCGTCCGGGTCGCCCATGTCGAGGCGCGCCCCGCTGACCACGATCGCGAGCTCGACGCGCGTCTCCGCGCTGATGCCCTCGGCCTCCTCGGACGCGGCGAGCGCGATCGCCCGCTCCGGCCGGCCGAGACCGCGCTCGCAGTCGGCCATGACGGCCAGGTGCTCCGACGAGCCGTTCAGCCGGCGGACGGTCCGCAGCTCGCGCAGCGCCTCCGCGAACCGACCCGTGCGGTACGCCGCCAACCCGGCAGCCTCCCGCACCACGTCCACGCGACCACCCCGCCGCACCGCGGCCTGGGCGTGCGCGTAGGCGAGCTCGGGCTCGTCCTCCAGCAGGCGCCCGGCCATCACCAGGTGCCGACCGACCACGCCGGCGTTGTCCTTGCTCAGCGTCCGGAGCCGAGCACGGACGTCGCGGTCGAGCTCGCTGAACTCGACGTCTTCCGGGATGTACGGACCCTGGTCGCGGAACTCCTGGGGCGGTCGGCTCTCGCGACGCTCGTCGCCCAGCTCGCGCCGGGCACCACGCGGCAGGGGCCGACGCGAGGCGTCCTGCCCGCCGCGGGCGTCGCGCTGCCGGTCGTCGCGGGGACGCACCTCGCGGGGCCGGTCCTCGCGGGGCCGACCATCGCGCTGGCGGTCGTCACGCGGCCGGTCGTCACGCGGCCGGTCGTCACGGCGGAACCCGCCCGCCCGCTCGACCCGCTGCCCACCGCGGTCGTCGCGGAACCCGCCGGAACGCTCACCCGAGAAGCCCCCCGACCGCTCGTCGCGCCGGAACGCCGGACGGTCACCGGAGTCGCGGCGCGGTCCACGGTCCTGCCACGGCCCGCGCGCCCGGTCGTCGCCGGCGGGACGCCCGAACCCGCCGCGGTCGCCGTCACGGCGGTCCCCACGGGAACCGCCCCGCTCGGGACGACCCCCGTCGGCACCGCGGTAGCCGCCGCGCTGCTCGTCGCGTCCGCCGTCACGCGGAGCCCGGAAGCCGTCACGCTGCGGACGGTCCTCACGCTGAGCGCGATCGGGCCGCCCCCCGCGATCGTCAGGTCGCCCGCCGGCACGGTAGCCACCCCGGTCGTCACGACCCGCACGGTCGTCGGGACGCCCACCGGCACGGAAGCCCCCACGCTCGTCGGGACGACCACCCGTGCGGAACCCGCCACGGTCGTCGCGAGCACCTCGCCCGTCAGGACGGAACGCGCCGCGCTCATCCGAACGGGCCCCCGGACGGAAGCCGCCACGGTCGTCACGAGCCCCACGCTCGTCAGGGCGCCCACCGGCTCGGTACCCACCGCGCTCGTCCGGACGACCCCCGGGACGGAACCCGCCGCGGTCGTCAGGTCGGCCCCCACGCGCGTCAGGACGCCCGCCAGAGCGGAAACCACCACGGTCGTCACGACCGGACTCCGAGCGCCCGCCCCAGGACTCGCGCGGCGCGCCGGACCCGCCACGGAACGCACCCGCGCGCGAGTCGTCCCGCGGCCCGCGCCGGTCGTCGCGGTCACGGGCGGCGTACCCGCCGCGCGCGCCCGAGCTGTCCCCACGCGAGGAGCCGCGGTCGTCGCGCTCACGGGTCGGGTACCCGCCGCGTGCAGCCGAGCTGTCCCCACGCGAGGAGCCGCGGTCATCGCGAGCTGCGCCGGACCGGTAGCCGCCGCCCGCACGGTCGCCGGCCGGTCGTGCACCAGCGCCGCCGAAGCCCGGGCGCTCGGCGTTACGCTCCGGGCGCTGGGCCCCCCGGTCCCCGTAGGGCGCGCGCGCTGCCGGGGCGCTGCCCCGTGCGCTGCGGTCACCCTGCTCGTCACGGCTCGACGGTCGACCGCGCGACCCGGCCACCTTGGGCCCGCGGACCGGTCGGGCACCACCCGTCGCCGGGCGTGCGCCGTACCGTCCGACACCGCCGGACCGTCGGTCCTCGTCGCGTCCCCCGGTGCCTCGACGGCCACCGTCGTCCGCCGAACGCGTCCCGCGCTCGTCGCTGCTCATATCCAGCTTCTCCTCGTCATTTGACCACTGACCATCGTCTCATCCGCGAGCCCCTGCGCCTGCATCCCGAGCCGCCCCAGGCGCACCGGCGCCTCGATCCGCCCTGCTCCGCCGCACGTGCTGCGACGAACGTCACCGGGTGTCCTGCCCGGACCTCGGGACCGCGCAGCCCACGCAGACACCTCGAGGCGGTCCTAGCGAGGGCCACCCGCCGCCCTGGACCGGTGCCACCCCACGAGGAGCCCGCACGTCCCGAGCACGCGCGAGACCCGCGGTTCAGGCCCTCGTGCCCTCGCACGCGCGGCCAGCGACCGCTTGACCAGAGACAAGCCCGGCGAGTGGTCACGACACGCGAGTGCGCGGCGTCGCGGGCCGGCGTGTCGTGACCTCTCGTCGGGGCCCGGGGCCTGGGCCCGGGAGCAGCGAGATGCCACTCTGCGCGTCTGCTCGGGTGCCGACGCGCAGGCGCACTCTGTCATCTCGGCGCGGACTGCTGTCCGGGTGGCGGTGACGCGGACGCATGGGTGCATGAGCGCCCCCGGGTGCGGCCGATCTCGGACGTGCGGGCCCCCGTGGGCGTGTGGCGGGTGGCGAGTGGTCACGACGCGCGGGTGTGCGGAGTCGCGGGCCGGCGTGTCGTGACCTCTCGTCGGCGCCCGGGCCCCGGGGTGGCGAGATGGCAGTGCCCGGGTGTGCTCGGGTGTCGGCGTGCAGGTGAGCGCTGTCATCTCGGCGGTCGCGGCACGCGGTGTCCGGTGCCGTGGCGGGTGCGGGGACGGCGCGGGTGCATGGGTCGGGAAACACGAAGAGCCACCCCTTGCGGGGTGGCTCTTCGCGAAATGGTGTCCGGCGGCGTCCTACTCTCCCACACCCTGGCGAGTGCAGTACCATCGGCGCTGAAGGGCTTAGCTTCCGGGTTCGGAATGGGACCGGGCGTTTCCCCTTCGCTATGACCGCCGTAACTCGGTCGAACTAGCTGAGCAACGGGAGTCACCACACGGGTGTGGTGACGGTGCTCGCGGTTCGGGAACCGCACAGTGGACGCGTAGCAACAATGATGTTGTGGTGAAGTTGTCGGCTTATTAGTACCGGTCAGCTGCGAGGGTCGTTAGTCCCCTCTTCCACATCCGGCCTATCTACCCGGTGGTCTAGCCGGGAGCCTCTCACCCCTCAAGGGGGCATGGAAACCTCATCTTGAAGCAGGCTTCCCGCTTAGATGCTTTCAGCGGTTATCCCTTCCGAACGTAGCCAACCAGCCGTGCTCCTGGCGGAACAACTGGCACACCAGAGGTTCGTCCGTCCCGGTCCTCTCGTACTAGGGACAGCCCTTCTCAAGTTTCCTGCGCGCGCAGCGGATAGGGACCGAACTGTCTCACGACGTTCTAAACCCAGCTCGCGTACCGCTTTAATGGGCGAACAGCCCAACCCTTGGGACCTACTCCAGCCCCAGGATGCGACGAGCCGACATCGAGGTGCCAAACCATGCCGTCGATATGGACTCTTGGGCAAGATCAGCCTGTTATCCCCGGGGTACCTTTTATCCGTTGAGCGACGGCGCTTCCACAAGCCACCGCCGGATCACTAGTTCCGACTTTCGTCCCTGCTCGACCTGTCAGTCTCACAGTCAAGCTCCCTTGTGCACTTGCACTCGCCACCTGATTGCCAACCAGGCTGAGGGAACCTTTGAGCGCCTCCGTTACATTTTAGGAGGCAACCGCCCCAGTTAAACTACCCACCAGGCACTGTCCCTGATCCGGATTACGGACCGAGGTTAGATATCCAGAGCGACCAGAGTGGTATTTCAACGTTGACTCCACCGACACTGGCGTGCCGGCTTCACAGTCTCCCACCTATCCTACACAAGCCGCACCGAACACCAATACCAAGCTATAGTAAAGGTCCCGGGGTCTTTCCGTCCTGCTGCGCGTAACGAGCATCTTTACTCGTAGTGCAATTTCGCCGAGTTCGCGGTTGAGACAGCGGGGAAGTCGTTACGCCATTCGTGCAGGTCGGAACTTACCCGACAAGGAATTTCGCTACCTTAGGATGGTTATAGTTACCACCGCCGTTTACTGGGGCTTAAATTCTCAGCTTCGCCTTGCGGCTGACCCGTCCTCTTAACCTTCCAGCACCGGGCAGGCGTCAGTCCGTATACATCGTCTTGCGACTTCGCACGGACCTGTGTTTTTAGTAAACAGTCGCTTCCCCCTGGTCTCTGCGGCCCTCCACGCTTCCCGGGCGAACCGGTACACGCTTCAGGCCCCCCTTCTCCCGAAGTTACGGGGGCATTTTGCCGAGTTCCTTAACCACGATTCTCTCGATCGCCTTAGTATTCTCTACCTGAACACCTGAGTCGGTTTGGGGTACGGGCGGCTAGAACCTCGCGTCGAAGCTTTTCTCGGCAGCATAGGATCACCCAATCATCCAGCATACGCTGTCACCATCGGTTCTCAGGCTTGATGAGTGGCGGATTTGCCTACCACTCGCCCTACGGCCTTGGACGTGGACAACCATCGCCACGCTGGGCTACCTTCCTGCGTCACTCCTGTTAATACGCTTACCTACTACCGGATCGGGTCGCGCGCTCCTCGTAGCGGTGACTCCCGAAGGAATCGGTGCTACGACTCGGGCGCTGAGCATCACCGGGCTCGGTATGGGCGGTTCTTCGCCGGTACGGGAATATCAACCCGTTGTCCATCGACTACGCCTGTCGGCCTCGCCTTAGGTCCCGACTTACCCAGGGCGGATTAGCCTGGCCCTGGAACCCTTGTTCATTCGGCGGACGGGTTTCTCACCCGTCTTTCGCTACTCATGCCTGCATTCTCACTCGTGTAGCGTCCACCACTGGGTTACCCCGCAGCTTCACCCGCCACACGACGCTCCCCTACCCATCCACACGCCTGGACCACGAAGGCCTAGCGCAAGTGTGAATGCCACAGCTTCGGCGGTATACTTGAGCCCCGCTACATTGTCGGCGCGGAATCACTTGACCAGTGAGCTATTACGCACTCTTTCAAGGGTGGCTGCTTCTAAGCCAACCTCCTGGTTGTCTGTGCAACTCCACATCCTTTCCCACTTAGCATACGCTTAGGGGCCTTAGCTGGTGGTCTGGGCTGTTTCCCTCTCGACTACGGAGCTTATCCCCCGCAGTCTCACTGCCACGCTCTCACTTACCGGCATTCGGAGTTTGGCTAACGTCAGTAACCTGGTGGGGCCCATCGGCTATCCAGTAGCTCTACCTCCGGCAAGAAACACGTGACGCTGCACCTAAATGCATTTCGGGGAGAACCAGCTATCACGAAGTTTGATTGGCCTTTCACCCCTAACCACAGGTCATCCCCCCGGTTTTCAACCCAGGTGGGTTCGGTCCTCCACGCGGTCTTACCCGCGCTTCAACCTGCCCATGGCTAGATCACTTCGCTTCGGGTCTAGAGCACGCGACTGTGTCGCCCTATTCGGACTCGCTTTCGCTACGGCTTCCCCACACGGGTTAACCTCGCCACGTACCACTAACTCGCAGGCTCATTCTTCAAAAGGCACGCCGTCACCCCTGCTAGGGAGGCTCCGACGGATTGTAGGCACACGGTTTCAGGTACTATTTCACTCCCCTCCCGGGGTACTTTTCACCTTTCCCTCACGGTACTTGTCCGCTATCGGTCACTAGGTAGTATTTAGGCTTAGCAAGTGGTCTTGCCAGATTCACACGGGATTTCTCGGGCCCCGTGCTACTTGGGATCCCCTTCGGGAGGCCACATGATTTCGTCTACGGGGGTACCACCCTCTGTGCCGGGCCTTTCAATGCCCTTCGACTATCACGCGACTTTCTGACTCCCTGACGACTCGGCAGAATCATCTGAAAGGTCCCACAACCCCGTACACGCAACGCCTGCCGGCTTGACACGCATACGGTTTGGCCTGATCCGCTTTCGCTCGCCACTACTCACGGAATATCTCTTCCTGCCGGTACTGAGATGTTTCACTTCCCGGCGTTCCCTCCACACACCCTATATATTCAGGTGCGGGTCACACGACATGACTCGTGCGGGGTTTCCCCATTCGGACATCCTCGGATCACGGTTCGTTTGCCAACTCCCCGAGGCTTATCGCAGGCTACAACGTCCTTCTTCGGCTCCTAGTGCCAAGGCATCCACCCTGTGCCCTTAAAAACTTGACCACAAAGACATACAATAAAAGATGCTCGCGTCCACTGTGCAGTTCTCAAACAACGAACGATCCCCGACCTCACGTCAGCGCCTACCACCCCCAGCGCCCCGAAAGACACCAGCAAGCGGCGGTTCGACCGACCGACCGGACCCGTCATGAAGCAACACCCCCAAAGCGGGCTGTTCCCTCAGGACCCAACAGCGTGCCTCAGCGACCCACACCCTGCCGGCACACGAGGTTCCACCCGCTCCCGAAGGAGACGAGGTACTGACGCGCACCAGCTGCATGAGCCGCCGTAGTTGATGTTCCACCCTTGAGCACCACCCCGGACGCGTTCGGTCCAGGCATGGCCTCTGCACCCACCACGCTAAGCGGTGAGCATCAGATGCTCCTTAGAAAGGAGGTGATCCAGCCGCACCTTCCGGTACGGCTACCTTGTTACGACTTAGTCCCAATCGCCAGTCCCACCTTCGACGGCTCCCCCCACAAGGGTTGGGCCACCGGCTTCGGGTGTTACCGACTTTCGTGACTTGACGGGCGGTGTGTACAAGGCCCGGGAACGTATTCACCGCAGCGTTGCTGATCTGCGATTACTAGCGACTCCGACTTCATGGGGTCGAGTTGCAGACCCCAATCCGAACTGAGACCGGCTTTTTGGGATTCGCTCCACCTCGCGGTATCGCAGCCCTTTGTACCGGCCATTGTAGCATGCGTGAAGCCCAAGACATAAGGGGCATGATGATTTGACGTCATCCCCACCTTCCTCCGAGTTGACCCCGGCAGTCTCCTATGAGTCCCCGGCATGACCCGCTGGCAACATAGGACGAGGGTTGCGCTCGTTGCGGGACTTAACCCAACATCTCACGACACGAGCTGACGACAACCATGCACCACCTGTACACCGACCTTGCGGGGCAACCATCTCTGGAAGTTTCCGGTGTATGTCAAGCCTTGGTAAGGTTCTTCGCGTTGCATCGAATTAATCCGCATGCTCCGCCGCTTGTGCGGGCCCCCGTCAATTTCTTTGAGTTTTAGCCTTGCGGCCGTACTCCCCAGGCGGGGCACTTAATGCGTTTGCTGCGGCACGGAACTCGTGGAATGAGCCCCACACCTAGTGCCCAACGTTTACGGCATGGACTACCAGGGTATCTAATCCTGTTCGCTCCCCATGCTTTCGCTCCTCAGCGTCAGTTGCGGCCCAGAGACCTGCCTTCGCCATCGGTGTTCCTCCTGATATCTGCGCATTCCACCGCTACACCAGGAATTCCAGTCTCCCCTACCGCACTCTAGTCTGCCCGTACCCACTGCAAGCCCGAGGTTGAGCCTCGAGTTTTCACAGCAGACGCGACAAACCGCCTACGAGCTCTTTACGCCCAATAATTCCGGACAACGCTTGCGCCCTACGTATTACCGCGGCTGCTGGCACGTAGTTAGCCGGCGCTTCTTCTGCAGGTACCGTCACTTGCGCTTCTTCCCTGCTGAAAGAGGTTTACAACCCGAAGGCCTTCATCCCTCACGCGGCGTCGCTGCATCAGGCTTGCGCCCATTGTGCAATATTCCCCACTGCTGCCTCCCGTAGGAGTCTGGGCCGTGTCTCAGTCCCAGTGTGGCCGGTCGCCCTCTCAGGCCGGCTACCCGTCGTCGCCTTGGTGGGCCACTACCCCACCAACAAGCTGATAGGCCGCGAGTCCATCCCTGACCGATAAATCTTTCCAGACACTTCGGATGCCCGAGCGTCTCGTATCCGGTATTAGACCTCGTTTCCAAGGCTTATCCCAGAGTCAGGGGCAGGTTACTCACGTGTTACTCACCCGTTCGCCACTGATCCACCCAGCAAGCTGGGCTTCACCGTTCGACTTGCATGTGTTAAGCACGCCGCCAGCGTTCGTCCTGAGCCAGAATCAAACTCTCCGTAGATGTCTACATGGCAACCACCACCCGAAAGCAGCAGTCCACCGACACACGAACGACACCCCACTCGCTGGCGAGCAAGGCATCAGTTAAATTTGGCTTTGTGGTCCGACCCAGACGGAGCAGGGCCGATCCCACGTCAACCAAGACTCACCGATCTCACGCAACCACCCCGAACGAGGCGACCACCCGAGCCGATGAACCATCTTGGCATCAACTACTAGGCACACTGTTGAGTTCTCAAAGAACAGACGCGCATCCCTCACTCACCCTTGCGGGCTCCGCGACCGGAGGCTTCTCTTCCAATCTACCAGAGTTCCTGGCTCGCTTTGCCGCCGTTTCCCGCGACTCGCTCGCCTCAAACCCTACCAGAGTTGTCAGACCGTCTTTCCGGGCTGTTCTTTCCCGTTCCGACCTCCGAAACCCTACCAGGCTTTCCGACCGGCTTTGTCCGCGTTGTTTGCGGACAGTGCCGAACATCGAACCCGGTCCTCGCACGACCGATCGGGCGCCAGAAGCGCCTGAGGTCGAGCTGAGGGGGTGGCCACCGGTGGGAGCGACTACCGAGGTGAACCTCGGTGGCCGTCACTTCCTGCCCTGCGGCTTGGAGAACATTACGCGCACGTTTCGCCCAGCGTCAAGCCGGCGGGCTCACGGGCCCCGCACGCTCCCCGCACCCTGTCTGACCTGCGGTTTCGCGTGGTCCGACCCGGGTGTCCCCTGCTGCTGCGTGCCGGTCGCCGGTGCGACGCCCGTCACGTCCCACCAGCGTCCCCCGCCCCGCTCGGTCGCGCAACCGCAACCACCTGGCGGTCGGTGGACCCGGGACGGCGGAGGGCGGCTCGCGTCACCCGCGAACCGCCCTCCCCCGCCCGCTCTCCCGCGGTGACCGTCGGTCAGCCGGCGACGCGCGCCACCGCGAGGGTCCGCTTGCCGCGGCGCAGCACCAGCCACCGGCCGTGCAGCAGGTCGGCGGCGTCGACCACTGCGGCCTCGTCGGTGATCTTGCGGTTGTTCACCGACGCGCCGCCCTCGGCGATCGCCCGCCGGGCCGCTCCCTTCGAGGCGACCAGGCCGGATCCGGCGAGCACGTCCACCAGGGGGTCGCCCACCTGGACGTCGACCGTCGGCAGCTCGGCGACCGCCGCGCCGAGCGTCCCGGCGTCGAGGTCGGCGAGGTCGCCGCCCCCGAACAGGGCCCGGCTGGCCGCGATGACCTTGTCGATCGCGTCGGCGCCGTGCACCAGGGACGCCACGTCGTACGCCAGGGCGCGCTGCGCCTCACGGGCCGCCGGCCGCTCGGCCAGGGCCTGATCGAGCTCGGCGATCTGCTCCCGGGTGCGGAACGTGAACACCTTGAGGTAGCCGATCACCTCGGCGTCGTCGACGTTGAGCCAGAACTGGTAGAACGCGTACGGGCTCATCAGCTCGGGGTCGAGCCAGATGGCTCCGCCCTCGGACTTGCCGAACTTGGTGCCGTCGGCCTTGGTGATGAGCGGGGTGGTCAGCGCGTGCACCGAGGCGCGCTCGGCCTTGCGGATCAGCTCGACCCCGGACAGCAGGTTCCCCCACTGGTCGTTGCCGCCGGTCTGCAGGACGCAGCCGTGCCGGCGGTGCAGCTCGAGGTAGTCCATCCCCTGCAGGATCTGGTAGCTGAACTCGGTGAAGGAGATGCCCTCGTCGCTGGCGAGGCGCCGGGCGACGGTGTCCTTGGCGAGCATCGTGCCGAGCCGGTAGTGCTTGCCGATCTCCCGCAGGAAGTCGATGGCCGAGAGCTCGCCGGTCCAGTCGAGGTTGTTGACCATGCGCGCCGGGTTGTCGCCGTCGAAGTCGAGGAACCGGCTGATCTGCGTCTGGAGCCGCTGCACCCACTCGGCGACGGTGTCCTTCGTGTTGAGGACGCGCTCGCCGGACATGCGCGGGTCGCCGATCAGGCCCGTGGCGCCGCCGACGAGGGCGAGCGGGTGGTGGCCCGCGAGCTGCAGGTGCCGCATCAGCGCGAGCTGCACGAGGTGGCCGTGGTGCAGGCTCGGCGCCGTCGGGTCGAACCCGGCGTAGAACGTGATCGGCCCCTCGTCGAGCGCCGCGCGCAGGGCGTCGAGGTCCGTGGTCTGGGAGACGAGGCCGCGCCAGGCGAGCTCGTCGAGGATGTGGGTCACAGCTGGCTCCTTGCAGTCGCGCGGCGGACGGCCGCGCCCTCGGCGGGTCGGGTCATGCCGGCGTCGTCCCGCGCTGCGGGCTGCTTCCCGACGCCGGCCGGCGATACGCCGGTCGGAAGGCGGACACGGTGGGCTCCCCGGTCAGCCACAGGCGCCAGGGGAACTGCGCGGCGTCCCCGCCCGGCCCCGCGACGCCGACCCGGGGGCCGGTGGCGACCGCGGCGGTGACCGCGTCGGGCGGGCGGTGCAGGACGAGCCGTCCGTCGGGCTCGGTGACGTCGGCGCCGTTGTGGCTCAGGTCGAGACCGAGCGCGACGGCCAGGCGGGCGGGCCCGCGGGCGATCTGCCGGTCGGAGTCGACGACGCCCGCGCGGGCTCGGCGCTCCCGTGCCAGGTCGACGCCGTCCACGACCTCCCCGGCGCGCACCAGCACCGCGGCTGCGGTGCCGACGGGCCCGGCGACGACGTTCACGCAGTGGTGCAGGCCGAGGTGCCGGTAGACGTACAGACGGCCGGGCTCGCCGAACATCACGGCGGTCCGCGGGGTGCGGCCGCGGTAGGCGTGCGATCCGGGGTCGTCCGCACCCGCGTAGGCCTCGACCTCGGTGATCCGCAGGGTCACGTCGCCGTCGTCGGACCGGGCGGTGAGGTAGGCGCCGAGCAGGTCGGGCGCCAGGGTCAGCGCGGGCCGGGCGTACCAGACGCGAGCGGGCACGAACCCCGGTGCGGCGGCGTCGGAGGCCACCCAGGTCCGGGGTGCGCCTGCGACGAGGGCGGCGGGGGTCCGCACGTCCGTCTCGCTGTCGCCCGCGGCCTCGGTCACCGGGCCATCCTGCCCCATGCGTCGACCCGGACGTCGGCGCGTCCGCGCGTGCCCTCGCGGGCGTAGTGCGCGGCCTCGTCCGTCATCCAGCGCTCCCACTGGGGCCGGGCGTCGGCGCCGTCGCGCTCCAGGCCGCGGGCGAGGCGGGTGGCGTCGTCGGCCTCGACCCAGACGAGGACGCCGACGTCCCGCGCCCCGGCGCGCCGGCCCGAGCCGCAGCCCTCCAGGACGAGCACGTCGGGCACCGGCACGTCGACCCAGTCCGCGAACCGGCCGGCGACCCAGTCGTAGCGCTGGTACCGCCCGGGCCGGCCGCGGCGCAGCGGCTCGAGGACCTGCGCGGCGAGCCGGGGCCAGATGTCGCCCTCCAGCCCGGACCAGCCGGCGTAGAGGTCGTCCATGTGCACGACGTGGGCGCGCCGGCCCTGCCGCGCGCACCCCTCCGCGACGGCGACGGCCAGCGTCGTCTTCCCGGACCCCGCGGGGCCGTCGAGCGCGACGACCCGGACGGGCCCGAGCCGCGGCGGGGTCGACAGGAGCAGGGGCACGACGACACCGGCGGCGTCCTCGTGCCCCTGCGGCACCGTCGGCCCGCTCAGGACGCCGCGGCCCGGAAGCTCGGCGGACCGGGCGCGGGCCCGCTCCAGCTGCTCGGCGACCCGCACCGGCGCCGTGCCGCCGTGGGCGGACCGCGACGCGACCGAGCCCTCGACGGACAGCACGGACCGCACGTCCGGGGTCAGGTGCTCGGAGACCGCGGCGAGCTCGTCGTCGGTGAGGTCCCAGAAGCTCGAAGGGCGGCTGGTGCTCCTCGCAGGCGCGGACGCACGCGCCCGCGACCTCGTGCGCGACCCGGAACGGCACACCCTGCCGGACCAGCCACTCCGCGACGTCGGTGGCGAGCGAGAACCCCTGGGGGGCGAGCGCGGCCATCCGGTCGGTGTCGAAGGTGAGCGTCGCGACCATGCCGGCGAACGCGGGCAGCAGGACGGTGAGGGTGTCGACCTGGTCGAACACCGGCTCCTTGTCCTCCTGGAGGTCCCGGTTGTAGGCGAGCGGCAGGCCCTTGAGCGTGGTCAGCAGGCCGGTGAGGTCGCCGACCAGCCGCCCGGCCTTGCCGCGCGCGAGCTCCGCGACGTCGGGGTTCTTCTTCTGCGGCATGATGCTCGACCCCGTGGAGTAGGCGTCGTCCAGGCGGACGAAGCCGAACTCGTGGGTGGACCAGAGGATGACCTCCTCGGCGAACCGGGACAGGTCGACGCCGAGCATCGCGGACACCCAGGCGAACTCGGCCACGACGTCGCGGGACGCGGTGCCGTCGATCGAGTTCTCCACGGGGCCGTCGAACCCGAGGTCGGCCGCGACCGCCGCCGGGTCGAGGCCGAGCGAGGACCCGGCGAGCGCGCCGGAGCCGTACGGGGAGACGGCCGCGCGGCGGTCCCAGTCCACGTACCGGTCGACGTCGCGCAGCAACGGCCACGCGTGCGCCAGCAGGTGGTGCGCGAGCAGCACCGGCTGGGCGTGCTGCAGGTGGGTCCGGCCCGGCATGACCGCGTCGCCGGCGGCGGCGGCCTGCGCGACGAGCGCGTCGACGACGTCGAGCGTGAGCCCGACGATGACCCGCGCCTCGTCCCGCAGGTACATCCGCACGAGCGTGGCGATCTGGTCGTTGCGCGACCGGCCGGCGCGCAGCCGACCGCCGAGGTCGGCGCCCGCGCGCTCGATCAGTCCCCGCTCCAGGGCGCCGTGCACGTCCTCGTCGCTGTCGGCCGCCACGAACGCGCCCGACGCGACGTCGGCGCGCAGCCGCTCCAGCGCGTCGAGCATGCCCGCCAGACCCGCGTCGTCCAGCAGCCCGGCGGCGTGCAGGACGCGCGCGTGGGCGCGGGACCCGGCGATGTCCTGCGGCGCCAGCCGCCAGTCGAAGTGGGTGCTCTTGGACAGCGCCGCGAGCGCGTCGGCGGGGCCGCCGGCGAACCGGCCGCCCCAGAGCGCGCCGGCCTGCTCAGGCACCGGTGCCCTCCGCGTCCGTGCCACCGATGCCGCCCTGCTGCCCGAGGTCCTCGGCGTTGCCGAACTTCACGTCGCGCGCGGCGGCGAGCTTGGACGACAGGCCGTAGATCTCGATGAACCCGCGGGCCGCGGACTGGTCGAACGTGTCGCCCGAGTCGTAGGTGGCGAGGTTGAAGTCGTACAGGGACGTCTCGGAGCGGCGGCCCGTGACCGTCGCGCGCCCGCCGTGCAGCACCATCCGGATCTCGCCGGAGACGTAGCGCTGGGTGTCGTCGATGAAGGTGTCGAGCGACTTCTTCAGCGGGGAGAACCACTGGCCGTCGTAGACCAGCTCGGTCCAGCGCTGCTCGACCTGGCGCTTGAACCGGGCCTGCTCGCGCTCGACGGTGACGTTCTCGAGCTCCTGGTGCGCGGCGATCAGGGCCATCGCGCCGGGGGCCTCGTAGACCTCGCGGGACTTGATGCCGACGAGGCGGTCCTCGACGATGTCGATCCGGCCGACGCCCTGGGCGCCCGCGCGGCGGTTCATCTCCTGGATGGCCTGCAGCGGGGTGACGGGCACCCCGTCGAGCGCGACCGGGACGCCCTGCTCGAACCGGATGACGACCTCGTCGGCGACCGGGGGGAACGTCGGGTCGTCGGTGTAGGTGTAGACGTCCTTGGTCGGCTCGTTCCAGATGTCCTCGAGGAACCCGGTCTCGACGGCGCGGCCCCACACGTTCTGGTCGATCGAGAACGGGTTGTGCTTGGTGGTCGCGATCGGCAGCTTCTTGCGCTCGGCGAACTCGATGGCCTTGTCGCGGGTCAGCGCGAGGTCGCGCACCGGGGCGAGGCACTTCAGGTCGGGCGCGAGGGAGGTGATGCCGACCTCGAACCGCACCTGGTCGTTGCCCTTGCCGGTGCAGCCGTGGGCGACGGTCGTCGCGCCGAACTGCCGGGCGGCGCGCACCAGGTGCTTGACGATGACCGGGCGGGACAGGGCGGAGACCAGCGGGTACTTGTCGAGGTACAGGCCGTTGGCCCGTAGCGCCGGCATGCAGTACTCGGCGGCGAACTCGTCGCGGGCGTCGGCCACGTAGGCCTCGACCGCGCCGCAGTCGAGCGCGCGCCGGCGGATGACCTCGAGGTCCTCGCCGCCCTGGCCGACGTCGACCGCGACGGCGATCACCTCGGCGCCGGTGGCCTCGGCGATCCAGCCGATGCCCACGGAGGTGTCCAGGCCGCCCGAGTAGGCGAGGACGACGCGCTCAGTCATGTGTCTTCTCTTTCGTTCCGGTGGTGCGGGGAGGTCGGGGGTGGCGGTGCGGCCGGGCTCAGCCGGTCGTCGCGAGCTCGAGGAACCGGGCGGCGAGCGCGGTCCCCTCGGGGCCGTCGGTGCCCTCGCGGGCGATGACGAGGACGGTGTCGTCCCCGGCGATCGTGCCGAGCACGCTCGGGAGGACGGAGTGGTCGATCGCGGACGCGAGGAACTGCGCCGCGCCGGGCGGGGTGCGCAGCACGACCAGGCTGCCGGACGCCTCGGCGGTGACCAGCAGCTCGGAGCAGAGCCGGGCGAGCCGGGTGGCGAGGGCCTCGGCGTCGGCGACGGGGGCGGGGCTGCGGTCGCCGCCCTCCCCCGGCACGGCGTACGCGAGCGCGCCGCCGCGGGTGCGGATCTTCACCGCGTTCAGCTCGACGAGGTCCCGGGACAGCGTCGCCTGGGTGACCGTGACGCCCTGGTGGGCGAGCAGGTCCGCGAGCTCGGACTGCGAGTGCACCTGCTGCCGGGACAGCGAGTCCCGGATCAGGGCGTGCCGGGCGGCCTTGGTGGCGGGGATCCGGCCGGTCGTCGTGCCGACCTCGTCGGCGGGCAGGCCGGTCACGACCGCTCCAGGAGCCAGGTGAGCAGCGCCTTCTGGGCGTGCAGCCGGTTCTCGGCCTCGTCCCAGACCACCGACTGCGGGCCGTCGAGCACCTCGGCGGTGATCTCCTTGCCGCGGTAGGCCGGCAGGCAGTGCAGGACGAGCGCGTCCGGGGCGGCGAGGGCGAGGGCGGCGGCGTCGAGCCGGTAGGGCACGAACGGCTGCTCGCGCGCCGCGGCCTCGTCCTCCTGGCCCATCGAGACCCAGGTGTCCGTGGCGACCGCGTCCGCGCCGGTGACGGCCGCGGCGAGGTCGTCGGTCACCTGGACGGAGCCGCCGGTGGTCGCCGCGATGGCGGCGGCCCGCGCGACGACGTCGGCCGCCGGCAGGTACGCGGCCGGTGTGGCGATCCGGACGTGCAGCCCGGCGGTCGCGCCGCCGAGCAGGTACGACTGCGCCATGTTGTTGGAGCCGTCGCCGGTGTAGGCCAGGGTCCGGCCGCGCAGCGCCGCCACGCTCCCCCAGTGCTGGGCGAGGGTGAGGAGGTCCGCGAGGATCTGGCACGGGTGGAAGTCGTCGGTCAGCGCGTTCACGACGGGCACGCCGGCGTGGGCGGCCATCTCCTCGATGCGGGCCTGCGCGTGGGTGCGCCAGACGACGGCCGCGACCTGCGGGCCGAGCACCCGGGCGGTGTCGGCGACGGACTCGCGCACGCCGATCCGGGCGAGGTTGCCGTCCACGGCCAGCGGGTAGCCGCCCAGCTCGGCGACGCCGGTGGTGAACGACACCTGGGTCCGCAGAGTGGGCTTGTCGAAGATGATCGCGACCGCGCGCGGCCCGTCGAGCGGCCGGCGGGCGAACCGGTCGGCGCGCAGCGCGAGGCCGAGCTCGAGGACCTCGGCCTGCTCGGCCGCGGTCAGGTCGTCGTCCCGCAGGAAGTGCCGGGTCACCGCTGCGCCTCCTGGCCCAGGTCGTGCGGGAGCCCCGCGAGGAAGTCCGTGAACGTCGCCGCCTGCTCGCGCGTCAGCACGTACGGCGGCGCGAGCCGGATGGTGTCCGCGGTGCACGGGTTCACCACGAACCCCGCCGCCAGGGCGCGCGCCGCGACGTCCGCCGCGACGGGCGCCGCGAGCTGCACGGCGATCAGCAGGCCCTCGCCGCGGACCTCGGCGACCAGGGGGTGCCCGAGCGCGGTGATCGCGGCGCGCCACCAGGAGCCGAGCTCCGTCACGTGCGCGAGCAGCCCGTCGCGCTCGATCACGCCGATGGTGGCCAGCGCGGCGGCCGAGGCCACCGGGTTGCCGCCGAACGTCGTGCCGTGCTGGCCGCGGCCGAGCAGCGTCGCCGCCCGCTCGCCGTACGCCACGACGGCGCCGACCGGGAACCCGCCGCCGAGGCCCTTGGCGAGCGTGACGACGTCGGGGCGGATGCCGCCGCCGAGGTGCGGGTGCTGGTGCGCGAGCCAGGTGCCGGTGCGGCCCATGCCGGTCTGGACCTCGTCGAGGACCAGCAGCGCGCCGTGCGCCTGCGTGAGCTCGCGCGCCCGGACCAGGTAGCCGGGCGGCAGCGGCTTGACGCCGGCCTCGCCCTGGATCGGCTCGAGGAACAGCGCCGCGACCTGGTCGCCCGCCGCGCCGTCGAACGCGGCCTCGAGCGCCGCCGTGTCCCCGAACGGCAGGAACTCGACGCCGCCGGGCAGCGGCTCGAACGGCTCGCGGTAGGCGGCCTTGGACGTCAGCGCGAGCGCGCCCATCGACCGGCCGTGGAACGCGCCCTCGAGCGCGAGCACGCGGGTCCGGCGCACGCCGCCGGGGCCCTCGGCGTTCCGGCGGGCCATCTTGAACGCGGCCTCGTTGGCCTCGGTGCCGGAGTTCGTGAGGAACACCCGCGAGCCCTCCGGGGCGTCCGCCACCGCCAGCAGGCGCTCGGCCAGCGCGATCTGCGTCGGGCTGGCGAAGAAGTTGGAGATGTGGCCGAGGGTGCCGAGCTGCGCGGAGATCGCCGCCGTCAGCGTCGGGTGCGCGTGGCCGAGGGCGTTGACCGCGATGCCGCCGAGCAGGTCGAGGTACCGGGTGCCGTCGGCGTCCCACACGTACGGGCCCTCGCCGCGGACGAGCACGCGCTGCGGCGCGCCGAACGTGTCCATCAGGGCGTGGCCGTAGCGCTCGGTCCAGTGCGCCACCGAGTCGGCGCCCACCAGGTCGGTGTGCGCGTCCTCGGGGACCAGGTGCTGGTCGGTCACTGCAGCTCACCTCCGGGTTCAGCTGGATCTGCGGGGCGGGCGGCTCGACCTTCGCGACCTGCGGGATCGGCGCGGTGAACGGCGACGGGACGGGCTCGTCGTCGGGCAGGACCATCGTGCCGACGCCGTCCGAGGTGAACACCTCGACCAGGATCGAGTGCGGCTGCCGGCCGTCGATGACGTGGGCGCGGCCGACGCCGCCGGTGACGGCGCGCCAGCAGGCCTCCATCTTCGGCCGCATGCCCGAGTCGAGCGACGGCAGCAGGTCGGCCAGCGCGCCCGCGCGGATCCGGCGGGCCAGCGAGGTGCGGTCCGGCCAGCTCGTGTACAGCCCCTCGACGTCGGTCAGGACGATGAGCTTGCGGGCGCCGAGCGCCACGGCGAGCGCGGCGGCGGCGGTGTCGGCGTTCACGTTGAGCACCTGGGTGGGGTCGTCGATGTCCGGGGCGACCGTGGAGACGACCGGGATCCGGCCGGCGTCCAGGAGGTCGTGCACGGCGCCGGGGTTGACCTCGACGACGTCGCCGACCTGGCCGACGTCCACCTGCTCGCCGTCGACGGTCGCGGTGCGCCGGCGGGCCCGCAGCAGGCCGCCGTCCTCGCCGGACAGGCCGACCGCGTACGGGCCGTGCGCGTTGAGCAGGCCGACGAGCTCGCGGGACACCTGGCCGGTGAGCACCATCCGGACGACGTCCATCGCCTCGGGGGTGGTCACGCGCAGGCCGCCGCGGAACTCGGACTCGATGCCGAGCCGGTCGAGCATGGCGTTGATCTGCGGGCCGCCGCCGTGCACGACGACCGGGCGCAGGCCGACCTGGCGCAGGAACACCATGTCCTGCGCGAAGGCGCGCTTGAGCTCGTCGTCGACCATCGCGTTGCCGCCGTACTTGACGACGACGAGGGCGCCGGCGAACCGCTGCAGCCAGGGCAGCGCCTCGATCAGCACCTCGGCCTTCTGGTCGGCGCGCAGGTCGGTGCGGGTGTTGAAGACGAAGTCGTCGTCGACGGGGGTGTCGCTCATGTGGAGTACGCGCTGTTCTCGTGGACGTAGTCGTGCGTGAGGTCGTTGGTCCAGACCGTCGCGGTGGCGTCGCCGGCGTGCAGGTCGACGTCGACCCGCACCTCGCGGGCGGCGGCGAGGTCGACGCCGTCGCGCGGGTCGCCGACGCCACCCGCCCGGCACACCTGGACGCCGTTGATCGCGACGTCGAGGCGGTCGGCGTCGAACGGCGCGACGTCCTCGGGCACGGTGCCGACGGCGGCGAGCACCCGGCCCCAGTTGGGGTCGTTGCCGAACACGGCGGCCTTGAACAGGTTGGACCGGGTCACCGCGCGGGCCACGGCGACGGCGGCCGCCTCGGTGCTGGCGCCGGTGACGGTGACCGCGATGTCGTGCGAGGCGCCCTCGGCGTCGGCGACCAGGGCGCGGGCCAGGTCGGCGGACACGGACCGGACCGCCGCCGCGAACGCGTCGGGGTCGGGGGTCACGCCGCCGGCGCCGGACGCGAGCAGCAGCACGGTGTCGTTGGTCGACATGCAGCCGTCGGAGTCGACGCGGTCGAAGGTGGCCCCGGTGGCGGCGCGCAGGGCCGCGTCCGCCTGCTCCGCGGTGACGACCGCGTCGGTGGTCAGCACCACGAGCATCGTGGCGAGGCCCGGCGCGAGCATGCCCGCGCCCTTGGCCATCCCGCCGACCGACCAGCCGTCGCCGACGGCCACCGCCGTCTTGGGCACGGTGTCGGTGGTCATGATCGCGGTCGCGGCGTCCGCGCCGCCGTCGGCGGTCAGGGCGGTCGCCGCGGCGTCGACGCCGCCGAGCAGCAGGTCCATCGGCAGCCGCTCGCCGATCAGGCCGGTCGAGCAGACCAGCACGTCGCCCGCGGAGGTGCCGAGCACCTCGGCCACGTGCTCCGCGGTGCGGTGCGTGTCCGCGAAGCCCTCGGGCCCGGTGCAGGCGTTCGCGCCGCCGGAGTTCAGCACCACCGCGGTCGCGACGCCGTCGGACACCGCCTGGCGGGACCAGACGACGGGCGCGGCGACGACGCGGTTGGACGTGAACACGCCCGCGGCCACGTGCAGCGGGCCGTCGTTGACGACCAGCGCGAGGTCGGGCTTCCCGGAAGCCTTGAGCCCGGCGGTGACGCCCGCGGCGCGGAAGCCGGCGGGGGTGGTGACGGTCACGGGGCGACTCCCTCGGTGGACAGGCCGGTGCGCTCGGGCAGCCCGAGCGCGAGGTTCAGCGACTGCACCGCGGCGCCCGCGGTGCCCTTGACGAGGTTGTCGATCGCGCAGATCGCCACGACGCGACCCGCTGCCTCGTCGACCGCGACCTGGACGAGGGCGGTGTTCGCGCCGGTGGTGGCGCCGGTGGTCGGCCACTCGCCCTCGGGCAGCAGCTCGACGAACGACTCGCCCGCGTAGGCGGTCTGCCAGGCGGCGCGCACCGACGCGGCGTCCGCCCCGGGCGCGAGCGGCGCGGTCACGGTGGCGAGGATCCCCCGCGACATGGGCACCAGCACCGGCGTGAACGACAGCCGGACGCCGGCGGCCCCGGCGACGCCGAGGTTCTGCGCGATCTCCGGGATGTGCCGGTGCGTGCCGCCCACGGCGTAGGGCTGCGCGGAGCCGAGCGCCTCGGAGGCGAGCAGGTGCGGCTTCAGGGAGCGGCCCGCGCCGGAGTACCCGTTGGCGAGCACGGCGACGACGTCGGTCGGGTCGACGACCCCCGCGGCGACGCCGGGCTGGAGGGCGAGGGTGACGGCGGTGACGTTGCAGCCGGGGACGGCGATCCGGCGGGCGGCGGCGAGCGCGGCGCGCTGGGCGGCCGGGGTGGTCTCCCCCGCGTGCAGCAGCTCGGGCATGCCGTAGGGCCAGGTGCCGGCGTGCTCGGTGCCGTAGAACCGGCGCCAGGCGTCGGGGTCGGTGAGGCGGTGGTCCGCACCGAGGTCGACCAGCACGGCGCCGTCGCCGCGGTCCGCGAGCGCCGCGGCGATCTCGCCCGAGGCGCCGTGCGGCAGCGCGAGCACGACGACGTCGTGGCCGGTGAGCTCGTCGACGGAGGTCGGGGTGAGCACGCGGTCCGCGAGCGCCCGCAGGTGGGGCTGGTGCGCCCCGAGGCGGGTGCCGGCGTTGGCGTGCGCGGTGAGCGCGCCGATCCGGGCCTCGGGGTGACCGAGCAGGAGCCGGAGGGTCTCGCCGCCGGCGTACCCGGAGGCGCCGGCGATCGCGACGGAGAAGGACATGTGCATGACCATACACTCAACTGCACATCGATTCATCCCGCAGGCGACCGGGCGCGCCGCCGCCGGAATGCGCCCGGCCCCGGCGCCGTTGCAGGTCGCATGCACGCCGTCATCGCCACCGCGCCCGGGGGACCCGACGTCCTGGTCCCCGACGAGATCGACGACCCGCTGCCCGGCCCCCGCGACCTGCTGGTGCGGACCAGCGCGGCCGGTGTGAACTTCATCGACGTCTACCACCGCAACGGCACGTACCCGATGCCGTTCCCGCACGTCCCGGGCTCCGAGGGCGCCGGCGTGGTCGAGGCCGTCGGCCGCGAGGTGCGGGAGTTCGCCGTGGGCGACCTGGTGGCGTGGGCGTCGGCGCCGTCGTCGTACGCGGAGCTGGTGGTGGTGCCCGAGCTCGTCGCGCTGCGCGTGCCGGACGGCGTGACCGAGGAGGTCGCCGCCGCGCTGCCGCTGCAGGGCCTGACCGCGCACTACCTCGTGACGTCGACGTTCCCGGTGCTCGAGGGCCAGGACGTGCTCGTGCACGCCGGGGCCGGCGGCGTCGGGCTGCTGCTCACCCAGCTCGCGTCCGCCCGGGGCGCCCGGGTCATCACCACCGTCGGCACCCCGCAGAAGGAGGCGCTGTCCCGCGCCGCCGGCGCCGCCGAGGTGATCCGGTACACCGAGCTCGCCGACCTCACCGACGAGCTGCCCGCCCTCGTGCGCGACCTCACCGGCGGCGCCGGGGTGCACACGGTCTTCGACGGCGTCGGGCGCAGCACCTTCGACGCGTCGCTCGCGTCGCTGCGCCCCCGCGGCGGCCTCGCCCTGTTCGGCGCCTCCTCCGGCCCCGTGCCCCCCGTCGACCCCCAGCGGCTGAACGCCGCCGGGTCGGTGTTCCTCACCCGGCCCACCCTGGGCCACCACACCGCCACCCGCCAGGAGCTCACCTGGCGCGCGGACGAGCTGTTCGCCGCCGTGGCCGCCGGGACGCTCGACGTCCGCGTCGGCGCGACGTTCCCCCTCCCCGACGCGGCCGAGGCGCACCGCGCCCTCGAGGGCCGCGCGACCACCGGAAAGGTGCTCCTGACCGCATGACCGAGCTGCACGTCGAGATCTGGTCCGACATCGCCTGCCCCTGGTGCTACATCGGCAAGCGCCGGTTCGCCGCGGCGCTGGACTCCTTCGAGCACCGCGACCAGGTCCGGGTGACCTGGCGCTCCTTCGAGCTCCAGCCCGACGCCGAGCACTCCTCGGCGCACCCGGGGCTGACCGAGCTCGCGATGCTGTCCGAGCGCAAGGGCCTGCCGGTCGAGCAGGTCCGGCAGATGTTCGCCCAGGTGACGGCCCTCGCCGCCGAGGTGGGGCTCGCCTACGACTTCGACACCGTCGTCCCCGCCAACACCTTCGACGCGCACCGGCTGGTGCACGTCGCGGGCGACCTCGGCGGCGCCGACGCGGCCGCCGAGGTGGTCGAGCGCCTGATGAGCGCGCACTTCGAGCACGGCCGGGTCGTGGACGACGTCGACGTGCTCGTCGAGGTCGCCGGCGAGGCCGGGCTGGACACCGCGGCCGTGCGGGCCGCGCTGGCGACCGACGCGGGCGCGGGCGCCGTCCGGGCGGACGAGGCCGAGGCCGCCGCGCTGGGCGTCCAGGGCGTGCCGTTCTTCGTCGCGGGCCGCCGGCTCGGCGTGTCCGGCGCGCAGCCCGTCGAGGTGTTCGCCCAGCTGCTCGCCCAGGCGTGGCGCGACGCGAACCCGCCGCTGGCGATCCCGACGATCGCGGGCGCGGGCGAGGCCTGCGGGCCCGACGGCTGCTGACGCCGTACCGACGGACGCAGGGCCCCGCCCCCGGATCGCTCCGGGGACGGGGCCCTGCGTCGTGTCAGCCGGGGGTCACCGCCGGACGGTGAAGCCCAGCGGCGCGCTGGTGCTGCCCGCCACCACGTCCGGCTTCGACGGCACGAACACCGCCGTGTACTGGTGCTGCCCCACCGGGGCGGTGCGCGGCACCGTGCCGAGCGCGAGGCCCAGCACCACCGGCGAGCGGCCGATCACGCGGTCGCCCTCGCGGAACTCGACCGTCCCGGACGGGAACCACGTGCCCTCGACCTGCACCCGCGAGACCAGCAGCGTCGGCAGCCAGGTGCCGTACGACTGGCTGGACCGGCTCGCGGACAGGGTCACCGTGGACGGCGTGAGCTCCGGCTCGGGCTCCTCGGCGGCCGCGACCGTCACCGGCAGCGTCACCGTGGTGCCGCTGGGGGCGGCGACCAGGGTCAGGGTGTGCACCCCGGCCGTGGTGCCGGCCGGGACCGTGACGGCCACCTGCGCGGCGCCGGCGGAGACCGCCGCCGAGCCGATCGACGCGCCGTCGAGCTGCACGTCGAGCGCCGTGTTCTGCGGGGCGCCCAGGCTGGTGAGGTTCAGCCCGGTCACCGGGAACGCCAGCTCGGTGCCCGCCACGACCTCCTCGGGCAGGGCCGGCACGCCGACCGCCCGCTCGTCGAACTCCGGGGTCAGGCCCGGGTTGGCCTCGAGGTAGGCGATCCACGCGTCCCGGTCGATCAGACCCGAGTCGGCGGTGCCGGTGCCCTCGGCGAGGACCCGGAAGTTGTCCCCGCCCTGCGCCAGGAACGAGAACGTGCCAATCCGGTACTCCGCGGCCCGGTCGATCGGCGCGCCTTCGACGGTGACCGAGGTGATCCGGCTGCCGAGCGGCTGCGCCTCGTCGTACGTGTAGGACACGTTGTCCGACAGGCCCAGCTGCAGGTACGGCCGCGACGGGATGGTGCCGTCCGCGTTGGTCTGCCACTGCTGCTCCAGCAGCGTGACGACCTGGTCGCCCGTGAGCGTCGTGGTCCAGAGGTTGTTCACGAACGGCAGGACCGCGTTGGCCTCGGCGTAGGTGATCGTGCCGTCGGGCGCGTACAGCAGCCCGCCCGCAGGCCACCGGGGTTGACCACGCCGATGTCGGCGCCGCCGCGCTCGTCGGACGCCAGGGTCTCCAGCAGCGAGTCCGCCACCAGGTTGCCGAGCGTGGACTCCTTCGAGCGGTCGTCGCGGGTCCCGCCGGCGTAGGTGCCGCCGGCGCCCGTGTAGCCGCCGCCCGCGTAGGCGGTGGTGATGTCCGCGGTCACCGAGCCCTTGGGCTGGTTGCCGACCACCGCGGCCGCGGCGACCGCCGCGTCCACGATCGACTTGACCTCGGCGACGCGCGGGTACTGCGCCACCAGGGCGGCGTCCAGCTGGGCCGGGGTCTGGCCCGCGGCCGGGGCGAGGCGCTTGACGTTCTCGCCGACCAGCGCCGACACCGCGTCGGTCGCGGGGTCGTACGTGAGCGTGACCTTGCCGATGTTCTCGCCGTAGGAGCCGGTCTGGACGATCGGGCGGGTCCACTCGCCGGTGGCGTCCGGCGTCGCCGGGCCGTACCAGGCGTACTGCTTGTGGGTGTGGCCGGTGAAGATCACGTCCACGTCGCCCGAGGTGGTCGTCGCGATGTCGGCGAAGGCGCCGCCGGCGGCGATCTCCTCCTCCAGCGTCGCGCCGTCCGGGGTGCCGGCGCCGGCGCCCTCGTGGTACTCGGCCACGATCACGTCGGCCTCGCCGTTCGCCGGGTCGCCGTCGGACAGCTGCGCCGCGACGCGGTTGACCGCCTCGACCGGGTCGCCGAAGTCGAGGTCGGCGATGCCGCCGGGGGTCACCAGCGTCGGGGTCTCCTGGGTGACGACACCGACCACGGCGACCTGCACCCCGTCGACGTCGAGGACGGTGTACTCGTCGAGCGCCGGGGTCTGGGTGCCCGTGGCGTAGACGTTCGCACCCAGGTACGGGAACTGCGCGTTGCCGCCGTCGGCGATGACGCGGTCGACCAGGTCGGCGTAGCCGCGGTCGAACTCGTGGTTGCCGACCGCCGAGGCGGCCAGGTCCAGCGCGTTCAGCACGTCGATCGTCGGCTGGTCGTCGGCGACCGCCGAGGCGAACAGGGAGGCGCCGATGTTGTCGCCGGCCGACAGGAACACGGCCGCGCCGCCCTCCGCCTCGGCCTGCGCGCGCTGCTGCTCGACCGTGCCCGCGAACGCCACCGTGTTGGCGTCGATCCGGCCGTGGAAGTCGTTGATGTTGAGCAGCGTCAGGTCGACCGGACCGGCCGGGCCCGCGTCGCCGGCGGACAGGCCCACCAGCACCGGGTCGTGGTCCGAGGACCGGTACGCGTCCGGGGCGTAGAACAGCGAGCCGTGCGTGTTGTAGCGGCTGTACTCCAGCGCCACGGACTCGCCGGCGTTGATGTTCCACACGTCCGCGCCGGTGGCCCGGCCCAGCGCCGCCTCGTTCAGCAGCACGTGGTCGAGCGAGCCCGACAGGCCGGAGAACGAGTAGGAGTACTCCCCCGCGTCCAGCGCCGTCGTCGCGTCGGTGTACCCGGCCGCGTACAGCACCTGCAGCGGGTCCTCCTGCGTGTACGAGTTGAAGTCGCCGACCAGCGCGACCGACTCCGCGTCGCCCTGCACGGTCGGCACCCAGTCGCGCAGCGCCTCGGCCTGGCGGACCCGGGACTCGTTCGACGCGCCCTGGCCGTCGCCCGTGTCGGCGTCGCCCGGCCACGGACCGGCCGAGCCCTTGGACTTGAAGTGGTTGACGACGACGAACAGCCCTCGCCGCCGCCGACCGGCACGAACGCCTGGCCGATCGGCTCGCGGGCGTTGCCGAACGCCTGGCCGTCACCGGACTGCGTGCCGAGCGCGCGGGCGTCGCCCACGGTCTCGACGGCCGCCGGGCGGTAGATCAGCGCGTTGGTGATCGTGTCGAGCTCCGCGGCCGCCGGCAGCTCCGTCGAGGACGGCACGGCCTCCCAGGTCCCGGCGCCCGCGGCGGCGTTCAGCGCCGCGACCAGGGTGTTCAGCGCCTCGTCCGGGTCGCCGTCGACCGTCGCCGAGTTCTCGATCTCCATCAGGCCCACGACGTCCGCGTCCAGGGCGTTGACGGCCGCGACGATCTTGTCCTGCTGGCGCTGCAGGTCGTCCGGGTCCCAGGCGCCGCGCTGCGCGCAGCCCTCGCGGACCGTGACCGGGTCACCCGTGCGGTCGCTGTACGCCACGCAGGACGCGGTGTCCGCGCCGAGGGTCGTGAAGTAGTTGAGCACGTTGAACGACGCGACCGTCACGTCCCCGCCGACGTCCTCGGGGGCCGGGGTGCGGTCGTCCTCGAACGTCACCGGGGACGTCGCGGGGTTCGCCGCGTCGACGGGGACCGTCGGGCTGAGCTTCCACGCGTTGTTGCGGTAGTCCACGACCACCGGGGCGGTGAACGTCGCGGCAGCGCCGACCCGGACCGGGTTCGTCAGCGACACGTACGGCGGCGTCAGGCCGGAGTTCGCGGCGGACAGGAAGTTGGTGGACGCGCCGTCGTCGAGCACGAGCGCGCGGGCGGTGTTGTCCGCGGCGACCGCCGCGTTCTCCGGCGTCCCCGGCGCGGCGACCTCGGTGGGCTGCAGGAGCGGCTGGGTGCCGACCGCCAGGCCGACCTCGCCGTACTGGTTGGTGCTGTAGGTGTTGCTCACCGTCAGGTCGCCGGTGGGCAGGTAGAGCATCGACTCGAGCGCCTCGCGGTCGGCGGCGTCCGCCGGCCAGGTGCCGGTGACCGGCTGCACGGGCTCGGCGGCCGGGTCCAGCTGCACCAGGCCCGCGGCGTTCGCCACGGTGATCTCGGTCAGCCCCTGGAACTCGGACACGGCGCCGGTGACCTGCACGTGGTCGCCGACCGCGACCGAGCCGACGGTCGACGCCGAGAACACGAACACCGCGTCCGACGCCGTCCGGGTGGTCGGGTCGGTCTCGCCGCCCGTCCCGGGGGTCTGGATCACGTAGCCGCGGTAGCCGCCGGTGGCGTACACCGCGGTCACCACGCCGCTCGTGGTCACCTGCTGGCCCGCGAGCGGCGACGCGTCGCCCGTCCCCTGGACCTCCGCGATGGTGTGCGAGTCGTCCGCGGCGAGCGCGGCCGGAGCCGCCAGCACCGGCGCCCCCACCATCGCCCCCACGGCGACGAGACTCGCCGCCCACCTGCTCCGTACGCGTGCAGCGCTCACCGATGTTCTCCGATCCCCCGGGCCCGATGCCTCGTGCGTGTGTCACAGACGTCACACAGCCGGAGTCAACGTATGGGCGGTATGTCCGATCAGGCAACCACGTCCGGGGGACCCGCAGGTTGCGAACGGGTGAACGGGCGCGGCGCACGCGGACGCACGACGGCCCCGGGCGGCACCGTGAGGGTGCCGGCCGGGGCCGTCGGGGCGGGTCAGGCGCGCAGGGTCGCGCCGAACCGGCGCTCCGCCTCCTCGACGACCGCCGCGCGCACCGCGGCCGTCTCGTCCGCCGTCAGCGTGCGGTCCGCGGCACGCAGCCGCAGCGCGAACGCCAGCGACCGGTGGCCCTCGCCGACCTGCTCGCCCGTGTAGACGTCGAACAGCCGCGCGCTCTCCAGCACGTCCCCCGTCGGGCTCGCGGCAGCACCGGCCCGCACGGCGGCGAGCACCTCCGCGACCGGCACGTCGGCCGGCACGACGAGCGCCACGTCCTCCTTGGCGACCGGGAACGTCGACACCTCGCGGGCGACGACCTCCCCCGCGGGCGCCGCGGCCAGCAGCACGTCGAGGTCGACCTCGAACGCGCACGCCCGCGCCGGCAGCCCGAGGGCCCGCACGACGTTCGGGTGCAGCTCGCCCGCGTGGCCGACCAGCGCGCCGTGCGCCGTCCGGAACCGCGCGCACCGGCCCGGGTGCCACGGCGCCCGGTCCGCGTCGGCCTCGACGACCAGCTCGACGCCCAGGGTCTCCCCCAGCAGCCGGACCGCGTCGATCGCGTCGGCGTGGTCGGCCGGACGGCCCGCGCCCCACCAGCCCGCGGGCTCCCGCTGGCCGGTCAGCACGCCGGCCACCTGCCGCGGCTGCGCCGGGACGGCAGCGCGGATCGCGTCGAGCACGTCCGCGGACGGCCGCTCGGCCACCGGCGGCACCGGGGCGGCGGGCGTCCCCGGGCGGGGCAGCGTGACCGCCCCGACCTCGAACACCGCGAGGTCGGACGCCCCCCGCGCGACGTTCCGGCGGGCCGTCTCCAGCAGCGTCACCAGCAGCGACGTGCGCAGGTACGGCTGCTCGGCCGACATCGGGTTCGCGAGTCGGAGCATCGTCCGGCGGGCGTCGTCCGCCGGCAGCGCGAGCGCGTCGAGCTGCGCGGTCCCCACGAACGGGTACGACAGCGTCTCCACCCAGCCGGACCCCGCGAGGGCGTCCGCGACCCGCCGCCGGCGACGCTGCGCCGGGGTCAGCCCGAGGCCCACCGGCGAGCGCGGCGCCACCGACGGGATCGCGTCGTACCCGTGCAGGCGCGCGACCTCCTCGACCAGGTCGACCGGGGCCGCCAGGTCGGGGCGCCACGTCGGCACGGTCACCGCGACGACGGCGTCCTCGCCGGTGCCCGCGACCTCGCCCACGGTGCAGCCGATCGCCCGCAGGTACCCGGTCACCGTCGCGGCGTCCAGGTCCAGGCCGATCAGCCGGGACGGCAGCGCCAGCGGCAGCCGCAGCACGGGGGCGGGCGTGGTCGCGTCGACGTCCGTCAGCACCGGGTCGGGCGTGCCGCCGCCGTGCTCGACGAGGAGCTCGACGACCCGCGCGACCGCCACGCGGGGCAGCTGCGGGTCGACGCCGCGCTCGAACCGCTTGGCGGCCTCGCTCGGCAGCTTGTGCCGACGGGCCGTGCGCGCGACCGTCACCGGGTCGAAGTGCGCGGCCTCGACCAGCACGTCCGTGGTCGTCGCCGACACCTCGGTGTCCGCGCCGCCCATGACGCCCGCGAGCCCGATGACGCGCGCGGCGTCCGGGCCGTCGGTGATGAGCAGGTCCTCGGCGTCGAGCGCGCGGTCCACGCCGTCGAGGGTCGTGAGCCGCTCGCCCGCGCGGGCGCGTCGGACCGTGATCGGCGCGGTCAGCGACGCCAGGTCGTAGGCGTGCAGCGGCTGGCCGAGGTCGAGCATCACGTAGTTCGTGACGTCCACCGCGAGCGAGATCGGCCGCATGCCCGCCTGGGTCAGGCGCTGCTGCATCCACGACGGCGACGGGGCGCTCGCGTCGATCCCCCGCACCACGCGGGCGACGAACCGGTCCGCGCCGGGCACGCCGTGGATCGGCGCCTCGTCGCGGACCTCGACGGGGAACCCGCCCGTGGTCGCCACGTCCGCGTCCGCACCCGGCGCCGCGAGACCGCGGTCGGTGAACACCGCGCCGGTCGCGTGGGAGTACTCGCGGGCGACGCCGCGCATCGCGAAGCAGTAGCCGCGGTCCGGCGTCACGTTGATCTCGAGGACCTCGTCGCCGAGGCCCAGCAGAGCGCGCGCGTCCGTCCCCGGCGCCGCCTCGATGCCGACCTGCGCCAGGACGATGATGCCGTCGTGGTCGTCGCCCAGGCCGAGCTCGCGCGACGAGCAGATCATCCCGTCGGACACGTGGCCGTAGGTCTTGCGGGACGCGATCGCGAACGGCCCCGGCAGCACCGTGCCCGGCAGCGCCACCACGACGTGGTCGCCCACGTCGAAGTTGTGCGCGCCGCAGACGATGCCCCGCGGGGTGCGGGTGCCGTCCTCGGCCGTGCCGTTGTGGTCGCCCACGTCGACCTGGCACCAGTTGATCGTCTTGCCGTTCTTCTGCGGCTCCGGCACGCGCTCGACCACGCGGCCGACGACCAGCGGACCCGTCACCGCGGCCGGGTGGACGGCCTCCTCCTCGAGGCCGACGCGGACCAGGTCCGCCGCCAGCCGCTCGGCCGTGAGGTCGTCAGGGAGCTCGACGTGCTCGGCGAGCCACGTCAGGGGGATGCGAGGCATCAGATCACCGCCCGGAACTGGGTGGAGAAGCGCACGTCGCCCTCCACCATGTCGTGCATGTCCGCGATCTCGTGGCGGAGCATGAGCGTGCGCTCGATGCCCATCCCGAACGCGAAGCCGGAGTACACCTCGGGGTCGATCCCCGCGGCGAGCAGGACGTTCGGGTTGACCATCCCGCAGCCGCCCCACTCGATCCAGCCGGGACCGCCCTTCTTCTGCGGGAACCACAGGTCCATCTCGGCGCTCGGCTCCGTGAACGGGAAGAACGACGGACGCAGCCGGGTCCGGGCCTCCGGGCCGAACATCGCCTTCGCGAAGTGGTCCAGGGTGCCCTTGAGGTGCGCCATCGTCAGGCCCTTGTCGACCGCGAGGCCCTCGACCTGGTGGAACACCGGGGTGTGCGTCGCGTCGAGCTCGTCGGTGCGGAACACCCGGCCCGGGCACGCGATGTAGACCGGCAGGTCCCGCTCCAGCAGCGACCGCGCCTGCACGGGCGACGTGTGCGTGCGCAGCACCAGGTGCGGGTCGGGCTCGCCCTCGGGCGCCGCCACGTAGAACGTGTCCTGCATCTGGCGCGCGGGGTGGTCCGGGCCGAAGTTCAGCGCGTCGAAGTTGAACCACTCGGCCTCGACCTGCGGGCCCTCGGCGATCTCCCAGCCCATCGCCACGAACACGTCGGCGACGCGCTCCTGCAGCAGCTCCAGGGGGTGCCGGGCGCCGCGGGCCGCGCGGTCCGACGGCAGCGTGACGTCGACCGACTCCTCGGCGAGGACGCGGGCGTCGCGCTCGGCGGCCAGCACCTCCTCGCGGGCGGCCAGTGCGGCGTTCAGGCGGCCGCGGGCCTGGCCGAGCGTCTTGCCCGCGACGGCCTTGTCGGCCGGCGCCAGGCCGCCGATCGCGCGGTTCGCCAGGGCGATCGGGCTGCGCTCTCCGGTGTGCGCGAGCCGGGCGGACTTCAGCTCGTCGAGGTCGCGTGCCGCGTCGAACGCGGCCAGCGCGTCGGACAGGGCGGCCTCGACCGCGTCGGCGTCGAGCGGGGACAGGGGTGTGTCGGGCGTGGACATCCGGACCTTCCAGGCGGGAGCGGCGGCCGGCGGGCGCACTCCGGCGCGAGCGTGCCGCGCGTGCGTGCCGACCAACGGGCGAGTGTAGTGGCGCCCGCTCCTGGGCCGGGGCACCGCTCGCCGCGTGGGACGAGCGGGACCGTCGTCGCGCGCCGGCGGTCAGCCGGCGACGGGCCCGGGAACGGGCCCGGGAAATCGGCGGCGGGGCGCTGCGGACGGCATGCCGCCATGGTGCCACAGCACGGGCGCGGCTCGGCGAGGCGTGCCTCGCGGGGTCAGTCGTCGCGGGGACGGTCGTCGCGGGGCCACGCCTCGGTGGGTCGTGTCGCCGCGGCACCGCCCAGCGGCCAGGTGCCCAGCGGCCGGTAGAGCGGCCCGCCCGCACGGCCCTCGCCCGGCAGCGACTCGGCCAGCACCAGCTCGGTCACCGGCCACCGCGGGCCCCGGTAGACGGCCAGCGCGTGCACGAGCAGGTCGTCCGGCGTCGGCGTGGCACGGTCCCGCCGGCGGGTGCCCCCGCGCACCGGCGCGACCCGACCGAGCGTGACGTGCGGGCGCGAGCGCTCCCGGTCGTCCTGGCGTGCCCCCACGTCGTCGCCGGCGTCCCGGCAGGCCGCGACCAGCGCGTGCACGGCGTCGAGGTCGCCCCCGACTCCCGCCCACAGCGTCCGGTGCGCGAACACGCCCGCGCCGGACAGGTGCAGCGCGAACGGCCGGGTGGTCGCCGCCACGTCGGCCAGCGCCCCGGCCAGGATCTCGGCGCGCCCGTCCCCCACGTCCCCGTAGAACGCGAGCGTGACGTGCCAGTTCTCGGCGGCCGTCCAGCGCACCCCCTCGGACCCGGCCCGGCCCGGCGCGTCCTCGGCGTCGACCCCGACGGCGGTCCGCAGCGACGCGGCGAGGTGCCGCCGGACCTCAGGAGCGGGCCACAGCCCCGCGAACACCCGCATCCGCCCAGCATGCCCGACCCGCGAGAGCGTGCGCGCGTGCGGTGCGCGAGGTCGGTGGTCCGGGCCGAGGTCGCCCCGTGGGACGGGCGACCTCGGCCGGGACGACCGATCTCGGCGGGTGGGGCGGAGGGTCGGGCTGGGGCAGGGGTCGGGTTGGGGGTCAGCGGTGGGCGCGGGAGGAGGCGTAGAGGCAGACCGCCGCGGCGGTGCCGAGGTTGAGCGACTCCGCGCGGCCCCGCAGCGGCACCCGCACGACGGCGTCGGCCCGGTCGCGGTCCTCGGCCGGCAGGCCCCACGCCTCGTTCCCGAACAGCCACGCCGTGGGCGCCCGCAGGTCCGCACCCGGAACGCCGGCACCGTCGGTCGCGCGGACCGCGGCGTCCTGCAGGTCGTCCAGGTCGAGGTCCCCGGCGCCGTCCGCCGCCAGCACCGTGAGCCCGGCGCCGCGGAGCGCCGTCACCGCGTCCGCCACCGGCACGCCCGAGACCACCGGGAGGTGGAACAGCGACCCGGCCGTGGACCGGACCACCTTGGGGTTGGTCGTCTCGACGCTGTCCCCCACCACGAGCACGGCGTCCGCGCCCGCTGCGTCGGCGACCCGGATGACCGTGCCGGCGTTGCCCGGGTCCCGGACCTGCGCGAGCACCGCGACGAGCGTCGGCCGGGTCGCGAGCACCGCGTCCAGCGCGTCCGCCTCCAGCGGACCGAGCAGGCCGGGGTGCCGCGCGCCGGGCTCGTCGGCGGACGCCACCGCGAGCACACCCTGCGCGTCCGGCGACATCGCGGCCAGCACGTCGTCCTCGGCCGGGTGCACGCGCACCCCGGCGGCGTCGGCGTCCCGGAGGATCTCCGCGTACCGGTCCGCCGCACCCGGCGTCAGGTAGAGGTCGTGCACGAGGTGCGGCGCCCAGTGCACGACCTCCCGCACCGCCTGCGGCCCCTCGACCAGGTACCGGCCCGCGCGCCGACGGCCCGCTCGGGTGGCGAGCGCGCGCACGGCCTTCACCCGGTCGGCGTGCGGGTTGGCGAGGGCAGGGCGGGCGGCGACGGGACCGTCGGCGGAGGCGTGGGGCACGACCCCATCCTCCCCTGCCCGACGCCTGCCCGGCACCTGCCCGGCGCCCCGCGTGCCGCCGGCGCGAGCGGGCAGACGCGCGAGACCCCCGGGAGCGGTGGCTCCCGGGGGTCTCGGCGGTGCGGGCGCCGGTCAGGCCGGCGTGCGCGGGGTGCTGCGGTACGTCAGGCGGCCGCGCGGGGCGCGTTGACGTCGGCCGGCAGCGCCTGCTTGGCGAGCGCCACCAGCGCGTTGAACGCGGGGGCGTCGTTCACGGCCATGTCGGCCAGGACGCGACGGTCGACCTCCACGCCCGCGAGCTTCAGGCCCTGGATCAGGCGGTTGTAGGTCATGCCCTGCTCGCGCGCAGCCGCGTTGATCCGCTGGATCCACAGCTTGCGGAAGTCGCCCTTGCGCGCCTTGCGGTCGCGGTAGGCGTACACGAGCGAGTGGGTGACCTGCTCCTTGGCCTTGCGGTACAGGCGCGAACGCTGACCGCGGTAGCCGGAGGCGCGCTCGAGAGTTGCCCGGCGCTTCTTCTGGGCGTTGACCGCCCGCTTCACGCGTGCCACGTGATGCTCCTTGCGTTGTTCTCAGGTCGGTGTGCTGCCGTGGCGCTCGCGCGCCGACGGGTCACTTGCCGAGCAGCTTCTTGATACGGGGGGCGTCGGCCGGGGTGACGACCTGGTCGCTGGCGAGACGGCGCGTGCGGCGGCTCGACTTGTGCTCGAGCAGGTGGCGGGCGTTCGCCTGCTCGCGCATGACCTTGCCGCTCCCGGTGATCCGGAAGCGCTTCTTCGCACCGGAGTGCGTCTTGTTCTTCGGCATGGCTGCCGTCTCTCCTTGTCGTCGCATCGCGCCGGGGCGCGACTCGTCCGTCCGGTCCCGGTGGGGTCCGGGCGTGGTGGTGCGGGTCAGGCTGTCGGCGTCCCGCCGGCGGACTGGCCCCGGGGGGCCGGTCGTGCCGAGGGGCGCGGGCTCGGTGCCGGGCGCGGCGCGGGCCGCGGGGTCGGCGTCGCCGACGGCTTGGGGGCCGCGGCGGGCTTCGGGGCTGCCGCCGGCTTGGGGGCCGGGGCGGGCGCTGCGGCGGGCTTCGGGGCGGCCGGAGCAGCCTTCGGAGCCGGAGCGGCCTTCGGGGCCGGTGCCGCCTTGGGTGCCGGAGCAGCCTTCGGTGCGGGAGCGGCCGCGGGCGCCGGGGCGTCCTCGGTCGTCGTCGCGGCGGGCTCCGCGGCCGGGGTCGGCTCGGCGGCCGGGGCGGCCGCTGCGGGAGCGGTCTCGACCGGGGCCGGGGCCTCGGTCGCCTCGGTCACGGGTGCCTCGGTCGCGGCGTCCTGGGCCTGCTCGTCCGCGGGGCGCTCCTCGCGGGCGGGGCGGGCACGACGCTGCTCCTGGCGCTGCTCGGCCTTCTTCTTGGTCGGGCCCAGCACCATGATCATGTTGCGGCCGTCCTGCTTCGGCATGCTCTCGATGAAGCCGAGCTCCGCGACGTCGGCCGCGAGCCGCTGCAGCAGGCGCACGCCCATCTCCGGGCGCGACTGCTCGCGGCCACGGAACATGATCATGACCTTGACCTTGTCGCCGGCCGCGAGGAACCGCTCGACGTGGCCCTTCTTGGTGCCGTAGTCGTGCGGGTCGATCTTGAGCCGGAAGCGGATCTCCTTGAGAACCGTGTTGCTCTGGTTGCGCCGGGCCTCGCGGGCCTTCATGTCTGCTTCGTACTTGAACTTGCCGTAGTCCATGATCTTGCAGACCGGCGGCCGGGCGTCCGGGGCGACCTCGACGAGGTCGAGGTCGGCGTCCTGGGCCAGGCGCAGTGCGTCCTCCACGCGGACGATGCCGACCTGCTCGCCGTTCGGGCCGACCAGGCGGACCTCGGCGACGCGGATCCGATCGTTGATGCGGGGCTCGCTGATGTGGTGCTCCTCGGTAGTCGTCGTGACGACCGCCTGGAACGAGGAAGGCCCCCGAACCTGGGCACAGGCGGGGGCCGACGGATCCACGGTGCGCCGCGTGAACGGTGCGCCGTACCGGCCGCTCCCCCACGAGGGGAACGACCGAGGACCGGGACCTGGACCCTGCTGCCGGCGAACCGGGCGGTCGGGACTCAGGTGGGATCGACTCCACTTGTGCACCCGGGTCGGCACGTCTCCTTGCGGACACACGTCAACCCAGGCCAGTCGGGGACCACAGTACCAGAAGCTCGAGCCGGACCTCCCCGGCGCCCCCGGGACGTGACACGCCGTCAGATCCATGCTTGAACAGTTCCAGAAAGCATGCCAGGCTGATGACATGCCCGTCGACCAGCACCTCTCTGGTCCGCACCCGGCGCACGACGCGCCCCCGGACCACGCGCACACCGCGCACCAGGACCCCGCGGAGACCCTCCGCGGCCGGGGCCTGCGGGTCACCGCGCCGCGGCTCGCGGTCCTCGAGGCCGTCGAGCAGGTGCCGCACGCCGACGCCGACGCCGTGCTCCGGCTCGCGCGCACCGTGCTGCCCACCGTCTCGGTGCAGGCGGTGTACGACGTGCTGCACGCCCTGACCGACGCCGGCATCCTGCGCCGCATCGAACCCGCCGGGCACCCGGCGCGGTACGAGCGCCGCGTCGGCGACAACCACCACCACGTCGTGTGCCGCGGCTGCGGCGCCGTCGACGACGTCGACTGCGCCACGGGCGCCGCGCCGTGCCTGACGCCCAGCTCGACGTCGGGCTTCACCGTCGAGACCGCCGAGGTCACGTTCTGGGGCCTGTGCCCCGCCTGCCGCGCCCGCTCCTAGACCGCGTCCCGCACCACCGACCCACCGACCCTCCCCGGTCGGGCGACCCCGCCCGTCCGGTCCCCGGCGTGCCCTCGACCGGCACGCCACCGACCCGGAAGGACTCCCCTGTGAACCAGGTCCGACCCACCACCACCAACTCCGGCGCGCCCGTCGCGTCCGACGCGCACTCGCAGTCCGTCGGCGCCGACGGCCCGATCGTCCTGCACGACCACTACCTGGTCGAGAAGCTCGCGCAGTTCAACCGCGAGCGCGTCCCCGAGCGCGTCGTGCACGCCAAGGGCGGCGGCGCCTTCGGCACGTTCACCACCACGGGCGACGTCAGCGCCTACACCCGCGCCGCGCTGTTCCAGCCGGGCGTCGCCACCGAGATGCTCGCGCGGTTCTCCTCCGTCGCCGGCGAGCACGGCTCCCCCGACACGTGGCGCGACCCGCGCGGCTTCGCGCTGAAGTTCTACACCTCCGAGGGCAACTACGACCTCGTGGGCAACAACACCCCGGTGTTCTTCCTGCGGGACGGGATCAAGTTCCCCGACTTCATCCGGTCGCAGAAGCGCCTGCCCGGCTCGAACCTGCGCGACAACGACATGCAGTGGGACTTCTGGAGCCTGTCGCCGGAGTCCGCTCACCAGGTCACCTGGCTGATGGGCGACCGCGGCCTGCCCCGGTCCTGGCGGACGATGGACGGCTTCGGCTCGCACACCTACCAGTGGATCAACGCCGACGGCGAGCGGTTCTGGGTCAAGTACCACTTCACGACGCAGCAGGGCATCGACAACCTGACGGCCGACGAGGCCGCCCAGCTCGCCGGGTCCGACGCCGACCACCACATCCGCGACCTGTTCGACCACATCGCCGCGGGCGACTTCCCCCGCTGGACCCTGTCGGTCCAGGTGATGCCGTACGAGGACGCGAAGACCTACCGGTTCAACCCGTTCGACCTGACGAAGGTCTGGCCGCACGCGGACTACCCGCTGATCGAGGTCGGCGTGATGGAGCTGAACCGCAACCCCGAGAACTACTTCGCGCAGATCGAGCAGGCGACGTTCGCGCCCAGCAACTTCGTCCCCGGCATCGCGACCAGCCCGGACAAGATGCTGCTCGCGCGGATCTTCTCCTACGCCGACGCGCACCGGTACCGCGTCGGGACCAACCACCAGCAGCTGCCGGTGAACGCCCCGCGCTCCGAGGTGAGCACGTACTCCAAGGACGGCGCCGCGCGGTACGCGTTCAACGCCCCCGAGGTGCCCGTGTACGCGCCGAACTCCCTCGGCGGACCCGCGGCCGACCCGGCCCGCGCCGCCGAGTCCCCGGGCTGGGAGTCGGACGGCGAGCTCGTGCGCTCGGCCGCGACCCTGCACCCGCAGGACGACGACTGGGGCCAGGCCGGCACCCTGTACCGCGAGGTGTTCGACGACGCCGCGCGCACCCGGTTCCTCGAGACCATCACCGGGCACGTGGGCGCCGTGAAGAACGACGTGATCCGCGCCCGGGCGATCCAGTACTGGACGAACGTCGACGCCGGCCTCGGTGCCGCCCTGGCCGCGGCGATCGCCGGCACCGACCTGCCCGAGGAGAACGGCGAGCCCGCGACCGCGAGCACCCCGGTCGCCTGACCCCGCCGCACCCGGCACGACGCGCCCGCCGACCCGACCTCGCCGTCGGGCCGGCGGGCGCCGTCGCGCGCGGGGACGCGCGTCGGGCGCGCCCGGTGAGAGGATCGGCCGCATGAGCGAGACCCCCGACACCTCCACCGCCACCCGCGACATCGCCGACGTGGCGGCGGTCGAGGTCATCACCACCGCCGCCGTGCACCTGATGAGCGCCGCCGCCGTCAAGTGCGGGCTCTCCCCCGACACCGACGACACGACCGGCGCCGACTACCTGGACCTCGACGAGGCCCGCAAGCTCATCACCGCGCTCGCCGCGCTGGTGACGGCCTCCGCCCCGGACATCGGCAACCAGCACGCCCGGTCCCTGCGCGACGGGCTGCGGTCGCTGCAGCTCGCGTTCCGCGAGGCGAGCCCGTTCCCCGACGCGCCGGGCGAGGGCCCGGGCGAGAAGTTCACCGGCTACGTGTCCTGACCCCGCACCGGGGCGCTCCCGGCGTCCGCCCGGGCGCCCGCGCCGCACGTCGGCCCGGGCGCCCGCGCCCCACGTCGGCCCGGGCGCCCGCGCCCCACGTCAGCCCGGGTGGACCGTGCGGGAGGCGGCGTCCGGCAGCGGGCGGGCCGGGACGTCGTCGGCGCCCGCCGGAGCCGGGCTCGGCACGATCCCGCCCGGCGCGGTCGACGGGTCGCGCGGGACCGTCAGGTGCAGCGCCTCGGGGGCGACGTCCGCCGCGGTCCCGTCCGCCGCGGTCCCGTCCGCCGGGGTCCCGCCCGCCGACGCCCGCCGGGCCGCGCTCCGCCGCCGGACCAGCGCGAGCACGACCAGCCCGGCGACCGCGAGGACCAGCCCCGCCCCGCCCGCGGCGGC
Source organism: Cellulomonas sp. KU4C (assembly GCF_056868065.1). Lineage (NCBI taxonomy): Bacteria > Bacillati > Actinomycetota > Actinomycetes > Micrococcales > Cellulomonadaceae > Cellulomonas > Cellulomonas sp. KU4C. Next base: position 2,594,655 of record NZ_CP200322.1, on the reverse strand, counting down.
GAACCCGCCCCAGGGGCCGGTCCCGTCGATCACCGCGCCGACGAGCGGCGCCCCGAGCGCGGCACCGACGGTGTTGGCGGTGCCGCTCCAGCCCATGATCTCCCCGCGCCGGTGCTCCGGGACCATCCGCACCAGCGACGCGTTGATCGCCGACAGCGCCGCCGCGCACGGCAGGCCCGCCACCACGACCGCGACGGCGAGCTGCAGCTGGGTCTGGGCGAGCGCGGCCGGCAGCGTCGCCGCACCCAGCAGCGCGACGAGGGCGAGCGGGTGCAGCTCGCGCTTCTGCGCGCCGTAGACCAGACCGCCGACGACCGACCCGACGCACCACAGCGCGATCATCCAGCCGACCGCGGACTCGCGGTCCCAGCCCTCCAGCGCGGCGACGATGCCGACGTCCGTGCCGTTGAGGATCAGAGCGGCCGCGGAGGCGGCGGCGAGCACCACGAGCAGGCCCGGGGTCAGCAGGCGCGGGCGCCGACCCGCCGGCTCGGGAGCCGCGGCGCCGTCGGCGGACCGCGTCGGCGGGTCGAACCACATGAGCAGCAGCCCCGCCGCGACCGTCGACGCGCCGACCAGCGTCAGCGCCGCGGTCGTCGAGACCTGCGTCGCCACGAGCACGCCGAGCGTCGGCGCGAGCATGAACGTCATCTCGGTGCCCACCGAGTCCAGGGCGTACGCGGTCCGTTGCTGCTCCGGCGGCACCAGCACCGCGAGGGACTGCCGCACGACGGAGAACACCGGCACCAGGAACACACCCGCGACGACCGCCGCGCCGAGCAGCGCCTCGTAGCCGAGCCGGGGCGCGATCAGCCAGACGGCGGACTCGACGAGCACGGAGGGCAGCAGCGCCCGCCGCAGACCCAGCCGGTCGACCCGCCGGCCGCGCCACGGCGAGCCGATCGCGACGCCGACCGTCATCGCCGCCGCGACCAGGCCCGCCTTCGCGTACCCGAGGCCGAGCGGGCCCACGACGTGCAGGGTCAGCACGACACCGGTCATCGCGTGCGGGATGCGCGCGACGAACGCGACCAGGACGAGGGGCAGCACGCCGGGCAGCCGCAGCAGCCGGGCGTAGGGGGCGAGGGACACCCCTGGATTCTCCCGTGCGGCGACACCCGTCGACGCCCGCGCTGCGCCGAGCGGGTGGGCGCGCGGCCGTGATCTTGCGCACGGTGGCGACCGGCGACCGTATGGTGGTGCCGTGACGTCTGCGACCGGGCCGCACGACCCGATCGGCCCGCCGCGGCCGGACGGGTCCTCGTCGTGGGCTCCGTCGGGCGCCACGACCACCCACCCCGCCGAGCCGCCGGCCACCCCGGGCGAGCACGCCCACGTCGCCCCGCCGCCCGCACCCCCGCGGCACCGGCGCCGCCCCTGGGCCGTCATCGCGCTGTCGGTGCTGCTGGTGCTCGTCACCGCGCTGAGCGCCTACCTGTGGGTCCGGACCGTCCGCTACGAGGAGTACGCGCAGGACGTCGAGGACCAGGGCCGGGCGATCGGCTCCGACCTGGCGACGCTGCGGTCCCAGCACGAGGGCACCCTCGCGGAGCTCGCCGCCGTGAACGAGCAGCTCACCACCGCCCAGGGCCGGATCACCGAGCTGGCCGACGAGAAGGCCCAGGTCGGCGACGACCGCGAGGTCCAGCGCCAGCTCGTCGACTACCAGGCGCGGATCTCGCAGGCCGCCGCGAACGTCGCGTCCGCGCTGTCCACCTGCATCGACGCGCAGAACCAGCTCATCACGTACCTCGGCAACGCCGCCGCGTACGACCCCGCGGACCTCGAGCGGTTCAAGGGCGACGTCCAGGGGGTCTGCGCCACCGCGACCGAGGCCAACACCGAGCTCCAGCGCCAGCTCGCCGCCGGGACGCGCGGGTGACGCGACGTCGCGCCGGCGCCGCGGGTGCGGTGGCCGTGCTGCTCCTCGCGGGCTGCGGCGTGCTGCCGGCGATGCCCGGACCCGTCCCGACCGACCTGGTCCCGTCGTCGGCCCCGGTCGCCACGCCGTCGTCCACCGGCAACCTGTCCCCCGACGGCTTCGACTCGGCGCAGCGGATGGCCGTGCGGATCCGCAACGTCGGCTGCAACTCGCTGTCCACCGGCTCCGGCTTCGCGATCGACGAGACCACCCTCATCACGAACCGGCACGTCGTGGCGGACTCGGCCGACCTCCAGCTGAGCACCTACGACGGCCGGGACGTCGCGGTCACCGCGTCGTCGACCGCGGCGATCGCGGACCTGGCCGTGGTGCGCACCGCCGACGCGCTGCCGTCCGCGCCGGGCCTGGCCGAGGCGGACCCGGACCCGGGCGACGAGGTGACGGTCGTGGGCTACCCCCAGGGCGGCGCGCTCAGCGTCACCACGGGGCAGGTGATCGGGGCGACGACCGACCCGCTGAACGAGAACCTCGGCGAGGTGCTGGTCACGAACGCCGAGGTCGAGCCCGGCAGCCTCCGGCTCCGCGGTCCTCGACACCGAGGGCCGGGTCATCGGGGTCGTGTACGCGAAGAACTCCACCGGGCAGAGCTTCGTGGTGCCGGTCAGCACCCTGCGCCAGCTGCTCGCGGACGACACCGCGTTCACGCCCAGCACGTCCTGCGCGGGCTGACCTGCGCGGGCTGACCTGCTCGCGGGGCCTGGTGCGGGCGGGGCCTGGTGCGGGCGTGGCCGCCGTGCCACGGTGGACGGACCAGCCGACCGACCCGCGGAGGACGACGATGCCTGACGAGAACCCGGACGCGACCGGCGCCCGCCCCGACCTGTCCGCGCTGACCCGCGCGGCGGGCGACGCCCTCTCGGTGCGCCGCGTGTTCGGCGAGGCGTACGAGGTCGGCGGTACCGTGGTGGTCCCGGTGGCGAAGGTGCTGGGCTCGCACGCGCTGGCGGGCGCCCACGGCGACGGCCGGCTCGGCGTGCGCAAGCCCGCGGGCCCGGCCGACGCGTCGCCCCCGACCGGGGACGAGCCCGCGGCGCACCTGCCCGGACCCGCGCGCCGCGGCCCGCAGTGGCCGTTCGGCCCCGGCCGGCCCGCGGGTCGCGGCGGCGCGCACGCCGACACCGGCGGGTTCGCGGTGCGGGTGAAGCCGGTCGGCGTCTACGTGATCAGCGGCACCGAGGTGACGTGGAAGCCGGCGCTCGACCTCAACCGGGTGATCCTCGGCGGGCAGGCCGTCGGCGCCGTGGTCGGCACGGCGGTCGGGGTGGCGCTCGCCCTCGCGTGGGGGCACCGCCGCCGCTGACCCGTCAGCGCAGCCGGACCTCGACCGAATCGACCCGCTGCGCGACGGTCTCGTCGGCCGCCAGCGCCGCACCGACCCGCTGGAGCACCGCGTCGACCGCGTCGCGGTCCAGCCCGGGCACGAGCGTCAGGACGACCGCGACCTCGGCCCGGCCGCCCGGGAGCGCGTCGGCGTCGACCAGCGGACCGGGCGGGGTCGCGGTCGTGGTCGTGGTCGCCCGGCGACGGAACCACGACCGGGCCGCCGGGGCGTGCTCGACGGCGCCACCCCCGAGCGCGCCGGTGACGGCGGCGCGGACCGCGGCCCGCACCTCGGGGTCGACGCTGCGGGCCTCCCCCGCGCCCGGGACGGCCGGCCGCCAGGTCCCCTGCTGCGCGAGCGCCCACACCGCCGGCCGCGGCAGCAGCGCGGTGACGGGCCCGCCGGCGTCCAGCACCAGCAGCTCCCAGCCCTCGTCGACCGCCGACAACGCCGCCCGCGCGACCTCGGTCGGCACCGGGCGCGCGTCGGCGCGCCACGCGGCCATCGCCGCGACGGACGAGAACACCGGCAGCGCGGTGCGGCCGTCCGGCGCCTGCAGGGCGACGATCCCCGCGGACGCCTCCTTGTCGACCGTGTGCGCGTGCCCGCCGACGTCGACGGTCTCGCCGACCTCGAGCTCCGCCAGGACCGGGACCAGCACCCGGGTCCCCACCAGCGCGGCGACGACCTCGGCGAGCGTGCCGGTGCCGTCGCCCAGCGCCGCCAGCGCCGCGGCGACCCCGGGGTCCGCGCTGCCGTCGTCGCCCGCGAACGCGGACGTCGGAGGCAGCTCGCGGCCCGTCACGGGCGCCCGGCGACGTCCAGGGCCTCGGGCAGCGTGAACGCACCCGCGTACAGGGCCTTGCCGACGATCGTGCCCTCGACACCCACCGGCACCAGCTCGCGCAGCACGCGCAGGTCCTCCAGCGAGGAGATGCCGCCGGACGCCACCACCGGCGCGTCGGTGCGGGCGCAGACCTCGCGCAGCAGCTCGACGTTCGGGCCGCGCAGCGTGCCGTCCTTGGTGACGTCGGTGACGACGTACCGGGCGCAGCCGGCCGCGTCGAGCCGGGCGAGCACCTCCCACAGGTCGCCGCCCTCACGGGTCCAGCCGCGCGCGGCGAGCGTGGTCCCGCGCACGTCCAGGCCGACCGCGATCGCCTCGCCGTACCGGGCGATGACGTCGGCGGTCCACTCCGGGTCCTCCAGCGCCGCGGTGCCGAGGTTGACCCGCGTGGCGCCGGTGCCGAGCGCGCGCTCGAGCGACGCGTCGTCGCGGATGCCGCCGGACAGCTCGACCTTGACGCCCTTGCCGGACAGCACCTGCGCGACGTCCGCGAGCAGGTCGGCGTTGGACCCGCGGCCGAACGCGGCGTCCAGGTCGACCAGGTGGATCCACTCCGCGCCGCCGGCGTGCCAGTCGAGCGCGGCGGCCAGCGGGTCGCCGTAGGAGGTCTCCGAGCCGGCCTCGCCCTGGACGAGGCGGACGGCCTGGCCGTCGGCGACGTCGACGGCGGGCAGGAGCTGCAGACGGTCGGACATGGGTCTCCTCGTTCGGGGTGCGGCCACGGGCCGCGGGTGGTGGTGCCGGGGCGGGCGTCAGCTCAGCGAGCGGACCCAGTTCTCCAGCAGCTGCGCGCCGGCGTCGCCGGACTTCTCGGGGTGGAACTGCGTGGCCGACAGCGGACCGTTCTCGACCGCGGCGACGAACCGGCCGCCGTGGTCGGACCACGTCACCTGCGGCGGGGTCAGCCGCTCGGGGTCGGCGGTGTCCAGCAGCGGGAAGCTGCGCGCCGCGTAGGAGTGCACGAAATAGAACCGCTCCTCCTCGACGCCGGCGAACAGCCGGGTGCCGTCGGGGGCGTCGACGGTGGACCAGCCCATGTGCGGCACGACGTCGGCCTCGAGCCGGTCGACCAGGCCGGGCCACTCGCCGAGGCCGTCGGTCTGGACGCCGTGCTCCTCGCCGCGGCCGAACATGACCTGCATGCCGACGCAGATGCCGAGCACGGGACGACCGCCGGCGAGGCGCCGGTCGACGATCTGGTCGCCGCGGACCTCACGCAGCCCGGCCATCACCGCGGCGAACGCGCCCACGCCCGGGACCACGAGCCCGTCGGCGTCGGCGGCGTGCTGCGGGTCGGCGGTCAGCTCGACCTCGGCACCGACCCGCTCGAGGGCGCGCACGGCGGAGCGGACGTTGCCGAATCCGTAGTCGAGGACGACGACACGAGGCTGGCTGGGCACCGGTCCAGGCTAGTCGCCCTTGCGCCGGCCCGCCGACAGCGCCCGCATGGCGGCCCAGCGCGACATCCCGACGCTCGTGACCACGCCGGGGACGTCGGCGACCGGCGTGCCGCCGACCAGGATCTCCTCGAGCACCTCGGGGGCGCCGGACAGCACCAGCCCGGGGGCGAGGTCGTCCTCGCGCTCGCCCGCCGACCACCGGCTCGCGGAGATCCGGCCCGACCGGCGGTCGAGCAGCACGACCGGGGACGTCCGGAGCATGCGCGACAGCGCCTCCGCGGCGGACGCGGTGCGCGCGGCGTCGCCGGCGTCCCGCAGGACCGCGAGCGCCCCGACGGGCGACGGCACCGCGTCCACGGCCACACCGGCCAGCGAGCACGCCGCCGCGAGGGCCTTCGCGCCCGCGACCTGGGTCACGACGATGGCGACGACCGGCTCGTCGGGCTGGGCGGCCGCGGCGTCGAGACCCGACAGGTCGTCGGGGACGCCGCTGGTCGCGGTCCCGGCGGACGCACGCGCCTCGTCCGGCGGCGGGGCCGCGGCGTCCAGGCCGGACAGGTCGTCCGGGATCTCGAAGCCGAGGTCGTCGGGCAGGTCGTCGTCGGGCCGGCGGTCGTCGGTCACAGGGCGCCCTTCGTGCTCGGGATCCCGTCGACGCGCGGGTCGAGCGCGACCGCGGCGCGCAGGGCACGGGCCAGCGCCTTGAACTGCGCCTCGACGATGTGGTGCGGGTCGCGGCCGGCCAGCACGCGCACGTGCATCCCGAACGCGGCGTGGTGCGCGATCGACTCCAGCACGTGCCGGGTCAGCGAGCCGGTGAAGTGCCCGCCGATCAGGTGGTACTCCTGCCCCTCGGGCTCGCCGGAGTGCACCAGGTACGGACGGCCGGACACGTCGACGACGGCCTGCGCGAGCGCCTCGTCCAGCGGCACGGTCGCGTCGCCGAACCGGGCGATGCCCCGCTTGTCGCCCAGCGCCTGGCGGAGGGCCTCACCCAGGCAGATCGCGACGTCCTCGACGGTGTGGTGCGCGTCGATGTGCGTGTCACCCGTCGCCCGGACCGTGAGGTCGATGAGCGAGTGCTTGCCGAGCGCCGTGAGCATGTGGTCGTAGAACGGCACCGACGTGCTGATCTCGGTGCGCCCCGTCCCGTCGAGGTCGACCTCGACGACGACGCTCGACTCGCTCGTCGTGCGCTCGACGCGTGCGGTGCGCCCGCCCGTGGTCCCGCTCAAGTCCCCAGCACCTCCCACAGCGCGGCGGTGAACGCCGCTGTCTCCTCCGGGGTGCCGACCGACACCCGGAGCCATCCTTCCGGACCGACCTCGCGGATCAGCACCCCGCGGTCCAGCAGCTGCTGCCAGACGGCGTGGCGGTCCTCGCCGACCTGGAACAGCACGAAGTTCGCGTCCGACTCGGCGACCCGGATGCCGCGGTCCCGCAGGTCGAGCACCAGCTGGTCCCGCTCGGCCCGCAGCGAGCCGACCTGGGCCATCAGCTCCGGCGCGTGCCGCAGCGCCGCGCGCGCGACCGCCTGGGTCACCGCGGACAGGTGGTACGGCAGCCGCACGACGCGCAGCGCGTCGACGAGCTCGCGCGACGCCGCCAGGTACCCGACGCGCGCGCCGGCCAGGCCGAACGCCTTCGACATCGTCCGGCTCACGGCGAGGTGCGGGTGGTCCGCGAGCAGGGTGAGCGCGGACTCGACACCCTCGCGGCGGAACTCGCCGTAGGCCTCGTCGACCACCACCACGCAGCCGCCGGGCACCTCGGCGGCCGCGGCGAGGACCTCGCGCACCGTGTCGAGCTCCAGCGCCGTGCCGGTCGGGTTGTTCGGGCTGGTGAGGAGCACGACGGACGGCGACTCGCGGGCGATCAGCGCGCGCGCCTCGGCGGGGTCGACGTCGAACTGCTCGGTCCGCCGACCGGCCACCCACCGGGTGTGGGTGTCGCGGGCGTACTCCGGGTACATCGAGTACGTCGGCGCGAACGACAGCGCGGTGCGGCCCGGCCCGCCGAACGCCTGCAGCAGGTGCAGCATGACCTCGTTCGACCCGTTGGCCGCCCACACCTGCTCGGGGGCCACCCGCACGCCGGACTCGACGGCCAGGTAGTCCGCGAGGTCGGCGCGCAGCGGCAGGAACTCCCGGTCCGGGTAGCGGTTCAGCCCGGCGGCGGCCTCGGCCACGGCGGCGGCGACGTCCGCCACCACCTGCGGCGACGGCGGGTACGGGTTCTCGTTGACGTTGAGCAGCACCGGCACGTCGAGCTGCGGGCGCCGTAGGGGACGTCGCCGGCCAGCTCCGGGCGCAGCGGCAGCGCCGGGCGCGCGGACGGCGCGGCGGCCGGGGCGTCGGGTGGCGTCGGGGGTGCGGTCACCGGGCGATCGTATCCGCGACTCCCGGGCGCGACGTCGTCGTCCACAGGGCGTCACGGCGGGATGCGGTGGTGTCGGGGGTCGTGGCTAGGGTCGGGGGCGATGACCGAGACCCAGCAGCACCCCGTGACCGGATCCCTGCGCGACGAGGCGGAGGCCGTCCTGCGCCGCCTCGTCGGCCGGGACGACGCCCGCCTGCGCGACGACCAGTGGCTCGCGATCGACGCGCTCGTCACCGGCCACCGCCGGGCGCTCGTCGTGCAGCGCACCGGGTGGGGCAAGTCGGCCGTGTACTTCGTGGCGACCGCCCTGCTGCGCGCCCGGGGTGCCGGTCCGACCGTCCTGGTGTCGCCGCTGCTCGCGCTCATGCGCAACCAGGTGCAGTCGGCCCAGCGCGCCGGGGTGCGTGCGGCGACCCTCAACTCCGCGAACGTCACCGAGTGGGACGAGGTGCACGCGCAGATCGCGGCGGGCGAGGTCGACGTGCTGCTGGTGTCGCCGGAGCGGCTGACCCACCCGGCGTTCCGGGACGAGGTGCTGCCGCGGCTCGCGGCCGACGCGGGGCTGGTCGTGATCGACGAGGCGCACTGCATCTCCGACTGGGGGCACGACTTCCGGCCGGACTACCGCCGGATCCGGACCCTGCTGGCCGAGCTGCCGGACGGCATCCCGGTGCTCGCGACGACGGCCACCGCGAACGCCCGCGTCACCGCCGACGTCGCCGAGCAGCTGGCCTCCGCCGTGCACGACGACGTGCTCGTGCTCCGCGGCCCGCTGGACCGGTCGAGCCTCGACCTGTCCGTGGTCCGGCTGCCCGACACCGCCGGGCAGCTGGCCTGGCTCGCGCAGAACCTCCCCGCCCTGGAGGGGTCCGGGATCATCTACTGCCTGACGATCGCCGCGGCCCAGCAGGTCACCGAGCACCTGCGCGGCGCCGGGCTCGACGTGCGGACGTACACCGGCCAGACCGACCCGGCCGAGCGCGAGGTCGCCGAGAACGACCTGCTCGCCAACCGGGTCAAGGCGCTGGTCGCGACGTCCGCGTTGGGTATGGGCTTCGACAAGCCGGACCTCGGGTTCGTCGTGCACGTCGGCGCGCCGTCCTCCCCCATCGCGTACTACCAGCAGGTCGGCCGCGCGGGCCGCGCCGCGGAGGCCGTCGGCGGCCGCGCGACCGCGGTGCTGCTGCCCGGGCGCGAGGACCGGGCGATCTGGGAGTGGTTCGCGTCGACGGCGTTCCCGCCGGAGGACGACGTCCGGGCGGCGCTGCGGGCGCTCGGCGCGGGCGGCACCCTGTCCACGGCCGCGCTCGAGACCCACGTGTCGTTGCGCCGGTCGCGCCTGGAGCAGATGCTCAAGGTGCTCGACGTGGACGGCGCGGTCCGTCGGGTGCGCGGCGGCTGGGAGTCGACGGGCGCGGACTGGTCGTACGACGCCGAGCGCTACGACCGGGTCACCGCGACCCGCCGCGCCGAGCAGCAGTCGATGGTCGACTACGTGGCGACCGAGGGCTGCCGGATGGCGCACCTGCGGCGCGCGCTCGACGACCCGGAGCTGACCGGGCCGGCGGGCGCGGACTGGCGGTGCGGCCGCTGCGACCGTTGCACCGGCACGTCGGTCGGCACCGCGCCCGATGCCGCGCACGTCGCCGGCGCGCAGGCGCTGCTCACGTCGGCCGGCGTGGCCGTCGACCCGCGGCGGCAGTGGCCGTCCGGCATGGCCACGCTGGGCGTTGAGCTGCAAGGGCCGGATCGCCGCGGACGAGAACGCCGAGCCCGGGCGAGCGGTCGCGCGCCTCGACTCCGTCGGCTGGGGCGGGCTGCTGCGCGACCTGTTCGGCGGCGAGGCCGACCCCGCGGCGGGCCTGCCGACCGCGCTGCGGGACCCGGTGCTCGCGACGCTGGACGCGTGGCGGCCCGAGCACCGGCCCGAGGGCGTGGTGCTCGTCCGGTCCAGCACGCGTCCCGCCCTCGTGGAGCACCTGGCGCAGGGCGTCGCCCGGCACCTCGGCATCCCGCTGGTCGGCGCCGTCGCGCCGCGCCCCGACAGCCCGCCGACCCGGCACGACGTCAACTCCGCGCACCGGCTGGCGGCCGTCGCCCGTCGGCTGGAGCTTCACCTCGACCCCGCGACGGCCGCGGGACTCCCCGGGCGCGCGGTACTGCTCGTCGACGACCGCACGGACTCCGGGTGGACGCTCACCGTCGCGGCGCGCCTGCTCCGGCAGGCGGGTGCCTCGGCGGTGCTGCCGTTCGTGCTCGGCGTGGGCTGACCCGCCGGACGGGGCGCACGCCTCGCGGTGAGCACCCGCGGTCGGAGGCGGGCGCCGGGTGCCTCCCCACACCCGGCGAGCGGTCAGAACCGGGCGCGGACCGCCTCGCCGTGCGCCGGCAGCCCCTCGGCGTCCGCCAGCGCGACGATCCGCCCGGCGATCTCCCGCAGCGCGTCCGCGTCGTACTCGATGACCTGCACGGCCCGGACGAACGAGTGCACCCCGAGCCCGGACGCGAAGTGCGCGCACCCGCCGGTCGGCAGCACGTGGTTGGACCCGGCCATGTAGTCGCCGAGCGACACCGGCGAGTACGCACCCACGAAGATCGCGCCGGCGCTGGTGACGCGCTCCGCGACCGCGGCGGCGTCGGCGGTCTGGATCTCCAGGTGCTCCGCGCCGTAGGCGTTGACCACGTCCAGCCCCGCGTCCAGGTCGTCGACCAGCACGATCGCCGACTGCGGGCCGTTGAGCGCCTGGGCGACCCGCTCCGCGTGCCGGGTGGTCTGCACCCGGTGCACCAGCTTCGACTCGACGGCGCCGGCGAGCTCGATCGACGTGGTGACCAGCACCGACGCGGCCAGCGGGTCGTGCTCGGCCTGGGACACCAGGTCGGCGGCGACGTGGTCGGCGTCGGCGGTCGCGTCCGCGAGCACCGCGATCTCCGTCGGGCCGGCCTCCGAGTCGATGCCCACCGCCCCGCGCACCAGGCGCTTCGCGGCGGCGACGAACACGTTCCCGGGGCCGGTGATGACGTCGACCGGCTCGCACAGCGTCTCGCCGTCGACGTCGTCGCTGCCCTGCGCGCCGTAGGCGAGCATCCCGACCGCCTGGGCGCCGCCGACCGCGTACACCTCGTCGACCCCGAGCAGCGCGCACGTGGCGAGCACCACCGGGTCGGGCAGGCCGCCGTTGCTCTGCTGCGGCGGCGAGGTCACGACCAGGGAGCCGACACCGGCCTCCTGAGCGGCGACGACGTTCATGATGACCGACGACGGGTAGACCGCGAGCCCGCCCGGCACGTACAACCCGACGCGCCGGACCGGGATCCAGCGCTGCCGGACCTGCGCGCCCGGGCCGACCTGCACGGTGTGGTCGGCGGGGCGCTGGGCGGCGTGCACGAGCCGGACCCGGCGGATCGTCTCGTCCAGCGCGGCACGGACCTCGGGGTCGAGGACGCCCACGGACGCGGCGACGGCGTCGGCGGGCACGCGCAGGTGCTCGGGGCGCACGCCGTCGAACCGCTCGGCGAGGTCGCGCAGCGCCGCGGCACCGCGGGCGCGGACGTCGGCGAGGATCGGCTCGACGGCCGCCGTCGCGGACTCGACGTCCAGCTCGGGCCGGGGCAGCACCTCGAGGAGCTCACGGCGGGACAGGCTGCGACCGCGCAGGTCGATGCGGGAGATCACCCCCCGAGTCTAGGGCGGTCCGCCGCCCTCGACCGCCCGGCGTCCACCGGCCGCGCGGGGCGCTGGCAGGATGGGCCCGTGACCATCGTGCCGATCTCCGACGACTCCATCCGCCTCGGCCAGTTCCTCAAGCTCGCGGGGCTGGCCGACTCGGGCGCGGACGCGCGCACCCTGCTCGAGGAGGGCGAGGTCACGGTCAACGGCGAGCCCGAGGCCCGCCGGGGCCGGCAGCTGCACAAGGGCGACGTGGTCGCGGTGGACGACCCCCGCGGCTCCAACGAGGCCCAGGTCGGCTGACCCGCCACCCGTCGCCCCCACCGGGGCGCACGCCGAGATGGCACTGCCCGCCTGCGCCGCACTCCCGCGCGACAGGCGAGCCCTGCCACCTCACCGCCCGAGGCACCCGGGCGCTGACGAGTGGTCACGACACGCGGGCGCCGCGCGGCGCGGACCAGCGTGTCGTGACCACTCGTGCGCCCGAGGCGCCCGCGCGGCGGGGGCGGAGCGCGTCGCGACGGGTCAGACGCCGACCGGGGTCGTCGCCGAGACCAGGCAGCCCGGGCCCAGGAGGGCCTTGAGGTCGCCGTAGAGGGACGGGGAGCGCTCGACGCGCAGCGCCTCCCCCGCGCGGAGCACGGTGGTGCGGCCGCCGGGGCGGGTGACGCGCAGGTGCAGCTCGGTGATGCCCGGGTGCGTGGTGATGACCTCGCGCAGCCGCTCGACGACCGGCGGGATGCACCGGGACTCGGCGAGCGTCACCACCACGGGGGCGTCCGCGACGGCGGACAGGTCGGGCAGCGACACCTCCATCGCCTGGAGCTGCATCTGGTCGTCCCGGCGGCGGACCCGCCCGCGGACCACGATCACAGCGTCCTCGGCGAGCACCGTCGAGTACGCGAGGTAGGTCTCGCCGAAGAACATGATCTCGACCGAGCCCTCCATGTCCTCCAGCGTGACGGCGGCCCACGGGTTGCCCTGCTTGGACATCTTGCGCTGCAGCGACGTGACCAGGCCCGCGACCACCACGGTCGACCCGTCGGGGCGCGCCTCATCGGCGTTGAGCGCGGCGATCGAGACGTCGGCCGCCGCGGACAGCACGTGCTCCAGGCCGGACAGCGGGTGGTCCGAGACGTACAGGCCGAGCATCTCGCGCTCGAACTGGAGCCGCTGCTTCTTGTCCCAGTCCGGGACGTCGGGGACCTGCACGGAGAACCCGGGGCCGTCGTCGCCGCCGAGGTCGGCGAACAGGTCGAACTGGCCCTCCGCCTCCTTGCGCTTGACGCCGATCACGGACTCGACGGCCTGCTCGTGCACGAGCAGCAGGGCGCGCCGCGCGTGGCCGAGCGAGTCGAACGCACCGGCCTTGATGAGCGACTCGATGGTCCGCTTGTTGCAGACCACCGCGGGGACCTTGTCGAGGAAGTCGGTGAACGACGTGAAATCGCCCTTCTCCTCGCGGGTGCGGACGATCGCGTCGACGACGTTCGCGCCGACGTTGCGCACGGCGGTGAGGCCGAACCGGATGTCGGCGCCGACGGCGGTGAACAGGGCCGAGGACGAGTTCACGTCCGGCGGGAGCACCGTGATGCCCATGCGGCGGCACTCGCCGAGGTAGAGCGCCGACTTGTCCTTGTCGTCGCCCACCGAGGTGAGCAGCCCGGCCATGTACTCGGTCGGGTAGTTCGCCTTGAGGTAGGCGGTCCAGTAGGACACCACGCCGTAGCCGGCGGAGTGCGCCTTGTTGAACGCGTACCCGGCGAACGGGACCAGGGTGTCCCACACGGCCTTGATGGCCGCGGTGCCGTAGCCCCGCTCCTTCATCCCCGCCTCGAACGGGACGAACTCCTTGTCGAGGATCTCCTTCTTCTTCTTGCCCATCGCGCGACGCAGCAGGTCGGCCTGGCCGAGCGAGTAGCCGGCGAGCACCTGAGCAGCCTTCTGCACCTGCTCCTGGTACACGATGAGGCCGTAGGTGCCGTCGAGGACCTCCGCCAGGGGCTCCTCGAGCTTCCGGGTGGATCGGGGTGTTGGGCTGCAGGCCGTTCTTGCGCAGCGCGTAGTTCGTGTGCGAGTTCATGCCCATCGGCCCGGGCCGGTACAGGGCGATGACGGCGGAGATGTCCTCGAAGTTGTCGGGGCGCATCTGGCGCAGCAGGGCGCGCATCGGGCCGCCGTCGAGCTGGAACACGCCGAGCGTGTCGCCCCGGCCGAGCAGCTCGTACGTGGGCCGGTCGTCGAGCTCGATGTCCTCGAGCTCGATCTGCGGCTTGCCGTTCATGACGATGTTGCGCAGGGCGTCGTCGAGGATCGTGAGGTTGCGCAGCCCGAGGAAGTCCATCTTGATCAGGCCGAGGCCCTCGGACGTCGGGTAGTCGAACTGCGTGATGACGGCGCCGTCCTGCGGCCGCTTCATGATCGGGATGATGTCGATCAGCGGCTCGCTGGACATGATGACGCCGGCGGCGTGCACGCCCCACTGGCGCTTGAGGTTCTCCAGGCCGCGCGCGGTCTCCAGGACGCGCTGCGCCTCCGGGTCCGCGGCGACGACCTGCCGGAACTCCTCGGCCTCCGCGTACCGCGGGTGCTCGGGGTCGTACATGCCGGACAGCGGGATGTCCTTGCCCATCACGGCGGGCGGCATCGCCTTGGTGAGCTTCTCCCCCATCGCGAACGGGAAGCCGAGCACGCGCGACGAGTCCTTGAGCGCCTGCTTGGCCTTGATGGTGCCGTAGGTGACGATCTGGGCGACGCGGTCGTCGCCGTACTTCTCCGTCACGTACCGGATGACCTCGCCGCGCCGGCGCTCGTCGAAGTCGACGTCGACGTCGGGCCAGGACACGCGCTCGGGGTTGAGGAACCGCTCGAAGATCAGGCCGTGCCGCAGCGGGTCGAGCTCGGTGATGCCCATGGCGTAGGAGGCCATCGAGCCGGCGGCGGAGCCACGGCCCGGTCCCACGCGGATGCCCTGCTCGCGGGCCCAGCTGATGAAGTCCGCGACGACGAGGAAGTAGCCGGAGAACCCGAGCTGCACGATGACGCCGGTCTCGTACTCGGCCTGCGCGCGCACGTCGTCGGGGATGACCCCGTCGTACCGCCGCATGAGGCCGCGCTCGACCTCCTTGACGAACCACGAGTTCTCGTCCTCGCCCGCGGGCACGGGGAACCGGGGCATGTAGTTCGCGCCGGTCGGGAACTCGACCTCGCACCGCTCGGCGATGAGCAGCGTGTTGTCGCACGCCTCGGGCAGCTCGGCCCAGGTGCGGCGCATCTCGGCCGCGGACTTCACGTAGTACCCGTCGCCGCCGAACGCGAACCGCGACCCGCCCTGGTCGTACGTCGGCTCGTCGAGGGTCGACCCGGACTGCACCGCGAGCAGCACCTCGTGCGCGTGCGCGTCGTCCTTGGTCGTGTAGTGCAGGTCGTTGGTGGCGACCAGCGGGGCGCCGATGGTCTCGGCGACCCGGATGAGGTCCTTGATGGTCCGGCGCTCGATCTCGAGGCCGTGGTCCATCACCTCGACGAAGAAGTTCTCCTTGCCGAAGATGTCCTGCAGCTCGCCCGCCGCGCGCACCGCCTCGTCCCAGTGGCCGAGCCGGAGCCGCGTCTGCACCTCGGACGACGGGCAGCCGGACGTGGCGATCAGGCCCTCGCTGTAGGTCTGCAGCAGCTCGCGGTCCATCCGGGGCCACTTGCCCATCTGCCCGTCCAGGGACGCCAGCGACCCCATCCGGAACAGGTTGTGCATGCCCTCGGTGGTCCGGGACAGCAGCGTCATGTGCGTGTAGGCGCCGCGCGCGGAGACGTCGTCGGACGCCTGGTGCGCCTCGCCCCAGCGGACGCGCGTCTGGTCGAACCGGCTGGTGCCCGGCGTGACGTAGGCCTCGACGCCGATGATGGGCTTGATGCCGAGCTTGCGGGCCTGGGAGTAGAAGTCGAACGCCCCGAACAGGTACCCGTGGTCGGTGATGGCCATCGCGTCCTGGCCCAGCCGCTGGGCCTCCGCCAGCATCTCCCCCACCCGCGCCGCGCCGTCCAGCATCGAGTACTCGGAGTGGACGTGCAGGTGGACGAAACCGGGATCTGCTGAAGCCATGCGAGCCATCCTAGGTCGCCCGTCCGACGCTCCCGGTCAGCCCCGCCCCGTGCCGACCGACGTCACACGCGAGGGGTCAGCGGTACCCGTCGCGCAGGCTCTCCAGCGACCGCGCCAGGTCCGCCGGGTACTCGCTCGTGACCTCCAGGCGACGCCCGTCCGCGGGGTGCGCGAACCCGAGGCGCATCGCGTGCAGCCACTGCCGCGACAGCCCGACGCGCTGCGCGAGCGCGGGGTCCGCGCCGTACGTGAGGTCGCCGACCAGGGGGTGCCGGAGCGCGGCCATGTGCACCCGGATCTGGTGGGTGCGGCCGGTCTCGAGGTGCACCTCGACGAGCGACGCCGCGGGCAGCATCTCCAGCACCTCGTAGTGCGTCACGGACGGCTTGCCGTCGGCGACGACCGCGAACTTCCAGTCCGAGCCCGGGTGCCGGCCGATGGGCGCGTCGACGGTGCCGGTCGTCGGGTCCGGGTGCCCCTGGGCGAGCGCGTGGTAGATCTTGTCGACCGTGCGCTCCTTGAAGGCGCGCTTGAGCTCGGTGTAGGCGTGCTCGCTCTTCGCGACGACCATGAGACCCGAGGTGCCGACGTCCAACCGGTGGACGACGCCCTGGCGCTCGGCGGCGCCCGACGTGGAGATCCGGTAGCCGCGCGAGGCCAGCACGCCGACCACGGTGGGCCCGGTCCAGCCGGGCGACGGGTGCGCCGCGACCCCGACCGGCTTGTCGACGACCACGACGTCGTCGTCCTCGTAGGCGACCCGCAGGGCGGGCACGTCGTCCTCGGAGCTGATCGCGCGCACCGGCTCGGGCGCGGGCATCTCGACCTCGAGCCACGACTCCGGGAGCAGGCGCGCGGACTTGCCGACCGGCACGCCGTCGACGCGCACGAACCCGCCCTCGGCGAGCTCGGCCGCGCGGGTGCGGGACAGCCCGAGCATCCGGGACAGCGCGGCGTCGACGCGCTCGCCGGCGAGCGCGTCGGGGACGGGGAGGGTGCGGACGTCAGCCATCGTGGCGGACCCCCTCGGCGGGCACGTCGACCCCGTCGGTCGTGGGTGCGGCGCCGGGTCCGCCGTCGTCCTCTGTGCCCGCGGCGGCCCGGCCCTCGCGCGTCCCGTCCAGCCGCAGCCCGCGCAGCGACAGCAGCATCAGCAGCCCCGCCGCGGCCACGATCGCGATGTCCGCGACGTTCCCCACGAACAGGTCCCCGTAGGCGATGAAGTCGACGACGTGCCCGCGGAACACCCCGGGCTCGCGGACCAGCCGGTCGGTGAGGTTGCCGAGCGCCCCGCCGAGCAGCAGGCCGAGCGCGACCGCCCAGCCGCGCGAGCCGAGCCGGCGCGACACCCGGATGATGACGACCACGACGGTGATCGCGACGAGCGTGAGCAGCCAGGTCGTCCCGGTGGCGAGCCCGAGGGCGGCGCCGGGGTTGAACAGCAGCTGCAGGCCGAGCAGGTCGCCCAGCACCGGGTGCCGCACCCCCTCGTCCAGGGCGGCCAGCGCCCAGACCTTGGTCGCCTGGTCGAGCACGTAGGTGACGACGGCGAGCGCGACGAGGCCGGCGACGAGTCGGCGGCGGGCGGGGACGGGCGCGGGCCCGGGGGTGTCGGACATCGCGGAGGAGTCTACGCAGCCCCGGACGCGCGACGACCCCCGGCGGTCCTGCCGCCGGGGGTCGTCGTCGTGGGTGGGTGCGTGCGTCAGCGGCGCTCCTCGCGCTGCTTGCAGGCCACGCAGAGCGTCGCGCGCGGGAAGGCCTGCACGCGGGCCTTGCCGATCGCCTCGCCGCAGGAGTCGCAGCGACCGAAGGTGCCGGCGTCCATCCGCGCCAGGGCGCGGTTGGACTGCTCGAGCATGTCGCGGGTGTTGTTCACCAGCGTCAGCTCGTGCTCGCGCTCGAGGGCGCTCGAGCCGGAGTCGGCCTGGTCGTCGCCGGCACCGTCGCCGGAGTTGCGCAGCAGCTCGGACAGCCCCTCGTCGGCGGCGGCGAGCTCGGAGGTGAGCCGGTCGATCTCGGCGACGAGCTCGGCCGCGATCTCCTGCACCTCCTGGTCGGTCCAGGGGTCCTCGCCGGGCCGGACCGGGAACCGGGTGGCCGCGTCCGTCAGGTCGGGGAGCGTGCGGGGGGTCGGCGCGCTGAGCGAGTCGTTGATGGCCACGGGGTCCTCTTTCCTCATGAGTCCGCAGAGACTATGCGCCCCGCCCCGGACGCACAACACACCACGCCCGACCGTGCGGGCGTGGTGTGCTGTGGGTGACGACTGGCGGCGCGCCGGTGGTGCCGGTGCGTCAGATGCGGTCGCCGGTGGGCGCCGCGCCGGGGGTGCCACGCTGCGGCAGCGCGCTCGCCCGGTTGTCGAGGTCCCCGAGCAGGTTCTCGAGGTAGCTCTTGAGCCGCGTGCGGTAGTCCCGCTCGAAGACGCGCAGCTCGTCGATCTTGCGCTCGAGGATCGAGCGCTCCTGCTCGAGCTCGCTGAGCGTGCGGGCGGAGGTCTCCTCGGCCTCGCGGACGATGCGCTGGGCCTGGCCCTTCGCCTCGTTCACGATGCGGTCGCCCTCCTCCTGGCCGCTGCGCACGTAGTCGTCGTGCAGCTTCTGGGCCAGGGCGAGCATGCCGGTCGCCGACTCGGGCTCGCTCTGGCGCTGCGGCGCCACGGGGGCGGTCGCGACCGGGGCGGGCGCAGGGGCCGCGGCGGGCACCGGCGCGGGCGCCGGCTTCTCGACCACGGGCTCCGGCTTCGGGGCCGGCGCGGCCTGGGCGCCCTGGCGGCTCAGCTTCGCGATGCGGCGCTCGGCCGCGGCGAGCTTCGCCTTGAGGTCCTCGTTCTCGCTCTGGGTCTCCCGGAGGGTGTTCACGACCTCGTCGAGGAAGTCGTCGACCTCGTCCTGGTCGTACCCCTCGCGGAACTTGGTCGCCTGGAACTTCTTGTTCAGGACGTCGTCTGCTGTGAGCAGTGCCATCGTCGTCACCTCTTCGGTCGTACTGGGTCGAGCCGGTGGCTGTCCGCCGACCACCTCGGGCCACCGTAGCGGACATTGCGGGTTGTGCACGCGACCCGCCCGGTGCGGCCGGTGGCCGACACGGGGTGCGGGTCGCTCCGGTGCCCGCCGGCGCGCGTCATGCGGCGAGCCAGCCGAGCAGGGAGATCAGGAAGGAGCAGCCGAGCATCAGCACGAGGAACGCCAGGTCGAGGCGCACCGGACCGAGGGTCAGCGGCGGGATCACGCGGCGCAGGGCGCGCAGCGGCGGGTCGGTCACCGAGTAGGCGATCTCCGCCACCACGAGCGCGGCGCCGGTGGGGCGCCAGTCCCGCGCGAAGTTCTGCACCAGGTCCAGGACCAGGCGCACGAGCAGGATGAGGACGAAGACGACGACGGCGAGCTGCAGCAGTCCGAGGACGAAGGTCACGTGCCCCAGTCTCCCCGAGATCCGCGGTCAGGACTGGTTGAAGAAGCCCGCACGGGATCCCTCGCCGGTCGGGCGGCCGTCGCCGGTGATCTCCACCGAGGACGGCGACAGCAGGAACACCTTGTTGGTGACCCGCTCGATGGCGCCGTGCAGGCCGAAGATCAGGCCCGCGGCGAAGTCGACGAGGCGCTTGGCGTCCGAGTCGTCCATGTCCGAGAGGTTCATGATGACGGGGGTGTTCTCGCGGAACGCCTCCCCGATCTTGCGCGCGTCGTTGTACGAGCGCGGGTGGATCGTGGTGATCCGGCGCACCTCGCCGTCGTGCCGCGGTGCCGGCGCCACGGGGCGCTCCCGCTCCACGGGCGCCGCCGTGCGGTGCAGCGGCGTGACCTCGGCCTCGTAGTCCTGTGCCACCGTCGCCTCCGGCTCGTCGTACTCGTCGACGTACTGGTCGTGCTCGCCCCGGTCGTCGGCAAGCCCGAGGTACAACATGGTCTTGCGCAGCGCTCCGGCCATCGCGATCACTCCATCCCCGAATTACTCACATGCCCTGCGCGGTCACGCTAGCAATGCACGGCGGCAGCCGCGCGTCGCGACACGCGGCGTGTCGACCGCATTTCCGGTGTCCACGGACGACATATCAGACATTCATGAGAGCCACGACCCCGGCGGACCGCCCCGTGGTCGTCCCGGCGCGCTGGGCTCGCCGGTGGGAGAAGAACCGCGGGTCGGCGTCCGTGCACCACCCCGTCAGGTGCACGTCGCGGACGCCCGCGGCCCGCAGCAGCCCGGCGACACCCGCGGGCAGGTCGAGGCCGGGCGTGCCGTGCTCGGTGGTGCACGCCGTGCCGGGTACGGCCGCCTCGACCTCGTCCCGCATCGCCGCGGGTACCTCGTAGCGCGGTCCGCTGATGGCGGGGCCCACCGCGGCGCGCACCCGCGCGGGGTCCGCCCCGCGGGCGACCATCGCGGCGAGCGTCGCCTGGACGACGCCGCCGGCCAGCCCGCGGCGGCCCGCGTGCGCCGCGGCGACCACCCGCGCGACCGGGTCGGCGAGCAGCACCGGCACGCAGTCGGCGACCAGGACGCCGACGCCGGTGCCGGGCAGCGCGGTCAGGAGCGCGTCGGCCTCCCCGACGGTGTCCTGCCGGGCCTCGACGGGCCCGTCGAGCACGTGCACGCGCGTGCCGTGCACCTGGGTGGCCCAGGCCACCGGCCCGCCGGCCCACGCCGCGACGCGCGCGCGGTTCGTCCGCACGTGCCCGGGGTCGTCGCCGACGTGCAGGCCGAGGTCGAGCGTGTCCCAGGGCGGGCCGCTGACCCCGCCGGCGCGGGTGGTGAACCCGGCCCGGACGCCCGGGCCGAGGTCCACCTCCAGGACCGACGGGGTCACGGCGTCACTTGAGGAAGTCGGGCACGTCGAGGTCGTCGTCCTTGCGGCGCGCGACCTCCTCCTCGAAGATCCGCGGGACCTCGAGCTGGCTCGTGGTCGGCTGCTCGGTGCTGAGGAACGCGGGCACCCCCGCGGGCTGCTGCTGGTGCTGCTCGTCCGGGTTGACCGGGCGCGGCGGCACCGCGGCGTGCGCGGCGGTCGTGGTCGGCACGGCGGCGGACGGCGGGATCGCGGCGGGCGCGCGGCCCGCTCCCCCGGCGCTGACCTGGCCGATGCCCCGGGCGTCGCGGCGCTGGGCGGGCGCGCCGCCGTCGAAGCCCGCGGCGATGACCGTCACGCGCACCTCGTCGCCGAGGGCGTCGTCGATGACCGCGCCGAAGATGATGTTCGCCTCGGCGTGCGCGGCCTCCTGGACCAGGCGCGCGGCCTCGTTGATCTCGAACAGGCCGAGGTCGGACCCACCCTGGATGGACAGCAGCACGCCGTGGGCGCCGTCGATGCTGGCCTCGAGCAGCGGCGAGGAGATCGCCAGCTCGGCCGCCTGGACCGCGCGGTCCTCGCCGCGGGCCGAGCCGATGCCCATGAGCGCGGAGCCCGCGCCCTGCATGACGGACTTCACGTCGGCGAAGTCGAGGTTGATCAGGCCCGGGGTGGTGATGAGGTCCGTGATGCCCTGGACACCGGACAGCAGCACCTGGTCGGCGGACCGGAACGCGTCGAGCACCGAGACCGAGCGGTCGGAGATCGACAGCAGCCGGTCGTTCGGGATGACGATGAGCGTGTCGACCTCGCTGCGCAGCGCCTCGATGCCCGAGTCGGCCTGCACCGTGCGGCGCCGGCCCTCGAACGTGAACGGGCGGGTGACGACGCCGATGGTCAGGGCGCCGAGCGACCGCGCGATGCGCGCGACGACGGGCGCGCCGCCGGTGCCGGTGCCGCCGCCCTCGCCGGCGGTGACGAACACCATGTCCGCGCCGCGCAGGACGTCCTCGATCTCCTCGGCGTGGTCCTCGGCCGCCTTCTTGCCGACCTCGGGGTCGGCGCCGGCGCCGAGCCCGCGGGTGAGCTCGCGGCCGACGTCGAGCTTCACGTCCGCGTCGGACATGAGCAGGGCCTGGGCGTCGGTGTTGATGGCGATGAACTCGACACCCTTGAGGCCGACCTCGATCATGCGGTTCACGGCGTTGACGCCTCCGCCGCCGATGCCGACGACCTTGATGACCGCCAGGTAGTTCTGCGGAGCTGCCACGGTGGGTGCCTCTCGTTGCGATGTCGACGAACCTTCACCCTCAACTAGAGGGTTATAGTTATGTCAGTTCTGTCTAGGGGTGACGGTAAGGCGCGCGGTCGGGGCGATCAAACACCCGCCCGCGCGTGTCGGTGTGGCGTCGGACGGGATCACCCGACGACGGGCATGGTCGGCGCGGACACGTCGTAGCGCGCGGACCCCGCGGTCTCGGGCGCGGCCCGCAGGGCCTGGAGCACGGCCGACTTCAGGTCCGGCTCCTGGGCGCTCCCCCACTCCACGACGGCCCCGTCGCGCAGCACGAACTGCACGGTGTCCTGCGTCCCCGCCGACACCTGGCCGATGTCCGCGCGCAGCGCCTCCGGCACCGACTCGAGCACGCCGAGCGCCGCCGCGAGGATCCGGCCCTCGCCCACCGGGACCTGCACGACCGGCAGCCCCTCGGGCGCGGCGTCGGTGCGACCCACCTGCACGCCGTCCTGGTCGACCAGGGCGTAGCCCGGGCCGGCGGGCTGCCCGTCCGGCTCCTCGGCGTCGTCGGGCCGCGGTGCGTCGTCCGGCCGGTCCGGCTGGGCGGCGTCGGCCTCCGGCACGGCGGCCACGGGCTCGCGGGAGACGAGCTGCACGAGCAGGCCGTTCGGCCAGTCGCGCCGCACGGCCACGTCCCGCACGCCCGGGACGTCCAGCAGGGCGCCGCGCAGACGCGTGGTGTCCAGCCGGGTCAGCGGGGTGCCCGCCTCGGCGTCGACCACCGCGCGCACCTGGTCCACCGCGACGACGGTGCCGGCCCCGGTGACCCGGACCTGCTCGGCGTCGAGCGCGAGCACCGGCGACAGCAGCAGCAGCCACGCCAGCGCGCCGACCGCCACGACCGAGCCGGCCGCGATGACGATCTGCCGCCACGCCAGCCGGCGCCGGGCCCGCGCACGCTCCGCGAACCGCGCGGCCGACCCCTGGCTGACCACGGGCGGGCGCACCGGGAACGCGCCCGTCCGCGGCGTGAGCGCGGACCCGGAGGTGCGGCGCGGGGCGGTGGCGGGTGGTGTCGGCGAGGTCGCCGGCCGGGCGGCGGTCGTCTGCGTCGCGGCGGTCGCCGGCGCGACCGGCTGCTCGGCGGTGCGGGGCCCTCCGGCGGGCACGCCCCGGCCCCGCCGCGGCGGTGCCGGGCGGGGTGCGGGCGGGCGGGGTCGCTGCGGGGTCACGCCGGCCCCGGCTCCGACCCGTCGGCGGTCGGGGACCCGGTCCCCAGCGCGGTCAGGATCTCCGCGCCGAGCCGCGTCACGTCGCCCGCGCCCACGGTGAGCACGAGGTCCCCGGCACCGGCGGCCTCGGCGACCGCGCGCGCGGCGTCGTGCGCGTCGGCGACGTAGCGCGCGCGTCCCGGAGTCGGCACCCGCTGCACGATGGTGTCGCCGGAGACCTCCGGGTCCGGGTCCTCCCGCGCCGCGTACACGTCGGTGACCACGACCGAGTCGGCCAGGTCGAGCGCCGCGCCGAACTCCGCGGCGAAGGTGCGCGTGCGGGAGTACAGGTGCGGCTGGAACAGCACGTGCACCCGCCCGTCGCCGACCTCCGTGCGGGCGGTCCGCAGCAGCGCGGCGACCTCGGTGGGGTGGTGCGCGTAGTCGTCGACGACCCGCACGCCCGCGACGGTGCCGCGGTCCTCGAACCGGCGGCCCGTGCCGCGGAACTCCCCGAGCCCGCGCGCGACGGCGGCCGCGTCGGCGCCCACCGCCCACGCCGCGAGGTACGCGGCCGCGGCGTTCGCGGCGTTGTGCTCCCCGGGGACGGCCAGCACCAGGTCCGCGCCCGGCACCTCCGCGGTGCGCGAGGTCAGCGTGACGTGCCACGCGCCGCCCTGGGCGCGCAGCGGCCCGAGCACGAGGTCCGGGCCCGTGGCGTCCGCGCCGATGGCCGCGTCCGACCCGTAGGTCAGGACCCGCACGCCCCGGCGGGTGAGCCGGTCGCGGACCGCTGCGACCAGACGGGCGGCGCCGGGGTCGTCGAGGCAGGCGACCAGCGCGCCGCCGTCCAGCACCCGGTCGGCGAACTGCTCGAACGCCGCCTCGAACGCCTCGGTGGTGCCGTAGTGGTCCAGGTGGTCGGGCTCGACGTTGGTGACGACCGCGACCGCCGGGGCGTAGGCCAGGAAGGAGCCGTCGGACTCGTCCGCCTCGGCGACGAACACCTCGCCCGCACCGGTCCGGAAGCCCGGCGTCGCGCCGTCGGCGGTGAGCACCGTGCCGCCGATCGCGTAGGACGGGTCGAGCACGCTGTCCTCGCGGCCCGCGGCCGCCAGCGCGGTGGCGACCATCGTGGACGTCGTGGTCTTGCCGTGCGCTCCGGCCACGGCGATGCCGATCCGGCCGGTCATCAGCGCGGCCAGCGCCTCCGAGCGGTGCAGCACCGGGAGCCCGCGCTCGCGCGCCCGCACCAGCTCCGGGTTGGACTCCCGGATGGCGCTGGACACCACCAGGGTGTCGACGTCCTCGACGTGCGCGGCGTCGTGCCCGACGTGCACCGTCACCCCGGCCGCACGCAGCCCGGCGAGCGCCGGACCCTCCTGGGCGTCGGAGCCGGACACGGTGAGCCCCCGCGCGACCAGCAGCCCGGCGACCGCGGACATGCCGGCCCCGCCGACGCCGACCAGGTGGACGTGCCCCAGGTCGGCCAGGTCGCCCCCGACGGCGGACCGCGCGGGCGCGGCCGTCGCGGGTCCGGGCACGTCGGGCTCGGCCACCTCGTCCCCGCCGACCTCGTCCGCGGCACCGTCGACGGCGGCGCCGTCCGCGGCACCGGCCTCGGCCCGCTCGTCCTCGGCCCGCTGCTCGGCGGCGGCAGCGGCGTCCGCGGCGGCGGCCTGCTCGGCCGCCGCGCGGGCCTCGGCCTCCTGCGCGCGCCGCTCGGCCTCGGCCAGCGCGTCCTCGACCAGGTCCGCGACCCGGGCGGCGGCGTCCGGGACGCCGACGCGCGCGGCTGCCTCGCCCATCGCGCGCCGGTCCTCGGCGGCGTCGGGGCCGAGCAGCGGCAGCAGGTGCGCGGCGATCCAGTCGCCGGTGAGCTCCTCGTCGGCGACCAGCAGGCCACCGCCCTCCGCGACCACGGGCTGGGCGTTGAGCCGCTGCTCGCCGTTGCCGACGGGCAGCGGGACGTAGACGGCCGGGATGCCCAGCGCCGCGAGCTCGCTCACGGTGCCCGCGCCGGACCGGCACAGCACGACGTCGGCGACCGCGAGGGCCTGCTCCATCTCCGCCAGGTACTCGCGCACGTGGTAGCGCTCGGCCCCGGCGACGCCGCGGACCGCGGCGCGGACCTCCTCGGCCTTGCCCGTGCCGGTGAGGTGCAGCACCTCGGCGCCGGTCGCCAGGACCGCGCGGGCCTGCGCGGCGATCGCGCGGTTCAGCGACTGCGCGCCGAGCGAGCCACCGGTGACGAGCAGCGTGACGCGGGCCGGGTCGAACCCGAGCTCGGCGGCGGCGCGCCGTCGGGTCGCCGCGGCGTCCGTCGCGCGCTCGTCGAGCAGCCGCGCGATCTCCGGGCGCAGCGGCAGCCCGGTGACCTGGGCGCGCGGCAGCCGGGTGCCGGGGAACGTGACCGCGACGGTGTGGGCCTGCCGGGCGCCGAGCCGGTTCGCGAGCCCGGCGCGGGCGTTCTGCTCGTGGACGACCACGGGGATGCCGCGCGACCGCGCCGCGAGGTACGCGGGCGTCGACACGTAGCCGCCGAACCCGACGACGACGGTCGCGCCGATCTCGTCGATCGCGGCACCGGCGGCGTCGACCGCCTGGCGCAGCATCCGCGGCAGCTTGAACCAGTCGGGCGTGGGACGTCGCGGCAGCGGGACCTTCGGCACGACGTGCAGGTCGAACCCGCGCTCGGGGACCAGCCGGGACTCCAGGCCCTCGGTGGTGCCGAGCACCGCGAGGCGCAGCCCGGGGTCGCGGGCGCGCAGCTCCTCGGCGACGGCCAGCAGGGGGTTGACGTGGCCGGCCGTGCCGCCGCCGGCGAGCAGCACCGCGCGGGGTCGCCGCTCCGGGGCCTGGCCGTCGTCCTCGACCGGGTGGGCGTCGGCGTCGGGTGCGGTCACGGGGGTCCTCCGGTTCAGGCGCGGTGGCGCCGGTGGTGCGGGTCGGGCGGGTCGAGGGGGGCGGGCGTCGCGGGGTGGTCAGGCACGGGTGCGTCCGATGACGGCGAGCGAGCGGCGCACGACGCTCGGCCGGGCGGCCAGGGCCTCGGCCGCCCCGGGCTCCGTGCGGGCGAACGAGATCACCACGCCGAGCGCCACCAGCGTCGTGATGAGCGCCGACCCGCCCGCGGACACCAGGGGCAGCGGCACGCCGATCACGGGCAGCAGCCCGATCACCACGGCCATGTTGACGAGCGCCTGCCCGATGATCCACGCCGCGACGCCGCCCGTGACGATCTGGGCGAACGGGTCCCGGTGCCGGGCGATCACCCGGAACATCGCGAACGCCAGCACCCCGAACAGCGCGAGCACCAGGAGCGTGCCGATCAGGCCGAGCTCCTCGCCGATGATCGCGTAGATGAAGTCGTTGTGCGCCTCGGGCAGGTAGGACCACTTCTCGCGGCTCTGGCCCAGGCCGAGGCCCGCCCAGCCGCCGGTGGCCAGCGCCTGCATCCCGTGCCAGGTCTGGTAGCAGCCCGCCGACTTGTCGCAGTCGCCGGAGAACCAGTCCATGATCCGGCCGACGCGGTTGTCGCTGCCGACGGCGAGCAGCGCGACGCCGGCGGCCGCGGCGACGGCGGCCCCCGCGAAGATCCGCATCGGCACCCCGGCGACGAACAGGGCGCCCGCCACGAGGATCAGCAGGATGATCGCGGTGCCGAGGTCGTGGCCGAGCAGCACCATCCCCACCGCACCGCCCGCGACGGGCAGCGCCGGGACGGCGGCGTGCTTCCAGTCGTCGAACAGCGGCTGCTTGCGCACGAGCACCGCGCCGAGCCAGACGACCAGCGCGAGCTTGAGCGCCTCGGCGGGCTGGGCGGTGAAGCCGCCGATGCCGATCCACCCCTGGTTGCCGCCCTTGCCGAGGCCGAGCGGCGTGTAGACGAGCAGCTGGAGGAACAGCCCGAGGCCGAGCAGCGGCCACGCGAGCCGCTGGTAGGTCTGCGGCTTGATCCGGGACGCGCACCACATGAGGGGCAGACCCATCAGGGCGTACTGCGCCTGGCTGAGGAACACCGTGTACGGCGACCCGCCCCCGGCGATCGACTCCACCGACGACGAGGACAGCACCATGACCAGCCCGATGACGAGCAGCAGCATGCTGGCACCGACGAGCAGGTAGTAGCTCGTCACGGCGCTGTTCCACTGCCCGAGCCGGGAGGGCGCGCGCGGCGCGGCGCCGGGTGCCGGGGCGTCGGTCGTCTGGGCCATCGGCGGCGGGGTCACCCCCTCGCGAGCAGGGAGCGGACCTCGGCGGCGAACGCGTCTCCCCGCGCTGCGTACGACGCGAACTGGTCCATCGAGGCGCACGCCGGCGCCAGGAGGACGGTCGTGCCCGTGGCGCCGGTCGCCGAGCGCGCGTCCGCCAGGCGGCGGGCCTCGGTCACGGCGCGGGTCATCACGGTCCCAGTGTCACCGGGATCGACCCGCACCACCGGGACGTCCGGGGCGTGTCGGGCGAGCGCGTCCGCGAGCGGCGCGGCGTCGACCCCGATGAGCACGACGGCGTGCAGCCGGTCCGCGCGCGACGCCACCAGGTCGTCGAAGGTCGCGCCCTTGGCCAGGCCGCCGGCGACCCACACGACGCTCCCGGCGGCGAACGAGGCGAGCGCGGCCGCGGCGGCGTGCGCGTTGGTGGCCTTGGAGTCGTCGACCCAGCGCACCCCGTCGACGTCGGCGACGGTGGCGATCCGGTGCGTGCCGGGCCGGTAGGCGCGCAGCCCGTCGCGGACCGCGGCGGGCTCGACCCCGTGGGCCAGCGCGAGCGACGCCGCGGCGAGCGCGTCCTGCACCACGTGCGGCGCGAGCCCGTCGGGCCCGGCGAGGTGCGCGAGGTCGTCGAACGTCGCCAGCTCGGCGGCGTGCGTGTGCCGCAGCGCGGCGAACCCGCGGTCGACGAGCACGTGGTCGACCAGGCCGACCTGGCCCACGGACGGGGCGCCGAGGGTGAACCCGACCGCGACGGCGCCGTCGGCGACGTCGGCCTCCCGGACCAGGTCCTCGGTGGTGCGGTCGGCGGCGTTGTAGACGCACGCGACCTCGACCCCGGCGTAGACCCGGCCCTTGTCCGCGGCGTACGCGTCCAGGGAGCCGTGCCAGTCGAGGTGGTCGGCGGCGACGTTGAGCACCACGGCGGCCTGCGCGGCCATCGACGTGGTGTGGTGCAGCTGGAAGCTCGACAGCTCGACGGCCAGCACGTCCAGCGCCGGGTCGGTGGCGGCGAGCACCACGGGCGTGCCGACGTTGCCCACCGCGGCCGTGCGCCGGCCCGCGGCCGTGAGCACGGAGGCCAGCATCTCGACGGTCGTCGTCTTGCCGTTGGTCCCGGTGACCGCGAGCCACGGCGCGGGCCCGTCGCCGGAGTCCCGGTCGACGCGCAGCCGCCACGCGAGCTCGACCTCGCTCCACACCGGCACGCCGGCGGCGCGCGCGGCGGCCAGCAGCGGGTGGCTCGGGGGCAGCCCGGGCGACGCGACGACGACGTCCACGCCGTCGAGCCCGCCTCCCCCGAGGAACGCCGCCACGTCGCGCGCGTCGGCGTCCTCGGCGCGGTCGTCCACCGTGGTGACGCGGGCGCCGAGGCCGGCGAGCACGTCGCGCGCGGCGCGTCCGGACACCCCGAGCCCGGCGACGACCACCGTCGCCGACGCGAGCGCGGACCGGGTCAGGTCGTCAGCGTCGTCCGCCACGGTCAGCCCGTCACCCACTCCGCGTAGAAGATCCCGACCCCGAGCGCTACGAACAGCCCGGCGATCAGCCAGAACCGGATGACGATCGTGACCTCGCCCCACCCCGACAGCTCGAAGTGGTGGTGCAGCGGTGCCATCTTGAACACCCGTCTGCCCGTCATCTTGAAGAACCCGATCTGGATGACGTCCGACAGCACCACGATGACGAACAGGCCGCCGATGATCGCGGCCAGCACCTCGGTGCGGGTGACGATCGACATACCGGCGAGCGCGCCGCCGAGGGCCAGCGAGCCGGTGTCGCCCATGAAGATCTTCGCGGGGCTGGCGTTCCACCACAGAAACCCGAAGCACGCGCCGGTGATCGCCGCGGCGACCACGGCCATGTCCAGGGGGTCGCGGGTGGCGTAGCACCGCGCGCCGGCGGTCAGCGCGCACCGCTGGTTGAACTGCCAGACGCAGACGATGACGTACGCGCCGAACACGATCAGCGAGGCGCCGGTCGCGAGCCCGTCCAGGCCGTCGGTGAGGTTGACCGCGTTGGACCAGGCGGTGATGAGGAAGTTCGCCCAGATCACGAACAGGATGGCGCCGACGGTGGCACCGGCGAACGCGAGGTCCAGGCCGGTGTCGCGGATGAACGAGATCTTGGTCGACGCCGGGGTGCGCATCGTCGCGTCGGGGAACTGCAGCGCGAGCACCGCGAACGTGATGCCGACGGCGCCCTGCCCGACGATCTTCCACCGGGCGGACAGCCCGAGGCTGCGCTGGCGGGAGATCTTGATGAAGTCGTCCAGGAACCCGACGACGCCCAGGCCGGTCATGAGGAACAGCACGAGCACCGCCGAGGCGCTCGGCACGTTCCCGCTGGCCAGCGCGGCGACGGCCCAGCCGATCAGGGTGGCCCCGATGATGACGACGCCGCCCATCGTGGGCGTGCCGCGCTTGGTGTAGTGCGCGGTCGGGCCGTCCTGGCGGATGAACTGGCCGTACTGCTTCGTGACCAGGAAGTTGATGAACAGGGGCGTGGCCAGCAGGGCCACCACCATCGCGACGCCACCGGCGACGAGGACGGAGATCACGCGGGCACCTCCGTCGCACCGGCGCCGCCGGCGGTCAGCAGGTCCCCGAGGCGCCACAGACCGGCGTCCTGCGAGGACTTCACCAGCACGACGTCACCGGGGCGCAGCTCGCGCTCGAGCAGCGCGGCCGCGGCGTCGACGTCGTCCACGATCGCGACCTCGTCGCCCCACGACCCCTCGCGCTGGGCGCCCGCCGCGATACCGAGGGCGCCCTTCCCCACCACGACCGTGAGGCCGACGTTGAGCCGCACGACCTGCAGGCCGATCGCCTCGTGCTCGGCGCGCGCGTCGGGCCCGAGCTCCATCATCTCGCCGAGCACCGCGACCGAGCGGCGCTCGCGCCCGGCCAGCACGGCGAGCGCGCGCAGCGCCGCGCGCACCGAGTCCGGGTTGGCGTTGTACGAGTCGTCCACGACCGTGATGCCGTCCGGGCGGTCGACCACGTGCATGCGGTGCGGGCTGAGCGCGTCGGCGGCGCCGAGCCCGGCGGCGACGTCGTCGAGCGGCAGGCCGACGGCCAGGGCCGCGGCGGCGGCGGCGAGCGCGTTGTGGGCGTGGTGCTCCCCCACGAGCCGCAGCGCGACGTCCGCGCGGCGCCGCTCCCCCGGGGCGTCGCCCTCGACGGGCGGGACCGGGCCGGCGTCCAGCGTGAACGCGGCGCGCCCGGCGCGGTCCACCCGCAGGTCGACGGCGCGCACGTCGGCGGTGCTCGTGGTGCCGAACGTCGCGACCGGTCCGGGCGCGAGGTCCGCCATCGCGCGCACACGGTCGTCGTCCGCGTTGAGCACGGCGACGCCGCCGGGTGCGAGTCCCGTGACGATCTCGGACTTCGCGCGCGCGACGGCCTCGATGCCGCCGAACCCGCCGAGGTGGGCGTGCCCGACGACCAGGACCACCGCGACGTCGGGCGGCGCGATGTCGGTCAGGTAGGTGAGGTGCCCGGGGCCGGAGGCGCCCATCTCGAGCACGAGGAACCGGGTCTGCTCGTCGGCGCGCAGCACCGTGAGCGGCAGGCCGATCTCGTTGTTGAACGACTTGACCGGGGCGACCGTCGGGCCGGCGGCGGTGCACAGCTGCGCCAGCAGGTCCTTGGTGGTGGTCTTGCCGACCGAGCCGGTCACGCCGATCACCTGCAGCCCGGCGCCGCCGGGCTCCGCGGCGGCCTCGCGCAGCAGCACGAGCACCTCGCGGGCCAGGTCGCCGAGCGCGCGCTCCACGTCCTCGACGACGACCGACGGCAGCGCGTCGCCCGCGTCGTCGGCCAGCTCGCGCGCGGCCAGCACGAGGCGCGCGCCGCCGGAGACCGCGGTCGACGCGAAGTCGTGCCCGTCGACGTGCTCACCGGGAAGGGCCACGAACAGCGACCCGGGCTCGACCTGGCGCGAGTCGACGACCACGGCGCCGGAGACCACCGTCGCCGGGTCGAGGTCCGCCGGGTGCAGCCGCCCGCCCGTCGCGGCCGCCACCTGCGCCGCCGTCAGCGCGATCACGCCTGCGGCCCCTGCACGACCGGGGCCTGCGCGCCGGTGGCCTGCGCCGCCCGCAGCACGTCGCGGTCGTTGTACCGGTGGAAGACGCCGGCGATCTCCTGCGTCGGCTCGTGGCCCTTGCCCGTGATGATGATGGTGTCCAGCTCCGTCGCGAGGTCGAGGGCGTCGTGGATGGCCTGCGTGCGGCTGGTCGCCTCGTGCACGTCGGCGAGGTCGGGGCGCTCGTCGCGGACCCCGTCCAGGATGGCGGCCCGGATGGACGCGGGGTCCTCCGAGCGCGGGTTCTCGTCGGTGACGACGAGGACGTCGGCGAGCCGCGCGGCGACGGCGCCCATGATCGGGCGCTTCCCGCGGTCCCGGTCCCCGTCGGAGCCGAACACGATGACCAGGCGGCCGGGCGTGATCGGGCGCACGGCCTCCAGGGCCAGCACGAGGGCGTCGGGCGTGTGCGCGTAGTCGACGAGGCACAGCGGGCGCCCGGCCCCGCGCTCGATGACGCGCTCCATGCGCCCCGGGACGCCGGCCGAGCGGCCGACGGCGTCGATCGCGTCCGCCAGCGGCACGCCGGCCCGGTGCGCGAGCACGACTGCCAGCGCCGCGTTCGACACGTTCACCAGGCCCGGCAGCGGGCTCGCGGCACGGTGCTCCGTGCCGTCGGGGCCGCGCAGCACGAACGTCGAGCCGACGCCGTCCAGGCCGATGTCGGCCTCGGTCACGGCCCAGTCGGCGGTCGCGGACTCCGGCGAGCCCACGTGGGTGGCGACGGTGTCGACCGGGATCTCGGCCTCGGCCGCGAGGCGCCGGCCCCACGCGTCGTCGACGACGACCACGCCCCGCCTGGCGTGCCCGGCGTGGAACAGCCGGGCCTTGGCCTGGAAGTAGCCCTCCATGTCGCCGTGGAAGTCGAGGTGGTCGCGCTGCAGGTTGGTGAACCCGGCGACGTCGACCTCGAGGCCGGCCATCCGCCCGAGCGCCAGCGCGTGCGAGGACACCTCGGTGACCGCCGCGGTCGCGCCGCGCTCCAGGCCGAGCGCCAGGACGGACTGCAGCA
Source organism: Cellulomonas sp. KU4C (assembly GCF_056868065.1). Taxonomy (NCBI): domain Bacteria; kingdom Bacillati; phylum Actinomycetota; class Actinomycetes; order Micrococcales; family Cellulomonadaceae; genus Cellulomonas; species Cellulomonas sp. KU4C. The sequence continues at coordinate 2,562,448 of NZ_CP200322.1, read as the reverse complement.
CCGGGGCCTCGACGGTGGTCCGCGGGCTCTCGATCGCGTCGTCGCCGATCCGCAGCTCGACCGTGCCCATGACGACCGTCCGGTCGTGGGCGCGGCGCAGGGCGGAGTCGACGAAGTACGTCGTGGTGGTCTTGCCGTTGGTGCCGGTGATGCCCACCGTCGTCAGGCGCCGCCCGGGGTGGTCGTGCAGCCAGGCCGCCATCGGGCCCGCCTGGCCGCGCGGGTCGGGCGTCACCAGGACGGGCAGGCCGGCGGCGAGCGGGTCGGCGGCGAGCAGCTCCGCGCCCGCGGCGTCGGTGACCACGGCCACGGCCCCGGCGGCGACCGCCTGGCCGGTGTGCGCGGCCCCGTGGGTGTGCGCACCGGGGACGGCGACGAACACGTCGCCCGGCAGCACGTCGCCGCTGGCGACCGTGATGCCGGAGGTCTCGAGGTCCGCCGGCACGCCGGCGTCGCCCGGACCCGCGGCGACGAGCGCGAACGCGTCGGCGAGGTCGGCGACCCGGCGGCGGTGGGGGTGCTCCGGGCGCAGCCGGCCCTGCGGGGACGTCATAGGGAGAATCTACCGCGCGGGGCCGGGCCGCCCGCGACCGCAGCCGTGCTACAGGGCGTCGCCGAGACCTGCGTCACGGCGCGCGTCACCGGCGCGGTCACCAGGTCGTCGGGAACAGCTCGGGCTGGGTGCCGCTGGGGGCGACGCCGAGCTCGGTGAGCGCGTAGCCGGCCACGTCCGAGAACACGGGACCGGCGACGGTGCCGCCCCACTCCGACGTCTTCGGGTTGTGCAGCACGACGCTCATCGCGATCGCGGGGTCGTCGGCGGGCGCGACGCCGATGAACGACGCCGTGATGCCGGTCCGGCCCGGGACGACCCACGACTGGGCGGTGCCCGTCTTGCCGGCCACGCGGTAGCCCGGGATCGCGGCCGAGGAGCCGGTGCCCTCGTCGACGGCGCTCTCCATCATCGACAGCACGGTGTTCGCCGTCTCCGGGGACACGACCTGGGTGCGCGCGGCGGGCGCCGCCGGCGTGTACGTGCCGTCCGGCTCGGTCCAGCCCTTGACCAGGTGCGGCGTGATCCGCACGCCGTCGTTCGCCATCGTGGCGAACACCTCGGTGGCCTGGAGCGCGGTCACGGACACGGCCTGGCCGAACAGCACGGCGTACTTGGACCGGCCGTCCCACTGGTCCGCGGGGTGCAGCAGGCCGGCGGACTCGTTCGGCAGCTCGATGCCGGTCTTCGCCCCGAAGCCGAACTTCGCCAGGTAGTCGTACCGGACCTGCTGCGGGATGTCCTGCCCGATCATGACGGTGCCGGTGTTCGACGACTCCGCCAGGATCCCGGTCGTCGTCAGCCGCAGGCCCGCGTGCTCGTGCGAGTCCTTGAACGTCTGGTTGTTCGCCGTCGTGTACTGGTACGGCACCTCGAACTGCGTGTACGGGTCGACCAGCCCGGTCTCGATCGCCGCGGCCATCGTGATGATCTTGGCCGTCGACCCGGGCTCGAACACGTCGGAGACCGCGCTGGACCCGCGCCACAGGTCGGTGGTCGCGCCCGGGTTGTTCGGGTCGACCGTGCGGGACTCCGCGATGGCGAGCACCTCACCGGTCTTCACGTCGAGCGCCACGATCGAGCCCGAGTCGGAGCCGGTGGCCGCCACCTGCGCCTCGATGGCCTGCTGCGCCTTCCACTGCAGGTCGAGGTTGAGGGTGAGCTGCACGTCGCGGCCGTCGGTCGCCGGGGTCGACTCCTCGAAGCCGCCCGGGATCTGCTGGCCGCCGCGACCGCGCTCGTACGTGGTGCTGCCGGGGGTCCCCGTGAGCTCGGAGTCGAGCACCGCCTCGAGGCCCTGCGCGCCCGTGCCCTCGGCGTTGACCCAGCCGAGCACGTTGCCCGCCAGGTTCGCGTTCGGGTACACCCGCTCGGCGACCTGCTCGGCGGAGATGCCGTTGATCCGCAGCTCGCGGACCGCCTGCCACACCTCGGGCAGCACGCCCTTGGCGATGTACTTGAACCCGGAGTCGCCGTCGAGCTTCGCGCCCAGCTCCGCGGCGTTGACCTCGAGCAGCGGGGCGATCAGCTGGGCGGCGCCGGCGGCGCCCGAGTAGGACTCGCCGTCGACCGTCGCCGACCACGTCGCGACCAGGTTCTGGTTCACCGCGATGTCGTACCGGTCCACCGAGGTGGCGAGCACCTCGCCGTTCGCGTCCGTGATCTGGCCGCGGGAGGCGACCAGCTGGGCGTTGGTGAGCCGGCTCTGCAGCGCCTCGGCGGCGATCGCGTCACCGCCGATGCCCTGGAGCCACACCAGCCGGCCGGTGAACACCGTCAGCAGCAGCGCGATCAGGACGACCAGCACGGCGCGACGCCGGTGCAGGACGGCCAGGCTCGGGCCGCCGGTGCGCGCCGGGGCCCACGGCCCCCGTGGGCCGCGCTGGGTGGGCACGGTGCCGCGGCCGGCCGGGCGCACCGGCCGCGCGGGGGCGGCGGTGCGACGGGTCGGCGTGCTCACGGCGTGGGCTCCGTGCCGCCCCGGACCGTGCCGTCGGCGAGCGTGAGCCAGCCGGTCGGGCCCGCGGGCTGCATGCCGAGGCCCTGCGCCGCCGCCGCGAGGTTCGCGGGCGACGTGTTCGCGTCGATCTGCGCGGCCAGCGCCTGCTCGTCCCTGGCCAGCTCGGCGAGCCGGACGTCCATGGTGCGGGTCTCGTACGCGCCCGCGGCGAGCTGCGTGTTCAGCAGCAGCGCGGACAGCAGCGCCCCGCCGAGGATCGCCATGCACGAGACCACGAACGGCACGTGCGTGCGGGCCTGGGCCGGCGGGCGGACCAGGCGGAGCCGCGGGGCGGTCCGGGTCGCGGGGGCCGGGGCGGACGGACGGGGCTGGACGCGGGGTGCCTGGACCCGCGCTGCGGCCTGCTGGGCGCTCATGCGGTTCTCCTCGGTCCGGTGCTGGTGCTGCGGGTGCTGCGGGGACGGGTGCTGCGGCCGCGGCCGGCGGGACTGCCGCCGTCCGCCACGGGCCGCCGGTGCTCGGGGGTCGGGCGCAGCCGCTCGGCCGCCCGCAGGCGCACCGACTGCGACCGCGGGTTGCGGGCGAGCTCGGCCTCGTCGGCCTCCTCCGCACCGCGGATCAGCAGCCGCAGGTACGGCTCGTCCGTCTCCGGGACGACCGGCAGGCCGGGCGGGGAGCTGATCTCGGCGCCGGCCGCGAACGCGCGCTTGACCAGCCGGTCCTCGAGCGACTGGTACGACTCGACGACGATCCGGCCCCCCACCACCAGCGACTCGATCGCCGCCGGGACCGCGCGGGCCAGGACCGCGAGCTCGTCGTTGACCTCGATCCGCAGCGCCTGGAACGTCCGCTTGGCGGGGTTGCCGCCGGTCTGCCGGGCCGCGGCGGGGATGCCCGCGCGCACCAGGTCCACGAGCTCGTGGGTCCGCTCCAGCGGCGCCTGCTCGCGCGCCTGGACGATCCGCCGCGCGATCCGCCCCGCGAACCGCTCCTCGCCGTACTCGCGCAGGACCCGGGTGAGCTCGCGCTCGTCGTAGGTGTTGAGCACCTCCGCGGCGGTCAGGCCCCGCGTCGGGTCCATCCGCATGTCCAGCGGCGCGTCCTGCGCGTAGGAGAAGCCCCGCTCGGCCTCGTCCAGCTGCAGCGACGACACGCCGAGGTCCATCAGGACGCCCTGCACGCCGGGCAGGCCGAGCCGCTCGAGCACCGCGGGGATCTCGTCGTACACCGCGTGCACGGGGGTGAACCGGTCGCCGAACCGGGCGAGCCGCTCCGACGCGAGCGCCAGGGCCTCGGGGTCGCGGTCGACGCCGATCACACGCACGTGCTCGAACGCGGCCAGCACGCCCTCGGTGTGCCCGCCCATGCCGAGCGTCGCGTCCACCATCACCGAGCCCGGCTCCGCGAGGGCGGGGGCCAGCAGGTCGAGGCAGCGCTGGAGCAGCACGGGCGTGTGCCGCGACGCGGCGTCGCGCTCGGACATGCGGGCCTCCTCGGGCGGTGCGGACTCGGTGCTGCGTACGTACGTGCGTGCGTGCTGCGTGCGTGGTGCTGCGGGGCTGGTGGTCGGGCGGCCCCTCCGCCGTCCGACCAGATCCCCCACCGGCCCTCTGGCGCCGGGGAAGTGGCGTCAGAGCTGCCGGGGGGAGGTCTCGTCGTGCGGTGGTGCGGGTGGTGCGGGGTGGTGCTCGGTGGTGCTCGGTGCTGCGGCCCGGGCTCAGAAGGCCCCGGGGAAGACCTCCTCGGCGGTCTCGGCGTACCCGGCCTCCTGCTCCGCCAGGTACGACTCCCACGCCTGCAGGTCCCAGATCTCCACCCGGGTGCCGGCGCCGATCACGGCGACGTCCCGGTCGAGACCCGCGTAGGTGCGCAGCATCGGGGGGATCGAGATGCGCCCCTGCTTGTCCGGCGTCTCGTCGGAGGCGCCGGACAGGAACACGCGCAGGTAGTCCCGCGCCTGCTTGCTCGTCACCGGGGCCTGCCGGAAGCTTGTCGTGCATCCGCGCGAACTCGTCGAGCGGCAGCAGGAACAGGCACCGGTCCTGACCCCGGGTCATGACCAGACCCTGGGCGAGCTGGGGGCGGAACTTGGCCGGGAGGATCAGCCGCCCCTTCTCGTCCAGCTTCGGGGTGTGCGTCCCGAGGAAGGGCACAGCGGCGCCGAGTCCGGCAAGCGTCTGCTCGAACCCCACGTCGCCCTCCTCCCCGGACCGCGCGGTCGGGCGCCCTGCGGCACCCGATGGCTCCACGGTACTCCACTTCACTCCACCAGCACCCTGTGAATCGGCGGCGGACGGGTGAAGTTGAGATGTCTGTGCAGGTCAGGACCGGTGGAGCGAGGTGGAGGAATCTGCGGTGCGCGCGGCGGATCCGTGTCGGCCGACCCGCGCCCTCCCCCGCACCCGCGGGCGCGTCTGCGCTGGTCAGCGGCTCACGCGGCGTCACGCCCTCGCAGCCCCGCGCGACGCAGGGCGCGCCGGGGAGCGATGTGGAGGACCGGGGTCCGGCGCGGGTGGGGGGAAGTGGGGGGATCACCTCCCGCACCGGCCGACCTCCCCTTAGGCTCTCCCCAGTCGACCGAGGGGTTCTCATGCCGCGAGCAGTACCCGGTGCGTCCGAGATGGACGAGCTCATCACCGTGACGGACCGGATGCGGGCGGGGATCGACCGCGTCGTCTCCGGTCGCCCCGAGCTGGTCCGCACGACCGTCGCCGTGCTGCTCGCCGAGGGGCACCTGCTGCTGGAGGACGTGCCCGGCGTCGGCAAGACCACGCTCGCCAAGGCGCTCGCCCGCAGCATCGACTGCACCGTCGGCCGCGTGCAGTTCACGCCCGACCTGCTGCCCAGCGACCTGACGGGCGTGACGATCTACCGCGCGGCGACCCAGGAGTTCGAGTTCCGGCCCGGCCCGGTGTTCTCGCACGTCGTCATCGGCGACGAGATCAATCGCGCCTCCCCCAAGACGCAGGCCGCCCTGCTGGAGTCCATGCAGGAGGCCCAGGTCACCGTCGACGGGACGACCTACCCGCTGCCGCGGCCGTTCCTCGTCGTCGCGACCCAGAACCCCGTCGAGATGGAGGGCACCTACCCGCTGCCCGAGGCCCAGCGCGACCGGTTCATGGCGCGCCTCACCGTCGGGTACCCGAGCGCGGAGGCCGAGCTCGCGATGCTCGACCTGCAGGAGACCACCGACCCGCTCGCCCACCTCACCGCCATCACCGACGCCGCCCAGGTCGGCCGGCTCATCGAGACCACCCGGCACCTGTACGCGTCCCCCGCGGTGAAGCAGTACGTCGTGGACCTCGTCGCCGGCACCCGCGACGACCCCGCGCTGCGCCTCGGCGCCTCCCCCCGGGCCGCGATCCAGCTGCTCCGTGCCGCGAAGGGCTACGCCGCCGTCGCCGGCCGGGACCACGTGCTGCCCGACGACGTCCAGCAGCTCGCCGAGCCCGTGCTCGCGCACCGCGTCATCCTCAGCGCGGAGTCCCGGCTGTCGGGCCGCTCGGGCCAGGACGTCATCGCCGACCTCGTGGCGCGGACCGGCGTCCCGGCGCCCGCGCGCGGCTCGGTGCACGACCGCGGCGCCGTGCACGACCGCAGCGCCGCGGGCTGATGCGCCTGCGCCCGACCCGCCGGGGCACCGGGATGCTGGTCCTCGGCACCGCGGTCGCCGCGACCGGCACCGCGTTCGGGTCCACCGACCTGCTGACCATCGGCACGCTGCCGGTGCTGCTCGTCGTGCTCGGCCTGCTCGCGGTCGGCATCGGCGACCCCGGGCGCGGACGCGGGCTGCGCACCCGGCGCGCGGTGCACCCCGACCCGGTGCACGTCGGCCGGTCCGCGGACGTGCAGGTCGAGGTCGCCCTCGCCCGCGGGACGTCGCGGGCCCGGCTCGCGGACCTCCGGCTGCGCGAGCAGGCCGCGGTCGAGCTGTCCGGCGGCCGCCCGCTGCGCGCCACGGTCAGCCGCGAGCCCCGGGCCGTCCGGCTGCGGTACCCGGTCCAGGCGACCCGGCGCGGCCGCTGGGCCCTCGGCCCCCTGATCGTCACCCGGACCGACCCGTTCGGCGTCGCCCAGGTGCGCGCGACGCTCGGCGAGCGCGAGACCGTCACCGTCTGGCCCGCCGTCGTCGACCTCACCGTGCCCCGCGAGCTGCTGGTCGCCGAGCCCGAGCGCTCCGTGGTCGGCGCCCGGTCGCCCGCCTCCGACGACGCCGCGCTGCGCGACTACCGGGTCGGCGACGACCTGCGCCGCGTGCACTGGCCCAGCAGCGCCCGGCGCGGCGAGCTCGTGGTCCGGTCCGACGAGCGCGCCGGGATGCGACCCGTGACCGTCCTGCTCGACCAGTGCGCGCCCGGCGAGGCCCTCGAGTGGAGCATCTCGCTCGCCGCGTCGGCCGCGATCGCGCTGCACGGCGCCGGGCACCCGACGCACCTGCTGACCGGCACCGGCGCCGACGACCCCCGGGCGACCCGCCTGGAGGCGCCGTCGCGCCAGCAGCTCCTCGAGGCCACCGTCGACCTCGCCGGGCACGGCGACACCGGCACCGCCCAGCGCGCGCTGCTCGCGGAGATCCGCGGGCTAGACGACACCGACGGCGGCTCCGGCCTGGTCGTCGCCGTGCTCGGCCCGCAGGGCGCCGCCGGGCGCGCGGCGCTCGCCGGGGTCAGCCAGACCCGGCCCGGCTGGGCCGTCGTGCGCGGCGCCGAAGTCGACGAGGCCGCCGGGGGCACCGCCCGCGCGCTGCGCCGCGCCGGCTGGCGGGTCGTCCAGGCCGCACCCGGGGCGGACCTCGCCGCCACGTGGTGGCGCCTCACCGGCGGTGCCGCGTGAGCAGCGGGAACGCGCTGCGCCGCGGCTGGCGGTCGCCGGTCGCGACCACCGTCGTCGCGCTCGCCACCGTGACCGCCCTCGGTGCGCTGAGCGGGCTGCTGGCCGGCGGCCCGTGGCCCTGGCGCGCCGGGGTCGCCGTCGCCCTCACCGCGCTCGTCGTCGGCGGCGTCCGCAGCCTCACGCGGTCGGCGTGGCTGCCGTCGCTCGTCGGACTCGTCGTGGCCGCGTACGCGCTGCTCGCCTGGTACGCGACCCCACCGGGCGGCAACCCGCTGCTCGTCGGCCCCGGCACCGTCGAGCGCGCCGGCCAGCTGCTCGCGCAGGCCGCCCAGCTCATCGAGACGTCCGTCGTGCCCCTCACGGTCTGGCCGCCCGTCGAGGCCGTCCTCGTCGGGGCCGCGGTGCTCGTGTTCCTGGCGGCCGACCTGCTCGCCGTCGGCTGCGGGATGCCCGCGCTGACCGGCCTCGCGTACCTCGCGGTGTGGACCCCGAGCGTCGTGCTCGGCTTCCCCGGCAGCACCTGGGCGCTGGCGGCCACCGGGTTCGCGTACCTCGTCCTGCTCGCGCTCGCCCAGCCGTCGGTCGCCCGCGACCGCACCGGCCGCCGCGCCGGGGTGGTGGTGGTCGGCGCCGCCGGGCTCGTCGCCCTCACGCTCGCCGCGGGCCCCGTGGTCGCCGCCGTCCCCGCGTGGTCCTGGCTCGACCTGCCCGACGTCGGGACCGGCGCCGTCGGACCCGTGCGGCTCGCCGACGACCTCGACCTGCGCGACAGCCTGCGCCAGCAGTCCGACCAGGTGGTGCTGCGCTACACCGTCGAGGCCCTCGGCGACGACGACCGCGGCCCCGCGGCCACCGCCGGCAACGTCGGGCCGCTCCGCTCCTTCACCCTGCGTGACTTCGACGGGCGCGGCTGGGAGCGCGACCCGACCGCCGAGCTCACCGAGTGGGACCCCGACGGCCTGCTCGCCTCGGACCCCGCGCTGGTCGGCACGCCCCCCGACGACGACCGCGGCACCCTCGCGCAGGTCGACGTGCAGGTCGGCGCGCTCCGCGAGCAGCGGCTGCCGGTCAGCACCTTCCCCCGGACCGTCGAGATCGACGGGGCGTGGAGCTGACGACGTCGCCCGCGACGAGGTCGTCGGCCGGGAGCGCACCGACGTCGACACCCGGTACGCGATGACGGTCGAGATCCCCGACCTCACGCCGGAGATGCTCCGCGGCGCCACCGGCGACCGGCCCGGGGACCTCGACCCCTACCTCGCGGTGCCCGGCACCGACCACGAGGCCGACCTGCGCGCCCTCGCCGCCGAGGTCACCGAGGGCGCCACCACCCCCTACGACCAGGCGCTCGCGCTGCAGACCTACTTCCGCGACAGCACCCAGTTCCGCTACGACACCACCGTCGACGCCGCCTCCAGCGACGACGCCGTCTGGGACTTCCTGGAGAGCCGCCGCGGCTACTGCGTGCAGTTCGCCACCGCCATGACCGTGCTCGCGCGGACCCTCGACATCCCCGCGCGCCTCGGCGTCGGGTTCCTGCCCGGCGACCTCGGCTCCGACCGGGCCTACCGGGTCACCGGTGCCGACGCGCACGCCTGGCCCGAGCTGTACTTCCCCGGCACCGGGTGGGTCCGGTTCGAGCCGACGCCCGCCGTGCAGACCGGCCCGCCGCCGTCCTGGAGCAACCCGTTCCGCGCGGCCGCGCCCACCGCCTCGCCCAGCGCCGCACCCGCGCAGCCGAGCCTCGCCCCCACCCCCGGCGCCACGACCAGCACGGCGCCCGCCGGCTCCGGCAGCACCGGCGGCGATGACACCGGCTCCGGCGGCGGCCCCGTCGTGCTGGTCGGCGTCGTCCTCGGGGGCCTCGCCGCCACCGCCAGCGCGCTCGCCCTGCTGCGCCGGCGCCGCGGAACCGGCGGCGCACCGTCCTCCGAGGTCGCGTGGCGGCGGCTGCGCGACCGGCTGCGGCGCGCAGGCATCACCTGGTCCGACGCCCGCACCCCCCGCCAGGTCGTCGACACCGTGCGTGCCCAGGTCGAGTCCCGCCGGGGCCGACCGCTGACTCCCGAGGGCGACCGCGCGCTCGTGGCGCTGGCGACCGCCGTCGAGCAGGACCGCTACGCCCCGCACCCCGTGGAGCACGACGCCGCGGAGCTGCAGGGCTGGGTCGCCGCGGTGCTCACCGACGTGAGCACGTCGACCCGCACCCGCCCCGCCGAGGGCGGGACCCCCGCACCCGCCTGACCCGCCCCGCCCGAGCCCGACCCACCCCGACCCGCCCGAGCCGACCCGCCCCCCGCACGCCCCCGCGCGCCGGGAACCGCCCGGCCGGTCCCGCTCCGGAGCCGCGCGGGGTGCCTCCCCCGATGCTGCGGACGAGAGGTCACGACACGCTGACCGCACCGCGCGCACACCCGCGTGTCGTGACCTCTCGCGGTGCCCGCAGTCGGGCGGGCGGGCGCGGGCGGGCGGGTCGCCGTGGCTGCCGGCGGGAGGTCCGGCGGGGGCGCGCCGTGGCGCGAGCACCTCGCCCGCGCTCGGCCGACGAGTGGTCACGACACGCGAGCCGGGGTGGTCGCGCGTCAGCGTGTCGTGACCACTCGCCCCAGGGGGGGACGGAGGTGGGGGCGGGCGCGAGGTCAGCGCGCAGCGACAGGGCGTGCCGCCCCTGCGGCGCGGCCGCGGTCGCAGGCGTGCCGGAGCGGCAGATGCGCCCGCGCGACAGGTCCACCCGCGCGACAGGTCCACCGGCGCGACAGGCGCGCCGAATCGCCTCAGGAATCGGCGCGCGGTGGAGTCAGGCGACGCCAGACCCGTCCGCGGCGGGAGAGGTCAGCGACCCTGCTCGCGGCGACGGTCCCAGCGGTCCTCCATGCGGTTCATGAAGCCCTTCTTGGGCGCCGCCGGTCGTCGGGTCGCGGTGCCGTCTGGCCGGACGACGCCGACCGGGCCGGTGCTGCGCCGCGGACGCGTGAACGCGAACGCGACGGACGCGAACATGACGACGAACCCGAGCACCCCGAGCCACACCTCGGACGAGGCGGCTCCGCCCACGAGCAGGAGGAGGCCGACGACGGCTCCGATGCCGCCCAGCACATATCGCATCACCGGCTTGCGGCCACGCGCTGTGAGCGTGTTCGCGAGCCGAGGATCATCAGACGTGAGCTGACGCTCCATCTGCTCCAGTACACGTTGTTCGTACTCGGAGAGAGGCATTCCAACCCCCGTGCTCCGCCGTTGGGACTGTCTTCGCCTCAGGATAGAGGGCGTTCGCCGAAGGCGGTAGTCGAGCGACCGACCGGACCGCGTGACGCTGCGGACACCGGGTGACGGGAACCTTCGGCGTGGCTGGTCCGTTCCGCCGCGGCCGCCCCCGCCGGGCGCGCGACCGAGCCCGCTACCCGGCCGGCGGCAGGTCCCGCAGCCGGGTCCGCGGCCCCGGCGGTCACGGGGATCGCGGCACCGGACGCGCCGGGGCCGGGTCGCGCCGACCTGCCGACCGTCCGGGTCCCGGCGCCGATCGACTCCCGGCCGAACCGCTCGCGGACCAGGTCCATCGCCCGCTCGGCGTCCCGGCGCGCGTCCGCGTTGTCCGCGACGGCCTCCTCGAGCGTCAGCTGCCGCGCCTGGTCCTCGGCGGGGGCGAGGCCCTCGGCGCGGACGCCGACGAGGCGCACGGGAAGCCCGCCGAGGTCGACGCCGGCGAGCAGCTCCCGGGCCGCCAGGTACAGCTCGCGACCGACGTCGGTGGGCTGGACGAGCGTGCGCGAGCGGGTGAGCGTGCGGAAGTCGGACGTGCGGATCTTCACCGCCACCGTCCGGGCGACGACGCCCTGCGCGCGCAGCCGGCCGGCGCACCGGTCGGCGAGCTCGAGCGCCTTGCTCTCCACGACCCGCATGTCCCGGACGTCGACCGCGAAGGTCTCCTCCGCACCGACGCTCTTCTCCTCCCGTCCCGGGTGCACCGGCCGGGGGTCCCGGCCCCACGCGAGGTCGTACAGGTGTGCGCCGGCGGTCCGACCCACCGCGCGCTGCACGGTGCCCACGTCGCTCGCGGCCAGCTCCGCCACGGTGCGGATCCCCCACCGCTCGAGCGCGCCGGCCGTCCGCTCCCCGACGCCCCAGAGCGCGCCCACCGGCAGGACGTGCAGGAACGCGACGGTCGCGTCCCGCGGGACCAGGAGCACCCCGTCAGGCTTCGCGTGGCCCGAGGCGAGCTTCGCGACGAACTTGGTGGCGGCGACCCCGACGGAGCAGGTGATGCCGTGCCGCGCCTGCACCCGCTCGCGGATCAGCGCGGCGATCCGCGTGGGGCTGCCGAGCCGCCGGCGCGCGCCGCTCACGTCGAGGAACGCCTCGTCGACGCTCACCTGCTCCACGAGCGAGGTCACCTCGCGGAGGATGTCCATGACGCTGCGCGAGACCTCGTGGTACGCCGTGTGGTCGGGCGGGACGACGACCGCCTGCGGGCAGAGCCGGCGCGCCGCGGCCATCGGCATCGCGGAGTGCACCCCGAAGGCGCGGGCCTCGTAGGTGGCCGCCAGCACCACGGAGCGCTCGGAGCCGCCGACGACGACGGGCCTCCCGCGCAGATGCGGCCGGCGGGCGAGCTCGACGGACGCGAAGAACGCGTCCATGTCGACGTGCAGGATCGAGCACCCGTCCTCCTCGGTGCCCCAGTCCCGCCGCGCCTCCGCCGCGCGAGGACCTCGGCTCATCCCGCGCGCACCCCGGCGGCGCCGACCAGCCGCGCGTCGTCCGGCTCCGCGCCCTCGAGCTCGGCGCGCACGACGTCCAGGAAGTCCTCGGCGTGGCACAGCACCTGCTCCGCCCGGGCTGCGCTGACGGCGTCGAACCGGCCGGCGTCCACCGCGGCGCGCAGACCGGCACCGCCGGCGAAGTCGCTCGACCACCGCCCGAGCTCGGGGGCCACGGAGTCCAGCAGCTCCCACACCGTGCGCGGCGCCCGGCGGCCCGACAGCGGCTGCCGCACCGCCAGCACCGCGGCACCGGCGCGCAGCGCGGCCAGGTGGGCGTGGGTGAACTGCTCCCACGGCTCGGAGGAGAACTGCGCGGCGACCAGCTCGGCGTCGGCGCGGTCCAGCAGCTCGGCGGCGCGACCGGACAGCCCGGGCACGGCACTCCGCGGGGCACGAAGGGTGTTGACCGGCATCGCGCACCTCCCTCTCTCGACCCACTCAGTATCGAACACCTGTTCGAACGCGTCAACCCGTACCGTGCAGGGGTGGCGTCCCGCGACCGTTCCGGATCGAAGAAGTCCGACCGCTCGGCCCGACCCGGTGCAGCCTCGCACCGACCACCGACACGCGGCTCCCGCGGCGGTCCGCCCGCCGACCGGTGGCCCGACGGGCCCGTGCCGATCGCGACCGGCACCGCCGAGGTGCAGCGGTCCCCCGACGACCCCGACGCCGTCACCCTGCTCGTGAACGGCGTGCCGAGCTCCACCTCGACCTCGCCGACCCGGAGCGGCTCGACTTCGAGTACATGCAGCAGATGGCGGCCGTGCTGGACCACCTGCCCGCCGGTGACGGTCCGGTGCGCCTGGTGCACCTCGGTGCCGCGGGCTGCGCGATGGCCCGGTGGGCGCACGCGCGGTTCCCCGGCGCGCGGCAGGTGGCCGTCGACCTCGACGGGGAGCTGGTCCGGCTGGTGCGGACCTGGTTCGACCTGCCGCGCTCCCCCGCGCTGCGCCTGCGGGCCGGCGAGGCGCGCGCCGAGCTGGCGACGCTGCCCGACGCGAGCACCGACGCGGTCGTCCGCGACGTGTTCGCCGGGGACCGCACGCCGCCGCACCTCACGACGGAGGAGTTCGTGCGGGACGCGGCCCGCGTGCTGCGCCCGGGCGGGGTCTACCTCGCGAACTGCGCCGACCGGCCGCCGCTGGCGCTCGCCCGGGCCGAGGCGGCGACGGCGGCCGCGGTGTTCCGGCACGTCGCGGTGATCGCCGAGCCGGCGCTCCTCAAGGGCCGCCGCTACGGGAACATCGTCGTGGTCGGGACCGACGACCCCGACCTGCTGGGCGACGCGGGGCTGGCCCGTGACCTGCGGTCCCTGCCGGTGCCGGCCAGGCTGGTGGGCGACGGGGAAGCTCGCGGCGTTCGTGGGCCGCGCGGCTCCGATCCGGGACGTCGCACCGGAGCTCGGGTCCGGCGAGCCAGAAGCTCGGGCCCGGCGACCCGGAGCGCCAGGAGCCGTAGGGCCCGGGACGCGGACGAGGCCGCACCCCCGTGGGGGTACGGCCTCGTCGCGAGACTCACCCGCGCGAGCGGGAGGCTCCTGAGATCAGAGCGGGCGGACCTGCTCGGCCTGCGGGCCCTTCGGGCCCTGCGTGATCTCGAACTCCACGCGCTGGCCCTCGTCGAGGCTGCGGTAGCCCGAGGAGTCGATCGCGGAGTAGTGCACGAAGACGTCAGCGCCGCCGCCGTCCTGAGCGATGAAGCCGAAGCCCTTCTCGGCGTTGAACCACTTGACAGCACCCTGTGCCATGTTCTTGTCCTTCTGTCCATCCGGTGACGGAACGGGACCTCGTGCCCCGTACCGTGCCGCAATGCCTATCCCGCGTCCTGCACCGGGTGCACCAGCCGGATGGCTGGAAGGTGTCGGCGAGCCGCCCGCGAGGGCTGCCCGACCGGCGCCGGTCAAGCGTCAGTACGTCACTGCAACGGGTCGATACTCTCACGCAGGTCATCCCGACGCCACGGTTCTGCCGGGCTCCCTCGGCACCGTTGACAACGATCCGGTCACGGCGCGATCACAGGACGACCACACCGACCAACCGGTCGGGAGGCCCCGCGCGGCGGTCAGACCGCGAGCCCCGGGTGGGCGCGTCGGGCGCTGCGCCGGCCGAGCAGCATCCCCGCGACGCCGAGCACCCAGGGCACCGCGACCCACGCGAACGCGGTCCGGAACGCGTCGAGGTCCCGCACCCCGTCGCCGGCGACCCGGTCGAGCACCACGCCCAGCACGAGCATCGTCACCAGCGCCCCCACGAAGCCGCCGGTGTTGACGAACCCGGTGGCGGTGCCGAGCCGCGCGGGCGGCGTGCAGGACCGGGCGACGTCGAACGCGATCAGGGAGGTGGGCCCGCCGACGCCGATCACCACGATGAACGCGGCCAGCACCGCGAGCGGCACGGGGTCCCGCGGCACCGCGACCGCGAGCCAGCCCAGCGCGATGGCCACCGAGGTGCCCAGCGCCAGCGGCATCCGCGCGCGCGGGTGCCGGCCGACGACCAGGCCGATGAGCGGGCCGGAGACCACGGCCGCGACGACGTTCAGCGTGAGGAGCGCGCTCGCCTCCCCCGCGGTGCGGCCCTGCCCCTCGACGAGGAACGCGTACCCCCACAGCAGCACGACGACGTGGTTCGAGAACTGCCCGGAGAAGTGCATCCAGAACCCGAGGCGCGCGCCCGGGTCGCGCAGGACCGCGCGCAGCGCCCCGGGCTCGCGAGCGGCCCGGGCGGGCGCAGGGCGCCACCGCCGACGCAGCAGGCCGCCCCCACGCGCGACCGCCTCGTCGCGGTCGGCCCGGGTCCGCGCGACGGCCTCCGGGGAGTCGCGGACCACCGCGAGCACGAGCACCGCGGCGAGCACGCCGAGCGCCGCGACGCACAGGAACGTGGTGCGCCACCCCTCGGCGTGCAGCAGCGCCACCACGGGGACGGCGGACAGCACCTGGCCGACCTGCCCGATGCTGCCGGTGAGCTGGGTCATCACGGGGACCCGGCGGGCGGCGAACCACGCGGGGACGAGGCGCACCGCGGAGACGAACGTCAGGGCGTCGCCGGCGCCGACCAGCACCCTGCCCGCCAGCACCCAGACCGCGGACGGGGCGAGCGCGAGCACGAGCTGCCCGAGCGCCATCACGGCGGCGCCGGTGGCGATCAGCACGCGCGGGCCGTACCGGTCCAGCAGCACCCCGACGGGCACCTGGAGGAGCGCGTAGACGACGAGCTGGGCGACGGCGACGGCCGCGAGCGCCGCGGACGACACCCCGAACAGCGCGGAGACCTCGAGGGTCGCGACGCCGAACGACGACCGGTTGAGGATCGCGACGACGTAGGCGGCGACGCCGACGCCCCAGACGAGCAGGGCGCGGCGGTCGGTGGTCACGTGCAGACATTCTGCCGTGCCGCACGACGGGGCGACGCCGGGTGGGGGCACCTACCCACGGCCCGGCGCCGCCCCGTCGTCGGACGGCGTGCGGGGGTCAGGCCCCGCCGGCGTCCCCGCGCTGCTCGGCGAGGAACCGCTCGAACTCCTCGCCCAGCTCGTCGGCCGTCGGGATGTCCGCGGTCTCGGCGAGCAGGCTCGGGCGCCCGATGTTCCGGCTGAACGCGTCGTACTGCTGCTCGAGGGCCTGCACGACGGTCGCGACCTCGGGCGAGTCGTCGACCTGCCGGGTCACCTCGAGGAGCGTCTCCTCCGCGGCGGCGGTGAGCGCCCCGAGGTCGAGCTCAAGGCCCGCGGCGCGCTGCACGTGCTCCAGGCCGGTGATGCTGGCCTGCGGGTACGGCGACTGCGCGAGGTAGTGCGGGACGTGGACGGCGAAGCCCATCGCGTCGTGCCCGGACTGGCCGAGCCGGATCTCCAGCAGCGACCCGGCGTCCGCGGGGACCTGCACGCTGCCGAACCAGGACGTGTAGTCCGCCACCAGCTCGGGCCGGTTGGCGTGGGCGGTCACCGACAGCGGGCGGGTGTGCGGGATGCCCATGGGGATGCCGTGCATGCCGACCGTCAGCGGCACGTCGAACCGCTCGACGATCTGGCGCACCGCGGCCGCGAACCGCTCCCACTGGACGTCGGGCTCGACGCCGTGCAGCAGCAGGAACGGCACCCCGGCGGTGTCGCGCACGAGGTCGATCGCGAGGACCGGCTCGTCGTACTCGCCCCAGTGGTCGGACTCGAAGGTCACGGTCGGGCGCCGGGACCGGTAGTCGAGCAGCTGGTCGACGTCGAACGTCGCGAGCCGCTCGCCGCCGAGCTGCTCGGTCAGGTGCTCGCTGGCCAGGCGTCCGGCTCCGCCGGCGTCGACGAACCCGCGCACCGCGTGCACCAGCACCGGCCCGCTGCCACCCGCGGTCCGTGCCTCGACCTCGGCGGCGACCGCCGGGTCGACGTCGTAGATCTCGCTCGGATCGAGCATGGGTCCTCCTCGTGACGACGTGCTCGCCGCCCGTGCCGGACGGCGTTCCGCCAGCAAGAACACCTCCCGTCGCCCCGGTGTTCCCGGCCCCGGGTCCCGGTGGCCGACGGGGCGTGGCACGACGCCCCGCGGATGGGGGATGATGGTTGGCCGCTCGCGCCGGGTGACCACCTGGTCGACGCGCGGGCTGGTGCGGCGCGGGGCGCCGCGGGGACGACCGACGGGGAGCACGCGTGACGGGGATCGAGGCTCAGCTGGCGGCCGAGCAGGAGGTCGTGGACCGGCTGTACGCCCGGCTCGACGAGCTGCGGGCGGGGACCCGGGAGCGTCTGGCGGAGGTCCGCCGGGTCGGGCCGTCGGGCTCGCCGCAGAACCGGTCGGAGCGCGACGCGTTCGCGACGCTGTACGAGGACCGCCTGGCACGGCTCGAGGCCGTCGAGGACCGGCTGGCGTTCGGCCGGCTGGACCTGCTGGACGAGGGCCGTCGCTACATCGGCCGCATCGGCCTGAACGACGACGAGCACGCGTCGATCCTCACCGACTGGCGCGCACCCGCGGCGCAGGCGTTCTACCGGGCGACCGCGGCCCACCCCGACGGCGTCGTGCAGCGCCGGCACCTGGTGACCCGGGGCCGTCGCGTCACCGGGCTCGAGGACGAGGTGCTCGACCTCGACGTGCTCGCCGACCCCGAGGCCGCCGACCGGCTGGGCGCCCTGTCCGGCGAGGGTGCGCTGCTCGCGGCGCTGGCGGCCCGGCGCACCGGCCGGATGGGTGACATCGTCGCGACCATCCAGGCGGAGCAGGACGCGATCATCCGCGCTGACCTCGCCGGGGCCCTCGTGGTCCAGGGCGGTCCGGGCACCGGCAAGACGGCCGTCGCGCTGCACCGCGCCGCCTACCTCCTGTACAACCACCGGCGCGTGCTGGAGCGCTCGGGCGTCCTGCTGCTCGGGCCGAGCCGCACGTTCCTGCGGTACATCGACCAGGTGCTGCCCTCCCTGGGTGAGACGGGCGTCGTGTCGACCACGGTCGGCGAGCTGTTCCCGGGCCTGGTCGCGACGGGCACCGAGCCCGACGCGGTCGCGGAGATCAAGGGCCGCACGGTGTGGAAGCGGATCGTCGAGCGCGCCGTGCGGCAGCGGCAGCGCGCCCCGGAGCAGCCGACGACCGTGAAGATCGACGGGCACACGATCGTCGTGCGCCCGAACGACGTGCGGTCCGCGATCGCGCACGCCCGCCGCGGCCACCGGCCGCACAACCAGGCCCGCGTCACGTTCGTCCGGGACATGCTCGGCCGGCTCGCGCAGCAGTACGTCGACCAGCTCGGCTGGTCGGTCGCGCCCGACGAGCGCGGCGAGATCATCGAGGAGCTGCGGACCACCCGCGAGATCCGGATCGCGCTCAACCTCGCGTGGATGCCGCTGACCCCGCAGGGCCTGATCTCGGGCCTGCTGTCGCGGCCCGCCCGCCTGGACGCCGCGGCGCCGGAGCTTCTCGGCGCACGAGCGCGCCGCGCTGCTGCGGGCCGCGGACGCGCCGTGGACCGAGGCCGACGTGCCGCTGCTGGACGAGGCCGCGGAGCTGCTGGGCGAGGACGACCAGGCCGCGCGCGCGCAGGCGAAGCAGGACGCCGCGCAGCGCACCGCCGAGGTCGACTACGCCCGCCAGGTGCTCGAGCAGTCGGGCGGCGGGCTGGTGTCCGCCGAGCTGCTGGCCGACCGGTTCGCCTCGACCGGGCCCGCGCTGACCACGGCGGAGCGCGCCGCGGCCGACCGGACCTGGACCTACGGGCACGTGGTGGTCGACGAGGCCCAGGAGCTGTCGCCGATGGCGTGGCGGATGGTGCTGCGCCGCGTGCCGACGCGGTCGCTGACCGTGGTGGGCGACGTCGCGCAGACGTCGACGACGGCGGGGACCCGGCGCTGGGCGACCACGTTCGACCGGTTCCTGCAGGGCGGCTGGCGGCTCGCGGAGCTGACGGTCAACTACCGGACGCCCGCGTCCGTCGCACGGACCGCGGAGCGGGTCGGGCGCGCCGCGGGCCTGCCCCTGACGCCGACCACGTCCGCCCGCGACGTCGAGGACGCCCTGCGCACCGAGCACGTGGACGCCGCGGACGTCCCCGCCGCCACGGCCCGGCACGCGGCCGAGGCGCTCGCGGCGGTCCGGGACGCGAGCGGCGCGGGCCGGGTGGCGGTCATCGCCCCGCCGGAGCTGCTCCCGACGCTGGCCGCGGTGCTGCCGGGCGCCGGGTCGACCCGGACCGGCCTGCCGGACCTCGACGCCCCGCTGACGCTCATGACGCCGACGCAGAGCAAGGGCCTGGAGTTCGACGCGGTGGTCCTGGTCGAGCCCGCGGACGTCCTCAAGGGCGGCGCCGGCGACCTGTACGTCGCGATGACCCGGCCGACGCAGGCGCTGCACGTCGTGCACGCCCGGCCCCTGCCCGCCGGCTGGGACGGCGACGCCTGACCCGGGTGTCCGAGGACCGGGACCGGCTTGGAGCCCGGGCGGTTCCGGCGCACCATAGGGGCGTGCTACGCGCCCTGCTGCTCGAGAACCTGCATCCTCAGGCCCGCTCCATCCTGGAGGCGGCCGGCTACGAGGTCGTCACGCGCTCCGGCGCGCTCGACGAGTCCGAGCTCGCCGAGGCCCTCCAGGGGGTGCACCTGCTGGGCATCCGCTCCAAGACCCAGGTCACCGAGGCCGTGCTCGACGCCGCCACCGACCTGGTCGCGATCGGCGCGTACTGCATCGGCACCAACCAGGTGGACCTGCACGCGGCGGCGTCCCGGGGCGTCGCGGTGTTCAACGCGCCGTTCTCGAACACCCGCTCGGTGGTGGAGATCGCGCTGGCCGACATCATCGCGCTGACCCGCCGGCTCACGGTGCTCGACCGGTCGATGCACGACGGCGTGTGGAACAAGTCCGCCGACGGCGCCCACGAGGTCCGCGGTCGCACGCTCGGCATCGTCGGGTACGGCAACATCGGCACCCAGCTGTCGGTGCTCGCGGAGAACCTCGGCATGTCCGTGGTGTTCTACGACACCGCCGAGAAGCTGGCGCTCGGCAACGCGCGCCGTGCGGAGACCCTGGACGAGCTGCTCGACGTCGCGGACATCGTGACGCTGCACGTCGACGGCCGCAGCGGCAACGCCGGCCTGTTCGGCGCCAAGCAGTTCGCCCGGATGCGCGAGGGCGCGATCTTCCTCAACCTGTCCCGCGGGTTCGTCGTGGACTACGCGGCCCTGCGCGACGCGGTGCTCGCGGGCCACGTGGCCGGCGCCGCGGTGGACGTGTTCCCCGTCGAGCCCAAGCGCAAGGGCGACCCGTTCGACTCCGAGCTGCGCGGGCTGCCGAACGTCATCCTCACGCCGCACACCGGCGGGTCGACGGAGGAGGCGCAGGAGGCCATCGGGCAGTTCGTGTCGAACAAGCTGCGCGACTACCTCGCCACCGGCACGACGATGCTCAGCGTCAACCTGCCGAACCTCACGCTCGAGCGCCGCGAGGGCGTGCACCGGCTCGCGTACCTGCACCGCAACGTCCCCGGCGTGCTCGCCGCGGTCAACGCCACGCTCGCCGAGCACGGCGCGAACATCGAGGGCCAGCTGCTCGCGACCCGCGGCGAGGTCGGCTACGTGGTGACCGACGCCGTCGCCGTCGAGCGCGAGGTCGTCGAGGCGCTGCGCGCCCGCCCGGAGACGATCCGCCTGCGCGTGGTGTCCTGACCCCTGCGGTCGCCCGGCCGGTACGGTCGGGGTCGTGCACCTCGCCGACGCCGACCGCCACGACCGACTCCCCCTGCGCCGCGCGGGCCGCTCCGGGCTGGACCTGCCCGCGGCCACGCTGGGCCTGTGGCAGAACTTCGGCGACGCCACGCCGTTCGCCGACCAGCGCGCCCTCGTGCTGCGCGCCGTCGACCTCGGCGTCGTGCACCTGGACCTCGCGAACAACTACGGGCCGCCCCCGGGTGCGGCCGAGGAGAGCGTCGGCCGGCTGCTGGCCACCGACCTGGCGCCCTACCGCGACGAGCTCCTGATCGCGACGAAGGCCGGCTACCGGCAGTGGCCCGGCCCCTACGGCGAGTTCGGGTCGCGCAAGTACCTGCTCGCGTCGCTCGACCAGTCGCTGCGCCGGCTCGGCGTCGACCACGTCGACGTGTTCTACAGCCACCGGTTCGACCCGAGCACGCCGCTGGAGGAGACGATCGGCGCGCTGCGGACCGCCGTCGAGTCCGGGCGTGCGCGGTACGCGGGCATCTCGTCGTACTCGGCGTCCCGGACGCGCGAGGCGCTGGCCGTCGCCGCGTCGATGGGCCTGCCGCTGACCCTGCACCAGCCCTCGTACTCGATGCTGAACCGCTGGGTGGAGCAGCCGGACGCCGACGCGGGCGGCCGCAGCCTGCTCGACGTCGCCGGCGAGGCCGGGATGGGCGTGGTCGCGTTCTCGCCGCTCGCCCAGGGGCTGCTGACCCGCAAGTACCTCGACGGCGTCCCCGCGGACTCGCGGGCCGCGCAGGGAGGTCCGCTGCGGCCGGAGTACCTGAGCGAGGAGAACCTCGCGCGGGTGCGGGCGCTCGCCGAGGTCGCCGACGGGCGCGGGCAGACGCTCGCTCAGCTCGCGATCTCCTGGGTGCTGCGCGACCCGCGGGTGACGTCGGTGGCGCTCGGCGCGCGGACCGCCGCGCAGCTCGAGGAGAACCTGGCGGCGGTCCGGGCCGCCCCGCTGACCGACGCGGAGCTCGCGGAGATCGACCGGCACGCCGTCGACGGCGGGATCAACCTGTGGGGGTCGCGGTCCTCCGACCTGTGAGGTCGCGCCGGACCCCGA
Source organism: Cellulomonas sp. KU4C (assembly GCF_056868065.1). NCBI lineage: Bacteria > Bacillati > Actinomycetota > Actinomycetes > Micrococcales > Cellulomonadaceae > Cellulomonas > Cellulomonas sp. KU4C. The sequence continues at coordinate 2,541,104 of NZ_CP200322.1, read as the reverse complement.
CCGCCGTGCCTCCCCGCCCGACGCGTGCTACGCACACGTAACCTACGCATCCGTAGGTTACGGTGACACCGTGACCGACTTCTCTCGTCCCTGGCACGCGTCGTACGCCCCCGGCGTCCCCGCCGAGGCCGACGTGCCCGACGAGCCGCTGACCGCCGCCCTCGACCGCGCCGCCGCGTCCTGGCCGGACCGGGTCGCCGTCGACTTCCTCGGCGCCGCCACGACGTACGCCGAGCTGGCCGACGCCGTGTCCCGCGGGGCGACCGTGCTGCGCGACCTCGGGGTCCGCGCCGGCGACCGCGTCGCCATCGCCCTGCCGAACTGCACCTCGCACATGGTGGCGTTCTACGCCGCGCTGCGGCTCGGTGCGGTCGTCGTCGAGCACAACCCGACGTACACCGCCGCCGAGCTCGGCCACCAGCTCGCGGACTCCGGCTCGACGGTCGCCCTCGTCTGGGAGAAGGCCGTCGCCGCCGCGCTCGAGTCGCAGGCCACGACCGACGTGCGCACCGTCGTCGCGGTCGACGTGTCCGCCGACCTGCCGGCCGTCAAGCGCCTCGCGCTGCGGCTGCCGGTGCGGTCCGCCCGGGCCACCCGCGCCGCCCTGCGCTCGCCGCTGCCCGCCGGCACGCCCGTCTGGCACCGCCTGGTGGCCGACGCCGCCCCGCTGCCCGCCGACCACCCGCAGCCGGTGAGCTCCGACGTCGCGCTGCTGCAGTACACCGGCGGCACCACCGGCACGCCGAAGGCCGCCGTGCTCACGCACCGGAACCTCGTCGCGAACGCGGTGCAGGGCCAGGCGTGGACCCAGGCCGAGCCCGGCACCGAGACGATCTACGGCGTGCTGCCGTTCTTCCACGCGTTCGGCCTCACGCTGTGCCTGACCTACGCGACCCGGGTCGGCGCGACGCTCGTCGCGTTCCCGAAGTTCGACCCGGCCGCGGTCCTCGCCGCGCAGCGCCGGCGCCCCGGCACCTTCTTGCCCGCGGTCCCGCCGATGCTCGACCGGCTCGCCGCCGCCGCCGAGGCCAAGCACGCCGACCTCAGCTCGTTCCGGTACGCGATCTCCGGCGCGATGTCGCTGTCCCCCGCGACCGCGCAGCGCTGGGAGACCCTCACCGGCGGTCTCGTCATCGAGGGCTACGGCATGACCGAGACCTCGCCCGTCGCGCTCGGCAGCCCGCTGTCCGCGGACCGGCGCCCCGGCGCGCTCGGGCTGCCGTTCCCGAGCACCGACATCCGCGTGGTCGACCAGGAGGACCCGACCCGCGAGGTCGCCCCCGGCGAGCAGGGCGAGCTCCTGATCCGCGGCCCGCAGGTGTTCGCGGGCTACTGGGGCCGACCCGAGGAGACCGCCGAGCAGCTGCTCGAGGACGGCTGGCTGCGCACCGGCGACGTCGTCCGCGTCGACGAGACCGGGTTCGTCGTCCTGGTGGACCGGATCAAGGAGATGATCGTCACCGGCGGGTTCAAGGTCTACCCGTCGCAGGTCGAGGACAAGCTCCGGGACATGCCCGGCGTCCGCGAGGTCGCGGTCGTCGGCCTGCCCGGCGGCGACCTCGGGGAGAAGGTCGTCGCCGCGATCGTGACCGAGATCGGCGCACACGTCGACATCGCCGCGATGCGCGAGTGGTGCAGCGAGCGGCTGGCCCGCTACGCCGTCCCCCGCGAGATCGTCATCCTCGAGGAGGCTCCCGCGCTCCCAGATCGGCAAGGTCCTGCGCCGGGTCGTCCGCGACGACCTCATGGCGGCGGCCCGCCGCCTGATCCGCCCCTCCTGACCCGGAAGCCTCGCGGCCCGCGAGGGCGTACGCGACACCACGAGGGCGCAACCCCCGGGTTGCGCCCTCGTGGTGTCCGTGGCGCCCTCGCGGTGCCGGCTGCGCCCTCGCGGTGGGTCAGGACGCGGGGACCGGGAGGATGCGGTCCCACCAGGACAGGACGTGCTCGAAGCGCACGAGCCGGTGCTGCGGGCGGCCCGAGCGGGTGAGGCGTGGCCCTCACCCGGGAACAGCAGCAAGCTCCGCGGGGACACCACGGCGCTTGAGCTCGACGAACCAGCGCTGGCCCTGCTCGACCGGGCACCGCCAGTCCTGCTCCGAGTGGATCACCAGCGTCGGCGTGGTGACGCGGGCGACGTGCGCCATCGGCGACTGCGCGGCGACGGCCGCCCGGGACGCCTCGTCGTCGCCGTCCCCCAGGTACTCGAGCCCGAAGAACCAGCCGATGTCGCTCGACCCGACGAAGCTCACCGGGTCGAGGAAGCCCCGCTCCACGACCGCCCCGCGGAACCGGTCGGTCCGGGTGGTCAGCCACGCGGTCAGGTAGCCGCCGTACGAGCCGCCGAGGACGCCCACCCGCTCGCCGTCGAGCGCCGGGTCCTCCAGCGCGGCGTCGAGCAGCGCGAGCACGTCGTCCGTGTCGACGGTGCCGAAGGCGTGCCGGATCGCCGACCCGTGCGCCGACCCGTAGCCGGCGGAGCCGCGCGGGTTGCCGTAGACCACGGCGTAGCCGGCCTCGGCGAGCGTCTGCACCTCGTCGAACAGGGCCACCGTGTACTGCGCGTACGGGCCGCCGTGGATCATCAGCAGCGTCGGGTGCGGGCCCGGGTACCGCTCCGGGTCGGGCGTCACCACCCAGCCGTGCACCGGGTAGCCGTCGGGGGCCGTCGCCGTGACCTCGCGGGGCTCGCGGACCCGCCCGGTCGCGCGCAGCGGCGCCGACCAGTCAGTGAGCACGCGCGTCGCGCCGGTGCCGAGGTCGACGACGTGCACGTCGCCGGCGGTCGTGGGACCCGCGACGGTCGCGGCAGCCAGCGGGGCGCCGGTCGCGGCGTCGACGCCGTGCGCGACGACCGCGCCCGTCACCAGGTCGCGGACGGTGCCGTCGGTCGCGACCTCGCGGAGCACGACGGTCCCGCGCTCCTGCACGCCGACGAGCACCCCGTCGGCGGTCACGGCGAACGTCCCCGGGTCGAGGTCGACCGCCTCCGCGTCCGTCAGCCGCTCCGGTGCCGCAGCGGCCTCGGGACCCGCCGACCCGGTGCGGAGGGCGAGGCGGTAGAGCCCCGTCTGCCGGGCGACGAAGTCGCGGCCCGACTCCCCCATGTCCTGGGCGAGCAGCCAGACGGCGGACCCGTCACGGGCGGGCAGCGCCGCGGCGACGGCGAGCGTGCTGCCCGCGTCGGCGTCGGTCAGCGGACGCAGGGCGTGGTCCGCGCCGGGCGCGGTGTCCACGACCACGGCGTCGGTCCGCAGGTCGCTGTCGCGCGCGGCGTGCCGGGCGGCGACCGCCACGACGTACCGGCCTCCCGGCAGCCAGGCGATCTGCTCCACGTCGACGTCGCCCGAGGTCACCTCCCGCGCGGTCGGCGTGGCGTCCTCGCCCTCCGGCACGACGGTGCGCGCGGCCGGGTCGGCCGGGACGTCCACGACGAACAGCCGGCGGCGCTTGTCCCGCGTGAACCCGACGCCGTCGCCCCGATAGGGCAGCTCGGTGATGTGGCGGGGGCGCTCGGCGGACGCGTCCTCGCCGTACCGTCCCTCCTCCGGGACCCGGGCCAGGAACGCGAGCGCGGAGCCGTCGGGCGACCAGCGCGCCGGGCCGGCCCCGAGGGGGGCGTCGGTGAGCCGCACGGGCTCGCCGCCCGCGGACTCGACCAGGTGGAGCTGGGGCCGACCCTTCGGCTCGGCGCGCAGGAACGCGACCCACCGGCCGTCGGGCGACACCCGCGGGTCGGTGTCCCGGTGCCCGCGGGTCAGCCGGACCGGCGGCGCGGAGCCGTCGGTGGGCACCCGCCAGAGCTGGCCGGTGTACTCGTCGGACTCGAGGTCGGGCGCGGTGCGGGCCACGACGACGAACGAGCCGTCGGGCGCCAGCGCGGGGGTGCCGGGTGCGTGCAGGAGCGACAGGTCAGCGGGGATCACCCGTCGACCGTAGTACGACGCGCGCGCCCGCGGGGCGCGACCTCAGGCGCCCGGGACCGCCGGGGCCTCGGCGGCGGCCCGGCGCGCGGCGTCGGCCTCCTCGTTCTCGGCGCGCAGGACCGTGATGGCCGCCTCGAAGTCGTCGAGCGAGCTGAACGCCTGGTAGACGCTCGCGAACCGCAGGTACGCGACCTCGTCCAGGTCGCGCAGCGGCCCGAGGATGGCCAGCCCGATCTCCGAGCCGTCGAGCTCCGCGCTGCCGCTCGCGCGCAGCGTCTCCTCGACGCGCTGGGCGAGCAGCGCGAGGTCGTCCTCGCTGACCGGGCGACCCTGGCAGGCCTTGCGGACGCCGTTGACGATCTTCTCGCGGCTGAACGGCTCGGTGGCGCCGGAGCGCTTGACCACCGACAGGCTCGCGGTCTCGATCGTGGTGAACCGGCGGTTGCACTGGGGGCACTGCCGGCGTCGGCGGATCGAGAGCCCGTCGTCGGACGTGCGGGAGTCCACGACGCGGGAGTCGGCATGACGGCAGAACGGGCAGTGCACGGGGTGCCTCCTGACGGTGCGTGGGCGGCGCGGTCGGCGGGTGGCGGCTGCGCCGCGCCGGTCCGGACGCCCGGGACACCGTAGGACCCGCGCGCCAGCCGGTGCAACACGGGTTCGGCCGGGCACGGAGGCGCTGGTCAGGAGCCCCGGACGCCTTGAGACGCGCCAGACACCCCGGGACGACGACGAGGGTGGCCGCGTGCGCGGCCACCCTCGTGGGGACGCCCCCGTCCCGTCTCGTCCGGACGACTCGCCTCGTCCGGACGGTTGCTGCACGCCTCTGCGCCGGACCCGAGGGCCACGACGACGACGCGTCCCTCGCGGCGAGCCCCCCAGCCAGCCGTTCGAGGTGGCACCACCCTAGGGGCGCCCGCGACAATTACGCAAGCACCTGCTCACGTAATCCACCCGCGGTGTTTCGGGTGGTGACCTGGGCGTCCAGGCCGAGCCCGATGCGCCGTCAGGACTCGGCCGGGAGCAGCAGCACCTGACCGGCGGTGAGCGAGCCGTCGGCGAGCCCGTTGAGCTCCTGCAGCTCCGCGACGACGTCGCGGACGTCCTCGCCCGGCGCGGCCACGGCCGCGGCGATCTGCCACAGCGTCTCCCCCGACTGCACCGCGTGCGTGACGACCTCGACCGCGCGCTCCGGACCGTCGGCGACCGCCTGGCCGCCGAGCACGCCGCCCGCGACCACCAGCAGCCCGAGCACCACGAGCACCGCGCGCCCACGACGGGTCAGTCGCAGCGGTGCGGGCGCAGCCGGCGTCACCACGGGACGCACGGGCCGGGGCCGCGCGGACCGCGGGCGCTCCGGGAGCGAGGTCACGTCCGGGACGACCGCGAGGTGCCGCACCGGACGCGCGCCCGACCGACCCGAGGCGCCCGGCCGACCCGAGACCGCGGGCCTCGTGACGACCGCCCGCGCTCCCGTCGACGCGGTCCGCACGACGGGCTGCGCCGTGGTCCACGGCTGCGCTGCGATGGCGCTCATCCCCACCACTTCCCTCCTGGGCCGCGACGCGACCTCGATCTGCTGTGCTGCACCGCGCCCGACACCGGGTCGAACACCTGTTCGTTCGAACGTCTGTACGAAACTGAACCACACCCCGGGTGGGATGTCGAGACACGATCGAACAGGTGTTTGATCCACCCGCCCGGGCGCCCTACTCTCGTGACGTCGGGAGAAGCGCACCACGAGGCACTGACACGACCGCCCGGCAGCGTCGTGACCAGCACGGACCGCCTCGGGTGCGGAGCACGACGGACGGGTGCGGCGGGCACCGGCGTCGCGAGGACGGGAGCGGACATGACGAGCGAGGCAGCGGGCGCCACGGCGCCGGCCGAGGACGGCGGCGTCGCGGAGCTCGGCGGGGGCGACGGCCTCACGCCGCGCCAGCGGCTCGTGCTCGAGACCGTGCGCGCCTCCGTGGAGAGCCGCGGCTACCCGCCGAGCATGCGCGAGATCGGCGACGCGGTCGGGCTGACCAGCCCGTCGAGCGTCAAGCACCAGCTCACCGCGCTCGAGCGCAAGGGCTACCTGCGCCGCGACCCGAACCGGCCGCGCGCGATCGAGGTCGTGCAGCCCGACGACTCCCGGGGCGTCGCCGCCCTGCCCGGCGCGCCCGGTCTCCGGGCGACCGGCGCCGGCGGGCTCGGCGACGAGGACAGCGCGGCGCGCGACGGGGCGCCCGAGGCCGCGTACGTCCCGGTCGTCGGCCGGATCGCCGCCGGCGGGCCGATCCTCGCGGAGCAGCTCGTGGAGGACGTGTTCCCGCTGCCGCGGCAGCTCGTGGGATCCGGCGAGCTGTTCCTGCTCAAGGTCGTCGGCGACTCGATGGTCGACGCGGCCATCTGCGACGGGGACTGGGTGGTCGTCCGACGCCAGCCGGTCGCCGAGAACGGGGAGATCGTCGCCGCGATGCTCGACGGCGAGGCCACGGTCAAGACGCTCCGCCGCACGGACGGCCACGTCTGGCTCATGCCGCAGAACCCCGCGTACTCCCCCATCGACGGCGACCACGCGCAGGTGCTCGGCCGCGTCGTCTCGGTGCTGCGCAGCCTCTGACCGGCCACGGCGTGGTGCGGGGCGGCCCGTCGGTCGTGCCATCCTGGCGCGCATGACCCACCGGGCCGACGTGCCGACCCCCGCCGACCAGACCCCGCCCGCCGGCCACGCGTCCGACGCGTCGGGGCCCGTCGCCCCGCCGCAGCCGGTGCGCGTGCTGGGCACCGGCGTGCACGAGCCCGCGGTCGTGGTCACGTCCGCGGAGCTCGACGAGCGGTTCGGCCGCGCGCCCGGCACCTCCGCCGCCCGGTCCGGCGTGACGTCCCGCCGGTGGGCCGGCCCGGGCGAGACGTCCTCGCGGATGGCGGCGTCCGCGGTCGCCGCCGCACTGGCCGCCGCCGGGCTGGACGTCGCGGACCTGGACGCCCTGATCGTGTCCGCGGTCGCGCCCGAGCAGCCGATGCCGACCACCGCCGTGCTCACGCTCGCGGCCCTGGAGGCGCCCGGCGGCGCGTGCGAGGCGTTCGACGTGAACGCGTCCTGCGTGGGGTTCCTGACCGCGTTCGGCATCGCGGCGTCGGGCATCGCGACCGGCCGGTGGCGCCGGGTGGCCGTCGTGGCGACCGAGCTCGCGTCCCGCGGCCTGGACCACACCGAGCCGGAGAGCAGTGCCCTGTTCGGCGACGGGGCCGCGGCCGTCGTCCTGGGCCCCGCGGCGCCGGGCGAGTCCTCGGCGGTGCTCGCCGCGCGCTCGGCGACCTGGCCCGAGGCCTGGCGGGCGTGCCGGATCGAGGCGGGCGGCACCCGGTGGAACGCGATGGACCCGCCCCCGGACCCGTCGGCGTACCTGTTCCGGATGGACGGCGCCGTGCTGCTGCGGCACGTGGCCCGCACCGTGCCGGCGTTCCTGCGCGACGTCGAGCACCGGGCCGGCATCACGCCGCAGGACGTCGACGTCCTGGTCCCGCACCAGGCGAGCGGCGTCGGGCTGCGCTACCTGCGCGAGCGCACCGGGGTCCGCGCCGACGCCGTGGTCGACGTGCTGGCGGACCACGGCAACCAGGTGTCCGCGTCCGTGCCCACCGCGCTGCACCACGCCGTCGCCTCGGGCCGCCTGCGGCGCGGCGACACCGCGCTGCTGCTCGGCACCGGTGCCGGGCTCACCCTGTCCGCGATCGTCCTGAGGTACTGACCGTGCGCGTCTCGCTGCTCACCGCCGGGTGGACCACCCACCCCGCCGGCATCGCCCGTCGCGGCGCCGGCCGTGCGCCCGTCCGCTTCCCCGCCCTCGTGGTCGTCGTCGAGCACCCCGACGGGACCGTGCTGTTCGACACCGGGTACGCGCCGCGGGTCCGCGCGGCGATGGCCCACGGCCTCGACCGCGTCTACGGCGGCCTGCTGCCGGTGCACGTCGATCCCGACGCGTCCGCGGCCGCCCAGCTCGCGGCGCGGGGCGTCGACCCCGCTGCCGTCCGGTACGTCGTGCTGTCGCACCTGCACGCGGACCACGTCGGCGGGCTGCTGGACTTCCCGGCGGCGCGGGTGGTCGCCGACCCGGGCGCGGTCGCGCTCGCCCGCCGGGTGCGGGGGTTCGGCCGGCTGCGGCGCGGCCTCCTGCCGGCCCTGCTCCCCGACGACCTGCCGGACCGGCTGGTGGACCCGGTGTCGCTGCCGCCGGCCGCGGCGGCGGACCTCGACCCGCTGACCGGCGCGCGCGACCTGCTGGGCGACGGCCGGCTGCTCGTCGTGCCGCTGCCCGGGCACAGCGCGGGGCACCTCGGCCTGGTGGTCCGGACACCCGGCACCGACCTCGTCCTGGTCGGCGACGCCGCGTGGCACACCCGCGCCGTCACGCACGGCGAGCTTGCCGCACCCGGTGGCGCGCGCCGTCACCGCCGACTGGGCGGCCTACCGCGGGACGCTGGCCGCGCTCGACGACCTGGCCCGCCGGCGCACCGGAGTGCTGGTGCTGCCGTCCCACGACGAGGACGCGATCGCGGCGGCGCGCGCGGTGCTGGGCGGGTGAGCCGGGCCCGGGTGCTCTGGCACTACGCGCACGCCCGGCGACGCCGGTTCGCCGACCGTGCCGCCCTCGAGCGCTGGCAGGAGCGGCACCTGCGGGGCGTGCTGGCCCGGGCGCCGCACCGGTACGCCGCGTACGCGGGCACCACGCCCCGGACGCTGGCCGACCTGCCGGTGCTGGACAAGCCCGACGTGCTGGCGCGGTTCGCGGGGCTGAACACCCGGGGCGTCGGTCTCGAGGAGTGCGTCACGGCCGCGCGGGCCGCGGAGCGCGGTCGCGACTTCGGCACCACCCTGCGCGGTCTGTCCGTCGGGCTGTCGTCCGGCACCTCCGGGCAGCAGACCGCGTTCCTCACGTCCGCGGCCGAGCGGGACCGCTGGGCCGGCGAGGTGCTGGCCCGCGCGCTGCCGGACGGTCTGCTCGCGGGGGCCCGCGTGACCCTGGTGCTGCGGGCCGGCGGGCCGCTGTACGAGTCGGTGGACGGCGGCCGGGTGCAGTTCCGGTTCGTGGACCTGGCGCTGCCGGTGGACGCGCTGGTCGCCGAGGTGGTCGCCGCCGCGCCCACGGTGCTGGTCGCGCCGCCCTCGGTCCTGGTGCTGCTCGCCCGGGCGGGGTTGAGGCTGCCGCTGCGGCGCGTGCTGTCGGTCGCCGAGGTGCTCGACCCGCACGACCGCCGGACCGTCGAGGCGGCGTTCGGGCTGCGCGTCGACCAGGTCTACCAGGCGGCGGAGGGGTTCCTCGGGATCAGCTGCACCGACGGGCGGCTGCACCTGGCCGAGGACCTGGTCGTGGTCGAGCGGGAGCCCGTGGGCCCGCCCGCCGACCGCCGGTTCGTCCCCGTGGTGACCGACCTGTTCCGCACCAGCCAGGCGGTGCTCCGGCGCCGCCTCGGGGACGTGCTGGTCGCGGGCGACGCGTGCTCGTGCGGCGACCCGCGCCAGGTCGTCGACGAGGTGCTGGGCCGCGCCGACGACCTGCTGTGGCTCCCCGGCGGCGACGGCGTCCCGGCGCCGCTGTTCCCGGACTTCGTGCGGGCTGCGGTGCTGGCGGCACCCGGCGTGCGGGACTTCCGGGTGGTGCAGCACGCCGCCGCCGGCCTGACGCTCGCGGTCGAGCCCGCCGACGCGTTCCCCGGCGCACGGGACGGCCTGGTGGCCGCGGTCGCCCGCGCCGGGCTCGGGCCGGTGGCCATCACGCCCGGCGGCATCGAGCCGACCGGGCCGCTGGTCAAGCTCCGGCGGGTGCGTCGGGAGCCGCACGTCCCGGCGCCGGCGGCAGCGGCCGGCCCGCCAGCAGGGCGCTGACCGCCGCGTCCACCGCACCGACCGGGTCGTACGCGGCCGCCGCGGCCGCGAGCCGGACCAGCGGGGCGCGGTCGGCGGCGAGCACGGACCGCAGCGCGTCGGCCGCCGCGCGGCTGCCGAGGCGACGCACCCGGACCCCGGCACCCGCGGCGACCACCCGCGCGGCGAAGTCGAACTGGTCGTAGTCCTGGGGGCACACGACCGCGGGCACCCCGGCGCGGACGGCGCTGTACAGGATCCCTGCGCCGCCGTGGTGGACGACCGCGTCGCACCGCGGCAGCACGGCGTCGTAGGGCAGGTGGCCGAACACGTGCAGGCCCGGCTCGACGTGCACCGGGCGCGCCTGCCGCCGCGCGGCGTCCCCGAGGCTGACCACCACGGTCCGACCCCCGGCCGCGGCGACGAGGCCCCGGGCCTGCGCGACGAGGTCCCGCTTGGCCCAGTGCAGGTGCGTGCCGAGGGTCACCAGCACCAGCCGGCCGTCGGGCAGCACCGGCGGCTGCGGCCACGGCTCGGGCGTCGCAGTGACCGGGCCGATCATCCGGAACGCCGCGGGCCAGTCCCGCGGCAGCTCCAGCTCGGACATCCCCAGCCCGAGGACCGCCGTCGGCGAGTACGCCGCCTCCGAGCCGTCCGGGCGGTACACCCCCACCCCCGCCGCGCGGAACTGCCGGGCGAGCGCGACCTGCATCCCGCGCTTGGCGGCGCGGGTGGCGGTGCGCCCGACGGCGTCGCGGGCCCGGTGGCCGGCGTGCCGCGCCGGGCCCCAGCCACCGAGGTACGACGGCGTGCCGGTGCGGGTCTCCAGCGCCAGCGGCGTCGGCATGGTGGTCAGCCACGGCAGGCCGTGCCGCTCGGCGACCAGGCCCGCGACCGGCGCGGTGAAGTCCGCGAGCACGGCGTCGTGGCCGTCCCGCCGGACCAGGGCGTCGAGCTCGGCGTCGGCGCGGGGCAGCAGCGCGAGGTTCGCCCGCAGCTGGCGGGTCAGCAGCAGCGGGTTCGACCGGACCGGGCCGGGGGTGTCGGAGATCCGGTCGAAGACGCCGGGGTCGTCGGCGAGCAGCGGGTGGACCTCGAAGCCGTGCGCGCGCACCGCGTCGGCCTTCGCGGCGCCGGTGGCGAACCGGATGTCGTAGCCCCGCGCGCGCAGACCGCGCCCGAGGGTCAGCAGCGGGTTGAGGTGCCCCGCGAACGGCGGGGCCGCGAGCAGCAGGCGCGGGCCGGTCACGGGACCTCCTCCGGGCGGGGTACCAGCGCCCGCACCGCTGCGACCGCAGCGGGGCCGGTCGCCGCGTCGAGGTGACCGCCGGGGACGACGACGTCGACCGGCCCCCGGTACCCGAGGCGGCTGATCCGGTCGCGCTCGCCGCGCACGACGCTCACGTGCCACCGGGCCCCGGGCCGCAGCGCCGCGCCCACGGGGCCCAGCGCCACCACGTGCACGGTGAGCCCCGCCGGGACCCGCACCAGCGGCGCCGCGACGCCGAGCAGCTGCGCCCCGGTGCTGCCGCACAGCAGCAGCAGCCGGTCGGCGGTGCCGTCGAGGACGGGCTGCAGGTGCCGCGCGACCTGGTGGGCGAACCGGCCGCCGGGCCGGGCGGCGACGTGCTGCGCGGCGTTCCGGGCAGACGCCAGCGGGAGCGCGACCCGGCGGTACTCCCCGGTCGTGGCCGCCTCGGTCCAGGGCAGACCGAGCCGCAGCGGCTCCCACCCGTCGACGGCCAGCGCGTCGAGCACCGCGTCCTGGGCCGGCGACAGGCGGGAGTGCGTCCAGGAGGCTCTGCCCGGTGAGCCAGGCCGCGCGGGCCGGCAGCGGGGTGGCCGGGTCGACGACGCTCGGCGACGCCGCGTGCCGGTCGAGCCACCTCACGCGTGCCCCGTCGTCCGGGCGGCGCTCGTCGCGGCCGCTCTCGTGCGCGCCGATCTCGTGCGCGCCGATCTCGTTCGCGCCGGCCCCACGCGCCCCCGCGTCACGCCGTCGACCCGACGCCCACGCGCACCCGCCGCCCGCGCCACACCACGCTGCGCGGGCCGAGGGCCGCCGTGACCGCGTGCAGCGGCGTCAGCAGGGCCGCCACGGGCTCCAGCAGCACGCCCAGGGTCCCCTGCGCTCCGGCGCCGAGCCGGCCCCGCAGCTCCCGGGTCGCGACCGCGGTGCCCAGCAGCACGACCGCGGTGGCGGCCCCCGCGCGCGGCGACCGTGCGGCGCACGCCAGCGCCACCGTCGCGGCGGGCAGGACGCTCGGCAGGCCCGCGAGCACCGCCAGCCGCGGGCTCGGGTCGCGCCGCACCACCTCGCCGGCGAACAGCAGCCAGCGGCGCATCAGCCGGGCGTACGCGAGCGGGCCGGGGACGGTGGTCGCGAGCTCGGCCGGCTGGGCGGTCTGCACGATCCGCAGCCCGCACGCGCGGTACGCCCGGGCCAGGGCGTAGTCGTCGCAGGTCGCGTCGACCACCGCGGCGAGGCCGCCGACCGCGCGCAGCGCGTCCTGCCGGGTCAGCAGCACCATGCCGTTGACCGTCACGGGCGGTCCGGTGCGGGCCATCGGCAGGTAGGTCACCAGCGCGGACCCGTTGACGAACGCCGCGACCAGCCGGGACCACAGCCCGCCCTGCTCGCGGTACACCGGGATGCCGGTGACCAGGTCCGCGCCCGCGGCGAGCGCGCCGGCCAGCCGCTCGAGCCCGCCCGGCGGGAGCACCGTGTCGTCGTCGAGCAGCCCGACCACCGGGCCCGCGTCCGGGGCGACGACCGCGAGCTTGTGCACCTTGGGGTTCACGCCGGGCGGGGGCGCCGCGCAGGTCAGGACCTCGACGTGCGGCCCCGCGGCGGTGGCGCGCGTCGCCGCGTCGAGGCCCGCGGGGTCGTCGTCGTCGACCAGCAGCAGCACCCGCGCCGGCGCCAGGTTGGCCGCCGACCGCGCCAGCGTGGCGGGCAGCAGGGGGTCCCCGGACCGGACCGGGACCAGGACGGTGACGTCGTCGACGGGCGCCTCGGTCGGGGGCTCCGCGACGGTGCGGGCGGCGGAGACCAGCCGGGCGGCGGCCAGGCCCGCCAGCACCCCGGTGACCGCGAGCGCCGCGACCTCAGCCGTGCGCACGCGCGATCCGGTCCACGCTCTCGTCCAGCGACACCGCGGGCGCGCCGAGGTCGCGCAGCGTGCGGGACACGTCGAAGGTCTTGGAGCGCGAGAGCACGGACACCCCGAACCGGGTGATCGGCGGCTCGCGCCAGCCCAGGAACGTCGCGGACACCTGCTCCCCCGCCCCGGCGAGGGCCCGGACCAGCGCGGGCGGGACCCGCACCGTGCGCGGCTCGGCACCGAGCCGCCTCAGCACGCCGAGCAGGAACGGGTACAGGTCGACCGGCTCGGAGTTGGTCACGTGGTAGAGCCCCTCGACGCGACGCTCGACGGCCTCCGTGAGGTAGTGGGCGGCGGTGTGCACGTCCGTCAGGTCGATCCGCACCGGCGGTCGGCCCGGGCGCTCCAGCAGCGGGAGCACGCCGCCGCGGGCCAGGCGCAGGATCCGCGGCAGCAGCACGGTGTCCCCGACCCCGAACACGGCCCGCGGCCGCAGCACCGCGTGCGGGCCGTCGTACCGGGCGACGACCCGCTCGCTGATCCGCTTGGTGCGGGCGTACACGTTGATCTGCTCCGCGTCCGGCGGGACGGGGCTGTCCTCGGTGAGGTCGAGCTGGTCGGCGTCGCGGTAGAGCACCGAGGAGCTCGACACGTGCACCAGGTGCGGGTGCCCGTGCGCGGCGGCCCAGCGCACGACGTTGCGGGTGCCGTCGACGTTCGCGGCGACGAACGCGCGCGGGTGCGCCCACGGGGAGGCGAGCGCGGCGCAGTGGATCACCGCGTCGACGTCGCCCGGGACGACGCCGTCGAGCAGCGGCTCGGCGAGGTCGTGCCGCACGTACGCGTCGACGGGGGTGCTCGGGGACGCCGCGCGGCCGAGGCCGACGACCTCCCAGCCGCGCGCGTGGGCGTCGGCGACGACCCGCCCGCCGAGGAAGCCGTTGGACCCGGTGAGCAGCACGCGCATGGGCCCGACCCTAACGGGCGCCGGGGGTGTCGCCGGGCACGCTGCCGGGCACGTCGCCCGGTCCGGCGGCCAGCGCGCCCAGCGCCCGGGCCACGTCGTCGGCGTCGTCCCAGACGTGGAACGCGAGCCGCACCCGCCCTGCGCGGCCGGCGACGCGGCAGCCCGCGGCCTCGAGCGCGGCCCGGCGGGCGCCGTCGGGGTCGGGCAGGGTGACGATCGCGCTGCCGGTGGCCGCGAGGCCCAGCCCGGCGCGCAGGCCGTCGGCGAGCCCCGCCGCGTGCGCCTGCACCACCGCCGGGTCCACCTCGGCGAACGCCGTGACCGACTCCGCCGCACCCAGCCACGCCTGCCAGGCCGGCGAGACGTCGAACCGCCGGGCGTCGTCGGCGAGCGTCATCGCCGGGCCGTAGCAGGACGACCACGGGTCGGCGCCGGCGTACCAGCCCGCCTGCACGGGCCGCAGGGCGTCCTGCGCGTCGGCGCGCACCGTCATGAACGCGGTGCCGCGCGGCGCGCACAGCCACTTGTACGCGGCGGTGACGCTGACGTCGTACCGGTCGGCGTCGACCCGCAGCCACCCCGCGGCCTGGGTGAGGTCGCACAGGGTGCGCGCTCCGGCGGCCCGGGCGGCGGCGACCACGGCGTCGTCGTCCAGCACCGCACCCGTCGCGGACTGCACCAGCGAGTACGACACGAGCGCGGTGCCCGGCGTGATCGCCGCGGCGAGGCGGTCGGCGGCGACGTGCCGCACGCGCAGCCGGTCGCCCTGGGCGAGGAACGGGTACACGGTGGAGGAGAAGTCGCCGGTCACGCACAGCACCTCGGCGCCGTCCGGCAGCGACGCGGCGACCACGGCGGCCATGACGGACACCTGGGAGCCGATCGCGACCCGGTCCGCGGCGACCCCGACCAGCGACGCGAACGCGCCCCGGGCCCGGACCACCGCGTCCTCGTAGCGTCCGACGTCCATCCGGCCCGCGCCCCACCGGTCCAGGTCCTCCCGCAGCGCCCGCAGCATGCGCGCGGGCGCGACCCCGGCGGTCGCGGCGTCGAGGTGGCCGGGGGCGGGCGCGAACTCGCGGCGGAGGTCGGCCAGGACGGCGGTGGAGCGCATGCTCCAAGCCTTCCGCCCCCGTTCCATGCGTGCAACGGCCTGTTGTCGACGCACTCATGCACACGGCTTATCGTTCGGGTCATGACCGCCCGACCGCTCGACGCCGCCGCGCTCCGCCTCGTCCGCACCGTGCACGAGACCGGCAGCGTCACCGCCGCCGCCCGCGCGCTGGGCCTCACCCAGCCCGCCGCCAGCCAGCAGCTCCGGGCCGTCGAGCGCACCGTCGGCACCCCGGTCGTCGTCCGCGCCGGCCGCGGGGTGCGGCTCACCGAGGCCGGGCTCGTCCTGGCGCGCAACGCGGTCGCCGTGCAGTCCGCGCTCGACGCGACGCTCGAGGAGGTCGCCGCGGTGGCCAGCCTGCGCGCGGGCCGGGTCCGAGTGGCCGCGTTCCCGTCGGCGGCGGCGACGCTGCTGCCCGGGGCGCTGGCCGCCCTGCGCGTGCGGCACCCCGGGCTCGTGCCCACGTTCGCGGAGGCCGAGCCGCCCGAGGCGCTGGCCGAGCTCGACGCGGGCCGGGTGGACGTCGCGGTGGTGTTCCGGGACGCGGACCCGGACGGGGCAGCCGCTCCCCCGGGGGTCGCGCGCCGGCGGCGCGACCCGCTGCTGCGCGACGAGGTCGTCGTGGTGCTCCCGGAGTCGGACGGCCGCGCGCCGGGCTCCCCCGTCGACCTGGCCGCGCTCGCCGACCGGCCGTGGATCGCCGGCTGCCCGCAGTGCCGGGCCCAGCTGGTCGGCACCTGCGCCCGCGCCGGGTTCGCGCCGCGCGTCGACTTCGCGACCGACGACTACCTGGCGGTGCTCGGTCTGGTCCGCGCCGGGCTGGGCGTCGCGACGCTCCCCGGGCTCGCGCTGGCCGCCCTGCCGCACCACGGCGTCACCGTGCACCCGACGCTCCCGCCGGCGACCCGTCTGGTCGAGGCGGTCACCGACCCGGGCACCGCGCGGGTACCGGCCGTCGCAGCGGCGCTCGACGCGCTGCGCGCCGCGGCCGAGCGGCTGCGGGCACCGCGGGTGCACGTGGCACCCGTGCACGCGGCACCCGTGCACGCGGCACCCGCGGCCCGCGGCTGAGCCCGCCTCAGATGCCGAACCGGCGCGCCACCGCGCGCAGCGACTCCGCCGACCGCCGCAGCCCCGCGAGCTCGTCGGTGGACATCGGCACCTGCAGCCGCTCGCCCACGCCCGCGCGCCCGACCACCGACGGCACCGAGAGGCACACGTCGCTGATCCCGTGGTACCCGTCCAGCAGCGACGACACCGGCAGCACCCGGCGCTCGTCCTTGATGATCGCCTCGATGATCCGCGATCCCGCGAGCGCCACCGCGTAGTTGGTCGCACCCTTGCCGGCGATGATCCGGTAGGCGGACTCCACGACCTCGCGGGCGATCGACTCGCGGACCTCGTGGGTCAGCGGGACGTGACCCTCCATCGCGTTCCAGTCGAGCAGCGGCACGCCGCCGATCGTCGCCGAGGACCACAGCGGCAGCTCGGTGTCCCCGTGCTCGCCGGCGATGTACGCGTGCACGTTCTGCACCGCCACGCCCGTGTACTGGGCGATCAGGTACCGCAGCCGGGAGGAGTCCAGCACCGTCCCGGAGCCGAACATCTGCGTCGGCGGCAGGCCCGAGACCTTGAGGGCCGCGTAGGTGACGATGTCGACCGGGTTGGTCACCATCACGTACACCGCGTTCGGGGCGACCTCCACGAGCGGCGGCAGCACCTTCTTCACCAGCGAGATGGTCGCCTCGGCCAGGTCGATCCGGGTCTGCCCGGGCTTCTGCTTCGCGCCCGCGGTGACCATGACCACGTCCGCGTCGGCGCACGCCGCGATGTCGTCCGAGCCGATCACCTCGGCCATCGGCATGAACTGGATGCCGTGGCTGAGGTCCAGCGCCTCGGCCTCGACCTTCGCCTTGTTGATGTCGTACAGCACCACGCTGCGGGCGGCCCCGCGCATGAGCGCCGCGTACGCCATCGTCGACCCCACCGCGCCCGCGCCGACGACCGCCAGCTTGGTCGTCCGACGGGGGGACACGGCGCTCCCGGCCAGTCCGAGGTCGTCGCCCTCGACGTCGTTCGTCTGCTCGCTCACAGCGGTCCTCCTCGTCCCCGCGCGCCGGTCGGCGCCCTGGTCACGAGGCTAGCGGTCCGGACGGCGGAGCAGCGAGACGGCGCAGGGCACCGAGGGCGACCTCGCGGTCCGTCGTGCGCCAGAAGTCGGGCAGCGACCGGGCCAGGAACTCCCCGTACCGGGCGGTCGACAGCCGCGGGTCCAGCACCGCGACCACGCCGCGGTCGTCCACGGACCGGATCAGCCGTCCCGCGCCCTGGGCGAGCAGCAGCGCCGCGTGCGTGGCCGCCACCGACATGAAGCCGTTGCCACCGGACGCCGCGACCGCCTCGGACCGCGCGGACTTCACCGGGTCGTCGGGTCGCGGGAACGGGATCCGGTCGATGATGACCAGCTGGTTGGCCCGGCCCGGCACGTCGACGCCCTGCCAGAGCGACAGCGTGCCGAACAGGCAGGTCGCCTCGTCCTGCGCGAACTGCCGCACCAGGGTCGGGAGCTGGTCCTCGCCCTGCACCAGCACGGGGACGTCCAGCCGCTCGCGCATCGCCTCCGCGACCGCCACCGCCGCGCGCCGGGACGAGAACAGCCCGAGCGTGCGACCCCCGGCCGCGGTGACCAGCGCCTCGATCTCGTCGAGCTGCGCGTCCGTCGCGGGCTCCCGGCCCGGGGGCGGCAGCCGGCGCGCGATGTAGAGGATGCCCTGGCGCGGGTAGTCGAACGGGCTGCCCACGTCGATGCCCCGCCAGGCGAGCGTCGTGGAACCCGCGCTGCGGGCGGCGCTCACCGGCACGTCGAGCCGGTCCGGGGCGTCCTCGGGGGTGGTCCCCTCGCTGCCGCCCGGCGGGGCGACCGCGACCGTGGCCGCGGACGCCGAGGCCGTCGCCGCGGCCGCCTCCCCCGCGCCCTCCAGGCCGATGCTGCGCGCCATCGACCGGAACTCCCCGCCGAGGCTGAGGGTCGCCGACGTCAGGACCGACGCCCGCTCGGCCAGCAGGTGCGTGCGGATCAGGCCGTTCACCGCGAGCGGCGCCGCGTAGAGCCGGGTCGCGCCGTCCCGCTCGCCGCGCGAGCACCACAGCACGGTGTAGCGCTGGTCGTCGGGGTCCGCGGCCATCCGCTCCGCCACCTCGAACAGGGCCAGCACCGCGGAGGTGGCGATCTTCAGCCCCGAGTCCGCCGGGGGCGCCTCGCCCGCCGCGGGCTTCTCGGGCCGCAACGCCGACAGCAGCCCGCGCGCGGCGTCCCGCACCATCGCGACCGCCTGGCGGGTGCCGTCGGGCAGTCCGCCGGTGAACCGGCCCTCCGGCAGGTGGATCAGCGCGGCACCCAGCGCGGCCGCGGCGCCGTCGAGGTCCGTCGTCGCGATCCCGCCGTGCCGGCGCGCCATCCGGCCCGCGTGCTCGACGCTGCCCACCGACAGCTCGGCGGTCGACTGCGCCGTGACCCGGTCCGCGAGCTCGTGCGCCTCGTCGACCACCAGCACCTGGTGCTCCGGCAGCACGTGCGGGGAGCCCGACGCGGCGATGCCGAGCATCGCGTGGTTCGTCACGACCACGTCGGCGGCCCGCGCGGCGGCCCGGGCACGCTCCGGGAAGCACTCGTCGAGCATCGGGCACTTCTGGCCCAGGCACTCCAGCGAGGTCACCGACACCTGCCGCCACGCGCGGTCGCTGACGCCCGGCACCAGGTCGTCGCGGTCGCCCGAGTCGGTCGCGCCCGCCCACTCGCGCAGGCGGACGACCTGGGCGCCGAGCGACTCCTTCTCGGCCGGCTCGCCGTCGGCGTCCTGCGTCGGCGTCGGGTGGTCCGCCGCGCCCTTGTCCCCCAGGTCGAACAGCATCCCCTGGTCGTCCGGGGGGTAGCCGCCCTCGGTCTTGTGCACGCAGACGTAGTTGTGCCAGCCCTTGAGCAGCGCCACCTTCGGCGGGCGCGGCAGCTCCGGGGCGAGCGCCTCGGCGACCAGCGGCAGGTCGCGCGTCATCACCTGCCGCTGCAGCGCCAGGGTCGCGGTCGAGACGACGACCTTCTGGTCCTCGAGCACGGCGTGCCGGACCGAGGGCACCAGGTACCCGAGCGACTTCCCCGTGCCGGTGCCCGCCTGCACCATGAGGTGCTCCTTCGTGGCGAACGCGTCCGCGACCTCGCGGGCCATCCGCCGCTGCCCCTCGCGCGGCGACCCACCGAGCGCGGCGACCGCCACGTCGAGCAGGTGGTCGACGTCGGGGCTGGGATCGGGCACCGGAACACCCTAGTCGGGCGCGGGCCCCCTACCGGACGACGACCGCCGCCGCCGTGCAGCTCCGTCGCGAGACCCTCGTCCACCCGGCCGCGCAGCGCGGTGCCCTGCGGGGTGTGCTCCTCGAGGTCGATCTCCCCCGACTCGTGCACCCGGTGCACCAGGTCGCCCCGGTCGTACGGGATCACCACGTCGACGGTCACGCCCGGGCGCGGCAGCTGGTCGGCGATGACCGCCTGGAGCTCCGCGATGCCCTCGCCGGTGTGCGCCGAGACGACCACCGCGCCGTGCTCCCGCGACCGCAGCCGCGCGACCGTCTCCGGCTCGGCGAGGTCGACCTTGTTCAGCACGATGATCTCGGGCACGTCCATCGCACCCGGGATGTCCGCGAACACGTGCCGGACCGCGGCGATCTGCCCCTCCGGGTCCGGGTGCGACGCGTCGACGACGTGCAGCACGAGGTCCGCGTCCGCGACCTCCTCGAGCGTCGACCGGAACGCCTCGACCAGCTGGTGCGGCAGGTTCCGCACGAACCCGACCGTGTCCGCCAGCGTGTACACCCGGCCGTCCGCCGCCTCCGCGCGCCGGACCGTCGGGTCCAGGGTCGCGAACAGCGCGTTCTCGACCAGCACGCCCGCGTCGGTCAGCCGGTTCAGCAGCGAGGACTTGCCGGCGTTCGTGTAGCCCGCGATCGCCACCGACGGGATCGCGTTCTTCTTCCGGGACGCCCGCTTGGTCGCGCGCGCCGGCTCCATCGCGGCGATCTCCCGGCGCAGCTTCGCCATCCGGTCGCGGATGCGCCGCCGGTCCAGCTCGATCTTCGTCTCACCCGGACCGCGCGAGCCCATGCCCGCGCCGGCGCCGCCGACCTGGCCACCGGCCTGCCGGGACATCGAGTCGCCCCAGCCGCGCAGGCGCGGCAGCAGGTACTCCAGCTGCGCCAGCTCGACCTGGGCCTTGCCCTCCCGGGACTTGGCGTGCTGGGCGAAGATGTCGAGGATCAGCGCCGTCCGGTCCACGACCTTGACCCGCACCACGTCCTCCAGCGCGCGGCGCTGGGACGGGGCGAGCTCGCCGTCGACGACCACCGTGTCCGCGCCGACCGCCGCCACCAGGCCCGCGAGCTCCGCCGCCTTGCCGGAGCCCAGGTAGGTGCCCGGGTCGGGGTTCTGGCGGCGCTGCAGCAAGCCGTCGAGGACCTCCGAGCCGGCGGTCTCCGCCAGCGCGGCGAGCTTCCCGCAGCGAGATCTCCGCCGACAGCTGCGTGGTGCCGAGCGGACCCCACAGCCCGACCAGCACGACCCGCTCGAGGCGCAGCTGCCGGTACTCGACCTCGGTGACGTCCTGGAAGCTCCGTCGACAGGCCCGCGACCCGGCGCAGCGACGTGCGCTCCTCCAGGTCGAGCTGCTCGCCGTCGTGGGTGGTGTGCACCGTGCCGCCGTCGTGGACCGCGGTGCCCGCCCGTGCGAGCACCCGGGCCACGACGTCGTCGGCGACCCGCTGGGCGTCGCGCGCGGCCTGCTGCGCGTCCACCTCGGCCTCCGGGGCGTCCTGCTCGCGCGTCGTGGGGTCCTGGGCGTCGTTCACGCGGTTCCTTCGGGGTCCGGGAGCATGGCCGGCGCACCGGGGTGCGCCGGCTCCCAGCGTGGCACGCTGCCCGGCGGGAAGCGAGGTGATTCGCCGCAGGCGGACGCCGGATAGGGTCGCGGGCGTGACCGGCACCGACCACTACTTCACCGCGGAGCCCGCCTCCCCCGACGAGCGGCGCACCCGGACCGTCCACCTGGCCGGCCGCGACGTCGACGTGGAGACCGCCGGCGGCGTGTTCTCCCCCGACCACCTCGACGGCGGTACCGAGGTGCTGCTGCGGCACGTGCCCGACCCGCCGCAGGACGGCGACCTGCTGGACCTCGGCTGCGGCTGGGGGCCCGTGGCGCTCAGCCTCGCCCTGCACGCCCCGGCGGCCCGGGTGTGGGCGGTCGACGTGAACGAGCGGGCCCTCGACCTCACGCGCCGGAACGCCGACGCGCTCGGGCTGACCGGGGTCCGGTCCGGGCGCCCCGAGGACGTGCCCGAGGACGTGCGGTTCGCGGCGATCTGGTCCAACCCGCCGATCCGGGTCGGCAAGGAGGCGCTGCACGCGATGCTGCGGCAGTGGCTCCGGCGGCTCGTGCCCGGCGGTGCGGCGTACCTGGTGGTGGCGAAGAACCTCGGGTCGGACTCGCTGCTGCGCTGGCTGGCGACCGAGCTCGGCGACGCGGCTGACGTCGACCGGGTGGCGACGGACCGCGGCTTCCGCGTCCTGCGCGTCACCGCTCGCTGACCCGACGCCCCGCCCACGCGCCGCCGACCCGCCGCCCACGCGCCGCCGAGACAGGACCTCCGCGCCGAGTCAGGACCTCCGGAGGCCCTGTCTCGCGCGGGCGGACCTACCTCGGCACGTGGACGCGGGCGGGTGCGGGGCGGACCGCGTCGGCGGCGGCGCGGGCGCCCGCCAGCGTGGGGACGCCGGTGACGCGGGCGACGGGCTCGCCAGAGCTGTCGAGGAGCACCACCGTCGGGGTCTGCTCCACCGCGAACCGGGTCGCGAGGTCCGCACGGTCCGCGACGTCGACCTCGACGTGGGCGACGCCGTCCGCGGTCGCCACGACGCGCTCCAGCACCCGGCGGGTCGCCCGGCACGGCGCGCAGAAGCCCGACGAGAACTGCAGGAACGTCACCTCACGTCCCAGCGGTCGGCGCAGGTCGTCGGCCGTGAGCGCGGTCGGCGCGGGCTGGTCGGTCGGGGGCACGTGGGGTGCAACGCCGGGCGCGGGCGCAGGTGTTCCCGCGTCGGGCACGGGCGCGGGTGTTCCCGCGTCGGGCGCGGTCAGCGGCCGAGCGCGTCCAGGTCGACGTCGACGTCCGCGAGCAGCACCGCCGGCCCGGCGAGCTCGACGTGGCCGTCCGGCAGCGCGGCGACCCGCACCGTCCCGCCGGGCACGTCCACCAGCCAGACGTCGGGCGCCTGCGGGCCGGCCCACGCCCGCACCGCGAGCGCCGCGGCGCACGCACCGGTGCCGCAGGACCGGGTCTCGCCGACGCCGCGCTCGTGCACGCGCATCCGGACCCGGCCGACGACCGTGCCGTCCGACGTCCGCTCCTCGCCGAGCGGGACGACGAGCTCCACGTTCGTGCCGTGCGGCGGCACCGGGTCGACGCCCGGCGCGCGCGTCAGGTCCGCGGCGTCGAGCTCGGCCTCGCCCGCGAGCGCCAGCACCGTGTGCGGGTTGCCGACGTCGACGCTGAGCGCCGGTCGCGGCACCGGCAGCCCGGCGACCGTGACCTCCGCGTCGCCGCCCGACGTGACCGCCTCGGGCCCGCCGGGCAGGTGCCAGACACCCATGTCGACGGCGTACCAGGCCTCGCCCGCGGGTCCGGCGACCTCACGGACCCGGCGGACCCCCGCGCGGGTGCCGAGCACGAGCTCGCCCGCGCCCGGGTCCCAGACGCCGAGCGCGCGCGCGTACTCCGCGACGACCCGGACCCCGTTGCCGCACATCTCCGCGATCGAGCCGTCCCCGTTGCGGTAGTCCATGAACCAGGTCGCCGCCGGGTCCTCGGCGAGCACCGCGGCGCCCTCGGGCAGGTCCGCGCTGGCGACCAGCCGGATCACCCCGTCGCCGCCGATCCCCGCGCGCCGGTCCGCGAGCGCCCGGACCAGCGCGTCGTCCAGCGCGACGCCGGTGCGGCCGTCGAGCAGGACGAAGTCGTTCTGCGTCCCGTGGCCCTTCGTCACCCGCAGCACGCGCGGGGCGGTCGCCGTCGCGGGGCCGCTGGGAACGGGGCTGCCGGAGGCGGTGCGGCTCGAGACGGTGCTGCTGGAGCCGGGGCCGGGCGTGCCGGTGCTGCCGGCGGTCGCGGTCATGAACCCAGACTACGGCGCGGCGCCGGGTCGTCGGTGGCCCGGCCGAGCCGCCCCGCGTCGGCCTCCGCCACCAGGTCCAGCGCCCGGTCGACCAGGTCGGGGTCGCGCGCGTCGAGCCAGTGCACCCGTGGGTCGCGCCCGAACCAGCCCATCTGCTTGCGCGCGAGCCGCCGGGTGCCCGCGACCACCTGGGCGCGCGCCTCGTCCAGCGTGATCTCCCCGCGCAGCGCCGCCAGCACCTCCGCGTACCCGACCGCCCGGGACGCGGTGCGCCCGATGCCGCCGGGGCGGGCCAGCAGACCGCGGACCTCGTCGACCAGCCCGGCCGCCCACATCCGGTCCACCCGGGCCTGCACGCGCGCGTCGAGGACCGCGCGGTCGCAGTCCAGGCCGATCTGCACCGCGGGGACCTCGTACTCGTGGCTCGGCAGGTTCGCGGAGTACGGCCGGCCGGTCAGGGCGATCACCTCGAGCGCCCGCACCACCCGCCGGGCGTTGCGGGGCCCGATGCCGTCCGCGGCCACCGGGTCCAGCCGCGCGAGCTCCGCGTGCAGCGCGCGCGAGCCCTCCGCCTCGACGCGTGCCTCCAGCTCGGCCCGCACCTGCGGGTCGGTGCCGGGGAACTCCATGTGGTCGAGCAGCGCGCGCACGTAGAGCCCCGAGCCGCCGACCGCGACCGCCCGTGCGCCCCGGGACTCGATGTCCGCCAGCGCGGCGCGGGCGGCCTCCTGGTACGCCGCGACGGTCGCGTCCTCGTCCGGGTCGAGCACGTCGAGCAGGTGGTGCGGCACCCCCCGGCGCTCCGCGACGGCGAGCTTCGCGGTCCCGATGTCCAGGCCGCGGTAGAGCTGCAGGGCGTCGGCGTTGACCACCTCGCCTCCCAGGCGCTCCGCGAGGGCGAGGCCCAGGTCGGACTTGCCGGTCGCGGTGGGACCGACCACGGCGACGACGACGGTCAACGGGGCTCCTCGGAGTGGTGCGGGACGGGTGCGGGGCCGGTGCCCCAGCGGGCGACGGCGTGCTGCGCGCCGGCGACGACGGCGGTCGTGCAGGTGGCGGCACGGACGGGCGGCCCGTCGACGGGGAGCAACGCGAGCGCGGCCCGCCACGGCGCCCATCCGCTGACCGCGAGCTCGCGGGCCGTGTCGGGGCCGAGCGCGTCGAGCGCGGTGTCCAGCGCCGCGGGGCCGTCGGCGAGCGCGGCGAGCAGCCTCGCGTCGACCTCGGCTGCGCGGGGGTCCTCGGCGAGCGGGGCGTCGGCGCCGTCCCGGGCGCTCGGCGAGCCGACGACGACGAGGAGGGCGGTGGCCGTGCCGGCGTCCTCGGGGGCCGTCGACCCGCCACCCCGGGCGAGCTCGCGGACGTCGACGGGCGCGCGGCACCCGGCGAGGTCGAGCAGCACCAGCGCCGTCGACGCCGGGACGTCGGCCCGCGACCGCGGCGCGACCGCGTCGGCCCGGCCCGCGGGCTCCGGCAGCCCGGCCGCGCCGAGCCCGAGACCGACCGGGTGCGTCAGCGCGCGGTCCCGGGTCGCGGGCGCCAGGACGAGCACCCGCCCGTCGGGCCCGGGGTCGGCGGCCCGCAGCGCCTCGACTGCGGCCGCCCGCAGCCCCGACGCGGGGTCGGCCCGCCCGGCGGCACCGGGCACGACCAGCACGGTGTCGGGCAGGAGCACCACGGCCGAGAACACCCCCGAACGGTACCCGCCCCCTGCCGCAGGCACCCCCGCGTGCCCGGCGCCGCCGCACGAGAGGTCACGACTCGCGGGCGCGCAGGCGCCGCGACCAGCGTGTCGTGACCTCTCGTGCGGCCGACGGGGGTGCGGGTGCGGGGTGCTGGAAGGGGTCAGGCGGTGAGGGTGCGGGCGAGGTCCTCGGCGCGGGACTCCTGGCCGGAGCGGCGCAGGACGTCGACGAGCGCGTTCGCGACCTCGCCGCGCGGGGCGCGCTGCCGGGCGGCGGCGAAGCCCTCCATCGCGGACTCGAGGTGCCAGACCGCCTCCTCGACGTTCCCGAGGTCGTCGTGCAGGCGCCCGGCGAGCCAGAACGCGTGCGCGGCGTCCGCGACGGCGCCGAGCCCGGCGTACGCCTCGGCGGCACGCTGCGCCACGGCGGCGCCGGGTGCCCGGTGGTCCCCGCCGAGCGTGGCGAGCAGCCGGGCGGCGGCGTCGTCCAGGTCGGCGGCAGCGCGGCGACCGGCGGCCTGCTCGCGCGCCTCGAGCTCGGGCGCCCGCTCGATCGCGTCGGGCGCGGGGTCGGCGGCCAGGTCGCGGGACAGCCGCTCGGCCTCCGCGAGCACGGCCTCGGCGTCCCCGGTCACGGCGGCGGCGCGGGCCCAGGCCACGACGACCTGCGCGAGCGAGACCGGCGGGAGGTCCCCGGCACGCAGCCGGGCGACCGCGGCGGCGTACCCGGCGGCGGCCCCGTCGTCGTCGCCGAGGGTCTGGGCGCAGTGCGCGGCCTCGGCGTAGGCGAACCCGGCGTCGACCAGGAGGCCCGCGGCCTCCGCGGCGACCGCGGCGTCGAGGTAGGCGCCCGCGGCGGCCTCGACGTCCCCGCTCGCGGCGAGGCGCTCGGCGGCGGACGCGAGCTCGGCGGGGTCCGCCGGTGCCGCGCGCCGGGCGGCGTCGCCGGTCTCCGCGCCGGCCGCGGCGCCCTCGGTGACCGCAGCCCCGTTCGTGCCGGCACCGCCGGTGGACCCCGTCGACGGCGCCGCGGCGCCGCCGGTCGCGCCCAGCCCGCGCGGCAGCACGTCCAGGTCGAGGGTGTCCGCGGCGGGGGTCGACCGCCAGGCCCGGGCCACGGCCTCGGACTCCGAGGCGGTGCCGTTGCGGGCGTCGAACTGCGCGGCGAGCTCGTCGGCCCGGGCACGCAGCCAGTCGTCGAGCTCGGCCACGGTGCCGGCCGGGACGGTGGCGAGCCGCACGGGTCGGTCGCCGTGGCCGGTCTCCCGGAGCACGTGCGTCGCGGCGCCCACGAGGGTGGCGAACGCGAGCCGGGAGTACGGGGTGTCGCCGCCGGTCAGGTACTGCTGGTCGGCCTCGATGGCGCGGACGGCCCGCTCGGCCTGCCCGCCGCGGGCCAGCAGCCGGATCCGGCGGCCCCGGGCGCCGACCATGTCGGACTCGGCGTGCGCGAGCGCGGCGACGGCGCGGCGGTGCGCGCGGGCGGCCTCGCGGGGGCGGCCGGCGTCGAGGTGCGCCTCGGCCAGGTAGGACAGCATGTCGGCGGGCTCGGAGGCGCAGGACGGGTTCTCGGTGAGGGTCTGCTCGATGAGCCGGACGCCCTCCTCGGCCCGCCCGGTGGCGATCAGCCACGACGCCCGGTCACCGGGGTCGCACGCCTCGCACTGGGAGAAGTCGTCGCGGGGCGTGGCGACCCACGCCTGGTAGGCGGCCTCGACGTCGGCGGCGCCGCGCTGGCGGGCCCAGGCGAACCGCTCGTACGCGACCGCGTCCATGCCGTTGCCGGCGAGCGCGTAGCGGCGCTCCATGTCCGCCAGCGTGCGGTCGATCTGCTCGGCGGGCACGGTCGGGAAGTCGGCCAGGCCCGAGATCATCCACTTGAACGACCAGAACAGCCCGTGCTGGTCGTGCGCGTCGAAGTGCTCGGGGTGCTCGTCCCACCAGCGCAGCAGCCGCGCGAACGCGACGAAGGACCGGTCGACCTCGCCGCCCCACTGGTAGGCCTCGACCAGCGTCGACAGCGCGTACGCGCGGGCCTCGTCGGGGCCCTCGGCGTCGACGAGCCGGACCAGCCGCTCGGCCGCCTGGGTGCGGGCGAGCCCGTAGGGCATCTCCCGGACCCGGCTGATCTCGCGGTTGGCCTCGTCCAGCGTGCGGCTCACGCCTGCTCCTCCTCTGCCGGTCCCCCGGCGGACGTGTCACGGTCCAGCCCTGCGCGGAGCAGGACGGTCATCGACCCGGTCATCAGCTCGGACTCCCGCGCGCGCAACGGCTCGCCCGCCAGCAGCAGGGCCGAGACGTACAGCGAGCGCAGGCCCGCGGTGAACACCTCGCCCGGGGGGGCCGCGAGCAGGTCGCGGACCAGCGGGCTGGCGTCGTTCAGCACCAGCTGCCGGGCGGCCGCGGGGGCGGCGAACCCGGCGAGCACGTCGCCCCACACGTCGTCGGCCTCGGCCATCGCGGCCTGCAGGTCCCGCTGGTGGTCGCCGTCGCGGTCGTGCAGGAGCACCGCGGGCAGCCCGGCGGGCTCGAAGGTCCGCACGACGAGGTCGGTGTCCAGGGGGCGCAGCACGTCGCCGCCGGCGCGCACGGCGTCGAGCGTCGCGAGCTCGCGCTCCGGGGTCAGCGGGGTGAGCACCTGCGCGATGTCCCCGGCGCCGAGCGGCCGGACCTCGACGGGCGTCCGCTGCGCGAACCGGGCGAGCAGGTCGGCGTCGTAGACGTAGCCGGCGTTGACGACCGCGATGCCCTGCGCGCGCGCCACCGGCGCGATCCGCTTGTACTCCTCCAGCGTCGGGGCGTACACGACGCGGCCGTGCTCCCGGGCGACGTCCGCGAGCGTGAGCATCCCGTCGGTCGTCTCGTAGGGCAGGATCCGCGACGCGAGGTCGAGCATCGTGTCGTCGGTCAGCGCCAGGGACCGCACCGCGAGGTGGTGGGTCCTCACGAACTGCTCCGCGAGCGCGGTGCCGGACTCCAGGGTCCGCAGCGTCCACGCGCGCACCGCACCGGCGAGCGCCTCCTGCGTGGCCAGCAGCACCTCGTCGGTGTAGAGCTGCTCGCGCGAGGCGGTCGGCCGCAGCCCCGAGGCGTCGACGACGCCGCGGACGAAGAACGCCCACTCCGGCAGCAGCCCCTCGACGCGCGCGCCGAGCAGCATCCGCTTGAGGTAGACGCGGTGCGACCCGCCACCGCCGGGCGGCACGGCCGCGGGCAGCACGAACGCGACGCCGGAGACGCCCGCGAGGGGCACCTCGAGGTCGACGTGCGCGAGCGGCGTGAACCCGAAGGTCTGCTCGCAGTACCGCGCGAGCGCCTGGGAGCGGGACACCGCGTCGGGGTAGGTCCGCGTCCACGGCAGCTCGGACGCCGAGACCCGACGCCACACGTGCCCGGGGCGCGGCGAGCCGTCCGCGGGCAGCGGGACGTCGTCCGCCGCGGCCGCGGTCCCCAGCGGCACCTCGACGGCGACGTCCACGGGCAGCAGCGAGCCGAACTCCGCGGCGAGCGCGGCGACCGTCTCCCCCGCGAGCCAGTGCTCCATGTCCCGGCGCGGGCGGATCCGCACGGTGCTGCCGACCGGCAGGTCGGTGCCGGGCAGCTCGGTCAGGTCGTAGGACCCGTCCGCGTGCCCGCGCCAGCGGACCGCCGGGGCGTCGGGCTCGCGCGCCGAGCGGGACACCAGCTCGATCTCGTCGGCGACCATGAACGCCGACAGCAGGCCGATGCCGAACTGCCCGAGGAACTCCTCGCGGCCGAGGCCGAGGTCGAGGTCCCGCTTGGACGACCGCCCGACGGTGGCGAGCAGCTCCTGGGCCTCCGCGCGGGTCAGGCCGACGCCGGAGTCGACGACGGCCAGGGAGCCGTCCGCGAGCGGCCGCAGGCGCACCGTCGCCGGGCACCCTGGGTCGAGAGCACGCCGCGCGGTGATCGCGTCGACGCCGTTCTGCAGCAGCTCGCGGACGTAGACCCGGGGGCCCGAGTACAGGTGCCGGGCGAGCAGGTCGACCACGCCGTGCAGGTCGACCTGGAACGCCTGGGCGACGGGGTCGGTCATGCGCGCCGCGTCACTCGCTCTCGTACTCGGCCTTGGCGACGGCCGCCTCGTCCGGGAAGTGCTCGTCCAGGTGCTCGAACAGGCTCAGCGCGGTGGTGATGCCGCACGCGAGGTGCAGGTCGATCTGCTCGTCGGTGACGCCGTGCTCGTAGTCGACCGTGTGCTCGGCGTACACGCCGACGACCTCGTCCTCGCGGCGCACGTAGCCCTTGGGCCACAGCTTCTCGGAGTTCCAGGCGTTGACCAGGTCGACCACGCGCTCGAACTGGTCGACGCCGACCTTGCGGTTCCAGCGGCCGCGGGTCTGCAGGTACTCCTGCGAGCCGCCCATCCGGAAGAAGTAGAACAGGTGGCCGTCCCAGTAGCCGCCGATGTCGCCGTCGTCGTCGACGCCGTAGCGCATCTCGCGCGAGTCGAGCACGGAGATGATCCGCTCGTGCGAGAGCGCCTGCGCGGCGCCGGCCGAGCCCGCCGCGTCCGGCTTGGTGAAGAAGCCCATGTCCGTCCTCAGTCCTTCCGTGCGGCCGCGGGGCGACCGCCGTCGTGGCGTCGATGCAGGTGGCGGCCCCGGGAGGGCACCACCGTCCGAGCCTAACCCGGTGGTGCGACACGGCCACCGTCCGATTTGCCCGATGGCGTGAACTTCCCCTCGACGCGCTGGCGCCCGCGGGGCCCGCGCGTATGGTGTGGACATGGGTCTGTTCCGCAACCGTGGCCCGCGCCGCGGACCCGACCGGCCGGACCGCGCCGCGTCCGCGCGCGAGACCGGTCCCGTCCCCGCCAACCCCGGCCGCGGCGACCTGCGCGCGGGCCTGACCGGCAGCGGGGTGCGGGTCGACGACGGCCGCCCCACGCCCCTGTCGTCCGAGCGCGTCGTGCAGTGGTTCGAGCGCAACGACTTCCACTACTTCGTCGACAACGACGGCGACCTCGGCGGCCTGTGGCGGGGCCGGCTGTTCTACTTCTTCCTGTTCGGCGACCGGCAGGAGATCCTCCAGGTCCGCGGGCAGTGGCACCGGGAGATCACCATCGAGCGCCTCGAGGAGGTGCTGGACGCCTGCACCGAGTGGAACGCGGAGCGGATCTGGCCCAAGGCGTACGTCCGCGTCCGCGACAACGGCATGGTGCACGTCGTCGCGGAGGTGTCGACCGACCTCGAGCACGGCGCGACCGACGACCAGCTCAGCCAGATCCTGTTCTGCGGCCTGAGCTCGTCGAGCACGTTCTTCGACGCCATCGACGAGCTCTACCCCGACCCCGCGACGGTGGCACCGTGACCGCGCCGCGCACGCCCGGCTGGCTGTCCCGGGTCCTCGGCGAGCGCACCGCGCCGGCGACCACCGAGCGCAGCGTCACGCCGCAGGCCCGACCGACTCCCCTGACCCGGGACCGCGTCGCCGCCACGCTGCAGAGCCGCGGCTACCACTACCGGGTCGACGAGGACGGCGACCTGACCGGCGTCTGGAACGACTCCCGGTTCTGGTTCCTCCTGCTCGGCGAGCAGCACGAGATCCTGCAGGTCCGCGGCCGGTGGCACCGGCAGCTGCCGGTGGCGAGCCGCCGGTCCGTCGCCCTGGCGCTCAACGACTGGAACCGCGAGCGCATCTGGCCGAAGCTCTACCTCCGCGAGGAGGAGGGCCAGCTGGCGGTCTACAGCGAGGTCTCGACCGACCTCGAGCACGGGGTCACCGACGAGCAGCTCGACCAGCTGGTGTCGTGCGGGCTCGGCACGGGCGTGCAGAGCTTCGCGTCGTTCGAGTCGCTGCTGCCGCCGCAGGTCTGAGCACGCAGGTCTGAGCCCCCGCAGGCGCCTCAGCGCGGCCCGCGGCCGATCGTCGGCAGCCCCAGCAGCACCGGCGCGGCCGGTCCCGTCGCGGCCCCTCCGGTCCCGCAGGCGTCGCCCGCCCCGCCGTGCGCGTGGTCGTCCTCGCCGGACTGCCGCCGCTCCCAGGCGTCGCCGGCGCGGGTGCGGCGGACCGCGAACGTCCCGCCCCGGGCCCCGGAGTCGGCGACGAGGTGGTGCGGCGCCGCGTGCGTGATCTCGGCGGCCACCAGGTCGCCGGGCCGCGGGGCGGCGTCCTCGGGGAGCCCGTCGGGCAGCGCGAGGTGCACCAGCCGGTTGTCGGCGGCGCGGCCGGACAGCCGGCGGGTGGCGCCGTCCTTGCGCCCCTCCCCCTCGGCCAGCAGCACCTCGACGGTCCGGCCGACCTGGCGCTGCGCCTCGGCCAGCCCGATCCGGTCCTGCAGCGCGGTCAGGCGCTCGTACCGCTCCTGCACGACCGCCTTGGGCAGCTGGTCGGGCAGGTCCGCGGCGGGCGTGCCGGGGCGCGGCGAGTACTGGAACGTGAACGCCGAGGAGAACCGCGACGCCTCGACCACGCGCAGCGTCTCGGCGAAGTCCTCCTCGGTCTCGCCGGGGAAGCCCACGATGATGTCGGTCGTGATCGCCGCGTCCGGCATGGCGGTGCGCACGCGGTCGAGGATCCCGAGGAACTTCTCGGACCGGTAGGACCGGCGCATCGCGCGCAGCACCCGGTCGGAGCCGGACTGCAGCGGCATGTGCAGGCTCGGCATCACGGTCGGCGTCTCGGCCATCGCGGCGATGACGTCGTCGGTGAACGACGCGGGGTGCGGCGACGTGAACCGCAGCCGCTCCAGCCCCGGGACGGCCCCCGCGGCGCGCAGCAGCTTCGCGAACGCCCCGCGGTCGCCGAACTCGACCCCGTAGGAGTTCACGTTCTGCCCGAGCAGCGTCACCTCGATCGCACCCTGGTCGACCAGCGCGGCGACCTCCGCGAGGACGTCGCCCGGCCGACGGTCGCGCTCCTTGCCGCGCAGGTGGGGCACGATGCAGAACGTGCAGGTGTTGTTGCAGCCGACGCTGATGGACACCCAGCCCGCGTAGACGGACTCGCGGCGCGTCGGCAGGGTCGACGGGAAGACCTTGAGCGACTCCTCGATCTCGACCTCGGCGGCCTCGTTGTGCCGGGCGCGCTCCAGCAGCACCGGCAGCACGTCGAGGTTGTGCGTGCCGAACACGACGTCCACCCAGGGCGCGCGCTCGACGATGCCCGAGCGGTCCTTCTGGGCGAGGCAGCCCCCGACGGCGATCTGCATGCCGGGGCGGGCGCGCTTGGTCCCGGCGAGGCGGCCCAGGTTGCCGTAGAGCTTGTCCGCCGCGTTCTCCCGGACCGCGCACGTGTTGATGACGATGACGTCGGCGTCCTCCGCGGCCACGGCCTCGGGCGTCGCGGCGACGTAGCCGGCCTGCTCGAGCATCCCGGCCATGTGCTCCGAGTCGTGCACGTTCATCTGGCAGCCGAGCGTCTTCACCAGGTAGGTGCGCGCGGGGGCGGCGGCGCTCGACGTGGGGGCGTCGGCGGCGGCCGGGGCGGGGGGCGTGGTCGTCGTGCTCATCGCCGACCAGGGTACGTCCGCGGGCGCGCGGGGCCGGCGGGCGCCACCCGCCCGGCGTCCGTATGACCGCAGCGTTTCCTATCTGTGACCTGGAACGGTGGCGCAGGTAACAAACGCCCCATAGGTTCCAGGGATGGCACAGCCCGACCCGGCCCCGGCCCGCGAGCCCGGCGCTGCGACCCCGCACCTCGGCGAACCCCTCGTCGTCCTCGACCACGTCGACAAGCACTTCGGCGCTCTGCACGTCCTCAAGGACGTCAACCTCACCGTGCACCGCGGCGAGGTCGTCGTCGTGATCGGTCCGTCCGGCAGCGGCAAGTCCACGCTCTGCCGGACCATCAACCGGCTCGAGACCGTCGAGTCCGGCACCATCACCGTCGACGGCACCCCGTTGCCCGCCGAGGGCCGCGCCCTCGCCCGGCTGCGCGCCGACGTCGGCATGGTGTTCCAGTCGTTCAACCTGTTCGCGCACCGCACGGTGCTCCAGAACGTGACGCTCGGGATGCGCAAGGTGCGGCGGATGCCCGCCGCCCAGGCGAAGGAGCGCGCGATGGCCCTGCTGGAGCGCGTGGGCGTCGCCAGCCAGGCCGACAAGCTGCCCGCCCAGCTTCTCCGGCGGCCAGCAGCAGCGTGTGGCGATCGCCCGCGCGCTGGCGATGGAGCCCAAGGTCATGCTGTTCGACGAGCCGACCTCGGCGCTCGACCCCGAGATGATCAACGAGGTCCTCGACGTGATGACGTCGCTCGCCGCCGAGGGCATGACGATGGTCGTCGTCACGCACGAGATGGGCTTCGCCCGCCGGGCCGCCCACCGCGTCGTCTTCATGGACGGCGGCGCGATCGTCGAGGAGGCCGAGCCGGAGACGTTCTTCACGGCCCCCCGCAGCGACCGCGCCCGCGACTTCCTGTCCAAGATCCTGACCCACTGACGCCCGACGACCGCACCGCAGACTCACCACCGACTCGCCACCACCCGAGGAGAGCCCGATGAGAACCCGCACCGCAGGAACGATCGCCCTCACCGCCGTCGCCGCGCTCACGCTCGCCGCGTGCGGCGGGTCCGACGACGACGCCGCGTCCGCCCCGGAGGTCTCGGACGTCGAGGCCGCCGACTTCCCCGAGGGCTCGACGATGGCCGAGCTCGCCGACGCCGGGAAGATCCGGATCGGCACGAAGTTCGACCAGCCGCTGTTCGGCCTGGTCGGCCCCGACGGCACGCCCGAGGGCTTCGACGTCGAGATCGGCAAGATCATCGCCGGCGCCCTCGGCATCCCCGAGGACGGCATCGAGTGGACCGAGACGATCTCGTCCAACCGCGAGTCGTTCATCGAGTCCGACCAGGTCGACGTCGTCATCGCGACCTACACGATCAACGACGAGCGCAAGAAGGTCGTCTCGTTCGCCGGGCCGTACTACGAGGCCGGCCAGTCGATCCTCACGCTCGCCGACAACGAGGACATCCAGGGCCCCGACGACCTCGCGGGCAAGAAGGTCTGCACCGTCTCCGGGTCCACCCCCGAGGCGAACCTGCTGGAGAACTTCCCCGACACCGAGGTCGTGCCGTTCGGCGCCTACTCCGACTGCCTGGAGCCCCTGCGCGGCGGCCAGGTCGACGCGATCAGCACGGACAACGTGATCCTCGCCGGCTTCGCGGCCGACGACCCGACGTTCGAGGTCCGCGGCGAGCCGTTCACCGCCGAGCCCTACGGCATCGGCCTGGCGCTCGACGACACCGACTTCCGGATGTGGATCAACGACACCCTGGAGGCGGCGTTCGAGGACGGCACCTGGACCGAGGCGTGGGAGGCCACCGCCGGCACGGTCCTGCCGACCCCGGAGCCCCCGGCCGTCGACCGGTACTGACACCCCCGGTGCCCGGCCCGCCGCCGTGCGGGCCGGGCACCGCTCCCGTCCTCCCCGAGTGAAGGGCCCTGCGTGGACCTGATCGCCGACAACCTGCCGGCCTACCTGAGCGGGTTCCTCTCGACCCTGCGGCTGACCGCCTACTCCGGTGCGATCGCGCTGGCCCTGGGCACGGTGCTCGCCGCCATGCGCGTCTCCCCCGTGGCCCCGCTGCGCGCCCTCGCCGTGACCTACGTCGAGGTCCTGCGCAACACGCCGCTGACGCTCGTGTTCTTCTTCCTGCTGTTCGTGGCGCCGCAGTTCGGCGTGCTGCCCCCGCTCGGGTTCTGGACCGCCGTCATCGCGCTGTCCGCCTACACCTCGGCGTTCGTCAGCGAGGCCGTGCGGTCCGGGATCAACGCCGTGCCGATCGGCCAGGCCGAGGCGGCGCGCGCGATCGGGCTCACGTTCGGGCAGACCCTCGGCCTGGTCGTGCTCCCGCAGGCCGTGCGGTCGGTCGTCCCGCCGCTGATCAACGTCCTCATCGCCCTGGCGAAGAACACCTCGGTGGCCGCCGGGTTCGCGGTGGTCGAGCTGCTGGCCTCCGGCCGGCGGATCGCGCTGGCCAACCCCAGCGAGAGCATGCTCGCCCTCGCGGGGGTCGCGGTGTTCTACCTGGTCATCACCATCCCCGCCGGCCTGCTCGCCGGCGTCCTCGAGCGGAAGGTGGCGTTCGCCCGATGAGCTCCGTCCTGTACGACGAGCCCGGTCCCGTCGCCCGCCGCCGCGAGCGGATCGGGTCGGTGGTCGGCGCGGTCCTCATCATCGCGCTGCTCGCCCTCGCGTTCCGGTACGCCGACGGCCGCGGGCTGTTCGGCGCCGACCGCTGGGACGTGCTGTACGACCCGCCCAAGAACCAGTCCGCCGAGGACGTGTGGCGGTCGATGGTCGTGCGCGGCCTCGGTGCGACGCTGCGGGCCGCCGTGGTCGCCGCGCCCCTCGCGCTCGTCCTCGGGCTGCTGCTGGCGATGTGGCGGACGACCCGGATCGCCTGGCTGCGGCTGCCCGCGACCGCCGTGATCGAGCTGTTCCGCGGCCTGCCGGTGCTGCTGATGATGCTGTTCGCGCTGCTCGGCTTCGGCTGGGACGCGTTCGCGTCCGTCGTGTTCGGCCTCACGGTCTACAACATGGCGATCATCGCGGAGATCCTGCGCGCCGGGCTCGCGTCGCTGCCGAAGGGCCAGACCGAGGCCGCCTACGCCATCGGCCTGTCCCGCGCGCAGACGCTGCTGCTCGTGCAGCTCCCCAGGCCGTGCGCACCATGCTGCCGAGCCTGATCGCCCAGCTGGTGGTGCTGCTGAAGGACTCGTCGCTGGGGTTCGTCGTCGGCTACCCCGAGCTGCTCAAGGCCATGCAGAACAACGCCCAGTACTTCGGCAACAAGTACTACGTCGCGCTGTTCGTCGCGGGCGCCGGCATCTACCTCGTGGTGAACCTGTCGCTGACCCGCCTGGCGATCTGGCTCCAGGGCCGCAGCACCCGCACGTCCGCGACGATCACCGCCGACCCGACGCTGAACCCGACCGCGGGCGCTGCGGGCGGCGCGGGCGGCGGCGTGCGTCCGCCGAGATAGGACCACCGCGCCGAGTCAGGGCGCTGGGCGGACCTGACTCGGCGGGAACGTCCTGTCTCGGCGCACCGGCGGCCGGAGGGCCTGGGGTCAGCCCGCGGTCGCGCTGGCGCGGACCTCGCGGACGACGGTCACCTTGATCTCGCCCGGGTAGGACAGGTCGTGCTCGATGTGCCGGGCGATCTCGACCGCCAGCTTCCCCAGGTCGGCGTCGGGCACCTGGCTGGGCTCGACGACCACGCGCATCTCGCGTCCGGCCGCCATCGCCAGCGCGCGGCGGACCCCGGCGTGGCCCGCGACCAGCTCCTCGAGCTGCTCCAGCCGCTCGACGTGCTGGTCGACGTCCTCGCGCCGGGCGCCGGGCCGTGCCGCGGACATCGCGTCGGCGACCTGCACCAGGACGGCCTCGACCGTCTCGGCGGGCACCTCGTCGTGGTGCGCGGCGATCGCGTTCACCACCACGTCGGACTCCCCGTGCCGGGCGGCCAGCGCCGCGCCGACCTGCGCGTGCGGCCCGGGGACCTCGCCCGTCAGCGCCTTGCCGATGTCGTGCAGCAGGGCGCCGCGCCGGGCGACGTCGACATCCGCGCCGATCTCGACGGCGACCTGCGCGGCCAGCAGCGCCGACTCCACCAGGTGGTCCAGCACGTTCTGCCCGAACGAGGTCCGCAGCCGCAGCCGGCCGAGCACGCGCACCAGCTGCTCGTCGAGACCCCGCACCCCGGCGCGCTCGGCGGCGGCGTGACCGGCTTCGAGGGCGCGCTCGTCGGCCCCTGCCACGGCCTCCGCGTACGCCGCCTCGATGCGCTGCGGGTTGATCCGCCCGTCGGCCATCAGCGCCTCGAGTGCCACCGTCGCGACCTCGCGCCGGTCCGCGTCGAAGCACGACAGCACGACCGCGTCGGGCGACTCGTCGATCAGCACGTTGACGCCGGTGAGCGCCTCGAACAGCCGGATGTTCCGGCCCTCCTTGCCGATGATGCGGCCCTTCATCTCCTCCGAGGGCAGCGCCACGAGGGTGACGGTGCTCTGGCTGCTGGTCGCGACGGCGGTGCGGTGCACGGCGGTCGCCAGCACCCGGCGGGCCCGCGACTCGGCGGTGCGGCGCGCTTGGGCCTCGATGCGGCGGATCGACGCGCTGGCGGCCGTCGCGGCCTCGGCGGTGAGCTGCCGCAGCAGCTCGGTGCGGGCCTCCGCGGCGGTGAGGCCCGAGGTCGCCTCGAGGCGCTCGACGGCCTCGCGGTCGGCGGCGGCGAGGCGGTCGGCGGCGGCGCGCTCGGCGGCCGCGCGCACCTCCGCGGCGGCCGCGGTCGCGGAGCCGGCCTGCGCGGCGGCGTCCCGGCGGAGCTCGGTGGCGGCGTCCTGCGCGGCGCGGGCGGCCCGCTCGTGCTCGGTCGCGGACCGCTCGGCGGCGGCGGCGCTCTCCTCGCGCTCCACCGCGCGGGCCTCCCGGCGCTGGGCGTCCGCCAGCGCGGTCCGCGCCTCGTCCCTGATGCTCTGCACGTCCTCGGTGGCCTGCCGGCGCACGGCCGCGGCCTCGCGCCGGGCCAGCAGCACCAGGACGAGCGCGACGAGGCACGCGGCCAGCAGTCCCACCACGATCGCGGCGTCCTGCATGGGTGGTCACTCTCCTCGTCGTCGGCGCGACGCCGGTGCGCACCGGCCCAGGAGGCCGGCGCGGGTGAACCACGTCGCGGAGATCCCATTGTTCACCACCCGGCCCGCCCGGCGGGCCACGACACCACCAGGGTCTGGCCTCCCGACCGGGTCAGCCGTGGTCGGGACCGCCGGGCCACGCGTCGTCCGGGTCGGCGTCCTGCCCCTCGGCGGCGAGCTCCTCGCGGACGACCCGCGACACCAGCGACCCGCCGTACCCCTTGCGCCCGAGCGCGCCGTACGCCCGGCGGAGCCGGACCTCCCGGTCCAGTCCGCGGGTGGACGCGAGCTTCTTGCGGGCGAGTGCCCGCGCGGCCTGCTCCTCGTCGTCGTCGTCGACCTGGGCGAGCGCCTCGCGCGCCGTCTCGTCGTCGACGCCGCGCCGTCGCAGCTCGAGGGACAGCGCGCGCCGGGACAGCCCGCGCTCGGCGTGCCGGCTGCGGACCAGGATCTCGGCGTAGGCGGCGTCGTCCACCAGCCCGACCTCGGTGAACCGGTCCAGCACCCGGTCGGCGACCTCCTCCGGGACGTCGCGCTTCGCCATCGCCTCGGCGAGCTGCGCGCGGCTGCGCGGTGCGCCGGTGAGCAGCCGCAGCGCGACCGAGCGCGCCACCTGCTCCGGGTCGGGCTCGGCGTCGACCCCCGCGGCGCCCGACGACGGCGGCTCGGACGCGGGAGCACGGCCGCGCCCGCCGCCGCCCGAGCGACCCCAGCCGCCACCCGGGCGACCTCGACCGCGGGCCCGCTCGCGGCCGGGTGCGCGGTCCGCGTCGGCGCCGGCGGGGTCGGCGGCGGTGTCGAGCTCGACCGCGACGGAGGGGTCGGCGGCGAGGTCGGGCGTGGGGGCGAGGTCGGGCGTGGGGGCGAGGTCGGGCGTGGGGGCGAGATCGGACGCGCCGCTGAGTCTGCGGCGCAGCTCCTCCGCGACCCGACGGCGCTCGTCACGGTCGAGCCTCGGCACCCCGGGGTCGTCGGTGGCGCCGAGCGGGCTCGCGTCGAGCCCGACGTCCGCGCGCGATCCGCCGGTTCGGGCGTCGGGAAACGCACCGGGGCGGGGGTCGGAGCGGTCCTCGGAGCGCGCACCGGAGTCGGCGCCGGCGCGCGCCCCGGCGCGACCCGCTGGACGTGCGGCCGCCCGGACGTCACGACCGGGCCCTCTGCTCGTGCCGATGGGCCTCGAGCCGCCCCGTCCCGCGGCGGGCACCGTCGTGCCGGCCCACGCGCTCGCCGGTGCGGGCGCGTCGTCGTCCCAGACCGACGAGCCGCTCCCGGGTACCGCGCCGGCCGACCGTCCCGGGTCGTCCGTCCACGCCGAGGGCTCGGGCGTGTCGACCGACCAGGCTGAGCCGCCGTCCTCGGCGGGCGCCCAGGCGTCGTCGGCCGCGTCGGGCTGCGCCCACGCCGTGCCGTCGGCGGCCGAGGTGCCGTCGGCCTCGGTGCCGCCGGTCGCGTCGCCGGTCCCGGCCACCGGGCTCCCCCCGTCGTCCGTCCCGCGACGCGCGGGACCCGCGGGGTTCGTCGCCCCCGCGGGTCCCAGGCCGTCGTCGGACGGGTCGTGCGCGGTCGGCATCAGAAGTCGACCTTGACCTCCGCACCCGCGGGCGCCTCGACCTTCACACCGATCCCGAGCTTCTCCTTGATCTTGCGCTCGAGCTCGTTCGCGAGCTCGGGGTTGTCGCGCAGGAACCCGCGCGCGTTCTCCTTGCCCTGGCCGAGCTGGTCGCCGTCGTAGGTGAACCAGGAGCCGGACTTGCGGACGAACCCGTGCTCGACGCCCATGTCGATCAGCCCGCCCTCACGGGAGATGCCGACGCCGTAGAGGATGTCGAACTCGGCCTGCTTGAACGGCGGGGCCATCTTGTTCTTGACAATCTTGATACGGGTCCGGTTGCCGACCGCGTCGGTGCCCTCCTTGAGGGTCTCGATGCGGCGGATGTCCATCCGGACGGACGCGTAGAACTTCAGCGCCTTGCCACCGGTGGTGGTCTCGGGCGAGCCGAAGAACACGCCGATCTTCTCGCGCAGCTGGTTGATGAAGATCGCGGTGGTGCCGGAGGCGTTGAGCGCACCGGTGATCTTGCGCAGCGCCTGGGACATGAGGCGGGCCTGGAGACCGACGTGGCTGTCGCCCATCTCGCCCTCGATCTCCGCCTTCGGCACCAGGGCGGCGACGGAGTCGATGACGATGACGTCGATCGCGCCGGAGCGGATCAGCATGTCCATAATCTCGAGCGCCTGCTCGCCGGTGTCCGGCTGCGACACGAGGAGCGCGTCGGTGTCGACACCGAGCTTCTTGGCGTAGTCGGGGTCGAGCGCGTGCTCGGCGTCGATGAACGCCGCGATGCCGCCGGCCTTCTGCGCGTTGGCGACGGCGTGCAGCGCGACGGTCGTCTTGCCGGAGGACTCCGGGCCGTAGATCTCGACGACACGGCCCTTGGGCAGCCCGCCGATGCCGAGCGCGACGTCCAGCGCGATGGAGCCGGTGGGGATGACCTCGACGGGGGCGCGGCCGTCGTCGCCGAGGCGCATGATCGAGCCCTTGCCGAACTGGCGGTCGATCTGGCTGAGGGCGGCCTCGAGGGCCTTCTCGCGGTCCTGGGGAGCGGGCATGGTGTCCACCTGTTCGTCTGTCGTGCAGCGTCGCGCTGCGCCTGCAAGGGCTGGTCTCCGTGTCGTGCGGTGACGCTATGCCCGACCACCGACATGCACCCCGCGGCCGTCCACAACCCGCGCTCCCCTCCCCGTTGTGGAGGGCTCGCGGGCCGCGTCGGACCTCGCGGCGCGTCACCGGGGACCACACTAGCCGAACACCTGTTCGATCGGCGCACCGCCGTCCACCGGCGCGTCGCGGCGGCACGACACCACCCTCAGGCGGTCCCGGCGCCCGCTCCCAGCAGCTCGACCCGCTCCCCCAGGTGCGCCGCACCGCCCGGTTCGAGCAGCACCGGCTCGACCAGACCGCGACGCGCCAGCGCGTGCACGAAGGCCGGCCCGGCGCGGTCCATCCACCCGGGCGGCAGCCGCCGCGACACCGGCGGGTGCAGCGTGCCCCAGTGCACCGGCACGGCCCGCCGCGCACCCAGGGACTCGCACACCGCCGCCGCCTGCACCGGGTCCATGTGGCCGCCCGACAGCCGGGGGCCCCAGCCCCCCACCGGCACCAGCGCGAGGTCGATCGGCCCGCCCGCCAGCTCCGGCAGCCGGCGCATCGCGGGGTACGGCGCGGTGTCACCGGCGAACCACACCCGGACGCCCGGGGCGACGACGAGGAACCCGTGCGCGCTGTTCGGCCGGTGCGGCATCGGCCGGTCGCCGTGCACCGCGGGGACCTGGCGCACCCGGACGTCGGTGCCGGGCACCGGCCACCACTCGTCGTCGGCCAGCCCCGTCGCCCCGCCGATCCCGTGCCGCCCGAGCCAGTGCGCGGCGGCCGGCGCCGTGAGCACCGGCACGCCGTCCAGGAGCCGCAGCGAGCCGAGCTCCGCGTGGTCGTGGTGCAGGTGGGAGACCAGGACCGCGGAGGCACCCGCCCAGTGCTCGCGGCGCGGCGGTCCCGGGCGTCGGCGCAGCAGCCCGGCGTGCGGGCGCAGCAGCGGGTCGGTGAGCACGCGCGCGCCGCCGAGGTCGAGCACGAGGCTCGCGTGCCCCAGCCACCGGACGGTCACCGCGGCGGGCTCGTCGGCGGTCACCGTGCCACCCCGTCCCCGGTCCCCGGTCCGTCCCGGGTGCCCGCCCCGTCCCCCGTAGCCGCCGCGTCCGCCGCCGCGGCCTCGTCCCCGGGTCGCAGCCCCAGCGACCGGGCCCACCGCAGCAGCTGCTCGTGCACGCGGTCCGCGCCGACGGGCACCGGCGTCCCGTCGACGTCGGACAGCAGGTCGTCGTGGAGCGGCAGCCCGACGGGGTGCAGCAGCAGCGCGAGGTTCTGCGCCCCGCCGAGCCCGCCGTGCGAGCCGACCTGGCCCTCGAACGCGTGCACGTGCCCGGCGGGCGTCACGTCGGACAGCACCACGAGGTCCCCGACGTGCGGCAGCCGCCCGAGCCGGCGCAGGTCCGCCGCGGCCTGCCCGCCGTAGCGCGCGACGGGGTCGACGCCCTCGACGACCGCGCCGCCCTCGGCCTCCAGCCAGCGGATGCCGCCCGGCCCGACGGCCATCAGCCCGCGGGCCGCCGTGTCCACGACGACCAGGCCGATCCTCGGGGTGGCGGCCAGCCCGCGGACCAGGCCGGGCCACCGCTGCTCGACCTCCTCGAGCACGGGACGGCGGTCGAGCCGGGGGAACCACACCATGCCGAGGTTGCCCGACCCGGCGACCGCGACGTCGGGGCTGGCCGGGGCGCCCTCGGCGGGGGCGTCGGCGCGCCGGTCCCGGCCGGGCGGTCCGAGCACCACCGAGCGGTCCGTCCCCGGGCGGACGCCCGAGGAGCTGAGGAACGCGTTCAGCGGCCCCCACTCCTCGTCCGCGGCCGCCTGCACGGCGTCGAGGCCGGGGTCGGCCATCAGGCCCCGCACGACCTCGACCAGCGTGCGCCCTCCGGCCTGCTCGAACGTCGCCCCCAGGGTCTGCCCGTGGTCCGAGAGCACGACGACCCGGTAGTCCCGCGGGGCCGCCTCGACGACCCGGGACAGCGTGTCGAGGACGCCGTCCAGGCCCTCGAGAGCCCGCAGCGCCTCGGGCCGGGTGGGTCCGGCGTGGTGCGCGATCTCGTCGTAGTCGACCAGGTCGACGAACACGACGGGCGCCCCGCGCACCAGCTGCTCGGCGACCAGCGACGTGGCGAGGTCCCGGAGCAGCACGTTCGTCACCCCGCGCAGCACCACGTACCAGCCGCGGCGCGGGACCCGCGGGCGCACGTCGCGCAGCCGCTGGCGACGCCCCTGGTACAGCTCCTCGACCATCTCCCCGAGCGTGAGCGTGACCGCGCGGGTCAGCACGAACGGGCTGGCGAAGAACCGCAGGTACGACGTGCCGGGCCCGATGCCGCGCCGGGCCTGGCTCATCACGAGCAGCTGGCGCTCCGCGTCGCCGGAGAACATGGTGGAGACCGCCGCTCCCCCGTCCGCGAGCAGCCCGCGCCCGTCCGACAGCCGCCGCTCGACCAGGGCCGCGTCGTCGGGGTGGTTGGTCACGACCAGCCGGCCGACGTCGCGGTCCCACCAGCGGAACGACGGCACCGCGTCGGCTGCCCCGTGCAGCAGCCCCGCCTGGCTCGCCGGGGTGGTGCACGGGGCCTGCGCCCACCAGCCGTGCAGGTGGTGGGAGCCGTCGGCGACCCAGCGCGCCATCGTCGGGACCAGACCGGCGTCGACGGCCTGGGCGAGCACGGGCGCGGCGACGCCGTCCAGCTGGACGACCAGCAGGCCCGGCGGGCGGTCGTCGCCGTGGCCGGCCCCCTCACCGGCGCGGCGCGCGCGGGACCGGGCCCGGCGCAGCACGTCGCCGACGACGTAGTCGGAGTCCGCGGCGCCCCAGACCCAGCGGCCCACGGCCATGACGCAGCCGGTGATGACCAGCACCGGCAGCACCGCCCAGCCGTTCGCCACGTGCAGCCCCGGCACGACCCGTAGCGCGAGCCAGGCCACGAGCACCTGCGCGCCGAGCCCGGCGACCAGCGCCCCCATCGCCCCGCCGACCCGCGCGAGCACGCGCAGCGACGGCCGCAGCACCAGGTCCCCGACCGCCACGACCAGCGCGGCGAGCAGCACCGCGCCGGGGTTGTCGGCCGAGACGCCGTCGACCACCGCGAGCGCCGCGCCCAGCCCGACGGCGGTGGCGACCAGGCCCAGCAGGGCGTCGCCGACGTCGCTGAGCGTGACCGACCACCGGGACCGGTGCGGGACCACGGAGGGCACGGGGCCAGCGTGCCACGCGCCGCTCGTGGGCAGGGGCGGGATGGACGCCGGGCGGATCGGCGCCGGGGCGGATCAGCGCCGCGGGGGCGGGGCCTGCCGGTGCCGGTCGTCGCCCCAGCGCTGCGGGTCGGGGATGTCGAGCTCGTCGCAGAGCGCGTGCCAGACGTCCCGCGGCTCGACGCCGGCGTCGAGCGCCTGCTCGGGCGTGCGGTCGCCGAGCCGGGGCAGCACGAGCTCGCGCACCAGGGCGCGCCCGTGCGCGCTGCCGAGCACCTCGTCGACCAGCAGCCAGAACTCCCGATGCCGC
Source organism: Cellulomonas sp. KU4C (assembly GCF_056868065.1). Classification (NCBI taxonomy): domain Bacteria; kingdom Bacillati; phylum Actinomycetota; class Actinomycetes; order Micrococcales; family Cellulomonadaceae; genus Cellulomonas; species Cellulomonas sp. KU4C. The sequence goes on along the minus strand of NZ_CP200322.1, from coordinate 2,497,477 downwards.
ACCGTGCCTCCTCCTCGTCCGACGGGCCGCGCGGTCACGAGACCGCCGGGCGAGCGTACGCGCGGCCCGGCACCCGCGCGCGTGTCGGTGCCCCGGGACACAATGGCGCGGTGACCCCAGCCCCGCCGACCGCCACCACCGGCGAGGACGTCCTCTCCCGGTTCTCGGAGCCGACCCAGGACTGGTTCCGCGGCGCGTTCGCGGAGCCCACCGCCGCGCAGGCCGGTGCGTGGGACGCGGTGTCCACCGGGCGGCACGCGCTGGTCGTCGCGCCGACCGGGTCGGGCAAGACGCTCGCGGCGTTCCTGTGGGCGCTGGACCGGATCACCTCGACCCCGCCGGACGCCGACGCCGACCCCCTGACCCGGTGCCGGGTGCTGTACGTGTCGCCGCTGAAGGCGCTGGCGACCGACGTCGAGCGGAACCTCCGCTCGCCGCTGGTGGGCGTGCGGCAGGCGGCGACCCGGCGCGGGCTGACGCTGCCCGACGTGCAGGTCGGCGTCCGCACCGGAGACACCCCGCCGAACGAGCGGCGCGCGTTCGCGACCAAGCCGCCGGACATCCTCATCACGACGCCCGAGTCGCTGTTCCTCGTCCTGACCTCCCAGGCGCGGGCGGGCCTGTCGGGCGTCCAGACGGTGATCCTCGACGAGATCCACGCGGTCGCCGGCACCAAGCGCGGCGCGCACCTCGCCGTGTCGCTGGAGCGCCTGGACGCGCTGCTCGACCGCCCCGGCGGCCCCGGCCCCGCGCAGCGCGTCGGGCTGTCCGCGACCGTGACCCCCGTGGACCGTGTGGCGGCGTTCCTCGCCGGCGGCCGCGCGCCCGCCGACCACGGGCGCGAGGTGGTCGTGGTGCAGCCGCCGTCGACCAAGGAGATCCGGGTCGACGTGGTCGTGCCCGTCCCCGACCTGACCGACCTCGGCGCGCCGTTGCCCGAGGACCCGTCGCGCCCGCCGCGCGCCCCTCGCACCCCGAGCCCGGACGACGTCGCCCCGCTCGCCCCCGGCGAGGCCGACCTCACCGGTCAGGCCGCGAGCGCCGGCGGCACCCGCCCGTCCATCTGGCCGCACGTGGAGGAGCGCGTCGTCGACCTCGTCGCCGACCACCGCTCGACGCTCGTGTTCACCAACTCCCGGCGCGGCGCGGAGCGGCTGACCGCCCGGATGAACGAGGTCTGGGCCGAGCGGCAGGGCGAGGACGTGCCCGACCCCGGCGGGCTCTGGGCGGCGCAGGCCACGGGCCAGTCGGGCACGGCCGTCGGCGTCGACACCCGCGACGCGGGCACGATCATCGCGCGCGCCCACCACGGGTCGATGAGCCGCGCGGAGCGCACCCGCACGGAGTCCGAGCTCAAGGCCGGGCTGCTGCCCGCGGTGGTCGCGACCAGCTCGCTCGAGCTCGGCATCGACATGGGTGCGGTCGACCTGGTGGTCCAGGTCGGCGCCCCGCCGTCGGCGGCCAGCGGCCTGCAGCGCATCGGGCGCGCGGGCCACCAGGTCGGTGCGGTCTCGCACGGCGTGGTGTTCCCGACCTTCCGCGGCGACCTGGTGCCCGCCGCGGTCACGGCGCTGCGGATGCGCGCGGGGCAGATCGAGCCCCTGCACGTGCTGACCAACCCGCTCGACGTGCTCGCGCAGCAGGTCGTCGCGATGGTGGCGACGGAGGACTGGACCGTCCCGGAGCTCGCCGCCGTGGTCCGCCGGTCCGCGCCGTTCGCCACGCTCGGCGACGCGACGCTGCGGGCCGTGCTGGACATGCTCGCCGGCCGGTACCCGAGCGAGGAGTTCGCGGAGCTGCGCCCCCGCATCGTCTGGGACCGCGCGACCGACGTGATCAGCGCGCGGCCCGGCGCCCTGAGGCTCGCGGTGACCAGCGGCGGCACCATCCCCGACCGCGGCCTGTACGGCGTGTTCCTGGCCTCGGGCTCGGAGACGGCCGACGTGCCGTCCGACCCCGAGCGCGCCGGCGGCCGCACCCGCGGGGGCAAGCGGGTCGGCGAGCTCGACGAGGAGATGGTCTACGAGTCCCGGGTCGGGGACACCTTCACGCTCGGGTCGAGCACCTGGCGGATCGAGGACATCACCCCCGACCGCGTGCTCGTGACCCCCGCCCCCGGCGTGCCCGGGCGGCTGCCGTTCTGGAAGGGCGACTCCCAGGGCCGGCCGGCGTCGCTCGGCCGCGCGATGGGCGCGTGGTCCCGCGAGGTCGCCGAGCTGCCCGACGAGGCCGCCCGCACCCGCGTGCAGGAGGCGGGGCTCGACGCGTGGGCCGCGGACAACCTCCTGGGCTACCTGCGCGAGCAGCGGGAGGCCACGGGCGTCCTGCCGAGCGACGTCACCGTCGTGGTCGAGCGGTTCCGGGACGAGCTCGGGGACTGGCGCGTCGTCGTGCACTCGCCGTTCGGCGCGCGGGTGCACGCGCCGTGGGCGCTGGTGCTCGGCGCCCGGCTGCGCGAGCGGTTCGGGATCGACGCCGCCGCGATGCACGCGGACGACGGCATCGTGCTGCGTCTGCCGGACATGCTCGCGGCGGCGGCCGACCCGGTCGGCGACCTGCTGGGCTGGTCCGCCCCCGACGCGTCGCCGGGCGGGCTCGACGACGCCGCGCCCGTCGACGCCGCCGACCTGCTGATCGAGCCCGACGAGGTCCCCGACGCCGTCCGGGCCGAGCGAGGCGGCTCCGCGATGTTCGGCGCGCGGTTCCGCGAGGCCGCGGCGCGCGCGCTGCTGCTCCCCCGCCGCCGGCCCGACCGCCGCCAGCCCCTGTGGCAGCAGCGGCAGCGCTCCGCCCAGCTGCTGAGCGTCGCGTCCCGGTACCCGGACTTCCCGATCCTGCTGGAGGCCGTGCGCGAGTGCCTGCAGGACGACTTCGACATCGACGCGCTGGTCGAGCTCATGCGCGACGTCTCCGCCGGCCGGGTCCGGGTCGTCGAGGTGACCACCACCCGGCCGTCGCCGTTCGCCCAGTCGCTGCTGTTCGGCTACACCGCGCAGTTCCTCTACGACGGCGACGCCCCGCTGGCCGAGCGCCGGGCCGCCGCCCTGACCCTCGACCCGACGCTGCTGGACGAGCTGCTCGGCAGCGGGGGCGGCTCCCAGATCGCGGACCTGCTCGACCCCGACGCGGTGCTGCGCACGGAGGCCGAGGTCTCCGGCACGGACCCGGAGCGGCAGGCCCGGACCGTCGAGCAGGTGGCCGACGTCGTCCGGCGGCACGGACCGCTCCCCCTCGCGGGCGTCGAGGCCCGCACCCGCGAGGACGTCCGCACGGAGGTCGCGGGCTGGCTCGCCGACCTCGAGCAGGCGCGGCGGCTGATCCGGGTGCGGATCTCCGGCGTGCCCGTCGGGGACGGCGACCAGTGGGCGGCCGTCGAGGACGCCGGGCGGCTGCGGGACGCGCTCGGGGTGGCGCTGCCCGTGGGGGTGCCCGAGGTGTTCACCGAGGTGCTGCCGGACCCGCTCGGCGACCTGCTGCGCCGGCACGCGCGCACCCACGGCCCGTTCACCGCCGCGCAGGCGGCCGCCCGGTTCGGGCTCGGCACCGCCGTCGCCCAGTCCGCCCTGCGGCCGCTGGAGCGCGCGGGCGTCGTCGTGCAGGGCCGGCTGCGGCCGGACGCGCTGGGCGGCACCGGGGACGAGTACTGCGACGCCGACGTGCTGCGCACCCTGCGGCGCCGGTCGCTCGCGGCGCTGCGCTCCGAGGTCGAGCCCGTCCCGCAGGTCGCGCTCGGGCGGTTCCTGCCGGCCTGGCAGCACGCCACCGGCCGCCCAGGACCCGGCGCGCTGCGTGGCGTCGACGGGCTGGCGCGCGCCGTCGAGCAGCTGGCCGGCGCCGCCGTGCCCGCCTCCGCGCTGGAGACGCTGGTGCTGCCCGCGCGCGTGACCGACTACTCCCCGGCGCTGCTCGACGAGCTGACCGCCGCGGGCGAGGTCCTCTGGGCGGGGCACGCCACGCTGCCCGGCAAGGACGGGCTGGTCAGCCTGCACCTCGCCGCGACCGCCGACCTCACGCTCCCGATGATCACGCCGCCCGACCAGGAGTCCGCCGGGCTGCTCGACACGCCGGTGCACCGGGCGCTCGTCGAGGCGCTGCGCGGTGGCGGCGCGTACTTCGTCGGCGCCCTGGCCACGCGGGTCGCGGACGTCCTCGGCCCGGACGACGCCACGTCGCAGACCACCCTCCAGGCCACCCTGGTCGACGCGCTCTGGGACCTGGTGTGGGCGGGCCTGGTGACGAACGACGGCCTCGCTCCCCTGCGCGCCCGGCTCGCCGGCGGGAGGACCGCGCACCGCACGGCGTCGGCGACGCCCCCGCGGGCCCGGGCGCTGACCATGGGTCGCTACGGCCGGGGCTCGGGCCTCGGGCTGCGCGGGCCGGGGTCGGGCGCCACGTCGTCCGGGGTCGGGGGCCGCGGGCCCGGTGCCGGCGGCGAGGCGGGCGGCCGCTGGTCGATGCTGCCCGAGCGCGAGCCCGACCCGACCCGGCGCGCGCACGCCCTCGCGGCGCAGCTGCTCGACCGGCACGGTGTCCTCACCCGCGCGGTCGCCCCCGCGGAGGGCATCGCCGGGCAGTTCGCGCCGGTCTACCGCGTGCTCGCCGCCCTCGAGCAGGCCGGACAGGTGCGGCGCGGCTACTTCGTCGAGCACCTCGGCGGCTCGCAGTTCGCGCTGCCGGGGGCGGTCGACCAGCTGCGCGGCGACGCGCGCCAGCTCGAGCGGATCGCCGAGCAGTCCGTCCCCGCCGACGCCGACCGCGCCGTCGTGCTGCTGGCCGCGACCGACCCCGCGAACCCGTACGGCGCGGCGCTCGGCTGGCCCGTCCGGGCCGACGCCCCCACCGGGCACCGCCCGGGCCGCAAGGCGGGGTCGGTGATCGTGCTCGTCGACGGGGCGCTCGTGCTCTACCTCGAACGCGGCGGTCGGACCGTCCTGACCTTCACCGACGACGAGACCGCCCTGCGGCTCGCCACCGCCCGGCTCGCCGACGCCGTGCGCGACGGGCACCTCGGGCGCGTGACCCTGGTCCGGGGCGACGGCGAGGAGCTGCTCAGCGGCGGCGTCGAGTCCACGGCCCTCGGCCGGGCGCTCACCCTCGCCGGCTTCGCGCCGACGCCGCGAGGCATGCGGCTGCGGGGCGCGCGGTGACGCGCGGACGGCCGACGAGGCGCGGACCCCTGGTGGCGCGCGGTGCCTGAGGGCGACATCCTCCGGCGCACGGCGACCCGCCTGGACCAGGCCCTCGCCGGTCGCGAGCTCGTCCGGTCCGACCTGCGCTGGCCGACGGCCGCGACCGTCGACCTCGTCGGCCGGACCGTCCTCGGCACCGCGTCCTACGGCAAGCACCTGCTCACGAGGTTCGACGACGGCCGCACCCTGCACACCCACCTGCGGATGGACGGGTCCTGGCGGGTGGCCCGCACGGGCTCACCGGGCGCCCGCGCGGCGAGCCCCGCCGTCCGGGCGGTGCTGGCGAACGCCACCTGGACGGCCGTCGGCGAGCTGATCGGGATGCTCGACGTGGTGGCGACCCGCGACGAGCACACCCTGATCGGGCACCTCGGCCCCGACCTGCTCGCGGACGACTTCGAGCCCGACGGCCTCGCGGAGGCGCTGCGCCGGTGGGCGGCCCGCGGCGCGACCCCGGTGTGCGAGGTGCTGCTCGACCAGACCGTCGTCGCCGGCATCGGCACGATCTACATGGCCGACTCCCTGTTCCTGGAGAAGATCTGGCCGTGGACCCCCGCCGACGAGGTCCCCGACCCCGGCCGGCTGCTCCGGGTGGCGCGCGCGATCATGCAGCGCTCGGTGGGGACGTCCACCCCGTCCACGACCGGCGAGGTGTACCGCGGCCGGACCACGTGGGTGCACGGACGGCTCCGCGAGCCGTGCCGCCGCTGCGGCGCCCCCGTCCGCCGCGGCCTCGCCGGCCACCCCCCGACGGAGCGCCCCGCGTACTTCTGCGGCGTCTGCCAACGACCCCCCACCTGACGGCCCACCCGCGCGAGTGGATCCATCCTGGCCGACACACCGGCGCGTCGGACGGGATGGATCCACTCGTGCCGCGGGAGTAGGCCCCGGACGCGACGACGCCCGGTCGCGCGCCGCCGGTGGGGCGGGTGCGACCGGGCGTCGGACGTCCGGGGTGGGCTCAGCCGATCGGCGCGAGCCCGCCCGCTGACGGGCCCAGGCCCGGTCCTGCCGGGCGAGTGCCGACGCGAGGTCCGCGGGGACGGTGTCGGGGATCAGCAGACCCTCGGCCACCGCGATGCGGTCGCTCACCTCGCGCAGCACGATCGACAGCGGGGTGTCGAGCGCGTCGCAGATGCTGGCCAGCAGCTCCGACGACGCCTCCTTCTGCCCGCGCTCGACCTCGCTGAGGTACCCCAGCGACACGCGGGCCGCGGAGGACACCTCGCGCAGCGTCCGGCCCTGCCGCTGCCGGGCGTTCCGCAGCACGTCACCGATCTCACGGCGCAACACGACCATCTGGCGTCCCCCCTTCGTGTCCCGTTCCTGCTCCTGCCGTCCCGCCGGAGCGCCCAGGGGCGCCTTCCTGACGAGCGCGGCACTCTTGTGGCTCCGCTCAGGGAGGGTCCCACCGTACAGGTCGCCGCCGACACGGGCAGTGCCGGGGCGGGTGGTCGGTCTGGTGTTCCTCACGTGATGCCCAACGCGGAGGGACCCTCCGGTGTTCCCGGGCCGCCCGGGGCGTCCGCCGACCGGACCGCGTCGACCGCCTCGCGCAGCACGGCGGCGCAGGTCGCGGCGCGGATCCCGGCACGGTCCCCGACCAGGGCCAGCGTCCGGACCACGGTGCCCGCCGGGGTCGCGACCGCGATGTGCACCGTGCCGGGTGAAAACCCGTCCTGCGGGTCCGGGCCGGCGACGCCGGTGGTGCTGAGCCCCACGTCGGCGCCGAGCACGCCGCGCACGCGCTCGGCCATCTGTCGGGCGACGTCGGGGTGCACCGCGCCGTGCGCCGCGAGCAGGTCGGCGTCGACGCCGAGCACCGAGGCCTTCGCGTCGGTGGCGTAGGCCACGACCCCGCCGCGGACCGACCGCGACGCGCCCGGGACGTCCACGAGTGCGGCGACGACCTGGCCCCCGGTCAGGGACTCGGCGGTCGCGACGGACCAGGACCGCTCCCGCAGCGCGGCCAGCAGCGCCTGCGCGGCCTCGGGCGCGTCCGGGTGCGCCGACGGGGTCGCCGGGCCGGTCGCCTCCGGGCCGGTCACCGGCGTGGCGTCACCGCGTCGGGCCCGCTCCCGGGTCCTCCGGGCCGGTGCCCCGGGGCCGCGGCGTCGTCGGGGACGTCTCCGGCGGGCGCGGTCGTCCCGGTCTCGGCGGCGCGCCGCGCGACGTCGTGCCCGCCCGCGGCGGCCTCGCGCCGCACGCGGACCGCGGTGCGCACGTAGTCGGCGCCGGTGACCAGGGTGACGACCACGGCCACGCCCATCAGGACGCTCGCGATCACGAGGGCGAACGTCGGCAGGTGGTCGAGCGGCAGCAGGAACGCGCCGACCGCCACGGACTGCATGACGGTCTTGATCTTGCCGCCGCGCGAGGCGGGTAGTACGACGTACCGGAGCAGGAAGAACCGCATCACGGTGATGCCGAGCTCGCGCACGAGGATCGCGGCGGTCACCCACCAGCTGAGGTCCCCGAGCCAGGACAGCGCGACCAGCGCGGACCCGATCAGCGCCTTGTCGGCGATCGGGTCGAGCATCTTGCCGAGGTCGGTGACCAGGCCCATCCGCCGCGCGAGGTACCCGTCGACCCGGTCGGTCGCGGCCGCGAGCACGAACAGCCCGGTCGCGACGAGCCGCCAGGTCACGTCCTGCCCGCCGTCGACCAGCAGGGTCCACGCGAAGAACGGCACCACGACGATGCGCAGCACCGTGACGAGGTTGGCGACGTTCCACGGCGAAGGGCGGCTCACCCGCCACAGCCTACGGGGCGGGGCGCCTCACGTCGGAATCGCGGGCGCCCGCCCCGGGACGCATGCTCAGCGCAGGTCGTCCGCGTCGTCGTGGTAGTCGACCGCCTCGGGCGGCTCTCCCGGCATCCGGCCCTCGGGCGCGGCGTACCGGTCGTCGCCGCCGGACGGGGCAGCCGCGGCGCCGGGCTCGGGCTCGCCGCGGAGCATCGCGAGCGTCCCCGGCAGGTCGTCGGGCTGCACCATCACCTCGCGGGCCTTCGACCCCTCGGAGGGACCGACGATCTCGCGGGACTCGAGCAGGTCCATCAGCCGACCGGCCTTCGCGAACCCGACCCGGAAGCTTGCGCTGGAGCATCGACGTGGAGCCGAACTGCGTCGTGACGACGAGCTCGGCGGCCTGCAGCAGCAGGTCCAGGTCGTCGCCGATGTCCTCGTCGACCTGCTTCTTCACCGCGGCGACGGCGACGTCCTCGCGGTAGACGGGCTTGAGCTGGGTCTTCACGTGCTGGACGACCGCGTGGATCTCGCTCTCGGAGACCCAGGCCCCCTGCGTGCGCATCGGCTTCGCGGCGCCCATCGGCAGGAACAGCGCGTCGCCCTGGCCGATCAGCTTCTCGGCGCCGGGCTGGTCGAGCACGACGCGGGAGTCGGTGAGCGACGAGGTGGCGAACGCGAGGCGGGACGGCACGTTGGCCTTGATGAGGCCGGTGACGACGTCGACCGACGGCCGCTGGGTGGCGAGCACCAGGTGGATGCCGGCGGCGCGCGCGAGCTGGGTGATCCGCTGGATCGAGGCCTCGACGTCGCGCGGCGCGACCATCATGAGGTCGGCGAGCTCGTCGACGATCACGAGCAGGTACGGGTAGGCGGCGATCTTCCGCTCGGAGCCGGGCAGCGGCTTGACCTTGCCGGCCTTGACCGCGGCGTTGAAGTCGTCGATGTGCTTGAACCCGAACATCGCGAGGTCGTCGTAGCGCGCCTCCATCTCCCGGACCACCCACTCGAGGGCCTCGGCGGCCTTCTTCGGGTTGGTGATGATCGGGGTGATGAGGTGCGGGATGCCCTCGTAGACGGTGAGCTCGACGCGCTTCGGGTCGACCAGCACCATGCGGACCTGGTCGGGGGTCGACCGCATGAGGATCGACACGATCATCGAGTTCACGAACGACGACTTGCCGGCTCCGGTCGCACCGGCGACGAGCATGTGCGGCATCTTGGCGAGGTTCGCGACGACGTAGCCGCCCTCGACGTCCTTGCCGACGCCGATCACCATCGGGTGCTCGGTGCGCCGGGACGCGCTGGACCGGAGCACGTCGCCGAGCGACACGGTCTCGCGGTCGGTGTTCGGGATCTCGATGCCGATGGCGGACTTGCCGGGGATCGGCGACAGGATGCGCACGTCGGCGCTGGCGACCGCGTACGCGATGTTCTTGCTCAGGGCGGTGACGCGCTCGACCTTGACGCCCTTGCCGAGCTCGACCTCGTACCGGGTGACGGTCGGGCCGCGGGTGAACCCGGTGACCTGGGCGTCGATCTCGAAGTTCTCGAGCACGCTGGTCAGGGCCTCGACGACCCGGTCGTTCGCCGCGGACCGGACCTTGTGCGGCGCCCCCTTGGCGAGCACGTCCTCGGACGGCAGCGTGTAGAGCACGTCGCCCTCGAGCATCGGCTGCTCGCCGCGGGGCACGCCCGTGGTGGGCGGCGCGACGGGCTCGGGGCGCTCGGCCGGCGTGGTCGCGCCGACGGCGGTGACCGCCTGGGTCGGGGCGGTCGGGGCGCGGGGGACGTCGACGTCGTCGGCGAGGTCGTCCGGGTCCAGGACCGCGGTGGCGTCCTCCTCGTCGCGGCGGCGCCGGTCCACGATGGCGGCGCGCTCGAAGGCCTCGTCGCCCGCGTAGCCCTCGAGCAGCGCGGCCTCCGCGGCCTGAGCGGCCTCGCGCTCGCGCTTGCGTCGGCCGAGCAGCCCCGTGCGCGCGGGCTTGGCCGGGGGCTCCTCGACCGCCGTGTGACCGGCGTTGATGACCAGCGGCGCGTCCTCGTCCTCGACGACGTCCTCGTCGCGGTGGTTGCCGGTGAGCCGGTCGTAGACGCCGCGCAGGCGCGGGCCGATCTGGTTGACGGGGGTCGCGGTGACCACCAGCACGCCGAAGAACGCGAGCAGCACGAGCAGCGGGACCGTCGCCCACGCGGTGACGAGGCTGACCAGGGGCGTGCCGACGAGGTACCCGATGATGCCGCCCGCGTCGCGCACGGGCTCGAACCCGCCGGACGGCGCCGGCAGGCCCTGCTGGACGTGCACCAGGCCGCAGGCGGCGAGGGTGATGGCGGTGACGCCGATACCGATGCGGGAGTTGGCCTGCTCCTGCTCGGGGTGCCGCATCAGCCGGACGGCGACGAGCACCAGCGCGAGGGGCACCGCCACGGCGACCCGGCCGAACGTGCCGGCGACGACCACGTGCACCGCGTCGGCGGCCATGCCGTCCAGGCCCCACCACTCGCGCACGGCGACCACGATGGCCAGGGCGAGCAGGAAGAAGGCGGCCCCGTCCCGGCGCAGGCCGGGGTCGAGGTCGCGGGCGCCGCGGCCGACCCGGCGGGCGGCGCCGCCGACGACGTGGGCGGCACCCATCCAGATGCCGCGGACCATGCGGATCGGCAGGGCCGGACGCGACGGGGGCGGCGGCGCGGCCTTCGCACCGGAGGCGCGGGAGCCGGAACCGGACGCGCGGCCGGCCTGCGCGCCGCTGCGGGCGCGCGACCCGGTAGCCGCAGACCCGCGGGTGGCGGTGGAGGACGGACGTGCGGCCATGGTCCTCACGGTAGCCGCCGGGGCCCGTCGACCCGCGGACCCGGGCCCCGTCGAGGCGTGTCGGTGACCGGGGCCACACGTCCCGCCCTCGCGGGGCGGGACGTGCGGCTCCGGGGGCGCCCCGCCGGGGCGCGACCGGCGTCAGGCCGCGACGACGACCGGGATGATCATCGGCCGGCGGCGCAGGCGGTTGGACACCCAGCGCCCCACGACGCGGCGCACGACCTGCTGCAGCTGGTGCGTGTCGACGGCCCCGGTGCGGGTGGCGTCCTCGAGCGCGGCGACCACGTCGGGGAGGATGCCCTGGAACACCGCGTCGTCCTCGGCGAACCCGCGCGCGTGGATCTGCGGCTGGGTGAGGACCTTGCCGTCCGTCGAGCTGACCACGGCGAAGATCGAGATGAAGCCCTCGTCGCCGAGGATGCGGCGGTCCTTGAGGTCGGCCTCGGTGATCTCGCCGACGCTGGAGCCGTCGACGAACACGTACCCGCAGGGCACGGCGCCGACGACGCTCGCCCGACCGTCGACCAGGTCGACGACCACGCCGTCCTCGGCGAGCACCACGCGGTCGGCCGGGACGCCCGACTTCACCGCGAGCGCCCCGTTGGCGACCAGGTGCCGGACCTCGCCGTGCACCGGCATGACGTTGCGCGGCTTGAGGATGTTGTAGCAGTACAGGAGCTCGCCGGCGCTGGCGTGGCCGGAGACGTGCACCTTGGCGTTGCCGCCGTGCACGACGCGCGCGCCGAGCCGGGTCAGGCCGTTGATGACCCGGTAGACGGCGTTCTCGTTCCCCGGGATCAGCGACGACGCGAGGATGACCGTGTCGCCGATGCCGACCGAGATCTTGTGGTCGTTGTTGGCGATCCGGGACAGCGCCGCCATCGGCTCGCCCTGGGAGCCGGTGCACATGAGCACCAGCTCGTCGTCGCGGATGTCGCCGAGGCGCTTCGCGTCGACCAGGACGCCCTCGGGCACCTTGAGGTAGCCGAGCTCGGCCGCGATGGTCATGTTGCGGATCATCGAGCGGCCGACCAGCGCGACCTTGCGCTCGTGCGCGGCGGCGGCGTCGAGGACCTGCTGCACGCGGTGCACGTGCGAGGAGAACGAGGCGACGACGATCTTGCGGGCGGACGTGGCGAACACGCCGTCCAGCACCGGCCCGATCTCGCGCTCGGGGGTGACGAAGCCGGGGACCTCGGCGTTGGTGGAGTCGACCATGAACAGGTCGACGCCCTGCTCGCCCAGGCGGGCGAACGCGCGCAGGTCGGTGATCCGGCCGTCGAGCGGCAGCTGGTCCATCTTGAAGTCGCCGGTGTGCAGCACGGTGCCCGCGGGCGTGGTGACCGCGACGGCCAGCGCGTCCGGGATGGAGTGGTTCACCGCGACGAACTCGAGCGAGAACGGGCCGACCTTCTCGGTCTCCCCCTCCTTGACCGCGTGGGTCAGCGGGGTGATCCGGTGCTCCTTGAGCTTCGCCTCGACGAACGCGAGCGTGAGCTGCGAGCCGATCAGCGGGATGTCCTTGCGCAGCCGCAGGAGGTACGGCACCGCGCCGATGTGGTCCTCGTGCCCGTGGGTGAGGACGACCGCGTCGATGTCGTCGAGCCGGTCGGCGATGTAGTCGAAGTCCGGCAGGATCAGGTCGACGCCGGGCTGGTGGTCCTCGGGGAACAGGACGCCGCAGTCGATGATGAGCAGGCGGCCGTCGTACTCGAGGACGGCCATGTTGCGACCGACCTCGCCGAGGCCGCCGAGGGCCACGATGCGCAGGGCGCCGTCCGGCAGGGCGGGCGGCAGGGCGAGGTCGGGGTGCGGGTGGGACATGCTTCTCCTGTACTAGGCGGCGAGGACGCCGTCGAGGCCCGCGGCGCGCAGTCCTGCGCGCACGGCCTCGACGTCCTCGTCCGGTGCGGCCACGTTCGGCAGCCGCAGGTGGCGGGACGGGATGAGGCCGAGGGACCAGACCGCGGCCTTCGCGGCCACCGCCTGGAACCCCTGGCCGTTCAACGCGTCGATCGCCGGTGCGATCGACAAGAAGATCTGGAGCGCGCGGGCGTGGTCCCCCGCGTCGTGGGCCGCGGTGATCGCGGCGAGCTGCGGGCCGGCCACGTGGCCGACGACGCTGACGATGCCGGCCGCGCCGTGGGCGAGGAACGGCAGGTAGAGCGAGTCGTCGCCGCTGTACCAGGCGAGCCCGGTGCGGGCCGCGGCCTGCGCGGCGGCGTACAGGTCGCCGGTGGCGTCCTTCATCGCGACGACGCGGTCGTGGGCGGCGAGCGCGTCGAGCGTCGCGGGCGCGAACCGGACGCCGGTGCGACCGGGCACGTCGTAGAGCATCACCGGCAGCGGCGTGGAGTCGGCGACGGCCGTCACGTGCCGCACGACGCCCTCCTGCGAGGGCCGGGAGTAGTAGGGGCTCACGACGAGCAGCCCGTCGGCGCCGGCCTCGGCGGCCTGCTCGGCCATCCGGACGGCGTGCAGGGTGTCGTTGGAGCCGGCGCCGGCGACGACCGCCGCCCGGTCCCCCACCGCCGCGACCACCGCGCGGATCAGCTCGGCCTTCTCGGGGGCGTGCGTCGTGGGCGACTCGCCGGTGGTGCCGTTCAGCACGAGACCGTCGTGCCCGTGGTCCACCAGGTGCGTCGCCAGCGCCACCGCGGCGTCGAGGTCGACCGCGCCGTCCTCGCCCATCGGCGTGACCATCGCGGTGAGCACCGCGCCGAACGGGCGCGACGAGGTGGCGGGGAGCATGGGGCCACGGTACCGCCCCGGCTGCGTCGACGGCGCACCCGGTCCACGCCCGCGACGCGCCACGCACCCCGCCCGACGCGCACGCGCCACGCACCACGCCGAGACAGGGCCTGCGGGCCGAGACAGGACGCCAGGGCGACCTGTCTCGGCGCCGGAGTCCTGTCTCGGCGCGGGTGGAGCGGGTGGAGCGGGTGGAGCGGGTGGAGCGGGTGGAGCGGGTGGGTCAGGCCGCGCGGGCGGCGAGCCAGCCGGCCAGGCGGTCGGGGCGGTCGGTGATGACCGCGTCGACGCCGAGCTCCACGGCCGCCGCCCACTGCTCGGGCTCGTTGAGCGTCCACACCTGGACCTGGAGCCCGGCGGCGTGCAGCCGGTCGACCAGGTCGGGGTGCGTGACCAGCAGGGGCCCGTAGGGGTTGCAGGTCATGACGCCGAGCTCCGCGCAGGTCGCGACGAGGGCGTCGAGGCCGTCCGGCACCTCGAAGACCAGCAGCCCGCGGCGCAGGTCGGGGTCGGCCTCGGCCAGTGCGGTGACGCTCTGCGGCCAGAAGCTCTGCCCGATCACCCGGTCCGCCAGGCCCGCCGCGCGGATCGCGGCGGTGACGGGCCGGACCTGCTCGGTGGTCCAGGCGCCCTTGAGCTCCAGCAGCAGGTCGATCCCCGGGCGCCGGACCATGAGGTCCAGGACCTCGCCGAACGTCGGCACCCGCTGCCCGGCGTACGCCGGGGCGAACCAGGAGCCGGCGTCGAGCGCCCGCAGCGCCTCGAGCGTCATCTCGGTGACGACGCCCTGCCCGTCGGTGGTGGCCTCGACGGTGTCGTCGTGGATCACCACCACGTGGCCGTCGGCCGTGGGCTGGATGTCGATCTCGATGCTGCCCGCGCCGGACCGCCAGGCGGCCTCGAACGCGGCGAGCGTGTTCTGCGGTGCCACCGCGGAGCTGCCGCGGTGAGCGACGACGACGGGGACGGTCACAGGTAGGGCTCGACGTTCTCGCGGTAGGCCGTCTCGATCTGCGGCGTGATGCCGCCGAACGCCTCGGCCGGGTCGGTGCCCTCGAGGACGATCTGCTCGATCGCGTCGGTCAGCAGCGCGTCGGCGCCCGGGACGAACACGCGGATGTAGTCCTGGGGGCGGGCCTTCTCGGCGAGCTGGTCCACGGCCGTGCGGAACTGGGGGTAGGTCTCGTACACGGACTTCATGGTGTCGGACTCGACGGCCGAGGTGCGCACGGGCATGTAGCCGGTCGCCTGCGAGAAGGTCGCGGTGTTCTCGGTGTTCGTGAGGAACTCCAGGAACATCGCGGACGCGAGCTGCTCCTCCGGGGTGCTGGACGAGGAGATCGCCAGGCCGGTGCCGCCGGTCGGCGTGCCGCCGCCCGCGGGGCCGTCGGGCAGGAACGCGGTGCCGACCTCGAACTGCGCCGCGTCGAGCGCGCCCTTGAGCGAGCCGGTGGAGCCGATGGTCGAGGCGATCAGGCCCGCCGAGAAGTCGGCCATCGAGTCGTCGGCCGAGACCGTGGCGATGGCGTCGTCCCCGTGGAACAGGCCGCGCAGGAACTCGCCGCCCGCGAGCGCCTCGTCGGAGTCGAGCGTGACGTCGAACTCGTCGGAGTACTGGCCGCCGGCGCCCCAGATCATGTTCTCGAACCACCAGGCGGACCAGGAGGTGCCCAGGCTGAGGCCGAACGGCGAGCCCTCGGCGGGGACCTGCGCCTCGAGGGCGGTGCTCCACTCCTGGAGCTGCTCCCAGGTCTCGGGGCCCTGGTCGGGCAGCCCGGCGGCCTGCCACATCGTCTTGTTGTAGTAGAACAGCGGCGTCGAGCGCGCGTACGGCGCCGCCCAGTGCCGGCCGTCGTACTCGTAGTCGCCGTACAGGCCGGGCTGGAGGTCCTCGGCGTCGGCGTCCAGGTACTCGAAGACGTCGTCCAGGGGCATGATCTGGTCGTTCAGGTGGTAGCGGAACCACCACACGTCCGACGCGATGACCAGGTCGGGCTTCTCGTCGGTCTGCGAGGACGCCTGGAACCGCTGGGCGACCTCGTCGTAGTTGGCGCCCGCGGTCACGAGGTTGACCTTGATGTCGGGGTTCTCGGCCTCGAACGCGGCGATGAGCTGCTCCTCCACGGCCTGGGACTGGCCGGGGTGGTTGCTCCACCAGGTGATCTCCGAGGCGGGCTCGACCTGCGACCAGTCGGTCGCCTCGGCCTGCTCGGTCTCCGAGGTCTCGGCGCCGACGCTCGGGCCGCCGCAGGCGGTGAGGGCGAGGGTGGCGCCGGCGACGGCAGCGGCGAGGGCGGTGGTACCGCGGCGACGCCTCTGGGAGTGGGACACGGTGGTGCTCCTTCGGGGGTGGGCACCCGGGTGGGTGCGCGGTGACGGGCGTGCGGGGGCACGACCGCCGGGGCGGCCGGCGGACCGGCCACGTCTTCGGGGGGTGGTGCGGGCGCGGGTCAGCCGGTGACGGCGCCCGCGGTGAGGCCGGCGACGAGCCGGCGCTGCAGGACCAGGAAGACCACGAGGATCGGCAGGGTCACGACGACCGTGGCGGCGAGCAGCACGCCCCAGTTGGTCAGGCCGTCGATGTTCTGCAGCAGGGTCAGCCCGATGGGCAGCGTCATCTTGTCGGGGCGGTCGATGACGAGGAACGGCCAGAGGTAGTCGTTCCACTCGGTGACGACGGACACGAGGGTGACCGCCGCGATGGTGGGCGCGCTCATCGGCACGACGAACCGCCACAGCCGGCGCCAGTGCCCGGCACCGTCCAGCTCCGCCGCCTCGAGGATCGACGTCGGCAGCGTCAGGAAGTGCTGCCGGAACAGGAACGTGCCGAACGCGCTGGCCAGGCCCGGCACGAGGATGCCCTGGTAGGTGTTCAGCCAGCCGAGGTCGGCCACCAGGGTGTAGTTCGGGATGATCGTGACCTGCGGCGGGATCATCAGCGTCGCGATGACCAGCCCGAACACGACCTTCTTGAACGGGATCTCCAGGAACACCAGCGCGTAGGCGCAGGTGAGGCCGAGCGCGACCTTCAGGCCCGCGCCGACGACCGTCAGGCCGACGCTGTTCGCGAGTAGCCGGCCCAGCGGCACGGTGTCGGCCGCCTGGGCGTAGTTGTCCAGGCTCGGGGCGCCGGGCAGCCACTGGAGCGGGAGCTGGCAAGCTCGGCCGGCGTCTTGAGGCTGGCGAGCAGCATCCAGACCAGCGGGGCACCGAGCACGACGGTCGCCAGGATCATCGTCAGGTAGCTGACGACGTGCGGGCGCTGCGTGCGACCCGGTCGGGAGGAGGCGCTCGTCGGCCGCACCTGCGCGGCGGGCGGCGCCGCGGGCGGGGCCTGCTCCGCGGTGCGCGGGCGCTTGGGGGTCAGGACGCTCATGCGTAGTGCACCTTCCGCTGGACGAACCGCATCTGCACCGCGGTGACGGCCAGCAGCACGAGGAACAGGACCGTGGCGACGGCGGAGGCGTAGCCCGCGCGGCCGTTGACGAAGCTTCTCCTGGTAGACGGAGTACATGAGCGTCGTGGTGGACCCGAGCGGCCCGCCCTGGGTCATCGCCTTGATGATGTCGAAGGACTGCAGCGACGCGAGCATCATCGTGATGAGCAGGAAGAACGACGTCGGCGTGAGCAGCGGCAGCGTGATCGACCGCAGGGTCCGGTAGCCGGAGGCCCCGTCGAGGGCGGCGGCGTCCTTGAGGTCCTGCGGGACGGACTGCAGACCGGCCAGGTAGATCAGGGCGACGTAGCCGAGGTTCTTCCACAGGTAGACCACGATCACCATGACCAGCGGCCAGGGGCGCTGGGTGTACCACTGGGGCGACGACGCCCCGACCCAGCTCAGCACCTCGCGCATCAGGCCGTAGCGCGGGTCGAAGATGAACAGCCAGAGGATGCCGACCGCGAACCCGGACAGCACGTAGGGCGCGAACGCGACGGTCCGCGCGAACCCGCGGCCGCGCAGCTTCTGGTTGAGCAGCACCGCCAGGCCGAGGCCCAGCACCATCGCCCCGCCGACCGTGGCGACCGTGAACACGACCGTCGTCGTCACGATCCGCCCGGTGCTCGGCGCGGTGAACAGCTCGATGTAGTTGCCCAGCCCGATCTGCCGGGCGACGGGCGAGCCGAGGTTCCACTGGAGGGTGGACAGGTAGAACGACTCGAGCAGCGGCCGGTAGACGAACACCAGCAGCAGGGCCACGTTCGGCCCGGCGAGCAGGAGGAACCACAGCAGGGCCGACCGGCGGCGGCGCTGCTCCAGGGGGCTCCGTCGCCGGACGGTCGCGCGCGGGGGCGCGGCCGCCGGAGGCGGGGCGAGGACGTCGGCAGTGGTCACGGGGAGGGATCCGCTTCGGTGGAGGGGGCAGGTGCACGGCCCGCTTCGTCGCGGCCCTGACCACTCTGCGTGGCCCCGCGACCCGGATCGAGCCGTTCGCGACGATGTTCCGCGGGCCTTCCCGGACCGTTCACCCGGGGTTGGCGCCGTCCACCCGCAGGTCGACGGGAGGTCGACGTCAGGTCGGGTGCTGGTCGAGGCCGCGCGGCCGGGCAGCGCCCCCGTACCCTCGTCGCGTGCGCTCCCCCACCCCCGACCCGGCCGTCCGCGCGGCCGTCCGGACGGCCGTGTCCGTGTCGCTCGCGACCGGGCTGTACGGCGTCTCGTTCGGGGCCCTGTCGGTCGCGGGCCTCGACCTGCCGCAGACGATGGCCCTGAGCCTGCTGATGTTCAGCGGCGGCTCGCAGTTCGCCGCCGTCGGCGTGCTGGGCGCCGGGGGCGGCCTCGGCGCGGTCGTCGCCACCGCCGGTCTGCTCGGCGCCCGCAACGGGCTGTACGGCGTGCAGATGGCGCCGCTGCTCGGGGCGCACGGCTGGCGGCGGCTGCTGGCCGCGCACCTGACGATCGACGAGTCCACCGCCGTCGGCACCGCGCAGCCCTCGCGGGCCGCGTCGCGGGCGGGGTTCTGGTGGACGGGTGCCGGGGTGTTCGTGTGCTGGAACGCCTGCACACTGCTGGGTGCGCTGCTCGGGGACGCGCTCGGCGACCCGCGGCGGTACGGGCTGGACGCGGCGGCGGGGGCGGCGTTCCTCGCGCTGCTGTGGCCGCGGCTCGGCACCGGCGGCGGGCCGCGGACGGCCGCGCGGCTGCGGGAGATCCGCACGACGCGGGTGGTGGCCGTCGCGGCGGCGGGCGTCGCGCTCGCGCTCACGCCGCTGGTGCCAGCCGGGGTGCCGGTCCTCGCGGCGGCGGCGCTGGCCGTGGTGGTCGGGGCGCTGGAGCGCCCCGGCGACGACGGCGCGCCGCTCGCCGCTCCCCCGGCGGTGACCCCGTGAGCCGCCTCGGCGTGTGGGCCGCGGTGCTGGCCGCGTCCGTCGTGGTGCTGGCGACCAAGGTCGCCGGGCACGTCGTGCCGCAGCGCGTGCTCGACCGGCCGCGGGTCACCCGGACCGCCGCCCTGGTCACGGCCGCGCTGCTCGCCGCGCTCGTGGCGGTGCAGGTCGGGACGACCGGCGGCTCGCTGGTGCTGGACGCCCGGGTGGTGGCGCTGGTCGTCGCCGGGGTGGCGCTGCTGCTGCGGGCGCCGTTCGTGCTGGTGGTGCTGCTGGCCGCGGCGACGGCCGCGCTGCTGCGCCTGCTCGGGATGCCCTGACGCCCCTGGCTCCCGGCGCGCGTCAGACCGCGACGGGCGCCTTGATCGCCGGGTGGTGCTGGTAGTCCAGCACCTCGACGTCCTCGAAGGTGTAGTCGAACAGCGAGTCGGCCTGGCGCAGGCGCAGCGTCGGCAGCGGGTAGGGCTCGCGGGTCAGCTGCTCGGTGACCTGCTCCACGTGGTTGTCGTAGATGTGGCAGTCGCCGCCGGTCCAGACGAAGTCGCCGACCTCGAGGCCCACCTGCTGCGCCACCATGTGCGTGAGCAGCGCGTACGAGGCGATGTTGAACGGCACGCCCAGGAACAGGTCGGCCGACCGCTGGTAGAGCTGGCAGGACAGCTTCCCGTCGGCCACGTGGAACTGGAAGAACGCGTGGCACGGGGCCAGCGCCATCGACGGGATGTCCGCGACGTTCCACGCCGAGACGACGTGCCGGCGCGAGTCCGGGTCGGTCCGCAGCGCCTCGAGGACCTGGGCGAGCTGGTCGACCGTGCCGCCGTCGGGCGTCGGCCAGGACCGCCACTGCACGCCGTACACCGGGCCGAGCTCGCCGTCCGCGTCCGCCCACTCGTCCCAGATCTTCACGCCATGCTCCTGGAGCCAGCGCACGTTCGAGTCGCCGCGCAGGAACCACAGCAGCTCGCCGACCACCGACCGCAGGTGCACGCGCTTGGTGGTGACCAGCGGGAAGCCCTGGGCGAGGTCGAACCGCATCTGGTGGCCGAACACGCTGCGCGTCCCGGTGCCGGTGCGGTCGCCCTTCGGGGTGCCGGTGTCGAGCACCAGCCGGAGCAGGTCCTCGTACGGGGTCGCGGGCACGGCCGGGGTCGTCATGGGCCCCATCGTAGGCAGGCGGTGCGACCCCGTGGCCGACGTGCCCCGCGCGAGCCCCGGGTCGACACTGGGCGCCATGACCTCGTCGCTGCCGCCGTACGTCGCCGCGCACACCCCGACCGGCCTGCTGGTCGACGGCACGTGGCGCGCCGCCGCGGGCCGGCGCACGTTCCCCGTGTCCGACCCCGCCACGACCGAGGTGCTGTTCGAGGTGGCGGACGCCACACCCGAGGACGGCCTCGCCGCGCTCGACGCGGCCCACCGGGCGGCACCCGCCTGGCGTGCCGCCGCACCACGCGTCCGGTCGGACCTGCTGCGCGCGCTCTACGACGCGATGGTCGCGCGCGGCGAGGACCTGGCGGCGCTGGTGACCGCCGAGGGCGGCAAGCCGCTGGCCGAGGCGCGCGCCGAGGTGCAGTACGCCGCCGAGTACGTGCGCTGGTACGCCGAGCAGGCCGTGCGCCTCGACGGGCTGACCCGGCGCGCGCCCGCGGGCACCCACCACCAGCTGGTGCTCCGGCGGCCCGTCGGCCCCGCGCTGCTCATCACGCCGTGGAACTTCCCGATCGCGATGATCACCCGCAAGGTCGCGCCGGCGCTGGCCGCCGGCTGCCCGGTCGTGATCAAGCCCGCGCAGCTCACCCCGCTGACCACGGCGTACGTCGCGGAGCTGCTGCGCGAGGAGCTGGACGCCCGCGACCTGCCCGCCGGCGTGGTCAACGTCGTGCCGACGTCGTCCTCGGGCGCGCTCGTCGGGCCGGTCCTGGCCGACCCGCGGCTGCGCAAGCTGTCGTTCACCGGGTCCACCGAGGTCGGGCGCACGCTGCTGAAGCAGGCGGCCGACGGGGTGCTGCGCACGTCGATGGAGCTCGGCGGCAACGCCCCGTTCCTGGTGTTCGACGACGCCGACCTGGACGCCGCCGTCGAGGGCGCCGTCGCCGCGAAGATGCGCAACGCCGGGCAGACCTGCGTCGCCGCGAACCGGTTCCTGGTGCAGGAGGGCGTCGCCGCGGAGTTCACCGACCGGCTGACCGCCGCGTTCGACGAGCTGGTCGTCGGCCGGGGCACCGACCCCGGCGTCACCGTCGGGCCGCTGATCGAACCGTCCGCCGTCGAACGCGTCGAGGAGGTCGTCGCCGAGGCCGCCGACGCGGGCGCCCGGGTCCGGACCGGCGGCGAGCGGCCGCCCGGGCGGGGGCACTTCTACGCCCCGACCGTCATGGACCGGGTGCCCGAGGACGCCCGGGTCGTGCGCGAGGAGACCTTCGGCCCGGTCGCTCCCGTCGTGACGTTCGGGACCGAGGAGGACGGGCTCCGGCTCGCCAACGGCACCGAGTTCGGCCTGGTCGCGTACGCGTACACCCGGGACGTCGGCCGGGTGATGCGGCTGACCGAGGAGGTCGAGGCGGGGATGCTCGGGATCAACCGCGGCGTGGTGTCCGACGCGTCCGCGCCGTTCGGCGGCGTGAAGTCCTCGGGCCTCGGGCGGGAGGGCGGCGAGGCCGGCATCGAGGAGTACCTGGAGCCGGTCTACGTGGCATTGTGACCGGCATGTCCGTCCTCCCCGCGACCTCCGACCTGTCCGTGCGCCCCGCGGTGCCCGGCGACGAGCGCGCCATCGCCGACGTCCAGCTCGCCGCGTGGCGCAGCACGCACGCCGAGGTCCTCGGCGACGCGGTCCTGGACGGCGTCGACCCCGCGCGGCTGCGGGACCAGTGGGCCGCGGCGATCACCGCTCCCCCGGGCCGCGGCTACCGGGTCCTGGTCGCGCTGCACGGCCCCCGGCTCGTGGGGTTCGCCTCGGTCGTCCCGGTCGTGGCGCCCGCGGGGTCCGGGGACGACACCCCCGGCGGGGAGGTGCTGGCCCTCGAGGTCGACCCCGGCGCCCGGCGCGTCGGGCACGGCTCCCGGCTGCTGGCCGCGGTGGTCGACCTGCTGCGGGACGAGGACGGCGCCACCAGCGTCCAGACCTGGGTGATCGACGGGGACACGGCCCGCGAGCAGTTCCTCGGCTCCGCCGGCCTCGGCGACGTCGGCGCCCGCCGCGTCCTGGGCGAGCAGGACGACCCCCGCCAGATCACCGAGCACCTCTGGGCCGCCACCCTCTGACCCCCCGCACCCCGCCCCCGGCCCCGCACCACTCCCCAGCCCGGTGTGGATCCATCCGGCGAGACACGCCCGCGCGTGTCGACGTGGACCTTCCACACCCGCACAGGGTGGATCCACCCGACCCGGGTGGGACTGCGGAGTGGATCCACACGACCCCGGGGCACCGCGGGGTGGATCCACCCGAGGTCGGCCGGACGGGCGACGGGGCCACCCGGCCGGGTGACGAGGCCACCCGGGCGGGTGACCCGGGGTGAACGCGTGGCGAACTCCGGACGGCGGCGCGCGGCGAACCCTCAGGTCAGCGCGCCGCCGGGCGATCGTGACGGGCGTGCCCCCGCAGACCCTCGCGTCCGCCCCCTCCCGCGCGCCGTCCCGCGCGCCCTCCCGAGCGCCCTGGCGCCGCGCCGACCGCGGCCGGTCCCTCGCCGACCTCGTGTCCGACCCCGTGGTCGTCGCGCCGGGCGACTCCTGCGAGTCAGTGGACGTCGGGTTCCGCACGCGGTGGACGGGGTCGTCGGTGCTCGTCGCGCCCCGGGAGGCCGGCGGCCCGTACGGCATGGTCGCCCGCAAGGACTTCCTCACGACGATGACGGGACGGTACGGGTTCGGCCGGTCGCTGTGGAACCGGCGGCCCGTCGCGGAGATCGCGCGCTGGGACGTGCCGTCGGTCGCGGTCACGGCGTCGCTCACGGTGGCCGCCGAGCGGCTGGCGCTGGGCGACGGGTACTCGGACATGGTCGTCACCGACGACGCGGGCACGCCCGTGGGGATCCTCGACCCGACGACGCTGATGGAAGCGCTGGCCGCCGAGCTTCGCCCACGAGGCCTCGCACGACCACCTGACCGGTGTGACGTCGCGCGCGCGGTTCGTCGACGGTCTGCGGGAGCTGTGCGCGGACGCCCGGGACGGCGGCGGCGCGGTGGTGCTGGCGTTCCTCGACCTCGACCGGCTCAAGGCGGTCAACGACGGCCTGGGCCACTCGGCCGGGGACGCGCTGCTGCACTCGGTGGCGACCCGGCTCGCCGCGGTCGCCCGGCACGGCGATGTCGTGGGCCGGCTCGGCGGCGACGAGTTCGCCGTCGCCCGCCTGCTCGCCCCGCAGTCCCCGGACGACACCTGGCGCGCCCGCGCCCTCGAGCTCGGCGAGGTGCTGCGCGTCGCCGTCGCCGCCCCCGACCCGCTGCTCCCCGACGCCGCGCACTCCCGGGCGAGCGTCGGGCTGGCGGTCGGCGCGGGGCCCCTGGTCGACAGCGACCAGCTGCTGCGCGAGGCGGACGTGGCGATGTACGGCGCGAAGAAGGCCGGCGGGGACCGGGTCCGGCTCGCGGGGGCCGACGCGGGCCCCGCCGCCGACGACCCCGCCCGTGCGTGGCCGGGCCTGGAGGTGCACTACCAGCCGATCGCCGCGACCGCCGACGGGAGCGTGCACGAGGTCGAGGCGCTGCTGCGCACCCGGGACCCCGACGGCCGGCTCGGCGGACCCGCCACCCCCCTGGACCGCGCCGCCCGGTCCGGCCGGTCGCTGGAGCTGGACCTGTGGGTCCTGGAGCGCGCGTGCCGGGACCGTGCGGGTTGGCCGGCGACGCTCGGTGCCCGGGCCCCGGGCGTGGTGAACGTCAACCTGTCCCCCGCCGCGCTGGAGGAGGTGCTGCTCGCCGAGCGCGTCCTGGCGGTCCTCGACGGCACCGGCACCCCGCACGCCGCGGTCCGCCTGGAGCTGTCCGAGGCCGCGAGCGACGCCCAGATCGCCGGGGCCGACGCGGCGCTGCGCACGTTGCGCGACGCGGGGGTGCCGATCGCGCTCGACGACCTCGGCGGTGCGATGTCCGGGCTGCGCCAGATCGGGAGGCTGCCGGTGGACGTGGTGAAGATCGACCGCTCGGTGGTCGCGGGGATGCTGGACGACCCGTTCGACGCGCTGCTGGTCGAGGTGGTGCAGCGGATGGCGGCGGAGCACGGCATGGCCGTGGTCGCCGAGGGCGTCGAGACGCCGGAGCAGCTCGCGGCGCTTCGGGCCGCCGGGATCCCGCTGGTGCAGGGCTTCGGTGTCGCGCGTCCGATGTCGGACGCCGCGCTGACCGCGTACCTCGCCGCACCGGCCTGAGACCCGCACCGGCCGGGGACCCCGCCCCGACCGGTCACGTCACGTCACGTCGGGTCAGTCCGCGGGCCGCCCGCGGTGCACCCGCGACGCGCGCCGCAGCGCCTCCCGCGCCCGCCGCCGGTCGCCCGCGGCGTCGTACGCGAACGCGAGCCGGTACCACGCGCCCCAGTCGCCGGGCCCCGCCGCCTCGGCCTCCGCGCGCGCGGCGTCGAACGCGACGGTCGCGGCCGCCCGGTCGATCCGGCCGCCGGGGCTGCGCGGCAGGTCGTCGACGGGCAGCTCGCCCCGTGCGGCGAGGGTGTCGGCCATCCGCTGCACGTCGACCGCCAGCAGCCACTCGCGCGCGATCAGCCCGAGCACCAGCAGCGGCAGCACCGCGAACGCCACGCCCAGGCCGATCGCGACGGGCTCGCCGGTGCCGATCAGCGCGACCGCGCGCGTCACGACCAGCCAGAGGTACAGCCCGAGCAGCGCGGTCAGCGCCAGGGCCGCGACCAGCGCGGTGCGGTTGCGGCGGGAGGCGCTCGGGGTGCCGGTCACCCCGGTCACCCCAGGTCCAGGTAGTGCTCGAGCCCGACGGTCAGGCCGGGCCGGTCGCCGACCTGGCGGACCGCGTGCAGGACGCCCGGCATGAACGAGACCCGGTCGAACGAGTCGTGCCGGATGGTCAGCTGCTCACCGGCGTTGCCGAGCAGGATCTCCTCGTGCGCGACGAGCCCCCGCAGGCGGACCGCGTGCACCCGGACGCCGTCGACGTCCGCGCCGCGGGCCCCGTCGAGCGCGCTGGTCGTGGCGTCCGGCACCGGGCCGAGACCGGCCTCGCGGCGGGCCCGGGCGACCGCCTGCGCGGTGTGCCGGGCCGTGCCCGACGGCGCGTCGACCTTGTCCGGGTGGTGCAGCTCGACGACCTCGACCGACTCGAACCACCGGGCCGCGCGGGCCGCGAACGCCATCGCCAGCACCGCGCCCAGCGCGAAGTTCGGGGCGACCAGCACGCCGACGCCCGGGTGCGCGGCGAGCTCGGCCTCGACCCGGCCGAGCCGCTCGGGCGTCCAGCCGGTGGTGCCGACCACCACGTGCACGCCCTGCGCGACCAGCGACCGCACGTTCGCCTCGGTGACGTCCGGGACGGTGAAGTCCACGGCGACCCGGGCCCCGGTCGCGGCGACCGCCGCGACGTCGTCCCCGCGCTCCAGCGCGGCGACCAGCTCCAGGTCGGGCGCCGCCTCGACGGCCTCGACGACGGCCCGTCCCATCCGTCCTGCCGCGCCCAGCACGGCCACCGGTGTCACATCGCTCACGGGTGCGACCCTAGACGGTCGCGAGCAGCACCTCCATGCCGCGCACGGACCGGCGCAGGTCCAGCGCGCTCAGCCCCGTGAACCGCTCGACCTCCCGGGGCGCGTACCCCGCGTCCACGTAGGACCGCAGCACCGCGACCACCCGGGCGGCGTCGCCGCGGTCGTCGACCCCGAGCTCGCGCACCGCGCAGGACATCCGCACCGCCGACAGGTACGCGCTCGGCGTCACGCCGACGTACGCCGCGAACAGGGCGTGCAGCGACGCGAGCGACCGCTCGACCGACCGGGCGAGGTCGATCTGCCGCAGGAGCCCGCGCTCGGCGTCCGCGACCCGCACGACCCGGGCGAGGTCGGCGTGGTGCGCCGGCGGCACCGGTCGGCGCACGGCGGCGTGCAGAGCGTCCTCGAGCACCCGCGCCGCAGCGACGGCAGCGGCCCGCTCGGCACCCGCCCGACCGGCGGCGCGACCGGCGGCGTCCGGCTCGTCGCCCCCGTCGGCCGGCGCCCAGCACGCGCGCAGGCGGGCCTCGAGCACGCCCTCGCCGAGCCCGAGCGCCGCCCCGAGCGGACGGTGGTCGTCCACCAGGAACCCGTCCGGGTGCAGCGCGGACAGCGCCCAGGGCGCGAGCCGCGCGCCCACCTCCCACGCCGGGGCGTCGGCGTCGTGGGCCAGCAGCAGCTGCGGCGCCGACCGCGGTCCGCGCAGCACGCTGGTGACGACCTCGTGCTCGCCGCTGAACGGGTCGACCCACCGGACCGCGCCGCCGAGCCGGACCACCGCGGCAGGTCGCCCGTCGGGCAGGGCGACGCGCGGGGGCGCGCCGTGCGGCGCCCGGGCGACCCAGAGCGCCTCGACGAGGTCGTGCCCTGCACGCGTCGGGGCGAGGTCGTGCCCGGCACGCGTCGGGGCGACGGGGACGGCGGTGCGGACGAGCTCGACGGCGGCCATGCCCCATGATCGCCCCGGCACCGCCCCGGTGGAACGGGACCTGAGGCCCGGGGCCCGGGGCACGGACCTGGGCCCCGTGACCGGCCCGTCAGGCGCCCGGGCGCTCGTCGACCTCGTGGATGCCGAGGTCGGTGCGCCCCGGCAGGAGGTCCGCGCGCAGGGCCCGGGTCCCCCGGTAGTCGCCGTCCCGCAGCCGGCGGAACCGCCGGACCGGCTCGGCGTCCAGCGTGCGCAGCCGTTCCCGCAGGCGCGCGACCTCGCGCTGCACCCCGTCGGCCCCGAGCGCGTCGGCGTCGTGCACGACGTGCAGGTCGAGCACGTCGATCCCCACGTACCAGAGCACGCCGTGCGTGACGGGGAACAGCAGCGACTCGAGGTCGCCGCTGATGCCGCGCGGGCCGATCGAGGCGGCGTCCTCCCCGGCGGTCACCACGACGAGCGCGCGCCGCCCGAGCAGGCCGCCGTCGCCGTAGCGCCGGGGCACCCCGAGGTCGGGGTCCTGGTCGCCGTACGCGAACCCCGCGGTGAGCACGCGGTCGAACCAGCCCTTGAGGATCGCGGGCGGCCCGTACCACCACAGCGGGAACTGCAGCACGAGCAGCTCCGCCGCCGCGAGCTTGGCCTGCTCCGCGCGCACGTCCGCGGGCAGCTGACCCGCCGCGTAGGACTCGCCCGCCAGCTGGGCGATGTTGCCCGGCCGGGCCGCGAGGTCGCCGAGGTCGCGGTCGTCCAGCACCGGGTCGAAGCCCTGCGCGTACAGGTCGGTCGTCGCCACGTCGTAGCGGGACGAGAGCGCGTCGACGCCCTCCTGGAACAGCCGCTCGTTGAACGAGCCGCGGCGCGCGTGGGCCGAGACCCACAGGGCGCTGCCGGGGCGGGTGGGGTGCGCGATCGTCATGCGGTGGCCTCCGTCGGGTCGGTGGGGTCGGTCGGCGCGGGCTCCTCGGTCGCGACGGCGACGACGACCCGCGCGAGCGCCGCGCGCGCCCGCCCGGGCGTGATCCGGCCGGCGAGCGCCGCGCGGGCGAGCGCGTCCCCCGCACCGGTGAGCGCGTGCAGGCCGGCGGCGTCGACCGGGCCGGCCAGCGGCTCGAGCGCGTCCCGGCACATCACCAGGTACGCGTCCTCGGCCTCGTGCCGCAGCGCGGTGAGCGTCGGCGATCCCGCGAGGGCGGCCACGACGTCGGCGAGCTCCCGGCCCTCGGCGAGGCAGCAGTCGACGTATGCGCCCGCGACGAGCTCCGCGACCGTCGTCAGCCGGGGCTCCGCGCCGTCGAGCGCGACCGCGAGCGTCGCCCGCTGCCGCTCCTCGAACTCCCGGTAGAGCTCGGCGAGGAGACCGGAGCGGTCGCCGAAGTGGTCGTAGACCAGCGGCTTGGTGACGCCCGCGCGCTCGGCGAGCCGGCCGAGCGTGAGCTCGTCGGTCCCGACGTCGCGGATCAGGTCCCGCGCGACGGCCACGAGCTGCGCATGGCGCTCCGGCTTCGTCAGGCGCCGGCGCGGGCCGGCGGGTGCGTCGTCCATCAGGGGCTCCTCGGTCGACTCCTGCTTACCGTTGGTAACTTACCACTGGTAGCCAAAGAGCGCGACGCCGGGAAGCCGAGGAGCCGGGTCCCGTACGGGACCCGGCTCCTGGGAGGTGCGGCTGCTGGTGCGTGCCGCTCAGTCGCCGAACGGGCCGACGCGGACGACCGACCGCGGTCGACCGGCGAGCTCGGCCGCGAGCTCCGCCACCTCGCGCGCGGTGACCGCGCGGACGCGGTCCAGCGACTCCTGGGTGGACAGCGAGCTCGCCGTGCACCAGCTCGGACTTGCCGAGCCGGCTCATCCGGGAGCCCGAGTCCTCGAGGCCGAGCACCAGCCCGCCGGACAGCTGCCCGATCGACCGGCGCAGCTCGGCCTCCGTGATGCCGCCCTCGGCGAGCCGCTCGAGCTCGACGACCATCAACGCGGTGACCTCGTCGACCTTGGCCGGCGCGCAGCCCGCGTACAGGCCGAACACCCCCGTGTCGGCGTGGCCGGACGAGAACGAGTACGTCGAGTAGGCCAGGCCCCGCTTCTCGCGGATCTCCTGGAACAGCCGCGACGACATGCCGCCGCCCAGCACCGCGTTCAGCACGGACAGCGTGAACCGCCGCGGGTCGGTCGCGGTGAGCCCGGTGCCGCCGACGATGACGTTGGCCTGCTCCGTGGGCCGCCGGACCGACAGCTCGGCGGCGGTCTCGGTGACCGCGACGACGTCGCCGGGGCCGCGGCGGGCCGCGGGGGCGCCGCCGTCGGTCAGGGACCAGCCGCCGTCGCCGAGCGCGCGCACGACCTGGTCGGCCAGCACGTCGTGGTCGACGTTCCCGGCGGCCGTGACGACGAGCGTCGCGGGCCGGTAGTGCTGGCGGTAGTGCTCCCAGACGGCGTCGCGCGGGACGGCGCGGATCGTGTCCGGGGTGCCGCCGATCGGCCGGCCGAGCGGGTGCTCGCCCAGCACGACCGTGGCGAACCGCTCGTGCACGACGTCGCTCGGGTCGTCGTCGTTCATCGCGAGCTCTTCGAGGATGACCCCGCGCTCGGTCTCGAGCTCGTCGGTGTCCAGCCGCGCCGAGGTGACCATGTCGGTGATGACGTCGACCGCCATCGGCAGGTCCTCGTCGAGCACCCGGGCGTAGTAGCAGGTGTGCTCCTTGCCCGTGGCCGCGTTCGCCTCGCCGCCGACCTCGTCGAACGCCTCGGCGATGTCCATCGCCGTGCGCCGCGTGGTCCCCTTGAACAGCAGGTGCTCGAGGAAGTGCGTCGAGCCGTGGTGGCCGTCGCTCTCGTCCCGGGACCCGACCCCGACCCACGCCCCGACGGTCGCGGAGCGCACGCCGGGGACGTGCTCGGTGAGCAGGCGGACCCCGCCGGGCAGGACGGAGCGACGGACGGATCCGTCACCCGCCTGCCCGGCGGTCACGTCGGCACCCGGCGAGCCGGGCGCGACGAGGGGGAGGTCCAGCGGCACGTCAGGCGTCGGTCGGCTCGGTGGAGGCGTCCGCGGACTCCTCGCCCGCCGCGTCCTCGACGACGGCGTGCAGCGAGAGCTTGCCGCGCGGGTCGATCTCGCCGATCTCGACCTGGACCTTCTGGCCCACGCCGAGGACGTCCTCGACCTTGTCGACGCGCTTGCCACCGACCAGGCGACGGATCTGCGAGATGTGCAGCAGGCCGTCCTTGCCCGGGGAGAGCGAGACGAAGGCGCCGAAGGTGGTCGTCTTGACGACCGTGCCGACGAAGCGCTCGCCGATCTCCGGCATGTGCGGGTTCGCGATCGCGTTGATCGCGGCCCGCGCGGCCTCGGCCGACGGACCGTCGGTCGCGCCGATGTAGACCGTGCCGTCGTCCTCGATGGAGATGTCGGCGCCGGTCTCCTCCTGGATCTGGTTGATCATCTTGCCCTTCGGGCCGATGACCTCGCCGATCTTGTCGACGGGGACCTTCACCGTGATGACGCGCGGGGCGTTCGGGGACATCTCGTCGGGGACGTCGATGGCCTCGTTCAGCACGTCGAGGATCGCGAGGCGCGCCTCCTTGGCCTGGGTCAGCGCGTCGGCCAGCACGGAGGCGGGGATGCCGTCGAGCTTGGTGTCGAGCTGGATGGCCGTGACGAACTCGCGGGTGCCGGCGACCTTGAAGTCCATGTCGCCGAACGCGTCCTCGGCGCCGAGGATGTCGGTCAGCGCCGCGTAGCGGGTCTCACCGTCGACCGTGTCGGACACGAGGCCCATCGCGATGCCGGCGACCGGGGCGCGCAGCGGCACACCGGCGTTCAGCAGCGACAGCGTCGCGGCGCAGACGGAGCCCATCGAGGTCGAGCCGTTGGAGCCCAGGGCCTCGGAGACCTGCCGGATCGCGTAGGGGAACTCCTCGCGGCTCGGCAGCACCGGCATGATCGCGCGCTCGGCGAGCGCGCCGTGCCCGATCTCGCGCCGCTTCGGCGAGCCCACGCGGCCGGTCTCACCGGTCGAGTAGGGCGGGAAGTTGTAGTTGTGCATGTAGCGCTTGCGCGTCTCCGGGGAGAGCGAGTCGATCTGCTGCTCCATGCGGAGCATGTTCAGCGTGGTGACACCCATGATCTGGGTCTCGCCGCGCTCGAACAGCGCCGAGCCGTGCACGCGGGGCAGGACCTCGACCTCGGCGGACAGGGTGCGGATGTCCCGCAGCCCGCGGCCGTCGATGCGGAAGCCGTCCGTGAGGATGCGCTGGCGGATGACCTTCTTGGTCACGGCGCGCACCGCGGCGGAGAAGCTCCTTCTCGCGGCCCTCGAACGACGCGCCGAGCTCGGCGAGCACCTCGACCTTGACCTCGTCCAGGCGGCCCTCGCGGGTCTGCTTGTCCGCGATCTGCATGGCCTCGTTGATCTTGGCCTGCGCGGCACCCTCGACGGCCTCGTACGCGTCCGGCTGGTAGTCCGGGAACGTCGGGAAGTCGCGGGTCTCCTTGGCGGCCTGCGCGGCGAGCTTGCTGCTGCGCCTCGACCAGGGCCTTGATGAACGGCTTGGAGGCCTCGAGGCCCTCGGCCACGACGGCCTCGGTGGGGGCGACGCCGCCCTCGTCCTTGATGAGGTTCCAGGACTTCTCGGGCGCCTCGGCCTCGATCATCGCGATGGCGACGTCGTCACCGACGACGCGACCGGCGACGACGATCTCGAACGTGGCGCGCTCGCGCTCGGTGTAGCGCGGGAACGCGACCCACTGGCCGTCGATCAGCGCGATGCGCACGGCACCGACCGGGCCGGAGAACGGCA
Organism: Cellulomonas sp. KU4C; assembly: GCF_056868065.1. NCBI lineage: Bacteria > Bacillati > Actinomycetota > Actinomycetes > Micrococcales > Cellulomonadaceae > Cellulomonas > Cellulomonas sp. KU4C. The sequence continues at coordinate 2,466,253 of NZ_CP200322.1, read as the reverse complement.
GGCCGGAGATCTGGGTGCTGATGGACGCGGCGTTGATCGCGAGCACGTCGTAGGCGTCGTCCGGGTGGATCGCCAGGACGGTGATGACGACCTGGACCTCGTTGCGCAGGCCCTTGACGAACAGGGGGCGCAGCGGGCGGTCGATCAGGCGGCAGGCCAGGATCGCGTCCGTCGAGGGGCGACCCTCGCGACGGAAGAACGAGCCGGGGATCTTGCCGGCGGCGTACTGCCGCTCCTCGACGTCCACCGTGAGCGGGAAGAAGTCGAACTGGTCCTTGGGGTGCTTGCCGGCCGTCGTGGCGGACAGCAGGGCCGTCTCGCCGTCGAGGTAGGCCATCGCGGAGCCGGCGGCCTGCTTGGCGAGGCGGCCGGTCTCGAAGCGGACGGTGCGGGTGCCGAAGCGACCGTTGTCGATCACGGCCTCGGCGAACTGGATCTCGGGACCCTCCACGGGTGCCCTCCTTTGTGTCGAAGGCGCCGGACCGGTCACGGCGGTCTTCGATCGAGGTACCCGGAGCGATCAGGCTCCGGGTGCCACTACCGAGGACCGAGCGCGTCGACCGGCGCGGACTGAGGTGGTGCTGGTGCTGCGGGTGGTGCGGGTGCTGCTCAGGTGGTGCGCGCGTCGCGGCCCGGGGGCCCGACGCAGGACCAGCCCGGACCCCGTGCGGGGTCCGGGCCGGTCAGGCGGTCAACGACGCAGGCCGAGCCGCTGGATCAGGCTGCGGTAGCGCTCGATGTCGACCTTCTGCAGGTAGCCCTGCAGGCGACGACGCTGGCCGACCAGCAGCAGCAGGCCACGGCGGCTGTGGTGGTCGTGCTTGTGCGTCTTGAGGTGCTCGTTCAGGTCGTTGATTCGCTGCGTCAGCATCGCGATCTGGACCTCCGGCGAGCCGGTGTCACCCTCGTGGGTGGCGTACTCGGCCATGATGGACTTCTTGGTGGCGCTGTCGAGGGGCACGACTCTCCTGATGTGTCTTGTTGCGCGGTGCTCCGGGGCAGGTCCACCCGGGCGCTCTCGGTCCGCGGCCGTTCTGACGGCTGTCCGATCGTATCAGCCGACCACGGGGTCTCAGCCGGCGACGGGCCGCAGCACCTGCCGGACGGCCTCGACGTCCTCGTGCATCCGCTCGACGAGCGCGTCCACCGAGTCGAACCGCAGCGTCGGCCGCAGGCGCTCGACCAGGTCCAGCACGACCTCCTCGCCGTACAGGTGCAGGTCGGTCCGGTCGAGCACGTACGCCTCGACCCGGCGCTGCAGCCCGTCGAAGGTCGGGTTGGTGCCGATCGACACCGCAGCGGGCAGCACGGCGTCCGGGTCGCCCGCCGGCAGCGACGGCCGGCGCAGCCACCCCGCGTACACGCCGTCCGCGGGGACCATGCCGGTCGCGTCCGGCCCGAGGTTCGCCGTCGGGTACCCGAGCTCGCGCCCGCGCGCGTCGCCGTGCACGACCGTCCCGCGCACCCGGTGCGGGCGACCGAGCACGCGCGCGGCCTGCCGCACGTCACCGGCCGCCAGCAGCTCGCGCACCCACGTGGAGGACCAGCGGCGGCGCAGCGGGTCGTCCAGCCCGGCGACGTCCTCGTCCCCGTCGGGCGCGACGTCCTCGATCACCTCGACCGCGAACCCGAACCGCTCGCCCAGCGCGACCATCGTCGACAGGTCGCCCGCGTTGCCCCGGCCGAACCGCACGTCACGGCCGACGACCACGGTGCGGGCGCGCAGCCCGTCGACCAGGTACCGGCGGACGAACTCCTCGGGGGTCTGCTGCGCGAACTCCAGCGTGTAGGTGAGCAGCAGCACGGCGTCGAGGCCGGTGCCCTCGAGCAGCTCGAGGCGGTCGGTGTCGCCGGTGAGCAGCGGCGGGGCCTCGTCGGGCCGGTGCACCTGCTGCGGGTGCGGGGTGAACGTCACCGCGACCGACCGGGCACCCGCCGCGCGCGCGTCGGCGACCATGCGGGTGAGCACGCCCACGTGCCCGCGGTGCACCCCGTCGAAGTTGCCGACCGTCACCACCGACGGCCCGAAGTCCGCGGGGACCTGCGCCAGGTCCGTCCAGCGATGCACACGCACTCCCGTCGCCCGGCGCCGTCGCGGCGCCCTGCACGCCGGGCGGTCCGGCGCGGGGACCAGCCTCCCACGCCTGCGGGGGTGGTCGCTGCCACGCCGGCCGGGGCGGGCGGGCGCTCAGGCCGCGGCGAACACCAGCACCGGCCGGGCGTGCGGCCCGCGGTCCTCGAGCAGGGCCACCAGCTCGCCGGCGGGCGACAGCGCCGCCACGACGACGGGCCCGGTGCCGCCCGCGGGGATCCGCTGCCCGAACGACAGGGCGCGCGCCTCGTCCGCGGTGCAGCTCGCGCACCGGGAACGTCGCGCGCGCGGCGTCGGCGAGCGGCAGCGTGTCCAGCGGCACGTCCGCCGGCCACGCGTCCAGCGCGTCGAGGTCCCGCGCCCCGTCGATCCCGTACCCGCCGACCCGGGTGCGCCGCAGCGCGGTCAGGTGCCCGCCGACACCGAGGTCGCGGCCGAGGTCCCGGGCCAGCGCCCGGATGTAGGTGCCGGACGAGCAGACCACCGTCACGTCGACGTCCTGGACCACCGTGCCGTCCTCGAGCGTGCCCGGTCGGACCTCGTGCACCTCGAACCGGCCGATCGTGACCGGCCGCGCCGCGAGCTCGACGTCCTCCCCCGCCCGGACCCGGGCGTACGCGCGCTGCCCGTCGACCTTGATCGCGCTGACGGCGCTCGGGACCTGGCTGATCGGCCCGGTGAGCGCGGCCACGCCCGTCGCGAGGGCCGCCGCGGTGACGCCCGACGCGTCGGCGCGGGTGGTCTCCTCGCCCTCGGCGTCGTCCGTGGTCGTCGCGACACCGAGCCGGATGGTCGCGGTGTACTCCTTGTCCGCGCCGACCACGTAGGTCAGCAGCCGGGTCGCGCGGCCGACGCCGAGCACGAGCACGCCGGTGGCCATCGGGTCGAGGGTGCCGGCGTGCCCGACCTTGCGGGTGCCGGCGAGGCCGCGCGCCTTGGCGACCACGTCGTGGCTGGTCCAGCCCTGCGGCTTGTCGACGACCAGCAGGCCGTCGGGCGCGGTCGGGCGGCGCGGGCGGGCGGGGCGGTCGCCGCGGGCAGGGCGGTCGCCGCGGGCAGGACCGTCGGCGGCCGCAGGGCGCTCCGCGGCGCTCACCGGGACACCCCCGCCGCGATGGTCTCCTCGCCCAGGCACAGCAGCAGCGCGTCCAGGCCCGGGTCGTCCCCCTGGTGCCCGAACGCGTCGACGGCGAGCAGGACGTTGATGAGCATGCCGTCGGCGACGAACCGGCGCGCGGCCTCGTCGGCCTCCTGCGCGACCTCCCCCTCGGCCGGGTCCTGCACGACCTCGTCGGCGACCTGCACCCGGAACATCCGGAACACCTCGCCGAGCGTGCGGCGCGCCAGGGTGCCGATCTCGTCGTCCCCGGCGATGAACCCGTGCATGAGGACGCGCAGCAGGTCCCGGTCGGCCATGAGCTCGATGTAGGCCCGCCCGACGCGCGCGGCGGCGTCCGGGCCGGGCTCGACCGCGGCGACCGCCTCGAGGACCCGGTCGGTCACGGAGCGGTACAGCTCGAGGAACAGCTGCTGCTTGGAGCCGAACAGCCGCACGACGTAGGGCTGGGACACCCCCGCGGCCCGGGCGACCTGGTCGGTCGTCGTCCCGTCGTACCCGCCGGCGGCGAACACCGCCAGGGCGGCGGCCAGGATCTGCTCGCGGCGCTGCTCCCCGGACATCCGGGGCGCGCGGGCGGTGGTGGCGCTGCTCATGGTTGACAGGTTATCAGCCGATGCCTACGGTCCTCCTTGTAATCATCCGATGCATACAGGAGCTGCCATGTCCGCGCCGACCGTCCTGCCCGCCCCGGGGCGCACCCCCGGCCCCGCGCCGCTCCGCCGACCCGTCCCCGTCGCGCTGGCGCTGGTCGCCGCGTCGCTGCCGATGTTCATGGCGACGCTCGACAACCTGGTCGTCACCAGCGCCCTGCCGGTGCTGCAGTCCGAGCTCGCCGCCTCGCTCACCGACCTCCAGTGGGTCGTCAACGCCTACACGCTCGCGTTCGCCACGCTGATGATCGCCGCGGCCACGCTCGGCGACCGGTGGGGCCGGCGCCGCACGTTCCTCGGCGGCATCGCGGTGTTCGCCCTCGCCTCGGTCGGCGCCGCGCTGGCCGACTCCCCCGGCGCCCTCGTGCTGGCCCGCGCGGTCCAGGGCGTCGGCGCCGCGGCGATCATGCCGCTGTCGCTCACCCTGCTCGCCGCCGCCGTCCCGCCCGCCCGCCGCGCGATGGCCATCGGCGTCTGGGGCGGCGTCTCCGGTCTCGGCGTCGCGCTCGGGCCCGTGGTCGGCGGCGCCGTCGTCGAGGGCATCTCCTGGCAGGCGATGTTCTGGATCAACGTGCCCGTGGCACTCGTGGCCGTCCCGCTGGTGCTCCGCGCCCTGCCCGAGCAGCGCGGCCGCGCCCAGCGGCTCGACGTGCTCGGTCTGCTGCTGGCCGCGACGGGCGTGCTCGGCGTCGTCTGGGGCGTCGTGCACGGGAACGACGACGGCTGGACCTCGACCGGCGTCCTCGGCCCGGTCGTCGTCGGCCTGGTCGCGCTGGTGCTCTTCGTCCGCCACCAGGCCCGCACGCCGCACCCGCTCGTGCCGCTGCGGCTGTTCCGGTCCCGGAAGCTTCGCGGTCGCGAACGTCACCGGTCTGGCGTTCTCGCTCGGGGTGTTCGGCGCCGTGTTCCTGCTGGCGCAGTACCTCCAGGTCGTGCAGGGCCACTCGCCGTTCCAGGCCGGCCTGCGCACCCTGCCGTGGACCGCCGCGCCGATGGTGTTCGCCCCGCTCGCCGGGATGCTCGCCCCGCGGGTCGGCGTCCGGCCCCTGCTGACCGCCGGGCTGGTGCTCCAGGCCGCGGGACTCGCCTGGCTCGCGCTGGTGGCGACCGGCACGGCCGGCTACGCCCCGCTGGTGCCGGGGCTGCTGCTCGCCGGGATCGGGATGGGCCTGACGTTCGCCCCGTCGGCGACGGCCGTGCTCGCGGACATGGCGCCCGACGACCACGGCACCGCGTCGTCGACCAACTCCACCCTGCGCGAGGTCGGGGTCGCGCTCGGCGTCGCCGTCCTCACCGCCGTGTTCCAGGCCGCCGACGGGGCGATCACCCCCGACGCGTTCGCCCAGGGCCTGCGGCCCGCCGTGCTGGTCGGGGCGGCCGTCATCGCCGCGGCCGCCGTCGCGTCGCTCGCGATGCCCCGCGACACGGGCCGGGAGCTGCCGGGCAGCGCCGGCCAGGTCCTGCCGGGCGGCGCCGGCCAGGTCCTGCCGGGCGGCGCCGTCCCGCGCTGACCGCAGGGCGCCGACGCGACGAGGCCCGGACCCCCACGTGGGGTCCGGGCCTCGTCGCGCGGGGCGTCAGGCCTGCTCGGCCTCGTCGTCCTCGTCCTCCGCGGGCTTGCGGTACGGGTCCGCCTCCCCGCGTGCTGCGCGCCCGCGGCGAGTGCGGCGACCTCGCGGTCCCGACGCGCGGCCTCGAGCAGCGCCGCGTCCAGGTGCGCCGCCGTCTCCGGCACCGCGTCGAGGTGGAACTCCAGCGTCGGGGTGAGCCGCACGCCGGTCTGCTTGCCGACCTCGGACCGGATCAGGCCCTTGGCGCTCTCCAGCGCGGCGGCGGAGCCCTGGCGGGCCTCCTCGTCGCCGAGCACCGTGTAGAACACGCTCGCGTGCTGCAGGTCGCCGGTGACCCGGACCTCCGTCACGGTGACGAAGCCCAGACGGGGGTCCTTGACCCGGGTGTCGATCATCTGCGCGACGATCTGCTGGATGCGGTCCGCCAGCTTGCGCGCCCTCGGGTGGTCCACCATGACTGCTCCTTCCTGCGCCCGCGCAGGTGGCGGGCAGACGGCCGCGGGCCCGCCCCCACGCACGAGGCGTGGGGGCAGACCCGCAGGTAGGACGAGGGATCAGGCGCGAGGCTTCTCGCGCATCTCCCAGGTCTCGATGACGTCGCCCTCGGAGACGTCGTTGTACGAGCCGAGGCCGATACCGCACTCGAAGCCCTCGCGGACCTCGGTGGCGTCGTCCTTGAACCGCTTGAGCGACTCGATGGTGAGGTTGTCGCCGATGACGACGCCCTTGCGGAGCACCCGCGCCTTGGTGTTGCGGCGGATCTCCCCGGACCGGACGATCGAGCCGGCGATGTTGCCGAACTTGGAGGAGCGGAACACCTCGCGCACCTCGGCGGAACCGAGCTGCACCTCCTCGTACTCCGGCTTGAGCATGCCCTTGAGGGCCGCCTCGACGTCGTCGATCGCCTGGTAGATGACCGAGTAGAACCGGACGTCCACGCCCTCGCGCTCGGCCAGGTCCTCGACCCGCTCCGCGTACTTGACGTTGAAGCCGATGATGATCGCCGAGTCGACGGTGGCGAGGTTGACGTCGTTCTGCGTGATCGCACCGACACCGCGGTGGATGACGCGCAGCTCGACCTCGTCGCCCACGTCGATCTTGAGCAGCGCGTCCTCCAGCGCCTCGACGGCACCGGACACGTCGCCCTTGAGGACCAGGTTGAGGGTCTCGACCTTGCCCTGCTGCAGCGCGAGCGTGAAGTCCTCGAGGCTGACGCGCTTGCGGCGCTTGGCCAGGAGGGCGGCGCGCTCGGCGGCCTCGCGCTTCTCGGCGATCTGACGGGCGGTGCGCTCGTCGGGTGCCACCAGGAAGGTGTCGCCGGCGCTCGGCACCGACGCCAGGCCGAGGACCAGCACCGGACGGGCCGGACCCGCCTCGGTGACGTTCTCGCCGTGCTCGTCGAACATCGCCCGGACGCGGCCGTGGGCCGTGCCCGCGACGATCGCGTCGCCGACGCGCAGCGTGCCGGACTGGACCAGGACGGTCGCGACGGCGCCGCGGCCCTTGTCGAGGTTCGCCTCGATGGCCACGCCGCGCGCGTCCTTGTCGGGGTTCGCCCGCAGGTCGAGCGCCGCGTCCGCCGTCAGCAGGACGGCCTCGAGCAGCTGGTCGATGCCCATCCGCTGCTTGGCGGAGACGTCGACGAACATCGTGTCGCCGCCGTACTCCTCGGCCACCAGGTTGTACTCGGTGAGCTGCTGGCGGATCTTGGCGGGGTTCGACCCCTCCTTGTCCACCTTGTTGACCGCGACCACGATCGGCACGCCGGCCGCCTGGGCGTGGTTGAGCGCCTCGATCGTCTGGGGCATCACGCCGTCGTCCGCCGCGACCACGAGGATCGCGATGTCCGTCACCTGCGCACCACGGGCACGCATGGCGGTGAACGCCTCGTGACCCGGGGTGTCGATGAACGTGATGGCCCGGTCCTGGCCCTCGTGCTCGGTCCGGACCTGGTAGGCGCCGATGTGCTGCGTGATGCCGCCGGCCTCGCCCGCGACGACGTCCGTGGACCGGATGGCGTCGAGGAGCTTGGTCTTTCCGTGGTCGACGTGACCCATGACCGTGACGACCGGCGGACGCGGGAACAGGTCCTCGTCGCCCTCCGCCTCGAGCTCGGCGTCCAGGTCGATGTCGAAGGCCCCGAGCAGCTCGCGGTCCTCCTCCTCGGCCGAGACCATCTCGACGACGTAGCCCAGCTCGGTGGCCAGGGTGCCGAAGGTGTCCTCGTCCAGCGACTGCGTCGCGGTCGCCATCTCACCGAGGTGGAACAGCACCGTGACGAGCGAGGCGGGGTTCGCGTCGATCTTGTCGGCGAAGTCGTTCAGGGACGAGCCGTGCCGCAGGCGGACGACGGTCGTGCCGTTGCCGCGCGGGACCTGCACGCCGCCGAGCGACGGCGCCTGCATCTGCTCGAACTCCTGGCGCTTCGCGCGCTTCGACTTCCGCCCGCGGACGGGGCGGCCACCGGCGCGACCGAACGCGCCCTGCGTCGAGCCACGACCACCGGCACCGGGACGACCGCCGCCACCGGGGCGACCGGCGAACCCGCCGCCACCACCGGGACGACCGGCGCCACCGCCGCCGTAGCCACCGCCACCGCCGGGACGACCACCGCCGCCACCGGGGCGCGCGGGACGCTCGCCCGGGCGGCCGACGCCGCTCGCGCTGCGACCCGGCATCATGCCGGGGTTCGGACGGGGACCGCCAGGACGGGGCGCCGCGGGACGGGGACCGCCGGGACGGTCGCCCGCACCGGTCGGGGCACCGGCGCCGGCCGAGGCGGCGGGCGCCTCGGAGGACCGGCGCTCACCCGGGCGGGGCATGCCCTGCGAGGGTGCGAACGGGTTGTTGCCCGGACGCGGGCCACCGGGACGCGGACCGCCGGAGCGGGGCATGCCCTGGGACGGCGCGAACGGGTTGTTGCCCGGGCGGGGTGCGCCCGGACGGGGTGCGCCACCGGGACGCGCGCCCTGACCCTCGCCCGAGCGGGCGGCGGGACGGGCGGGCGCGGCCGGCGCCGGAGCGGCCGGGCGGGCCGGTGCCGGACGGGCCGCGGGGGCCGCCGGAGCCGGGGTCGCCTGGGCGGCCGGTGCCGGGGCGGCCGGACGCGCGGCGGGTGCCGGAGCGGCCGGGGCCGGGGTCGCCGCCGGAGCGGCGGGCGCCGGAGCGGCCTGCGCCGGGGCAGCCGGAGCTGCCTGGGCCGGGGCAGCCGGCGCGGCGGGGGCCGCGGCAGCCGGCTTGGGCGCTGCCGGACGTGCGGCGGGCTTGGACCCGCCGGCCGCCGGGTAGGTGTCCCGCAGCTCGCGGACCACCGGCGGTTCGATCGTCGAGGATGCCGAGCGGACGAACTCTCCGAGATCGTTCAGCTTGGTCATGAGGGTCTTGCTGTCGACTCCGAGCTCCTTGGCGAGCTCGTAGACGCGGACCTTGGCCACATCTCTCCCTGTCTTGGTCCGCCCAGACAGGGTCGGACCGTCATTAGTGCTGGGTACTCATCGCTGGGTACTCATCGGTGCGTGCTCATCGGGCAGCCATCGGCTCTCGTCCCGCTCCCTCGTCGAATGTGCACATGCCACCCGGCCCTGTCGCCGGGTGACGGTCTCCCCTCACTGCGCCCCGAGGTGCTCCCGCACCGCGGACGTGTCCAGCGGCCCTGCGAGACGCAGGGCCCGCGGGAACGCACGACGGCGCTCGGCGAGCTCGAGGCAGTGAGGATCAGGGTGCAGCCACGCACCCCGGCCCGGCAGCGCCCGGCGCACGTCGACCACGACCGCGGGTTCTCCCGCGTCCGTCGTCGCCGCCACCACACGCAGCAGGACCGACCTCGGACCGGTCGCTCGGCACCCCACGCACGTGCGCACCGGACCCACGACGACCTCCGCGGCGGTGTCCGCTGCGTGGGTCCGGGGGTGGCGCCTGCTCGGCGAGGAGAGCCGGGCGTCCGGCCCAGCCTCCGTCAGTCTAGCGCGCGAGGTCACCGGTCTCGACCGGGACCCCGCTCGTCGCCGTCCTGAGCGGCCTGCTCGGCGTCCTCCGGCGCGTCCTGCGCGTCGGAGCGGATGTCGATCCGCCACCCGGTGAGCTTCGCGGCGAGGCGGGCGTTCTGCCCCTCCTTGCCGATCGCGAGCGACAGCTGGTAGTCCGGCACGACCACGCGGGCGGCACGGGCGGCGGCGTCGACCACCGTGACGGACAGCACACGGGCCGGCGACAGCGCGTGCGCGACCATCTCGGCCGGGTCGTCGGAGTGGTCGACGATGTCGATCTTCTCGCCGTGCAGCTCCGCCATCACGGCCCGCACGCGGGCGCCGAGCGGGCCGATGCACGCGCCCTTGGCGCCCAGGCCCTGGACGTGCGAGCGGACGGCCATCTTGGAGCGGTGCCCGGCCTCGCGGGCCAGCGCCGTGATCTCCACGTGGCCGTCGGCGATCTCGGGGACCTCGAGCTCGAACAGCTTGCGCACGAGGTTCGGGTGGGTGCGGGACAGCGTGATCTGGGGGCCCTTGGCGCCGCGCGACACGTCCAGCACCAGCGCGCGCAGGCGCTCGCCGTGCACGTACTTCTCGGTCGGGACCTGCTCGTGCGCGGGCAGCACCGCCTCGGTCCCGCCGACGTCCACCAGGACGACCCGCGGGTCGCGCCCCTGCTGGATGACGCCGCCGAGGACCTCGCCCTCCTTGCCGCGGAACTGGCCGAGCACCTGGTCGTCCTCGGCGTCGCGCAGGCGCTGCACGATCACCTGGCGCGCGGTCGCGGTCGCGATCCGGCCGAAGCCCGCGGGCGTGTGGTCGAACTCGGGGCCCGTCGTGGTGGTGCTCGGGGGGACGGCCACGGTCCCGCCGTCGGCGTCCTCGCCCTCCGGCGCGGGCGGCGCCGGGACCACGGTGCGCTCGCGCGCCCACACGGTCACGTGCCCGCTGCGCCGGTCCAGCTCGACGCGGGCGTCCGGGTGCGCGTCGGGCGTCCGGTGGTAGGCGGACAGGAGCGCCTGCTCGATGGCCGAGACGAGCACGTCCAGGCTGATCTCGCGCTCGCGCTCGATGAGCCGCAGCGCCTGCATGTCGATGTCCACGTCAGTCCTCCTGGCCCTGCGGCCCGTCCGGGGCACCGGCGCGCTCGGCGGCGTCGCCCGGCTTCTTCTTGTCGTCCTTGTCCTTCACGAGCTCGACCTCGACGCGGCCGTCGCGCACCTGCGCGAGCGGCACCCGCACCGGGTCGCCGGTCTTCGCCGGGCGGCCCTTGAGCCCCGGCGTGATCGGCACGACCACCACGGCGTCGCCGCCGGCCGCGTCCGCCTGCACGTCGGCGGCCTGCACGTCGACCAGCCGGCCGGCCAGCGTGCCGCCGTCGGCCAGCGTGAGCGTGACGAGGCGGCCGAGCGCGCGGGTGTAGTGGCGGCGCGCGGTCAGCGGCGCGGTGGCACCGCGGCTCGACACCTCGAGCGTGTAGCGGTCCGGCAGCCCGTCCAGGGTGTCGAGGGCGTCGGACACCGTCCGGGACACCTCGGCGACGCCGTCCAGGTCCACCGACTCCTCTGCGTCCTCCGGGGCGTCGACCACGACGCGCACCACGTGGCTGCTGCCGTCGCGCGCGAGCTCGACGTCCTCCAGCCACAGGCCGGCGGCGGTCACCACCGGCTCGATGGTCTCCCGGATGCGCTGCGCGCTGGTGGGCGCGGGCATGTTGGCCTCCTGTGTCGGTCCTCGGTGGGTGCGGCCGTCGCCGGGCGCACGCCGCCCCGGGGGACGTCGACGCTGTGTGGTTGTCGGGTCCTGCTCGTGGAACGGCGCGCGGCGGTGACCGCGTGCTGCGACCAGCCTACTGACTCCGGCGACGCCCGGCCGCCGCGGGGTGCCGCTGCGCCCGTGCGCGGGCCCCGGCGTGGGAGGATCGCCCCCGATGCCCACGACCCGCCACCGCCACCGCCACCCGCTCGCCACCCGCGCCCTCGCCGGTGCGCTCGCCGCGGGGACGGCCCTGCTGCTCACCGGCTGCGGGGTTCGGTGGGAGACGCCGCCCCCGGGCGAGCCGGTGCCCGACGCGGTCGAGCAGGCGCGCCGGACGGCCGTGACGGACGCCACGGAGCTGCGGCTCGCCGCCGCGGGCGCGGCGCAGGGCGCCGCGGAGCCCGTCGCCGGGCTGCTGGCGCTCGTCGGCACCACCGCGGCGACGCAGGAGGCGGCGCTCGGCGGGGTCTACGACTCCGGGCTGCCCGCCGCGACCCCCACCCCCACCGCGACGGCCACGGCAACGCCGGCGACGCCCGCCGAGGTGCTGGCCCTGCTGGGCGCGGCCGCATCCGCCGCCCGCACCGACGCGCGCACGGCCACCGACCCCGGCCTGGCCCGGCTGCTGGCGTCGGTCGCCGCGTCCCGCGCGCAGCTGGTCGACCTGCTCGCCGCGGCGCTCGGCGTCGAGGCCCCGGCGGTCGACGCCGACCCCGCCGCGGCCGCCGACCCGGGCGCGGCCACCGACCCGGGCGCGGCCACCGACCCGGGCGCGGCCACCGCGAGCCCGTCGCCGTCGTCCTCGCCCACCGCGTCGCCCGGGCCCGACCCCGACGCCGCGGGGACCGACCTGGGCCGGGCGACCCTCGTCGCGCTCGTGCTCGCGGAGGACCAGGCGGGCCAGGGGTTCGAGGTCGCGGCCGCACGGCTGTCCGACGACGCCCGGGACCGGGCCCGCACCGCCGGCGCGCAGCACCGTGCCGCGGCGTCCGCCTGGGCCGCGGCCGCCGGAGTCGCCGGGACCGCCGACGACCCCCGCCGGGTGAGCTACGCCGTCGAGGGGGACCTGACGACGCCCGAGGGCGTCCGGGCGGCCTGCGCCGCGCTGCTGGTCGACCTGGCCGCGGTGCACGCCGACGCGGTGCTGGAGTCCGCGGCCGGCACGACGGACCGCACCGCGGTCGTCGACGGTCTGCGGACGTCGGCGGTGGCGGCCCTGGGCTGGGGCGCCGCACCGGCCGCGCTGCCGGGCCTGCCCGCGGTCCCCTGACCCGAGGGCGCCGAGCAGCACCCGCCGGGGCCCGAGGGCGCCGAGCGGCACCCGCCCGAGCCCGGGTCCGCGACCGGTGGCGGCCGCGGACCCGTGTCGCTCAGCGGGCGAGCAGGTCGTCCACCAGCTCGGCGACGCGGTCCGCGACGTCCGCGACCGGCACCTGCTCGGCCTGCGGCCCGCCCTCGACCGCCACGCGCGGGCGCACCTCGACGACGCCGTCCGCGAGCCCGCGGCCCACGACCACGACCAGCGGCACGCCCAGCAGCTCCGCGTCCGCGAACTTCACGCCGGGCGAGACCTTCGGGCGGTCGTCGTAGAGCACCTCGACGCCGCGGGAGTCGAGCGTGCGGGCGATCGACTCGGCGGCCTCGAACACGGCCGCGTCCTTGCCGGTGGCGACGACGTGCACGTGGGCCGGCGCGACCCCGGCGGGCCAGGCGAGGCCCTTGTCGTCGTTGTTCGCCTCCGCGAGCGCCGCGAGCACCCGGGTCACGCCGATGCCGTACGAGCCCATCGTGACGACCCGGGCCTTGCCGTTCTGGTCGAGGACCGTCAGGCCGAGCGCCTGGGCGTACTTGCGGCCCAGCTGGAAGATGTGGCCGATCTCGATGCCGCGCGCGAGCTCCAGCGGGCCGGAGCCGTCGGGTGCCTCGTCGCCTGCGCGCACCTCGGCGGCCTCGACGGTGCCGTCCGCGGTGAAGTCGCGGCCGGCCACGAGGTCGAACACGTGCCTGCCGTGCTGGTCCGCGCCGGTGATCCACCGGGTCCCGGCCACGACGCGCGGGTCGAGCAGGTACCGCACCGCGGTGCGCCCCTCCTCGCCGAGGGCCAGGCCCTGCGCGTTCGGCCCGAGCACGCCGGGGCCGATGTAGCCCTTGACCAGCTCGGGGTGGGCGGCGAAGTCGGCCTCGACGGCGGGCTCGACCTCGGCGGGGGCCACGGCGGCCTCCAGGCGCTTGAGGTCGACCTCGCGGTCCCCGGGCAGCCCGACGACCAGGAGCTCGCGCTCCCCCGTCGGGTGCGCGAGCGCGAGCACGACGTTCTTCAGCGTGTCGGCACCGGTCCACGGCCGGTCGGCGCGGGCGAACCGCTCGTTGGCGACCGCGACGAGCGCGTCGATCGTCGGGGTGTCGGGGGTGTCCTCGACGTGCGCCGCCGGGGCGTCGTCGTAGGGCAGCGCGTCGGGCACGACGGTGGTGACGGCCTCGACGTTCGCCGCGTAGCCGCCGGGCGAGCGCACGAAGGTGTCCTCGCCGATCGCCGTCGGGTTGAGGAACTCCTCGGACCGCGACCCGCCCATCGCGCCGGACGTGGCCGCGACGATGACGTACTCGAGGCCGAGGCGCTCGAAGATCCGCTGGTACGCGGCGCGCTGCGCCTGGTAGGACGCCTCCAGGCCCTCGTCGTCGAGGTCGAACGAGTACGCGTCCTTCATGATGAACTCGCGCCCGCGGATCAGCCCCGCGCGCGGGCGGGCCTCGTCGCGGTACTTGGTCTGCACCTGGAACAGCGTCAGCGGCAGGTCCTTGTACGAGGAGTACAGGTCCTTGACCAGGAGCGTGAACATCTCCTCGTGCGTGGGGGCGAGCAGGTAGTCGTTCTCGCGACGGTCCTGCAGCCGGAACAGGTTCGGCCCGTACTCCGTCCAGCGGCCCGTGGCCTCGTACGGCTCGCGGGGCAGCAGCGCCGGGAAGTGCACCTCCTGGGCGCCCGCGGCGGCCATCTCCTCGCGCACGACCTGCTCGACCTTGCCCAGCACCCGCAGGCCCAGCGGGAGCCAGGTGTAGATGCCGGGGGCGGCGCGGCGGATGTACCCGGCGCGGACGAGCAGCCGGTGGCTGGCCACCTCCGCGTCGGCCGGGTCCTCGCGCAGGGTGCGGACGAACAGCGTGGACAGGCGTAGCAGCATGCCCCGCAGCCTAGTGCGCGCACCGGCCCCGGGGTGCCGCGCGCCGGGGTGCCGCGCGGCCGGGGTCTGCGCCACCATGAGGGCATGCCCGAGCTGCCCGAGGTCGAGTCGCTGGTCGTGTTCCTGCGCGGTCGCACGGTGGGACGCACCGTCACCGGGGTCGAGGTCGGCGCGATCAGCGCGCTGAAGACGTTCCGACCCGGCCCGGACGACCTGGTCGGCGGCGAGGTCGTCTCCGCCGACCGGCACGGCAAGTGGCTCGACCTGGGCGTGCGGCCCGCGTCGGGCGGGGACGCGCTGCACCTGGTGTTCCACCTCGCCCGGGCCGGCTGGCTCCGCTGGTCCGAGGAGCTGTCGACGAACCCCGTGCGCCCCGGGCGGTCGCCCCTCGCGCTGCGCGTCCGGCTCGACGACGGGTCCGGGTTCGACCTGACCGAGGCCGGCACCCGCAAGCGGCTGGCGGTGCACGTGGTCGCGGACCCGGCGCAGGTCCCGCCGGTCGCGACGCTGGGCGTCGAGCCGCTGTCCCCGGAGTTCACGCCCGAGCGGCTCGGCGAGCTGATGGCCGCCCGCAACCAGCAGGTCAAGGGGCTGCTGCGGGACCAGGGCACGATCGCGGGCATCGGCAACGCCTACTCCGACGAGATCCTGCTGGTCGCGCGCACCAGCCCGTTCGCGCTGACCCGGTCGTTCGACGCCGACAAGGTCGCCCGGCTGCACGCCGCGACCGTCGGGGTGCTGCGCGAGGCCGTCGCGACCGCCGCGGGCCGCCCGGCGGCGGAGCTCAAGGACGCCAAGCGGCGCGGGATGCGGGTGCACGGCCGCACCGGCGAGCCGTGCCCCGGCTGGGACGGCGTGCCGTGCGGGGACACCGTGCACGAGGTCTCGTTCGCGGACTCGTCGCTGCAGTACTGCCCGACCTGCCAGACCGGCGGGACGCCGCTCGCCGACCGGCGGATGTCGCGGCTGCTGCGCTGACCCCGGGACCCTTCACCGCACGCGCACAGGATCGGACCGGAGGCTGCACCCCGCCGCCGCGCGACGGCACCGCCCCGGTCCCTAGCCTCGGAGGATGGCCTCTGCGATCACCCGGCACCGCCGCGCCGTCACCCGGCAGGTGCGCCACGCCCGACCGCCGCGCGCGCGCCGCCGCGTCGCCCGGACCGCGGCCCTGACGGCCGCGGTGCTGGCACTGGGCGGCACGTCCGGTGCGGCCGCGATGTACGCGCAGGTGACCGGCGGCATCGAGAAGGCCGACGTGGACGCCTTCCTCGGCGACGACCGCGCACCCGAGCCCGAGGCCGACCCCGTCGACGGGTACGCCGGGCGGGCGCTGAACATCCTGGTGATGGGCACCGACTCCCGCGACGGCGAGAACGCCGCCCTCGCGGGCGAGACGGACGGCATGCGGTCCGACACCACCGTGCTCGTGCACCTGTCCGCGGACCGCAGCCGGGTCGACCTGGTCTCGGTCCCCCGCGACTCCCTGGTGCGCATGCCGTCCTGCACGCTCGAGGACGGGACCACGACCGAGCCGCGCGGCTCCGTGATGTTCAACGAGGCGTTCACCGTCGGCGCCGGGGACACCGGGAACCTCGCCGCCGCGGCCGCGTGCACCCGGCTCACGTTCGAGGAGAACACGGGTCTGCGGACCGACGAGAGCATCGTCGTGAAGATGGACGGCGTCCGGGACGTCATCGACGCGCTCGGTGGCGTGCCGATGGACCTGCCCGAGGCGATGGACTCCCCCAAGGCCAACCTGCACGTGCCCGCGGGCCCGCAGGTGTTCGACGGCACCACCGCGCTCGCGTTCCTGCGTGCGCGGACCGGCACCGGCAACGGGCTGGAGACCGGATCGGACCTGTCCCGGATCGAGCGGCAGCAGCAGCTGGTCGACGCGCTCGCCGCCGAGGTCCAGGGCACCGACGTGCTGTCCGACGCCGGCAGCCTGCTCCCGCTGCTGACCAGCGTCACCCGCTCGCTGTCCATCAGCTCCGGCCTGGCCGACGTGCGGTCGCTCGCGGGCCTCGCGCTGACGCTGCGGGACGTGGACCCGGCGAGCCTCGCGCCGGTCACCGTGCCGACGGTCCCCGCCGCGTCGGACAGGTACCGGGTCGAGTGGACCGACGAGGCCGACGAGATCTGGGCCCGGCTCGCCGCGGACCAGCCGCTGGCGGACGCACCGGACCCCACCGCGACGGGCACGGCGACCGGCACCACCTCCGCGACGCCGTAGGTCAGACGTTCCCCGCGACCGTGCGGCGGGCGTCCTTCGCGACGAACAGGTCCGCGTCGGCGCGGTCGAGCAGGCTGCGCACCGAGTCGTCGGGACCGAGCGAGGCGACCCCCGCGCTGGTCGAGAGCGCCACGTGAGGTGCCGCGCCCGCCGCCCACCGGCGGGCCGCGTCCTCGTCGCGCCCCGGCAGCACCACGATGAACTCGTCGCCACCGACCCGCCCGAGGAACGCCGCCGGCGGGAGCGCCGCGCGCCACGCCGCCGTGAGCTCCGCCAGCAGGTCGTCGGCGCCGAGGTGGCCGTACCGGTCGTTCACGACCTTGAAGTCGTCGACGTCGAACGCGACCACGCTCAGCGGCGCCCCGGTCCGCAGGGCGCGCGGGACGACGTCGACCACGCGGTCGTAGAAGGCACCCCGGTTCAGCGCCCCGGTCAGGTGGTCGGTGCGGGCCTGCTGCCGCAACCGGCCCGACTGGTGCGCCATCAGCCACGACGACAGCAGCGCCATCGCGCTGGACACGACCACGATGACCGGGTGCACCGGCGCCGGGGCGAACGTCGCGGACAGGGCGATCGCAGCCACCACCACCCCGGCGACCACGGCGGCCCGCCGTCGTTCCAGCGCGTAGGCCGCGAACTGGCCCGCGACGACGAACCCGAGCGCGAACACCACGACCCCCTGCGCGGTGCGGCACGTCGTGACCAGCACGGCCGAGACGACGATGCCCGCGATCAGCACGGCCTGCGTGCTGCGCTGGTGCACCGGCAGCGCGAGGAGCACCGCGCAGAGCACGACGTCGACGGCCGACACCACGAGCCACCACTGCGTGGGCGAGTACGGGTCGGCGGGCCACACTCCGCCCAGCGCCGTGACCACCGCCATCACCAGCAGCCCGATCACGAGGTGGTCGCGCGCCGAGACCTCGGGGTCCTCCCCCGGTCCCTCCTGGCCGCCGCGCATGCCTCCCCCATCGGAAAGCGGTGCCCGTGACTGGACCGCTGGAACGGGTGAACCGGGCACGCGGGGAGGGACGCCCGGCCAGGGGGAGCGTCGCGCACGCTCCACCTACCCAGGTGCGGCGAGGCGCCGCGGCCGGCCGGACTGAGTAGTCGACCGGACCTACGGTGAGCGCCACGGCAACGACTCACCGAACGGGACTCATGCACCTCAAGCGCCTCCTCCGACCCGCCTTGCTCGCACTCGTCGTCGCCCTCGGCCCGGCGACCGCCGCTCCCGCGAGAGCCGTCTCGCCCGCGGACGGTCCGTCGGCCGGCGGCACGGTGGTGAGCGCACCCCTGCCACCGCTCGGCCACGTGGTCCTCACCGTCAGCGGCAGCATGCGGTCGAGCGTCCGCACCGTCGCCGTCGGCTCGGACGGGGTCGTGTACGCGTGGGGCAACGCCGACTCGTCACTGGGCCTGGGCGACGAGTCGGCCACCGAGCGCTCCGCGGTGCCGCTCGCCGTGGCCCTGCCGCCAGGGGTGACGGTGACGCAGGTGTCCGCCAGCGCGAGCCACGCGGTGCTGCTGACGTCGGACGGCGACCTCTGGGCGTGGGGCCGCGGGACGCGCGGCGAGCTCGGCACCGGCTCGACGTCCGGCTCGCCCGCCGCCACCCGGGTGCAGGCGCCGGCGGGGGTGACGTTCACCTCGGTCAGCGCGGGCGACTCCTTCACGCTCGCTCAGGGCGCGGACGGGCACCTCTACTCCTGGGGTGCCAACGACTACGGTCAGCTCGGCGACGGTACCCTCGAGGACCGCCCGCTCCCGGTCCGGGTGGCGGCTCCCGCCGGCGTCACGCTCACGGCTTCGTCCGCCGGATCCCGCCACGCGGTCGCGGTGGGATCCGACGGCCGCTCCTACGGCTGGGGCTCCAACCAGCTCGGCGCGCCGCTGGGGACAGCGGCGCCGACCAGCTACGGCACCCGCGTGACGACCCCGGTCGCGCTCAGCACACCCCCCGGCGTCACGTGGACGTCCGCCGTCGCGGGTCACTCCTACACGCTCGCCACGGGGTCGGACGGGCAGACGTACGCCTGGGGCGAGAACAGCCACGGGACGCTCGGCCGGGGCACGACGTCGGAGCCCTTCGCGCCCAACCCGGACGCGGCACCGGTGCTCGCGCCCGAGGGCGTGACCTTCACGCACCTCGTCGCGGGAGGCTCGCACGTGCTCGCCCTCGGCTCGGACGGGCACGTGTACTCCTGGGGCGCCATGGGCCACAGCGACGGTGCCGCCGCTCTGGGGCACGGCACCGGTGTCGCGACACCGATCCCCGGCCGTGTCGCCCTGCCCTCGACGTCCCCGGTCACGTCCCTCGCTGCCGGGAACCGCTCCTCGTTCGCCACCACGGCGGACGGCAACACCTGGGCCTGGGGCCTCGGGACGAGCGGTGAGCTCGGGACGGGCGCCCTGGTCGACGCGCCGACACCGGTGCCCTTCTGGCCGACGATCACGGTGACCGAGGTCGCGTTCGGCGGCGTCGCGGGCACCGACCTCGCCCAGAGCGCAGCCGGGTGGACAGTGACCGCACCGCCCGGGTGCGGCACCGTGGACGTCACCGTGACCTACACCGAGCTCGCGGTGCACACCCAGACGTTCCCCGGTGCGTTCACGTTCGGCAGCGCGCCCACCGTCACGCGCCACCCCACCGGCACGACGCTCGCCGCAGGAGTCACCGAGGTGACCCTGGAAGCCGCAGCCACGAGCGACGACCCGACGACGGTCCGCTGGCAGGTCGCGCACGAGGGCGGCGCCTGGACCGACGTCCCCGGCGCGACGAGCCCGACGCTCACCACCCGGCTGGACGCGGACGCAGACCTGCGGGCCGTGTTCACCAGCTGCGCCGGCAGCACCGCGACGGACCGCGCGACCGTCGTCCTGACCCCGGCACCGGCGGAACCGACGGCACCGTCCGTGGCGGGACCGAGCGCCCCGGCCCCCGGTCCCGGGGCCGATCTCGCTCTCGCCACCACGGGCTCGGCGGTGCTCGGTTGGCTCCTGCTCGCCGTGACCTCGGTCGGGCTCGGGACGGCGACACTGCAAGCGGCACGCCGCCGCGCTGCCCGGGCGGAGCAGGAGCCGAGCTAGAACAGCACCGTCGCGTACGTCCCGACCTGGCGGAAGCCCACGGCGCGGTAGGCCGCGAGCGCGCGCTCGTTGTAGTGGTTCGCGTACAGCGACACCGTGGGCGCCAGGTCGCGGCGGGTGGCCGCGACGACGGCAGCCATGCCCGACTCCGACAGCCGCTCGCCGCGACGCGAGGGCTCGACCCACACGCCCTGCACCTGCGCGACCCCGCCCGCGACCGCGCCGATCTCCGCCTTGAACACCACCTGCGGGCCGGACGCGCCGGGCTCCAGCCGGACGAACGACCGGCCGTCCCGGATCAGCGACCGCACCCGGGACTCGTACGCCCCGCCCGTGCCGCCGACGGGCGAGTACCCGACCTCCTCGGTGAACATCCGCACGCACGCGGGCAGCACGAGGTCGTACTCGTCGGGGGTGGACCGGCGTACCGCCGGGTCGGCCGGCACGCGGGGGTCGCCGTCGATCACCATCGACGGCTGGTCGGCGCGCACCTCGCGGACCGACCCCCACGCCGGCTGCAGCCGCTCCCAGAGCCCGAGCACCACCGCGGCGTCGCCGACCAGCGACGAGCACCGCCGGCCCTGCGCGCGCCCGAGCGCGGCGAACGCGTCGAGGGCGTCCGCGCGGACGGTCGGGTCGGGCACCACGGGGACGACGTTCGCGCCCGCCCAGCAGACCGCGGCGAGCGTGCCGTCGACCTCGTAGCCCCAGAGCTGCCCTCCGACGCGCCGGAGCCCCGCGAGCGTCGCCTGCTCGAGCCGGGCCGTGGCCAGCACCGCCGCCACCGGGTCGCGGCCGCAGACCGCGAGCGCGCGGGCCAGGTCCTGCTCGCCGAGCACCCGGCCCGCACCGGGGCCGACGCGGACGTCACCGGAGGCCGGGCCCTCCCACAGCCCACGCACGGCGCGTCAGCCGACCGTCACCACGGGGCCGCCGACGGCGTCGGGCTCGGCGGCCGCCATCTCGTCCGCCAGCTTCATCGCCTCGTCGATCAGCGTCTCGACGATCGCGTGCTCCGGCACGGTGCGCACGACCTGCCCGCGCACGAAGATCTGCCCCTTGCCGTTGCCGGACGCCACCCCGAGGTCGGCCTCCCGCGCCTCGCCGGGGCCGTTGACGACGCAGCCCATCACCGCGACGCGCAGCGGCACCTCCAGCCCCTCCAGGCCCGCGGTGACCCGCTCGGCCAGGGAGTACACGTCGACCTGGGCCCGGCCGCAGGAGGGGCAGGACACGATCTCCAGCTTGCGGGGGCGCAGGTTGAGCGACTGCAGGATCTGGATCCCGACCTTGACCTCCTCGACCGGCGGCGCGGACAGGGAGACGCGGATCGTGTCGCCGATCCCCTTGCTCAGCAGCGCGCCGAACGCGGTCGCGGACTTGATCGTGCCCTGGAACGCCGGGCCCGCCTCGGTGACCCCGAGGTGCAGCGGCCAGTCGCCGCGCTCGGACAGCAGCTCGTAGGCGCGCACCATGACGACCGGGTCGTTGTGCTTCACGGAGATCTTGAAGTCGTGGAAGTCGTGCTCCTCGAACAGGGACGCCTCCCACACCGCGGACTCGACAAGCGCCTCCGGGGTCGCCTTGCCGTACTTCTCGAGCAGGCGGGGGTCGAGCGACCCGGCGTTCACGCCGATCCGCAGCGACACCCCCGCGGCCTGCGCGGCGCGGGCGATCTCGCCGACCTGGTCGTCGAACTTGCGGATGTTGCCCGGGTTGACCCGGACGGCCGCGCAGCCGGCGTCGATCGCGGCGAACACGTACCGCGGCTGGAAGTGGATGTCCGCGATCACCGGGATCTGCGACTTGCGGGCGATGGCGGGCAGCGCGTCGGCGTCGTCCTGGGTCGGGACGGCGACCCGCACGATGTCGCAGCCCGCGGCGGTCAGCTCGGCGATCTGCTGCAGCGTCGCGTTGACGTCGGTGGTCGGCGTCGTGGTCATCGACTGCACGCTGACCGGGGCGTCACCGCCGACCTCGACGGTGCCGACGCGGATCTTGCGGGTCGGACGCCGGGGGGCCAGCACGGGTGCGGGCGCCTCCGGCATGCCGAGGCTGATCGGGATGCTCACCGGGTCATCATCGCACCGCGCCGGGGCCGCGGCCCGTCAACCCAGCGACACCGGCGCGACGACGTCCGCGTACGCGAGGAGCAGGCCCATCCCGCCGAGCACGACGAACACCGCGAGCGCCAGCGGCTGCAGCCGGGCGGCGTCCGCGGGCCGCGGGCGGGGCAGCCGGCGCAGGCGCGCGACCTGCCGCTTCAGCCCCTCCCAGAGCGCCGCGGCGACGTGGCCGCCGTCGAGCGGCACCAGCGGGATCAGGTTGAACACGAACAGGGCGATGTTGAGCGACGCGAGGATCGAGAGCATCGACGCGACCCGCTCGGCGACGCCGAGCCCGGCCACGTCCGCGGACGCGACCTCGCCGGCGAGCCGGACGACGCCCACCGGGCCGAGCACGCTGCTGGAGTCCCGCTCGGCGCCGCCGAAGGCGCTCTGCGCGACGCCGACCAGGTTGGTCGGCAGGGTGACGACGGCCTTGCCGGTCTGCCAGAGCGCGTCGCCGGTGACGGTGACCACCTCGGACACCGGCTGGCGCTGCAGCTCGGTCCCGGGGCTGATCCCGAGGAACCCGACCTCGGAGGTCACCGGGTCGCCCGCGTCGTCGAGGACCACGGCGCCGTCGTCGCCGACCACGGGCCGCTCGGCGACCACGGGCGTCACGGTCAGCTCGAGCCGCTCGCCGTCGCGCTCCACGACCACCGGGACCGCCTCGGCGCCCGTGCCGCGGATCATGCCGCTCAGCTGCTCCCAGGACTCCACCGGGGCGCCGTCGTAGGCGACGACGGTGTCTCCGGGTCGCAGGCCGGCCTCGGCGCCGGGGGCCGCGGGATCGGCGTCGGTGCACTCCGTGGCGGTGGACGACGCGGGCAGGACGCACTGGCTGACCGCGGACAGCGTGGTGCTGGACCCGAGCGTGCCGATGCCGACGTAGACGACCGCGAGCAGCACGACGGCGATCACCAGGTTCATCACCGGTCCGCCGAGCATGACGACGAGCTTCTTCGGCGTGGACAGCCGGTAGAACGCCCGGTGGTCCTCCCCCGGCCGGATCTCCTCCGCGCTCGCCTCACGGGCGTCGGCGGCCATCCGGCTGAAGAACCCGCGCACCGGCGGGTTCCCGACGGCCTCGGGCGTCGGGTACATGCCGATCAGCCGCACGTAGCCGCCCAGCGGGATCGCCTTGACGCCGTACTCGGTCTCCCCGCGGGCGCGGGACCACAGCGTCGGGCCGAACCCGACGAAGTACTGGCTCACCCGCACGCCGAACCGCTTCGCGGGGACCATGTGGCCGACCTCGTGCAGGGCGATGGACGCGAGGATGCCCAGGACGAGGACGACGACGCCGATCACGTACGCCATGACGCTCCGTTCGGAAGGTGGTGCACGGCGCGGGGACCGTGGTTCAGCGGGCCGACCCGGGTGCGGCCGACCCCCCATCCTGCCCCGTCCGGCTGGACGCCGGCTGGACGTCGGCCGCGTGGCCCGCGTGCTCCGGGTGATCCGCGTGATCGGCGGGGCCCGCGTGATCGGGCTCGTCGGGCTCGACCTCGACGCGGTCCCGCCCGGCGCGCTTGGCCCGGTACATCAGCGCGTCGACGCGGGCGATCGCCGCGCGCGGGTCCTCCCCCGGGCGCAGGGCGGTGACGCCGAGGCTCGCGGTCACGTCGACGGGCACCTCGCGCCGGACCGCGACCGGCACCGCGGCGCGGAGCCGCTCGGCCAGCACGGCACCGTCCGCCACCGCCATGCCCGGGGCGACGACCAGGAACTCCTCGCCACCGAGCCGCGCCACCAGGTCGCCCGAGCGCACCTGCCCCTCCAGGGCCTGCGCGACGGCCACCAGCACCCGGTCCCCCACGGCGTGGCCGTGCAGGTCGTTGACCGCCTTGAACCGATCGAGGTCGAGGAACACCAGCGCGACCGGCAGCCCCGAGCCCACGACCCGCGCCTGGTAGGCGATCTCGTCCTCCAGCCGGCGCCGGTTCGCCGCGCCGGTCAGCGGGTCGCGCGACGCGATCTCCCGCATCGACGCGGCCTCCGCGCTGGCGACCTCCGCGACCAGGAACGCCCGGGCCGCGTGCTCCTTGGTCCGGGACAGCACCCAGACCATCGCCGCGAGCACCGCGAGGTACACCGCGTAGCGCAGCAGGTCGACGACGTGGTCACCGCTCGCGGCCGTCCGGGGGCCCCGCAGCAGGCCGACCAGCCCGGCGACCACGGCGAGCGCGACCAGGGCCCCGGCGTGCAGCACGGCGAACCGCGTCGGGTAGACGAGGTAGCCGATCACGACGAACAGGGCGAACCCCATGAACGTCGTCGGGAACAGCGCGGCCCACCCGTCCGCACTGCTCAGCAGGCGTGCGGCCATCACCGCGAGCCACAGCGTGTCGAGGCCCGCGAGCACCAGCCGCGACACCACGACGGTCGCCTCGGGCCGGCGCAGCACCAGCCACCCGAACAGCAGCACCACCGCGAGCAGGAACGGCGAGACACCCCGCAGCAGCGCGTCGTCCCACCGCAGCACCAGGACGGCGACCACGGCGACGGCACCCAGCCCCAGGCACGCCAGCAGCACCCGCCGGATCAGCCCGGTCGTCGGGTCCCCGGACCGGCGGGCCAGGGGCAGCTCGCGGTGCGGCGGGGCGGGTGCGGTGCCGGGCGTGGCGGTGCCGGGCGTGGGCGTGCCGGGCGTGGCGGTGCCGGGCGTGGGCGTGCCGGGCGTGGCGGTGCTCGGCGGGGCGGGCGTGGGCGAGGCGGTCATGGGCGAGGCGCTCTCGGTCGGCAGGTGCACGCACGGTACCGCCGTGCGGGCGCCGTCGGCAGGGTGCCAGCCCCGGATCACCCGCTGCCCGCGGACGCAGGCGCCCGGCGTGGCCGGGTCCGTCAGCGCGCCGCGACGAGCTTCCCGGGCCCGGGCCCGCGCGCGGTCCTCGGCCGCGTGCACGTCGGCGAGGTCCCGCACCGGGCCGCCGTCGTGCTCGGCGAGCACCGCCTCGACCGTCGCGACGACGTCCAGGAACCCGAGCCGGCCGTCGAGGAACGCCGCGACCGCCTCCTCGTTGGCGGCGTTGTAGACCGCGGGGTGCGTCGGCGACGCGGCGACCGCGGCCCGCGCGAGCGCGACCGCCCCGAACACGTCCTCGTCGAGCGGCTCGAACGTCCACGACGCCGCCCGCGTCCAGTCGCACGCCGGGACCGCGTCGGGCAGCCGCTCGGGCCAGGACAGCCCGAGCGCGATCGGCAGCCGCATGTCCGGCGGCGAGGCCTGGGCGATCGTCGACCCGTCGGCGAACTCGACCATCGAGTGCACGACGGACTGCGGGTGCACGACGACCTCGATGTCCGCGACCGGCACGTCGAACAGCAGGTGCGCCTCGATCAGCTCCAGCCCCTTGTTCACCATCGTCGCGGAGTTCACCGTGACCACGGGGCCCATCGACCAGGTCGGGTGCGCGAGCGCCTGCTCCGGCGTGACGTCGGCGAGCTCGGCACGGGTCCTGCCCCGGAACGGCCCGCCCGACGCGGTCAGCACGAGCCGGCGCACCTCCCCGCGGGTGCCGCCGCGCAGGGCCTGCGCCAGGGCGGAGTGCTCGGAGTCGACCGGCACGACCTGGCCCGGGCGCTGGACCGCGGCGCGCACCAGGGGCCCGCCGGCGACCAGGGACTCCTTGTTGGCCAGCGCCAGCGTGCTGCCCGCGCCGAGGGCGGCGAGCGTCGGGCCCAGACCGACCGACCCGGTGATGCCGTTGAGCACCACGTCCGCGCCCCGGGCGGCGAGCTGCGCGGCGGCGTCGGGCCCGGTCAGCACCTCGACGCCCATCTGCCGCAGCCCCGCGTCGGCGGAGGCGCGGACCAGCTCGGCGAACACGGTGCCTGCGGCGTCCGGGTCGGCGACCGCGACGGTCTGCGCGCCGAGCGCCACCGCCTGCCGCGCGAGGGCCGCGGGGTCGGCGCCGCCGGCGCTGAGGCCGGTGACCCGGAACCGCTCGGGGTTCCGCGCGATCACGTCGACGGCCTGGGTGCCGATCGATCCGGTGGAGCCGAGCAGGACGACAGTACGGGGGCTCATCCGCCCCATCCTGCCGGACGGTTCGCTACTCGGCGGCGAGCAGCACGTCCACGGCGCGCTCGAGGAACGCGTCCACGGGCGCCTCGGCGTACGCGCCCGCGCCCTTCTTCCGCGCGAACACCGCCGAGCGCACGTCCTGCGCGGCCAGCGGCGCGTTCGAGTCGAAGTACGCGACGAGCCGGTGGCACAGCGCGTCCACGTCGGAGGCGAGATACCCGGCCTGCCGACCCTTCGGCGCGTCGAACCGCTCGCCGTCGGCGCGGGTCAGCCGGCCGTACAGGGTGCGGGCCTGCTCGGCGAGGTGCTCGAGCCAGGCCTGCCGCCCGCGCTCGGCGATGAAGTCGGCACGGGCGCGCGCGACGAACGCGGCCTCGAGCCGGTCGAGCGCCGCGTCCACGGCGGTCGTCGAGTAGCCGTGCCGGACCAGGTCGAACGCGACGGTGCGCACGTCCTTGCTGGACAGCGCGCCGGCGGGGCCCTGCTCGTACACGGTCCGCGCGTGCGTGAAGAAGTCGTCGACCTCCTCGGGGTGGTAGCCCGTCCGCACCCCGGTCACCCGCCGGAACATGGCCCCGCCGCTCATGCGTCCTCCTCCGCGGCCAGCTGGCCGCATGCACCGTCGATGTCGCTGCCACGGGTGTCGCGGACGGTGGTCGGGATCCCGTGTGCGCGCAAGCGTGCCACGAACTCGGCCTCGACCGCGGGATCGCTCGCGGTCCACTTCGAGCCGGGCGTCGGGTTCAGCGGGATGGGGTTGCAGTGCACCCAGCCGCGGCCCCGGCGGTTGAGCTCCGTGCCGAGCAGGTCGGCGCGCCATGCCTGGTCGTTGATGTCCCGCATGAGCGCGTACTCGATGGACACCCGGCGACCGGTCGCCTGGAAGTACTCGTAGGCGGCGTCGATCGTCTCCTTGACGCTCCACCGCGTGTTGATCGGCACGAGCTCGTTGCGCAGCTCGTCGTCGGGGGCGTGCAGCGACAGCGCGAGGGTGACGGGGATGCCCTCCTTCGCGAGCTTGCGCATCGCGGGCACCAGGCCGACGGTCGACACCGTGATGTTGCGGGCCGACATCCCGAAGCCCTCGGGCACCGGCGCGACCATGCGGCGCACGGTCTCCATCACGGTCTTGTAGTTCGCGAGCGGCTCCCCCATGCCCATGAACACGACGTTCGACAGCCGGGTCTCGCCGCCGGGGACCTCCCCCGCCGCGAGCGACGCCGCCGCTCGGCGCACCTGCTCGACGACCTCGGCCGTCGACAGGTTACGGGTCAGGCCGAGCTGGCCGGTCGCGCAGAACGGGCACGCCATCCCGCAGCCCGCCTGGCTGGACACGCACAGGGTCGAACGATGCGCGTACCGCATGAGCACCGACTCGACCTTGGCGCCGTCGAACAGGTGCCACAGCGTCTTGACGGTGGTGCCGCCGTCCGCCTGCATCGTCCGGGCGGCGGTCAGCAGCTCGGGGAACAGCGCCTCGACGAGCGTGTCGCGGCTCGCCGCGGGCAGGTCGGTCATCGCCGCCGGGTCCGCGGTCAGGTGGCTGAAGTAGTGCGTCGCCAGCTGCTTGGCGCGCAGCGGCTTCTCGCCGAGCGCGGTGACGGCCTCGATGCGCTCCTCGGGGGTGAGGTCGACGAAGTGCTTCGGCGGCTTGCCGCGGGCTCCCCGGGTGGGGGCCGACAGGTTGAGTGCGACGGGCGTGGCGCTCACGCGGTCCTCCTCGGGGTGGTTCGAGCGGGTGGGTGCGGGTGGTGCGGGGTGGCCGTCAGGAGACGACGGGCTGGAGCGTGTGCAGCAGCAGGAACACGACGGGGGCGGCGAGCAGCATCGAGTCGATCCGGTCGAGCACGCCGCCGTGGCCGGGCAGGAGCGTGCCCATGTCCTTCAGCTCGAGGTCCCGCTTGATCATCGACTCCCCCAGGTCGCCCAGGGTGGCGACGGCGACCGTCGCGACGCCCAGCAGCGCACCGAGGGCGGGGTCCCCGTCGAACATGAAGTGGATCCCGAGGACGCCGATCACGCACGCCAGGACCACCGAGCCGAGCAGACCCTCCCAGGTCTTCTTCGGGCTGACGGACGGCGCCAGCGGGTGCCGTCCGATCAGGACGCCCACCACGTAGCCGCCGGTGTCGTTCGCGACGCAGAGCAGGATGAACAGGGCGACGCGCAGGGCGCCGTCCTCCTCCGCGAGCAGCAGCATCACGAAGCCGGCCATCAGCGGCAGGTACGCCGCGGCGAACACCCCCGCGGTGGCGTCGCGCACCGCACGCGGCCCGCTCCCGTCCAGCACCCGCCAGACGACGATGCCGCCCACGGTGAGCACGAACGCGACGAACAGCGCCTCCATGCCCGCGACGTACGCGGAGACCAGGATCCCGACGTCACCGACGATCAGGGGCGCGACCGGGATCCCGACGCCGCGACGGGCGAAGGCGTTCGCGAGCTCCCAGAGCCCGGCGCCGACGGCGACGACCGCCACGACGCCGAACAGCTCCTTGCGCAGGAACAGGGACGCCGCGACGGCGATCAGCAGGGCGACGCCGACGGCGACGGCGACGGGGAGGTCGCGCCCGGCACGCGAGGTGCCGGGCGCCGGGGCGACGGCGGGGTGGGACGACATCAGACCTCGAGCAGCTCGTTCTCCTTGGAGGAGAGCAGCGCGTCGACCAGGTCGACGTGCCGCTTCGTCAGGGCCTCGAGCTCCTTCTCGGCGCGCGTGACCTCGTCCTCGCCGGCCTCGCCGTCCTTGACCAGGCGGTCGAGCTCGTCCTTGGCCCGACGACGGACGTTGCGCAGCGAGACGCGCGAGTCCTCGGCCTTGGTCTTGGCGAGCTTCACGAACTCCTTGCGGCGCTCCGTGGTGAGCGCGGGCAGGCTCACCCGGATGACGTTGCCGTCGTTCGTCGGGTTCACGCCCAGGTCGGAGTCGCGCAGCGCCTTCTCGATGCCCTGCATGGCCGACTTGTCGAACGGCGTGATGAGGATGGTGCGCGCCTCGGTCACGTTGAACGACGCCAGCTGCTGCAGCGGCGTCGGGCTGCCGTAGTAGTCGACCGTGATCTTGTTGAACATCGCCGCGTTCGCACGACCGGTGCGGATGGCGGCGAAGTCCTCCTTGGCGACCTCGACGGCCTTGTCCATCTTCTCCTCGGCCTCGAGGAGGATCTCGTCGATCACGGTTGCTCCTTAGCGTTGCTGGGTGCTGGCGTCTGGCTCGTCAGTCCTCGGTGACCAGCGTGCCGATCTTCTCACCCCGGAGGACGCGGGTGACGTTGCCGGGCTCCTCGAGCCCGAAGACGCGCATCCGCACGCCGTTGTCGCGGCACATCGACAGGGCCGTCGAGTCCATGACCCCGAGCTCCTGGACGATCGCCTCGGTGTAGGTCAGGTGGTCGAGCTTGACCGCCGTCGGGTCGGTGCGCGGGTCCGCGGAGTAGACGCCGTCCACCCCGTTCTTGCCCATCAGCACCTCGTCGCAGTGCGTCTCGAGGGCGCGCTGCACGCAGACGGTGTCGGTCGAGAAGTACGGCATGCCGGCGCCGGCGCCGAAGATGACGACGCGGCCCTTCTCCATGTGCCGGATGGCACGCAGCGGGATGTACGGCTCGGCGACCTGGCCCATCGTGATGGCGGTCTGCACGCGCGTGTCCACGCCGGCCTGCTCCAGGAAGTCCTGCAGCGCCAGGCAGTTCATGACCGTGCCGAGCATGCCCATGTAGTCGGCACGCGCCCGGTCCAGGCCGTTCTGCGCGAGCTCGGCGCCCCGGAAGAAGTTGCCGCCGCCGCAGACGATCGCGACCTGGACGCCGTCGGCGACCGCCGCGCTGATCTCGGCCGCGACCCGCCGGACCACGTGCGGGTCCAGGCCGATCGAGCCGCCGCCGAACGCCTCGCCCGAGAGCTTCAGCAGCACCCGGCGGGCATGGGTCTCGTCGGTCACGGGGAACCTCCAGGTCGTCGGCGGGGATGGTGCGAGACGATCTCGCGCCGGTGGCCCCGGCCCTCGCGGGCCGGGGCCACCGGGTGGTGCGTCGTCAGGCGCCGACGCGGAACCGCACGAAGCCGGTCACGGTGCCGCCGACCTCGGCGAGCACCTGCGCGACGGACTTCTTCGAGTCCTTCGCGAACGGCTGGTCCAGCAGGACGACGTCCTTGAAGTAGCCGGTCAGACGACCCTCGACGATCTTCGTCAGGGCGGCCTCGGGCTTGCCCTCGTTGCGGGCGGTCTCCTCGGCGATGCGGCGCTCGTTCTCCACCGTCTCGGCCGGGACCTCGTCGCGCGTCAGGTAGGCCGGGGAGAACGCGGCGATGTGCGTCGCGATGTCCCGGGCCACCTCGGCACCCTTGGCGTCGGTCGCGACGAGCACGCCGACCTGCGGGGGGAGGTCCTTGTTCACCTTGTGCAGGTAGACCGAGACCTTCTCGCCGGCGACGCGGGCCACGCGGCGGACGACGACCTTCTCGCCCAGCACGGCGGCGGTCTCGTCGACGACCTCCTGCAGGGACTTGCCGTCGACGTCGGCCGCGAGCAGCGCGTCGGCGTCGCGGGCACCGCTGGCGACGGCGGTCGCGAGGACCTTCTCCGACAGCGTGATGAAGGTGGTGTTCTTGGCGACGAAGTCCGTCTCCGAGTTCACCTCGACGATGACGCCGACCTCGTCGGTGCCGTCGGCGGTGGTGACGACCTCGGCGGCCACCAGGCCGTCGGAGGCCGAGCGGCCCTCGCGCTTGGAGACGCCCTTCAGGCCCTTGACGCGGATGATCTCGAGCGCCTTGTCGGCGTCGCCACCCGCCTCCTCCAGGGCCTTCTTGACGTCGAGCATGCCGGCGCCGGTCTTCTCGCGCAGCGCCTTGATGTCAGCCAGGTTTGCCATCTGTGCTTCCGTCCTTCTCGTCAGTGCGTGGGAGTGGCGGACCGGGTCACTTGGACTCGGCGTCGCCCTCGGTCGCGGCGGTCTCGGCGGCAGCGGCGGGCGCCTCGGCCTCGGCCGGGGCCTCGGTCGCGGCGGGGGCCTCGGCGGCGGGCGCCTCGGTCGCGGCGGGGGCCTCGGCGGCCACCGACTCCTCGGCACCGGCCAGGAGCTCGCGCTCCCACTCGGCCAGCGGCTCGGCGTCGGCCGGAGCGGCCTCGGCGCCGCCACCCTGACGGGCGGAGTGACGCTTCATCGTGCCCTCGGCGGCGGCGTCCGCGATCACGCGGGTCAGCAGCTGCACGGCGCGGATCGCGTCGTCGTTGCCCGGGATCGGGTAGTCCACGACGTCGGGGTCGCAGTTGGTGTCGAGGATCGCGACGATCGGGATGCCGAGCTTGCGCGCCTCGTCGACGGCCAGGTGCTCCTTGTTGGTGTCCACGATCCACACGGCGGACGGCGTGCGGGTCATGTCCCGGATGCCACCGAGCGTCTTCGCGAGCTTGTCCTTCTCGCGACGCATGATGAGGAGCTCCTTCTTCGTGAAGGCGCTGCCCGCGACGTCGTCGAAGTCGATGAGCTCGAGCTCCTTGAGGCGCTGCAGGCGCTTGTTCACCGTCTGGAAGTTGGTGAGCATGCCACCGAGCCAGCGCTGGTTCACGTACGGCATGCCGACGCGGGCGGCCTGCTCGGCGACGGGCTCCTGCGCCTGCTTCTTGGTGCCGACGAAGAGGATGGTGCCGCCGTGGGCGACGGTCTCCTTGACGAACTCGTAGGCGCGGTCGATGTACGACAGCGACTGCTGGAGGTCGACGATGTAGATGCCGTTGCGCTCGGTGAAGATGAAGCGCTTCATCTTGGGGTTCCAGCGGCGGGTCTGGTGCCCGAAGTGGACACCGCTCTCGAGCAGCTGGCGCATGGTCACGACGGCCATGGCACGTCCTTCCGACGCGCCCCGCGAGGGGCGCGCGCATGTTCACGGGCCCGCCGGGGCAGGTCCGCTCGTCCGGTTGTCGGCGCCTCCCGGGACGGGCGGCACCCCTGGCGCCACGCCCACGTCGACGCCGGGACGAACCCGGACCGCTGCCGACGTCGGCCCTCGACGGCGCCCCGGCCCTCGCAGAGGACCACGGGCGACCACCTTGGTGGTGACGCGCGATGTCGACCGGCACGCACCGGTCGCAGGAAGGAGTCTACCGGACCGGCGCGAGCCCCCGGACACGTCCCGCACGTGACCACGGGCACGTCGCACGACCCGCCTCGCCCCCCTCGACCGGCACCGCACCACGAGCGGGCACCGAGCCCTCCCCAGGCCGCTCCCCCGCGCGTCGTCCCCAGCCGCGCCCGCGGCGACGCGCTGCGCGGACCCGGCGCACGGCACGCTCGCCGCATGGCACCGCACCGCACGCGCCTCGCGCACCCGACGTCCGGCACGGACGGCGCACCCCGGACTCCCCGGGTGGTCGCCGCCGTGATCATCGCCGTGCTGGCTGTCGTCCTCGCGCCCGCGCTCGCCAGGCCGGCCCCCGGCGCGCGCGGCACCCCTCCTCCCCTGCCCGCCGCCGCCTCGACCGACCCCTGGACCGCGCCGGTCCAGCCGGAGCACGTCGTCCAGCCGTTCGACGGGCCGGCGCAGCCCTGGCTCGCGGGCCACCGAGGGCTCGACCTCGACGCGCCCGCCGGTTCGGTGGTCCTCGCCCCGCGCGCCGGCACCGTGACGTTCGCCGGGGTCGTCGTGGACCGCCCGGTCCTGACCGTCCGGCACGACGACGGGCTGCGCAGCTCCCTGGAACCCGTCGACCCGGGCGTCTCCGTGGGCGACCGGGTCGGGGCCGGGCACCCGGTCGGGGTCGTCGCGGGGGCCCGGACGCACTGCGACCCCGGGTCGTGCCTGCACTGGGGCGTGCGGGACGGCGAGGTCTACCTCGACCCGGAGCTGCTGCTGCGCGGCGGGCCGGTGGTGCTGCTGTCCCGGGCGCCGCCGCCGGACCGGCTCGGCGCGGAGGCGTCAGCCCCGGTCGGCCTCGGTGAGACGGGCGCGGAGCCGGAGCATCGCGGCGGTGTGCATCTGCGAGATCCGCGACTCGGTCACCCCGAGCACCCGGCCGATCTCCGCCAGGGTCATGCCCTCGTAGTAGTAGAGGACCAGCACGAGCTTCTCGCGCTCGCCGAGCTGGTCGATCGCGCGGGCGAGCAGGAACTTCGTCTCCTGCGCCTCGAACGAGGTCTCGGGGTCGGGAGTCCGGTCGTCGCCGAGCGTGTCCAGGAGCGACAGCCGGTCACCGCGGTCCTCGCCGCCGCCCAGCAGCTCGTCGAGCGCCGCGACGTTGACGGTCGACAGCTGCGTGAACAGCGCGCGCAGCTCGCGGACCTCGATCTGCAGCCGCGAGGCGACCTCGGACTCCGTGGGCACGCGGTGCAGCTCGCTCTCGAGCTCGGCGTACGCGCGGTCCACGGCACGGGCCTTGGTGCGGACGGAGCGCGGGATCCAGTCCATGGCGCGCAGCTCGTCGATGATCGCGCCCCGGATGCGGGAGCTCGCGTAGGTCTCGAACTTCACCGAGCGACCGGGCTCGTACTTCTCGATGGCGTCGATGAGGCCGAACATCCCGTACGAGACCAGGTCGGCCTGCTCGACCATCGCGGGCAGGCGCATGCCGACCCGCGCCGCGACCGACGTGACCAGCGGGGCGTAGTGCAGGATCAGCCGCTCGCGGACCAGGCGGTCGCCGCCGGCCTTGAACAGCCGCCAGTCCTCGGCCACCGGGGAGACCGGCGCCTCGGCGAGGTCGACCTCGTCCGCCTCGACCTCGAGGTCGGGGACCGCTGCG
Organism: Cellulomonas sp. KU4C; assembly: GCF_056868065.1. NCBI lineage: Bacteria > Bacillati > Actinomycetota > Actinomycetes > Micrococcales > Cellulomonadaceae > Cellulomonas > Cellulomonas sp. KU4C. The sequence goes on along the minus strand of NZ_CP200322.1, from coordinate 2,432,713 downwards.
AGCACCGCGGCGGCGCCGTCGAGCCCGGTGGCGTCGCCGTCGGCGTCGACCTCGGCCTCGACGAGCGCGGCCACCGCCTCGAGCTCCGACTCCAGCTGCGGGTCGAGCGCCTGCTGCCGCGGGATGACACCGAGGGGCGCGCTCGTGGCGCGGCGCTGCGAGGCAGCCAGCTGGACCGTGTCCTCAGCCGGAACTGACATGGAGCTCTCCATCTCGGACGTCATGCGCGGGGGTGGGCCTGCTCGAAGGACGCGCGGAGGCGGTCCGCGGTCACGTGGGTGTAGCGCTGGGTGGTGGCGAGGCTCGCGTGACCGAGCACCTCCTGCACGCTGCGGAGGTCGGAGCCGCCCTCCAGCAGGTGCGTCGCCACCGAGTGTCGCAGAGCGTGGGGGGCCACGTCCTCGACGTCCGCGAGGCGCGAGACGGCGTGCACCGCCTCGCGGAGCTGCCGCTGGTCGACCCGGCCACCGCGGCGGCCGAGCAGCAGCGCCGGACCGGAGACGTCCGTGGCGAGCCGAGGACGACCCCGGGTCAGCCACGCCTCGACGGCCTCGACCGCGAGCTCACCGACCGGGACCACGCGCTGCTTGTCGCCCTTGCCGGTGACGCGCAGCAGGCGCTCGCCCAGGTCCAGGTCGTCGACGTCGGCGCCGCACAGCTCGCCGACGCGCGCACCCGTGGCGTACAGCAGCTCCAGGGCCGCCCAGTCGCGCAGGTGGACCGGGTCGCCGTCGTCCGCGCGGACCCGCGCCGTGTCGAGCAGCGCCGCTGCCGACGCCTGGTCCAGCACGGTCGGCAGGTGCGACGCCGGCCGGGCGCTGGCGAGCCGGAGCGCCGGGTCCTGCGCCACGCGACCGGTGCGGACTGCCCAGGCGAAGAACGTGCGGACCGCCGCACCCCGGCGCGCCATCGTCGCGCGGCTGCGCTGCGTGGCGGCCATCGCGGCCAGCCACCCGCGCAGGACCGTGATGTCGACCCCGGTGAGGTCGGCCACGCCGTGCCGCCGCGCGTACCCGGCCAGGTCCTCGAGGTCGCCGAGGTAGGCACGGACGGTGTGGTCCGAGAGTCCGCGCTGAGCCCGCAGGTGGAGTGCGAACGCGTCGGTCTCGGGGGTGTCCCCCCGTACCGTCTGCGCCTCAGCCCCCGTCTGCACGGGACTACGGTCGCCTGTCACCCCTCCGGGCGACAAGGCGTCTGTGGCGCGTTTCACCCACCCCTGTACGAATCACGGGGATATGTCCGATTCGATGTCCGGTTTCGCCCCTGTTTCCGGGCCCCGGGCCGGCCCCCGCGTCCGCCTGCTGGACGGCTCCCGGCCCCGCCCGGCGTGGGCCGTGGGTGTGAATGCGGTTTCCGCGACCCCGCCGGCGCCCGGAATGTGCATCACGACGGCCGACCGCCCCCCGCACGCCCGCCGCCCCCGCGCCCCCAGAGCCGGTCCTCCCGGCGCACCGCACCCTCGAGCTCCAGACGCCCGAGCGCGCCGGAGACCTCCCGCACCGCCAGCCCGGCGCGACGGGCGATCTCGTCGACCGGCACTCCGCCGCGGCGGGGCAGTGCGTCGAGCACCCGGGCCGGGACGCCGTCGGACCTGTCGCGCCACCCCGGTCCACCGGACGCGTCGCGTCCAGCGTCCCCGAGCGGGCCGTCGACCCCGAGCGGGCCGTCGTCCCCGCGGCCCGGAGCCGGCCCGAGCAGCTCCAGCGCCTCGGCCGCGTCGGTGACGCAGACCGCCGCGCCGTCCCGCAGGAGCCGGTGGCAGCCTGCGGAGGCCATCGAGGTGACCGGCCCGGGAACGGCTCCGACCGGGCGCAGCAGCTCGGCGGCGCGCGTCGCGGTGCTCAGGGCACCGGACCGCCACGCGGCCTCGACCACGACGGTCGCCCCGGTGAGCGCGGCGATCAGCCGGTTGCGCTGCAGGAAGCGTGAGCGCGTCGGCGGGGTCCCCGGTGGGCTCTCCGCGACGAGCGCCCCGCCGTGGTCGAGGAGCCGTTCCAGCACGTTCCGGTTCCCCTCGGGAGACGGACGGTCGACCCCGCCGGCCAGCAGGGCCACCGTCGCGCCGTCGGCCGCGAGCGCAGCCCGGTGCGCCGCGACGTCGATGCCGAACGCACCGCCGGACACGACGGTCACGCCCTGGTCGACGACGCCCGCGGCGAGGTCCGCGGCGACCCGTTCGCCGTAGGAGGTCGCGGCGCGTGCTCCGACGACCGCGATCGACCGCCGCGCGAGCACGGAGAGCGACGGGGCGCCACGCACCCACAGGCACAGCGGTCCGGCGGCGCCCAGGTCCGGGAGCCGAGCGGGCCACCCGGCCTGCCCGGGCACCAGCAGCGTCCCACCGCACGCCGCCAGCGCGTCGAGCGCAGGTCGCACGTCGAGCACCGCCAGCCTCGGCGCCCACCGGGGCAGCGCGCGGGCGAGGACCCGGGCCATGACCGGGGCGTCGGGCTCCGCGGCACGAGTCGGAGCCCTACCACCCCGGGTCGACGACGCTTCCCCGGCGAGCCGCCGGAGCCGCGCCGCGGCCTGCTCGGTCGGGACCCCGACCGCCCAGGCGGCCCAGCGCAGGGCGGCCGGCGCGCCGAGCGCCGCGACGACCGCCCCCGCCGTCGCGTCGCCGGGCTCGGCCACGAGGCTCCAGGCCGCACGGGCGAGCACCTCCGGGTCGTCGGGACACCGATCGCCGGGCCCACCCGGTGCCGCTGCGCCGCCAGCACCAGCCGCTTCCTCGGCGCCTCCAGAGCCGGCGAGCCAGTGCGCGCCACCCGGGCCAGCCGTGTCACCAGCGCCTCCCGCGCCGGCTGTGTCCCCCGTGCCGTTCATGCTCCCCCCTGCCCTCGGGTGCGCAGCGCGACGCCGCGGCCCACGTCGTCCCGGTCAGGAGCGGCCCGGCCGGACAGGTCCGCGACCGTCCACGCCAGGCGCAGGGCCCGGTCCGCGCCGCGCAGGGTCAGCCGACCAGCCTCGACGGCGCCGTCGATGTCCGCGAGCAGGCCGGCGCGGGCCCGCAGGCGCTCGCGCAGGGCCCGGCCGGGGACGTCGGAGTTCACACGCCACGGCGTCCCCCGCCACCGATCGGCTTGCGCCGCCCGTGCTGCTCCGACCCGGGCAGCCACCTCGGCGGTCGTCTCACCCGCCTCACCGGTGAGCGCAGTCCGGCGCACGGGCGGGACCTCGACCTGGACGTCCACCCGGTCGAGGAGCGGCCCGTCGAGGCGGCCGAGGTAGCGACGACGATCGAGCGCCGTGCACCGGCACAGCAGCCCCTTGCCGAACGCGTACCCGCACGGGCACGGGTTCGCCGCCATCACCAGCTGGAACCTCGCGGGGTAGCGCGCGGCGCCGCCCGTGCGGTGGATCACCAGCTCGCCGTGCTCCAGCGGCTGACGCAGCGTCTGGAGGACCGCCGAGGAGAACTCGGGTGCCTCGTCCATGAACAGCACGCCGCGGTGCGCCCGCGACGCCGCACCGGGGCGCGGGATGCCGGACCCGCCGCCGACGATGCTCGCCGGGGTCGCCGTGTGGTGCGGGTCCTCGAACGGGGGCCGGCGCAGCAGCCCGCCCGCCGGGTCGAAGACGCCCGCGACCGAGTGCACCGCCGTCACCTCGACGGCCTCGGGCTCCGTGAGGTCGGGCAGCAGCCCGGGCAGCCGCGACGCGAGCATGGTCTTGCCCGCCCCGGGTGGGCCCAGGAGCAGGACGTGGTGCGCGCCCGCCGCCGCGACCTCCACCGCCCAGCGCGCCTCGTCCTGGCCGAGGACGTCGGAGAGGTCGCCGGGGTCGTGCCGGCGCGCGCCGGACGGTCGGTCGGGGGCGACGGGCGCGACGTCGGGCACGGCGACGGTCCCGCCGTGCCGCGCCACGACCTCGGCGAGCGTCGCGCACCCGGTCGCCCGCGCGCCGGGCACCAGGCACGCCTCGGCGAGGTCCGCGGCGGGCACGACGACATCGGGTCGGCCGGCGGCGACGGCGGCCGCCACCGCGGGCAGCACCCCCCGCACGGGGCGCAGGCGGCCGTCGAGCCCGAGCTCCCCAGGTGGACGGTGCGCGCTGCGCGCTCAGGGTCCAGCGCCTGTGCCGCGGCGAGCACCGCCACCGCGACCGCCAGGTCGAACGCAGGCCCGGACTTCCGCAGCGCCGCCGGGGACAGGTTCACCGTGACGCGCCGGTTCGGCCAGGCCAGGCCGGTCGACCCGACGGCGGCGCGCACCCGGTCGCGGGCCTCGGCGAGCGAGGCGTCGGGCAGGCCCACCAGGACGAACGCGGGCAGGGACGCCGCGAGGTGCGCCTCGACCTCCACGAGCGTCCCCGCGAGACCGACCAGCCCGACGGCGAACGTGCGGCCCAGCGCCATCAGACACCTCGCAGGTGCTCGAGGTGCGGCGGGGCGCCGCGCAGGTGCTCGATCGCGATGACGTCGAGCCGCACCCCGTCGCAGCGCAGGTCGTGGGCGTCGAGCCACTGGGCGACGAGCGAGCGCATCCGCCGGAAGCTTGACCGGGGTGACCGCCTCCGCCGCCCGCCCGTACGCGGTGCTGCGCCGGGTCTTCACCTCGACGCCGACGACGGTGTCGCACGCGACGTCGAGCGCGACGACGTCGAGCTCCCCGCCCCGCCCGAACCAGTTCCGGTCGAGGACCTGCCAGCCGCGCTGCTCCAGGTACGTGACGGCGAGGTCCTCCCCCGACCGCCCGACCTCCTGCCGTGATCGCATCCGCGTCACCTCCTGGCAGCAGGCTGCCGGGGAGGGCCGGGGAGGTGGGGGCCCGCGGCGCCCGCCCTGGGGACGACGCGCGGCAGTGGTGCCTGTGGAGGGCTCGGTGCCCGCTCAGGGCGCGGAAGGGCCCGCCGGAGTCACCAGGCGAAGGTCAGCGGGCGAAGCCGCTGCCGCTGCCGAGGTCGAGGTCCGCCTTGACCAGCTCCTCGACGTTGACGTCCTTGAACGTCACGACGCGCACCGACTTCACGAACCGCGCCGAGCGGTACACGTCCCAGACCCAGGCGTCCGCGAGGGTCAGCTCGAAGTAGACCTCGCCCGCCGCGGACCGCACCTGCAGGTCGACGTGGTTCGCCAGGTAGAACCGGCGCTCCGTCTCGACCACGTAGGAGAAGAGCCCCACGGCATCGCGGTACTCGCGGTACAGCGCGAGCTCCATGTCGGTCTCGTAGTTCTCCAGGTCCTCCGCGCTCACCCGACCATCATCCCCCATCCCGGGACGTCCGGCGGCGTGAGCGGACCGCACACCCCACCGGCAGGGGGCAGGACCGTGCTCAGGTGCCGACCGGCAGGCGCCAGGACCGCCGGTGCCAGGGGCTCGGACCGAGGGCGCGCAGCGCGGCGACGTGGTCGTCGGACGCGTAGCCCTTGTTCGAGTCCCAGCGGTACTCCGGGTGCTCCGCCGCGAGCTCGACCATGAGGGCGTCGCGCTCGCACTTGGCCAGGACGGACGCCGCCGCGACCGACGCGCAGGACTGGTCGGCCTTGACCCGCAGGTGCACGCGCGGCTCGCCCACGAGCGCGAGGTCCGGCGCGCCGTCGACGCACGGGGCTGCCGAGGGCGCGTCCTCGCGCGGGGAGGCGGCCCGCAGCGGGGCGTCGAGCAGCGGGGCGTCGAGCAGCGCGTCGTCGAACAGGGACGCCTGGGCCGGCGGCGTCAGCCAGTCGTGCGCGCCGTCGAGCACCACCACGTCGACCGGGCCGGCGACCGCAGCCGCGGCGGCGAGGGCGCGCTGACCCGCGAGCCGGAGCGCGGCGATGATGCCCAGGGCGTCGATCTCGGCGGCGCTGGCGTGCCCGACGGCCCGGGCGACGCCCCACCGCTGCAGCGCGGGCACGAGCGCCGTGCGCGCCGCCGGGGTGAGCAGCTTGGAGTCGGCCACCCCGCGCGGGCCGCTGCGGGTCGTCGCGTCGACGACCACGACGCCGACGCTGACCGGGCCGGCCAGCGAACCCCGCCCGACCTCGTCCATCCCCGCCACCCGCAGCGCGCCGTCGCGCAGCAGTGCGCGCTCGTGGCGCAGGTGCGGCACCGGCCGTGCGGACCGGCGGGGTGCCGCCGAGCGGGGCACGCGGGACCGCACGGTCCCCGGAGCGCCCACGGTGAGCGCCGGCACCGCGACGGCCTCCGTGCGCTCCGGGACAGCGGATCCTCCCGGGGCAGCAGTGCCCGCCTGGACAGCACTGCCCGCCGGGACAGCAGCGTCCCGCTCGACAGCCGCGCCGTCCGGGGCGCCGTCGGGGTTCGTTGCGCCGTGGAGCGGCGTCATGACGGGTCGGGCACCGCGTCGAACACGTCGCCGGGGTTGCGCAGGGCGCCGATGCGGTCGACCGGCCAGAGGGTGACGAAGGCGGTCCCGACGACGTCGGACACCGGCACGGACCCGCCGCCCGGGTCGCCGAGGTGGTAGCTCGAGTCGGCGGACTGCTGCCGGTTGTCGCCCATGACCCACAGGGAGCCCTCGGGGACGGTCACGTCGAACGTCAGCCCGCTCGGGCTCGAACCCGGCGCCAGGTAGGTGGTCTCGTCGATCGGCTGGCCGTTGACCGTGAGCGGGGAGCCGTCGCCCGCGGACCGGACCCGGTCCCCGGGCAGGCCGATGACGCGCTTGATGAGGTGGTCCTCGGACTGCTGGGGCATGAGCCCGATCGCGATCAGCGCGTCCTGGACGACGTTGGTCTCCGGGACGGTCTGCTGGTCGAGCCAGCCGCCCGGGTCGGAGAACACCACGATGTCGCCGCGGTGCAGGTCGAACGGGCCGGGGACCAGCTTGTTCACCAGGACCCGGTCGCCCTCGAGGAGGGTGTCGTGCATCGACGCGCTGGGGATGAAGAACGCCTGCGCGAGGAACGTCTTGACCACCCAGGACAGCACCACGGCGCTGACCAGGATGATCGCGGTCTCCCGGAGGAACGAGGCGACCGGACCGCGCCGCCGGTCGTCGCTGCGGGCGCCGCCGGAGCGCGCCTCCTGGCTGGCGGGTGCCGCGTCCTGGTCCGTCACCGCATCACTCTCCCACGTCGTCGACCCGCTGCCCACCACCGCGGCGGGCGTGCACGATTCCTCCCCGCACGCGCCGACGGGCGGCACCCGGCGTGAACCGGGGCCGCCCGTCGGGGGTGCAGCGGGTGCTGTCTCAGGCCTTCTTGGCCGGGACCGCGTCGCGCTTCTCCTTGATCTTGGCCTTCTTGCCGCGGAGGTTGCGCAGGTAGTAGAGCTTCGCGCGACGGACGTCACCGCGGGTGGCGACCTCGACGGACTCGAGCGTCGGGGAGTGCACGGGGAACGTGCGCTCGACGCCGACGCCGAACGACACCTTGCGGACCGTGAAGGTCTCGCGGATGCCGTCGCCCTGGCGGGCGATCACGACGCCCTGGAAGACCTGGACGCGGGAGCGGTTGCCCTCGACGACCTTGACGTTGACCTTGAGGGTGTCACCGGCGCGGAAGTCCGGGATGTCGGAGCGGAGCGAAGCCGCGTCGACGTGGTCGAGGATGTGGGACATCGTGTGTCGCTTTCTCGCCGTGCCACAGGTCACGCGCGTCGTCGTCGGCACCCTGCGGCGCCGGGATGGCAGTGGGTGGTCCGCGGCCGAGAAGCTCGGCAGGTCGTGGGTCGTCTCCCCTGTGGCAGAGACGCGACCGTCGCGCACCAGCGCACAAGTCTGCCACAGCCGCGGACCGATGGGCGACACGGGCGCTGCGGTCCGGGCCCCGGGTGCCGTCAGCCGTCGGTGCTCGGGCCCAGGCCGTCGTCGCCCACGGCCCAGCCCAGCTCCGCCAGCGCGGTGCGGTCCGCACGGTCGAGGCCGGCGGGGTCGAGGAGGCGCAGCAGGTCGGGGCGCCGGGCGGCGGTCCGGGCCAGCGCCTGGTCCCGGCGCCAGCGCGCGACCCGGCCGTGGTGGCCCGAGAGCAGCACCTCGGGGACCTCGAGCTCCCGCCAGGCGGGCGGCTTCGTGTACACCGGGTACTCGAGCAGCCCCGCGCTGCCGTGCGACTCCTCGACGAGCGACTCGGGGTTGCCGACGACGCCGGGCAGCAGCCGCACGACGGCCTCGACGAGCACCAGCGCCGCGGCCTCGCCGCCGTTGAGCACGTAGTCGCCGATCGAGTACTCGCTGACCCGCACTCCCGGTCGCGTCGCGTAGTGCTCGGCGACGCGCGCGTCGATCCCCTCGTACCGGCCGCACGCGATGACCAGGTGCTCGTCCTGAGCCCACTGCTCGGCGTGCCGCTGGGTCAGCGGGGCGCCCGAGGGCGTCGGCAGCAGCAGGTGCGCGCCGTCGACCACGAGGTCGTCGAGCGCGGTCCCCCAGACGTCGGGGCGCATGACCATGCCCGCCCCGCCGCCGAAGGGCGTGTCGTCCACCGTGCGGTGCCGGTCGGTCGTCCAGTCCCGCAGGTCGTGGACGCGCAGGTCGAGGATGCCGGTCGTGCGGGCCTTGCCGACGAGCGACAGCGCCAGCGGGCTCAGGTAGTCCGGGAAGATCGAGACGATGTCGATACGCACGTCAGTCGTCGTCCCCGCTCGGCGCGACGCCGGTGGTCTCGTCGCTGACGACGAGGTTCGCCGCGTCGGCCGCCAGCAGGCCGCCCGGCGGGTCGAGCACCACGCGGCCACCGGGGACGTCGACCACGGGGACGATCGCGCGGACGAACGGCACGAGGGTGCGCGCGCCGTCGGGCTCGCGGAGCACCAGCGCGTCGTGGGCCGGCAGGTGCTCGAGGCCGACGACCTCGCCGAGGACGCGGCCGTCGACGTGCTCCGCGCGCAGACCGGCGAGCTCGTGCGGGTACCAGGCGTCCTCGTCGTCGTCGGTGGTGTCGTCCTCGGCGACCTCGACCAGCAGCTCGACCCCGCGCAGGGCCTCGGCGGCGGTGCGGTCGGGCGCCTCGGCGAACGTGACGTACCACCGACCCTGGGCCTCGCGGGTGCGCTCGACGGTGAGCGAGCCGGGCCCCTGCGGACCGGTGGGCAGGACGGCGCCGACCGGCAGCCGGCCGGCCGGGTCGTCGGTGCGCAGGTCGAGGGCGACCTCGCCGCGCAGGCCGTGCGCGCGGCCGATCCGGGCGACCGTCAGCAGCATGGGGTTCCTCTCGGGGCGTCCGGGTCTGTCCGGATCAGCGTAGGGGTGGCACGGCGCAGGGGTGGCACGGCGCAGGGGTGGCACGGCGCAGGGGTGGCACGGCGCAGGCCCGGTCCCCCGAGGGAGACCGGGCCTGCGACCGGCTGATCTACCGGGCGGCGTCACCCGAGGGTGACGGCCCGGACGCGCGGCTCACCGCCGGGCGACGTCCACGACGTCCACACGCACCGGGCCGTCCGCCGACAGCGCACCGACGACGGTGCGCAGCGCGCGGGCGGTCCGGCCGTTGCGGCCGATGACGCGGCCGAGGTCCTCGGGGTGCACCCGGACCTCGAGCAGGTCACCACGACGGAGCGTGCGGGCGTCCACCTGCACGTCGTCGGGGTGGTCGACGATGCCCCGGACCAGGTGCTCCAGCGCGTCGGCGAGCATCAGGCCTGCTCGTCCTCGGCCGGCGCCTCGTCAGCGGCCGGGGCGGACGCAGCGGCGGCCTTCTTCTCGGACGCCTTGGCCTTGGCCTTCTCGGCGTCGGCGGCGACGGCCTCGACCGCGGCCTTGACGTCGGCCGGCGCGGCCTTGGTGCGCAGGGTGCCCTCGGCGCCCGGCAGGCCCTTGAACTTCTGCCAGTCGCCGGTCACCTTGAGGAGCGCGAGGACCTGCTCGGACGGCTGCGCGCCGACGCTGAGCCAGTACTGCGCACGCTCGGAGGAGATCTCGATGAGCGACGGCTCCTCGGTCGGGTGGTACTTCCCGATCTCCTCGATGGCGCGGCCGTCACGCTTGGTGCGGGAGTCCGCGACGACGACGCGGTAGTACGGCGCCCGGATCTTGCCGAGGCGCTTCAGGCGGATCTTGGTGGCCACAGTGTGGTCTCTCCTGGGTGTCTACGGGGCGGTCCTCGCGGTTCGCACGTGGGGCATGCGGTGCGGTCGGACCTGAAGGACACGGCATCGAGCGGGTAGAGGGGCCGCGCGCGCCGAGTACAGCGGGTCATTCTGCCAGATGCGGGCGCGTGCGTGCGACCAGTCGTGGGTCACACCCGGCGGGGGCGAGCGACGGACGTCCGCGTCGTCCGGGACGACCGCGGACGTCCGTCGTCAGGACGGCGCCGACGTCAGAACGGTGGCGGGTCGTCGTCGAGCCACGCGGTGGTACGGACCTGCTCGCCGGTCCCCGGCCTGGTCCGGTACCGGTGCCCCGCCGCGGTGATCCACTCGAACCGTCCCGGGGCGTACTGGTGCAGGGTGTGTCCGCCGTCGGTCTTGAGCCGGTGGTCGCGGCCGCACAGCGGGGCGAGGTTCGCCACGCAGGTCGTCCCGAGCCGGCCGGGCGGGTGGCCGCACCGGCGGTGGAACTCGACGGTGTGGTCGAGCTTCCCCGTGCTCGGCGGGCACGGTGCAGCCCGGGCGCACGCAGGTCCGGTCGCGTGCGCGCACGTGGTCGGCGATGGCCGCTGTCGGCCGGTAGCGGGTGCGACCGACGTCCAGGACCGCACCGGACCGAGGGTCGGTCACGATCCGGCGCCAGGTACCGCCCGCCGCGATCGCGCGCGCACGCACGGCGTCGACAGGGCCGTAGCCGTGCAGCTCCGCGGGCCGGTCGTCCAGGCCGAGGAGGGTCGCGGCCGAGATCGTGACGTGCACCTGCGCGCCGGCCCGCGCTCCTGGGCGTCGCGGCGCGACGGTGGTCGCAAGGACCGCACCGGCGCCCGACGCGTCGACCACGAGGACGTCCTGGGCCGCGGCGGCACCGCTGGGCTCGAGGTCGTCGGTGGCGGTGGCACCGAGGTCCGGGGCCGGGTCGTGGGCTCCGGGGTCGGGGGCTGGGTCGGGGTCCGCGTCCGGGTCGGGGGCTCCGGGTTCGGGGTCGGGGTCTGGGCCGGGGTCGGGCTCCTCGTCCGAGAGGTCACGGGGGTCGTCCGCGTGGTCGGCCACGTCGGACCCGGGTGCGTCGCCGGCGCGGACACGCTGGTACACCGTCACCGCCACCTGCTGCCCGTCGAGGCGCACCTCGTCGGCGCCGACCTCCCAGACGGGCCCGCTCGTGGGCACGTCGACACCGACCACGAGGTCGCGGAGACCGTCCGCGCGCAGCTGGTCGATCGTGCGGGGGTCGCCGACGTTCTTCGCCGCCAGGGCCTGGTGGTGGAGCACTCCGTCGACCCGCAGCGCGTCCTGCGCCTCGAGCAGCACGGACAGCGACGCCATCCCGTTCGGCAGGGCGCGCGGTCGCTGCACCCGCCGGTCCGCGACGGCCCTGTCGTGCAGGTCGCCGACGCCGTCGGGGTCGACCTCGAGCAGCACGCGCGCGATCTCCCGGTCCATCCGGGTCACCGTCCACCGCGCCGCCTCGGGCAGCACCTCGTCCTCGACCCGGGTGGCGACCTCCCACGGCACGTCCGCGAGCCGGTCGACCAGCAGGCGCGCCCGGGCCGCGTCGACCTGCCCCCGACAGGCCGAGCCGCATCGCGATCTCGTCGCCCGCCACGGAGCGCTGCCGGGGTGGCGGACCGGCCAGGCGGTTCCACTGCGGGTCCATCTCCGGGTCGCGCCCCAGCAGGCCCGCCCACCGGGCGGTGCGCGCGTGCGCCCACGCCTCGACCCGGGCGGACGCGGCGACCGCCTCCACGAGCCCGGTCACCGTCAGCGACGCGGGGTCCACCGCGTCGAGCCACGCGGCCAGCTCGGGCCCGACGACCGCGGACTCCAGCAGCGCCACCTCCCAGAACCGGTCGACGCCGATGCGGTCCCGCGACTCGGACGGCACCGCCGCGACGGCCGCGCGCCACCGGGCCCGCACGTCCGCGGGGACCGGCAGCGACTCCCAGTCGGGCGCGCCCGCCCCCGCGTGGGCGGCCGACCGCGCGCCCAGGCTCGAGCCCGGACCGAACGACTCACGGACCGGCACGCCGGACGCCGCAGGCGCGGGCACGCCGGACGCCGCAGGCGCGGGCACGCCGGACGCGGCAGGCGCGGGCACGCCGGACGCGGCAGGCGCGGGCACGCCGGGCACGCCGGGCACCAGCGCAGCGGGCTCCGCGGGAACCGGTACGGCGGGCACCGGTCGCCGTGCCGGGCCCATCCCGCGGCGGCCAGGGGTCGACGCGGCGACGGCACCGGGACGCACGGCGCCGAGGGGCGTCGTGGGACGGTGTCCGTGCTGGTCAGGAGGCATACGACCACCGTAGACGCCTCCACCGACACGCCCTCGGCCGGACCCCGGCGGCCTGGGGACGACGCGCGGCCGCTGCACCTGTGGACGCCTCGGCGCCCGCTAGACGACCCGCCGGCCGCGCAGCACGACCGCCCGCGGTGCGCCCAGCACCCGCACGTCGGCGCGCGGGTCGGCGTCGTAGACGACCAGGTCGGCGTCCGCCCCCTCGTCGAGGCCCGGGACGCCGAGCCACTCTCGGGTGCGCCACGACGCCGCGGCGACGACCTCCCGCGCGGGCAGGCCGGCGGCCACCATCTCGGCGGCCTCGTCGGCGATCCGGCCGTGCGCGATCGTCCCGCCGGCGTCGGTGCCGACCAGCAGCGGCACCCCCGCGTCGTGCAGGTCGCGGACGTGGGCGTACCGCCGGGCGTGCATCCGGCGCATCCGGGCCGCGTAGACCGGGTACCGGTCCGCCCGGTCGGCGATGGCACCGAACTGCGCGACCTGGAGCAGCGTCGCCGTCACCGGGATCCCCGCGGCGGCGATCCGCTCGACCTGCCGGGCGTCGGCCCCCGTCGCGTGCTCCAGGCAGTCGACCCCGGCGTCGAGCAGCCCGTCGAGCGCCTCCCCCGCGAACGTGTGCGCGGTGGCGCGGGCCCCCGCGGCGTGCGCGGTCGCGACGGCCGAGGCGAGCAGGTCGTCCGGCCACAGCGGTCGCAGGTCGCCGTCGGGCCCGAGGTCGCGGTCGATCCAGTCGGCCACGAGCTTGACCCACCCGTCGCCGCGCGCCGCCTCCTCGCCGACCGCGCGCGGCAGGTCGGTCACGGCGTCGAGCTCGCGGCCGTAGTGCCGCAGGTACCGCCTCGGCCGGGCGAGGTGCCGGCCGGCGCGGATCAGCCGGGGCAGGTCGTCGCGGTCGTGCACCCACCCGGTGTCGGCGGGCGACCCGGCGTCCCGGACCACCAGCACGCCGGAGTCGCGGTCGGCGACGGCCTGCGCCTCGGCGGTCGCCCGGTCGACGGCGCCCTCGGCAGCGAGCCCGATGTGGCAGTGCACGTCGACCAGCCCGGGCAGCACCCAGCCGTCCACGGCGGTGCCGCCTCCCCCGGCGGGCCGGGTCAGCGTCAGCCGCCCGCCGACTACCCACGCCTCGCCGACGACCCGGTCGTCGTCGAGGACGACCGGGCCCCGCAGGTGCAGGACGTCGGTCACGCGCGGGTCCGCCGACCTCAGCGCCCGAGGAACTTCTGCAGGTCCTCGAGCGACGACGGATCGAAGGCGTCGGGCTGCTGCTGCGGCGCGCCGCCGCCCACGCCGAACGCGGAGCCCTTCGGGGCCGGGGCCGCCGCGGGGGTCAGGCCGGCGGCGCGGTCGGCCGCGGCCTTCTCCTCCAGGGCGCGCTTGGCCGGGTTGCCCGACTTGCCCTTGGACTTCTTGGCGGGGGCGACGCGGCCGCGGCCCTTCTTGCCCGTGCCCGGCAGGTTGCCCATCCCGGGGATCGGCATGCCCCCGCCCTTGGCCATCTGCTGCATCATCTTCTGCGCGGCGGCGAACCGCTCGAGCAGGCCGTTGACGTCCGAGACCTGCATCCCGGAGCCCGCGGCGATGCGCGCGCGGCGCGAGCCGTTGATGATCTTCGGGTTGTCGCGCTCCCCCGGCGTCATCGAGCGGATCATGGCCTCGACGCGGTCGACCTCGCGCTCGTCGAAGTTCTCGATGGCCTCGCGCATCTGCCCCATGCCGGGGAGCATGCCGAGCATCTTCTTCATCGAGCCCATGTTCTTCAGCTGCTGCATCTGCTGCAGGAAGTCCGCGAGCGTGAAGCCCTGGCCCGAGGCCAGCTTGCCGGCCATCGCCTCGGCCTCGTCGGCGTCGAACGCCTTCTCGGCCTGCTCGATGAGGGTGAGGACGTCACCCATGTCGAGGATGCGGGACGCCATCCGGTCGGGGTGGAACACCTCGAAGTCGGTGAGCTTCTCACCCGTGGAGGCGAACAGGATCGGCCGGCCGGTGACCGACGCGACGGAGAGCGCGGCACCACCGCGCGCGTCGCCGTCGAGCTTGGACAGGACGACGCCGGTGAACCCGACGCCCTCCTGGAACGCCGTGGCGGTGGCGACGGCGTCCTGGCCGATCATCGCGTCGATGACGAACAGGATCTCGTCGGGGTCGACGGCGTCGCGGATGTCCGCGGCCTGGCGCATGAGCTCGGCGTCCACGCCGAGGCGGCCGGCGGTGTCGACGATGACGACGTCGTGCTGCCGGGAGGTCGCGGTCGCGAGGCCCTCGCGGGCCACCGCGACGGGGTCGGCGCCGACGACGACGTCGGCCTCGCTGCCCTGGTTGCCGGGGTGCGGGGCGAACACCGGGACGCCCGCGCGCTCGCCGACGACCTGGAGCTGGGTGACGGCGTTGGGCCGCTGCAGGTCCGCGGCGACCAGCATCGGCGTGTGGCCCTGGCCCTTGAGGTGCAGGGCGAGCTTGCCGGCCAGCGTCGTCTTGCCCGCGCCCTGGAGGCCGGCGAGCAGGATGACGGTCGGCGGGTTCTTCGCGAGGTGCAGCGGGCGGTTGTCGCCGCCGAGGATCGCGACGAGCTCGTCGTTGACGATCTTGACGACCTGCTGCGCCGGGTTGAGGGCGCCGGAGACCTCGACGGACAGCGCCCGCTCCCGGACGGCACCGGTGAACTGGCGCACCACGGGCACGGCGACGTCCGCGTCGAGCAGCGCCCGGCGGATCTCGCGCACGGTGGCGTCGATGTCCGCCTCGGACAGCCGCCCCTTGGAGCGCAGGTTCTTGAAGGTCGACGTCAGTCGGTCGGACAGGGTGGCGAACACCGCGCGATCCTCACGCTCTCTCGGCGGTCAGTGACGTCCCAGGGTACCTGTCAGCCGAGCCGACGCCCGCGCCACCAGGTCGTCGACGAGCTGTGCGCGCCACGAGGTCCAGGCGGTGGGCCCGGCGGAGGACGCGTCGGCCTCGGTGAGCGCCCGCAGCAGGGCCAGCAGGTCCGCCCGGTGCGCGACCGCGTCGAGCAGCGCGTCGACGGTCGCGGGGTCGTCCGGGTCGGCGCCGGTGGCCAGCTCGGACAGCGTCAGGTGGTGCCGGACCAGCAGCTCCAGGTCGGCGGCGTCCTGCGCCCCGAACCCCATCCGGTGCGCGATCGGCCCGATCAGCCGGGCGCCGGCCACCGAGTGGTCCCCCGCGCCCGCACGCTTGCCGATGTCGTGCAGCAGCGCCGCGACCAGCAGCAGGTCGGACCGCTCGACGCCACGCCGCAGCCCCGCGGCCCGCGCGGCGGCCTCGACGAGGTGCCGGTCGACGGTGTGCCGGTGGATCGGCGAGCGCTGCGGGCGGTTGCGGACCCCGGCCCACTCGGGGATCCAGGTGGTGACGACCCCGGCCAGGTCGAGCGCCTCCCAGACCGGTACCTGCGCGGGTCCGGTGGCGAGCAGCTGCACCAGCAGGGTCCGGGCCGCGCGCGGCCAGGGCTCGGGCAGCGGCGGCGTGCGGGTGAGGCTGGCGATCGTGATCGGCGACAGCGTCAGGCCGGTGCGGGCGGCGGTCGCGGCGGCGCGCAGGGACAGCAGCGGGTCGGTCGCCGGTTGGGCGTCCGCCGCGAGCACCAGCTCGCCGTCGTGCTCGACCAGGCCCTCCCCGACGGTCCGCAGGCGCGGCGGGGTCCGGCGGCCACGGACCAGCACCGGACGGCGCGCGGGCCGCGCGAGCGCCTGCCGGGCGTTGCGGGCCGTGGTGTCGAGGGCGTAGGAGACGACCCGCCCGGCCTCGGCGAGGCTCGCGAGCAGGTCGTCGCGGTCACCGATGCCCAGCAGCTCCGCGACCTCGTCCTGGTCGGCCAGCAGCAGCCGGTTCGTGTGCCGCCGGCTGACGGTCTGCACCGCGTCGCGCACGTCGAGCAGGTGCGCGTGGGCGCGGTCGACCGCCCCGTGCGGGCGGTCGGTGAGCCACGTGGCGGCGAGCGCGGACAGCACGACGGCGTCGCGGATGCCCCCGCGGGCCTCCTTGAGATCGGGCTCGATGAGATAGGCGAGCTCGCCGTGCCGGTCGGCGCGCTGCCGGGTGGACGCGAGCAGCTCGGGGAGCCGGCGGCGCGCCGCGGAACGCCAGTCGGCGAGCAGCGCGGACCGGGCCCGGTGCACGATCCCCGGGTCGCCCGCGACGGGTCGCAGGTCCAGCAGCCCGACGGCGGCGGGCAGGTCCTTGGACGCGACCTGCCGGCACTGCGCCAGCGAGCGCACCGCGTGGTCGAGGTCCAGGCCGGCGTCCCAGACGGGGTACCAGAGCCGCTCCGCGAGCCGGGTCAGCTCGTCCGCGGTGTGGCCGCGCCCGTCGTGCACGAGCAGCAGGTCGAGGTCGCTCGCGGGGCTCGCGTCGCCGCGCCCCACGCTCCCGACCGCGCCGAGCCCGATGCCCGGGGTCTGCTGCCCCTCGGTCGCCTGCTCCCAGAGCTCGACGAGCCGCAGCAGCACCAGGTCCGACATCGCCCGGCGGCGGGTGGCCCCGTCCCGCTCGGGCCCCGACAGCCGGGCCGCGAGGTCCATCCGCTCAGAGCGGAGGTCCCGCACCCCCACGCTGGCGTGGGGGTGCGGGACCTCGGGGCTGTCAGCCACGGAGCGTGGGGACCACGGTCACAGGGCGTCGACCCCGTGCTCGCCGGTCCGGACCCGGGCGACGTCCTCGACCGGGACGACCCAGACCTTGCCGTCGCCGATCTTGCCGGTCTGCGCGGCCTTGACGATCACCTCGGTGACCGTCGCGGCGTCCTCGTCGCCGACCAGGACGTCGATCTTGACCTTCGGGACCAGGTCCACGGTGTACTCCGCACCGCGGTAGACCTCGGTGTGGCCGCGCTGGCGGCCGTAGCCGCTGGCCTCGCTCACGGTCAGACCGCGGACCCCGGCGGCCTCCAGGGCCGACTTCACGTCGTCCAGCCGATGCGGCTGGATGACCGCGCTCACGAGCTTCGTCATCACTTCACCTCCGTCACCACGCGGGCGCCGCCCAGCGTCTCGTATGCGGTCTCACCGTGCACGGCGAGGTCGATCCCGCCGACCTCCGCCTCCTCGCTGACCCGCCAGCCCATCGTGGCCTTGAGGATGAAGCCGATCACGGCGGTGACCAGACCGGAGAACACCAGCGCCAGCAGCGCGACGACGATCTGCACGACGAGCAGCTTGACGCCGTCACCGAGGAACAGACCACCGTCGGCGGCCAGGAAGCCGATGCCGATGGTGCCGACGAGGCCGCCGACCAGGTGCACGCCGACGACGTCGAGCGAGTCGTCGAAGTTGAACTTGTACTTCAGGCCGACCGCCAGGGCGCAGAGCACGCCGGCGACGACGCCGAGGATGATCGAGGTGACCGGGCGCAGGGCGCCGGCCGCCGGGGTGATCGCGACCAGGCCGGCGACGATGCCCGACGCGGCACCGAGCGACGTGGCGTGGCCGTCGCGGATCTTCTCCGTGACGAGCCAGCCGATGATGGCGGCGGCGGTGGCGGCGGTCGTGTTGACCCACGCCAGACCCGCGTTGCCGTCGGCGGTGAACGCCGAGCCCGCGTTGAAGCCGAACCAGCCGAACCACAGCAGGGCGGCGCCGAGCATGACGAACGGCAGGTTGTGCGGACGCATCGGCTCCTTGGCGAAGCCCTTGCGACGGCCGACGATCAGCGCGAGCACCAGGCCCGCGACACCGGCGTTGATGTGCACGACCGTGCCACCGGCGAAGTCGATCGGCGAGACGACCGCGGCACCGGCCTCCGCGTCCCAGCCGAACAGGAGCGCGGCGACGCCGTTCTCGTTGAGGCCGCTGAGCAGGCCGCCGCCCCAGACCATGTGCGCCAGGGGGAAGTAGCTGACGGTCGCCCAGAGCGCGGTGAACGCGACCCAGGTGCCGAACTTGACGCGGTCCGCGATGGCGCCGCTGATGAGGGCGACGGTGATGATCGCGAACGTCACCTGGAAGGCGACGCCGACCACGACCGGCACGCCGAAGCCGTCGATCAGGAACTCGCCGTTGTCGTCCCAGATCGTGCCCGCGAGCCCGAACTGGTCGAACGGGTTGCCGAACAGCCCGCCCACGTCGCTGCCGTAGGACATCGACCAGCCCCAGAACACGTACACGACCACGACGACCGCGATGCTGATGAACGACATCATCATCATGTTGAGCACGGACTTGCCGCGCACCATGCCGCCGTAGAAGAACGCCAGACCAGGCGTCATGAGCAGCACCAGGGACGCTGACATCAGCATCCAGGCTGTGGCTCCGGTGTCCAGATCCATGTGGAACGCCTCTCCCCTCGCCAGCCGTGCGGCCGGATCGGTGATCAGCGTCGTGGTCGGGGATTTCGGGGCGTGACGGCGCGCGTTACACGCGTGTGACGGGCCGCCGCGCGGGGTAAACGTTGTGTTGCCGACGCCCCGGTGTCTCAGCCCGCGGTCGCGGCGGTCTCAGCCGAGGATGCCGTCGACGAACTCCGCGGCGTCGAACGGCGCCAGGTCGTCAGGGCCCTCGCCGAGCCCGACGAGCTTGACCGGCACGCCCAGCTCGCGCTGCACCGCCACGACGATGCCGCCCTTGGCGGTGCCGTCGAGCTTGGTCAGCACGATGCCGGTGACCCCGGCGACCTCCGCGAACACGCGGGCCTGGTTGAGGCCGTTCTGCCCGGTGGTCGCGTCCAGGACCAGCAGCACCTCGGCCAGCGGGGCGGTGCGGGTGATGACGCGCGTGATCTTGCCGAGCTCGTCCATCAGGCCGGCCTTGTTCTGCAGCCGGCCGGCGGTGTCCACCAGCACGACGTCCACGCCCCCGGCGACGCCCTCGCGGACGGCCTCGAACGCGACCGACGCCGGGTCCGCGCCGTCCCGGTCGGAGCGCACGGTGCGGATGCCGACCCGCGAGCCCCAGGTCTCGAGCTGGTCGGCCGCGGCGGCGCGGAACGTGTCCGCCGCGCCGAGCAGCACCGTGCGGCCCTCGGCGACGAGCACGCGCGCGAGCTTGCCGACCGTCGTCGTCTTGCCGGTGCCGTTGACCCCGACGACCAGCACCACCGACGGCACGGCGCTGCCGTCCTCGGCGGTGCCGGGCGCGGTGGCCAGGGAGCGGTCCAGCGTCGGGTCGACGAGGGCGAGCAGCTGCTCGCGCAGCAGGGCGCGGACCTGCGCCGGGTCCTTCAGGCCCTGGACGCGGGCCTGGGTGCGGATCGCCTCGACCAGCTCGGTCGACGGGCCGGCGCCGACGTCGGCGAGCAGCAGCGTCTCCTCGAGCTCGTCCCAGTCGTCCTCGGTGAGGTGGTCGCGGGACAGGACCTGGAGCATCCGCGCGCCCAGCGGCGAGCCGGACCGGGCGAGGCGGTCGCGCAGCCGGGCCAGGCGGCCGGTCGCGGGCGCGGGGACCTCGAGCGCCGGGGCGGCCGCGGGGTCGTCGACCAGGTCCGGGGCCCCGTCCGGCGCCGTGGCGGGCTCCGTGGCGCCGGGGGCGGCGGGCGCCTCGGCCGTCGGGGCGTCCGGGCGGTCCAGGGTGCCGGTGCCCGTGCCGCGTCCCGCGGGGTCCTCGGGCCGGCCGCCGGAGCGGCGTCGCAGCAGCGCGGCGCCGCCGCCCAGGACCGCGAGGGCCGGGACGGCGACGTACAGCAGGTTCAGGAGGTCGTTCGAGTCCACGGGGACAGTGTGTCAGCCTGCGTCAGCCGTCGCTGCGCCGCGGGGGCACGGCCGGCGGGGCGGGGACGGTGCCGACCGGGACGTGGCCGGTGCGACGCGCGGCGGACGGCGTGGTCGTGGGGGCCGGCGTGGTCGTGGGGGCCGGCGTGGCCGCGTCGTCGTGCGGGGCGTCGGCGCCCGTCGACCCGGTACGCGGGTGCGGCAGGTGCTCGCGGATCCGGCCCGCGCGCTCCCCCGTCCGCTCGATGACCCCGGCGAGCTCGTCGAGCCGGAGGTAGCCGCCGCGGTCGTCGACCTGCGGCGCCTCGGCGAAGAACTGCGCGAACGACACGTCCACCGGGTCGGGCTCGGCGTCGGCGGCCGGGGCGGCGTCGTCCCGGCGGCGCACGCCGTTGCGGAAGTCGGTCAGGAACGTCCGGACGTCCGGCCGCCCCCCGCCGCGGCCCGCGACCGCGAGCACCCCCAGCGCCGCCAGCACAGCCACCCCGATCACCACCACGAAACCCACGCCCATGGGTCCCATCTTCCGCCGCCGGGAGGGCCCGGCGCACGGCGCCGCACCCGTCCGGGCGGAACTGTGCCGAACCGGCACCGAACCTTCACACCGGGCCGCGGTGCGGGGCGCCAGCGGGGCGTCAGCAGGGGGTCGGCCGGGCGTCAGCCGGCCCGTCAGACGCCCGCGGGGTCCCGGAGCCGCTGGCTGATCACGGTCGTCACGCCGTCCCCGCGCATCGTCACGCCGTACAGCGCGTCGGCGATCTCCATGGTGCGCTTCTGGTGCGTCACGACGATGAGCTGCGAGTCGCGCTGGAGCTCGGTGAAGATCTCCAGCAGCCGCCCGAGGTTCGCGTCGTCCAGGGCCGCCTCGACCTCGTCCATCACGTAGAACGGGCTGGGCCGGGCCTTGAAGATCGACACCAGCAGCGCCACCGCGGTCAGCGACCGCTCCCCGCCGGACAGCAGCGACAGCCGCTTGACCTTCTTGCCGGCCGGCCGCGCCTCGATCTCGATGCCCGTGGTGAGCATGTCGTCGGGGTCCGTCAGCACCAGGCGGCCCTCGCCGCCGGGGAACAGCCGCGGGAACACCAGGTCGAACTGCGCGGCGGTGTCGCGGTACGCCTCGGTGAACACCTGCTCGACGCGCTCGTCGATGTCGCGGACGATCTCCAGCAGGTCGGCGCGGGACTTCTTGAGGTCGGCCAGCTGCTCGACCAGGAACTGGTGCCGCTCCTCCAGGGCCGCGAACTCCTCGAGCGCCAGCGGGTTGACCTTGCCGAGCTGCGACAGGGCCCGCTCCGCGGACCGCAGGCGCTTCTCCTGCTCGGAGCGGACGTAGGGCGCGAGCTCCGGCTCGGCGTCGGGATCGGGTGCGGCGCCCTTCGGCGGGGCCGTGAGCACCGGGACCGGCCGGTGCGGTCCGTACTCCTCGACGAGCACCGCGGGGTCGATCCCGAGGTCCTCCACCGAGCGGGTCTGCAGCTGCTCGATGCGCAGCCGCTGCTCGGCGCGGGCGACCTCGTCGCGGTGCGCGGCGTCGGTGAGCTGGGCGACCTCGCGCTGCCGCTGGTCGACCTGCGCGCGGACCTCCGTCAGGGCCGCCTCCCGCTCGGTGCGGGCGGCCTCGGCGGCGTCGCGCTCGTCGGCGGCCTGCGCCAGGGCACGGTCGAGGGCACCGAGCGCCTGACCGGCGCCGAGGGCGACGGCGGTGGCGACCGCGGCGTGCCGGGCCCGGGCCTGCTCGCGCTCGGCGGCCCGCTCGCGCGCGGCGCGCTCGGTCCGGGCTGCGCGGTCCAGCGACTCCGCGCGGCCGGACAGGGCGCGGGCGCGCTCCTCGGCGGTGCGCAGCGTCAGGCGCGCCTCGGTCTCGCGGCCGCGCGCGGCGGCGGCGGCCTCCCCGAGGGCGTCCCGCTCCCGGGTGCGGTCCTCGATCGCGGTGTCGGTGTCGGCGGGTTCCGCCTCCGCCGCGGCGAGCCGCTCGGTCAGCTCGGCGAGCTCCGCGCCCCCCGCGGCGAGGGCCTGCTCGGCGGTCGCCAGCGACGCCCGCACCCGGTCGGCCTCGGCCCCGGCGGCGCGGGCGGTGGCGCCGAGGTGACCCAGCTGCTCCGCGACGGCGGCGAGCGCGGCGTCGGACTCGTTCAGCTGCTCCAGGGTGCGCTCGTGCTCCGCGCGGGCGGTCGCGGCGGCCTCACGGGCCCCGACCAGCGCCTCGCGGGCCGCCGCGGCGCGCGCGTCGGCGTCCGCGGCGCCCGCGCGGGCCTCGTCGAGCGCGGCCTGCAGGTGCAGGGCGCTCGGGGCGGTCGCCGAGCCGCCGGACGCCCGGTGCGCGGCCAGGACGTCGCCCGCGCGGGTCGCCACCACCAGGTCCGGCCGGTCCGCGACCAGCGCCCGCGCGGCCACGAGGTCGTCGACGACCGCCACGTCCCGCAGCAGGCGGCGGACGGCGGGCAGCACGGCCGGCGGCGCCTGCACGAGGTCCAGCGCCCAGGCGGCGCCGTCGGGGGCGGTGCCGCGGGCCTCGTCCGCGCCCCCACCGGCGTCCGCCCCCGCCGCCACGACGAGGCCGGCGCGGCCCGCGTCCTGGTCGCGCAGGTACCGGATCGCGTCGACGGCGGCGCCCACGGACTCGACCGCCACCGCGTCGGCGGACGCGCCGAGCGCCGCCACGATCGCGTCCTCGTCGCCCGTCGCGACGCCGATCAGCGCGGCCAGCGAGCCGACGACGCCCGCGACCTCGTCGGACGCCAGCAGCGCCCCGGCGCCGTCCTTGCGCGTCAGGCTGAGCTCGAGGGTCTCGATCCGGGACGCCAGCGCGGCGCCGTCGCGCTCGGCCGCACCCAGCGCGGCAGCCAGCTCCTCGACGCGCGCGGCCGCGGACTCCACGGCCTCGGTCGCGGCCTCGTGCGCGGCGTCCAGGCCCTCCTCGCCCTCCTCGACCCCGGCGACCTGCGACTCCAGCGCGGCGAACGCGACCGACGCGTCCTGCCCGCGGCGCTCCGCCTCGGTCAGCGTGTCCCGGAGCCGGCCGATCTCCGCCTCGGTCGCCTCGAGCCGGCTGCGGCGCGCGGCGACCTGGCCGGCGAGCCGGGCCAGGCCCTCGCGACGGTCCGCTGCGCCGCGCAGCACCGTCGCCAGCGCCTTCTCCGCGGCCGCGGCGGCCTGCTCGGCCTCCTGGCGCGCCGCCTGCGCGGACTCCAGCCGGGCGCGGGCCTGGTCCACCTCGGCGACGAGCTCGGCCTCCGCGACGCGGACCCGCTCGGCCTGCCGCTCCAGGTCCGCCGGGTCCTGCCCGCCGGTGCGCTCCGGCGCGGCCGAGCCGAGCAGCCGCGCCCGGTCGGTGGCCAGCGAGGCCGTGCCGCGCAGCCGCTCGCGCAACGAGGACAGCCGGTACCAGACGTCGGACGCCTCGCCCAGCGCCGGCGCCGCCTCGGCCGCCTCCCGCTCCAGGTGCGCCAGCCGGGCCCGCGCGGAGTCGAGCGCCTGCTCGGCCTCCGCGCGCCGGGCCCGCAGCGCGGTCTCGTCGGCGACCTCCTGCTCCAGGGTCGCGGTGAGCTGCGCGAGGTCGTCGGCGAGCAGCCGGGCCCGGGCGTCGCGCACGTCGGCCTGCACGGTCTGCGCCCGCCGCGCGACCTCCGCCTGCCGGCCGAGCGGGCCGAGCTGGCGCCGCAGCTCGCCGGTGAGGTCGGTCAGCCGGGTCAGGTTGGCCTGCATCGCGTCGAGCTTGCGGAGCGCCTTCTCCTTGCGCTTGCGGTGCTTGAGGACGCCCGCGGCCTCCTCGATGAAGCCCCGGCGCTCCTCCGGCGTCGCCCGCAGCACGGCGTCGAGCTGCCCCTGGCCGACGATCACGTGCATCTCGCGGCCCAGGCCGGAGTCGGACAGCAGGTCCTGGATGTCCAGCAACCGGCACGCCCGGCCGTTGATCGCGTACTCGGAGCCGCCGTTGCGGAACAGCGTCCGCGAGATCGTGACCTCGGTGTACTCGATCGGCAGGGCGCCGTCGGTGTTGTCGATGGTCAGCGACACCTCGGCGCGACCCAGCGGCGGGCGGCCGGCGGTCCCGGCGAAGATGACGTCCTCCATCTTGCCGCCGCGCAGCGACTTGGCGCCCTGCTCCCCCATCACCCAGGCGAGCGCGTCGACGACGTTGGACTTGCCCGACCCGTTCGGCCCGACGACGCAGGTCACCCCGGGCTCCAGGTTCAGCGTCGTCGCCGAGGCGAACGACTTGAACCCGCGCAGGGTGAGCGTCTTGAGGTGCACGGGCCGCAGCCTAGTGCGGCTGCGGCCCGTGCCCCGGGACGACGGCGGTCAGGCCGGGAGGTTCGGGAACCAGAGCGCGATCTCGCGGGCGGCGGACTCCTCGGCGTCCGAGCCGTGCACGAGGTTCTGGGTGACCTTCAGGCCCCAGTCGCGGCCCAGGTCCCCGCGGATGGTGCCCGGCGCGGCGACGGTCGGGTCGGTGGTGCCGGCCAGCGACCGGAAGCCCTCGATGACGCGGTGCCCCTCGGCCACGACGGCGAGCACCGGGCCGGACTTCATGAAGTCGACGAGCGGCTGGAAGAACGGCTTGCCCTCGTGCTCGGCGTAGTGGGCGTGCAGGAGGGCGTCGTCCGCGGTGCGGAGCTCGACGGCCACCAGGGTGTAGCCCTTGGCCTCGATGCGGCGCAGGACCTCGCCGGAGAGGCCGCGGCTCACGCCGTCGGGCTTGACCAGGACCAGGGTGCGCTGGATGTCGCTCATGCGGACGACCCTAACGGGCGGCGCCGGGCTCCGCGGGACCGTCGTTCCCGGGCGCTTCGGCCGTCGGCGGCAGGGCCCGCGGCGGCAGGCCGCCCTGCGGCGTCTGGTCGGGGTAGGCGGCGTCGAACTCCGCCCGCTCCGCGTCGATCCGCCCGCCGAGCCGCAGCGAGACGAACCACAGCACCGCGAACAGCGCGCCGAGCACGTACATCAGCGGGATCACGACGCCGCACGCGATCACCAGGACCTGCGCGACGCTGCCCGCCACGTAGCCGCCGGGGGCGGTCACGAGGCGGGACAGCACCACGAGGACCAGGAACATCGAGCCCGCGACGACCCAGAGCGTCATCGGGGGGGCCGACCGCAGCCCGTACGCGGTCAGCGCCGCGAACAGCACCAGGACGCCCTCGAGGACGAGCATCATCGAGGCGAACTGGGGCTTGGCGGGACGCTTCCTGCGTGGGGGCCGCCCGGCGTGCATGCTCACGCGCCGAGGCTACCTGGGGTCGGCGGACGTGCCGGCCGTGGCCTCGCCGCGCGCCACCATGCCGGCGACGTCGGAGAAGCTTGACCTCGCGCAGGAACAGCGTGAGCACGAACCCGAGCGCCAGCAGCGGCACCAGGTACCAGAACGCCGGGGCCAGGGCCTCGGTGTAGGCGGTCACCACGCCGTCGTGCAGCTGCTGCGGCAGCTGGGCGACCAGGGCGGGCGTCAGCGACTCGGCGCTGCCCGTCGGGTCGACGCCCGCGGGGGCACCGGCGAACACACCCTCGAGCCGCTCGGACAGCCGGCTGGTGAAGATCGTGCTGAACAGCGCCGTGCCGACCGCCGCGCCGATCTCGCGGAAGAAGTTGTTCGCGGAGGTCGCGGTGCCGAGCTCGTGCGGGTCGACCGAGTTCTGCACCGCCAGGACGATCGTCTGCATCACGAGGCCGAGGCCGGCGCCGAGCACGAAGATCATCACGCCGAACAGCACCATCGACATGTCGCCGGTGATGGTGGTCAGCCACGCGAGCCCGAGGGTCGCGATGCCCATGCCCGTGATCGGGAACGCCTTGTACCGGCCGGTCTTCGTGATCGCGATGCCGGAGCCGATCGCGGTCAGCATCACCCCGACGGTCATCGGGAGCATGAGCAGGCCGGACTCGGTGACCCCGGAGCCGGTCGACATCTGCAGGAACGTCGGCAGGAACGCCAGCGAGGCGAACATGCCCATGCCGATGACCAGGCCGACGCCGGTGGCCAGCGTGAACGTGGGGTTCTTGAACAGGCGCAGCGGGAGGATCGGCTCCTGGGCGCGCAGCTCGACGAGCACGAACGCGACGGCGGCGACGACGGTGCCGACCAGCAGGCCGATGAGGCGGCCGTCGGACCAGTCGTAGCCGGCCTCGCCGGAGATCGAGCTCCACGAGGTGACGAGCACGATCCCCGACGTCGCCAGGGTCAGCAGCACGATGCCCGCGACGTCCAGCCGCCGGCCCGAGCGGTGGCTCGGCAGCTTGAGGGTGAACCAGGCCGTGACGAACGCGGCGATGCCGATCGGGATGTTGATCCAGAAGCACCAGCGCCAGTCGGCGTGGTCGGTGAACAGCCCGCCGAGCAGGGGGCCGGCGACGGCCGCGACACCGAACATGGCCCCCATCGGGCCCATGTACTTGCCGCGCTCCTTGGCGGGCACGATGTCCGCGATGATCGCCTGCGACAGGATGATGAGCCCGCCGCCGCCGAGGCCCTGGACGCCGCGCCACGCGACGAGCTCGCCGAACGACTGCGCGAAGCCCGCGCCCGCGGAGGCCAGCGTGAACAGGCTGATCGCGACGAGGAACGGCCAGCGCCGTCCCCACAGGTCGCCGAACTTGCCGTACAGCGGCATGACGATCGCGATCGCCAGGATGTAGATCGTCACGACCCAGCCCTGGTGCTCGACGCCGTTGAGCTCGCCGACGATGGTGGGCATCGCGGTGCCGACGATGGACTGGTCGAGGGAGGACAGCAGCATGCTCGCGAGCAGGGCGCCGAAGATCGTCCAGATGGTGCGCTGGTTCAGCTCCACCAGCGGCTTGTCGGGGGCGGGGGCGGTGGTCGCCATGGGCGTGGTCCGTTCTCGGGTCGGGCCGGCGCGCCGCCACGCGCGACGGTCGGTCGCCGGTGGCGCCGTCGTCGGCGGTGGTGCGTCTGGTGCGGGAGCGGGGCGGGCAGAGCCACCGCGCGGGGGCGTGGGGCGGGCGCGGACGGGTCGGTCAGGTCCGCGGGGCGAGGACCTGCGCGAGGTCGGCGACGACGGACGGCAGCTGCGCGTGCACGTCGCCCTCGCCGCCGGCGGCGTCCCAGCGCAGGAAGCTCGCGTGCGAGAGCACGACGAGCAGGGCGCCGACCATGAGGAGGACCGCCTCGTCGGCGGAGTCCCCGAGCCGGCGCCGGACCAGGGCCTCGATCTCGTCGTGCAGGCCCTGCACGTGGGTGTAGGCGCGCAGGAACAGGTCGGGGTTGCCCTTGGCGACCTCGAACGCGCGGGCCATCCGCTCCTTGCCGAGCGGCGGGTGGTCGAGGGCGCTGGCGACGAGGACCTGCATGTCGGGCAGCAGGTCGCCGGTCGGGCCGCCGGTGGCGAACGCCTCGGCGGCGGCGCCCTCGATGCGCCAGTGCTCCAGGCCGAGCACGGCGTCGTCCTTGGAGTCGAAGTAGTTGAAGAACGTGCGCACCGAGACACCGACCTCGGCGCAGATCTGCTCGACGGTGACGTTGTCGAGGCCGTGCTCCCCCGCGAGGCGGTGGGTGGCGTCGACGAACGCCTCCAGGCGGGCGCGCTTCTTGCGGGCCCGCAGCCCCTCGTCCTGACCGGTGGATTCCTGCACGCCATGCATTATTGCACACCGCGCAGCATTCTCACCCGCCCCTGCACCCGCTCCCGCTCCCAGGTCCGCGAGGGCGTACGAGACGCCGCCAGGGCGCACTCCGCGGAATACGCCCTCGCGGTGTCTCGTACGCCCTCGCGCCCGGCGGGGTGGCGGGTTGCGGGTGCGGGTGCGGGTGCGGTGGGTGGGGCGGGTCAGAGCTCGCCGAAGCCCTCGTCGACGGCGCCGACGAACGCGTCCACCGCGACGCGCGCCTGGGGGCCCGTGGCGGAGACCTCCAGGGTCCGGCCCTGCGTGGCGCCGAGCTGCATCAGCTCGAGCACGCTCGCACCGTTCACGCCGTCGACCTGCACGGCGGCGTCGAAGCCCGCCATCATCCGCGCCAGGACCGCCGCGGGCCGGGCGTGCAGGCCCATCGGGTTGCGCACCAGGACGTGGGCGGTGATGACGGTCGCCTGGTCCCCCGCGGCGTGCGGGGTCGGGATCTCGGGAGCGCCCTCGCCCTCGCCGCCGACCACCCCACCGCCCGCGCCCGCACCCGGGCCGGCCCCGGCGTCGTGCGCGAACGTCGCGCCGGCGGCCGTCGCGGCGCCGAGGACCTCGCCCACGGGCGCGCCGCCCGCCGCCGTCACGGCCGCCGCGACCGCCGCCTCGACGAACGGGGCCGCCGCGAGGTGCACCCGCGCCGCCACGTCCTCGTCGAGCATCTCGACGACCGACTCGGTGGTGAGCACCGCCGAGCCGAGGTCGGTCAGCACCACCGCGGACCGGCCCTCCGCCGTGGCCTCGACGAGCGCCGACTCCACCAGGTCGAAGCTGGCGCCCAGCCCCGCGTCGCCCGGCTCCCCGGTGCCGTTGCCGCCCGCGGCCACGATCAGCACGTCCGGGGCCATCTGCGCGGCGAGCTCCCGGGCGCCGTCGGCGAGCCGCGCCGAGTGCGAGACCAGCACCAGCGCGACCGGCGCGGTCATGCGGACGCCTGCGCCGCGGTGGCCGCCGCGGCCTCGAGCAGGAGCGCCGTCGAGGTCGCCCCCGGGTCCTGGTGCCCGGCCGACCGCTCGCCGAGGTAGGACGCCCGGCCCTTCGTGGCGACCAGCGGGATCGTCGCCGCCGCGCCGCCGCGCGCCGCCTCGGCCGCCGCCGCGAGCACCGCCGCCGGGGACGCGCCCGCGTCGGCCGCCGCGACCGCCGCCTCGACCGCGGGGGTCCACGCGTCGACCATCGTCTTCTCGCCCGGGGACGCCTTGCCCCGCACGACGATGCCCTCGAGCGCGGCCTCCAGCAGGGCGACGACGGCCGCGCTGTCCAGCTCGGGCAGCCCGGTCACCTTCGCCGCGCGCAGGTAGGCCGTCCCGTACAGCGGCCCGGCGGCGCCGCCGACCGTCGACATCAGGGTGGTCGCGACGAGCTTGAGCACCGCGCCGACGTCGGCGGGCTGCTCCTCGAGCGCGTCGAGCTTCGCGACGACCGCGGTGAACCCCCGCGTGAGGTTCTCGCCGTGGTCGCCGTCGCCGATCTGCCGGTCGAGCTCGATCGAGCTCCTCGCGGTGCTCGGTCACCACCTCGGCCGTCCGCCGCGTCCAGGCCACCGCCCACGCCGCACCCAGGGATCCGGTCATCCTGCGTTCCCACCTCCGCCGTCGAGCCGAACGGTCACGCCCCCGGTGTCGGACCCGGCCGGGCTACCAGTGCAGCGCGGCCGTGCGCACCGGCGCGTCCCAGAGCGCGGTGAGCTCGTCGTCCAACCGGAGGACGGTGACCGACGCACCCTGCATCTCCAGTGATGTCACATAGTTGCCCACGAGCGACCGGGTCACCTCGACCCCGCGGCCCTCGAGCAGCCTGCGTGCCTGACGATAGACGACGTAGAGCTCGGACAGCGGCGTACCGCCCATGCCGTTGACGAGCAGCAGCACCCGCTCCCCCGCGGCGAGCGCCAGGTCGTCGGCGACGGGCGTCAGCAGCAGCTCGGTGATCTCGTCCGCGCCGGCCAGCGGGATGCGTCGCCGACCCGGCTCGCCGTGGATGCCGATGCCGATCTCGATCTCGTCGTCCGGCAGGTCGAACGACGGCTTGCCGGCGTGCGGGACGGTGCACGCCGTCAGGGCGACGCCCATCGACCGCACGTTGGCGACCACCTTCTCGGCCACCGCGACGACCGCGTCCAGGTCGTCGCCGCGCGCGGCCGCGGCCCCGGCGATCTTCTCCACCGCGACCGTCCCCGCGACGCCGCGCCGCCCGGCGGTGTAGAGCGAGTCCTCGACGGCGACGTCGTCGTTCACCAGCACGGTGCGCACGGTCAGGTCCTCGGCGTCCGCGAGCTCGGCGGCCGTCTCGAAGTTGAGCACGTCACCGGTGTAGTTCTTGACGATCGCCACGACCCCCGCGCCGCCGTCCGCGGCCGCGAACGCCGGGGCGATCTGGTCGGGCGTGGGCGAGGTGAACACCGGGCCGGGGACCGCGGCGTCGAGCATGCCGTCGCCGACGAACCCGGCGTGCAGCGGCTCGTGCCCGCTGCCGCCGCCCGAGACCAGGCCGACCTTGCCGGCGACGACGCCCCCGGCCCGGGACACGAACAGCGGGTCGGTGTGCACCTGCACCACGTCGGCGTGCGCGAGGCCGAACCCCTCGACGGACTCGGCGACGACGGTGTGCGGGTCGTTGATGAGCTTCTTCACGTCGGTGGTTCCCTTCGGCGGGGGCGGTGCGCGGCGCCCTCGCCGCGCAGACCTCACACTCGCCCCGCAGGTCGTGGGCGTCAAGGGGCAGACGTGCGGCGGGCCTGCACATCGGTGCAGGCCCGCCGGGCGAAGTCCGTCAGGAGCGGCCGAGCAGCGTCCGCGCCTCCGCGACGAGCAGGATCGAGCCGGTCACCAGCACGGCCGCGCCGCGCTCGACGTCCCGCTCCGCGAGGTCGGCCGCGAGCGTCACCGCGTCGTCCAGGCGCTCGCGCACGTGCACCCGGTCCTCGCCGAACACGTCCTCGGCGATCTCCGCGAGGTCGTCGACCTCCATCGCCCGCGGGGTCGACGCCCGGGTGAGCACGATCTCGTCCAGCACCGGCTCGAGCACCGCGAGGATGTTCTCGGGGTCCTTGTCGGCCATCACGCCGAACACCCCGACGACCCGCTGGAACGCGAAGGCCTCCTCGACCGCGGTGACCAGCGCCTGCGCGCCCGCGGGGTTGTGCGCCGCGTCGACCAGGATCGTCGGGCTGGTCCGGACGATCTCGAGCCGGCCCGGGGAGTCCACGTCGGCGAACGCGACCTCGACGATCCCGCCCTCCAGCGCGGCGCCGCCGGCCATCAGCGCCTCCGTCGCGACCAGCGCCGCGAGCGCGTTGTGCGCCTGGTGCTCGCCGTGCATCGGCAGGAACACGTCGGTGTAGACGCCACCGGTGCCGCGCAGGGTCAGCAGCTGGCCGCCGACGGCGACGCGGCGCTCGACCACGTCGACGTCGATGCTCTCGCGGATCACCCGGGCCCCGCGCTCGGCGGCCGCCTGGAGGATCACGCCCTCGGCGTCCTCGTCCTGGGTCGCGAGCACCAGCGTGGCGCCGTCCTTGACGATGCCCGCCTTCTCCCCCGCGATCTCCACCAGGGTGTGACCGAGCCAGCGCTCGTGGTCGTAGGCCACCGGGGTGATCACCGCGACCTCGCCGTCGGCGACGTTGGTCGCGTCCCAGCGGCCACCCATGCCGACCTCGATCACCGCGACGTCCACCGGGGCGTCCGCGAACGCGGCGAACGCCATCACCGTGAACACCTCGAAGAACGACAGCCGGGGCCGGCCCGCGGCCTGCTCCTGCACGTCGACCATGTGCACGTACGGGGCGACGTCCTGCCAGGTCGCGACGAACAGCTCGTCGGAGATCGGCTCCCCGTCGACCGCGATCCGCTCGGTCACCCGGGTCAGGTGCGGGCTGGTGAACCGACCGGTGCGCAGCCCGTGCTCGCGCACCAGGCGCTCGATCATCCGGGCCGTCGACGTCTTGCCGTTGGTCCCGGTGACGTGCACGACGCGGTACGCGCGCTGCGGGTCGCCCAGCAGCTCGCAGACCGCCCGCACCCGGTCGAGGGTCGGGTCGATGTCGTGCTCCGGCGCCCGCTCGAGGATGCCCGCGTAGACCTCGTCCGCCGCACGGCGGGCCGCGCGCGCGGCCTCGTCCTTCAGGTGCGCCGCGCCGCTGGGCGCCTTCGTGCCCGGCTGGTCGCGGTCGGAGCCGCTGCCCGTGCGGACGCCGTCGTGCTCGCCCGTGATCTCGCGCTCGCGGACGTCCTGGGGCTCGTCCTCACGCTGGTCGTCCTGCTGGTCGTCGTCGTGCTCGTGCCGGTCCTGGCGGCTCACGCGTCCGTCCTCTCCACGGCGACGTCCAGCGTCCCCGCCTGCTCGGTGGTCCGGACGTCGACCGTGGTGGCCAGCGTCTCGGACGCGATGAACTGCTCGTGGGTGCGGACCGCGGCCTCGTCGGCCGCCGACACGGTCAGCGTCAGCCGGATCCGGTCGGTGACGGCCAGGCCCGCGGCCTTGCGCGCGTCCTGCACGGCCCGGACCACGTCGCGGGCGTAGCCCTCGGCGCGCAGCGCGTCGTCCAGCTCCAGGTCGAGCACGACGAACCCGCCGGACGGCAGCACCCCCGCGGCGAGCGTCCCGTCCGCGCCGCCGACGACGTCGATCGCCGTCGTGAGCTCGTACTCGGACGCCAGCACCGGCACGTCGCCGTCGTCGGTCCGGACCACCACGGTGCCCTCGGCGTCCGTCGACCACGCACCGGCCTTCGCGGCGCGGATCACGGCCTGCACCCCCCGGCCCAGGCGCGGGCCGGCGGCGCGGGCGTTCACGGCGAGGTCGCGGCGGACCGCGACACCACCGGCGGCGGCCTCCTCGACCGTGGACAGCACGACGTGCTTGACGTTGAGCTCCGCGGCCAGCAGGTCCACGAACGGCGCGAGCGCCGTCGGGTCGGCCGTCGCCACCCGCAGCTCGCGCAGCGGCTGCCGCACGCGCAGGGCGTTCGCCTTGCGCAGGCCGAGGGCCGCGGACACCGCCTCGCGCACGCCGTCGACCGCGGCGACCAGGTCGTCGTCGGCCGCGAGCGCCACGTCGTCCGCCGACCCGTCGCCGAGGGTCGGCCAGTCGGTCAGGTGCACCGAGCGCCCGCCGGTCAGGCCGCGCCAGACCTCCTCCGACAGCAGCGGCGCGAGCGGCGCCATCACGCGGGTGAGCGTCTCGAGCGCGGTCCACAGCGTGTCGAACGCCGCGGGGTCCTCGTCCCAGAACCGGTCCCGCTGGGTGCGGACGTACCAGTTGGTCAGCAGGTCCAGGTGCACGCGCACCGTCTCGCAGGCGCCGGGCACGTCGTACGCGTCGAGCTGCGCGGTGACCTGCTCGACGAGGCGACGCGTGCGGGCCAGGACGTACCGGTCCATCGTGCTCAGCGGCGTGCTCGCGGTGACGCGCCCCGCGGTCAGCCCGGCCCCGCCGTCCGCCGCGTTGGCGTACAGCGCGAAGAAGTACCAGGTGCTCCACAGCGGGAGCAGCACCTGGCGCACCTCGGAGCGGATGCCCTCCTCGGTGACCACCAGGTTCCCGCCGCGCAGGATCGGCGACGCCATGAGGAACCAGCGCATGGCGTCGGAGCCGTCGCGGTCGAACACCTCGGACACGTCCGGGTAGTTGCGCAGCGACTTGCTCATCTTGCGGCCGTCGGAGCCCAGCACGATGCCGTGCGACACCGACGTGCGGAACGCCGGCCGGTCGAACAGCGCGGTCGCGAGCACGTGCAGCACGTAGAACCAGCCGCGGGTCTGCCCGATGTACTCCGTGATGAAGTCGCCCGGGTAGTGGTGCTCGAACCACTCGGTGTTCTCGAACGGGTAGTGCACCTGGGCGTACGGCATCGACCCGGAGTCGAACCACACGTCCAGCACGTCCGGGATGCGGCGCATGGTGGACGCGCCGGTCGGGTCGTCGGGGTTCGGGCGGGTCAGGTCGTCGATGTACGGGCGGTGCAGGTCCGGCTCACCGGCGGCGTTCAGCGGCAGCCGGCCGAAGTCGGCCTCCAGCTCCGCGAACGAGCCGTAGACGTCGATCCGCGGGTACCGGTCGTCGTCGCTCACCCACACCGGGATCGGCGTGCCCCAGTACCGGTTGCGGGACACCGACCAGTCGCGGGCGCCGGCGAGCCAGTTGCCGAACTGGCCGTCCTTGATGTGGTCCGGCACCCAGGAGATGTCGCGGTTCAGCTCGACCATCCGGTCGCGGAACGCCGTCACCTTGACGAACCAGGACGACACGGCCTTGTAGATCAGCGGCTTGCGGCAGCGCCAGCAGTGCGGGTACGAGTGCACGTACGACGCCTGGCGCAGCAGCCGGCCGTCGGCGCGCAGCCGCTGGGTGATCGGCTTGTTCGCCTCGAACACCTGCAGGCCCTGGAAGTCCGGGACCAGCACGGTGAACTTCCCGCCCTCGTCCACGCTCAGCACCGTGGGGATGCCCGCGGCCTCGCAGGTCTCCTGGTCCACCTCGCCGTAGGCGGGCGCCTGGTGCACGACACCGGTGCCGTCCTCGGTGGTCACGTACTCGGCGAGCAGCACCTGGAACCCGTGCTCGGCCATGCCCGGCTGGTCCGCCAGGTAGTCGAACAGCGGCTCGTAGCGCACGCCCGCGAGGTCCGCGCCGCGCACCTCGCGGGTCACGGCCGCCAGCGCGTCCTCGGCCGACGCGTAGCCCAGGTCCTTCGCGTAGCCCTTCACGAGCTCGCGCGCCATCAGCAGCTGCGTGGCGGCGGCGCTGGTCCCGTCCGGGCCCGCGGGCAGCACGACGTACGTGACGTCCGGCCCGACCGCGAGCGCCGAGTTGGTCGGCAGCGTCCACGGGGTCGTCGTCCACGCCAGCGCCGCGACGCCGGTCAGGCCGAGCTCGTCCGCGCGCGCGCCGGTCAGCGGGAACGTCACCGTGACCGTCTGGTCCTGGACGTCGGAGTAGACGTCGTCGTCCATCTTGAGCTCGTGGTTGGACAGCGGCGTCTGGTCGTTCCAGCAGTACGGCAGCACGCGGTAGCCCTCGTACGCCCAGCCCTTGTCGTAGAGCCGCTTGAACGCCCAGATCACCGACTCCATGAACGTCGGGTCCAGGGTCTTGTAGTCGCGCTCGAAGTCCACCCAGCGCGCCTGGCGGGTCACGTAGACCTGCCACTCGTCGGTGTACCGCAGCACCGAGGTCCGGCAGGCGTCGTTGAACGCCTCGATGCCCATCTCCTCGATCTGGGACTTGTCCGTGATGCCGAGGATCCGCTCCGCCTCGAGCTCCGCCGGCAGCCCGTGGGTGTCCCAGCCGAACCGGCGCTCCACCCGGCGGCCGCGCTGCGTCTGGTAGCGGCCGACGATGTCCTTCGCGTACCCGGTCAGCAGGTGCCCGTAGTGCGGCAGGCCGTTGGCGAACGGCGGGCCGTCGTAGAACACGAACTCGTTCGCGCCGTCCTGGCCCGTCTCCCGCGCGTCGATCGACGCCTGGAACGTCCCGTCGGCGTCCCAGTAGGCGAGGACGTCCTTCTCCAGCGCCGGCAGGTCGGGCGACGCGGGCAGCCCGAACGAGGCGCCGGGGGCGGTGGGCGCGGCGTGCTTGCCGGAGGGCGTGCGGTGCAGCGGGTAGGCCATGACGACTGGCTCTCCTGTGGTCGGCACCCGGGGTGCGGGCGCGGTGCGTGGCGGACCCACGGGGACGACGACCCCGGGCCCTGCGACCCGGTGACACCGCGGTACCACCCCGCTTGCCGTTCGCTGCCCGGGGGTGCCGGGTCGCGCGCGACCACTCGCTGACGGCTGTGACGGGCCTACCCGTCCGGTTCTACCGGGGCCCCGGTGGTGCTGGGGCCCGTTCTTCCGGAGGCTCCCCGGTGATGGCCGGATCGGTGCCTGTGGGCACGAGTGTAGCGACGCCGTCGAGCGGGGTGCGTCCGAGCGGCTCCGCGCCCGGCGCTCAGGCGGTGACGGGCGGCTCGGCGGACCACGGGAACGTGATCCACCGGTCCGTGCGCCGCCACACGAAGTCGGGGGCGACGATCGAGTGCGGCTTCGCGTACAGCACCGCGGTCCGGGCGTCCTCGCAGTGCTCCGCGACGAGGCGCTGCACCAGGGCCAGGGTCTCCCCCGTGTCGGCGACGTCGTCGACCACCAGCGCCCGCCGGCCGACGAGGGCGGCGGTGTCCAGCAGCGGCGGCAGCACCACCGGGTCGGGCAGCCGCGCGTCGACACCCGTGTAGAACTCGACGTTCAGCGTGCCGCAGGCCTTCAGGCCGAGCGCGTAGGACAGGGCCCCCGCCGGGAGCAGGCCGCCGCGGGCGACCGCGACGACGACGTCCGGCTCGAACCCCGACGCCACCACGGCCCGCGCGAGCTCGCGGGCGGCCTCGCCGAACTGGTCCCAGCCCAGGATCTCGCGGTCGGTGGGCAGGTCCTGGCCGGGTGCGGCCTCCGCAGTCGTCATGGCCGCCAGGGTAGTGGGCGCAGATGTCCGCGAGGTCACGCGGACGGGCGCTCCCGCGCAGGCCGTCAGGCACTCTCGCGCAGGCCGTCAGGCGCTCTCGCGCAGGGCGCGGCGGCGGTTCTCCTCGGCCATGAGCTGCACGGTGAGCGTCCGGTACCCGTCGGGGTCGGCGGTCGCGTCCATCCGCTGGAGCCGGCCGCGCAGGTCCGCGATGTGCCGGGTGATCTCCATCTCGACCAGGGCCATCACCAGGCCGCGCGCGTAGCCGGGCAGCCGATCGGGGCGGTCCTCGGGCAGCGGCGCGACGGCGAGCTGGGTGATGAGCCCCTCCACCGGCGCGGCGGCCTCCTCGCGGACGGCCTCCACCCACTGCACCGTGCCCGCCGGGCCCGCCGTCGCGACCTTCTGCCGGGCCGCGGCGCCCCCGCCCGCCGCGCGGATCGCGGCGTGCACGGCCCGGTACGCCGGCGCCGTGAACGCGTCGGCGGCCAGGTCGTCGAACTCCGGCGGCACGGCGTCGGGCATCTGCAGCACGGCCTCGAGCGCGCGGCGCTCGGTGGCGGCCACCGGGTCGCGGGGGTCGGGCATGCTCATCCGCGGCGCGGGCAGCGCCACCGTCCCGTCGCCGGGGTGGTCGAGGTCGTGCGGCGGCTCGTCGCCGTGGCCGTACGCGTCCGGCGGCGGGTCCCAGCGCCGGTCGTCGCGACCGCGGTCGCCGCCGCGCCCGCCCTGACCGCCCTGCCCGCCGCGCCCGCCCTGGCCGCCGCCACGCTGCTCCCAGCGCCCACCGCCCGAGCCGGACCCGCCGCCGCCCCGGCCCTGCCCGCGGCCGCCGCGGTCCCGGCGCCAGTCCTGCTCCGGGCCCGGCGGGACGAACCCGCGCGCGGGCGCCTGCTGGCCGCCCTGCCCACCGGGTCGGTAGCCGTCGCCCGAGCCGCCCGAGCCACCGGCCCGGCCCTGGCCGCCGGCGGACCGACCGCCGGACCGGGTGGCCTGCTGCACCGCGCGCTGGACCGTCTCCAGGTCCATGCCCAGCCAGCCCGCGAGCATCCGGGTGTACTCCGGGCGCAGCGCCGCGTCGCGGATCCCACCGGGGATCGGCGCGGCGGCCCGCAGCGCGGCGACCCGGCCCTCCGCGGTGCCGAGGTCGTAGCCCTGCAGGGTGGTCCGGATGACGAACTCGAACAGCGGCTGCCGGGTCCGCACCAGCGACCGGACCGCCTCGGGGCCCTGGGTCTGGCGCAGGTCGCACGGGTCCATGCCGCCGTCGGCGACCGCCACGAACGTCTGCGCGCTGAACGCCTGGTCCTCGCCGAACGCGCGCATCGCGGCCTTCTGGCCCGCGGAGTCGCCGTCGAACGTGAAGATCACCTCGCCGCCGACGGACTCCCCCGACGCGAGCTGGATGCCGCCGCCGCCCGAGGCGCCCATGAGCCGGCGCACCACCCGCGCGTGGTCGGGCCCGAACGCGGTGCCGCAGGTCGCGACCGCCGTGCCGATCCCGGACAGGTGCATGGCCATCACGTCGGTGTAGCCCTCGACGACCACGACCTGCTTGTTCTTCGCGATCTCCCGCTTGGCCAGGTCGATCCCGTAGAGCACCTGGGACTTCTTGTAGAGCGGGGTCTCCGGGGTGTTGAGGTACTTCGGCCCCTGGTCGTCCTCGTACAGCTTGCGCGCGCCGAACCCGACGACGTCGCCGGTGACCTCGCGGATCGGCCACACCAGGCGGCCGCGGAACCGGTCGTACTGCCCGCGGTTGCCCTGGCTCATCAGGCCCGTCGCGGTGAGCTCGGCCTCGGTGAAGCTGCGCCCCCGCAGGTGCCGCAGCAGGTGGTCCCAGCCCTGCGGGGCGTAGCCGACGCCGAACTGCTCCGCGGCGCCGCGGTCGAAGCCGCGCTCCGCGAGGAACGCCCGGGCCGTCGCGGCCTCCGGGGTGAGCAGCTGCTCGGCGTAGTACTCCTCGGCGACGCGGTGCGCCTCGAGCATCCGCTGCCGCTTGCCGGGCTCGTGCCCGGGGCGCGGGCCGCCGCCCTCCTCGTAGCGCAGCTGCACGCCGACCCGGCCGGCCAGGTACTCGACGGCCTCGGAGAACGGCAGCCCGTCGGTCTTCTGGATGAAGTCGATGACGTCGCCGCCCTCGCCGCACCCGAAGCAGTGGTAGAGCCCGACCTGCGGGCGGACGTGGAACGACGGCGACTTCTCGTCGTGGAACGGGCACAGGCCCTTCATCGAGCCGACGCCGGCGGACTTCAGCGCGACGTGCTCCCCGACGATGTCCTCGATCCGGGCGCGCTCGCGGACCGTCTGCACGTCCTCCCGCCGGATCCGTCCCGCCACGGGCTCGATCCTAGATCGTGCACGACCCCCCTCCCGCCCCGCCCGGGACGACCGCCCGCGCGAGGTCGAGCCTTTCGCGCGAGGTCGAGGGTTCCAGCGGGGCCCGGCGCGCGAAACCCTCGACCTCGGCTGCCGCTGCCGCGGCCGCGGCCGCGGGAGGGGGTCAGTAGCGGGGCGGTGGGGCCAGGCGGGCGTGCCAGGCGGCGGCGGACACGTCCGTGAGGCTCGCGACCTGGTCGACGACCACGCGCAGGCGCTCCGCGTCGTCGGCGGCGGCGCGCCAGTCGGCGGCGAACGGGGGCTCCAGCGCGATCGGCGCGCGGTCGGACAGCACCCGCACCAGGTCGGCCAGGATCTCGCGCTGGCGCTGGTACAGCGGCTCGAGCTCCCGGGGCGCCATGACGTACGTGACGGCCAGGCCCTTGAGCACCAGGATCTCCGCGGTCGTGGCGTCCGGGACGATCAGGTCGGCGGCGTACCGGGTCAGCGGGCCGGGGCCGTAGCGCTCGCGGGTGGCGACCTGGGCGGCGCGGGCGAACCGGCCGATCAGCTGGCTGGTGGTGTCCTTCAGCGTGGCGAGCGCGCCGCGGGAGCCGTCGAACGACGGGGCCCACAGCTCGGCGGCGACCAGCCGGTCGATCGCGGCCTCGAGCCCGGCGGCGTCGATCGCGTCCCCGTACCAGGTGTGGATCGCCTCGACGACGCGGGCGCGCTCCTCGGGGACGGTCAGCACCGACAGGTCGAACCGGCCGCCGACCACCGCGTCCTCGACGTCGTGCACCGAGTAGGAGATGTCGTCGGCGAGGTCCATGACCTGCGCCTCCAGGCACTTGCGCCCGCGCGGGGCGCCGTCGCGCAGCCAGGTGAACACCGGCAGGTCGTCGGCGTAGACGCCGAACTTGTGCGTCGGCCGACCGGTCGCGGACAGCGGGCCCTCGCCGACGCCCCACGGGTACTTCACCGACGCGTCGAGGCTGGCGCGGGTCAGGTTGAGGCCGACGGCGACGCCGTCCGGGCCGACGACCTTCGGCTCGAGGCGGGTGAGCAGCCGCAGCGTCTGCGCGTTGCCCTCGAAGCCGCCGATGTCGCGGGACAGGTGCGCGAGCGCGCGCTCGCCGTTGTGGCCGAACGGCGGGTGCCCGAGGTCGTGCGCGAGGCACGCGGTGTCGACGACGTCCGGGTCGCAGCCGAGGGTCTTGCCGATCTCACGGCCGACCTGCGCGACCTCGAGCGTGTGCGTCAGGCGGGTCCGCACGAAGTCGTCGGTGGACGGGCCGAGCACCTGCGTCTTCGCGCCGAGGCGGCGCAGCGCCGAGGAGTGCACGAGGCGCGCGCGGTCCCGCTCGAACGGGGTGCGGGCGCGGGACTTCGGCGCCTCGGTCACCCAGCGCTCCCGGTCGGCGTCGACGTACCCGTCGGGGAAGCTCGGTGGTCACGGGCACCAGGTTATCGGGCGGGGTGCTCAAGCGTTCTGCATGCATAATGGCGGCATGGTGGCGATCCAGATCCGCGACATCCCCGACGACGTCCGGGACGCCCTCGCGCGGCGCGCCCGCTCGAAGGGTCAGAGCCTCCAGGCCTACCTGCGGGACGTCGTCGTCCGCGAGGCGTCGTTCGACCACAACCTGGCCGTGCTGGACAGCATCGCGACCTGGCGGTCCGGCTCGTCGACGACGGGTCAGGACGTGCTCGACGCGCTGGACGCCGCCCGCGCCGAGCGTTCGGTCGAGCCGCGGTGATCGTCCCGGACGCGTCGGCGTTCGCCCTCGTGTTCACCGGGGCCGACCCCCGTGCCGACGAGGCCGACCGGGTGCTGCGGACCGACACCGCCTGGCTCGTCCCCCAGCAGTGGCACGTGGAGGTGCTGTCGGTGATCCGCGGCCTGCTGCTCGGCGGCAGGCTGGACCGCGAGCGCGCGGATGCGGCTGTCGCCGACCTCGCCCGGGTCACCGTCGCAGTGACGTCGACCGCCCCGCTGCTGGGACGGATTTGGGAGCTCCGCGACGACCTCTCCGCCTACGACGCCGCGTACGTCGCCGCCGCGGAGGCGCACGACGCGACGCTGGTCACGGCGGACGTGCGGATCGCGCGCGCCGGCGTGGCGCGGTGCGCGGTCCGCACGATCGTCTGAGCCCGGCCGGCCGGGGTGCTTCGGGCGGGGTGCTTCGGGCGTGCCCGGCCTACACCAGGCGCCAGACCTGGAAGCCCGGGCCGTCGCCCGGCAGGTGCAGGCCCGCGGCGTCGACGGGGAGGTCCTCGCCGCCGTAGAGGTTCGCGGGGCGCTGGCCCGGGGCCAGCAGCGACCCGGGCAGCACGGCGCCCGACCACGGCGCCCGGGACGCGACGACCAGCAGCCGCTCGTCCGACGTCTCCCGGAGGTAGGCGATCACGTCGTCGTCGGCCAGCACCCACCGCAACCCGCCCTCGCGCAGGGCCCGGGACGAGCGGCGCAGGGCGATCAGCGACCGGTACACGTCGAAGGTCGCGGCGTCCCAGCCCGGGCCGCCGCCCGCGTCGACGGCGGACCACGGCATCGGCACCCGGGCGTGCTCGCCGTTGCGGCCGGTGACGCCGCCCTCGTCGCCCGCGAACAGCACCGGGGTGCCGGGGTACGTGAGCAGCAGGCCGGCGCCGACCTCCACGCGCTCGCGGCTGCCGACCACCGTGCGGAACCGGGCGGTGTCGTGCGAGCCGAGCAGGTTCCACTGGTGGGTGGTCACCGACCACGGGACGGCGGCGCCGAACTCCCGCATCGCCGCGACCGCGGTGCCGCCGGGCCGTCGCGGCACACCGGTCGGCAGCTCGACGTACCGGACGCCCGCGGCGGACTCCTCGTCGACGAGCCAGGTCCACACCGGCCGAGTGAACGCCGCGTAGTTCATCGTCCCGTGCCAGCCGCCGGCGCGCAGGTCCTCCCCCGCGTCGTGGAAGTGCTCCGCGATCAGCACCGCGTCGGGGGCCATCGCGGCCATCGACGCGCGCAGCCGCCGGGACACGTCGTGCGTGAGGTCGTCCGCGCCGAGCCGCCCGGTCATGTTCGCCACGTCGATCCGCCAGCCGTCCATCGCGAACGGCTCGTGCAGGTAGCGCCCGACCACCGAGCCCGGCCCGGTGAGCAGCCGCTCCGCGAGGCCCGGGGCGTGGTGGTCGAGCTTGGGCAGGGAGGCGTGCCCGAGCCAGCCGACGTAGCCGGGGTGCTCGTCGCGCCAGTGGTAGAACGCCCGCTCGGGCGCGTCCGGGTCCGCGACCGCGCGGCGGAACCAGTCGTGGGCGTCGCCGGTGTGGTTGGTCGTGAGGTCCCCGACCAGGCGCATCCCGCGGCGGTGCAGCGCGCGGGCCAGCGACGCGAACGCCGCGTCGCCGCCGAGCAGCGGGTCGACGTGGTCGAAGGTCCGCGCGTCGTACCGGTGGTTGGACCGGCCCGGGAACACCGGCGTCAGGTAGAGCGTGTCGACGCCGAGCCGGGCCAGGTGGTCCAGGCGCCCCTCGATGCCCGCGAGGTCGCCGCCGAACAGCTGGGTCCCGGTGCCGGGCCCGCCGCCGATGGGCTCGTCGGACCACGACGCGGGCAGCGCCCAGTCCGGCAGCGGTCCGGCGGGCGGGCCGTCGTGGCTCCCGGACCGGGCGAACCGGTCCGGGAACACCTGGTACACGACGGCGTCGCGCGCCCAGTCCGGGCCCGGGGGGTGCACGCTGAGCCGGAAGTCCGACGCGTCGGGCACGTCGCGGGGCACCGTGCCCTCGCCGTTCAGCCACACCTGCCCGTCCGGGACGCCGGGGCCGTGCAGCAGGAACCGGTAGGACGTGACGGGGTTGGTCACCGGGACGTCCGCGGTGAACCAGCGCTCGCCCGCGTGCTCGCCGTCCGCGACCGCCGGGTACACCCGCGGCTCGCCGTCCTCGACCACCCGGACCAGCACCTGCGGCGCCGGGCCGTCACCGGGGACCCGCACCCGGACGGGCACCACGTCGCCGAGCGCCGGCGTCCCCGCGGGGACGTGCAGCGCGGACCCGTCGTGGTGCGCCCCGAGCGCGACCCGCCTCGTCATGTCAGCCCTTCACGGAACCGGCGGTCAGCCCGCCGACGATGTACTTCTGCAGGAACAGGAACAGCGCGAGCACCGGCAGCGCGGAGATGACCGCGCCGGCGGCGAACAGTCCCCAGTTGGCGTCGAGCTGCGACGACACCCAGCCGTACAGGCCGACGGCGAGCGTCCAGTTCGACTCCGACTGGAGCATGACGCGGGCGATGATGAACTCGCCGAACGTCGCGATGAACGACAGCAGCGCGACCACCGCGAGGATCGGCGCGACGAGCCGCAGGATGATCGTCCAGTAGATCTGCGCGTGCGTCGCGCCGTCGAGCTTCGCCGCCTCGTCCAGCTCCTTCGGCACGGTGTTGAAGAACCCGTACATGAGGAACGTGTTCACCCCGAGCGCGCCGCCGAGGTAGATGCAGATCAGCGCCAGCTTGCTGTTCAGGCCCAGCGACGGGACGACCTCGCCGAGGCTGATCGCCAGCAGGAAGATCGCGACGAACGCGAGCATCTGCGGGAACATCTGGATGATGAGCAGGGCGGTCAGCCCGGCGCGGCGCCCC
Source organism: Cellulomonas sp. KU4C (assembly GCF_056868065.1). Taxonomy (NCBI): domain Bacteria; kingdom Bacillati; phylum Actinomycetota; class Actinomycetes; order Micrococcales; family Cellulomonadaceae; genus Cellulomonas; species Cellulomonas sp. KU4C. Next base: position 2,389,772 of record NZ_CP200322.1, on the reverse strand, counting down.
CGGAACCGGAACCGTGAGAACGCGTACGCGGCGGACGCGCCCATGAGCACGGTGCCGACCGCGGTGACCACGGTGACGACCAGCGAGTTGCCGGCCCAGGTCCAGAACCGGGTGTCGGACAGGGCGGCGTAGTTCGCGCCGCTCACCTCGGCGAACAGCTGGTTGGACCCGGTGAGCGTGCCGCCGTCGGACAGCGACGCCGAGATGACGTAGACCAGCGGGAACCCGGCGTAGACCACGCCGATGACGCCGACGAGGTGCCGCCAGCCGAGCTCGCGGACCCAGCGGCCGAACGGCATCCGGGTGCGGGCGGCGGTGGCGGGCGCGGGACCGGCGGGCGGGCCGGCGGGGGTGCGGGGCGGTGCGCCCAGCGAGGTGGCGGACATCAGGCGATCTCCTCGTGCCGGCGGGTGCGACGGAACGCGAGCGCCGAGATGGTCCCGACGATCACGAAGATGACGATGGACAGCGCGCTGGCGAGCCCGTAGTTGCGCGGGGCGTTCCCGTCGATGCCGGCCACGGAGTAGACCATCGAGATGAGGATGTCCGTGTGGCCGAGCGGCACCGAGGCGTCCGCGAACCGCGGGCCGCCGCCGGTGAGCATGTAGATCAGCGTGAAGTTGTTGAAGTTGAAGGCGAAGCTCGAGATCAGCAGCGGGGTGGTCGACACCAGCAGCAGCGGCAGCACCACGGACCGCCAGGTGCGCCACCGCCCGGCGCCGTCGATCTTCGCGGCCTCCAGCACGTCGCCGGGCAGCGACTGGAGCGCGCCGACGCAGATCAGGAACATGTACGGGAAGCCGAGCCAGAGGTTCACGCCGAGGACGGACAAGCTTCGCGAGCCACGGGTCGGTGAGCCACGGGATCTCGGCGCCGCCGAGCAGCACGTCGTTGACGAACCCGAACCGCCGGTTCAGCAGGCCCGACCAGAGCAGCGCGGCGAGGAACCCGGGGATCGCGTACGGCAGGATCAGCAGCGTCCGGTAGACCTTGCGGCCGCGCAGGCGGGTGTCGTTGAACACGATCGCCAGCAGCATCCCCAGCAGGAACGTGCTGCCGACCGACAGCACCGCGAACGCGAAGGTCCACAGCAGGATCGACAGGAACGGCGACGCGTACCGGCTGTCGCCGAACGCGGTGGTGAAGTTCTCGAACCCGACGGCGACCCGCCAGCCGACCGCGAGGGTGCTGCCGTCCGGCGCCTCGAACTGGCCGCGGTCGTTGGCGGTGTAGACGGTGCCGGTGGTGGTGTCCGTCATCGTGTCGGCGGCCTCGTCGTGCTCGAGGGTCGACTCGGCGACGAACCCGGTGCGGGCGTCCTGGGTGCGGATCGAGCCGTCCTCGGGGTCGTCCGACAGCGGGACGCGCAGGCCGGTGACGTCGGCCTGGCGCTCGAGCACCGCGGCGCGGTCCAGGACCTCCCACCCGGGGACGGCCGTGACGCGGTCGCCGTCGAGCGTGGCGTCGACGTCCTCGAGCGGCTGCTCGGCGCCGCCGGCCCGGACGTCGCCGTCGGGCTGGACGACCGCGAAGCCGAGCCCGTCGCCGTTCTCCAGGACCGTCAGCGGGTAGGTGTCGGTGCCCTCGACGCGGCGCTCGTTCTGCACCAGCAGCGCCTCGACGGCGTGCTGCTTCGTGGAGTTGTGGCCGTCGCCGTAGTTCGTGAAGGCGACATAGCCCGTGTAGGCGATGACGAACACCTGGTAGACGAGCAGGAACGCCAGCCCGGGGAGGATGTACTTCATCGGCAGCGCGCGGCGCGTGAAGTAGACGACGTTGGCGGCGACCAGCAGCGCGACCATCGTGGCGAGGATCCCCCAGGACTCCTGGGCCCAGGCCGCGAGCACGCCGAGGACGCCGAGGGCGTCGACGACCGCGACGAGCGCGAGCTTCACGACGAAGCCGGGCCGGAAGTCGCGCGCGTGCGAGCTGTCGCGGCGGCGCGGCGGCGGGGCGTCGCCGGCCGGGACGGGCGCGGGGTCGACCGCGCGGGTGGTCGGGGGCGTGGACATCGCGGGCCTCCGGGGCTCCAGGACGGCGGTGCCGCGGGTCGCGCGGCGGGGTGGGACGGCAGTGCGGGACGGCAGTGCCGGACGGCAGGGCGGGACGGCGGGGCAGTGCCGGACGGCAGGCGGGGCCGGGCGGGCGACGGTGCGCGGGCGGCCGGTCGGGGCCGCCCGCGCACCTGCCGCGCGTCAGGGACGCGCCGTCAGGAGCCGAGGGCTCCCTCGATGTCGGCGACCATCTTCTGCCAGGCGGCCGTCGGGTCCTGCGACCCGTTGATGATGCTCGCCTCGGTGACGCCCCAGAACTCCCAGACGGAGGCCATCTCGGGGATCGACGGCATCGGCAGGGCGTCGGTCGCGACCTCGCGGAAGCCCGCGGTGATCGGGTCGGCGGAGGCGCTGTCGGCCGCGGAGATCAGGGCCGGCGGCCGGTTGCCGGCCTCGTAGAGCGCCAGCTGGGCGTCCTCGGTCGCGACGTAGTTCACCAGGAAGTCGTTGGCGAGCAGCGCGTTGTCGCTCTGCGCGCTGACGTAGAAGCCGGACACCCCGACGAACGGCTGGGCCGGCTGGCCGCCGGCGCTCGGGATCGGGTCGACCGCGAGGTCGAGGTCGCCGAAGCTCTCCAGCATCCAGGGGCCGCCGATGATGAACGGCGACTGGCCCTTCGCGAACGCGTCCACGGCGATGTCGTACGTCATCGCGGTGTCGAGCGTGCCGGCCGCGCCCTGCGCCTGCAGCCACGCCGCGAACGCCTCGCCCTCCGCACCGCCCAGCGCGAGGTCGGCGGCGTACGAGCCGTCCTCGTTCTGCGCGAACACGGTGGAGCCGAACGACGTCTGCAGCGGGTAGAAGGTGTAGGGGTCGCCCTCCTCCGTCGTCTGGATCAGCACCGGGTACTGCGCGCCCGCGGCCTGGCCGGCGGCGACGGCCTCGTCCCACGTGGCCGGGGCCTGCGGGGCGAGCGCGGTGTTGCGGATCAGGGCGATGTTCTCGACCGCGTAGGGCAGGCCGTAGACCTGGCCGTCCTGCGTGAACGCCTCGATGGAGACGTCCTCGAACTGGTCGGTGAGGTCGCCGAGCTCGATGGGGGCGACGACGCCGTTCGTGGTGAGCTCGCCCAGCCAGTCGTGCGCGCCGACGGTGATGTCGGGGCCCTCGCCGGTGGGGACCTGGGCGAGGAAGTCCGTGCGGATGTCCTCGAAGTTCTTCTCGACGAGCTCGACCGTGGCGCCGGTCTCCTCCTCGAAGACCGCGGCGGCGGCCTGGACCGGGGCCATCCGGGTGTCGTCGACCCAGATGGTCAGCGAGCCCCCGTCGCCGCCGGCGGCGGCGGAGGTCTCGTCGGAGGTGGTGTCGCCCGAGCCCGAGCTCGAGCAGGCCGTGAGCGCCAGTGCGAGCACGGCGGTCGTGGCGAGGGCGGGGATGCTCCGTCGCATCAGGGTGTCTCCCAGCGGTGGTGAGGGCGGTGCGAGCGTCCGACGGCACCGCCGGCGCTGGCTCGATGACCCGGACCGTAGCCGGGCGGACGACCCTCTTGCAAGCCGTTACGGCAACTTTCAGATCTCGGTTACAGTGCTGCCACGGCTCGGCCCCGCACGGCCCCCGGACAACGACGACGAGGAGGCAGCCGTGAGCAATACGCTCGCTCCCGTGCGCACTCGTCTCACCGATCTCGCCGACCAGGCCGGCGTCAGCACCGCGACCGTCTCGCGGGTGCTGAACGGCAAGTCCGGCGTGTCCTCGCAGGCCCGCCAGGCGGTGCTCGCCGCCCTCGACGTCCTCGGCTACGAGCGGCCCGAGAAGCTGCGCACCCGGTCCGCCGGGCTCGTCGGCCTCGTCGTGCCCGAGCTGTCCAACCCGGTGTTCCCGGCGATGGCCCAGGTCATGGAGTCGATGCTCACCCAGCGCGGCTACACGCCGCTGCTCTGCGCGCAGCAGCCCGGCGGCACCACCGAGGACCAGTACGTCGAGATCCTGCTCGACCACGACGTCGCCGGGATCCTGTTCGTCTCCGGCCTGCACGCCGACACCCAGGCGTCCACCGAGCGCTACCACGCGCTGCGCGGCCGCGGGCTGCCGGTCGTGCTGGTCAACGGCAAGGCGGACGGCGTCGACGCCCCGAGCATCGCCACCGACGACGCCGTGGCCATCGAGCTCGCCGTCCGGCACCTGGTCGCCCTCGGCCACCGCAGCATCGGGCTGGCGATCGGGCCCGAGCGGTTCGTCCCCGCGGCCCGCAAGCGCGCGGCGTTCGCCGACCAGCTGCGCCTGCAGCTCGGCGTCCAGGACGTCGCCCCGCACGTGAACACGACGCTGTTCACCGTCGAGGGCGGCGCCACCGCCGCGCACGAGCTCATCGACGCGGGCCACACCGCGATCATCTGCGGCTCCGACCTGATGGCCCTCGGCGCCATCCGCGCCGCCCGGTCCCGCGGGCTGCACGTGCCCGAGGACCTCTCGGTCGTCGGCTTCGACGACTCGCCCCTGATCGGCTTCACCGACCCCCCGCTCACGACGGTGCGCCAGCCCGTCCAGGCGATGGGCCAGGCCGCCGTCTCCGCGCTCATGGCGGAGATCAACGGCACCCCCACGTCCCGCACCGAGCTGCTGTTCCACCCCGAGCTCATCGTGCGCGGATCGACCAGCTCAGCACCCGCATCTCCCGGAGGACCCGCGTGACCCTGCTCGACGACCAGACCGCCGCCGTGACCGCCCCGGGCGTGGTCCACGAGCCCGGTGCGCCCGACGGCCCGTGGTGGCGCGACGCGGTGATCTACCAGGTCTACCCGCGCTCCTTCGCCGACGCGGACGGCGACGGCATCGGCGACCTGCCCGGCATCACCGCCCGGCTGGACCACCTCGCGGCGCTCGGCGTCGACGCCGTGTGGCTGTCGCCGTTCTACCGCTCCCCGCAGGCCGACGCCGGCTACGACGTCGCCGACTACCGCGACGTCGACCCGCTGTTCGGCACGCTCGCGGACTTCGACGCGCTGCTGGAGCGCGCGCACGGGCTCGGCCTCAAGGTGGTCGTCGACCTGGTCCCCAACCACTCGTCCGACGACCACGTGTGGTTCCAGGAGGCGCTGCGCACCCCGCCCGGCTCCCCCGAGCGCGCCCGCTACCTGTTCCGGGACGGCAAGGGCGTCGACGGCTCCGAGCCGCCGAACAACTGGCAGTCGATCTTCGGCGGCGACGCCTGGACCCGGCTGACCCCCGAGCGGCACGGCGTCGACGACGGCCAGTGGTACCTGCACCTCTTCGACTCCCGCCAGCCCGACCTCGACTGGACCAACCCCGAGGTGCGGGCCGAGTTCGAGGACGTGCTGCGGTTCTGGCTCGACCGGGGCGTGGACGGGTTCCGCGTCGACGTCGCGCACGGCATGGTCAAGGCCGAGGGGCTGCCCGACTGGGACGGCCACGTGGCGATGATCGACGGCAGCGACGGCGCCGACACCGTCCAGGGCTCCGGCAACCAGGGGCCGATGTTCGACCAGGACGGCGTCCACGAGATCTACCGGGCCTGGCGCGCGGTGCTCGACGAGTACGACGGCGACCGGATGCTGGTCGCCGAGGCGTGGGTCGAGCCGCTGTCCCGCCTCGCCCGCTACGTCCGCCCGGACGAGATGCACCAGGCGTTCAACTTCGCGTTCCTCGCGACCGGGTGGGACGCCCCCGCCCTGCGCTCGGTCATCGCCGCGTCCTACGCCGTGAACGACTCCGTCGGCGCGCCGACCACCTGGGTGCTGTCGAACCACGACGTCGTCCGGCACGCCTCGCGGCTCGGCCTCGCGGACCCGTCGTCGCGGCCGAACGGCATCGCCGCCGAGGACGAGCAGCCCGACGCCGAGCTCGGCCTGCGCCGCGCCCGCGCCGCGACCCTGCTGCTCCTGGGCCTGCCCGGCTCGGCGTACCTCTACCAGGGCGAGGAGCTCGGCCTGCCCGAGCACACCGCGCTGCCCGCCGAGGTGCGCCAGGACCCGGCGTTCTTCCGCACGAACGGCGCCGAGCGCGGCCGCGACGGCTGCCGGGTCCCGCTGCCCTGGCACGCCGAGGCCCCCGGGTTCGGCTACTCCCCCACCGGCGACACCTGGCTGCCCCAGCCCGCGGAGTGGGCCGCGTACGCGGCGGACGCGCAGGACGGCGTCGAGGGCTCGACCCTCGAGCTGTACCGCGCGGCGCTGCGGCTGCGCCGGTCCGAGCGGCTCGGCACCGGCGGCGCCGCCTGGGACGCCGCGTTCGCGGCCCACGCGGACGTGATCGCGGTCCGCAACCGGGACGTGCTCGTCGTGGCGAACCTCGGGTCCGCGCCGGTCGCGCTGCCCGAGGGCGCCGAGGTGCTGCTCGCCTCCGGCCTGCCGGGCGACGCCCCGGTCGGCGCTGAGCTGCCCGGCGACACGACGGTGTGGCTGCGGGCGCGCTGACCCGCCAGGCCCCACCGCACCCCGCCGCCGTCGGGCCGGCCGCCGCACACCCGTGCCGGCGGCCGGCCCCGCGCGCGTCCCCGGGTCAGCCGCCCGAGACGCTGAGCTCGGCCTCCTGCAGCCCGCGGCGGAAGTCCTCGGACAGCTCGCGCGAGTCGAGCCACCCGTCCGGGAGGTGCGGCCGCTTCGGGCTGCCGGCGCGCCCGCGCTGACCCTCGGCCGCCTCGCCCGGGTACGGCTGGTCGAGGTCGAGCGCGGCCAGCCGGTCGTCCAGCTCCGCGAGGCTCGACACCAGGCCGAGCGCCGCGCGCTGCTCGCCGCCGACGACGTAGCCCTTCCAGTACCAGGCCATGTGCTTGCGCAGCTCGCGCAGCGCCTTGCCCTCGTCGCCGAACGTCTCGACCATGAGCTTCCGCGTGCCGGCGGATGATCTGCGCGACGTACCGCGCCCCGGGCGTGATCCGCTCGTCCGACCCGGCGAACGCCGCGGCCAGGTCCGCGAACAGCCACGGCCGGCCCTGGCAGCCGCGGCCGACGACGACGCCGTCGCAGCCCGTCTCCCGGACCATCCGCACGGCGTCCTCGGCGGACCAGATATCGCCGTTGCCGAGCACCGGGATGTCGGTCACCGTCTCCTTGAGCCGGGCGATCGCCTCCCAGTCCGCGGTGCCCGAGTAGTACTGCTCGGCGGTGCGGGCGTGCAGGGCGACCGCCGCGACGCCGAGGTCCTGCGCGACCAGGCCCGCCTCGAGGTAGGTGAGGTGGTCCTCGTCGATGCCCTTGCGCATCTTCACGGTCACCGGGACGCCGTACGGCGCCGCCGCCGCGACCGCAGCCTGCAGGATCGACCGGAACAGCCCGCCCTTCCACGGCAGCGCGGACCCGCCGCCGCGGCGGGTGACCTTGGGCACCGGGCAGCCGAAGTTGAGGTCGACGTGGTCGGCGCGGTCCTCGGACGCGATCAGGTGCACCGCGGCGCCGACCGTCGCGGGGTCCACGCCGTACACCTGCACGGACCGGGGCTTCTCGTCCGGGGCGTGCGCGATGATCCGCATCGACTCGTCGCCCCGCTCCACCAGGGCGCGGGAGGTGACCATCTCCGCCACGTACAGCCCGGCACCGGACTCCCGGCACAGCCGCCGGAACGCGGCGTTGGTGACGCCGGCCATCGGGGCGAGCACCACCGGGGTGTCGATCGTCAGCGGACCGATCTGCAGCGGGGGCAGCACGTGCCCGGCGGGGGCCGGGGCGGTCGAGGGAGCGGTCATGCCCCCGATTCTCCCCCAGACACCGGGCGGACCCCACATCCGCAGGTCGGGCGGCCGGTCCGCGGCCGACCCGGCAGAATCGCTGCGTGCCCTCCTCCGCCGCCGTCCGGACGCGCCGCGTCATCGCCGCCCTGCTGCTGCCCCTGGTGCTCGCCGCCGCCGTCGGCGCGGCCCTGACCTGGCCGCACGGCGAGGCGACCACCGCGCGCACCGTGGAGGCCGTCGCGCTCGACTACCCCACCGCCACCGTCACCGGGACCTCGCAGGAGGAGTGCGCGGGCACGGTCGAGGACCGCACCACCGACGGCACGATCCCGGAGACCGTCGACTGCCTGCGGGTGCAGGCGACCGTCACGAGCGGTGACGAGCGCGGCCGGGAGATCTCCGTGTGGGCGACCGCGTCCACCACCCCCGCCGACGTCCCGGCAGGCACCCGGATCCTCGTCGAGCACTACCCGGCGTCGGGCGGGGACCCCGAGGTCTGGGCCTGGCACGACTACGACCGGACGCTGCCCCTGGTCACGCTCGCGGTGGCGTTCGCGCTGGCGATCGTCCTGGTCGCTCGGACCCGTGGGCTGCGCGCGCTGATCGGCCTGGTGATCGCGTTCGCGGTGATCGGCGTGTACGTGCTGCCGGCGCTGCTGCGCGGCGAGAACGCCGTGGTGGTGGCGCTGAGCGCGTCGACCCTCATCATGGCGGTGGTGCTCTACCTCGCGCACGGGCTGTCGCTGCGGACGTCCACGGCGCTGCTCGGCACCCTCGCCGGGCTGGCGGTGACAGCGGGCCTCGGCGTGCTCGCGTCCTCCTGGGCCCGGCTGTCCGGGGTGAGCTCCGAGGACTCCTACCGGCTGTCCCAGCTGCTCGGCGAGTCCGGGACGGCGTCGCTGCGGGGGCTGTTCCTCTGCGGTCTGGTGCTCGCGGGCCTCGGCGTGCTCAACGACGTCACGATCACCCAGGCGTCGGCCGTGTGGGAGCTGCGCGCGGCGTCGCCGACCGCGGGCCGGCGGAGCTGTTCGCCGGCGGCATGCGGATCGGCCGCGACCACATCGCGTCGACGGTGTACACGATCGCGTTCGCCTACACCGGCGCCGCGCTGCCCGTGCTGCTGCTGCTCGAGATCTACCAGCTGCCGCTGGGCCCGACGCTGACCAGCGGGGAGTTCGCGGAGGAGATCGTCCGCACGATGGTCAGCTCGATCGGCCTGGTACTGGCCATCCCGATCACGACGGCGATCGCCGCGGTCGTCGCCACCCGCGCGGGCACCACGCACCCCCGCCACACGGACACCCCCACCCACGCGCACGCCCACTGACCCGCGACCGCATCGCTGCCCCCCCCCGCGTCCCCGCCTGCCGCACCTCCACCCCCTGCCCGGGCGTCGAGAGGTCACGACACGCTGGCCGAGGCCGTCGTCACCCATCGTGTCGTGACCTCTCGACGGCATGGGCGGGGCGAAGGCGAGAGCGAGGCGGGAGCCCCACCCCCGCCCGTGCCCCACCCCCGCCCACGCCGCGGCTGCACTCCCGCGCACCGGGGCATCCCGCGCCCGGTCCTGGCGACGAGAGGTCACGACACGCTGGTCGTGTGCGCCGTCGGCCAGCGTGTCGTGACCTCTCGTCCGGGCGGGCGGGGGCGGGGGCGGGGGCGGGCGGGCGGGGGGCGGGAGACGGCGGGCGCGGGTGCGTCAGGGGGTGGGGGCGGGGGGTGGGGCCAGGGCGGCTGCGGCGGCGGTGGTGAGGGGGATCGCGAGGACCAGGCCGATGGAGCCGACGAGGGTGCGGACCACCTCCTCGGCGATCTCGCCGCTGGTCAGCGAGTCGAGCAGGGTGCGGTCGGACATCGCGACCAGCAGCACGAGCGGCAGCGCGGCGCCGAGGTACGCGAACGCCACGGTGTAGACGGTGGACGCGATGTGGTCCCGGCCGATCCGCATGCCGCCGGTGAACAGGTCCCGGCGGGTGGCCGCGGGCGACAGCGCGCGCAGCTCCCAGACCGCGGAGACCTGCGTGATCGTGACGTCGTTCAGGACGCCGAGGCCCGCGAGGACCATCCCGCACAGCAGCACCCCGCGCAGGCTCGTCTCCGGCGCGAGCGAGGTGAGGTCGAGGGCGTGCTCCCCGCTGAGGCCGTTGAGGTGGGTGGCGCCGGTGGCCCACGCCGCGAGCGCGCCCGTGGCCAGCAGGCCGGCGAGCGTCCCGAGCAGCGCCACGGACGTCCGCACCGAGATCCCGTGCGCGAGGTAGAGCAGCGCGAACATCAGCGCGGACGCGGTGACCAGCGCGACGGGCAGTGCGGGCCGGCCGTCCAGCAGCGCCGGGACGGTGAACCACAGCACCCCGCCGACCGCGACGACCAGCCCGGCCAGCGCCCCGAGCCCGCGCAGCCGTGCGACGGCGAGCACCAGCACGACCAGCACGGCGGTGAGCAGGGCCATCGGCGGCCCGCGCACCAGGTCCACGAACACGTACGGCGACGCCCCGGTGACCTGCGGCAGGTGCAGGACCCGGATCCGGTCGCCGGGCGCGACGGCGTCGAGGTACTCGGGCGCGGCCTGCACGGTGACCGGGTCGCCGCCGTCGGTCTCGGCCAGCAGGGCGGGGCCGCTCGCGGCGTCGGCGAGCAGGTCGACGTCGGTGACGGTCAGCTCGACGTAGGACGCGCCCTCGGGGGTGGTGTCGAGGGTCGGTCGGTCCCCCGATCCCGGCCACAGCCACGCCAGCCCGGCGAGGGTCGCGGCGAGCGCGACGGCCAGCAGCACGACGACCACCACCCGGGCGCGCCGCCCGACCTCGAGGTCGGGGGCGTCGCCCGCGTGGTGGCCGTGGGTGTGGCCGTGCGTCAGGGTCAGGCCCCGAGCAGGCGGGCCGCGAGGTACGCGGTGACCTGGTCGAGCGCGACGCGCTGCTGCGACATGTCGTCGCGGTGCCGGATCGTCACGGCGTCGTCCTCGAGGGTGTCGAAGTCGACCGTGATGCAGAACGGCGTGCCGATCTCGTCCTGGCGGCGGTAGCGGCGGCCGATCGCGCCGGCGTCGTCGAAGTCGACGTTCCAGTGCTTGCGGAGCTCCGCGGCGAGGTCCCGGGCCTTCGGGGACAGCGCCTCGTTGCGGGACAGCGGGAGCACCGCGGCCTTGACCGGGGCGAGCCGCGGGTCGAGGCGCAGGACCGTGCGCTTGTCCACGCCGCCCTTCGCGTTCGGCGCCTCGTCCTCGTGGTACGCCTCGACGAGGAACGCCATGAGCGACCGGGTCAGGCCGGCGGCGGGCTCGATGACGTAGGGCACCCAGCGCTCGTCCTTCGCCTGGTCGAAGTACGACAGGTCCTGGCCGGAGTGCTCGGTGTGCGTCTTGAGGTCGAAGTCGGTGCGGTTCGCGATGCCCTCGAGCTCGCCCCACTCCGAGCCGGTGAACCCGAACTTGTACTCGATGTCGACGGTGCGCTTCGAGTAGTGCGAGAGCTTCTCGGCGGGGTGCTCGTAGTGCCGCAGGTTCTCGCGCGCGATGCCCAGGTCGACGTACCAGTCGGTGCGCTGGTCGATCCAGTACTGGTGCCAGGTCTCGTCCGTGCCGGGCTCGACGAAGAACTCCATCTCCATCTGCTCGAACTCGCGGGTCCGGAAGATGAAGTTGCCGGGCGTGATCTCGTTGCGGAACGACTTGCCGATCTGGCCGATGCCGAACGGCGGCTTCTTGCGGCTGGTGGTCAGCACGTTGGCGAAGTTCACGAAGATGCCCTGGGCCGTCTCGGGCCGCAGGTAGTGCAGGCCGGACTCGTCCTCGACCGGGCCGAGGTACGTCTTCAGCATCATGTTGAAGTCGCGGGGCTCGGTCCACTGGCCGCGGGTGCCGCAGTTCGGGCAGGCGATGTCGGCGAGGCCGTTCTCGGGCGCGCGGCCCTTCTTCTCCTCGAACTCCTCCAGCAGGTGGTCCTCGCGGAACCGCTTGTGGCAGGACTGGCACTCGGTGAGCGGGTCGGTGAACACGCCGACGTGGCCGGAGGCGACCCACACCTTGCGCGGCAGGATCACGGCGGAGTCGAGGCCGACGACGTCGTCGCGGCTCTGCACGACGGTCCGCCACCACTGCTTCTTGATGTTCTCCTTCAGCTCGACGCCGAGGGGTCCGTAGTCCCACGCGGAGCGCGAGCCGCCGTAGATCTCGCCGCTCTGGAAGACGAACCCGCGCCGCTTGGCGAGGGAGACGACGGAGTCGAGACGAGAGGGTGCTGCCACGGTGAGTGCTCCTGGTGCCGGGGTTCCCGCGCCTGGGTGGTGCGGGGAGGGGTCGATCCCCCAGGCTACCGGGCCGCACGCGCCCTGGTGCGGGCAGGTTTTGACACTCGTTCTCAACAGGCGGATGATGGCGGACATGTCCCCCCGTCGCCGCACCCTGCCCGTCGCCGTGTCCGCGGGCCTCGCCGCCACCCTCGCGCTGAGCGCCTGCTCCTCCGGCGGCGGCTCGGGCGGTTCCGGTGACGGCGACGGCGTCGCGGTGCTGGCGTCGTTCTACCCGCTGCAGTTCGTCGTGCAGCAGGTCGGCGGGGACCTGGTCGACGTCGACTCCCTCACCCCGCCCGGGGCCGAGCCGCACGACCTCGAGCTTCTCCCCCGCCCAGGTCGACCAGGTGGGCCGCGCCGACCTGGTCGTGTACCTGTCCGACTTCCAGGCCGCCGTCGACGACGCCGTGGACGCCAACCCGCCGGCGCACGTCGTCGACGCCGCGCAGGACACCGAGCTGCACGCCGCGGAGCACGCCGAGGACGGGGAGCACACCGAGGACGGCGAGGAGCACGCCGAGGACGACGGCCACGGGCACGGCTCCCTCGACCCGCACTTCTGGCTCGACCCGACCCGGCTGCCCCCGGTCGCCGACGACGTCGCCGCGCAGCTGAGCGAGATCGACCCCGACAACGCCGACACCTACGCCGCCAACGCCGACGCGTTCACGCAGGCGATGACCGACCTCGACACGCGGTACTCCGAGGGCCTGGCCACCTGCGACAGCCGCACGATCGTCACGACCCACGAGGCGTTCTCCTACCTCGCCGAGCGGTACGACCTGGAGCAGGTCGGCATCTCCGGGATCGACCCCGAGGGCGAGCCCTCGCCCGCCCGGCTCGCGGAGGTCGGCGACCTTGTCCGCGACGAGGGGGTCAGCACGATCTTCTTCGAGACGCTCGCCAGCCCGAAGGTCGCGCAGACCCTCGCCGACGAGCTCGGCGTCGAGACGGCGGTCCTCGACCCGCTCGAGGGGCTGACGGACGACAGCCAGGACTACGTGTCCGTCGCCGAGGACAACCTCGCGACGCTGCGGACCGCGCTGGGCTGCGCGTGAGCACCCCCGACGCGGCCGTCGCCCCCGACGCGGCCGTCGAGGCCACCGGCGTCGACGTGGTCCTCGGCGGGCACGCGATCCTCCAGGGCGTCGACCTGCGGGTGGCCCGCGGCGAGGTCGTCGCGCTGCTCGGCGCGAACGGCTCCGGCAAGTCCACGCTGGTCCGGGCGCTGCTCGGCATCGTCCCGCGCACGGCCGGCGAGGTGACGCTGCTCGGCGGGCGCCTGGGCAACGGGGTGCCCTGGGACCGGATCGGCTACGTCCCGCAGCGCCTGCCCGCGGGCGGTGGCGTCCCCGCGACCGCCCTCGAGGTGGTCGTCTCCGGCCTCGTGCACGGCCGGACCCTGCGCCCGCCGCGCGACGGGCGCCGACGCGCGCTCGCCGCGCTGGAGCAGGTCGGCATGGCCGCGCACGCGCGCCGGTCCGTGCTGCAGATGTCCGGCGGCCAGCAGCAGCGGGTGCTGATCGCCCGCGCCCTGGTCCGCGAGCCCGACCTGCTGGTGCTCGACGAGCCGACCTCCGGCATCGACCTGCCCACCCAGGAGACGTTCGTCGACACCGTGCGTCGCCTGCACGACGCCGGCGGCACCGTGCTGGTGATCCTGCACGAGCTCGGGTCGTTCGCCGGCCTGATCGACCGGGCGGTCGCGCTCCGGCACGGCCGCGTGGTCTACGACGGCCCGCCGCCGTCCGCCCGCGGCGAGCACGCCGACGACGAGCACGACCACACCCACCCGCACGCCGACCCGACGCCGCCCGAGACGGGCTCCACCGGACTGTCGATGGAGGTCCTCCCGTGAGCTGGTTCGAGACCCTCGGCGCGATGCTGTCGTCGCCCCTGATGCAGCGCGCGCTGATCGCGGCCGTCCTGGTGGGCGCCGCCGCGCCGGTCGTCGGCACGTTCCTCGTGCAGCGCCGGCTCGCCCTGATGGGGGACGGCATCGGCCACGTGGCGCTGACCGGCGTCGCGCTCGGCTGGCTGGTCGGCACCTGGGCGGGCCTCGCGCCCGCCGACACCCTCGCGGTGCCCGGCGCCGTGGTCGCCGCGATCATCGGCTCGGTCGCGATCGAGTGGGTGCGCGCCCGGGGCCGGACGTCCGGCGACCTCGCGCTGGCGCTGATGTTCTACGGCGGCATCGCCGGCGGCGTGCTGCTCATCAAGCTCGCCGGCGGCACCAACGCCAACCTCGTGTCGTACCTGTTCGGGTCGATCTCGACCGTCTCGACGGGCGACCTGTGGTGGACCGCAGGCCTGGCGGTCGCGGTGCTCGCGGTCGGCATCGGGCTGCGGCACGTGCTGTTCGCGGTCAGCCACGACGAGGAGTTCGCGCGCGGCTCGGGCCTGCCGGTGACGGCGGTCAACATGATCGTGGCGTGCATGTCGGCGCTGACCGTCACCGTCGCGATGCGCGTCGTCGGGCTGCTGCTGGTCAGCGCGCTGATGATCGTGCCCGTGGCCGTCGCCCAGCTCGTCGCCGGGTCGTTCACCCGGACGATGACGCTCGCCAGCGCGATCGGCGTCGGCGTGAGCGTCGTCGGCCTGTCGATCACCTACTGGGAGGACGTGCCGCCCGGCGCGACGATCGTGCTGCTGGCCATCGCCCTGTACGCGATGGTCGCCGTGACCCGGCCGCTGTTCGCCGGCAGGCGCGACGGGGACGCCGCGCACGACCCGCACCCGGAGCTGCCGGACGACGTGGACCTCGCGGGGGCGCGCGGGGCCTGACGCCCGCGCGGGCCCGGGTCAGCCCGCGGGCGCGTCCTGGTCGGGCTCGCCCGCGTCCTCGTCCGTCGCCCCCGCGTCCTGCACGATGCGCGCCACGTGCATCGCGAGGTACGACACCTCGTCGGGCGTCAGCGTCACCTGCTGGCGGAGCTCGACCAGCCGCGCGAGCCGGGCGGCGGTCTCCCACGCCTCCGGGTAGGACCGCCGGACGGCCTCGCCCACCTCGGAGTGCCGCCGGTCGTCGAGCTTGCCGCCGCTGCGAGATCCGCACGACGAGGTAGCGCAGGTGCGTGACGAACCGCCCCACGCTCACGCTGCCGGGCTCGAGCACGACCCCGTGGGCGCCCGCGACCACGTCGAGCAGCTGCTGGATCAGCCCCGTCATCGTGTAGCTCGCGGACAGGTCGCCGGTCGCGAAGCCGGCGTTCACGAGGTGCAGCGCGAGCGCCACGGCCTCCTCGCGGGGCAGCGGCACCGGGACGCGGGCGTTCACCGCGTCGAGCAGCGCCGTCGCCTGCGCGTACTCCTCGGGGTAGAGGTTCGTCACCTCGCCGAGCAGCGGGTACACGACCACCTGGCCGTCGGCGGCGCGCGCCAGGGCGCTCCCGACGTGGTCGGCCATCGCGACCACCAGCGCCGGCTTCGCCGCGACCCGGTCGAGGCCGATCTCGGCGAGCGCGTCGACGACGAGCTGCACGTGCTCCGGGGGGATCCCGGCGAGCAGGCCCGCCAGGTGGTCCGGGTCCCGGCCGTCCTCGGCCCGGAACACGCGCACGATCCGCTCGCGCACGACGAGGTCGCCCGGCTTCGCCTGGAACCCGAGCCCGCGGCCCGTGAGGATCACCTCGACGCCCGACTCGTCGCGCGCGAGGACCAGGTTGTTGTTGAACACGCGCAGGACGTCCACGGAGTCCCTCCTCCTCAGGCCCGGGCGGGTGCCGCCGGGCGGACGACGTGCCGCGCGGCGCCCCGCAGGGCCCGCGACGCCGCGTCGTCCGCCGGCAGCCGCGCCGCGACGGTCAGGGCTCGACGTCGATGACGGCGTCGCCCGGCACGACGGTACCCGCCGCGCGGGGCGTGACCGCCGTGAGCGTCCGGGAGTTCAGGACGGTGACCACGGTCGTCGTGTCGAAGCCGGCCGCGCGCACCGCGTCGAGGTCGACGGTGGCGAGCGGGTCGCCCGCGGCGACGTGCTGGCCCTTCGTGACCGCGACCGCGAAGCCCGCACCCGCCATCCGGACCGTGTCGATGCCCACGTGCACCAGCACCTCGACGCCGTCGGCGGTCCGGAGGCCGAACGCGTGCCCCGTGTCCGCCACGGTGACGAGCTTCCCCGCTACCGGGGCCACGACCTCGCCCGCGGACGGGACCACGCCGACGCCGTCACCGAGGGCCAGCGACGAGAACACCGGGTCGGCGACCTCGGCCAGCGGGACGACCCGGCCGGCGACCGGGGCCACGACGACGGACGTCGGCCCGGCGTCCTGCGCGGGAGCCGAGACCGCGGCGCCGGACGGCGCGGCACCGGACGGCGCAGCCCCGGACGGGACGGCGGACGCCTCGAGCGCCAGGTCGGCCTCGGCCTGCTCGCGGGCGGCCCGCGCCTCGGCGCGCTGCTCCGGCGTGCGGTAGTCGGACACGATCACGAGGACCATCGACACCACGAACGCCGCGACCACCGCGACCACGTACACCGGGATCGGGTCGAACACCGGGATCGTCAGCAGCGACGTGAACGCGAACGCCTGCGTGTCGACGCCGCCGAGCAGCCCGATGATGAGCCCGCCCACGAGGCAGCCGACGAGCATGCGCGGGTAGATCCGCTTGAACCGCAGGTGGATGCCGTACAGCGACGGCTCCGAGATGCCGCCGAGCAGGCCCGCGGCGAGGGCGCCCGTCGCGGTCTGCCGCATCTGGGTGTCCTTGTCCCGGACCGCCAGCACCAGGACGCCCGCGGTGGCGCCGAAGCACGCGAAGTTCCACGCGCCCATCGGGCCCTGGATGAAGTCGTACCCGAGGGTGTTGAGGTTGACGAGCATCAGCGCGTTCAGCGGCCAGTGCAGGCCGAGCGGCACCAGGAACGGGTAGATCAGCGGGATGACGATCGCGAACACGATCGGCGCGTTCCCGTTCAGCCAGGCGAGGCCGTCGCCCAGGCCGGTGCCGAGCCAGATGCCGAGCGGGCCGAGGAGGAACGCCGTCACCGGGATCATGACGACCATCGACAGCGCCGGCACGAACACCATCTGGATGTTCTCCGGGAACACCCGCTTGAGCCCGCGGTACAGCGGCGCGAGCACCGCGACCATGATCAGCGGCACGAACACCTGGCCGCCGTAGTCGTTGAGCTGCATCGGCAGGCCGAACACGTCGGCGACGCAGGCGGTCGTGCCGAGCGTCGCGTTCGTCGTGCACACGGTCGAGGCCGCCGACGTCAGGCTGAGGAAGTCGGGCGTCATCACGGCGGCCATCACGGTCGCGCCCAGCCACGGGTCGACCTGCAGCTTCTTCGCCGCGTTGTACGCGACCATGATCGGCAGGAAGTAGAACACCGCCCGCCACATCGCGTCCACGAACACCCAGGTCGCCGGCTTGTCCGCGGCCCGGAAGTCGACGACCCCGAGCGCGTCGAGCACGGCGGCGAACGCGATGATCAGGGACGCGCCGAGCAGCACGCCGAGCAGCGGGCGGAACGAGTCCGACAGGTACTCGAACACCGAGTCCAGCCACGCGACCCGGCCGCGGCCCTTGGCGCGCGCGGCCGCCTTCACGTCGGCGTCGGACGTGCGGCTCGCGCCGACCCCGGCCATCTCCGGCAGGTGCATGATCTGCGTGTACACCGACTGCACGGCGCCGCCGATCACGACCTGGTAGCGGTCACCGGACTGGGGCACCGCGCCCATCACGCCGGGGATGCCCTCCACGGCCCGCTGGTCGACGACCGAGGCGTCGCGCAGCTCGAAGCGCAGGCGGGTGGCGCAGTGGGTGAGGCTCAGGACGTTGGACGGTCCGCCGACCGCCGTGATGATCTCCTGGGCCCTGTCGCGCGTCGTCGCGGACGTCATCGGTACTCCCTCGTAGGCAACGGTCCGTCGGCGTCCGGGCACAAAAAAAGACCCGAGTCGCATCACTGCGGCTCAGGTCTTGCCCCGCGACGACGGCGGGTAACAACCCTGGTGAACAACTCGAGTTCGTGGGAGAACCTAGCACCCCGCCGCGCGCCCGACCGGGATCTAGGTCCCGCGCCCGCGATCGTGACCGTCGTCCTACGGGTAAGCCTGACCTCACTCGTACACTCGGGCGCGTGAACGAGACCGCGGCGGCGTACGGCATGGGCGGCTGGCCCCTCGAGGCCGTCGTCGCCGGGCTGTTCGTCATCGTGATGGCCCGCTCGCACCTGTTCTACTGGCTCGGCCGCGGGGTCGTCGGCGGCGCGACCCGGCTCGCGGACCGCTCGCACGTGCTCGAGGACCTGCTCACGCCGACCGTCGACGAGTCCGGCGCCCGCGCCCGGGTGCTGCGGCTGATGCGCACCCCGGGCGCGCGGCGCGGCCTCGCACTGGTGCACCGCTGGGGTCCGCTCGCCGTGACCGGGGCGTACCTGACCGTGGGCGTGCAGACCGCGGTGTTCGTCGCCTCCGGGCTGCTGCGGATGCCCTACCCGCGGTTCCTGCTCGCGTCCGTGCCCGGCAGCATCGCGTGGGCGTTCATCTGGGGCACCATCGGCATCGGCGCCGTCTGGGCCGGGCTGCGCCTCGCCGCGGCGTCGCCGTGGGCGCTGGCCGGCGCGCTGCTGGTGGTCGCGGCCGTGGTGGCCGCGCTGGTCGCGCGCCGCCGGTCGCGACGGTCCGCGCAGCGGCTGGCGGCGCGCGACCAGCCGGCCGACGCGGACGCCGACGAGCTGGTCTGACCCGCCCGCCGGCGAGCTGGTCTGACCCGCCCGCCGGCGACCGACGCGGCGGACGGGCAGGTCAGACCGGCGCTCGTCAGGCCCCGTCCTCCTGCGCCAGGCAGAACTGGTTGCCGTCCGGGTCGGCGAGCACGGTCCACGCGAAGTCCCCCATCGTCCGCTCCGCCACCAGCGTCGCGCCGTCGGCGACGAGCGCCTGGGCCGTGACCGTGCGGTCGGGGACGTGCAGGTCCAGGTGCACCCGGTTCTTGCCCGGCGTCGGGTCGGCGACCCTCTGGAACGCGAGCGTCGGCCCGTCGGACGCGACGGTCACGAACCAGCCGTCCGCCTCGTCCTGCACGGTGCCGCCGGTGTGCCGCGCCCACCAGGTCGCCAGGGCGACGGCGTCGGTGGTGTCGAACGTGATCATGCCCACGGTGAGAGTGCTCATGCGGCCAGGCTAGGACCGACCACCGACACGGCGGGGGCGAACGGGCAGGTCAGGTCGCCGCGGGCCGGTCGGGCGTGGCGGGCCGGTCGACGGCCTTCCCGTACCGGCGGTCGCGGCGGGCGTACGTCTCGACCGCGCGCCACAGGTGCCGGCGGTCGACGTCCGGCCACGGCTCGTCCAGGAACACCAGCTCCGCGTAGGCGGCCTGCCAGATCATGAAGTTCGACGTGCGCTGCTCCCCCGAGCTGCGCAGGAACAGGTCGACGTCGGGCAGGTCGGGCTCGTCCAGGTAGCGCTGGACCGTCTTCTCGGTCACCTTGTCGGCCTTGAGCCGTCCCGCGGCGACGTCCTGCGCGATGGCCTTCGCGGCGTCGGCGATCTCCGCGCGGCCGCCGTAGTTCACGCACATCGTCAGCGTGCACGTGGAGTTGCCCGCGGTCAGCCGCTCGGCCTCCTCGAGCTCGGTGATCACCGAGCGCCACAGCCGCGGCCGGCGACCCGCCCAGCGCACCCGCACGCCCCAGGAGTTCATCACGTCCCGGCGGCGGCGCAGCACGTCCCGGTTGAAGCCCATCAGGAAGCGCACCTCCTCCGGGGACCGCGACCAGTTCTCGGTCGAGAACGCGTAGGCGGACACGTGCGTCACGCCCACCTCGATCGCCCCGGCGACGACGTCCAGCAGCGACGCCTCCCCCGCGGCGTGCCCGGCCGTGCGCGGCAGACCCCGGGCGTTCGCCCACCGGCCGTTGCCGTCCATGACGATCGCGACGTGCTTCGGGACGGCTCCTTCGGCAGCACGGGCGGGCGGGCACCGCTGGGGTGCGGGGGCGGCGGAACCGGCATCAGATCCTCTCGACCATCGGCAGCGAGCGCAGCGTGCGCTCCAGGTGGAACTGCGAGTACGCGGACACGAGCCCGTTGCCCTCCTTGCGGTGCCGCTCGGCGGACGCGTCCGCCACCAACCAGTCGCCGACCAGCAGCGCGGCCAGCAGGCCCAGGGTCTCCGGGGCGGGGGCGGTCGCGCCCGGCGGGCGGCAGTGCCCGCAGACGGACCCGCCCTGCGCGACCGCGAACGAGTGGTGCGGGCCCGGGCGGCCGCAGCGCGCGCAGTCGGTGAACGACGGCGCCCACCCGGCGATCGCGAGCGCGCGCAGCAGGTACGAGTCGAGCACCAGCCCGGGTGCGTGCTCCCGCGCGGCCAGCGAGCGCACCGCCCCGACCAGCAGCCAGTACTGCTGGAGGGCCGGCTCGCGCTCCGCCTCGACCAGGCGCTCCGCGGTCTCCAGCATCACGGTCCCCGCCGTGTAGAGCGCGTAGTCCTCGGACACCGCGCGGCCGTACGGCCCGAGGGTCTCGACCTGCGTGACGATGTCGAGGTTCCGGCCCGTGTTCAGCTGCACGTCGATGTGCATGAACGGCTCGAGCCGCGAGCCGAACCGCGACGTGGTCCGCCGGACGCCCTTGCCGACCGCGCGCACCTTGCCGTGGGTGCGGGTCAGGAGGGTGACGATCCGGTCCGCCTCCCCCAGCTTGTGGGTGCGCAGCACGATCGCCTCGTCGCGGTAGAGGCTCACCGGACCATCATCCCCCGCCCCGGGCCCGAGGGCCGCACGTGTTCGCCGTCCGCGTGCCGTCCGACCGCCGAACCTGCACACGGCGGCACGGCGACGCCCGGCCCCGGGCGCGCGGGTGGGCGCGTCGTACCGGGACCGGGCGCTGGGGCCGGTCAGGGGTGGCGGCCGGCCCCTCCTGGGGCGGCCGGGCGTCAGCGGCCGGTCGGCTCGCGGTGGTCCGTGGCACGCTCGGCGCGGTTGACCGCCGAGATGATGGCCTTGAGCGACGCGGTGGTGATCGACGGGTCGATGCCGACGCCCCACAGGGTGCGGTCGCCCACGGCCACCTCGACGTACGCGGCGGCGGTCGCGTCGCCGCCCGCGGACAGGGCGTGCTCGGCGTAGTCGAGGACCTGCACCGTGACGCCGACCTGGTCCAGCGCCGCGACGAACGCCGCGATCGGTCCGTTGCCGGACGCCTCGACGGTCCGCTCCACGCCGCCGTCGACGAGGTCCACCGTCAGCGTGTCCGGACCGGCCTCGCCGCTGGTGGCGCGGGTGCCGCGCAGGGCGAACCGGCCCCACGGCGCGAGGTCCGACCCGGCGTCGACCGGCAGGTACTCGTCGGTGAAGATCCGCCACAGCGCGTCGGCGGTGACCTCGGAGCCGTGCGCGTCGGTGTACCGCTGCACGACGCCGGAGAACTCGATCTGCAGGCGGCGCGGCAGGTCCAGGTCGCGCTCGGACTTCATCAGGTAGCTGATGCCGCCCTTCCCGGACTGGGAGTTGACCCGGATGATCGCCTCGTAGGAGCGGCCGACGTCCTTCGGGTCGATCGGCAGGTACGGGACGGCCCACACGATGTCGTCGACGGTGACGCCCTCGGCCTCGGCGGTGACCGCCATCGCGTCCAGGCCCTTCTTGATCGCGTCCTGGTGCGAGCCCGAGAACGCGGTGAACACCAGGTCGCCGCCGTAGGGGTGGCGCTCGGCGACGGGCATCTGGTTGCACTGCTCGACGGTGCGCCGGATGTGGTCGATGTCGCTGAAGTCGATCTGCGGGTCCACGCCCTGGCTGAACAGGTTCATGCCGAGCGTCACCAGGCAGACGTTGCCGGTGCGCTCGCCGTTGCCGAACAGGCAGCCCTCGATGCGGTCGGCGCCGGCCAGGTAGCCCAGCTCGGCGGCTGCGACGGCGGTGCCGCGGTCGTTGTGCGGGTGCAGGGACAGCACCACGTGCTCGCGGTAGCGCAGGTTCCGGCTCATCCACTCGATGGAGTCCGCGTACACGTTCGGGGTGGCCATCTCGACCGTCGCCGGGAGGTTGATGATCACCGGCTTGTCGGCGGTCGGCTCGAGGACGTCCAGCACCGCGTTGCTGATCCGCAGGGCGAACTCCAGCTCCGTGCCGGTGTACGACTCGGGGCTGTACTCGTAGTAGACGTCGGTGCCCGGGACGGACTCCTCGTACTTCTTGCACAGGCGCGCGCCCTGCACGGCGATGTCGACGATGCCGTCGGGGTCGCTGCGGAACACGACCTCCCGCTGGAGCACCGACGTGGAGTTGTACAGGTGGACGATGGCCTGCTTCGCGCCGGCGATCGCCTCGTACGTGCGCTCGATCAGGTGCTCACGGGCCTGGGTCAGCACCTGGATGACCACGTCGTCGGGGATGCGCCCCTCGTCGATCAGCTTGCGGACGAAGTCGAAGTCCGTCTGCGAGGCCGACGGGAAGCCGACCTCGATCTCCTTGTAGCCCATCTGCACCAGCAGCTCGAACATCTGCAGCTTGCGGGCGGCGTTCATCGGCTCGATCAGCGCCTGGTTGCCGTCGCGCAGGTCGACCGCGCACCAGCGCGGGGCCGTGGTGATCTGCTTCGTGGGCCACGTGCGGTCCGGCAGGTCGACGGTGATCTGCTCGGCGAACGGGCGGTACTTGTGCACCGGCATGCCGGAGGGCTGCTGGGGGGTGCGGTCGTGGTAGCTCATCGGGGCGGTTCCTTCGTGTCGCTGCGGGTGTCAGCCGGCACACCGAACTCCGCGACGAGGGTCCGGCCTAGAGGGCCTCGTCGCGGCAGCGAAGAAGGAGGCTGCGACGCGTGAGCACCCGAGCACCATACTCCGCACCCACCGGGCGGCCGCAACCGCTCAGCATCCGGACGCGCTGCCTCGGCAGCGACCGGCGCGGGCTCACCCCAGCACCACGAGCTCGTGCCGGGTGCGCAGCACGAGGTGGCCGCCGACCGCGGTCACCGAGCGCACGCCCTCCTCCAGCGGCATCGACCACTCCAGGTGCCCGTCGTCGAGCCGACGGGCCTCGAGCGTCGGGGCGCCGCCGCCGGACCGGCCCGGTGCGAGCACGGTGCGGCCGTCGGTGAGCGGCGCCCACCACATCAGGGCCCGGACCGGCGACTCCCACGCCACCTCCCCCGTCCGCACGTCCGCGACCTGGTAGCCGTCCACGCCGAGCAGCAGCAGGTGACCGCCGGCCCGCAACCGCGCCGCCCGGTAGGTGTCGAGCCGCCAGAGCTCCCGCCCGTCAGCGACCGACCGGCCGACCAGGGCGCCGCCCTCGTCCAGGACCAGCACGTCGCGCGGCTCCCCGTCCGAGGCCGCGAGCACCGGGAACAGCGCGCGCGCCGTAAACAGCTCCGCCCCTCGGCGTCCCGGACGGTCGCGCCGACGCCGTTGGTCCAG
This sequence comes from Cellulomonas sp. KU4C, assembly GCF_056868065.1. NCBI lineage: Bacteria > Bacillati > Actinomycetota > Actinomycetes > Micrococcales > Cellulomonadaceae > Cellulomonas > Cellulomonas sp. KU4C. Next base: position 2,366,429 of record NZ_CP200322.1, on the reverse strand, counting down.
GTGCCGAACACCGAGCCGCCGAGCGACCCGAGCGCGTACGTCGCCGGCGGCGTGCTGGTCAGCTCGGTGCCGTCGTCCACGTCGAGGACCGTCGCCGCCCACCCCTGCACGAGCACGAACTCCTCGGACACCCGCAGCTCGGCGCCCGACACGATCCCCTCGCGCAGCCGCAACGGCGCCGACCCGCGGTACCACCAGAGGCGGTCGCCGGTGAGCCCGTCGTACCGGGCCACCCGGGCGCGGCCGTCGGCGCCGACGCTCAGCACCACCAGGTCGTCGCCTACCCGCTGCACCCCGATCAGCCGGCCGTGCACCCGCCACGTCCCGACGACCTCGCCCGTCGCCGCGAGCACCGCCGACACGCGCGCCCAGCGGTCGTCCGGCGCGGGGAACGCCACCGTCCCCCGACGCCAGGTCTCGCGCGGGTCGAGCGGCGGCTCGACGAGGCACAGCAGCAGGTCGCCGACGTCGGCGCCGTCGTGCGGGCAGCCGGTCAGCGGCTGCGTCCCCGACACCGGGCCGAGGTCCTGGGACCACAGCCGCTCGCCGGTGCGCTCGTCGTGCGCCACGACCTCGAACCGCCGGTCCCGCACGGCCACCACCACCAGGGCGCCGGACGCGGCGAGCACGTCGTCCGTCCGCGCGGCGGGCGCCCGCCACCGCGCCCACGGGGGGCCGTCGACCGGCGCCACCATCCCCGCCGGGACCTCGACCGCGGGCTCGACGGCTGTCACGCGACCGACCACCTCGGACACCCCGAGCGCCACGGCGACGGCGACGCCCACCGCGAGCCAGCGGCGGCGGCGACGCCCCGCGGTGTCCGGGTCGGGTTGGGTGCGGCGAGGCGGTCCCGTGCGGGATCCGGGCGCGCTCGACGTCCCAGCGACGTCCACCATCTCGACGTCCTGCATCGTCGCAGCAGACCGCGCGCGGCCCATGCGTCACTCTAGGCGCGGTCCCCCACGGACAGCGAGAGGTCGCCGAACGCGACGAGCGACCCGTCCGAGAGCCGCACCCGCCGGTCCGGCAGGCACACGATCCGCTGCCCGTCCGCGAGCGTCACGAGCGTGCCGTTCGTCGACCCGCGGTCCACGACCCACGGGCCGTGCTCGTCGACCCCGAGCATCAGGTGGTTCTTCGACACCGACCGCCCCGGGTCCGCCACCGGCACGGCGCGCACCCCCGGCAGCGGGTCCGGGTTGCGCCCGACGACCAGCGGCACGTCGAGCGCGAGCGCCGTCCCGTCGGGCAGCCGCACCCACCACCCGGCCGCCGCCTCGGGTGTCCGGCCGCCGAGGTCGAGGGTTCCACGCGACACGCCGTGCGACACGCCGGTGCCCGGACCGAAACCCTCGACCTCGAGGGGCGCGGGGGCGGGAGGGGGGGTCGGGCGCACGGCGTGGCGGCCGCCGTCCTGCCGCGCGGCCGCGTGGGCGCCCGGCGCGGGGTCGGGCCACGCGGGGGGCTCGACCGCGGGTGCGGGTGCGGGTGCGGGTGCGGGTGCGGGTGCGGGTGCGGGTGCGGGTGCGGGTGCGGGCGCGGCCTCGGGAGCAGGCGCGGGCGCGGGTGCCGGGAACGGCGGGTACGGCGACGGGGCCGGGGCGGGCACCACCGGGATCTGCCGGGTGTCGAGGTCGGGACCGGGACCCGGCGCACCGAACGGCGGGAGCACCAGTCCGGGGGTGTCCAGCCGGCGACCGGCGGCGAGCGTGGTCCACCGGGTGCGGGCGGGCTCGTCGGGTTCGGCGGGGGCCGGGGCGGGCGCGGGCGCGGGGGCTGCGGGCGGCGTCGCGAGCGTCGCCGAGACGGGCGCGGACCACGGCGCGGGAGCCGGTGCGGGAGCAGGCGTCAGGTCACCGCTCGCGAACCCGGGCGCGCCGGTGCTGGCCGCGCCGGTGCCCGCCGGGCCCGTGCCCGCCGCGCTCGTGCCCGTGACCCCCGACCCAGGCGTGCCGCCGGTGGCCCAGGCGTCCGCGGACCGCCGCGCCGGGTCGTCCCAGGACGCCACGCGCCGCTGCGCCTGGAGCCCGCGGACGTCGACGACGATCGCCTCACCCACGCGGTCGTGCCAGCCGCGGTACCGCCGGGTGCCGTCGAACAGCGGGGACAGCAGCACCACGGCCTGGCCGACGCCGCACGCGAGCGAACCGGCGACGACGACCAGGTAGCGGATCGCGGCGTGGCCCAGGCCGATCGGCCGGCCGGTGCGGACGTGCACGGTGCGCAGCCCGAGCAGGCGCTTGCCGAGCGTCCAGCCGCGGGTGCCGTGGCACCACCACTGGAACCCGCCCCAGGCGAGCAGCAGCACGGTGCCGACGACCAGCAGGACCGCGTTGGGCGTCGCGGTCACGGGGTCGGCGGCGACCCCGAGGGCGGCGGCGTCGGCGGCAGCGGACGCGGACGTGAGCACCGGCAGGAACGCGAGCCAGGCCGGCGCGGCGAGCACGCTCGTCACGGCACCGTCCACCAGCCACGCACCCACCCGGCGGCCGAGCGGCGCCGGTGGTGCGCCGTACGCCCCGAGGACGCCGCTGCCGCTGGTGCTGCTCATCGCTGGACTCCCGTGCTCCGTCGTGCTCGTGCGGCGGACCGCCGCGCCGAGCGGCGCAGGGACCGGGTGGTCACGCGACCGCGCCACCGCTCCTTGCGCGTGGTGGCGGCCCGCATCCGGGCCAGGGCCTCGTCGACCTGCGCCCAGTAGGCGCGGGCGTCGGCGGCGGTGGGCTCGGCGGGGCCGAAGACCGTCGCGTCCGCGCGCGCGGCCAGGGCCACGACGGCGGCGCCCGCCTCGAGCCCGGCGGGGGTCGGGCCGGCGACCGGCTTCGGCGCGCGGCGGCGGCGCTTGCGTCGGCCCGCGGGCTCCTCGGGCTCGGGCACGGTGGTGAAGCCGAGCTCGAGCGCGCGGGCGCCCTCGCGGCGGGTCGCCACGGCGTCGACGTCGCGGCGCAGGTCGGTCGCGAGGTCGAGCACCTCCTGCCAACCACCGACGACCCGGCGCACCGGCACGGGGTCCCGCCGCCGGCGCCGGCGGCGACGCGCCTTCAGCGCGGCGATCACGAGGAACGGCGCGAGCAGCAGCAGGAGCACGCCCGAGCCGGCGGCGACGCCCACGACGACCCGCTGCCACAGGGCCCAGCCCGCGGCGTCGTCGCTGTCCTGGGTCTGCGGCTGCTCGGTGTCGTCCTCCGGGGGCGTGACCGGGTCCGCGGGCGGGGGCGGCGGCTGGGCGACCTGCGGCTCCGGGTCGGCCTGGCTCGTGTCCTCCTCGTCCTGCGGGGTCTGGCTCTCGGGGGGCGTCGGGTCGAACGTGACCCAGCCGTACCCCTCGAACGCGATCTCGACCCACGCGCTGACGTCCGCCCCGGTGACGACGACCGGCGCCGACGGGTCCGCCTCCGGCGCGGCGGGGTCGGTGGCGTCGGGCACCTCGCCGTCCTCGTCGGCACCGGGGACGAAACCCATGACGACGCGGGCGGGCAGGCCCATCTCGCGGGCCATCAGGGCCATCGCCGACGCGTACTGCTCGGCGTCGCCGACCATGAGCTCGCCGTCGAGCAGGGTGGCGACCCGGCTCGCGCCGTGCCCGGACAGCGACGGGTAGTCGCCCTGGTCCGCGAGGCCGTGCGAGAAGAACCCGCCCTCGTGCAGCGCCTGCTCGATGGCCCGGCCGACCTGCACGGGGGTCTCGGCCTCGCGGGCCGCGTCCGCGGCGGCGGACGCCACGGCGTCCGGGACCGACTGCGGCTCGGGGAGGTCGAGGTCGCGCGCGGCGGCGGTGCCGACCTGCTCGTCGTCGGGCTCGGTGGGGATCACCGCGTCGAGCGTGTAGGTCAGGCCGGTGCCGAGGCCGCCGGTGAGGACCGCCGCGCCCGTCGCGTCGTTGAACCGCAGCCGGGACTGCGCCTCGACGTCGTCGAACCGCACGGACACCGCGTCGCCGACGGTCGGCAGCCAGACGCCGCCGAGCTCGTCGACCTGCACCTCGACCTCGACGCGCGTGCCGCCGTCGCCGGACGCCGAGGCGGCCTCCGCCTGCAGGGCCGCGTCCTCGCTGACCGTCTCGCCGACCCGGCGGAACTCGCCGGACGCGCGGGACGAGCCGTCGCCGGCCACGTTCCACACCACGCCGTCGAACCGGTCGAACGTCGCCAGCCGGATCCGGGCGCCCTCGGGCAGGCCCTGCACCTGGAACAGGTCGACGGTGTCGTCGTCCTTCACGTACGCGCGGAACGCGGACAGCGGGGAGGCGTAGTCGCGGGGGTCGAACGGCGGCACGAGCGCGTCGCGGAGCACGTAGCGGTCGCGCTGGTCGGCGACGACCGCTCCCCCGCCGACCCCGGCGCCGGCGGCGAGCGCCACGAGCAGCACCAGGGCGAGCGGACGGCGCGCGCGGAGCCGGCCGGTGCGCCAGGAGGCCCACACCAGGAGCACGGCGGCGAGCGCGGTACCGACCGCGACGGGCGCGACCGTGGTGTGCGTGCCGAGCACGACCGCGCCGGCGAGCACCACGGGCGGGACCACGGCGGCCGCGGCGGCGCCCCGGCTCGCGCCGACGGCCAGGCGCACGGCGACGGCCGCGCCCACGAGGGCGAGCAGGTACGGCGGGACCAGCAGCCAGCCCGAGCCACCGAGCGGCGGCTGGAGCGTGAGCACGTCCTTCCAGCCGAGCGCGGAGCCGCGGACCACGGCCGCGACGGAGGCGGGCGTCGGCAGCACGCCGCCGAGGGTGCTGTCCGGGGTCGCGAGCGGGCCGCCGACGAGCACGGTGACGGCGACGAGCACCGCGGTGGTCACCGGCGCCGACCAGCGCGCCCAGGCGGTGAGCACGCCGACGGCCGCACCGACGGCCACGCCACCGACGACGGGTGCGAGCAGCACGGCGCCGCCGTAGACGGGCAGCAGCGGGGTCAGTGCGGCGAGCACCGCGACCGACAGCACCGCGACGTCGACGACGGCGGCGAGGCCGCGGGGCACGCCGCGCGGGCGCCGGGGTGCGGTGGACGGTCCGGGCGCGGCCTCCGGGCCGGGGGCGGCGTCCCGGCCCGGAGCGGCGACGGGCAGGTCGGACGTGGTCGGGGCGCTCATGCGGCGGCCGCCAGTCGCAGGGCGCGGGGCAGGTCGTCCAGCGAGCCGAGCCGCACCAGGCTGAGGGTGCGCTGCGTGCGGACCTCGACCTCGGCGCCGGGCCGGCAGCTGATCACCAGGGTGCGGGTGCCCTCGGGCACGTGCCGCGCGGCCGCGCGCAGGTCGGCGTCCGCGACGACGGAGCCGGTGACCAGGAACGCGAGGGTCACGTCGGGCGACTCGCGGGCGACGCGGCGCCCGAGCAGCGACGACGCGGTGCCGTCCGGCCCGACCGCGATGCCCGAGCAGTCGTCGAGGAACGGCCGGCGCGCGGTGGTCCGCACCCGGCCCTTCCCGGCGAGCACCGCCAGCGGGTGCTCCTCGGCCAGCACGCGCACGCCGACGGACGCGACGACGCTCACCGCGAGCTCCAGCTCCGCGTCGTCGTCGCCGCGCCGGTAGTCGCGCGGGTCGGTGGCCAGCGCGATCGCCGTCTGGGTGCGCCGGGTGTCCTCGTACTGCTTGACGGTGAGCTCCCCCCGCCGGGCGGTCGAGCGCCAGTGGATCGACCGGCGGTCGTCGCCGATCACGTAGTCGCGCAGCGCGTGGAACGCCAGGTCCATGTCGGACAGGTCGCGGGTCGCACCCCCCTCGAGGTCGCGCAGGAGTCCCGCGTCGGCACCGGTGAGCATCACCACGCGGGGGTGCACGTACAGCTCCTCCGAGCCGGTGGTCACCGCGTGCCGGACCGCGAGACCCAGCGGGTCGCCGCGCACCGCGCGCACCGGGCCGACCGTCACGACCGCGCGCCGGTCGGTGGGCACGGCGAACAGCTCCTCGTGCTCCTCCCCCGGCGACAGCGCGGGGACCTCGAGCTCCGCGCGGCCCGCGCCGACCTGCAGCTCCAGGCGCACGGCCCGGGTGCGGCGGCTGCCGGGCGCGGTCACCACGACGCCGCCGAACGCCCGCTCGCCCACCCGCACGCGGCGGTCCGCGAGGTCGAGCCGGACGTCGTGCGGCAACCGGCCCCAGGTCATGACCACGGCGACGACCACCGCGGCCACGCCGACCGCGCCCGCCGTGGCGAGCTCGAGCCAGCCGAGCAGGTAGCCCGCCGCCAGGACCGCGGCGCCGAGGAGCAGCGCGCCCCAGCCGACGCCGGACAGCCGGGTGTGCGACCGCCTCACGGCCGCCCCCCGGACCTCGTCCACGAGTCCCGCACGGTCACGCCCGCGCCACCGGCGGCGGGGTCGCGGACAGGACGCGCTCGACGACCTGGATCGTCGTCGCGCCGAGGAAGTCCGCCTCCGGGTCCAGGACCAGGCGGTGGGCCAGCACCGGGACCGCGAGGTCCTTGATGTCGTCCGGGATCACGAACGCCCGCCCCTGCGCGGCGGCGTGCACGCGGGCGCAGCGGACCAGCGCCAGGCCGCCGCGGACGCTCGCGCCCAGGGCGGTCTGCGGGTCCTCACGGGTGCCCTCGATGAGGCGCGCCACGTAGTCGAGCACCGCGCCGTCCACGTGCACGGTCTGCGCCAGCTCGGCCATCTCGACGACGCCCGCCGTGGTCACGACCGGGTCCAGGGTGCGGGTCCGGTCGCGGTTGCCCGACAGGATCTCGACCGTCGCCGTCCGGTCGGGGTAGCCGAGCGAGGTGCGGACCAGGAACCGGTCGAGCTGCGCCTCCGGCAGCCGGTAGGTGCCCGCCTGCTCGATGGGGTTCTGCGTCGCGATCACCACGAACGGCCGGCCCACGGGGTGGGTGTCGCGGTCGACCGTGACGTGCCCCTCCTCCATCACCTCGAGCAGCGCGGACTGCGTCTTCGGCGAGGCGCGGTTGATCTCGTCGGCGAGCAGCACCGAGGTGAACACCGGGCCCGGGTGGAACTGGAACGTCCGGTTGCCCTGGTCCCAGATCGTCACGCCGGTCACGTCGGACGGCAGCAGGTCCGGCGTGAACTGGATGCGCTGGTGCGTGCCCTGGACCGACGCCGCGATGGCCTTCGCCAGCGACGTCTTGCCGGTGCCCGGCGCGTCCTCCAGCAGCACGTGCCCCTCGGCGACCATCGCCGTCAGCACCAGGCGGACCGGCTTGTCAGCGCCCAGGACGGCACGGGACACGTTGGTGACCAGCGAGGTGAACGTCTCGGAGAACCAGGCGGACTGCTCGGGGGTCATCGGGGGGTGTGCTCCTGTCGGGTGGGGCGGCGGTGCGGGGCGGGTGGCGCGGCGGGGCTCGGTGGTCTGATCGGCAGGTCGGGCGTCACGGCGAGGTTCCGCCGGGGGCGGGGTCGTCGGGGTTCGGCGTCGGCTCGGGGTCGGGCGGGGGTTCGTCCGTCCAGGAGATCGCGGGATATGCCTCCGCCCAGTCGCTCCACCCCGCGTCCGTCTGGACCTGGACCCGGATCGTCACCTGACCGCCGTTCGCCAGGTTCGACCGGCCTAGGGCGAAGGTCGCGCTCGTACCCGTCACGGGTGTGGGGGAACCCGAGATTTCGGGCCATCCCCAACCGCGAGCTCGTACCGGTAGGCCTTGATCGGCAGCCCACCGGTGTCCGTCGGAGCAGCCCAGCTCATCGTCGCCTCGGTCGGGCGGCCGTACGGCGACGTCGACCTCGTGGTCAGCTGGAGAGCGGTCGGTGCCGCCGGCCGCGTGTACACCGTGGCGGCGTCACTGCCCACACTGGAGGGGCCGCAGCCTCGCAGGTTGCAGGCGATCACGGCGACGCTCACCGACTCACCGCCCCGCAGGTTTCGCACGGTGTAGCGGGTGTCGCCGGTCTGAGCGACCTCCGCACCGTTCACCAGCACGCGGAAGTACTCCACCCGGGCGCCGTTCCCTCGCGGCGTGTTCCAGCCGAAGGTCGCCTCACCCTGGCCGGGCACGGCTTCCCCGCCCGATGTTCGAACGACATAGGGCTTGTCCGCCGGATCCGGCACGTCGTAGGCGATGGCGGAGATCGTCGCCGAGTCCGTGGACCCCGCCTTGTTGCGGGCCGTCACCCGGACGCTGTACGGCGTGTCGTTGTTCACGCCGGCCACCCGCAGGGAGGGAGCCTCGGACGGGGCGACCTCGAACGTCCCGGCCCCGGGCCCGCCGGTGACAGTGACGACATAGTTGCGCAAGTCGTCCCCGTTGGGCGGCGCAGGATTCCACCGCAGAGTGAACTCGTTCGCAGCGCTCGACGTGACTGCGTCCGCGGGGAAGGTCGGGGCACCAGGAGCGCCCGCGGGCCAGTCGACGGCCGATCCAGTACTCCACGGGCTCGGCTCCGGCGCACGGTTGTGGGCGCGAACCTGCACGCTGTAGCGCGTCCCGTTCGCCAGTCCGCGGAACGTGTACGACGTCCCCGTGGTCGTCACCGAGGGGTTCCCGCCCGGCGGGGCCGGGGAGAGCATCAGCGTGTACGACGTCACGGGCGAGCCGGAGGTCGCGGGCGGGTTCCACGCGGCCGTCAGCGTGCCGTCGCCGAACGCGGTCCACACCGGGGCGTCCGGCGTGGACGGGACGGCGTCGGGGCGCGCCACCGCGGACGCCGGGCTCGGGTCGGACCAGCCGACGGCGTTCTCGGCGGCCACGGTGAACGTGTACTCGACGTTGTTGGTCAGCCCCGTGATCGTGCACGTGGTGCTGGGGCAGGCCGTCGTCGGGCCGCCCGCGCTGGCGACCACGCGGTAGCCCTGGATCGGCTCGCCGCGCCCGTCGGGGGCGGTCCAGCTGAGCACGACCGTGCCGTCGCGGACCTCGCCGACCCGGGGGGCGGTGGGGGCCACCGGCTTGCCGCGGACGCGCAGCGTGATGGACGCGGCGACCTCGCGGGCGCTGTCGTCGGTGGCGTCGCGCACGCGGACGCGGACCACCATCTGACCGACGAGGTCGTCGGTCGGGCGCACCACGACGCGCTCGCCGGACGCGCTGGCGGTGCCGGTCCCGGGCGTCTCGACGCTGACGCCGACGATCCGCAGCGGCTGGTCCGGGAACGGGTTGTACGCGCCGGCGAGGATGTCGACGACGCGCTCCTGGCCCTGGACGCCGTCGTTGACGGCCACGCTGTTCACGACCGCGACGCGACGGGTGCTGGCGACGGTCCGCAGCTCGACCTGGACCTCCATCGTCCCGGCGCGCCCGTACCCGAGGGTCAGCGGCAGCGTGCCGCGGGTGCCCTTGGGGGTGCTGACGTCGGACGCGACCGTCAGGTTGCTCCCCGACAGCGAGGCGGTGAACCCGGCGGGCACGTCGCCGTTGATCTTGTACGTGTACGTGTCCGCGCCCGACGCGCCCTCGACGCCCTGGGTGAACGCCAGCAGGTCGACGGTGGTCGGTGCCTCGCCCGGGCCGACCGACAGGCTCGCGGGGACGAACGTCGGCGGGTAGTCGTCGAGCGTGTAGACGGTGATCGGGAGCGTGATGACGGACGTCCGCGCGGTGGTGTCGCCCGCGCCGGTCGCGTCGGTGACCGGGACGGTGATCGACGCGGGCCCGACGTAGCCGGCGGCCGGGGTGAACCGGACCGTCGTGCTGTCCGCGACCAGCGGGGAGCCGTCGGACCGGGTCGCGGTGACCGCGGTGGGGTCGGCGACCTGGGCGGTGCGGCCGGGGGCCACCTGGATCTGCTCGCCGAGCGGGATGGTCAGCGTCTCGCCGCCCGCGACCCGGAAGCTCCGGGGCACGGGGGCGCGCGGTCGGCGGGAAGAACCCGAGCGCGGGCACGGAGATGAACGCGTACGAGCGGACGCCGTCGGCGGTGGTGTTGGTCAGCAGGTACGGGATGGTCTGCGCGGTCTCCGCGAGGGTCACGGTGACCGTGCCGTCCTCGGCGACCGTGGCGACGTCGGCGGCGCTGCGCGGCACCGACACGGCGAGGTCGCCCAGCGGCCCGCTGGGGTTCTGCGCGACGGCGAGCACGTCGACGTCGACGCTGGTGCGGCCCACGGTGTCGACGGGCGGCACGACGACGTCGCGGGCGATCGGTGCCAGCACGGGCGCGTCCGGGTCGACGGTGACGGTCAGGACGGCGCCGGCGCGGGCGCCCCGGGCGTTCGCCGCGGTGTAGCCGATCGTGAACGTGCCGGCCTGCTCGCCGACCACGAGGACACGGCTGCCGACGACGGACGCCGTGATCCCCGGGTCGGCCTCGAGGTCGCCCTGCAGGGACAGGTCGCCGCCGGAGACGTCGGTGTCGTTCTCCAGGACCCGGACCTCGACGGTCTGGCCGGGCCGCACGGTGATCGTGTCGTCGCGCGCGACCACGCGGTTGCTGTCCCCGGGGCGCGCGGCGATGCCGACGCGGATCGTGGCCACGGCGCGCTGGCCGGTCCAGTCCTCGACGGCGTAGGTGAACGTGTCGGTGCCGGCCTCGCCGGGCAGCGCCTCGTACTCGAGGTAGTCGGCGCCGACCGTGGTGACGCGGCCCTTGGTGCCGGCGGACGCGACACCGAGCAGGGTGATGCCGTCGCCGTCCGCGTCGATGCCGGCCAGCGGCACGGGGATCCGCACGGTCTCCCCCGCGAACACCCGGGCGACCAGGGCCCGCGGGCGCGGCGGTGCCTTGGTGGTCGGGTCGGAGTCGTGCACCCGGACGGTGAGGGTCGCGGCGGTCTCGTTGCCGGTGGCGTCGCGGACCACGAAGGTCGCGTGCACGGTCATCGCCGTGGCGGGCGCCTGGTACCGGAGCACGTCCCCGGCGACGAACAGCAGGCCCTGACCGTCGGCGAGCGGCTCCGCGAACTCGGTCTTGAGCGTGATCTCGTCGCCGTCGGGGTCGTAGGCGTCCTCGAGCACGGGGACGGTCACGACGCCGCCGGTCCGCACGTCCGCCGTGGCGTTCGGCACGACCGGTGGCTGCGAGGTGGACGACGCGGGCACGGGCGACACGAGGATCTGCCCGGTCGTGGACGCGACGCCGTTGGACACGACGTACTGGAGCGTCACGGGCTCGGTGAGCGCACCGACCGCGGAGATCGTGACGATCTCCCGCTGCCGGACCGCGACCCGCAGGCCGTCGGGGGCGTCGACGGACTGGAGCACCAGGACCCCGCCGCCCGGGTCGGTGTCGTTGTCGAGCGGGTTGACGGTGGTCTGCCCGCCGGCGGGCAGCCAGGCGCGGTCGAGCACGGCGACCGGCGGCTCGGGCACCTCGGGCCGCTCGCGCACGTCGACGCGCGCCACGCCCGTCGCCTGCTGGGGCGCGGCCGTCACCGTGAACGTCACGTAGTAGGTGCCGGGCTGCGCGGCGCGGAACGTGAAGGTCCCGGCGTCCAGGTCCGGCGTGATCGTGGTGCCCGCGGCGTCCTCGACGCCGGCCAGGCGCGGGCGCTCGGCCCCGGCGGACCGCACCGCGGACAGCGGGCGGACCAGCACGTCCTGGTCGGTGTAGGTGAACGCGTGCACCGGGTCGATCTGCAGGGGCAGCGAGCCGGGCGCGCGGACGTCCACGTCCACCGTGCCCTCGGCGCTGTTGACACCGTCCGAGACGACGACGTGCACGACCGTCCGGCCGAGCGCGCCGCCGTCGGCCACGTAGGTCAGCGTGCCGTCCTGCCGGAACCGGGCGGTGCCGGACTCGGCCGTCGCGGACACGAGGGTCAGCGGGTCGCCGTCCGGGTCGGTGAAGTCCGCGAGCACCGGGTAGGTCGTCGTCTGGTTCTGCTCGACGCGGATCTCCCCGGTCCGGACCTGCACCGGCGGGTCGTCCTGGCCGGGGGCGCGGACCGTCAGCGTGACCTGGGCGGTCGAGGGCGCGGTGGTGCCGCGGCCGTCGCTGATCGAGTAGGTGAACGTCGTCGAGCCGGTGGCGTCCGCGGGCACGGCGACCTGCAGGGCCCGCCCGCCGTACACCTGCTGGAGCGTGCCGAACTCGGGCGCCAGGGCGTCGACGTCGCTGATGACGAGGATGCCGCAGTCCGAGGAGGTGTCGTTGTCGATCACCGGCAGGATCGCGGTGCGCCCGGCGCGCACGCCGAACTCGTCGTCCACGGCGTTCGGGGCCGCGCTCGTGGGCGAGCACTCGGGCACCAGCTCCTGCGTGGTGCGCTCCCCCTCGGACTGCTCGGTCTCGTCGTCCGGCTCCTCCTCGGGCACGACGTCGGTCCACTCGGGCTCGCGCAGCTCGGTGTCCTCGAGCGGGAGCCACAGCCGGCCGTCGGTGGTCTCGTTCAGGGCGACGACCTGGCGGTTCACCCGGAACACCAGGGCGTCGGCGCTGGTCACGCCGTCGAGGTCCAACAGCTCGGGCGCGGCGTCGTCGCACAGGCGCAGGTAGTTCCCCGTGGCGGTCGGCCAGGCGGCGTGCGCGCACCGGCCCACCCGCACCGGGGCGGCCGGGGTGCCCCCGCCGCCGGCCTCGTGCTCCGCGGCGACGTCGCCGGAGGACAGCGCGACCTCGACCAGGCCGGTGCTGCCCGCGACCAGCACCGTCGAGGCGGCCGGGCCGGCCTGCTGGAGGACGGGCTGCGCCATGCCGACGTCGCTCGACCCGCCGGGGGTCCGGACCGTCTCGCCGTCCAGGCCCACGGGGACGTCGCCGACGGCGGTCACGTGGTCCACGGCGCCGCCCAGGGACGACGCGGGCTCGGCCGCGGTGGGCGCGCCCGTGGTCGGGGTCAGGCGGGTCACGTCGCCCGAGGTGGCCTCGACCGCCAGCGCGTCGCCCCCCGCGGTCGCGACGACCAGGCCGCCGGCGCCGACGTCCGCGTCCGGCTCGTCGGCCGCGACCTGGAGCAGCGGCAGGTCGGCGAAGGTCCGCACCCACGCCTGACCCTCGGGGTCCATCACCGCGACGGTCCCGCCGGCCATCGACACCTGCGCGCCCGCCGGGACGGCGACCTGCGCGGCGGCGGTGACGCCCGCCGGGTCGACGACCGACACCGTCCCCGGTTCGACGATGAGGACGTTGCCGGCCTCCTGGAGCACGTCGAACTCGCCGCCCGTCGCGGTCAGCCCGGCGTTGAGCTCCTCGACCTGCGCGTTGTAGCGGCCGACCTGGAGGGTGCTGGTCGACGTCAGCCAGACCGCGCCGTCGTTCAGGTCGACCTGCGCGAGCGGGAAGCCCGGGTTCACCAGGGCGAGCGTCGCCACCACGGCGGGCACGCTGACCACCGCCACGGCGGAGACGGTCTTCTTCCGGTTCCAGGCGAACCTCACGCGGCGCACCCCTCGGTCGGCGTCGCGGACGCCCGCCGGTCGGCGCGCACGATCGACACCTCGATGCAGACCTCACCCGGGTCGGCGGGCAGGGTCACGGTCTGGTCCTCGACGATCTGCAGCCGGGGCTCCCCGGTGGTGGTCAGCCGACCCCACAGGTAGGTGTCACCCTCCTGCTCGTCCGGGTTGGTCCAGGTGAACACGATCGTGCCGTCCGCCGCGCGCGAGCCGAACAGGTTGGTCGGGCTCGGGACCGTCGCGGCGACGGTGTCCTGCGGGCCCGGGAAGTCGGTCTCGGCGTCGGGGCCGGGGGTCGCGTCGGGCCGGTTCGCCAGCAGCACGACGGCGACCACCGCGGCCGCGATGGCGAGCACCGAGCCGACGGCGGCCAGCACCTGGCCGGTGCGGGACCGGCGCGGCGCACCCGGGCTGACCTCGCGCACCGGCGCCGGCGGGGCGACGACGGGGCCGTCCGCGGGCACGTCGGCGCGCACCGTGACCACGGGCCGCATCCGGGTCGCCTCGGCGCCCGCGCCGATGTCCAGCGGCGGGCCGACGGGGACTGTCGTGCGGACCCGGGGCCCGGCGGCGGGGGCGCCCGGCGCGATCTCGACCACCGGCCGCGCGCGGGTCGCGTCCTGCTCGGCGGCCGCGGCGGCGCAGTCGGTGGTCGACCGCGCCGTGACGTCCTCGACGTCCAGCGGGGTCAGCGGCAGACCGAGGTCGGCCTCGACGGCCCGCAGGTCGTGCGCGAGCTCGACGGCGCTGCCGTGCCGCTGCTGGATGTCGCGGGCCATCGCGCGGGACAGCACGGTCCGCAAGCGCTCGGGCACGTCGTCGCGGGTGAACGGCACCGGCGCGCCGCGCTCGATCCGCCCGACCAGGTCGGCGGCCTCGTTCCCGCCACCGGGCCGCTCGAACGGCGACCGTCCGGCGAGCGCGGAGAACAGCGTCGCCGCCAGGGAGTACACGTCGGAGCGCGCGTCGCCGAACGGCTCCGCCGCCAGCAGCTCCGGCGCGGCCCACGGGATCGACATGCCGACGGCGGGTCCGCCCGCGTCGACGGTCGCCGCGATGCCGAAGTCGCTCAGCACCGGCCGGCCGAAGTCGTTGGTCAGCACGTTCCCGGGCTTGATGTCCCGGTGCAGGATGCCCGCGCGGTGCGCGGTCTCGACCGCCGACGCGAGCCGCACGCCGAGCTGCAGCACCTCGGCGACGTCGAACCGCTCGCTGCGGTACCGCTGCCCCAGGCTCGGCCGCGAGCAGTACTCCATCACCAGGTAGGGGCGGCCGTCGTCCGCGACGCCCGCCTGGTAGACCGTCACGATCGACGGGTGGTGGGACAGGCGTGCCGTCAGGTCGGCCTCGCGCTCGAACGCCGCACGGGTGTCCGCGTCCACGCCCCCGAGCAGCACCTTGACCGCCACCGACCGGCGCGGCAGCTCCTGCTCGTACAGGAACACGTCCGCCGAGCCCCCCGAACCCAGCAGCTGCTGCACCGCGTAGCCCGGCAGGTGCGGCGGCCGCGAGGCCTCACGTCGTCGACTCACGCACCCGGCTCCACGGTGAACGTCACGCCGTCGCCGAGGTCGACGAGGTCCCCCTCCCCGACCGCGACGGGCTCGCCGGCGGCGATGCGGCGCGGCGGCAGCCCGCCGCTGGCGACGGTGATGCCGTTGGTGGAGTACAGGTCGGTGACCAGCACGCGGCCCAGCTCGAGGCGGACCTCGGCGTGGGTGCGCGAGATGTCCTGCTCGGGGCTCGGGACCGTCACGAGGCGCGGCTCGGCGCCGTCGGGCGCGCGACCGGCCTGCGGGGCGCGACCGATCAGCACCACGGCGTCGACCGGCACGAGGGCACCCGTGGACAGCGCGAGGCGCGGCACCGGGGCGTGCGTCGTCGGCGCGGCGGCGGCGCCCGAGACCGGGACCGCGCCCGACACCGGCGACGAGGACGCGAACGCGCCCGGGCCGGGGGCCGGCGTCGGGATCCCCGCGCCCGAGGGCCAGTCGCCCGTCTGCGAGACCGCCCACGAGGGCAGGTTCTGGCGGATCGACGCGAGCTCGCCGCTGAGGATCGTCAGGCCGTCGTGGTCGTCCGCGGAGGCCGGGCCCGGCAGGGCGGGGACCGGCGCGGCCGGGGGGACGAACGGCTCGGGCTCGAGGGCCGCCTCGACGGCGGGGGCCGGTGCGGGCTCGACGAGGGGCTGGGGCTCGGGGGCCGGCTCGGGCTCGACGAGGGCCTCGGGGTCGACGAGCGCCTCAGGCTCGACGACGGCCTCGGGCGCGGGCTGCGGCGCGGGCGCGGCCTCGGCGGCCGGCTCGGCCGCTGCGGTCGGCTCGACCACCGCAGCCGGCTCCGCGACGACCTCGACCTCGGCCGCCTGCTCCTCGGCCGCGGGCGCGGCGGTGGACTCCGACGGCGCGGGTGCAGCCGGCTCCGCCGGCGCGGGCGCGACAGGCTCCGCCGGCGCGACCGCCACGGGCGTCGGGGACGCGGGCAGCACCACGGGCGTGTCCGACGCGGCCGCCGGCGCGGGCGCCACGTCCGCGTCGGTGAGCCGGACGCGCACGCGCGAGGCGCGCACGACGCCGCCGACGAGGGGCAGCGCGGAGCCGCGGGCGGCGCCGGGGGTCCGGACCGTCACCTCGTCGGCGGAGCCGACGGAGCGCTCGGACCAGGACACGACGGTCGGCGCGGTGAGCACCTCGGCGCGGGTGCCGCGCACGACCTCGACCTCGACGTCGCCGCGCAGCGCGGTGTGCACGGCGCCGGTGCTGAGGTCGACCGCCGCGAACGGGTGCAGCCCGCCGATGCCGTGCCGGACGAGCGCGTCCAGCTGGCCGCTCAGGCCACCGCCCTGCTCGGGTGCGGCGGCCCACACGTCGCGGACCACCTCCGGCGGCGTCGACGGGGCGAGCAGCAGCACGACGCCGCCTGCCACGACGGCGTACCAGTCTCCGGGCGTGTACTCGGGCACGATCACCGAGGGTCCTCCTGATGGCTGCGGGGTCGCGGGATGGTGGCCCCGTCGACCGTCTCGTCCCATGTCCTATCGGCAGGCTCGGTGCCGAACGCGAGCCATCCGGGTGAAGAACCCTCGATCTCGGACGTGGCGTCCACCACCACGGCGGTCGCGTTGTCGCGCCCGCCGGCCTCGACCGCGCGCCGCACGAGCTCGGCCGCCGCGGCGCCGCTGCCGGCCGTGCGCGCCAGGACGTCGGCGACGTCGGCGGGGGTGAGCTCGCCGGTGATGCCGTCGGAGCAGATCAGCAGCCGGTCACCGGGCTGCGCGGGCAGCATCCAGTAGTCGGGCTCGGGGTCGGCCCCGGTGCCGAGCGCGCGCGTGAGGACGTGCCGCTCGGGGTGCTGCTCCGCGGCGTCGCGGCTCAGCGTCCCGGAGTCCACGAGCTCCTGCACGACCGAGTGGTCGACGGTGACCTGGGCGAGCCGGCCGTCCTGCCACCGGTACACCCGGGAGTCGCCGACGTTGAACACGAGCCAGTGGGCGGTGCCGTCGTGCTCGCCGAGCGCGACGCCCGCGACGGTGGTGCCGCCCTCCCGACGCTCGAACGCGCCGCGGATGCGCTGCGCGGCGCTCCGGAAGCAGGCGTGCAGGTCGGACGGGTCGACGACCGTCAGCCCGGCGAGGCGCGCGAACTCCTCGACCGCCAGGCGGCTCGCCACGTCCCCGGCCTCGTGGCCGCCCATGCCGTCCGCGACCAGGAACACCGGCGGGTGGGCCAGCAGCGCGTCCTCGTTGAGCGAGCGCACCCGCCCCCGGTCGGTCGCCGAACCCCACGTCGTGCGCACCTGTGCTCCCCTCGGTCAGTACTCCGGCACCCATGGTGCCTGGTCCGGACGCCCGCGCGCGCCCCGCGCCGCGCGGGGCCGCTCGATCAGATCCCCAGCTGGTACACGCCCCAGTACGCGAGCACGACCAGCAGCGCCGTGCAGGCCGCGCTCGTCCCCCACAGGACGGCGTGGCCGACGACGCCGTGCGCGAGCGGCTCCCCGCGCTCGCGGAGCGCGCGCAGCCGCACGACGACCGAGGCCGCGGCCGCGACCGCCACCAGGCCGAGGACCCGCACCGCGAGCCACCCGCCCTGCACGACCCAGCCGTTGCGCTCGTAGCCCAGCGCGAGCCGGGCCACGGCGACGAGGTACCAGACGAGCGCGCCGACGGTCGCGACGGTCACCACCGACAGGACGCCGAGGCGCCGGTCCAGGCCGCGGTCGCGCCCGTGCGCGGGCGCCGTCCCCCGGAGACGGTGCACCCCGACCAGCGCGGCGCGGCCGAGGGGCAGCAGGACGAGGACGCCCACCGCCCCGATCACCAGGAACAGC
This sequence comes from Cellulomonas sp. KU4C, assembly GCF_056868065.1. Lineage (NCBI taxonomy): Bacteria > Bacillati > Actinomycetota > Actinomycetes > Micrococcales > Cellulomonadaceae > Cellulomonas > Cellulomonas sp. KU4C. Next base: position 2,348,875 of record NZ_CP200322.1, on the reverse strand, counting down.
AGCACGTCGCCGTTCCCGAGCCACCGCGGCTGCGGCACGGGGGCCGCCCAGTACAGCTGCTCGGGCTGCGCGCCCGCGACCCGCGGCCACGCCGACCCGGTCCCCGGCAGCCCCGTCACCCACCCGGTCAGGTCGCGCAGGAACGCCGTCGACACCGACCCGTCCACCCGGATGCCGTGGTCGGCGCCCCGGTAGTACCGCACGGTGTAGGAGGCGTTCCCGGCGATGGCGACGTCCCGGATGATCTGCTCGGCGCCCTGCACCAGCGGCATCGACGCGTCCGCGGTGCCGTACGCGACCAGCACCGGCTGGGTGAGCCGCCGCTGGTAGGGCGCCACGTCGAAGTCCGCGTACTCGAACCCGCCCCCGGGCAGCGACATGCCGACCGCGCGCGGGATCGCGCGGAACACCTGCTGCGGGACCCCGGTGTTGCGCAGGTAGGAGTCGACCGCGAACGCGGCCTGCTGCCGGGGCGCGACGACCGGCGCGGACACCAGCACGACGAACGCGACGTCCGGCTGGTCGACCGCCATCACCGGCGCGATCCAGGCGCCCTCGCTCTCCGCGTAGACGCCGACCCGGTCGGGGTCGACGCCGGGCGTGCCCCGCAGCACGTCGAACGAGCGCAGGTAGTCCTCGGCCATCGCCAGGTAGTCGCGGTGCCGGGCGCTGTAGGTGTCGAGCCGCTTGTCGGGGACGAGCGTCGCGACCCCGGACTCCGCCAGCGCCCGCGCCTGGTCGACGAACGCGTCCGCGAACCGGCCCGTGCCGGCACCGTGCACGAACACCACGCCGGGCACGTCCGCCCCCACGCCCTCGGGCACGAGCAGCCGGGCCTCGACCGTCGCGCCCTCGAGCTCGACCGTCACCACGGACGACTCGACCGCGTAGGGGCCCGTCGGCTCCGCACCCGGGATCGCGGTCGACGACGCCTGGACCGTCAGCGGGTCGGTCATCGGCACCGGCGCGTACTGCGGCCCCATGAGCGCGCCGAGCACGGCGAGGGCGATGGCCCCCATCACGGTGCCCGCGGCGGTCCGGTTGCGCACCTCGCGATTATGGCCGAACCGGTCCGTGCCGCCCCGACCCCACCGACCCCGCCGCGGGACCGGGTAGGTGGTCCCGTCGCTCAGAAGCCCAGCCGCCCGAGCTGCTTCGGGTCGCGCTGCCAGTCCTTCGCGACCTTGACGTGCAGGTCGAGGTAGACGCGCGAGCCCAGCAGCGCCTCGATGCCGCGCCGGGCGGCGGTGCCGACCTCGCGCAGCCGCGAGCCGCCGCGGCCGATGATGATCGCCTTCTGGCTGTCCCGCTCCACGTAGAGGTTGACCCGCACGTCGAGCATCGGCGTCTGCCCCTCGGCGGTCGGACGCGGCACGATCTCGTCGACGACCACCGCGAGCGAGTGCGGCAAGCTCGTCGCGGACGCCCTCCAGCGCGGCCTCGCGGACGAGCTCGGCGACCATGACGGCCTCGGGCTCGTCGGTCAGCTCCCCCTCGGGGTACAGCGCCGGGCCCTCGGGCAGGTGCGAGACCAGCACCTGCTCGACGACGTCCACCTGGTACCCGCTCTCGGCGGACACCGGCACGATGTCCGCCCACTCGCCGAGCTCGGAGATCGCCAGCAGGTGCTCCGCGAGGCGCTGCTTGCCGACCAGGTCCGCCTTCGTCGCCAGCGCGATCACCGGGGTGCGGCGGCCGAGCTGCGCGAGCTGCTCCGCGATGAACCGGTCGCCCGGTCCGACCTTCTGGTCCGCCGGCAGGCAGAAGCCCACGACGTCGACCTCGGTGAGGGTGTCCCGCACCAGGGCGTTCAGCCGCTCGCCGAGCAGCGTGCGCGGGCGGTGCAGCCCGGGGGTGTCGACCAGGACGAGCTGGGCGTCGTCGCGGTGCACGATGCCGCGGACGGTGTGCCGGGTGGTCTGCGGCCGGCCGGAGGTGATCGCGACCTTCTGGCCGACGAGGGCGTTGGTCAGGGTCGACTTGCCGGCGTTGGGCCGGCCGACGAGGCAGGCGAATCCGGAGCGGTGGGTCACGGGGGTCTCCGTCACTGGTCTGCGGGGCGGTGCGTGGGGGCGACGGCGCCGGCGGCGCGGTCGGGTGTCTCGGGGCGGTCGTCGGACCGGGAGTCGGACCGGGAGTCGGACCGGGCGTCGCCGCGGTCGTCGGTGCGGGGGGCGTCCTGGGCGTCCGCGTCGTCGGGGGCGCGGGACACGAGCACCCGGGCGACGCGCTTGCGCCGGCCCTCGGTGCCCTGCGCGACGAGCCGGAGCCCGTGGATCTCCCCCGCGGAGCCCGGGATGGGCACCTTGCCGAGGGACTTGGCGAGCAGCCCGCCCGCGGTGTCGACGTCGTCGTCGTCCACCTCGACGCCGAACAGCTCGCCGAGCTCGTCCTTGCCGAGGCGGGCGGGCACCAGGTAGGTGCCGCCGCCGAGGTCCTCGACCTGCGGGGCGGAGGGGTCGTGCTCGTCGGTCAGCTCGCCGACGATCTCCTCCAGCGCGTCCTCGATCGTCACCAGCCCGGCGATGCCGCCGTACTCGTCGACGACCATCGCGATGTGCGAGGCCCCGGCCTGGAAGCTCGCGCAGCAGCTCGTCGACCGGCTTGGACTCCGGGACGAACACCGCGGGCCGGACGAGCGACCCCGCGGGGGCGTCCCCGGCGGTCGGGTCGTCCTGCATCCGCCGGACCAGGTCCTTGAGGTAGAGCACGCCCCGCAGGTCGTCCACCTGCTCGCCGATCACCGGCACACGCGAGTACCCGGAACGCAGCAGCAGCGACAGCACCTTGGTCAGCGGGGTCGACTCGACGGTCGTCACCATGTCGGTGCGCGGGACCATCACCTCGCGGGTCAGGGTGTCGCCGAGGCCCAGCACCGAGCGGACCATCTGGCGCTCGTCGGTGTCGACGCCCGGGCCGTCCCCGGTGCGCTCGACGATCTCGCGCAGCTCGTCGGGCTCGACCTCGGAGCCGGCGGCGGACGCGACGCCGACCAGCGGGCCGGCGACCACCCGGACGCCGGCGAGCAGCCGCGACGTCGCGGTCAGCACCACCCGCGGGTAGCGGTGGCCGAGCGACCGCGGGCTCAGCCGCGCGAGGACCACGGTCAGGAACGCGCAGGCCAGCACGGCGATGACCAGCTCGACCGACCACACCAGGTCGGAGGCGGCGATCGCCAGCGTGAGGCACACCGCCGCGAGCATCTCGCACAGCAGCCGCACCACGGACGCGGCGCCCGCGACGGCGGTGCGGTCCTCGGCGAGGCGCTGCACCCGCTCCGCGGCGGGGTGCCGTCCGCTCAGCAGGTCGGCCAGGTCGTTCCGGCCGACCCGCAGCACCGCGGCCTCGCCCGCGGACAGCGCCGCCGCCACCAGGACGGCCAGGACCGTCAGGACGACGAGCAGCCCGACCGGGACCTCGGTCATCGGCCGGCGAGGAAGGTCAGCAGCAGCTGGCGCTGCAGGCCGAACATCTCCTTCTCCTCCTCCGGCTCCGCGTGGTCGTAGCCCAGCAGGTGCAGGATCCCGTGCGTGGTGAGCAGCAGCAAGCTCCTCCGCCGTGGAGTGCCCCGCGGTGCGCGCCTGCTCGACGGCGACCTCCGGGCACAGCACCACGTCGCCCAGCAGCCCGGCGGGCGTGGGCTCGTCGGCGCGGCCGGGGCGCAGCTCGTCCATCGGGAAGGAGAGCACGTCCGTGGGGCCGGGCTCGTCCATCCACTTCACGTGCAGGTCCGTCATGACCGTCGTGTCCACGAACAGGATCGACAGGTCGGTCTGCGGGTGCACGTGCATCTGGTCGAGCACGAAGCGCGCCAGTGCGGCGAACTCCGCCTCGTCGACCTCGTGGCCGGACTCGTTGTTGACCTCGATGCTCATGTGTTGCTGTCCCAGCGTGCGTAGGCGTCGATGATGTCGCTCACCAACCGGTGGCGGACGACGTCGGAGGAGGACATCCGGCAGAACGCGACGTCGTCGACGTCCGCCAGGATCGACTCCACCACCCGCAGCCCGGACGGGGTCCCCGACGGCAGGTCGACCTGCGTGACGTCGCCGGTGACCACGACCTTCGAGCCGAAGCCGAGGCGGGTGAGGAACATCTTCATCTGCTCGGCCGAGGTGTTCTGCGCCTCGTCCAGGATGATGAAGGAGCTGTTGAGCGTGCGGCCGCGCATGTAGGCCAGCGGGGCGACCTCGATGGTCCCCGCCTCCATCAGCCGCGGGATCGACTCGACGTCGACCATGTCGTGCAGCGCGTCGTACAGGGGCCGCAGGTACGGGTCGATCTTCTCGCTGAGCCCGCCGGGCAGGAACCCGAGGCGCTCGCCGGCCTCGACCGCGGGGCGGGTCAGCACGATCCGGTCGACCTGCCGGGCCTGGAGCGCCTGCACGGCCTTCGCCATCGCCAGGTACGTCTTGCCGGTGCCCGCCGGGCCGATCCCGAACGTGATGGTGTTCCGGTCGATCGCCTCGACGTACTCCTTCTGCCCCGACGTCTTGGCGCGGATCGTCCGGCCGCGGTTGGACAGGATGTTGAACGCCAGCACGTCGGCCGGGCGCGTCGCGGTGCCCGCGGTCAGCATCGCGACGGAGCGCGTCACGACGTCGGCCGTCAGCGGCGTGCCGACCGCGGCCATCTCGACCAGCTCGTCCACCAGCCGCGCGACCAGGGCGACGTCGCCCGCCGGCCCGGCGAGCGCGATCTCGTTGCCGCGCACGTGCACGTCGACCGTCGCGAAGCCCGACTCCACGGCACGCAGCACCTGGTCGTTCAGGCCCAGCAGCTCGACCATCGACACGCCGGACGGGATCGTGATGCGGTGCTCGACCCGGGCCGCCACGCCGGGGAGCGATCGATCGTGTCGATCGGGTGAGGTCTCAGCCATGTGCTCGGCTCGCGCCGCGCTCCTTGATCCGGACGGGTAGGACTCGACCATCCTACCGGCGGCCACCGACGCGTCGCCCCCTGATACCGCTGACCGGCTCCGCGCGGCTGGCGCCGAGGTCGAGGGTTTCGCGCGAGGTCGAGGGTTTCACGGCCCCTCCTGGGGCGAAACCCTCGACCTCGCCCGCCGAGCGGAGGCGAGAAGGGGGGACCCTCGTCCCTGGTGGCGGCGGCGGGGGCGGGTGGACACTCGGGCGTGTGGGGGCAACGGCGCCCTCCGCGGGACCCGGGGGTGCACGTGGCCAGCTACGTCCAGGACTTCTCCGAGGGCGGCAAGGACGACAAGGACCTGCTCGGCGGCAAGGGCGCGAACCTCGCCGAGATGACCCGGCTCGGCCTGCCGGTCCCGCCGGGGTTCACCATCACCACCGACGCGTGCCGCGCGTTCATGCGGACCGGGCACCTGCCGCCGGAGCTGCGGGTCGAGGTGACGATGGCGCTGCGCCGGCTGGAGGACACGCTCGGCCGGCGGCTCGGCGACTTCCACGACCCGCTGCTGGTGTCGGTCCGCTCCGGTGCCAAGTTCTCGATGCCCGGGATGATGGAGACGGTGCTCAACGTCGGGCTGAACGACGCGTCGGTCGTCGGGCTCACGGAGTTCTCCGGGGACGAGCGGTTCGCCTGGGACTCGTACCGGCGGCTGATCCAGATGTTCGGCAAGACGGTGCTGGACGTCGACGGCGACCTGTTCGCGGCCGCCCTCGACCGCGCCAAGGCCACCAAGGGCGTCGAGCACGACGTCGACCTGGACGCCGACGACCTGCGCGCGCTGGTCGACGAGTTCAAGGCGATCGTCCTGGCGGAGTCCGGCCGGGTGTTCCCGCAGCACCCGCGCGAGCAGCTGGACCTGGCGATCGTCGCGGTGCTGCGGTCCTGGGACACCGACCGCGCGCGGCTGTACCGGCGGCGCGAGCGGATCCCGGACGACCTCGGCACCGCGGTGAACGTCGTGAGCATGGTGTTCGGCAACCTCGGCCCGACGTCGGGCACCGGCGTGGCGTTCACCCGCGACCCCGCGACCGGCCGGTCCGGGGACTACGGCGACTACCTCGTGAACGCCCAGGGCGAGGACGTGGTGTCGGGCATCCGCAACACCCTGAGCCTCGCCGAGATGGAGCAGGTCGACCTCCGCTCGTACACGGCCCTGCGGCAGGCGATGCGCCGGCTCGAGACGCACTACCGCGACCTGTGCGACGTGGAGTTCACTGTCGAGCGCGGCACGCTGTGGATGCTGCAGACCCGGGTCGGCAAGCGCACCGCCCCCGCCGCGTTCCGGATCGCGACGCAGCTGGTCGACGAGCACCTCATCACGATGGACGAGGCGCTGACCCGGGTCAGCGGCGCGCAGCTCGCGCAGCTGATGTTCCCGCAGTTCGACGCGACCGCCGAGCGCACCACCCTGGCCCGCGGCATGGCGGCCTCCCCCGGCGCCGCGGTGGGGCGGGCGGTGTTCGACTCCGCGACGGCGCAGGCCTGGGCGGCCGAGGGCCAGGACGTCGTGCTCGTGCGCCGCGAGACCAACCCGGACGACCTCGGCGGGATGATCGCGGCGGTGGGCGTGCTCACGGCCCGCGGCGGGAAGACCTCGCACGCCGCCGTGGTCGCGCGCGGGATGGGGCGCACCTGCGTGGTCGGCGCCGACGCGCTGGACATCGACCCGGCGGCCCGCGCGATGGCGGTCGGTGGGCACCGGGTCGCCGAGGGCGACGTGCTCGCGCTCGACGGGTCCACGGGCGAGGTGTTCCTCGGGGCGGTGCCCGTGTCGCCGTCGCCGGTGAGCACCTACCTGGAGCAGGGCCTCGACGCGGCGCTCGCGCAGGCCGGCGACGACGAGCAGACCGGCGACCTGGTGCGGTCGGTGCACCGGCTGCTCACGCACGCCGACGACACCCGGCGCCTGCACGTGCACGCCAACGCCGACACCGCCGACGACGCGCGCCGGGCCCGGGCGCTCGGGGCCGAGGGCATCGGGCTGTGCCGGACGGAGCACATGTTCCTCGGCGAGCGGCGGGTGCTGGTCGAGCGGGTGGTGCTGGCCGAGGACGACGCCGAGCGGGAGGCCGCGCTCGACGCGCTGCTGCCGTTGCAGCGCGAGGACTTCGTCGGGCTGCTGGCCGAGATGGACGGGCTGCCGACGACGATCCGGCTGATCGACCCGCCCCTGCACGAGTTCCTGCCGGACCTGACGGACCTGGCGGTCCGCGTGGCGCTGGCCGAGGAGCGCGGCGCCCCCGACGAGCGGGACGTGCGCCTGCTGGCCGCGGTGCGCCGGATGCACGAGGCGAACCCGATGCTGGGGCTGCGCGGCGTCCGGCTGGGCCTGGTCGTGCCGGGGCTGTTCGCGCTGCAGATCCGGGCGGTGTGCGAGGCCACCGCGGACCGGCTGGAGGCCGGCGGCTCGCCGCGGCCGGAGATCATGGTGCCGCTGATCGGGTCGGTGATGGAGCTGCACCTGGTCCGCGACGAGGCGCTGCGGATCATGGCGGAGGTCGGCGCGACCCGCGGGGTGCCGCTGGACCTGCCGGTCGGCGCGATGATCGAGCTGCCGCGCGCGGCGCTCACGGCGGACCGCATCGCGGAGGTCGCGCAGTTCTTCTCGTTCGGCACCAACGACCTCACGCAGACCACGTGGGGGTTCTCCCGCGACGACGTGGAGGGGGCGTTCTTCCCGCAGTACCTCGCGAACGGCGTGCTCACCGTGTCGCCGTTCGAGAGCATCGACACCAAGGGGGTCGGGCGGCTCGTGCGGCTCGCGGTCGACGAGGGGCGGGCTTCCCGGCCGGACCTCGTGATCGGGGTCTGCGGCGAGCACGGCGGCGACCCGGAGTCGATCGGGTTCTTCGACGCGGTCGGGCTGGACTACGTGTCCTGCTCGCCGTTCCGGGTCCCGGTCGCGCGGCTCGAGGCCGGCAGGGCCGCGATCCGGGGCACCGTCTCCGACTCCCGCTGAGGGGACGCGCGCGGCGCCGTCGCCCCGGTTGGGACACCGGGGCCGGCGGCACACGGGCGTCCGGTCCGGCGGGCTCGGCACCCTGACCCCCACGGCGGGGGCGGGCGCCGAGCCCGGCGGGCACGCGCGCGGACGGCGTGGGCGCGCGGACGAACGGTGCGGACGCGCGAGCGCGCCCGCACCGCAGGTCAGCCGCGGGCCAGCGCGACGGTGCTGAACGAGATGGCGGGCAGCGCCATCGTCAGGGTGCCGTCGACCAGCGCGACGTCCTCGCGGGCGCGCGGCGCCACCTCGTCGGGGGCGTCGGCGGTGTTCACGGCGAACGGGTCGTCGTGGTGCAGCGTCGTGGCCGCCACGACCCGGACGTCCCCGAGCCGGGACAGGTCCACGGTGAGGTCCTGGGCACGCTCCGGGTGCCGGTTGACCACCAGCAGGGAGCCGGTCCCGGTCTCCTCGTCCCAGGTGGCGACCGCGTCGACCGCGGGCACGTCGCCGTGCTGCGCGGTCGGGAACGTCTCCGACACCGGGTCGACCCGCAGCACGGAGCCCCGCGCGAGGGCGGCGGTCTGCGCGAACGGGTGGAAGATCGTCTGCTTCCAGACCCGCCCGCCCGGCTCGGTCATGATCGGCGCGATCACGTTGACCAGCTGCGCCTGGGACGCGCTGGTCACCCGGTCGGAGTGCCGCAGCAGGGTGATGAGCATGTTGCCGACCACCACGGCGTCCATCGCGGAGTAGCGGTCCTCGAGCAGCACCGGCGCGACCGGCCAGTCGTCGCCCGCCGGCGGCACCGAGGCCGCGCGGGACTGGTACCAGACGTTCCACTCGTCGAACGAGAGCATCATCCGCTTCTCGGCCTTGAGCGCGGCGCGGACGCCGTCGGCGGTCGCCACGACGTCGTCGATGAACGCGTCCATGTCGACGCACGACCCGAGGAACGAGTGCGTGTCGTCGCCCTTGATCTCGTAGTACCGGTGGATCGAGATGTAGTCGACCTGGTCGTAGGTCTCGGTGAGCACCTCGCGCTCCCAGGTGCCGAACGTCGGCAGGTCCGGCGCGGACGACCCGCAGGCCACCAGCTCGAGCGTCGGGTCGACCTGGCGCATGGCCCGGGCCGTCTCGGCGGCGATCCGGCCGTACTCGTGGGCCGTCTTGTGGCCCGTCTGCCAGGGCCCGTCCATCTCGTTGCCCAGGCACCACATGCGGATGTCGTAGGCCTCCGGCGAACCGTTCGCCGCCCGCTGCTTCGCCCACGCGGTCGGCGCGGTGCTGTTGCAGTAGTCGAGCAGGTCGACGGCCTCGAGGACGCCGCGGGTGCCGAGGTTGACGGCCATCATCGGCTCGACACCGGCCTTGCGGGTCCAGCGCAGGAACTCGTCGACGCCCACGGTGTTGGGCTCCAGGGAGTGCCACGCGAGGTCGAGCCGGGCGGGACGGTCCTCGACCGGGCCGACACCGTCCTCCCAGCGGTAGCCGGAGACGAAGTTGCCGCCCGGGTACCGCACGCTCGTGACGCCGAGCTCGCGGACGAGCTCCAGGACGTCCTCGCGGAACCCGTCCTCGTCGGCGGTCGGGTGGCCGGGGTCGTGGATGCCGGTGTAGACGCACCGGCCGAGGTGCTCGACGAACGAGCCGAACGTGCGGCGGTGGACCGGGGAGACGACGAGCTCGGGGTCGACGGTGAGGCGGGCGTCGGTCACGGGTGGGATGTCCTTCCTGGGGTGGTGCGGGGGCTGGGGTGGTGCGGGGCTGGGGTGGTACGGGGGTCGGGGTCGGCGGGGGCGGGTCAGGCGAGCGGGAGCCAGACCCGCATCGGGCCGGGCGCGCGGTTGCCCCACTCGGCGTACGGGACGGCGGTGAGCGGGACGGGGCGGTCGGCGGGGGTGGTGGTGCGCGTGCCGTAGAGCGGGGCGTCGTCGGTCTCGGCGGCCACCCCCTGCGCGCGGATCAGGGGCAGCGCACCCGCACGGGGCTCGACGACCAGCGCGCCGCCGGGCCGCAGCCGCACGTCCTCGACGGACGGCCCGTCGGGGTGGTCGGCCTGCTCGACGCAGTAGACGACCGGCCCGCGGGTGAGCGCGACCGCACCGCGGACGGCATCGACCCGCGGGTGCGCGGCGACGGCGACGGCGGGCATGTCCAGGTCCAGCTCGACGCGGCGCGTCCCGGAGGGGACGGTCAGGTACCCGTCGACGACCCGGGGCTCCGGGACGGGGGCGCCGTCGACGGACAGCCGCAGACCCGGCGCCCAGGCCGGCACGCGCAGCTCGAGGCGGCCGGTCAGCTCCCCGTCGACGTCGACCCGGACCCGCCCGTCCGCCGGGTAGGCGGTGGCGACGCGGACCGTGCCGGTGCCGAGGTGCGCGGGCAGGTCGATCTCCCCGGCGGCGTACAGCTGGACCCGCAGGGCGTCGTCGGTCGCGGTCGCCACGTAGGCCGCCAGCGAGGCGACCAGGCGGGCGATGTTCGGCGGGCAGCACGCGCACGAGTACCAGGGCGTGCGCCGCGACGGGGCGTTCTCCTCCTCGCGGTGCCCCGCGCGCAGGTGCAGGGGGTTGGAGTAGAAGAACGCGCGCCCGTCCGCGGACACCGACGCGGCGACGGCGTTCAGCAGCGCGCGCTCGACCGCGTCCGCGTACCGGGACCCGCCGTCGGCGAGCAGCATCCGCTGGCTCCACTGCACGTCGGCGATCGCCGCGCAGGTCTCCGCGTAGGCGCGGTCCGGCGGCAGCTCGTAGGCGTCGCCGAACGACTCGTCGAAGTGCCGCGAGCCCATCGCGCCGGTCACGTACATCTTCTGGTGGTGCGCCGAGTCCCACTGGGCGCGCACCGCGGCGAGCAGCCGGTCGTCGCCCTGCTCGAGGTACACGTCCGTGACCCCGGCGTTCAGGTAGAGCTGCCGGACCGCGTGCCCCGTCGCCTCGAGGGACTCCCGCACCGGGGCGTGGTCCTGGAAGTAGTGGGCGCCGAGCCGGTCCGGGCCGAGCAGCGCCAGGTCCTGCCCGCGCTCGTCGACCATCCGGCGGGCGGTCGCGAGGTACGGCTCGTGGCCGGTCGCGCGGTACAGCTCGACCAGCGCGGTCTCGACCTCGGGGTGCCCGCAGTAGCCCGCCCGGCCCTTGGGGCCGAACGTCCGCACCAGCAGGTCGGCGTACCGGCGGGCCAGGGCCAGGAAGTCGTCGCGGCCGGCGCCGCGGTGCAGGGCGACCGCCGCCTGGATCAGGTGCCCGGCGCAGTAGAGCTCGTGCGCCCAGCGCAGGTCCGCGAACCGCTCCCCCGGCCGGGTCCCCTGGACGTACGAGCTGAGGTAGCCGTCGTCCTCCTGGACCCGGGTCAGCAGGTCGAGGGTGTCCGCGAGGAACCCGTCGAACGCGTCCGTACCCGTCCGCCCGATCTCCCAGCCGACGGCCTCGAGGACCTTGTAGACGTCCGAGTCCGCGAACATGTACCCGACGTACTCCGCGTCCGACTCCCCGACCACCCGGCGCAGGTTCGGCAGCGCGCCGGAGGTCTCCAGCATCGCGATGCTGTGCGGCAGGGTCGCGGCGGCATTCAGCGCCTGCCAGCGACCGAGGTGCCCGGCGGGGTCGAGGCGCACGGCGCTCGCGGGCAGGGGGCGCTGGGCGAGGCGGTCGGTGGCGCGGGGGTCGACCGGGCCGGCGTGGGCGGGGCGGGCCGGGGCGGGTCCGGCGTCGGCGGGTCGGAGGTCGAGCGGCATGGGCGTCCTTGCCTGTGCGGGGTGCGGGCGGTGCGGGGTGCGGGCGGTGCGGGGTGCGGGCGGTGCGTGCGTCGGTGTGCGGAGCCACCTTGCGGCCAGACTTACATCGTTGTCAACCGTGACGACCCGATGAGCGTGCTGGCACTGACATCGTCGGAGTCGGCGCCGGTCAGGCGACCGGCGTCCGCGGCCCGCCCGACGACTCCCGGACCACCAGGTGGTGGTCGGCGACGACGACCTCGGGCCCGTCCGTCCGACCCTCGATCCGCCGCACGAGCAGGTCGACCGCCGTCCGCGCGATCTGCTCCTGCCCCGGCTCGACGGACGTGAGCGGCGGCGTCGAGAACCGGCACTGCTCGGTGTTGTCGAACCCCACCACGGCCACGTCGTCCGGCACCCGCAGACCCCGGCTCGCGAGCACCCGCAGCACCCCGAACGCCATCGCGTCGTTGAAGCAGAACACCGCGTCGAACGGCGCGCCCGAGTCCAGCAGCCGCACCACCGCGGCCGCACCCGACGACCGGCGGTCCCAGTCCGGCGCCCGCAGCAGCAGCGCCTCGTCGACCGGCACGCCGTACGCCGCGAGCGCGTCCCGGTACCCTGCCTCGCGCCGGTCCGCGGACCCGCCGTCGTCGGCCGTGCCGATCGCCGCGACCCGACGGCGACCCGAGGCGAGCAGGTGCTCGACCGCCGAGCGCGCCGCGCCCTGGTCGTCCATCACCACCTGGTCCGCGGGCGGGGCCGCCAGCCGCGGCCCGAGCAGGACCACCGGGCCCTCGACGCGCAGCCCCTGGAGCTCCGCGACGCCGAGCGCGGCCGGGGACAGGATCGCCCCGTCCACCTGCTGGCGGCGCGCACCGGACAGCACGGCCCGCTCCCGCTCGGCGAGGGCGTCGGTCGGCTCGATCACCACGGTCAGCCCGCGGCGCTCCCCCTCGGCGATCACCCGCTCGGCCATGTCGCCGAAGTACGGCTGGTACAGGTGCGGCAGCGCGAACGCGATCACCCCGGTGCGCCCGGACCGCAGCCGGCTGGCGAACGGGTTCACCCGGTACCCCAGCGCCGTCACCGCGGCCAGCACCCGGTCGCGGGTCGCGGCCCGCACCTGGGGGTGGTCGGCCAGGACGTTCGACACGGTCTTGACCGAGACGCCCGCCGCTGCGGCGACGTCGGCCATCGTGACCGCGCGGCCCTCCTCGCCGCTCACGCGACCCCCACCCCGAGCGTCGACTCGCGCAGCCGCAGGTCGACTGCGGCGGCGCGCGGCGCCTCGTCGCGGGACGGGCGGCCCTCGATCCGGTCCACCAGCAGCGCGACCGCCGTGCCCGCGACCTCGCTGGTGCCCTGCGCGATCGAGGTGAGCGACGGCACGGCGTACCGGGCGTCCTCGGTGTCCCCGGAGCCGATCACCGCGAGGTCCCCCGGCACCCGCAGGCCGCGGTCGAGCGCCGCGCGCAGCGCCCCGAGGGCGAGGGCGTCGTTGTGGGCGAGCAGCGCGTCGAACGGCCTACCGGCGTCCAGCAGCCGGGCCGCGGCGACGGCACCCTCCTGCCGGCCCCACCGCGGGCCGACGTCCACGAGCAGCGCCTCGTCGACCGCCAGACCGTGCACGGCGGCCGCCCGGCGGAACGCCTCGGTCCGCCGCGCACCCGGGGACCCGGGCCGGGGGTCGGCGCCGAGGACCGCGACCCGCCGCCGGCCCGTCTCGACCAGGTGCGCGACCGCCGCGGCCACGGCCGGGTCCACGTCGACGGCCGCCGACGCCCCCGGCGCGACCCGCTCGCCGAGCAGCACCGCGGGCAGCGCCGCCCCGACGGCGTCCTGCGCGCCGACCCCCAGCGCGTACAGCAGCACGCCGTCCAGGCCGCCGCCGCGCCCGCCGAGCAGCGCCAGCTCCCGGTCGCGGTCCCCGCCGGTCGGGTCGACCAGCACGGTCAGCCCCCGCCGGCCGGCCTGCTGCAGCACCGCGTGCGCCAGCTCGGCGTAGTACGGCTCGCGCAGGTCCGGCAGTCCCAGGCCGATGACCCCCGACCGGCCGGTGCGCAGGGTCCGCGCCGCCGGGTTCAGCCGGTACCCGAGCTCGTCGATCGCGGCGAGCACCCGCTCGCGCTTGTCCGGGCTGATGTGCGGCTCGTCGTTGACCACCCGGGACACCGTCTTCACGGAGACGTCCGCCCGGCGCGCGACGTCCTGCATCGTGACGGCCATGACCCGCGAGCGTACCGGCGCACCCGCACCCTCCCCCGCCGAGATGACCGAACGCGCCTGCGGCGGCACCCCGCGGCACAGGTGAGGGGTGTCATCTCGGCGGCGGCCGGCGGGAGGGTCAGGCGGCAGGGCCCTGGGCGAGGGTGACCGTGGCCGTGCGGGTCTCGCCCGCGGCGGTGGTCCAGGTCAGGGCGACGGCGTCGCCGGGGGCACGGGTGGCCAGGGCGGCGCTGAGCGCGTCGCCGTCCGCCACCGGGGTGCCGTCGACCGCGGTGATCGTGTCGCCGGCGGTCAGACCGGCGTCGACCGCCGGGGTGCCCTCGACCACCCCGGCGACACGTGCCCCGCCGCCCGCGAGGCCCGACCCGAGCCCGGTCGACGTGGTCGCGAGCTGCACGCCGAGGAACGCGGGGTACCCGAGCACGATGCTGTCGGTGTCGTCGCCGGCGACGATCTGCGTCACCACGTCGAGGACGTCCCCGATCGGGAGCGCGTAGCCGGTGATGTCCGCCGACCCGGACGACGCGGCGGTGGTGATGCCGACGACCTCGCCCTCGTCGTCCAGCAGCGGCCCGCCGGAGTCGCCGGACACCACGTCGGCGTCGACCTGGATCAGGCCGGTGAGCCGCTCGCCCGCCGAGACGCCCTCGGCCTGGGTGGTGATCGACTCGTCCAGCGCCGTGACCGTGCCGCCCGCCGCGAGCAGGACGCCGCCGCCCTGCGCGTTGCCGACCGCGGTGACGGCGTCGCCGACCGCCACCGCGTCGTCGTCGTCCAGCGAGGCCGTCGCCAGGCCGGAGGCGTCCGCGAGCTGCAGCACGGCGACGTCCGCGGACGCGTCGGTGCCGACGACCGTGGCCGGGTACTGCTCGCCGGTGGCGCCGACGGTCACGGTGATCTCGGTCGCGCCCTCGACCACGTGGTTGTTCGTCACGACCAGACCGTCCGAGGTGAGCACCACGCCGGTGCCGGCGGCCTGCGCGGACTGGTAGCCGAGGACGGTGTCGATCAGCACCACGCCGGTCTGCTGCGCCGCGGAGGCGGTGGCGGCGTCGAGGGTCGCGGTGCCGGTCGAGCCGGCCGAGCCGGACGGGCCGCCCGAACCGGACGACCCCGACCCCGACGACCCGGTGGCCGGTCCGCCGGACCACCGGGGCGCGGTGAGCCCGCCGGAGCCGGTCGCGGGTTCCGGCGCCACCGTCAGCCCGGTGCTGCGCCCGTCCGGCAGGCCCACCGCGAGCGCCGACCCGCCGAGCACCAGCCCGGCCGCGACGACACCCGAGGACACGAGCGCGACCGCCCGCCGCCGCCGGCGCGACATCCGCCGGGGCGGGTACGCGTCCGCGACGACGGGCTGCGGCGTGCTCGCGGGGTCGGCGGCCGGGGTCGGCGTGGTGGGGTCGTGCTGGTCCATGAGGCACCTCCGGGGGGCGACGCCGCGGGTGGCGTCGACGACCCTCAGTGCACCCCGCTCCCCCGACCGTCCGCTGGGCGGTCGCTGGGAGCCGCCCATGAACCCGCGCCGGTGGGCGTCAGGCGGTGAACCGCTCCGCGCGCTCGACCACGTGGGCGGTCGCCGTCTCGCGGTCCCACGTGTAGACGGTCCGGCCCTCGATGAGGACGTGCTCGGCGCGCGCGTGCACGTCGAGCGGGTCGCCGGACCAGATGACGACGTCGCCGTCGCGCCCGGCCTCGAGCGCCCCGACCCGGCCGTCGAGCCCGAGGAACGCGGCGGGGTTCGTCGTCAGCGCCTCGAGCGCGGTCTCGCGCGGCAGGCCGTCCTTCACCGCGAGCGTGGCCTGGTGCACCAGGAAGTTGATCGGCACGACGGGGTGGTCGGTGGTGATGGCGACCCGGACCCCGGCCGCGGCGAGCGTGGCGAGGTGCGCGATGGCGCGGTCGCGGAGCTCGACCTTGGACCGCGACGTGAACATCGGGCCGAAGATCACCGGGATGTCGCGCTCGGCGAGCACGTCCGCGACCTTGTGGCCCTCGGTGCCGTGGTTGATGACGAGCTTGTAGCCGAACTCGTCGGCCAGGCGGATCGCCGTGACGATGTCGTCGTGCCGGTGGGTGTGCTGGTCCCAGACGAGCTCGCCGTCGAGCACCCGGGCGAGGGTGTCGAGCGTCAGGTCCTTCTTGAACGGCTCGCCCTTCGCTGCGGCGGCGTCCCGCGCGGCGCGGTAGTGCTGGGCGTCGGTGAACGCCTGCCGGATGACCAGCGCGGTGCCCAGGCGGGTCGACGGGGTCTGCTTCTTCTCGGCGTACACGCGCTTGGGGTTCTCCCCGAGCGCGGACTTGACGCTCACGGCGTCGGAGATCACCTGCTCGTCGATCGTGCGCCCGCCCCAGGACTTGATCGCGACGCTCTGGCCGCCGATCGGGTTGCCCGACCCGGGCTTCACGACGACCGAGGTGATGCCGCCGGACAGCGCGTCGCGGAAGCCCTCGTCGTCGATGTTGATGGCGTCGACCGCCCGGACGCCGGCCATGTTCGGCCCGGTCATCTCGTTGGTGTCGTTGCCGGCGACACCCTCGCCCTCCTCGTGGATGCCCACGTGGCCGTGCGCCTCCACGAAGCCCGGCAGCACCCAGCGGCCGGTCGCGTCGACGACCGTCGCACCGTCGGGCACCACGACGTCGGCGCCGACCGCCTCGATGCGGCCGTCGCGGATCAGGACGGTGCCGCCCTCGATCGGGGCGGAGGAGACGGGGACGACGTAGCCGCCCGTGATGGCGACGAGGGAGGAGGTGGTCATACCTCCACCGTACGTCGCCCTCCGGAGCGGGAGGCGACCGGGATGTGGCACCGTGACCGGGTGCGATACGTGATCATCGGGGCCGGCGCGGTCGGCGGGACCATCGGCGGGCTGCTCGCGGAGGCGGGGCGCGACGTCGTCCTCGTCGCGCGCGGCGACCACCTCGACGCGCTGCGGGCGGACGGCCTGCACCTGACCACCGAGTCGGGCGCGCGCACCGTGCACGCCCCGGTCGCGTCGGGCCCGCAGGACGTCGACCTGCGCCCGGGCGACGTGCTCGTGCTCGCCGTCAAGGGCCAGGACACCGCGGCCACCACCGCGCAGTGGGCCGACCGCCCCGTCGCCGGCGGCCGGACCGCGGGCGAGGACCTGCTGCTGGTCTGCGCGCAGAACGGCGTCGACAACGAGCGCACGGCCCTGCGCCGGTTCGCGCGGGTCGCGGGCATGTGCGTGTGGCTGCCGGCGACGTTCCTGGAGCCCGGCCGGGTGTCCGCGGCGGGCAGCCCCGTCGCGGGGGTGCTGACGCTCGGCACGGTCCCCGCGGGCGCGCCCGACCCCGACCTCGGCCGCGTCGGCGCCGACCTGGTGGCAGCGGGCTTCCGCGCCCCCGTGGTCGAGGACGTCATGGCGTGGAAGTACGCGAAGCTGCTGAGCAACCTCGGCAACGCCGTCGAGGCGCTGTGCGGCCCGGTCCGCGAGCCCGCGGCCCGGGAGCTGCTGGCCGACACCGTCGCGGAGGCCCGCGCGGTGCTGGCCGCCGCCGGCATCGAGCCCGTCGCGCCCGAGGACGAGCAGCGCGAACGCGGCGACTTCACGCTCGTCGACCTGCCGGGCGTCACCCGCCGCGGCGGGTCCTCCTGGCAGAGCCTGGTCCGCGGCGCCGGGTCCATCGAGGCCGCGTACCTCAACGGGGAGATCGTGCTGCTCGGCCGCCTGCACGGGGTGCCGACCCCGCTGAACGCCACCCTGCTCCGGCTCGCCGAGCACGCCGCCGCCCACGGCGAGCAGCCCGGCGGGCACGACCCCGCGGACGTCCGGGGCGCGGCCGCCCGGGTCGCGGCCTGAGCGACGCGACCGTGACCGCCGACCCCGGGGACGCCCCGGCACCGCCGACCAGCCCGGCTCCCCCGGCACGTCCGGTGCTGCCCGCCGGGCCGTCGTCGACCCGGGTCGACCGGTGGGTGTGGGCCGTGCGCCTGACGAAGACCCGCGCCCTGGCCGCCGCGGCGTGCCGGGCCGGGCACGTCCGGGTCAACGGCGACCGCGCGAAGCCGGCGACCAGCGTGAAGGTCGGCGACGAGGTGCGGGTCCGCGGCGAGGGACCGGAGCGGATCGTCGAGGTCGCGCACGTCCTGGAGCGCCGCGTCGGCGCCGGCCCCGCGGCCACCGCGTACGTCGACCGCACGCCCGCGCCACCGCCGCCGGAGCAGGTCGCCGTCGCCGCGCAGCGCGACCGGGGCGCGGGTCGACCCACCAAGCGGGAGCGTCGCGAGATCGACCGGCTGCGCGGCCGGGAGCACTGACCGCTCAGGCCCCCTGGACCGCCAGCAGCACGTGGGTCCCGCCGTCGAGCGCCCCGGGCTCCGCGCACGCCGCGACCTCGTGGTCGAGGAACCGCGCCCACCGGTCGGGGTCGGACTCCAGCACCGCGAGCGCCGCGGGGTCGCCGAGCGCGGCCCAGCCGCTCGCGCTCGCGTCCACCAGCCTGCCCCCGGCGGCGCGGGCCAGGTCGGCCACCTCCCCGGCCCGGTACATCCGGCAGACGTGCGCGGCGCCGGGCACGTGCCGCAGGTCGCCGGTGCGCAGCACGCGGTCGTTGACGTCCTCGCCCACCGCCGACGCGAGCCCGACCACCCCGGGCAGGTGGTGCCGCCAGGTGCCGAGCGCCGACATCACCGACGCGACCACCGTGCCCCCGGGCCGGGTCACGCGCAGCAGCCCGCGCAGAGCGGGCCCGGCCTCGTCGAAGACGTACGACAACGGCCCGCCGTACGCGACCACCGCGTCGAACTCCCCGTCCCCGTACCGGGTGGTGTCGGCGACGTCGAGCAGCTCCCGGCGCTCCACAGCGGCCTCGGCGCCGGTCGCGCCGACCAGCGTGCGGTTCAGGTCGAGCTGCACCGGAGACAGGTCGGTGACGACGACGCGGGCGCCGAGCTCCGCGAGCGCGGTGGTGAACCGCCCCGGCCCGGCGCCGACCTCCAGCACCCGGTCGCCGGGCCGGACGTGCCGCGCGAGGAACCGACGGTGCACCTCCAGGGCGACCCGGCCCGCGACGTCGGCGGTCAGGCGTTCGTGCTCGGCCGCGCCCAGCCGGTCGTAGTAGGCGCGGGTGGTCGCGGGGTCGTGCGCGGTCATGGGGCCACCCTGCCGCAGGTCACGGTGCCGCGGGGGCCGTTCCGTCGCCGGTCACGGGCCCGACTCCCAGCCGTCGGGCCAGCGCCATCGCGTCCACGGGCGCGCGCACCTTCGTGTCGTTGTCGAAGTACACGAACACGTCCCGCCCCGCGGGCGCCGGCTCCGCCGGTGGTCCGAGCCGCCGCGCGTCGCCGGGCTCGCCCCCGGCCGCCCACGCCCGGACCCGGTCCGCCCACCGGTCCAGCGCGGGGTCGTCGTACCCGGACACGTACAGCTCCGCGTCACCGTGCAGCCGGACGTAGACCAGGTCCGCGGTGACGTCCTCCAGGTACGGCCAGCGCCCGGCGGTGTCGGCGACGACGAGCCCGACCCCGTGCTCCCGCAGCAGCGCCGGGTACTCCGGGGTCTCGAACGACGCGTGCCGCACCTCCAGCACGTGCCGGAGCGGGCGGTCCGCGTCGGTGGTCGTCCACGCCCGGTCGTCCAGCCGCTCGTCGTGGCGCTCCGCGAGCGCCGCGGCCTCGGCGGTCGTGCGCGGCAGCAGCTCGAAGAACCGCGCGAGCCGGTCGGCGTCGTAACCGAGCGTCGGCGGGAGCTGCCACAGCACCGGCCCGAGCCCGTCCCCGAGCGCCAGCACGCCGGAGGCGAAGAAGTTCGCCAGCGGCGTCGCGACGTCCGCGAGCTTCTTCATGTGGGTCACGAACCGCGGGCCCTTGACGGAGAACACGAACCCCGGCGGCACCTCCGCGCGCCACGCCTGGTACGACCCGGGTCGCTGGAGGGCGTAGAACGACCCGTTCACCTCGATCGACCCGAGCCGTCGCGACGCGAACTCCAGCTCCCGGCGCTGCGGCAGGCCCGGCGGGTAGAACACCCCGCGCCACGGTGCGTACCGCCAGCCGGAGATGCCGGTGCGGACGGTGGCGGTCATGCCGGGACCGTAGGCAGCGGCGCACGGCCCGGCAACCGGTCGCCGGTCGTTCAGCGGGTCGACACGCGCCGGACGCCGGACCGGGGTATCCCTGGTCCGTGCACCCCGACCTCGTCCCGCTGCCCGCACCCGTCGCCGCCGAGGCCGCGCCGGGGACCCGACGGGGCCGGTGGCCGGTCGTCGCGTGGTCGCTGTGGGACTGGGGGTCGGCGGCGTTCAACGCCGTCATCACGACGTTCGTGTTCACCCGGTGGCTCACCAGCGACGCGTTCGTCGACCCGGCGGTCGTCGCCGCCGGGGGTGACGCGCTCGACGCCGCGCTCGCCGAGCACTCGACCTGGCTGGGCTGGGGCCTGACGGCCGCGGGCGTGCTGATCGCCCTGACGGCGCCGCTCGCCGGCACCCGGGCGGACGGATCGGGGCGTCGGCGGCGCGGGCTCGCCGTGCAGACGGCGGTCACCGTGGCCCTGTGCGCGGCGATGGCCCTGGTGCGCCCCGACCCGGACTCGCTCACCGCGAACCTGCTCCTCGGCATCGCGCTGCTCGCGGCGGCGAACGTGACGTTCGAGCTCGGGTCGGTGCACTACAACGCGCTGCTCCCCCGCGTCGCCACGCCCGCGACGCTCGGCCGGATCAGCGGGCTCGGCTGGGGCGCCGGCTACGTCGGCGGGATCGTGCTGCTGCTGATCCTGTTCGTCGGGTTCATCAACCCGGAGGTCGGCTGGTTCGGGGTCACCGGGGACGACGGGCAGAACATCCGCGTCGCGGTGCTGGTGTCGGCCCTGTGGTTCGGGGTGTTCGCGGTGCCGGTGCTGCTGGCCGTCCCCGACGCGCCGGACGCCGGGACCGCCGCGCGCCGCCGGCCCGGCGTGGTCGAGGCGTACCGCCGGATCGTCGCCGACGTCCGCGACCTGTGGCGCACCTCCCGCTCGACGGTGCTGTTCCTGCTGGCCAGCGCCGTCTACCGGGACGGGCTCGCGGGGGTGTTCACGTTCGGGGCGGTGATCGCGTCCGGCACGTTCGGGTTCAGCGCGAGCGAGGTCGTGGTGTTCGCGATCGCCGCGAACGTCGTCGCCGGGGTCTCGACGGTCCTCGCCGGGCTGCTCGACGACCGCGTCGGGCCCCGGGCGCTGATCGTCGGCTCGCTCGTCGGCCTGGTCGTCGCGGGGGTGGCGACGTTCGCGCTCGCCGGCGCGGGGACGTCGGCGTTCTGGGTCTGCGGGCTGCTGCTGTGCGTGTTCGTCGGCCCGGCGCAGTCGGCCAGCCGGTCGCTGCTGACCCGCGTCGCACCCGACGGCCGCGAGAGCCAGATCTTCGGGCTGTACGCGACGACCGGTCGCGCCGCGAGCTTCCTCGCGCCGATGGCGTTCGCCACCTTCGTGGCCGTCTCCGGGTCGCAGCGCTGGGGCATCCTGGGTCTCGTGCTCGTCATCGGGATCGGCCTCGCGGCGCTGCTGCCGCTGCGGCTGCCCGCGTCGGCGTCGCCCGTGCGACCGGGGCCCCGGGACCCGCGGTGAGCACCGGCCCCGGGCTGACGTGGGAGCCCGACCCCCTCGGACCGGGCTGGGAGCACGTGACCCTCGGCGTGTCCGCGAGCGACCCGGGGCTCGTCACGACCGTCGTCCGCCGCACCCCCGCCCCCGGCACGCGGCCCGGCGGCCCCGCCGTGCTGCACGTGCACGGCTTCAACGACTACTTCTTCCAGACCCACCTGGCCGACGCGCTGGAGCGGGCGGGCCACACGTTCTACGCGGTCGACCTGCGCCGCTGCGGCCGGTCCTGGCGCCCCGGGCAGGTACCTCACTACGTCGACGACCTCGCCGAGTACCGGGTCGACCTCGGCCTGGCCGCGCGGCTGGTCCGGGACGCGCTCGGCCACGACCGGCTCGCCGTGCACGCCCACTCCACCGGCGGGCTGACCGCGGCGCTCTGGGCCGACAGCCCCGGCGGCCGTGCGGCGGTCGACGCGCTGGTGCTGGACAGCCCGTGGTTCGACCTCGACGCCCGGTGGTTCCACCGGGTGGTGTTCACCTGGGTGCTCGACACCGTCGGACCGGTCGACCGGATGCGGGTGCTCGCGGACGGGCCGTCGGCGTACTCGTGGCACCTGCACGTCGCGAACGGCGGCCGGTGGGACTACGACCGCCGGCTCAAGCCCGCCGAGGGGTTCCCGGTGCGCGCGGGCTGGCTGCGGGCGGTCCGCCGCGGGCAGGCGCGGCTCGCCCGGGGGCTGCACGTCCCGGTGCCGGTCCTGGTCGCGACGGCCGCGGAGTCCGGCCCGAACAGCCGGGAGAACCCGCTGCTCGACGCCCAGGACACGGTCCTCGACGTCGGGCAGATCCGGGCCCGGGCGCACCACCTCGGCGACGACGTCACGCTGCTGTCCGTCCCCGGCGGGATCCACGACCTGACCCTGTCCGCCGACGCCCCGCGCGCGCTGTACCTGGACGCGGTGACGACCTGGCTCCAGCGCACGGCCCCGCCGAGGTAGGACCTCCGCGCCGAGACGGGGCGGTGGGAGGTCCTGTCCCGGGCGGGCGGTCCTGTCTCGGCGGCTCGCGGGGCTGGGTTCAGGTGGCCGGGACGCCCGCGGCGGCGATGAGCGTCTCCGCGGCGGCGCGGGCCTGGGCCGCGGCCTCGGGGGTGCCGGCGATGGCGGCGGTCGTCTGGGCGCCCTCGGCGAGGATCGCGAGCTGCGCAGCCAGCGCGGGCGGCCCGCCGACGGCCGCGACGAGCTCGGCGACGTACGCCTGGAACCCGGCCTTGTGCTCCCGGACGAGCTCCGCGACCTCGGGCGAGCAGCCGCCGAGCTCGCCGAACGAGTTGATGAAGATGCAGCCGTGGAAGTCGGCGTCGCCGAACCACCCGGCGAGGTGGTCGTACACCGCGAGCAGCCGGTCGCGCGGGGAGCGGGCGGCGGCGACCGCGGCGGCGAGCCCCGTCTCCCACCTCGCGCTGCGCCGCCGGAGGACCTCGGCCACGACCGCGTCCTTCGACCCGAACAGCTGGTAGAGCCGCTTGAGCGGGACCCCGGCCTCGGTGCGCAGCGCGTCCATGCCGACCGACTGGATGCCGCGCGTGTAGTAGAGCCGGTCAGCGGCGGCGAGCACCTGCTCGCGCTGGGTCTCGTCACGGCTGGTGCCGGCGGTCGTGGTGCTCATCGGAGCGGCCCTCCTCGAGGGGGTGGGCGCAGGGGTTGCGCGGAGAACGTTCGTTCTCTACTGTAGCCCACATCGCGGAGAACGATCGTTCTCCACCGGAGGGAAGAGGCGCACCATGCCGTTCATCACCGTGGGAACCGAGAACACCACCTCGATCGACCTGTACTACGAGGACCACGGCACCGGCCAGCCCGTCGTGCTGATCCACGGCTACCCGCTCGACGGCCGCTCCTGGGAGAAGCAGTCCGCCGCGCTGCTCCGCGCCGGCTACCGGGTCATCACCTACGACCGCCGCGGGTTCGGGCAGTCCAGCCAGCCGACCACCGGGTACGACTACGACACGTTCGCCGCGGACCTGAAGGTCGTCCTCGACACGCTGGACGTCCGCGACGCCGTGCTCGTCGGGTTCTCGATGGGCACCGGCGAGGTCGGCCGCTACCTCGGCACCTACGGCTCCGAGCGCGTGGCGAAGGCCGTGTTCCTCGCCTCGCTCGAGCCGTTCCTGCTGCACACCGACGACAACCCGACGGGCGTCCCGCAGGACGTGTTCGACGGCATCCTCGCCGCCGTGACCGCCGACCGGTACGCGTACTTCACCAGCTTCTACGCCGACTTCTACAACACCGACGAGAACCTGGGGAGCCGCCTCTCGGAGGAGGCTCTGCGGCACTCCTGGGACGTCGCCGCCGGGGCGTCCTGGTTCGCGTCGTCCGCCGTCGTGCCGACCTGGCTGACGGACTTCCGCGGCGACCTGCCGAAGATCGACGTGCCGACGCTCATCGTGCACGGCACCGCCGACCGGATCCTGCCGATCGACGCCACCGGCCGCCCGTTCCACGCCGCCCTGCCGCAGGCCGAGTACGCCGAGATCGAGGGCGCCCCGCACGGGATGCTCTGGACCCACGGAGACGAGGTCAACGCGCTGCTGCTGGACTTCCTCGCCCGCTGACGCCGGTCGTCCCACGGGTGCGGCACGGGGCCGTCCGGTCCCGTGTCGCACCCGTGGGTCATGCTGATGGTGTGCCCCCGACGACCCCCGCCGACCCCGCCGCGGGCCCGTCGCCGGACGTCGCCCCGCTGACCAGCACCTACCGGCCCGACGGCCCGCTCGACGTCCGTCTGACGCTGATGCTCGTGCGCCGCGGCGGGGGCGACCCGGCGCTGCGGGTGCTGCCCGACGGCACGGTCTGGCACGTGCTGCGCACCGCGACCGGCCCCGCGACGCTGCACCTGCGGCCCGCCGCGGCCGGCGGGGTCGCGGCGACCGCGTGGGGCCCGGGCGCCGAGCGGGCGCTCGCCGGCGTACCCCGGCTGCTCGGCTCCCACGACGACCCGCGCACGTTCGACCCGGCCGGGCACGCCGGGCTCGCCGCCGCCCACCACCGGCTGCGCGGGCTGCGGCTGCCCGCCACCGGCGACGTCCTGGGCGCGCTGGTCCCGGCGGTCCTGGAGCAGCGGGTCGTCACGCTGGACGCGCACGCCGCGTGGCGGTGGCTGCTCCTGCGGCACGGCACCACGCCGCCCGGGCCGGCGCCCTCCGGGATGCGTGTGCCGCCCGACGCGGCCGGCTGGCGCCGGGTGCCGGTCTGGGACTGGCGACGGGCCGGCGTCGACGACCAGCGGTCCTCCGCCGTGCTGCGCGCCGCCGCGGTCGCCGCGCGGCTCCAGGAGGGCGTGCGCCACGAGCCCGCCGAGCTGCGCCGCCGCCTCGCGACCGTCCCCGGCATCGGGGTCTGGACCATCGCGGAGACGACCCGGCGGGTGCTGGGCGACGCGGACGCGGTGTCCGTCGGGGACCTGCACCTGCCGCGGCTGGTCGGCACCGCGATCGCCGGGCGCCGCGTCGAGCAGGAGGAGGTGCTGGACGTCCTCGCGCCGTGGGCGCCGCACCGAGGGCGGGTCGTGCGGCTGCTGGAGCTCACCGACCGGACCACGTCGCCGCGGACCCGGCCCCGGCCACCCCGCGCCGCCCGCCTGGCGTGACGGCCTCCCGGGTCACCCCCGACGCACCCCGCCCGTCGTCCCCGCACGACACCCGCGCCCGCATCCCGGCCGGAATACCACGCCCGGACCCGCCGCTGCACAATGGTCAGGTCCCCACCCGCGAGCCGAGGAGTGCCGTGAACCAGCCCCGCATGAACGTCGAGTCGTTCAACCTCGACCACCGGACGGTCGTCGCCCCGTACATCCGGCTGGCCGACACGAAGGTCCTCCCGGCGGGCGACGTGATCAGCAAGTTCGACGTCCGGTTCACCCAGCCGAACAAGGCGCACCTGGAGATGCCGGTCGTGCACTCCCTGGAGCACCTGTTCGCCGAGCACTCCCGCAACCACAGCGACCGGGTGATCGACTTCTCCCCGATGGGCTGCCAGACGGGCTTCTACCTGATCCTCCAGGGCGAGTGGGCGCAGGACGACGTCGAGGCGCTCGTCGCCGACACGCTCGCGGACCTCACCACCGCCGACGAGGTCCCCGCGGCCAACGAGGTGCAGTGCGGTTGGGGCGCGAACCACACCCTCGAGGGCGCGCAGGCCGCGGCGCGGGAGTTCCTCGCGCACCGCGCCGAGTGGAGCACGGTGACCGCGTGAGCGCCCTCGCGGCGGTGGACGTCGTCGTCTCGGTCGCCATGCCGGACGAGGCCGCCCCGTTCCTCGCCCAGGCCGACTCCGTCGGCGCCACCACCACGGTCGGCGGCGCGGAGCACCACGTGCTCACCGTCGGCGGCCGCGAGGTGCTGCTGGTCCGCAGCGGCATCGGGCTGGCGAACGCGTCCTCGGCCGCGTCCGCGGCGCTGGTGCTGGTCGCGGCGGCCCGCGGCGGTCGTGCCCCGGCCGCGCTGATCAGCGCGGGCAGCGCCGGCGGGGTGCAGGCGGGCGTGCACGTCGGCGACGTCGTCGTAGGCACCGAGCACGTCTACACCGGCGCCGACGCGCGCGCGTTCGGCTACGCCCTCGGCCAGGTGCCCGGGATGCCCGCGACCTACGGCGGCGACTCCGCCCTGCGGGGTGCCGCCCTCGGCGCGGACGCCGGCGACCTCACCGTGCGGACCGGCCTGATGCTGTCGAGCGACGCGTTCGTCGACGCCGGGCTGGTCGGGCCGGTGCGCGAGCAGTTCCCCGGCGGCCTGTCGACGGACATGGAGACCACCGCGCTCGCGCAGGTCGCGCACGTCTACGGCGTGCCGTTCCTCGCGGTGCGCGGCATCTCGGACCTCTGCGGCCCCGCCGGTGCGGACGACTTCCTCACGCACGTCGACGACGCGGCCGACCGGTCCGCCGCCGTCGTGCTCGCGATGCTCCCCCGGGTGGCTGCGCCGGCCTGACCCGCGGCCCCGCGGCATCCGCGACCACCCGCCCCACCCGCGGCACCCGCCGCACCCGCGGCCGGGTGTGGACGATCCCGGTCGACACGCACCGGCGTTGCGCGCGGAGTGGATCCACCCCGTTCCGGCAGGCCCGAGGTGTGGACGATCCCGGTCGACACGCTTCGGCGTGGCGCGCAGGGTGGATCCACTCGTCACGTCGCGCAGGGTGGATCCACCCGGGCCCGGCAGGCCCGAGGGTGGACGATCCCGGTCGACACGCGTCGGCGTGGCGCCCCGGGTGG
This sequence comes from Cellulomonas sp. KU4C, assembly GCF_056868065.1. Lineage (NCBI taxonomy): Bacteria > Bacillati > Actinomycetota > Actinomycetes > Micrococcales > Cellulomonadaceae > Cellulomonas > Cellulomonas sp. KU4C. The sequence continues at coordinate 2,322,243 of NZ_CP200322.1, read as the reverse complement.
ATCCACTCGGGGCGGGTGCGGGCGGGGTCAGGCGCGGCGGTCGGCGGCGGTGCCGCGGCGGTCGGCGGTCGTGCGGCGGTCTCCGCCGCTGCGGCGGTCGCCGCCCGTGCGGCGGTCGGCGGTGGTGCGGCGGTCGCCGCCACGGCGGTCTGCGCGGTCGCCGCCGAGCTTCGCCTGGTACATCGCCTGGTCGGCGTCGTGCAGCAGCAGCTCGGTGGTGTGGTGCCGGTCGGCGAGCGCGGCGCCGAAGCTGGCGCCGACCCGGGCGTACTCCCCCGCGACGTCGACGGAGACCTGGCCCATCGCGGACGCGGCGGCCACGGCGGCCTCGACCCGGGCGCGCGTGCCGGTGACCAGCAGCGCGAACTCGTCGCCGCCGAGCCGGGCGACCGCGCTGCCCGCGGGCACGAGCTCGCGCAGCCGGTCGGCGACGGCGACCAGGACGCGGTCGCCCGCGGCGTGGCCGAAGTTGTCGTTCACGGCCTTGAAGTCGTCGAGGTCGACGTACATGACCGCGACCGCGCGTCGGGCGCCGAGGTTCCCGCCGGCCAGCGCCTCGTCCACCAGGCGGTGGAAGTGGGCGCGGTTGACGAGGCCGGTGAGCGCGTCGTGGTCGACCATGTGCGCGAGCCGCTCCTCGAGCGTCTTCTCCTGCGTGACGTCGACCAGCACGCCGTGCAGCCGCGGGCGGCCGTCGTCGTCGTCGCGGCGCAGCACCGCGTCGTCGCGCACCCACACGTCGTGGCCCTCACGGTGCCGCAGCCGGTAGGTGATCGACGGCAGCATCTCGTCCTCGCCGAGGCCCTGCCGGATCGCCTCCTCGTGGGTCCGCATCGCGCGGTCGGCGGGGTGGATGCTGCGCGACCAGAGCGTCGCGTCGGCGAGCCACTCCTCCGGGGAGTAGCCGAGCATCCACTCGAGCCGGGGGCTGACGTAGGAGAACCGGCCGCCGGGGCCGGGTTCGGCGATGTAGACGACCGCAGGCACGTGCTCGACGAGCAGCCGGTAGTGCAGCTCGGCGGCGCGCAGCTCCTCGGCGAGCCGCTTGCGGTCGGTGATGTCCTGCGTCATGCCGATCGCGTAGTCGGGCCGACCGTCGGCGTCCCGGACCAGCGACACGGTGAGGTCGACCCACAGCGCGGTGCCGTCCTTGCGGACGAACCGCTTCTCGAGGCCGAAGCCGTCGTTCTCGCCCGCGACCATCGCGTCGAACAGCCGCTCGTTCTCGGCGATGTCCTCCAGCGCGGTGTAAGCGGAGAACGGCATCGACGCGAACTCCTCGGTGGAGTACCCGAGCAGCCGGCGCAGGGTGTCGTTCGTCAGCGGCGTGCGGCCGTCGAGGGACACCAGGCCGATGCCGATGGGCGCCGCCTCGATGAGGCTCTCGACCTGGCGGATCCGCTCGGCCTGCCGGGCGACGACCGCCGCCGGGTCCTCGGCCACCGCGTCGCGCTTGCGCCGCCGGGGCAGCCGGGAGCCGCCAGGTGTCGGGGCGGGAGCGGACGCGGACCGCTTGGCCGCCGCCACGCCGTCGAGCGGGAAGCCGCCCTCGCGGGTCAGCGCCGCCAGCGCACCGCGCAGCAGCCGCGCACCCTCGGCGGAATCCGGCCACGTCTCCTGCGGCCCTGCGGCGTCCACGTCCTGACCCATCCTCGCTCCGACGACGTGCCCGGTCAGCCGGGCACCTGTCCTGGTCATCGGCGCGCCGGGGGCCGTTCTGAGTCCCCGACCGGGTGGTCTGGCCCGCGAGCGGGTGAGGTCTCAGACCTCCGAGGACCCGAGGTCCGGACCCGCGACCATCTCGACCCGCGCGGACGCGGCACCGTGCAGCTCGAGCACGACGATCTCGTTGCCCTCGGCCCGCAGCACGGGTCCGGGCACGTACATCGTCGCGGTGGGCCCGGCGCTCCAGTGCCGGCCGAGCGGGAACCCGTTGACCCACACCAGGCCCTTGCCCCAGCCGTCGAGGCGCAGGAAGTGGTCGGCGCCGGCGACGGTGTCGAACGTGCCCCGCAGGAACGCGGGACCGGCGACGGGCGACGCGGGGTCCGCGGCGGGCGCGTCGGCGAGCAGGGCCGCCAGCGCGGGCTCGACCTCGTCCAGCCGCAGGGCGACGGTCTCCCACGCGGTGAGCTCGCGGGTGGCGGTGCGTGCGGGCCCGATCAGGCCCTTGGGCTCGCCGATCCGCGGGCCGTAGTTGACCCGGCCCTGGTCCTCGACCAGCAGCGTGAGCTCGCCGGCGCGCCCGGGCAGCGCCAGGGTGCGGCTGTGCTCGGTGCGGCTGAGCACGCCGACGGGCTCGCCGTCGAGGGCGACGACCGCGCGGTCCCGGACCTCGTCCAGGGTCAGCACCAGGTCGTCGGCGGTGACCTGCGTCCGGTAGAGCGTGAACCCGGACCAGTGGCCGAGCTCGTCGGTGGTCGGCAGGTGGTCCCAGGAGCGGGCCTCGCCGAGCGCGCCCACGGCCGCGGCGAACGGCAGCCGCCGGTCCAGGTCGACGGTCAGCTCCGGCGCGGGGCCGGCCTCGGCGGGCAGCTCGTCGGGGACGGGCGCGTAGCGGGAGATGACCTCGCGCATGGCGTGCCACTTCGGGGTGACGGCGCCGTGCTCGGCGAGCGGCGCGTCGTAGTCGTAGGAGGTCGTGATCGGCAGGTAGGTGCCCTTGTCGTTGGCGCCGTTGGTCATGCCGAAGTTCGTGCCGCCGTGGAACATGTAGAGGTTCACGGAGCCGCCGGCGGCGAGCAGGTCGTCGAGGTCCTGGGCGTTGGCCTCGGACGGGGCGACGTGGTGGTGCAGGCCCCAGGAGTCGAACCAGCCGTTCCAGAACTCCATGCACATCAGCGGGCCGGTGGGCTGGTGGCGGCGCAGCAGCGCGAGGCGCTCGGTGGACCGCGAGCCGAACGTGGCCGTCCGGTGCAGCTCGGGGATGCTGCCGCGGGTCTGCATCTCGTCGTCGGCCTGGTCGCAGCTCAGCAGCGGGACGTCGATCCCCCGCGCGCGGGTCATCGCGATCAGCGCGCGCAGGTACTCCTGGTCGTCGCCGTAGGCGCCGTACTCGTTCTCGATCTGCACCGCCACGACCGGCCCGCCGCGGCTGATCTGCCGCTCGGCGACCAGGGGCAGGGCTGGTCGTAGTACTGCTCGATCGCCGCGAGGTAGCGGGGCTCGTGCCGGCGGACGCCGACCTCGGGGTCCGCGAGCAGCCAGCCCGGCAGGCCGCCGCCGTCCCACTCGGCGCAGATGTAGGGGCCGGGGCGCACGATCGCGTGCATGCCCTCGGCGGCGACCAGGTCGAGGAACCGGCCCAGGTCGCGCCGGCCGTCGAGGTCGAACCGCCCGCGCTCGGGGGCGTGGAAGTTCCACGCGACGTAGGTCTCGATGGTGTTGAGGCCCATCAGCCGCGCCTTGTGGATCCGGTCCGCCCACTGGTCGGGGTGCACCCGGAAGTAGTGCAGGGCGCCGGAGATCACCTGGTGCGGGCGGCCGTCGAGCAGGAAGTCGCGGTCACCGATCTCGAAGGTGGGCATGGCTGTGCTGGGCTCCCGGGTGTGGTGGGTGGAACGGGTCGGCCGGCGGCGGGACGTGCGCCCCGCCGCCGGCCGGGGGCGTCACTTGGTGGTGAAGCCCTGCTCGTTGCCGTAGGCGATGGACTGGGTCTGCCAGTCCGCGAGGCCCTCGGTGAGCGTCGTGCTGCCGACGTAGGCCTGGCCGACCGTGTCGTTGAAGATGCTGTTCGCGTAGACCTGGAACGGCAGGTACTGCCAGCCCTCGACGACGTCCGCGGCCGACTGCGCCAGGACCTCGTTGATCTTCTGGCCACCGAAGTACTCCGACTCCTTGTTCAGGAACTCGTCGGACTCGAGGTCGGCCGTCGTGGCGGGGAAGCCGCCGGCGTCGATGCGGATCTTCGTGCCGTCACCGTTCGACAGGTACGTCAGGAAGTCGTAGGCGAGCTCCTTGTTCGGGGCCGCCTCCATGATCGACATGGCCGAGCCGCCGTTCTCGGAGGACGCGGTCTGGCCGGCCTCCCACTGCGGCATCGGGGCGACGCGCCACTGGCCCGCGGCCTGGGTGACGCTGGCCTCGAGGTTGCCGGGCATCCAGGCGCCGATGGTCAGCGTGGCGATGGTGCCGTTGCCGAGGCCCTGGTACCACTCGTCGCTCCAGGACGAGGTCGGGGCGACCAGGTCCTCGTCGAGCAGCTGCTGCCAGAGCTCGGCGAACTTGGTGGAGCCCTCGTCGGTGAAGTCGACGGTGACGTCCGTGCCGTCGACCTGGTACGGCTGGCCGCCAGCCTGCCAGATCATGCTGGTCGCGAAGCCCGCGTCACCGGTGTCGTTGGTGATGTAGACGTTCGGGTCGGCGGCGTGCAGGGCGCGCGCGGCCTCGAGGTACTCGTCCCAGGTCGTGGGGACCTGGACGCCGTACTTCTCGAACACGGTGGTGTTGAAGAACAGCGCCATCGGGCCGGAGTCCATCGGCAGGCCGTAGATGCCCTCGCCCTGCTGGACCGCGTTCCACGGGCCGGTGCTGTAGGTGCCGTCCAGGTCGGACGCGCCCAGGCCGGAGATGTCGGCCAGCGACTCGCCGATCGCGAACTGCGGGATGGCGTAGTACTCGATCTGCGCGAGGTCCGGGATGCCGGAGCCGGCGGCGACGGCGTTCTGCAGCGCCGTGTACTCGTCGGTGTTGGTGCCGGCGTTCACGACGTCGATCTCGACGTCGGGGTGCTCGGCCATGTAGGCCTCGGCGATCGGCTCGACCGTGTTGTCCCAGGACCAGACGGTCAGCTTGCCGCCGTCCTCGGCGGAGCCGTCGGAACCGGAGTCGGAGCCGCCCGAGGAGCAGGCGGTCAGGGCGAGCGCGAGCGCGCCGGCCGCGGCGACGCCGCTCCAGAGCCTGCGGCGGGGGGTGGTGGTCATGCGAGGTCCTCTCACTTCGTTGTCAGAACGGGACGTAAAGGGGTGGGTCACTCCTTGACGGAGCCGGCGGACAGGCCGGACTGCCAGAACCGCTGGAGCAGCAGGAACGCCACGATCAGCGGGATGATCGTCAGCAGCGCGCCGGTCAGGACGAGGTTGAAGATCGCCTCGCCGCCCGCGGTCGCGGCCTGCGCGTTCCACGCGTTCAGGCCGAGCGTCAGGGGGTACCAGTCGGGGTTCTTCAGCATGATCAGCGGCAGGAAGTAGTTGTTCCAGGTCGCGACCATCGTGAAGAGCAGCACCGTGACGATGCCGGGGGCCAGCAGCGGCAGGCAGATCTGCGCGAACGTGCGCGCCTCGCTGGCGCCGTCCATCCGGGCGGCCTCCATCAGCTCGGTCGGGATCGCCTCGGCCGCGAAGGTCCACATCAGGTAGAGCCCGAACGGGGAGATCAGCGACGGGATGATGACGGCCCACGGGGTGTTGGTCAGGCCCATCTGGCTGAACATGAGGAACGTCGGGACGGCGAGCGCGGTGCCCGGCACGGCCACGGCGCCGATGACGATCGCGAAGACCGCCTTCTTGCCGGGGAACGAGAACTTCGCCAGGCCGTAGCCGCCGAGCACGGCCAGCAGCGTCGCGCCGCCGGCACCCACGACCACGTAGAGCAGCGTGTTGCCGAGCCAGCGGACGAAGATCCCGTCGTCGTAGGCGAGGGTGTCCGCGATGTTGGAGAACAGCGCGAAGTCGCCGCTGAACCACAGGCCGAACGAGTCGAACAGGTCCGACTGCGTCTTGCTGGCGTTGATGAGCAGCCACGCGAGCGGGATCAGGCTGTAGAGGCCGATCACCGCGGTGAGCACGGTCAGCAGGACGCTGCGGCGGGGCCGGTCCGCGCTGTAGGCCTTGCGGCTCTTCAGGCGGGGGCCGGCGGGGCGACGCGCGGGCGCCGTCGGGTCGACGGTGGTGGTGGTCATCGCGTCACGCCTCCTTGCGCATGCCGCGCAGCTGGACCACGTAGGCGATGACCATGGTGATCAGACCCATGATGATCGCGATGGTCGCGGAGTAGTTGTACTGCTGGCCCGAGAAGGACAGGGAGTACGCGTACAGGTTCGGGGTGAAGTAGGTGGTGATCGCGTTCGGCGCGAGGCTCTGCAGGATGCTCGGCTCGTTGAAGAGCTGGAAGCTGCCGATGATCGAGAAGATCGTCGCGATGACGAGGCCGCCGCGGATCGCGGGGATCTTGATCGCCCGGATCACCTGCCACTGGCTCGCGCCGTCCAGCTCCGCGGCCTCGTACAGCGAGGTCGGGATGGTGCGCAGCGAGGAGTAGAAGATCAGCATGTTGTAGCCGACGAAGCTTCCAGGTCACGATGTTGCCGATCGAGACCAGCACCAGGTCGGGCGACAGCGGGTTCGGCAGCGAGACGCCGAGCAGGTCGTTGATGTTGCCGACCAGGCCGAACCGGGTGCCGTACATGAAGCCCCACATGAGGGCCGCGACGACCGCGGGCACCGCGTAGGGCAGGAAGATCGAGATCCGGAAGAAGCTCTTGCCGTAGAGGCGGCCGCTGTCGACCGCGAGCGCCACGAGCAGCGCCAGGCCGAGCATGATCGGCACCTGCACGACGAGGAACGCCCCGACGCGGCCGACCGACTCCCAGAACTGCGGGTCGGTGAACGCGCGCTGGTAGTTGTCGAACCCGACGAACGAGTTGCCGCCGACCAGCTGCTTGCGGAACAGGCTCAGGTAGATCGAGTACGCGATCGGGGCGAGGAACACCAGGGCGAAGACGGCCATGAACGGGCCGACGAACCCCCAGCCAGTCCACCGTCCGCGGCGGGTGCGCTTGCCGGCGACGGCCCGGGGGGCCGGCACCACGGGCACGGGGACGTTCTGCGTCGTCACAGCGAGCCACTCCTTCGGGGTCGGGCGTCGGTCGATGTTGACGTCAACATCCTGCGGCGCGGGCTCACGTTGCCACGCGGTCGGGAACGCTGTCAACCGAGCGTCAGGTCGCGGATGGCGACGTCACCATCCGCACCATCACGCGGCAGCGCTTTCCCGGTGCCGGGCCACGGACGAGTGAGAGCCCCGGGATCACCCGGCGGGACCGGGCGCCCGGGACCCGCCCGATGGTGACGTCACCATGCCCTACCATCAGCGGCATGTCCTTCGACCTCGTCCCGGCGCCGGGGCGCGGCCGGTCCGGCCCGTCGATCGCCGACGTCGCCCAGCTGGCCGGCGTGTCCGCGCAGACGGTCTCGCGCGTCTCGACCGGCGCGGACAACGTCCGCCCCGAGACCCGCGAGCGCGTGCTCGCGGCGATGGACGAGCTCGGCTACTCCCCCAACCACGCCGCCCGCGCGCTGCGCAACGGCAGCTTCGGCACCATCGGGCTGATCGCGCACCGCCTGGCCCGCACCGGCGAGTCCCGCACGGTCGAGGCCGTCGTCGAGGCCGCCCGCGCCGAGGGCTACACCGTCAGCCTGCTCGACGTGCAGACCCCGTCCTCGGACGACATGGCCGAGGCCGCGCAGCGCCTGTCGCACCAGTCGATCGACGGCCTGGTCATCATCCGCGCCGAGACCGCGACCCCCGCCGGGCTGGTCCTGCCGCCCCGGATGCCGGTGGTCGTCTCGGACTCCCGGTTCGTCGGCCACCACCCCGCCGTCGGCGCCGACCAGGTCACCGGGACGCACGTCGCCGTGCAGCACCTGCTCGACCTGGGCCACCGCACCGTGCACCACCTCGGCGGCCCCGTCGACTCCGCACCCGCCGAGATCCGCCTCGACACCTGGCGCGAGCACCTCGTGGGCGCCGGCCGTCCCGTTCCCGAGCCGCTGCGCGGCGACTGGTCCGCACGGTCCGGCTACGAGCAGGGCGCGCGCCTGGCCCGCGACCCGGACGTCACCGCCGTGCTGTGCGCCAACGACGAGATGGCCGCCGGCCTGGTCCGCGCCCTCTACGAGCACGGTCGGCGCGTCCCGGAGGACATCTCGGTCGTCGGCTTCGACGGCATCCCGCTCACCGAGTTCCTCTGGCCGCCGCTGACCACCGTGCAGCAGGACTTCCACCTGATCGGCCAGCAGCTCGTCGACCTGCTGCTCCGGCAGATCCGCGGCCGGGAGACCCTCACCGACACCCGGATCGTCGTCCCCACCCGGCTCGTGGTCCGGGACAGCACCGCGGCACCCGCCAGGTCCTAGGCCGCCGCCCCTAGCCTGGTCGACCGTGACCTCCTCCACGACGCAGGACCCGACCCGGCCCACCCCCGACCCGGACCGCAGCGAGTACGACAAGATGGTCGCCGGCGACTGGTACCGGTACCGGCTCAGCCCGGAGCTCGCGGACATCACGGCGCACAACCACGAGGCGTCCCGGCGCCTGGCCGAGGTCTACCGCACCGACCCGGCCGCCGGCCTCGCGCTGCTGCACGAGCTGCTCGGCGCCGTCGGCGAGGGCGTCGACTTCCGGCCGCCGTTCTACGTCGAGTACGGCCAGCACATGACGATCGGCCGCGGCACGTTCGTCAACACCGACTTCCTCGCCCTCGGCGGCGGCCGGATCACCATCGGCGAGGACGTGCTGATCGGCCCCGGGGTGCGGTTCTACACCCCGAACCACCCGCTCGACCCCGCGGACCGCCGCGCCGGCTACGAGCGCGTCGCGCCGATCACCGTCGGCGACAACGTGTGGATCGGCGGCAGCGCGGTCGTGCTCCCCGGCGTCACCATCGGCGCGGACAGCATCGTCGGCGCCGGGTCGGTCGTCACCCGCGACGTCCCCGCCGGCGTGGTCGTCGCCGGCAACCCCGCCCGGGTGATCCGCACGCTCTGACCCGCGCTCCCCCGCTCAGGCCGGGCCGGCGACGTCGCCCGCCGCGCGTCGGACGACCAGCACCGGGCAGTGCGCGCGCTGGACGACGGCCCGGCTGGTGGACCCGAGCACCAGGCTCGCGAAGCCGCCGCGCCCCCGCGTGCCGACCACCACCAGCGCCGCCCGCCGGGACAGCCGCTCCAGCACCTGCACCGGGCGACCCTCGTGGACCTCGCACGTCACCGCGAGGTCCGGGCGGGACGCCGCCCAGCTGCGTACCCGGTCCAGCAGCAGCTCGGCGTCCGCCGCGGTGGCCGGCGCCCCCCGGCCGGCCGCCCCCACCGCGCTCCAGGCCGTCACCGCGAGCACCGGCAGCGGGGCCCGCCCGCCCTGCTGCACCTGCTCGGAGGCGGCCTCGAGCGCCCCGAACGCGCCCGGCGACCCGTCGAACCCGACGACCACCGCGTCCCCGGCGCGCGCTGCGGGCCACGACCCGCGCGGGACCACCGCGACCGCGGACCCGGCCCGGTGCAGCACCCCGGTCGTGACGGAGCCGGTCAGCGCCGTGAGCGTGCCACCCGCCCCGTGCCGGCCGACGACCACCAGCCGCGCGTCCGCGGCCCGGTCCGCGAGCGCCGCCACGGGCGAGCCGTGGGCGACGACGGCCGACGCCACGACGCCCGGCGCCGCCTCCCGCGCCAGGGCGGCTCCCTCCTCGGCGGTCTCCTGCACCTGGTGCTGCACCTCGCGGCCGAGCCAGGAGTCCCCGGCCCCGCCGCCCTCCTGGCCAGCGAACCCCCAGACGTGCACCACGTCCAGCGTCCACCCCCGGCCGGCGGCCTGCGTCGCCGCCCACCGGACCGCGTCCGCCGACTCCGGCGACGTGTCGTACCCGACGACCACCCTGTCGTCCATCTCGCACCTCCCGTGCCTGGTCCCCACCCTGCCCCCGACGGGCCACCGGCACCACAGCCGCAGGTCCCGGTCAGCGACCGGTGGTGGAGAAGTGCTGGTAGTCGACCGGCGAGTCCCAGTCGCCGCCCCAGAGCCACCCGTGCGCGGCGAACGCGCGCACCACCGCGTCACCCGCGTGCACCACGCCCGGGGCGTCCGGCCGGGACGCGTACGGCCGGCCCTCGGGCGGCAGCACCAGGTCGCCGCGGACGTACGGGTTCTCGACCGGGTTGAGGTCGATCGCGCGGCCGTACGCGTGCTCCGACCAGCCGGTGCCCCGGCTGATCGGCCGGCAGTTGAACGCCGAGGTGTTGTCCGCCGCCATCGACGCGTCGTCGCTGCCGCCGAAGTCGTCGACCAGGCGCATCGACCGGATCGGGTAGCCGAGGGCGAACAGCTCCCCGAACACCGCCACCACGCTCTCGGCGACGTCCGCGTGCACGACCAGCTCGCCGGTCGCCAGACCTCCGTCGGGGAGCACGTGCGTCACCGTGACGTACCGGAGGTCCGCCAGCGGCACCGGGCAGCCCGCGCGCCACGACGGGGCCATCCGGGCCTCGAGCTTCCGGCGTGATCGGCCCGACCGTCCCCGCGTACCCGCCCGCGAGCGCGTCGGCCGCGACCGCGCCGTGGTCCGGCCAGGCGGCGTCGGGGGCGACCACGGGGCCGGCGTCGGGCGCGGCCTCGGGAGCGGCCGTGGGCGTCGACGTCGGGGTGCCGTCCTGGGCGCGCAGCCCCGGTGAGGGCGCGGGGTCGGCGTCCGGCACGCACCCGGTCACCAGAGCCGCTGCGAGCACCATCACCGCGAGCAGCGCCGGTGCCCGCCGCGCGGCACCCGCGCGACGGCGCCCGTCCCCCCGGGTGGCCCGCACGCCGCCAGCCTAGGCCGCGCCGCCGCCGTCGGCCGGTCGCGCGACCGCTCCGCGCGCCGACCGCTGGTCAGGTCGCCCGCCTGGTGCCTACCGTGGGAGCCCCGTCACCCGAACGAAGGACCCCCGCGTGCGCCGACCTGCCCTGCTCATCGGTGCCGGAGCCCTGGTCGTCGTCCTCGCGCTGGTCCTGGTGGTGGTGCTGGTGTCCCGCGACGACGACTCCCCCGCACCCGCGCCGACGGCCTCCGCCGCCCCGAGCAGCCCGCCCGCAGCGTCGCTGACCACCGTCCTGGCCAGCAGCTTCGACGAGGGCGACGAGGGCTGGACCCCGCTGGGCGACGGCGTCGAGGTCACCGCCGCGCAGGACGTCACGCGCGGCGGTGCGGGCAGCCTCCTGGTCTCCGGGCGCGGCGAGCCGTGGCACGGCGCCGCGGTGGACCTCTCCGGGAAGGTCGCGCCGGGCGAGGTGCACACCGTGTCCGCGTGGGTGCGGCTCGGCGACGGCGAGCCCGACGCCGACGTCCGGCTCACCCTGGAACGCGATCCCGGCGAGGACCCGCTCTACGTGCACGTCGCCGACGTGACCGCGACCAGCGGCGACTGGGTCGAGGTCGCCGGCACCGCCGAGGTCCCCGAGGGCGACGGCGAGTGGCGCCTCTACGTCGAGACGGCCGAGTCCCTGGCCGACCTGCGCCTGGACGACGTCACCGTGCAGCGCCCCACCCCGGCCGTGCAGACCGACATCCCCGCGCTGCGCGACGGCGCCGAGAACCCCGTCGGCGTCGCGGTCGGCCCGCAGGACCTCACCGGCCGGTCCGCGGACCTGCTGCTGCGGCACTTCGACCAGGTGACCCCCGAGAACGCGATGAAGCCCGTCACCGTCCAGCCGGTCGAGGGCACGTTCGACTTCGGCCCGATGGACGAGGTCACCGACTTCGCCGTCGAGCACGGCCTCACCGTGCACGGGCACACGCTGGTGTGGCACCGGTCCACCCCCGACTGGTTCTTCCAGGCGCCCGACGGCCGCCCGCTGACCGACAGCCCCGAGGACCGGGCGCTGCTGCTCGACCGGCTGCGCACCCACACCCGCGCGATCGCCGACCACCTCGACGAGCGGTACGGCGACGCGAACCCCGTGCGGTCCTGGGACGTCGTCAACGAGTCCGTGGACCCCGAGCAGCCCGACGGCCTCCGGCACAGCCGCTGGTACGAGGTCCTCGGCGCCGGCTACATCGGCGAGGCGTTCCGCGTCGCCCGCGAGGAGCTCGGCCCCGACGTCACGCTATACCTCAACGACTACGACACCGACGCCCCCGACCGCCGCCGCTCCCTGGTCCGGCTGCTGCTCGACCTCCAGGCGCAGGGCGTCCCCGTGGACGCCGTCGGCCACCAGATGCACGCCGGCCTCGGCACCGACGTCGACCGGGTCGCCACCACCCTCGACGCCATCGCGGCGCTCGGCCTGCGCCAGGCCGTCACCGAGCTCGACGTCGCGCTGTCCTCCCGCGACGAGACCCTCGAGTCCACCCCGCAGGACCGCCTCGAGCAGCAGGGCGAGCAGGTCCGGGCCCTCGTCGGCGTGTTCACCGCCCGCGACCTGGAGTTCATCAGCGTGTGGGGCCTCTACGACACCCGGTCCTGGCTGCGCACCTGGCCCGAGGACCGGCCGTTCGAGGCGCCGCTGCTGTTCGACGACGACCTGCAGGCGAAGCCGGCGTTCTGGGGATTCGTCGAGGGGACGACGGGGGGCTGAGGACCAGGGGGCCGTCTCGGAACTGATGGCGTAGATCTGCCTGAGCGACACGTTTCACGCTGTGACGAACAAGGAGCTCCAGGACTACTGCGACTGGTGCTACGGCCCACTGACGGAGCAGTCTCGGCTGAGGTCGGGTCCGGCACTGACCGTCGCGCTGCCCTATGCCGAGAAGCGCTTCGGCCGCGGCATCGACTACGAACCGTTCTAGGCCAGACCTGGGACCCGGCACGTCTGGAGCGACTGAGCACTCACCCGGTCAGCTTGTTCAGCCCCTTGCGCGCCTCGCTCCGCACCCAGGCACGGCTGTCACCAAGCTTCGACTCGAAGGCTGGTCGCGCGGCGGGAACCCTGAGCTTCGCCAGCGCCTTCACAGCGTGTCCATCGACGTCCGGGTCCTCGACCAGGCCGAGCAGCACGTCGACGGCCTGGGGCTTCTTCGACTTCGCCAACCCCAGCACGACCATCTGCCGCGCCTTGCCGTACCGCTCGTCGACGGCCAGCTCAACGAACGCGTCGAAGTCGGCATCGTTGAACAGCACCTCCAGCGCGTTGCCCATCGTCCAGCGCAACCCCGTGCCGGTTGGATCGACCTCCGCGTCAACCGCGCGGAACTCGTCGATCACCGTCCCCGTCGCAACGGGCTTGGCCCACGGCACCGACAGCGCCCGCACGAGCTCACCCTTGACCTTCGGATCGCTCGCGCGACTGAGCCAGTCGACCAGGACCGGGATCGCCTCGCGATACCGGACACCAGACCGCCGCAGGTCCGCCAGCGAGCCCACCTCGAACCCAACCGCAGCGAGGTCGATCAAGATCGGCCCCTCGCCAGGGGCAGGCGCCGCCGAGCCCATCAGGGCAAGTTCCTGATCAAGTTGATCTGGCCAGCACTGACCGCGTCCTGCAGTGGCCCGGAAAGCGTCGTCGAGCCGCGGACGTACAGGTTGAATCCCAGGCCCTCCTGCTGGGCATAGGCGGCAAAGTCGCGCAACTGGTTCGTGTAGCTCAGATTCACGACGTTCTTCACCTCGCACAGAGCCGTGCTCGTCAACTCGTCCGGGATCCGATAGTACGCCGTGCCACTCAAAGACGGGATGCGCTGAGTGTTCTTGATGATCCCGGCCGCCTGCTCACCAGCAACGCCAGCAACGCCAGCAGTACGAACCCCAACCATACCGTCAATTGCGGTGTTTGCGGCGCCTTGAGCGCGGCCAGCCCCAGACGTCACCCGCGTCACTGCTGAGCGCCCTGAAACGACAGCGCGGCGAGCCACTTGCACGGTCCGCGACGCCGCGGCGACCACGCTTTCGGACGCGGCGGCGGCACCCCGCCGCAACGCCGGCGCCGCCGCCCTGCCCAGCCCCGCGCTCACCGCACCGACGACCGCGCCGACCCCGGTGTCCAGCGCCAGCGACCCCCACGAGAACTTCTGGGTCTTCTGCACCTGCGACTTCCACAGGTTGCTCACCGCCCCCGCAGCAGCCCCACCCAGCGCCGCACACCCGACCGACCCCACGCCCCAGCTCGCCGCCAGGCACCCACCGGTCACAGCCGCGCCGACGATCCCACCCACGATCTCCGCCTGGTGCGTCCGCACCCACCGCGACGTCGCCGCCGCACCCCGCGAGACCGCCGACGTGACGTTCTTCCACGCCGACCCGATCGACAGCAACCCCGTCGGGTCCGACTTCGCGATCGGGTTGTTGTCCGCGGACGAGTACGCCGCCCACTGCTGCGGCGACCCCAGATCCATCACCGGGTCCACCGACACGAACCGGCCGATCAACGCGTCGTAGTACCGCGCACCCATCGAGGTCAGACCCGTCGCGTCCAACGACTTGTCCAGTAACGACCGGCCCCCCGGCCACGACACCCCGCTCCACGGACGTTGCCGTTCGGACGCAATCTTCGCGACCGGCTGCTGACTCGAGCGGGTCAGGTCCAGTGCTCAGCGCCGGAAATCCGGCGGCATAGCTGCAGGCATCCCAGACTTATCCCCGATGACGATCATCGCCTCAGACCACGTGTCCGGAAAAGCGGGTCAGTCTCCCACTTCTTCGACGCCAAGCACGACAGACGACGATCAGCCGACCAGGCTCGCGCCGCGGAGGAACAACCGACGCTCGGACCCGTCGGCCACTCGAAGCACAATCTCGTCATCGCTCGCCCAGAAACACGACTCGATCACATCGTCCAACTCGACCCGGCCGGTTTCACGCCACCCGATCACGCGGCGCACCGATGTCTCGCACACAAGCACCCACCCGCCATCATCGCTGAACACCGCCAAGAGGTCCTCGTCCGCGACGAACTCGACCACAGGCGCGCCACTCGCCTCGACCGGCAGCACGATCACTTCACGCGCCGACCAGAGAAAGGCGCCCGCGGCGCCCAGCCCCACGGCCAACGGACGCCAGCCCGCCTGATCGAACGTCCACTCGAACGTGCCATCCAGGACGATCGTGACTTTCATCGACCGAGGGTAGTCCACCTCCGCCACACGGACACCGAACAACTGTCGGCCCGACACCACAGCGGTCTCGGCTCCCGAGGTCAACATCATGGCGTCGCCGCGATCAGCCTGATCGCGGCCCCAGGGTCAACACCCCACGCCGACGTGATGGGCCACATGTTCCTCCTCGTCAGACAGCGCCCTCAGCCCTGCGCACACGCTCGTCAGGTCATTCCCTCGACAATAAGGTGTCTGTTGGAGGTCCAGGGCCCACTGGGTCGACTTCGGGACTCAGAGCTCGACTGCCATTCCCCCGACTGCGACGGCAAGCGCGACGACGTCCGTGGCCTACGCACCCGACCTCCGCGAGCGCGATGCCTGCCCCTGCGAGCTCCGGGTTCCGAGTGCGGCCTCTGTTCGATTCTGCTTCGCAAGGACGAACTCTTCGCGTTCGCGCGCCACGCGCCCCGGCGGACCCGGTTGGCGCAGGCTACAGCCAGACGGCCAGGCCCCCTCCAGGCAGGGAGAACAGCTTCATGCCACCCGGTCCAGACGCCCCCCAGGCCTCGTAGTCCTCGTCCCACACGCTCTCATTGTGCCGTAATGGTCCGGCGTGTACCACACCTCACCTGACGCGCCAAAGATGAGCCGCTCGGACCCGCGGCGGCCAGCGGTAGGCCAGACGTCCGATTCCATGTAGTACCCCAGTTCTTGCTCCGGAAGCAATCCCTCACGGTTGGCCCACACCCCGGGTCGCCCCTTGATCCCGCCTTGACGGACGCCAACCGGCGGGGGCCGGTCGACCTCACAGAGTCGATGACGTTCCTGATTTGAGTCCGAAGGGCTGGAGCCTCGGTGTCGATTATCCCTTCCGTCCCAGCCACGAACCGAGCCGCGGGCGGTGATGTCGTGGGTCCAGCGGCCAAGCCCTGGGCGGGCACACCTCCGCTCGCTGGACCGGCGGTCAATTCTGGAACTGGCCGCGAAAACGAACGAACTCGTGCGGCGACTGAAGCGACTCGGTTGGAGACGGTGGACGTCAGCCGCCGCACAACCGGAGACGCGAGCTTCCCCGCCGCACCTCCTGCAGCACCGAGCGCAGCCCCCAGAGCGGTCTCCCGCGCCAGCGACCCCCACGAGAACTTCTGCGTCTTCTGCACCTGCGACTTCCACAGGTTGCTCACCGCCCCCGCAGCAGCCCCACCCAGCGCCGCACACCCGACCGACCCCACGCCCCAGCTCGCCGCCAGGCACCCACCGGTCACAGCCGCGCCGACGATCCCACCCACGATCTCCGCCTGGTGCGTCCGCACCCACCGCGACGTCGCCGCCGCACCCCGCGAGACCGCCGACGTGACGTTCTTCCACGCCGACCCGATCGACAGCAACCCCGTCGGGTCCGACTTTCGCGATCGGGTTGTTGTCCGCGGACGAGTACGCCGCCCACTGCTGCGGCGACCCCAGATCCATCACCGGGTCCACCGACACGAACCGGCCGATCAACGCGTCGTAGTACCGCGCCCCGATCGACGTCAGACCCGTCGCGTCCAACGGCTTGTTCAGGAACGACCGGTCCCCCGGCCACGACACCGCCCCGCCACGGACGTTCCCGTACGGGTCCATCCGCCGCTTCGTGACCGCCTGCGTCGTGTTCCCGATCGCGACCGTCGCCGTCTGGTGCGGGTCCGAGACGAGAGAGGAGACCGTCGACCCGGCCTTGCCCGTCCGCATCGCGACCGTCTGCCCGCCGAAGGCGTAGTAGCGCAACGCCGTCACCGCAGAGGTGGCCGCGGTGAGCGTCAGCTCCTGCCCCCGGGCAGGTAGACGGTCGTCGTCCCGGACTGCCGCCGGATGAGCCGGTCCCCGTCCGCGGTGTACAGGTAGGACGACGTCGCCGACCCCTGCGTCGCCGTCGCCAGGCGCCCCTCCGCGTCCCAGGTCAGCTGCTGTGCGGCCGACCCAGCCACGGCGCGGCCGGTCGTGTTGCCCGTGGCGTCGTACGCGTAGGTCGAGGTACCGGCACCCGTGGGCGCGGTCCGCGCGACCGACGTCACGGCGTGCGGTCGGGCACTGCCCGCCGCCGGGTAGGAGTACTGATCGGTGACGTCGCCGGCTGACGTGTGCCGCGTCTGGCTCAGCCGGTTGCCGGCCGCCCCTCTGCTCGGACCGTCGCCGAGGCCAGGCCCGGGAAGCTCGACAAGAGCGAGAGCGATGGCGAGAGCCGCAGCGGTGCGGCGCCTCGAGACGGCATGGCGTCGGGGGGTCACGGTTCCTCCTCGCAGAGTGGCGCGAGGCGCCTCGTGCGGGGAACGTACCGACGCCGCACAGCCTGTGTCCGGCGTTTGTGCAGGTCAGATGACCGACGGTTGGTGACGTAGGTCACAACCACCGTCGCGAAACCGGGTCGAACGGGGACGATCTCGGCGGCCGGCCCGGCGCGCCGGGGTTTCAGACCCCGCGCAGCACCGCCCGGCCCGCCGGTCGGGCCGGTGCCCCGTCGACCCCGCCCACGCGGTACACGACCAGCGCCACGTCGTCCGCGGCACCGTCCGGCACGAACGCGCGCAGCAGCCCGTCCGCGACCGCCGTCGGGCCCGCGTCGTGGGCCTGGTCCCGGACCGCCTCGGTGAGCCGGTCGAGGCCGACGCGCAGGGACTCGCCGCGCCGCTCGACCAGGCCGTCGGTGTACAGGACCAGGAGGTCGCCGTCGACCAGGCGCTCGACCGCCTCGGCCCGCGGGGCGGTGCTCAGCGCGAGCGCCGCGCTGCGCCCCCCGGTCAGCAGCTCCGTCATGCCTCCGGCCCGCGACAGCACGGGCGGCAGGTGCCCGGCGACGGCGTAGGTGAGAGTGTGCTCGACCTCGTCGACCACCCCGCAGAACACCGTCGTGCACTCCGCCCCGTCCAGCGTGCGGGCGAACGCGTCCAGTCCGTCGAGCACCTGCGCGGGGCTGCGGTCCTGGAGCAGCAGCGCGCGAGTGGCCGCACGGAGCTGCCCCATCCGCGCGGCGGCGTCCAGACCGTGGCCGACGCAGTCGCCGACCACGAGCGCCCGGCGGCCCGGACCGAGCTCGACGACGTCGTACCAGTCACCCCCGACCGCGAGGTCGCCCGACGCCGGCCGGTAGCGCGCGACCACGCCGGGCAGCGTCGAGCCCTCCGGGACGATCGCGGCCTGCAGGGTGTCGCTCACCTCGCGCAGGTGGTCGACCTCCTTCGTGTGCCGCACCGTGCCGCTGACGGCGGCACCGACCGCCGAGGCGACCAGGCCGAAGAACCCGCGGTACGCCTCGCCCCAGGGCCGCCGGGCGCCCGCCGTCAGCACCAGCACGCCGCACGCCCCGGGGTCGCCGCTCGCGCGCAGGGGTGCGACGAGCAGCCGCTCGCGCTCCTCGGCGACCCCCGTCCGGGCGACCCGCTGCACCATCTCGGTCGGGACGATCGGGTCCTGGCCCGCGTCCGCGCGCTCGAGCGCCCCGTGGTCGTCCCAGAGGTACACCGCCGACGACGAGACGTCGGCCGAGGCGGCCAGCAGCTCGGACGTCGCCGTGACCACCGCCCCCATGTCCCCGTGCGCGGCCGTCAGCCGCACCGACATCGCCCCGAGCAGCTGCATCCGGCGCCGCTCGACGACGCGCTCGGTGGTCTCCGTCGCGATGTCCAGCAGCCCGCGCACCACGTCGCCGGAGTCGCGGATCGGCGAGTACGAGAAGGTGAACCACGTCTCCTCGTCGTACCCCGAGCGGTGCATCACCAGCGGTGCGTCGATGCTCCAGGTCGGCTCGCCGCGCTCCATCACCTGCTGGACGGCGGGCAGCAGGTCGGGCCAGATCTCCGACCAGACCTCGGCGAGGGGGGACCCCATCGCGCCGGGGTGCTTCTGGGTGCCGAGCATCTCCCGGTAGCCGTCGTTGTAGATCATCGTCAGCTCCGGACCCCAGGTCACCAGCATCGGGAACCGGGTCGAGAAGCAGGTCTCGACGATCACGCGCAGCGCGGTGGGCCACGTCGACGGCGGGCCCAGCGGCGTGGACGCCCAGTCCACCGCGCGGGCCACCGCGCCGACGTCCGTGCCGGCGGTGACACGGCGGAACCAGGGTGAGCGCACGCGCCGACAGTACGTGGCGGGACCGACAGCCGCCGCACGGACGTCGGTTCAGCCGTCGCGGTACAGGCAGAACGGGTGCCCGGCCGGGTCGACCAGCACCCGCAGCGCCGAGTCCGGCTGCCCGGGGGCGAGCCGCGCCCCGAGCCGCACCGCGTCCTCGACCGCCGCCTCGAGCTCGACCACCTCGACGTCCAGGTGCAGCATCATCTGCTGCGCCCCGGGCTCCGGCGGCCAGGCGGGTGGGCGGTACTCGGGGTTGCGCTGCACCGCCAGGTACGCGACGCCGCCGGGGGCCGCGACGACCGCGTGGTCCGGGTCGTCGCCGACCACCTGCCAGCCCAGCACCTGGGCGTAGAAGGCCGCGAGCGCGGCCGGGTCGGGGGCGTCGATCACCACGCCCCACCAGCCGTCCTCGGCCCGTCCCCGCATGGGCCCATCGTGGCCGCTCGGGCGGGATCGGGCATGTCGGCCCGGCCCGGCGGCCCCGCGCACCCCGGTCCGCTCAGCGCGCCGCCAGCTCCGCCAGCCGTGGCACGGCCGGGGCGACCTGGTCCCGCACCCACGCGGCGAGCGGCGTGGCCGGCGGGCTGAGGATCACGGACTCGACACCCAGCGCGGCGTAGGGGCGCGCCGCCTCGACGAACCCGTCGACGTCGCCCTCCAGGAGCTGCCGCCCGCCCATCAGCAGCGTCACGCGGATCTCCGCGACGTCCCGGCCGACGTCGTCGCAGTGCCGGCGGAGCACGTCGAGCTTGTGCGCGATCTCGTCCGGGGAGGTCTCGAACAGGTTGCACGCGTCGGCGTGCTCCGCCACGAGCCGCAGCGTCTTGCGCTCCCCCGCGCCGCCGACCAGGATCTCCGGCCCGCGGCCCGGCCGGCTCAGCGGCAGCGGCGAGCACAGCGTCTCCGCGAGCTGGTAGTGCGCGCCGTCGAACGGCCCGTCGTCCCCCGGGCGCCACATCTGCCGGCAGATCCGCAGCGCCTCGTCCAGCCGCTCGAACCGCTCCGCGAGCGCCGGGTACGGCACGCCCAGGGCCCGGTGCTCCCGCTCGTACCAGGCCGCGCCGATGCCGAGCGTCGCCCGGCCCCCGGACAGCACGTCGAGCGTCGCGACGATCTTCGCGAGCAGCCCCGGGTGCCGGTAGGTCACGCCCGTCACCAGGGCACCGAGCTGGACGGTCTCGGTGCGCGCCGCGAGGAAGCCCAGCGTCGTGTACGCCTCGAGCATCGGGTCCTCGGCCGGGAACCCCGCGGGCTCCATCTGGAAGAAGTGGTCCATCACCGACAGCCAGGACAGGCCCGCGTCCTCGGCGGCCTCCCCGGTGTCGGCGAGCTCCTGGCGCAGGCGGGCGGGCTCGACGGCGTCGAACCGCATGAGGTGGGCTCCGAGGCGCATGGGTGGCTCTCCTGTCGTGGCGCCGCCGGGGCTCCTCCCCGGCCGGTGCTCCGACGATCCCCCTTGCAGCGCGCTCGAAGTCAACCCCGCCGCGCCGGGAGCCCGCCCCGCCGGGAGCCCGTCAGGCGGTCGGGTCCAGCGCCTCGCCCCCGGCGTCCCGCGCCGCGGCGCCCGCGACCCGGGCGGCGTGCCCCGCGGGGTGGGTGTCGGGGTCGGCCTCGACCACGTCGGCGACGACGACGCTCACGTTGTCCCACGCGTCGGCGTCCAGGGCGGTCCGGACCAGGGCCTCGGCGGCCTCCTCGGGGCTGCCGGCCGCGCCCAGGAGCGCGAGCACGTGGTGCTCGGGGACGTAGTCGGTGAGGCCGTCGGTGGCGAGCAGCCAGCGGTCGCCGGGGCGGGCGTCCACGTCGGCGACGGTGACGTGCGCCGGGTCGGCGGCGTCGCCGGCGAGGCAGTGCAGGATCACGTTCCGGCGGGGGTGGCGTGCTGCGTCGGCGGGGGCGATCACGCCCTCCTCGACGAGCATCTGCACCAGCGAGTCGTCGCGGCTGACCCGGCGGCCGTGGCCGTCGCGCCACCGGTAGGCGCGGGAGTCGCCGACGTGCACCAGCCGGACGGCGTCGTCCGCGCAGAAGATGCCGGTGAGGGTGGTCGCCATGCCGGCGAGCTCGGGCTGGCTCCGCGCGCGCTGCGCCAGCTCGTCGTTGGCGGCCTCGACGGCGGCGCGCAGCTCGGCGGCGCCCGGTCGGTCGTGGCCGGGCTCGTCGACGGCCGCGACGAGCCGGTGCGCGACGGTCCCGGACGCGACGTCCCCGCCGGCGTGGCCGCCGACCCCGTCGGCGACGAGCGCGAAACCGGGCGCGCACGCCGCGGAGTCCTCGTTGCCGGCCCGGTGCGCGCCCGTGACCGAGCGCAGGGCGGTGACCAGGGTCAACGGCATGCGGCACCTCCTCGGATCACGGGTACCTCTGCGGCCCCACCCTGCCACGCCCGTCCGGGTTCGGCCGAGCGGACGCGCGGGTGACCTCGCGGGACGCGGCCGACCGGGTGGTCGGGCGCGGTGCGTCAGGCGATCAGCCCGCGCAGCGCCTCGGGCCGCACGTCGCGCTGGGTGTCGACGACCTCCCGGGCACGGTCGGTGGCGTCCCACACGTTCCACAGCAGCACCCCGACCACGCGGTCGCCGTCGACGTAGTAGACGACGCCCGCGCCGTGGTCGGGCTCGTGCCAGTCCTCGACGGTGGTCAGCGAGGCGTCCAGCCGACCGACCGCCTCGTACCCGAGGTCGAACAGGTCGGAGTAGAAGAACGGCGTGTGCCGGTACGGCTCCTGCGCCCCGGCGAGGTTGCGACCCGCCTGGCGGCCCATCGTCGTGGCGTTGTCGACGTGCTCGACGCGCCGCCGGCCGAGGATGCGGTCCGGGTACTGCGCGGCGTCGCCGGCGGCCCAGATGTGCGGGTCGGCGGTGCGGAGCTGCTCGTCGACCACCACGCCGTCGTCCACGACCAGCCCGGCGGACTCCGCCAGCCCGGTCTCGACCTCGATGCCCGTGCCCACGACCACGGCGTCCGCGGCGAGCACCCGGCCGTCGTCGAGCGTGACCTCGACCCCGTCGGGCCCCGACTCGACGCCGACGACGCGCGTGCCGCGCTCGAGCGTCACGCCCCCCTCGACGTACCGCCGCTCGACGCGCTCCGCGAGCCCGGCCGGGAACGTGTGGCCGGTGAGCACCTGCTGCGGGAACACCAGCGTGACCCGGGTGTCGTTCTGCACCAGGCCGGCGGCGAGCTCGGTGCCGATGTACCCGCCGCCGACCACCACCACGTGCCGGCCCCCGCCGGCGAGGTCGCGCAGCCGCTCGTAGTCGCGGACGGTGCGGAAGTAGACGACCCGGCCGGACGGCTCGACGCCCTCGACGCGGCGCGGGGACCCGCTGGTGGCGAGCAGCAGCTCGCGGTAGCCGACGACGATCCCCGCGTCCGTGGTGACGGTCCGTGCCTCGCGGTCGACCGCGACGACGGACTCGCCGAGCAGCAGCTCCGCGCCGGTGTCGTCGGCCGTCGGCAGCCAGACCTGGTCGAACGTGAACGCCGCGTCGGTCCACAGGCTCTTGGACAGCGCCGGGCGGGTGACCGGCCCGGTGGACTCGCGGCCGATCAGCAGGATGCTGCCCGTAGGGTCGAGCTCCCGGATGCCGTGGGCGGCGGCGTCCCCCGCCATGCCGGCCCCGACGACCACGTAGTCGTAGCTGTCCTGCACCTGTGCCTCCTCGGCTCGAGCACCCTGCCCGACCAGGCTCACCCGGTCGGCAGCGCCGCGCACGCCGAGGGGCCGCGCCTGCACACAATCGTCACGGGAGGGGCGTGATGGTCCAGGAGCCGTTGGTGGCGACGGTGACGATGCCGGGCATCCGGATCTGCGCGGTCTCGCTGAACGCGACGCTGTCGCCGAACAGCAGCGTGGCGGGGCTGCCCGTCTCGGAGACGTCCACGGCCGAGATGACGCGCGCGGACAGCTCGTCCTCGGGGCCGGCGGGCGTGAAGTCCACCTGGACCGCGCTCGCGTCGTCGCCGATCAGCAGGACCGCCGACCCGGTGCCCTGCTGCACGCCGCTGACGGGCGCGAGGTCGTTCCAGCTCTCGAACCGGATGGTCCACGGTCCCTGGGCGCGCACGACGAGCACCTGCTGCTCCGCGGAGCCGACGATGTTGTCGATCAGGTAGGTGCCGGTGAACGGCGCCGGGCCCGCGCCCCACGGCGACATCCGGCCGTCCGCGGTGATCTCGACGTCACCGGTGCACGAGCTGCAGTCGACGTGCGCGACCACGCCGAACTCCCCGGACCGCTTGACGCCGACCTGCGCGGGGCCCTCCCCGGTGGCCGTGGCGGGCGCGCCCTCGCCGACGGTGCCGGCGTCCACGCGTGCCCGCGGCAGCGGCTCCTGCGTGGGCTCGGGCTCGGCGGTGGGCGTCGGCGTGGCCGTCGCGCTGGGGGTCGGCTCGGCCGTCGGGGACGGCGTCGCGACCGCCCCGTCGGAGCCGGAGCCGCACCCCGCGAGCAGCAGCAGGGCGAGCGCGAGCACAGGAGCCGTCGAGCGGCGGTTCAGGGAGGGCACAGGTGCCATCATGCCCGCCACGTGCGCGGACGCACCCCGGGCGCCGCCCGGACGCACCCCGGGCGTCACGCCGGCAGCGCGCCCGCGACGACCCGGCCGCGGGACACGACGGCCACGATGTTCTCGGTCCGCAGCGCGTCCACGTCCTCCCACGGCCGCCCGCGCAGCACGACGAAGTCGCCGCCGAGCCCGGGCCGGAGCCGCCCGGTGACGGCCCCCAGCCCGATCGCGTCGGCGGCGTCGGACGTCGCGGCGACCAGGGTCCGCTCGGCGGTCCAGCCGAACATCGCCGCCATCGTGCGGACCTCCTCCATCTGGTCGCCGAACGCGACGAACTGCCCCGACGCGTCGGTGCCGAGCACGAACCGCACCCCGGCCTCCGCGGCCCGCGCGAACCCGGCGTCCCGCAGCGCCACGACGTCCCGGGCCTTGGCCTGCGCCTCGGCGGACACGGGTCGGCGGCCCTCGGCGATGATGTCGTTGATCAGCAGGGTCGGCGCGACCGGCAGGTTCCGCTCGACGAGCGTGGCGTGGTGCCGCTCGAGGATCGCGGTGCCGTGCTCGATCGAGTCGACGCCCTCCTCCAGCGCGATGTCCAGCCCCTCGGCGGTGTGCGTGTGCGCGGCGACCAGCATGCCGAGGGCGTGCGCCTCGTCGACGGTGGTGCGGATCTCCTCGCGGGTCTGGTTGCGCCAGCCGACCTTGTCGCCCATCGAGAGCACCCCGCCGGAGGTGTAGATCTTCACGCCCGAGGCGCCGGTGCGCGCCCAGACCCGCACGAGCCTGCGGCACTCGTCGGGGCTGTCGGCGGTGGCGGGGCGGTGCGGGTAGTGCGGGGGGACGAACAGGTCGCCGTGCCCCGCGGTCATGCCGACCTGGCCGTGCGACAGCAGCCGCGGCCCGACCAGGACGCCGGCCTCGAACGCCCGGCCCACGGCCAGCTGGACGGAGTCGGCGGCGAGGTCGCGCAGCGTGGTGACACCGCCGCGGGCGCAGCGCAGCGCGTTCGCGGCGACGTGCAGCGACCGCTCCTCGGGCGGGGTGAGGATCGGCCAGGCGGAGGCGTCCTTCGCCGGCTCCCCCGCCGGGTACCCCAGGTGCACGTGGGTGTCGACCAGCCCCGGGACGACGCTCAGACCCGGGTGCCGCTCGGAGGCCTCCTCGACGGCGAGCACGCGGTCGCCGGACCACGTCAGCCGCGCGGGGCCGACCTCGCGCTCGCCGTCCCACAGGGCGATGCCGTCGAGGGTCTGCTCGGGTGCGGTGCCGGTCATCGGGGGTCCTTCGCGTCGGGGCGGGTGGGTGCGCGGGCGGGTGCGCGGGCCGGGTCGGGGGTGCGCGGGCGGGTCAGAGCCGAGGCGTGATCTCGCCGACCACGCGCTCGCCGTCGACCAGCGGGATGTGCCGCCACCGGTCGAACGCCCCGCACGGGTGGCTGATGCCGAACCGCAGCGCCGTCCCGGGCGCCGGGCGGACGCCGGGCGGGACGGCCAGGAAGGCGTGGTGGTCGTTGACCCCGGTGACCGCCCAGCCGCGGACGTCGAGGCCGGGGTCGACCCCGCCCAGCACGACGGGGAGCCGGTCGTCGGTCGGCACCTCGCGGCGGCCGAACCCGACGACGACCCGGCCGTCCTCGGGGGCGGACAGCACGGACGCGCGCAGCTCGAACGCCGGGCGCAGGCTCGCGTCGCCGCGCTCCTCCCCCAGCGGCGACGTGCGGCGGTAGACGCCGTGGTCGTGCGTCACGTAGCAGCCGGACCGCAGGACCGTGGTCACGGGGAAGTCCCACAGCGCGGGGCCGAGCTCGCGCACCACGAGGTCCGGGTACGAGGACCCGCCGGCGCTGACCACCGGGACGCCGGCCACCAGCCCCTCGTGGGACAGCGCGGTCAGCAGCCCCCGCACGCGGGCCAGCAGGGCGACGGCTCCGTCGGGCGCGGACGGGTCGCCGCCCGCGGGCGACGAGCCCGCCGCGCCCGCGGGCACCAGGCCCTCGAACGCGGCGACCCCCGCCAGGCGCACGTGCTCCGCGGCCGCGACCCGCCGGGCCAGCGCCAGCGCCGCGACGTCGTCGCGCAGCCCCGTACGCCCCCCGGGGAACCCGAGCTCGACGAGCAGCGGCAGCGGCCGGGCGGGTCGGTGGACCGCGAGCTCGGCGAGCAGCAGGTCCAGCCCGGCGTCGGAGTCGACGTAGCAGAGGTACTCGGTGGCGGAGCCCGCGGCGAGCAGGTGGGTCGCCACCCAGGCGATCGCCGCGCGGTCGACCAGCACGTTCGCGTGCAGCACCCGGCCGACGCCCCAGTCGGCGAGCCGCCGCACCTGCGCGGTGGTGGCGGCGGTGAACCCCCACGCACCGGCGGCGGCCTGGCGGCGGACCAGGTCGCGGGACATGTGCGTCTTGGCGTGCGGTGCGAGCGCGACCCCGGCCGTGCGGCACCAGTCGGCCATCCGGCGGACGTTGTGGTCGAGCGCGTCGTCGTGCAGCAGCATCACGGGCAGCTCGAGGTCGGCGACCGCGCCGGTGGTCCTCGCGTTGGCTCCGGTGCCCTCCCCCGCGCCCGCCCCGGCGGCGTGCCGCCCGGTCACGCGGCGGCCCCGGCCCGCAGCACGCGCCCGGCACGCACCCCGGTGAACTCCCCGTCGTCGACGACGACCACGCCCGCGAGCACGGTCCAGCGCACGCCCGTCGGCCGGACCCACGGGGCCTGCGGCGTCCCGGCGTGCCCGACGGTCGCGGGGTCGAGCACGACCACGTCGGCGACCGCTCCCGGGACGAGCCGACCGCGCCCGGTCAGGCCGATCAGGTCGGCGGGCAGCGAGGTCATCTTGCGGATCGCCTCCGGGAGGTCGAGGACGCCGAGCTCGCGCACGTAGCGCCCGAGCACGGTCGGGAAGCAGCCCCAGCCGCGCTGGTGCGCGTTGCCCACGGGCACGGAGTTGTCGGAGCCGATCGCGATCAGCGGGTCCGCCAGGATCGTGCGGACGTCGGCCTCGGCCATCAGCTCGTAGACCATCATCGCCCCCGGGTCGGCCAGCACGAGGTCGCACAGGGCGTCCCAGGGGTCCAGCCCGCGCTCCGCGGCGACGTCGGCGACGCTGCGCCCCAGCAGGCCCGCGTCGGCGTGCATGCTCAGCAGCACGCCGTCCGGGGTGGTCTGGGTCCACGACCCCGAGCCCGGTCCGCCGGCGGCCGACCGGGCCGCGAGCGCCGCGCGGCCCGCGGGGTCGGACAGCCGGCGGACGAGCTCGTCGCGGCCCCCGACCTGCGCCTGCGCGGGCAGCAACGCCGTCAGGGAAGCTCTCGCCGGTCGTGTACGGGTAGGCGTCGCCGTGCACGTCGACCCCCGCCGCGCGGGCGGCGTGCAGGGTGGCGAGCAGCTCGCCCGCGCGGCCGTGGTTGCGCCGGCCCGCGGCCTTGCAGTGCGAGACCTGCACCCGCACGCCGGTGCGGCGCGCGACGTCGAGGGTCTCCGCCAGGGAGTCCGCGAGGCCGTCGCCCTCGTCGCGCATGTGCGTGGCGTACGGCCGGCCCCACCGGGCGGCGACCGCGGCCAGCGCGGTGACCTCCGCGGCGTCGGCGTAGACGCCCGGGGCGTAGATCAGGCCCGTGGACAGCCCGAACGCCCCCTCGGCGAACGCGGCGTCCGCGAGCTCGACCATCCGGTCCAACGCGCCGGGCGCCAGGTCCTCGGCCATGCCGTTCGCGCTGATCCGCAGGGTGTGGTGCCCGACCAGCGACGCGACGTGCGTGGTCGGCCCGTGCGCCTCGACCGCGTCCAGGTACTCCGCGAACGTGCGCGGCCAGGACCGCACCCCGGCGGCGACGGTGCTCGAGATCGGCCGGTGCAGCTCGACGGCGCGGTCGTCCACGAGCGGCGCCGCGGAGTTCCCGCAGTTGCCGACCACCTCGGTGGTGACGCCCTGCAGCACCTTGAACGGCTGCGCGGCGGCCATGAACGGCACGACGTCGGAGTGGGTGTGCAGGTCGACGAACCCGGGCGCGACCACCAGCCCGGCGACGTCGAGGACGCGCGCACCGGCGGGGACGGCCAGGTCCGGCCCGACGGCCAGCACCCGGTCGCCGACGACCACGACGTCCGCGACGACCGGTGCCGCGCCGGTGCCGTCGACCACGGTCCCGGCGCGCAGGACGAGGGCGCTCACGACAGCCGGCCCATCCGCTCCTGCACCAGGGTGTCGACGACGCTCACCACGGCGTAGACCGCCATCGTGACCGCCGCGACGGTGATCGCCGAGGCCCACATGGCGTCGTAGCCGAACGACCCGGCGGCCCGCGAGATGGCGCCGCCGAGACCCCGGCCGGTGGACAGCCACTCCGCGATCATCGCGCCGGTCACCGCCGACGGGACCGCGATCCGTGCGGACGCCAGCGTCGACGGCACCGCCGCGGGGAGGGCGACCTTGCGCAGCACCGTCCACGACGACCCGCCGTACGCGAGAACCAGGTCGCGGTGCTCGGCGGACACGCTGCGCAGCCCGTACAGGATGTTCGCGAGCGCGGGCAGGAACACCACGAGCAGGACGATCGCCGTGACCCCGGCCTGCCCGATGCCGAAGATCAGCGTGATGAGCGGCGTCAGGACCACCAGCGGGATCGACCGCAGCACCATCGCGGTCGGCATGACGATCCGCTCCAGCACCGGCGACACGGCGAACACCACCGCGAGCGCGAACGCCGCGGCGAGGCCGACGAGGTAGCCGGTGCCGGCGTCGCGGACGGTGACGGCGAGGTCCGCGGCGATCGTGGCGCGGTGCTCCGCGGCCCCGTCGGCGGTGACGACGTAGTCGAGCACCTGCCAGGGCCGCTTGCCGATCAGCTCGCTGACGTCGAACACCTCGAGCACCGCGATCCACACGCCGATCGCGACGACGACCGCGAGGGCCAGGGTGCCGACCCGGCGGGCGACGAACGCCCCGGTGCCGCCGGTCATGCGCGCCGCTCCGTCGCCCAGGGGGTGAGGACCCGCCCGACCAGCCCGACGAGCGCGTAGCCGCCGAGCGAGATCAGCCCGGCCAGGATGCTCATCGCCCAGACGCGGTCGGGCTGGATCTGGCGCTGCGCGGCGTTCAGCGCCACGCCGATCCCCGCGTCGATGCCGCCGAGGTACTCCCCGACGACGGCGCCGAGCAGCGCTGCCGGGACCGCCACCTGCAGGGCGGTGACGATCGCCGGCAGCGCCGACATGAGCTGGACCTTGCGGATCCGGGTCCACCGGCCGCCGCCGTACGCGGCCACGAGGTCCAGCGAGCTGCGGCTGGCGGAGCGCATCCCGAGGATGGCGCCGACCAGCGTGGTGAAGAAGACGAGCAGGGCGCCCAGGAAGATCGCCGAGGCGCGGCCGCCGAAGATCACCATGACGATCGGGCCGATCGCGGTGACGGGCAGGCACGAGCTGATGACCCCGAGCTGGGTGACGACGTCCTCGAGCCGCGGCACCACCAGGACGACCGCGGCGAGCGCCAGGCCCGCGAGGTTGCCCCAGAGGTAGCCCTGCGCCGCGCGGGTCAGGGTCGGGGTGACGTTCGGGCCGTAGTACGACCAGCCGTCCTGCACCGCGGACCGGGCGACGTCCACGGGCGACGGGAACGAGGTGCTGTTCTCCAGCCCGGCGGTCATCGCCCACCAGAGCGTGAGCAGCAGCACGATGCCGACCGTGCCGCCGACCCACGGCCGGGCGAGCGCGCCGCGCACCGCCGTCACGGCGTCCCCGTGGCCGGCGCGAACAGCAGCCCCGACAGGTGGTCGACGACCTCGTGGAACTCCTTCGTGCGCATCATCTCGGGCGTGCGCGGGCGCTCGAACGGGATCTCGACGACCTCGACGATCCGCCCCGGTCGCGCCGACATCACCGCGACGACGTCCGACAGCAACGCCGCCTCGGCGATGCCGTGCGTGACCATCAGCGTGGTCGCGGACCGCTCGGTCCAGATCCGCTGCAGCTCGAAGTTCAGGCGCTGCCGGGTCATGTCGTCCAGCGCGCCGAACGGCTCGTCCAGCAGCAGGAAGTCGGGCCGGACCGCGAGCGCCCGGGCGATCGACGCACGCTGGCGCATGCCGCCGGACAGGTGCGCGGGGCGCGACCGCTCGAACCCGGTGAGGCCGACCAGCTCGATCGAGCTCGTCGACGATGCCGTCGTCCGCGCGGCCCTGGATCTCCAGCGGCAGCCGGATGTTCGTCCGGACCGAGCGCCACGGCAGCAGCGCGGGGTCCTGGAACGCGATGCCCATCCCCTCGGCGCGCTTCCCCGCGGCGACGGGAGTGCCGTTGACCGCGACCGTGCCCGCCGACGGCGTCTCGAGCCCGGCGAGGATCCGCAGGATGGTGGACTTGCCGCAGCCGGACGGGCCGAGCAGCGACAGGAACGAGCCCTGCGGGGTGGTCAGGCTGACGTCCTCGAGCGCGGTCACCGTGCGGCGGCCGGACCGGAACTCCTTGTGCAGACCGGTGATCTCGATGCCGGGCCCGGGGGACGTCACGGGAGCAGGTCCGGGTTCTCGGCGTACACCTCGTCGAGGAGGGAGAGGTCGAACAGGTCGGCGGCGTCGATGTCGACACCGGCGAACGCCAGCGACTCGATCGTGCCCTGCTGCAGCTCGTCGGAGACGGTGAGGATGCCGTTCGCGGCGGTCTCGTCCGTCTCGATCAGGGTGGCCTGGCGGTCGAACGACAGCGTCACCGCGTCGGCGTCGTACTGCTGCTCCTTGCCGTAGGTGTTGACCGTCAGGTCCACGGCGCGGGCGGGGTCGGCAAGCGCACCCTGCCAGCCCCGGACCGTCGCGAGCAGGAACGCCTTGACCTGCTCGGGCTTGTCGTCGATGGCCTCCTGCGAGGTGACGAGCACCTCGCCGACCATCGGCAGGCCCTCGTCGGCCAGCAGGAACTCGGTGGCCGCGAACCCGGCGTTCTCCAGGGCCGCGGCGCCGGTGGTGGTGTAGCCGATGAACCCGTCGACCTGGCCGGTGGTGAGCATCGACGTGTCGGACAGCGGCACCGTGGTGACGTCGGTGTCGTCCAGGTCGTTCGCCGCGAGGAACGCGTTCCACACCAGCGTGTTCGAGTCGGAGACCGCGATGGTCGTGCCGGGCAGGTCGTCCGGCCCGGTGATCGGCGCGGAGTCCGCGGACACCAGCGCGAACGGGTTGCGCTGGTAGGTCGCCCCGACGATCTTCAGCTCCGCGCCCCCCTGGATCGCGGGCGCGGTGATCAGCGGCGAGGACAGGCCCACGAACGCCTGGCCGGTCGCGACGGCGGCCTCGGCGCTGGTGGCCGACGAGCCGCCCGCGGTCAGCGTGACCTCCGGGAAGCCGGCGTCCGTGTAGAGGTCGTCCTCGACGGCCACGTACTCGCCCGCGAACTGCTGGTTCTTCAGCCAGGACAGCTGCACGCTGACCGCGTCGAACGACTCGACGCCGGGGCTCGCGCCGTCCGCGGCCGCGTCGTCGTCGGAGCCCGAGCAGGCCGACAGCAGCAGGCCGGCGGCGGCGACCGCGGCGACCAGGCCGGCGGTGCGGCGCGGGCGGCGCGGGGTCGTGATGGTGCGGGTCACGTCAACCTCGATCACGTCGTGCGGCCACCCGGTCCTCGGGTGGCCGCGGTGCCTGGGGGCAGCTGCGCGCCGGTGCTGGCCGGCGACGACCTCCATCACACAGGCCCGCGCGTCGTCGTCGCCATGTGGGATCCTCCGAACTCCCCCGCCCCCGGCCGTGCGGTCCGTTGTGCGACCGCACCGTCGTGTCACGCGTTCGTCACACGACGACGGCGGTCCCGCGCGGCCCCGGCGGATCGCCCAGGCGGCACCCCCGCGGCGGCCGCGCGTCGTTGGTGGATCGCACGAGGCAGCAGGCCAGCGCCCTGTGGTTGGCTTCCGGGACGAGCGTGGGGACCTCCTGTGACGGACCCGCGACGACCACCGAGGGACCAGGAGCGAGACGTGTGGCCGACGGCTGAACTGCACGTGCACATCGAGGGCACGTTGGACGCCGACCTGATCCGCGTGCTCGCCGAGCGCAACGGCGTCCCCGTCCCGGCCGGCGCGGGCCGTGGCGCCCCGTTCCGGGACCTGCAGGACTTCCTCGACGTCTACTACGCGAACCTCGACGTGCTGCGCACCCGGCAGGACTTCCACGACCTCGGCGCCCGCTACCTCGCGCGCGCCGCGGCGGCCGGCGTCCGGCACGCCGAGGTGTTCGTCGACCCGCAGTCGCACACCGCCCGCGGGGTCCCGGTCGAGGACGTGCTGCTCGGCCTGTCCGCGGCGCTCGCCGACGCCCGCGCGGCGCACGGCATGTCCGGCGGGCTGATCGTCTGCTTCCTGCGGCACCTCGGGCCCGAGGCGGCGATGGCGACCCTCGAGTCCGTGCTCCCGCACCGCGCGCTGCTGCTCGGCGTCGGCCTGGACTCCAGCGAGGTGGGGTTCCCGCCCGCGCTGTTCCGCGACGTCTACGAGCGCGCCGCCGCCGAGGGCCTGCGCCGCGTCGCCCACGCCGGTGAGGAGGGCGGGCCGGACTACGTCTGGGAGGCCCTGGACGTGCTCGGCGCCGAGCGGATCGACCACGGCAACCGCGCGCTGGAGGACGTCGAGCTGGTCGCGCACCTGCGCGAGACCCGCACCCCGCTGACCGTGTGCCCGCTGTCCAACGTCGCGCTGCGCACCGCCGGCCCCGACCTCGCGGACCACCCGATCGCCGTCATGCTCGACGAGGGCCTGCGCGCGTCGGTGCACTCCGACGACCCGGCGTACTTCGGCGGCTACCTCGACGACGCCGTGCGCGCGCTGCTCGCCGCCGGGACCGTCACCGAGGACCAGGTCGGCGTGCTCGCCGCGAACGCGGTGGTGTCGTCGTTCCTGCCCGACGCCGGCAAGGCCGCGCTGCTCGCCGAGATCCGCGCGTACGCCGAGGCGGTCGGCGCCGCCGTGCCCGCGCTCGCCCTCGACCCGGCCGGGGCGCTCTGACGTGCAGAGCAGCGAGGTCACCACGGGCCGCCGCGTCGCGATCGTCCTGGAGCCCGGCGACGAGGTGCTGGGCTCGCTGGCCCGGGCCTGCGCCGAGCACGGCATCCGGCAGGGGTTCGTCCCGGTGTTCTCCGGCGCGTTCCGCACCGCGCGGTTCATCGCCGCGGACCAGCCCGTCGCCGACCAGGAGCCGCCCCTGCCGCAGGAGGTCACGGTGACCTACACCGAGGGCATCGGCAGCGGCACGATCCTCTGGGACGCCGACGCCGGCGCCGCCACCCCGCACCTGCACCTCGCGGTGGGGGTCAAGAACGCGGCCGCGGCGGCGTTCGCCGGCCACCTGCTCGGGGCCGAGGCGCACTACACGGTGGAGATCCTGGTCGAGGAGGTCGTCGCGCCCGCGCTCCTGCGGGTGCCGGACCCGCGGGCCT
This sequence comes from Cellulomonas sp. KU4C, assembly GCF_056868065.1. Classification (NCBI taxonomy): domain Bacteria; kingdom Bacillati; phylum Actinomycetota; class Actinomycetes; order Micrococcales; family Cellulomonadaceae; genus Cellulomonas; species Cellulomonas sp. KU4C. The sequence continues at coordinate 2,289,439 of NZ_CP200322.1, read as the reverse complement.
TCGGCATCCCGACGATGCGGTTCGCCTGACCTACTCCGACGCCGGATTCGACACCGAGATAGGACCTCCGCGCCGAGACGGGGCGTCCCAAGGCCCTTGCTCGGCGACGCGGTCCTATCTCGGCGATCCGGCGAGCGGGCGATCCGGCGAGCGGGCGATCCGGCGAGCGGGCGATCCGGCGAGCGGGCGAGCGGGCGCGGTCGTCAGTCGCCGGACTCGTCCAGGCAGGTCATCGCCAGGAACATGTCCACCCGGTCGGACATCGTGCTCATGTCGCGGTTGGTCAGCTCCTCGATGCGCGCGATCCGGTAGCGCAGCGTGTTCGTGTGCAGGTGCAGCTGCCGGGCCGTCTCCTGCCACGCCCCGCCGCCGTCGAGGAACGCGCGCAGCGTCCCCACCAGGTCGGCGTTGTGCCGCTCGTCGTAGGACAGCAGCGGCGCGAGGACCTCGCGCGCGTACCCGGCGCGGGTGCTCTCCCCCAGCATCCGCAGCAGCGCCCGGTGCGTCTGCACGTGCAGCGACGTCGACACCACCACGGGCTCGGTGCCGGACGCGTTCTGCACCCGCTCGACGGCGGTCGCGATCGCGGAGTTCAGCCGGCTGACCCCGCTGACCGGGTCGCTCATCCCGACCCGCAGCTGCCGGCCCGCGAGCAGCAGGTGGTACTCCTCCGCGAGGTGCTCGGCGAGCGGCCGGTCGTCGTCGCCGGGGCCGTTGACCAGCAGCACCACCAGCTCCTGCGACCGGCAGCCCATCACCCGGTGCCCGCGGGCCGACAGGGTCCGCTGCAGCATCTCCAGCACCGCCGCCTGCGGGAACCGGGGGTCGTCGACCTGCGCGGCGACGATCGTCGTCTCGTCCTGCGGCCCCAGCCCCTCCAGGCGCATCCGCGCGGAGATCGCCCCCGGTGAGGCCTCCTGGTCGCGGATCGACGTGATGAGCCCCGCCACCTGCGCGTCGCGGGTCTCCCGCCAGCGTCCGGCGAGCTCCATCTCCACCCGCAGCGCCCCGACCAGCGCGTCCATCGCGAGCGCGACCTCGTCGGAGAACGACCGGTGGTCGCCCCAGCACCCGAAGAACCCCGACCGGTCGCGCGCCCCGGTGCGGGTGATCGTCACCGGGCCCTGGTCGGCCCCGCCGCGGCCGCCGGGCACGATGACGCGCTTGTCGTGCTCCCGGGCGATGACGGCGTTCCACTGCTCGGCGACCTGCGCGCGGTCCGGCGCGGCGCCGACCGACGCGAGCAGCATCCCGGTCTCGTCGATCACCCAGCAGCCGATCGAGAACTCCGCGGAGAACTGCGCCAGCAGCCCGCCACGCCGCCGCCGCGCGACACCGTGTCCGCGATCCGGCGGCTGAACCGCATCGTCCGGGTCGCGAGCCCCGCGGCCGACCCCGGCTGCCGGGCCGCGATCTCGTCCGCGATCTGCCGGAACGACACCCCCGGGGACACCGTCAGCAGCGTCAGGCCGCGCGCCCGGCAGAGCGCGATCACCTCGTCCGGGATCACGCCGATCTCGATCAGCCCGACGATCAGGGCGGCGACGTCCTGCCGCGCCAGCGCTCCGAGGAACGTCTCCGCGCCGTCCGGGCGGTCCAGCCACAGGCCGGACGTCAGCACCACGTCGCCCGTCGACAGGAACCGCGACGGGTCCGGCAGGTCGGTGATGTAGGCGGCGGTCACCGGACGGTCGAGGGCGTCCCGCTCGGCCGCGACCACGCTCAGCCCCAGGCCCGGGGTGGTGAGGAGGTCACGGACGTCCACGGGTCACCGCCCGGCTCCTGCTCGGCACCGGGCCAGTGTACGAGGGCCGTCCGGGGGCGTCCGGCAGGAGGTCGACCGCGCGAGGGGGCAGGATGGGGCCGTGACGTCCGCCCTGGAAACCGACCGCCTCGACTCCCCGCGCCGCCTGCGTGCCGCGATGTTCGTCGACTTCGACAACGTCTACATCGGCCTGCGCCGGCTCGACCCGGACGCCGCGGAGGCGTTCGCGTCCGACCCCGGGCACTGGCTCGCGGAGCTGGAGAACGGCACCGACGCCGACGGCGACTTCAACCGCCGGTTCCTCGTGCGGGCCTGCTACCTCAACCCGTCGGTGTTCTCCCGCTACCGGCCGAACTTCACGCGCGCCGGCTTCCAGGTCGTCGACTGCCCGTCGCTGACCCAGCAGGGCAAGAGCAGCGCCGACATCAACCTGGTGCTCGACGCGGTCGACGCGCTCGACGCCGACACCCGGTACGACGAGTTCGTCATCGTGTCCGCCGACGCCGACTTCACGCCGCTCGTGCAGCGGTGCCGCGCCGCCGACCGCCGGGTCACCATCATCACCGCGAGCCCCGCGGCCAGCGCCTACCGGGCCGTCGCCGACACCGTCATCACCGCCGACGACCTCGCCGAGCTGGTCACCGTCGACCACGGCGACGGCGCGGACGACACCGACCACGCCGCCACGCCGACCGCCGCCGTCGCCGCGACCGACCGGAACGCGCCGGCCACCGAGCAGGCGACCGGCACCGGCGCCCCGACGGGCCCGGGCGCGACCGCAGCCGCGTCGACGACCGAGCCCGCCGCGCGCGGGGGCCGCAAGGAGGCTCAGGCCGCCGCGCCCGCCGCCGGCTCGCTCGCCGCCCGGCGCGCGGTGCTGCAGCGGGTGCGGTCCGCCGACCGCCCCGTGCCCACCGGCGCCGTCGCGCAGGCCGCCCAGAAGGCCGACCCCTCGCTGCCCGGCTCGCGCTGGAACGGCACCGGCGGGTTCCTGCCGTGGCTCGCGCAGGCCGTGCCCGAGCTCGGCGTCGCCGCCCGGCCGTCCCCGGCTACGTGTGGGACCCCAAGCGGTTCGGCGAGGCCGACCTGCCCGGCGCCGCGTCCGAGGGCACCGACCCGACGGCCCTGCAGCGCCAGGTCATCGCCGTCACCGACACCCCCGGCCTCAGCCAGGACAACTACCGGGTGCTGCTGACCACCCTCGCCGAGGACGTCCGCGCGCACCCGTTCGAGCGCGCCGCCACGGCCCGCCGCGTCCGGGACAAGTGCCAGGAGGCCGGCGCGGCCGTCGGTCGCTCGACGGTGAACTTCGTCCTGTCCGGGGTGCTCTACTCCGGCCTGGAGCTGGACAGCACCGTCACCGCCGAGGACATCGCCGAGGCGTGGGCGGACAACGTCGTGGGCCTGTGCCGCGGTGCCCGCATGGAGCTGACCGCCGCCGACGAGGCCGCGATCGACGACTGGGTCGGCGGCGGCCTGCTGGACGAGCTGGAGGACTGAGGCAGCCGGAGGACTGACGCAGCCGGGGGACCTCCGCCCCGGAGCCTCAACCGGGCGGGGGGTCGCGCCGATGAGTCGGTGTGACCCGCCGCCGACGTCGTCCCTCGCTCACCGCCGCCGTGCTGTGCCTGGTGATCGGGGTGCTGGCCTCGCTCGTCGCCGTGGACTGGCTCGCCGAGCGCGGCGTCGTGGGCCCGTCGTGGGCGTTCCCGGAGCTGCGGCCCGCCTCGTCGCGCAGCGCCCCCGACCCGGGTACGAGGAGTCGGACGAGCGGATCGCGCCGGCGGTCGACGTCACCGCGCCGGACCCGTCGTACGCGTTCCAGGAGATGCAGGACGTCGACGGCGCCCAGGTCCCGGTCACCTGGTCGCCCTGCCGCCCGGTGCACGTGGTGGTCGACACGACGGCCGCGCCCGTGGACTTCGAGGCCGACGTGGCCGCCGCGGTGGCGGAGGTCGCAGCCGCGACCGGACTGACGTTCACGGTGGACGGCGAGGTCGACGAGCCCACCGGGCTCGAGCGGCCGATGTTCCAGCCCGAGCTCTACGGCGACCGGTGGGCGCCGGTGCTGGTGGGCTTCGGGAACCCGACCGACGTGCCAGAGCTGGCCGGCACGGTCGCGGGCATCGCCCAGGTCAACGGCGCGAGCAGCCGGTCCGGAAGGCAGCACTTCGTCTCCGGCACCGTGTACCTCGACCCCGAGCTGCTCCACGCCGACCACGACCCGGCCGCCTACCTCGCCGTCCTCCGGCACGAGCTCGCCCACGTCGTCGGCCTCGACCACGTCGACGACCCCACCCAGATGATGAACCCCACCACCGGGGTCGCGACGTTCCAGGCGGGCGACCTCACCGGGCTCGCCGAGCTCGGACGCGGGCCCTGCGCGCCGGGGGTGTGAGCCGAGGGGCGCGCGGAGCGCGTGAGCCGGACGAGCGGGCCGGACGTGCGGGCCGGACGAGCGGGCCGGAGGTGCGGGCCGGGCGCGGGTCGATATGGTCGGCAGCCGCCCGCGGCTCAGCCGCCGCGCGACTCCCGGGACGCGCGCGCGATCAGCCGTCGCAGCTCAGCGACCGGGATCACGGAGGTGTCGTCGACGCGCTCGGCGACCTGCTGCTCCACCCAGGCCCGCAGCAGCGCGGTGACCTTCACGCCGTCGTCCCGGGCGAGGGCACGGGCCGCGTCCAGCGTCGCGACGGGCAGCCGGATCGTGATGCCGACCATCGTGGCGCCCCCGCCGGGCTCCACGACCTGCGCCGCCTCGAGCGCCTCGCTGGTGTCGGTGGTGTCGTAGTAGTCCCGCAGGCTGTCCACGTCCTCGGTCATCGCGACCCCTTTCGTCGCACCGACCGACGCTCGGCCGGTGTCAGGTCCCGGGCGGTCACGACCGTCGCCGCGCCGGCCTCGGTGGGCGCCAGGACGACCAGGAGCGGGCGGCCCCCGCGGGTCCGGCCGTACACCAGGCTCACCCCGGCACGCCCCCGCACGCGCGCGTAGCGTTCGGCGACCACCTGGTGCACCTCCTCCGGCGTGACGGCGTGCCGCGCGATGTGGTCCTCGAACTCCTCGGACCAGATCAGCTCGACCGCCTCCAGAAAATGTAACGCACCCTGTCACGCATCGCACTCCCCTCTTCCGAGGTGGCGACGCTACGGACGCGTGCAGGGCTCCGCGGACCCACGACGCCCTCACCTGGGGACGACGCGCACCCGGACGCCCTGTGGAGGGCTCGGCGGCCGCTCGTCGCGCGGGGCGGATCCTGCGGCACCGCTGCGCGACTCGGCTCCGCCCCGCGACACCGCCCGCGCCTCACGCCCGCGGCACCGCCCGCACCGCCACCCCCGCCGCGGTGCGCGCGAGCCACGGGTTCGCCACCCCGGCGACCAGCGCCGCGGCGTGCTCGGCGGCGCCCGGCTGCCCGAGCGCGGCCCGGTGCAGGGCCGCCCGCGCGACGAGCTCGGTCATCCCCCGCCGGGCCGCGAACGCCTCCAGCTCGTCGACCCAGCCGGGCGCGCCCGGCACGCCGTGCGGGACGGCGTACCCGCACAGGGCGTCGAGCGCGTGCCCCTGCACCCAGTCGTGGGCGTCGCGCTGCCGACGGCACGCCGCGGGCGCCTCGGCGAGCAGCGCCAGCGCGGTCGCGCCGTCACCCCGCGCCGCGGCGAGCAGCCCCCGACCCCGCAGCGCGTAGGCCTCCCAGCACGGGTCGCCGACCTGGCAGGCGAGCGCGTACGCACCCTCGAGCCCCGCGCCGGCGCCGTCGAGGTCGCCGTCGCGCAGCAGCACCTCGGCCCGCAGGGCGCGCGGGAACGGCAGGAACGACGTGGCGCCCGCCTCCTGCGCCACCTCGCACGCCTCATCGAGCCGGCGGCGCGCCTCGTCGCGCTCGTCGAGCAGCACGTGACCCCGGCCGAGCGCCGTCAGCGCGTACGCCTCGGCCCGCGGGTCCCGGGCCGCCCGGGCGTCGTCGACCGCCGTACCGAGCGTCGTGGCGGCCGCCGGGTACTCCGCGCGGTCGCTCAGCGCCATCCCCGCGAACACCCCCACCCAGGCGCGCAGCCGCGGGTCGGCTCCGTCGAGCCGCAGCGCGCGGTCGAACCAGGACGCCGCCCGCGGGTACCGACCGCGCAGCAGGCTCGACGTGCCCGAGCTCCAGGGCGGCGCGCGCGGCGACCCGCGGGTCGTCGGCGCGACGGGCGGCCAGCAGCGCGCCGTGCAGCACCGCCACCGCCTCCTCGTCGCTGCCCCGCACCCCGTGCACCAGCACCCGCCCGAGCGCACCGGACGCCCGGGCGACGCGCGCCGGGTCGTTCAGCGCCCGCGCCCCGGCGAGCGCCGCGCGGAGCAGCTCGATCGCCCGCTCGTACGCCCCCGCCGTCGCCGCGCCGTCGCCGCCCTCGACCGCGGCGTCCACCGCCGCGGGCGACGGCGCGGGCGCGGGCGCGGGTCCCAGCGCCGCGGTCAGGCCGGGCGAGGGCTCGACCCCGAGCTCGCGCCGCAGCAGCGCCGCGCTGCGGGCCGCGCGCCGCTCGGCACCGGCCCGGTCGCCCGAGGCCAGCAGCGCCCGGACCCACAGCTCGTGCCCGCGTTCGGCGAGCGGCTCGGCCTCGACCAGGCGGGCGGCCAGCGCCACGGCACCGGCGGCGTCCCCGCGGGCGAGGCGCGCGTGGGCGACCTCGTGCAGGACGCCCGCCGTCAGACCGGCGACGCGCTCGCGCTCCCCCGCCAGCCACAGCTCGAGCGCGGCGCTCCCGCGCGGCACCACCCCCTCCAGCAGGGCGCCCCCGAACCCGGGCAGCGCGAGCGCCCGGTCCACCGGCCCGTCCGCGAGCACGCGGACGTCGACGACGGCCCCGGGCCGCAGGTCCAGGGCCACCGGGTCCCCGCCCACGTCCGCCACGCCCGCGAGCGTCCGGCGGAGCTGCGAGAGGTTCCAGCGCAGCGCGGCACCGGGGTCGTCGGCGTCGTCGACCAGCAGCCGCGCGAGCCGGGCGCGCGGCACCGGCCGCTCGGCGAGCACCAGGTAGGCGAGCAGCAGCCACGCCTTGGTGCCCCGCGGACCGGGTACGCCGCCGACCCCGGGCGCGTCCCCGGCCCCCCGCACCGCGGGAGGTCCGAGCAGCGTGATCCCGGCGGCCACGGCGCGGTCACCGTCCTGGCGGGCGCCCGCCCCGGCCCGGCCCGTCGGCTCAGGCCGCGGCTCCGGCGATGTTGACGAGCCACAGGGTGCCGAACCGGTCCTTGACCATGCCGAACGCGTCACCCCAGGGCGCGACCGCGAGGTCCTCGACGACGGTGCCGCCCTCGACCAGCCCCGCCCAGTAGCCGCGCAGCTCCGCGTCCGAGTCCGGGCCGCCGCTGAGCGAGACCGAGAAGTTGTCGCCCGGCGTGTAGGGCATCCGGTTCGGGGTGTCGGCGGCCATCAGGACCAGACCGCCGGGCGTCTCGAGCTGCGCGTGCATGATCTTGTCCCGCTCCGCCGGGTCGTCGCTCGCCTGCAGCTCGCCGAACGTGCTCAGGGTCAGCTCGCCACCGAACACCGAGCGGTAGAACTCCATCGCCTGCCGGGCGTCGTCCCGGAAGCCGAGGTACGGGTTCAGTCGGGTGGGCATGACGACCTCCAGGGCGACTCAGGGCTGGACGGACGGGCGACGTGTGACCCACCTCACACTGCCGCCCGCCCGTCCCGTGCGTCAAGCCGTCGACCCGCCCGCCACCCGCGCCGTCACGAGCAGGTACTCCCAGTCGAGCACCGTCGGCCCGCCGACCGGCCCGCGGTCGGCACGCCGCGCCAGGTCCACCAGGTCGGCGTCGAGCGCGGCCGCCCGCTCCGGCTCCCCCGACACCGCCCCGCGGACGGCGATCGTCGGGCCGTAGTGGGACGCGAAGTAGTCCCGGAACGCCTCGGGCGTCGCGAACGCGTCGACGGTCAGGGTCCGCCGCTCCACGCGCACGTCGGTCACGGCGTCGCCGAGCAGCCCACGCACGTGGTCCTCGTCGCCCCACAGCGGCGGCGGCTGCACCCCGGGCGGGGGCGGCGGCGCGTACGGCTTCATCGTCGCGAACATCTGCCCGATGAACCCGCCCGGTGTCCAGGACAGCAGCCCGACGCGCCCGCCCGGCCGCGCGACCCGGACGAGCTCCGCCGCGGCCGTCGCGTGGTGCGGCGCGAACATCACGCCGACGCACGACATCACCACGTCGAACGCCCCGTCCGCGAACGGCAGCGCCTCCGCATCGGCCTCCTGCCAGTCGACCGCGACCCCCCGGTCCGCGGCGACCCGGCGACCCGCCTCGAGCAGCGCGGGCGTCAGGTCCGCGGCCACCACCCGACCGCCCGCGAGCGCCGCGGGCACCGCCGCGTTCCCCGACCCGGCGGCGACGTCGAGCACGTGCTCCCCGGGGTGGACGCCCACGGCGTCGACCAGCGCCGGCCCGAGCCCGGCGATCACCTCCGCGGCGAGCGCCGGGTAGTCCCCGAGCGCCCACATGGCTCGGTGCCAGTCCTTGAGCAGGCGGTCGGCGTCGACCCCGCCGATCACTGTCATCATCTCGTCCACCTCGTCGTGCGTCGGCCCGCGGCTGGTCCGCCGGCCTCGTGCCCACGACGGAACACCGGCGCCGTGTGCGCGGGCGTGTGACGCCTCACACCCACCGCACAGCCGGTGCACGGGTGCGCCCTGGGGCCGCGTCCGACGCTCGTCCGCATGACCCGCCGACCCCGCTCCCAGCCTCGTCCCGCCCGGCGCCCGCGCGACCACCGGCCCCCGCGCCGCGTCCGCCGCGCCGTGCTGTCCGCCGCCCTCGTGCTCGTGCTCGCCCTGGGCGGCGGGACCGCCTGGGCGCTCGACCGGTTCGTCGTCGACCACGTGGAGATCGCCGACGTGCAGGCGTACGAGGCCGCGCAGTCCGGCACCGCCGACGCGGGCACGGACGCGGGCACGGACGGGACGACGAGCGCGACCGTCACGGGCACGACCGCCACCTCGGACGACGCCTCGATCAGCATCTCCACGGTCGTGACCGGCAGCGGGGACGACCAGGTCACGTACTACGTCGCCGACGTGACGCTGTCCGACGCCACCGTCCTGCGGTCGGCGTTCGCGAACAACCAGTTCGGCACGAACATCACCGCGACGACGTCCGCGATCGCCCAGGCCAACGACGCGGTGTTCGCGGTCAACGGCGACTACTACGGGTTCCGCGACACGGGCATCGTGATCCGCAACGGCGTCGTCTACCGCGACGAGGGGGCGCGCGAGGGCCTGGCGTTCTACCGGGACGGCACCGTGGAGGTCTACGACGAGACCACGACGACCGCCGACGAGCTCGTGGCGGCCGGGGTGTGGAACACGCTGTCGTTCGGGCCGGCGATCGTCACCGACGGCGAGGTGGTCGACGGGATCGAGGACGTCGAGGTCGACACGAACGTCGGCAACCACTCCATCCAGGGCGACCAGCCCCGCACCGCCGTCGGCGTCGTCGACGCGAACCACCTCGTGTTCGTCGTCGTCGACGGCCGGTCCCCGGGGTACAGCGCGGGCGTCGACCTCACCGAGCTCGCGCAGATCATGCAGTCGCTCGGCGCGACCACCGCGTACAACCTCGACGGCGGCGGCTCGTCGACCCTGTACTTCGACGGGGAGCTCGTCAACGACCCCCTGGGCGCGGGCGCCGAGCGCGCCACCTCCGACATCCTCTACGTGGCGGGCTGAGCGGTGATCGTGCTCATCCCCGCCTACGAGCCCGACGAGCGCCTCGTGCGCCTGGTCGGTGACCTGCGGGCCACGGCCCCGGACGTGCACGTCGTGGTCGTCGACGACGGCAGCGGGCCCGGGTACCGCCCGCTGCTCGACCGGCTGCGCGGCCCCGGCTGCACGGTGCTCACCCACCCGGGCAACCGGGGCAAGGGCTGCGCGCTCAAGACCGGGTTCGCCCACGTGCAGCGGCAGCACCCCGGCGAGGCGGTCGTCTGCGCCGACAGCGACGGCCAGCACTCCGTGGCCGACGTGCTGCGGGTCGCCGCGGCGCTCGACGCCCAGCCGGCGGACCGGCCGGCGACCGTGCTCGGCCGGCGGTCGTTCCGGGGCGACGTCCCGGCCCGGTCGGTGCTCGGCAACCGGGTCACCGCCCGGGCGTTCCACCTGACGACCGGGCTGCGGCTGCGCGACACGCAGACCGGCCTGCGCGGCTACCCCGCCGCGCTGCTGCCCTGGCTGCGGTCGGTGCGAGGCGAGCGGTTCGAGTACGAGCTGAACCTGCTGCTGCGCGCCGCCGCGCAGGGCCTGCCGGTCGAGGAGGTCGAGATCGCGACGATCTACCTGGACCACAACGCCTCGTCGCACTTCCGGCCCCTCGCCGACTCGGTCCGGGTGCTGACCCCGCTGCTGCTGTACGCGCTGTCGTCGCTGGCGGCGTTCGCCGTGGACACCCTCGCCCTGCTCGCCCTGCACGCGGCCACCGGGTCGCTGCTGGGGTCGGTGGTCGGCGCCCGGGTGGTCAGCGCCGCCGCGAACTTCGTCGTCAACCGGCGGGTGGTGTTCGGCCGGGCGCGCGACCGGCCCCCGTTCGGCCGGTCGGCGACCCGGTACGCCCTGCTCGCGACGGTGCTGCTCGCGGCGGGCTACGTGCTGCTCCGCGCGCTCACCGGCCTCGGCGTCGGGCTGCTCGCCGCGAAGGTGCTCACCGAGGCCACCGTCTACCTCGTGGGGTTCGGGGCGCAGCGGCGGTTCGTGTTCACCCGTCCGGTGGACCGACCCGGCACCGCCGTCGCGCAGCCCCTACCGTCGGGGCGTGCCACCCGCTCCCCGCACCGCCGGCCCGCCCCGCTCCCCTGACGCCGCCCTCACGACGGCACTGCTGCGGCCCTGGCGCCCGGCCGACGCCGCCGACCTGCTCACCGCCGTCCGGACCTCCCCCGACCTGGACCGCCAGCTGCCCCCCGCGGCGCTGCGGGACCTCGACGGCTGCGCGGAGGTCGCCGGCGCCCTCGCCGCCTGGGGGCCGCGCGACCACCACCTCGCGGTCGAGGTCGCCGGGCGCGTCGTGGGCAGCGTCGGCATCGGGTCGGTCGAGCCCCACCACGGGACCGCCTGGCTGTCGTACTGGCTGAGCACCGGGGTCCGCGGCCAGGGCCTCGCCACCCGGGCGCTCGCCACCGCCGCCGACCTCGCGCTCGGACGGCTCGACCTGTTCCGGCTCGAGCTGTTCCGGCTCGAGCTGGGCCACCGCACCGACAACCCCGCGTCCTGCCGCGTCGCCGCCCGCGCCGGGTTCCTGCCCGAGGGCGTCGAACGCGCGCGGCTGCGCTACGGCGACCGGCGGTACGACGTCGAGACCCACGCCCGGCTGCGGACCGACCCCCCGCCCGACGTGCACCTGCTGCCGGTGCGCGGGGTGCCGGTGCGCGGGGTGCCGGCGACGTGCGCTGCCGGCACGCCGGTCACGCCCGCGGCCCGTCCCCGAGCAGCCGGCGCGCCACCGCCGTGGCCGTCCGGCGACCCGAGACCACCGCGCCCTGCAACGACGGCGTGTCCCGGTGGTCGCCGCACACGTAGCGGCCGTCCCCCAGGTCGACCGGCTGCCGCACCCGCAGCGGTGGCGGGGTCGCCGGCAGCGCCTCGCGCACCTCGTGCGTCGCCAGCTCGAGCCAGCCGCGCGGGTCGGCGCCGAGCATCTCGCCCGCCTGCCGACGCACCTCGGACGCATCGGGCCCCGCAGCGCCGGACGGCGGCAGCACGCACGTCGCCTGGACCAGCTGCGCACCGGCCGGCGCGTACGACGGCGCCACCGCGGACACGAGCGCCGCGTTCACGACCGGTCCTCGGCGTCGGCCGTCGACGACCACCGCGTCGGTCCGCGCGACGCCCTGCGCCGCCCACCACGTCGTGACCAGTCCCCGCATCCGCGGCGGCTCGAGCCCCGTGAGCAGCGCCGCCGTCACCGGGTCCGCCGCCACGACGACCGCCCGGGCGCGCAGCACCGACCCGTCGGCGTGCACCTCCTGCCCGCCCGACACCCCCGCGACCGCCTGCACCCGGGCACCGGTCGTCACGTCCAGCCCGTCGGCGAGCTGAGCGGGCAGGGCCGCCATCCCGCCGGCCGGCAGCCCCGGGGTCCCGCGCAGGAACGACCGGACCAGCAGCCGGACGAACGCCGCCGAGGTGGTCTGCGACTCGTCGCCGAGCACCCCGGCGAGGAACGGCTCGAGCACCTCGTGCCGGATCCGGCCGTGCACCCCCGCGGCGGTGAGCGACGCGCCGAGCGTCGCGTCGGGCCCCGACTCCAGGGCCGCGACCGGACCGAGCGCCGGCGCCGCCCAGCGCGCGAGCGCGACCAGCTCGCCCGGTCGCAGGTAGCCGCTGCCGAGCGTCTCCCGCAGCCGGGCCGGCGCGCGGCGCGGGTCGGCCAGCAGCGCGAGCCCGTCGTCCCGCCGCACGGCCACCCCGGCGAGGAACGGCTGCAGCCGCAGCGCCCCGAGGTCCACGACGTCGCGCAGCGCCGGGTAGGCCGGGTTGAGCAGCTGGAAACCCCGGTCGAGCGTGTAGCCGTCGACCCGCTCGCTGCGCACCCGGCCGCCGACGACGTCCCCGGACTCCAGGACCCGCACGTCCAGACCGCGCCGCCGCAGCACCCGGGCGCACGTCAGACCCGCGACGCCCGCGCCGACGACCACCACGTCGCTGTCCATGTCCGCGAGCCTAGGGGCGGCGGTCCGGCGCGGCGCGGGCAGGGCGGGGACCGACCCGCCTCCCTCAGACCAGGTCGAGCCCCGAGGCGACGCCCAGCAGCTCCTCGATCACCGCGACGACCGCGGGGCCGGGCTCCCGGCGGGTGGCACGGTGGCGGGCCACGAGGCGCCGCGACCCGAGCCCGGGCACGGTCGCGACGGTGACCGCCTCGGGCAGCTCGCCCTGGAGCGCGAGCGCCGGCAGCAGACCGACACCCTGTCCCGCGGCGATCAGCGCGAGCGCGACGTCGAAGTCGTAGTACACGTGCCGGGCCGTCACCGGACCGAGAGCCGCGGTGACCCGGCCCATCGCGCGCGCCGCGGCAGTGTTCTTCTCGGCCGCGAGCCAGGTCACGCCCTCGAGGTCGGACAGCTGCGTGGGCGTCGCGACGGCGCTCGGCAGGACGAGCCGCCACGGCTCCTCGAGCAGCACCACGTCACGCTGCCCGCGGGGCACGTGGGTGTCGGAGTCCTCGTCCCGCTCCAGCAGCACGATGTCGGCGTCGCCCTCGCGGAGCCGGCGCATCGACTCCCCCGGCTCGCGCTCCTCGACGACCAGCTCGATGCCCGGGTGGTGCTCCGCCACCACGGCGAACGTCGGCGCGACCACCGCGCGGATCGCCGTCTGGAACCCTGCGAGCGTGACCCGTCCCGACAGCTCGCCGCCGAGCTCCGCGAGCGACTTCCGGGCCTCGACGAGCTCGGACTCGATACGCTCCGCAGCCTCCGCGAGGATGCGGCCGGCAGCGGTCAGCGTGGCGCCGCGGGGTCCCCGGTCGAGGACGGCGACCCCCTCCTCGGCTTCCAACCGGGTGATCTGCTGGGACACCGCCGATGGTGTGACGTGTAGCACGTCGGCGGCGGCGAGGACGCCCCCAGCACGGTGAACGGCCAGGAGGACGGCGAGGCGGCGTGGATCGGTGGGCACCGATTCATCCTAATTCAGTTCTGGTGAACCCCGGTCGGAACATCATTCGATTGTGCTGAACCCGGATCGGCCCCAGAATTCTGCTGTCGGCGCATCCCCTCCCGGGAGCCCGGCACTCCTCCACCCACCCCCCTGTCCTACCTGGAGCACGCCCGTGTCCGCATTCGTCACCGCGCTCGGCTGGGTCGGCGCGGTCACGTGCCTCGTCGCCTACGTCTTCGTCACCCGCGGGAAGTGGGCTCCCACCTCGGGCCGCTACCAGCTCGCCAACGTGGTGTCCGGCCTCTTCATGGGCATGGTCGCGGCGAGCAGCGGCGTGTGGCCGTCGGTGGTCACGAACGCGGTGTGGGCGGTCGTCGGCGTGCACGCCGTGGCGACGGTGCTGCGCGCCCGGCGGCAGCGCGCCCGCGACGCCGCGGCCGCCGGCGTCGGCACGGCCGAGGTCGACGTCCCGCAGATCGCGGCCGCTCCCGTCGAGCCGCTGCCGGCCGGCGTCGTCGACCTGGCCGCCTGAGCCCGGACCAGCCCCGCTCGGCTCGGCTCGGCTCGGCTCGGCTCGGCGCGGCTCAGCGACGTTCAGACGTCCAGGACCCGCAGGCGCACCCGCACCGCGTCGCCGACCGTCAACCCCTCGGCCGACCGGACCGCCTTCTTCACCGGCAGCCAGTACGCGGTCTTCGACGGGAACACCGACGTCCGCCAGGTCGTGCCGCCGACGGTGACCTCCACCCGCAGGGACCCGAACCCCCGCGCGAACGCCCCCGCGCGCTCCAGGATCTCGTCCGACGCGTCCTCCGGCACGCTCACGAACGTCCAGTGCTCCGTGCGACGCGCGTCCCACTCCCACAGCGGAGCCTCGAAGTCGACGATCATGCCCCGATGCTGCCGCATCCCGGCGGGAGCAGGAAGCGTCGGTCGACGTCCAGCGATCTGCGTGCTCGACCCGCGACCCGCGACGGCATGCTGACGGGAAGCGGCCCGGGACCACCCGAGTCGGCGACGGTGCCGATGCGCCCCGGCACCGCCGCCGACCCCGGCGTCCCCCGAGCGCGTCAGCGCCAGGTGTCGTCCAGCACGACCGACCCGTCGGCCCCGACCGTCGCCGTCCGGTTGCCGCCGGACTCCCACACGACGCTCCCCGAGCCGTCCTTCTTCACGTACTTGTACTCGAAGGTCGTCCCGGCGGGCAGGTCGACGGTCGCCCGCCACACCGGGTAGGTCGCGGAGGACAGAGGGACCGCCGAGGCCGGGGCCCACGAGCCGAGCGCGGGGATGCTGCCGACGACGAACACGTTCTGCCCCCAGACGGTCGTCGCCGTGACGTTGAACGACGCGTCGCCCTGCACCGGTCCACCGCCACCGGTGGTCGTGCGCCCGACGTGCAGCGCGAGCGCCCCGTACGCCGGGACCGTCGCGGTGAACGTCCCGGACGCGGACACCGTCACCGTGCGCGAGCAGTCCGCCGCCGCGACCACGTCGCAGTACGTGCCGGCGGGCAACGACGTCTGGTAGGTCCGGGTCACGGGCGCCGCGGAGTTGTTGATCGTCACGTAGCCCCTGCTCCCACGGCCGAACGCGATGTGGTTCCCGCCGTCGTCCCACCAGCGGGTCACGGCGGTGCCCTCCACCGCGTTGTGGAACCCGACCATCCCGGCGACCTCGGTCCAGCGCTGGGTGCACGTCCACTGGCCGGAGGTGCAGCTCGCGTCCGGGACGCTCGTGGCCGTGGCGCCCGGCGCGCCGGCGTCGTGGTCGGTGAACCGGTACCCGGAGTACACCGAGGGCGATCCGTACGGGTACGCCAGGAGGAACGCGTTGGCGAGGACGTACTTGGCCCCCCACTGGTACGTCATCGTCTCGCCGTTGCGCTCGGTGTCGTGGTTGTCGACGAACACCCCCGCCTGGGCGGACGGCAGCAGCCCGTTCGCGATGCCGGCCAGGTCCTTGATCTGCCCGTCGAACCGCGCCTTGAGCGTCCGGGCGTAGTCGAACTCGTGCACGTCACCGTTGCCGACGTACTCGGACTCCTGGACGGGCTCGCCCGCGGCGCCGATGACCTCCTGCACCCAGTAGGCGTTCGGGTTCGTCAGGCGGGACCGGATCGCGGCGAGGTCCGCGGCCGGGATGTGCTTCGCGGCGTCGATCCGGAAACCCGCGACACCGAGCGACAGCAGGTCGTTGAGGTACGCGGCGATCCGGTCGCGCACGTAGGTCGACCCGGTGCGGAGGTCCTGCAGCGAGACCAGTCGGCAGTTCTGCACCTGGTAACGGTCCTGGTAGCTGGCGATGTTCGAGCGGCAGTCGTTGAAGTCCGCGTAGCCGTAGATGCCCGGGAACGAGTCGACTCCGAACGACGAACCGGCGACACCGGTCCCACTACCCAGGTCCGCGCCGGTGGTGTGGTTGATGACCGCGTCCGCGATGACGCCGACACCCGCAGTGCGGCAGGCCGCGACCATCTGCTGGAACTCGGCACGGGTGCCGAGCTTCGACTCGATGCGGTAGCTGACCGGCTGGTAGGACGTCCACCACGCCGTGCCCCGGACGTGCTCCTGGGGCGGGGACACCTGCACGTACCCGAAACCGGCGGGCCCGATCGTGCTGGTGCACTCCGCGGCGACCGAGTCCCACGTCCACTGGAAGAGGTTCAGCACGACGTTGCCGCGCCCGTTCGGCGACGTCACCACGGGCGAGGGGGTCGGTGCGGTCGCCGTCGCCGGGACTGCCGCCGCCAGCAGCCCGGAAGCGCCGAGCGTCAAGGCGGCCAGGCCGGCGACGGTCCGGCGGATGCCGAGCCACCGCCGTGCACTGCCCGGTGACTCGCGCCGTCGGCGGCGGTCTCCGGCTGCGGTGTGCGTGCGTGATCGGACGAGCGTCATTGCCCTGCTCCTGTCGTCGAGCGCCCCCTGCGCGGGACGCGTGCCCGCCCCGGCGACGGTGCCGGGGCGTCCCACCCGCTCGACGTTTGCAACGACTTGCCGAGCGTTGCAGCAAAACGTACAGGCGTGCGGCGCTCGTGTCTGCCCCCCCCCGGGCCCAGGTGTCAGGGCACCCGGTGACCTGCCGCACGGAACAGCTCGTACCACTCGGCCCGGGTCAGCGGGATCTGCGACCCGGCGGCGGCCTCGGTCACGCGGGACGGGGTGGTCGTACCGAGAACGACCTGCATCTGCGCCGGGTGCCGGGTGATCCAGGCGGTCGCGATGCCGATCGGGGTGACGCCGTACCGGGCGGCGAGCCGGTCGACGACGTCGTTGAGCTCCGCGTACTGCTCCCGGTCGCCGAGGAACACGCCGTCGAAGAAGCCCTTCTGGAACGGCGACCACGCCTGCAGCGTGATGTCGTGCAGCCGGCAGTAGTCGAGCAGCCCGCCGTCCCGGTCGATCGACTGGTCCAGCCCGGCCATGTTCGCGGACACCCCGGCGGCGACCAGCGGGGCGTGCGTGATGCTCAGCTGCACCTGGTTCACGACCAGCGGCTGCGTGACCGACTTCTTCAGCAGGTCGATCTGCCGGGGCGTGTGGTTCGAGACGCCGAACGCCCGCACCTTGCCCGCGGCCGCGAGCTCGTCGAACGCCCGCGCGACCTCGTCCGGCTCGACCAGCGCGTCCGGGCGGTGCAGCAGCAGGATGTCGACGTGGTCGGTCCGCAGCGCCTGCAACGAACCCTCGACGGACGACACGATCTCCTCGTAGGAGAAGTCGAAGTAGGGACCGTCCTTGATGATGCCGACCTTGGTCTGGATGACGTACTCGTCCCGCTGCGACGGGGTCAGGTCGAGTGCCTCGGCGAACCGCGCCTCGCAGCCGTGCTTCTCGTCCCCGTAGACGGCGGCGTGGTCGACGAACGTGATCCCCGCGTCCCGGGCGGTCCGCACGAGCTCGCGGACCTCGTCGTCTGACTTGTCCTGGATGCGCATCAACCCGAGCACGACGTTGGGGGCGACGATGTCGGTGCCGGGCAGGGTGAACGTCTTCATGCTGGTCCTTCGGTCGACGGTGACGGCGAGGGGCGCGGCCACGAGCCGTGGCGCTCCCCGAGCCTAGGAGGCCAGAGCGAGCGGCGCCCGGGCTGCACCGGCTCGGCACCGTGTCAGCCCGGCGAACCGGACCCGTCAGCGTCGGCACCGGCGTCAGAACGGCGGCGGCCGGCCGGGGTCGTCGCTCGTGGTCCGGACGTGGTCCCGGGTCCCGGGCCGTGACCGGTAGCGCTGGCCCGTGGGCGTGATCCACTCGAACAGGCCGGGGGCGTACTGGTGCAGGGTGTGGCCGCCGTCGGTCTTGAGCCGGTGGTCGCGGTGGCACAGCGGCGCGAGGTTCCCGGCGCAGGTGGTGCCGGGCTCGGTGCCGGGCGGGTCGCCGGGCTGCTGGTGGAACCCCCGGGTGTGGTCGAGGTCGGCGTGCTCGGCCGGCACCGTGCACCCCGGGCGCACGCACGTCCGGTCCCGGAGCCGGACGTGCTCCGCGAGCGCCGCCGGCGGTCGGTAGCGGGTGCGTCCCACGTCCAGGACGGTCCCCGACCGCGGGTCCGTGACGATCCTCCGCCACACCCCGCCCGCCGCGAGGGCGCGCGCTCGCACGGCGTCGATCGGGCCGTAGCCGTGCAGCTCCGCGGGCTGGTCGTCGATCCCCAGGAGCGTCGCGGCCGAGATCGTGATGAACACCTGCGCCCCGGGTCGCATCCCGCCGGCGCTCCGAGCGGGCCGGTCAGCCGTCTGGTCGTCCTCATGGACTGCACCCGCCGCGCCGTCCGCCACGACGCCGTCCGCCCCGCGCTCCGCACCGACCTCGGCAGCGTCGTCCTGCACTCGCTGGTACACCGTCACGCCGGCCCGCTCCCCGTCGAGCACCACGGTGCTCGACCCGACCTCCCAGGCCGGGCCGTCGACGGGCAGGTCGGTGCCGACGACGAGGTCGCGCAGCCCGTCGGCGCGCAGCTGGTCGATCGTGCGCGGGTCGCCGAGGTTCTTCGCGGCCAGCGCCTGGTGCCGCAGCACCCCGTCCACGCGGACGGCGTCCTGCGCAGCCAGCAGCACGGACAGGGACGCCATCCCGTCGGGGAGCATGCGCGGACGCGACACCCGACGGCTCGCGTACGCCCGGTCATGGAGCTCCCCGACGCCGTCCGGGTCGACCTCGAGCAGCGCTCGTGCGACATCCCGCTCCAGCTCGGCGACGGTCCGCCGGCCCGCGTCCGGGAGCACGCGGTCCTCGACCTGCGTCGCGACGTCCCAGGGCAGCTCGGCGAGGCGGTCGACCAGGACCCGCGCCCGGGAGGCGTCGACCCGGCCGGCCGCCATCGCCTCGCCGGTGGCCTGCAGCACCTCCTCGTACGCGAGCCCCTCGCGGACCAGCCGGTTCGCCGCGATCCGCGACATCCCGAGCCGCATCGCCAGCTCGTCGCCGGCGACCGAGCGCTGCCGTGGGGGCGGTCCCGCGAGGCGGCTCCAGTGCGGTTCCATCTCGGGCTCCCGCGCGAGCACGCCCGCCCAGCGGGCGGTGCGTGCGTGCGCCCAGGACTCGACGCGCGCCGACGCGGCGACCGCCTCCACGACGCCCCGCGCGGACAGCGACCCCGGGTCGAGCCCGTCGAGCCACTCCGCGAGCGCGGCACCGGGGACCGCGGCCTCCAGCAGCGCGACCTCCCACCGCTGCTCC
Organism: Cellulomonas sp. KU4C; assembly: GCF_056868065.1. Taxonomy (NCBI): domain Bacteria; kingdom Bacillati; phylum Actinomycetota; class Actinomycetes; order Micrococcales; family Cellulomonadaceae; genus Cellulomonas; species Cellulomonas sp. KU4C. The sequence continues at coordinate 2,270,363 of NZ_CP200322.1, read as the reverse complement.
ACGAGGTCCCGCTCGGCCGACCCCGTCGGCACCTCCGCGAGCGCCGCCAGGCACGCGGCACGCACCTCGGGCGGCACCGGCAGCGCGTCCCAGTCCGGGGCGGCGGGCGTGCCCGCGTCCACGAGCCGTGCGCCCACGCTGAACCCCGGTCGACGATCGCCCGGGTCGGTGCCCACGCTCCACGCGCCGATCCGCGCCGCACCCGAGGTCACGTCGGGCGGCGTGTCCTCGGGGTGTCCCTGCGGGTCGTCGGCCATGCGCCCGAAGCTAAGACACGTCGCCGGCACTCCGGGCATCCCGGCCGCCCGACCTGGGGACGACGCGCACCTCCCCCGCCTGTGCAGGGTTCGGCACCCGCTGCTGGAGCGCCCGCAGGCCCGCGCGCGCCGGACTCAGACGTCGACCGTCAGCACCAGCGCGACGGTGTCCCCCAGCTCGACGTCCTCGGCCCGCCGGACGGCGTCCTTGAGCGGCACGAGGTACCCGCCCTCCCGCGGGAACAGGGACGTCGTGAACCGGGTCCGCCCGAGCAGCCCCTGGACGGGGATCACGCCCCACCCGTAGGAGACGAGCGACGACGCGGCGCGCAGGGTTGCGGCCGCGTCGTCGGGGACGCGCACGAAGTGGTACGGGGCGGGACCCCGCCAGTGGACGACCTCGCCCTCGAACCGCAGCTCCATCGCGCCAGGGTACGAGCCCCGTCGCCCGGACGGCCGACGAGCCGGCTCAGGCGGGCACGGTCTCCCGGACGGACCGCTCCCCGCCCGCGCCCTCCTCGGCGACGACCCGCTGGTACGCGGCGAGCTCCGGGTAGGCTCGGTGCCGGTGAGCGGGTTGCGGCGCGTGGTGACGACGCGGTGCACCTGGTAGGCGGCGAGCGCGACGTTGGACAGCAGCGAGATCGCGCTCACCACGAACAGCGCGGTGGTGTCGTGCGACGCCTCGACGGCGAACCGCGACGAGGTCACGAAGGTCGGGACGGCCATCGTGAACATCATCCAGAGGGCCAGCGTGTGCGCCCGGTGCTGCAGCCACGCGCCCCGCTTGAGCAGGAACGCGGGGATCGTGCACGAGATGAGCAGCGCCGCCCCGGCGTAGAAGGCGTGGTCGCCGACGCAGTTGTAGACGTACGCGAAGTTCCACAGGTCGTACGGGATGATCCAGAACCACAGCATGTCGGGCCACACCACCGCGAGCACGACGCACCACATGACCCCCGAGTACCAGGGGATCGACTCGAACAGGAACACGGTGCTGCCTCCTTGCGGAACGGTGCCGTCGCGTCGTGCGGCGGCGTGGTCGGTGGGGCGCGGGGTCTACCCGGCCGGGTCGGGCGCGGGCGGGCGCCCGACCATGTCGAGCCGGAGCGTCTGGCGCACGAGCGCGGCCAGGACCTCGTCGGGGACGTCGGGCTCGGTGCGGACCAGCCCGACGAGTCCGTGCACGAGGACGACGAAGGTCGCGCGGACGTGCTCGATCGCGAGCCCGTGCCGGGCGGAGTAGGCCTCGACGGTCGTGAGCTGGAGGGTGTCGACGACGGCGAGCACCGCCCGGTCCACGAACCGCTGGTACAGCGCGGCGTTCTCGACGCGGTGCAGGTCGGCGCGCAGCGGGTCGTCGGGCCGGGTCTGGGCCCGGAAGAGGGCGATGACGTCGCGCAGCGCACCCGCGACGTCGCCCACGGTCCGGTGGGTGTCCCAGTCGCGGACGGACCCGGCGAACGCCTCGACGCGACGGTCGAGCACGCCGTCGAGCAGGTCCTGCGCCGTCGGGAAGTAGTGGTAGACGAGCCCGCGGGTGACTCCGGCGGCGCGGGCGACGTCGCTGACCGTGGTGCGGCTGATCCCGCGCTCGGCGTAGGTCCGCTCGGCGGCGTCGAGCAGCTCGGCGCGCCGGCGCTCCGGTTCGAGCACCGTGCGCGTCGTCCGCTGCTGACCCGCCGGCTCGGCGTCCCCCGACTCGCTCACAGCACGACCGTAGGACTCATTGACACATCGTCAACGGGACGATCGTCCCGTCCCGGGCAACGCGTCCGGGGCCCGGTCCTGGCATGCTCGCGTCCCGTGACCGACCAGCCCTGCCCCCGCGCTCGCCGACCTGATCGCGGACCGCCCCTGGCTGCTCGTCGTCGGCGCCGGCGCCGTGCTGCTCGTGCTGCGGCTGCTGTCGCGCGCGGGGCGGCCGACGGTCCGGCCCGGCGAGGTGTGGTTCGCGATGGTCCCCTACCGCGACGGCACCGGCGCGAAGGACCGACCCGTCGTGGTCCTGTCCGTCAGCGGCCGCACCTGCCGGGTCGCGCGCCTCACCTCGCAGGACCAGGACCGCCGCCCGGAGTACACCCGCCCGCCGGGCCGCCTCCCCGGGCTGCGCGCGGACAGCTGGGTCGACCTGCGCCCGCTGGACCTGCGCCGCTCGGCGCTGCGCCGGCGCGCGGGCGACGCCGGACGGGACTGGGTCCGCTGGTACGAGGACGCGGCGCAGGGGCGCTGACCTCGGCCCGCCGGCCTGGAGGCGGGGGCCGGACGCACGACGAGGCCCGCCCCTCGGAAGGGACGGGCCTCGTGCACTGTGGAGGTGGCGGGAATCGAACCCGCGTCCGATGACGTGGGACCAGGACTTCTCCGGGCGCAGTCTGCTGCGCATTTCTCGGCCCCCACCGTCACGCAGACGAGCGATGGACGGGCTCAGTCACCTGAAAGTCCCCGCAGCCCCGGTGACGAAGGCTGCGAGCAGTGGCTCCCTAGATGACGCCAGGATCTGAGTCGGAAGCTAGCTCAGGCTGACGGACTTCGAGGCTCGCTCAGGCGGCGAGGGCGAAGTCGGTGCGCTTGTTATCGGCACCTATGGGTTTGCACGGAGCGTTGACGAGATAACCGTGCGTCCTCGGCCCGCTTCTCCTGGTTCGACGATCACCGTCGAAACCGATCACCCCCAGTGATCATGCTGTTCAGTTGTCAACCACTGCCGACCACCGCGTGCACCGCACGCAGCAAGTCCAGCATACGGCTCCAACGACCGCGGACGCACGATGATTCCCGTCGCCGCGCGCGGACCGCCCCGGCGCGGCACCATACGGGCCTGAGCGCCCGGCACCCCCCGGCCGGACGCCCGTGGACGAAGGACGCACCATGACCGACCTGCACGCCGACGCCGACCCCGCCGACGGGCGCGACGAGACCGCGAACGAGCGGATGGACCGGAACTGGAACGAGCTGCTGCAGGAGCTGCGGGTGGCGCAGACGGGCGTGCAGATCCTCACCGGGTTCCTGCTGACGGTGCCGTTCCAGCAGCGGTTCGGCGACCTCGACGCCTACCAGCGGGGCCTCTACCTGGTGCTGGTCGTGCTGTCGGTCGCCGCGACGGGGTTCATCGTGGCGCCGGTGTCGCTGCACCGGATCCTGTTCCGCCGCGGCCTGAAGCGGGAAGCTCGTGGACTCCGCCGACACGCTCGCGCAGACCGGGCTGGCGATGCTCGCGCTGGTGCTCGCGGGCGCGACGATGCTGCTGTTCGACGTGGTGGTGGACCGGGCGGCGGGGTACGTCGCGGGCGGCGTGGTGCTGGCGGGGCTGGCGCTGGTGTGGGTCGCGGTCCCGCTGCGCCTGGCCCGAGCCGCCCGCCGCGAGGACGCCTGACCCGACCCGCACGGCCCGGCCCGGGCACGAACCGGGCACGACCCGGCGGGCGTCAGTCCGCGAGCAGCCGGGCGATGATCCGGGCGCCGGCGGCGGGCGACATGTCCGGCGAGCCGGTGAGCTTGCCCTCGAGGGTCGCGACGTTGAGCACGCTGATGATGGCGAGGGCGGTGTCCCGGTCGTCCTGCGTGGGCACGACGTCCCCGGCGGCGACGCCGTGGGCCTGGACGAGCCGGACGCGGGCGACCTGCTCGGCGGCGAGCTCGAACGACCGGACGTGCAGCTCGGCGAGCTCCCGGCGGCGTCGGGGTGGCGCAGCCCGTAGGTGAGGAACTCCAGCTGCAGCAGCAGCCGGGGGTCCTCGCGCGCGGCGGCGAGCCAGGCCGCGAGCACCTCGACGTCCACGCCGTCGTCGGTGAGCCCGGGCAGGTCCAGCTCGGGCGACTCCAGCGCGATCCCGAGCCGCTCCCGCGCGAGCGCGAGCATCACGTCGCTCTTCGACCGGAAGTGCGCGTAGAGCGCGCCCTTGGTGTACCCGGCCTCGGCGGCGATGTCCCCGACCGACGCGCCCTCGTAGCTCTGGGCGGCGATCACCCGGGCCGCGGCGTCGAGCAGGTCGGCGCGGGTCCGGTCGACGCGCTCGCGCCGCCGTTCCTCCGCGCGGCCGGTCCCGGCGCGCTTCGCGACGCTCTCGGAGGCGTCGGCGAGGCCGCGGGACGCCTCGCGCAGGCTGGCCGCGAGCGCCTCGCCCACCTCGGGGACGACCTGGTTGACGTGGCTCCCGATCATCCGGGTGAGGGCGGCCGTGGCGTCGGCGAGCGCGCGCGTGGCGGCGCCGATCGTCTCCTGCGGGTCGGGCTCGTGGCGGGACATGCGGCCATCCTAGGCGTGCGACGTACCGATCGGTATCTCCAGATGGGGGCCGCGCTTGCTCGTGCCCGCGACCTGCACCAACGCGCGAACGAGCCGTCATGTACCCCCTGGTATCCGACCCCCCGACCCTGCTACCGTCCTGCACGTACCGATCGGAATGTGCCGATCGGGACGTGACGAGGGAGGGGAACGATGGGCTCCGACGACGTGCTCACCGTCCGCGGGCTGCGCAAGCGCTACCGCGGACGCCGGGGCGTGCAGGCGAACGACGGCATCGACCTGGACGTGGCCGCCGGCCAGGTCGTGGGTCTGCTGGGCCACAACGGCGCGGGCAAGACGACGCTGGTCAACCAGGTGGTCGGCCTGGTGCTCCCCGACGCGGGGACGATCCACCTCGACGGGATCGACGCCGTCGCCGACCCGCACCAGGCCCGGCAGCGCGTGTCGATCCAGGCCCAGGCGAACGTCCCGATCACCGGGCTCACCCCGCGGCGCGCCATCGAGCTGGTCGGCCGGATCCGCGGCGGCGACCGGGGAGCGGTCCGGCGTGGAGCGGCGACCCTCATCGAGGCGCTCGACCTCGGCCCGTGGGCGGACACCCCGGCCGAGAGGGTCTCCGGCGGCATCGCCCGGCTCACCGCCTTCGCGATGACCGTCGTCGAGCCCGGCCGCCTGGTCGTCCTCGACGAGCCGACCAACGACGTCGACCCCGTGCGCCGCCGGCTGCTCTGGCAGCAGATCCGCGCGCTCGCCGACTCCGGCCGCGGCGTCCTGCTCGTCACCCACAACGTCCGGGAGGCCGAGCGCGTCGTCGACCGGCTCGCGGTGCTCGACCACGGCGTCGTGCTCGCCGAGGACACCCCCGCCGGCCTCACCGCTCCGCTGCAGGGCGCGCTCACGGTCGAGGTCGACCTCTCCCCCGGCGCCCCGCTCGCCTGGCACCCCGCGGTGCGGCCCGGGACCGACGCCCGGGGCCGGGCCACCGGCACCGTGCGGGCCCAGGACGCCGCCGACGTCGTGCGCTGGGCGCAGGACGAGGTCGGCGCGGGCCGCCTGGAGCGCTACGCGCTGACCCCGGCCTCGCTCGAGGACGTCTACGTGGCCCTCGTCGGCGACGAGCACCACGGCGCGGACGCGCTCGCCGGGGGCACGCGCCCCGGGGACGAGCGGGCCACCGCCACGACCGCGGGGGCCGGTGAGGCCGCGTGACCGCCGTCGGCCAGACCCTCCTGCTGGCGCAGTGGCAGTTCCGCCGCCAGTCCACCTACCTGCCGCTGATGGTCGTCGTGCAGGTGTTCATGGCCGTCGCCACCGTGATCGGCTACGGCCTGCTGGTCGGCGACCCCGACCCGACCACCGCCCTCTACCTCGCGACCGGCGCGCCGACGGTCACGCTCATCACGATCGGCCTGGTCATCACCCCGCAGCTGCTGTCCCAGTCGCGCACCGAGGGCAGCCTCGACTGGATGCGCACGCTCCCGGTGCCGCGGACCGCGTTCCTGGTCAGCGACCTGCTGGTGTGGACCCTGCTCGCGCTGCCCGGGATGCTGCTCGGCGTGCTGGCCGGGGTGCTGCGGTACGACGTCGACCTGTCGGTGGCGCCCTGGCTGGTACCCGGCTCGCTGCTGGTGTCGCTCACCGCGGCGGCCGTCGGGTACGCGATGGCCTCGCTGCTGGCGCCGGCGCTGGCGAGCCTGGTGACCCAGGCGCTCGTGTTCGTCGTGCTGCTGTTCTCCCCGGTGTCCTACCCGGCCGAGCGGATGCCCGACTGGCTGCAGGCGGTGCACGGCTGGCTGCCGATCGAGCCGATGGCGGAGCTGGTCCGCGCCGGGCTGGTGCAGGACACGTTCAGCCTGCCGCTGCGCTCCCTGGTCGTGCTGGTGGTGTGGTGCGTGGCGTCAGTGGCCGGCGCGACGTGGGCGCTGCGCCGTCGGGCCTGACCGCGCGCCACCCGCAGGGAGCCCGGCCACCGGGCCCGACCACCGGGCCCGGCCGCCGGGACCGTGCCTAGGATCGCGGGCATGCCCTTCCTCGCGACCACCGCCGACCCGGCGGAGCACGGCCCCGGCGGCGTCGTCCTCGGCGCGCTCGACGACGAGCCCACCCCGGACGGCGCGACGACGCTCTACCTCGTCCGGCACGGGCGCACCGAGTACAACACCGCCGGCCTGCTGCAGGGCTGGTCGGACTCGCCGCTGACGCCGGCCGGGCTGGCGGGGGTGCGCGCCACGGCCCGCGTCCTGGCGGGCCGGAGCTTCGCCGCGGCGTACGCCAGCCCGTCCGGCCGGACGGTCGCCACGGCGCGCGAGCTCCTGACGGCGCACCCGGGGGTGGACCTCGCGTGCGACGACGGCCTGCGCGAGCTGCACTTCGGCGACCTGGAGGCCAGGCCCGAGGCCGAGCTGCTGGCGCTCGGCGACCCGGCCGCGATCTTCGGCGGCGTGCTCACCGGCACCTGGGGCGGGTTCCCCGGCGCGGAGCCGACCCGGGACTACCTCGACCGGGTGGCGGACGCGTTCGGGCGCATCGAGCAGGCGCACCCCGGCGGCGGCGACGTCCTCGTGGTCAGCCACGGCGTCACCCTGCTCGCCTACCTGTCGATGGCCGGCACCGTCCCGATGGAGGCCCTGCCGAACGCGAGCGTGTCGACCGTGCGGATCGGCCCGGACGGCGACCGGACCGTGCGGACGTTCGGGTTCGACCCGACGGCGCAGGGCGCACCGGGGCTGCCGGTGCCGGACTCGGGCGAGCCCGTGCGGTCCCCGGAGCGGCCCGACGCCGGCTGAGCCACCCCTGGCCGCGACGGCCGCGTCCGAGCAGGATGGGGCGCATGGACCTCCCCGTGATGCCCCCCGTCAAGCCGATGCTGGCCAAGGCGGTCCCCGAGATCCCCGACCTGGGGCACACCGAGCCGAAGTGGGACGGGTTCCGCTCGATCGTGTTCCGGGACGGCGACGAGGTGGTGCTGGGCAGCCGCAACGAGAAGCCGCTGACCCGCTACTTCCCGGAGCTCGTCGAGCAGATCAGGGCACACACCCCGCCGCGGTGCGTGCTCGACGGCGAGATCGTCGTCGTCACCGACGACCGGCTGGACTTCGACGCGCTGCAGCAGCGGATCCACCCCGCGGAGAGCCGGGTGCGGCTGCTCGCGGGGCAGACGCCGGCGTCGTTCATCGGGTTCGACCTGCTGGCGCTCGGCGACGACGACCTGATGGGCTCCCCGCTGCGCCAGCGCCGCGCGCGGCTGGTCGACGCCCTGGACGCGGCCCGCGGCGGCCCCGACGCCCCCGTGCACGTGACCCCCGCGACGGCCGACCTCGAGCAGGCGCGGCAGTGGTTCACGCAGTTCGAGGGCGCCGGGCTGGACGGCGTGGTCGCGAAGCCGCTCGACGGGCTGTACCTGCCCGACAAGCGCGCGATGTCCAAGATCAAGCACGCCCGCACCGCCGACTGCGTGGTCGCGGGCTTCCGGTGGCACAAGTCGGGGCCGGTGGTCGGGTCGCTGCTGCTGGGGCTGTGGACCGAGGACGGCCGGTTGCAGCACGTCGGCGTCGCGGCGTCGTTCCCGATGGCCCGGCGGGCCTCGCTGCTGGACGAGCTCGCGCCCTACCGCGACCCCGACCTCGCCGACCACCCGTGGGGCGACTGGGCGGACCAGTCCGCGCACGGCGACAAGCGGATGCCGGGGGCGGTCAGCCGGTGGAACGCGACCAAGGACCTGTCGTTCGAGCCGCTGCGCCCCGAGCTGGTCGTCGAGGTCGCGTACGACCACATGGAGGGCGACCGGTTCCGGCACACCGCCCAGTTCCGCCGCTGGCGCACCGACCGCGACCCCGCGTCCTGCACCTACGCGCAGCTCGAGGAGCCGGTCGGGTTCCGGCTGTCGGAGATCCTCCCCCGGCCTGACGCGCGCGGTCGGGGCGCCGCTCGTAGGGTCGGACGGGCCCCGTTCACCGCCGTGGGAGGACCCCTGATGAGCCACACCGCCCCCGCTCGCCCCGGCACGCCCCACGACGTCGTGGTGATCGGCTCCGGGTTCGGCGGCCTGTTCGCGACGCAGGCCCTGCGCGACGCCCCCGTGCGTGTCACGGTGATCGACCAGACCGCGACGCACCTGTTCCAGCCGCTGCTCTACCAGGTGGCGACCGGGGTGCTGTCCGTCGGCGAGATCTCCCCGGCCACCCGCGACGTGCTGCGCCGGCAGCGCAACGCCCGGGTGCTGCTCGGGGTCGTCACCGAGATCGACCTGGCGCACCGGGTCGTGGTGTCGTCCTCCCCGCTCGGCGAGACGCGGACCCGCTACGACAGCCTCGTGGTCGCGGCCGGGGCGGGGCAGTCGTACTTCGGCGACGACCGGTTCGCCGACTTCGCGCCCGGCCTGAAGAGCATCGACGACGCCCTGGAGATCCGCGGCCGGGTGTTCGGGGCCTTCGAGCTCGCCGAGCTGACGTCCGACCCCCAGGAGCGCGCCCGGCTGACCACGTTCGTCGTCGTCGGCGCGGGCCCCACGGGCGTCGAGATGGCCGGCCAGCTCGCCGAGCTCGCGCACCGGTCGCTGCGCGGGAACTTCCGGCACCTCGACCCGGCGCAGGCCCGGATCCTGCTGGTCGACCCGGTCCCGCAGGTGCTGCCCGGCTACCCCGAGCGGCTGCAGGCCGCCGCCGCCCGCACCCTCGAGGGCCTGGGCGTCGAGCTGCTGACGGGGCACAAGGTCGTCGACGTCGACGCGGACAGCGTCTCGCTCGAGGACTCCGACGGCACCCGGACCCGGGTCCCCGCGCAGACGAAGATTTGGGCCGCGGGCGTCGCCGCGTCGCCGCTCGGCCGCAGCCTCGGGGAGCAGACCGGCGCGGAGGTGGACCGCGCGGGCCGCGTCGCCGTCGAGCCGAACGGCTCCCTGCCCGGCCACCCCGAGGTGTTCGTCGTCGGGGACATGGCGTCCCGCCCCGGCGTGCCCGGCGTCGCGCCCGCGGCGATGCAGTCCGGACGGTACGCGGCGCAGGAGATCGTCCGGCACGTGCGCGGCGAGCCCACCGGCCGGCCGTTCGTCTACCGGGACAAGGGCAGCCTCGCGACGATCTCCCGGTTCGCGGCGGTGGCGAAGATCGGTCCGGTGCAGTCCGCGGGGTTCGGCGCGTGGCTGCTGTGGCTCGGGGTGCACATCGTGTACCTCGTGGGGTTCAAGAACCGGGTGACGACGCTGCTGCACTGGGCCGTGAGCTTCATCGGCCGCGGTCGGTCGGAGCGCGCCGCGACCTGGCAGCAGGTGGTCGGCCGCGGGGCCCTGCGCAGCCGCGGCGCCGACCGTCCCACCCGGCCGACGGGCGACGTCGCCGGCGGCTGACGCCCCGCCCGGGTCACCCCGCGGCCGGGTGCCCTGCGGTCGGGGGCCCCGCGGTCGCGGGCCCCGCGGGCCCCGCGGTCGGGGGCCCCGCGGCCGGTCCGGCGGGCGGCCACGCCGCGAGCCGCGCCAGCTCCGCGGCCAGCAGCGGCACCAGCGCCGGGTCGGTGAGCGACCGGAAGTGCCCCGGCGTCGCCAGCCGCACGAACCTCGCGCCCGGCAGCTCGCTGCCGCCGGGGATGTGCGGGTCGTAGCAGGTCGCCACCGACACGATGCGCCCGTGGTCGGCGTGCTGGGCGGCGAGCGCGGTCAGCACCTCGTCGTCGGGCAGGAACGCGCGCACGGCCCGCAGCGGCAGGTACCGCGCGTACGGCGACCCCGCGAACGGCGTGTTCACCGCGACCAGGCCGAGCAGCCGGTCGCGGACGTCCGCGCGCCCGAGCAGCGACTTGCCGATCAGCCCGCCCTTGGAGTGCGCGACCACGACGGCTCCGCGCAGGTCGGCGTCCCGCAGGTAGGTCGCCGCGAGCTCGGCCATCTCGGGCACGCTCCCCCGGTTCAGGCCGAACGGCGCGACGACGTGCACCGCGTGCCCCCGGCGGTGCAGCGCGCGTGCCAGCGGCTCGAGGAACCGCCACGACTCGTAGACGCCGGGCAGCAGCAGCACCGGCGCCCGGACCGGGCTGCCGGGCGCCGCGCTGCCCCGGACCGGCGGCGTCGTGTACGACTCCGGCGACGTGCGCGACAGCAGCCCGGCGACCTGGCGACCGGCGGCGTAGGCGTAGTCGGCGGCCCACCAGAGCGCGTGCCGGACCCGGCCGGCCGGGACGCACGCCGCCAGGGCGGCCTCCGGGGTCGCGGTCACACCCGCGCTGCCTCGACAGCGACCCCGTGCCGCACCCAGCGCGCGACCAGCGGCGCGTGCGTGGCCTGGGCGACGTGCCCGGCGCGCGGCACCTCCCGCGCGGTGCCGTCGGGGGCCAGCGCCGCGAGCCGCCGGTTCCACGCCCGCGTGCACACCGGGTCGTGCTCGCCGCGCACCAGCAGCGCCGGCCCCGGCAGCCGGGCGACCGCCGCGGCCGTGTCGAACCGCAGCATGTGGGGCAGCACCGCGCCGTACCAGAACGGTCCCGCGCGCAGGTAGTCCGCGACGACGAGCGCGTTGACCCGCGCGGGCTCGTGCCACCCGTCCCGGGCGAGCCGGAGCGCCTGCCGGAGCGCGTCGGGCGCACTGTCGTCGACGACCGTGCCGATCAGCACGACCCGCTCCACCAGGTCGGGGGCGCGCAGCATCGCGGCGGCCACCACCTGCGCACCCATCGAGTGGCCCACGAGCACGGCCCGCTGGACGCCCCGGTCGCGCACGGCGGCGAGCACCGCGTCGGCCAGGTCCTCGATGCCCGGCACCCGGCGGGGGCGCGGGCTGCGGCCGAACCCCGGCAGGTCCGGCACCAGCACCCGGTGGTCGCGGGCGAGGTCGGCGGTCAGCGCCCGGAACGACCGCTCCGACATCCCGATGCCGTGCACGAGCACCACCACGGGGCCGTCCGCGGGCCTGGGCCCGGTCTCGGTGAGGACGATGCCGGGCAGGGGGTCCAGCAGGTCCTCGGTCACCCGCCCTGTCTACCCGCTGCGCCCCGACCCCGCCCGCCGGGACCCGGCCTCGTGCGCCGGGACCCGGCCGCACGCCGAGGGGTGCGGTCGCGACCGGGCCGGGGCGGCGGCAGGGTGGGTCCATGCCCAACCGCCTCGCCCGCAGCACCAGCCCCTACCTGCGCCAGCACGCGGAGAACCCGGTCGACTGGTTCGAGTGGGGCGAGGAGGCGTTCGCGGAGGCGCGGCGCCGGGACGTGCCGCTGCTGGTCTCGGTCGGCTACGCCGCGTGCCACTGGTGCCACGTGATGGCGCACGAGTCGTTCGAGGACCCCGCCACGGCCGCGCTGATGAACAGCCGGTTCGTCAACGTGAAGGTCGACCGCGAGGAGCGCCCCGACCTCGACGCCGCCTACATGGCCGCGACCCAGGCGATGACCGGGCAGGGCGGCTGGCCGATGACGGTGTTCGCGACCCCCGAGGGCGACCCGTTCTTCTGCGGCACCTACTACCCGCCGGTGCCGGTCGGGGGCAGCCCGGCGTTCGGCCAGGTGCTCGAGGCCCTGTCGCGGGCGTGGCGGGAGCGCCGGGACGAGGTGCGCGGCGGGGCCGCCGAGCTGCTGGCCGCGCTCGGCGGGACGGGCACACCCCCGGCCGACCCGCCGGCCGACTCGCCCGCCGGCACCGGGTCCGACACCCCCGCCCTCGACCTCGGCGCCGTCCGCCAGGTGTCCGCCCTGGCGGTGGACGCGCTCGCGACCACGTACGACGCCGAGCACGGCGGGTTCGGCGGCGCCCCGAAGTTCCCGCCGTCGACCACCCTGGAGTGGCTGCTGCGCCGGCACGCGCGCACCGGGGACGAGCGCGCGCTGGCGATGGCGACGGGCACCCTGGAGGCGATGGCCCGCGGCGGGATGGCCGACCAGGTCGGCGGCGGGTTCGCCCGCTACGCGGTGGACGCCACCTGGACCGTGCCGCACTTCGAGAAGATGCTCGAGGACAACGCCCTGCTCCTGCGCGTCTACGCGCGGTGGTGGCGCCAGACCGGCTCGCCGCTCGCGCTGCGGGTCGTCGAGGGCACCGCCGGGTTCCTGCTCCGCGACCTGCGCACCCCCGAGGGCGCGTTCGCCTCGTCTCTCGACGCGGACACCGACGGCGTCGAGGGCGCGACGTACGTGTGGACCCCCGGGACGCTCGCGGACGCGCTGGACCCGCAGGACGCGGCGTGGGCGGCGGAGCTGCTCGGCGTGACGACGGCGGGCACGTTCGAGGCCGGGACGTCCGTGCTGCAGCGGCGCGCCGACCCCGCCCCGGGCGAGGAGCGGCGGTTCGAGCGGGTGCGCCGCGCGCTGCTGGCGGCGCGGTCCCGGCGGCCGCAGCCGGCCCGGGACGACAAGGTGGTGGCCGCCTGGAACGGCCTCGCGATCACCGCGCTGGCCGAGGCGGGCACCGTGCTGGACCGCCGCGACTGGGTGGCGGCGGCGGTCGACGCGGCGCGGGTCCTGGCCGAGGTGCACACCCTGCACGGGGGCGACGGCCTGGCGCGGCTGGTCCGCACGTCCCGGGACGGCGCGGTCGGCACCGCGCCGGGGGTCCTCGCCGACTACGCGGACGTCGCGGAGGCGTTCGGCGTGCTCGGCGGGGTCACGGGCGACCACGCGTGGACCGCGCGCGGCTCGGCGCTGCTCGACACCGTGCTGGCGCGGTTCCGCGCGCCGGACCACGCGCTGCGCGACACCGCCGACGACCAGACCGACCCGGTCGTGGCCCGGCTGTCGGGTCGCCCCGACGTCGCCGACGGGCCGTCGGCCGGCGGGCAGTCCGCCGCGGCGGCCGCGCTGCTGGCCCGCGCGGCGCTGACCGGGTCGGCCACCGACCGGCGGGCCGCGGAGCTCGTGCTGGCCGCGCCGCTGTCGATCGCGCACCGGCACCCGCGGGCGGTCGGCTGGGCCCTGGCCGCGGCCGAGGCGCTGCTCGACGGACCGCGAGAGGTCGCGGTGCTCGGCCGGGCGGACGACCCGGCGCGCGCGGCCCTGGTGCAAGCGGCGGTGCACTCCCCCGCGCCGGGCCTGGTGCTCGCGCAGGGCGACCCGGCGGAGCTCGCGGACGACCCGCTCGCCCCCGACCTGCTCCGGGACCGACCGCTGGTCGGTGGCCGCGCGGCGGCCTACGCCTGCCGGGGGTTCGTGTGCGCGCTGCCGACCACGGATCCCGCGGTGCTCACCGGACTCCTCGGACCGGACGGCACCGCCCCGGCCTGAGACCCCGCCTGAGACCCGGCCCCGGCGTCAGCGGTCGCGCTTCTCCCGCATCGCGCGGACGGCCTCGAGGTTGTCCTGCCGCTCGCGCAGCGCCTGGCGCTTGTCGTACTCGCGCTTGCCGCGGGCCAGGGCGATCTCGACCTTCGCGCGGCCGTCGAGGAAGTACAGGGACAGCGGGATGATCGTCTGGCCCTTCTCGCGCGTCTTCGCCTCGAGCCGGTCGATCTCCTCGCGGTGCAGCAGCAGCTTGCGCTTGCGCCGCGGCGCGTGGTTCGTCCACGTGCCCTGCGCGTACTCCGGGATGTGCACGCCCTCGAGCCACGCCTCGCCGCCGTCGACCGAGCACCAGCCGTCGACCAGCGACGCCCGGCCCGCGCGCAGCGCCTTGACCTCGGTGCCGCTCAGCACGACACCCGCCTCGAACACGTCCTCGATGGTGTAGTCGTGGCGCGCCTTGCGGTTGGACGCCACCAGCGACCGGCCGCCCTGCTTGGCCATGACTCCTCCTGCTGATCGGTTCGGGGGGTCCGCGGGTGCGCGGACGCGACGCAGCAGCCTATCCGGCGGGCCGCGGACCGCCCACCTGATTCCGCTACAGGCCGAGCAGCGGCCGCGGGTTCACCGTCGCGCCGTTGACGTACGTCTCGAAGTGCAGGTGGCACGCGGCCGACGTCCCGGTGTTCCCGGAGTAGCCGAGCAGCTGGCCGCGCGAGACCGACTGCCCCGCCCCGACGACGAAGCTCGTCATGTGGTTGTACGAGGTCATCAGCGAGTTCCCGTTCACGAACCCGTGGTCGACCATCACCTGGTTGCCGAACCCGTTGCGCCACTTCGCCCACTGCACCGTGCCCTCCTTGGCGGCGTAGATGGGCGTGCCGCAGTAGGTGCGCAGGTCGATGCCGGCGTGCAGCCGGTAGTAACCGAGGATCGGGTGCAGGCGCATCCCGTACTCGCTGGTGACGTGGATCGGGTTGATCGACGTCGGGTTGCCGAACAGCGTCCCGGTGCCGACCGAGCCGCTGGGCGCCGGCGGGGCCTGACCGGCCGCCGCGGCCCGGGCGCGCTGCTGCGCGGCGACCTGCTCGATCTGGCTGCGGATGCTCGCGGTCTCGGCGTCGATCTGGTCGACCTCGGCCTGCGCGGCGGCCTTCTGGCTCGCGATCTGCGCCTGCTTGGCGGTCTGCTGCGCGATCAGGTCCTCGACCTCGGCCTTGCGGGCCGCGGCCTCCTGGCGTGCCTCCTCGGCCTCGGCGACCTTGGCGTCGGCCTCCGCCTTGAGGTCGGTGATCCGGTCGCGCACCGCGCCGAGGCGCGCCTGGCTGTTGCGGTTCGCGGACTCGATGGCCGCGAGCTCGTCCAGCACCTGCTCCTGCGCGCGCTGCGCGGACGCGGCCAGGCCGTACTGCTGGGTGAACTCCTCGACGGTCTGCGCGCCGACGACGATGTCCAGCCCGGAGAGCCCGGGGCCGCCCTGGTAGGCCTCGCGGGCCATCTGGCCGATCTGGCCCTTGATCTGCGCGTAGCGCGCGGAGTCGGACTCGATCGTCGCGGAGATGGTCGTCTCCTGGTCCTGCGCGTCCTGCAGCCGCGCCGCGATCAGCGCCGCCTCCCGCTCGAACCCGGCGAGCGCCGTCTCCGCCTCGGTGAGCGCGGCCTGCGCCACCGGGAGCTTGCTGCTGCACGGCCAGCAGCTCCGCGGCCACCGCCTGCAGCTGCGCGCTCAGCCCCTCCAGTGCGGCGTCCGCGTCGGCCCGCTGCTGCTCCTTCGCGGCCTGCTGCTGCTGGAGGGCCGACTTCTGGTCGTCCAGGTCGTCGCCCGCGGCCGGCCCGGCGGCGGTGAGGCCGACCAGGACGGTCAGCACGCCGGCCAGGCAGCCGGCGACCAGCCGGGCGGACCGGGAGCGCTGCGGGGTGCGGGGCGTCGTCATCTCAGACCTTCGTGTAGCGGCTCAGGGTGACCAGGGACGAGATCGCGGCGAGCAGGATCGCGGCGCCCACCAGGAACGGGGCGACCTGCCAGACCTCGCCCGTGGTCACGTACGGGATCCAGGCGATCTGACCGCCCAGCCAGTCGGTGACCAGGTACTTGACGCCCGCCCACAGGCCGGCGACCGACAGCACCGCGCCGATGGTCGCGGCGATCGCGCCCTCGAGCATGAACGGCAGCTGGATGAACAGGTTCGACGCGCCGACCATCCGCATGATCCCGGTCTCCCGGCGGCGGCTCATCGCGGACAGCCGGATGGTCGTCGTGATGAGCAGCACCGCGGCGAGCAGCATCACGCCGGCCAGGCCGAGGGACAGCAGCGTCGCGCTGTTCAGCACCCGGAACAGGGTGTTGTAGAGCTCGCGCTGGTCCTGCACCCGCTCGACGCCCTGCCGCCCCTGCAGCACGTCCGCGACGACCTCGAACTTCTCGGGATCCGTCAGCTTGATCCGCAGCGACTCGTTCATGTCGTCGACGGTCGTCACCTGGGCCCAGAACTGCCCCTCGAACTGGCGCTGGAAGGTCTCGTACGCCTGCTCCTTCGACTCCTCGAAGGTCTCGGCGATGTACGGCTTCACATCGGGTGCCTCGAGGGCGTCCTCGATGGCCTGCTTCTGCTCGGCGGTGACCTCGCCGCCGGCGCAGGTCGGCTCGGAGGACTCCCCGGCCGGGCAGAGGTACACGGTGACCTCGACCTTGTCGTACCAGTCGTCCTGCATCTTGCCGATCTGCAGCTGCAGCAGCGCGGCGGCGCCGACGAACGTGAGCGACACGAACGTCACGAGGACGACCGAGATGGTCATCGAGAGGTTCCGGCGCAGGCCGATCCCGATCTCGGAGAGGATGAACTGGAGTCGCACGTCAGTCCCCTCTCAGCGATCCGAGCCGTACACGCCGCGCGACTGGTCGCGCACGAGCTCGCCGCCCGACAGCTCGACGACGCGCTTGCGCATCTGGTCCACGATCTCGTCGTCGTGGGTGGCCATCACGACGGTCGTGCCGGTGCGGTTGATCCGGTCGAGCAGGCGCATGATCCCCAGGGAGGTCGTCGGGTCGAGGTTGCCGGTGGGCTCGTCCGCGAGCAGGATCGACGGCCGGTTCACGAACGCGCGGGCGATGGCCACGCGCTGCTGCTCGCCGCCGGACAGCTCGTGCGGGCGGCGCTTCTCCTTGCCCGCGAGACCGACCATCTCCAGCACGTCCGGGACGGTGGTGAGGATGTGGTGCCGCGGCTTGCCGATCACCTGGAGCGCGAACGCGACGTTCTCGAAGACCGTCTTGTTGTGCAGCAGGCGGAAGTCCTGGAACACCGCGCCGATCTGGCGGCGCAGGTGCGGGACCTTCCACGACGACAGCGTGGTGAGGTCCTTGCCCGCGACGAACACCCGGCCCGCGGACGGCCGCTCCTCGCGCAGCGCGAGCCGCAGGAAGGTCGACTTCCCGGAGCCGGACGCGCCCACGAGGAACACGAACTCGCCGCGCTCGACGTCGAGGGAGATGTGGTCCAGCGCGGGGCGGGCGCCGCGCGCGTAGACCTTGGTGACGTTCTCGAATCTGATCACAGGCGGGAGGTGGCCGGCGGTCGGGGATCGGAGGGGTGGTTCACGCGGGCCGGATCGAGCGTAGGCAGCCGCCGGCCGTGACCCGACCGTGACACGCCGCCCGGGAACCTGTGAGTCGGCCCACGAGCGGGCGAACCGGGCGACGGTGCCCGGTTCGTCCCGGTCCTACTCCGCGTCGGTGCCCATCCGCCACCGGATGCCGGCCTCGATGAACCCGTCGATGTCGCCGTCGAACACCGCGGCGGTGTTCCCGACCTCGTGCTCGGTGCGCAGGTCCTTGACCATCTGGTACGGGTGCAGCACGTAGGAGCGCATCTGGTCGCCCCAGGACGCCTTGATGTCGCCCGCGAGCTCCTTCTTCTTCGCGTCCTCCTCGGCCTTGCGGACGAGCAGCAGCCGGGACTGCAGGACGCGCAGCGCGGCGGCGCGGTTCTGGATCTGCGACTTCTCGTTCTGCATCGACACGACGATGCCGGTCGGGAGGTGGGTCATCCGCACCGCCGAGTCGGTCGTGTTGACCGACTGACCGCCCGGGCCCGACGAGCGGAACACGTCGACCTTGATCTCCGACTCGGGGATCTCGATGTTGTCGTCGCTCTGCTCGATGAGCGGGATGACCTCGACCGCGGCGAACGACGTCTGCCGGCGGCCCTGGTTGTCGAACGGGGAGATCCGCACCAGCCGGTGCGTGCCCGCCTCGACGGACAGGTGGCCGAACGCGTAGGGCGCCTTGACCTCGAAGGTCGCCGACTTCAGGCCGGCCTCCTCCGCGTAGGAGGTGTCGAGCACCGCGGTGCCGTAGCCGTGCCGCTCGGCCCAGCGCAGGTACATCCGCATGAGCATCTCGGCGAAGTCCGCGGCGTCGACGCCGCCGGCGCCGGCGCGGATCGTCACGACCGCGTCGCGCTGGTCGTACTCGCCGCCCAGCAGCGTGCGGACCTCGAGCTCGCCCAGGTCCTTGCGGATGCCGACGAGCTCGGCGTCGGCCTCGGCGAGGGTGTCGGCGTCGCCGCCGTCCTCCGTCGCCATCTCGACCAGCGTCTCGAGGTCGTCGATCCGGCCGCGGAGGCGGTCGACCCGGTCGAAGCTCGGACTGGGCGGCGGACAGGGCGCTGGTGATCTTCTGCGCCGCGTCGGGGTCGTCCCAGAGGTCGGGCACGGACGCCTGCTCGGAGAGGTCGGCGATCTTCGCCCGCAGGGCGCTGGGGTCGGACACCGCCTGGATCGACTCGAGCGTGCTGCGCAGGTCGCGGATCTCGGCGGGGAAGTCGGTGGCTGCCACGACGGTCCAGGCTACCGGCTGCGGGGCGGGACCGCGGACCCGGCCCTCCGTACCCGCCCACCCACTACGGTGTGAGCGTGAACACGCCTGCACCCTCCGGACGTCAGCACCACCTCGCGCACGGCCCGCACCGCGCCACGATCGCGGAGGTCGGCGCCAGCGTCCGCACCTACGCCGTGGACGGCCGCGACGTCGTGCTGCCGTTCGCCGAGGACACCCTCGCCCCCGCCTACTCCGGCGCCGTGCTCGCGCCGTGGCCGAACCGGCTGCGCGACGGGCAGTACACCTGGGACGGCACGCAGTACCAGGTCCCGGTGACGGAGCCGGACCGGTCGACCGCCCTGCACGGGCTGGTCGCCCAGGTCCGGTACGAGAAGGTCGCGGGCGAGTCCGGCCCCGACGGCGACACCTCCGTGACCCTGCGTCACGACCTGGTCCCCACCCCGGGCTACCCGTGGTCGCTGCGCGTCGACGTGACGTACTCGCTGTCCGACGCCGGCCTGCGGGTGCACGTCGCGACCACGAACCTCGACGCGACCGCCGCGCCCTACGGCATCGGGTTCCACCCCTGGCTGTCCCCCGGCGGCGCCGCCGTCGACGACTGCACCCTGCGGGTCGACGCCACGTCGCAGGTCACCGTCGACGCGCGCCTGCTGCCGACCGGCACCCGCCCGCTGTCCGGCGCCGAGGACCGTCGCACCCCGCAGCCGCTGGCCGGGGTCGCGCTCGACGACGCGTTCGTGGACGTCACGCGCGACGCCGACGGGCTGTCCTGGATCGTGCTCGGCGCCCCCGACGGCCGCGGGGCAGCGCTGTGGATGGACGGGTCGATGGACACCTGGCAGGTCTGCACCGGCAACGGCATCCCCCGCATCGACCGCCTGGGCGTCGCCGCGGAGCCGATGAGCTGCATCGCGGACGCGTTCCGCACCGGCGAGCGCCTGGTCCGCCTCGAGCCCGGCACGACGCACGAGGTCACCTGGGGCATGACGCTGGTGTAGGCCCGCGCCGCCCGGACCCGGGCTGCCGGACGCACGAAGGGCCCCGCCGGTCGGCGGGGCCCTTCGTCGTCAGCAGGCTGCGTCAGCCGTAGTACTCGCCGTCGGCCATGACGCCCTTGGTGAACTCCCAGTGCCAGCGCTCGTACGGGCCGCTGCCGCCGGGGCGCGCCCACGCGGGGTTCTCCCAGCCGAAGACGGGGGCGTTCTCGTTCAGCCACTCCCACTGCGCGCCGGTGGTCTGCGAGCTGCACAGGTCCACCGCCAGGCCCCAGCCGTGGTTGCTGCGCCCGGCGGGGGCGGCGAGGCCGCCCTTCTGCGCCTTGACGGCCCGCTGCTCCGCGAGGGTGCGGTAGCCCGAGGACAGGCACAGGTCGGTGCCGAACCGGGTGACCCACATGGCGTTGAGCTCGGCGAGCGCCTCGGCGGCGTCGGCGCGGATCTCGGTCTTGCCGTCCCAGAGGTAGCAGAGGTCGCTCTGCGGGAGCTGGCCGTTGGCGCTGGCGGTGCCGGCCTCGCCGTCGCAGCCCGGCAGGATCTCGCGGACCTCGCTGCGGCTGACGTCGACCTGGGCGCGCACGGCGGTCGCGTCGCTGGACAGCAGCGACGCGGGCGGCAGCACGGACGACGCCGAGGAGGTCAGCGCCTCGACCGTGCTCGGCAGGGTCGCGTCGGCCTGGGCGTCGGTGAAGGTCTCGTCGCTGGCGGCGGGGCGCTGGGACAGCGGGATCGCGACCGTCACGGCGGCGAGGGTCACCAGGACGCCGGCGCGGGTGCCCCAGCGGGCCAGCGGGTTGCCGCGCCGGCGGTCGGCGGGGGCCACGGGTGCGTCCGTCGCGGCCGGCGCGGCGGTGGGAGCGTTCCCGGCTTCGCGCAGCTGGCGGCGGGTGGGGTTGCCCGTGGCGGCGGGCTGCACGCGGTGCTGCGCCACGGAACCTCCGGGAGTCATGACGTGGACGAGGGCTACCTCCGCGGTCGGCGGGCGCGCGTCACCGCTGCTGCCGGCGTTCCGGGGAGGACGATCACGAAACCATAACGGGCTCAGGCGCCCGCTCCAACCCCCTGCCGGGTGGTAGGTGACGGATCATCGGCGTGTCGCCGCAGATCACCCACCGGGATCACCCGGACGTGTGACCTACGTCCCACGTGCGGACCAGCGGGACGCGTGCTATCCCCGGTCCTCACCGGCGCATCGCACCGCGCTGCATCGCGTCCCGGACCTCGCCGACGAGCTCCTCCAGGATGTCCTCGAGGAACACCACGCCGACCGCGGCGCCGCCGTCCTCCACCCGCGCCAGGTGCACGCCGGACCGCTGCATGGCGGCCAGCGCGTCCTCGACCTCGTCCCCCGGTGCGACCACGGCCATCGCCCGCACGCGCCACGTCGGCACCGGCAGGCGCCGGGTCTCGTCGTCGGCGTACAGGACGTCCTTCACGTGCAGGTAGCCGGTCGGGCTGCCGTCGCGCCCCCGCACCGGGAACCGGGAGTACCCCGTCCGGCCGACCAGCCGCTCGACGTCGTCGGGCGTGACGTCGGACGGCACCGAACGCAGCTCGGCCAGCGGCACCATCACGTCGGCGGCGGTCCGGTCGGAGAACTCCAGCGCACCCGACAGCAGCCCCTGGTCGTCGTCCAGCAGCCCCTCCGCCTGGGACTGCTCGACGATCGACTGCACCTCGCGCGCGGTGAACGCGGACGCGACCTCGTCGCGCGGGTCCACCCGGAACAGCCGCAGCACGTGGTTCGCGACCCAGTTGAGCGCGTGGATCACCGGCCGCACCACCCGGGCGAGCCACACCAGCGGCGGGCCGAACACGAGCACCGCCCGGTCGGGCCCGGACACGGCGAGGTTCTTCGGGACCATCTCCCCCAGCACGACGTGCAGGTAGACGACCACGAGCAGCGCGACGACGAACGCGATCGGGTGCGCGAGCGACGTGCTGACGCCGAGGGCGTGCAGCGGGTCCTCGATCAGGTGCGCGATCGCCGGCTCGGCGACCAGGCCGAGGCTGGTCGAGCACACCGTGACGCCGAGCTGGGCGCACGCCAGCATCAGGGACACGTGCTCCATCGCCCACAGCACCGTGACCGCCCGGCGGTCGCCGGACTGGGCCAGCGGCTCGATCGAGGAGCGCCGGGCGGAGATGATCGCGAACTCCGCCGCGACGAAGAACGCGTTGCCGGCCAGGAGCGCGCCGGCGATCAGCAGGGCGAGTCCGCTGCTCATGCCGCACCCCCCGCGTCCGGCGCGGCCGGGGCCGGGGCGCCCGGCTGGACGACCACCCGCTCGACCCGGCGGCGCGCCATCGACTCCACCCGCAGGCGGACGTCCCCGGCCTGCACCTCGTCGCCGGCCTGCGGCACGCGGCCCAGGGCGGCCATCACCAGGCCGCCGAGCGTCTCGTACCGGCCGTCCTCGGGCACGACCAGCCCGGTGGTCTCGGTCAGCTCGTCGGGGCGCAGCAGCCCGGACACCACCCAGGCGCCGTCGGCCCGCCGGGACGCGGCCGTCCGGCGGCGGTCGTGCTCGTCCGCCACGTCGCCGACCAGCTCCTCGACGACGTCCTCCAGCGTGACGACGCCCGACGTGCCGCCGTACTCGTCCACGACCACGGCCATCTGCAGCCCGTGGTCCCGCAGCTCGACGAGCAGCGGTCCCAGGTGCACCGTCTCGGGCACGCGCGGGGCCTCGACCATGAGCGCGGCCGCCGGCACCTCCCCGCGCCGCTCGTACGGCACGGCGATGGCGCGGCGCAGGTGCACCAGCCCGACGATGTCGTCCGAGTCGTCGCCGATCACCGGGAACCGCGAGTGCCCGGTCTCCCGGGACAGCCGCACGACGTCCGTCGCGGTGTCGTCGCGCCGCAGCACCACGACCCGCTGGCGGTCCGTCATGACGTCGACCGCCGTCAGGTCGGAGAACTCGATCGAGTTCGTCAGCAGCGTGGCCGTCGTGACGTCGAGCGTGCCGACCTGCGCGGACCGGCGCACCAGCGCGGCGAGCTCCTGCGGCGAGCGGCCGCCCGACAGCTCCTCGCGCGGCTCGACGCCGACGCGCCGCAGCAGCCAGTTGGCGCTGCCGTTGAACACGGTGATGAGGGGCCGCAGCGCGGAGGTGAACCCCCGCTGCAGCGGCGCGACCTGGCGCGCGGTGCCCAGCGGGTGGCTGATCGCGAAGTTCTTGGGCACCAGCTCGCCGAACAGCATCGAGAACCCGTTGACGAGCACCAGCGTCAGCACCACGGCCACGGCGCCGCCGACCGCCACGCCGAGCACCGACTCCTGCAGCGGTCCGGACAGCAGCCGGTTCACCGCGGGCTGGGTCGTGTAGCCGAGCAGCACCGTGGTGACCGTGATGCCGACCTGGGCGCCCGACAGCTCGGTCGACAGCCGACGCAGCGCGGCGAGCACGCTCCGCCCGCGCCGGTCGTCCGGGCCGGTCTGCGACTCGACGAGGCCCGGGTCGAGCGTCACGAGGGAGAACTCGCTGGCGACGAACACCGCGGTCCCGGCCGTGAGCGCGACGCCGAGGGCGACGAGCAGCCACTCGGTCAGCACGGCCCACCGCCCGCGCGGAGGGTCGTCAGGTGAACAGGGGGGCCGGCATGGTCGACCCCGGGCTCGGTGGCCCGGGGCGTCCGCCGGCAGCGACTTGAGCTGCTCATGGTGGCTCGATCATACGAAACCTCCACATGCGCGTCCTACGCTGAGGGAATGTCCTTCGCATCCCGCCCCGGCGCCGGCGCCGGCAGCCCCGCGGGCGCCCCCGGCGCCGCGTCCACCTCGGTGCTCGTCGTCGAGGACGAGCCGGCCATCGCGACCGCCGTCGCGCGCCGGCTGTCCGCCGAGGGCTGGCAGGTCGAGACCGTCGGCGACGGTCTCCAGGCGGTCGAGGCCGCGGCGCGTCTCACCCCCGACGTCGTGGTGCTGGACGTGATGCTGCCCGGCATCGACGGGCTCGAGGTGTGCCGCCGGATCCAGGCCGACCGCCCGGTCCCGGTGCTCATGCTCACGGCCCGCGACGACGAGACCGACATGCTGATCGGGCTCGGCGTCGGCGCCGACGACTACATGACCAAGCCGTTCTCGATGCGCGAGCTGGTCGCCCGGGTCAAGGCCCTGCTGCGCCGCCAGCAGCGCGCCGCGCTGGTCGCCGAGCGCGCCGCGGGCGCCCCCGAGGCCGAGCCGCCGGTCGTGGTCGGCGACGTCGTCATCGACCGCGCGCAGCGCCGCGTGCACCGCGCCGGCGAGGAGGTGCACCTCACGCCCACCGAGTTCGACCTGCTGCTCGCGCTGGCCGCCTCCCCGCGCACCGTGCTGACCCGCGAGCGCCTGCTCGCCGAGGTCTGGGACTGGGTCGACGCCTCCGGGACCCGCACCGTCGACTCCCATGTGAAGGCTCTGCGCAGGAAGCTCGGCGCCGACCTGATCCGCACCGTGCACGGCGTCGGCTACGCGCTGGAGCCGGCCGGGGGCGCGTCGGGGGCGCCTTCGTGACCGTGCCGCGGCACCAGCGCGCGGCGCGGATGGGCCGCCTGCCCGACGTGCGCCCGCTGGACCGGCTGCGCTCGATCAAGATCAAGCTCGGCGTCCTGGTGGCCGCCGCGGTGTTCGTCGCGGCGATGCTCACCTGGCTCGGCCTGAACAACGCCCTCGGACCGACCCGGACGTTCCCGATCGTCATCGTCATCGCCCTGCTGATGACCCAGATCCTCGCCCGCGGCATGACCTCGCCCCTGCGCGAGATGACGTCGGCCGCCCGGGCGATGGCCGCGGGCGACTACAGCCGGCGGGTCCGCGCCACGAGCCGCGACGAGGTCGGCCAGCTCGGCGAGGCGTTCAACCGGATGGCGGACGACCTGGAGCAGGCCGACACGGTGCGCCGCGAGATGGTCGCGAACGTGTCCCACGAGCTGCGCACCCCGGTCACGGCCCTGCAGGCGCAGCTGGAGAACATCGTGGACGGGGTCGACGACCCCGACCCGGAGGCGATGCGGGCCGCCCTCGCCCAGACGCAGCGGCTCAGCCGCCTGGTGGCGACGCTCCTGGACCTGTCCCGGCTCGAGGCGGGCGCCGTGGACCTGCGGGTCGCCGACGTCCCGATGCAGCAGTTCCTCGAGGAGGCCGCCCAGGAGGGTCGCCTCGTCGGGTCGTCCAAGGACCTGACGTTCCCCGTCGTCGTCGACCCGCCGGACCTCACCCTGCCCGCCGACCGGGAGCGGCTGCACCAGGTGGTGGCGAACCTCGTGCAGAACGCGGTGCGGCACTCCCCCCGCGGGTCCGAGGTCCGCCTCGAGGCGCGCCGCGCCGGCGGCTGGGTGCAGCTCGACGTCGTGGACGCGGGCCCCGGCATCGCCGCGGACCAGCGGCAGCGGGTCTTCGAGCGGTTCGCCCGCGGCAACAGCCCGGCGATCACCGGGCAGATCTCGACCGGGGGCACCGGGCTCGGGCTGTCGATCGTCCGCTGGGCGGTCACGCTGCACGGCGGCACCGTCGAGGTCGCCGACACCCCCACGGGGTGCACCATGCGGGTGATGCTCCCGTCCCGGCGCACGTCGCGACCGGCCACCGGGGCGTTCTGACCGCTCCCCCTCGGGACGGAGCCGCAGGACCCGTCTCGCGACGGATGGTCGGGGCGCACCCGCGCCTCCTAGGGTCGAGGCATGCCACCCGACGCCACGCACGCCATCGAGGTCTCGCACCTCACGAAGACGTTCGGCCAGGTCCGAGCCGTCGACGACCTGAGCTTCACGGTCCGCCCGGGCCGGGTCACCGGGTTCCTCGGCCCCAACGGTGCCGGCAAGACCACGACCCTGCGGATGCTGCTCGGGCTCGTGCAGCCGACCAGCGGGACCGCGACGATCCAGGGCCGCCGCTACACCGAGCTCGACCGGCCGATGCGCACGCTCGGCGCCGCGCTCGAGGCCGCCGACTTCCACCCCGGCCGCACCGCCCTGGACCACCTGCGCGTCTACGCGCCGCAGGCCGGTGTGCCCGACGCCCGGGCGGCCGAGGTGCTCGACCTCGTGGGCCTCGGCGCCGCCGCGAAGCGCCGCGTGGGCGGGTTCTCGCTCGGCATGCGCCAGCGGCTCGCGCTCGCGACGACGCTGCTCGGCGACCCGCCGGTGCTGCTGCTCGACGAGCCCGCGAACGGCCTGGACCCGGAGGGCATCCGCTGGCTGCGCGACCTGCTGCGCGCGCTCGCCGCCCAGGGCCGCACCGTGCTGGTCTCGTCGCACGTGCTGTCCGAGGTCCAGCAGACGGTCGACGACGTGGTGATCATCGCCGGCGGCCGGCTGGTGCACGCCTCGACCCTCGAGGAGCTCAGCCGCCTGGCCGAGTCCCGGGTCCGGGTCGCCTCCCCCGACGCCGCGGGGCTCGACGCCCTCGTCGCCCGGTCGGGCTGGCAGCGCGCCGCGCTGCCGCAGGGCCCCGGCCTGGCCGAGCTGGTCGGCACCGACGTGTCGACCGTGGGCCACGCGGCGTTCGCCGCCGGCCTGGAGCTGCACGAGCTGGCCCCGCACGCCGTCGGGCTCGAGGACGTGTTCCTCCGCCTGACCGCGCCCCGGCCCGCGGACCGCCCGCACGGCGCGCACGCGGCGCCCGCAGCAACCGGAGCGCCCGCCGGCCCCGACGCCACCACGACGACGCCCGCCGGAGGTGCGCGATGAAGGACACGCTGGTCTCCGAGTACCGCAAGATCGTCACGACCCGCACCTGGTGGGTCCTGCTGATCGTGATGGTCGGCTACATGGTGTTCCTGGGCGCCCTGATGGCGTTCGTGTTCACGTTCGACGGCGGCGCCGCGACCGGCGGCCCGACGACGACCGGCACGCCGCAGGGCCTCGCCGACCGGGACGTCGCGATCGCGGTGTACACGCTGCCCGCGTCGCTCGGCTACGTGCTGCCGCTGCTGGTCGGCGTCCTGTCGGTCACCGCCGAGTTCCGGCACCGCACGCTGACCCCGACGCTGCTCGCGCAGCCGGACCGGACCCGGTTCGTCGCGGCCAAGCTCGCCGCAGGCGTGCCGATGGGGCTGATCTACGGCGTCCTCGGGACGCTCGCGACCGTCGGCGCCGGCGCGGTGGTGTTCGCGCTGACCGACACGCCCGCCTCGCTCGGCGACGGGAGCATCTGGGCGATCATCGCCCGCACCGCGCTCGCGCTGACCGTCTGGTGCGTGCTCGGCGTCGGCCTCGGGTTCGCGATGCCGAACCAGGTCGTCGCGATCGTGGTGGTCCTGGCGTTCACGCAGTTCGTCGAGCCGATCGCCCGCGTGGGCCTGGCCCTCAGCGACGCGACCGCGCCGATCGCCAAGTTCCTGCCCGGCGCGGCGGGCGAGGCCGTCAGCGGCGGGTCGTTCTACTCCGCGAGCGGCGCCGGGGACATCCTCGGTCCGGTCGCGGGCGCCGCGGTGCTGGTCGGCTACGCGCTGCTGCTGGCCCTGCTCGGCCGGCTGACCACGCTGAAGCGCGACATCACCTGAGCGCCCGGCCCGGCGACGCACGCCCCCGTCACCACCCCGCGCGGGTCCGGTGGCGGGGGCGTCGTCGTCCGGCGCCGGGCCCCGCAGACCCCGCCATGACCGAGTTGGTCAGATCCATGCCCGGGGTAGACGTGCAGATGGGACGCGGGACACCCCCCGGCGACCCGTCGTGTGACAACCGTGTGAACCACCCGCGGCGCGCCGCTCCCGAGGGGAGATGACGTCCGGTCAGGACGTAGGGTTGGGCGCGTACTGATCCGGCGAAGACGCGGTCACGGCCGCGGAGGAAGTGGGCGATCCTCGCGTGTCCCAGCATGCGGAGCCAGACGTGAACCGGGCCGACTTCGGCGCGAACGCGTGGTTGGTGGACGAGCTGTACGAGCAGTACCTCCAGGACAAGACCGCGGTCGACCCCGCGTGGTGGGACTTCTTCGAGGGCTACAAGCCGTCGAACCCCGCGGCGACGACCTCGGGCGCACCGGGCGGTGCCCCGGGCGGCGACGGCGCGGTAGCGACCGACGGAGCCGCCAGGAGCGACGGCGCACCCGGGAACGACGGGGCGGCCGCGACGCCACCCGCTGCGCCCGCACCGACGCCCCCCGCGCCGGCCGCCCCCGCGGCTGCCTCCGCCCCGGCGGTCACGGCACCCGCCCCGGCGGCGGCCGACCGCCCCGCGCACACCGCGCCCGGCGACCCGGTCCCCCCGGCGCCGACCCCGCAGTCGGGTCGACCCCAGGAGCAGCCCGCCCCGCGCGACCCCGAGCAGGCCGTGCCGGCCGCGTCGCCCGTGGCGACCGCCCAGCCCGCGACCGCGCCCTACGCCCCCGCGGCGAAGGCGGCGCGCGAGGCCGAGCAGCAGGTCCCCACCGGCGAGGACCAGGTGCAGCGCCTGCGCGGCCCCGCCGCCCGGGTGGTCACCAACATGGAGGCCAGCCTCGAGGTCCCCACCGCGACGTCGGTGCGCGCGATCCCCGCGAAGCTGCTGGTGGACAACCGCATCGTCATCAACAACCACCTGGCCCGCGGCCGGGGCGGGAAGATCTCGTTCACCCACCTGATCGGCTTCGCGCTGGTCGAGGCGGTCGGTGAGATGCCCGCCATGAACAGCGCCTACACGCTCGTCGACGGCAAGCCCGGCTACGTCACGCCGGCGCACGTCAACCTCGGCCTGGCGATCGACCTCGCCAAGCCCGACGGCACGCGCCAGCTGCTGGTGCCGAGCATCAAGCAGGCCGAGACGCTCGACTTCGCGCAGTTCTGGACCGCCTACGAGGACGTCGTCCGGCGCGCCCGCGGCGGCAAGCTCGGCGTGGACGACTTCGCCGGCACCACCCTGTCGCTGACCAACCCCGGCACCATCGGCACCGTGCACTCCGTCCCGCGCCTGATGCAGGGCCAGGGCACGATCATCGGCGTCGGCGCGATGGACTACCCGGCCGAGTTCCAGGGCACGTCCGACGAGCAGCTGAACCGGATGGGCGTGTCGAAGGTCCTGACGGTGACCTCGACCTACGACCACCGCGTCATCCAGGGTGCCCAGTCCGGCGACTTCCTGCGCATCCTGTCCCGCAAGCTCCTGGGCGAGGACGGCTTCTACGACCGGGTGTTCGCGTCGCTGCGCGTGCCCTACGAGCCGATCCGCTGGGTCAAGGAGGCCTCGCACGACCCCGACGCCGAGGCGATCAAGCCGGCCCGGATCGCCGAGCTCATCCACGCCTACCGGTCGCGCGGCCACCTCATGGCCGACACCGACCCGCTGGCCTACCGGCTGCGCAAGCACCCGGACCTGGACGTCCAGACGCACGGCCTGTCGCTGTGGGACCTGGACCGCACGTTCCCGACCGGCGGGTTCACCGGCAAGCCGCGCGCCACGCTGCGCCAGGTGCTCGCGCTGCTGCGCGACTCCTACTGCCGCACCACCGGCATCGAGTACATGCACCTGCAGGACCCGCGCCAGCGCCGCTGGCTCCAGGAGCGGCTGGAGGCCGGCTACGCCCCCACCCCGCGCGAGGACCAGCTGCGCATCCTGCGCCGCCTCAACGCCGCCGAGGCGTTCGAGACCTTCCTGCAGACCAAGTACGTCGGGCAGAAGCGGTTCTCCCTGGAGGGCGGCGAGTCGGCGATCCCGCTGCTCGACGCCATCCTGTCCCGGGCGGCCGAGGGCGGTCTGGACGAGGTCGCGATCGGCATGGCGCACCGCGGCCGGCTGAACGTGCTCGCGAACATCGCCGGCAAGTCCTACGGGCAGATCTTCAGCGAGTTCGAGGGCAACCAGGACCCGAAGTCGGTGCAGGGCTCCGGCGACGTGAAGTACCACCTCGGCACCGAGGGCGTCTTCACCGCCGAGTCGGGCGCCAGCACCCGCGTGTACCTGGCGGCCAACCCGTCGCACCTGGAGGCCGTGGACCCGGTGCTCGAGGGCATCGTCCGCGCCAAGCAGGACCGGATCGACCTCGGCGGCGACGGGTTCTCCGTGCTGCCGATCCTGCTGCACGGCGACGCGGCGTTCGCGGGGCAGGGCGTGGTGTTCGAGACGCTCAACCTCGCGCAGCTGCGCGGCTACCGCACCGGCGGCACGATCCACCTGGTCATCAACAACCAGGTCGGGTTCACCACCGGTCCGTCGTCCTCGCGGTCGTCGCAGTACGCGACCGACATCGCCAAGGGCCTGCAGGTGCCCGTGTTCCACGTCAACGGGGACGACCCCGAGGCGTGCGTCCGGGTCGCGGAGCTGGCGTTCGAGTACCGCGAGCAGTTCGACCGCGACGTCATCATCGACATGGTCTGCTACCGCCGCCGCGGGCACAACGAGGGCGACGACCCCTCGATGACCCAGCCGCTGATGTACAACCTCATCGAGGCCAAGCGGTCCGTCCGCAAGCCTCTACACCGAGGCGCTGGTGTCCCGCGGGGACATCACGCTGGAGGAGGCCGAGCACGTGCTGCGCGACTACCAGGCGCAGCTCGAGCGGGTGTTCGCGGAGACCCGCGAGGAGGGCTGGACGCCGCCGTCCCCGGACGCGGAGCCCGTCGCCGGCCTGGAGCGCCCGGAGTCCCAGCGCGAGGACGCCGGCGTCATCATCGGCTGGCAGACCGCGGTGCCCGGCAAGGTGCTGGAGCGGATCGGGGCCGCGCACGTGCGCGCCCCCGAGGGCTTCACCATCCACCCGAAGCTCGCGCAGCTGCTGGCCAAGCGGGAGCAGATGTCCCGCGAGGGCGGCATCGACTGGGGCTTCGGCGAGATCCTCGCGTTCGGCTCCCTGCTGATCGAGGGCACCCCGGTGCGGCTCGCCGGGCAGGACTCCCGGCGCGGGACGTTCGTGCAGCGGCACGCCGTCCTGCACGACCGGGAGACCGGCGCCGAGTGGACGCCGCTGCTCTACCTGTCGGCGGACCAGGCGAAGTTCTGGGTCTACGACTCGTCGCTGTCGGAGTACGCCGCGCTCGGGTTCGAGTACGGCTACTCCGTCGAGCGCCCGGACGCCCTGGTGCTCTGGGAGGCGCAGTTCGGCGACTTCGTCAACGGCGCCCAGACCGTCATCGACGAGTTCATCAGCTCCGCCGAGCAGAAGTGGGGCCAGCACTCCTCCGTCGTGCTGCTGCTGCCGCACGGCTACGAGGGCCAGGGGCCGGACCACTCGTCGGCCCGCATCGAGCGGTTCCTGCAGATGTGCGCCGAGGGCAACATGACGGTCGCGCAGCCGACCACGCCCGCGTCGTACTTCCACCTGCTCCGTCGCCAGGCCTACACCCGACCGCGGCGCCCGCTGGTCGTGTTCACCCCGAAGTCGATGCTCCGCCTCAAGGCCGGCGCGTCGAAGGTCGAGGAGTTCACCTCCGGCACGTTCCGCCCCGTGGTCGGCGACCCCGTGGCCGCCGAGCACGCCGGACGCGTGGACCGGGTGCTGCTATGCTCCGGCAAGCTCTACTGGGACCTGGTCGCCCAGAGGGACAAGCTCGGCGACGACCGCACGGCCATCGTCCGGCTCGAGCAGCTGTACCCGCTCGACCACGAGGGCCTGCGGGCGGCGCTCGCGCCGTTCGACGGGGCCGACCTCGTGTGGGTGCAGGACGAGCCCCGCAACCAGGGCCCGTGGGGCTACGTGTCGCTCGCGATGCCGCAGGTCGTCGGCGCCCCGGTCCGCGCGGTGTCCCGCCCGGCGTCGGCGTCCACCGCCGCCGGCTCCGCGAAGGCGCACCAGGCCGAGCAGGCCGAGCTGCTCCGGGCGGCGTTCGAGCGCTGACGGCGGGGCGTCGACCCCGCCGGCCCCGCCCGGCCCCGCCGGCCCCGCCGAGACAGGACCGCCGCGTCGAGTCAGGACCTTCGGGAGTCCTGTCTCGGCGCGGCGGTCCTGTCTCGGTGCGGGCGACGGCTGGCGCGGGTCAGGCGACCGAGGTCGTGGCCGGGTCGTCCGCGCAGGTGAACTGGCGGCGGTACGCCTGCGGGCTGGTGCCCAGGACCCGGCTGAAGTGGTGCCGCAGGATCGCGGCGCTGCCGAACCCGCTGGCGCGGGCGATCTCGTCGACGCCGACGGTGGTGCGCTCGAGCATCTCCTGCGCGCGCACGAGCCGCTGCCGGGTCACCCAGGCCGCGGGCGTGGTGCCGGTCTCGGCGCGGAACCGCCGGGCGAACGTCCGCTCGGACATCAGCGCCCGCGACGCGAGGTCCGGGACCGTCAGCTCCTCGTCGAGGTGGTCGGTCATCCACGCCAGCAGCGGCGCGAGGGTGTCGGCGTCGCAGGGCAGCGGCGTGTCGACGTACTGCGCCTGGCCCCCGTCCCGGTGCGGGGGCACGACCATCCGCCGGGCGACGGCGGCGGCCTGCTGGGCCCCGAGCTCGCGGCGGATCAGGTGCAGGCAGGCGTCGATGCCCGCCGCGGTGCCGGCGCTGCTGATCACGCCGCGGTCCTCGACGTACAGCACCGCGGGGTCGACCTCGGCGGTCGGGAACCGGCGGGCGAGGTCGTCGGCGTACATCCAGTGGGTGGTGCACCGACGACCGTCGAGCAGCCCGGCCTCCCCCAGCGCGAACGTCCCGGAGCAGATGCTCATCACCCAGGCACCGCGTGCGTGCGCGGCCTGCAGGGCGTCCACCACGCCGTCGGGCAGCACGTAGGGCGCCTTGAACGGCAGGGCGACGACGAGGTCCGCGTCGGCCGCGGCCTCGAGCCCGGCGGCGATCTCGATGGTCAGGCCACCCGGGTCCATCGGCAGCGGGCCGGGCTCGGGGGTGCAGAGCGTGAAGTCGAACGTCGGCCCGCCCGTGCCCGACCGGTCGATGCCGAAGACCTCGCACACGAGCCCGAGCTCGAAGGCGGACACCCCGGGGACCGCGATGGCGGCGACGCGTTGCAGCATCTGGGCAGTCTGCCACGGAACTGGCGGGATCTCGATGGGGTACGGCCGTCCTGCCACTCGTGGCGCGTATTCGACCGGCACATGATTTCTGCCATGACCGCACTCCTGATCGCCCTGGCCCTGCTGACCCTCACCGTGTGGCTCGCCGCACGCCTCGCCGACTGGATCCGGCTCGACGGCGCCGGCACCCGCCGCCCACCCGCCTCGCACCACGACTGGACCGAGGACACCGACGCGTACCTCCGCTGAACCCGTCCGCTCGCCACCCGCACGGCGGGGCGGCTGCGCGTCGGCGGCGCGGCCCTGCGACACTGGGCCGGGCGCGCCCGCCGGGCCGCGCCGCACGCACGACGGACGAGGGACGAGGTACCGAGGTGGGCGAGCTGCCGCTGCGGCTGGTGGTGGTCGGCGACGAGCTGGCCGCGGGAGCCGGAGACCCCCGGGCGCTCGGGTGGGTGGGCCGGGTCGCAGCCCGCACGACGACCCCCGTGCCGCCGACGGTCCTCACCCTCGCGGTGCCGGGCGAGTCGACCTCCGGCCTGTCCGCCCGGTGGGAGGACGAGGTCCTGCGTCGCGTCTCCCCCGAGGCCGACACGCGCCTCGTCGTCGCCCTCGGCCGCGCCGACGCGCTGACCGGGCTCTCGCTGGCCCGCAGCCGGCTCAACCTCGCGAACATCCTCGACGCCGCCGAGCAGCGCCGCGTGCCCGCGTTCGTCGTCGGCCCGCCGCCCGGCGCCGGCGTCGACCCCACGGTGCTCGCCGACCTGTCCGCCGCGTTCGCCGACGTCACGACCCGGCGCCGCGTGCCCTACGTCGACACGTTCAGCCCGCTCGCCGGGCACGAGCAGTGGCTTGCCGACCTCGCCGCGGGCGACGGGTCGCTCCCCGGCCAGGCCGGCTACGGGCTGATGGCGTGGCTGGTCCTGCACTCGCACTGGAACGCCTGGCTCGGCCTGCCGGAGGACGTGGTCTGACGGCCTGGCACGGCAGCACCCGGCCCCGCGCGGCAGCGCCCGGCCCGACGCGGCAGCACCCGGCCCCGCGCGGCAGCACCCGGCTCAGCGGGGCAGGGTCGCCGTGATGGCCGACCGGGCGCTGGCGAGCACGGTCCGCACGGTGTCCACGGTCAGCGCCGGGACCTCCCCGCGCGCGTCGGCCTCGCGGAGCGCGGCGCGCACCTCCGCCCGGAACGTCGCCAGCTCGGTCTCGACCTGCACCCGACGGTCGCGCGACTGCGACCGGCGCCGCGCACGGGCGGTCGGGGTCTCCCCCGCGTGACCCCCGTCCGACCGCGCCTGCTGGGCAGCCACGGCTCGCGCCTGCTGGGCGGCCGCGGCGACGTCGGCGCGCATCCCCGCCATCGACCCCGCCACCTCGGCGCGCACCCGTGCGGCGAGGTCCCGCACGGTGGCCGCGAGCTCGCGTTCCAGGAGCGTCAGCTCCTCGCCGTGGTCGGCGAGCTCCCGGTGCCCGCGATCGGTGAGCGCGTAGAGCGTCTTGCGCCCGGCCGCGGTCCGCTCGACCAGGCCCTCCTCCTCGAGGCGGGCCAGCCGGGGGTAGATCGTCCCCGCGCTCGGCCGGTACGTGCCGCCGAACCGGTCCGACAGCGCGGTGATGAGCTCGTACCCGTGCCGCGGTCCGGTCGCGAGCAGCGAGAGCAGGTAGAGCCGCAGCTGCCCGTGCCCGAAGACCGCCATCAGCCCGCGGCGGGCGGCACGACCGGCTCGGCCAGGGGCGCACCGTGCAGCACGGTGAGGTGCCCGGAGACCGTCTGGGCGTAGACGTAGCAGGTCGCCTGCGGGTCGCGCAGGTCGAGGCTGGTCCGCCCGGGGCGCCGGTCGCCGTGCTCCACCCCGTCGACCACGACCCGGCCCGACACGCTGCGCGCCTCGATGGCGACGCCGTGCCCTGCGGGGAGCCGCACCGCGACGTCGCCCGAGACGGTGCGTGCGTGGCACACCGACGTCGCGGCGAGGCAGTCCAGCGTGACCTCGCCCGACACGGTCGTGACCGTGACCCGGGACAGGGCCCCGGCTGCGGTCGCCGCCCCCGACACGGTGGCGACGTTCAGGTCGCCCGCGTGGTCCCGCACGACGACGTCGGACGACACGCTCTTGGCCGTCAGCGCACCCCGGGTCCCGTCGACGAGCACGCTCCCGCCGACCGTCGACACCGACGCGTCCTGCTGGACCCCGGTCAGCAGCAGGTCGGCGTTCACCGAGGAGATCGAGGCGGCGACCGCGCGCGGGACCGCCAGGTGCACGTCGACGCCGTCACGCTGGCGGGGGCCGCGGAGCCGGTCGAGGAAGCCGTCGAGCCCCGTCACCGACCGCACCCCCGCCCACAGCGCCCCGTCGGCGTAGGTGACCTCCAGCGGCAGCCCGTCGACCCGGTGCACCTCGATCCGCACGTCGGTCCGCGCCGGGTCGTCGTGGGCCACGACGTCCACCCGGCCGCCGTTCACCTGGACGCGCACCGAGCGCACGTCGTCGACGTCGATCACCTGCGGGCCGAGGACGACCCAGGACTCCGTGGCCATGCCGCGCTCCTCCGTGTCGAGATATATCGCGTCCCGACACCGTACGTCGCCGCCCCGGGCAGCACAAGGGCGCCGGACCCCCGAGGGGACCGGCGCCCACGGGCGTGGCCCGGGCGTCAGGACACGAGGCCGACCGACCGCAGCTCGACCGTGAGGTCCTGCGGGTTGGTGGCCACGGCGAGCGCCTCGTCGAACGTCACCGTGCCGTCCACGACGAGCCGGACGAGGTGCTGGTCGAAGGTCTGCATCTTGTAGTAGTCGCCCTGGCGGATCAGGTCGATCAGCGGCTCGCTGCTCGACGGGTCGAGGATCGCCTCCGCGGTCCGCCCGGTGTTGACGAGCACCTCGACCACGGCGATCCGCCCCTGGCCGTCGGCGCGACGGGCCAGGCGCTGCGAGACGATGCCCCGCAGCGACTGCGCGAGCGCGACACGGATCTGCTGCTGCTCGTGCGGCGGGAAGAAGTCGACGATCCGGTTCACGGACTCCGCGGCGTCGATCGTGTGCAGCGTCGACAGCACGAGGTGCCCGGTCTCCGCGGCCGACATCGCGGCCCGTACGGTCTCCAGGTCACGCATCTCGCCGACCAGGATCACGTCCGGGTCCTGGCGCAGCGCGGCGCGGAGCGCGACGGTGAAGTCCGCCGTGTCCTGCCGGACCTCGCGCTGCGAGACGATCCCCCGCTTGTCGTGGTGCAGGACCTCGATGGGGTCCTCGATCGTGACGATGTTGGCCTCGCGCGTCGTGTTGATCAGGTCGATCATCGACGCCAGCGTCGTCGTCTTGCCCGAGCCGGTCGGGCCGGTGACGAGCACCAGGCCGCGGGGCTCCAGCGCCAGCTCGCCCAGCACCTCGGGCAGGCCCAGCTCCGCGAGCGACTCGGCGCCCATCGCGACCAGGCGGAACACCATGCCGTAGGTGCCGCGGGCCTGGTAGGCGTTCACGCGGAACCGGCCGACGCCCGACAGCGAGAACGCGAAGTCCGCCTCGTGGGTGCGGACGAACGTCTCCGTGCAGCTCGTCGGGCAGCACCTCGCCGAGCATGTGCTCGGTGTCGCGCGGCGTCAGGCTGGGCACCTGGAGGCGGCGGAGGCGGCCGTCGACGCGCACGCGCGGCTCGGAGCCGACCTTCACGTGCAGGTCGGACCCGCCCGCCTGGGAGAGGGCGTGCAGGAGGGGCACCACGGACTGCGGCTGGTCGGTCACCCCTCTCCCATCGGCCGGAACGTGGTCGTCCTTGAGGCACCGGTGCGGGCGACCCCGCCCGGATGTGGGACGATGGGGAGTCACTGGGCCGTCGGGGCATCCTCCGTCCGGCCGGAAGCCTGACCAGGGAGAGATCGATGAGCAAGCGTGGCCGCAAGCGCCGTTCCCGCGCCGGGAAGCTCCGCCAACCACGGCAAGCGTCCCAACGCCTGACCGTCACCGGCGCAGCCGTAGCGACGAGGAAGGGCCCGGTGCACCTGCACCGGGCCCTTCCTCGTGTTCGCAGCCGTGTCCGCGTCCGCGGCCTCAGACCGTCCGGGTGACCCGGATCTCCGTGAGCCGCGCGTGGATCTTCAGCCGCAGGTCCGCGGGCGCCTGCTCCTGGCAGCACCGCTTCACGAGCTCCTTGAGCATCGTCTCGACGGCCATCTCGTCCAGGCAGGGCCGGCAGTCCTCGACGTGCGCGCGCACCTGGGCGGCGTCGTCGGCGGGCAGCTCGCTGTCCACGTAGGCGAAGAGCCGGCCGAGGGCCTGCTCGCAGTTCGGGCCGCAGCCCGCCTCGGCTCCCGGCGCCACCGCTGCTGCGTCGTCCCCCGTCATCGCGTCCCCCCTGCGCTTCCCGTGCCCTGCTCCCGTGCCGACGGCGTCGCCGCGACGAGCCCGCGGTCGCGGGCGTAGTCGGCCAGCATGTCCCGGAGCTGCCCGCGGCCGCGGTGCAGCCGGGACATCACCGTCCCGATCGGCGTGCCCATGATCTCGGCGATCTCCTTGTAGGCGAAGCCCTCGACGTCCGCGAGGTACACCGCCATCCGGAAGTCCTCGGGCAGCCGCGCGAGCGCGTCCTTCACGTCGGAGTCCGGCAGGTGGTCCAGCGCCTCGGCCTCGGCCGACCGCAGGCCGGTCGACGTGTGCGACTCGGCGCGGGCGATCTGCCAGTCCTCGATGTCGTCGGCCTGGGACTGCTGCGGCTCGCGCTGCTTCTTGCGGTACGTGTTGATGAACGTGTTCGTGAGGATCCGGTACAGCCACGCTTTGAGGTTGGTCCCCGGGCGGTACTGGTGGAACGCGGCGAACGCCTTCGCGAACGTCTCCTGGACCAGGTCCTCGGCGTCCGAGGGGTTGCGCGTCATGCGCAGGGCGGCGCCGTACAGCTGGTCCAGGTAGACCAGCGCCTCGGCCTCGAACCGCTCGCTGCGCGCCGCGTCGTCCTCGGACTCCGGGGCGCGTGTCGTGTCCTCGCTCATCACCCCCGAGCCTAGTCCGAGCACGGGCGGTGCGCCGCCGGCGGCCCGCGGGGGCAGCACGGCGACGGAGGCGGCCGGGGCGAGCGGCCGCTCGAGGGTGGAACAGCTCATGGTCGTCCCAACACGGCCCGGCCCCCGGCGCATTCCCGGTCGAGCCCCGAGAGCGCCCGGGCAGGACGCGGCGGGCACGCCCCGCTAGGTTGATCCGCAGGTGTCCGCACGTCGCGGACGACCCCGAGGAGGACGTCATGCTGCTGCGCCGCATCGCCCGACCGCTGTTCGCGTCGTGGTTCCTGACCCAGGGCGTCGACGCCCTGCGCCGCCCCGCCCCGCACGTCGCGGTCGCGCGCGACGCGATCGGCCGCCTGGAGGCACGGGTGCCCGCGGGGGCGCTCGGCGGGGCGCTCGACGCGTACCGGCACCCCTCGGACTCCCAGCTCCGGCTCGTCGTGCGCGTGCACGGCGGCGCGACCGCGCTGGCGGCGCTGCTGCTCGCCACCGGCCGGGCACCGCGGACGGGTGCGCTCGCCCTCGCCGCGCTCACGCTGCCGCTCGCCGCTGCCGACGCCCCGCCGTCGCGCTCCGAGAGGGCGCACCTCACCGAGCAGGAGAAGAAGGACCGCAAGGCGCGGTTCCTGCGCGGGCTGTCCCTGTCCGGCGGCGCGCTGATCGCCGCCGCCGACACCGCCGGGCGGCCGGGGATGCGGTGGCGCGTCGAGCACGCCCGGGCGACCCGGGCCGCGGCAGCCGCCGCCTCGTCGGCCGCCGCGACGGCTGCCGCGGCGCAGCGGTCGGCGAAGCAGAAGCTCACCGACGCCGTGCACTGAGCCGGTCACGCACCACCCGCGCGCCCTGGACGCCGCCGCGGGCGTACGGGCCGGGCCGATAACCTGGTGGGCATGACCTCCCCCGACGTCGCCGTGCCGGACGCCGCCCCCGACTGGCCCGCCCCCACCGCCGACGGGCCGCTCGACGCGACCGTCGAGGTGCCCGGCTCCAAGTCGCTCACCAACCGGTACCTGGTGCTGGCCGCGCTCGCCGACGGGCCCGGTCGCCTGCGCGGCGCGCTGCGGTCGCGGGACACCCTGCTGATGGCACGCGCGCTGCGGGCGCTGGGCACCCGCATCGAGGACGACCCCGCCGCCCCCGGCGACTGGCTGGTCACCCCGGGGACGGCCGCCGGTCCCGTGACGGTCGACTGCGGGCTCGCCGGCACCGTGATGCGGTTCCTGCCGGCCGTCGCCGCGCTGTCCGACGGGGCCGTGCGGTTCGACGGCGACGCCGGCGCACGGGTCCGCCCGATGGGACCGGTCCTGACGGCGCTGCGCGCGCTCGACGTCGACGTCGCCGAGCACGGCGAGCCGGGGCACCTGCCGTTCACGGTCACCGGCACCGGCGCGGTCGCGGGCGGCACCGTCGACGTGGACGCGTCCGGCTCGTCGCAGTTCGTGTCCGGCCTGCTGCTCGCCGCCGCGCGGTTCGAGCGCGGGCTGACCGTCCGGCACACCGGCCCGACGCTGCCGAGCCTGCCGCACATCGAGATGACCGTCGCGCTGCTGCGGGCCGCTGGCGTCGAGGTCGACGACTCGCGGCCGACGATCTGGCAGGTCGAGCCGGGGCCCGTCGCCGCGCGCGACGTCCGCATCGAGCCCGACCTGTCGAACGCGGCCCCGTTCCTGTGCGCCGCGCTGATCGCGGGGGGCACCGTGCGCGTTCCCGGGTGGCCCGCCGCGACCACCCAGCCGGGCGGCCTGCTGCCGGGGATCCTCGAGCGGATGGGCGCGACCACGCGGCTCGACGGCGACGTGCTGTCCGTCACCGGGACCGGTTCGGTCGGCGGCGTCGACCTCGACCTGCACGCCGCGGGCGAGCTCGCCCCGACGGTCGCGGCCCTCGCGGCCCTCGCGGACTCCCCCACCCGCCTGCGCGGCATCGCGCACCTGCGCGGGCACGAGACCGACCGCCTCGCCGCGCTGTCGGCCGAGATCACCCGGCTCGGCGGCCAGGCCGAGCAGACCGCCGACGGCCTCGTCATCACCCCGCGCCCGCTGCACGGCGGGACCGTGCGGACGTACGCCGACCACCGGATGGCCACGTTCGGGGCGATGATCGGGCTCGCGGTGCCGGGCGTGCTCGTCGAGGACGTCGCGACGACCGCCAAGACCATCCCCGACTTCGTCGGCCTGTGGTCCGGGATGCTCGCATGACCGGGCGGCGCTGACCGTGGCGCGCCGGGCGCTCGACGAGTCGGACATCCGGGTCCGGCCGACCCGCCGGGGCTCGCGACCCCGCACCAAGACCCGGCCCGAGCACGCCGACGCCGACCGCGCGCTGGTCACCGGTGTGGACCGCGGCCGCTACACGGTCCTGGTCGACCCCGACGGGCCCGACGAGCGCGTGGCGATCGCCATGAAGGCCCGCGAGCTCGGGCGCGAGCGCGTCGTGCCCGGCGACCTCGTGGACCTGGTGGGCGACACCTCGGGGTCGACGGGCTCGCTGTCGCGGATCGTCCGGATCACCGACCGGAGCACCGTCCTGCGCCGGACCGCGGACGACACCGACCCCGTCGAGCGCGTCATCGTCGCCAACGCCGAGCAGCTGGTGGTCGTCACGGCGCTCGCCGACCCGGAACCGCGGACCCGGATGATCGACCGCTGCGTCGTCGCCGCCTACGACGCCGGCATGCAGGTGCTGCTCGCGCTCACCAAGGCCGACCTCGCCGACCCCGCCGAGCTGCGGGAGATGTACGAGCCGATCGGCGTGCGCGTCGTGGTCACCCGCTGGGCGGCGGACGGCGCGGCGAGCGGCGGCGCACCCGAGGGCATCGACGGGCTCGAGACCCTGCGCGACGCCCTCGCCGGCCGCACGTCCGTGCTCGTCGGGCACTCGGGCGTCGGCAAGTCCACCCTGGTCAACGCCCTGGTCCCGGACGCCTACCGCGCCACCGGGGTCGTCAACGACGTCACCGGGCGCGGCCGGCACACCTCGACGTCCGCGGTCGCGCTGCGCGTCCCGGGCCCGCCGGGGACCTGGGTGATCGACACGCCCGGCGTGCGGTCGTTCGGCCTGGCGCACGTCGACCCGGACCACCTGCTCGGGGCGTTCGCGGACCTCGCGGAGGTCGCCGAGGAGTGCCCCCGCGGCTGCACGCACGCCTCCGACGCCCCCGACTGCGCGCTCGACGACTGGGTCCGGGCCGCCCAGGACGACGTGACCCGCGAGGCCCGGTCCGCGCGGCTCGACTCGTTCCGGCGGCTGCTGATAAGCCGCACGGGGGCCGCCGACCCGGTGGCCGAGGCCTCGGAGGCCGAACGGCGACGCTAGGTTGGTGCCCATGACCCGGTACGACGACGACCTGCGCCTCGCCCACGTGATCGCCGACCAGGTCGACAACCTGACGATGTCGCGGTTCAAGGCGCAGGACCTGCGCGTCGAGACCAAGCCCGACCTCACGCCCGTCTCGGACGCGGACCGGGCCGCCGAGGAGCTGATCCGCGGCCAGCTGGCGCGCGCCCGCCCGCGTGACGCGGTGCACGGCGAGGAGATGGCGGACACCGGCCACGGCCCGCGCCGCTGGGTGGTCGACCCGATCGACGGGACCAAGAACTTCGTGCGCGGCGTGCCCGTGTGGGCCACGCTGATCGCGCTGCTCGACGGCGACGAGGTGGTCGTCGGCCTGGTCAGCGCCCCCGCGCTCGGGCGGCGCTGGTGGGCGGCCCAGGGCACCGGCGCGTGGACCGGGCGGTCGCTCGCGGCCGCGACCCGGCTCCAGGTCTCCGAGGTGGGCCGGCTGCAGGACGCGTCGCTGTCCTACTCCAGCCTGAGCGGCTGGGAGGAGCGCGGCCGGCTCGACCACTTCCTCGACCTGACCCGCCGGGTCTGGCGCACCCGCGGATACGGCGACTTCTGGTCGTACGTGCTGGTCGCCGAGGGCGCCGTGGACCTGGCGGCCGAGCCCGAGCTCGCGCTGCACGACATGGCCGCGCTGGTGCCGATCGTGACCGAGGCCGGCGGCCGGTTCACCTCTGTGCAGGGCGTGGACGGTCCGTTCGGCGGGTCCGCGCTGGTCTCCAACGGCCTCCTGCACCACGCGGCGCTCCAGGCGCTGGATCCGCTGCTGGAGGCCTGACCGCCGGGCGGCCGTCCACGTCAGCGCGGGATGCGGTCCAGCTCGGTCGCGTCATACCAGAGCAGGTCGCGCTCGGCCAGCGCGTCGAGCGCGGCGTCGTCCCCGTCGAGCGCCCGGGCGACCTCGGCCCGCGCCTCGGGCTCGTCCACGTGCGCGCAGACGACCTCGGCACGGGTCACCGGGGCCGTGAGCGTGACCAGGGTCGCGGGCTCGTCGTCCACGTCGCCGCCGTCGTCGGCCACGGCCTCCCCCACGGCGTCGTCCGGCACCTCGACCGTGACGACCAGGCGCAGGCCGGGCGCGTCGGGACGGGAGGCCAGCAGCACCAGGGCGTCGTCGGCGGCCATCAGCTGGGCGGCGAACTCGACGCCCTCCTCGTCCTCCTCGGGCAGCAGCGCGACGAGCGCGGGGGTCACCGCGTGCGCGCGTCGAGGCGCGGCGAGGGGCGCGCGGTCGCGCAGCAGGTCGTCGAGCTCGTCCAGGGTGGCAGGCAGGTAGAGGCGCACGGGTCCAGTGTGCCCGGTCGGCGATGCCATCGGCGCACTTCGGGACCAACCGGGGCGATCTCCGTAGGTCGCAGCCAGACACGCCGAGCGTCGTCCACAGGCGACGAAGTCGGTCTGGACGGACGGGTGCGGGACCGGTAGACCAGCCCCACGCTTGCGGACCATCCGACGACGGAGGACACCATGAGGACCCCCCACCTGCCGCCCCCGAGCCCGCGAACCCGCCGATGAGCACCGCGGTGGACGTCCGCGTGGTGCCTGAGGCTGTGCTCCCTGAGGCGGTGCTGCCCGGACCCGTGCTGCCCACGGCCGTGCTGCCGACTCCCGCCCGCTCCTCCGAGCGCGACCCGCGCGCGGTGGCACCCGCGAGCGCGCCGCCGCCGGGCCCACGGGTGCGGCCCCGGGCCGCGCGCCGCGCGCGTCCCACCGCACTCGCGGTCGAGGCCGGGGTCGGCGCCTGC
This sequence comes from Cellulomonas sp. KU4C, assembly GCF_056868065.1. Classification (NCBI taxonomy): domain Bacteria; kingdom Bacillati; phylum Actinomycetota; class Actinomycetes; order Micrococcales; family Cellulomonadaceae; genus Cellulomonas; species Cellulomonas sp. KU4C. The sequence continues at coordinate 2,227,903 of NZ_CP200322.1, read as the reverse complement.
GCCCCCGAGGTCGTGCGCCTCGGCGCAGCCCGGCTCGCGGCCTACAGCCACGCGACGCCCGAGGCGGGCGACGTCCGCGCTCCGGTCCCGCTCCCGGCGCTCCCGCCGGGGACCGCCCCGGGCGGCGCCGGCACCCTCGACGTCCGGCAGGCGTGCTGCATGGTGGCGATCGCCGCTGTGGAGGTGCTCGCGGGGACGCGCCCGCTCGCCCAGCTGGCGCGCTGGGTGACGCCGGAGGTCTACGACTCCCTGAGCCGGCGCGCGGCGCTCGCCGCGCCACCGGAGCCCGCGTCCGGCCCTGCCGCCCGACCCGGGACGTCGGACGGCGACCGGACCGTGGTCGCTCGCACCGGACCCCGCCGGCCCAGCGTGCGCCGCCTGCGCGCGTGCCCGGTCGACGAGCACGCCGTCGAGGCGTCGGTGGTCGTCGCGCACCTCGACCGCGTGCAGGCCGTGGCCGTCCGGCTCACCCGGGCGAGCGGGCGGTGGCGCGCCGCCGCGCTCGTCGTCGGCTGAGGCGACCCGCCGGGCGAGGTCGACCGCCGAAGCAGGACGTCCGCACCGAGGCAGGTCCCGCGGGAGTCCTGTCTCGGTGCGACGGCCCCGTCTCGGCGCGACAGCCGGTCGCACGACGGCGGCCGGTCGCAGGGCGGCGCCCGGTCTCGCACCGGCGGCGCGGTCTCGAGCCGCCGGTGCTGTCCGGCCGCGTACGGCAGCGGCGCCCGTCCCCGCGAACCGGGGACGGGCGCCGTGGCCTCAGGCGGCGGTCGTCAGTCGCGGCGGCGCTGCTTGGCGGCCTTGCGGCGCGCCTCGCGGTTGCCGGCGTCCTCGACGGCGCCGTCCTCACCCGACGTACCGGCGACGGGCGCCGCACCACCGGTGGGCGCAGCGGCACGACGGCCGCTCCGGCTCACCGTCGTGCCGGCGTCGCCGTCCACGCTGGGCGCGGAGTACTGCAGCGGGACCTTCCGCTCCGGGCCGTCGATCCCCTTCGCGACGAGCACCGGACCGCCGTCGGCCGCACCCCCGGCGACGGGGGCGGCGCCCTCGGCCTGGGCGGCTGCCGGGTCGGCGACCTTGACCTCGAGGTTGTACAGGTAGCCGACGGCCTCCTCCTTGATGGAGTCCGTCATCGCCTGGAACAGCTGGTAGCCCTCGCGCTGGTACTCGATCAGCGGGTCGCGCTGGGCCATCGCGCGCAGGCCGATGCCCTCCTTGAGGTAGTCCATCTCGTAGAGGTGCTCACGCCACTTGCGGTCCAGGACCGAGAGCACGACGCGGCGCTCGAGCTGGCGCATGTTGTCCTCGCCGAGCGACGCCTCCCGCTCCGCGTAGGCGATGCGGGCGTCGGACAGCAGCTCGGTCTTCAGCAGCTCGGGGGTGAGCCGGCCGATGCCGCCGGCCTGCTCCACGACCTCGTCGACCTCGATGGACACCGGGTAGACCGTCTTCAGCGTGGTCCAGAGCTGCTCGAGGTCCCAGTCCTCCGGGTGCCCGCCCGCGGTCGCCGCGGTGACGTAGTCGTCCAGCACGTCGTCCAGGAAGTGCCCGACCTGGTCCTGCATGTTCTCGCCCTCGAGGACGCGGCGACGCTGCTCGTAGATGACCTCGCGCTGCCGGGACAGCACGTCGTCGTACTTGAGCACGTTCTTGCGGATCTCGAAGTTGCGGGACTCGACCTGCGACTGCGCGGACCGGATGCCGCGGGTGACGATCTTCGACTCGAGCGGCATGTCGTCGGGGAAGCCCGCGCGGGTCATCATCGACTCGGCGAGACCCGAGTTGAACAGGCGCATGAGGTCGTCCTGGAGCGACAGGTAGAACCGGGACTCGCCCGGGTCGCCCTGACGGCCGGAGCGGCCGCGGAGCTGGTTGTCGATCCGACGGGACTCGTGCCGCTCGGTACCGAGCACGTACAGACCGCCGAGCTCGGTGACCTCCTCGTGCTCCGCGGCGACGGCGGCCTTGGCCTTCTCGAGGACCTCCGGCCAGGCGGCCTCGTACTCCTCGGGGTTCTCCTTCGCGTCCAGCCCGCGCGAGGCCATCTCGGCGACCGCCATGAACTCGGCGTTGCCGCCGAGCATGATGTCCGTGCCGCGGCCGGCCATGTTGGTGGCGACCGTGACGGCGCCCTTGCGGCCGGCCTGGGCGACGATCGACGCCTCACGGGCGTGCTGCTTGGCGTTGAGGACCTCGTGCGGGACCCCGGCCTTGCGGAAGCTTGCGGGACAGCAGCTCGGACTTCTCGACGCTGGTGGTGCCGACCAGGACGGGCTGGCCGTTCGCGTGCCGCTCGACGATGTCCGCGACGACCGCGTCGAACTTGCCCTCCTCCGCCTTGTAGACGAGGTCCGGCTGGTCGATGCGCTGCATGCCGCGGTTCGGGTGGATCGGGACCACGCCGAGCTTGTAGGTGCCCTGGAACTCGGCGGCCTCGGTCTCGGCGGTACCGGTCATCCCGGAGAAGCTTGTCGTACAGGCGGAAGTAGTTCTGGAGCGTGATCGTGGCGAGCGTCTGGTTCTCCGCCTTGATCGTCACGCCCTCCTTCGCCTCGATGGCCTGGTGCATGCCCTCGTTGTAGCGGCGGCCCGGCAGGACGCGGCCGGTGTGCTCGTCGACGATGAGCACCTCGCCCTTGTCGACGATGTAGTCCTTGTCGCGCTTGAACAGCTCCTTCGCCTTGATGGCGTTGTTGAGGAACCCGATCAGCGGGGTGTTGAGGGACTCGTAGAGGTTCTCGATGCCGAGGTAGTCCTCGACGCGCTCGATGCCGGGCTCGAGGACGCCGATGGTGCGCTTCTTCTCGTCGACCTCGTAGTCGCGCTCGGGCTGCAGGCGGCGCACCACCTTGGCGAACTCGGCGTACCAGCGGTTCGCGTCGCCCGACGCGGGCCCGGAGATGATGAGCGGCGTGCGGGCCTCGTCGATGAGGATCGAGTCGACCTCGTCCACGATCGCGAAGTGGTGGCCGCGCTGCACGAGCTCCTCGGTGCTCCACGCCATGTTGTCGCGCAGGAAGTCGAAGCCGAACTCGTTGTTCGTGCCGTAGGTGATGTCGGCGGCGTACTGCACGCGTCGCTCGGCGGGCGTCTGCCCGCTGACGATGACGCCCGTGGTCAGGCCCAGGAACCGGTAGACGCGGCCCATGAGGTCGGCCTGGTAGCTCGCCAGGTAGTCGTTGACCGTGACGACGTGGACGCCCTTGCCGGTCAGCGCGTTGAGGTAGGCCGGAGCGGTGGCGACCAGGGTCTTGCCCTCACCGGTCTTCATCTCGGCGATGTTGCCGAGGTGCAGCGCCGCGCCGCCCATGAGCTGGACGTCGAAGTGACGCTGACCGAGGGTGCGTCGTGCGGCCTCGCGGACCGCGGCGAACGCCTCGGCCATGATGTCGTCGAGCTTCTCGCCGTCCTCGAGGCGGGCCCGGAACCGGTCGGTCTCCTCGCGCAGCTCGGCGTCCGACAGCGAGGTGAAGCTGTCCTCCAGCGCGTTCACCTGCTGGGCGATGCCCGACAGCTTCTTGAGGATCCGTCCCTCGCCCAGGCGGAGGACCTTCTCGAGGATCGCAGGCACGTGCACTCCCGACTCGCTGCGCCGCACGTGGCCACGTGCGTCGTCCTGGCAGCCCGACCGCACAGCCGAGCCCGGACCATCGTAGGTGAGCCACGGTGGCCGTGGACACCCAGGTAGGTACCCGGGCGGTGCGCGGCGCCCCGTGCGCTGCCGGTCCGGCCCGGTGCGCCGTCAGCCCGCGGCGAGCGCCGAGGCGAGATCCGGTGCGAGCGTCCCGCGCGGCAGCCCGCCCCTGTCCCCGACGACGACGTCGTCCAGGGCCAGCCACCCGGCCATCAGGCGCAGCTCGGCCGCGAGGTCCCGTGCGACCTCGGCGGGAGTCCCGTCCCCGGCACCCCGCGCGCCGCCGACGGCGTCGGGCAGGTGCGCGGCGTGCACGCGCAGCACGCCGGCGCGGCGGTCGGCCTTGAGGTCCACCAGGGCGGCGACCTGCTCCCCGCGCAGGAACGGCAGCACGTAGTACCCGTGGACCCGCTGTGCCTCGGGCACGTAGATCTCGATCCGGTACCGCAGCCCGAACAGCTCCTCCAGCCGGCGCCGCTCGAACACGAGGGGGTCGAAGGGGCTGAGGAGCGCACGGCCCGTGGCCCGGCGCGGGAGGTCCGCCGCCGCGTGCAGGTACGCGGGACGGTCCCACCCTTCGACCGCGACCGGCACGAGCGTGCCTTCCTCGACGAGGTCCGCCACGAGCCCCTTCGCGCGCGGACCGCGCAGCCGGAAGTAGTCGAGCAGGCAGCGGTCCGTGGCGACGCCGTGCGCGCGCGCCGCGATCCGCAGCAGCTCACGCAGGGCGTCGTCGTCGTCGGGCTCCGGCGCCGCCAGCACGTGCGCGGGCAGCACGCGCTCGACGAGGTCGTAGCAGCGTTCGAACTGCGCGTTCCGCCGCGCGGAGGCGACCTGGCCGGTGAAGAACAGGTACTCCAGGACCCGCTTCGCCGCGGTCCAGTTCCAGCCCCACTCGGTCCGGTCCCGGGGCTGCGGCCCCTCGACGCGCGCGTGCACCTCGCTGGCGGTGAGCGGGCCGTCCTCGGCGATCATCGCCAGCACGTCGTCCACCAGCGGCGAGTGCCGCAGCGGGACGTCGCGGATCACCCCCCACGCGTGCTCGCGGTAGGCGCGCCGGCGCCAGCCCAGCAGCGCGTAGGTCTCCGGGGGGACGTACGAGGCCTCGTGCGCCCAGGTCTCGACGAGCCGCCGGGGTGCCGTGCCGGACGCCCGGGCGAGCAGGGCCGGGTCGTAGGGGCCGACCCGCGAGAACGTCGGCATGAGGTGCGCGCGTGCGGCCACGTTGACCGAGTCGATCTGCAGCAGCCCGACGCGGTCGACCACCTGCTGGAGGTGCCGCATCGTGGCGGGGCCGCGTCGCTCCGCGCGCGGGCGGTCCAGGCCCTGGGCGCGCAGGGCGACCCGCCGCGCCTGGGCGAGCGACAGGGTGCCCGCGGGACGGTGCGCGGTGCCGGTCCGCGCGACGACAGGGCTGCTGGTCATCGCCCCATCGTGCACCGGGGCACCGACACGCACCGGCCCGCCCGCGCGCGGGTCCACGCGCGACCACGCCCGCCGACCGCGGGGGTCGACGGGCGCGGCGCCCGTGGGGCAGGGCCCACGGGTCAGGTGGTCAGCGCTGGGCCGCGGCCCCCGCTGGTGCGGCCCCGCCGGTGCCGCCGGTCGTCGTGACGGCGGCGTCGAGCTTGATGACGCCGTAGCTCCAGCCGCGGCGCCGGTACGCGACGGACGGCTGGGCCGTCTCGGCGTCGACGAACAGGAAGAAGTCGTGGCCGACGAGCTCCATCTCGTAGAGCGCGTCGTCGATGGTCATCGGCTCGGCGAGGTGGATCTTCTCGCGGATCACGACCGGCGAGTCGCCGAGCGTGGTCTCCAGCACGCCGTCCTCAGAGCGCTGCGGTGCGGGCTCGACCTCGGGCTCCGGCTCCGGAAGCGGCGGCAGCGCCTCGGTGGGCGGCACCGGGGTGCGGCGGTGGTTCTTGCGGCGGTCGCGCGCTCGGCGCAGCCGCTCCGACAGCTTGTCGATCGCCAGGTCGAAAGCCCCGTAGCGGTCGTCCGCGCACGCCTCGGCCCGGATCACCGGTCCCTTGCCGACCACGGTCAGCTCCACCTTCTCGGCGGCCGCGGCCTGCCGGGGGTTGGGCTCGTGGGTCACCTCGACGTCGATGCGCTGGGCGCGGGGCGCCAGCTGCTCGAGCTTGGCGAGCTTGTCCTCGACGTGGCGTCGGAACCGCTCGGGGACGTCGGTGTGACGACCTGCGACGACGATCTCCATGGGATACCTCCTGGAGGTCCGGGGGCGGGACCCTGCCCGCCCGGCAGCATGCTGTTCACGCCCTCGTGGGGCGGACTGCCGGCACCACCTCCTCGTGCGGGCGCAGGCCCACCGAGTGCTCGTAGCGGGGCGACGACAGTGCCGCCCGACTGCTCTGGGACCCCACGCTAGCCCGGGTCCGTCGCGCGGACCAACCAGGCGGTCGGCGCGCCGGGCGGACGGGTGACGGCGAGCACCAGACCGCCCGCGACCTGCGCACCCACCCGCTCCAGGGCGGTGCGGCAGGCGGCGAGGGTCGCGCCCGTCGTCAGCACGTCGTCGACCACCAGGACGCGGGCCCCGACGAGCGCCGCGCGGACCCGCGGACGCACGCGGACCCGGCCGTCGAGGTTGGCCGCGCGGGCGCGCAGCCCCAGCCCGACCTGGTCCCGCCCCCGCCCGGCGAGCCGCAGCGCGCGCGACGTCGTCGAGCCCGGCGACGCGCGGGCGGCGCACGCCCGCGCGAGCGCCGCCACCAGGTCCTCGCCGCGCGCCGCGTGCCCGCGACGGGACGGCGGGGCGGGCACCACGACGACCGGGCCGCGCAACGCCCCGCCGGCAGGGTCGACGCCCGAGCCCGGGGCACCGGCCACGAGCCACCGCGCCGCCCGGCCCGCGAGCTCCGCGAACCACGGGGTCACGTCCGCCCGCCCGCCGTCCTTCCAGGCGACCACCGCCCGGCGCACCGGCCCGTCGTTGGCCGCGAGCGCCCACACCGGGAGCACCGTGCCGTCCATCCGGTCGAGGCGCGCGGCGCCGTGCTCGCAGCGCCGGGGCGGCCCGGACCAGCGGCCGAGGCAGCGTGGGCACAGCGCGGGCCCGGGCCTCCCGCAGCCGGCGCAGGTCACCGGCAGGACGAGGTCGAGCAGCGCGAGGGCCGGGCGGAGCCGCACCTGGTCGGGCTGGTCGGGCTGGTCGGGCTGGTCGGGTCCGGCGGTGGGGGCGGGGACCGGGACGCGGTCGGTGATCGGCATGCGGCCCACCGTGCACCCGTGGCCCGCACGCGCCCGGGCGTCGTCCCCAGAACGGGGCCCGTCCCCGCGGCGCACCCGCCTGGGGACGGCTCGGCGCCCGCTCCCCCGGCGGGTCAGCCCGCGAAGGACGGGTCGCGGACCCCGGTCCCGACGCTCTTCCAGCTCGCGCCGCCGCGCGCGAACAGCTCGCCCTCGGAGCTGGCGATGTACAGCGCGGAGTCGCCCTTCCCGCCGGCGATGTCCACGGAGTCGGCCAGCGGCGGACGGGCCTGGACCTCGCCGGACAGCGGGACGAGGTGGTAGATCGCCGTGGTGGCCGTCCCCGACCGGCCGAGGACGCCGAGCGTGGACTCGTCGACCCACACCACCCGGCTCGCGTCGACGAGGGTCGCACCGGTGCGCCACGCCGCCCCGAGCATCTGGGGCGTGCCCGAGTCGTCGCGCACCACGCTCGTCACGTCGACCCGCACCCCGTCGGAGCCCACGGAGACCACGGCGGCGCGCGAACCGTCCCGGGCGACCCGCAGGGACCGGACGGTCCGGTCGTTCAGCCACTCGACGGGGACCTCGACCACCGTGCCGCCGCCGTCGACGGCGAGCAGCTCGCCGGGGCGCTGCGCCGAGGCGGTCCACACCCAGCCGTGCCGGTCGACCGAGGGGGCCACGAGGGCGGGCTCGGCGAGCAGCTCGCGCGACGCGGCCGCGGTGGTGGGGACCGTCACCAGGCGGTCGGGGCCGGACAGCATGACGCGCAGCGCCGCGGAGCCGTCCCGTGCGGGGTCGCGGGCGTCCAGCCCGGCGAGCGAGCCGATGCCGTCGACGGGCACGAGCTCGCCCTGCGACATCTGCGCGAGCCGGTCGTCCTGGATCACCTCGACGCCGCCGCCCCAGTCCTGGCCGCGCTCGAGCTCCGCGGCGTCCACCCCCAGCGGCACCCCGCCCGCCGAGACCTCGACGGTCCGGACGCGCGCGATCCGCAGCGACGCCTCGAGCTGGGCCTGCATCAGCGCGCGGTCCGCGGGCTCGGCGGGCAGCCCGCCGGTGGACAGGCTCACGGCCGCGACGCCCTCGTCGTCCACCGAGACCGCGTCGGGCTGGAGCACCGCACCCTCGGGGACGGCGCTGCGGACCCCGTCGCGCAGCCAGTCGGACGGGCCGGCGATCACCGCGCGCACGATCGACGTGGCGAGGTTCCGCAGCGGGAACCACCGCGTCTCCGGCACCAGGAACCGGTCGTCCTGCGACAGGAAGTACAGCGTGGCGGAGCGGTAGATGGCCTCGAAGTTCGGCTCCGACAGCACGACGCCGTCCTCCAGGCCGGAGATGCGCCACTGCCCCTCGCTGTCCTGGACCATGTCGAACGCGACGGTCTCCTGGGTGTCCACCCCGCCCTGCTGGTAGCGGCCCTCGGCGTCGATGCGCGCCGCGACCCGCAGGGTGACCTCGACCCGGGAGTCCCGCACGACGAGGTCGGGGCTGGACGCCGTGGAGTACACGACCACGCGCTCGCGCGGGCTCCAGGTGCGCCGGCTCTCCCCCGACAGGTACTCGCGGGCGTTGCGGAAGTCGTCGGCGGAGTCGGCGGAGGTGGTGTCGCGGCTGAACCCGGCGGCACTGGCGCCGAGGAACCCGCGGACGATGTCCTCCGGCGAGCCGTCCTGCGGCGGCGGGTCGCCCAGCGGCTCGACGCCGCCCTGGTCGCTGACGCGCTCCACGCCGACGCCCACCGGGCCCGAGGTCGGCATGCCCACGCACCCGGCCAGCAGCGCCAGCGCGCCCAGCAGCCCGAGCACGGCGGCGACCGGTCGCGCGGGACGGGACGAGCGGGACCACGCTGGACGGGACCACGCGGTGCGGGACGCGGGCGGGCCGGGCACGGACAGGCGGCTCATCGGTGCTCCCTCGCAGGGCCGTGGGGGTCGGACGCGCCGTGGGGGTCGGACGCGCCGCTGCGGTCGCCGCGGTCCGGGGCGGACGCCTGCTGCTCGCGCGCCCGGGCCCGGGCGACGGCCTGCTGCGCCTCGCGCACGCGCTCGACCACGTCGAACGACCCGGTCGTCGGCGGGAGGTCGGGCAGAGCCGCCGGGTCGCCGCCGTCGCGCTCGCCGGGGTGCACGGCGTCGGCGTCGGCGTCCGCGTCGGCGGGCGGCTCGAGCGGCAGCGGCGACCCGTCCAGCACGATGCCGGCCCGCCGGGGCAGCGTGAGGCGGAAGCAGGCGCCCTCCCCCGGGCGACCCCACGCCTCGAGCCAGCCGCCGTGCAGGTGCGCGTCCTCGAGCGAGATCGCCAGTCCCAGCCCCGTGCCGCCGGTGGTCCGCGCGCGGGCGGGGTCCGCGCGCCAGAACCGGTCGAACACGTGCGCCGCCTCGTCCCGCGTCATCCCGACCCCGTGGTCGCGGACGGTGACGGCGACGGCGCGGTCGTCCGCCCCGACCGTCACGTCGACGTCCGTCCCGTCGGCGTGCTCGATGGCGTTGACCAGCAGGTTGCGCAGCACGCGCTCGACGCGCCGCGGGTCGACGTCGGCGACGCACCGCTCCGCGGGCTCCGCCACCGACAGCCACGACCCCTTGCGGGCCGCCAGCGGCACCGCCTGGTCGACCGCGGACGCGACGACCGACCGCAGGTCGCACGCCTCCGCGTCCAGGGCCGCAGCACCGGCGTCGAACCGGCTGATCTCCAGCAGGTCGCCCAGCAGCTCCTCGAACCGGTCGAGCTGCTGCTGGAGCAGCTCCGCGGACCGCCGGACCGCGGGCGGGAAGTCCTCGCGGGAGTCGTAGAGCATCTCCCCCGCCATCCGCACGGTGGTCAGCGGGGTCCGCAGCTCGTGCGAGACGTCGGAGACGAACCGGCGCTGCATGGCCGACAGGTGCTCCATCCGCGCGATCTGGTCCTGCAGGCTCTCGGCCATCTCGTTGAACGACCGCCCGAGGCGGGCCATCTCGTCCTCGCCGCGCACGGCCATGCGCTCGGTGAGGCTGCCGTCGGCGAGCCGCTCGGCGACGTGCGCCGCGAGCCGCACGGGACGGACGACCTGCCGGGTCACGATCCAGGTCATCGTCACGAGCAGCAGCACGAGGGCGACCGCGCCGATCGACAGGACGCTCTGCAGGAACGACAGGCGCTCCTGCTCGGCCTGCAGCGAGTAGAGGAAGTACAGCTCGTAGGACCCGGCCGCCGGGACGGTGACGGCCTGGCCGACCATCACGGCCGGCTCGACCTGCCCCGTGGCCGACGCCGACGCGGGCCAGGCCACGGACTCCCAGCGCTGCCCCTCGTCCCGGGCGGTGGCGTCCCGCAGGTCGTCCGACACCAGGGGCACCAGCGCCGAGTCGGTGGCGCCCGCCGTCACGAGGATCGGCTGCTGCTGGCCGCGGGTGCGCAGCACGAAGACCTCGCGCTCGCCGGACCCCCCGGACTGCAGCGCCCGCACCATGTCGTAGAGGAGCTGCTGGACCTCGGGCGCGGTCGTGGCGGTCGACGCGTCGAACGTCTCCTGCGCCTGGGCGGTGCCGCGTGCGGCCTCCGCGAGCACCTGGTCGACCCGCTGGGTGAACAGCCCGTCCCGGACGCTCACCGACAGGTAGCCGCCGAGGACCGCGAGCGCCGCGAGCCCGACCGCGAGCGTCAGCGTGATGACCCGGGCCTGCAGCGACCCGCGCCACGCCCGGGACAGCCGGCGGGCCCGGGACGCGGACCGCACCGTGGCGAGGCGCCACGCACGCCCCGCCCGGGCGCCCGCACCGGCGCCGCGACCGGTCGGGCCGGCGTTCACGAGGGCGTCGCGCCCGCCTTGTAGCCGACGCCGCGGACGGTGACGACGATCTCGGGGCTCTCCGGGTCGGCCTCGATCTTGGACCGCAGCCGCTGCACGTGGACGTTGACCAGGCGGGTGTCGGCGGCGTGCCGGTAGCCCCAGACGCGCTCGAGCAGCACCTCGCGCGTGAACACCTGCCAGGGCTTGCGCGCGAGGGCGACCAGCAGGTCGAACTCGAGCGGGGTCAGCGGGATCGGGACGCCGTCGCGCGTGACGCGGTGCCCGGTGACGTCGATCGACAGGTCGCCGATGCGCAGGTGCTCGGGGGCGGGCTCGTCGCTGCGGCGCAGGCGCGCGCGCACCCGGGCGATCAGCTCCTTCGGCTTGAAGGGCTTCGCGATGTAGTCGTCGGCGCCGGACTCCAGGCCGAGCACCACGTCGACGGTGTCCGCCTTGGCGGTGAGCATGACGATCGGCACGCCCGACTCCGCGCGGATCAGCCGGCACACCTCGGTGCCGTCCTTGCCCGGGAGCATGAGGTCCAGCAGCACGAGGTCCGGCTGGGAGGCCCGGAAGATCTCCAGGGCCTCGTCGCCGTCGGCGCAGAACACCGGCTCGAAACCCTCCGAGCGGAGGACGATGCCGATCATCTCGGACAGGGCGGTGTCGTCGTCGACCACGAGAACGCGTCCCTTCATCGCCCCATGATGGCATCCGGATCGGTCCGGCGGGTCCGCGCACGCCCCGGGACGCCCGGTCGGAGCAGGCTCCCGGCCCGGGCCTGACGTGGCACGATGGCGTCAGCCGCGCCGCGCCGCGCCCGGGCGCACCCCGGTCCACCGGCGCCGACCGACTCCACCCGAGCAGCAGGGAGCCACCCGATGAGCACGCCGCACGACGAGGGCCGCCCCGAGCCGGTGCCCGCGCCCGGCGAGGCCGACCGGCCCGCCCCGCGGTACGGGCAGCTCGCGCCCGCCGGGTGGCAGGCTCCCGGCACCCCGTCGGGTGCGGGCCGTCCGGGTGACGGGCCGCCCGCGCAGCAGCCGCAGCAGCCCGGGTACGGGCAGCAGCCCGGGTACCCCCCGCCCGGTTACCCCCAGCAGCCCGGCTACCCCCCGCCCGGGTACGGGCAGCAGCCGGGTTCCGGTCAGCAGCCGGGGTACGGCCAGCAGCCCGGGTACGGCCAGCCCGTCGGGTACGGCCAGCAGCCCGGCTACGGCCAGCCCGCCGGCTACGGGCAGCAGCCCGGCCAGGGCTGGGGTCCGACCCCGTACCAGCCGGCCGCCGCGCGCCCCGGCATCGTCCCGCTGCGGCCGTTGAGCATCTGGGAGATCTTCGACGGCACGTTCCGGGCGATCCGGCACAACCCGACGACGATGTTCGGCCTGACCGCCGCGGTCGTCGCCATCTCGACCGCGCTCGGCGCGCTGCTGCAGTGGTACGTGGCGGGCCTGCTCGCGGGCGAGGTCGACGACCTGCTCGGCGGCACCGCCGGGCTCACCGCCCAGGACACCGAGGTGCTGGGCAGCTCGTTCGGCACCTCCCTCGCCCAGCTCGTCACGCTGCCGCTCACGTCGCTCGCGACGCTGGTCCTGACCGGCCTGCTGATCCTCTCGGTGAGCCGCTCGGTGATCGGCCAGCGCGTCGCGATCGGCGACGTGCTGCGGGGCTCGGGCAAGCGGCTCGCCCAGGTCGTCCTGTTCAGCGTGCTCCAGGTCCTCGCGGTCCTCGTGCTCTCGGGCGCGCTCGTCGGCCTGACCGTCCTGACCTGGGTCGCGACCCAGAACGAGTGGGCGACCGTGGTCGTGGGCCTGCTGTCGGTGCTCGCGCTGGTCGTCGGCGCGTTCTGGATCACGGTGCGCACGCTGCTCGCGCCGGCCGCGATCATGCTCGAGGGCGGGTCGTTCGGGACGACGGTCGCGCGGGCGTGGCGGCTGACGCGTGGAAGCTTCTGGCGCCTGCTGGGCGTCTACCTGCTCGCGGCGGTCGTGGTGCAGGTCGTCGCCTACGTCATCGTGTTCCCGGTCAGCATGATCACCGCGCTGGTGCTGCAGGACCCCCTGGGCACGAGCGGCGGCGCGATCGCGCTGACCGCCGTGGGGACCGCGATCGCCAGCACGATCAGCACCGTGTTCATGGCCGGCGTGGTCGCGCTCGCGTACATCGACGTGCGCATGCGGCGCGAGGGCCTGGACGTCGAGCTGGCGCGCGCGGCGGCGGACTCCGGTCGGTGAGGTGGCTGGCCGGCGGGTCCGGCGTCCCGGTGGTGCCCGATGCCGAGGAGGCGCGCGGCTGGCTCGAGCGTGAGCTCGCCGACCCCGTGTACCACCAGCGGCCGAGCCTGCTGCAGATGGTCCTGGACTGGCTCGGGCGGCTGTTCGAGGGCGCGGACGGCGTGCCGCTCGGCAACGTCGGGACGCTGCTGCTGGTCGCGGGCGTGCTCGCGCTGCTCGTGGTGGTGGCGTTCCTGGTGACGGGTCCGGTGCGCCGCAGCCGCCGGGTGGGCGGCCCGGGGTCGGTGCTCGCGGACGACGACCGGCGCACGGCCGCCGACCTGCGGTCCGCCGCGGACGCCGCCGCCGCGCGGGGCGACTGGGCGGGCGCGGTGGCGGACCGGTTCCGCGCCGTGGTCCGCGGGCTCGAGGAGCGGGCGGTGCTCGACGAGCGCCCGGGCCGGACGGCGCACGAGGCCGTGGCCGACGCCGGCCTGCGCCTGCCCGCGCTGGCCGGGGACCTGCAGGCCGCCGGGCGGCTGTTCGACGACGTCGTGTACGGCGAGCGCACCCCGGGCGCCGGCGACGACGCGCTGCTGCGCGAGCTCGACTCCCGGGTCGCCGCAGCCCGCCCGACGCTGCCCGCCGGCCTGACCGCCGGGACCGCCGTGTCCACCGGGTCGTCCGCCGGCCCCGGCACCGGGGTGGCGCCGTGACCGCGCCGACCGCGACCCGTCCCCCGGAGGCCGACGGCACCGTGCTCGGCGACGGCACCACGGCCCGCAGCCGCGCGCGCGGCCGCTGGCGCCGGTCCCGCTGGCTGGTGGGCGTCGCGGTCGTGCTCGGCGTGGGCGTCGGGGTGTCGCTGCTGCCCGCACCGGCCCGGTCGACCACCCCGCTCGCACCCGACAACCCGCGGGACGACGGAGCGATGGCGGTCGCCGAGGTGCTGCGCGACCAGGGCGTGACGATCACCTACGTGCGCACCACGGCCGAGGCCCGCGACGCCGCCGCCGCGGGCAGCACGCTGCTGGTGACGTCGGACTGGTGGCTGACGCCCGAGCAGGTGGACGCGCTCGCCGATACCGAGGCGGACCTGGTGCTGCTGGACGCGTCGTCGCTGCTGGCCGAGGTGGTGCCCGGGCTCGAGACCGGGTGGTCCGGCGGCGGGACCGCCGCGTCGCTGGCGGCCACCTGCACCGACCCCGACGCCGAGGCCGCCGGGACGGTCACCGCGACCGGCGCGGGCGTGGTGCCGGTCGACGGCACGCCCCCGGCGGGCACCACGCTGTGCTTCCCGCTGCCGGGCACCGACCCGCAGGCCTACCTGACGTCCGTCACCCAGACGGACGGCCGGACCGTCAGCGTGCTCGGCGACGCCACGATGCTCACCAACGCGCGCGTCACGGAGGCCGGCAACGCCGCGCTGGTGCTGCGGACGCTCGGCCGGGACGCCGACCTGGTCTGGTACGTCCCGTCCGCCACCGACACCTCGGTCGCCCCCGCCGCGCCGGGGCTCGGGGACCTGCTGCCGCCCGTCGCCTCGGTGCTGGGGCTGCAGGCCCTGCTGGTGCTGCTCGCCCTGGCCGGGTGGCGCGCCCGCCGGCTCGGCCGGGTGGTCACGGAGCGGCTGCCGGTCGTCGTCCGGTCCGCGGAGACCACCCGCGGTCGGGGCCGGCTCTACCGGACGTCCCGGGCCTACGGGCACGCGGCCGCGGCCCTGCGCGCCGGGACCGCCGACCGCAGTGCGCGTCGGCTCGGGCTCCCCCGGTCCGCCGCCGCGCCGGACGTGATCGCGGCGCTCGCGCGGGCGACCGGGCGCGCCGAGGACGACGTGCGCGACCTCCTGTACGGACCACCCCCCACGTCAGACGCGGGCCTGGAGCACCTGGCCCGCCGGCTCGACCAGCTCGAGAGCGAGGTTCACCCCACGTGACCCAGGACCACCCCGCCCCGAACCCGTGGCAGCAGCAGCCCGGCACGCCGCCCCAGCAGCAGCCGGCCGCGCAGCCGTACCCCGGGTACGCGCCGGCCCCCCAGGCGCAGCCCGCGCCGCAGCACCAGCCGGCGCCGACGCACCAGCCCGCGCCGCAGCCCGCCCCGGCCCACGCCGCCCCGCCGGTGCCGTCCGCGGACCTGCGCGAGGCGCTCGGCGCGGTGCGCACCGAGGTCGGGCGCGCCGTCGTGGGCCAGGACGCAGCCGTCACCGGCCTGGTGATCGCGATGCTCTGCCGCGGCCACGTGCTGCTCGAGGGCGTCCCGGGCGTGGCGAAGACCCTCATGGTCCGCAGCCTGTCGGCGGCCCTGGACCTGGACACCAAGCGCGTCCAGTTCACCCCCGACCTGATGCCCGGCGACGTCACCGGCTCGCTGGTCTACGACGCCCGGACCGCCGAGTTCTCGTTCCGCGAGGGCCCGGTGTTCACCAACCTCATGCTCGCGGACGAGATCAACCGCACGCCCCCCAAGACCCAGGCGTCGCTGCTGGAGGCGATGGAGGAGCGGCAGGTGTCGGTCGACGGCACGCCGCGCCCGCTGCCGGACCCGTTCATCGTCATCGCCACCCAGAACCCCGTCGAGTACGAGGGCACCTACCCGCTGCCCGAGGCGCAGCTCGACCGGTTCCTGCTCAAGCTGACGCTGCCGCTGCCCGAGCGGCACGAGGAGATCGAGGTGCTCGCGCGGCACGCCGCCGGGTTCGACCCGCGGGACCTGGTCCGGGCGGGGGTGCGCGCCGCCGCGGGCAAGGACGTGCTCGACCGCGCCCGGGCCGAGGTCGCGCAGGTGCAGATCGCGCCCGAGGTCATCGGCTACGTCGTCGACCTGGTCCGCGCCACCCGCCAGTCGCCGTCCCTGTCGCTGGGCGTCTCGCCGCGTGGCGCCACCGCGCTGCTCGCGACGTCGCGCGCCTGGGCGTGGCTGTCGGGGAGGCCGTACGTGACGCCGGACGACGTCAAGGCCCTCGCGCACCCGACGCTCCGGCACCGGGTGCAGCTGCGGGCCGAGGCCGAGCTCGAGGGCGTGACCGCCGAGTCGGTGCTCGACACCGTCCTGGCGTCCGTCCCGGTCCCCCGCTGAGGTCGGCCGCGTGGCGATCACCTGGCGCGCGGTCGCGCTGACCGCGGTCGGCGCCGTCGCGGTGCTGCTCCTGCCGGTGCCGGGCACGGTGCTGGTCTGGGCGGTGCTGTCGGTGCTGCTGTGCGTCGGCGACGCGCTGCTGGCCGCGTCGCCGCGCGCGGTGGCGATCCGGCGCGACCCCGCGGGGTCGGTCCGGCTGCACGAGCCGGCCCGGTCCCGGCTGACGCTCACGCACACCGGCGCGCGCCGGCTGCGGGGCGTCGTGCGGGACGCGTGGCAGCCGTCGGCGCACGCGGAGCGCAACCGGCACCAGGTCGACCTGCCGCCCGGCGAGTCGCGCCGCCTCGAGACCCCGCTGCGCCCGTCCCGGCGCGGTGACCTGCACGCCGACCGGGTCACCGTCCGGACGCTCGGGCCGCTGGGGCTCGCGGCCCGGCAGGCGTCGTTCGACGTGCCCGGCACGCTGCGGGTGCTGCCCGAGTTCGCCTCCCGGCGCCACCTGCCGAGCAGGCTCGCGCGGCTGCGGGAGATGGACGGGCGCGCCGCCGTCCAGGTGCGCGGCCAGGGCACGGAGTTCGACTCGCTGCGCGAGTACGTGATCGGCGACGACGTGCGGTCGATCGACTGGCGGGCGAGCGCGCGCCGGTCCGACGTCGTGGTCCGCACCTGGCGCCCCGAGCGGGACCGACGGGTGCTGATCGTGGTCGACACGTCCCGCACCAGCGCGGCCCGCACCGGCGAGGAGCCGCGCCTGGACACGTCGGTCGAGGCGGCCCTGCTGCTCGCCGCGCTGGCGTCCCGCGCCGGCGACCGGGTCGAGCTGCTGGCGTACGACCGCACGGTGCGCGCCCGGGTCGCGGGCGCGTCCGGGCCCCGCCTGATGCCGGCGATCGCCGACGCCCTCGCCGGGGTCGAGCCGTCGCTGGTCGAGGCCGACTGGCCGGGCGTCGTCGCGCAGGTGCAGGAGCGGCTGTCCCAGCGCGCGCTCGTCGTGCTGCTGTCCGCCCTGGAGCCGTCGGCCGTGGAGCAGGGGCTGCTGAGCGTGGTCGACCGGCTCGCGTCCCGTCACCAGGTCGTGCTCGCGTCGGTCCGAGACCCCGAGGTCGAGCGGCTGCGCACCGGGCGCGAGGACGTCGCCGCGCTGTTCGACGCCGCCGCGGCCGAGCGCACCGAGCTGGAGCGGTCCGCGGTGGCCGTCCGGCTCCGCAGCCACGGGGTCGAGGTCGTCGACGCCCTGCCCGACGACCTCGCGCCGCGCCTGGCGGACACCTACCTCGCGCTCAAGGCCGCCGGGCGGCTCTGACCGGTCGTCGGTGGCGGGCCGTACCGTGACCGGGTGACCGACCGCGAGCGCGTGACCACCCGGGGGCTCGGGCGCGCGCTGCTCGCGCGCCAGCACCTCCTCGACCGCACGCCCGAACCCGCGGTCGACGTGGTCGCGCACCTCGTGGCGCTGCAGTCCCAGAACCCGCCGTCCGCGTACCTCGCCCTGCACGCCCGGGTCGCCGGGTTCGCGCACGACGACCTCGCGGACGCGATGACCGACCGCCGCGTCGGGCGGCTCGCGCTGCTGCGGGACACCGTGCACCTCGCGACCGCCGACGACGTCCTGACGCTGTGGCCCGTCCTGGTGCCGCTGTTCCGGCGGAACCTCGCCGGCCACGCGACCGCCGGTCCGGCGCTGCGCGGGCTCGACCTCGACGACCTCGCCCGCGCGGCCCGGGACGCCCTCGCGGACGGGCCGCTGACCGCCGCTGCGCTCGGCGACCGGCTCGCCGCCACCTGGCCGGACGTCGACCCCCGGGCGCTCGCGCAGGGCGCCCGGGGGCTGCTGCCGCTGGTGCAGGTGACACCCCGCGGGGTCTGGGGGCGCAGCATGGCGACGACCTGGACCACCGCCGAGACGTGGTTCGGCCGGACGCTCACCGCCGCGGACCCCGACGACGTGCTCGCCGACCTGGCACGCCGGTACCTCGCGGCGTACGGGCCGGCCACCGTCGCCGACCTGCAGCGCTGGTGCGGGCTCACCCGGCTCGGCGCGGTCGTCGACCGGCCCCGGCCCGAGCTGGTCGAGGTGGAGCACGTCGACCCGCCCACGTCGGCGGACGGTCGGGCGTCGGCCGGCACGCGGGGCCGCACCCGGGTGCTCCTCGACCTGCCGGACGCCCCGCGCCCGCCCGAGGACGCGCCCGCGCCGGTCCGGCTGCTGCCCGACTACGACGACGTCCTGCTGGGGCACGACGACCGCAGCCGGATCGTCCCCGCCGCGGCCCGGCCCGCCCTCGCCAGCCCGAACGGCGTGCCCCCGGCCGCGGTGCTGGTGGACGGCGTCGTCGCCGGGACCTGGGCCCTGCGCCGCGAGGCCCTGCCCCGGCTCGCGGGCGCGCCCCGCACCCGCCGCGAGCGGGCGCACCTGACGCTCACCCCGCTGCGGCCCTGGAGCCACGCCGAGCGGGCCGCCGCGGTCACCGAGGCGGAGGTGCTCGCGCGGTTCGTCGCCGACGACGCCGCCGAGCACGCCGTGCAGGTCGCGGTGCCCTGACGGCAGGGGCCCGGTGCCCGAGCCCGGAACGAAGGTCCCCCGCCGGGCCGTGGGTCGCGCGCGAGACTGCTGGACGTGCCGCCCCTCGACCACGCCGCCGTCCCCCGCTCCCCCGCGGTCGCCGCGGTCGTCGTCGAGCCGGGCCAGGACCCGGCGGTCGCGGTGACGGGGTACGCCGACACGGCGATCGGCCGGCTCGCGGACGCCGGCACGGTGCTGCACGCGTGCTCGGCCGCGAAGGCGGTGACGGCCGTCGTCGTGCTGCGGCTCGCGCAGGACGGGCTGCTCGACCTCGATGACGACGTGCGCCGCTGGGTGCCCGTGCCGCTGGACCCCGCGGCGGGCGGGCGCGGGCCGACCCTGCGGGAAGCTCCTGCGGCACGCGGGCGGGGTGACCGACCCCGCCGGGTCGTTCGAACCCGCGGACGGCGCGGCGCCGCCGCTGCTCGACGTGCTGGCCGGCCGCCCCGGCGCGCACCCGGGACCGGTCCGGGTCGCGCACGCCCCCGGGTCCGGGTTCCGGTACGCCGACGGCGGGTACTGCCTGCTCGAGCGGGTCGTCGAGGTCGCGACCGGGCTGCCGTTCGCGGCCGCGGCGCACCGGGCGGTGGTCGCGCCGCTGGGGCTGACCGCGACGGCGTTCTGGGCCGGGACCGACCCCGGGGCCGCGTCCGACCCCGGTGCGAGCGCCGACCCCGCCCTGCGGGAGGTGCTGCACCGGGTGGCGGCCCGGGCGGCCGCGGGGCACCGCACGGACGGCAGCCGCGTGCCGGGCGTCCGCCGGCACTACCCCGGGCTCGCCGCGTCCGGGCTGTGGACCACGCCCGCGGAGCTCGGCGTGCTGCTCACCGACCTGGGTCGGGCGTGGGCGGGCGCGGACGACGCGGTGCTGCTCGACGCCCGGCACGCCGCCGCGATGCTGGACGACGCCGCCGAGCCGGGTGTGGGCCTCGGGGTGTTCGTGCTCGGGGCGGCGCGCGGCGTCTGCGTGATGACGCAGGGCTGGGGCGACGGGTTCCAGTGCCAGGCGCGGGTGTACCCGCAGCAGGGCGGCGTGCTGGCGGTGCTCACCAACGCCGACCCCGGGGTGGACCAGGCCTCGTCGGTGGTGGGTGCGATGCTGCGCCGGCTCGCGGGAGCGCGTGGCTGGGCGGCCTGAGCCGGGCCGTCCAGCCCACATGAGCCGGGCCGCTCAGCCCGCCGACGCGTACTGCGTCTCGTACAGCTCCGCGTAGAGCCCGCCGCGGGCCAGCAGCTCCGCGTGGGTCCCCTGCTCGGCGACCTTCCCGCGGTCGAGCACCACGATCGAGTCCGCCTCGCGGATCGTCGACAGCCGGTGCGCGATGACGATCGCGGTCCGCCCCTCGAGGGCCTCGGCGAGCGCCCGCTGCACGGCGGCCTCGGACTCGGAGTCGAGGTGCGCGGTCGCCTCGTCGAGCACGACGATCGGCGGCGCCTTGAGCAGCAGCCGCGCGATGGCGAGCCGCTGGCGCTCGCCGCCGCTGAGCCGGTAGCCGCGGTCGCCCACGACGGTGTCGACGCCGTCGGGCAGCCGGTGCACGAGGTCGGCGATCTGCGCGCGCTCGAGGGCCTGCTCGATCTCCGCGTCGGTCGCGTCGGGCCGGGCGTAGAGCAGGTTCGCGCGGATGGTGTCGTGGAACAGGTGGGCGTCCTGGGTGACGATCCCGATGGCGTCGCGCAGGCTGGCCTGCGTCGTGGCACGGACGTCCTGCCCGGCGACCCGGATCGTGCCGCCGGTGACGTCGTACAGCCGGGCGACCAGCGCGGAGACCGTGGTCTTGCCCGCGCCGGACGGGCCGACCAGCGCGACGAGGTGCCCGTGGGGCACGGTGAACGACACGTGCTCGAGCGTCGTGCCGGGGACCTCGGTCTGGAGCCGGGCGACGGACTCCAGCGAGGCGAGGGACACCTCGGAGGCGGCCGGGTACCGGAACGAGACGTCGTCGAGCTGCACGCTCGCGGTCGACGCGAGGTCGTCGGGCAGCGGCACCGCGTCGGGGGCGTCGGCGACGGTCGGCTTCAGGTCCAGGACCTCGAGCACCCGCTCGAAGGACACGAGCGTCGTCATGACGTCGACCTGGACGTTCGACAGGGCGGTGATCGGCCCGTAGAGCCGCGTGAGGTACGAGGTCAGCGCGACCACGACACCGACCGTCAGCGAGCCCTGGATGGCGAGCACGCCGCCCAGCCCGTAGACGATCGCGACCGCGACCGCGGCGACGAGCGTGAGGCCGACCCGGAACACCGCGGAGTACATCGCGCTGGTGATGCCGATGTCCCGCACCCGGGCGGCGCGGCCGGAGAACACCGCGGTCTCGTCGTCGGCGCGGCCGTAGAGCTTGACCAGCTGCGCGCCGGCGACGTTGAACCGCTCGGTCATCGTCTGGCCCATCTCGGCGTTCAGCGTGTACGACTCGGACGTCACGGCCGCGAGCCGGCGGCCCATCGCACGCACCGGCAGCACGAACACCGGCAGCAGCACCAGCGAGACCAGGGTGATCTGCCAGGACAGCGACAGCATCGCGGCGATCACCAGCACGACGGTCAGCACGTTGGACACCACGTTCGACAGCGTGGACGTGAACGCCTGCTGCGCACCGAGCACGTCGCCGTTCAGCCGCTGCACGAGCGCGCCGGTCTGGGTGCGGGAGAAGAACGCGAGCGGCATCCGCTGCACGTGGTCGAACACCTGCGTGCGCAGGTCGAGGATCAGGCCCTCCCCGATCCGGGACGAGAACCAGCGCGACGCGAGCGTGAGGCCGGCGGCGGTGACCGCGAGCAGGGCGACGACGCCGGCGAGGCCGAGCACCAGGCCGGTGCGGCCCTGCGCGATGCCGTGGTCGATGATCCGCTGGTAGACGAGCGGGGTGACGGCGCCGATGGCGGCGTCGAGCGCCACGATCACGAGGAACACGGTGATGAGCCGGCGGTAGGGCCGGGCGAAGGTGAGGATGCGGCGCAGCACGTCACGCGTGACGCGGCGCCCGGTGACGGACGGGTCGAGGCGGAACGACCGGTACATGGCCCGGCCACCTCCGCCGCCCTGGGGTCCGTGCATGGACATGGAGCCTCCCTGGGGCTGGAACTTTAGGGAGGGTACCTCTCTATGTGCCACATTCGCTATCGTGGGGACCATGAGCCCGGTCACCCCGCCCGCCCACCCCGGCGACGAGCTGTTCTGGCTGCTGCGCCGCGCGCTGCACACGATGCGCCGCGACGTGCGCGAGCAGGTCGACCTGACGCCCTCCCGGCACCGGCTGCTCCGCGTGGTCGCGCGCGCCGGCGAGCCGCAGCGCCAGACCGCCCTGGCGGCCGCGCTCGACGTGGTCCCCCGGTCGGTGACCTCGCTGGTCGACGACCTGGAGCGCGCGGGCCTGGTCGCCCGGCAGCCCGACCCCACCGACCGGCGGGCCACCCTCGTCGCGCTCACCGAGGAGGGCCGCGCCGTCCTCGCCGGCGCGGACCGCGAGCGCCGCCGGCACGCCGAGGAGCTGCTCGGCCGGCTCGAGCCCGCCGAGCGCGGCGAGCTGCTGCGCCTGCTGCACCGCCTGGTCGACGACCCCGACGGCGCCGACCCCTGCTAGCGCCTCAGACCACCCCGAGCGCGAGCATCGCGTCCGCGACCTTGAGGAACCCGGCGATGTTCGCGCCCACCACGTAGTCGCCCGGCGAGCCGTACTCGTCGGCCGTCGCGGCGCACCGGTCGTGGATGTCCCGCATGATCGCGGCGAGCCGGTCCTCGGTGTACTCGAACGACCAGGAGTCGCGGCTGGCGTTCTGCTGCATCTCCAGCGCGGACGTCGCGACCCCGCCGGCGTTCGCCGCCTTGCCCGGGCCGAACAGCACGCCGGCCTCCTGGAGCAGCGCCACCGCCCCGGGCGTCGTGGGCATGTTGGCACCCTCCGCGACCGCGACCAGGCCGGACGCCAGCAGCGCGCGGGCGTCGGACTCGTCCAGCTCGTTCTGCGTCGCGCACGGCAGCGCCACCGCGGCGCCGACCTCCCAGACCCGCCGGCCCGGGACGTAGCGCGCACCGCCGCCCCGCCGCTCGGCGTACGTCTCCAGCGACCCGCGCTCGACGGTCTTGACCTGCTGCAGCAGGTCGAGGTCCAGGCCGCGGTCGTCCACGACGTAGCCGCGCGAGTCCGAGCAGGCGACGACCTGCGCGCCGAGCTGCTGCGCCTTCTGGATCGCGTACACCGCGACGTTGCCGGAGCCGGACACCACGACGCGCTGCCCGTCGAACGACCGGCCCGTGGTGCGCAGCATCTCCTGCGCGAACAGCACGGCCCCGTACCCGGTCGCCTCGGTGCGGACCAGCGAGCCGCCCCACGTGACGCCCTTGCCGGTCAGCACGCCGGACTCGTACCGGCCGGTCATCCGCTTGTACTGCCCGAACAGGTAGCCGATCTCCCGACCGCCGACGCCGATGTCCCCCGCGGGCACGTCCACGTACTCGCCGATGTGCCGCGCCAGCTCGGTCATGAACGACTGGCAGAACCGCATCACCTCGGCGTCGGACCGCCCGCGCGGGTCGAAGTCCGAGCCGCCCTTGCCGCCGCCGATGGGCATGCCCGTCAGCGAGTTCTTGAAGATCTGCTCGAACCCGAGGAACTTCACGATCCCGAGGTTCACCGACGGGTGGAACCGCAGCCCGCCCTTCGACGGACCGAGCGTGGTGCTGAACTGCACCCGGAACCCGCGGTTGATCCGCACCCGGCCGGCGTCGTCCACCCACGGCACCCGGAACACGATCTGCCGCTCCGGCTCGCACAGCCGCTCCAGCACGGCGGCGTCGACGTACCGCGGGTGCCGCGCGAGCACCGGGCCCAGGCTCGCGAACACCTCGCGCACGGCCTGGTGGAACTCGGGCTCCCCCGGGTTCCGCGCCAGCACCTGGTCGAGCACCCCGTCGAGCTGTCCCTGCACGCTGCTACCCCGTCCCGCCGTACCGCCTGGTCACGGCCACGCTAGCCGCGCGCACGGCCAGGGCGCTGCGGTGTCCAGATCGGGACGGCGCGCCGCCAGGCGACGTCAGCGCGCGGGGTCGGGCACACCGTGCGGCAGCCGGTGCAGCGTCGCGGACTCCACGGCGGCCCGCTCCGCCGCCCGGGTCGACGCCGCGTACTCCCGGTCCCGCCGGGTCGCCAGCACCGCCGCGAGGAACGCCTCCGGGTGGGTACCCGGCGGCGGGCCGGGCGACACGTAGCGGGCGACCTCACCGGCGAGCCGCTGGCCGAGCGCGTGCCGGGAGCCCGGGTGCAGGCCCGCGGCGCGGCCGAGCAGCTGGCGGGCCTCGAGCGCGAGCCCGTCGGGCAGTCGCGCGACGTCCGCGCTCGTCGCCCAGCCCGCCAGGAACGGCGGCATCACGACGACCGACGGCTTCTGCTGGCGACCGCGCACCCGGACCGCGTACGTCCCCGCGAGCAGGTCGCCCAGCCGCTTGCCCTGCGGGTTCACCAGCGACGTGATCAGCGCGACCGACCCGGCCGTGAGCCACAGCTCCGGGACGCCGACCAGCGCGCGCACCAGCGCCTGCCGGAACCGGATCGGGCCGCCGTCGTCACGCACGATGCGGATGCCCACCGCGAGCTTGCCCAGCGACCGGCCCCGGGTGAGCGTGTCCACCGTCGTCGGCAGCACCACCAGCACGGTCACCATGAAGACGACGAACGTGATCTGCAGGACGTCCTGGTCCGGCGCGAGCACCACCACCCGGAACGCGACCAGCAGCAGCAGCACGACCACGACCGCCAGCACCACCAGGTCGATCAGCGCGGCCAGCACCCGGTTCGCGAACGACGTCGGCCGGGCGTCCAGCAGCACGCCCTCGCCGATGACGATGCCCTCGTCCTGCACGTCCACCTCCGCCACCGCCGGGTCGTCTGCCTGTGGCAGGGTATCGGGCGTGGACCTCGACGCCTTCACCGCCGTGCGGCAGCCCGCGTGGGCGCGTCTGGACGCCCTGTCCCGGCAGCGCCGCCTCGACGGCGCCGAGGCCGACGAGATGGTCCGGCTCTACCAGTCGGTCGCCACCGACCTGTCGACCGTCCGCTCGTCCGCGCCCGACCCGGACACGGTCACCCGCCTCTCGCAGCTGCTCGCGCGGTCCCGGGCGCGGATCGCCGGCACGCACGAGCCCGCTTGGCGGGACGTCCGGCGGTTCGTCGTCGTGTCGCTGCCCGCGGCGCTGTACCGGATCCGCTGGTGGACCGTCGCCGTCATGGTCGCGTTCCTCGCCGTCGGCACCGTCGCCGGCTGGTGGGTGGCGACCGACCCCGACGCGCTCGCCGCGATGGGCACCCCCTCCCAGCGGCAGGACTACGTCGACAACCAGTTCGCCCAGTACTACGACCCGGGCGCCGGGTTCGCCGCGGTGGTGTGGACCAACAACGCGTGGATCGCGGCGCTGTGCGTGGGCCTCGGCGTCACCGGCGTCGGCCCGCTCTACGTGCTGGCGCAGAACGCGGTGAGCGTCGGTGCCGCCGGCGGGATGATGGCCGCCCACGGCAGCCTCGACGTGTTCCTGCAGCTCATCGCCCCGCACGGGCTGCTCGAGCTCACGTCGATCTTCGTCGCCGGGGCCGCCGGTCTGCGGCTCGCGTGGGCGTGGGTCGACCCGCAGGGCCGCCCGCGGTCGCGCGCGCTCGCCGAGGAGGGCCGGGCGCTCGTCACCGTCGCGATCGGCCTGGCCGGCGCGCTCGCGCTGTCCGGCCTGGTCGAGGGGTTCGTCACCGGCTCCGCCCTGCCGTGGGGCGTCAAGATCGCCATCGGCGCGCTCGCGCTGGCGGCGTTCTGGACCTACACGATCGTCCTCGGCCGCCGCGCGGTGCGGGACGGGGAGACGGGTGACCTCGAGGAGGACGCCGCGGGGTACCAGGTCGCGATCGCGGCCTGACCCCGGCTCGGCCCGACCCCGGCCCGGCCTGACCCCGGCTCGGTCCGACCCGGCTCAGCCCGCCCGGCGCACCCC
Source organism: Cellulomonas sp. KU4C (assembly GCF_056868065.1). Taxonomy (NCBI): domain Bacteria; kingdom Bacillati; phylum Actinomycetota; class Actinomycetes; order Micrococcales; family Cellulomonadaceae; genus Cellulomonas; species Cellulomonas sp. KU4C. Next base: position 2,202,454 of record NZ_CP200322.1, on the reverse strand, counting down.
GAGCCACAGCGACGCCGCGCCCAGCGGCGCCCGGCCCAGCTCCGCGAACCCGAGCGCGACCAGGTCGGCCACCTGCGTCGGGTCCACGGTCACCGCGAGCACGTCCCGCCCGGCGGCGGCCTGCGCCTCGACCACGGGTGCCAGCACGTCGGCCAGCAGCGCGAGGCGCCGCTCCCCTGCCCGCTCGCCGTCGTCCGACAGCAGGATCAGCACCCGCTCCGCGTCCGTCGTCCGCATCAGGGCCAGCGTCTGCGCTGTCGCCCCGACGATCGACCGCAGCGGGGCGTGCGCCGGCTCGGGGTCGCGCTCCGGCACCACGTCGAGCTCGCGGGCCACGACGCGGTGCAGGTCCTGCGCCAGGTGCTCCGCGTCCGGCGGCAGCCAGAACGCCACCGCCGCGACCCTGTCGTCCTCCTGGGCGAACCACAGCTCGCCGTGCTCCAGGCCGCCGAGGCTCAGCACCAACCGGGTGGCGGTCGCCGCGTGCTCGGGGTGCGGCACCTCGTCGGGCCGGCCGTCGCCGTCCAGGTCGATGAACGGCCGGTGCTCGTCGATCATCCGCGCGATCCGGTTGACGTCGACGAGCCCCGCGCGGCGGACCTGCCACGGGGTCGGCTCGGGGACGGTCGCGAGGTCGGCGGGGCGGCGGGCGTCGTCGGTCAGCACCCCGTCATCGCAGCACGCGGACCTGGGAGCGGGCTGGAAGCGCGCTGCGGGTGGTGCGTCCAGCCTCACCCCGGGTCGGGTCAGTAGTGGTAGCGCGCCTGCAGGACGACCAGGTCGTCACCCTGGACGAGGTAGACCAGCCGGTGCTCGTCGGTGATCCGCCGGGACCAGGCCCCCGCCGCGCCGTACTTCAGCTGCTCGGGCTTCCCGATGCCGCCGGACGGGTCGCGCAGACAGGCGTCGAGCAGGGTGTTGATGCGCTTGAGCACCCGACGGTCGGCGGTCTGCCAGTGGACGTAGTCCTCCCAGGCGGTCGCGTCCCAGACCAGCCTCACCCGCGGTCCAGCTCGTGCTCCTCGACCGTTCCCGCGGTCGCGCGCTCGTAGGCGTCGAGGATCCGTCGGGCATTGGCGGGCGAACGGAACAGGTAGGCGGTCTCCTGCCACGCGGCGTACTCGTCCGCGGGCATGAGCACGGCATTGCCCTTGCGGGACACGATCTCGACGGCCAGGTGGTCGTCGTTCACCTGCTCGATCAACGGGAACAGCGTCTTGCGGGCCTCGCTCGCCGAGATGGACATCGCCCCTCCAGTGTCAGTCGTACCAGGATACGGTACCACTCAGGGCGTGCGTCGCCGGATCCCAGCGCGCTCCATCCGCGCCGCCCCGGCGACCAGCCCCGCCAGCACCACCCCCGCCGCGCCCAGGTACCCCGCGCGCGAGGTCCACCAGTCCCACGTCCACGGCTCCGGCAGCACCTCGCCGACCCCCAGCAGCACGACCCCGGCGACCACGAACATCGCGGTCAGGTGCCACAGGTACAGCCCCATCGAGCGGGCGCCGACCCAGCGCACCACCCGGGACCGCCCCGCCCAGCGCGCCACGGCGTCCCGGACCAGCAGCAGTGCCGCGACCTGCGCGACGGCGAACCCCACCACCGGCGCGGTCGGCGGCGCGAGGTTCGACATCGCGTCGCCCGGCATCCCGATCAGCGACCACGGGTACGGGCCCACCGCGAGCAGCAGCACCGTGGCGACCAGGCCGCCGCCGGTGAGCAGCAGCAGGACGGTCCGCTCGGGCACGAGCTCGGGACGCCGCCGCCCGGCCGGGGACACCCGGCGCTCCGCGTAGAGCAGCCCGCCGACGAACGGGACCGCCCACACCAGCAGCACGTTGGGCGCCCCGGGGAACGTGACGAGGTCGGAGAACCGCAGCAGGTCGACGACCACCGGCAGCACCGCGAGCACGACGAGCACACGCGCGCCGCCCCACCGCCGCAGCGCGGACAGCAGCACGGGCGTCAGCGCCAGGAGCCCGATCTGCACGCCGAGGAACCACAGCGGCTGCGGCACGATCCGCGCGACCCGGTCCACGGCCGCCTCGGGCACCCCGAGCACCGGCAGCGCGACCAGCAGCAGCGCCCAGACGCCCGCGAACACCGCGACCGGCCGGGCCATCCGCAGCAGCCGCACCCCGGCGAACCGCCAGCCCGGCTGGTCCGGGTGCCGCACCCGGTCGTAGCGCGCGGCGGCACCGGCGGCGAAGAACAGCAGCGGCAGCGGCTGCAGCCAGGTCAGCAGCCACGCCCACCCGTGCCCGAGCGCGTTGCCCACCACCAGGTCGGACCCGTCCCAGGTGGCCTCGACCATCAGCCAGTGCAGCGCGACGACCAGCAGCGTGCCGACCGCGCGGACGCCGTCGACGTACGGGTCGCGCGGGGCACGGGCAGGCGCCGCCGCCGGGGTCGGTCGCGCGACGGGGCCGGGCCGGACGAGAGGGTCGGGCCGGACGGCCGGGTCGCGCCGGACGGCCGGGTCGGGCCGGGTGCCGGCGGGGCGGACGGGCAGGGCGATCGACATGCGGAAGCTCCCGCGAGGGCGCCGCGCGGTGGTCCGCACGGGAGCCCGGCGATCGGGCACGACCCCAGCCTGTCGAGTCCCGCCGCAGGTCAGAACGGGTGCAGCCCCCGACGTCCGCCGAGGGTCAGCCCGATCAGGGACGGGGGTTGTCCCCCGGGTGCCGGCCGTGCGGCGACGGCGCGCCGGGCGCCTGCTGCGGGTGCTGGGGGTGCTGGGGTGCCACCTGCTGGGGCGCCTGCGGCCCGGGGGCGCCGTACGGGGCCGCGCCGCCGTAGGCAGCACCGGGGGCGCCGTAAGGAGCACCGACGCCCGGCTGCTGCTGCGGCACCGGCCCGCGCTGCACCGCTGCGACGACGAACGCGCCGGCGATCAGCGCCGCGCCCACCACGACGAACCCGTTGCCGAACGCCGCGCCGATCCCGTACGCCCACGACGCCCGGTACGCGTACTGGATGAAGACCACCTGGCCGATCCAGCCGCCGACGGCCCCGAACAGCAGCAGACCCACCCCGGTCCAGAGCATCTGCGGCGCACTGAGCTTCGGCATGACGGTTCCCTCCACGCGACCTCGACGGACGCGCGCCCGCCGCCGCGACCCTACCGCCGTCGCCCCTGGTGAGGTCGAGGGTTCGGCCTCCAGCACGCCGCTGAAACCCTCGACCTCGCGGCAAACCCTCGACCTCGGCTGCCGCCGCGTGCCGCGGCCGCTACGCGTCCAGGCGGAGGTGGCGCAGGACGGCCAGGACGCGGCGGTGGTCGCCGGCGTCGGGGGCGAGGCCGAGCTTGCCGAAGATCGACGTGACGTGCTTCTCGACGGCGCCGTAGGACAGGAACATCGCCTCGGCGATGGCGCCGTTGGAGCGGCCCTGGGCCATCAGCTCCAGCACCTCCGTCTCGCGCGGCGTGAGCCGGGAGACGCCGGGGTCGACGCGCGCGGCGCCCATCAGCTGGCTGACCACCTCGGGATCGAGGACGGTGCGGCCCGCGGCGATCCGCTCGAGCGCGTCCAGGAAGTCGGCGACGTCGGCGACGCGGTCCTTCAGCAGGTACCCGACACCGCGGGCGTCGCCGCCGAACAGCTGCGCGGCGTACCGGGTCTCGACGTACTGGGAGAACAGCAGCACGCCCAGCGCGGGGTGGGCGGCGCGCAGGGTCAGCGCCGCGCGCAGGCCCTCGTCGGTGAACCCCGGCGGCATCCGGACGTCGACCACCGCGATGTCCGGGAGCGCGTCGGCGGCGGCCAGCGCCTCGACCTCGCGGACCAGCGCGTCGCCGTCCCCGACCGCGGCGACGACCTCGTGACCCCGCCGGGCGAGCAGGGCCGCGAGGCCGTCGCGGAGGATCACGGAGTCGTCGGCGATCACGATCCGCACGCGGCACCCCCGCGGGTCACGTGGGCGGCGCGCGGCGCGCGGGTCATCGGGTGGCGCTCAGCGGCAGGTGCACGGTGACCACCGTAGGACCTCCCTGCGGGCTGTCCAGCTCGATCCGGCCGTCGACCGTGGCGACCCGGTCGGCCAGCCCGGCCAGGCCGGTCCCCCCGGAGGCGCCGGGCAGGCCGAACCGCGCGCCGCCGTGGCCGTCGTCGCGGACCCGCAGCCGCAGCCAGCCGTCCTGGGTCTCGAGCCGCACGTACGCGCCGCTGGCCCCGGAGTGCCGGACGACGTTCGTCAGCAGCTCGGCGGCCGCGAAGTACGCGATGGTCTCGACCTCGGGCGCGGGGCGGCCGGGCAGGTCCACGTCGACCGTGACCGGGACGGGGCACCGGGCGGCGAGCGTCTCCAGCGCGACGGCGAGCCCGTCGTCGAGGGCCGGCGGGTGGATGCCCCGGGCGATCTCCCGCAGCTCGACGAGCGTGAGCTTCAGGCCGCCGTGCGCGTCGTCGAGCAGGGCGAGCGCCTCGGCGCGGGCCCGCTCCAGCGCGGGGTCCAGCGCGGCGTCGGCCGCCGCGCCCTGCGCCAGCCGGTCGCGGACGTCGCCGATCTGCATGGCGACGGTCACGAGCCGCGCCTGGGTGCCGTCGTGCAGGTCGCGCTCGATGCGGCGCAGCCGGGCGTCGGCGTCGGTGACCGCCGACCCGCGGGTCTGCTCGAGGTGCGCGACGCGCAGGCTCGCCTCGGTCGGGCCGAGCAGGCCGGCGGACAGCAGCCGGAACAGGTGCCCGAACCCGAGCGTGATCCGGTGCCAGGCGAGGAAGCAGAGCAGACCGAGGACGACGAGGATCCACTGCCGCGCGGGCGTGTCGATGAAGTAGCTGCTGTTCAGCGACGCGCCGCGGTGCAGGGTGCCGTCGGGCGCCTCCTGCTCCGGGAGGAACCGGTACCAGTACCAGTGCGTCACGCCGCCCAGCGCGACCGCGAGGAACACGGTGCTCGTCACGAAGCCGATGATCGACAGCGGGAGGGTCAGCGCGCCGAACGCGATCGCCCGCCAGCCCGGGGCGTCGCCCAGCAGCGCCCCGACCCGGCGCCAGAACCCGCGCACCCGCCGACGGGGCAGCGGCGGCGGGACGGGCGTCGCGAGCATCCCGCGCGACATCAGGCGGTAGAGCGCACCCCACATCCGCCCGCCGACGACGACCCAGCCCGTCACCAGGAGGCCGACGACCGTGACCGCGAGCGACGGCGGCAGCACCACGGCGAGCACCGCGTAGGCGAACGCGAACGGCGCCAGCAGCAGCACGGAGAACAGGTAGACGTACTCCCGCCAGGTGCGCGCGAGGACGCCGGGGTCCCAGATCGCGCCGCGGGCCGGCGGGGTGGCCGCACGCTCACCCGCGGCGGGGTCCCCGACGGCGTCCGCGGCGGACGCGGACGGCTCGGCGGTGGTCGGGCGGGCTGACGACATCGGGGGCTCCTCGGCGGGGGCGGGGCGGGCTGCGGGCACCATCGTCCCGCGCCGCGCGCCCCCGGCGGCACCCGGTGCTCCCACCGGTCTCCCGGGGGACATCCCCCCGGCGCGGGCGCCGAGATCCCGACCACAAGGTCACAAAGGAGTAACGATCCAAGAACAGGTAAAACCGCAGGTCAGAGGACGTGCGGCGCGGCGAAGTCATCCCAGGATCCACCGGATATCCACCGGTTCGCCTCGCCAACGAGCGGGAAATGGGGCACGGTGGAGCACGACCAGATCGACGAACGGTCGGCGCGTGACGCCCAGATCTCGGCCCTCGCAGCGCCCCGCACGGGGCTGCCGGAGCGAGGGCCGCGGTGCGTCCGCCACCGGTGCGACCACCCCTCGCGGGGCGGTCCGCGCGGGCCAGCCGACCACGACGCACCGCCCCGGTGCGCCCCCGCGAGGGGAGCGCCCGACCTCGTCCCCGAGGGCAGCGGCCGGAGCGTCATGACGTGACGAGGGTGGAGAAGTGACAGGACTGCGCGTCGAAGGCGTGTACAAGGTGTTCGGCCGTCGGCCGGGCGAGGCCGTCAAGCGGCTCAAGGACGGCGCGTCCCGCGAGGACGTGCGCCCGTGGGGCACCGCGGCGGTGATCGACGCGAGCCTCGAGATCGCCAGCGGCGAGACGTTCGTCGTCATGGGCCTCTCGGGCTCCGGGAAGTCGACCCTGATCCGGATGCTCAACGGGCTCTGGCGGCCGACCGCCGGGCGCGTGCTGCTCGGCGACGACGACCTGGGCGCGGTGAACGCCGCCCAGCTCCGCTCGATCCGCCAGCGCAAGGTGTCGATGGTGTTCCAGCACTTCGCGCTGCTGCCGCACCGCACGGTGCGCGACAACGCCGCGTACCCGCTGGCGCTGCAGGGCGTGCCGAAGGCCGAGCAGCGCGACAAGGCGCAGCAGGCCCTGGAGCTCGTCGGCCTGGGCCAGTGGGGCGACTCGCTCCCCCACGAGCTGTCCGGCGGCATGCGCCAGCGCGTCGGCCTGGCTCGCGCGCTGGCCGCCGACACCGACATCCTGCTGATGGACGAGGCGTTCAGCGCCCTCGACCCGCTGATCCGCCGCGAGATGCAGGACCAGCTCCTGGAGCTCCAGCAGACGCTCGGCAAGACGATCGTGTTCATCACCCACGACCTCAACGAGGCGATGTACCTCGGCGACCGGATCGCGGTCATGCGCGACGGCCGGATCGTCCAGGTCGGCACGTCCGAGCAGATCCTGTCGAACCCGGCGGACGACTACGTCGCCCAGTTCATCGCCGACGTCGACCGCACCCGCGTGCTCACCGCGTCCTCCGTGATGCGCCGCCCCGCGGCCGTCGCGTTCGCCGCCGGCGGGCCGCGCCTCGCGCTGCGCACCATGCGCGACGCGCAGGTCGCCGCCGCGTACGTCGTCGACCGCACCCGCGTGCTCAAGGGCATCATCCGGGACGCCGACGCCGTCGACGCCACCCGAGCCGGCAAGGACACCCTCGAGGGCCTCGTCGACACCAGCCTCACGTCGGTGTCCGTCGACACCCCGCTGGCCGAGGTGTTCGCGCCCGCCGCCGAGTCCCCGCTGCCCGTGCCGGTCACGGACGACAAGGGCCGGCTCGTCGGGGTGATCCCCCGCGCCATCCTGCTCGAGGCGATGGTCCCCCCGGAGACGAGCACGCCGCCGCACGGGACCCCCGCCACCGAGGCGACGCCCGCCACCACGACCACGACGGAGGTGCTCGCGTGAACGCCGCCGCGATCCTCGCTCTGGACACCACGGACCAGGGCGTCCCCCGCCTGCCGCTCGGCGAGTGGGTGGACACCGCCATCAGCTGGGTGACGACCACGTTCCGCGCGGTGTTCGCCGCGATCAAGGGCGTCCTCGAGGGCGCCTACGACGGACTGGACACCGTGCTCAGCGGTCCGCCGTTCTGGATCATCGCCGTCGTGCTCGCGCTGATCGCCCTGTTCGCGAAGGGCTGGAAGCTCGCCGTCGGCACGCTGGTCGGCCTGCTGGTCATCGCCGGCGTGAACCAGTGGGGCAACGCGATGGACACCCTCGCGCTGGTGATCCTCGCCAGCGCCGTCGCGCTCGTCGTGGCGATCCCGCTCGGCATCTGGGCCGCCCGCAACGACGGCGTGTCCCGGGTGCTGCGTCCGGTGCTCGACTTCATGCAGACGATGCCGGCGTTCGTGTACCTCATCCCGACCGTCGTGATCTTCCGCGTCGGCGTCGTCCCCGGCATCGTCGCGACGGTCATCTTCGCGATGGCCCCGGGCGTCCGGATGACGGAGCTGGGCCTGCGCCAGGTCGACCGCGAGGTCGTCGAGGCCGGGCACGCCTTCGGGTCCTCCGAGGGCCGCATCCTGCGCCAGATCCAGCTGCCGCTCGCGATGCCGACCATCATGGCCGGCGTCAACCAGGTGATCATGCTCGCGCTGTCGATGGTGGTCATCTCCGGCATGGTCGGCGCCGGCGGCCTCGGCGGCGACGTCGTCCAGGCCCTGCAGCGCGTCAACGTGTCGCTCGGGTTCGAGGCCGGCCTGTCGGTCGTCATCCTCGCGATGTTCCTCGACCGCGTGACCTCTGCGCTCAGCACCCGGTCCCGGACGGCCCGGGCCGTCGCCGCGGCGACCGCTCCCTGACCCCGCGGGCCCCGGCGCCCGCAGCACCCCCACCGACCCCAACCCGGGCGCACGGCACGATGCCGCACGCCCACCGGAAGGACACGATGCGCACCCGCACCCGTCGTACCGCCCTCGCCGCCACCGCGCTGGGCCTGACCGCCGCGCTCGCCGCCTGCTCCTCGGGCTCCGGCAGCGCCGACGCCGAGACCCTCGACAACGGCGACCTCTCGACCGTCTCGATCGGCGTGCACTCCGGCTGGGACGAGGGCATCGCCGTGTCGGCGCTGTTCCAGGCCATGCTGGAGGAGGACGGCTACACCGTCGAGTCCCAGGAGGCCGACCCCGGCGTCGTCTACACCGGGCTGACCGGCGGCGACTTCGACGTCAACTTCGACATGTGGCTGCCGAACACGCACGCCGACTACCTCGACCAGTACGGCGACGACATGGAGCAGCTCGGCGTCTGGTACGACGACGCGAAGCTCACCGTCGCGGTCAACGAGGACGCCCCGATCACGTCGCTCGACGAGCTCGCCGAGAACGCCGACGCGTTCGGCAACCGGATCGTCGGCATCGAGTCCGGCGCCGGCCTGACCCGGATCACCCAGGACGAGGCCATCCCGACCTACGGCCTGGACGACATGGAGTTCGTCGTGTCCTCGACCCCCGCGATGCTCGCCGAGCTCAAGGGCGCCACCGAGGCCGGCGAGAACATCGCCGTCACGCTGTGGCGTCCGCACTGGGCCTACGACGAGTACCCCGTGCGCGACCTCGAGGACCCCGAGGGCGCGATGGGCGAGGCCGAGGAGATCCACACGGTCGGCCGCACCGGCTTCGCCGAGGACTACCCGACGCTGACCAAGCTCATCGAGGCGTTCACCCTCACCGACGAGCAGCTGTTCTCCCTCGAGAACCTCATGTTCAACGAGGAGGGCGGCTCCGACACCCTCGGCTCGGCCCAGGCCTGGCTCGACGAGAACCCGGACTTCGTCACGGACCTCAAGGAGAAGGCCGGCGTCTGACGCCCCGGCGCTCCCCCGACGACGCCCCCGGCACCCACGCGGTGCCGGGGGCGTCGTCGCGTGGCCGGCTCCGCACCGCCGCCGAGACAGGACCGCCGCGCCGACGTAGGACGCTGGGTGGACCTGTCTCGGCGCGCAGGCCCTGTCTCGGCGCACCGGGTACGTGCGGAGGCGGAGCGGGGCGGCGCGGGCGCGGGGCGGCGCGGGCGCGGGGCGGGTCAGCCCGCGGCGACCGCGCGGCGGAGGTCCGGCTCGAGGTAGATGACCCGGGCGATCGGGACCGCGGCGCGGACCCGCTGCTCCGCGGCGTCGATGGCGTCCGCGACGTCGGCGGCGCTCGCCGTCGCGGCGACCTCGATCTTCGCGGCGACCAGCAGCTCCTCGGGGCCGAGGTGCAGGGTGCGCAGGTGGATGACCGACGGGACGCCGGCCCCGACCAGGGCCGCGCGGATCGCGTCGACGTCCTTGCGGGTCGCGGACTCCCCGAGCAGCAGGCTCTTGGTCTCCACGGCCAGCACGATCGCGATCAGGACGAGCAGCACGCCGATCGCGGCGGACCCGATCGCGTCCCAGCGGCCGTCGTGCGTCACCAGGGTCATCGAGACGCCGAACAGCGCCAGCACCAGGCCGACCAGCGCGCCGAAGTCCTCCAGCAGCACGACGGGAAGCTCGGGCGCCTTCGCGGTGCGGATGTACGACACCCAGCCCTGCTTGCCGCGGGTGTGGTTCGCCTCGACGATCGCGGTGCGGAAGGAGAAGCCCTCCATGCCGATCGCGGCCAGCAGCACGACGATCGGCACCCAGTGCCAGGACTCGATCGGGTGCGGCTCGGCGAACTTGTGCCAGGCCTCGTACAGCGCGAACAGGCCGCCGAGGCTGAACAGCACGATCGACACGATGAACGCGTACATGTACCGCTCGCGCCCGTAGCCGAACGGGTGCTCCTCGTCGGCGGCCCGCCGAGCCCGCCTGCCGCCGAGCAGCAGCAGCGCCTGGTTCCCGGAGTCCGCGACCGAGTGCACCGACTCGGCGAGCATCGAGCTGGACTGCGTGAGCAGGAAGGCGACGAACTTCGTCACCGCGATCCCCAGGTTCGCCGCCAGCGCGGCGATGATCGCCTTGTTCCCGCCTCCGTGTGCCATGCCCGTCCCTCCGCCGTGCCACCGCGCGTCGCGCGGGGGCCGGTGAGCGGCCCGAGCGGAGATGCTAGACCTGGCGGGCCTCGTCGGCGAGCAGCACGGGGATGCCGTCACGCACGGGGTACGCGAGCGGGCGCTCGGGATCGGTCGACACCAGCTCGGGCTGCCCGCCCGGGCCGACGCCGTCGACGAGCGTCGCACCCGTCACGGGGCAGCGCAGCAGGTCCCGCACCCAGGGGGCGAGTCCGGTGGTGCCGGTGGTCGACGAGGTCATGGTCAGGCCTGCTTCCGGACGAGCGCGAGCACGTCGTCGCGCACCTTCTCCATGATGTCCTCGTCCGCGGCCTCGACGTTGAGGCGCAGCAGCGGCTCGGTGTTCGACGCCCGCAGGTTGAACCACCACTGCGGCTGGGAGTCCCAGTGCGACACCGTGAGGCCGTCCAGCTCGTCGACGACGACCGGGCCGGCGCCCTGCTGCTCGACGTAGGCCTCGACGACGCGGGCCCGCGCGGCGGGGACGTCGGTCACCGTGGAGTTGATCTCCCCGCTCGCGACGTACGGCTGGTACTGCTCGGCGAGCGCGGACAGCGGGTGCGGCTGGCCGCCGAGCGCCGCGAGGACGTGCAGCGCCGCGAGCATGCCGGTGTCCGCGAAGAAGAAGTCGCGGAAGTAGTAGTGCGCGGAGTGCTCGCCGCCGAACACGGCGTCGGACTCGGCCATCTGCGCCTTGATGAACGAGTGGCCCACGCGGGTCCGCACGGCCTTGGCGCCCGCGGCCGTGACCAGGTCCGGGACGACCATCGAGGTGATGAGGTTGTGGATCACGGTCGGGGTGCGGCCGGCGGCCTTCTCCCGCTCGATCTCGCGCAGGCCCACCAGGGCGGTGATCGCGGACGGGCTGACCGGGTCGCCGTTCTCGTCGATGACGAAGCAGCGGTCGGCGTCGCCGTCGAACGCGAGGCCGATGTCGGCGCCGTGCTCGACGACGGCCTTCTGCAGGTCGCGCAGGTTCTCCGGCTCGAGCGGGTTCGCCTCGTGGTTCGGGAACGTTCCGTCGAGCTCGAAGTACAGCGGGACGACGTCCAGCGGCAGCGCGGCCAGGCCGGCGCCGGTGCCGAGGACCGCCGGGGCGGTGAACCCGCCCATGCCGTTGCCCGCGTCGACGACGACCTTCAGCGGGCGGATGCCGGACAGGTCGACCAGGCCGCGCAGGAACTCGGCGTAGGCGAGCAGCAGGTCCTGCTCGGTCACGGTGCCGGGCGTGACGCCCTCGGCGGTGACGACGCCGTCGCGCAGGTACTCGGCGGCGAGGTCGCGGACCCGCGACAGGCCCGAGTCCTGGCCGACGGGGCGGGCCCCCGCGCGGCAGAGCTTGATGCCGTTGTACTGCGCCGGGTTGTGGCTGGCGGTGAACATCGCGCCGGGGATGTCGAGCGAGCCGGACGCGAAGTACAGGCCGTCGGTGGAGCACAGGCCGATCGTCACGACGTCGACCCCGCGGGTGGCCAGGCCGTCGGCGAACGCCGCGACGAGCTCGGGGCCGGACGGGCGCATGTCGTTGCCGATCACGACGCGGGGGGCGGCGCCGTCGCGCACCTCGGGCAGCACCACGACGTCGGCGAACGCGGCGCCGATGGCGCGGGCCACCTCCGCGTTCAGCTGGTCCGGGAACGTGCCCCGGACGTCGTACGCCTTGATGAGGCCGGTCAGGTCGGGCAGCGCGGAGGACGTGTCGGTCACGCCCGTCACGGTATCCCATCGGACCTGCGCCGCCCCTGCCCGCTGCGGGTGACCGTGCCCGCGGCCGACCCGGGTCTCAGGCCCTGCTGGACCGCCGCACGACCTCGTCCCGGTCCAGCGGGGTGCCGTCGCCGGCGATCGGGAACCACGCCCGGTGCTCGCACTCGTGGCAGGACACGAACGTGACGTCCGTGCCGTCGGCGAGCGCCAGGTGCAGGCGGGTCAGCCGGGGCGAGGCGCACACCTCGCACACCTCGGTGCCCGGCGCGTGCTGCTGGCCCGGGCTGCTGAGCGAGCCGAGCGGCGTCGTGTCCTGCTCGGCCCGGCGTCCCTTGCGCCGACCGCCCCCCGCGGTGGCCACGCCGGTCAGCCGTCCTCGCCGCGCAGCACCCGCAGGTGCCCGCGGCGACGGGTCTCGGTGTCGGCGAGCTGCGAGGCCGGCGGCAGGCCGTCCGGGACCGCCGCGGAGTGCCGCGACCGGTCCGGGGCGGGCCGGCCGGCCTCGCGCACGGCGTCGGCGAGCGCGAGCAGGTCGTCGTGGCTGGGACCGGACTCGACGAACTCCGGCGTCAGGCGGACGACCTCCCACCCGCGGGGGGCGGTCAGCCGCGACGCGTGCTCGGCGCACAGGTCGTAGGAGTGCGGCTCGGCGAGCGTCGCGAGCGGGCCGAGGACGGCGGTCTGGTCGGCGTACACGTACGTCAGGGTGGCCACCGCCGGTCGACCGCACGCGGTGCGGGAGCACTGGCGGACGGGTCTCACGGGGTAGACGGTACCCGTGCGGGCGCCCCCGCAGCGTGCGCGACCCGCGCCCCGTCCCGGATACAGTGCCGGGATGGCTCCACGTCGGTTCGTCCCCGCCCTGCCCGGCGACCGCGTGGTCGGCCCGGTCCGGCGCCGGGACCGCCGCGGACGGGGCATCCGCGGCCCCCTGCTGCCGAGCTCCCTGCCCGCCCACCGCACCCGCGCCGAGCGGTTCGACGACCTGGTGCTGGACTCGGTCGAGCGGCTCGAGACGCGGTGGGGCACCTACCTCGACGGCGTCGAGTTCGCCGTCGAGGACGTGCCGCCGTCGAACCCCGCGCCGTGGGAGTCCGGCGGTGTCCCGCTGGGCCGGTACTTCCCCGCGCAGCCCGGCCTGCCGCCGCGGATCGTGCTGTACCGCCGGCCGGTGGAGAGCCGGGTCGGCGACGCCGACGAGCTCGACGACCTGGTGCACGAGGTCGTCGTCGAGCAGGTCGCGCACCTGCTGGGCCGGTCCCCGGACGAGGTGGACCCCGAGCACGGCGACGGGCGATAGCCTGTCCGGGCCATGACGACCCCCTCCCCCGCGCCCGCCCCGGACCCCGCGCCCGACGTCGCCGTCCCGGGCGGTGTCCGCGTCATCAGCATCGTGTTCCACCCGGGCGCGGAGCTCGCCGACTTCACCCGCTCCCTCGCGGCCGCGACGTCCGCGCCGGTCGAGCTGGTGCTGGTCGACAACGGTGCCGACGGTGCGGTCGCCGACCGGGTCGCGGCCGAGGCGGGCGGCCGGGTGCTGCGCACCGGGCAGAACCTCGGGTACGGCGGGGGCGCCAACGCCGGGGCCCGCGGGGCCGACCAGGACTGGCTGGTCGTCGCCAACCCGGACGTGGTCTGGGAGCCGGGCTCGCTGGACACGCTGCTGGCCGCCGCCCGACGGCACCCGACGGCGGGCGCACTCGGACCGGCGCTGCTCAACGAGGACGGCTCCGTGTACCCGTCGGCGCGCGAGCTGCCGTCGCTGACCCAGGGCGTCGGGCACGCGCTGCTCGGCAGGGTCTGGCCCGGGAACCCGTGGACCCGCGCGTACCAGCGCCGCCAGGAGTCGGCCGGCACCGAGCGGGTGGCGGGCTGGCTGTCCGGGGCGTGCCTGCTGCTGCGCCGCGAGGCCTTCGAGGCCGTCGGCGGGTTCGACGAGGACTACTTCATGTTCTTCGAGGACGTCGACCTCGGGGAGCGCCTCACCCTGGCCGGGTGGGCGAACGTGTACGTGCCGTCGGCGCGCGTCGTGCACGTCGGCGGCGTGTCCTGGAAGGCGAAGCCCGCGCGGATGATCTCCGCGCACCACGCCTCCGCCGAGCGCTACCTGCACCGGCGCTACCACCGCTGGTACGAGTGGCCGGTCCGCGCGGCGATCAGCGTCGGGCTCAAGGTCCGCGAGCGCGTGGAGCTGCGCGCGGCGCGCTGAGCCGGTCGGGCGCGTCGCGGCGCGCTGAGCCGGTCGGGCGCCCCCGCGGCGCGCTGAGGCGGTCGCGGCTCAGCCGACGCCGAGCCGGCGAGCCGCCCGGACCTCGGCCCCGGTGACCGCGTCGGTCTCGACCAGGGGCTGCAGCACCGACACCAGCCGGCCGTCCGGCCGTCCGACGGACGCGACCACGGCCCAGGCGACGTCGGCCTGCGGGTCGTCGCCGGTGAGGACCTCGACCCCGAGCACGCCGTCACCGAGGGACGCCACCGGGAACGCGACGGTCGACCCGACGCCCACCGGGACCTGCTCCTCGCCGACGAGCCCGTCGGCGCCGTAGCCGCGGACCGTCACGGTGACCGAGGGGCCCTGGGGCTCGGCGTCCTCGGTCGGGTCCGGTACCTGGCCCTGCGTGGGCTCGGGCGTCGGCGTCGCCGACGGCTCCGGCGTGGGCGTGCGTCCGGTCGGGACCGCGCCGAGCGCGAGCGTCGCGGCGGTGCCCTGCGGCACGGCGGCCACCCCGCTGCCGCTCGGTGTGGCCGCCGCCCACGCGCGCTCGAGCCGGGGCTGCTCGTCGAGCTCACCGGGCGTCCCGGTCCGCGTGATCATCGCGCTCGCGACCACCGGGACGTCCGCCTCGACGACCGCGGTGTAGGTCCCCGCGGCCAGCCCGCCGAGCGAGACGTCGGTGACCTCGCCCGCGGCCAGGTCGACCGCCTCGGCTCCGGGCAGCACCACGTCGCCGTCCGCGCCGAGCAGGCGCACCGACACCGTCCCGTCCGCGTCCGGGGCCATCAGGCGCAGGGCACCGGCGTCGACCGAGTCGACGCCGGACCCGGACACGGCGATCCCGGGCACCACCTGGGTGGTCGCCGGGGCGCTGCCCGCGGTGACGAGGTCGGTGCCCCGCGGGGTGAAGCCGTCGAGCAGCGAGTCCTGCAGGTAGGCCGCGACCTGGCCACCCGCGGAGGTCACGTGCACGACCAGGCGCCGCTGCTCCGCGGCCACGCCCGGGAGGACCAGGGTCCGCTGCTCGCCCGGGGCGACCAGCGCGGACGCACCACCGGCGAGGTCGACGGGGCCGGCCGGGCCCCAGACCTCGACGGTGACGTCGGCGGCCGTGGCGCCCGGGTTGACGACGACGAGGTCCGCGGAGCTTCTCGAGCGCGGTGCTGCCGCCCACGAGCCAGGCGTCGGAACCCGGCCGGGAGCACGACGCCGCGGACAACCCGCGCAGGTCGCCCTCGGTGACCACGGAGGCGCTGGCGCCCGCGACCGGGACGGGCAGGTCGTCGACCGGCTCGGCGCGCACGACGACCGGCGCCCCCGGCGCGCGGAGCACGCCCGCGCCGCCCGCGAGGTCCTGCGACGGCGCGGCGAGCGGCGTGAGCGACACGGTCCCCGACGTCGACGTGCTCGCCACGGTGACGGACTCCACGGGGTCCACGGGCACCCGCCGGAACGCGGAGTCGCCGGAGCCCGTCTCGTCCGGGAGCCGCAGCGGGCCCGGGCAGACGAGCGTGGTCGCGGTCGCCCCGACCTCGACGACGTCGGCGGGCACCCGGCCGGGCTCGTCGGCGGGGCGGGTGCCGGCGAAAGCCACCACGCCCCCGGCGAGACCGAGGACCAGCACGCCGGACAGGACCCGGGCCACGCGCCCGGCTGCCCGCCGCGCGTCGGTCCCGCGCTCCGCGCCCGTCGTCGTGCCGTCCGTGGTCATCGTCTCCCCGCCCGCCTGCGTCGTACCGGCAGCGCCAGGAGCAGCGCGAGCGCGCCGACCGCGACCTGCGCCACCGTCCACACCGTCCGGTCCGGTGCCCGGTGGGCGACGACCAGCCGGCCGCCGTCCGCCCCGACCTCGAACGTCTGCCGCCAGCCCTCGGTCACCGCGCGCAGCGGCCGGCCGTCGAGCGTCGCCCGCCAGCCGACGTCGGAGCGCTCCGCCAGGACCAGCAGCCGGCCGGGCTCGCCCGGCTCGATCGTCGTGTCGACGTGGTTGACCACGCCCGGCACCGCCGGCACCGCGCTCGCACCGGTCGAGGCGAGCCCCTCGGCGTCGGCTGCCGTCCCGGCGTCGGGGACGAGCCGCGCCCACGCCGTCACCGCGGCGGGCACGGCGCCCGGGGTCCCGGCGGACGCGTCGTCGTTCTCGCCGACGGCGCCGCCGGAGGGCTGCACGCGCCAGATGACGCCCGCGGCCACGTCGGTGATCCGCTCGAGCCCGGGTGTGGCGTCGAGCCGACCGACGAGCGCCGACCGCTGCTGCTGCCACGCGGTGTCGTCGACCTGGTCGGCGGTCAGCGGCGGGACCAGCACGTCGGCGACCGCCAGCGCGGCGAGGTCGGCCGCGACGTCGGTGCTGGATCCCACCGACAGCGTGCCGACGACGGCCTGCAGCTCGGCGGTCGCGTCGTCCGGGTCCGCGACCTCGGCCGCGTCGGGCGGCCCGGAGACCATGGCGGTGCGGACCGCGGCGGCGTCCTCGAGCACCTGGGGCCCGTCGCCGCGGAGCAGCTGCCAGTCGAGGACGCCGTCGACCGTCGGCACGACGGCGAGCACCCGCGGCGCGTCCGCGGAGTCCTGGGTCTGCCGCCCGATGGCGGGGACCACGGCGCGCGACCGGGTGGTCAGGTCGCCGGCACCCGACCGCAGCTGGGTGGCCCATCCGCTCCACGTCGCCAGCGGCAGCGCGACGGCCAGCACGGTGACCACGGCGGCCGTCACCTGTCGCCAGCCGAACGACACCCGGTCGAGCCGCCCGCGCAGTCCGCGCGTCCCCGTCACGGCGGCCGTCAGCAGCCCGGCAGCGGCCAGCGACAGCCCGGTCCCGGCCCAGCCGACGACCACCGCGCCCTCGTCCTGCCCGACGGCGACCCGTCCGGCGAGGAGCGCCACCGCCACGCCGACCGCCCCGACCGCCCAGCCGAGCCGCACGGCCCGCGCCTGGGGCGCACCCCGGAGCAGGGCGAGCAGAGCCAGCAGCAGCACCGCCACGCCGGTGGCCGCCGGCCACCACGTCAGCACCGCGTCGGGCACCCCGCTCGGCAGCCAGGCGGGGACGAGCGCGTCGGCGTCGCCCGGGATCCCCAGCAGGGCGCCGACCGCGGTCGCGGGCCGGGACGCGAGCGGGGTGCCGGGGTCGGCCAGCAGCAGCCGGACGCCCGCCACGCCCCGCGACAGCGCCTCGGCGAGCGTCGGTCCGAGCAGCACGAGCGCCGGGGCCGCGGCGAGCACCACCCGCAGCCGGCGGCCGCGGGGGGCGCACGCGGCGACGAGCAGCAGCAGCACGACACCGGGCAGCAGCAGCGCGGGTGCACCGGCCGCGACGGCCGCGAACGCGAGCGACGCGGCGGCCGCGGCGGCGACCGAGCCGGTCGGGCGCGCGGGGGCAGCCGGGGCGGCGACGGGCTCGGGGTCGAGGTGGTCGGTCCGGCGCCGGGGCGGGGCGGGGGTCCGGTCGGGGTCGTCGGCGGGCCGGCCGGGGGTGGGCTCGCGCTCGGCGTCGGCAGCGCGGTCGGCGTCGGCAGCGCGGTCGGCGTCGGCGGTCGCCGCGTGCTCGGCGTCGTCAGCCGGTCGCGGCAGCTGCGCGGTCACGGAAGCGGGACGGCTCTGCTCCACCGCACGGGTGCCGCGCACGGGCGTGGCGTCGGTCGCCTCGTCGCGGACGGCGTCCGGTGCGCGGTCGTGCGCCGTCGTGCCGGGCGCAGCCGGGGCGTCCGGAGCGGCGTCGTCGCCCGTGCCCGAGGACCCCTCGTCCGCCGCCGACAGGCTCGCCGGACGCGCACGCCGCGCGCGCCGGGTGGGCGCGGGCTCGCCGGCGCGGGCCCAGGCCTCCGGGTCGGGCCACTCCTGCGCGCCCGGGTCGGTGCGGTGCTCGCCGTCGGGGTGCACCGGCGCGGCGGTCGCGACGCCGGAGAGCACCGCGTCGACCTGGTGCGCCCCGACCGCGCGGGCCAGCGCGAGGACCAGCCAGGGCAGCGCGAGGTGGACCAGCACGGCCCCGACCCGGCCCTGCCCGACACCGAGCAGCAGGCTCGGCAGCGCGGCCCACACGACGGCGGCCCACATCCGCACCCCGACCGACCGGGTCGCGGCGCCGGCCGCGAACCAGGCGCCGAGCCCGGCGAGCAGCACCGAGCCGAGCAGCAGCACGGCGAGCGCCGCTTGGAGGCTGCCGCCGGCGAGCACGGTGCCGGGCAGCAGCGCGGTGAGCAGCGCGTCGGCGGGCGCGGCGGCGCCGAGCTCGCCGGACACCCAGCCCCCGGTCGCCGCGGTCCACACGTCGCCGACCCCGGACGCGGCGCGGACGAGCGCACCGCCGACGAGGTGCGCGCCGCCGAGCACGCCGAGCAGCTGGGGTCCGAGCGCCGCGGCCGTGACGACGACCAGCGCGACCACGACGGCGCCCAGCGCCACGCGGCGGCGTAGCGCGAGAGCGGCGAGCTCGCGGAGCTCGAGCTCGGAGGGTGCGCGGACGACGCGGCGCGCCTCCGCGCGGGTCAGCCGCCGGTCCCGCCACTGCCGCCACACCGTGCGCAGGTCGGCCTGGAGCGGACGCAGGGTCCGGCGGGGCATCCGGCGGGTCCGCCGGGCGCGGCCGCGGGCGCGCACGACGGCGGCGGGCCGCCCGAGCGCGCGCAGCGGCGCGACGACCTCGGCGGCGGCCAGGGCGGGCTCCTTGGTGGCGATCCGCACCAGCACCCGGACCAGCCCGGCGAGCACCGCCATCACCGCGACCAGCGGCAGCAGCGGCAGCGGCGCCCAGACGAGACGCGTGTGCAGCAGGGCGGTGCGTCGGGCGGCGTACGAGCGGCGGGGGTCGGCGCCGTCGGGCTCGCCGTCGGCGTCGAGGTCGACCACCGCGTCGACGTCCGCCTCGGTGCCCGAGGTGCGCAGGCCGTGGTAGGTCGCCTGGGCGTGCCGGACGACCGCCGCGGGCACGGCGAGCACGCGGTGACCGGCGAGCCGCGCGCGGCGGGACAGGTCGAGCCCGTCCCCGAACGGCCCGAGCACCGGGTCGGTGCCGCCGAGCTCGTCCCACACGTCGCGGCGTACGAGCGCCCCGACCAGTCCCACGCCGAGGACGTCCTCACGGCCGTCGTGCTGGCCCTGGTCGACCTCGCCGGGCTCGACGTCGGTCATCCGGCGCCCGGAGCGGGAGGTGCGGACGCCGACCTCGAGCAGCCGGGCCGGCGCGGTCCAGGTGCGCTGCTTCACGCCGGCGACGCCCACCGACGGGGCGGCCTGGACGGCGCGCACGAGCTCGGCGAGCGCGGTGGGCTCGGGCGCGGCGTCGTCGTGCAGCAGCCACAGCCAGCGCTGCGGGCCGCCGGGCAGCCCGTCCTCCGCGGCGGCCGCGGTGCGGACGGCGTCGCCGAAGGTCCGGGCCCCGGGGGCGCTCAGCAGCGTGGTCGCGCCCGCGGGGAGACCGGCGTCGCGGATCACCCCGGCGAGCGCGGGGTCGGGGCGGTCGCCGACGTCGACGAGCAGCACCCGGGCGGGGGCGCGCGTCTGGCCGGCGAGCGCGCGCAGCGTCGTCGGCAGGAAGGGGGTCGCGCCACGTGCGACGACCACGACCGTGGCGGGGGCTGCCGTCGCGGGCGTGCCGGAGTGCGAGGTGTCGGACATGCTCACGACATCATGCGCCCCGGCGGGCGCGGCTCAGACCACACGCCGCTTGAGCTTGCGGCGCTCTCGCTCGGACAGTCCGCCCCAGATGCCGAACCGCTCGTCGTTGGCCAGCGCGTACTCCAGGCACTCCGACCGGACGTCGCAGCCGGTGCAGACCTTCTTGGCCTCGCGGGTCGATCCGCCCTTCTCGGGGAAGAACGCCTCGGGGTCGGTCTGGGCGCACAGCGCGCGCTCCTGCCAGCCCATGATGCCGTCGTCCTCGGGGGTCCCGAACATCGGCAGCACGTCGGCCACCCCTGCGTCGGGCCGGGTCGTGCCGGCGTCGGACGGGAAGGGTCCCTCGTCGTCGAGCAGACTCCACATGTGTGCTTCCCCCCGTCGTGCTGCGAGATGATGGGCCGTGCGGCCACAGGCTCCCGATCACGTCCCAGGACCACCCGTTCCAGGGAATTACACGCGTGTCGTTCCGCGTAGTCAAGCGGAAGAGTGCTAGTGCGAGCAGTTCTGGGCGGTATGTCCGGTTCCTCATGGGCGCCCGCACCTAGGCTGGGCGCGTGACAGCCGCCAGCCCCCGTACCGCCGCCTCCGTCGCCGATGTCCTGTCGGCCCTGCTCAGCGAGCCGGGGCGCCCCCGGCTCACCTGGTACGGCCCCGCCGGCGAGCGGATCGAGCTGTCCGGCGCGGTGCTCGACAACTGGGTGAGCAAGTCGACGAATCTCCTCGTCGAGGAGCTGGACGCCGGGCCCGGGACCCGCGTGCTGCTGGACCTCCCGCCGCACTGGCGCACGGTCGTGTGGGCGCTGGCCGCGTGGCGCACCGGGGCGACCGTCGCGGTGCTGGACGCCGACGACCGGGACGCGACCGCCGCCGACGTGGTCGTCACCGACCGCCCCGATGCCCTCGCGCTCCCCCGGCACGGCGTCGTCGCGGTGGCCCTGCCGGCGCTCGCCCGCGGGTTCGACGGGCCCCTGCCGGCGGGCGCCCTGGACGCCGCGCAGTCCGTGATGACCTACGGCGACGTGATCGGCTGGGTGCCCGCCGTCGAGCCCGCACGCGCCGCGCTCGACGTGGGCGCGACCGCGGTGCCGCACGCCGACCTCGTCGCGGCCGCCCGCGGCACGGCCCCCGTGGCCGCGGGCGACCGGGCGCTCCTGCCAGTCGGCGACGCCCGCACCGCGACGCCCGGCACGCTGCTCACCACGCTCGGCGTGCTCGCGGCGGGCGGGTCGGTCGTGCTGCTGCGCCCGCAGCCCGGCGACGCGCCCGACCGCGCCGACCGGATCGCCGCGACCGAGCGGGTCACGGCCCGGCTCTGAGCCACGGCAGCGCCCGCCCCGGCGGCTCTCACGGTCGGATCGCGGGTCGCACGGTCCCGTCCGGCTGGACCAGGCCGACCCAGACCTCGCTCCACGTGGTGTCCACGGTGCGCGGGACGCCGGTCAGCGTCCGGCCCAGGGTCGTCGACGCCGTCCCCCGACCGAGGTCGTCGGCGGCGTCGTCCACGGGTAGTCGGTCGCGTCGAAGCTGAGCGCCGCCACCGGCTCCCCGCCCCACGCGGCGCGGATCGCCGCCAGGTCCGCCGCGGTGGGCGGCTCGAGCACCTCGACCACCTCGACGTCGCAGACCACCCGGAGCGTCGCCAGGTACCGGAAGGGGCTCGAGTGGGTCCACACCACCCGGTCGACACCGAGGTCGTCCAGCGCGTCGCAGACCGCGTGCGCCTGCGTCGCCCGGCCGGACAGCTCGACCACGTCCGCGCCGGGGCGCCACGTCGTCAGGGGGAAGGCGACCACGGCCAGCGCCAGCACCGCGGCAGCGGCACGGCGCGCACCCGGGGACGCCCCCCGCGCTCCTCCCCCGGACGCCTCGCGCGCTCCCCCGGACGCCCCGCGCGCCACCACCGCTCCGCGCCCCCCGACCGACGCGCGCGGCCCCGCGAGCGCCGCCAGCGCGCACGCCGCCGCGATCAGCAGCCCCGGGAACGTCGCGGGCAGCAGCCGGCGCACCGCCCAGATCTGGTCCGGGGTGATGCTCACCCGCAGCAGCGGGAAGACCGCCGCCACGCCGACCACCGCCACCAGCAGGGTCGCCGCGGGGTCGCGGCGCGCCACGCCGCGTCGGGCCAGCACGGCGAGCCCCACGACGCCGAGCACCACCGCCGGGACGCCGAGGTACCAGGCGACCCAGGTGAGCGTCTGCTCGTCGTACGACCGCGCGGGGTCGAGCGGCTGCCCGGCAGCGGCCTGCAGCACCTGCACCGCGTAGCCGTACCCGGACGCCGGGTCCGTGAACCGGCCCTGCCACCACAGCGGCCGCGACGCGACCCCGGCGGCCACGACCAGCACGAGCGCGGCGGCCCCGGACCCCAGCGTGCGGCGGTGCGCGTGCACGGCCCGCCGCGGGCCCCGCCACCACCGCCCCGGCACGACGAGCGCCAGCACGGCCAGCACGAGCAGCGTCCCCGTGGCGGTCAGCAACGCCGTGAGCTGGGTCTGGTGCACCCGCACGTACTCGGGGCTGAGGCGCAGGACGTCGACCATCCCGAGGGCGACCAGCGCCGCGCCCGTGCCGGTCGCCGCGAGGGCCGCCCGCGTGGCTGCGCGCCGGTCGGCGGCCCCGAGCGGGCCGAGCGCCACCAGCAGGTAGCCCAGGGCCAGACCCACCACGGCGACGGCCCCGTCGATCCGCGCGGTGCCCACGGCACCGACCAGCGCGCCGACCAGCACGTGCGGCCCGACCCGGGCGACCCCCGCCGACGTCGGCACGAGCCGGGCCGACGTCGGCACGACCCGGGCCGACGTCGGCACGGCCCCGGGCGCTCGCGGCCCGCCGTGCCAGGCCCCGTGCGCCACCGCCAGGGCGCCGCACAGCAGGGCGACGGTCAGCGGCTCCGTGTACGCGGCGCGGGTGAACGTGAGGAACGGCAGGCTCAGGCCCAGCGCGACCGTCGGGACCAGCGCCCACCACGGCCCGGCGAACCGGCGGGCGGCCGCGAACACCGCGAGCAGGGCGACCACCCCGATCAGCAGGTTGCCCGCCAGCACCGCGCGCTCGCCGCCGACCCAGCCCTGCACCGCCAGCAACGAGGGCAGCATCGTGTTGCCCTGCGCGTAGAGCTGCCCGTCGTGCAGCCAGAACGCCTCGGTGCCGGCGGAGGCGGCGGGGACCGCGGCGTCCACGGCGGCCGCACCGCCGACCGGGACCAGCGCCGAGGGGTGGTCGGTGAGCCACAGCCCCCGCAGCGTCAGGAACCCGGGGTCGCGGTTCACCACGACGTACTGCGCGACCGAGGCGAGCCCGAGGCCCCACCACGCGGCGCACAGGACCAGCACCACCACGGTGGCGCCGACGTGACCGCGCGTCGCCCGCGGCGTGCGGGGCACCCACCGCCAGGTCACCGCCGCGAGCGCCACGGCGAGCGGGAGCACGACGACCGGGCGCAGCTGTCCGACGAGCACCGCGAGCACCTCGGCCACGCCCAGGCAGCCCAGCAGCACCGGCGCCCGGTCGGGGACGGCCAGGAGCGCGCGCGGCAGCAGGCGCGGGCGACGCTCCCGGTTCACGGCCGGCGGGGCGTCGACGGCAGCGACAGCACGGCGGTCTCGCGCGGGTACGGCAGCGACGGCACCCAGCCGCGGTAGCGCTCGACGACCAGGCCCGAGGTCGCGACCGCGGCGGCGTACCGGGGTCGCTGGCTGTCGTCGAGGAGCAGCAGACCGCCCGGCGCCAGCCGCCGGGCCGCCACCTCGACGCAGGCGGCGCGCGCCCGGCCGTCGACGACGACCAGGTCCACCTCGCCGCCCACCCGCTCCGCGGCGCGGACGTACGCGGCGTAGTCCAGCCCCTCCTCGCCCCGCTTGCCCGACGGCACGACCGGGTCGGGCGACCGGTCCGGCTCCACCTCCAGGACCTCCAGCCGGTCGGCGACCCCGGCGTCGCGCGCCAGCTCGCGCACGAGCGCGGCGAAGCCGACGTGGTGCTCCACGCTCGTCACGTGCGCGGCGCGCCGGGCCAGCCAGACCGAGGACGCACCCGATCCGTACTCCAGGACGCGCGCCGTGCCGCCGAGCGCGGCGAGGTGCGCGGCCACCCGGTCGGTCGCGCCGTACGTCCACCAGGGGACGTCCAGCGCCACCAGGTCGGCGGCGTCGTGGATCGCGAACAGCGAGCGCAGCTGTGCCGCCGCCCCGCGCGGCCGGGCCGCGCGACGCGCGTCGAGGGCGTCGAGCGCGCCGGTCGTCCGGGCGACCCGCCGGGCCGACCGCCAGAACCCCACGTAGGCGCTGCGGGCGAGCGAGGCGGGTCCGGGCACGGCGCGTCCTTCCGGGGAGGGTGCAGGGGTCGCGGTGCGACGCAGGCGAGCGTAGCGGCCACGACCCGCCGGGCCCCGGGTGCCGCTCAGGCGCCGGGGCGGCCGTCGTACTGCAGGTGCTTGATCCGCTCCAGCTGCTCCTCGAGCAGGACCCGGTTGGTGCGCAGCAGGTCCGACAGGACGCCGAGGGCGCCCGACAGCAGGCACGCCACAGCCATGATCGCCCCGAAGATCAGCGACTGGACGTTGCCCGCCTCGCCGTTCACCAGCCACAGCGCCAGGAACCGGACCATCGGCACCAGCGCCAGGACCCCGAACACCACCGCGAGCGTCGCGAACACGACGTACGGCTTGAACATCAGGTACGAGCGGACGATCGCCGACGCAGACCGGGCCATGTGGTGGAACACGCTGCGGAACAGCCGCGACTCCCGGGTCTTCGGGTGGGTGACCACGGGGATGCTGACGATCCGGAGCCGCTTGTGCCCGGCCTGGATGATCGTCTCCATCGCGTAGGAGAAGTCGGTGACCACGTTGATCCGCAGCAGGGCGGCGCGCGAGTACGCGCGGAAGCCGCTGGCCGCGTCGGGCAGCCGCGTGTCGGCGGCACCGTTCACGACGGCGCTGCCGAACCGCTGCATCCGCTTCTTGAACCAGGAGAACTCGGCGATCGTCGCCGTCTGGCGGTCGGCGATCACCACGTCGGCGACGCCCTCGAGGATCGGGCGCACGAGGTCGCCGATCCGGTCCTGCGGGTACTGGTCGTCGCCGTCGGTGTTCACGACCACGTCGGCGCCGTGCGCGAGCGCCCAGTCGACGCCGTCCCGGAACGAGCGCGCAAGGCCCATCGTGCGCGCGTGCCGCACGACGGTCGCGCCGTAGGCCCGCGCCACCTCGGCGGTCCGGTCGGTGGAGCCGTCGTCCACGACCACGACGGCGATCTCGTCGACCCCGTCGATGTGCGTGGGCACCGACGACAGCACGGCCGCCAGGGTCTGCTCCTCGTCGAGGCAGGGCACCTGCACGACGACCTTCATGCTCTGCTCACGCCTGTCCCACGCCCGCCCGTGCCGTCCGTATCCCGAGGTCGTCGGTAGCCTAGCCACCGGACCGGGGTGCGCCGCCGCCGCGCCGGTGACCGACGACTAACCGGAGACCACATGGCACGCGCACTCATCACGGGCATCACCGGCCAGGACGGCCTGTACCTCGCCGAGCTGCTGCTCGCGAAGGGGTACGAGGTCTACGGGCTGGTGCGCGGGCAGAACAACCCGAAGATCGCCCTGGTGCGCGAGGCCGTGCCGGACGTGCACGTGCTGACCGGCGACCTCACGGACACGCCCAGCCTGATGGCGGCGCTGGCGACGTCCCGGCCCGACGAGGTCTACAACCTCGGCGCGATCTCGTACGTGGCGTACTCGTGGCAGAACGCCCGGATCACGACCGACGTCACCGCGGCGGGCGTGCTGAACATGCTCGAGGCGGTGCGTCTGCACGCCGGGGACGACCCCGGCCGGGTGCGGTTCTACCAGGCGTCCTCCTCGGAGATGTTCGGCAAGGTCCAGGAGGTCCCGCAGCGCGAGACCACGCTGCTGTGGCCGCGGTCGCCGTACGGCGTCGCGAAGGTGTTCGGCCACTACATGACGATCAACTACCGCGAGTCCTACGGGATGCACGCGTCGTCGGGGATCCTGTTCAACCACGAGTCGCCGCGCCGCGGGCCCGAGTTCGTCACGCGCAAGGTGTCCCAGGCGGTCGCGCGGATCTCGCTGGGCCTGCAGGACGAGCTCGTGCTGGGGAACCTCGAGGCGCGCCGCGACTGGGGCTTCGCCGGCGACTACGTCGAGGCGATGTGGCGGATGCTGCAGCAGGACGAGCCGGACGACTACGTGGTCGCGACGGGGCAGACGCACTCGATCCGCGACCTGCTGGACGCGGCGTTCGGGCACGTCGGCATCGACGACTGGTCCGGCCTGGTCCGCACGGACGCCGAGTTCGTCCGCCCGGCGGAGGTGGACCTGCTCGTCGGCGACGCGTCCAAGGCGCACGAGCGGCTCGGCTGGCGGCCGACGGTCGACTTCCCCGCGCTCGTCGCGATGATGGTGGAGCACGACCTCGCGGAGCAGCGCGGGCGGGTGGCGTGACCGTCGCGCTGGTGACCGGCGCGACCGGGCAGGACGGGTCGTACCTGGTCGAGCGCCTGCTCGCGGAGGGCGTGGTGGTGCACGGCACCGTCCGCCCCGGGGACGAGGTGCCCGTCCGCGTCGGCTGGACCCCGCACGCGGTGGACCTGGCCGACCGGGACGGGCTGCGCGCGCTGGTGCTGCGGCTCGCCCCGGACGAGGTGTACAACCTCGGCGGCATCAGCTCGGTCGCGCGGTCCTGGGCGGAGCCGGAGGCGACTGCCGAGCTGTCCGGGCTGGCGCCGCTCGCGCTGCTCGACGCCGCGCTGGCGGTGCAGGACGCGTCGGGCCGGGCGGTGCGGGTCGTGCAGGCGTCCTCCGCCGAGATCTTCGGGCACCCCGACCGGGTCCCGCAGGACGAGTCGACGCCAGTGGCCCCCCGGAACCCCTACGGCGCGGCGAAGGCGTTCGCGCACCACCTCGCCGCGGTCTACCGCGAGCGCGGGCTGCACGTCGCGTCGTGCGTGCTGTTCAACCACGAGTCGCCGCGGCGGCCGGAGACGTTCGTGACCCGCAAGATCACGCGCGGCGCCGCCCGGATCGCGCGGGGGCTGGACGACCGCCTGGTCCTGGGCAACCTCGCCGCGCGCCGGGACTGGGGCTGGGCGCCGGACTACGTGGACGCGATGGTCCGTGCCGCCCGGCACGACGGCGCCGGCGACTGGGTGGTCGCGACCGGGCAGGCGCACGCGGTCGAGGACTTCGTGCGTGCCGCGTTCGCGCGCGCGGGGATCGACGACTGGGAGCGGTACGTCCACGTCGACACCGGGCTGCTGCGTCCGGGCGACGCGCCGGAGCTCGTCGGCGACCCCGGCCGCGCCGAGCGGGAAGCTCGGCTGGACCCGCACGCACGACTTCGAGGCGCTGGTCGGCGCGATGGTCGACCACGACCTCGCGGTCGCGGGCGGGGCCGCCTGACCCGCGTCGACCCGGGTCAGGGCACGTCGGCCTGGATCAGCCGCGACCGGCCCTCGACCTGCAGCGCCCCGTCCGAGGCCGGCACGAAGGCCGCCTCACCACGCTGGAGCGTGAGCGTCGCGCCGGAGGCACCCCGGACGGTCGCGGCGCCGTCGAGGCACAGCAGGACGCGGGGCCCGCGGCCGGGCAGCGGGTGCAGGCCGTCGTCCTCGACGGTCGTGATCGACAGCTCGAAGTCGTCGACGGGCGCGTAGTAGACGCGGGTGGCGCCGTGGAACCGCTCGGGGGCGATCCGGATCGGCGGGGCGGCCACGTAGTCGACGTTGCGCAGCAGCTCGGCGACGTCCACGTGCTTGGGGGTGAGCCCGGCGCGCAGCACGTTGTCCGACGACGCCATGATCTCCACGCCGACCCCGCTGAGGTACGCGTGCACCCCGCCCGCGGGGACGAACAGCGCCTCGCCCGGGTGCAGGGTCACGGGGTTCAGCAGCAGCGACGTGACGATGCCCGGGTCGCCGGGGTACGCCTCGGCGAGGCGGACCACGGTGCGGTCGGCGCGCGGTGACGGCGACCCGTGCGCGAGCCGCGCCGCGCACGCCGCCACGACCTCCTCCACCGCCTCCGGGCCGGGCCGGGTGCCGGGCTGGAGCAGGCAGGTGAACGCGGCCTCGATGCCGCGCGCGTCCGGTTGGGCCGCGAGCTCGTCGTGCAGCTCCTTGGCCAGGGGAGCGTCGAGGCCCGCCAGGAAGCTCCGCCGCCCGGCGCGGGGCGCGGAACCCGCTGACCGCCTCGAACCGCGTCAGCGCGTACACGAGCTCCGGCTTGTGGTTGCGGTCGCGGTAGGAGCGGTGCGGCGCGTCCAGCGGCACGCCGGCGGCCTCCTCGCGGTCGAACCCCTCGCGCGCGGCCTCGATGTTCGGGTGCACCTGCAGGGACAGCGGGCGGTCGGCCGCGATGATCTTCAGCAGGTAGGGCAGCGTGGGGCCGAACCGGGCGACGACGTCGTCCCCGAGCAGGCGCCGGGAGTCCTCGGCGATCGCCGCCGCGAGCGTGCCGGACGGGGCCGCGCGGTCGTGGCCCGCCGGGTCCGGCACGATCCGGGAGGGCCCGGCGTGGTGGGCGCCGAACCACGCCTCGGCGACGGGTCCGCCGGTCGCCGGCGTGCCCAGCAGGTCGGGGATCGCGGACGGCGACCCCCAGGCGTAGTGCAGCTCGGCACTCGAGATCCGGATCATCACGCTCCCCTCGGCTTGGAATGGGGACAGATTGGCACATATCGGACAGGGTCCGGGGCCCTGTCACCCGTCCGGCCCGCAGGTTCACCCACGATTCCACACCCCGGGTGGCGATCCCGGCCCGGCTGTGGCAGGCGCGACGCGTGTCGCGCGGGACGCGCGCGGCCGCGAGATGGTCCCCTAGGCGCACCGAGACACACGAATGGGGGCGCTCGCATGGCGCAACACTGGGGCAGGGCCGGCACGGTCCTGGCACTCACGGGCGGGCTGGTCGCCCCGATGGCGGTCGTCGCGACCGCCGACACCACCACCACCGCCACCGCGCCGGAGGTCTCCGTCCAGGAGCTCGACCTCGGGGGCGTCGTCGCCGCCGAGGTGGCCGCCCTGCCCGACGAGGCGCCGCTGCCCGCCGAGGAGCTCGACTCGACCGAGTCCGTCCTGCCCGACGCGCAGGTGACCGGTGCGTCCGCGGACGTCGGCGCCGTGTTCCGGACCGCGGCCGTCACGACCGACGACGCCGCCGACGACGCCGCCGCGCCGGGCGCGACCGCAGCGCCTGCCGAGCCCACCGAGCCCGCAGCCCCCGCGCAGCCCGACGCGACCACCGACCCCGAGCCCGCACCGAGCGCGTCCGCGCCCGCGGCCGGGCCGACCGCCGGCCCGACCGCCGGGCCGACCGCGGAGCCCACCGCCGAGCCGACGCCGGAGGCCACCGAGGCCCCCGCCCCGGACGTGCTGACCCGCGAGCTGGACACCGACCCCTTCTCCGTCCTGGGCATCACCTGGGACGCCGACCCCGGGCTCGAGGGCGTCGTCGTCCGGTACCGCTACCGGACGGCCGGCGAGTGGACCGACTGGGAGGCGGCCGGCGCCTCCGACATCGCCCCCGACGGGAACAGCCGGACCGACGCGACCGGCACCCGCGGCGCCACCGACCCGATCGTGGCGGTCGACGCCGACGGCCTGCAGATCTGGGCCGAGGCCGACGCCGGGACCGTCCGCGGCCTCAAGGCCGTGCTGATCGACCCGGGCGAGGACCCCGCGCCCGTGGTGGCCGACGTCCGTCCGAGCGCCGCCACCGCCGCCGCGACCGGTACCGCGACGGTGACCTCGGCGGTCCTGCGCACCGGGGACGGGACCGCGACCGGGTCCGCCGCCCGGCCTGCCGCCGCCTACCCCGGCCCGGCGATCATCTCGCGGGCCGCGTGGGGCGCGGACGAGTCGCTGCGCACCTGCCAGTCCGACGTCACCACGGAGATGGTCTCCGCCGCCGTGCACCACACCGCGTCGTCCAACTCCTACGCCGCCGCCGACGTCCCGGGCCTGCTGCGCGGCTTCTACGCCTACCACACGCGTCCCGAGGCCTCCGGCGGCCGCGGCTGGTGCGACATCGGCTACAACATGCTGGTCGACAAGTTCGGCCGCGTCTTCGAGGGGCGCGCGGGGTCCATCGACCAGGCGGTCGTGGGCGTGCACACGGGCGGGTTCAACAGCCGCACCTTCGGCGTCTCCGCCATCGGCGAGTACGGCAGCGCCGCGGCGCCCGCCGCGATGCTCGAGGCCATCTCCCAGACGATCGCCTGGAAGTTCTCCCAGCTGCGCGTCCGGGGCAACGCCTCGGTCTCGATGGTGTCCGGCGGGGGTGCGACGAAGTTCCCCGCGGGCACCGTCGTGACGTTCCCGACCATCTACGCCCACCGCGACGCGAACCTGACGTCGTGCCCCGGGCAGAACCTCTACAACGCGCTCCCCGACATCCGCGCCCGCGTGGCGCAGCTGGTCGACGCGGGCGTGGTCGCGTCCCCGTTCGGCAGCTGGGACGGCATGTCCGTCAGCGGCTCGACCGTGAACCTGCGCGGATGGGCGCACGACCCCGACACCCGGGGCTCGATCTACGTGGCCGCGTTCGTCAACGGCGTCCGCACCGAGGCGCTCGCCAACGTGGCGCGTCCCGACGTGCAGGCGGCGTACCCGGGCACGGCGGGGCCGAACCAGGGCTTCCAGCTCGCGGTGCCGCTCGCCGGCGGCCGGAACGTGATCTGCCTGTGGGCGTACAACGCCGCAGGGGCCGGCTACGACACGTCGCTCGGCTGCCGGACCGCCTCGGTCTCCAACCAGGCGGCGACCGGACAGCTCGAGGCCGCCGCGGGCCGGGACGGCCGGATCACCGTGTCCGGCTGGGCCCTCGACCGGGACACGACGGGCCCCGTCGGGGTCGCCGTCTACGTCGACGGCCGCGGCTTCTGGACGACCACGCAGGTGGCGCGCCCGGACGTGGCGCGCCTCGTGCCCGGCGCCGGCCCGAACCAGGGCTTCTCGCTCACGGTGCCCGCCGCCAGCGGCGTCCGACAGGTCTGCGCCACGGCGGTCAACACCCCGGCCGGGCCCAACACCTCGCTCGGGTGCCGGACCGTCGCGCTCGACGCGAACCCGCCCACGGGCAACTTCGAGTCCGCCGTCGGCGCGCAGGGCGACATCACCGTGTCCGGCTGGGCGTTCGACGCGGACACGACCGCGCCGGTCGGCCTCGCGGTGTACGTCAACGGCCGCGGCTACTGGACGACCACCCAGACCGCCCGGCCCGACGTCGCGCGCTCCGTCCCGGGCGCCGGACCGAACCAGGGCTTCACGCTCCGGGTGCCCGGGCAGCTCGACGTCGACAACCAGGTGTGCATCACGGCCGTCAACGCGCCGGCCGGGCCGAACACCTCGCTCGGCTGCCGCACGGTGCGGATCGTCGTGCCGGAGCCCATCGGCAACCTGGAGCAGGTCACCGCGTCGGCGGGCTCCGTGCAGGTCGTCGGGTGGGCGCACGACCCGTTCGTCGCCGGGCGGGTCACGATGACCGTGCTCGTCGACGGCCGCGGCTACCTCACCACCACGGGCGTCGCGCGCCCCGACGTGGCGGCGGCGGTCCCGGGCGCCGGGCCCGACAAGGGCTTCCGGTTCAGCGCCCCGGTCGCCCCCGGTCGTCACGAGGTGTGCGTCGCGGCGAACTCGAACGGGCCGGGCCGCGCCCACTGGCTCGGCTGCCGCACGGTCACGTCCTGAACCGTGCCGCACCTCGCGCGTGCGTTTCCTGCGGACGCGCGAGGTGCGGCACACTGGCCCCCATGCGTGGAATCATCCTGGCCGGCGGCTCGGGCACCCGACTGCACCCGATCACCCTCGGCGTCAGCAAGCAGCTGGTCCCCGTCTACGACAAGCCGATGATCTACTACCCGCTGTCGACGCTGATCCTGGCGGGCATCCGGGACATCCTCATCATCACCACCCCGCACGACGCCGACCAGTTCCGGCGCCTGCTCGGGGACGGGTCGCAGTTCGGCGTCTCGATCCAGTACACGGTGCAGGCCGAGCCCAACGGGCTCGCGCAGGCGTTCGTGCTCGGCGCGGACTTCGTCGGCAACGAGTCCGCCTCGCTCGTGCTGGGCGACAACATCTTCTACGGCCCCGGCCTGGGCTCGACCCTGACCCGGTTCGACGGCATCGACGGCGGCGCCGTCTTCGCGTACCGCGTGGCCGACCCGACGAGCTACGGCGTCGTGGAGTTCGACGACGACGGCCGGGCGCTGTCGCTCGAGGAGAAGCCCGCGAAGCCGCGGTCCTCGTACGCCGTGCCGGGGATCTACTTCTACGACAACGACGTCGTGGCCATCGCCCGGGACCTCAAGCCGTCCGCCCGCGGCGAGTACGAGATCACCGACGTCAACCGCGAGTACCTCGCGCAGGGCCGGCTCCAGGTGGAGGTCCTGCCGCGCGGCACGGCGTGGCTCGACACCGGCACCTTCGACTCGCTCATCGAGGCGTCCGACTACGTCCGGACGATCGAGCACCGCCAGGGCCTGAAGATCGGCGCCCCGGAGGAGGTCGCGTGGCGACGCGGGTTCCTCAGCGACGACGAGCTGCGGGTGCGTGGCGAGGCCCTGGTGAAGTCCGGCTACGGCGCCTACCTGCTCGGGCTGCTCGAGAGCGGCGAGAAGTGACCGCGGACCTCCCCCGCGTCCCGGTCAACGACCTCGGACGCGCCCTGACGGCGGAGTCCGCGGAGCTCACCGCCGCCCTGTCCCGGGTCCTGGCGTCCGGCTGGCTCGTGCACGGCCCCGAGCACGCGGCGTTCGAGGCCGAGCTCGCGGCCTACCTCGGGACCGACCGGGTCCTCGGGGTCGCCTCGGGCACCGACGCGCTCGAGATCGCGCTGCGCGCGGTCACCGACCCGGCCCGACCCGTGGTGGTCACGGCCGCGAACTGCGGTGGCTACACGACCACCGCGGCGCGCCGGGCCGGCCTCACCCCCCGCTACGCCGACGTCGACCCGCAGACGCACCTGCTCACGGCCGCCACGGTCGAGGCGGTCCTGGACGACCGGGTCGGCACCGTCGTCGTCACGCACCTCTACGGGCGTGCGGCCGACGTCGCCCCCCTGCGGGCGCTGTGCGCCGAGCGCGGCATCCGCCTGCTCGAGGACTGCGCGCAGTCCGCGGGCGCCCGCACCGCGCAGGGCGCGGCCGGGTCGCTGGGCGACGTCGCGACGTTCTCCTTCTACCCGACGAAGAACCTGGGGGCGGTCGGCGACGGCGGTGCGATCGCGACGTCCGACCCGGAGGTCGCCGAGCGGGTCGCCCGGCTGCGCCAGTACGGCTGGTCCGGCAAGTACCTGATCGCGCAGGACGGCGGCCGCAACTCCCGGCTCGACGAGCTGCAGGCGGCCGTGCTGCGCACCCGCCTGGTCCGGCTCGACGCGGGCAACGCCCGCCGGCGCGAGATCATCGGCCACTACGCGGCGCGCGCCTCCGACCGCCTGCACGTGCTGCCCGCCGACGGCCCCGGGCACGTCGGGCACCTCGCCGTGCTGACCACCGAGCACCGGGACGCGCTGCGCGAGCACCTCACCGCGCTCGGCATCGGGCACGACGTGCACTACCCGACGCCGGACCACCGCCAGCCCGCGTTCGCGGCGGAGCACGCCGGGACCTCGCTGCCCGTCACCGAGCGCCTCGCGACGCAGGTGCTGTCCGTCCCCTGCTTCCCGGAGCTGTCGGACGCCGAGGTCGCACGCGTGGGAGACGCTCTTGCCCGCTTCTGATCCCGGGACGATCACCTACTCGGTCGTCATCCCCGTCTACGGCAACCAGGACACCCTCGCGGAGGTCGTCCGACGGCTGGCCGAGGTCGCCGCGGGCCTGGACGCACCGCTCGAGGCGGTGTTCGTGGTCGACGGGTCCCCCGACGGCTCCCAGGTGCTGCTCGAGCGCCTGCTGCCGGACGCGCCGATCCCGACGCAGCTGCTGGTGCACTCGCGGAACTTCGGGTCGTTCCCCGCGATCCGCACCGGCCTCGCCGCGGCACGGGGCGAGTACGTCGGCGTGATGGCCGCGGACCTGCAGGAGCCCCCGGAGCTGATGGCCGCGTTCTTCGCCGCGCTCGCCTCGGGCGAGACCGACGTGGTCGTGGGGCGACGCGAGTCGCGTGACGACCCGGCGATGACGTCCCTGCTGTCCCGGACGTTCTGGTCGCTGTACCGGCGGACGATCAACCCGCAGATCCCCCCGGGCGGGGTGGACGTCTTCGGCTGCACGCGGACGGTCGCCCAGCGCCTGCTCGCCCTCGAGGAGTCGCACTCGAGCCTCGTGGGACTGCTCTACTGGCTGGGCTACCGCCGCACCGAGGTGCCGTACAGCCGGGTCGCGCGCACGACGGGCAAGTCCGGGTGGACCCTGCGCAAGCGGGTGCGGTACCTGCTGGACTCGGTGTTCGCGTTCACCGACATCCCGATCAGCGCGCTGACCACGGTGGGCGTGCTCGGGACCGCGGTCACCACGGTCGTCGGCCTGGTGGTGCTCGTGTCCTGGCTGACCGGGTCCATCACCGAGGTCGGCTACACCCCGCTCATGCTCGTCGTCCTGTTCTCCACGTTCGTGCTGCTCGCCGGGCTCGGCGTGATCGGGTCCTACGTGTGGCGCACGTACGAGAACAGCAAGGCGCGGCCGACCTCGGTCGCCATGTCGCACCGGGTGTACGGCGACGATGCCTGAGCAGCCCCGCTCGCTGGTCGCCGCCGCGTGGCGGTTCGCCGCGGCCGGGCTCGCGAACACCGCCGCGACCGGGATCGCGCTGACGCTGCTGGCGATGGTCATCGACCCGACGATGGCCTACGTGATCGTGTTCCTCAGCGGGATCGCGCTCTCGACGTACCTGGCCCACCGGTTCGTCTACGGTGTACCGCTGGGACGTGCGGGCACGATCGCCTACGTCCTGATGTACCTCCTGGTGTTCCTCGTCGGGCTCGGCGTCATCGAGCTGATGCAGGACGCCGGGCTGCCGGGGGGCTCGAGCGGGCTCGTCGTGCTGGCGACCGCGCCGCTGACGTTCGTCGGCGGCCGGATCATCACGCGCGTGCTGCACGACCGGCGCACCACCACGACCGATCGGAGCAGCTCGTGAACCACTTCGTCCACCCGCAGGCGCTCTGCGAGAGCGAGACCGTCGGCGAGGGCACCCGCGTCTGGGCGTTCGCGCACGTCCTGCCCGGGGCGCGCATCGGCGCCGACGGCAACATCTGCGACCACGTGTTCATCGAGAACGACGTGGTGCTCGGCGACCGGGTCACCATCAAGTGCGGCGTCCAGCTGTGGGACGGCACGCGCGTCGGCGACGACGTGTTCATCGGCCCGAACGCCTCGTTCGCGAACGACCGGTTCCCGCGCTCGAAGCAGTACCCCGACGAGTTCCTCATGACGACGATCGGCGACGGCGCCTCGATCGGGTCCGGGGCGGTCGTCCTGCCCGGCATCCGGATCGGTCGCGGCGCGATGGTCGGCGCCGGCGCCGTCGTCACCCGCGACGTCCCCGCCAACGCGGTGGTCGTCGGCAACCCCGCGCGGATCACCGGGTACACCGGCACCGAGGCGTCGCCCCGGCCCGCGGCGGCGGCCCCGTCGTCCGAGGAGCCGACCGACGACCCGCTGCTGCACCCCGTCACCGTGGCGCGCGACCTGCGCGGCTCGCTCGCGGCCGTCGAGTTCGAGTCCGCGCTGCCGTTCGTGCCCCGCCGCTTCTTCGCGGTGCTCGACGTCCCCTCCCGCGACGTGCGCGGGGAGCACGCCCACAAGGCCTGCGAGCAGTTCCTCGTCGCCCTGCGCGGCTCGGTCACCTGCGTCGTCGACGACGGCCGCACCCGCCGCACCGTCGTGCTCGACCGTCCCGAGATCGGCCTGCACATGCCCGCGATGACGTGGGGCACGCAGTACCGCTACTCCGAGGACGCCGTGCTCGGCGTCTTCGCCTCGCTGCCGTACGACTCGGACGACTACATCCGCGAGTACGACGCGTTCCTCGCCCTCGTGGCCGAGCAGGACGCGGCGGCGGCCGGGCGGTGACCGCCGCGGGCACGACGGCCCCGGAGCAGCCCGCCGGCGCCCGGGACCGTGCGGCCCGCGGGTTCCGGGTCGGCCCGCGCGTGCGCGCGCTCGCGCAGGAGTCGGCCGTGGTCGTCGTCCTGCTGGCGCTGCCCCAGCTGCTGGTGCTGCTCGGGTACTACCGCGGGGACATCAGCCCG
Organism: Cellulomonas sp. KU4C; assembly: GCF_056868065.1. Classification (NCBI taxonomy): domain Bacteria; kingdom Bacillati; phylum Actinomycetota; class Actinomycetes; order Micrococcales; family Cellulomonadaceae; genus Cellulomonas; species Cellulomonas sp. KU4C. The sequence continues at coordinate 2,166,490 of NZ_CP200322.1, read as the reverse complement.
CAGTTCGACTTCCTCGGCTCCTACAGCACCGAGGCGTTCGCCTGGTGGCGGGACGGCGGGTTCTTCGACCCGCCGCAGTGGATGCCCTACACCTGGGGCGGCTACCCGAGCGGCACGGCCCTGCAGAGCTCGGCCTGGTACCTCCCGGTCGGGATCGCGGCGGAGCTCACCGACTACTCGGTGCGGGTCGCGGCGGTCGTCCAGGCGCTGCACGTCGTGCTCGGCGCCCTCGGCATGTACGTGCTCGCCCGGCGGATGCGGCTCGGTCGCGTGGCGGCGTCGCTCGGCCTCGTCGCGTGGTCGTTCGCCCCCGGGTTCTTCGCCAACGCGCAGCACGTCGACATCGTCCGCGGCTACGCCTGGGTGCCGTGGGTGCTCCTGGTGCTGTCGCCCGCCTGGCCCTGGCGCCGCTGGTGGTCCGTGCCGGTGGCGGCGCTGCTGCTCTGGCAGGTGCTGATCGGCATCTACCCCGGCATGGTCGTGGCCTTCGTCTACGTCGGCCTGGCCTGGGTGATCGCGCACCAGGTGTGGCTGCGCCCGCGGCCGACGGCCTACCTGGTCCCGCTGGCCGCCACCGTCCTGCTCGCCGGGATGATGGCGTGCCTGAAGTTCCTGCCGGCCCTCGCGGTCCGGGACGCCGTCGAGCCGGCGGGCCCCGACGCCTCCGTGTTCGGCCTCGGCATCCTCGGCACGGTGTTCTTCCCCTACGACGGCGAGAACCTGCCGACGGACATGTCGCTGCGGTCCTACTTCCTGCCCGCCGCGTGCGTCGTCCTGCTCGCCCTCGTCCCGTGGCGCGACCGCCGGACCCGCCCCGCGCTCGTGACGGCGCTCGCGTGCCTGGTGGTGTCGCTGCCGCTGTGGCCCTGGTTCCGCCTGCTGGGCGAGCTCCCGGGCTTCGACCTGAGCCGGTTCCGGTTCAGCGACTACCGGCCGGTGCTGCTCGCCTGCCTGGTCCTGCTGGCCCTGTGGGGGCTGTCGGACACGCTGCGCCGGGACGCCCTGGCGCGCCGGTCCGGCGAGGTCGCGACGCTGTCGTGGCGACGCTGGCCCGTGCTCGTCACCCTCGGCGCCGTGCTGGCGTTCGCGGCCGCGGTGGGCCAGGTCGCCGGGTTCACCGCGCCCCGGTGGTCGACCCCGTGGACGATCCTGCTCGCCTCGGCCGTCGTGGTCGCCGGGCTCGCGGCGGTCGGCAGCCCACGCTGGCGCGTCGCCGCACCGGACGGCCGGGTCCTCGCGGCGGTGCTCGTGGCGCTGACGCTGCTCTCGGGGACCGACTGGGCGTTCTCCACCACCCGGCCGTGGCGCGCGGAGCGCGTCGTCGCGGAGGTCGAGACCTGGGGCACCACCTCCGACGCGCTGATCGCCCAGCGGGCCGACCCCGGGACCGCCGCGGCCAGCGCGGTCCTGCCCGGCGAGCGCCGCCCGGCCCGCACCGCGCTCACCGACGACCCGGTCCCGGTCGTGGAGTACCAGAAGCGCTGGAACACGTCGTACTACACCGGGCTCGCGTCGGTCGGCGGCTACTCCAACCTCAAGGGCAACGCCGCGTTCGAGGCCGCGATGCGCGCCTTCCAGGACCCGGCGACCACCGTCGACGCCCGTGCGCTCTACACCGCGCCCGGATTCGTCGTCGCGAGCGACGGGGGCCTGCCGCCGCTCGAGGTGATGGACGCCTGCGCCACGTCGACCGCCTGCGGCCGGGACCTGACCGTCGAGGCCGCGGGCTACCGGCCGGGCGAGCTCCGCTACCGGGTCGCGGGGTCCGGCGGCACGGTCCTGCTCAACGAGGCGTACTACCGCGGGTGGCAGGTGCAGGCCTGCACCGACGGCGGGACCTGCTCGGACGTGCCGGTGCGGATGGGCCCCGCCGGCGTCATCGAGGCCGAGCTGCCCGCGGGCGACCTCACCCTGACCGCGCGGTACGTGACGCCGGGGCTGACGAGCGCGTGGCTGCTGTTCTGGGCGGGGCTCGCCGGCTCGGCGCTCTGGGCGGTCGGCGCGGCGCTGCTCGGCCGCCGCCGACGTCGCCAGGCGGACGCCGCGCCCGGCGCTCCGGCGCCCGGCGCTCCGGAGTCCGGCGTCGACGCTCCGGCGTCCGGTGCCGGAGACGGACCCCGCGCGGACGCCGCGTGGCGCCGCTGACGGGCTCGCCGGTGCGGCACGCGCGTCCCGGGCGGTCCGCGGGCGCCGGCGGCCGGGCCGGGTGGCCGCTGCTCGCCCGCGCGCTGCCGGCCCTCGCCGCGGCGGCGGCCCTGGTCGGCGTGCTGCACCGCTACGGCACCCCGCCGCTGCTGGCCGTGACCTACCTCCTCGCCTGGGCCGTCCTGGTGGCGCTGCCCGGGACCCTGCTCTGGCGGGCCGCGCGCACCCGCTCGGCGTCGCTCGTCGAGGACCTCGCCGTGGGCTCCGCGCTCGGGCTCGCGCTGCAGGTGCTCGTGGTGTGGGCGGCCGGCCCGGCCCGTCTGGGGCTGTGGCCCTCGCTCGCCTGGCCCGCCCTGGTCGTGGTCGCGTCGCTGCACCCGAGGCTGAGGGCCGTCTGGACCCGGCGGGCCGGTCGCCCGTGGCGGACCGGGCACCTGTGGTGGCTCGCCGGTGCCGCCGGCGCCGCCGCGCTGTGGGTCGGGTCGACCTCGTTCGCGCGGAACATCCTGCGCCCCACCGGCGGCGGCGGGCTCGACGCGGGCGCGGTCCCGCTGACGTCCTACGTCGACATGACGTACCACCAGAGCCTCACCGCCGGCGTGCGCTCGTTCTGGCCGCTCGTGTACCCGTACCTCTACGACGAGCGGCTCGACTACCACTTCTTCGCCTACGAGCACCTCGCCGTCATGGCGCAGGCGACCGGGATCGACCTGACGTGGGTGCTGTACCGGCTCGCGGTGCTGCCGTCCGTCGTGCTGGGCGTCGTGCTGGTGGCCGTCCTCGCGGTCCGCGCGTCCCGTCGTGCCGCGGCCGGGCCCGTGGCCGCGGTCCTCGCGGTCCTCGCGTCCTCCGCCGCGCCGTGGGGGCTGGTGCCCGACCCGCTGTTCTCGCCGGGCCTGCTGACGTTCGCGACGTTCCGCTCCCCCACCCAGACCTTCGGGTCCTGCCTCTTCCTCGCCGCGCTCGTCGTCGGCGTGGCCGCCGTGCGGTCCCGGGACCGCCGCGACCGGACCGGGCTGCTGCTCGTCGCGGTGCCGGTGCTGGTCGTGGCGGGCGGCGCGAAGTCGACGCTGCTCCCGGTCCTGGTCTGCGGGTTCCTGCTCGCCGCGGTGGCCGGTCTCCGGCGCCGCGGGCACCCCGCCTGGCGGACCGCCGCGGTCCTCGCCGGGGCGTCCGTGGCCGCGTTCGTCCTCGTCGCGCTGCTGGTGATCGGCACGAGCACCGAGCGGGTGGAGGTGCGCCCCCTCGCGCTCCTGGACTCGGTCCCCCTCGCACGGCTGCTCGCGCCGGAGCCGGGCGGCGCGACCACGCTGCTGCTGCTCGCCGCCGCGCTGGTGGTCTGGCTCGCTCCCCCGGTCGCCGCGCTCGCCGCGCTGCGGCGCCGACCCGGGTACCTCGAGCCGGGCCTGCTCGTCCTGGTGGGGTGCGTCGTCGCGGGGGTGTCCGGGGCGCTGCTGACCCGCGCCAACGGCGTGAGCCAGGTGTACTTCCTGTACGGCGCCTGGCCGGTCGTCGCGGTGCTGCTCGCGTGGGGGCTCGTCGAGAGCGCCCGCCGGTCGCGCCTGCACCCCGCGGTCGTGGCCCTCGCGGGGGCCGCCGGGGTCGTCGGCACGCTGCTCGTCCGCGCGGGCAGCGCCACGCCGCCCGTCGAGCCGCCCGCGGGCGCCGTCGCGACGGCCGAGGTGCTGCTTCCCCCGGCGGGCCTGCTCGTCGTGGGCCTGCTGGCCGTCGCGGCGGTGCTCACGGGGGTCAGCGCCCGCGCCCGGGCGTCCGCCGGCACTGCGGCCGTGGCGGGCGCGCTCGTGCTCGGGCTCCTCGTCGGGGCCGCCTGCGCGACCCGCGCGGACGAGGTGGGCGGCGCGGTGCTCGACCTGCCCGGGCCCGTCCCGTGGCAGGGCGAGGGCGTCGTCGTCGCGCCCGACCTGGCGGACGCGGCGCGCGTCGTCCGGGACGGTTCCGCCGTGGACGACGTGGTCGCCACGAACGTGCACTGCTTCGGCGTGCCCGAGGCGTGCGACGCGCGGCAGTTCACCGTCGCCGCGCTGAGCGAGCGGCGCGTCCTGGTCGAGGGCTGGGCGTACCCGGACGGCCGGGACCCGGACCGCGAGTGGAGCCGGACCAACCCGTTCTGGGACGAGCAGCGGTTCGCCGAGAACGAGGTGGTGTTCACGGCGCCGACCCGGCAGGCGGTCGACCACCTCGCGTCCGCCTACGGCGTCCGGTGGCTCGTCGTGGACCGCACCGTCGCCCCGGAGCACCCCGACCTGGCGCGCTACGCCCACCTCGTGTGGGAACGGCCCGGCGCGGCGGTGTACCGCGTCGGGGGCTGACCGCCGCTCACCTGCTCCAGCAGGTCCACGGGCCGTACGCGAAGCCGGGCTCCCAGTCGGCGAACACCTCCGCGGTGAACGCGTCCGACCAGGCGACGCACGCGGCGGTGACGTCGAGGTCGTCGAGGGCCCGGGTCACCCGCACGGTGTTCTCGGCGACCCGGAGCGTGGGGTCCCCGTCGGCCACCGCCTGCAGGAGCACCCGCTGGTCCACCCGCGACCCGGGGACCGCGTCCAGCGAGCGGACGTAGTCCATCCGCGTGCCGACGGGCCGCAAGCTCGGACGTGAGCACGGCCGTCATCATGGAGACCCAGTTCGCCGCGAGGTACCGGCCCTCCGGGTGCTGGTCGACGACCCAGCGCGCCGCCGCGAGGTCGGACTGGTCGCGCACCTTCCAGGTGCCGGGGCGGCCGAGGCTCGCGCCGTTCTCCGCCGACCACAGCGGCTGCGCCACCACGAGCACGGCGGCGACGGCGAGCGCGACCGCGGGGACCACCGGCAGGCCGCGGCGTCCGGGCAGGCTCGCGACGAGCCCCACGACAGCCGGCACCGGCAGCACCCACGCGATGCGGTAGGCGATGGCGTCCCCGCCGGTGAGCGCGGTGAGCACCCCGTAGAGCGGCGGGACGGTGCACGCGAACCCGGCCAGCAGCGCGAGGGCCAGACCCACCTGCGCGGACCTGTCCACCGCCGCGCACCACCGCGGGACGAGCACGCCGGCGACCACCACCAGGCCGGCGACGGCGACCAGCACCCAGACCGTCGGTGCGTCCCCCAGCACCCGGGTCCAGAGCCACTCGGCCGCCCGGCCGGTCTCGTTGCGGGCACCGGCGGGCGACAGCACGGTCATCACCCCGGCGACGAGCGGCCCGGCGCTCGCCGCGACCACGACCAGCCCCGCCTCGACCCAGCGCCGCGCCACGAGGAGACCGAGACCGGTCACGCCCGCGACCAGCGGGACCAGGAACACCGCCGTGGACGACGCGCCGACCCCCGCGAGCCCCGCGCCGAGGAGCACCGCGGCCGCCCGCACGAGGTCGGCGCGCGGGACCCGGGGCCCGGTGGCCCGCCACCGCGTCGCGACCACCGCGTACAGGTAGGGCACCAGCACGGCCAGGAGCACGACCTTGCCCTGCCAGATCCGCGCGAGGTGCAGGTTCCCCCAGGTCGAGTGCGCGTAGCCGCCGAGCACCAGGAACAGCAGCGCCAGGAGCAGCGACGCGACCGGGCGCCGGGCCCCCCAGGCCCGGTACAGCACCCACAGCGCCCACACCGCGGCGAACGCCGCGAGCGGGACCGCGTAGCGGTAGACCACGTCGCCCGTCGGCAGCCCCGTGACCCGCGCGAGCGCGCCGTGCAGCGCCTCGACCGAGCTCACGTTCGGCTCGGAGCCGAACGTCGCGGGCCACCCGACCTCCCCGAACACGAAGTCGCCGCGCGGCAGCCGGCCGTGGTCCGCGATCCAGGTGGCCCGGGCCACGAACGACGCGTCGTCCCCGTCCGGGCGGGAGACCGCGGAGGCCAGCAGCGCCGTCGCGGCGGCGGTGGCGAGCGCGGCCCACGTCGTCAGGCGCCCCGCCTCGGGCAACCCGACCAGCCAGGGGCGCCGGACCCGCCACCACGCCGTCGCGGCGACGGCGACGGCCCAGCCGCCCAGCGCCGGCACGAGGGGCAGGCCCGCGAGGACTCCCCAGTACAGCAGCGTCCAGATCCCGAGCGCGGCGACCGCCACGTCGAGGCAGCCGTCGACGAACCGGCCGGCGCGCGCGGTCGCGGGGACCGGCGCCGGGGCCTGCGGGGTCACGCCCGCGGTCCCGGTCCCGCCGGGGGCACCTCGTCCGGGGGCCGCAGCTCCGTCGCGACCTCGTCCAGCGCGAGGCGCCGGGCGAGCTGGGTGATCTGCCCCTCCAGGTCACGGAACCTGCGGTAGCTCGTGACCATGTAGCCGAGGAACACGACGATCAGCCCGTACAGGAGCAGGTCCGTGCCGCGGCCCACGCCGACCACCTCGGCCGCCGCGTTCCAGGCGTCGGGGAACAGCACCGACAGCACGGCCAGCGCCGCGAACGCGATGACCGCGACGCGCCGGACCGCGAGGTGCCGGGCGCCCGCGGGCGCGCGCAGGCTGAGCACCACGACGACGGCGATGGCGGCGAGCAGCAGTCCCTTGATCAGCATCGGCTCACCGGTACAGCTGCTCGGTGACGATGTTGACGGCGTTGAGCACGGACTGGCCCTTCGAGCGCGAGTAGTCGGAGTACAGGATGTGCACGGGGTGCTCGACCCAGCGCAGGCCCGAGCGTCCGATCTGGTCGATGATCTCGGAGGCGTGCGCCATCCGGTTCTGCCGGATCCGGATGGTCGCGAGCGCGGTGGCGTTCAGCGCGCGCAGGCCGTTGTGCGTGTCGGTGAGCCGGACCCCGGTGGTGAGGTTCGAGTACTGCACCGCGGCCTTGAGCACGAGCCGCTTCAGGCCGCCGGTGCGGGTGCGGCCGTCGAGGAACCGCGAGCCGAGCACCACGTCCGCCTCGTCGCGGCGCAGCCGCTCCACCATCGCGAGGGCGTCCTCGGTGCGGTGCTGCCCGTCGGAGTCGAACGTCACGACGTAGCGGGCACCGAGGCGGCGGGCGGCGTCGAAGCCGGTCTGCAGCGCCGCGCCCTGGCCGAGGTTGAGCGGGTGCTCGACGACGATCGCGCCGGCGCGCCGCGCGATGGCGGCGGAGTCGTCGGAGCTGCCGTCGTCCACGACCACGATCCGCGGGAAGACGGCCAGCGCGTCGGAGACGACGTCGCCGACGACGGCCCCCTCGTTGAAGAGTGGGACCACCAGGCAGGTGTCGGTGCTGTCCGTCACCGGTGTGCGCTCCTGAGCCTCGCGTGGGATGACGCCCTACAGTACCCGGCCCGGGTCGGCCTCCGGGGCGCGCGCGTCGGCCGCCGGGGCGGTCCGGGCCGCGCGGGGCGGGGCCAGCAGGACCGCGGCGGGCAGGGCCCAGGCCACCGCCTGCGCGATCAGCGTGTACCGGGGGTTCGGGACCGAGCTCGTGATCAGCCCGAAGAACGTCGCGACGACCAGGCAGGAGCCCAGCAGCACCGCCGTCACCCCGCCGATCCCGGGGTCGTCGCGGCGGCGGGCCTCGAGGACCGCGACGACCGAGGCGACCGCGAGCACCCCGGCGCCGGCGACGGACCAGGCCATCACCGCGCGGGTCAGGTCGGGACGGTGCTCGGCCATCCTGGTGAAGTCCCAGTTGGCGCTGCTGTTCGACGAGGTCGCCCAGTCGTACGCGACCTGGTAGGGCCCGCCGACGCCGTGCGCGACGTCGCGACCCGACCGGAGCACCACGGCCGTGCCGCAGCAGTCCATCGTCGTCCGCACCGCCGCGAGCAGGTAGCGGTCGCCGCCGGCCTCGGCCAGCGCGTCGGCGATCTCCCAGCGCGAGGCACCGCGCGGCGGGTACACCGCGGCGACCTCCTCGGGCACGAGGTCGCGGATCTCGTCCACGTGCGGGCCGGCGACGCGGCCGAACAGCGACGACGCGGCCGACGGCTGGGAGCGCCCCAGGTCGGCCGTCTGCGTGCTGCGGTTGAACGCCGTCGTCGCCAGCCCCGGGAGCACGACCCCGGCCAGGACGACGGCGGCGAGGACGAGCGCCCGGGACCGGGTCACGCGCGCCCGGGCCCGACGGCGGGTGCGCAGCAGGGCGACGACCGCCGACCCGAGCGCGACGGCGGCGGCCACGTACAGCCGGTCGGGACGCACGAACACCGCCGCGGCGGCGGCGAGCACGAGGACCACGACCGTGCGGGGCACCAGCTGGTCGCGCGCGACGACCCGGGCCGCGGCGCAGACCAGCACCACGAGCGTGGACAGCGCCAGCGAGTCGGTCAGGACGGTGGCCGCGTAGTGCAGCGGGAGCGGGACCGTGACCACGGCCGCCGTGACCGCCAGGACCCGCCGCCGGGGTGCGCGCGGGACGACCGTGCGGACCAGGTACCACGCGGCGACGCACCACGCGGCGAGCTGCCCCTGGTACAGCAGCACGGTCCAGGGGACGTGCAGCGCGGCGCCGAGCTCGTCCGCGGCGCGGATCGCGAGCGGGTAGGCGAGCGTGCGGTAGCCGTCGAGCGCGAACGACTGCGCCTGCGCGAGGTACTCGCCGGTGTCCCCGTAGCCCGGGACGGCGCGCTGGTTGCCGCACCACCACACGACGCCGAGGGCGACCTGGACGGCTGCGGCGACGGCCAGCGCCCAGGTGGTCGCGCGGACCAGGCGGGCCCGTCGCGGCGACGGGTCGTGCTGCTCGGTCACGCTGCTTCCCACCTCGCGTCGTCCCGCCCCCACGGGCCCGGTCCGGGACAGCCTACGGGGCCGGGGCCCGCGACCCCCGGCCCGCGCGTCCGCGTAGAGTCCGGCGGGTGGAGTCCCAGAACCACTACTACGGTCACAGCAGCGCCCTCGCCCGGTACGTCGGCCTCCCGCGCCCTCGGCACCTGCCGGGGCTGCTCCAGCACGGGTGGACCGCCGCGTCGCCGGTGGGGACGCACTTCCGCGACTTCCCCACGCTCGGCACGCCTGCCGGACCCGCGGGGCGGTCCCTGTTCGTGTGGACCCACCGGTCGCGCGCGTGGGACCCGGCGACGCAGGACCGGCGCACCGTGCCGATCGGGGCGCCGTGGCACCACCTGTGCGCGGTCGTCGGTCCGCGGCCCGCCGGCAGCGGGACCGTGATCCTGCCGGTGCACGGGATCGCCACGCAGCCCCTGCTCGGCGACCACGCGGCGGTCGCACGGGCGTGGGCCGAGACCGAGGGCCCGAGCACCGTGTGCCTGTACCACGTCGAGGCGCGCGACCCCGCTGTCGTCGCCGCCTACGCCGACGCGGGGCACACGCTGGTCACCCTCGGCAGCCGCACCGACCCGGCGTTCCTCGGCCGGCTGCACACGCTGCTGACCGGTGCCGCGCGCGTGGTCTCGAACCGGCTGTCGACGCCCGTGGTGTACGCGGCCTCGCTCGGGATCGACGCGACCGTGACCGGGGACGCGATGCGGCTCGCGGGCGAGGCGCCCGACGACGCCGGTGCGCTCGCCGCGCGCTGGCCCGAGTTCTACGACCGGGGCACGGCGCTCGCCGACCGGACCGCGCTGGCCCGGGACGAGACCGGCGCCGACGCGCTGCTGCCCCCGCAGGAGCTGCGGTCCCTGCTGGGCTGGGACCGCCCGCGCCCGGGGCCCTGGCTGGACCACTGGGTGCGGTCCCCCCTGTCCCGTGCGGTCACGCAAGCTCGGCCGGCGCGGCACCGGCCCCGCCGCGGACGCCCCGGCCGGCGACGTCCCGTCGCTCCCGTTCAGCGCGTGGTTCGCCGCGGCGACCGGCTACCTCCCCCGCCCGCTCGGGGCCGCGCCCGCCGAGCCGGGCGCGCCGCTCGCCGTGACCCGCCCCGCCTGACCCGCCGCAACCGTCAGGCGGGTGCGGCGGGCGCCGGACCCGACCCGGGGGTCCGCCAGGCGAGCCGGCGCACCCCGAGCAGGCCGACCGCGGCGAGCAGCACGGCCGCGACCGGCCGGGTCACCGACCACGGCCCGGCCGTGGGCAGCAGCGCGCCCGCGGCGCCGACGCCCAGCCAGAGCGCCGTCGTGGCGGGCAGCAGCGGCGGCCACCAGGCCGTGGTCGCCACCCGCCGCTGCACGGCCGTGGTGCCCAGCGCGAGCAGGACGTAGGCGACGAGGTACCCGAGCCCGATGCCGAGCAGGCCGGCGACCGGCGCCAGCGCGGCCGCCGCCGCGAGGCCGAGACCGACCGCGAGGGGGGTGCTGAGCGCCAGCAGCCCGGTGCGCCCGCTCGCGAACACGAGGTGCCCGCTCGCCAGGTAGACGACCGACGGCAGGGCCGCCGCGCAGGTCACCGCGACCGCGGGCACCAGGTCCTCCGGGCGGTACGCGGCGGGTGCCGCGGCGCGCACCAGCCACGGCGCCAGGAGCGCCACGCCCCCCGCGAGCACGACGGCGACCAGGGCGATCACGCGCGAGGTCTCGTCCAGCACGCGGCCGCGGTCCGTGGGGGCGGCCCGGTAGACCAGCGGCGCCCAGGCGTTGTTCAGCCCCGCGGTGACCACGGTGGCACCGGCGCCGAGCGTCAGCACGACGTTGGCCCGGCCGCCGTCACCGAGCACCCGGTCGGCCACGACGACCAGGCCCGCGAGGGCCAGGTAGAGCGACACCTGGTGCGGGACCGTCGGGGCGCCGACCCGGAGCGCGCGGACGAGACCCCGCCGGCCCGCCTGCGGCCGCCCCGCGCGCAGCACCAGCACGAGCCCGGCCGCCCCGGCCAGGAGGTAGCCGCCCGTCACGCCGGCGAGGTACACGACCGCCGACCGGTCGGTCGCCGCGACCGCGAGCAGGCCCGCGGCGGGACCCACGACGCTCGCGACCGCCGCGAGGAGCACGAACGGACCGGGTCGGTCGGCGCCGCGCAGGTACGCCTGCGCGAGCACGAGCCAGGCCCCGCCCGCGCCGGCGACCAGGGCGAGCAGCACCTCCACGGTGAAGGGGCGGCCGAGCAGCAGCGGCGCCCACACCGGACCGGCGAGCGCCAGCAGCGCGGACAGCACCGCGGCGAGGCCCGCGCCGGCGAGCACCACGCCCCGGGCGCCGGCCGCCCCGTCCTCGTCCAGGATGTACTGCCGGGTGACGGCGGCGCCGAGCCCGAGCGCGACCAGGATGAACGACACCTGGATCACCACGGTCGCGACCGCGACCAGGTCGTACTGCGCGACCGGCAGCAGCCGCGTCACGGCCGGCAGCACCGCGAGCGACGCCAGGGCCGGACCGGCCGTGGCGACCGTGTACAGCGAGCCGCGGCCGAGCACGGCACGGCTCGCCGACGGCGCGGGCGCTGCCGTCACCGCGGGCTCAGCGGCCCGCGACCGCGCGACGCACCTCGTCGACGACGCGGTCGACCTGCGCGTCGGTGAGGTCGGGGAACAGCGGCAGGGAGATCTCCTGCTCGTAGTACGCCTCGGCGTTCGGGCACATCCCGCGCCGGTACCCGAGGTCCGCGAAGACGGGGTGCCAGTACGCGGGGATGTAGTTGACCTGCACGCCGATGCCCGCGGCCCGCAGGCTCTCGAACACCGCGCGCCGCCGGCCGCCGGTCACCCGCAGCGGGTAGAGGTGCCAGGCGGGCTCGGCACCGTCGCGGTGCGCCGGGGTGAGCACGCCGTCGAGGTCGCGCAGGCCCTCGTCGTAGCGGGCGTGGATCTCCGCGCGCCGGGTCCGGAACGCCTCGAGCCGGCGCAGCTGCGACGTCCCCAGGGCGGCGAGCACGTCCGGCAGGCGGTAGTTCAGGCCGAACTCGTGCACCTCCTGGTGCCAGGGACCCTCGTCGGGGAACCGCTGCCGGTCCCGGTCGCGGACGAGGCCGTGGTTCTTGAACCCGCGAGCGCGCCGCTCGAGCTCGGCGTCCGCCGTGACGACCGCCCCGCCCTCCGCGGTCGTGAGGTTCTTGGTCGGGAAGAACGACAGCGTCGTGAGGTCGGCGAACGACCCCACCGGCCGCCCCTGCCACAGGGAGCCGATGGAGTGCGCCGCGTCCTCGAGGAACAGCGCGCCGTGCTCGTGGGCCAGCGCGGCGAACGCGTCGGGGCTCGCGGGCAGGCCCGCGTAGTCGACGGCGGCCACGACGCGGGTGCGGTCCGTCATCGCGGCGCGGGCTGCCTCGACGTCCAGGTTGCCGGTGTCGGGCTCCACGTCCGCGAACACCACGGTCGCGCCGTGCAGCGCGGCGGCCGCCGCCGTGGCGACGAACGTGAGCGGCGTCGTGACGACCTCGTCACCCGCGCCGATCCCCGCCGCCGCGTACGCGACGTGCAGCGCCGCGGTCCCCGAGGTGACGCTGACGGCGGCACCCCCGCCGACGTGCGCGGAGATCGCCTGCTCGAACGCGTCGACCGCCGGACCGGTGGTCAGCCAGTCGCTGCGCAGCGCTGCGACGACGGCCTCGACGTCGGCCTCGTCGATGGACTGGCGGCCGTAGGGCAGCACGCCGGCCCCCTCAGGCGAACCGCGCGACCATGTCGCGCAGCTCGTCCTGGCCCAGCCACAGGTCGTTGGTGTCCGACCGGTAGGTCCACCCGTCCTCGACGGGCTCGCCGTCCGCGGGCGTCTCGTAGCCCCAGCCGCCGACGTAGGGCATGACGACGTACCGGTCGCCCAGGCGCACGGTCCGGCGCGAGTCGTCGGGCGCGATCATCTCCTCGTGGAGCTTCTCCCCGGTCGGATGCCGATCTCGTGCATCGCCGAGCCGGGCGCCACGGCCTGCGCGAGGTCGGTGACCCGCATGCTCGGGATGCGCGGCACGTACAGCTCGCCGCCGGTCATCATCTCGAACGAGTCGAGCACGAACTGCACCGCCTGCGGCAGGGTGATCCAGAACCGCGTCATCCGCAGGTCCGTGATCGGCAGGGACGCGCCCTCCTCGGCCAGCTTCCGGAACACCGGGATCACCGAGCCGCGCGAGCCCATGACGTTGCCGTACCGCACGACGGAGAACCGGGTGTCGTAGGCGGCGGCGTAGTGGTTGCCGGACACGAACATCCGGTCGGCGCACAGCTTCGTGGCGCCGTACAGGTTGATCGGGCTGGACGCCTTGTCGGTCGAGAGCGCCACGACCTTCTGCACACCCGCGTCGATCGAGGCGTCGATGATGTTCTGCGACCCGTTGACGTTCGTCTGGACGTACTCGAACGGGTTGTACTCCGCGGTGTCGACCTGCTTCAGGGCGGCCGCGTGCACCACGTGGTCGACCCCGTGCATGGCACGGTCGAGCCGCTGCCGGTCGCGGATGTCGCCGATGAACCAGCGCAGGCGCGGGTCGTCGCCGAACTGGCGCCGGACCTCGTACTGCTTGAGCTCGTCGCGGCTGAACACCACGAGCCGGCGCGGGTCGTGGTGGTCGAGCACCTCCTGGATGAACGCCTTGCCGAAGGACCCCGTGCCTCCGGTGATGAGGATCGAGGACCCGGTGAGCTCAGACATACATCCCTCTCGTCCGCGCTGCCGTCAGCGCTCCGTGGCGAGCGTCCATGCTCTCACGACGCACCCGGCCGTCCCGAGCCCGACGACCACCCGCCGCGCGCGCCCTACGATGGCGAGGTGCAGCCACACGACCGCGACCGCGCCCGCACCGAGTCCCCCGAGGTCCGCCTCGGCGAGCACCTGATCGGCGAGCACCACCGCCCGTTCGTCCTCGCCGAGATGTCCGGCAACCACAACGGCGACCTCGACCGCGCGCTCGCGATCGTCGACGCCGTCGCCGACTCGGGCGCCCAGGGCCTCAAGCTCCAGACCTACCGAGCCGACACGATCACGATCGACTCGGACCGCCCCGAGTTCCGGATCGGCGCGGACCACGAGCTCTGGGGCGGGGAGAACCTGTACCGGCTCTACCAGCGTGCCCACACACCGTGGGAGTGGCACGCGGAGATCTTCGCTCGCGGCCGCGAGCGCGGTCTGACGGTGTTCTCCAGCCCGTTCGACGCCACGGCGATCGAGCTCCTCGAGGACCTGGACGCGCCGGCGTACAAGATCGCGTCCGCGGAGATCGTGGACCTGCCGCTGATCCGGCTGGCGGCGAGCACGGGCAAGCCCCTGGTGATCTCCACGGGCACGGCTCAGATCGGTGAGATCGCCGCGGCCGTGCAGGCCGCGCGGGACGGCGGCTGCGAGCAGCTCGTCGTCCTGGGGTGCACCGCTTCGTACCCGGCGTCCCCGAGCGACACCAACCTGCGCGGCCTGCCGATGATCGGCGACCTGTTCGACTGCGTGATCGGGCTGTCGGACCACACCCTCGGGATCGGCGTCGCGGTGGCATCGGTCGCGTTCGGGGCCCGCCTGATCGAGAAGCACGTGACCCTGTCGCGGGCCGACGGCGGAGTGGACTCCGCGTTCTCGCTGGAGCCCCAGGAGCTCGCCGCCCTCGCGACGGAGACCGAGCGGGCGTGGCAGGCGCTCGGGTCCCCCCGCATCGGGCCCGCGCAGTCGGAGGCCCAGATGCTGGCCCTGCGGCGGTCGCTCTACGTGGTGCAGGACGTGCGCGCGGGTGACGAGGTCACCGCGGAGAACGTCCGCTCCATCCGCCCGGCCGGCGGTCTGGCCCCGGATCTCGCGCGCGTCGTCGTCGGCCGCCGGTTCGTGCAGGACGTGGCGCGGGGGACGCCGCTGTCGTGGGACCTGGTGTGACCTCGCCCGACCGGTCGGGCGCGACGGTGCTCGCCGTCGTGCAGGCCCGGATGGGTTCGACCCGGCTCCCTGGGAAGTCGCTGCGGCCTCTTGCGGGCCGCACCACCCTCGACTGGGTGCTCCGCGCGGCCGAGCAGAGCCACGAGGTGGCCGGTGTGGTCGTCGCGACGACCACCCTCCAGGAAGACGACGCGATCGCGGAGCACGCCGAGCGGGCCGGCGCGCGCGTGGTGCGTGGCGCCCAGGACGACGTGCTCAGCCGCTACCTGCTGGCCGTGGAAGCGTACGAGCCGGACGCGGTCGTGCGGCTCACCGCCGACTGCCCGCTGCTGGACCCCGCCGTCCTCGACCTCGCCGTCGCGACGTGGCGGCACGCCCCGGACGCGGACTACGTGAGCACCATCCTGTTCCGCACGCTTCCCCGGGGCCTGGACGTCGAGGTCGTCTCAGCCGAGGCGCTCCGGCGCGCCGACCGGGTCGCCCGCGACCACCACCGCGTCCACGTCACGTCGTACGTCTACACGCACCCTGAGGAGTTCGGCCTCACCGGCCTGGTCTTCGCGCCGCGCGAGAACACCCTGCGCGCCACGCTCGACACCGACGCGGACGCACGCGTGATCGACGCGGTGGTCGCCGCCCTCGGCGACGCCCCGCCTGCGTGGCGTGACGTGGTCCGGTGGCTCGACCAGCACCCCGAGGTGGCGGCGCTCAACTCCGAGGTCCGCCAGAAGCCCCTGGAGGCCGGGTGAGGCTCGTGCTGCGGTGCGATGCGGCGCCCGCCCTGGGCGTCGGGCACCTCGGTCGCTCCCTCGCGGTGCACGCGGCAGCGCGCGACGCCGGCTGGGAGGTCGCGCTCGTCGGCAGGTTCGGCACCCCGTGGGCGCACGACCGCGTCCGCGAGGCCGGCCTGACCGTGCTGGGCCCCGGCGACACGCCCGCGGAGGTCGCTGCCCTCGCCCACGACGCCGGCGCCACGGCCGTGCACGTCGACCACTACGGCCTCCCCGGCGGTGACGAGCTGCTCCGCGCGTGCGGGGCCCGGGACATCGTGGTCAGCAACGTCGCCGACTTCGGCTTCGGTCGACGCGCCGCGGACCTCACCGTCAACCCGAACTTCGGTGCGCCCGGTCCGGGCTCCTGGCGCGAGCTCACCGGCCCGACGTACGCACTGCTGCGACCCGACGTCCTGCGCGCACGCGACACCCGGCGCGCCGTCGACACCCGCGATCCCGCCCGCGGCGTCGTGGTGATGGGAGGCACCGACCCCTTCGGCGCGACGCCGCACGTGGTGCGGGCGGTCGCAGACGTGGTTAGGTCCCCGCTCGTGCTCGAGGTGCTCAGCCCGGACGCCGCCGCGCTCGAGCGGGAGCTCGGATCCCGGCGCGGAGCAGCTAGCTGCGATTCCGGCCCCCGACGCTCGACCTCGCCGCTCTGCTCGCCACGTCCGACGTGGCCTTCACCGCCGCCGGGACCACTCTGCTCGAGGTCGCGTGCATCGGGGTGCCCACCGCGGCGCTGTGCGTCACAGACAACCAGCGCGCCGGCTACGACGCGGCGGTCGCCGCGGGGATCGTCGTCGGCCTGGGCGACCTGGACCGCCCCGCGGACTGGGCCGCGGGCGCGGAGCGACTGCTCACGGACGCCCCTGCGCGCACCGAGGCCGCGCGTCGCGGACGGTCCGCTGTCGACGGCCGGGGTGCGGCGCGCCTGGTCGAGCGCATCACCGCCGTCGTCTCGGGAGGGACATGACATGGGACACGTCATCGAGGTCATCTGCAGCGACGACCGGCACCCGGTCAACGCCTGGCTCGAGCGGTGGGCGGACCGCGCCCGCGCCGAACACGAGGTCGTGCTGCGCCGACGGGTGGCGGAGGTCGGCTCCGGCGACTTCCTCTTCCTCGTCTCGTGCACGGAGATCGTGCCGGCCGAGGTCCGTGAGCGGTTCCGGCACACGCTCGTCCTGCACGGGAGCGACCTCCCGCGAGGACGGGGCATGTCCCCGGTCGTGTGGCAGGTCCTGGAGGGCAGGACGGAGGTCACCCTGACACTGCTCCAGGCGGCCGACCCGTACGACACCGGCGACGTGTGGGCGCAGCGGACCTTCGCCGCCCCGCCGGACGCGCTCGCGGCCGAGATCGACGCGGCGCTGTTCGCCGCGGAGATCGAGCTCATGGACTGGGCCCTGGCGCACTGCGACACCGCGTCGCCGGTCCCGCAGGTGGGCGAGGCCACGTACTACCCGCGGCGCCGGCCGGCCGACTCCCGGCTGGACCCCGACCGCTCCCTGGCCGAGCAGTTCGACGTGATCCGGGTGTCCGACCCGGAGCGGTACCCGGCGTTCGTGGAGCTGCGCGGGCGACGGTTCGCGGTCGTGCTGCGACCGCTGGACGGGGACGGCACCACCGGTCGCTGACCGCGGCGCCGCCGCGACCACCCGCAGTACGCTCGCGGCCTGGTGATCGAGCACGCGATCGTGACGCCGAGCGCCGGGCGCAGGGGCCCGCACGGCCGCACCCCCACGGGGCGCCGGCCCGGTCCGGCGTGGGCGGTGTTCGCCGCGGTGCTGGGTGCCACGCTGCTCGGGGGCACCGGGGAGGCCGTCCAGGACGCGGCCCTGTACTGGAACTCGACCCTGTGGTGGGTCACCGGCGGCGGGGTGCCGCTGCTCGTGCCGGGCCAGCTCGAGGTGCGCGGGGTGCTGACGGCGGTGGTCTACGCCCCGGCGGCGCTGGTCACGGTGGTGGGCGGAGACCACCTGGCGGGCGCGGCGGTCCTCGGCCAGAACGCGCTCCTGGTCGCCGCGACCGCCGCGTTCCTCGTCCCGGCCCTGGTCAGACCGTGGCGGACGGTCTCCGTGCGCGGGCGCTGGCTCGCCGGCGGGCTCACCTGGGCGGTGCTGCACGGCTTCGCCCCGTACCCGCTGGTCGACCTCCCCGCGGCGGTGGCGGTGCTGGTCGCGGTCGTGCTCCTCGGGCGCCGCGACCCGGTCCGCCTGGGGCTCGCCGGACTCGCGCTGGGCTGCGCCGTGAACCTCCGGCCGGCGTCCGTGGTCGCCGCTGTCCTGCTCGGGGTCGTCACCGTGCCGACGCTGCGGGCCCGCTCCCTGCTCGTCCTCCCGGGGCTCGCGGCGGCGCTCGCCCCCCAGGCGGTCGTCACCGCCGCCGTCTCGGGCAGCGTCGGCCTGACGCCCCCGCTGGGCGGTGCGCTGGTCCGCCTGCAGACCGGCTACGCCGCGTACGTGGTCCGGTACGACACCTACCGGTGGCGCCCGGAGCCGCCGCAGCAGTTCTTCTGCTCGCCGGGCGCGGCCCGGGTCGCCGAACCGCTGCCGGAGTCGGCGGGCGAGCTCGCGCTCGCGATGGTGCGGCACCTGCCGGGTTCGGCCGTGCTCGCCCTCGAGAAGGTCGCGGCCGCGCTGCACTGGCCCCTGGCCACGCCGTACGCGGACAGCTCGCCCGGGCTCGACGCGCTGAACGCCGCCGGGGTCACCGCGCTCGCCGTGCTCGGGTGCGGGTACCTGCTCGTCGCACCGGTGCGCCGGCGGCCGGTGGACCCCGGGCTCGTGCGGGCCACCGCCCGCGTCCTGGCCGTCGGTGCCGGCACGGTCGTGGTCCTCGTCGGCTCCACACCCGAGACGCGGTTCGCGCTCCCCCTGGTGCTCCTGGGCGTCGTGGGCGTCGTCGCGGCGGCCGGTCACCCGCCGGCGGCGTTCCGGACGCACCCCCGCCTGCTCGTGGGGGCCCTGCTGGCGGTCGTCGGCGTGCTGGCGCTCGGGTACGCCGGGACCGCCCACCCCGCACCCCCGGGGGACGTCACCCCCGCGGTCTGCGCGAGCACGTGACCGCGGGCGCGCGCACCACCAGGGGCCCGCGCGCCCGCGGTCGTCAGCGGCCCGCGAGCACCGAGGCGCCGGCGCGCGCCCAGCGCTCCTGCCACGCACCGATCGGCTCGACCCCGACGGCCCGCAGCGCGTCGTGCCCGAGCACCGAGTACGCGGGACGCGGCGCCGGCCGCACGAACCCCTCGCTGGTCGTCGGCCGGACGATCTCGGGGTCCAGGCCGGCGGCGGCCACCACGTCGCGCGCGAACCCGAACCACGAGGTCAGTCCGGACGACGTCGCGTGGTAGGTCCCCGTCGGGGCCGCCGCGTCGACCAGCCGCACCGCGAGGTCGGCCACGTCGACGGTCCAGGTGGGCTGCCCGACCTGGTCGTCGACGACGTCCAGGCCGCCCTTCTCGGCCGCGACCCGCGCGATGGTCTTCGGGAAGCAGCCCCCGCCCGCGCCGTACAGCCACGCGGTCCGCAGGATCAGGTGGTCGGCCGCCTCCGCCCGGACCGCCCACTCCCCGGCGAGCTTGGTGCGCCCGTAGGCCGACCGCGGCGCGGCGAACCCGTCCTCCGCGTAGGGCTCGGTGGCGTGGCCGTCGAAGACGTAGTCGGTCGAGACCTGCACGAGACGCGCGCCGTGCCGGTGCGCCGCCCGCGCGAGCGACTGCGGCCCGACCGCGTTCACGACGAACGCGTCGCCCTCGCGCGCCTCCGCGTCGTCGACGGCCGTCCACGCGGCGCAGTTCGCCACCACGTCGTACCCGGCGACGGCGTCCAGGACGGCGGCACCGTCCGTGATGTCGAGCTCGTCGCGGTCGAGGGCGACGACGTCGTGCCCACCCTCCCGCACCCGCGCGACCAGGTCCTGGCCCAGCATCCCGCGGGCCCCCGTCACCAACCAGCGCACAACATCCCCATCTCGTCTCGACAGCGGTCCGGCCGCCAGCCTAGTCGGCCCCGGTAGGCTGGTCGCCGCTGCGCGAGCCGCGCGCACCGACCGAAGGAGAACCACCGTGGAGTACCGCGAGCTCGCCGTCCCCGGGGCGTGGGAGATCACCCCGAAGCAGTTCGGCGACCCGCGCGGGGTGTTCCTCGAGTGGTTCAAGTCCGCGCCGTTCGCGGACGCGGCCGGGCACGCGCTCGACCTGCAGCAGGCGAACCTGTCGGTGTCGGCCGCCGGCGTGCTGCGCGGCATCCACTTCGCCGACGTGCCCCCCGGCCAGGCGAAGTACGTGACCTGCGCCAAGGGCGCGGTGCTCGACGTCGTCGTGGACATCCGCGTCGGCTCGCCCACCTTCGGCCGGTGGGACTCGGTGCTGCTGGACGACGTCGACCGCCGGGCGATCTACCTGGGCGAGGGGCTCGGCCACGCGTTCATGTCGCTCGAGGACGACTCGACCGTGCTGTACCTGTGCTCCACCGGGTACTCCCCGGGACGCGAGCACGGCATCCACCCGCTCGACCCCGCGATCGGCATCGACTGGCCCACCACCGGCCGCGACGGCAGCCCGATCACGCCGCAGCTGTCCGAGAAGGACACCGTCGCGCCGACGCTCGACCAGGCCCGCGCCGACGGCCTCCTGCCGCAGCTGGCCGACGTCGAGGCGTACCTGGCGAGCCTGCGTGCCTGAACCGACCGGCGTCGTCGCCGTCGTCGTCACCTTCCGGCCCGACGTCGCCGCGACGACCGTCCTGCTGCGCGCGCTCGCCCCCCAGGTGGACCGGGTGGTGCTGGTGGACAACGGCAGCCCGGCGGGCACCGTCGAGGCCCTGCGCGCCGAGCTCGAGCCGGCCGGCGGCGAGCTGGTGCCGCTCGGCGCGAACCGCGGCATCGCCGCGGCGCAGAACCTCGGCCTGGACCGCGCGCGGGCGCTCGGCGCCCAGGCCGTGCTGCTCTCCGACCAGGACTCGGTGCCCGCCCCGGACATGGTCCGGCGGCTGCTCGACGGCCTCGACCGGGCGCGCGCCGAGCACGGCCGGGTCGCGGCGGTCGGTCCCGTCACCGTCGACGAGCGCAACGCCGGGGCCGCGCTGCTGTTCTCCGACCACCGCTGGGGCCCGCGCCGCGCCGACGTCCCGGCGCAGGACGGCGCGCTCGTGCCCGCGACGTTCCTCATCGCGTCGGGCTGCCTGGTCGACGTCGCCGCGCTCGCGGAGGTCGGCGACATGAACGCCGACTGGTTCATCGACCACATCGACCTGGAGTGGGGGCTGCGCGCCCGGCAGGCGGGCTGGGCGGTGTTCGGCGTGGTCGGCGCCCGGCTGGCCCACGCGCTGGGCGACCGGGTGCAGCGCATCCCCGGCCGGGAGCGCGACGTGCACATCCACTCGCCCGTCCGGAACTACTACATGGCCCGCAACACCGTGCTGCTGGTCCGCTCCGGGCTGCTCCCGCGCGCGTGGCAGCTGGGCTACCTCGCCTGGATCACCAAGTACGCCGTGTTCTACGTGCTGGCCGTGACACCCCGCCTCGGACGCGCCCGGCTGCTGCTGCGCGGGTTCGCCGACGGCGTCCGCGGGCGGACAGGTGCGCTGGCAGGGACGCCCTCGGGACCCGGCGAGGTGGGCTAGAGTGCCGCAGGTGTCGACCGGAAGCGCGCGCCGGACACTCATCGTGATCCCCGCGTGGAACGAGCAGGTGGCCCTCCCCGGCGTCCTCGCCGAGGTGCAGGAGATCCGACCGGGGACGGACGTCCTCGTCGTCAACGACGGCTCGACCGACGGGACCTCCCGCGTCGCCCGCTCGTGCGGGGTCGCCGTCCTCGACCTGCCGGTGAACCTCGGCGTCGGCGGCGCGATGCGCGCCGGGTACAAGTACGCGCTGCGCACCGGCTACGACGTGGTGGTCCAGCTCGACGCCGACGGCCAGCACGACCCGCGCGACGTCCAGGAGCTGCTGGACCTGCTCGAGTCGGAGCAGGCGGACATCGCCATCGGCGCGCGCTTCGCGGGCACGGGCACCTACCGGTCCCGGGGACCGCGGCGGTGGGCGATGCGTGGGCTCTCGACCGTGCTGTCGCGCCTGCTCGGGACGCGCCTGACCGACACCACCTCCGGGTTCAAGGCGGCGGGACCGCGCGCCGTGGCCGTCTTCGCCCGCGACTACCCCGCGGAGTACCTGGGCGACACCGTCGAGTCGCTCGTCATCGCGCACCGCGCCGGTCTCCGGGTGCGCCAGGCGGGCGTGTCCATGCGCCCGCGCGCCGGCGGCGAGCCGTCGCACAGCCCCGTCAAGGCCGGGATCTTCCTGATGCGCGCGTTCCTCGCGCTCGTCGTCGCCCTGAGCCGACCCGCCAGCCCCGCATCGAGGACCCCGTCGTGACCGGCTACCCGTACGCCCTCGTCCTGTGCGCCATCGCGCTCGTCGTCATCGTGCACCTCCTGCGCACCCGGCGGCTGCGCGAGAAGTACGCCGCGATCTGGCTGATCGTGCTGGTCGCGGTCCTCGTGCTCGGCGGGTTCCCGGCCGTGCTGACCCGGCTCGCGGAGCTGGTGGGCGTGCAGACGCCGTCCAACCTGCTGTTCGCGACGAGCATCGTCGTGCTCCTGCTCGTGTGCATCCAGCTGAGCACCGAGGTGTCCCAGCTCGAGGAGGAGACCCGGACGCTCGCGGAGGAGGTCGCCCTGCTCGGGCGCAGGCTGGACGTGGTCGAGGGCCACCAGCGACCTGCCGACGTCGCCGGGGACGAACGGGCGTGACCGCGGCGCCGGACGGCACCGGCACCCGCAGGTTCGGCACGGACGTGCTCTGGGTCGGCGGCGGGATCGGGGTCTACGGGCTCGCGTCCTTCGCGTTCCTCGCGCTGTGCGCCCAGGCGCTCGGCGACAGCCCCGGGTACACGGCGCTCGCCCTGCTGTGGACGCTGCTGAACGCGCTCGGCATCGGGCTCTACCTGCCCGTCGAGCAGGAGACGTCGCGTCGCGTGTCGGCCCTGCGCTCGCACGGCCGCGGCACGGCCGGCGCGGTGCGTGGGCCCGTGGTCTACGCCGGCGGGTCGCTGGTGCTTGTCGCGCTGGTGCTGCTGGTCGGCGACCGCTGGCTCCGGGACGTCCTGTTCGAGGGCGTGCGCGGGATGACGACGGTCTTCGGCCTGGCGCTGCTGGGCATGGCCGTCGCGTACCTGGCCCGCGGGATCCTGGGCGGGACCGGCCGGTTCCCCCGGTACGGCGTCCAGCTGGCCCTCGACGGGGGTCTGCGCATCGCGGGCGTCGTGCTGCTCGCGGCGCTCGACGTGCGCTCGGCCCTGGCCTACGGCGCGGTGCTCGCCGCGGCCCCGCTGGTCTCGACGGCGCTCGCGCTGCTCGGCGCGGGGCGGCTGCTCGACCGGTCCCCCGCCGACGGGAGCACCGCGGTCGGGATGCGGGCGCTGGTCGCGGCGTCGGTCGCCTCCCAGCTGCTCGCGAACGCCGGCCCGGTGGCCGCCCAGCTGCTCGAGCGGCCCGACGAGGCCGCCGCGACCGCCCAGCTCGTCAACGCCCTGACGGTCGCGCGGATCCCCCTGTTCCTGTTCGCCGCCGTCCAGGCGGTGTTCCTGCCGCGGCTGGCGGCGTACGTCGCGCGCGACGAGCGGGCCCCGTTCGCGGGCGCCCTGCGCACGGCGCTGCTGGCCACGGGGGCGATCGGGGCGCTCGGCGTCGCGGCCACCGCCGTGCTCGGACCCGAGGCGGTGCGGCTGCTGTTCGGACCCGGCTTCGCGATCGGCCGGCTCGTCATCGTCGTGCTCGCCGTCTCGGCCGTGCTGTTCATGCTCGTCCAGGTCCTCGTGCAGGCGCTGCTCGCCCACGGCCGCGACAGCGCGGCGATCGTCGTGTGGACCGCGGGCCTCGTGGGGCTCCTGGTCGCGCTGCTGCTGCCCCTCGACCTCCAGATGCGGGTGTCGGTGGCGCTCACGCTCGGCTCGGCCGCCGCGCTCGTCGTCGCCGCCGTCCGCCTCCGCGGCGTCCTGCGCGCCTGGCCGCACGCGGCCCCCGTCGCGTCCCCGACCTCCCCCGAGGAGCACACCCGATGACCGACCGGCGGCACGTCTCCGCGATCATGCTCGCGTTCGGCGCCGAGCCCTACCTGCACGAGGCCGTCGCCGCCGTGCTCGCCTCCCGGGACGTGGACGTCGAGGTGCTGCTGGTGGACAACGGCTGCACCACCGACGCCGTCGCGACCCTGCCCGCCGACCCCCGGGTGCGCCTGCTCACCCCGGAGCGGAACCTCGGGTTCACCGGCGGCGTCGACCTCGGGGCCGCGCAGGCCACCGCGCCGGTCCTGGTGCTGGTCAACTCCGACGCCGTGGTCGACCCGGGCGCGCTGCTGGCTTTGGCCGAGGCGCTCGACGACCCGGGCACCGGGCTGGTCAGCGGCCTGGTCACGCTCGGCGAGGACACCGCGACGGTCAACTCCGTGGGCAACCCCGTGCACGTGCTCGGCCTGTCGTGGGCCGGCCACATGGGCGAGCCCGCGGCGGACCACGCGGCCCCGACGACCATCCCGTCCACCACGGGCGCCCTCATGGGGGTGCGCGCGAGCACCTGGGCCGGGCTCGGCGGGTTCCCCGAGGAGTACTTCGCGTACCTCGAGGACCTGGAGATCAGCTGGCGCACCTGGCAGCGGGGCCTGGCGGTGCGCTACGTGCCCACCGCCCGCGCGGTGCACCACTACGAGTTCAGCCGCACGCCGCTCAAGATGTACCTGGTCGAGCGCAACCGCCTGCTGTTCCTCGCGACGTGCCACTCGGCCCGGACCCTCGCGCTGCTCGCGGTGCCGCTCGTCGCCTTCGAGCTCGCGATCACGGCCGTCGCCCTCACCCAGGGCTGGGGCCGGCAGAAGCTGGCGGGCTGGCGCTGGTTCCTGTCCCACCAGGGGTGGGTGCGGGAGCGCCGTCGCGCCGTCCAGGCCGCGCGCGTGGTGCCGGACCGCGAGCTCGCGCACCTGCTCAGCACGCGGTTCGACCCCGCGCAGTTCCCGCTGCCCCCGGGTGGCGGGCTGCTGCAGGCCGCACTGGCCGCCTACTGGGGCGTCGCCCGCCGCCTGCTGTGACCACCGGAGCCCGCCCGGCCGGCTCACCGGCCCCGACCCGACCGCCACGACCGAAGGACACCATGGACCTGCCCCGCGCCCGGGCGCCCCGTTCCCTGCGGACCTGGGGGCCGGTCGGTCTCCTGCTCTTCGCGCTGACCGCGATGTGGTCGCTCACCATGCCGCTGATGGCGGCGCCCGACGAGCCCAGCCACGTGATCAAGGCGGCCGCGGTCGTCCGCGGCCAGCTGGGCGGGGAGCTCGGGGAGGCGCCGAAGGACACGTCGGAGCCGGGCGCGCCGACCTGGGTGCAGGTCCCGTCGGACGTGGCCGACCTCGAGGACTACCCGGACTGCTTCCGGTTCCAGAAGAAGGGCT
The DNA here is from genome assembly GCF_056868065.1 of Cellulomonas sp. KU4C. Classification (NCBI taxonomy): domain Bacteria; kingdom Bacillati; phylum Actinomycetota; class Actinomycetes; order Micrococcales; family Cellulomonadaceae; genus Cellulomonas; species Cellulomonas sp. KU4C. The sequence continues at coordinate 2,141,561 of NZ_CP200322.1, read as the reverse complement.
CCGCGGACTGCGTCGACCCGCTCGAGCAGCGCGAGCCGGGGCTCACCGAGGCCGGCACGTACGCGGGCCAGTACCCGCCGCTCTACTACGTGCTCGTGGGCTGGACCACGATCCCGCTGTCCGGCGAGGTCGCGGTGTACGCCATGCGCCTCGTCAGCGCGGCGCTGTGCGCGTTCTTCCTCACCTGGGGCATCCGGCGCGTCGTCGAGCTCGAGCCCCGCCGCGCGATCTGGGGCGTCGCCGTCGCGCTGACGCCGATGGCGATGTTCATCAGCGGCTCGGTGAACCCGAACGCGCTCGAGATCGCGACCGCGTTCAGCTTCTGGGCCGCCTGCCTCGCGCTCGCGCGGCGCCGTTCGGACGCCGACGTGTCGGTCCCGCCGCCCACCGCGTGGTTCGTGCAGGCCGTGGTCTCGGGCGCCGTCCTGATCAACCTGCGCACCTCCGGGCCGCTCTGGGCGCTGATCGCCCTCACGGTCGCCGTGGTCGCCGCGCGGCCGGGTGCGGTGGCCGCCCTGGCGCGGCTCCGCACCGCCCGCTGGTCGGCCGTCGCCGCGCTGCTGGCCGGCGGCGCCGCCGTCGGGTGGATCCTCACGCACAACGAGATCGTCACGACCTCGGGCCTGTTCCCGGAGTACGCCGACCCGAAGCTGGTGGTCGCCGTCGTCCTGCTGTCCACCCCGTCGTTCGTGGCGCAGATGATCGGCAACTTCGGCTGGCTGGACACGGGCTCCCCGTACCCCACGGAGCTCGCGTGGTACGCCGCGGCGAGCGCCCTGGTGCTGCTCGCCTTCGCCGAGCGCGGCGCCCGCCGACCCCGCGCGGCGATGGCGCTGCTGCTGGCGGCGGTGGCCCTGGTCCCGGTCGCGCTGTCGATCCCCACGGCAGAGGCCGCCGGCATCATCTGGCAGGGCCGGTACACGCTGCCGATCGCCGTCGGGCTGCCCCTGCTCGCCAGCCTGCTGATGACCTCCCTGCGCGCCGAGGCCGCCCGTCTGGTGGACCGGCTCGTGGTGGTCACGCTCGTGCTGGTCGCGGTCGGCCACGTGGCGGCGTTCTACTGGGCCGCCCGCCGGTACGCCGACGGGATGGACGGCACGTGGGCGACGCTGACCCCCGAGTGGGCGCCGCCGCTCGGGTTCCTGCCCGCGGTGGCGCTCTACGCCGTCCTGATCGCCCTGGCGGCCTGGCTGGCCGTGCGGCACGTGCGCGCCGCGTCCCTCGCGGGGGACGCGGCCGAGCGGCTCGAGGCGCCGCGGGGCGCCTGAGCCGCACGGCGCGTCAGCCCGCGCGCACCACCACGGTGCTGCACCCCAGCGCGGTGTGCGTCCCGGCCCCGACGTTCGAGGCCGTGGCGCACACCGTCCGGGCGCCCGGCTCGGTCGCGATCGTCGCGGTGAAGCCGTACGCGCCGGTGTACCCCGGGAACACGCGGCTGATGTCGGCGCGCGCGACGGCGGGGCGGACGTAGCCGCCGTCCCCGTCCACGGTGACCAGGACGTACGGCGGGGTCACCGTGTCGGGGTCGAGCGCCCACCCGGTGAGCTGCACGCCGCCGGGGACCGCCCGGACGGACTCGAGGTTGCCGACCGGGGACCCGCCCGGGACGACGACCGCCCGGCAGCCGAGGTCGCGGTCGGCGCCGGCCCCGACGTTCACCGCGGTGAGGCACACGGTGTACCTGCCGGCGTCCACGGGCAGCGTCCAGGCGACGCCGTGGGCGTCACCGGCCCCCGGGTACGCCCGGCCCACGTCGGTGCGGGTCGCTGCGGCGCGCACCGGGCCGTTGTAGACCGAGCCCGTGGGCCCGCTGACCCCCGCCCACACGTAGATCGGCGCGGCGGTGTCCGGGTCCACGGCCCACCCGGTGACCGACAGCGACCCGGGTGCGGCCGTCAGCGACTCGAAGTTCCCGGCCGGGGAGCTGCCGGGCACGGTCACGGTGCGGCAGCCCAGCGACGTGTGCGCGCCCGTCCCCACGTTCGACAACGTGACGCAGACCGCGTGCGTGCCCTCCGGAGCGGGCACCGTGCCGGAGAAGCCGTGGCCGTCGCCGTACGCGGGGTACGCGCGGCCCACGTCGGCGCGGGTGCCGTTCGCGAGCACGTACCCGCCCGAGCCGCCGACGGTCACGTAGGCGTAGACCGGGTCGACCGTGTCCGGGTCGAGCGCCCAGCCGGAGACCCGGACGGCGCCGCTCTCACCGGTCGCACGCTCGAAGTTCCCCACCGGCGACCCGCCGGGCGGCGTGACCCACGAGCAGCCGAGCGTCGGCGAGCCGCCCGAGGGGACGTTGACCGCCCGGACGCACACCTCGTGCCGGCCGGCCCCGACGGGCACGGTGACGGTGTAGCCGTGGGCGGCGCCGAAGCCCGGCAGCGCGGCGCCCACGTCGGGCCGCTGCTCGGACGCGGTGGCGCGGGTGACGGTGGCGCCGTCGACGACCACCTCGACGTCGATCGGCTGCGTCGGGACGTCGGGGTCCACGGCCCAGCCGCGCACGGTCGCCCGGCCGGTCGCGCCGCCCACCGCGGGCACGCCCGTCGCCGCGTCGAGCGAGCCGTACGGTCCGCCCGGCGGCACCGTGATCGCCGTGCACGGGAACGGCAGGTCGCTGCCCTGGCCGACGTTCCGCGCGGTGACGCAGACCGTGGTCGCCCCGGCCCCGGCCGGCAGCGTCACGTCGAAGCCGTGCAGCGGCCCCGCGGCGGGGTAGGCCGCGCCGACGTCCGGCCGCGGCAGCCGGGCCACCGTGGTGAACGAGCTCCCGCCGTACTGCACGGTGACGGTGAGCGCGCCGGTGGTGTCCGGGTCGATGACCCAGCCCTTGACCCGGACCCCGCCGGTGGTGCCCTCGACGGCCTCGAGGTTGCCGAACGGCTGGCCGACGGACGTCGCCTTCCACCAGCTCGAGTAGAGCCCGAACGCGGGGGTCGCGACGGTGGCCACCCCGGTCGAGCACTCCAGGCGCGCCTGGGTGATCCGGCCGCCGAGGTCGCCGTTGCCGTCGCGCGACAGGGTGAGGCGCTGGAGGGTGCCGCCCGCCGGGCAGGACTGCTGGACGGCCGCCACGGTGAGGGTGCCGGTCCAGGAGGAGCGGCTGTCGCCCGGCGCGGTCCCGGTGTAGGGGTCGGGCCGCGCGACCAGGTAGGGGCGCGAGCCTGCCTTGCTGAACCCGCCGTTGGTCGAGGAGAACTGCGTGAAGGCCGGCCCGCCGCCGTAGTACCGCGCGATGCGTGCGGTCGCGGCGATGGCGGCGTCGGTCCCGGCGGCGTGCAGCTCGGTGACCACCCCCGCGGCGGTGACCGACGCGGAGCCCGAGTACACCTGGCACTGGGTGGTGTCGCACAGGTCGGCGCTCCCGCTCGGTGCGCGGACGCTCAGGGCGTACGAGCGCGCCGCGACGGACTGCGCCTGGAGCGCGGCCGGCGCCCAGGAGGACGGGGACTCGCGCGGGACGACGCCCCGCAGGTACTGCTCCATCGGCACGTGGTTGATCGTCTCGGCGGTGCCGGCCCCGGTGGCGTTGACCTGGATCGAGCCCACGTACCGCGAGCCCGCGCCCGACGGCTGGTACACCCAGACCTGACCGGGCGCGCCGCCGTCCAGCCACACGGCGCCCGCGACGGTGCGCGCGCCGTTGAAGGTGACCGGGGTGCGGCTCGTGCCCTGGAGCGAGTCGACGGTGAACGAGCCCGCGGACCGGGTGATGACCGCCCGCGCACCCACGGGCAGCGTGACGCGGACGCCCGAGGCCCCGTCGACGACGGTGACGGCGGCACCGGGCACCGGTCCCGCGGTGACCGTGGCGCCGCCCGAGGCGGACAGCAGCCGGACCCGCAGCGGGTAGTCCTGCCCGATGTCGGTGCGGACGGTGCCCGGGTAGTAGAAGTCGAGGATCTGCTCGGCGCTCAGCCCCTTCAGCGCGGCGCCCTGCGCACCCCACTGGGACATGCCGATGCCGTGGCCCCACCCGTGGCCGGCGACCGACCACGAGCCGGACGAGGGCGGGACCAGCACCTCGTCCTGGGCCTGCGCGGCGGCGCCGCCGAGCAGGACGAGCAGACCTGCGGCGGCGAGCCCGCCGACGGTGCGCAGCAGCAGACGCAGCGCGGTGACGACGCGCGGGACCATGGTTCCTCCGTGCCGGACGGCTCCGGCGGCCGACCCCCGGTGCACGGTAGCGGACGTCCGTGCGTCCCCCGGTCGGGGCACGCACGGACGTCCGAGTCGTGGTGGTTCGTCCCGGTCGGGTCAGTCGGTGCGGCCGCGGCGCAGCCGGTTGCCGACCGCCGTCGCCACCCGCACCCCGGGGTTGGCCCGCATCTGCCGGATGTCGTCGTGCGCACGCGTCAGCGCCGCGGTCGTCCGCTCGAGCTCCGCCCGCAGGGCGTCCTGCTCCGCGCGCGCCTCGTCGAGCTGGGTGCCGGTCCACAGCAGCAGGTCGCGTGCCTCGATGGCCTCGTGCTGCAGCCGCGCCTCCGCCTCCCAGACGCGCTCCGGGACGGCTCCGGCCACCGGCTCGTCGAGCCGCGTGCGCAGCTCGTCGGCCAGCAGCACGCGGGTCCGCTCGTGCACCGGGGTGCCCGGGGCGCCACCGCCGATGATGGCCTGGAGCACCGCCTCGCGCTCGACGGCGGACTCGACGTCCGCGTCCGTCACGTCCGCGCGTCCGGCCGCCGCGGCCACCCGGCGCACCAGCGCCCGGCCGTCCTCGCAGCCCCACCTCGACGCGGGCGCCTCGGCGAGCAGGTCGCGCGCCAGGAGCAGCGCCCCGCGCAGCACGACCTCGTCCAGGCTGCTGCCGGACGACCGCCACTCGTCGTCGATGACCCACGCGGCGTCGTCCCTCCGGAGCACGTTCCCGGGGACGACGTCGAACGGCTGCGTCGGCGCGCTGGCCGCCGCGCGCTCGCGCAGCAGCCCCGCCCACGACCCGACCAGCGCGTCGAGGGACGCCGGGTCGCGCAGCGCGAGCCGGGCCAGCGGCTCGCCGGTGCGCCAGCGCTCGGAGTACGCAAGCACCTCCACGCCGTCCTGCGCCCCGGAACCCAGCCGCTCGCTGGTGATCACGACGTCGTCGCCGTCCTCGTGCACGGTCTTGCGCACCTGGAGCGCACGCCGGCGGTGCAGGGAGAAGTACCGGGCCAGCCGGTCCTCGGGCCACAGCGGCGCGGGGTCGCCCCCGGTCCCCGCGACCAGCAGGAACGAGTTGGCGAAGTCCGGTCCGGTGCCGGCGGCGACGAGCTCGCCCCACAGCGCGGCCTCGTCGAGCAGCTCGGGGCGCGGCGTGGTCCAGTCCGGGCTCGGGAAGTCGGGCAGGTCCTCCGCGAGCTCCGGCGCCCGGTCGTACAGCCGCTCCGCCAGCACCGCGCGGGTCAGCTTGTAGTCCGGGAACGCGCCCAGCACCTCGGTGCCGGTGAAGCCCGCGGTCCGCGCCAGCTCCGCCAGCCGACGGCGGGAGAACGTGCGGGCCGGGCCGTCGACCGGGTAGCCCTGCACCGAGTGGAAGACCTGGTTGGAGTGGTCCTCCGGCGCGCCGGCGAGGTACTTCACGCCGAGCTCGTTCTCGATCGCCAGGACCAGCCGGCCGCCGGGCCGCAGCGTGCGCCGGAGCGCCTCGAGGAACTCGACGTAGGGGCGCTCGTCCCGCCCGCCGCCACCGACGTACTCGAGCACGCCGACCACGACCACCAGGTCGTACGCGGGCTCGGCCGGCAGGTCGGCGACCTCGGCGTTGTGCACGGTGACGCCCGGCAGCTCCGCCGTGCGCCGCGCCGCGACACGCGCGCGCTCGAACGTGGGCTCGAGCGCGTCGACGGTGGCGCAGGTCTCGCCCAGGTACCGCGTGATCGCGCCGCAACCGGCCCCGATCTCGAGCACGGTGGCGTCGGCCGGGAGGTCGAGCGCCCGGACCACGTTGGCCCGGGACGGGGACAGGTGGTAGCGCTCGGGCCAGCTCGTCGCCGTGGCGTACAGCTCGTCGGACAGCGAGTCCAGCGGCAGGCCGGACCCCATCCGGTCGTAGAGCTCCGCCTCGGAGCCGTCGAGCCACGGCGTCGTCGCGGCCCGCAGGACCCGGACGCCGTCGACGACCTCGGCCGGCAGGGCCCGCAGGGGGGTGGTGCTGGTCATGGCATCTCGCTCTCGGTGGTGCGGACAGGCGGCTGACGGGACGCCGTCACCCCCGCACGACGTCCCGCACAGCGGCAAGATACCCGTGCCCGTGCCGGGTCGTCGGCTCGAGGACGGCGCCCTCGGCCCACTCGTTCCAGGCGTTGCACATCACGAGACGCTGCTCGACCGGACGGTTCTGCACCGCCCGCGCCGTCGCGGACAGCCAGCGGCGGAACGTGTACGGGTTCGAGCCGTGCCAGATGTCGGCGCCCCACTGCCGCCGGGCGGTGTTGTCGAAGTTGACCATCACCGCCGGGTAGATGTCGGGCTCGAGCCGCTCCAGGCGCTTCTCGGCGTCGCGCACCAGCGAGCCGTAGCTCAGCAGGTTGCCGCGGAACTCCGCGTCCGCCCCGAGGTCGCCGTAGTCGATCCAGTCCCACTTGGCGTTGTGCGGCGGGAACCAGTGCGTGCCGTCCAGGCCGGCGGTCGCGGCGGCGCGGTCGAGCCCGTCGAACTCGCGCGCGACGTCCACGTTCACCAGCAGCAAGCTCGCCGAGGCCCTCCTCGCGGGCCCGCGCACGCCAGTGCTCGAGCACCGACGGGTAGTCCGGGATCTGGGAGATGCGGTAGACCGACACGACCTTGCGGCCGTCGACCGTCAGGTACCGGGGGTCGCGCAGGAACTCGAGGATGTCCTCGATGAACTGCGTCGCCGGCACCTCGTCGTAGTTCTGGCCGATGAGCATGTCGGACTGCCGGCCGTCCCAGCGCCGGGTCCAGTTCTCGTTCGCCCACATCAGGCAGAACGTCTTCGGCGTCGAGCCCGCGACGAGCTTCTCGACCGGCATCGACATCAGCCGCTTGCCCGCGAACCAGTAGTAGTAGTACATGAAGCCCTCGACGCCGTACGTCGTCGCGAGGTCCTGCTGGGCGTCGCGCACGACGTCGAGCCGCAGGTCGTAGAACCCGAAGTCGGCCGGCAGCAGCGGCTGCTCGTGGCCCGGGTAGACCGGGTGCGCGGCAGTGACGTTCGCCCACTCCGTGAACCCGGTCCCCCACCACCGGTCGTTCTCGGGGAACGGGTGGAACTGCGGCAGGTAGAACGGCACCAGGCGGATGCGTCGCGGCGGCTCGGAGCCGGTCGCGTACCGCTCGACGCCCGTGCCGGCGACGGACGTGGGCGCGGCGGGCAGCGAGCTGCGGTCGGAGATGCGCAGGCCGGCCTCCTTCGACAGGATGCCGACCAGGCGCTCGACGGCGTGCGCCGTCGTGCCGTCGATCTGCCCGGCCTCGGCGGCGAAGTCGTCCGACGTCAGCGCGAGGGAGCGCAGGCCCTGGAGCACGAAGCCCCGGATCCAGTACATCGAGCCGCCGGGGAACCACAGGCCGTCGTGGTCCACGGGCAGGCCGATCCGGTCCAGGAGGTCGCGCACGATCTCCTCGTCCCCGCCCCAGTGCTCCGGCCCGTGCAGGCTGCCGTCGGCCGTGACGAGGCCGAGGTCCGGGTCCGCGGCGAACGCGTCGAGGATCGCCTCGACGTTCTCCCGGGAGTCGAGCAGCGCGGTGAGGAACGCGTCCTTCCACTCCTCGCCGGTCCCGGCGAGGTCGTCACGGGTGTCGCGCCAGGCGCTGCGCTTCGTGTGGATCTTGAGCACGAGGTCGTACGGGTCGAGCAGACCCGCGTTGATCACGCCCACCGTGGGCAGGACGTCGCGCCCGTGGTTCTCGACGTCGAGCACGGCGACGTGCTTGACCTGCGGCAGCGCCGCGGTGTCGAGGTCGAGCACGGTGCCCGACGAGTTCGTGACGACGAGGTCGACGTCCACCGGCACGTGCCGCAGCTGCCCCAGCAGCTCGGGCACCAGCTCCGGGAAGTGCACGTGCATGAGGACGGCCACGCGGCTCGGGCCCTCGAACGGCAGGGCCGGGTGCACGCGCCACGCGTCCGGGAAGGTGCCGGTGCGGCGGCCGCGCTGCCGCCGCTGCCAGGACGCCATGCTCGTGGGCGCACCGGTGTCGGGCCGCCGAGGTCGGGTCCCGGCGATCCTGATGCCGACGGCGATCCGCAGCCGCTTGACCCGGCCCACGAGGCCCGCTCGCGTGATCCTTCTCATGCACGACACCTTCCTGCGAGGCGGCCTCGTGCCACCTCGACCCTCATCGGTCCAGCCACTGCTCGACGTCCACCGCGTACCGGGCACGCAGCTCCGCCGGGATCTCCTGCCCGCGTGGCGCGAGCTCGGGAGACCGGACGATCTCCCGCTTCACGAACGGCAGCCCGCGCTCGAGCAGCGTCCGCCAGCCCGCGATCGTCGGGTTGTCCGCGGCGGGCACGACCTGCCCGGCGCCGAACATCGCGTCCACGGCGTAGCCCTCGGTCTCGAGCAGCCGCCCCAGCCCGATCTCGTTGCGGTGGATGATCGCCTGCTTGTCGGCGTGGTGCCGCACGCTCCGCCAGAACCAGTCCAGGGGCGCGTCGGCGAGCACCCCGCCCCGGTACCCGACGAAGTAGCTCTGCAGGTGCCGGGCGAACTGGAGGGTCTCGGTGAGCCCCCACACGTCCGCGGGCGACGCGTGCAGCCGGCCGAGCACGCCGTCGAGACCGGCGAACGGCCCCACCAGCGAGTCGTTCGCGAGCACCACCGTGCCGGCGGCCCGCAGCTGCGGGTAGGTCGCGAGGCCGACCGCCCACGAGCCGAAGTCGTACCCGATGTTGGGCTTGCGCAGCACCGTCACCGCGCCGTCGGGACCGCCGTCGCCCCAGACCAGGGGCTCGCGGAACTCCGAGCTCGACACGACGAGCACGCGGTAGTCCTGCGCGACGAACGCCCCGACCAGCTCGCGGAACGACCGCGTCACCTCCGGGCGGGCGCCGTGGTGCACGAGCACCGCAACCCGGTCGGAGCCGCCCAGGTCGCTCCCGGCACGCTCGACGTGCGTCCGGCCGGCGACCAGGTCGAGCGCGCGGCGCGGCCGGCTGGTCCCGGCGCGCACGCTCAGCGCCGCCCCAGCGTGCGCAGGCGCCGCAGCGGCCACGTCACGCGCCAGGAGGTGCTGCGGCGCATGGCCTGCAGCTCCATCCAGGCGCGGTCGCGCTGGTCGCGCAGCGCGGCGACCTCCCGCTCGAGCTCCGTCACCCGCGGGTCCTCGGCCGGGCCGTCGGCGCCCGCGCCCGTCGTCGGCGCCGTCACGGCGTCACCGACCCGCCGGTCGGGCCGACGGTGGTGGGGGTCGGCGTGGTCGGGGCGACCGCCCCGCCGACGACCGGGTCGCTCCACCGGCCCGAGATGCGCACGGCGCCGTTCTCGGTGTCGCCGGACGCCCGCACCGCGAGCGGGTAGGCCTTGTCGAGGTGGTCGTACGTGTGGCCCTTGCTGCGGATCGCGACCGACAGCCGCCAGTTGGCGGGCAGCAGCGGCAGCGCGTCGAACGTGTAGTCCACGTAGCCGGAGCCGGGGTCGAGCGACACGGCGCCACGGTGGTGCATGCGCGTGTTGGTGCCGGTGATCCCGACGCCGTTCTCGTGCACGAACCCGAGGAAGAACGCGACGTCCTCGACCCGCTGCCGCGCGGTGAACTCGACGCGCACCGTCAGCGGCTCACCGGTCAGCAGGATCGGCGCGGGCTCCCCGTCGGAGCCCAGCAGCTCGACGCCGGTCACCTGGATCTCGCCGGAGCCGGTGCGCGTCACGCCGGGGGCGGTCTCCGCGGCCGTCTCGTCGTCCTGCCGGGCCTCGGCCTCGCGCTCGTTGACCTCCGCGAGGTACGCGTCGATGACCTCGGGCGCCTTGCCGATCGCCCGCACGTCACCGTGGTCGAGCCAGACCGCCGAGTCGCACAGCTCCGCCGCCAGGCCCATCGAGTGCGTGACCAGCACGATCGTCGTGCCCTGGTTGCGCAGCTTGAACAGGTGGTCGAAGCACTTGCGCTGGAACTCCTCGTCGCCGACCGCGATGATCTCGTCGACGATGAGGATCTCGGGCTCGAGCGTCACCGCGATGGCGAAACCGAGGCGCACGTACATGCCGGAGGAGTAGATCTTCACGGGCGAGTCGATGAACTCCCCGAGGCCGGCGAACTCGATGATGTCGTCGATCGACGCCTCGATCTGCTTCTTGCTCAGACCGAGGATCGAGCCGTTCAGGTGGATGTTCTCGCGGCCGGTCAGCTCGCCGTGGAACCCGGCGCCGAGCTCCAGCAGCGCCGAGACGCGGCCGTCGACCAGCACGGAGCCGCTGGTCGGGCGGTAGACCCCCGCGAGCACCTTGAGCAGCGTCGACTTGCCCGAGCCGTTGTGCCCGATGAGCCCGATCGTCGTGCCGCGGGGCACCTCGAACGTGACGTCCTTGAGGGCGTGGAACATGCCGTCGGTGCGCTCGCGCCCGCGCACCACGCGCTCCTTGAGCGAGTTGCGGCGCTCCTTGTGCAGCTTGAAGGACTTCGACAGCCCCTCGACCCGGATCGCGGGACCGTTCGGACGCACGCTCACAGCTCCTCCCCCAGGTCGCCGCCCCGTCGGCGGTTCACGAGCACGGCCAGCCCGAGGGCCAGGGCGGTCCAGCCGACCAGGCCGGCCCACGCCTGCCACGGCCCGGCGGTCAGCCCGTAGGTGACGTCCCGCAGGATCTCGACGAACAGGCCGGTGGGCAGCCACTCGACGATCGCCCGCATCGGGATGCCGCCCGCCGACACCGGGACGATGTCCAGCGTGTAGATGATCGGCGTCGCGTAGAACAGCAGCTGCAGCGCGACGGACACCAGGTGCGCGAGGTCCCGCACGTGCACGTTGAGGATCGCGAGCGCCGTCGCCACCGACGCGCTGAACACGACGAGCAGGCCGACGACCACCGGGGCGAGCAGCCAGCTGACGCCGACGTTGCCGATCACCAGCAGCACCAGCAGGTACAGCCCGAGCTCGATGAGGCTCTGCACGCCCTGGGCGACGGTCGAGCCGAGCACCGGCGCGTACGCCGGGAAGTAGATCTTCTTCAGCAGGGCGCCGGTGCCGATCAGCCCGCTGATCCCCCCGTTGACCGTGGCGGAGAAGAACGACCACGCGGTCAGGCCGGCGAACAGCCAGATGACGAAGATGCCCTTCTCGCCGTTGCCGAAGTCGGGCGGGCTGCCCCGGAACACGACGGAGAAGACGATGGTGTAGACCCCGAGCGTCGCCAGGGGCACGACCAGCGACCACGCCCAGCCCAGGGCGGAGCCCTTGAACTTGGACTTGAGGTCCCGCTGGGCGAAGTTCCAGATCAGGTTCCACTGGCGCCACAGGGGCGCCGAGTGGCGCACCTCCCGCACCGGGACCGAGTCGACCTGCGTCACACCGACGCTCCTGCTCTGACGAAGGGAGGCCCCCACGCGCCGGCGGGTGCCGGGCGGGGCCTGCGGACCTGGACCCCCGGCGGGGCGACCTCGGACGGCCCCCGGGCCAGGACGGCCGGACACCAGACCTTAGCAGCGAGAGCCCGTCCCCTAGACTCGGTCACTCTCACCATCCGACGGAGGTCCTCTCGTGCGCATGCTCGTCACCGGCGGAGCCGGGTTCATCGGCTCCAACTTCGTCCACCAGGTGGTGCGCGAGCACCCCGAGGTCCAGGTGACCGTGCTCGACGCCCTCACCTACGCGGGCGACGAGAAGAGCCTCGCCCCCGTCTGGGAGCAGATCACCTTCGCCAAGGGCAGCATCACCGACCACGACCTGGTCGACGACCTCGTGAAGAACGCCGACGTCGTCGTGCACTTCGCCGCCGAGTCGCACAACGACAACTCGCTGCACGACCCGTGGCCGTTCGTGCACACCAACGTCATCGGCACCTACACGCTGCTCGAGGCCGTGCGCCGGCACGACGTGCGCTACCACCACATCTCCACCGACGAGGTCTACGGCGACCTCGAGCTGGACGACCCGGCGAAGTTCACGCCGGACACCCCGTACAACCCGTCCAGCCCGTACTCCTCGACCAAGGCCTCCTCGGACCTCCTGGTCCGGGCGTGGGCGCGGTCGTTCGGGGTGCGCGCCACGCTGTCGAACTGCTCGAACAACTACGGGCCGTACCAGCACGTCGAGAAGTTCATCCCGCGCCAGATCACCAACGTCGTCGACGGCATCCGCCCCAAGCTCTACGGCACGGGCGAGAACGTCCGCGACTGGATCCACGTCGAGGACCACAACAGCGCGGTCTGGGACATCATCACGAAGGGCCGCCTCGGCGAGACCTACCTGATCGGCGCCGACGGCGAGGAGAACAACAAGACCGTCGTCGAGCTGATCCTCGAGCTCACCGGCCAGCCGTCCGACGCGTACGACCTCGTGAGCGACCGCCCGGGTCACGACCTGCGCTACGCGATCGACGCGACCAAGCTCCGCACGGAGCTCGGCTGGGAGCCGCGCTACACGACGTTCCGCGACGGCCTCGCCGCGACGATCGAGTGGTACCAGGCCAACGAGGCGTGGTGGCGGCCGCAGAAGGACGCGACCGAGGCGAAGTACGCCCAGCTCGGCCGCTGACCCGCGGCCCGCACGACCGACGGGGCCCGTCGCACCGGCAGGTGCGGCGGGCCCCGTCGCGTGCGAGCGGTCAGGCCCCGGTGCCCTCGCCGCCGTGCGCGTGCTGCCACGCCGCCCACGCGCTGGCCAGCGTGGCGTCCAGCGGCTCGACCGCGCGCCAGCCCAGGGCGGCCTCGATCGCGCGCGGGTCCGCCACCACCTCCGCGGGGTCGCCCGGCCGCCGGTCCACGAGCTCCGGCACCACGGGCACGCCCATCGCCGCGGACAGCCCCCGGATGACCGCCAGCACCGACGTCCCCACGCCCGTGCCGACGTTCAGCGCCCGGAACGGCGGCGCGGGCGCGGCGCCCGCGTCCGTGCCGGCGCCCGCGCCCGCCAGGCCGTCCAGCGCCGCCACGTGCGCGCGCGCCAGGTCCAGCACGTGCACGTAGTCCCGCACCCCGGACCCGTCGGGCGTCGGGAAGTCCGTGCCCAGCACCCGCGGCGCCCGGCCGTGCCGCACCGCGTCGAGCACGAGCGTCACGAGGTTCGTCACCGCCGGGTCCCCGAGGTCGGGCCAACCCGCCCCGGCCACGTTGAAGTACCGCAGCGCGGTGCCCCGCAGCACACCGGTGGCCGCGACGTCCCGCAGCAGCCACTCGCCGACCAGCTTCGACCGGCCGTACGGGTTGACCGGCCTCGTGGGCGCGTCCTCGCCGACCAGGCCACCCGCGACGTCCCCGTACACCGCCGCGGACGACGAGAACACCACCGACCGCACCCCGTGCTCCGTGCAGGCCGCCAGCACGGCCGCGAACCCCTCGATGTTCTCGCGGTAGTACCGCAGCGGCTGCGCGACGGACTCGTCCACGCGCTTGCGCGCCGCGAGGTGCACCACCGCGGACACGCCGCGGCGGCGCACCACGTCGCCGAGCGCCCGGACCGCTCCCGGCCCGGCCACGTCGAGGCGCACCAGCTCGGTCCCGGCGACCCGCTCCGCGCGCCCCGACGACAGGTCGTCGACCACCACGACGTCCCGGCCGGTCGCCCGCAGGAGGCGGACGACGTGCGTGCCGATGTAGCCGGCACCACCGGTGACGAGGACGGTCATCCCGCCACCCTAACCAGCGGCGCCTGCACGATTCCTCCACGCGCTCACCCCCCGGGGTCCCTCACCTGCCCGGTCGCTGCTCCTATGCTCGGTCCTCGTGACCTCCCGCCACGCTGCTCCCGCACGCCCCCGCACCGTCCGGCACGGTCGGCCGCGTCGCTCGCACGCCGTGCTGCGGGGCGTCGCGCTCACCGCCGTCGCGGTGCTCTGCTTCGGCGCGTCGGGCGCCTCCGCGCTGTACGTGCGCCTGAACGGGAACATCAACACCATCGACGCGAGCGACCTCATCCAGGCGCTGCCCGAGCCCGAGGTCACGGCCACCGGCCCGGCCGACCCGGACGACCCGAACGCGGGCCAGCCCGTCAACATCCTGCTCATGGGATCGGACGAGCGCGACGGCGAGAACGAGGCCATCGGCGGCCACGTCGACGGCATGCGGTCGGACACGACGATCGTGGCCCACATCTCCGCGGACCGGACCCGGGTCGAGCTCATCTCGATCCCCCGCGACTCCCTCGTGCGGATCCCGACCTGCACCATGTCCGACGGCTCGACGACCAGCCCGCAGCGCAGCGCGATGTTCAACTCCGCGTTCGCGCTCGGTGCCGACCGCGGCGGCGACATCGCCTCGGCCGCCGCCTGCACGGTCAACACGGTCATGGAGAACACCGGCGTGCCGATCCACCACTTCGTGGTCGTGGACTTCGCCGGGTTCACCAAGATGGTCGACGCGGTCGGTGGCGTCCCGATGTGCGTGCCCAACGACATGGTCGCCCCCAAGGCCGGCCTGTCCCTGTCCGCCGGCCAGCAGACGCTCGACGGCACCCAGGCCCTGGCGTTCGCCCGCGCGCGCACGGGCGTCGGTGTCGGCGACGGCTCCGACACCAACCGGCTCGGTCGTCAGCAGGAGCTGCTCGCGGGCGTGGTGCGCGAGGTGCTCGGCAAGAACATGCTCACCGACATCACGCAGCTGATCCGGTTCCTGGACTCCGCGACGGAGTCGCTGTCCATCGACAGCGGGTTCAGCTCGATCACCGACATGGCCGGCCTCGCCTACAGCCTGCGCAGCACCCCGGCTGGGAACATCTCCTTCATGACGATCCCGTTCGCGACCGCGCCGAGCGACCCGAACCGGGTGGTGTGGACCTCCGAGGCCGACACCATCTGGGCGAACGTGGCGTCCGACCAGCCGATGCTCACCGGCACCAGCCAGGACCCGGACGCCGCCGCCGGCGGGGGCACCACCGACCCCGGCACCCCGGACCCCGGCGCGTCGGCGCCCGCCCCCGGCCAGACCGCCACCGAGGCGCCCGCGGCCCCCGCCCCCACCCAGACCCGTGAGGCCGGCAAGGAGGCGTTCTCCGCCGGCGACGTCACCGCGGTCTGCTGACCGTGGCGCGCGCCGAGGACCAGAACCCGCGGGACCCGTCCCGGGGGACGCCGCCCAGCTTCTCCCCCGCGACCGGGAGCCGCCGGCCGTCCCCCGACGGCGCCACGCCGGTGGGCACACCGCCGACCGGCGCGGCACCGGACCGGCGCTCGACCCCGCCCGCACGGCCGACCAGACCCAGCGCACCGGCCCGGTCGTCGACGGCGCGCCCCGCGGTGACGCCGCCCGTCGCCCGGCCGTCGACCCCCCGCGAGCAGGGGCGGCCCACCGCACCCGAGGCCGGTTCCGGGACGCCGGGCAGCTTCGCGCCGCAGGGCGCCCGGCCCGAGGACGCCCCGCGCCCGGTCCGGGTCGCCGGTCGGACCGCGGGCTCTCCCGCGGCGGGCCGGACGGGCTCGCCCGCGGCGGGTCGGGCGAGCTTCTCCCGCGCCGGGCCGGACCGGGTCCCCCGCCGCGCGCACCGCCGCCGACCCGGCCGGTCCGCGCGCGCCCCGGCAGTCGGCGCCGACGGGACCGGGGCGTCGGGCCACGGGCGCGGGGTCGCCCGCCCGTCCGTCCTCCCCCGGGACGCCCGGCACGCCCGGCACACCCGGTCCGGCGGCCACCGCGCCGCGCCGCCGACGCCGGGGCCGCGTGGTCGCCGCGGTGCTCGTGCTGGTGCTGCTGCTCGTCATCGCCTGGCCGGTCGGGCTGCTGGTCTGGGCGGACGGCAAGATCCAGCACACCGCCGCGCTGTCCGGTGCCGCGAACACGCCGGGCACGACCTACCTGCTCGCCGGGTCGGACTCGCGCGCCGACGGCGTCATCGAGGACACCGAGACGGTCGGCGCCCGCACGGACACGATCCTCGTGCTGCACGTCCCGGAGTCGGGCCCCGCGGCGCTCATCTCGATCCCCCGCGACGCCTACGTCGACATCCCGGGCTACGACCCGAACAAGATCAACGCCGCGTTCGCGTGGGGCGGTGCGCCGCTGCTCGTGCAGACGGTCGAGGAGCTCACCGGCCTGACGGTCGACCACTACGTCGAGGTCGGCTTCGGCGGCGTCGAGGAGATCGTGGACGCGCTCGGCGGGGTCGAGCTGTGCCTCGACGGCAGCACCGGCATCGCGTTCCCGGTGAACGAGCCGAAGTCCGGTCTGATCTGGGACACCCCCGGCTGCAAGACCGTCGACGGGGTGCAGGCCCTCGCGTTCTCGCGCATGCGGTACGCGGACCCGTCGGGCGACATCGGCCGCGGTCTGCGGCAGCGGCAGCTCATCAGCGCGGTCGCCGCGAAGGCCGCCGACCCCGCCGTGCTCCTGCAGCCCGGCAAGCAGGTCGCGCTGATCGACTCCGGCACCGGGGCGCTCACCGCCAGCGACGAGACCGGCATCGTGGACCTCGGGCGCCTCGCGCTGGCGTTCCGGTCCGCGACCGGGCCCGGCGGCATCACCGGCACCCCGCCGATCTCCGACCTCGACTACCGCCCCGGCGGCGCGGGCTCCACCGTCCGGCTCGACCCGGACCAGACGCCGACGTTCTTCTCCTCGATCGCGGACGGCACCCTCGCCCCTGGCGTGTACGGCGGCGTCCCCGCCCCCTGACGGACGTCCCGGCGGGCGGCGGGTGCGCTGCCGAGCGCCTGGCCGGTCGCGGTCAGCGGGCGGCGGCGGAGCGGGTCGGCGCCCCCGACGAGCCGCGGTCGTACGCCGACGCCCGGTCGGCCCGCAGGCGGCGCTCCTGCACCGCGACCGCCTGGTCCCACACGGCGACGACCCCGTCCCGCACGCGCTCGCACGCGCGGGTGGTGGCACGGCGCAACAGCGGGCCGAACGGCCGCTCCACGCACCGGTGCACCAGCCAGGCCAGCGCCACCGAGAACGCCACGGCCGCGCCGAGCGCCGCCCACACCGGCACCCGGTCGTGCAGCAGGTGGATGGCCCACAGCCCCCAGTACTCGTGCGTGAGGTACAGCGGGTAGGTCAGCGCGCCGACCGCGGTCAGCCCGGACCACCGCCACCGCGCGAGCGGCGTCAGCGACACCAGGGCGACGAGGCCCACGCACGCCACCAGGCACACCCCGAGCAGGACCGGCTGCGGCGGCACGACCGAGTTGGCGCCGAGCGAGCCCATCCGCGCAGGCACCAGGGCGGCGGTCGCGACGGCGGCGTTCACGCCGACGAGCAGCCACGGGACCAGGGCGTGCCCGGTCCGGTGGATCACGTAGAGCGCCATCCCGGCGGCGAACAGCGGCGCGTACGGGGCGACCAGCCACGTCACCGCGTCGGACCAGCCGAGGGTGCGCGCCAGCATCGCCGCAGCGGGCCACAGCGCCGCGAACCACAGCACCCGCGCACGGGTGATGCCGAACGCCGCGAACAGGGTGATCAGCAGGTAGAACCGCAGCTCCACCCAGAGCGTCCAGTACACGCCGTCCACGTGCCCGACGTCCACGAGGCTCTGCAGCAGCGTGAGGTTGACCAGCACCTGGCCGCCGGTGATCTCCTTGCCCGGCCAGACCAGCAGCAGCAGCGCGCCCGTCGCCAGCACACCCACCCAGTACGCCGGGTAGAGCCGGCCCACCCGCGAGCCGACGATGTCCGGGACGGACCGCCCCCACGCGGTCATCAGGATGACGAACCCGCTGATCACGAAGAACAGCTCGGCCCGAGCGAGGCGTAGACGGCCCAGGACGACACCGCGGGTGCGACCTCCGCGAGATCACGGCCCCAGGCGGTCG
Organism: Cellulomonas sp. KU4C; assembly: GCF_056868065.1. Lineage (NCBI taxonomy): Bacteria > Bacillati > Actinomycetota > Actinomycetes > Micrococcales > Cellulomonadaceae > Cellulomonas > Cellulomonas sp. KU4C. Next base: position 2,123,730 of record NZ_CP200322.1, on the reverse strand, counting down.
TCTCCCGCGTGGTGAAGTGGTACGCCACGACCCCGACGGCGGCGAGGAACCGCAGGCCGTCGAGGGCCGCCAGGCGCGGCGCGCGCGCCGGTGCGGGGGTCCGGGCGGGGGGCTGCGTGGTGGTCGCGTCGGGGAGCTGCCGGGGCGGCGCGGTGGTCGTCACCCGCTCGACGGTAGGTCGGACCCGCCGGGGCCGCCCGTCGAGATCCGGGCCACCGCACGGTCCTCGACGAGACCTTCACGAGCCCGGCGCGTACCCGGCGCGTACCCGGCGCGGGGTCCTCAGGACCCGAAGCCCACGCCCTGCCGGCGCCCGCCGCCGTGCTGGGCGCGCAGCCGCTCGCCCTTCGCGTCGGCCTGCTCGCGGAGCCCGTCCTGGAACGTCAGCATCTGCGCGGCGACCCGCCGGGCGGTCTCGTCCGTGCCCGAGCCGAGGATCCGGGCGGCCAGCAGGCCGGCGTTCCGCGCGCCGCCGATCGACACCGTCGCGACCGGGACGCCGGCGGGCATCTGCACGATCGAGAGCAGGGAGTCGAGCCCGTCCAGGCGCGCGAGCGGCACCGGGACGCCGATCACCGGCAGCGGGGTGACGGCGGCGAGCATCCCCGGCAGGTGGGCCGCTCCCCCGGCGCCGGCGACGATCACGCGCAGCCCGCGGTCGGCGGCGGTGCGGCCGTACTCGACCATCTTGTCCGGCTGCCGGTGCGCGGAGACGACGTCCACCTCGACCGGCACGTCGAACTCGGCCAGCGCCTGCGCGGCGGCCTCCATGACGGGCCAGTCCGAGTCCGAGCCCATGACGATGCCGACGAGCGGGGACATGCGTACCTCCGGGTGCTGGTGGTGGAGCGGGGGGTCAGGCGGGGGCGGGTGCCTCGCCGCGCAGCACGGCCGCGGCGGCCACGGCCCGGCGGCGCACGTCGTCGAGGTCCGTGCCGGACACCGTGACGTGCCCGAGCTTGCGGCCCGGCCGCACGCCCTTGCCGTACAGGTGGACCTTGGCGTCCGGGTCGAGCGCCGCGACCTCGGCGAGCCCGTCGGTCAGCGCCGCGCGGGTGCTGCCGAGCACGTTCGCCATCACCGTCCACGGCGCCCGCGCCGCGGTCCCGCCGAGGGGCAGGTCGAGCACGGCGCGCAGGTGCTGCTCGAACTGGCTCGTCACGGAGCCGTCGATCGTCCAGTGGCCCGAGTTGTGCGGGCGCATCGCGAGCTCGTTCACCAGCACGCGCGGCGCCCCGCCATCGGGGTCCGCGACCTCGAACAGCTCGACGGCCAGCACGCCGGTGACGCCCAACCCCCCGGCGACCTCGCGGGCGATCCCCTCGGCGGTCGCGGCGGTGCGCGGGTCGAGGTCGGGTGCGGGCGCGACCACCTCGGAGCAGACGCCGTCGCGCTGCACGGACTCCACGACCGGCCAGGTCCGGACCTCGCCCGACGGCGTCCGCGCGACCAGGACCGCGAGCTCGCGGGTGAACGGGACGCGCTCCTCGGCGAGCAGCGGGGCCCCGGTGCCGGCGGTGGCGGCATCGAACCAGTCCGCGACCTCGTCGACCGACCGCACGACCCGCACGCCCTTGCCGTCGTAGCCGCCGCGCGCCGTCTTCACCACGGCCGTGCCGTCACCGGCCGCGAGGAACGCCGTCAGGTCGTCGGCGGTCGCCAGCGGCGCCCAGCGCGGGCACGGCACGCCGAGCGCGGTCAGCCGCGTGCGCATCACGATCTTGTCCTGCGCGTGCACGAGCGCGTCCGGGCCGGGGCGCACCGCGACGCCGCGGTCCTCGAGCTCGGTGAGCAGGCCGTTCGGCACGTGCTCGTGCTCGAAGGTCAGCGCGTCCGCGCCCACCACCAGCCGCTCCACCGCGACCGGGTCCGACGCCACGCCCACGGGGGCGTCCACGACGACCTGGGCGGCCGACGACACCGCGTCCTCCACCAGGACCCGCAGGTGCACGCCGAGCGCGGTCGCCGCGGGCGCCATCATGCGGGCGAGCTGCCCACCACCGACCACTGCCACCACGGGTGCTGCCACGACCGGTGAGCCTACCCGGCCGCGCCGCCGACCTCGCTGCGCCGGTCCGTCCCGGGACCTCCCGCACAGCACCCACCCAGTGCGGGGAGATACCGTGGGGCGGTGACTTCCTCCGGTGCGCCCGGCCTCACGGCCGCACCGGGACCCGCCCCCGAGGCCCGTCCCGGACTGCTGAGCGACGCCCTGCGCGCCCGGCTGCTCGAGCTCGCCCGGTTCGGCTCGGTGGGCAGCGTGGCGTTCGTCGTGGACCTCGGCACGTACAACCTGCTGCGGTTCGGACCGGTCGCCGTGCTGCACGACAAGCCGCTCACCGCGCGGGTGATCGCGGTCGTCCTGGCGACGCTCGTGTCCTGGCTCGGCAGCCGGCACTGGACCTTCGCGGACCAGCGGACCCACCGGCACGGGCGGAGCTCGTGCTGTTCGCCCTGATCAACGTCCTCGGCTCCGGCATCACGATCGGCACGCTGGCGTTCTCGCACTACGTGCTGGGCCAGCAGGGCCCGTTCGCGGACAACGTCGCCAACGTGGTGGGCATCGGGCTCGGCACCATCGCGCGGTACGCGGGCTACAAGATGTTCGTGTTCACCGGCACGTCGGCGCTGCCCGTCGCCCTCGCGGACGTCGGGCACGAGGCCCGCACGCACGAGGCCCGCACGCACGAGGCCCGCTCCCACGAGGTGCCGCACCCCCGGCCGCACCCGGCCGACGACGCCTGACCGCGTCCCCCGCTCACCCGGGCGGACGCCCGCCCGGTCGTGGCGGCGACCCCGGCCGCGCCGCCAGCCCCGCGACCGCCAGCACGGCCACCGCCACGACCGCGACCCCGGCGACGTACCCCGGCGTCAGGTGGTCGGGCAGCACCAGCGCCACCGCGGCGGCGCCCGCGACCACGACCCGCACGGTCGTGCGCTGCTCGGCGAGCCACACCCCGGCCCTGCCGGTGCCCACGCCCCGCCGGTCGCCCGCCGCGGCGAGCCCGGCCGCGGCGCGGGACCAGGACGCCCGCAGCGCCCGGGCGGGCGCGCTGCCGCCGGCGACGAACGCGACCGCCGCCACCAGCAGCCCGAGCACCAGCCCCGTGCGCAGCGTGACGCGCAGCAGCGTGACGACCTGGTCGTAGACGGCCACCGCGGCGTCGGGCCGCTGCACCGTCGGGGGCAGCGCCCGGGCGTAGAGCTGCCGCCCGGCCGTCAGCGCGACCCCGAGCAGCAGCATCCCCCCGGCGAGTGCCAGCCCGGCCGCCACGACGGCGCGGGACCGGTGCCGCGCCGCCAGCACCGCCGCGACCAGCAGCCCGAGCACGACCCAGACCAGCCACGCCCCGAGCACGTCCAGCAGCCGGTACGCGCCCTGCGCCCGGACGAGGTCGGCGCTGGTCAGCAGCGGGAAGCTCGCGCCGATGGTCGGCAGCCGGTCGACGACGGTGAACCCCGCGTCGGACAGCGCGGCACGGACCGCCACGACCACGTCGGTGAGGTCCACGGTGAGCGTCCCGTCCGCGCCGATCGTCGCCAGCGCGTCCGGGTCCCCGCTCAGGGCCGCGGCGAGCTGGGCGTGCACCGCGCGGTTCGCCCCGTCCCACACCGTGGCGAACCCGTCGGAGTCGACGACCCGGGCGACGGTCTGCCGGACGAACCCCGTCACGGCGGTCACGAGCGGCCCCTGCAACGCGTCGACCGCGCCCGCGACCCGCGGCGGCAGCCCGAGCCCGGTGACCGCCCCGGTGGCGTCGGCGGCCAGCCCGGGCACGTCGACCGCGTCGACCACCGCCGCGGTGACCCGCTCGGTGACGGCGGACCGGATCTGCGGGTCCCGCGCGAGCGGCCCGACGGTGGCGAGGTACCGGTCGGTGTCGGTCAGCAGGTCCCGCGCCCAGGTCGCGACCACCGCGACCGGGGCGAGCAGGCCTGCGACGACCAGCAGGGCGACCACCGCCGCCGACCGGCCGGGACGGCGGCGCTGCGGGTCGCCGGGAGCCGGTTGCGCGGCGTGGGACGCGCGCAGCCGGGCGTTCTCGGCCTCCAGCGCCGCGACCCGCGCGGTCAGCGCGTCGACGTCGTCCGCACCCGCGTCCTGCCGTCGTTCCTCCACCGCGCCACCCGCCCGCTCCTCGTGGGATCCCCGAGGGCGAACCTACGCACGTCGGGACGGGCACCGCACCACCCGCGGCGGACGAGCCCGCGACGTGCCGTCACCGCCGCCGGCGCTGCCGCTCGCTGCGCGGCGAGATGACCGACCCGCGCGGCAGCACCACGTCGGGCGCCATCGCCGCGGGCACGCCGGTGAGGAACAGCGCGAACACCGCGGGCCGGCGCTGCGCGAGCTCGAGCCGCGCGCCGTCCGCGGACGCGAGGTCGCGGGCGAGCGCCAGCCCCAGGCCGGTGCCCTGGCCGGAGGTCACCTCGCGCTCGAAGATCCGCGGCGCCAGGTCGTCGGGCACGCCGTCGCCCTCGTCGGCGACCTCGACCACGACAGCGCGGGACGCCCCCGGCCGGGACCGCACCGTGGTCGTGCCGCCGCCGTGCCGCAGCGAGTTCTCGATCAGCGTCGCGAGCACCTGCGCGAGCGCGCCGGGCGTGGCCAGCACCTGCGCCGCGGGGTCGACCTCGATGACGAGGTGGCGTCCCGCGGCCTCGAAGGTCGGCCGCCACTCCTCCTCCTGCTGGTGCACCACGTCGACCAGCCGGATCGCCTCGGTGGTGCCGCCCTGCGCACGCCGGGACCGGGTCAGCAGGTCGTCGACGACCGTCACCAGCCGCTCGACCTGCTCCAGCGAGATCCGGGCCTCCTCGCGGATCGCCTCGTCGTCGGAGGCGAGCATGATCTCCTCCAGCCGCATCGTGAGCGCCGTGAGCGGCGTGCGGAGCTGGTGGGACGCGTCGGACGCGAACTGCCGCTCGGCAGCGAGCCGCCCGGCCATCCGGTCGGCGCTGCGGGCCAGCTCGGCGGCGACGAGGTCGATCTCCTCGACCCCGGACGCCTCGAGCTGCGGGCGCACCTGGCCGGAGCCCAGCTGCTCCGCGGACGCCGCGAGGTAGACCAGCGGCGCCGCGAGGCGGTTCGCCTGCCAGATCGCCATCGAGATGCCCGCGGCGAACGCCACGACCGCGGCGACCACGACGAGCCCCATGATCTGCGCGCTGGCGAGGAACACCTCCCACCACGACGCGTACATCGTGATGCGCGTGCCGTTCGAGGACACGTCGGTGATCGTCACCGTGCGGTCCGGGACCTCGGGTCCCGCCTGGTACCGGGCGCCGTCGGCGGTGACGACGAACACGCTGACGGCGATGCCGCCCCCGCGCTCCACGTAGGGCTCGAGGACGCGGTCGGACAGCGGCTGGTTCTCCTGGTCGCGGCTGTCGATCTGGCGCGCCAGGTCGGACGCGCGCGTCTCGAGCGCCCCGATCTCGTTGTCCCGGACGTACTGGGCGCCGAGGAACGCGAGGGGGAAGCCGAGCAGGAGGACCGCGACCGTGACGGCCGCGATGGTGGCCTGGAGGACGCGGCGGCGCACGGGTCAGCCCCGGGTGCCCTCGCCGGACTCGAACCGGAAGCCCATGCCACGCACCGTGCTGATGTACCGCGGGGCGCTCGCGTCGTCGCCGAGCTTGCGGCGCAGCCAGGACACGTGCATGTCGAGCGTCTTCGTCGAGCCGGTGGGGTCGGAGCCCCAGACCTCGCGCATGAGGGTCTCGCGGGCGACGACCGTGCCCGCGGCGCCGACCAGCACGCGGAGCAGGTCGAACTCCTTGGCGGTCAGGTGCAGCTCGCGGTCGGCCTGGAACGCGCGGTGCGCGGCGACGTCGACGCGCACGTCCTGGCTGCGCAGCTCGTCCTCGTCGGGGGCGTCGCCACCGGTGCGCCGCAGCAGCGCCCGGACGCGGGCGAGCAGCTCGGCCAGGCGGAACGGCTTGGTCACGTAGTCGTCGGCGCCGGCGTCGAGGCCGACGACCAGGTCGACCTCGTCCGCCCGGGCCGTCAGCACCAGCACCGGCGTGGTGAGGCCCTGGTTGCGGATCGCGCGGGCGACGTCGAGGCCGTCCATGTCCGGCAGCCCGAGGTCCAGGACCACGAGGTCGGCCTCGCTGGCCCGGTCGATGGCACCCTGACCGGTGCCCTGGACGCGCACGTCGTAGCCCTCGCGGCCCAGCGCGCGGGCCAGCGGCTCGGCGATCGCGGGGTCGTCCTCGGCCAGCAGCACCTGGGTCATGGCGCCATGTTAGGTCACGGAACGGTCTGGCACACGGCACAACCGGGTCACAGTCCGGTCGGGTCGTCCTCAGGCGGCCTCCTCGGGCCGCGTGGCGGGTCCGCCCGCCGTCGCGCTCCGCCCGTAGGACGACGTCGGCGCCGGCCCGGTCCGCCTGCGGGGGCACGCGACGGCCCCGAGGCCCGACCTACGCTGGCCCGATGACGTGGTGGGAACGGCTGCAGACCTGGGAGGAGCGGCACCAGCTCGGGATCGACGCGACCGTCACGGTGCTCACCGGGCTGGTCATGATCCCGCTCGGCGCCGGTGTGGCGACCGGCTGGGACCGGACCCCGGTCGCGGGGGTGGTGCTGTCGGCGCTGGTCTGGCTGCCGCTGGCCTGGCGCCGCCGGAACCCGGTCGCCTCCGTCATCGCCGTCTACGCGGCCGGGCTGCTGCACATCCTGCTCGGGATGCCGACGCTGATGCCCGCCGACCTGGCGGTGCTGGTCGCCCTGTACTCCGTCACGGTGCACGGCCCGCGCTGGGCGCACTGGACCGCGATCGCGTCGGCCGTGGTCGGCGCCCTGGTGATGTCGGTGGCCCTGATGGCCACGGTCGGGTACCGCAACGCCCCCGAGCTCGCCGCGACGATGATGGCGCTGTGGGTGTTCTGCTGCGCCTGCGCGGTCGCGGCCTGGGCGTTCGGGCTGATGCGCCGGTCCCGCCGCGAGATGATCACCACCCTGCGCGACCGGGCCGAGCGGCTCGAGGTCGAGCGCGACCAGCAGGCCCAGATCGCCACGGCGGCCGAGCGCACCCGCATCGCCCGGGAGATGCACGACATCGTCGCCCACTCCCTGTCCGTGGTGGTCGCGCAGGCCGACGGCGGGCGCTACGCGGCCGCGGCCGACCCCGACGCGGCCACCCGGGCGCTCACCACGATCGGCGAGACCGGCCGCGCCGCCCTGGCGGACATGCGCCGGCTGCTCGGCGTGCTGCGCGACCCGGCCGCCGGTGGTGCGGCGCCCGGCACCGGGGCGACGCCCTACACGCCGCAGCCCGCGGAGCAGGACCTCGAGTCGCTCGTGGAGCAGGTGCGCGGGTCCGGCGCCCGGGTGTCGCTGGTCCGGATGGGCACCGCGCGCCGGCTGCCGCCGGGCATCGGCCTGACCGTCTACCGGATCTGCCAGGAGGCGCTGACCAACGTGCTCAAGCACGCCGGACCCGCCCCGGCCGTCACCGTGCTGGTGCAGTGGCAGCCGTCCGCCCTGGTGCTCCAGGTCGACGACGACGGGCGCGGCGCCGCCGCCGACTCCGACGGCGCCGGGCACGGCCTGCTCGGCATGCGCGAGCGGGCCGCGATGGTCGGCGGGGCCCTCACCGCGGCGCCGCGTCCGGGCGGCGGGTTCCGGGTCCGGGTCGAGCTGCCGCTGCCCCCGGGAGCCCCCGAGCTGGACGCGGCGGCGCCGGCACCTGCGGCGCAGCCCTAGGCTGGCCCGCATGACCGAGACGATCCGCGTCGGCGTGGTGGACGACCAGCAGCTCGTGCGGGCGGGTTTCCGGCTCGTCATCGACTCCCAGCCCGACCTGTCCGTCGTCCTGGAGGCCGGCGACGGCGTGCAGGCCGTGCAGGCCCTCACCCCGACGACCGCGCAGGCCCAGGTGCTCGGTCCGGTCGACGTCGTGCTGATGGACGTCCGGATGCCCGGGCTCGACGGGCTGGCCGCCACCGAGCGGATCGTCGCCGCCGGCACCCCCGAGCACCCCGCGCCCCGGATCATCGTGCTGACGACGTTCGACCTCGACGAGTACGTGCTGTCCGCGATCCGCGCCGGCGCCAGCGGGTTCCTCCTCAAGGACGCGCCGCCGGAGGACATGCTGGAGGCCATCCGCACCGTGCACCGCGGCGACGCCGTGATCGCGCCGTCCAGCACCCGCCGCCTGCTCGAGCACCTCGTCACCGCGCTGCCCGCCGAGCAGCCCCAGACCGCCGCGGCGCAGGAGCAGCTCGCCTCGCTCACCGAGCGCGAGCGGGAGGTGCTGGTGCTGATGGCCCGCGGCCGGTCGAACACCGAGATCGGGTCGGACCTGTTCGTCGCGGAGGCCACCGTCAAGACGCACGTCGGGCGGATCCTCGCCAAGCTCGGCGCCCGCGACCGGGTGCAGGCCGTCGTCGTCGCCTACGAGACCGGCCTGGTCGTCCCGGGGGCCTGACCTCCTGCGACCCGGGGACCGACCTCCTGCGACCCCGGGCCCGACCCGGTGCGACCCAGGTCGTACCCCGGGATGACCCCCGGACCGGGCCCCGGGTGGACGACACCGCGCCACGCCGCTCCGTAGCGTCGAGGGCACCGGATACGCCGATCACCAGGAGCACTGCCGTGGACCCGTTCACCCCCGCCGGAGCACCCGCCCCGCACGCCGCACCCCCCGCCGGACCGCCGGCCCACGCCGCGCCGGCCGCCCAGGCCGCCGTCCGCGCCCGGGGCCTGACCAAGGTCTACGGGCGCGGCGAGGCCGAGGTCCGCGCCCTGGCCGGGGTCGACGTCGACTTCGCGGCCGGTGAGTTCACCGCGATCATGGGCCCGTCCGGCTCCGGCAAGTCCACGCTGATGCACGTCCTCGCCGGGCTGGACGCCGCGACCGCGGGCTCCGCGTTCCTCGGCCCCACCGACGTCACCACCCTCGACGACGACGCCCTGACCCGGCTGCGCCGCGACCGCGTCGGCTTCGTGTTCCAGTCGTTCAACCTGCTGCCGATGTTCACCGCGGAGCAGAACATCCTGCTGCCGCTGGAGCTCGCCGGCGCCCCCGTCGACCGCGCCTGGTTCGACACCCTCGTGACCACGCTCGGGCTCACCCGGCGCCTCACGCACCGGCCCTCCGAGCTGTCCGGCGGGCAGCAGCAGCGCGTCGCGATCGCCCGCGCCCTGATCGCCAAGCCGGAGGTCGTGTTCGCCGACGAGCCCACCGGTAACCTCGACTCGCGCTCCGGCGCCGAGGTGCTGAGCTTCCTGCGCCGCTCGGTGCGGGCTGGGCCGCACGATCATCATGGTCACCCACGACCCGACGGCCGCCGCCTACGCCGACCGCGTGGTGCTGCTCGCCGACGGCCGGATCGCGGGCGACATCGTCGACCCGACGCCCGAGGCCGTGCTCGCCGGGCTGGACGCGCTGCGCCAGCTCGAGGTCGCCGACGTCCCGGCAGGTGCCTGATGTGGCGCCTCACCCTGGCGCAGATGCGCCGCAGCCTCGGGCGGCTGACCGCCGCGGGCATCGCGATCGCGATCGGCACGGCCTTCGTCGCGGCGACGCTGCTCGCCGGTGACGTGATGCGGCGGATCTCCTACGACTCCATCACGGCGTCGTACGGGACCGCCGACCTGATCGGCAGCTCCCCGCAGGCGCTCACCGACGCGACGATGGACGCGGTGCGGTCCCAGCCCGGCGTCGCCGGCGCGGATCCCCGCGTGATCGTCCCGTACGTGCACCTCACCGCGGGCGACAAGCAGATCACGCAGACCTTCGTCCCCGTGCCGAGCGACGACGCCTTCGACACCCAGCAGGTCACCGCGGGCGAGCTGCCCGCCGGCGACGACGAGATCGCGCTGCCGGAGCGCTCCGCCGAGCGGCTCGGCGTCGCGCTCGGCGACCGCGTCACGGTGTCCTACAACGAGTGGCAGCGCACCCCCGACGAGAAGGACGACGGGGCGACCGTCCTGGAGCGCGACCAGGCCGTCACGGTCGTCGCGCTGACCACGGACCCCACGGCCGCGTGGGCCCAGTACGACGGCGTGGGCATGTCCACGACCGAGGCGGTGCTGCGCTGGTCCGGCTGGGGCCGCGGCCCCGAGGCCCAGCCGCTCGAGGTCGCCGGCACCAACCAGGTGCTGATCGCCCTGGAGCCGGGCGCCGACACCGCGGTCGTGCAGGACGCCGTGCGCGGCGTCCTCGCGACGGGCGCGGGCGAGCCGCTGGTGCTCACCCGCGACGCCGCGGCCGAGCGCGCGATCTCCGGCGACGGCACCAGCGCCATCCTCCTGGTGGTCCTGGCGTTCGCCGCCGTCGCGATGGTCGTCGCCGGCCTCGTGATCGCCAACACGTTCCAGGTGCTGGTCGCCCAGCGCACCCGCATGCTCGCGCTGCTGCGCTGCGTGGGCGCGGTGCGGTCCCAGGTCCGGCGGTCGGTCCTGCTCGAGGCGACGATCCTCGGCGCGGTCGCGTCCGCCGCCGGTGCGCTGCTCGGCACGCTCCTGGTCCAGCTCGCGCTCCTCGCGATGCGGGGCGCGGACCTGCCGTTCCCGGTCCCCGCGGTCGTGCGGCCCACCGTCGCGAGCGTGCTCGCGCCGCTGCTGGTCGGCACCGTGGTCACCGTCCTGGCGGCACTGACGCCCGCCCGCGTCGCCACCCGCGTCGCCCCGGTCGCGGCCCTGCGCCCTGCCGACGCGCCGGCGCTCGGCAGCGGGGCCGGTCGGGTCCGGCTGGTGCTGAGCCTGCTCGCCGTCGTCGGCGGCGCGGTGCTGCTGGCCGCCGGGGTCGTCCTGTCCCGGACCGTCGACCCGGCGCTCGCCCTCGGCGTCGCGTTCCTCGGCGGTGCGGCGTCGTTCGTCGGCGTGCTCGTCAGCGCCGTGTTCTGGATGCCGAAGGTCGTGGCCGCCACCGGCGGGCTCGTCGGCCGCACCGGGGTGCCGGCCCGGCTGGCCGCCGCCAACACCGGACGCAACCCGGCCCGCACGGCCGCGACCAGCACCGCGCTGCTGATCGGCGTCACCCTGGTGACGATGATGAGCACCGGCGCCGTCACCTCCCGTGCCACCCTCGACGGCGAGCTCGACGCCCGGTTCCCGGTGGACCTGCAGGTCTCGGCACCGACCTCCGTCGACGCCGAGGGTCGCACCGTGATCGAGCCGCTGCCCGCCGGCACCGCCGACCGGCTGCGCGAGGTCGCGGGCGTGTCAGACGTCGCCGTCCTGCCGACCGCCACCGTGGCGATCGGGGACGCCGGGGAGACCGCGACGGCCGTCGCCGTCAGCCCCGACCAGGCCGCCGACGTGCTCCGCGACCCCGACCTCGTCGAGGCGGTCACGGACGCCACCGTGGTCGTGCCGTCGAGCATGGCCTCGTACTTCCACCTGAGCGACGGCGACACCCTCTCGCTCGCCCTCGGGGACGCGCTCACCGGCCAGGCGGAGCCCGGCGCCGCGAGCACCGACCTGCGGGTGGTCGTCAGCGACCTGGACGACTGGTCGGTGCTGGTGACGCCCGGCACGCTCGACGCGATCGGCTCCGCCGGCACGCCGTCGACGGCGTGGGTCCGGGTCGCCGACATCGACGCCTCCGGGCGCGTGGTCCAGGGCGTCCAGGACCTCACGCTGGACTCGGTGCTCGACATCTCCGGCGCGGCGGTCGAGCGCGCGCTCTACCAGCGGACGATCGACGTGATGCTGGCCGTGGTCGTCGGGCTGCTCGCGGTCGCGGTCGTCATCGCCCTGATCGGCGTGACCAACACCCTCAGCCTGTCGGTCATCGAGCGCCGCCGTGAGTCCGCGACGCTGCGCGCGCTCGGTCTGACCCGGCGGCAGCTGCGGGCGTCGATGGCGGTCGAGGGCGCCCTGATCGCCGGGGTCGGCGCGGTGGTCGGCGTCCTGCTCGGGCTGGCCTACGGCTGGCTGGGCTCCGCCTCGGTGCTCGCGTCCCTGTCGGACGTGCAGCTCCGGGTCCCGTGGCGGGACCTCGCCGCGGTGCTGCTGGTCGCACTGGTCGCCGGGGTGCTGGCGTCGGTGCTCCCGGGCCGCAGCGCGGCGCGCACCCCGCCGGTCGCGGCGCTCGCCGTGGACTGAGCGGCCCGGGCGCCCGACGGCGTCCGACCCGCGCGGGGTCGTCCGGTCGTGGACCGGGCGGCCCCGCCGTCGTCCACCCGCCGTTCACCTAGCCGCGGTCGGCCTCGCCGTCGCGGCGCTCCCCCGGCGTGCCGAACGTCCAGCCCACCACCGCGGGCACGAGCAGCAGCCCGCCGGTGACGAGGGCGAGCACGAGGACCCCGACCGACCAGGGCGCCACCTCGACGCCCAGCCAGCCGATCGCGAGCACCACCAGCAGGATCTGGACCGTCATCACCGGTGCGCGGCCCCAGCGGTGGCCCTGGAGCAGGGCGCGGCCCGCGCCGCCGAGCAGCGCGCCCATCCCGGCCGCGAGGACCGCGAGGAACACGACCGGCCCCGGCAGGTCGGTCCCGCGGACCAGCGCGACCACGCAGGCCACCGCCGCGACGAGCAGCGCCGCGGCTTGGGCGAGCACCAGCGCGGTGAGCACGCGGACCGGGACCGGGGGGCGCGCGGGCCGGGGCGGGAGCGGGGCGGGCGGGGGCGTGGCGGTCACGTCGCGACCCTAGCGGCGCCGGTCCCGCCACGCCCCGTCTCCCGGGGTTCGACGGTCTCGACGTCGCCGCAGGTCAGCGCGCCGGGGCCCTCCGCCGTCGGGACCTTCGTCCCAGCGTGCGGGTGGAATTGGCGCCGGGAGCGCCGACCGGAGTAGCCTGCGGCCGAGGCGTCCAGGATCCCCACAGGTGTGACCGACGCCTCAGTCGTTACGCGCGAGAAACCTCCGCGTAACCCCTTGTGCGCCGTCTGCGCCCATGTGAATCTTGTACTCAGCAGTTCGAATCCCGAGCGCCGACGCTCACGCCCCCGCGAATCCCTTGCGTCGACGTGTGCTTCTGCGCCCCCACGCCACCCAGCCCCCTGGTGAGTGGCATGCCCCCGTGCTGAGGAGTGTTTTCGATGGATTGGCGCCACCGCGCAGCGTGCCTGACCGAGGACCCGGAGCTGTTCTTCCCGATCGGCAACACGGGCCCGGCCCTGCTGCAGATCGAGGAGGCGAAGGCCGTGTGCCGTCGCTGCGACGTCGTCGACACGTGCCTCAAGTGGGCCCTCGAGTCCGGTCAGGACGCCGGCGTCTGGGGCGGCCTGTCCGAGGACGAGCGCCGCGCCCTCAAGCGCCGCACCGCCCGCCAGCGCCGCGCCGGCTGACCACCCGCCGCGCACCCGCCGCCGACGCCCGCCGCCCCTTCCGGGGCAGGCGGGCGTCGTCGCGTCCACCCCGGGCCGCTCCCGCGCGCCCGCTCCCCCGGGCTCGGGCGACGAGAGGTCACGACACGCGAGCGTCCACCCCGGACCACCCGCGTGTCGTGACCTCTCGCCGCCACGCACCTCCCGACGCCGACGCCGAGATGGCAGCGCCCGCCTGTGCGCGCGGGTGGCGACGCAGGCGGGCGGTGTCATCTCGGCGGTGCGGGCGCTCGCCCGGTCCCACCCACCCGCTCCCCCGGGGCCCGGGCGACGAGAGGTCACGACACGCCGGCGCCCGCCCCGGACCACCCGCGTGTCGTGACCTCTCGCCGCCACGCGCCTCCCGACGCCGAGACCGACGCCGACGCCGACGCCGAGATGGCAGTGCCCGCCTGGGCGCGCGGGTGGCGACGCAGGCGGGCGGTGTCATCTCGGCGGCGCGGCGCGGGCGCGGGGCGGCGCGGGGCCGGGAGAGCGCGGGTGCGGGTGCGCGGCGTCGCCGCGCTACGCGACCGTGTTCGCGTGGTTCGGGGTGCGCAGGGTGGCGCGGAGCTCGACCTGGGTGCCGCCGCCCTCGCGGGCCGACCACGCGATGGACCCGCGCAGCTCGTTGGTGACGAGGGTCGAGACGATCTGGGTGCCGAGCCCGGTGCCCGCGCCCGCGTCGGCGGGGATGCCCGCGCCGTCGTCGGCGACGATGACCGTGACCTCGTCGTCGACGCGGTCGGCGGTGACCTCGACGGTCCCGGACTCCCGGCCCGCCAGGCCGTGCTCGACGGCGTTGGTCACCAGCTCGGTGAGCACCAGCGCGAGGGCCGTGGCGTCCTCGGCGGAGACCGGCCCGAAGGTGCCGCGCACGACGGTGCGGACGCTGTTGCCGGCGGAGGCGACGTCGGCGGCGAGCCGCAGGGACCGGCCGACCAGGTCGTCGAACACCACGGTCTCGTCGAGGGTCTGCGACAGGGTCTCGTGCACCAGCGCGATGGTGGCGACGCGGCGCATGGCCTCCTCGAGGGCGGCCCGGGCCTCGGGGACCTTGATGCGCCGGGCCTGCAGCCGCAGCAGCGCCGCGACGGTCTGCAGGTTGTTCTTCACGCGGTGGTGGATCTCGCGGATCGTCGCGTCCTTGGTGATGAGCTCCCGCTCGCGACGCCGGAGCTCGGACACGTCGCGGCACAGCAGCACGGCGCCGATCCGCTCGTGGTCCTCGGTGAGCGGGACGGCACGCAGGGACAGCGCGACGCCGTGCGCCTCGATGTCGGTCCGCCACGGCGCGCGGCCCATGAGCACCAGGGGCATCGACTCGTCGACGGTGGACTTCTGCTCGACCAGGTCGGCGACCACCTCGACCAGCGACCGGCCCACGAGGTCGTCCATCGCGCCGAGCCGGTGGAAGCAGGACAGGGCGTTGGGGCTGGCGTAGAGCACCTCGCCCTCGGAGTTGAGCCGCACCAGGCCGTCGCCGACCCGGGGTGCGCCCCGCCGGGGGCCGGTGGCGGCGTTGGGCAGCGGGAACTCGCCGCGCGCGATCATCGCCATCAGGTCGTCCGCGGCCTCGACGTAGTTGAGCTCGAGGCGGCTGGGGGTCCGCGCGCCGCCGAGGTTGGTCTGCCGGGCGATGACGGCGATGGCCCGGCCGTCGCGCACGACGGGGACGGCCTCCTCCCGCACGGCGTAGGAGCCGAACCAGCGGGGCTCGCGCGACCGCAGCGACTTCACCTCGCTGAGCGAGCGTGCGAGCTGCGGGCGCTGGCCGTCGGGTGCGCGGGAGCCGACGACGTCGTCGTAGTGCACCGTGGCGCCGGTGCTGGGTCGGCACTGGGCGACCGCGACGAAGTCGCCCTCCGCGACCGGCAGCCACAGCACCAGGTCGGCGAACGCGAGGTCGGAGATGACCTGCCAGTCGCCGACCAGCAGGTGCAACCACTCGAGGTCCGCGGCGTCGAGGTCGGAGTGGCGCTGCACGAGCTCGCTCAGGGTGGACACCGTCCCAGCGTAGACACCACCGCCGGGCCCGGGCGCGGGGCGTCCACGCGTCACCCGCGCCGCCACGCCACGCCCGCCGCCCGCCTGCGCACGCGCCGCGGTCACCCGGCGGATAATGTCGCCTCAGCACCCCGCACCCCCGCGTCCCGCGCTCCTGGAAGGACCCGTCGTGCACCTGCAGGTCACCCTCTCCGTCCCCGCCGACCCCCGGACGACCGGGGCGATGCTGGCCGACCCCGCGTACGTCGCCGCGAAGGTGCGCGCGAGCGGCGCCGAGGAGCTGGCGGTCGACGTCGCGCCGGGCGAGGACGGCTCGTTCACGGTGACCACCCGCCGGTCGCTGCCGACCGACCAGATCCCGCCGCAGGCGCGGGCGTTCGTCGGGTCGCGCCTGGAGGTGCGCCAGGTGGAGGCGTGGGAGCCTGCCACGCCGGACGGCTCGCGCACGGGCACGGTCGCGGTGGAGATCGCCGGCGCGCCGGTGCGCCTGACCGGCACGGTGGTGCTGAGCGGTGACGGCGACGGGTCGCGGATCACGTACGACGGCGACCTGCGGGCGAACGTGCCGCTGTTCGGCGCGGCCGTCGAGGAGGCCGCGGCCGGCGCGGTGCGTGGTGCGCTGCAGGCCGAGGAGGCCGTCGCCCGCGACTGGGTCGCCGGCACCTCCCGCGCCTGAGCGGACGCGTAACGATTCCGTAACGCGACTCACCCCGTCAGGTCGCTGACCTGCGCGGATGCACCCGTGGAAGCGTTTCCACACCCGTTCGGGCGACCCGTGGCTTGACACCCCTCCCCTCCGCCCGCGAGGGTCAGGTCATGGGCGTGGAAGCGCTCCCGCACCTGGTGTTGGGAACGCTCTCACGATCGGCGCCAGCGATGGCGCTCCAGGCGCCAGCGATGGCGCTCCAGGCGCCAGCGACGGCGCCACAACGGACGCGGCGATGACGCCGCCGGATGACGAGGGAGTCAAGGTGCGCAGGAGCACGCGCAAGACGTGGGTGGCCGTGGCCGGAGCGACGGGCGTGGCCCTGCTCGCCACGGCGTGCGGCGGCGGGTCGTCGGACGACGCCGCCGGCGATGACGGCGGGAAGGTCACGCTGACCATCTCGACGTTCAACCAGTTCGGCTACGAGGACCTCCTCAAGCAGTACGAGGAGGAGCACCCGAACATCACGATCGAGCACAACAAGTTCGGCAAGTCCGACGACGCCAAGGAGCAGTTCCAGACGGCGCTCGGCGCCGGCTCGGGCCTCGCGGACGTCGTGGGCGCCGAGGTCGACTGGATGCCGCAGATCATCCAGTACTCGGACCAGTTCGTGGACCTGACCAGCGACTCCGTCGACGGTCGCTGGAACCAGTGGACCCTGGACCAGGCGACGTCGCAGGACGGCGCGCTGCTCGGCTACCCCACCGACATCGGCCCCGAGGCCATCGCCTACCGCGCCGACCTGTTCGCCGCCGCCGGCCTGCCGACGGACCGCGAGGCGGTCGCCGACCTCTTCGGCGGCGACGACGCCACCTGGGACGACTTCTTCGCCGTCGGCGACCAGTTCATGGCCGCGGGCACCGGCCCGGCGTTCTTCGACTCGGCCGACGCGATCGCCCAGGGCATGATCAACCAGGTCGAGGTGCCCTTCGAGGACCCCGACTCCGGCGAGATCATCGCGCTCGACAACCCCGAGATCCGCGACATCTACGACACGATCCTGTCGCACGGCAACCAGTCCGCCGGTCTCAAGCAGTGGGAGACCGACTGGACCAACGCCTTCCAGAGCAACGGCTTCGCGGTCGCGCTCGCCCCGGCCTGGTTCCTCGGCAACATCGAGGGCAACGCGGCCGGCGTCGAGGGCTGGGACATCGCCAACGTCTTCCCCGGCGGCGGCGGCAACTGGGGCGGCTCGTTCCTGACCGTCCCGACGATGTCGGAGCACCCGGAGGAGGCCAAGGCGCTCGCCGACTGGCTGACCGCCCCCGAGCAGCAGCTCAAGGCGTTCGCGGTGAACGGCAACTTCCCGAGCCAGATCGACGCGCAGAAGTCGGACGAGCTTCCAGGGCATGACCCGCGAGTTCTTCAACAACGCCCCCACCGGCGCGATCTACACGGACCGCTCCGCGGGCATCTCGACCCAGCCGTTCAAGGGCGAGAACTACTTCACCGTCCGCAACGGCCTGTCCGACGCCTTCAACCGCGTCGACGTCGACAAGTCGATGACGCCCGACGAGTCCTGGAAGGGCTTCGAGGACGCGGTCGCCGCGATCGGCTGACCCTCCGGGCCGGGCCGTCGGGACACCCCGGCGGCCCGGCCCGTCGCGCGCGGCCCGTCGCGCGCCCGCTCGACCCCGCAGTCCCACCCCGCACGAAGGAACACGATGGCCACCCAGACGGCGCCCCCGGTGGGCGCGGCACCGCGCAGCGGTGACGACCGCCCACCCCGCAAGATCGGCTTCCGGCAGACGCTGGGCCGCTGGGACGTGAAGGTCTCGCCCTACCTGTACATCTCGCCGTTCTTCCTGCTGTTCGCCGTCGTCGGCCTGTTCCCGCTGCTCTACACCGGCTGGGTCTCGCTGCACGAGTGGAGCCTCATCGGCGGCAAGGGCGAGTTCGTCGGGTTCGACAACTTCACCTTCGTGCTCGGCCAGACCTTCTTCTGGAAGGCGCTGCGCAACACGCTGAGCATCTTCCTGCTGTCGACCGTCCCCCAGGTCGTCGCCGCCCTCGTGATCGCCGCGATGCTGGACGCGAACCTGCGGGCCAAGACGTTCTGGCGGATGGGCGTCCTGCTCCCCTACGTCGTCGCCCCCGTGGCCGTCGGCCTGGTGTTCTCGCAGATGTTCGCCGACGGCTCCGGCATGATCAACACGATCCTCGGCCACATCGGCATCGACCCGATCGGCTGGCACAAGGACGCGCTCGCGTCGCACCTCGCCATCTCCTCGATGGTGAACTTCCGCTGGACCGGCTACAACGCGCTGATCCTGCTGGCCGCGATGCAGGCGATCCCCCGCGACCTGTACGAGGCCGCCACGCTCGACGGCGCCAACCGGCTGCGGCAGTTCTTCTCCATCACCGTCCCGATGGTCCGGCCCACGATGATCTTCGTGATCCTGACGTCGACCATCGGCGGCCTGCAGATCTTCGACGAGCCGCGCATGTACGACGCGACCGGCCTCGGCGGCTCCAACGGCCAGTGGAAGACCGTCACGCTCTACCTGTACGAGCTCGGCTGGAACAAGCAGCAGCTCGGACGCGCGGCGGCGGTCGCCTGGCTGCTGTTCCTGATCATCATCCTGTTCGCGCTGCTCAACAACTGGCTGACGCGACGGATCGCGTCGGCGGACGACATGAGCCGCTCCGCCAAGGCCGCCCGGAGGCAGACGCGCCGCAACGGCCGCGAGCTCACCCGGCGCGTCAAGCAGACGTCCGACGCCGCGGTCACCGCCGCGGCCCCGATCGAGGTGGATCCCCGATGAGCGCCCCGTCCATCCCCGTCATCGAGCAGACCGCCGGCAAGGGCGCGGCGCGCGCGGCGGCCCGCAAGCGCGGCCGCGGCGGCAACGGCGGCGGCGCCGACCGGCGTCCGGGCTGGGTGACCTACCTGGTCCTCGGCGCGTTCGTGCTGATCTCCGCGTACCCGCTGTACTTCACGTTCCAGCTGGCGTCCTCGACGTCCGCGGAGGTCGCGCAGAACCCGATCCCGGCGTTCCTGCCGGGCGGGCACTTCCTCGACAACCTGCAGCGCGTGTTCGACGCCGACATCGACCTGGTGCGTGCCACCGGCAACTCGCTGGTCGTGGCGCTGGTGACCAGCGCGTCCGTGGTGTTCTTCTCCACGCTCGCCGGGTACTCGTTCTCCAAGCTGCGGTTCAAGGGCCGCGGCCCGCTGCTGGTGTTCGTCATCGCGACGATGGCCGTGCCGACCCAGCTCGGCGTCGTGCCGCTCTACATCGTGATGCGCCAGCTCGGCCTCACCGGCAACCTGCTGGCGGTGATCCTGCCGGCGCTGGTCACCGCGTTCGGCGTGTTCTGGATGACCCAGTACCTCGACTCCGCGCTCCCCTACGAGCTCATCGAGGCCGCCCGCGTGGACGGCGCGTCGATGTTCCGGACGTTCTGGTCGGTCGCGCTGCCGGCCGCCCGGCCCGCCGCCGCGATGCTCGCGCTGTTCACCTTCATCACGTCGTGGACGAACTTCTTCTGGCCGTCGATCGTCCTCGGCACCCAGAACCCCACGCTGCCGGTGGCGCTGAAGCTGCTGCAGGCCGGGTTCTTCCAGGACCTGCCGCTGATCATGGCGGGCGTCGTCCTGTCGATCATCCCGCTGCTCCTGCTGTTCCTGGTCGCCGGTCGCCAGCTCGTCGCCGGCATCATGGCCGGGGCCGTCAAGGGCTGACCGTTACGCTTCCGCGCGGGGGCCCGGACCCGGGTCCCCGCGCACCAGCGGCGAGCCGTGGGCCCGTGCCCCCGCCCGGCCACCCGTCATCCCAGCAAGGGGGCGATCCACCGTGATCGACCAGACTGTCCCGTCGACGACCGCGCCCACCCTCGAGCAGGTCGCCGAGCGCGCCGGCGTCTCGCGGTCCACCGCGTCCCGCGCGATCAACGGCGGCCTGCGCGTGTCCCCCGAGGCGATGGAGTCCGTCGCCGCCGCGGTCGCCGAGCTCGGCTACACGCCGAACCGCGCCGCGCGGTCCCTGGTGACCCGGCGCACCGAGTCCGTCGCCCTCGTGGTGCCCGAGCCCGACGAGCGCGTGCTGTCCGACCCGTTCTTCGCGGGCGTGCTCAACGGCGTATCCACCCCGCTCGCGCAGTCCGACCTGCAGCTGCTGCTCATCATCGCGCGGCCCGGCGAGTCCGAGCGGACCGCCCGCTACCTGCGCGCCGGGCACGTCGACGGCGCGATCGTCGTGTCCCACCACCGGGACGACTCCATCGACCGCGCCCTGCAGGGCTCGGGGCTCCCGACCGTGTTCATCGGCCGCCCGCTGGCCGGCGGCGAGACGGCGGCCGTGGTCGACACCGACAACGTGCGCGGCGGGCGCCTCGCCACGGAGCACCTGATCGGCCTCGGCCGGCGGCGGATCGGCACGATCACCGGGCCCGCGGACATGTCCGCGGGCATCGACCGGCTCGCCGGGTGGCGCGCCGCGCTCACCGAGGCGGGTCTGCCCGACGACGCCGTCGTGCACGGCGACTTCACCGTCGACGGCGGTGCGGCGGGCGTCCGCGAGCTGCTCGAGCGGCACCCCGACCTGGACGCGGTGTTCATCGCCTCCGACCTGATGGCCGCGGGTGCGCTGCCCGTGCTCGCCGAGCTGGGTCGGGACGTGCCCGGGGACGTCGCGGTCGTCGGCTACGACAACTCTGGCCTGGCCACCACCACGAAGCCGAACCTCACGACGGTGACCCAGCCGGTCATCGCGATGGCCCGCGCCGCCGGCGAGGAGCTGGTCGCCCAGCTCCAGGGCCGCGAGCCGCGCCGCGACCCGCACATCTTCGAGCCGGAGCTCGTCGTCCGCGGCTCCGCCTGACCCACCCCGCGCGTTTCCCGCCCCGCGAGGGCGCACGAGACACCACGAGGGCGTACTCCGTGGAGTACGCCCTCGTGGCGTCGGATGCGCCCTGGCGGCCGCGGTCAGCGGGCCGCGGGTGCGGTCAGCGGGTGCGGTCAGCGGGTGCGGTCGATGTGGCCGAAGCGGTGCCGGGTGCGGCTGACCGCCTGCTCGCGGACGACCGTCATCAGCTCGCGTCGGGCGCTCGCGACGACCGGGGCGTCCAGGACGGTGACCTCGCCGGTGCGCAGGACCGCCGCGGCGCGCAGGCCGGGGGCGGTGCCGACCACGCGGACCCGCCCGGTGACCTCGCCCGCGACCACCCGGGCGGCGAACGCGTCGTCCGGCTCGTCCGCGGCCCGGCTGACGGTGACCGGCACCCCGACGGTCCGGGCGGCGCCGAGCACGCGCGCCAGGTCGCGGTCCCGGGCGTCGGCGCCGACCCGCACGGTCAGGTGCGGCACGGGGCGGTGCCGCAGCGTGTTCTCCTCCGCGGCCAGGCCGGTGGGGTCGCGGTCGACGCCGAGCTCGTCCTGCCACACCCGGGCGTCGTCGCGCTGCGCCCACGCGAGCCACGCGTCGTCGTCCAGCGCGGCCACGTCGTCGTCGTCCGCCCAGGTGCCGAGCTGCGCGACGTAGGACGGGCCGCCGGCCTTGGCGCCGGGTCCGACGACGGACGCCTTCCAGCCACCGAACGGCTGGCGCTGCACGACCGCCCCCGTGATGTGCCGGTTGACGTAGGCGTTGCCCACCTCGACCCGCTCGAGCCAGTGCGCGATCTCGGCCTCGTCCAGCGAGTGCAGGCCGCCGGTCAGCCCGAGCGCGACCTGGTTCTGCACCGCGATCGCCTCGTCCAGGGTGTCGACCCGGATCACGCCGAGCACGGGCCCGAAGCACTCCGTCAGGTGGAACCACGACCCGGGGCGCACGCCGTGCTTCACGCCCGGCGTCCACAGCCGGCCCTCGTCGTCGAGCCGGCGCGGCCGCACCAGCCAGCCCTCGCCCTCGTCCAGCGTGGTCAGCGCCCGCAGCAGCCTGCCCGACGCGGGCTCGACCAGCGGGCCCATCGCGGTGCCGAGGTCGTCCGACCAGCCGACCCGCAGCGAGGTGACCGCGTCCGCGAGCTGCCGGCGCAGCCGGTCGGACGTCCCGGCCGAGCCGACGAGGATCGCCAGCGACGCCGCCGAGCACTTCTGCCCCGCGTGCCCGAACGCCGACCGCACCAGGTCCGCGACGGCGAGGTCGACGTCGGCGGACGGGGTGATGACCAGCGCGTTCTTGCCCGACGTCTCCGCGAGCACGTCGAGGTCGGGCCGCCAGCCGGCGAACAGCTGCGCGGTCTCCAACGAGCCGGTCAGCAGCACCCGCGCGACGTCGGGGTGCGTCACGAGGCGCCGGCCGACCTCGCCCTCGGGCGACAGCACGACCTGGAGCGCCGGCTCGGTGACGCCGGCCGCGTCGAGCGCGCCCTGGACGGCGGCCATCGCCACCCGGACGCACCGCGGGGTCTGGGGCGCGGGCTTGACCAGCACCGGCGACCCGGCCGCGAGCGCCGCGAGCGTCGAGCCGACCGGGATCGCGACCGGGAAGTTCCACGGCGGGGTGACGACGGTGACGCCGTGCGGCGTGAACCGGGCGCCGGCGACGCGGCCGTCCGCGAGGTCCTCGGCGCGGTCGGCGTAGTACCGGGCGAAGTCCACGGCCTCGCTGACCTCGGGGTCGGCCTCGGCGACGGTCTTGCCGCCCTCGTGCACCATCGTCGCGACCAGGTCGCCGCGGGCGGCCTCGAGCGCGTCCGCGGCGCGGCGCAGCACCTCGGCGCGCTCGGCGGGGGTCCGGGCGGACCACACGGGCGCGGCGGCGGCGGCGCGGGCCACGACGGCGTCGACCTCGGCGGTGGTGGCGACCTCGACGGCCCCGGCGGGCGGCTCGACGTCGTGCGCCACGAGCCCCGCGGCCCAGGCCCGGGACTCGGCGACGGCCGGGTCGGTGTCGGCGGCGTTGCGGAACGCGCCGGGCAGCACCTCGTGCACGGACTCGGCCCGCGGCAGCCGGCGACGCTCGGTGGGCACGGCCTCGGCGTCGTGCACCGAGGCGAGGAACGCGCGCTCCTGCCCGCCGATCCCGCGGTCGGGGTCGGGCACCTCGCCCTCGGCGAACAGCGCGTGCAGGAAGTTCTGGTGGGCGGAGTTCTCCTCCAGCCGGCGCACCAGGTAGGAGATCGCGACGTCGAAGTCCTGCTTCGCGACGACCGGCGTGTACAGGAGCACCTGGCCGACCTCGCGCTGCACGGCGCGGGCCTGCGCCGGCGCCATGCCCTGCAGCATCTCGACGTCGAGCGCCTCGGTCACGCCGCGCGCCTCCGCGAGCAGGTGCGCGTACGCGACGTGGAACAGGTTGTGGCTGGCGACGCCGACCCGCAGGGCGCCGGTGCGGTCGGGGTCGAGGGCCCGGCGCACGAGCCGGACGTAGTGCGCGTCGACCTCGGGCTTGTCGGCGTACGGCGCCTGCTCCCAGTCGTGCAGCTCGGCCTCGACCTGCTCCATCGCGAGGTTCGCGCCCTTGACCAGGCGGACCTTGAGCCGGGCACCGCCGGCCGCGACCCGGCGGCGGGCGATCGCGGTGATCTCCTCGAGCGCGGCGGAGGTGTCGGGCAGGTACGCCTGGAGCACGATGCCGAGCTCGTGGTGCCGGACGGCAGGGTCGGAGACGAGCTCGTCGAACACCCGGACGGTCAGCGCGAGGTCGCGGTACTCCTCCATGTCGAGGTTGACGAACGTGCCGGACTCCGCGGCGGCCCGGTACAGGGGGCGCAGCCGCTGCACGACGCGCCGGACGCTGCCCTCGGTGTCCCAGGTGGACAGCTGGCTGGCGACCGCGGACACCTTGACCGACACGTAGTCCACGTCGGGGCGCGCGACCAGCTCGGCGACGCGCTGCAGCCGCCGGTTCGCCTCGTCCTCCCCGAGCACGGCCTCGCCCAGCAGGTTGAGGTTGAGCCGGAACCCGTCGCGGCGCGCGCGGGCGATGTGGCCCGCCAGCCCGGGGCCGGCGTCCGCGACGAGGTGGCCGACGAGCTGACGCAGCCGGATCCGGGCCGCGGGGACGACCGCCGAGGGCAGCACCGGGGCGACGCGGGCGCCCACCCCCAGCAGCACGCGGTCGACGGCGCCGAGGAACCCGGCGGCGTCCGCGGCCCGGTCGCCCAGGTCCGCGAGCTCCGCGGCGGCGACCCGCACGTCCTGCGGGCGGGCCACCCGGTCGACGAACCGCACCGCGAGCTCGAGGCCCGCCGGGTCGGCGACCAGCGCGGCGAGCCGGCCCGTGGCGCGGCGCTCGGCCGGGGTCTCGTCGGCGGCGGTGGCCGACATCCAGCGGCGGGCCAGGTGCACGGCGGCGGCGGTGAGGTCGGCGTCGGGACCGGCGGGCACAGCGGCGGGCTGAGGGGCCGGCGCGGGGCTGCCGGGGTGCGCGGCGGGGGCCGCGGGGTCGGTCGTCGTCATGGCGGGATCCTTCCCTGGCGGGCCGGGGCGCGTCTTGCACCGATCACGCGGGCCACGGCCCCGGATCCGTGACACGTGCGCGTCATCCGCACCGCCTACGCTGCCTGCGACATGGCACGCCGTCCACCGCTCACGACCGCCGCCTCCCCGGAGGCCGGTGCGCTGCTGCGCGCCCTCACCCCGGCGCTGCTGCGCCTGTGCGACGACCTGACCGGCACGATGTTCTGCGCCAAGGACGTCACCGGCCGGTACGTCGTCGTCAACGAGGCGTTCGTGCGCCGCACCCCCGAGCGGTCGCGGCGGGCGGTGGTCGGGCGCACCGCGAGCGAGCTGTTCGAGCCGCACCTCGCGGAGCGGTACGACGCCCAGGACCGCGACGTGCTCGCGGACGGGCGCTCGATGCACCGGGAAGCTCGAGCTGATCCGCCGGCCCGGCGGTCCGCCCGGGTGGTACCTGTCGTCCAAGGTCCCGGTCCGGGACGACGCGGGCGCCGTGGTCGGGCTGGTGAGCATCTCCCAGGCCCTGCGCGCGGGCGACGCCGACGCCGCGACCGTGGCCGCGCTGTCCCGCGTCGCGGCGTTCGTGCAGGCCAGGCTCGCGACGCCGCCGACGGTCGCGGAGCTCGCCGCGGCCGCGGGATGCTCGACGTCCACGCTCGACCGCCGGGTGCGCCGGGTGTACGCGCTGTCGCCCCAGCAGTACGTGCTGCGGGCGCGGGTCGACCACGCCGCGGCGCTGCTCGGCGGCGGGGACCTGCCGCTGGCCGAGGTCGCGGCCGCCGCCGGGTTCTACGACCAGGCGTCGTTCACGCGGACGTTCGGGCGGCTGACCGGCGAGACCCCGGCCCAGTTCCGCCGCGCCGCGCGCACCGCCCCGACCCCCGTGGCGCCCGCCGCCGACCCGCTGCCGTGGCCGCGTCCGGCGGCCTGGGACACGATGGAGCCATGACAGCTGACCGTCGGACCCCCACCGTCCAGCTCCCCGGCGGCGCGATGCCGCTGCTCGGCCTCGGCACCTGGCAGTCCGAGGGCACCGACGCCGAACGCGCCGTCATCGCCGCCCTCGAGCTCGGCTACACGCACGTCGACACCGCCACCGGGTACGGCAACGAGGCCGAGGTCGGCCGCGCGCTCGCCGCCGTCGGCATCGACCGGGACGCCGTGTTCGTCACCACCAAGCTCCCGCCGGACCACGCGGGCCGCGAGCGCCAGACGCTGATGGAGTCGCTCGCGCACCTCGGCACCGACCACCTGGACCTGTGGCTGATCCACTGGCCGCCGCACAAGCAGGCGACGCCCGCGACGTGGGAGCAGCTCATCGCCGCCCGTGACGAGGGCCTGGTCCGGTCGATCGGCGTCTCGAACTACTCGGTGGCGCAGATCGACGAGCTGATCGCCGCGACCGGCGAGGCCCCCGCCGTGAACCAGATCCCGTGGAGCCCGACCGACTGGGACGCCGCGCTGGTCGCCGAGCACGAGGCCCGCGGCGTCCGGATCGAGGGGTACAGCGCGTTCAAGCGCACCGACCTCGACCACCCGGTGCTCACCGAGGTCGCCGCCGCGCACGACGCCAGCACCCGCCAGGTCGTCCTGGCGTGGCACCTCGCGCACGAGGTCGTCGTCATCCCGAAGTCGACCAGCCGCGAGCGGATCGAGCACAACCTCGCCGCGCTGGACCTGACGCTGACCGCCGACGAGGTCGCGCGGATCGACGGCCTGGGCGGCGCGTGACCGACCCGGCACCCGCACCCGCCGCCCCGCCCGGCCGTCGCGCCCGGCGGGTGGCGGAGCGTGGGCGGCGGCAAGGCGGGCGGCAGCAGGGTGGGCGGGAGCAGGGCGGGCGGCGGCAGGGCGGCGAGGGCCGCGGGGCCGGGCGCGCCCGCGTCGTGGTCGCGTCGGCCACCAGCGCCCTGCTCGTCGCCGCCGTGGCGGTCGCCGGCGTCCAGCTGCACGCGGGTCGGGAGCGGGCCGCCGAGGCCGAGCGCACCGCCGTGGCCCTCGGGCTGCAGGCCGAGCTGGCCGCGCAGGAGGACGCGTTCCTGACCGACCGCGGGCGCGCGGCGCTCCTGGACGCGTCGCTGCGCTCGTCCGACACCGCCCGGGCGGCACGCGAGCAGGCAGCGGCCGAGGCCGCCGTCGCGCAGGCCGCCGCCGAGGCCGAGGCCGCACGCGTCGCCGAGGAGCAGGCCGCCGCCGAGGCCGCCGCGCAGGCCCAGGCCGCCCGCGACGCCGCGGCGAAGCCCGGCTCCTCCGGGACCGCCGGCGCCCCCGGCATCGCCGGCTACCGCGACGGCCGCCCCGTCGACGCGGCGGGGAACGTCCTGTGGGTGACGTCCGTGCCCACCGCCGACGGCGACGGCTCGAACGGCCACATGCCGATGTCGGCGATGTGCCGGGTCCCGTGGGGCACCGACCAGCTCGGGTTCGCCCAGTACCTGCGGTGCGACGCCGCCGACGCGCTCACGGCGCTGAACGACGCGTTCACCGCCGCGTTCGGCGCGCCGCTCGACCTCGACCTGACCTACCGGTCCTACGACGACCAGGTCGCGATGAAGGCCGCGTTCGGCGGGCTCGCCGCCGCACCGGGCACGTCGTCGCACGGCCTGGGCACCGCGCTCGACGTCCAGGAGTGGCCCGGCACCTACGGGTTCGGCACCGCCCGGTACGACTGGCTGGTCGCGAACGGCCCGACCTACGGCTGGTACGCCCCCGCGCGGGTCCGGCAGGGCCAGCCGTACGCGGAGTACTGGCACTTCGAGTACGGGCCCGGCCGCACGTCCTGAGCGGCCGGTGCCGGTGTGGCACAGTGGCCCCGACCCGGCGGCTCACCCGTGGGGGCGGCGACGAGGCCGCGCCCGGGCCGGCGGACCAGATGCCCAGGAGGCGCCTGCATGACCGCGCACGAGCCGGACCCCACCGGGACCCCCACCGGCCCCCTGACCACCGCCCTCGCCCAGCTGTCGTCGGCCGTCGAGCTGCTCGGCTACGACGAGGGCCTGCACCAGATGCTCGCCACCCCGCGCCGCGAGCTGCACGTCGCGGTCCCGCTGCGCCGGGACGACGGGCGGGTCGAGCTGCACGCCGGCTACCGGGTGCAGCACAACATCTCCCGCGGTCCCGGCAAGGGCGGCCTGCGGTACGCCCCGGGCGTGGACATCGACGAGGTGCGCGCCCTGGCGATGTGGATGACGTGGAAGTGCGCGGTCGTCGAGCTGCCCTACGGCGGCGCGAAGGGAGGCGTGGCGATCGACCCGCGGGGCTACTCCCCCGCGGAGCTCGAGCGGGTCACCCGGCGGTACACCTCCGAGGTGATGCCGATCATCGGCCCGGAGCGGGACATCATGGCGCCCGACGTCGGCACCACCGAGCAGACGATGAGCTGGGTGATGGACACCTACTCGGTGAACTCCGGGTACACCATCCCCGCCGTCGTCACGGGCAAGCCGCTCGCCGTCGGCGGCTCCCTCGGCCGCGCCACCGCGACCTCCCGCGGCGTCGTGCACGCCACGGCCGCCGCGCTCGCCGACGCCGGCACCGAGCTCGCCGAGGTGACCGCCGCCGTCCAGGGGTTCGGCAAGGTCGGCTCGCACGCCGCACGGTTCCTCGCCGAGGGCGGCGCCCGCGTCGTCGCCGTCAGCGACCAGTACGGCGGCGTGCACGCACCCGGCGGGCTCGACGTCGCCGCGCTGCTCGCGCACGTCGCCGAGACCGGGTCCGTCGTGGACTTCGCCGGCGCCGACCCGATCGACAACGACGCCCTGCTGGCGCTCGACGTCGACGTCCTGATCCCCGCCGCCGTCGAGGACGTGCTCGACGAGGACACCGCCCGCACCGTCAAGGCCCGCTGGGTCGTCGAGGGCGCGAACGGCCCCACCACCAGCGCCGGCGACCGGGTGCTCGCCGAGCGCGGGATCACCGTCGTGCCGGACATCCTCGCCAACGCGGGCGGCGTGGTCGTGTCGTACTTCGAGTGGGTGCAGGCCAACCAGGCCTACTGGTGGACCGAGCGGGAGATCGAGGACCGCCTCGAGCACCGGATGCGGTCCGCGTACGCCGCCGTCGCCCAGCGGGCCCGCGCCGACGGGATCACCCTGCGGGACGCGGCGCTCGTCATCGGGGTCCGCCGGGTCGCCGAGGCGCACCAGCTGCGCGGCCTGTACCCGTGACCACCGGCCCGTGACCACCGGCCCGGGCCCGCGGCCCGGCGTGTGACCCGCGACGCGGCGGAGCCGGGAAGCACCTCCCGGCCCGCCGCGTTGGCCCTGGTGTGAGCACCGACCCGCAGACCACCGCCGTCCCCCTGTCCGTCCTCGACCTGTCCCCGGTCGGGACGGGGCGCACCAGCGCGCAGGCCCTCGCCGACTCGACCGTCCTCGCGCAGCGCGCCGACGCGCTGGGCTACCGCCGGTTCTGGGTCGCGGAGCACCACTCGATGCCGGCGGTCGCGTCGACGTCCCCGGGCGTGCTGCTCGCGCACCTCGCCGCGTCGACCGAGCGGATCCGGGTCGGCTCCGGTGGCGTCATGCTGCCCAACCACCCGCCGCTGGTGATCGCCGAGCAGTTCGCGATGCTCGAGGCCCTGCACCCCGGCCGGGTCGACCTCGGCATCGGCCGCGCACCCGGCGCGGACCCCGCGACCGCCGCCGCGCTGCGCCGCACCGTCGAGGGCCTGGGCGCCGAGGACTTCCCCGCCGAGCTGCTCGACGTCCTGCACCTGCTGGGCCAGCTGCCCGCCGGGAAGGCGCCGAGCGCCACCGCGAGCCGCCTCGCCGCGACCCCGGCACCCACCGGCACGCCGCAGGTGTGGCTGCTCGGGTCCAGCACCTTCAGCGCCCAGCTGGCCGGCGAGCTCGGGCTGCCGTTCTCCTACGCGCACCACTTCGGCACCGGCATCACCACGCAGGCAGCGGAGGTGTACCGGGCGTCGTTCCGGCCGTCCGCGGTGCTCGACGCCCCGCACCTGATGGTGTCCGCGTCCGTGATCGTCGCCGAGTCCGACGAGCGCGCCGCGTGGCTCGCCGGCCCGAGCAAGGTGATGGCCGTCCGGCTGCGTACCGGCGGTGCCCTCGCGCCGATCGAGACCCCCGAGGACGCCGAGCACCTGCTCGCGTCGCTGGACCCCGACCAGGCGCGGGACTTCTTCGCCCGGTCCCCCGGCACCCAGGTCGCCACCACCGTCGGCCCCGCCGTCGAGGCCCTGCGCGAGCTGGTCCGCCGCACCGGCGCCGACGAGCTGCTGGTCACGTCCACGACCCACGACGTAGCGGACCGCGTCGCCACCCTGGAGGCCCTCGCCACCGCCTGGTGACGGGCAGGTGCGCCGCAGGGGGCGGGGTGCCAGGATCGGCGGCATGGACGAGGTCGTCGGGCACACGTGGCGGTTCACCGAGCTCGCGGGGGTGGCGCTCGCCGACGGGCCCGAGCGCGCGCACCCGTCGCTGACGTTCTCCGGCGACGGCCAGGTCTACGGCACCGGCGGGGTGAACCGCCTGCGCGGGACCTGGGCGGTCGAGGACGGGCTGCTGCGGTTCGGGCCGGTGGTGACGACGCTGATGGCCGGGACGCCCGAGCACACCGCGCGCGAGCGCGTGGTGCTGGACCTGCTGGCCGGGCCGCTGCGGGCCGAGGTCGACGACGGCGCGCTGCTGCTCACCGACGGGCAGGGGCGGGTCAGCCGCCTGCTGCCCGCCCCGCCGGAGGAGTCCGAGGTCTGACCTGCGCAGGTCGACCCCGGTGCGCCGCTCAGCCCCGCGGCTGCCGCTCCGCCCACTCGGCCAGCTCGACGCGCGGGCCGGTGTAGAACGGCACCTCCTCGCGGACGTGCCGGCGCGCGCCGGTGGCCCGCAGGTCACGCATGAGGTCCACGATCCGGTGCAGCTCGTCGGCCTCGAACCCGAGGATCCACTCGTAGTCGCCGAGCGCGAACGACGACAGGGTGTTGGCCCGGACGTCGGCGTAGTCGCGGGCGGCGTGGCCGTGCTCGCGCAGGAGCTCGCGCCGCTCCTCGTCGCTGAGCAGGTACCACTCGTAGGACCGCACGAACGGGTACACGCACAGGTACGCCCCCGCCGACTCCCCCGCGAGGAACGCCGGGACGTGGCCGCGGTTGAACTCCGCCGGGCGGTGCATCGCCACGACCGACCAGACGGGCAGCAGGTGCTCGCCGAGCTCGCTGGCGCGCAGCCGGTGGAACGCCTCCTGGACGGCCTCGACCGTCGGCGCCCACCACCAGACCATGAGGTCCGCGTCGGCCCGCAGGCCCGCGACGTCGTACCAGCCGCGCACGACCAGGCCCTCGGGCGCGTCGGGCCCGGTGAGCGCGGCCAGCGCGGCGTCGACGACCCGGCGGCGCTCGGCGGCGTCGGCGGGCAGACCGGAGGACGTCTCGAAGACCGCGTACATCGCGTAGCGGATCGAGGCGTTGATCTCGTCGGCGACCTCGGGGCCGTGGCCTCCGGCGTGCTCGGTGGTGCTGGTCATCGTGCGGGTGCTCCTTCGGGGCTGTCGGTGCTTCCGGCGTGGGGCGGGACGTCGCCCGCCCCGGAGATCGCGGGGAGCCCGGTCTCGACGCCGGCGCGCTGGAAGCAGCACCCCACGGCGCAGACGTCGGGCCACGGGCCGAGGTCGCCGACGGTGACGCGCTCGGGGTCCTCGCCGCGCTCGGCGGCGGCACGCTCGAGCAGCAGGTCGACCAGGCCGGCGACGAACGGCGCCCGGGTCGAGGCCGACCCGGCGCGCACCGCGGTGACGCCCAGCCCCTCGGCGGTGGCCATCGCCTCGGTGTCGAGGTCGTAGGCGACCTCCATGTGGTCGGAGACGAACCCGATCGGCGACATCACGAACGCGGTGGTGCCCGCCGCGGCCCGCTCGGTGAGCACGTCGTTGACGTCGGGCTCGAGCCACGGCTGCGACGGCGGGCCGGACCGGGAGCAGAACGCCAGGCTCCACGACGGCGCCGCGCCCAGCTCGGCGGCGACCAGGTCGGCGACCTGCCGGCAGGCGTCCTCGTGCTGCGCGACGTACCCGGGGCGGGCCGCGGCGGAGCCGTCCTGCATCGCGAGCGGGATGGAGTGCGTGACGAACAGCAGCGGGGCGTCGGCCAGCAGCTCGGCGACCGGGCGGCCGGTGCGCTCGCTCAGCGTGCCGAACGCCTCGACCACCGCGTCGGCGTTCGCGCGGACGAACCCGGGGTGGTTGAAGTAGTGCCGCAGCTTGTCGACGCGCACGTCCTGCGTGCCGGGGACCTCCTCCAGCGCCGCGGCGACGTGCTCGCGGTACTGGCGGCAGCCCGAGTAGGAGCCGTACGCGCTGGTCACGAGCGCGAGCACCCGGTGGGCGCCCGCGTCCCGGAGGCCGGCCAGGGCGCCGTCGGTGAACGGCTCCCAGTTCCGGTTGCCCCAGACGAGCGGGGTCTCGACGCCGCGCGCGTCCAGCTCGGCCCGCAGGGCGGCCAGCAGCGCGCGGTTCTGGTCGTTGATCGGGCTGCGCCCGCCGAACAGCGCGTAGTGCTGGCTGACCTCGACCAGGCGCTCCTCGGGGATGCCCTTGCCGCGCGTGACGTTGCGCATGAAGGGCAGCACGTCCTCGGGCTTCTCCGGTCCGCCGAACGAGAGCAGGAGCACGGCGTCGTACGGTGCGAGCGACGACGACGTCAGGGTGGGGGAAGTCACCGCGCCATCATCCCACCGACCGCCGGGACGGCCCTGTCGAGCCCGGTCGACCCGGGGCGTGATCTTGTCGCGACGCGGTGTCAGAACCCGGCCACGGCCCCCGCGACGGCGCCCTCGCGGGTGCGCAGCTCGGCGGCGATCTGCCGGGCCCACGCCTCGACGGCCTCGAAGTCGCGGTGGTCGCCCTCCTTGGCGCGTGCGCCGGCGATGATCGCGCGCTCGGCGAACGCCAGGTCCGCGCGCCGCAGCCGGCCGGCGAACGCCCGGTGCCCGAGCGCGCCGACGTCCTGGATCAGGGCGCGGAGCTCGTGCGGGCTGTTCGCGGACGCCGCGGGCTGCGTGGCGAGACCGGAGGAGAACACCCAGACCGCGCGGTCGCGCAGCTGCGGGGCGAGCCGGGCCGCGAGGTCGCGCGCCGGCGACAGCCAGTGCGCGGTGTACACGGCGGACCCGAGCACCACGGCGTCGTACCGCTCGACGTCGGTCACGTCCTGCGGCGCGACCTCGTCCACGACGTGGCCGTCGGCGCGAAGCACGTCCGCCACGGCGGTGCCGATCTCCGCGGTGGCCCCGTGGCGCGAGGCCACCGTCACCAGGATCTGCATCCCTCTGCCCTCCTGCGGCTGCTCGGTCGGTGGTGGTCACGGACCGAGCACGTGCCCGTCCCGCCTGCACCATCGTCCGTGGCGCCGCGCCCGGGCGCGTGGGCCGGAGGTCCCTGCGGGGCCGTCCGCGCGTCGGGTGTGACCGGGGTCATGCCCCGCTCCGGTGCCCGGCCCTCAGGCTCCCGCGGGCGGCCGGACCAGGTCGGGGATGCCGCGCTGGGCGGTGCGCAGCGCGCCGGTGAGCGCGGTCAGCTCGGCCAGCCGCGCGTCGTCCAGCGCCCCACCGACGTAGTGGGCGATCGCCTGCACGTGCCGACGGCCGACCTCCCGCTGCAGGGCCGCCCCGGCGTCGGTCAGCGTCACGACGACGCCGCGCCCGTCCCCCGCGGCCGGCCCCCGGTGCACCCAGCCCGCGTCCGCGAGCCGCTCGACCATCCGGCTCAGGCTCGGCTGGCTCAGCAGGCTGTGCTCCGCGAGGTCGCGCAGCCGCAGCCCGCCCGGCGCGGTCGACAGCGTGAACAGCACGTCGTACTCGCGCAGGGTGACGCGCTCCCAGATCGGGTCGCGCTGCAGCCGGCGCATGATCGCGACCTGCGCGCGGAACAGCTCCTCCCACGCGGCGGCGGCCGCGCGCACGTCGACGGGGTGCTCGTCGGCCGGGCGCTCGTCGGTCTGCTCGTCCATCAGGTCCCCGGTCCGGTCGGTCCATGCGTTCGCATCCACCCTGCCCCAACCCGGGCACCCCCGTCGCTGTTCCGCCCGTCGGCACCCGGCGGGGCCGCCGACCGCCTACGCTGGCCGACATGCAGAACGACGGCGTCCGCTCGACGTACGTGCTGGTCGACGGCGAGAACATCGACGCGACCCTCGGGTCGTCCATCCTCAACGGGCGGCCGACGCCCGAGCAGCGCCCCCGCTGGGAGCGCGTGCTCGACTTCGCGGAGCGCCAGTGGGGCCGGCCGACCAAGGGCCTGTTCTTCCTCAACGCCACCTCCGGCTCGCTGCCGATGTCGTTCGTGCAGGCGCTGCTGGCGATCGGGTACCAGCCGATCCCGCTGGCCGGCGAGGGCAAGGTCGTCGACATCGGCATCAAGCGCACGCTCGAGGCGCTGGCCTCCCGCGACGGCGACGTGCTGCTGGCCTCGCACGACGGCGACTTCGCCCCGGAGATCGAGGCGCTGCTCGGCACCGACCGCCGCGTCGGGCTGCTCGCGTTCCGCGAGTTCACCAGCACCCAGCTGTCCAGCATGGCCGAGCGCGGGCTCCAGGCGTTCGACCTCGAGTCCGACGTGAAGGCCTTCAACGTCACGCTCCCCCGCCTGCGGATCATCCCGCTGGAGGAGTTCGACCCGCTGCGCTACCTGTAACCCGTGGCCGCCGACGTCCCCGTCCCGGCGGGCGAGCGCGTGCTCGTGCTGCTCCGCGCGGTCAACGTCGGTGGGACGGGCACGCTGCCGATGGCCGACCTCCGCGCGGCGGCGACGGCGCTCGGGCACACCGACGTCGCGACGCACCTCGCCACCGGCAACCTGCTGCTGACCCCGGCCGCGGGCTCGCCGGGGACGGTCGACGCGCTCGCCGGCGCGCTGACCGCCGACCTGGGCGACCGCCTGGGTCGGCCG
Source organism: Cellulomonas sp. KU4C (assembly GCF_056868065.1). Classification (NCBI taxonomy): domain Bacteria; kingdom Bacillati; phylum Actinomycetota; class Actinomycetes; order Micrococcales; family Cellulomonadaceae; genus Cellulomonas; species Cellulomonas sp. KU4C. The sequence continues at coordinate 2,089,503 of NZ_CP200322.1, read as the reverse complement.
CTCGCGCTGACCGTGCGGACCCGCGCGCAGGTGGACGACGTCGTGGCCGGCAACCCCTACCCCGACGAGGCGGCCGCCGACCCCGCGCACCTCGTCGTGGTGTTCTGGGACGGCGACGTGCCGCCCGGGCCGCTCGACCTCGGCCGGTACGGGCGCGAGCGCGGCACCGTCCGCGGCCGGGAGGGCTACGTGCACTACCCCGACGGCATCGGCCGGTCGAAGGTCACCGCCGCCGTCCTCGACCGCCTCGCCGGCCGCACCGGCACGGGCCGCAGCTGGCGCACGGTCCAGGCCCTGCACACCCGCCTCGCGCCCTGACCCCTGCTCCCGACCCCTGCGCCCGACCCCTGCGCCCGCGCGAGAGGTCACGACACGCGGGTCGTGCCACGGGTGCGCCAGCGTGTCGTGACCTCTCGTCGGCGCGCGGAGCGGGGTGGGCGGCGCGCGGAGCGGGGTGGGTAGCGTGGGCGGCATGACGACGCTGTTCAGCCGCATCATCGACGGCGAGATCCCCGGCCGGTTCGTGTGGGCCGACGAGCACGCGGTGGCCTTCGGGACCATCGCGCCGATCACCGACGGCCACGTGCTGGTGGTCCCGCGGGCCGAGGTGCCCCGGTTCACCGACGCCGACGATCACCTGCTCGCGCACCTCACGGGGGTCGCCAAGGCGATCGGCCGTGCGCAGGAGACCGCGTGGGACGCCCCCCGGGCCGCGCTGGTCGTCGCCGGGTTCGAGGTGCCGCACCTGCACCTGCACGTCCTGCCGGTGTGGGGCGAGGGCGAGCTGAGCTTCGCGAACGCCCGGCACGACCTGCCCGCCGAGCAGCTCGACGCGGCCGCCGAGCGCCTGCGTGCCGCCCTGCGCGCCGCCGGTCACGGGGCGCACGTCCCCGCGGCACTGGGGTCCCCGGCGCTCTGACCTGCCGGCGTGCGGTGTCAGGCCACCGGGTCGTCGTCGCCGTACGCGGCGAGCCGCAGCGTGCGCGCGTCGGCCGCCAGGATCCGGTCGGCGACCGCCGCGAGCGTGTCCGGTGTGTCGGTGCCGGCGCGCACGAACCGCCCCGACAGCGCGTCGAGGCGCCCGGACCCGAACGCGTCGACCAGCTCGACGGTCGCCTCGACGGGCGTCCACTCGCTGCGCTCGTCGTGCAGCGGCATCGCCTGGGTCATGTCCGTGACGACGACGCCCGGCGCGACGTCGAGCACCCGCACCCCGCGGTCGGCGTACTGCCGGTCGAGCATCGTGGTCAGCCGGGCGAGCGCCCCCTTGCTGATCCCGTAGCCGGTGTAGACGGGCGAGGGCCGGTGCCCGGAGCCGGAGTTGATGTTCACCACGTGCCCGGACCCGCGCGCGAGCATCCCGGGGAGCACCGCGTGCGTGACCAGCAGCGGCCCGCGCACGTTGACCTCGATGACCCGCCACACGTCCTCGACGTCGTCGGCCGCGAGGTCCGTCTCGCGCTGCTCGATGACGCCGGCGTTGTTCACGAGCAGCCCGATCCCGCCGAGCTCGCCCTCGACGCGCGCCACGGCCCCGGCGACCGCCTCGGCGTCCACGACGTCGGCCTGCGCGACGAGCACCCGCGCCGCGCCCCGCCCCTCGGCGTCGAGCACCGCCCGGGCCTCGGCGGCGACCGCGTCGAGGTGCGCCCGCGTGCGGCCGACCAGCGCGACGTCCCAGCCCGCGCGGACCAGGCCGAGGGCGATCCCCCGGCCGATGCCGCGACCGGCGCCGGTGACGAGGGCGGTGCGGGGGGCGGGGTGCGGCGTGGGCGTCGTGCGCGTCGTCATGTCCCCATCGTCGCGCACCTGACGCGGGCGGCGCCCGGTCGGCATACTGGCGCACGCAGGGACGTTGACCGGCGACGGGGCCACGGTGTCCCGCCGCCCCCCTCAGCCGTCACCCAAGGAGCCGCCGTGGCCACGGACGCCGCCGGACCGCCCAGCACCGACGCCGAGCGGACGCTCCCCGGCCCGCCGCTGCGGGTGCGGCTGCCCTCGGTCAGCCCGTCGGTGCGGGACTTCCTCGCGACGGAGGCCGGCAGCGCGATCTTCCTGCTCGCGGCGACCGTGCTGGCGCTGGTGTGGGCGAACTCGCCGCTGGCCGGCTCCTACGACACGCTCTGGTCGACGTCCGCGGGGTTCCACCTGGGACCGTTCGGCCTGGACCTCGACCTGCACCACTGGGTGAACGACGCGGCGATGGCCGTGTTCTTCTGCGTCGTCGGGCTGGAGATCAACCGGGAGGTCACCAGCGGCGAGCTGCGCGACCGGCGCACGATCGCGGTCCCGGCGCTCGGGGCGCTCGGCGGGCTCGCCGTGCCCGCGCTGATCTACCTGGCGTTCAACGCCGGCACCGAGGCCGCGCACGGCTGGGGCGTCGTGATGTCGACGGACACGGCGTTCCTGGTCGGCATCCTGGCGCTGTTCGGCCCGGCGTGCCCGGACCGGCTCCGGCTGTTCCTGCTGACGCTCGCGATCGTCGACGACATCGGCGCGATCACCGTGATGGCGGTCTTCTACAACGACGGCGTCGACCTGGTGGCCCTGGCGGTGGCGGGCGTGCTGGTCGCGGGGCTGGTCGCGCTGCGCTGGCTGCGGGTCTGGCGGCTGACGCCGTACGCGCTCGTCGGCATCGCGCTGTGGCTGGCGGTGAACGCCTCGGGCGTGCACGCGACCCTGGCGGGCGTGCTCGTCGGCCTGCTGCTGCCGTCGCGGGCGATGCCGCAGTCCCAGGTCGACGCCGTGCCGCGCTGGGCGGACGGGCTGGTCGCGGACACCACCGCGGCGCGCGAGCGGCTGACCGAGCTGGCCGCACGTGCGGCGGTGCCCGCGAGCGAGCGGCTGCAGCGGGTGCTGCACCCCTGGTCCGCGTACGTGATCGTGCCGGTGTTCGGCCTGGCGAACGCGGGCGTGCGCCTCGACGCCGAGGCCCTGCGCGCCGCCGCGACCTCCCCGGTGACGATCGGCGTCGCGGTGGCGCTGGTGCTCGGCAACACGATCGGCATCACCGGCGCGGCGACGCTCGCGATCCGCACCGGGCTGGGCGTGCTGCCGGGCCGCGTGCGGTGGGGCCACCTGGTCGGCGGGGCGGTGCTCGCGGGCATCGGCTTCACGATCTCGCTGTTCATCGCGGAGCTGGCGTTCGAGGGGGCGCTGCGCGAGCAGGCGAAGATCGGCATCCTCGCGGGGTCGCTGATCGCCGCCGTCATCGGGACCGTGCTGCTGCGGATCCTCGGCGACCGGCTCCCGCTCTGCTCGCCCGCCGAGGACCCGCCGCCGGGGCTGCCGCCGCGGCCCTGGGTCGCGGGGTCCTGAACCGGGCCCGCACGCACCCCCGACCTGTGAGGATGGGCCGATGCTGCACCCCGACGAGCGGCGCGTCCTCGACGCCGCGCGCGCCCAGGCCGCCGTCCTGACCGGCCGTCCCGAGCACACCGTCGCCGCGGCGGCGGTGGACACCACCGGGCGGGTGCACACCGCGGTGAACGTGCACCACTTCACCGGCGGGCCCTGCGCGGAGCTGGTCGTGCTCGGCGTCGCCGCCGCGGCCGGCGCGGGACCGCTGCTCCTGGTGGCGGCGGTCGGCGACGGGGGCCGCGACGTCCTGCCGCCCTGCGGGCGCTGCCGCCAGGTGCTGCTCGACCTGCACCCCGACGCGCACGTGCTCGTGCCGGGCGCCGACGGCCCCGACGCCGTACCGGTCCGGACGCTGCTGCCGACGTCGTACCGGCACCCCGACGCCGCGCCGGAGCGGCTCGTCCGGTTCAGCCCGGCGTACTACGACGACGTCGTCGCGGGGCGCAAGACCACCACCGTGCGGTACGAGGACCCGGTGGACCCCGGGCCGGCGTGGCTCGTGTTCGAGGAGGGCGAGGACACCCCCGTGCGTCGGCTCCGCGGCGTGGTGGACGCTGTCGAGCCCCGGCGGCTCGACCCCGGCGTCCCCGCGGACGTGGCCCTGCACGGGTCGCTGCTGCGGCACTACCCGGACCTGCCGCCCGACGCCGCGCTGGACGTCGTGACGTTCCGGGTGGTCCGGGACTAGACCGCGGCGACGGCCGCCCGCAGCGCCGGCAGCTCGATCGGCCCGCGGTACCGCTCCCCCTGCACCAGCAGCGTCGGCGTGCCCCGGACGCCCAGGTCGAGCCCGCCGAGGTAGTCCGCCTCGACGAGGTCGGCGAACCGCTGCGCGCCCGGCCCGGCGACGAGGTCCGGGTCCAGCCCCAGCCGGGCGCCGACGGCGCGCAGATCGGGCTCCGCGAGCCGGTCCTGCTGGGCGAACAGCGCCTCCTGCATCTCCCAGAACCGGCCCTGCTCGGCGGCGGCCTCGGCCGCGAGCGCCGCGATCAGCGCGTGCGGGTGGACCTGGAACAGCGGGAAGTGGTGCCACACGAGCCGCACCCGGCCGCCGGACTCCTCCACGAGCGCGCGCAGCACGGGGGCGGCGGACCGGCAGTACGGGCACTCGAGGTCGCCGAACTCGGCGACGGTGACGGGCGCGGCGGGGTCGCCCAGGACGAGGCGGTCGGTCGGCAGGCGGTCGGTCGGCATGGGTCCCAGCATGCCGCGTCGGGCGCTCCGGGACGCCGGGGACGCCCGGCTCAGCGGGGGCGCATCGGCGGGCTCGCCGTGCCCCGGCCGCGCACCAGGCCGTCGAGCAGGTCCCGGACCGCCTGCACGCCGGTGTACCGGGGCCGGAACCCCAGCTCTCGCTCGGCGCGCCCCGTGTCGAGCACGGGTGCGGCGACGGCCAGGTCGAACCAGCCCGGGCCGACCGGTGCGAGGCGCGCGTGCCAGGCCGCCGCCAGCGCCGTGCGGACCGGCGCGTGCGGGACCTCGCGCCACCGGCCCTGCGACAGGACGTCGGCCACGTCGGACGCGCGCACCAGGCCGGGCCCGGCGATGTTGAACGGCCCGCGGGCCTGCCGGACGACCGTCTCCCGGTAGGCGTCGGCGAGGTCGTCGGCGTGCACCGCCTGCACGTGCAGCCCCGCGGGCCACGGCAGCGTCGGCAGGTGGCCCTCGAGGAGCCGCGTCGGCACCAGCGGCCCGAGGAAGTACCGCTTGATCTGCGACCCCGCGGCGCGCTGGAACACCAGCGCGGGGCGCAGCCGGGCGACCGCGAGACCGGGGTGGCGCAGCTCGGCCTCGTCGAGCAGCCGCTCGACGGCCACCTTGTCGACGCTGTACGACGACGTGCGGACGCCGCCGAGGTCCCAGTCCTCGTCCCGTGGCTGCTCGCCGTACGACGGGGCGTACGCGCCGACGGAGGACGCGACGACCAGGTGCGGGACGGCCGCGGCGACGACGGCGGCGAGGACCCGGCGCGTCCCGTCGACGTGCGTGCGCCGCAGGAGGTCGCGGTCGTGGCTCGGCTGGATCAGCCACGCGAGGTGCACGGCCGCGTCCGCGCCGGCGAGCACCCGGGCCAGCCGCTCGACGACCGGACCGTCCGGGCCGGGCGCCCCGATGTCGATGCCGTGCCACTCGGCGGTGTCGTACGGCGCGGGGACCTCCCCCCGGGGCGGGCGACGGACGACGCCGACCAGCGACGTGACGGTCGGGTCGGTGCGCAGCCGGCGCAGCAGGGCCGTGCCGACGTTCCCGCTGGCCCCGATGACGACGACCCTCATGCCGGGTCCAGCGGCGGCGTGGTGCGCAGCGTGCCGACCGGCTGCACGGGCGGGCCGTCGCCACCGGGCTCCGCGCGGCGGGTGAACGCCTGCTCGCGGGCGACCGCCCCGAGGCGCTTCAGGGTGGCGATCTGGTCGTCGGCCTGCGTCAGCATGCGCTGCACCGTGGCGTCGTCCAGGTCGAGGTCGTCGGCCCAGATCTCCAGGGTCTCCCACAGGCCGCGCTTGGCGGTGACCGCGGCGCGCATGAGGTCGAAGCTCCAGGACGGCGGACAGCGGGGACGCGTCCGTCAGCCGCCCGTTGGGCTTGAGCCGGCCGACGCGCTCGGTCACGGCGATGCCGACGCGCTTGACCAGGCTCGGCCGGACCTCGAGCCGGTGCGCCGTCTCCCGGAGCCACTCGCGCTCGTCGGCGACCTGCTGCGCGATCCGCGCGAGCGCCGGGCCGAGCGGCGTCCGCGCGTACGCCTCGGCCATCCGGGCGAACCGCGCGCTGCCGCCGACGGCGCCGCCTAGGTGGTCGCCCAGGTAGGACTGCAGGAGGACGCGGTCGACCGGGCCGTGCGCGCTGTCGCGGGTGCTCATCCACCCACGCTGGCACCGCCGGACCCCCGGCGCACCCCGAGCCGGTGCCACCCCTGGGACCGAGGTCCCTGGCGTCCGCGTCGCGGCGATGGTGCACGAGGGGGCCCTCGCGCTGGTTACCATCGAGCGGTGTCCTCAACGGTGGAACCGGTCGACGTCGTCCTGGTGGGTGGCGGCATCATGTCCGCGACCCTCGCCACGCTGCTCTCGGAAGCTCGAGCCGTCCTGGCGGATCGAGATCGTCGAGCGGCTGGACGGGATCGCCCTGGAGAGCACCGGCGGCTGGAACAACGCCGGCACCGGGCACGCCGCGCTCTGCGAGCTGAACTACACCCCCGAGCGGCCCGACGGCACGATCGAGATCGCCAAGGCCGTCACGATCAACGAGCAGTTCGAGCTGTCCTGCGAGCTGTGGGACCACCTGCGCGCCACGGGCCGGATCCCGGACGACCGGTTCCGCTCCCCCGTGCCGCACCTGACCTTCGTGCGCGGCGCGGCGGACGTCGACTACCTCCGCCGCCGGCACGCCGCGCTGACCGCCCACCCGCGGTTCGCGCACCTCGAGTTCTCCGACGACCCCGCGACGATCGCGACCTGGGCGCCGCTCGTGCTCGAGGGCCGCGACCCCGACGAGCCGGTCGCCGCGACCCGCGCGGCCGACGGCCTCGACGTGGACTTCGGCGCCCTCACCCGGCACCTCGTGGACGACCTCGTCGCCCGCGGCACCCGCGTCCGGCTCCAGCACGAGGTCCGCCGGGTGACCCGCCGGCGCGGTGGTGGGTGGCGGCTGCACCTCACCGACCGCACCTGGAACGCCAGCCCCCGGCGGTCGACGCTGGACGCGCGGTTCGTGTTCATCGGCGCCGGCGGCGGCGCGCTGCGGCTGCTGCAGTCGTCCGGGATCGCCGAGGCCCGGGGCTACGGCGGGTTCCCGATCAGCGGGCAGTTCCTGCGCACCACCGACCCGGCGCTGGTCGCCCGGCACACCGCGAAGGTGTACGGCAAGGCCGCCGTGGGCTCGCCGCCGATGTCCGTCCCGCACCTCGACACCCGGGTCGTCGACGACACCCCCGCGCTGCTGTTCGGGCCGTACGCCGGCTGGAGCATGAAGTTCCTCAAGCAGGGCTCGTGGACCGACCTGCTCCGCACCATCCGGCCCGGCAACCTCGTGCCGCTGGTCGCCGTGGGCCTGCACAACCTCGACCTGCTGAAGTACCTCGTCACCGAGGTCGTCGCGTCGCGAGCGGCTCGCCTGCGCACGCTGCGCGGGTTCATGCCGACGGCCCGCGACCGCGACTGGGAAGCTCATCACCGCGGGCCAGCGCGTGCAGGTCATCAAGCGCGGCAAGGGTGGCGGCGTGCTGGAGTTCGGCACCGAGCTCGTCACCGCCGCGGACGGGTCGATCGCCGGCCTGCTGGGCGCCTCGCCCGGCGCGTCGACGGCGGCGTCCGCGATGCTCGACCTGCTCGAGCGCTGCTACCCGGACCGGTACCCCGCCTGGCGGCCGCGGCTCGAGCGGATGATGCCCGGGCTGGCCCGGGACGCCGCCGCGCCGGACAGCGCCACGACCGGCGAGGCGCCCGACGCCGACCCGGACCTGGACGCCGGCGAGGGGGCGTCGGCGCCCCGGGACGCCGACGCCGCGCGGACGACCGCGTCGCGACCCGGCCGCCCGTCGCGCCCCACGCCGCCGCGCCGCCGGGACACGCCGGTCGCCTGACGGCTGCGGGCGGGGTCCCGGTCGCTCCAGCGCGAACCGGTGGGCCCGCAGACCGGTGGCCCGGCCGAGCCGCCCCCTGCGGGCTCGGACGGGCCACCGTGCGCCGGTGGGCACCCTCCGCGCCCGCCGACCGTCTACCTCCCCGACATCCCGCGCACTACCGGATCCGTCACACCGCTGTCGTGTGATGTGGCTCACAGTGCGTCACAGGTCGTCGTGACCCCGCCCGGATGCGACCCGCGTGGAGCGCTGTGAGGGTGGGTCCATGACCAGCAGGCTCGTGCTCGTCCGCCACGGGGAGAGCGAGGGGAACGTCGCCGCGACCCGCGCGGAGCGCAGCGGCGCGTCCCTCGTCGGCATCGCCACGCGGGACGCCGACACCCCGCTGTCCGCCCGCGGCGAGGACCAGGCGCGGGCGCTCGGCGACCACCTAGCCGGGCTGCCGCCCGAGGACGCCCCCGAGGTCGTGTGGTGCTCCCCGTACGTCCGCGCCCGGCGCACCGCCGCGCTCGCCCTGGGGTCCGCGGGCCTGGACCTGCCGACGGTCGTCGACGAGCGCCTGCGCGACCGGGAGCTCGGCGTCCTCGACGGGCTGACCAGCCACGGCGTGGCCGAGCGGTTCCCCGACGAGGCCGCCCGGCGGGACCACCTCGGCAAGATGTACTACCGGCCGCCCGGCGGCGAGTCCTGGGCCGACGTCGCGCTGCGGCTCCGCTCGGTCGTCGGCGACCTGGTGCGTGCCGAGCCCGACCGGCGGGTGCTCGTCGTCTGCCACGACGCGGTGATCTGGCTGCTGCGCTACGTGTGCGAGCAGATGACGGAGGACCGGCTCATGGCCGAGGTCGACGCCCGCAGCGTGCGGAACGCGTCCGTGACCGTGCTGGTCGGCGGCCCACGGCTGTGGCGGGCGGAGTCCGTCGACGACGTCGCCCACCTCGGCGGCCACGACGCGGCTGTTACCGAGCACCCGGGCCAGGGCGATGACTGACGCACCGGCCCTCACCCCGGCGCTGCTGCGCGACTGGCCGCTGCCCGCGCGCGACGGCAGCAAGGACGACCGCGGCGGCGTGCTCGTGGTGGGCGGGGCACGCCGCACGCCCGGCGCCGCCGCCCTCACCGGGATCACCGCGCTGCGGATCGGCGCGGGCCGGCTGACCCTCGCGGTCGCCGCGTCCGTCCAGGTGGCCCAGGCCGTCGCCACCCCCGAGGCCGGCGTGCTAGCGCTGCCCGAGGACCCCGGCGGGTCGCCGACGGGCGCCCCGGGCCCGCACCTCGCGGACGAGATCGACCGGGCGGACGTGGTCGTCGTCGGACCCGGCCTGGACGAGCCGGACGGCACGGCCGCGCTGGTCCGCACCGTGCTCGACGCCGTGGCCGACCGGGGCACCGCCGTGCTGCTGGACGCGTTCGCGCTCGGCGTGCTGCCGGGGCTCGGCGTGACGCCGCCCGCCGGCCGCACCGTCCTCACCCCGAACCTCGCCGAGGCGGCCCGGCTCCTCGGCACCGACGACGCGGACCCGGCCGACGCCGCCGCCCGGGTCGCCGACCGCTGGGGCGTGGTCGTCACGTGCGCCGGCCTCGTGGCGCACCCCGACGGCCGCCGGTGGTCCTCCGCGACCGGGTACGCCGGGCTCGGCACCTCCGGCAGCGGGGACGTGCTCGCCGGGGCGGTCGCGGGACTGCTCGCCGGCGACTGCCCGCCCGAGCAGGCCGCGTGCTGGGGCACCGCCGTCCACGGCGCGGCGGGCGACCGGCTGGCGGCGCGCGTCGGCCCGCTGGGGTACCTCGCGCGCGAGCTCGCGGACGAGGTGCCGGCGGTGCTGGTCGAGCTGCAGCCCTGACGCGGTCCTCGCCGGTCAGCCGCCGGCCGCGCTCCCGCCCGCGACGCCCCCGACCTCCGCGACCCGGTCCGAGGCGATCACGTACTCGAACAGCGACACCGTGGGCTCGGTGAACCCGAGCACCTCGGAGGACAGCGTGACCTCCTCGCGCCCCGACAGCCGTCCGGTGCCCCGGTCCACGAGCAGCACCCGGACGACGGGGTCGACGTCCGCGGGGCCGGCGGGGACCGACAGCGCCACGGCCTCCTGCCCCACGCGGTCGACGACCGTGCCGGCCACCCGCACCCCGGGCTGCTCGGCGAGCAGGGTCCAGACCGCCGCCTCGACGTCCGAGGGGAGCACGTACCGCAGGGCGAGGTCCGTGATCGCCGTGTAGACGCACCACGCCTCGGTCGACGGGTCCGCGTCGGGCCCGCAGCCGAACCCCGCGTACGGCTCCAGCAGGCGGTCGCGCAGGAGCGCGGGGTCGGTGGGCAGGGCGTCGACCAGCCCCGCGTCGAACGTGCCGGCCGGCAGCCGGTCGACCGCGGCGCTGCCGGGCGCGGTGTCGACGGGCTCGAGCAGGCCGTCCTCCCCCAGCGGCGCACCCCGCCACTCCGCGGCGGCGTAGGAGCCGTCCGGGGACAGCCAGGTCTCGAGGACCGTCGGGTCGATCGTCGTCGTCGAGCCGTCCGCGTGCACCGTGGTGCTCGTCCACCAGTTCTGCGACAGCACGTGCTGGACCTCGCCCGCGGGCTCGGGGTCGGTCTGCGCGGCTGCCGTGCGGGCCAGCTCGAGGAGGGTCACCCGGGCCGGTTCGCCCTCCCCCGCGGCGAGCCGGTCGGGGGCGAGCGGGTACGCGAGCATCGGCGGCGAGCCCGTCGCGACGGCCGCCGGCGGCTCGTCGCCGGGCAGCACGCCCAGCCCGACCACGACCGCGGCCACCGCGGCGGCCGCGGCGCCGGCGGCGACGAACCACCGCCGCGCGGCGCGCCGACGCAGCGGGACGACCGGCGCGGGGTGGGCGCCGGGGTCGGTGGCGGCACGGGGTGCGGCGTCGGGGTCGACGGGGTCCGCTGCCGCGCGCGCGAGGATCCGCGCGACCGCCGCCGCGTCGTCGGCCTCGGTGCGCCGGTCGGCGGGGTCGACGCCGGCCGGCCCCTCGCCGGCCAGCCCCTCCCCGGCCAGCCCCTCCCCGGCCAGCAGCGCACGGAGCGCGGCGACCTCGGCGCGGGCGGCGTCGTCCTGCTCGTGCTCGTGCTCGTGCTCGTGCCCGGTCATCGTCCTCCCTCCCGCGCGCGGTCGTCCCGGCGGCCCCCGGCGTCGTCGGTCGTGCCCGGTGCGCCGAGCACCGCGGCGAGCCGCGTGCGGGCGCGGCTCAGCCGCGAGGTGAGGGCGGTGACCGAGCACCCCAGCACCTGAGCGGCCTCCGCCGGGGCGAGCCCGGCCCAGACGGTCAGGGCCATCGCCTCGGCCTCGGCGGGCGGCAGATGCGCGAGCAGCCGGCGGGCGCGGTCGGCCGCGGCGACGTCGTCCGCGGGGTCGGCGCCGTGCGGGCGGGCCGGCTCGGCGGCGGCGACGTGCGCCACGGACCGCAGCGCCCGGTGCTGCTGCTCGCGGACGCGCAGGATCTTGTTCCGGGCGACGCCGAACACCCAGGGCCGCAGGTCGGTGCCGGCGGGCGCGTCGGACCAGCGGCGCCACAGCACCAGGAACGTCTCGGCGACCACGTCCTCGGCGAGGTCGTCGGGCACCTGGCGGCGGGCGTACCCCCGGACCTGCGGGGCGAGCAGCCGGTAGACGTCGGCGAACGCGGCTGCGGCGTCGCGGGACGACGTGCCGTCAGCGGGCCCGTCGTCGCCGTGCGTCCCCACGCCACCTTCAGATCGTCCGCTAACACGTCGTCGCCGTCATCGTACGGACCGATCCGACGCCGAGCGCGATCGACGTGGCCTGGGCGCCCGCGTTCCAGCAGGTCGGTGTCCCGGTCCCGCCGGACCCGGTGAACGTCCGGACGTCGACCGTCTGGCGGTTCCACAGCGAGCCCGCCACCATCCCGACGTCGCGCAGGCCCGCACCGGAGGTCGACCAGAACAGGCCGGAGAACCCCGTGCCGGACCAGAGGCAGAAGTGGCCCGCGGGGCACTGCCCGCTGCTCACCGCCGTCGGCGGCGGGACGTCGGGGCCCACGGCGTCGTCCGCGCGCGCCACCGGTCCTGCAGCCGCCGACAGCAGCAGGGCGACGGCCGTGACGGCGAGCGGACGGGGACGCGCGGGGGAGGTCGGGGACACACCCCGGAACTCCGCGGGTGGCCACGTCACGTCACGCGGGCTCGGTGTGAGATACCCCACAGCGCCGCAGCGACGGCGTGTCGTCACCGCGGCCCGAGGCGCAGCTCGGCGCGCAGGCCGCCCCCGACACCCCCGCGTCCGCCGGACAGCAGCACGTCGCCGCCGTGCTCCCGGGCGATCTCCCGGGCGATCGCGAGCCCCAGCCCGCTGCCGGACCCGACGCCGCCCGCACCGGTGCCCGCGCCCTCGCGCGCCCGGGCGTCGTCCAGCCGCACGAACCGCTCGAACACCCGCTCCCGGTCCGCGGGGTCCAGCCCGGGCCCGTCGTCGTCGACGACCACCCGGCCGTCGGTCACCTCCACGAGCACCCGCGACACCGCGTGCCGCAGCGCGTTGTCGGCGAGGTTGCGCACCACGCGTCCGAGCGCGCCGGGGTCCCCGGTGGCCCGACCCGCGCCGCGGACCTCCACCCCGACGTCCGCCCGGCCCGCCGCGGCCCGCGCCAGCGCGACCGCGTCCCGGGCCACCGCGCCCAGGTCCACGTCCTGCGCGGGCACCGGGCGCGAGCCGACCCGCGCGAGCAGCAGCAGGTCGTCCACGAGCGCCCGCATCCGCTGCGCCTCGGCCGTGAGGTCCGCGACGAGCTCGTCCCGCTCGTACGCGTCCGGGTGCGTGCGGGCGACGTCCAGCGCGGCGACGACGGCCGCCAGCGGCGTGCGCAGCTCGTGGGCCGCGTCCGCCACGAACGCCCGCTGCCGCGCCGCGGCGACCTCGAGCCGGTCGAGCATCTCGTTCAGCGTCCGCGCCAGCGCGCCGATCTCGTCGTCCGTGCCGGGGTCCGGGAGCGAGCCCGGGCCGCCGGACCGGGCCACCTGCGCCGCGGCGGCGCGCAGCTCCTCGACCGGGCGCAGCGCACGGCCCAGCGCCAGCCAGATCGCCGCCGCGAGCAGCGCCGTCAGCACCGGCACGACGCCCACCAGCGACAGCCGCAGCGCCCGCACCAGACCCTCGACCTCGGTGAGCGGCACGGTGGCGACGACCACCGCGCCGTCCCCGCCGTCCGGCACCAGCACCGCGGCGCGGACCGCGTCGTCGTACCCGGACGCCGAGGTGCTGACCAGCAGCGGGTCGGGGCCGTCGGCGCGCGTCACGAGGTCCCGCAGCAGGTCCGACGGCAGCACCGGCAGCGTCCGGCTCGCCGTGGTCGACGACGCCACCACGCGGCCGTCGGGGTCGAGCACCTGCACGATCTCCCCCGGCTCGGCGACGGGCAGCGCGTCCGGCACCTGGTCGCTGCGGACCAGGTCGGCGACCGTCAGCACCCGCGCCCGGACCACCGCGTCCAGCGCGGCGACCCGCCCGCGCGACAGGACGGTGCTGAGCACCACCGCCCCGACGACCAGCGCCACGCACAGCAGCCCCGCGGTGACCACCGTGAGCCGGACCCGCAGCGACCAGCCCGCCGGCCGCGCGGCCGCGCTCACCCCGCGACCCGGTAGCCCGCGCCGCGCACGGTCAGCACGGCGTCCCGGCCGAGCTTGCGCCGCAGGTAGCCGACGTACACCTCGACGACGTTGCCGTCCTCGCCCGGCCCGTCCCACACGTGGTCGCGGAGCTCGACCTTGCCCACCACGCGGTCCGCGTGCCGCATCAGGTACTCGAGCAGCGCGAGCTCCCGGGTGGTCAGGTCCACCGGCTGCCCCGCGCGCGTGACCGTCCGGGCGGCGGGGTCGAGCACCAGGTCGCCCGCGGCGAGCACCGCGGGCCGCACCTGCGCCGGACGGCGCAGCAGGGCGCGGAGCCGGGCAACCAGCACCACGAACGAGAACGGCTTGGTGAGGTAGTCGTCGGCCCCGATGTCGAGGCCGTCGGCGACGTCGTGCTCGCCGTCCTTCGCGCTGAGCAGCAGCACCGGGGTGGTGACCCCAGCGGCGCGCAGCCCGGTCAGCACGTCGTACCCGCTCAGACGCGGGAGCATCACGTCGAGCACGACCACGTCGTAGTCGCGGTCCGTCGCGAGGTCCAGTCCGGTCCGGCCGTCGTGCGCGACGTCGACGGCGAAGCCCTCCGCGGTCAGCCCGCGGCGCAGGGCGCTCACCAGGCCCCGCTCGTCGTCCACCACCAGCACCCGCACCCCGGCAGCATCGCACCCCCGCGTCGCCGCGCGCGTCCCGCCGGGCCCGGGTCCTCTCAGCACCGCCTCAGGGTCGGGGGCGCACAGTGGACGCATGTCCGAGTCCACGCCCCGTCCCCGCCGCACCTTCTCCCCCCGTGCACGCTGGGCCGTGCCCGGCGTGGTCGTCGCCGCGGTGGCCGCCGCCGTGGGCGTCCCCGCGCTCGCGTCCGCCGACGGCGCCGGCCTGCCGGACGTCACCGCCGAGCAGCTGCTGAGCCGGGTCGCGTCCGCCGAGTCGACGCCCGTGCAGGGCACCGTGGTCTATACCGCGCGGCTCGGGCTGCCCGAGCTGCCGATCTCCGAGATGACGGGTGCCGACCCGCTCAACCTGCTGGGCGGGTCCTCGACGCTGCGGGTCTGGTCCGACGGCGCCGACCGGTCGCGGGTGTCGCTGCTCGGTGCGACCTCCGAGTACTCGGTGGTCCGCGACGGCGCGCAGGCGTGGACCTACTCGTCGACCGACGACGCCGTGACTCACCTCGCGCTCGACCCCGCCGACCAGGCGCGGTACGACGCGCTCGCCGAGCAGGCCCGCTCCGGCGCCCTGGTCCCCGAGGGCGCCGACCTGCCGACCCCCGACCAGGCCGCCGCCCAGGTGCTCGCCCGCGCCGAGCAGGACAGCGACGTCACCGTGGACCGTCCGACCACCGTCGCCGGGCGCGACGCCTACCAGCTCGTCGTGAGCCCGACCGACGACGCGACGCTCGTCTCCCGCGTCGTCGTCGCCGTGGACGCCGCGACCTCCGCGCCCCTGCGGGTGCAGGTCTGGGCGGTCCAGGACGGCGACGCCCCCTCCCTCGAGGTCGGGTTCACGGACGTCGCGTTCACCGCGCCGGACGACTCCGTGCTCGCGTTCTCCGCACCGGCCGGCGCGACCACCGAGGAGGTCGTCGTGCCGCTGCCCGACGTCGACGAGGCGGCCCTGGCCGAGCGGTCCGGCGTCCCCGCGCTGCCCGAGGGCGTGACCGTCGCCGGCTCCGGCTGGTCGACCGTCGTCTCGCTGGCGGACGTCGACGTCGCGGGCCTGGTCGGCGGCGACCCCGCCTCGCTGGGCACCGTGCCCGGCAGCGAGCGCGTCCTCGGCTCCGAGGCCGCGCAGGACCTGATCGGCGAGTTCGTGCCGAGCGACGAGGACGGCCGACCCGCCCGCCCGGAGCTCGACGGCACCGCCCTCTACGAGCAGCTCACCACCGAGGTGCCCGAGGGCCGGCTGCTCAGCTCGACCCTGCTGAGCGTGCTGGTCACCGACGACGGCCGCGTGCTGGTCGGCGCGGTGCCCGCGGACACGCTGCGCGCCGCGGCATGAGCGACGGGCTCGCGATCCGGACCCAGGCGCTGACCAAGCGCTTCCGGTCCGGGCAGGTCGCGGTCGACGGCATCGACCTGGCCGTGCCGCGCGGGGCGGTCTACGGGTTCCTCGGGCCGAACGGCTCGGGCAAGACGACGACCATCCGGATGCTGCTGGGCCTCGCCCGCCCCACGAGCGGGCGGGCGTGGCTGCTCGGCGCCGAGGTGCCGCACGAGGCCACGCGGGTGCTCCCGCGCGTCGGGGCGCTCGTCGAGGGCCCCGCGTTCCACCCGTACCTGACCGGTCGGGCGAACCTCGCCCGGCTCGACGCCGGCGACGCCACGGCCGACCCCCGCACCTCCCGCCGTCGCGCCGAGTCGGCGCTGGAGCGCGTGGGCCTGACCGCGGCGGCCGCCAAGCCGTACCGGCAGTACTCGCTCGGCATGAAGCAGCGGCTCGGCCTCGCCGCCGCGCTGCTCCAGCCGCGGGACCTGCTCGTGCTCGACGAACCGACCAACGGGCTCGACCCCCAGGGCACCCGGGAGGTCCGGCACCTGGTGCGCGAGCTCGCCGACGGCGGCGCGACCGTGCTCGTCTCGTCGCACCTGCTCGCCGAGATCGAGCAGGTGTGCAGCCACGTCGGGATCATGAGCCGCGGCCACCTGCTGCTCCAGGGCGACCGCACCGAGCTGCTCGACCGCGGCGCCGCGCGCCTCGTCGTCACCACCCGCGGCGCGCAGGCCGGCGCCGCGGCGGAGGTGCTGACCGGGCTCGGGCTGACGGAGGTCGAGCCCCCGGACGAACCACCCGGCGACGCGTCCCGCGACGTGCCCGCCCGGGTGACCGCCGCGCTCGGCCCGACGCCGCCGGAGAAGGTCGCCGCGGCGCTCGTGCACGCCGGGGTCGACCTGCTCGGCCTCGAGGTCGCGCGCCCGAGCCTGGAGCAGGTGTTCGTGGGTCTGACCGGGGAGGGCTTCGATGTCGCTCGCTGAGGCCCCGGCCGCTCCCGTCGCCGCACCCGCACCGGTCGCGTGGTCCCGGCTGCTGCGCTCCGAGCTGCGGCTCGTCTTCGGCCGGCGCCGCAACCAGGTGCTGCTCGTCGGCCTCGCCCTCGTCCCGCTGCTGCTGGGCACGGTCCTGTTCGTCACCCGGGACAGCGCGCTGTCCGGGCAGGGACCGTCGTTCGTCGGGCAGGTCACCGGCAACGGGCTGTTCCTCGTGATCGCCGCGCTGTTCCTGTGCCTGCCGTTCCTGCTGCCGCTGTGCGTCGGGATCGCGTCGGGCGACGCCGTCGCCGGTGAGGCGCAGGCCGGGACGCTGCGCTACCTGCTCGTCGTCCCCGTGCCGCGCACCCGGCTGCTGACCGTCAAGGCCGTCGCCGCCCTGGCGTTCGCGGGCGCCGCCGTCCTCGCGGTCGCCGTCACCGGGATCGTCGTCGGTGCGGCGTACTTCGGGCTGCACGACGTGACGCTGCTGTCCGGCGGCTCGGTCCCCGTCGGCGAGGGCGTGCTGCGCGTCGCCGGCGTCGTGGCCTACGTGGCGCTGTCCCTGACCGGGCTGGTCGCCGTCGGGCTGTTCTTCTCCACCCTCACCGAGGTGCCCGTCGGCGCGATGGCCGCGACCGTCGTGGTCGCGATCGTGTCCACCGTGCTCGACTCCCTGCCGCAGGTGTCGGCGATCCACCCCGGCCTGCTGACGCACCACTGGTTCGACTTCGCGGAGTTCCTGCGGATCCAGGTCGACTGGGGCGTGCTCGGCGGCGGGCTGCTGGTGCAGGTCGCGTGGGTCGCGGTGTTCGGGTCGCTGGCCTGGGCGCGGTTCACGACGGCGGACGTGACGTCCTGACGCGCGGGGCCGGGGCGCGCTGAGGCACGACCCCGTGCGCAGTCATGGGACGACTGCGGGACAATGGCGGGTGTGAGAGTCCGGAACCGCCCCGAGCACCTGGCCACCGGCGCGACGCTCGCCGTCGTCGGCGGGTTCCTCGACGCGTACACCTACGTCGCCCACGGCGGCGTGTTCGCCAACGCCCAGACCGGCAACGTCGTGTTCGTCGCGATCGACGCCGCCCAGGGCCGCTGGGCCGACGCCGCGCGGTACCTGCCCATCATCGGCGCGTTCGTCCTGGGCCTGCTCGCCGCCGAGTCGCTCGCGGCCCGCCGGCACCGCCGCTGGCTCTCCGACCCGACGCGCGCGGTGCTGGCCGCCGAGATCGCCGTGCTCGTCGCCGTCGCGTGCCTGCCGGTCGGCACCCCGTCGCTGTGGACCACCACCGCCGTCGCGTTCGTCGCCGCGCTCCAGGTGACGACGTTCCGGCTGGTCGGCGAGACGACTACAGCACGACGATGACCACCGGGAACCTCCGCACGCTGGTGACGGCCGCCTACGAGTGGCTCAGCGGCTACGACCGGGCCCAGCGCGTCGTCGCCGGGCGGCTCGCGGTGATCGTCCTGGCGTTCGCCGGCGGTGCCGGGATCGGCGCGCTGGTCAGCGGCCCCGACGCGCTCGGCACCCGCGCCACGCTGGTCGCCGCCGCGGTGCTCGCCGTCGTGCTCGCCGCCGTCGAGACCCACACCCGGCACCTGCGCCGCCGCGGCACCACCTCGCCCCCGCCGACGACCCCGCTCCCACCCGCCGCCGACGACTGACCCGCGCCGCCGCCCGCCCCGCACGCCGCCGCCCGGCCCACGCGCGCGTCGGCCCTGCGTCGAGAGGTCACGACACGCTGGGACGCGTCCCACCGCGCCAGCGTGTCGTGACCTCTCGCCCGCGGCGGGGCGGGGGCACTCGGGCGCGCCGCCGCACCCGAGGACCCGCACCGCACGCCTTCCGCGCATGGCGAGAGGTCACGACACGCTGGGGCGCGTCCCGCCGCACCCGCGAGTCGTGACCTCTCGCCATCGGGGCGCGGCGGGGTCGGGGCGCGCGGCGGGGGCGGAGGGCGCGGGGGGGGCGTGGGCGGCGCGGGAAGGTCAGCGGCGGCGGGGGGCCAGGTCCTGCTGGAGGACCAGGGCCGCGGCGCCGACGGCGGCGGCGTCGGCGACGTGCGCGGCGAGGGCGACCCGCACCCCGTGCTGGCCGCCGGCGTGCAGCTCGGCGCGGAGCCGGCGCGCGACCACGTCCACGTAGAGCGAGCCCGCGGTGCTGAACGCCGGACCGGCGAGGACCACGGAGTCGACGTCGAGCAGGTTCGCGACGGTCACGGCCGCGTCGGCGAGGTAGCCGGCGGACTCCTCGACGAGCTCGACCGCGAGCGCGTCGCCCTGGACGGCCGCGGTGGCGACGGCACCGAAGTCGACGATCGGGTCGCCGTCGGGACTGAGCCGGGCGCTGGTGCGGCGACCGGCGGCGACGGCGCGCCGGGCCCGGCGGGCGACGGCGTGCGGGGCGGCGAGCTCCTCGAGCGTCGGCCCTGGGTCGCGCGTCGCGGCACCGTCGGCGCCCGGCACGGCGGCGCCCCCACCCCGCGCACCACCGCCGGCACCCGGCGCACCACCGCCGGCACCCGGCGCACCACCGCCGGCGCCCGGCGCCGCGGACCGGTGCAGGTGCATCCGCCCGATCGGCCCGGGGTTGCCGCTCGCACCCCGGTAGACGGTGCCGCCGACCACGATGCCGGCACCGAGGCCCGCCCCCATGTAGAGCGTGCAGTGCGCGACGGAGCCGGCGGTGCGGCCGGCCCAGTACTCGCCGACGGCCGCGGCGGTGGCGTCGTTGTCCATCACGACCGGCAGCCCCACCGCGGCGCCGAGCCGGGAGCGCACCGGGAAGCCCTGCCAGCGGTCGAGCGACCGGGACACCGCGATCGCCCCGGCGTCGAGGTCGAGCGTCCCGGGCACCGCGAGGCCGAGGCCGACGACCCCGCGCCGGCCGACGCCGGAGGCACGGAGCAGGACGTCGACGTGCCGGGCGATGGTCGCGACGACGGCGTCGGGCTGGTGCAGGCGGGCGCCGCGGACCCGGGTGCGGGCGACGACGGCGCCGCGGGCGTCGGTGAGCACCACCACGAGCCAGTCCGCGCCGAGCTGCACCCCGACGGCGCACCGTGCGAGGGGGTCGAGGGTGAGCATCACCCGCGGCTTGCCGCCGGTCCACTCGCGGTCGCCGGTCTCGCGCAGCAGGCCCTCGTCGAGCAGCGCGCGCACGGCGTGCGAGATCGCGGCCTGCGTCAGCCCGGTGAGCTCGGCGAGCTCGACGCGGCTGATCGGCGCGCGGGTGCGGACGAGGTCCAGCACCCGGGCGCGGCTGCTCGACGGGGCGCGGCCACCGCGTCGGGGGACGGTCTGCCCACCCTCGACACCGTCCATGCCGCTCAGCATGGCACGCGCGCGACCCCCTGCCCGACCCCCACGGCACCCCCGGGCGGGTGACGTCGTGGCGCCCCCGCGACGCGTGCCGCCGGGACCGCTCCCCCGGCCCGGCCGCCGTGCCATGCTGGGCGACCATGACGAGGAACCCCGGCACCCCCGACCGGCACGGACCGGGCGTCCGGGTGGGCCTGGCCCTGCTGCCCGCGGACGACGACGGCACGCTGGAGCCGTTCTACGCGGACCTGCTCGCGGGCATGGAGGAGGCGCTCGACGCGCGGGGCGCGAGCGTGTTCGTGCACGTGGTGCCGGACCTCGACGCGGAGCTGGTGGCGTACCGGCGGTGGGCGCGCGAGGGCCTGGTCGACGCCGTGGTGATCTCGGACCTGGTCGACTCCGACCCGCGCGAGCAGGCGTGCCGGGACCTGGGCCTGCCGTCGGTGCTGCTCGGCGGCGAGCCGGGCGACGGCCGCTGGGTGGTCGACTACGACAACGACGGCGCGATGCGGACCGCGGTCGCGTTCCTCGCCGACCTGGGTCACCGGCGGATCGGCTGGGTGTCCGGCCCGCAGCGCTACCGGCACACGCAGGTGCGCGCGGCGGCGTTCGCCGAGGCGGTCGCGGCGGCCGGCGCGCAGGGCGTGCACCGCGAGGGCGACTACGGCGAGGCGAGCGGCGCGGCCGGCACCGCGGAGCTGCTCGCGCTGCCGGAGCCGCCGACGGCGATCGTCTACGACAACGACCTCATGCCCCTGGCGGGGTTGCGCGAGGCGGAGCGCCGGGGCGTGCGGGTGCCGCAGGACCTGTCGGTGCTGGCGTGGGACGACTCCGCGAACGTGCGCATCTCGCACCCGCCGCTGTCGGTCGTGAGCCGGGACGTGCACGAGCTCGGCGCCCTGACCGCGGAGGTGCTGCTGCGCGCGGTCGAGGGCGGCGCCCCGGGGACGACCCGCACCCCGGGGGTCCGGGTCGTCCCGCGCGGCTCGACGGCGCCGCCCCGCGCCTGAGCGGGGCTGCGCCTCACCCCCGCCCGCCTCGGACCCGCCCGCCTCAGACCCGCACGGCGTGCAGCACCAGCGCCTGCGCGGGCCACAGCGCGGGGATCTGCAGCCCCACGGTCCCGAGCACGGCACCGGGCAGCACCACCTCCCCGACGGAGAGCCACGGCGGCGTGATCCAGCCCCACCGCGCGGGGCCGACCTCGTCGCGCAGCCGCACCCGGTAGCGCGCGTCGGGGTCGAGCCCGTGCAGCCGGACGGGCTCGGGGCGGGCGTCCTCGAGCGTCGCGACGGTCGCGACCGTCCACACGCCGGCGGACCGGTCGGGTGCGACGGCGCCGGTGACGCGCAGCGCGGGGTCGCGGACGTCGGCGTGCACGGCGACGCCGGTGTGGATCAGCCCGCGCAGCTCCCGGTACAGCGCGGCGAACCGGGTGAGCACGGCGACCTCCTCGTCGGGGCAGCCCAGCACGTCCCACTCGAACCCGGCCGACCCCATCAGGCTGGTCGCGAGCCGGTAGGACAGGTCGACGGTCCGGCCGGAGCTGTGCGCGGTGGGCGGTCCGACGTGGCCGCCGACGAGCTCCGGCGGGAGCAGCAGCTGGGTCCACCGCTGGATGTCCTGCCGCTCGACGGCGTCGTTGGAGTCGGACGCCCACACCCGGTCCGTCACCTCGAGCACGCCGAGGTCGCTGCGCGCCCCGCCGGACGAGCAGGACTCGATCTCCAGGCCCGGGTGCCGGGACTTGAGCTCGGCGATCAGCGCGAGCGCCGCGCGGGTCTGCACCCCGACCCCGGGTCGCCCGTCGTGCCGGGCGTCGACGAGGTCGCGGTTGTGGTCCCACTTGATGAAGTCGATGCCGAGCTCCCCGACCAGGGTGTCCATCTGCCGCAGGACGTGGGCGTACGCCTCGGGCCGGGCGAGGTCGAGCACGTACTGCGTGCGGAACGACAGCCCGTCGGGCGCGGGCACCTGCGCGAGGTCCTGGAGCAGCCAGTCGGGGTGCGCGCGGGCCACGTCGGAGTCGAGGCTGACCATCTCGGGCTCGAACCACAGCCCGAGCTCCATGCCGAGGCCGTGCACCCGCTCGGCCAGGGGCGCCAGCCCGTCGGGCCAGACCGCGCGGTCCACCTCCCAGTCGCCGAGCCCGCGGGTGTCGTCCCGCCGGGCGAGGAACCAGCCGTCGTCGAGGACGAACCGCTCCACGCCGATCGCCGCGGCGCGCTCGGCGAGCCGGAGCACGGTGGCGGGGTCGTGGTCGAAGTACACGGCCTCCCAGGTGTTCAGCACGAGCGGCCGGGGGCGCCGGGGGTGCTGCGGCCGCGCGCGCAGGGACGTGTGGAACCGCGCCGTGACGCCGTCGAGCCCGGCGTCCGACCACGCGAACCAGGCGACCGGTGCGGCGTGCTCCTCGCCGGGCGCGACCACCACCTCCCCGGGCCGGACCAGCTCGCCGGCGCCGAGCACGGTGGGCTGGTCGGGCAGCCGGTCGGTCCGGTAGGTCGCGTCGGCGGGCCAGGCGAGGTGCACCGCCCACACGGCGCCGGACCGGTCGCGCGGGCGGCCCTCGCCGTCGGACAGCGCGAGCAGCCACGGGTGGTCGTGCCCGGGGCGTCCGCGGCGGGTCTGGCGCGCGAGGCTGCCGCGGGCGAGCGGCCCGGTCGCCGGGGCCTTCTCCCGGGTCCACCGGCCGGCGAACGTCGTGGCGGTGTCCGCACGGGTGGGCACGGGCAGCGTGGCCTCGAGCGCGTGCACCTCGACGGGTCCGGGGGCGTCGGCGTCGAGCGCCAGCCGGTGCACCACCCCGACGAGTCCCCCGGCTCGAGGTGCACGCGCGAGCGCAGCGTCAGCCCGGCCGCCGGGTCGTGCGCCACGACCTCGGCGGCGTGCCCGTCGGCGTCGGCCCGCACCTCCGCGGTCACCCACGCCGGGGTGAGCGGCACCCCGTCGCGCACCAGCTGGAGCCCGGGCCGGCCGGGCCAGCCGTCGGTCTCCTGGGGCAGCAGGCTCGGCTGGGCGGCGGCGTCGAGCGTGCCGGGCGGGGTCTGCCGGTCGGTGGCGGCCCGCAGCGCGGTCAGGTCCGCGGGCGTCAGCGGGCCGAGGTCGGCGCCCCAGTGCTGGACCTGCGGCAGCCCGGCGGCGGGCTGCGCGAGCACGACCGCGACGCCGTCGCGCCGGAGCACGGCCCAGCCGGTGATCGCGGGGGTGGGAGCGGGGACGGGAGCGGGGGTGGGGACGGCGACGGTCACGGGCTCTCCTTCGAGTCGGTGCGGTGCGGGTGCGGTGCGATGCGGTGCGATTCAGGGCGGGCGGCGGGCGGCGGGACGGGGATCACGCGGAGCTGAGCGCGACGGGCGCCGCGGGTGCCGCGGGCGCGGCGGCGGGTCGTCCGAGCGGCGACCGCAGCACGACCAGCGCGCCGCCCACGGCCGCGGACACCCGGACGTCGCGGGACAGCCGCACGTGCACGGGCCGGAGCAGCCGCGCGAGCGCGCCCGCCTCGACGGCCTCCTGCGCCCGCTCGACGTAGAGCGGGCCGGCGACGCCGAACCCGGGACCGGCGAGCACCACGGTATCCAGGTCGAACAGGTTCATCAGCGTGACCGCGGCGGTGCCGAGCCGGCGCGCGGAGTCGTCGACGAGCGCGAGCGCGGCCCGGTCCCCGGTGACGGCGGCGCGGGCGACGCGCTGGAAGTCCGCGAGCTGCGCGTCGAGCCCGCCGTCGAGGCCGAGCCGGGCCGCGAGCGCCGGGTCGTCGAGCGCGCGGTGCACCACCGCCCCGGGGCCGGCGAGCACCTCGACGCAGCCGCGGCTGCCGCACGCGCACGCCGGGCCGGCGGGGTCGACGGGGACGTGCCCGATCTCGACGGGGTTGGCGGTGCGACCCCGGTACACCTCGGACTCGGCGATCACACCGCCGCCGATGCCGGTCGCCATGTAGAGCACCCCGAACGTGTCGACGTCGAGCGCGCCGACCCACTGCTCACCGACGGCGGCGGCGGTCGCGTCGTTCTCCAGCAGCACGGGCAGGTCGAGCAGCGCGGACAGCGTCGCCGTCAGCGGGAACTCGCGCCACTCGGGCGTCGGCTGCCCGGTGAGCACCATCCCGGCCTCGCGGTCCTGCGGCCCGTGGGTGACGAGGCCGACGCCGAGCACCCGCTCGCGCGCGATGCCGGTGCCGGCCAGCAGCAGGTCGATGTGCCGGGCGAGCTCGGGCAGCGTGTCCGCGGGCGCGCCCCGGCCCACGCCGCGCACCCCGGCCGACGCGATCCGCCGTCCGGCGAAGTCGGTGACCACGACGCTGCTGGCGCACCGGTCGAGCTGCACGCCGACGGCGTACCAGGCGGTGGCGTCGAGGCCGATCAGCCGGCGGGGCGAGCCGACGCCGCCGGTCAGGCGGCCGACCTCGTGCACCAGGCCCTCGCCGATGAGGTCCCGGACGACGTGCGTGATGGTGGCCGCGGTGAGGCCGGACCGGTCGGCGAGCTCGACGCGGCTGACCGTCCCGTGGGTGCGGATCAGGTCGAGGACGAGCGCGCCGGTCGCGGCGCGGGACGGGGCTCGCATGTCGCGACCATATCTTGACATGGTTAATTTACGCACGTAACGATATGCGGGCGTCACCCAGGGCCGCACTGCCGCGGCCACGACCAGACCGTCGGCCGCGACGGGTGGAAAGGACCAGCGATGTTCCTCAGGTCAGCACGGGCGCCCCGGCGCCGTCCCCGTCAGGTCACCGGCGTCGTCGCCGGCGCCGCCGCCGTCGCCCTGCTCGCCACCGCGTGCAGCGGCGGCAGCTCGGGCGGCTCGGGCAGCACCGGCGCCTCCGGCGACGGCAGCACCCTCGTCGCCTACACCGGCCAGTCCGGGGACTACCAGATCAACTTCAACCCGTTCTCCCCGTCCCGGATCGGCGGCCTCGGCCCGATCTACGAGCAGCTGTTCTTCATCAACAAGGCCCAGGAGTCCGACCCCGTCCCGCTGCTCGGCACCGAGTACGCCTGGAACGACGACGGCACCGAGCTCACCGTCACCCTGCGCGAGGACGTCACCTGGACCGACGGCGAGCCCTTCACCGCCGACGACGTGGTGTTCACGTTCGACCTGCTCAAGGACACCCCCGCGATCAACAACATCGGCTACCAGGGCACCGCGACCGCCACCGACGACACCCACGTCGTGTTCACGTTCGACGCCCCCGCGTTCGTCGGCGGCCCGGA
Organism: Cellulomonas sp. KU4C; assembly: GCF_056868065.1. Lineage (NCBI taxonomy): Bacteria > Bacillati > Actinomycetota > Actinomycetes > Micrococcales > Cellulomonadaceae > Cellulomonas > Cellulomonas sp. KU4C. The sequence continues at coordinate 2,064,459 of NZ_CP200322.1, read as the reverse complement.
CGTCCTGTCCGCCGTGCCGATCGTCCCCGAGCACCTGTGGGCCGACGTCGACCCGACCGCCGACGTCGTCGAGCAGCCCGTCGGCACCGGCGCGTTCGAGCTCGGCGACTTCAAGCCGCAGGCGTTCACCTACACCGCCAACCCGGACTACTGGGGCGGCGAGCCCGAGGTGAAGACCATCCGGTTCCTGTCGCTGTCCGGCAACACCGCCGGCGCGGACGGCATCGCGAACGGCACCATCGACTGGCAGACCGGCCCCGTGCCGGACATCCAGAACGTCGCCGAGAACTTCCCCGGCTACGACACGCTGACCGCCGCCCAGAACCAGATGGTCCTGGCCACCTGCTCCAGCGTCGAGCTGGGCTGCTCCGGTCCGCAGACCGACCCGGCCGTGCGCCAGGCGCTCTACCTCGCGATGGACCGGACCCAGCTGAACCAGCTGGCGTTCGAGGAGACCGCGTCCGAGATCTCCCCGACGTTCGCGCTGACCTCCACCCAGGAGTCGTTCATCTCCGACGCGGTCGAGCAGCCGGTCGCCCCCGAGAAGGCCGACCCCGACGGCGCCGCCGCGGTGCTCGAGGCCGCCGGCTGGGCGAAGGGCTCCGACGGCATCTACGCCAAGGACGGCCAGAAGCTGACCGTCACCGTCGAGGTCGTCTCCGGCTGGACCGACTACATCACCGCCGTGCAGACCATCGCGCAGCAGGCCAAGGCCGCGGGCATCGACCTGCAGACCGCGCAGTCGTCGTGGAACGAGTGGACCGAGCGCCGCACCCAGGGCAACTTCCAGCTCGCGATCGACTCGCTCTGGCAGGGCCCCGCGCCCGACCCGTACTACCTCTACACGTACTTCTTCTCCTCGGCCGCGTCGGCCCCGGTCGGCGAGGCCGCGGGCAACAACTACTCCCGGTTCGCGAACCCGGAGGTCGACGCCGCGCTCGAGGCGCTGAAGACGCTGCCGCTCGACGACGCCGCCGCCCGGCAGCCGCACTTCGACACCATCCAGTCCGCGGTCGTCGAGGACATGCCGTACATCCCGATCCTCACCGGCGGCACCACGAGCGAGTGGAACGTCGAGCGGTTCACCGGCTGGCCCACGCAGGACGACATGTACGCGTTCCCGGCGGTCTGGTCCGCGTTCGACGCAGCCGAGATCTTCAAGCGGCTCGAGCCCGCGGCGGGCTGAGCGCCTGCGGGCCGCCGGCACCCCCGTGGTGCCGGCGGCCCGGAGCCCCACCCCGTCCTCGCCTACCCAAGGGGTCGCCGAAGTGAACTACGTCCTGCGCAAGCTCGGTTTCTACGCCGTGGCCCTCTGGGCCGCCGTCACCCTGAACTTCCTCATCCCCCGCCTGCTGCCCGGCAACCCGGTCGACATCATGCTGACCAAGCTGCAGCAGCGCGGCGGCACCGTGACCCCCGAGACCCGCGCCGCCTACGCCGCGCTGCTCGGCGGCGACAGCACCGACTCGCTGGTCAGCCAGTACGTCACATACCTCGGCAATCTGCTGCGCGGCGACCTCGGCGTCTCGGTCACCTACTTCCCCGCCCCGGTGAACGAGGTCATCGGGACCTCGATGCCGTGGACGGTGGTGCTGGTCGGCATCGCCACCGTGCTCGCGGCGACGATCGGCGTGCTGCTCGGCGCGTTCGTCGGCTGGCGCCCCGGCACCTGGCTCGACTCGATGGTCCCGGTGACCACGCTGCTCGCGGCCGTGCCGTACTTCTGGCTCGCGCTCGTGCTGGTCTACCTGCTGTCCCGGGTGCTCGGCTGGTTCCCGTCGCAGGGCGGGTACGACGTGGTGCTCGACCCCGGCTGGACGCCGGAGTTCATCGGCTCGGCGATCGAGTACGGGTTCGTGCCCGCGCTGACCATCGTGATCGCCTCCATCGGCGGCTGGCTGCTCGGGATGCGCAACATGATGGTCTCCACGCTGTCCGAGGACTACGTGCTGACCGCCCGCGCCAAGGGCCTGCCCCAGAACCAGATCCTGCGGAACTACGCCGCCCGCAACGCCGTGCTCCCGTCGATCGCCGGCTTCGCGATCTCGCTCGGGTTCGTCGTGTCCGGGTCGGTCGTCACCGAGCAGGTGTTCTCCTACCCCGGCATCGGCTCGCGGCTGCTGGCGGCGGTCACCAACAACGACTACGCGCTCATGCAGGGCGTGTTCCTGTTCATCACCCTGGCCGTGCTCGGCGCGAACCTCGTCGTCGACCTCCTGTACGGCCTCATCGACCCGCGCACCCGCGCGAAGGCCTGAGGGGAGCCGGCGATGACGAACATCGGACCGGACGTGCAGGTGGCCGTCGAGGGACCCGGCGGCCCGATCGAGACCACCGGGCGGGACCGCGCGCCCGAACCCCGGGCGCCGGGCCGGCGGCCGCGCGCCGCGTGGCGGCTGCTGCTGCCCACCATGACCCCCTGGCTCGCCACGGGCCTGGTCCTGGTCGGCGCGATCGCGCTGTTCGGCCTCGTCGGGCCGTACCTGGTCGGCGACCCGGACGCGATCGGCGACATCGGCCTGTCGGGGCCGTCCGCGGAGCACTGGCTCGGCACCACCCAGACCGGGCAGGACGTGCTCGCCCAGCTCGCGCACGCCACCCGCGGCTCGCTGCAGATCGGCCTCATGGTCGGCGTGATCGCCACCGTGCTGTCCGCGTTCTTCGGCATCTACGGCGCGTACCTCGGGGGCGTCGCGGACGAGGGCTTCTCGCTGCTGTCCAACGTGTTCCTGGTGATCCCGGGCCTGCCGCTGGTCATCGTCATCTCGGGGTTCGTGCCCCGGGAGAGCCGCGGGCTGTGGACCATCGCCGTGGTGCTGGCCCTGACGTCGTGGGCGGCGTCCGCCCGGGTGCTGCGCGCGCAGACCCTGTCGGTGCGGTCCCGCGACTACGTGGCCGCGTCCCGGCTGTCCGGGGAGAAGCCGTGGCGGGTGATCGGCGTCGAGATCCTGCCGAACCTGCTGCCGGTGCTGGCGTCGCAGTTCGTGTACGCGGTGATCGCGGCGATCCTCGGCGAGGCCGGCCTGTCGTTCCTCGGCCTCGGCGCCTCGAACTCCTCGACCCTCGGGACGATGCTGTTCTACGCCCAGAACGGGTTCGCCCTCCCGCTGGGCGCCTGGTGGTGGTTCGTGCCGCCGGGCCTCGTGATCGCCCTGTTCGGCATGGGGCTGTCGCTCATCAACTTCTCGATCGACGAGATCATCAACCCCCGGCTCAAGACCGCCCGCACCGCGCGCCGCCGCGCCAGGGCGTCGGCACGGTCCGCCAGGAAGGCCGCGTGATGACCGCCCTCTCCGAGTCCGCCCCGGCCGCCTCCGCGCCCGCGCGCCGGCCCGTCCTCACCGTCCGCGACCTCACGGTCGTCTACGACGTCGACCCGCCCGTCACCGCCGTCCGCGACGCGTCGCTCGAGCTGGGCCGCGGGGAGATCCTCGGCCTGGCCGGCGAGTCCGGCTGCGGCAAGACGACGCTGGCGTACGCGATCAACCGGCTGCACCAGGCACCCGCCCGGATCGCCGGCGGCTCGGTGGTGTTCCACGACCGGGACGGCACCGACGTCGACCTGCTCGCCCTCGACGACGAGCCGCTGCGCCGGTTCCGCTGGTCGCAGCTGTCGATGGTGTTCCAGGGCGCGATGAACTCGCTCAACCCGGTGCGGACCATCGGCGCCCAGCTCGACGACACCCTGCGGGCGCACGCCCGGATGTCACGGGCCGAGCGGCGTGCGCGGTCCGCGGACGTGCTCACCCGGGTCGGCGTCGACCCCGGGCGGCTGCGGTCGTACCCGCACGAGCTGTCCGGCGGGATGCGGCAGCGGGTGATGATCGCGATGGCCATGCTGCTCGAGCCGCAGATCATGATCATGGACGAGCCGACCACCGCCCTCGACGTCGTGGTGCAGCGCGAGATCCTCCGGGAGATCGTCCGGCTGCGCGACGAGCTCGACTTCGCCGTCGTGTTCATCACCCACGACCTGCCGCTGCTGCTCGAGATCAGCGACCGGATCGCGGTCATGCTCGCCGGGGAGATCGTCGAGCTGGACACCGCCGCCCGGCTGCACCGCGCCCCCGCGCACCCGTACACCCGCCGTCTGCTGGGCTCGTTCCCGAGCCTGTCCGGCGAGCGCGGCGCGTTCATCCGCGAGGGCGACGACCGCCCGGTCGAAGGAGATCTGGCATGACCAGCGTGCACGTGACCAACCTGACCAAGGACTACGCGCTGCGCTCGGGCTTGCGGCGCACCCGGCTGCGGGCCGTCGACCGGGTGTCGTTCGACCTCGTGCCGCGGCGGACGGTGGCGCTCGTCGGCGAGTCGGGCTCCGGCAAGTCCACGATCGCCAAGCTGCTGACCCGGATGGAGAAGCCGTCGTCCGGGCGGATCGACGTCCAGCTCGACGACCGCACCCCCGTGATGGGCTCGGTCTACCAGCGGCACGTGCAGATGGTGTTCCAGGACCCGTTCGCGTCGCTGAACCCGTTCCACACCATCGAGCACCACGTCGCCCGCCCGCTGCGGATCCACCACCGCACCCACGACGCGGCGAGCACGCACGCCCGGGTCGTCGAGATGCTCGAGCGGGTCAACCTGCACCCGGCCGAGGACATCGCCGCGCGCCGGCCGCACGAGCTGTCCGGCGGGCAGCGCCAGCGCGTCGCCATCGCCCGGGCCCTGGCCCCCGGCGCGCAGGTGCTGATCGCGGACGAGCCGGTGTCCATGCTCGACGTGTCGATCCGGCTCGGGGTGCTCAACCTCCTGGGCCGGCTGCAGCGCGAGGACAACCTCGCGGTCCTCTACATCACGCACGACCTCGCGACCGCGCGGCACTTCTCCGACGAGATCCTGGTCCTCTACCGGGGCCGGGTCGTCGAGCGCGGGCCCGCGGACGCCGTCATCCTCGACCCGCACCACGACTACACGAAGATGCTCGCGATGGCCGCGCCCGACCCCGACCGGGTGGGCAGCGTCGGCCGCGACGGGGACACCGCCGTCGCGCGGGACGCCATCGACAACTCGGTCTGCTACGACCACGGGCTCGGCGCCTGGGTGCCGATCGACGACGCCGAGGACGCCGCGCGTCAGGCCGCCCGGCTGGAGCGGACCCGTGGCTGAGGCAGCGTCCGTGGCTGAGGCGACGCCCGTGGCCGACGCGGTGTTCGCGAGCGCCGTCGTCCCGGCGGCCGGACCGCCGCGCGCCGTCGAGTGGCCGACCGACGGCCTGTCCTACGGCGGCGACTACAGCCCCGAGCAGTGGCCGCGCGAGGTGTGGGAGCAGGACGTCCGGCTGATGGCCGAGGCGGGCGTCAACGTCGTGACGCTCGGCGTGTTCTCCTGGGGCCTGGTCGAGACCGCCGACGACGTGTGGGACTGGACCTGGCTGGACGAGGTCGTCGCGCTGCTGCACGACCACGGCATCCGGATCGACCTGGCGACCCCGACGGCCGCGCCGCCGTCCTGGCTGCACACCGCGCACCCCGAGGTGCTGCCGTTCGACGCCGACCTCTACCAGCAGCCCCCGGGCGGGCGGCTGGCCTGGTGCCCGAGCTCGCCGGTGTTCCGGCGGTACGCGCTGCGGTTCGTCGAGGCGCTGGCCCGCCGGTACGGCCGGCACCCCGCGGTCCGGCTGTGGCACGTCAGCAACGAGCTCGGCGGCGGGAACGCCCGCTGCTACTGCGACGTGTCCGCCGCGGCGTTCCGCGACTGGCTCGCGCACCGGTACGGGTCCGTCGACGCCGTCAACGCGGCGTGGGGCACCGCGCAGTGGGGCCACCGGTTCGGCGCGTGGGAGCAGATCCTGCCGCCGCGCGGGAAGCACGGGGCACCCAACCCCGGGCTGTACCTCGACTACGAGCGGTACTCCTCCGACGCCCTGCTCGCGCACTACCTCGCCGAGAAGGCGGTGCTCGAGCAGCACTCCGACGCGCCCGTGACCACGAACATGATGGTCGGCCCCGGCGCGCAGGTCGTCGACTACGCATCCTGGGCGCCGCACACCGACCTCGTCGCGAACGACCACTACACGCTGGTCGACGACCCGGACCGCGAGCAGGACCTCGCGTTCGCGGGCGACCGGATGCGCGGCATGTCCGCCTCGCGCCGCCCGTGGCTGCTGATGGAGCACTCCACGGGCGCGCCGAGCTGGCAGCAGCGCAACCGCGCGAAGGACCCCGGCGAGATCGCCCGGAACGCCCTCGCCCACGTCGCCCGCGGGTCGGACGGCGCCCTGTTCTTCCAGTGGCGCGCGTCCACGGCGGGCGCCGAGCAGTTCCACTCGGCGATGGTGCCGCACAGCGGGACCCGGTCCCGGATCTGGCGGGAGGTCGTCGAGCTCGGCGGCCACCTGCGGTCGCTCGCCGAGGTGCAGGGCTCCGTGGTCGAGCCCGCCCGCGCCGCGATGGTCGTCGACGACGTCGCCGGCTGGGCGCTCCAGCACGGGCTCGCGCCGCACCGCGCGCTGCGGTACGGGCGCGAGCTGCGGACCTGGCACCGCGCCCTGTGGGAGCGGCAGGTGCTCTGCGACGTCGTCCCGCCCGGCACCGACCTCGACGGGTACGACCTGGTGCTCGCCCCGACCCTGCAGGTGCTGTCCGACGCCGAGGCCGACCGGCTGCGCGCCGTGCCCGCCCGCGGCGGCACCCTGCTGGTCACGTACCTCACCGGCGTGTGCGAGCCCACCGGCCGCGTGCGCCCGGGCCTGGGCGCGCTCGCGGACGTGCTCGGCGCGTGGACCGACGAGTTCTACCCCCTCCAGGCCGGCGAGCAGGTGCGGCTCGACGACGGCAGCACCGTCGAGGACTGGACCGAGCGCGTCGAGCTCGACGGCGCGGAGGCCGTCGTCCGGTACGCGACGTCGTCCCTGGCCGGCGGCGCGGCGGTGACCCGGCGGCAGGTCGGCGACGGCGCCGCCTGGTACGTGTCGGCCGCGCTCCCCCGCGACGGCGTCGACCGCGTCGTCGACCGGCTGGTCGAGGAGGCCGGGCTGCCGCGCACCGCCGAGGCGGAGCACGGCATCGAGGCCGTCCGCCGGGTCGGCGCGGGCGGGTCGTACCTGTTCCTGCTCAACCGCACCGACTCCGACCGGAAGGCCACCGCCGCAGGCACCGACCTGCTCACCGGCACCGACCACGGCCCGGTGACCACCGTGCCCGCCGGCGGGGTGCGCGTCCTGCGCGAGCACCCCGCGACCCCCTGACCCACCCCTGCGAAGCCCTGAGACCCTGCGACACCCGGGAGCGACCCCGTGCAGCACCACGACCTGACCGACGGCTGGACCGTCACGCCCACCGCCGGCCCCGTCCCGGCGGGCATCGGCACCCTCGACGCGGCCGTCCCCGGCTCCGTGCACACGGACCTGCTCGCCGCGGGCCTGATCCCCGACCCGTACCTCGACGCGCACGAGGACGCCGTGCGCTGGCTGCACGACACCGACTGGCAGTACGAGCGCGGCCTGACCCTGGCGCCCGCGGCGGACGGCGAGCGCGTCGACCTCGTGCTCGACGGCGTCGACACCGTCGCCACCGTCGCGGTCGGCACCCGCGTGCTGGGCGCGTCCGCCAACATGCACCGGTCCTACCGCTACGACGTGCGCGACCTCGCCGACGGCCGCTCCCGGCTGCTCACCGTCGACCTGCGGTCCGCGACCGCCTACGGCGACGAGCTCCGCGACGCCCTCGGCGCCCGGCCGTCCGCCTACAGCCCCCGGCCGTTCAACTTCGTCCGGAAGATGGCCTGCTCGTTCGGCTGGGACTGGGGGCCCGACCTGCGGACCCTCGGGCTGTGGAAGCCCGTGCGCGTCGAGCGCTGGTCCGTCGCACGGCTCGCGCGGGTCCGGCCGCTCGTCGCGCTCGACCCCGACGGCACCGGCCGCGTCGCCGTGCACGTCGACGTCGAGCGCTCGGGCCTGGCGCCCGCCGGCCCGCTGACCGTGCGGGCGACGGTGCTCGGGGTGTCGGCGTCGGTCGAGGTCCCCGCGGGCGCGGACACCGCCGCCGTCGAGCTCGCCGTCCCCGACGCCCCCGTGTGGTGGCCCGTCGGGCACGGCGCGCAGCCGCTCGCCGACCTGGAGGTGACGCTGGCTGCCGACGCGCCGTCCGCCGACGCGCCGCTCGCCGGCGCGCCGCTCGACACCTGGCGGCGCCGGATCGGGTTCCGCTCCGTCGTGCTGGACACCGCCGACGACGAGCACGGCACCCGGTTCACGCTCGTCGTCAACGGCCGGGCGGTCGACGTGCGCGGCGCCAACTGGATCCCCGACGACCACCTGGTCACCCGGATCACCCGCGAGCGCCTCGACGCCCGGCTGGACCAGGCGCTCGGCGCGCACCTCAACCTGCTGCGCGTCTGGGGCGGCGGGATGTACGAGTCCGAGGACTTCTACGCCGCGTGCGACGAGCGCGGGCTGCTCGTCTGGCAGGACTTCCTGCTGGCCTGCGCCGCCTACCCCGAGGAGGAGCCGCTGCGCTCCGAGATCGAGGCCGAGGCGCGGGAGAACGTCGTCCGGCTGATGCCGCACCCCTCGCTCGTGCTCTGGAACGGCGGCAACGAGAACCTGTGGGGCCACGAGGACTGGGGCTGGAAGCAGGAGCTCGGCGACGCCACCTGGGGCCGGTGGTACGCCGCGGAGCTGTTCCCCGCCGTGCTCGCCGAGCTCGACCCGACCCGGCCGTACGCGACGAACAGCCCGTTCACGCCCCGCCGCGACCCCGAGGACGTGCACCCCAACGACCCGGACCACGGCTCGCACCACCAGTGGGAGGTGTGGAACCGCGTCGACTACACCGTGTACCGCTCGGAGATCCCCCGGTTCTGCTCGGAGTTCGGCTTCCAGGGACCGCCCGCCTGGCGCACCCTGACCGAGTCGGTGCACGCCGCCGACGGCGGGCCTCTCGCCGACGCGCCCGCCCCGCAGGAGGACCCGGTGTTCCTCGTGCACCAGAAGGCCGAGGACGGCAACGGCAAGCTCGACCGCGGCATGGCCCCGCACCTCGGGGTGCCCGCCGACTTCGCGGACTGGCACTGGGCGGCCCAGCTCAACCAGGCCCGCGCGGTCCGGCACGCCGTCGAGCACTACCGGTCCTGGTGGCCGCGCACCGCCGGCTGGATCGTGTGGCAGCGTCAACGACTGCTGGCCCGTCACCTCCTGGGCGGCCGTCGACGGCGCCGGGCGGCCCAAGCCGCTGTGGTTCGCCCTGCGCGCGGCCGGCGAGCCCCGCGCGGTGTTCCTCACCGAGCGCGACGACGTGCTGCACGTGGTCGTCACCAACGACACCGACGAGCCGTGGACCGGCACCGCCGAGGTCCGGCGCGAGTCCCTGGTCGGTGTCGTCGCCGCGGCCGCGCACCTGCCCGTCGAGGTCGCGCCGCGGTCCGTGGCCGTGCTGCCCGTCCCCCGCGACGTCGCCACCCCCGGCGACCCGGCGGCGGAGGTCGTCCTCGCGCGGTGCGGCACCGGGCCCGACGCCCGGCTCGCCACGTGGACCGCCGTCGAGGACGTCGACCTGCACCTCGACCCGGACGCCGTGCGCGCCACCGCCGCCCGGGAACCCGGCGGTTACCGCGTCGACGTCGTCGCCCGGTCCTACGCCGCCGACGTCACGCTGCACGTCGACCGGCTCGCCGCCGACGCCACCGTGGACCGGGCCCTCGTCACCCTGCCCGCCGGTGAGCGCGCCACGTTCCACGTCCGCACCGCGGAGGTCCTCGACCTCGCGGCGCTCGTCGCCGCGCCCGTGCTGCGGTCCGCGAACGACCTGCGGGGCGTCGCGCAGCGCGAGATCCCGCAGGACCTCGGCGCCGCACCGGCTCCGCTCGAGGCCGAGGCCGTCCGGTGACCGCGCCCCGCCGGTTCCCGCCGGACTTCCTCTGGGGCGCCGCGACGGCCGCGTACCAGATCGAGGGCGCGGTCACCGCCGACGGCCGCGGCCCGTCGATCTGGGACACGTTCTCCCGCACCCCCGGCGCCGTGCTGAACGGCGACACCGGCGACACCGGGACCGACCACTACCACCGCCTCGACGAGGACGTGGCGCTGATGGCCGACCTCGGGCTGCGCGCCTACCGGTTCTCCGTCGCCTGGCCGCGCGTCCAGCCCACCGGCCGCGGCCCCGCCGAGCAGCGCGGGCTCGACCTGTACCGCCGGCTCACCGACCGGCTGCTGGACCGCGGCATCGCGCCCGTCGTCACCCTGTACCACTGGGACCTGCCGCAGCCGCTGGAGGACGCCGGCGGGTGGCCCGAGCGCGACACCGCCTGGCGGTTCGCCGACTACGCCGGCCTCGTCGCCGACGCCCTCGGCGACCGGGTGCACCTGTGGACCACCCTCAACGAGCCCTGGTGCTCCGCGTACCTCGGGTACTCGTCGGGCGAGCACGCCCCCGGCGTCCAGGACCCCGCGCGGGCGCTCGCCGCCGTGCACACGCTCAACCTCGCGCACGGCCTCGGGGCCCGGGCCGTCCGGGACGCCGCCGGGGACGACGCACCGGTGTCGATCACCCTCAACCTCGAGGTGAACCGCGCCGCCACCGACGACCCCGCCGACGTCGCCGCCAAGGACCGGCTGGACCGCGTCGCCAACGAGGTGTTCCTCGGGCCGCTGCTCGACGGCGCCTACCCCGACGGGGTCGTCGAGGAGACCGCGCACCTCACCGACTGGTCGTTCGTGCGGGACGGCGACCTCGACCTGGTGCACACCCGCCTCGACGCGCTGGGGGTCAACTACTACACGACGTCCCTGGTCCGCGCCGCGACCGGGCCCGCGACCGCCCCCGCGCACGGCCGCGCGTCCGCGGAGCAGCGGCCGCCCGCCGACGTCGCCACCGGCGTCGAGTGGCTCCCCCAGGCCGGACCGCACACCGCGATGGACTGGCTCGTCGACCCCGCCGGGTTCACCGAGCTGCTGGTGTCCCTGCACCGGCGGCGGCCCGACCTGCCGCTGTACGTCCTCGAGAACGGCGCCGCGTACCCCGACGTCGTCACCCCCGACGGCCGGGTGCACGACGCCGAGCGGGTCGCGTACCTGCACGCGCACGTCGAGGCCCTCGGGGCGGCGATGGACGCCGGCGCGGACGTGCGCGGGTACATGGCGTGGTCGCTGATGGACAACTTCGAGTGGGCGTTCGGGTACGAGCGGCGGTTCGGGCTCGTGCACGTCGACTACCCGACGATGACCCGCACCGTGAAGGACTCCGGGCACTGGTACCGGCGGCTCGCGACGACGGGCGAGCTTCCGGCGGTGGACATGGACGCGGCGGAGGTGGACGCGGCGGAGGTGGACGCGGCGGAGGTGGACGCGGCGGAGGTGGACGTGGTGGCGGTGGACGTGGTGGCGGTGGACGCGGAGGCGCCGGCCCGCTGATCCCCGCGGCGGTCCGGCCCCTCGTCAGAACGGCGGCGGGCCGAACCGCTCGTCCTGCCGCGGCGACCAGCCGGGTGGCGGCGCGGGGTCGCGTCCCGGCTCGACGGTGTAGACCTGCCCGGTCGGGGTGACCCAGCGGAACCGTCCCGGCTCGACCTGGGTCAGCCGAAAGCCGCCGGTGGTCTTCAGCAGGTGGTCGCGCCGGCAGAGCAGCCCGAGGTTGTCGGCGCTGGTGGTCCCGAGCGGGCAGGCGTCCGCGTCCGCCTGCCCGGGCTGCGCCGGCTGCCCGGGCTGCCGGTGGTACTCGCGGGTGTGGTCGACGTCGCAGCAGCGTGCGGGCGCGGAGCAGCCCGGCCGGACGCAGGTGCGGTCGCGGGTCCGGACGTGCTCGTCGAGCGCGGCGGTCGGCCGGTAGCGGGTGCGCCCGAGGTCGAGCAGCGAACCGGACAGCGGGTCGGTGACCAGGCGCCGCCACACCCCGCCGACCGCGAGCGCCCGGGCCGTCGCGGCGTCGACGGGGCCGTACCCGGCGAGCTCGCCGGGCTGGTCGTCGACGCCCATGAGCGTGCTGAACGGCACGGTGACGTGGACGGTCGTCGTGGGGCGGCGTCGGCGCGAGGGGCAGGTCTCGTCGGCGAGGTCGCCGGGGTGCTCGACGTCGGCCGCCGTCACGCCCGCGAGGGCCACCCCGTCCACCAGCACCGCGTGCGGCGCGGCGGCGTCGTCGGCGTCGGGCGGGGCAGAGGCAGGCACGGCAGAGGCGGGAGTCGCGTAGCCCGGAAGACCGGCGTCGGGCACGGCGAAGGCAGACCCGGCTCCGCCCCGCCCGGCGGCGACGTCCCCGGTACAGGCACCGCCCGGCCCGGCGGCGACGTCCCCGGAAGCCGCGACGGTCGGCAGCGCCGCCGCGCACGCGCGGTGCAGCACGAGGTCGGTGAGCCCGTCGGCGCGCAGCTGGTCGACCGTGCGCGGGTCGCCGGCGGCGCGCGCGGTGCGGGCCGCCGCGTCGAGGGTCGTGTGGATCCGGGCGGCGTCGGGCGCCGCGAGCACGGCGGTCAGCCGCGCCATCCCGTCGGGCAGCGCGCGCGGTCGCTCCACGCACCGCCGGGTGCGCGCGTGCTGCCGGCGCGCCGCGGCCTCGGCCGGGTCGACGGTGATCAGCGCGCGGTCCACGTCCGCGGCGAGCTGCGTGGCCGTGCGCCCCGGCGCGGCGGGCAGCACCGCCTCCTGCACGTCGAGCGTCACGGGGACGGGCAGGCCGGCCAGCCGGTCGACGAGGACACCGGCGCGCGTCGCGTCGATCTGCCCGCGGGCGAGCGCCGCACCCGTGTCGCCGAGGTCGCGGTCGAACGCGAGCCCCTGCCGCAGCAGCCGCCGGCCCTGCCGCCGCGACCACGCCAGGCGCATCGCGACCTCCTCGGGCGTGACCGTCTTCTCCCCCTCGGGGATCCGACCCCGCCCGAGCACGGGGTGCATGGACGCGCGCCGGTCCAGCAGCGCCGTGTACCGGGCGGCGCAGGCGTGGGCCCACGCGGCCTGCCGGACGGCGGCGTCGACGAGCTCCACGAGGTCGGCGTCGGACACGTCCGCCGGGTCGATCAGGGTGAGCAGCTCGGCGAGCTCCGGGCCGGGCGCGACGGCGGCCACGTCCGGCGCGGGCGCGTGCGGTCCGGTCTGCCGCGGACGCGCGACGGCCTCCGCCTCGGGATCGGTCTCGTGGAACGGGAAGCGCGTCATCGGGTCGGGTGCCGTGCCCGCCCCCACGGCGCGTGCCCACCGCCCGCGCGCACCCGCACCCGCCCCCGCACCCGCAGCACGACCGGACCGGCCGCCGCGGCTCCCGAGGGCGCGCGACGACCGGACGGCGGCGTGTCGTCGCAGGTCAACGGGCATGAAGCCACCCTAGGACCGACCACTGACACGCCCCCGCGGCCCCACCCCTTGCCGCCGCGCACCCCGGGGTCCACGATGCTCGCTGACACGGCCGCGGCCGTCGGCCCCGCCGGCGCCCGCACCGCCGCGCCGCCCCGTCCCTGCCCGCTCCCGGAGGCGCCGTGCCCACGCTCGAGCTCATCGTCGTCGTCCTCGTCGCCCTGCTCGTCGGCACGGCCCTGGGCCGGCGCCTGCACGTCGCCCCGCCGCTGGTCCTGCTGGTGCTCGGCCTGGCGCTCGGGTTCGTCCCGGCGTTCCGGGGCTGACCGTGCCGCCCGAGCTCGTGCTGCTGGTCGTCCTGCCCGCGCTGCTCTACTGGGAGAGCCTGACGACGTCGCTGCGGGAGATCCGGGCGAACCTGCGGGTGATCGTCCTGGTCAGCGTCCTGCTCGTGCTGCTCACCGCCGGCGCCGTCGCCGTCGTGCTGCACGCCCTGGGCGTCCCGTGGGGGCCCGCGTGGATCCTCGGCGGGGTGCTCGCGCCCACGGACGCGACCGCCGTCGCGGGGGTCGCCCGCGGGATGCCGCGCCGGACGCTGACCACGCTGCGCGCCGAGAGCCTGGTGAACGACGGCACCGCCCTGGTGATCTACGCGATCGCGGTGCACGCCGTCGCCGAGCCGGTCACCGGCGGCTACCTGGCCGGGCGGTTCGCGGTGTCCTACCTCGGCGGGGCCGCGGCGGGCGTCGCCGTGTGGTGGCTGGCGGTGCAGCTGCGGGAGCGGGCGCGCGAACCGCTGCAGCAGAGCGTCGTCAGCCTGCTCACGCCGTTCGCGGCGTTCCTGCTCGCGGAGCTCGTGCACGCCTCCGGCGTCCTGGCCGTCGTCGTCGCGGGCCTGCTGATCAGCCAGAGCGGTCCGCGGGTCATCCCGGCGGCCGCCCGCGTGCAGTCGCAGTCGTTCTGGGCGGTGGTGAGCCACGTCCTGAACGGCGGGCTGTTCGTGCTGGTCGGGATGCAGCTCATCACGGCCGCCGACGGGCTGTCCTCGACCGACACCTGGCACGCCGTGGGCTGGACGGCCGCCGCGTTCGTCGCGGTCATCGGCACGCGGCTGCTGTGGTTCCACACCACGCCCTACGTCATCCGCGCGATCGACCGCCGCCCGGTCCAGCGCACCCGCCGGGTGGGCTGGCGGCACCGGATGCCGAGCGCCTGGGCCGGGTTCCGCGGTGCGGTGTCGCTGGCCGCGGCGCTGGGTGTCCCCGAGACGACGGCCGACGGGGCGCCGTTCCCGGGGCGCGACGTGATCGTCTTCGTCACGGGCGGCGTGATCCTCGCGACGCTCCTCGTGCAGGGCCTCACGCTGCCGGCCGTGGTGCGCTGGGCGCGGCTGCCCGCCGACGACGCGCTCGAGGACGAGCGGCACGAGGCCGAGGTGGCCGCCACCCGCGCCGCGCTCGAGGCCCTGCCCGCCGAGGCGGACCGGCTCGGCCTGGGCGGGAAGATCGTCACGAAGCTCGAGGCCGAGTACCGGATGCACGCCGAGGCGCTGGAGCAGACCGACGACGACACCGCCGGCGGGCGGGCCCGGGAGCGGGACTTCGAGGCCCTGCGCCTGGCCGTGCTCGCCCACAAGCGCGCCGCGGTCGTGCGGCTGCGCGACGAGCAGCGGATCGACGACATCGTGCTGCGCGAGGTGCAGGCCCAGCTGGATGCCGAGGAGGTCCGGCTCACCCGCGGCGCGCTCGCCCCGGAGTAGCCCCACCGCAGGCGCCCGCGCGCACGGCCCAGCGCACGGCCCAGCGCACGGCCCCCGAGCGGGTGTCGGTGGGTGGCGGCACGATGGCGGCATGCTGCTCGCCGACGTCGCCGCCACCTCCGCCGCCCTCGCGGCGACGCGCTCCCGCCTGGCCAAGCGCGCGCTGCTCGTCGACCTGCTGCGCCGCACCGGACCCGACGAGGTGCCCGTCGTCGCCCGGTACCTGGGCGGCCAGCTCCGGCAGCGGCGCACGGGACTCGGCTGGCGGTCGCTGCGGACGCTGCCCGAGCCGGCGGCCGACCCGACGCTGGACGTGCTCGCGGTGGACGCCGCGTTCGAGCGGATGGCGGGGCTGTCCGGCACCGGCTCGTCGACCGCGCGCGCCGCCGCGGCGACCGAGCTGTTCGGGGCCGCGACCGCCCCTGAGCAGCACCTGCTCGCGGGCCTGGTCTCGGGCGAGCTGCGCCAGGGCGCCCTCGACGCGCTGCTGCTCGACGCGGTCGCCGAGGCCGCGGGCGTCCCCGTCGCGGAGGTCCGGCGCGCCGCGATGCTGGCCGGCGCCACCGAGCCCGTCGCGGCGGCCGCCCTCGCCGCTCCCGACGCCGCCGCCGCGAGCGCCGCCCTCGCCGCGTTCGGCCTGACGGTCGGCCGCCCGGTGCGCCCGATGCTCGCGGCGTCCGCGCCCGACGTCGCCACCGCGGTCGCGGGGTTCGGCGGCCGCGCGGTGGTGGTGGACGCGAAGCTCGACGGCATCCGGATCCAGGTGCACCGCGACGGCGACGACGTCCGCGTGTTCACGCGAAGCCTCGACGACCTCACCGACCGCGTCCCGGAGGTCGTCGCCGCCGTCCGCGCCCTGCCGGTGCGGTCGGTGGTGCTCGACGGCGAGGCGCTGGCGGTCGGGCCCGACGGCCGGCCCCGGCCGTTCCAGGAGACCGCCGCCCGCAGCGCCACCCGTGACGCCGACGTCGCGGCGGCGACCACCCTGCACCCGTTCTTCTTCGACGTCCTGCACGTCGACGGCCGCGACCTGCTCGACGCGCCGCTGACCGAGCGGCTCGCCGCGCTCGACGCCGTCGCCGCGGGGCACGGCGTCGAACGGCTGACCACCGACGACCCGGCGCGGGCGCAGGACGCGTTCGCCGGATGGGTGGCAGCGGGCCAGGAGGGCGTGATCGTCAAGGACGCCGACGCGCCCTACGAGGCGGGCCGGCGCGGCGGCGCGTGGGTGAAGGTCAAGCCGCGGCACACCCTCGATCTGGTGGTGCTCGCGGTCGAGCGCGGGTCGGGCCGACGCGCGGGGTCGCTGTCGAACATCCACCTCGGCGCCCGGGACCCGGCGGGCGGGTTCGTCATGCTCGGCAAGACGTTCAAGGGCATGACCGACGAGGTGCTGGCGTGGCAGACCGCACGGTTCCGCGAGCTCGAGGTCGCCGACGACGGCTGGACGGTCACGGTGCGCCCGGAGCAGGTCGTCGAGGTCGCGTTCGACGGGGTGCAGCGCTCGCCCCGCTACCCGGGCGGGGTCGCGCTGCGGTTCGCGCGGGTGCTCCGGTACCGGGACGACCGGGCCGCGGGCGAGGCGGACACGATCGACGCGGTGCGCGCGCTGGCGGCGCCCGAGAACATCTAGGACCAAGGTCCTATCTCACCCGGGACCTCCCGCCGATGGGACGGACGCGGGGCGCAGGGGGCGCCCCCTGTTCCCCGGAGACTCCTGTGCACACCACCACCAGCACCGCCCGCCCGTCGCTCGCCGCCTGGGTGCGCGACCGCGGGGTCAGCACCCGGGTCGTCGCGGCCGTCCTCGTCGCCGCTGCCGTCGGCATCGCAGTCGGCCTGATCGGCATCTCGGCGCTGTCCACCACCAACGCGGCCACGACCGCGATGTACGAGCAGAGCTTCACCGGCCTGCAGCACGCCGCGACCATGCGCCGCGCGATGATCCAGATGCGGCTGGACCTCACCAACCACGCCCTGAGCACCGACGACACGGTGATGGGCCAGATGGAGGACCGGATCGCCGCGAGCGAGGCCGAGCTGCACGACGCCGTCACGGCGTACGGCGCGCTGGACCTCGACGATGCGGAACGCGCCGCCCTCGCCGACTTCGAGACCGCGCTCGCGCAGTACCTCGAGATCCGCGACGACCAGATGCTGCCCGCGAGCCGCGCGGGCGAGCTCGCGACGTTCGCCGAGGTCCGCGACACCGTCGCCCAGCCGGTCATCGACGCCATGACGTCGTCCGTGACCACGCTGGTCGAGGGCGAGGAGGCGGCTGCCTCCGCCGCGGCCGAGCACGCCACCGCCGCCTACCAGGACAGCCGGACGACCGTCGTCGCGGTGCTGGTCGTCGGCATCGCGCTGGCCGTCGGGCTGGGGCTGCTGGTCGCCCGGTCGATCGTCCGGGGTCTGCAGCGGGTCCGCCGGGTCGCGGACGCCCTCGAGCGCGGCGACCTCACCGTCACCGCCGGGCTGACGTCCCGCGACGAGGTCGGCCTCATGGGCTCGGCGCTCGACACGGCCGTCGGCACGCTCCGGGAGGTGCTCGGCACCATCGACGCGTCGTCGGGCACCCTCGCCTCCGCCGCGGAGCAGATGTCCGCGACCAGTGGGCAGATCGCGGCGTCCGCCGAGGAGACCGCCGCGCAGGCCGGCGTGGTGTCCGCCGCCGCCGAGCAGGTGTCGCGGAACATCCAGACGGTCGCCGCCGGCTCCGAGGAGATGGGCGCGAGCATCGAGGAGATCGCCCGCAGCGCGTCCCGGGCGGCGGAGGTCGCCGGTCGCGGGGTCGCCGCGGTGGGCACCACCACCGCGACGATGGACCGCCTCGACGAGTCGAGCAAGGAGATCGGCAACGTCGTCAAGATGATCACGTCGATCGCCGAGCAGACGAACCTGCTGGCGCTGAACGCGACCATCGAGGCCGCGCGTGCGGGTGAGGCGGGCAAGGGGTTCGCGGTCGTGGCCGGGGAGGTCAAGGAGCTCGCCCAGGAGACGGCGAAGGCCACCGAGGACATCGCCCGCCGCGTCGAGTCGATCCAGGTCGACACCCGCGGCGCGGTCGCGGCGATCGACGAGGTCGCGGGCATCATCACGCAGATCAACGACTTCCAGCTGTCGATCTCCAGCGCCGTCGAGCAGCAGACGGCGACGACCTCCGAGATGAACCGCAGCGTCGTGGAGGCGGCGAGCGGCTCCGGCGAGATCGCCGCCAACATCGCCGGGGTGGCGGGCGCGGCCGACCTCACCACGCAGGGTGCGGCGGACTCCCGGCACGCCGTGACGTCCCTGGCCGAGATGTCCACCGAGCTGCAAGGGGCTGGTGGGGCGGTTCCGGGTCTGAGACGGGCGCGGGTCAGGGCCGGTCGGACGCCAGCGGCCGACCGCCCTGGCCCCGCTCCATCCAGTCCCCCGGGTCGGCGACGCCGTGCCAGCCCAACCGCTCGTACAGGGCGCGCCCGTCGGCGGACGCCTTCAGCACGACGCGCTTCAGGCCGAGCGGCTCCAGGTCCGCCAGCACCCCGGCGACGAGCAGGCGACCGAGGCCCCGCCCCCGGTGCTCCGGCGCCACGACGACGTCCGCGAGCCACGCGAACGTGACCCCGTCCGTGATGACGCGCGCGTAGGCGACCTGCTCCCCCGTCGCCGTCAGGTGCACGCCGTAGTTGCGGGAGCCCGCCATCGCCGCGTCGTGGGTCTCCCGGGTGCGGGTCGCGGCCCAGTACGTGTGCTCGACCAGCAGGGCGTGGACCCGCTCCGGGTCGATCCGGGCCGGGTCGGCCGAGAACGCGTAGCCGTCGGGGGCGGCAGGTGTGGACACGCGC
Source organism: Cellulomonas sp. KU4C (assembly GCF_056868065.1). Classification (NCBI taxonomy): domain Bacteria; kingdom Bacillati; phylum Actinomycetota; class Actinomycetes; order Micrococcales; family Cellulomonadaceae; genus Cellulomonas; species Cellulomonas sp. KU4C. The sequence goes on along the minus strand of NZ_CP200322.1, from coordinate 2,045,651 downwards.
GGTAGTCAACCACCCGGCCCACCGCGACGGGTAGACCGCCCGCGCCCGCACGCTCACGCCCGTGCACGACGAAGGCCCGGACCGTGTGGTCCGGGCCTTCGTCACCGATCTGCATCGGCCTGTGTAGCGGGGACAGGATTTGAACCTGCGACCTCTGGGTTATGAGCCCAGCGAGCTGACCGAGCTGCTCCACCCCGCGTCGGTGAACACCACGCTACGCGACCCCCGGGCCAGGACCAACTCGGGCGGGGGTGACGGTCGACACGTCGGTCCGGGGAGGCGCGCCCGCGACGTTCGTCCCGGCGGCTTGCTCCACCCGGTTCTAGCGTCGTCGGCAGGCGACCGACTCCGTCGGACGTGACCCACGACGAGAGGACAGCCAGTGACCAGCACCAAGGACCGCAGGCCCTGGTTCGGCCCCAAGCGGTTCGGCATCGGCGTCGGTCCCCGGACCTGGCAGGGGTGGGTGGTCGTGCTCGTCGCGGCGGTGGCTGTGGTCGCGCTCGCCGCCGCCGTGTGAACGGTGGGCCCGAGCCGGATGGTGCACGGCCCTGCATGAGAGCGACGAACGCGGGTGCGCCGACGACGAAGGCCCGGACCGTGTGGTCCGGGCCTTCGTCACCGATCTGCGTCGGCCTGTGTAGCGGGGGCAGGATTTGAACCTGCGACCTCTGGGTTATGAGCCCAGCGAGCTGACCGAGCTGCTCCACCCCGCGTCGGTGACTCCTACGTTACGCCAGGGTGACGTCAGGTCCAAATCGCGGCGGCGGGCCGGCTCCCCGAGGGGAACCGGCCCGCCGCCGTGCGTGCTGCGTGCTCAGGAGCCCGGGTTGAGCTCCTGGTCCGCGGCGACCGCGTCGTTCAGCGCCTGCTGCAACGCCTCCTGGGCCCGGCCGTAGGCGGCGAAGTCGCCGTCGGCGAGCGCGGCCTGACCGTCCTGGATGGCCTGGTTCGCCGCGTCGAGCGCGGTGGACAGGCGCGTCGCCGCGTCGCCCGGGGTGGCCGGCGCGGTGGCGCCGTCCGTGGGCTCGGCCGACGGGCTGGGCTCGGGCTCGGTGCCGTCGCCCTCCCCCTGGCTCGCGTCCGGGGGCTCGATCTCGTTGCCGGCGTCGCCGGCCGCGGTCCCGTCGTCCCCGCCGAACACCTGGTCCAGCGCCTCGTCGAGGGTGCTGGCGAACCCGATCTCGTCGCCGAACGCCACCAGCACCCGCTGGAGCAACGGGAACTGCGTGCCGCTGGACGCCTGGACGTAGACCGGCTGCACGTACAGCAGGCCGCCGCCGACGGGCAGGGTCAGCAGGTTGCCGCGGATGACCTCGGAGTCGCCGCGGCCGAGGATGTTGAGCTCGTTCGACACCTCGGGGTTGGAGGTGAAGTTGTTGTTCATCTGGTTCGGCCCGGGGACCGTGGAGTCGCGTGGCAGCTCCAGCAGCCGGATCTTGCCGTAGCCCTCCGCCGGCTCACCCGCCGTCGACCCCGCTTCCGCGTCGACCGCGAGGTACCCGGTCAGCACGTCACGGGCGTTGCCACCCGCGGGCACGTAGGACGACATGAGCGAGAACGAGGCGCTGTCCTGCGAGGGCATCTCCAGCGTCAGGTAGTACGGCGGCTGCGCGACGTTCGCGTCGCCGGCCGTCGGGTCGTTCGGGGTCCGCCACGCGTCGTTGCCGGAGAAGAACTGGCCCGGGTCGGTCACGTGGTAGGTCCCGAGCAGGGTGCGCTGCACCTTGAACAGGTCCTCGGGGTACCGGATGTGGCTCATCAGGTCGGCGCTGATCTCGGAGACCGGCTCCAGCGAGGTGTCGAACACCTTGCTCCACGACTGCAGGACCGGGTCCTCGGCGTCCCACGCGTACAACGTGACGCTGCCGTCGTAGGCGTCGACCGTGGCCTTGACCGAGTTGCGGATGTAGTTCACGGTGGCGGGCTGCTGCGCCTCGATGGTGTTCGAGGTCAGGGTGAGGGAGTCGACCGTGGCCTCCTCCAGCGCCTGCGACGCGGAGTACGGGTACTGGTCGGACGTCGTGTAGCCGTCGACGATCCACTTCACACGGCCGTCCACGACCGCCGGGTACACGCGGCCGTCGAGCGTCAGGTACGGGGCGACCTTCTGGACGCGGTCCGTGGGGTCGCGGTCGTAGAGGATCTGCGACTCGGACGTGACGCGGTCGGAGAACAGGATCTGCTCGGACCCGAACTTGATCGAGTAGAGCAGCTTGTTCCACATCGACCCGATGGCCGGGCCCGCGGAGACCTCGTCGGTCGGGAACGAGGTGTTCACGGCGCCGCCGGACTCGTCGTCCGGGTAGTCGAGCTCCCACTCCTGACCCTCGGGGGCGCCGACGATCGAGTAGCTCGGCGAGCTCTGGCCGAAGTAGATCCGCGGCTCGTACTCGCCCATCTGGCCGGTGGACGGGATGCCGCCCTGCCAGAACTCGGGCGCGCCGGTCGACGTCGTGGTGTTGCCGTAGGCCGCGACGACGCCGAAGCCGTGCGTGTAGACGGTGGTGTCGTTGGTCCAGTTGCGGCGCTGGACGTCGAGGCCCTCGAGGTCGAGCTCGCGGACCGCGATCACGGTGTCGCGGCTCTCGCCCTCGATCTCGTACCGGTCGACGGACAGCGTGTCGGGGAAGGAGTAGAACCCGCGGACCTGCTCGAGCTGGCGGAACGAGTTCGAGACCTCCTGCGGGTCGAGCAGGCGGATCGACGCGGTCGTCTCCGCGTACTCGCGCAGCGCGCCGGGCTCGGCGGTGACGTTCGCGTCGTACGGCGAGGTCTCCACGTCCTCCAGCCCGTACGCCGCGAGGGTCGCGTCGATGTTGCGCTGGATGAACTCGGACTCGGCGTCCTGCTGGTTCGGGTTCACCTGGAACCGCTGCACGACCGCCGGGTAGATGCCGCCGATGACGACCGCCCCGACGACCATGACGCCGACGCCGATGGCCGGGATCTTCCAGGTGCCGCGGATCGCGGTGATGACGAACATGACCGCGACCAGCAGCGCGACGACCGCGAGGATCTGCTTGGACGGGATGACCGCGTTGACGTCCGTGTACGAGGCGCCGGCGAACCGGTCGCCCTCCTGCGTGAGGATCGAGTACTGGTCGAGCCAGTAGTTCGCGGCGACGAGGACCAGCAGCACCGCGCCGGTCACCGACAGCTGCACGCGCGCGGCCTTGGTCACCCGCGGGGTGCCCGCGGAGCCGCCGACGCGGAACCCGCCGTAGAGGTACTGGGTGGCGACGCCGGCGATGCCCGCGAGCACCGTCACGGCCATGAGGAAGCTCACGACGAACCGCATGCCCGGCAGCTCGAACATGTAGAAGGACAGGTCGATGCCGTACTGGGCGTCGACCTCCCCGACGTGGGTGCTGTGCAGCCACAGCTGCACGGTGCTCCACTGCTGCGACGCGGCGATGCCCGCGAACAGGCCGAGCACGGCGGGACCGGCGAACAGCACGACGCGGCGCAGCGGCTCGACGGCCTCGCGGTACGCGTCCAGGCTGGCCTGCTCCTGGTTGGACGGGGCGTAGACCGGGCGGCTGCGGTACCCGATCGCGAGGCTGGCGAACACGGCGCCGGCCATGATCAGGAACGCCGCGACGAACAACGCGGCGCGGGTCAGCCACTGGGTCCACAGGACCTCGGAGAAGCCGAGCTGGTCGAACCACATCACCTCGGTCCAGAGCTGGGCGAGGATCAGCACCGCCAGCACGACGACGGCGAGCACCGCGACGGTGATCGCGATCGGGCTGGGGCGCCGACGGGCGGACGCTCCTCGGGGGGGCCGGGGCGGGCGTGGCCCCCGGGGCTGCTGGGCGGACGGGTTGGCGAAGGTCACGGCCTGGAGGTCCTCGTCGTCGGGTACGGGTCACGCGCGCGGCGGCGGCTGCTCAGATCCTCACACCCGGCGCACACGCTGGTCACAACGCGTCAGGGGCCGCAGGGGTTCCCGCGCCGGGGTGGGAGGATGGCGCACGTGACGCAGACGCCCGCCAGCCCCGCCCCCGACGACCGTACCGACGCCGCCGCCGCGCCCGGCACGGCACCCGGCGCGCCCGCGGTCCCGCCCGCCCAGGCCGCGCTCGCGGAGGCCGTCGTCGAGATCGAGCGGCACGTCGCCACCGGCGGCTGGGACGGCCCCGTGCGGGTGTTCGCCCTGGTCAGGACCCAGGCGGCGCTCGCCGCGGAGCCCGCGCTCGCCGGCCAGCTCCGCCCGACGTGCTCGCCGCCGCGGCCGCCGACCCGCACCACCTCACGTCGGTCGAGCAGGAGGGCCTGCCCGCGAGCGACGACCTCGAGGGCCTGCTCGGCGGGATGGCCTGGCCGGACGGGGTCGACGGCGCTGCGCTCACCGTCGAGCGGATCGTGCTGCCGCCGGAGGCCGAGGAGGGCCTGCCCGACGACGCCGAGGCCGCCGTGGCCGCGCTGCTCGCCCACCCGCAGCGCCAGGACGTGCGCCTCGCGGTCGGTGTGCTGCGCGACGGCACCTCGTGGTGCGCGGTCCGCCAGCGCGCCGCCGACGCGGACGAGGCCGTCGGTCAGGGCGCGGACGTGGTCCCCGGCCTGACCGAGGCGCTGCGGGCGACGTTCGCCTGACGGACCGGCGTCAGCCCGCGGTGCAGGTCGGCAGGTCCCCGGCGTCGCCCGCGCCGATCGCCTCGACGGCCTCGCGGGCCTCGTGCAGCGTCGCGATCCGCACGACCCGCAGGCCGTCCGGCACGTGGTCGACGACCTCGTCGCAGTTGTCCGCGGGCGCGAGGAACCACGCGGCACCGTCCCGCACGGCGCCGGCCATCTTCTGCCGGATGCCGCCGATCGGGCCGACGGCGCCGTTGAGGTCCATCGTCCCGGTGCCGGCGATCACCTGGCCGGCCGCCTCGTCCTCGGGCGTGAGCTTGTCGATGATCCCGAGCGCGAACATCGTGCCCGCGCTGGACCCGCCGATCCGGTCGATCTGGATCTGCACGTCGACCGGCGGGTCGAACGTCGGGTCGATGAAGACGCCGAGCTGGCTCCCGTCGCCGTCCTCGCGCGCGGCGGTGACGACGTCGAGGTCGACCTCGGCGCCGTCGCGCAGCACCCCGAGCGTGACCGTGCTGCCGGGCTCCGTGCCGTCGAGCAGGTCGATCAGCTGCCCGTAGGACGTCAGCGCGGTGCCGTCGAACGACACCAGCACGTCGTCGGGCTGCACGACCCCCGCGGCGCCGCTGCCCTCGACCGCGTCGTGCACGGTCAGGGTGACGGGCACGGTGTAGCCGAGCTCCTCGAGCGCCGCGACCGCCGCGTTCTCCTGCGAGGACACCATCTGGGCCTCGTTCTGCTGGTCGAGCTGCTCCTGCGTGGCGTCCTGGGGGAACACCGTCTCGACGGGGAGCACCAGCCGGTCGGGCGCGACCCAGCCGACGAGCACGCCGAGCACGCTCGCCGGGTAGCCGGGGCCGCCGGTGCTCGACACGGTGGTGAGCCGCAGCTCGCCGGTGGAGTCGAACGTCTCCGCGCCCTCGATCGTGATGAGGGCGGTGTCGTCGTGCGAGCCGAGGGTGTCCAGCGTGGGGCCGGGCGAGTTCACCGCGTACGGCACCGGCAAGAGCAGCAGCACGACGAGCAGCGCGGCGGTCGTGAGCATCCCGACGGTCAGCAGCGCCGCGCGCCGGGAGACCGGCTCGGTCACCGGGGGCTCGGGTGCGGCGGGGGCGTCCGGGAGGGACTCGGGCTGGTCGGGCTCGGCAGGCACCGGACGATCATGCCGCACGCGGATGTGCACCCGGCGTGCGCCCTCAGCGAACCGCGGGGTGCGGGCAGCCGCGACGCACATCCGGTGTGGTTACGGTGGCACCTCGACGAGCCCCGGGAGCACCGATGAGCACCGACGACCCCCGCCAGCCCGAGCCGACCGGCGGCTCCGCCTGGGAGCAGATGCTGCGCCAGATGTTCGGCCCCGGCGCGGACGAGGCCATCGCGCAGATGCGCGCCCAGGGCCTCGACCCGGCCGAGATGGCGAAGGCGTCCGGGCTGCCCGACGACCCGGCCGTGCTCCAGCAGGTCGTCGCCCAGGTGCAGCGGATGCTGTCCGGCAGCGGCGACGGCCCGGTGAACTGGGACGTCGCGCACGACATCGCCCGGCAGGCCGCGGTGACCGGCGGCGACCCGGTGCTCAGCCCCGCGCAGGTCCGCCAGGCGACCGAGGCGCTGGGCGTCGCGGAGCTGTGGCTGGACGCCGCGACCGACCTCCCGCCGGCCGGCGGCCACGTGCGCGCGCTGTCCCGCTCGGAGTGGGTCGAGCAGACGCTGCCGACGTGGCGGACGCTGACCGAGCCCGTCGCCACGTCGATGTCGAACGCCCTGGCCTCGACGCTCGCCGACCAGCTGCCCGAGGGCGACGGCCTGCCCGCGGGGCTCGCGGGCGGCGCCGTCGACCCGGCCGCGATGATGCGCCAGCTCGGCGCGCTGGTGTTCGGGATGCAGGTCGGCCAGGCCGCCGGCTCGCTGTCCCGCGAGGTGTTCGGCCTGACCGACGTCGGCCTGCCGCTGGTCGCCGACCCCGCGACCGCGCTCGTGCCCGGCAACGTGGCGGAGTTCGCCGAGGGCCTGGACGTGCCGCTCGACGAGGTCCGGCTGTTCCTCGCGCTGCGCGAGGCCGCGCACGCCCGGCTCTTCACGCACGTCACCTGGCTGCGCGGCCACCTGCTGACCGCCGTCGACGCCTACGCCCGCGGCATCACCATCGACGTCGAGAGCCTGGAGGAGTCCGTCCGGTCCATCGACCCGACCGACCCCGCCGCGCTGCAGGGCGCCCTGTCGTCCGGCGTGTTCGCCCCGCAGACCACCCCCGAGCAGCAGGCCGTCCTCGGTCGGCTGGAGACGTCGCTCGCCCTCGTCGAGGGCTGGGTCGACGAGGTCACCGCGACCGCCGCGCTCCCCCACCTGCCGCACGCCGTCGCGCTGCGCGAGATGATCCGCCGGCGCCGCGCGGCCGGTGGCCCCGCCGAGCAGACGTTCGCGACGCTGGTCGGCCTGGAGCTGCGGCCGCGCCGGTCGCGCGACGCCGCGGCGCTGTGGGCGCGGATCGCCCGCGAGCAGGGCCCCGAGGCCCGCGACGCCGTCTGGGACCACCCCGACCTGATGCCGACCGCCGAGGACCTGGACGACCCCGCGGGCTACGGCACCCGCCGGGCCGAGGCCGAGGGCGAGCACGCCGACCTCGACAAGGCGCTGGCGGAGATCCTGGGCGAGGACGACGGCACCGGAGAGCCCGAGGGTCCGACCGAGCAGCGCTGACCGGGGCTCAGTCCGCCTCGGACGCCGCCGGCGGACCCTCGTCGGCGTCGGCGCCCGGTCCGTCCAGGGCGCCCGGCTCGTCCGGGGCGCGCTCGGCGAACGCGTAGCCCTCGAGGAACCCGCGGGCCCGCTCGGTCCGGGGGTACGCCTCGAGCTCGGCCCAGAACTCCGGGCCGTGCCCCGCGTGCAGCAGGTGGGTGAGCTCGTGCAGCAGGACGTAGTCGGTCACCCAGGACGGCATGCCGCGCAACCGGTCGGAGATCCGGATGCTCCCGTCGCCGACCGTGCACGACCCCCACCGGCGGCCCTGGTTGGCGGACCACCGCACGCTCGACGGGACGGCACGCCCGCCGAGGTAGCGCGAGGACAGCTCGGCGGCGCGGCGCACCAGCTGGTCGTCCGAGGGGCGGCGCCGCTGCTCCTGGGTGGCGAGGCGGTCGAGCATCCGCCGGACCCACTCGCGCTCCTGCGCGCGGGTGAACCCGGCGGGGATCGCGACGATCGTCTTGCCGGCCTCCCGGTACGCGGTCACGGTCCGGGACCGGCGACGTGAGCGGCGGACCTCCACGGGGCCCGGGTCGGGCGCGGACGAGGGCAGCGTCGAGCGCGCCGGGTCGCCCGGCGCGCTGGTCCCGTGCTCCGTCGACGGCTGCACGACAGGCACGCTAGCGGTTCCGGGCCGGGTTCCGGGCGACGTCCCGCGTGGCGAGCGGGTCCGGACCACGCAGCCCCGTCGGCGGGCACCCCGGGGCGCGCTCCCCGAACCCCCTCCTCGAACGCCCTCCCCCGGCGGTCCCCGGCGTGGATACTGGGCGGGCGCCGGCTCCGGCGCGCCCCGCGCACCAGCTGAGGAGACACCGATGGCCGAGACCTACGCCGGCGAGTTCTACTGCGTGAAGTGCAAGGAGAAGCGCCAGTCGGAGGGCGAGGTCGTGGTCTCCGAGTCCGGCCGCCGGATGGCCAAGGCCGTGTGCCCCGTGTGCGGCACCCGGCTGAACCGGATCCTCGGCAAGGCCTGACGAACCCGACCTGTGGACGACGGCCTCCGGGCCGTCCGCCCGTGCCACCGTGGTGGTGCGGTCCGGACGAGAGGGAGGTCGCCGTGCAGCTCAGACCAGGTCTGCGGGTCCTGCGGCGCGCGCACGACGAGGTGCAGGTCGGCACCGACCCCCGCTGGGCGGTCCGCGTGACCGGCCTCGCGCCGGATCAGGTTGACGCCCTGCTCGCGCCCGGGGGTCGGGCGCTGGACGGCCGGCTGCCGGGCGTCGTGCTGGACCGGCTCGGCGTCGCCGGACTGCTGCGCGCCCCGACCCGGCCCAGCCGGCTCGTCGTCCCGGCGCTCGCCCCCGAGGTGGTCGGCCACGGGCTCGCCCGCGCGGACGGGGACGTCGTCGCGGCGCTGCGCCGGCGCAGCGCCGCGGTGGTCTCGGTCGCCGGGCTGGACCGGGTCGGTCTCGGTGTCGCGGTGACCCTCGCGGCCTCGGGCGTCGGCTGCCTGCACCTGGACGACGACCGCCCCGTGCGCCCGGAGGACGTGTGCGGCGGGCTGACCGCGGACGACGTCGGGCGACCGCGCGCCCACGCGGCGGCGGACGCGCTCGCACGGGCCGCGCCACGGGTCCGCGTCCGGCGCGAGCGGGGTGGCCGGGCGCCGGACGTCGTCGTCACCGCAGCGACCGACGCGGTCGACCCCGTCGCGGCACTGGCGCTCGTCGCGGCCGACGTGCCGCACCTGCCGGTGGTGAGCCGCGAGGCAGACTGCGTGGTCGGGCCGTTCGTGGCGCCGCCGGTGCCCGGACCCGCGCAGACCCGGCCGCCCGCGCCGTGCCTGCGGTGCCTCGACCTGCACCGCGCGGCGGCGGACCCGGCGTGGCCGACGGTGCTGGCCCAGCTCACGGCACCGCACCGCCCGCCGGTCACCGGCCCGACCGCGGCGGTCGCCGCCGTCGCCGCGGGGCTCGCGGCGGCCGAGGTCCTCGCCCACCTCGACGGCGACCGGCCGCGGACCGTGGGCGCGCAGTACGAGGTCCCCGTGCCCGACGCGGTCCCCCGACGACGGGTCTGGGCGGCGCACCCGGAGTGCGGGTGCGCCGCCCTGGTGTGACGACGGCCGGTGCCGTGCCGGCCGGTGCGGTGCCGGTCGGTGCGGTGCCGGTCGGTGTCGTGCCGGTCGGTGTCGTGCCGGTCAGGCCGCCGGGCTGGCGTCTTTGCGGGGCCGGCCGCGACCGCGCTTGACCGCGACGACCTGACCGCCGACGAACACCTCGCCGCCCCAGACGCCCCACGGCTCCTCGCGCTCGACGGCGCCGGCGAGGCACCCCTCGAGCAGCGGGCAGGTCCGGCACAGCGCCTTGGCCTGCTCGACGTCGGCGGTGCGCTCGGCGAACCAGAAGCTCGGGGTCGTTGGACCGGCACGGGATCATGCCGGCGACGAGCGCGTCGAACTGCGCGTCGGCGACGGTGGCGGCCTCGGCAGGGGGCCAGGGTCCGGATCCGCCCTGGTTGACCGTGTCGAGCAGCGTCGTGAGCCGCACGATGTCCTCCTGATGACTTGCGGGTTGAGCGTGGGAGCGGTGGATCCGCTGCCGGCTCTCCCCGCCATCAGGTCGGGAAAGACGAAAGCCGCGGAATCCGGTGGACTCCGCGGCCAGGTCGGTCGGTCATCGACTCAGATGACCGGACCTCCTGGGACGGAGTCGGGGGCGATCGCGAGATCGCGAGCACGCAGGCGGGCAGCCGTGCCGCGCACGCCGCCGAAGCCGAGGGCAGTGCCCGTGGACCGGCCGACGCCGGACAGAGCGGTGCCCTGGACGGAGCCGAAGGTGGGTGCGTGGAACGGCAGCGCCACAGCGCCGTACGCGTTCGTCATGTTCTTCACAGCACTCCACCTCCTCACGCTCTCGGGCCCCGCTGCGCCTGGCGCAGCACGACCTTCCATCAGGACTCGTTCACCGTAGAGGGGCCCGGGCGGGCCGCACAACCGAATTAACCGACGAACTTCCGACGAGCTTCTGCCACGTCGCCCGCGGCACCGCCGCCGGGCCCTGCGGACGGCCGCCGACCCGCCACGATCGCCAGCAGGTCGGGGCCGTACCGGTCGATCTTCGCCGGCCCGATGCCCTGCACCCGGGCGAGCTCGGGCACCGACGCGGGCTTGAGCTCCGCGATGGCGGCGAGCGTCGCGTCGCCGAGCACCGTGTAGGTCGGCTTCGCGGTCGCCCGGGCGAGGTCCGCGCGCCACACGTGCAGCGCGGCCAGCAGCTCCGCGTCGAGCTTCCCCGTCAGGCGTGGCACCGCCGGCGCCCGGCCCTCGCCGAACCGCGCGCGTCCCTCCTGCGGCCACAGGCCGTCGAGGAACCGCGAGCGCCGCCGGCTCGCGCGGCCGCCCGGCGTGCGCGACCGGCCGTAGGACAGCTCGAGGTGCAGCCGCGCGCGGGTGATCCCGACGTACAGCAGCCGACGCTCCTCCGCGAGGTCGGCCGCGGTGTCGGCGGACCCCCACGGGACCAGCCCGTCGCTCAGCCCCGCCAGGAACACCGCGTCCCACTCCAGGCCCTTGGCCGCGTGCAGCGACGCGAGCGTCACGCCCTCGACGGTCGGCGCGTGCTGGGCGGCGGCGCGCTCGTCGAGGTCCGCGATGAGGTCGGCCGTCGTCGCGACGGTGCCCGCGCGCTCGGCCGCGGCGGCCAGGTCGTCGGCGAGCGCGACGAGCGCGTTGATCGTGTCCCACCGCTCACGGGCGGCACCCCGGGCCGCGGGCGGCGCGTCGGTCCACCCCGCCGAGCGCAGGGCGTCGCGGACGGTCTCCGGCATCGGGGTGTCGGCGTCCGCCGCGACCGCCGCACCACGCAGCCGCACGATCGCCTCGCGGACCTCCTTGCGCGCGAAGAACCGCTCCCCGCCGCGCAGCACGTACCCGATGCCGACGTTCGCGAGCGCCTGCTCGAACGCCTCGGACTGGGAGTTGGTCCGGTACAGCACCGCGATCTCGCTGGGCCGGGTGCCCGCCGCGACGAGGCGGCCGATCCGGGTGGCGATGCCCGCCGCCTCGGCCTCGTCGTCGTCGTACACGGCGAACCGCACCGGGCTGCCCGAGGGCCGCTGCGCGATCAGCTCGAGCGGCTCCCACCGGGCCGACCCGCGCGGCGCCCGGCGCAGGACCTCGTTCGCGAGACCCACCACCTGCGGCGTCGACCGGTAGTCGCGCACCAGGCGGACGACCTGGGCCTGCGGGTGCTCGGCGGTGAACCGGGTGAGGTAGTGCGGCGTCGCACCCGCGAACGAGTAGATCGTCTGGCTCGGGTCGCCGACGACGCACAGCTCGTCCCGGCCGCCCAGCCACTGGTCCAGCAGGAACTTCTGCAGCGGGGAGATGTCCTGGTACTCGTCGACGACGAACCGCCGGTACTGGTGCCGGATCTCGTCCGCGACCAGCCGGTTCTCCACGAGCATCCCGGACAGCAGCCAGAGGATGTCCTCCATGTCCATCACGCCGCGCGCGTCCTTGGCGTCCTCGTACGCGGTGATGAGCCGGGCGACGACCTGGTGGTCGTGCCCCGCCGGGGCCGGCCGGTCCGCCGCGACCGCGGCGCGCACGTAGTCCTCCGAGGTGATCCGGGAGACCTTCGCCCACTCGATCTCCGAGGCGAGGTCGCGCACGGACACGCGGTCGACCGACAGCCCGAGCCGGTGGCACGCGTCCGCGACCACCGGGGCCTTCTGCGCCAGCACCTCCGGCACCGGGCCGCCGACGACCTTCGGCCAGAAGTACCGCAGCTGCCGCAGCGCCGCGGAGTGGAACGTCCGCGCCTGGACGCCCGCGACCCCGAGGTCGCGCAGCCGGGTCCGCATCTCCCCTGCGGCGCGCGCGGTGAACGTCACCGCCAGGACGCTGGCCGGTGCGTACACCCCGGTCCGCACCCCGTACGCGATCCGGTGCGTGATCGCGCGCGTCTTGCCGGTCCCCGCGCCCGCCAGCACGCAGACCGGGCCGGTGAGCGCGCGCGCCACGTCGCGCTGGTCGGGGTCGAGGGCGTCGAGCAGGTCGTCGGCAGACATCGCGGACGATCCTCGCACCTCCCGCCGACACCGGGCCCCTCGTCCCCAGGCCCGGGTGGCGGGTGTGACCGACGGCGCACCGTCGGGGATGATCCTGCGGACGCCCGGCGTTCACCCGGTGCACGACCGCACGCGCACCCTCACCACGAAGGCAGACGATGACCACCACGCAGGACCTGCCCGCCGCGGGCACGATCACGATGTACTCGACCCCCTGGTGCGGCTACTGCCGGCGCCTGAAGACCCAGCTCGACTCCGCGGGCATCGCGTACACGGAGGTCGACATCGAGCAGCAGCCCGAGGCCGCCGCCTACGTGGAGCAGGTCAACGGCGGCAACCAGACCGTGCCGACGGTGCTGTTCCCGGACGGCTCCGCCGCGACGAACCCGTCCCTCGTGCAGGTCCGCGAGCGCCTCGGCGCCTGACCCGGCGCCTGACCCGGCGCCTGCCCGCACCGGGACGACGAGCGCGCCTCCTCGCGGGGGCGCGCTCGTCGCGTGCGGGCGCGTTCGCCACGCGTCAGGGGGTCAGGGGGTCGCGCTGTCCGGCGGGGGCGTCGCGTCGGTGGGCGGGGTGGCCGCGCGGCGGCGCTGACGGCGCCCGCCCGGTCGCGGGGCCTCGGGCTCGTCGGCGGGGGTGGCGTCGGCCGTGGGCTCGTCGACACGGGGCTCGTCGACACGGGGCTCGTCGACACGGGGCTCGTCGGCGGGCGCGCGGTCGCGGCGGCGGCGGCTCGTCGGCGCGGCGGCTGCGGTGGTCGGTGCCGGGGCCGGGGCGGGGGTGCTCGCGGCGCCAGGCGCGTCCGCCGGCGCCGTCCCGGCCGACCAGCGGTCCCCGCCCGCGGGGCCCGCGGGCAGCTCGCCACCGAACCAGTCCTCGATCAGCGCCCGGGCGATCGACGTGCCCGGCGGCAGCGCGACGGTGCCCGCGGCGACCTCGGCGCGCAGGGTGGCGCGGTCGAACCAACGGGCCGCGCGCAGCTCGTCGCCGTCGACGGTGATGTCGGTGGTGAGCGCCTTCGCCCGGAAGCCCAGCATGAGCGACGCGGGGAACGGCCAGGGCTGGCTGCCGCGGTACTCGACGTCGCCGACGACGACCGCCGACTCCTCGCGCACCTCGCGGCGGATCGCGTGCTCGACGGACTCGCCCGGCTCGACGAAGCCCGCCAGGGTCGAGAACCGGTGCTCCGGCCACGCCGTCGAGCTGGCCAGCAGCAGCCGGTCCTCGTCGTCGACGACGGCCATGATGACCGCCGGGTCGGTGCGCGGGTAGTGGTCGCTGCCGTCGGCGGGGCACCGGCGGACCCAGCCGCCCTGCACGGGCAGCGTCGCCTCGCCGCAGCGCGGGCAGCGCGGGTGCCGGACGTGCCACTCGTAGAGCGCCACCGCCGCGGTCGCGAGCCCGGCGTCGCGGGCGGACAGCTCCGACCCGACCTCGCGCAGGGCCGTCCACACGTGCCCCGGTGGCAGCGCGGCGGTCCCGTCCTCGGGCACGTGGTGCGCGAGGTAGGCGGGTCCGTCGGGCCGGGGCTCGCCGGGGGCCGCCCCGGGGACCTGGTCGGCGTCGTCGTAGCCGAGGAACGCCCAGCGGTCCTCGAGCGAGCCCGTCGGGGCGCGCAGGGCGGCCTCCTGCGGGGAGTACAGGGCGAGCGTCCGGCGCCGGCCGCGGTGACGGGTGACGACCCGCCCGCCGGAGACGAGCAGCACGCGGGTCGAGTCGTCGTCGATCAGCGCGGTCAGCAGGCCCTCGTCGCCGCGGCGGTCCGCGGCCCGGTCCGTGACCGTCCGCGACAGGGGGAGGTCGGAGGCGAACACGTCGCCACCGTACGCGTCGCGGCGCCGGGTCGCAGGCGCCGCCGCCCGTCGGGACGGACACGCCGGGGTGTGTGCGGCCCGCCGTCGCGGCCCGTCCGGCCTACCCTGGGGCGGTGCGTTCACCCCTCGCCCTGGCTGCCCTCGCGACCGTCGCCGTCCCCGGCTTCGACGCCCGCGAGGTGCGCGCCGCCTCCGGTGCGGGTGACGACGACGTCGCGCTCGTGACCGACTCCCAGCGCCGGCACTGGGTGGTGCGGGCGCCGCGCAGCGCCGCCGCGGGTGCGGCCCTGGAGGCCGAGCTCGCGCTGCTGGCGGCGCTCGCCGAGCAGGTCGACGCCGGTGCGCTGCCGTTCGACGTGCCGCGCGTGGTCGGTGCCGCCCCGCTCGAGGAGGGCGGCCGCGTGGTCGTGCACCGCGAGCTCGGCGGCCGACCCGTCGCCCTGGACCACCTCGCGCCCGGCCCGGGGGTCGCCGCGTCGCTGGGCCGGTCGATCGCCGCGCTGCACGAGCTTCCCGGTCGCCGTCGTCGAGGACGCGGGCCTGCCGGTGTACGACGCCGCCGCCTACCGGGCGCGCCGGCTCGCGGAGGTCGACGAGGCCGCCCGCACCGGCCGGGTCCCCGCGTCGCTGCTGCGCCGGTGGGAGGAGCGCCTCGAGGACGTCTCGCTGTGGCGGTTCAGCCCGACGGTCGTCCACGGCGACCTGTCCGCGGACCACGTGCTGGCCGCCGACGGCGCCGTGACGGGCGTGCTGTCCTGGGGCGAGGCCAAGGTCGCCGACCCCGCCGACGACCTCGCGTGGCTGCTGGTCGCCGCCCCGCAGGACGCGGTCGACTCGATCCTCGAGGCCTACCAGCTCCGCCGCACCGAGCTGACCGACCCGCACCTCGCGGAGCGCGCGCTGCTCGCCGGGGAGCTGGCGCTCGCCCGCTGGCTGCTCTACGGCGTGCGCGCCGGCGACGACGAGGTGGTCGCCGACGCGGTGCAGATGCTCGACGAGCTCGACGAGCAGACCCGCGACGTCCCGGAGCCGGGCCCCGTCACGCCCTGACCGGTCACGCCCTGATCCGGCACGCCCCGACGCGGCACGCTCACCGCGGCGGCGCGGCCCCGTCCTCCTGCGTCGCCGCGAGCAGCAGGCGCTCGATCTCGTCCGCCCCGAGCAGCCGCTCGGGACGCACCGTGCGGCCGGCGCCGACGTAGCAGAACGCGGCGCCCACCCGGTCGAGCGGCACCCCCGTCCAGCGCGACCACGCGAGGCGGTAGACGGCGAGCTGCAGCTCGCGGACGGCCGCCGACCCGGCGTCGCTCGGGGGTGCCCCCGTCTTCCAGTCCACGACGACCACGGCCCCCGGCACGTCCGGGCGGTCGGGGTCGGGGAACACCGCGTCGATCCGCGACCGCAGGACGTAGCCGCCGACCGTCGTCTCGACGTCGACCTCCACGGCGACGGGCTCCAGCGCGGCCCACGGGGTCGCCAGGAACGCGGCCCGCAGCGCGGCCTCGTCGGCGTCCACCGAGACCGAGTCGTCGTCGGCGCCGGGCAGGTCGTCGAGGTCGACCAGCGTCGGTGCCCCGTAGAACCCCTCGACCCACGCGTGGAACTGCGTGCCGCGCCGGGCCTGCGGCGACGGACGGTTCGGGACGGGCCGGCGCAGGGCGCGCGCGAACTCGCCGCGGTCCGCCGCGAGCCGCACCACGGCGGAGGCGGACAGGTGCGCGGGCAGCTCGACCTCCGGGCGCGGACGGGACTCGGCCTCGCGCTCGGCGAGCAGCAGGTCGACGACGCGGTCCCAACCACCCGGGGCGGCGGCCTCGCGCGCGGCGGCCCGCACCTCCGGCGGGACGGCGAGCGCCGCGCGCACCGCGTCGGCCGCCGACTCGACCGCCGGGCGGCGGGACGGGGACCCGTCGCCCGCGACGGCGAACGGGTCCACCGGCCACGTCGTGGTCGCGGCCTCCTGGGTGCGCGGGTTGTCCACGCCGTCGTCGGGCTGCACCGCCCAGGACGCGACCCGCGCGAGGCCCGCCTCGACGACCTCGGTGAGGAACAGCGACGGCGCGCGCAGCCGGCTGCCGTCGCCCCACCACGCGCCGGTGAGCAGGAGCGCCGAGCGGGCGCGGGTGAACGCCACGTACGCGAGCCGGCGCTCCTCGGCGACCTGGTGGTCCCCGGCGTCGCGGAGGAACTGCTTGCGCCGCTCCTCCAGGTCCTTGGGGTCGGCGGCGCCCGCGAGGACGAGCTCCGGCAGGTCGTGCCGGTCGCCGCGCAGCGGGTAGGGCAGCTCGCCGAGGCCGGTCAGCCAGGCGGAGTCGGTCGGGCCGTCCTTGCCCTGGGTGCGGGTGGCGGGCAGGCCGCCGTCGACGAGGCCGGCGACCGCGACGGCGTCCCACTCGAGGCCCTTGGCCGCGTGCACGGTGATGAGCTGGACGGCGTCGGGGTCGGGCTCGGCGACGGGCATGTCGAGGCCGTGCTCGTGCGCGTCGGCGGACTCCAGCCAGGCGAGGAACCCGCCGAGGCTCGGGTCGTCGGTGGCGTCGGCGTACCGCACGGCGACCTCGCGGAACGCGTCGAGGTGCGCGCGGGCCCGGCCCGGTGCGACGCCGGGGCGGGCGGCGACCTCGATGTCCAGGCCCCAGAGCCGCTCGGCGTGGCCGACGAGCTCGGGCAGCGACAGGTACGCGTGCTGGCGGACGGCGCGCAGCACCTCACCGACCGCGGTGACCCGGGCGAGGCCGCCCGGGGTGAGCGAGCGGCCCGCGGGGCTGGTCCAGCCGGGGGGCGGCGGGGCGTCGACGGCGTCCACGATGCTGCGCTCGTCCACCACGTCGGCCACCACGGGGTCGGCGGGCACGGGGTCGGCGGGCGCGGGGTCGGCGGGCGCGGGGTCGGTGGGTGCGGCGGCGTCGGGGGACCCGGACCGGGTGCCGTCGGCGGGCGCCGTCGACGGGGCCCGGTCGCGGGCGAGCGCGGCGGCGGCCCGCGGGTCGAGGCCCCGGGCCTGGTGCGCGGACCAGTCCGCGAGGGCGTGCAGGTCGGCCGCGCCGAGCCGGGTCCGGGCGCCGGTGAGCAGCCGCATGAGGGCGTCGCCCCGCGACGGGTCGTGGGACGCCTGGAGCAGGGCGACGAGGTCGACGACCTCGGGGGTGGCGAGCAGCCCCCCGAGCCCCACGACCTCGACCGGCAGCCCGGCCGCGCGCAGCGCCCGGTGGATCACGGGGAACTGCGCGCGCTTGCGGCAGAGCACCGCGGCGGTGACCCGCGCCCCGCCCGGTGCGGGGGCGCCGCCGTCGACCCCGGGCCCGCCCTCGGGGCGCCACCGCGCGACGACGAAGTCCGTGACGGCCTGCGCCTCCTCCTCCAGCGTCGGGGCGAGGTGCGCGACGACGTCGCCGGGGCCGGCTCCGGGGCGCGCGTCCAGCGTCGGCAGCGCGACCCGGGCCCGCTCGGCCCGGCGCAGCGGGGCGGCGACGTGGTTCGCGGCGTCGAGCACGGCGACGTCGTTGCGCCACGACGTCGAGAGCGCGAACACCGCGGCGGGCCGCCGGTCCCCGTCGTCGGCGACGTCGGGGAAGTCCGTCGGGAACCGCTCCAGCCCGCCGGCGCTGGCACCCCGCCAGCCGTAGATGGACTGGTGCGGGTCGCCGACCGCCGTGACGGGGTGCCCGCCGCCGAACAGGGCGGACAGCAGCACGAGCTGCGCGTAGGAGGTGTCCTGGTACTCGTCGAGCAGGACCACGCGGAACCGCGCCCGCTCCCCCGCGGCGACCTCGGGCACGTCGCGGGCGAGCCGCGCGGCGATCGCCACCTGGTCGCCGAAGTCGAGCGCGTCGACCGCGCGCTTGCGGTCCCGGTACGCCGCGACGAGGTCGAGCATCCGCTGCCGCTCGCGCAGCGACCCGACGAGCTCGCGCACCTTCGCGTACGGCGCGCGCGGCGGGGTGCCGGGCGGGGTGGCCTCGATCGCGTCGACGAGGTCGTCGATCCCCCGGCGGGCGGTGCCCGCGTCGAGCAGGTGCTCGTCGAGCGCGCCGGACAGGGTGAGCACCGCCTCGACGACGGTGGAGACCGCCGCGGCCGAGTCGAGGTCCGCCGTCCACGACTCCACGACCTCGCTGGCGAGCTGCCACTGCGCCGCCTCGCCGAGCAGCCGGGCCGCGGGCTCGACGCCGAGCCGCAGGCCGTGGTCGGCGACCAGGGACGCCGCGTAGGCGTTGTAGGTCGAGATGGTCGGTCGCGCCACGGTGAGCAGCGCCGCGCCGCCGTCGGCGCCGTCCTCCGCGACCGAGAGCCCGGGCAGGTGCACCCCCTCGGTCGCCGCGGCGCGCGCGAGGTGCCGCAGCCGGCGCCGCACCCGCTCGGCGAGCTCGCCGGCGGCCTTGCGCGTGAAGGTGAGCCCGAGCACCTCCTCGGGCGCGACCAGGCCGTTGGCGAGCAGCCACACCACCCGGGCGGCCATGGTCTCGGTCTTGCCGGACCCGGCGCCCGCGACCACCAGGGCCGGGCGCAGCGGGGACTCGATGACCGCGACCTGCTCGTCCGTCGGCAGGTCGCGCCGCAGCAGGCGGGCGATGTCCTGCGCGGACAGGCGCGGGCGGTCGCCGCCGGCGGCGCGGTCAGGGGTCGGGCCGGCGGCGGGCGGCGACGTCGGGGAGAGGGTCATCCGACGACCTGCCCGCCCTCGTCGCGCAGCGGGCAGGACCGGCGCACGGGGCACCGGTCGCACAGCGGGTTCGCCGTCGCGGCGAACGACGACGCGGCCATCCGCTCCGCCACCTCCTCGATGTGGGTGCGCGCCCAGGAGGGCGCGTCCGGGCTGTCCGGCCCGAGCGCCGGCTGCTCGCGCAGCGCCGCCCTGGCCTTGTTGACGTCGGACACGAACACGAGCTGGGCGCCGGCGCTGCGCGACCCGGGGGGCAGCCCCTCGACCGCGCCGGCGTCCACCGCGAGCTGGTAGGCGCCGAGCTGCGGGTTGGTCGTGGCCTCCTGCGCGGACGGCGCGGACCGGCCGGTCTTGAGGTCGACGACCCGGACCGTGGGTGGGGCGGGCTCCGGGTCGGTGCCCTCGGGTCCGGTACCGCCGTCGTCGGCGCGCTCGACCCGGTCCAGGGAGCCGCGCACCAGCGCACGGTCCAGCGCGAGCTCGAACCGCGCCTCCACGGCCAGCGGCTCCCCCGCCTGCGCGAGGTAGGACGCGAGCCGCTCGACCATCGCCTCGGCCCGACGCCGCTCGAGCGTCGCGGGCCAGCCGTCGCCCAGCCCGAGCTCGGGCCAGCGCCGGTCGAGCTCGGCGAGCAGCTCCGCCCGACCGCCGCGCGGGTACGTCTGCGCGAGGGCGTGCACCAGCGTGCCGAGGGACTGCCGCGCGCTGCTCGGCGCCGTGCCGCCCGCCGCCTCGAGGGCCCAGCGCAGGGTGCAGGTGCCGGCGGTCTCGATCCGCGACGGCGACACCGGCACCCGCAGCCCGGGGCCGTACAGGGGCGCGTCGCTGGAGGGCTCGACGAGGCCGTGCCACTCGGCGGGGTCGGCTCCGGGCACGCCCGCGTCGGCGAGCCGGGCGAGCACCGCGGCCGCCTCGGCGTCCGTCCGGCCCCACCGCACGGACTGCTCCAGCCGGGCGCGCAGCTGCGCGACGAGCCCCGCAGGTCCAGGGGCGCGGGCGCCGACGTGCGGCGCGGGTCGTCGTCCTCGTCGCACGGCTCCACCAGGTCGAGGAACGGGGACGGCTGGTCGTCCTCGTCGGACACGGCGGTGACCAGCAGCGTGCGCCGGGCGCGGGACACGGCGACGTGGAACGACCGGAAGCTCGTCGGCCAGCACCGCGGCGCGCGCGGCGGCACCGGCGGCCGCCTGGGCGTGCGCCTGGGCGGCGGCGTCCGCGTGCCGGGGACCGCCGCGGCCGGCGAGCACGTCGACCAGCGCCTGCGACCCGAGCAGGGAGTCGCGCAGCCGCAGGTCCGGCCACACCCCCTCCTGCACCCCCGCGACGGCCACCACGTCCCACTCGCGACCGGCGGCGCCTGCGGGCGTGAGCACCTGCACCGCGTCCCGGCGGGCCCGCGCGGCGATCGTGTCGGACGGCAGCTCCTGCGCCTCGACCCACTCCAGGAACGCGGCGGCGCGCGCCTGGGGCATCCGGTCGACGAACGTCTCGGCGGCGCGGAACAGCGCGAGCGCCGCGTCGAGGTCGCGGTCCGCGCGCGCGGCGCCCGGCCCGCCGGCGAGCGCCGAGCGGCGCCACGGTTCCGCCAGCCCCGACGCGTCCCACAACGCCCACAGCACCGTCTGCGCGTCGGCGCCCGGGGCGGCGGCAGCAGCACGACCCGCCTCCAGGACGGTGGCGAGCCGCGCGACCGGCCGGCGGACCGCCGACGGCAGCAGGGCCGCGCGGGCGGGCGAGCCCAGGACCTCGACCAGCAGGTCGTCGCTGGCCCGCCCGCCGCCGCCCGCGACCTCCTCGGCACGCAGCGTGCGGCGCAGCCGGCGCAGGCCGACCGCGTCCAGCCCGCCGAGCGGCGAGCAGCACAGCCTTGCCGCGAGCTCGGCGTCCAGGGCGGCGCCGCCGGCGTCCGGGCCCAGCGCGCACCGCAGCGCGTCCAGCAGCGGACGCACCGCGGGCTCGTCGCGCAGCGGCACGTCGCTGCCGACCACCGACACCGGCACCGACGCGGCGCCCAGCGACCGGCGCAGCGCCGTCACCTGACCACCCGACCGGGCGATCACGGCCATCTGCGCCCACGGCACGCCGTCCTCGAGGTGCGCGCGGCGCAGGGCGTGCGCGATCCAGGCGGCCTCCTGCGCGGCGCTCGGCAGCACGGCGGCACGCACCGCCTCGGTGTCCGCCGCCGGGGCGTCGTGCGCCGGACCCTCGTGCTGCGCCGGGACCTCGTGCTGCGCCGGGACCTCCCGCGCCACGGGCAGCGCCCGCCGGTGCGCGGCTCCGCCGACGACCGCGATCCGCTCGGCGACCCGACCCGCGACCGCCCGCAGCGCCGACCCGTGCCGCCGCACCCCGTCGAGCACCAGCCGGTGCGCGCCGAGCTCGCCCGGACCGTCGCCGTGGACGTCGGCGCGCCCGACGAGGGCCGGCGTCGCGCCGCGGAACGTCTGCACCGCGGAGTCCGGGTCGGCGAGCAGCAGCAGACGCGCGCCGTCGTCCTGCAGCACCCGCAGGAACCGCGCGGTCGCCTCGGTCGCCTCCTGGTAGTCGTCCACGACGACGAGCCGACACCGCGGGCGCGGGTGCCCCGGCAGCTCCTCCTCCCAGGCGAGCAGCGCCTCGGCGGCCTCCTCGACGACCACGGCCGGGTCGAGCCGGGCGCCCGCGTCGGGGGTCCCCGCGCGCAGCGTCGTCACGTCCAGGTACTCCGCGTACAGCGCCGCGGCGGACACCCACTCGGGGCGATGGTGCCGCTCCCCGAGCAGCGCGAGGTCCTCCGGCGCGAGCCCCCGCTCGGCGGATCGCATGACGAGGTCACGCAGCTCGCCGCGGAACGAGCGCAGCCCGATCGCCTCGGGCGGCACGCCGTCCGGCCAGCGCAGCGGCACGCCCTCACCCGCCGCGTGCCCCGCCAGCAGCTCCGCGAGCGCCAGGTCCTGCTCGGGGCCGGAGATGAGCGTCGGGGCCGGGTCGCCGAGCAGCGCGGCGCGGGCGCGCAGGACCGCGAACGCCGCGGCGGGCGCCGTGCGCACCATCGCCTGGCCCGTGGTCCGCCGGACGCGCGCGCCGATCCGGTCCCGCAGCTCCGCCGCCGCGCGCCGGCCCGCGGCCAGCACCAGCACCTCGTCGGGCGTCGGCGCGCCGGGTGACGGGAGCAGGGCGTCCTCGTCCGCGCCGAGGACGGCGGCCACGGCCTCGACGGCGAGGACCGACTTGCCCGTGCCCGCGGCGCCGACCACCAGCAGGGCGGGGTCCGCGCCGGTGACCAGGCGGTCCACCACGGCCTGCTGGTCCGCGCCGAGGCGCACCGGTGGCGGCACGTCGGCGAGCGCCGGCCGCACCAGCCGCAGGCCGGGCGCGCCGGACGGCGCGTCGGCGGGGACGGCGGGGGTCGGGGTCACGGCCCGATCCCATCACACGCCACCGACACCGGGCCGCCGCCCGGACCGCTCCGAACCGCCCGGGACCTGCCCGTGGCCGGCCCGTGGCCGACCCGGGGACGCTGGCTATCATCGCCCGATGGACCACCCCTCGCCCGGCCACGGCCGTCCGGTGCGCATGCCCCGCGCGGTCCGCCGCGCGCAGGTGCTGGCGATCGCGCAGGAGCTGTTCACCTCCGAGGGCTTCCACCACGTGTCGATGGACGACATCGCGGACCGCGCCGAGGTCAGCAAGCCGGTGCTCTACCGGCACTTCCCGTCCAAGCTCGACCTGTACCTCACGGTGGTGGACGCGCGCGGCGACGAGCTGCTGTCCGCCGTGGACGCGGCGGTCGCGATGCACCCGCCCGGCGAGGTCCGGCCGCACGACGCCCGGGCCATCGTCACCGGCGTGGTGCGCGCCTACCTCGACTTCGTGGACGGCGCGGGCGAGTCGTCGGCGCTGCTGTTCGAGTCGGACGTCCGGCACGACCTCGAGGTCCGGGCCCGCGTCGAGCGCGCCACCGAGGCGGTCACCCGGCGGCTCGAGGCGGTGCTGACCGACGTCGCCGGGGTCCCGCGCGGGACGGCGGAGGTGCTCGCACCGTCCCTGGCGGCGATGGCGCAGTCCGCCGCGACCCGCCGGCTGCGCGCCGACGACCGGGCCGGGGCGACGACCGCGCGGGAGACGGCGGCCCTGGTCGCGCGGCTCGCGTGGGGCGGGGTGGCCGACTTCGTGCCGCCGCAGCCCGCGGACGCCGGGCCGCTCTCGGCCGAGGGCGAACGCGGCGCCCCGGACGGACCCGGGGCGCCCGGCCCGGCCTAGGATGACGACGGCAAGGCCCGGACGAGCGAGGAGACGACGAAGCGTGGACATCACGATCGGTGTGCAGAACCTGCCGCGCGAGCTGGTGATCGAGTCGGACCAGACGGCCGACCAGGTCACCGCCGCCGTCACGGAGGCCCTGACCGGCAAGCCGGTCCTCGAGCTGGTCGACAACAAGGGCCGGCGCGTCATCGTGCCGTCCGCGTCGATCGGGTACGTGGAGATCGGCACGGAGTCGAAGGGCCGGGTCGGCTTCGGCGCGATCTGAGCCGCACGACCCCGCACGACCACGGAGCCCCGCACCGGACGGTGCGGGGCTTCGTCGTGCAGCGGCGCGGCCGCGCGACTGCCCGGCCGTGCGGTCGAGCAGGGCGGTCAGGCGGTGAGGCCGAGCCGCGACATCCGGCGGGTGTGCTCCGCGGTGAGCTCGCCGAACAGCCGACCGGGCGCGCCGTCGTCCCCGGCCCCCGCGGGCGGCGCGGCGGGCTCCGTGACGGCGGGGACGTCGTCGGCCGTCGCGGGCGCCTCGCCGCGGCGGGTCACCAGACGCCCCAGCCCGGGG
This sequence comes from Cellulomonas sp. KU4C, assembly GCF_056868065.1. Classification (NCBI taxonomy): domain Bacteria; kingdom Bacillati; phylum Actinomycetota; class Actinomycetes; order Micrococcales; family Cellulomonadaceae; genus Cellulomonas; species Cellulomonas sp. KU4C. The sequence goes on along the minus strand of NZ_CP200322.1, from coordinate 2,022,031 downwards.
TGCGCCGCCATCGCCTGCTGCACGACGCCCAGCGCCTCGCCGACGAGCCGCCGGCCCCAGAGCGCGAGCCGGGACACCAGCACCTCGTCGTCCGCGCCGGCGGCCTCGAGCTCGCCCACCGCGAGGTTCGCGTGCGCGGCGTCGTCGAGCACGTCGAGCAGAAGCACGCGGGAGCGCTCGTCGACGGTCGCGGCCGCGATCCGGCAGAAGTCGTCGGACACGCCCTCGGCCACGTACGTCCGCAGCAGGCGCTCCCACCAGGTGCTCGGCTGGGTGCGGGAGTCGAAGTCCTCGAGCAGGCGGGCGTACGCGCCCAGGCACTCCTCGGGGTCGCCGCCGAGCTCGACCACGCGCACGAGCACCCGGTCGCGACGGTCGACCGCGGCGGCGGCGAGCCGGCTGAGCACCAGCTGCTGCGCCGTGCTGGGCGCCACGCTCGCGTCCTCGGCGAGCCGGTTGAACGCCACGTGCTGCAGGTGGGCGACCAGCCCGAGCAGCTCGACGGTGTCCGCGGAGTCGGCGCCGGGGGCGGGCGTCGACGGCTGCGGCTGTGCTTCGGGGGCGGCCTCGGTCATCCGTGCAGCGTAGCGCCGCGGTGGACACCGGCCCGTAGGATGGACGGAGCTGAGGGCATCGGGACGCGACCTGGAGGCGGGGAGGCGCGTCACCCGTTCCGCGCACCCGGAGGTGCCCTCGTGTCCGCCCTGCACGCCTACGCCCGCCTGTTCCGGCTGGCCGGTCCCGCCTACGTCCTGGTCGCGTTCCTCGGCCGCCTGCCGATGGCGATGGCCCAGCTCGGCACCCTGCTGCTCGTGTCCACCGCGACCGGCACCTACGGCCTCGGCGGTCTCGCCGCGGGCGCGCTCGCCGTCGCGAACGCGGTCGGCGCGCCCGTCGCCGGCGGCCTCGCCGACCGGTACGGCCAGCGCGTCGTCGTCCTGGTGCAGTCGCTGGCCGGGGCGGCGTCGCTGGCCACGCTGACGCTGCTCGCCCAGCACGGCTCCGGTGCACCCGTCCTGGTCGGGGTCGCCGCGGTGACCGGACTCGTGCTGCCGCAGGTCGGGCCGCTCGCCCGCGTCCGGTGGCGGCCGATCACCGCGAGCACCGGGCCCGAGCAGCGCCGGCTCGTGGACGCCGCGTTCTCGTACGAGGGCGCCGCCGACGAGGCGTCGTTCGCGCTCGGCCCGGCCCTGGTCGGCGTCGTCGCGGTGCTGCTGTCCCCCGCCGGGTCGCTGCTCACCGCAGCCGCCCTGCTCGCGGTGTTCGGGACGGCCTTCGCCCTGCACCCCACGGCCCGCCGGACCACCACCGGCCCGCACGTCCGCGCGACGGGTCGGCTGCTCACGGGCGCGTTCGCGGTGCTGATCGTGGCGCAGTCCGCCGTCGGCGTGCTGTTCGGGTCGATCCAGACCGGCACGACCGTGCTCGCCACGCAGACCGGCCAGCCCGGCCTCGCGGGGCTCATCCACGCGGTGCTCGGCGTCGGCAGCGCCGCGGCGGGCATCGGGACGGCGTTCCTGCCGGCCCGGTTCGGGCACGAGCGCCGGGTCCTGGTCGCCGCCGCGGCGATGGTCGCGCTGTCCTGGCCGCTGCTGCTGGTCGGGACGCTGCCCGCGCTCACCGCGGCGGTCGCGGTGCTCGGGTTCGCCATCGCGCCGTACATGATCGGCGTGTTCACGCTCGGGGAGCACGTCGTCCCGCAGGACCGCGCCGGCGCGGCGATGACGGTGCTCGCGAGCGCGACCGGCATCGGCTACGCCCTGGGCTCGAGCGTCGCGGGCCGGCTCGCCGACCTGTCCGGGCACACCGCGGCGTTCGCCGTGACCTGCACGGCGACCGTGGTCGCCCTGCTGCTCGCCGCGACCCAGCAGCGCCGCCTGGTCACCGCGCTCGCCGGCGCCCGCGCGGCGGCCGGGCCCGACCCGGAGCCGGCCGTCGCCGCGGAGCCCGAGGCCGTCGGGGCGCGCTGAGAGCCCGCGCCGCGCCGCGCCGGACGCTCCGGCGCGGCGTCGGGCGTCGCAGTTCCCGCGCCCGGGGCCGCGCTCCGCGTACCATGACGGTGTACATCGGTTGCCCGGTCGTCTCGACCTCGGTGCTCCGAGCGCGCCGCGCCGCCCCAGGCGTCGCCGGCCGCCCTCGACTGACCTGCACGATCGGCTGCCGGACCACCTGTGGCGATGCCCGTCGCGGACCCCTCCTGGGCGCGACGCGCGGCACGCCACCTTCACGAGTGAAGAGCAGTCCGTGACCTCGACCGAACCCACGACCACCGACGACGCCCTGGCCCCCGAGGACGTCGCGGTGGAGACCATCGTCACCCCGACCGCCGCCTCGGTGCAGGCCGCCGACGTGACCTTCGCGGACTTCGCCGTCCGCCCGGAGATCGTCGCCGCGCTCGCCGACGCCGGCATCACCACCCCGTTCCCGATCCAGGCGATGACCCTGCCGGTGGCCCTCTCCGGCCACGACATCATCGGCCAGGCCAAGACCGGCACCGGCAAGACCCTCGGCTTCGGCGTCCCGCTGCTGCACCGCGTGGTCGCCCCGGACGAGGAGGGCTTCGACGCCTTGCCCGCCCCCGGCAAGCCGCAGGCTCTCGTCATCGTCCCGACCCGCGAGCTCGCGGTGCAGGTCGCCGGCGACCTGGAGACCGCCTCGAAGCGCCGCTCGGTGCGCATCTGCCTGCTCTACGGCGGTCGCGCCTACGAGCCGCAGATCGACATGCTGCAGCGCGGCGTCGAGGTCGTCGTCGGCACCCCGGGCCGCATGATCGACCTGATGAACCAGGGCCACCTGGACCTGTCGCGCGTCAAGTGCGTCGTGCTCGACGAGGCCGACGAGATGCTCGACCTCGGCTTCCTTCCCGACGTCGAGAAGCTGCTGTCCCGCACCCCCGCGTCGCGGCACACCATGCTGTTCTCGGCCACCATGCCGGGCGCCGTCGTCGCGATGGCCCGCCGCTACATGACGCAGCCGACCCACATCCGCGCCAGCGAGCCGGACGACATCGGCCAGACCGTCAAGAACATCAAGCAGGTCGTCTACCGCGCGCACGCGCTGGACAAGGTCGAGGTGCTGGCCCGCATCCTGCAGGCCGAGGGCCGCGGCCTGACGATCGTGTTCGCGCGCACCAAGCGCACCGCGGCGAAGGTCGCGGACGAGCTGGTCGACCGCGGGTTCGCCGCCGGCGCGCTGCACGGCGACCTCGGGCAGGGCGCCCGCGAGCAGGCGCTGCGCGCGTTCCGCAACGGCAAGGTCGACGTCCTCGTCGCCACCGACGTCGCCGCGCGCGGCATCGACGTGGACGACGTCACGCACGTGGTCAACTACCAGTGCCCCGAGGACGAGAAGACCTACCTGCACCGCACCGGCCGCACCGGCCGCGCGGGCAACAAGGGCACGGCCGTCACGTTCGTCGACTGGGACGACGTCCCTCGCTGGGGCCTGATCGACAAGGCGCTCGAGCTCGGCTTCCCCGAGCCGCAGGAGACGTACTCCAGCTCGCCGCACCTGTTCACCGACCTCAACATCCCCGCCGGCACCACCGGGCGGCTCCCCCGCTCGCAGCGGACCCGCGAGGGCCTGGGCGCCGAGGTGCTCGAGGACCTCGGCGAGACCGGCAAGCGGCACACGTCCGGCCGCGACGCCGACCGCGGCGGCCGCGACGGCGGGCGTGGCGGGCGCGACGGCGGGCGTGGCGGCCGTGACGGCGGCCGTGGTGGCCGTGACGGCGGCCGTGCCCCGCGGGCCGAGGGCGAGGAGCGGGCTCCCCGCGCCGAGGGCGAGGGCCGGCAGCGCCGTCGCCGCGGCGGCGAGCGCGCGGCCGAGGGCACCGAGGCCTCGACCGGCCCCACCGAGGGCTCGACGGGCTCGACCGGCCCCGCCGAGGGTCGCACCGAGGACGGCGCCGCCCCGCGCCGGCGTCGCAACCGCCGCCGCACCCGCAGCGGCGGCGGCGAGCAGGGCGCCGAGCAGGCCCCGGCCACCGAGGCCTGACCCGGACCGCAGCACGCCACGAGGGCGCCCCCACCACCGGTGAGGGCGCCCTCGCGCTGTGCCGAGGTCGCCCGGTGCACGGGGCGACCTCGGCCGGTGGGTGCGAACTCGGCGGGGCGTCAGGGCTCGGGCGTCGGGGGCGGGGGCTGGGTCGCCAGCGCCCAGCGGATCAGGCGGGTCATCCCGTGCCCCGCGGCGCGGGAGACCGTCGCGTCGAGCCACGGCACGTCCGGCAGGCCCAGGGGCCTGCGGGCGGCGCGCGGCAGCCCGGCGACCGCAGCGGCCGCGAGCACGCCGTACGGCACCCGCGCCGCGACCGGCAGCGGCGGGTGCACCAGCAGGAACCGGGCCGCCTCGCGGGCCTCGGGGGTGCCGCGCAGCTCCGGGCGGTACGCGTCGAGCGCGTCGCGCAGCCCGGCGGCGGTCTCGGGCAGGTCGGTGGCGCCGAGCGCGCGCCCGACCCGCGCGCCCTGGGCGACGTAGTCGTCGCAGCCCGCGGCGTCGAGCGGCCGGGCGCCGTAGCGCTGGTGGGCGGTGAGGAACGCGTGCGCCTCGGTGACGTGCACCCAGCGCAGCAGGTGCGGGTCGGAGGCGGCGTAGGGCTCGCCGTCGGCGGTGGTCCCGACGATGCCGTCGTGGATCCGGCGGACCATCCCGATCGCCTGCTGGGCGTGCTCGACGGTGCCGAACGTGGTGACGGCGAGGAACGTGCTGGTCCGCTGCAGCCGTCCCCACGGGTCGCCCCGGTAGCCGGAGTGCGCGGCGACGGCCGCCATCGCGAGCGGGTGCCAGGACTGCAGGAGCAGGGCGGTGAGCCCGCCGACGAACATCGACGCGTCGCCGTGCACCCGGCGGATGGCGTCGTCCGGGCCGAACCAGCGCTCGCCGGGAGTGCCGTGGATGCGGTCGCGGACCTGGGGCCCGCGCGGGCCGGCGACGCGGGCGAACAGCTCGCCGCCGAGCCGGCCGCGCAGCGTGGGGGTGGAGGTGGTCACGCGCCGATCCTCGCCCCGCGCACCGCGTCCGGCGACCCGGACACCGCGACCCGGGCGTCAGCGCGACCCGGACACCGCGACCCGGGCGTCAGGCGGCCTGGATGAACGCCTTCACCGCGTCGGCCACCAGCTGGACGGCGATCGCCGCGAGCAGCAGACCGGCGATCCGGGTGACGAGCGTCGTGCCGGAGTCGCCGAGCAGGCGGTGGATGACGCCCGCGAACCGCATCGCGAGCCAGAGGCAGATGTGCACGAGCACGATGCCGATGGCGATGGCCAGCCAGTCCGCGAGGGTCCCGTCGCTCTGCTGCACGAACACCATGACGGCGACGATCGCGCCGGGCCCGGCGAGCAGCGGCGTGCCGAGCGGCACCAGCGCCACGTTGACCTTGGCGTTGCCGGACGGCTGGGGCTCCTCGGACTTGCCGGTCAGCAGCTCCATCGCGACGAGCAGCAGCAGCAGGCCGCCGGACGCCTGCAGCGCGGGCAGCGAGATGTGCATGTACGACAGCAGGCTCTGCCCGAACACGGCGAACGCGAGGATCACGCCGAACGCCACGAGGATCGCCTGCCGGGCCGCGCGGTTGCGCTGCTGCCGGGTCATGGCGCCGGTCAGGCCGAGGAAGATCGGCACCGTCCCCGGCGGGTCCATGATGACGAACAGGGTGATGAAGACCTCGGAGAGGAGTCGCCAGTCGAGCACGGCGCTCATCGTCCCACCCCCGGGCGGCCGACGACGCCGGTGCGTCCCTGGCGCTCGATCTCGGCCAGCACCTCGGGCGCGGTCAGGTTCTCCCCCAGCAGGTTGGGCTTGCCGGCGCCGTGGTAGTCGCTGGAGCCGGTGACGAGCAGCCCGAGCCGGTCCGCGAGCGCGGTGAGCCGCTCGACCTGCGCGGGCGTGTGGTCGCGGTGGTGCACCTCGAGCCCGGCCAGACCGGCCTCGGCGAGCGCCGCGATGTCGGAGTCCGGCACGACGCGGCCGCGGCCGTCGGCGCCGGGGTGCGCGAACACGGGGACGCCCCCGGCGGCGCGGATCGCCTCGACGGCCTCGACCGCCTCGGGCGCGTAGTACGGCACGTAGTAGCGGCCGCGGGTCGACAGCAGGTCGTCGAACGCGGCGGTGCGGTCGGCGACGACCCCGAGCGCGACCAGGGCGTCGGCGATGTGCGGGCGACCGACGACGGTCCCGGGCTGCTGCTGGGCGAGGACGTCGTCCCAGGTGATCGGCAGGTCCTCGGCCAGCCGCTCCACGATCGCCCGGCCGCGGTGCAGGCGTGCCTCGCGGGTCTGCGCGATCAGGTCGGCGAGCGCGGGGGCGGCCGGGTCCTGCAGGTAGGACAGCAGGTGCACGCTGACCCCGCGGGACAGCGCGGACACCTCCGTGCCGGGGACGAGCACGACTCCGTGGGCCACCGCGGCCTCGCCCGCCGCGGCCCAGCCGGACGTCGTGTCGTGGTCGGTCAGCGCGACGACGTCCAGCCCGGCGGCCGCCGCGGAGGCGATCACGCCGCCCGGGGGCTCGGTGCCGTCCGAGGCGGACGAGTGGGTGTGGAGGTCGATGCGCACCGCGGAAGCGTACTCACCCGCGCGCCCGGGGCGGTGCCAGACTGGGGGCATGGCCACCGACACGACTCCCGAGTCCCCCGCGCCCGCCCAGGTCCCGGCCGAGCAGACGCTCGCCGACCGCGGGTCGAACCGCAGCCAGCGCCCGCAGTCCGCCGCGTTCCTCGACTGGGTGACGTCGGGCTGGGCGGAGCGTCCCGCGAGCGGCGCGGTCCCCGCCGAGGCGGCGCCGTTCACCGCCGCGCGCCGCGCCCGGCTCGGCGCCCGGTTCCCCGGCGAGCGCCTGGTCGTGCCCGCGGGCACGTACAAGGTCCGGTCGAACGACACCGACTACCGGTTCCGGCCGCACTCGGCGTTCGCGCACCTGACCGGCCTGGGTGCGGAGCAGGAGCCCGACGCGGTGCTCGTCCTGCACCCGGCGGCCGACGGCGAGGGCGACGAGCTGCCCGGCGGCGGCCGGTCGACCCACCACGCGGTGCTGTACATGCGCCCGCTCGCGGGCCGCGACTCCGAGGAGTTCTTCTCCGACGCCCGGTACGGCGAGTTCTGGGTCGGCCCGCGGCCGACGCTCGAGGACATGGAGACGACCACCGGGATCCGGACCGCGCACAGCGACGACCTGCGCGACGCCCTGGCCAAGGACGCGGGCGCCGACGGGGTCCAGGTCCTCGTGGTCCCGGGCGTGGACGAGTCCGTCGACGCCGTCGTGGCGGACATCCGGGCCGCCGAGGCGGCCGGGGAGCGCGACGCCGCCCTGGTCGAGGCGCTGTCGGAGCTGCGGCTGGTCAAGGACGAGCTCGAGGTCGCGGAGCTGCGCAAGGCGGTGGCCGCGACGGCCGAGGGCTTCGAGCAGGTCGTGCGCCGCCTGCCGGAGGCGGTCGCGCACCGCCGCGGCGAGCGGGTCATCGAGGGCACGTTCCTGTCCCAGGCCCGCGTCGAGGGCAACGCGGTCGGCTACGAGACCATCGCGGCGGCTGGCGCGCACGCCACGACGCTGCACTGGACCGACAACGACGGCCAGGTCCGCCCCGGCGAGCTGGTGCTGATCGACGCGGGCGTCGAGGTCGACTCCCTCTACACCGCGGACGTCACCCGGACGATCCCCGTCGACGGGACGTTCACCGACGACCAGCGCCGGGTGTACCAGGCGGTGCTGGACGCCGCCGACGCCGCGTTCGCCGCCGCCGTCCCGGGCAACCGGTTCCGGGACGTGCACGCCGCCGCGATGGAGGTCATCGCGGCACGCCTCGACGCGTGGGGCATGCTGCCCGTGCCGGCCGCCGAGTCGCTGAGCCCCGAGGGCCAGCAGCACCGCCGCTGGATGGTGCACGGCACCAGCCACCACCTCGGCCTGGACGTGCACGACTGCGCGCAGGCACGGCGCGAGATGTACCTGGACGCGGTGATCGAGCCCGGGATGGTGTTCACCATCGAGCCCGGGCTGTACTTCCAGGTCGACGACCTGCGCGTGCCGGAGGCGCTGCGCGGGATCGGCGTGCGGATCGAGGACGATGTGCTGGTGACCGCGGACGGCAACGAGAACCTGTCGGCGGCGCTGCCGCGGACGCCGGCGGACGTCGAGGCGTGGATGGCGGGGCTGTCCGGGCGCTGACCACCGCCCCCGGGACGCGCGACGGCCCGGCACCCCTCCCTCGTCGGGTGGGGGTGCCGGGCCGTCGTGACGTCAGTCCTGCTGGTCGGCCGGAGGCGTCGGGTGCTGCGGCGTCGGCGGCTGCGGGGCGCGCTGGCCGTAGCGCGGCTCGCCCGCCTCGGCGCCGGGCTGGGGCGCCAGCTGGCCGTAGCGGGGCGGCTGCGCCGGCGTGGTCGGCTGCGCGGGCGGCGGCACCGGCGCGCCGGGGGCGCCCGGCTGCGGGTAGGTCGCCGACGGGTCGGACGGCCGACCGGCGACCGGGCCGGTCGGCGCCGCGGGGGCGCCGGGTCCGGGCCGCCCGCCGGGGAGCTCGCGGAGCAGCTGGCGCGCGTCGCCGGCCTTCTCGGTCTGGCACAGCACCGCGTACTGCGAGGCGACGATCTGGCTCTGGGACGTGAAGTCCCGCTTGCCGCCGGTGAACGCGTAGAAGATCACCGAGAACAGCAGCCCGAACCCGCCGCCGACGAGCACGGACGTGAACAGGATCCCGGCGTTGCTGCTGGTGAGGAGGAACAGCAGGCCGACGAACACGCCGAACCACGCCCCCGAGCCGAACCCGGTGATCGCGACGCGGGCGTAGGTGAGCCGGCCGGTGACGCGCTCGACCATGCGCAGGTCGGTCCCGACGATCGTCACCAGCTGGACGGGGAACTGCCGGTCGGACAGGTGGTCGACCGCGCGCTGCGCCTCGAGGTAGGTGCCGTAGGACGCGACGGTCTCGCCCTGCGGGAGGGTGGGCGTCCCGGGGACGCGCGAGCGGCTGGAGAAGGACATGGCCCCATCCTGCCGATCCCGCGGTGCCGCCGCCAGGTGTCCGGGTCAGGACGCAGGAACCTCATGGCCGACGTCCAGGTTCCTGTCAGCGACCCGGGACGTGACGGCGGTCACCCGACCCCGGCCCTGCGGGGCACCGGACGCGGCGTCTACGCTGGCCCCCGTGAGCGCCTCCGGGACCCGAGTGTTCGTCGCGCGGCTCGCCGGCACCTCCGTCTTCGACCCGATCGGCGACCAGGTGGGCCGGGTGCGCGACGTCGTCGTGCTGCTCCGGCCCAAGGGCGCCCCGCGCGCCGTGGGCCTCGTGGTCGAGGTCCCCGGCAAGCGCCGCGTGTTCGTGCCGCTGACCCGGGTCACCGCGATCGACGCGGGGCAGGTCCTCTCGACCGGCCTGGTGAACATGCGGCGGTTCGAGCAGCGCCCGTTCGAGACCCTGGTCGTGGGCGAGCTGTTCGACCGCACCGTGCAGCTGGCGGACGGCTCCGGCTCCGCCGCGGTCGAGGACGTGGCGATCGAGCGGCAGCGCAACGGCGACTGGCTGGTGTCGAAGGTGTTCGTCCGCAAGCACCGGCCCGGGCGCGGCGGCCTGCTGCGCCGGCGGGGCGAGCCGGAAGCTCCTGGACATCGACGCCATCGCGGGCCTGGCGCGCACCGCCGCGGACGCGCAGGACGCGACCCTGCTGCTCGCGCAGTACGACGAGCTCAAGCCCGCCGACCTCGCCGACGTGCTGCACGACATGGGCGCCACCCGCCGCCTCGAGGTCGCGACCGCGCTCGACGACGAGCGGCTCGCGGACGTGCTGGAGGAGCTCCCCGAGGACGACCAGGTCGCGATCCTGTCCGGCCTGGCCCGGTCCCGCGCGGCCGACGTGCTCGAGGCGATGCAGCCCGACGACGCCGCCGACCTGCTCGGCGAGCTGCCCGACGACCAGCAGGCCGAGCTCCTGGGCCTGATGGAGCCCGAGGAGGCCCGCGACGTCCGGCGGCTGCTCGCCTACGAGGACAACACCGCCGGCGGTCTGATGACCACGGAGCCGGTGGTCCTCGGGCCGGAGACGCCGATCGCCGCCGCGCTGGCCCACGTCCGCCGCCGCGAGCTCACGCCCGCGCTCGCCTCGATGGTGTTCGTCGTGCGCCCGCCGCTGGAGACGCCGACCGGCCGGTTCATCGGCGTCGTGCACCTGCAGCGGCTGCTGCGCGAGCCCCCGCACGAGGCGATCGGCTCGCTGGTGGACACCGACATCGACCCGGTGCCCGCCGACGCGCCGCTGCTCGCCGTCACCCGGCGGCTCGCGACGTACGACCTGCTGGCGATCCCGGTCGTCGACGACGAGCGCCGCCTGCTCGGCGCGGTCAGCGTCGACGACGTGCTGGACCACCTGCTGCCCGAGGACTGGCGCGAGACCGACGAGGAGGTGCAGCCCGCCCCGGCCGCCCCCGCCGGACCCCGGCACGTCGGAGCGCCCGCCCCCGGGGAGGCCGCCGTGGCTGAGCGCCTGGACACCCCGAAGACCGCGCGCCGGACCTGGCTGCCCAAGCTGGAGGACGACGCGTTCGGCAAGGTCTCCGAGGGGATCGCCCGGTTCATGGGCACCCCGCGGTTCCTGCTCTGGCTGAGCCTGTTCTGCGTCGCGTGGCTGGCGTGGAACTCCTGGGGCCCGGAGGGGCTGCGGTTCGACAAGGCCGCGAACGGGTTCACCGCCCTGACGCTGATGCTGTCCCTGCAGGCGTCCTACTCGGCGCCGTTGATCCTGCTCGCGCAGAACCGGCAGACCGACCGCGACCGCGTCCAGGCCGAGCAGGACCGGCAGCGCGCGGAGCGGAACCTCGCGGACACCGAGTTCCTGGCCCGGGAGATGGCCGCGCTGCGCATCGCGCTGTCCGAGGTCGCCACCCGCGACTTCGTGCGGTCCGAGCTGCGCAACCTCATGGAGGAGCTGCTCGAGGACCGCGACGACGCGGAGTCCGACTCCGACGGCGCCCAGGAGCGCCGCACCGAGCGCCGGGACCGTCGGTCGACCGAGCCGTCCTGACGCCGGTCCCGCCGGGTGCACCCCGCGGCCGACCTACGATGGGCGCATGCCGGACACCCGTGACCCCGAGGCCGTCGCCGCTGCCGTCCGCCAGGCCCTGACCCGGGTGCTCGACCCGGAGATCCGGCGACCGATCACCGACCTCGGCATGGTGCGCTCGGTCGACGTGGACACCGCCGCGCCCGAGGGCACCCGCGTGACCGTCGGCATCGACCTCACCACCGCCGGCTGCCCGCTGCGCGACACGATCACGAAGGACGTCACCGCCGCGGTCCTCACCGTCGAGGGCGTCGCGGACGTGCGGATGGCGATGGGCGTGATGAGCCCCGAGCAGCGCGCCGCGCTCACCGAGCGGCTGCGCGGCGGCGCGGAGCCGGTCATCCCGTTCAGCAAGCCCACCTCGCTGACCAAGGTGTTCGCGGTCGCGTCCGGCAAGGGCGGCGTCGGCAAGTCGTCCGTCACCGCGAACCTCGCGGTCGCGATGGCGCAGGACGGCCTGCGGGTCGGCGTCGTGGACGCGGACATCTACGGCTTCTCGATCCCCCGGATGCTCGGCGTGACCCAGCCGCCGACCCGCGTGGACGAGATGCTGCTGCCGCCGATCGCGCACGACGTGAAGGTCATCTCGATCGGCATGTTCGTGCCGCCCGGCCAGCCCGTCGTCTGGCGCGGTCCGATGCTGCACCGCGCGCTCCAGCAGTTCCTCGCGGACGTGTTCTGGGGCGACCTGGACGTGCTGCTGCTGGACCTGCCGCCCGGGACCGGCGACATCGCCATCTCGGTCGCGCAGCTGCTGCCCGGGTCGGAGCTGGTCGTCGTCACCACGCCGCAGCTCGCCGCCGCGGAGGTCGCCGAGCGCGCCGGGTCGATCGCCACCCAGACCCGGCAGTCCGTCGTGGGCGTGGTCGAGAACATGGCGTGGCTGGAGCAGCCCGACGGCAGCCGGCTCGAGCTGTTCGGCTCGGGCGGCGGCGCGCGGGTCGCCGAGGGCCTGACCCGGTCGACCGGCACGACCGTGCCGGTGCTCGGCCAGGTCCCGCTCGACATCCGGCTGCGCGAGGCCGGCGACGGCGGCACCCCCGTCGTGCTCACGGACCCCGACTCCCCCGCCGCGGTCGCGCTGCGGCAGGTCGCGACGACGCTGACGTCGCGGTCGCGCGGGCTGGCGGGGAAGTCGCTGGGGCTGACGCCGGTCGGGCGGTAGGCAGGGGCGGCAGGCGCCGGTCGGGCGTGTTGGTTCCTGTTCGTTCCTGGTGGATACTGGCCCCGTGCTCGCGAGTCAACGGCAGGACCGCATCGTCGCGGAGGTGCGCGCCCACGGGGCGGTCCGGGTGGCCGACCTGGTCGAGCAGCTCGACGTCTCCGAGATGACCGTGCGCCGGGACATCACCGAGCTCGACCGCGCGGGCCTCGTGCGGCGGGTGCACGGCGGCGCGGTCGCGGTCGACGGGGCGAGCCGGCCCACGGACGAGCCGGGCTTCGAGGCGAAGAGCACCTGGTCGACGGCCGAGAAGGACGCCATCGCGGACCTCGCGGCGGCGACCGTCGAGCCCGGTCAGGCGATCGCGCTGTCCGCGGGCACGACGACGCACCTGCTGGCCCAGCGGATCGCCGCCGACCCGGCGCTGCGCCCGCTCACCGTCGTGACGAACTCCCTGCCCGTCGCGCAGACCCTGCACCGGGCGGTCCCGGGCGCGGGGGCGCTGGACGTGATCCTCACCGGCGGCACCCGGACGCCGTCGGACGCCCTGGTCGGCCCGGTCGCGGACACCGCCCTGGCGACGCTGCGGGTCGACCGGCTGTTCCTCGGCGTGCACGGGCTGGACGAGTCGGGTCTGATGACACCGAACCTGGCCGAGGCCGCGACCGACCGGGCGCTGCTGCACTGCTCGGCGGCGGTGACCGTGCTGGCCGACCACACCAAGTGGGGCGTGATGGGCCTGGCCCGGATCGCCGCGCTGGAGGAGGTCGACGTGCTGGTCAGCGACGCCGCGCTGCCGGAGCCCGCACGCGCGGTGCTCGCCGACGCGGGCTGCACGCTGCTGACGCCCGACCCCGCCTGACCCGACCCGCCTGACCCCGACAGCACCACACCCCGCACGACACCCCGCACCACCCCACGCCGAGGAGCGATGACCTTCATGGAGCAGCAGCACGAGCCCGCGACCACCCCCGTGTGGGTCGGTGCCTGGGAGCCCACGGACGGTGCCGCGCGGGTGCGCGCCCTGTTCGCGGACCGGTTCGGCGCGGAGCCCGACGGCACGTGGTCGGCGCCGGGCCGGGTGAACCTGATCGGGGAGCACACCGACTACAACGGCGGCCTGTGCCTGCCGTTCGACCTGCCGCACCGCACGTACGTCGCCGTGCGCCGGACCGACGGCGACACCGTGCGCCTCGTCTCGGCGCAGGAGGCCACGGGCATCCGCGAGGTCGCGCTGTCCGAGGTCGCCCCCGGGACCGTCAGCGGCTGGCCGGCGTACGTGGTCGGCGTCGCGTGGGCGCTGCGCGAGGCGGGCCACGAGGTCGGCGGGTTCGACGTCGCCGTGGACTCGTGCGTGCCCTACGGCGCGGGCCTGTCGTCCTCGGCCGCGCTGGAGTGCGCCGCGGCCGTCGCGATCGACGCGCTCTACGGGCTGGGCCTGGCGGGCACCGCGGACCAGCCGGACGACGCCGGGCGGACGGTCCTCGCCGCGGCGTCCATCCGCGCCGAGAACGAGATCGCGGGCGCGAGCACCGGCGGCATGGACCAGTCGGTGTCGCTGCGCGGCCGCGCCGGGCACGCGCTGCTGCTGGACTGCCGGGACGGGTCGGTGCGGCACGTGCCGTTCGACCTGGCCGCGCACGACCTCGCGCTGCTCGTCATCGACACCAAGGCCGAGCACGCGCTCGTCGACGGCCAGTACGCCGCGCGCCGCGCCGCGTGCGACGAGGCCGCGGCGATCCTCGGCGTGCCGACGCTCCGGGAGATCGCCCCGGACCGGCTGGGCGACGCCCTCGCGACGCTCGCGCACGGCACCGGTCCGGTGGGCGACGGCTCCGGCGACGCCGAGGTGCTGGTCACCCGCGTCCGGCACGTGGTGACGGAGATCGAGCGCGTGACGCAGTTCGTCGCGCTGCTGGACGAGGACCGCGTCGAGGAGGTCGGCGACCTGATGGACGCGTCGCACGCCTCGCTGCGCGACGACTACGAGGTCTCCTGCCGCGAGCTGGACGTCGCCGTCGAGGCCGCGCGCGCGGCGGGGGCGCTCGGCGCGCGGATGACCGGTGGCGGCTTCGGCGGCTCGGCGATCGCGCTCGTGCGCGCCGACGCGGTCGACGCGGTGGCCGCGGCCGTCGCGGACGCGTTCGCGACGCAGGACCTGCACGCCCCGGCGTTCCTGGTCGCGACGGCGAGCGGCCCCGCGGCCTGACCGGCCGCTCCCCCGCGGACGATCCCGCGACTCCCGCCGACCCACCCGGCGTGCCGACGGCCGCCGCCCGCCACCGTGCGGGCGGCGGCCGTCGTCGCGCTACCGCCCGGGCCGCTCGTCGGGCAGCGCGTCGGGCCGCGGCAGCCGCGCCGCGTCCTCGTGCATCGCGACCAGCAGCGAGTACGGCCGCCCTCCCGGGGTCGGCGGCCGCTGGGCGAGCTCCTCGACGAACGCGTCCACCCGCGCCAGGAGCTCGTCCCGCTCGGTCGCGCTGAGCCGGACACCGAGCCGGGTCATCCGCACGGTCGCCGGGTCGGACTCGTGCAGCTCCTCGAGGAACGTGGCCGCCATCAGCTGCCACTTGCCGGGGAAGTCGGGGGCGCGCCAGGACTTCCTCGTCGCGCGGTACGGCACCTCGCGGGACCCCCGGGCCCCGCGGCGCACCGGGTCGGCCGCGAGGAACCCCCGGTCCACCAGCGTGCGCACGTGGTGCAGGACGGTCGCGGGGTTGCGACCCAGCCGCTCGGCGATCTCCCGGTTGGTCAGCGCCTCGTCGAGGCAGAGCCGCAGGATCCGCAGCCGGAGCACCGAGGCGAGCGCCCGCGCGTCGGCGTCGAGCTCGGCGTGGTCGTCGGCGTCGGCGTCGGCGGGCTGCGTCATGCGCCGATCCTAGCCACTGATTGACACTTCCCAATCAGTGACGCCATGCTGACCGCCATGTCCGGACCCGAGGCGCCACCGCGCCGGCGCTCGCTCGTCCACCACCCTGACTTCCGGCGCCTGTGGGTCGGCGACGCGCTCGGCCAGCTCGGCGCAGCTCACCGGGATCGCCCTGCCGGTGCTCGCCGTGCGGGACCTCGCCGCCACCGAGTGGCAGATGGGCGTGCTCACCGCCGCCGAGACCGCCGCGTTCCTGGTGATCGGCCTGCCGACCGGCGCGTGGGTGGACCGGATGCGCAAGCGGCGCGTCCTCGTCACGGCCGACCTGGTCCGGGCGGCGACCCTCGCGGCGGTGATCGGGCTCGCGTTCGCGGGGCTGGCGTCGATGCCCGTGCTGTACGCGGGCGCGCTGGTGATCAGCGCGGCGACGGTGTTCTTCGACGTCGCGCACCAGTCCTACGTGCCGGGTCTGGTCGGGCTGGAGCACATCGGCGAGGGCAACGCGAAGCTCCAGGCGACCGCGTCGGTCGCGCACGTCGCCGCCCCGGCGCTCGGCGGCGCCCTGCTGCGGGTCGTCCCCGCGCCGGCGGTGATCGCGGTCAACGCCGTGACGTACCTGGTCTCGGCCCTCGCGGTCGGCCGGATCCGGCAGGTCGAGCAGCTGCCGCCCGTCGCCGACCGGCGCCCGCTGCGGGTCGAGATCGCCGAGGGTCTGCGGTTCGTGGTGCGCCAGCCCCTGCTGCGCCGGATCGTCGCCTGCACGGCGGTCGGCAACCTGTTCTCCGCCGTCGGCGCCGCGGTCGGCGTCATCTACGCGCTGCGCGTCCTCGGGCTGGACGCGGCCGCCTACGGCACCGTCCTGTCGGCGTCCGCGGTCGGCGGGCTGGCCGGGGCCGTCGCGGCCGACCGCCTGCAGCGGTGGGTCGGCGAGGGGCGGCTGATCCCGCTCGCCGCGCTGGCGTTCGCCCCGGGCGCCGCGCTGACGCCGCTCGCGTCGGTGCTGCCGGTCGACCCCCAGGTGACGCTGGTCGTCGGCGGCGTGCTGTTCTTCTTCGCCGTGGTCGTCTACAACGTCGCCCAGGTCAGCTTCCGGCAGCGGGTCTGCCCGCCCGCGCTGCTCGGCCGGATGAACGCCTCGGTCCGGTTCATCGTCTGGGGGACGACGCCCTTCGGGGCGCTGCTCGGCGGGTGGATCGGGCACTCCTGGGGTGTGCTGCCCGCGCTGTGGGTCGCGGCCGGCGGCGCGGTGCTGGCGGCGCTGCCCGTGCTGCTGTCCCCGCTGCTGCGGATGCGGGACCTGCCGGGCGCGCCGGCCCCGGCCTGAGGCATCGCCGCACGTCAGAGCCACGCCCGGCTGGACCAGCGCCGCGCCCGCGGGCAGGATGCTGGACGTGCTCCGCCTGCTGCTCGCCGCGACCATCGGCTTCTTCACCGCGTCCGTCGTCCTCCTCACCGCCGATGTCGGAGGTGACGCCTGGCCCTGGGCCGTGCCCGTCTCGGGTGCGCTGATGACGATCCTGCTCGTCGTCGTCTCGATCGGCCGCGGCTTCGCGGGGGTCCGTGGCGCGAGCGCGGCCGACGTCGAGGCCGCGGTCCGGGAGAACCGCGTCTCGCTGGCCCGGGTGATCGAGACCCGCGCCACCGGCAGCTCCGTCAACGACCAGCCGCTGTGCGACATCCGCCTGGCCGTGGCGTCCCGCACCCGACCGGCGTACACGACGTCGACGCGCGCCCTGGTGAACCTCGGCCGGCTGCCGTCGCTGCAGCGCGGTGCCGTCGTCGTGGTCGCGCAGCTGCACGCCGACCGGCCCGACGTCGCGCTGCTGGACCCCGCCCCCGGCGACTGGCAGGCCGCCGCCGACCGCGACACGACCGTGGCCGCGATGCCCGAGCCGCCCGCCTGGGAGATCGCGCCCGCTCGCGGCCGCGACCGGCAGGGCCTGCTGCGGATCCCCGCGGCCCTGCTGCTCCTGGCGTTCGTCGTCGGCCTCGGCGCGCGGGCGTGGCCGGAGCGGGACCTGGTCGTCGCGCTCGTCCAGGGCACGTCCCTCGACGAGGCCCGCGACGAGGCCGACCGCGCCCGCGCGGAGGCGGCGAGCATCTTCCCGGCCGCGCGCACCCAGCAGGTCGTCGACGACCTCGCCCAGGCCGCCGGCGGCACCCAGTTCGTCGACGTCGTGCTGTTCCGGACTTACGCCGTGGCGGAGGCGCCGACCTCCCCGGGGGCGACCACCACCGACTCGTTCAGCTGGCGCGACGGCGGCGCCGTGCGCGAGGGCGCCGAGCTGATCCAGCCCGACCCCGCCGACCTGCCCGCCGCGCTCTACGACGTCCGCGACCTCGACTGGTCCGTGGTGGAGCGCCTGACCGCGCAGATGACGGAGCTCACCGGCATCGACGACGCCGACGGCCCGGTCGTGTACGTCCGACGGGGGACGGCGTCGGACGCGATCGCCCCGGTCGAGATCGTGCTGTCCGTCGACGACGACTACTACGACGGCTGGGTCACCGCCGACGCGACCGGCGCGATCGTGTCGATGCGCGGCGGGGCCCCCGGCTCGCAGTCGGCGGCCTGGGAGGCCGAGCGCGCGGGCTGAGCCCGCGCGCCCGGGCGCGCCTCAGACGTCGTACGCGACGACCACCGGGGCGTGGTCGCTGAACCGGGCGTCGTAGGTCGCCGCGCGGTCGACCTCGACCGTGCGCACCCGGTCCGCGAGCGCCGGGGTCGCGAGCTGGTAGTCGATCCGCCAGCCGGAGTCGTTGTCGAACGCCTGCCCGCGCCACGACCACCACGTGTACGGCCCCGGGCCCTCGCCGCCGTGCTCGCGCCCCAGGTCGCGCCAGCCCTGCTCGTCGAACCAGCGGTCCAGGTACGCGCGCTCCTCCGGGAGGAACCCGGCGGCCTTGCGGTTGCCCCGCCAGTTCTTGATGTCGACCTCGCGGTGCGCGACGTTGAGGTCCCCCGCGACCACGGCGCGCGCGTCGGGGCCCGCGAGCTCGGCCATCCGCTTGGTCATCACGTCGAGGAACGCGTACTTCTCGGCCATCTTCGGCGTGTCCGCCTGCCCGGAGTGGACGTACGCGGACACCACCGTCAGCAGCTCGCCGTCCGGCAGCTCCAGGTCGGCCTCCACCCACCGTCCGCTGTCGGTCGGGACGCCGGTGCCGATGCCGATCCGCACCGCGTGCATCGGCAGCCGGGACGCGATCGCGACCCCCGCCCGCCCCTTCGTCTCGCTCGCCTCGTGGGCGAGGTGCCAGCCGTCCGCCGCGAGGTGGTCGCCGAGGATCTCGTCCGTCGCGCGCACCTCCTGCAGCAGCAGGACGTCCGGCCGTCGGGCCTCGATCCAGTCGGCCATCCCCCGCTTGAAGGCGGCCCGGATCCCGTTCACGTTCACAGTCGCTACCGTCAGCACGCGGACCATCCTGGCGCATGCCACTGACACCACACCCACCACCCCTCCCGCCGGGCCCGCGCGGGTGGTGGGATGGGCACCTCACCGCCGCACCCAGGAGGTCCGATGACCGTCCCCACCACCGCCGGCAGCACCGGCGGCGCCCTGACCGTCGAGTCCGCGGGCGTCGACGTCATCGCCGACGCCGACCGCAAGGGCACGCCCCGGCAGCTGTTCTGGCCGTGGTTCGCGGCGAACGTCTCCGTGCTCGGCCTGTCCTACGGCGCGTGGGTGCTCGACTTCGGGGTGTCGTTCGGCCAGGCGGTGGTCGCGAGCGTCGTCGGGATCGTGTTCTCGTTCCTGCTCTGCGGGGTCGTCGCCCTGGCCGGCAAGCGCGGTTCCGCGCCGACGATGGTGCTGTCCCGCGCCGCGCTCGGGGTGCACGGCAACCGGGTCGCGGCCGTCCTGTCGTGGCTGCTGACGGTCGGCTGGGAGACGATCCTCACCGCCCTGGCGACCCTCGCCACCGCGACCGTCGTGGAGGCCCTCGGCTGGGGCGGCGGGTCCGCCGTCCAGGTCGTCGCGCTGCTCGTGGTCGCCGCGCTCATCATCGCGGGCGGCGTGTTCGGGTTCGACCTCATCATGCGCATGCAGACCGTCATCACGGTCGTCACCGCGGTGCTGACCGTCGGGTACGTGCTGCTCGTGCTCGACCACGTGGACCTCGACGCCGTCACCGCGATCCCGGCGGGCACCGCGCAGGCGTTCATCGGCGCGCTGGTGTTCATGATGACCGGGTTCGGCCTGGGCTGGGTCAACATGGCGGCGGACTACTCCCGCTACCTGCCCCGGCACACCTCCGGGCGCGGCGTCGTCGTGTGGACGACGTTCGGGGCCTCGCTCGCGCCGGTCGTGCTGCTGGTGTTCGGGCTGCTGCTGGCCGGGTCCGACACGGAGCTGCGGACCGCTATCAGCGCCGACCCGATCGGCGCGCTCACCACCGTGCTGCCCACCTGGTACCTGGTGCCGTTCGCGGTCGTCGCCGTGCTCGGCCTGGTCGGCGGGGCGGTGCTGGACATCTACTCCTCGGGCCTGGCCCTGGTCGCCACCGGCCTGCCGGTCAGCCGGCCCGTCGCCGCCGGGATCGACGGCGTGATCATGGTGCTCGGCACGGTGTACATCGTGTTCGGGTCCGACTCGTTCTTCGGGGTGTTCCAGGGCTTCCTCATCACCCTCGGCGTCCCGATCGCGGCGTGGGCGGGGATCATGCTCGCCGACGTGCTGCTGCGGCGCCGCGACTACGACGACCTCGACCTGTACCGGCCCGAGGGGCGCTACGGCCGGGCACCTGCCGTCCCGCTCGCGCTGCTCGGCGCGGGCACCCTGCTGGGCTGGGGGCTCGTGACGAACGGCTCGGCCGCGTGGCTGGGCTGGCAGGGCTACCTGCTGGGTCCGCTCGGGCTCGGCGGGACCGAGGGCGCGTGGGCGTACGCGAACCTCGGGGTGCTGGTCGCGCTGGTCGTCGGGTTCGGCGGGACGCTGCTGCTGCGCCGGGGCGCGGTGCGCCGGCAGGAGGCGCTGCGGTGACCGGCGCGGGCGGGTCGGGGCGCACCGTCCTGGTGGTGGTGGACATGCAGCCCGTGTTCGCCGACGCCGGGAGCCCGTGGGCGGCGCCGCGGTTCGCCGAGGCGCTGCCGGTCGTCCGGGAGCTCGCCGAGGCGGCCGGGCCGGACCGGACGGTGTTCACCCGGTTCGTGGCGCCCGACGAGCCCGCTGGCGCGTGGGTCGCGTACTACGCGGACTGGCCGTTCGCGCTCCAGCCCCCGGACGCGCCCACGTACCGGGTGGTCCCGGGACTCGCGGACCTGGCTGCGGAGACCGCGGTCGTCACCGCCACCACGTTCGGCAAGTGGGGGCCGGACCTCGCCGCGCACGTCGCGCCGGGCGACACGATGCTGCTGGTCGGCGTCTCGACGGACTGCTGCGTGCTGTCGACGGCGCTCGCCGCGGCGGACGCGGGCGTGGCGGTCCGCGTCGTCGCCGAGGGCTGCGCGGGCTCCGACGACGCCGCGCACGCCCGCGCCCTGGACGCGATCCGCCTCTACGCCCCCCTGGCGGACGTCGTGCCGACGCCCACGGCCCGCGCGCTGCTCTCCCGCACCTGACCCGGCGGGGTCGGCAGTCGAGGTCGAGGGTTCCACGCGAGGTCGAGGGTTTCAGCCCCCTCCAGCGTGCGAAACCCTCGACCTCGCGCGACGGGCGTCAGCGCTGGCGCTCGGCCGTCTCGACCACGTTCGCCAGCAGCATCGCGCGGGTCATCGGGCCCACGCCGCCGGGGTTCGGGGAGACCCACGCGGCGACCTCCGCCACGCCCGGGTCGACGTCGCCGACGATCCGGGCCTTGCCCGAGTCCACGTCGGTGACCCGCGAGACGCCGACGTCGATCACGACGGCACCCGGCTTGACCAGGTCCGCGGTGACGATGCCGGGGACACCGGCCGCGGCCACGATCACGTCCGCGTTGCGGGTGTGCTCGCCGAGGTCGACCGTCCCGGTGTGCGTGAGGGTGACCGTGGCGTTGACCTCGCGCCGGGTCAGCAGCAGCCCGATGGACCGCCCCACCGTGGTGCCGCGCCCGACCACCGTCACGTCCGCCCCGTCGAGCCCGATGCCGTACCGGGTCAGCAGCTCGACGATGCCGCGGGGCGTGCAGGGCAGCGGGGAGGTGATCTCCTCGTTGACCCGCAGCACCAGCCGGCCCAGGTTCGTCGGGTGCAGGCCGTCGGCGTCCTTGTCGGGGTCGACGAGCTCGAGCACCCGGTTGGCGTCGATCCCACGCGGCAGCGGCAGCTGCACGATGAACCCCGTGCACGCCGGGTCCTCGTTCAGGCGCCGCACCGCGGCCTCGATCTCCTCCTGCGTGGCGTCGGCCGGCAGGTCCTCGCGGATGGAGGCGATGCCCACCTCCGCGCAGTCCCGGTGCTTGCCGGCCACGTAGGACAGCGAACCCGGGTCCTCCCCCACCAGCAGCGTGCCGAGGCCCGGGGTGACGCCGCGGGCCGCGAGCGCCTCCACCCGGGTCCGGCAGCTCGGCCTTGATCGTGGCCGCGGTGGCCTTGCCGTCGAGCGTCTTCGCCGTCATCAGCACGCCTCTCAGTACTGCTGCAGGCCGGGGTACAGCGGGTACGCGTCGGCCAGCCTGGCCACCCGCGCCCGCAGGCCCTCGACGTCGGCCGACGCGCCGTCCACCAGCGCCGTGGCGATGATGTCGGCGACCTCGGTGAACTCGGCGTCGCCGAACCCGCGGGTCGCGAGCGCCGGCGTGCCGATCCGCAGGCCGGACGTGACGCGCGGGGGGCGCGGGTCGAACGGCACCGCGTTGCGGTTCACGGTGATGCCCACGTCGTGCAGGAGGTCCTCGGCCTGCTGGCCGTCGAGCGACGACTCCGCAGGTCGACGAGCACGAGGTGCACGTCGGTCCCGCCGGTCAGCACGGAGACGCCCGCGGCCGCGACCTCGGGGGCCACGAGGCGGTCGGCGATGATCCGCGCGCCGTCGATGGTGCGCTGCTGGCGGTCCTTGAAGTCCTCGCCGCCGGCGATCTTGAACGACACGGCCTTGGCGGCGATGACGTGCATGAGCGGGCCGCCCTGCTGGCCCGGGAACACGGCGGAGTCGATCTTCTTGGCGTACTCCTGCTTGCTCAGGATGAAGCCGGAGCGGGGGCCGCCGATGGTCTTGTGGACGGTGGACGACACGACGTCGGCGTACGGCACGGGCGACGGGTGCAGGCCCGCGGCCACCAGGCCCGCGAAGTGCGCCATGTCGACCCAGAAGCTTCGCGCCGACCTCGTCGGCGATCTCGCGCATCGCGGCGAAGTCGAGGTGCCGCGGGTACGCGGACCAGCCGCCGATGATGACCTGCGGGCGGTGCTTGAGCGCCGCCTCGCGGATCGCCTCCGGCTCGATGAGGAACGTGTCGGGGTTCACGCCGTAGGCGCCGACGTCGTAGAGCTTGCCGGAGAAGTTGATCTTCATGCCGTGGGTCAGGTGACCGCCGTGCGCGAGCTCGAGGCCCAGGATGCGGTCGCCGGCGTTGGCGAGCGCGTGCAGGACCGCGGCGTTCGCGGTGGCGCCGGAGTGCGGCTGGACGTTGGCGTGCTCGGCGCCGAACAGGTCCTTCGCGCGGGTGATCGCCAGGTCCTCGGCGATGTCGACCTGCTCGCAGCCGCCGTAGTAGCGGCGGCCCGGGTAGCCCTCGGCGTACTTGTTGGTCAGCACGGAGCCCTGCGCCTGCAGGACGGCGCGCGGGACGAAGTTCTCGCTGGCGATCATCTCGAGCGTGCCCTGCTGGCGGGCGAGCTCGCCGTCCAGGACGGCCGCGATCTCCGGGTCGACCTCGGACAGGTTCTGGTCGAGCAGGGGCGTGTTCTCGGCGCTCATGCGTCTCCTCGGCGTCGGCGTGCGCGGTCTGTCGACCGCACACCGATGGTGTGGGGTGACCGCGGGGCCCAGGCGTCCGACCCGACGTCATGCTGCTGCGTCGCTCCCCGGTGGTGACCCACCTCTGCGCCAGTCGCGACCCCGTCAGCCTAGCAACGTCCCCGCCGTCCCGGGCGGGGCGTCTCACGACGGGTGAGGTCAGGCGGGCGCCTCGGCCTCGTCCGGGTCCCCGAGGATGCGACGCAGGTACGCGTACGTGAGGTCCCCGACGGTCTGGTCGTGCTCGTGGGTGTAGCCGTGCTTCTCGTACACCGCGAGGTTCTGCACGGAGTCGCGGCCGGTGAACACCCAGATCTCCTCCACGCCCTCGGGCAGGTGGGGCAGGATCGCGAGCAGCAGCTGGGTCCCGATGCCGTGGCCCTGCTGGTCGGGCGCGACCGCGAACCGGCCGAGCGTCGCCTTCGGCCCCTCGAGGACCACCCGGATCGAGCCGACGAGCCGGTGACCGGCCCACGCGCCGAGCGTCACGACGCCGTCCGCGGCGAGGTCCGCGCGCAGCTCGCTGAGCGTCTGGGTCAGCGGCGGGATGTGCGGGTCGTCGTACTGCTGGGCCTCGGTGACGAACGCGGCACGGCGCAGGGTCAGCAGCTCCCCGGCGTCCGCGTCGACGACGGGCCGGATGGTCACCTCGGGCTCGCTCATGCCCCCATCGTCTCAGCCGCTCCGCGCGCAGGACCACCCAGAGGTCCCGTGCTCACGAACATTCCACCCGTCGGACACCCGGACCGGCCCCACGAGACCCCGCCGGTACGCTCGACCCTCGTGCAGACCTCCGCGCCCGACCCCACCTCGTTCGTCCTGTCGCTGTCCTGCCCGGACCAGCCCGGCATCGTCGCCGCGGTCGCGGGGCTGCTCGCGGAGCACGGGGGCAACATCACCGAGTCCCAGCAGTTCGGGGACCCGCTGTCGGGGCTGTTCTTCATGCGCGTCGAGGTCGCGTCGACGAGCCCGCGCGCGGACCTGGAGGCGGCGCTGTCGGCCCTGGCGCCGCGGTTCGGGCTCGACTGGTCGCTGGACGTCGCCGGCCGGAAGATGCGGACCCTCGTGCTGGGCTCGACGGCGGCGCACTGCGTCAACGACCTCGCGTTCCGGCAGCGGTCCGAGGGGCTGCCGATCGACATCGTCGGGCTGGTGTCGAACCACACCGCGCTGGCCGACCTCGCGGCGTTCTACGCGATCCCGTTCCACCACGTCCCCGTCACCCGGGACACCAAGGCCGCGGCGGAGGCCCGGCTGCTCGCCCTGGTCGAGGAGCTCGACGTCGAGCTGGTCGTGCTGGCCCGCTACATGCAGATCCTGTCGGACGACCTGTGCCGCGCGCTGAGCGGCCGGGTCATCAACATCCACCACTCGTTCCTGCCGTCGTTCAAGGGCGCCCGCCCCTACGCGCAGGCCCACGACCGCGGCGTGAAGCTGATCGGCGCGACGGCGCACTACGTGACCGGCGACCTCGACGAGGGCCCGATCATCGAGCAGGACGTCGAGCGCGTGGACCACAGCCGCGCCGTCGCGGACCTGGTCGCGCTGGGCCAGGACGTCGAGCGGCGGGCGCTGGCACGGGCGGTGCGCTGGCACGCGGAGCACCGGGTGCTGCTGGACGGGCACCGGACGATCGTCTTCCGCTGATCCGGGACGTCGCTGCCCGCATGAGGCCGCGCGCCCGGGTCAGAGCGCCGCGGGCCTCGTCGGGCGCGGCATCCGCCCGGTCGGCGTGATGCCGGTGATCGCCGCGATCAGGTCCTCGTAGGAGGCGTGCTGCGCATCGAAGTCGCCGTTGATCCGGCCGAGGCGCAGCACCACGATGCGGTCCGCGACGGCCTGCACGTCGACCATCGAGTGGCTGATCATGACGACGCCGAGGCCGCTCTCCCGGAGGCGCTCGACCATGTTGAGCACCTCGGCGGTCTGCGAGATGCCCAGCGACGCCAGCGGCTCGTCCAGGACGACCACGCGGGGGTTGCCGACGAGGCTGCGCGCGACCGCCACGGCCTGGCGCTGGCCGCCGGACAGGGCCCGCACGGGCGCACGCACCGAGGGCACGCGCGCGGCCAGCTGGCTGAGCACCTCCCAGGCGCGCCGCTCCATCTGCCGCTCGTCGAGCATCCCGGCGCGCCGGATCTCCTGCCCGAGGAACAGGTTCTGCACCACGTCGAGGTTCTCGCACAGCGCGAGGTCCTGGAACACCGCGGCGATGCCGTGCTCCCGGGCCACGCGGGTCGACGCGAGCTGCACCGCCGACCCGTCGAGCTCGATGTGCCCGGAGTCGGGGGCCAGGGCACCCGACATCACCCGCGCGAGCGTCGACTTGCCCGCACCGATGTCGCCGACGATCGCGACGACCTCGTGCGGGTGGATGTCGAGGTCGACGTCGACGAGGGCACGCACCGCGCCGTAGTTGCGGGACACCCCCCGCACCGACAGGACCGGCGTGCTCGTCGACGCAGCCGCGGGTGAGCTCACTGGTCCTCCTCCGCTGCGTCCCTGCCGCGTGCCGTGCTGCACCGGCTCATCCTGCCACCGCCATCGTCCGGGCGATGCCCGCGTGGTCGAGCGCCAGGTCCAGCGCCCCGCGGACCTCCGCGGCGGTGCCGAGCTCGGAGACGACCACCTCGACCGGCCCGGCGGTGCTCGGCAGCGTGCGCTGCGCCAGCACGTTCCGGAACGTGTCCAGCAGGATCGGGCCCGCCTCCGCGAGCCGGCCGCCGACCACGACGAGCTCCGGGTCGAACAGGTTGCAGGTGTTCGCGGCGGCCACCGCGAGCAGCCGACCGGCGTCGGAGATCACCCGCCGGCACCCGGGGTCGCCCTCCTGCGCGCGGGAGATCACGTCGGCCAGCGTCAGGTGCCCGTGGCTGGACTCGAGCATCCGCAGCAGCGCGGGCGCGCCGATCAGCGCGTCCAGGCAGCCGCGGTTCCCGCACCGGCAGATCGGGCCGTTCTCGTCGATCGTGATGTGCCCGAACTCGCCGGCCGCTCCGGTTCGACCGTGGAACACGCGCCCGTCGACGACCAGGCCGCTGCCGACGCCGTGCGACACCTTCAGGTAGACGACGTGCCGGCGACCCCGCGCGGCGCCGTGCCGCAGCTCCGCGAGCGCCCCGAGGTTCGAGTCGTTGTCGACCCGCACGGGCACCCCGAGCCGGCGCTCCAGCACGTCGGAGACCGAGACGCCGTCCCAGCCGCGCAGCACGCCGACCGAGACGATCCGGCCCGTCTCCGGGTCGACCGGGGCGGGCACGCCGACCCCGACGGCGAGCACCTCCGACACGGTGGTGCCGACGGAGTCGACCAGCTCGGTGAGCAGCAGGGACGCGCGCTCCAGGCCCGCGTCGGCGCGGTGGTCCGGGGGCAGCGGCATCCGCTGGTCCGCGACGACCCGGTGCGCGACGTCGGCGACGGTGACGCGCAGCGACCGGGAGCCGAAGTGGATGCCGCCGACCAGCCCGAGGTTGCGGGCGAGCGTGACCTCCTGGGCGCGGCGGCCGCTGCGGGAGGTGGGCGCGGTGTGCAGGACCCCGGCGCCGGTGAGCTCCTTGACGATGTTCGACACCGTGGCGGGTGACAGCCCCGTGACACCGGCCAGCTCGACCTGCGTGAGGGAGCCACGCTGCTGGACGGCACTCACGATCCGGGCGCGGTTGGCTTCACGCAGTGAAGATTGCGAACCCGGGGTCACCCTCTCAGTGCCCACGTAGCCGAGGATACAGGCGGACGAGGCACCCCAGCACCGCCCGGGCGGGGTCGCCGGGGTGCGTTCAGGGGGTGACGGCAACGGCCGCCGTCCGCGGGTGCGGGCGGCGGCCGTCGGGTCGCGGTCGAGGCGGTCAGCCCAGGCGGGCGGCCAGGTTCTCGTCCAGCGCGGCGAGGAAGTCCTCGGTGGTGAGCCAGGCCTGCTCCGGGCCGACGAGCAGCGCGAGGTCCTTCGTCATCTTGCCGCTCTCGACGGTCTTGATGACGACGTCCTCGAGCGTCTGGGCGAACTCGGTGACCTCGGGGGTCTGGTCCAGCTTGCCGCGGTGCTTCAGGCCACCGGTCCAGGCGAAGATCGACGCGATCGGGTTGGTCGACGTCGGCTTGCCCTGCTGGTGCTGGCGGTAGTGTCGGGTCACGGTGCCGTGCGCGGCCTCGGCCTCGACGGTCTTCCCGTCGGGGGTCATGAGGACGGACGTCATGAGGCCCAGCGAGCCGAAGCCTTGTGCGACGGTGTCGGACTGGACGTCGCCGTCGTAGTTCTTGCAGGCCCAGACGTACCCGCCCTCCCACTTCATGGCCGAGGCGACCATGTCGTCGATGAGGCGGTGCTCGTAGGTGAGGCCCTTCTCGGCGAAGGCCGACGCGAACTCGGCGTCGAAGACCTCCTGGAACAGGTCCTTGAACCGGCCGTCGTAGGCCTTGAGGATCGTGTTCTTCGTGGACAGGTACACCGGGTACTCGCGCTGCAGGCCGTACGCGAACGACGCCCGCGCGAAGTCGCGGATCGACTCGTCGAAGTTGTACATCGCCATCGCGACGCCGCCGCCCTCGGGGTACGTCACGACCTCCTGCTGGATCGGCTCCGAGCCGTCCGCCGGCGTGAACGTCAGGGTCAGCGTGCCGCCGCCCCGCACCACGAAGTCGGTCGCCTTGTACTGGTCGCCGTGGGCGTGGCGGCCGATGATGATCGGCTTGTTCCAGCCCGGCACCAGCCGCGGGATGTTGCTGATGATGATGGGCTCGCGGAACACCACGCCGCCGAGGATGTTGCGGATCGTCCCGTTCGGGGACCGCCACATGTTCTTCAGCCCGAACTCCTCGACCCGCGCCTCGTCGGGCGTGATCGTCGCGCACTTCACGCCGACGCCGTGCTCGAGGATCGCGTGCGCCGCGTCGACCGTCACCTGGTCGTCCGTCGCGTCGCGGTTCTCGATCGACAGGTCGTAGTACCGCAGGTCCACGTCCAGGTACGGATGGATCAGGCGGTCCTTGATGAACTGCCAGATGATCCGCGTCATCTCGTCACCGTCGAGCTCGACGACCGGTCCAACCACCTTGATCTTCGCCATGCGGGCCAGATTACTTGACGTCGAGAGACTTCGCGGGCGCTGGGTCGCCCGACGTCCAGGCACGGCACAGCGAACCCTGGCATGCTGACAGCCGTGCCCCGACCCCGGGCGGCCGCCACGACGGCCCCGGAGCCGCACCGGCGCGCAGCGCCCCCCGGGGCCCCGCGCCCGCCACCGCACGGGCCCCGCGCCCGTCACCCCCGGACGAACGGATGACCATGCCCCAGGACACGCCCGAGCCCACCGAGGCCGCGAAGCCCACGGCGCCGGAGCCCACGACGGCCCCCGAGCCCACGCCGACCGGGACGACGCCGGCGACGAGCCCGGCCCCGACGGCCGCGCCCGCCCCGGCCGCCGCCCCCGCGCCCGCCGCGATCCCGACGGGCTTCGGCGCCGCCAGCGGCTACGGCACGGCCCGCCCGGTCGCGGACGTCGACCCGCTGGACGACGAGGTCGCGGTCGCCGCGCTGCGGACCACCGTGACCGGCCCGTCGCTGGTCGCGCGCGTCGGCGCGGAGCTGTTCGGCACGTTCGTCGTGCTGCTCGCGGGGCTCGGCGCCGCGATGTTCCTCACGCTGACCGGCACGG
Organism: Cellulomonas sp. KU4C; assembly: GCF_056868065.1. Classification (NCBI taxonomy): domain Bacteria; kingdom Bacillati; phylum Actinomycetota; class Actinomycetes; order Micrococcales; family Cellulomonadaceae; genus Cellulomonas; species Cellulomonas sp. KU4C. The sequence goes on along the minus strand of NZ_CP200322.1, from coordinate 1,993,421 downwards.
ACGTCCCCGGCGTCGCGCTGGCCTTCGGCTTCGGCACGATCGGCGCGTTCCTGGCCGTGTCGCACGTGAGCGGCGGCCACTTCAACCCGGCGATCACGCTCGGCGCCGCGCTCGCCGGCCGCACGCCGTGGACGCACGTGCTGCCCTACTGGCTCGCGCAGCTCGTCGGCGGTGCGCTCGCGACGGCCGTGCTGTTCGTGACGTGGTCCTCGCTGCCCGCCCTCAGCGGCAACGAGCGGACGTTCTTCAGCGCGCTCGCGAACGGCTACGGCGACCACTCGCCCATCGCCGCGTCCACCGGCGGCACCGGCTTCGAGCTGATCGCCGCCCTGCTGATCGAGGTCGTGCTCGCGGCCGTGCTGGTCGGCGTGTACCTCGGCGCGACCCACCGCACCGGCGCGCGCCACCAGGCCGCGTTCGCGGTCGGCCTGACGCTCGCGTTCGCCGTGCTCGTGGCCTACCCGGTCACCGGCGGCGGCCTGAACCCGGCCCGGTCCACCGCGGCGGCGATCTTCGCCGAGTCGTGGGCGTGGGGCCAGATCTGGGTGTTCTGGGTCGCGCCGCTGGTCGGCGCCGCGCTCGCCGCGCTGCTGTACCGCGCGTTCGCGACGGCTCCCGCCGAGGACGACCTGCTGGACGAGGAGCTCGAGCTGGAGCTCGACGAGGTCGAGGTCGAGGTGCACCCGGCGCGCTGACGCCGCCAGCGCCCCCGCCGACGCCGCCACCCCCGACGCCGAGACAGGACGTCCGCGCCGAGACAGGAGCCTCCACGGTCCTGTCTCGGCGCAGCGGACCTGTCTCGGCGTCGCTGTGTCGGCGGGGGCTGCGGGTGTCGGCGGGGGCTGCGGGTCGGTCAGGGCAGCGGGTTGGGGACGATCTGCGACAGGACGCCGATCGCCAGCGCGAGCCCGGCGAGCACGGTGACGTCGGTGACCCGGCTGCGCACGACCAGTGCCGCCGGACCGCCGCGGACCACACCGCGCACGACGGCGCAGCAGACCAGGAACACCGCCAGCGCGAGCGCCCCGACCGAGGTGCCGGCGAGCAGCGCGAGCCCGACGCTGCCCAGCACCGCCCCGAGGATGACCCACAGCGACCAGTTCCGGTCCGCGGCGAGCGACGCACGGGCGATGGCGCGGGGGTCGAGCGGGCGGCCCTCGGAGTCGAACCTGTCCTCCGGGAGCGGGGTCGCCGCGCCGTCCTGGCTCATCGCCGCCTCCAGCCCCGTCCGCCGGGCCCGCGCACCGGGACCGTCCACCGGCGCGGCTCGGGCCGCGCACCAGCCACCGAGGGTACCGCCCGGACCTGGCCGCCCCCGGGCTACGGTGGCGTCGTGCCTGATCCCGGACGTCCCGCCACCGGCCCCACCCGCCCCGACTCCCCCGTGGCGCCCGCCGGACGGGGACCGCTCGCGCACGTGGTGGTCGTCGGGACCGGGCTCGCCGGGGTCCGGACCGTGCTGGAGCTGCGGGCGCAGGGCTTCACCGGCCGGGTGACGGTGCTGGGCGCCGAACCGGTCGCCCCCTACGACCGGCCGCCGCTGTCCAAGCACCTGCTGGACCGGCCCGCGCCGGCGTGGCTCGCCGACGAGCTGGGCGTCGACGCGCTCGCCCAGGCCGACGACGTCCGGCTGGCGACGCGGGCCACGGGCCTGCGGGTGCACGAGGACGGCGTCACCGTGCACACCGACGCCGGGCCGGTGCGCGCCGACGCGGTGGTCGTGGCCACCGGGGCCGCCGCCGTGCACCCGCCCGCCTGGCCCTCGGCGCTCACGCTGCACACCGCCGCGGACGCCCAGCGGCTGCGGGAGGCGCTGGCCGGGACCGGCGCCGACGGCGGTCCCCGGCGCCTCGTCGTCATCGGTGCCGGGTGGATCGGCGCGGAGGTCGCGACGGTCGCCACGGGGGCGGGGGTCGACGTCACGGTGGTGGAGGCCCGGTCGGTGCCGCTGGCGGCGGCGCTCGGCGAGCGGGTCGGCGGGCTGACCGCCCCCTGGTTCGCCGCCGCGGGCGTCCGGCTGCGGACCGGCGTGGCGGTCGCCGCCGTGGAGCCCGGCACCGGCGCGTCGGCCGGTGCCGTGACGCTCGCCGACGGCACCGTCCTGCCCGCCGACGTGGTGCTCGCGGCCGTCGGCGCCCGACCCGCGACCGCGTGGCTGGCGGGCCCGGGTCCCGGCACCGCAGGTCCCGACACCCCGGGCGCGCCCGTCGCCGTCGACGCGGTCGGCGCGGTCGTGGTGGACGAGCGGCACGCGCCGGTGGACGGGTCCTGGCGGGTCCGGGTCGTCGGCGACGCGGCCCGACGCCGGTCCCCCCGCCACGGCTGGGTGCCCGGCGGCCACTGGGACGCGGCGCTGCGCGGGCCGGCGGTGGCGGTCGCCGGGCTGCTGGGCCACGAGCCCGCCGAGCCGGACCTCGCGCCCTACGTGTTCTCCACCCAGCTGGGGCACGAGCTGGCGCTCTACGGCACGCCGGGCGTCGACGACGAGGTGCTGCTGCGCGGGGACCCCGCGGCGGGCGACGGCTGGACGGCGCTGTGGTTCGCGCCCGGGACCGACCGGCTGACCGCGGTGTTCGCCGTCGACCGCCCGCGCGACGTCGGCGGGGCGCGCCGGCTGCTCGCCGGGGCGGCGCTGCCGGTGCTCGACCGCGCGCTGGCCGCGGACCCGGCGGTCCCGCTGCCGCGCACCGTCGCGGGCTGAGCCGGGTCGAGGCGGACCACCCGCGGGGTTCAGCCGGCGGTGGCCGCCCGGAGCCGCGCGACCGACTCGAGCGCCGGGACCCGCCACTCGTCGACGCCGACCTCGTCCCACAGCTCGTAGAGCTCCGAGGTGTCGGCGTCCGCGAGCGCCCGGTCGGCCTGGACCAGCAGCCAGGCGGTGCGCTCCGCGGTGAGGTGCGGGGCCGCCGCCGTCAGCACCTCCTGCTCGTCCGGGACCTCCGCGTGCGGCAGCCCGCGCAGCGCGAGCGCGATCTCGACGAGCGCCAGCACCGCCTGGCCGCCGTCCGCGTCGAGGTACTCGTCGTCCTCGGCGTACTCCTCCACGTCCGCGAACGTGAACGTGCCCTTCCGGATGCTGTCGAGCAGGTCGCCCACGCTGTCGGAGTCGAACGGCCCAGAGCCCCAGGTACCCATACCGGGACGATAGCCGCCCCCGCCGCCGTCCCGGTGCGGGAACGGCGGCGGGGGCGGGTGCGGGGACGACGGACGTCAGGCGCGGGCGACGCGGAGGGTGAGCAGCTGGAACGGCCGCAGCTCGAGGTCCACGGCCCCGTCCGACCCGGCGGCCCCCCGGACCGCGCGGGCCGGGACCTCGCGCTCCAGCAGGTCCACCTCGGTGACCGCGCCGGCGGCGAAGCCCCAGCCGACCCGCGCGCGGGCGCGGGCGCCGTGCGCCTCGTACAGCCGGACCACGACGTCGCCGGACCCGTCGTCGGCGAGCTTGACCGCCTCGACGACCACCCCGGGCGCGTCGACCGTCACCAGGGGCTCCACGGGCCGGGACCCGCGGACCTCCCGCACCGGCAGGTTCGCCCGGTAGCCGTCGACGACGGCCTCGGGGATGCCCGCGCCGACGTGCAGCAGGGTCCGGAACACGTGCCGGCCCTGGTCGGCCTCGGGGTCGGGGAACAGCGGTGCGCGCAGCAGCGACTGCCGGACGACGGTCGACGTGCCGCCGTCCGGTGCGACCGACCGCGTGACGTCGTGGCCGTAGGTGGCGTCGTTGGCGACCGCCACCCCGTAGCCGGGCTCCCCGACGTGCACCCAGCGGTGCGCGCAGATCTCGTACCGGGCGACGTCCCAGGACGTGTTGGTGTGGGTCGGGCGCAGCACGTGGCCGAACTGGGTCTCCGCCGCGGACCGGTCGGCGTGCACGTCGACGGGGAACGCGAGCTTGAGCAGCAGCTGCCGCTCGTGCCAGTCGACCTCGGTGCTGATGTCGACCGCGCGGGTGCCGGGCCGGAACGTCAGCTCCTGCACGATCGTCGAGGTCCCGACGGTGCGGGAGGTGCGGATCACCGCGCGGTCGGGCTTCTCGGCGACGACCTCGACGGAGTCCGCGTCGAGCAGGTCCTGCACGGTGCGGCGGTACTCGGCGTCGATGTCCCACGCGTCCCACTGCCGCGGCACGTCGCGGTGCACCTGCAGCAGGTTCGCGAGGGCACCCGGTGCGACGGCCTCGCGGTCCGCGGCGAGGTCCCGGACGGACGCGAGCTGCCCGCCGGCGCTGAGCCGGACGTCGAGCACGTCGGTGCGGACGCGCAGGGTGCCGTCGTCGGCGCGCAGCACCTCGACCGTGCCGGTCGCGGTGCCCTCGTCGGACGCGAGCACCCCGCCCAGGGCCGGGACCCCGTCGCGGGCGTGCGGCGCGGCGTTGAGCCGGACGGTGCCGTCGCCGTCGCCGGCCAGGGCCGCGAGCGCCGCCCCGATCACGGCCTCCGCGCGGTGCTCGACGTCCGCGTACGCCTCCTCGGCCTGCCGGTAGACCCAGCCGATGGACGATCCCGGGAGGATGTCGTGGAACTGGTGCAGCAGCACCACCCGCCACAGGGCGCGGAGCTCGTCGGCCGGGTAGGCGTGGCCGGTGCGCACGGCGGCGGTCGCGGCCCAGAGCTCGGCCTCGCGCAGCAGGTGCTCGCTGCGCCGGTTGCCGCGCTTGGTCCGGGCCTGCGAGGTGTAGGTGCCGCGGTGGTACTCGAGGTACATCTCCCCCGACCACACCGACGACCGGCCGGGCTCGGCGGCCTCGGCCTCGTCGAGCTCGGCCTCGGCGCGCGCGAAGAAGTCGTTCGGCGAGCCGAGCTCGACCTCGGGCAGGCCGGCCAGCGACCGGGCGCGGTCGGCGGCCGCGAGCATCTCGCGCGTCGGCCCGCCGCCCCCGTCGCCCCAGCCGAACGGCACCAGCGACTCGGTCGCCACGTCCTTGTCGCGGAACTCCCGCTCGGCGTGCGCGAGCTCCCGCGGCGACAGGTCGGAGTTGTAGGTGTCGACCGGGGGGAAGTGCGCGAGCACCCGGGAGCCGTCGATGCCCTCCCAGCGGAAGGTGTGGTGCGGCATCCGGTTGGTGTCGTTCCAGGACAGCTTCTGCGACAGGAACCACCGCGACCCGGCGGCGCGGACGATCTGCGGCAGCGCCCCGGTGTAGCCGAACGAGTCGGGCAGCCAGACGTCCTGCGTCTCGACGCCGAGCTCGTCGAGGAAGTACCGCTTGCCCTCGACCATCTGCCGGGCCAGGGCCTCGCCGCCGGGCATGTTGGTGTCCGACTCGACCCACATCCCGCCGACCGGCACGAACTGCCCCGCGGCGACCTTCGCGCGGATCCGCTCGAACAGCTGGGGTGCCGCTCGGCGACCCACGCGTACTGCTGCGCGGACGAGCAGGCGAACACGAAGTCCTCGCGCTCGTCCATCAGCGCCACGACGCTCGCGAACGTCCGGGAGCACTTGCGGACCGTCTCCCGGGCGGGCCAGAGCCAGGCCGAGTCGATGTGGGCGTGCCCGGTGGCGAGCACCCGGTGCCCGCCGGCGCCGGCGGGGACGTCGAGCACCGGCCGCAGCACCGCGCGCCCGGCGGCGACCGTCCCGGCGACGTCGAACGGGTCGATCGCGTCGACCACGAGGTCGAGCGCGCGCAGCGCCCGGGCGTGCCGGGTGGAGCCGGCGTCGAGCACCTCGACCAGCCCCTGCACCGTGAGCAGGTCCTGCCACAGCTCCCAGACCTCGACGTCGCGGAGCACGACCTCCGCGGACCGCAGTGCGTACAGCGGGTCGGTGCCGGCGGTCAGCGGGTCGCCGAGCGGCGTCGGGCCGTACCAGGTGCTGCTGCCGACGTCGGGGTTGCCCGCGGCCTCGACGTACACGTCCACGACCGGGTCGGACCACGGCACGGCCTGGTTCAACGGGGACAGGCCCTTGACCGCGACCCCGTCCGGACGGAGCACGAGGCCCTCCGCCTGGAAGCCGGGCTGGGTGGTGGTGAACCCGAGGTCGATCGCGAGCTCGACGGCGTGCCGCCCGGCGGCGACCTCGGCGGAGCCGGCCCAGGCCGCGGGGACGTCGCCGGTCATCCGGAACCAGGTGGTGCTCCACGGCGCGCCCCAGGGGGTGCCGAGCGGGGCGGGCGCGTAGTCCTGCGCGACCGCCTCGGCGAACGGCACCGGCTCCCCCGGCGCGGTCCACGCCGTGACGGTCAGGGGGGCGCGGTCGGCGACCAGGGCGGGGGTGAGGCGCTCGTGCAGGAAGCGCTGCACGCGCTGGACGACACGGGCGACGTCGACGTCGACGGGCATGGAGGGACCTCCGGGGATCAGGGGTGCGACGAGTGCGTGGGGTGCGGGAGGGGTGCGAGAGGTGCGTGGGGCGCGGGCCGGGCGTCAGCCCTTGACCGCCCCGGACATGGCGAACGAGCCCCCGGAGAACCGCTGCACCACGAGGTACAGCACGAGGACGGGGACGGAGTAGAGGATCGAGAACGCCGCGAGCCGGCCGTAGGCGACGGTGCCGTACGTGCCGAAGAAGCTGTAGATCGCGACGGCGGCGGGCTGGTTGTCGGGCGAGAAGAGCAGCACGAACGGGACGAAGAAGTTCCCCCACGCCCCGGTGAACACGAAGATGAACACCACCGCGATGCCGGGCCGCATCAGCGGGACGACGATCCGGCGCAGCGCGGTCATCGACCCGGCGCCGTCGACCCACGCGGCCTCCTCCAGGGACACCGGCACGGAGTCCATGAAGTTCTTGGTCATCCAGATGGCCATCGGCAGCGACGTCGCGGCCAGGAAGAACACGGTGCCCGCCACGGAGTCGAGCATCCCGAGGTACACGAACAGCGCGTAGACCGGGACCATCATCGCGGTGATCGGCAGGCAGGTGCCGAACAGGATGCCGTAGAGGAACGACTTGCGGAACCGCATCTGGTACCGCGACAGCGGGTACGCCGCGAGCAGCGACGCCAGCACCGTCAGGACGGCGGTGCCGCCGGACAGCACCGTGGAGTTCCACAGCGGCCGGAACGTGGCGTCCCAGGTGAGGATCTGGCTGAAGTTGTCGCCCGTCAGGCGCTCCGGCAGCTTCACCGAGACCGTCGCGGCGGGGTCGAGCGACGCGAGGACGATCCACGCGAGCGGCACGAGGAACGCGACGGCCACGACCAGCAGGGCGAGCGTGACGAGCAGCCGGCCGGTGCGCCGGCGGGGCGAGGCGACCGACGGGACGGGCCGGGCCCGCCGGGTCCCGGTCGCGGCGGGCGGGGCGGTGAGCGCGGTCATCAGTCGACCTCCGGCTTGAGCACGCGGATGTACACGAGCGAGAACACCGCGCCGACCAGCAGGGTCACCGTCGCGATGGCCGTGCCGTAGCCGACCTGCGCGAACTTGAACGCCTCCTGGTAGGCCAGCACGGGCAGGGTCGAGGAGTCGGTCCCCGGACCTCCGCCGGTCATCACCCAGATCAGGGTGAACACGGCGAGCGTCTGCAGCGTGGTGAGCATGAGGTTGGTCGAGATGGACCGCCGGATCATCGGCAGCGTGATCCGGAAGAACCGCTGCGGGCCGGTGGCGCCGTCGATGGCGGCGGCCTCGGTGACGTCGGGCGGGACCTCGGCCAGCGCGGCGCCGTAGACCATCATCGAGAACGCGGTGCCGCGCCAGATGTTCGCGAGGATCACCGCGAGCATCGGCACGGAGATCAGCCAGGTCGGGCCGGTCAGCCCGAACCAGCCGAGCACCTGGTTGAGGGTGCCGTCGGTGGAGAAGAACGCGTACAGCGCGAACGCGGCGACGATCTCCGGCAGCACCCACGCCATGACGACGATCGCGGACACCGTGGCGCGCAGCGGCTTCGCGGCGGCCCGGAGCAGCATCGCCAGGCCCATGCCGAGCACGTTCTGCCCGACCACGGCCGACGCCCCGACGAACACCACGGTCAGGACGACGGACTTCCAGAACCCGTCGTCGCCGAGCAGCGCGACGTAGTTGTCGAGGCCGACGAACTCCGGGGCCGCGGCCCGGTAGCCGGTGAGCGCCTGGTTGGTGAGCGAGCCGTAGAACGACCACAGCACCGGCCCGGCGAGGAACACCAGCATCAGCGCGACGGCGGGCAGCAGCGGCAGCAGCCGCAGGGCGGCCCGCCCCGGGCGACGGCGGGGGCGGGTGGGGCCCGCCGCCGTCGCCCGGTCCAGGGTGGCGGCCGTCATCAGCCGGCGGCCTGGGTCGCGTCCTCGCCGACGATGGACAGCAGACCGTCGTCGTAGGTGGCCGCGGCCTCCTCGGCGGTCTGCTGGCCGGTGGCCACGGACTCCGCGGCGACCTGGATGTTCGACGAGATCTGCGAGTAGTCCGGCGTGGCCGGGCGGAAGTGCGTGTACTCGACGAGCGAGCTGAAGAACTCGAACGACGGGTTGTAGCCCAGGTACTCCGGGTCCTCGGCGACGTCGGTCCGGACCGCGATCTGGCTGTTCTCGGTGTCGTACTTGAGCGAGTTCTCGCGGTTCAGCGCGGTCGCGATGAAGTCGAAGGCCGCCTGCGGGTCGCTGGCGTTCGCGCCGACGGACAGCGTCCAGCCGCCGGACATCGAGGTGAAGCCGGGCTCCTGGCCGTCCTGGGTGGGCATCGCCGCCATGCCGAGGGTCTGCTCCCACTCGGGCCAGGCGTTGTCGCCCTCGATCCAGCCGCCGGGCAGCCACGAGCCGTCGACCGCCATCGCGAGCTTGCCCTCGGGCAGCAGCTCGGTGGCGACGCGGGCGCCCACGGAGGCGTCGAGCGCGACGTCGAGCGACGGCGCCAGGCCCTCGGAGTAGATCGTCTCGAGGAACGCGAGCGAGTCGGTGAAGCCCTGCGAGCCGGTGACCCACTTCTGGCTGTCGGCGTCGTAGAGCTCGTCGCCGGTCCCGTACAAGAGCATCTCGAAGCCCTGCATCGTCGTGGCCTCGCCGGCGGCCTTGCCGGCGTAGACGTTCAGCGGGGTGACGTCCGGCAGCTTCTCCTTGACGGTGCGCGCGGCGGTGAGGATGTCGTCCCAGGTCTCGGGCTGCCAGTCGGTCGGGAGCCCGGCCTGCGCGAACAGGTCCTTGTTGTAGTAGATGCCGCGGGTGTCGGTGCCCATCGAGACGCCGTAGACCTTGCCGTCGTCGCCGAGGCCGGCCTGCCGGGCGTTCTCCGGGAACTGGTCCCAGTCCTCCCACGCCTCGACGTACTCGTCGATCGGCAGCAGGTAGCCGGCGGCGGCGTCGGACCGGATCTGGAACGTGTCCTCGTAGATGACGTCGGGGGCGGTGTCGGGCGAGCCGTTCATCAGGGCGAGCTTGGTGAAGTACTGGTCCTGCTCCGCCTCGATGGCGACGAGGTCGATCGTCATGCCCTCGTTCGCGGCCTCGTACTCCTCCTTGGCCTTCTTCAGCAGCTCGTCGAGCTGCACGAACTGGGCGGTCCGCTGGTAGGCGACGGTGATCGTCGAGTCGTCCTGCCCGCCCCCGCCGCCGCCGCTGCACGCAGCGAGGCCGATCGTGAGGGCGAGGACGCCGGACGAGGCGATGAGGGCTTGCTGACGCATGGATGCTCCTTTGCTCCACGTGCACGGTCCGGGCGGCGCTGCCGGGACCCGATAACTACAACGTCTGGATGAATTGCTGTCAAGGGATCGGGCCGGACCGTGACCGGGCCGTGACGAACCGGGGCCCACCCCTGCCGTGTCAAAGATGTTTGACACGGCGACGCCACGGCCCTACGGTCCGGGTGTCAAAGATCTTTGACACGGACGACGGGAGCGACGATGTCCTACCAGGAGCGCAGCGCGTGGGCGTCCGGCGTGATCGCCGTGCTCGGCTACGCCGCCTACCTCGCCGTCGTCCTCACCCGCGCGGCGGGCGGGCCGCTGACCGCGGTCCCGTACGCCGGGCCGCTGCTGGTCAGCGTCGGCGCCGCGGTCGTCGCCGGCATCCTGACCGGAGTCGTGCTCGGCGCCCTCGCCGGGGCCGAGCGGGGTGTCCGGGACGAGCGCGAGCGCGAGATCGAGCGGCTCGGCACCCGCGTCGGTCAGGCCTTCCTGGTGCTCGGCGGCGTGGCCGGGCTCGCCCTGGCGCTCGCCGAGGCCGACAGGTTCTGGATCGCGAACGCGCTCTACCTGGGCTTCGTGGCGTCGGCGGTGCTGTCGGCGGTCGCGCGGGTCGCGGCATCCCGGTCCGGAGCCGGCCCGTGGTGAGGCCGACCGCCGTGACCAACACGATCCGGGCGCTGCGCACCGAGCGCGGCCTGACCCAGGCGCAGCTCGCCCAGGCGCTCGGGATCACCCGGCAGACCGTCATCGCCGTCGAGCAGGGACGCTGGTCGCCCTCGCTCGAGCTGGCGTTCCAGATCGCGCACGTCCTCGGACGGCCGATCGACCAGGTGTTCGCGTACGAGCCGGACGGGAGCGGGACATGAGAGCGGTCGAGCGGGAGACCTACGGGGACACGTCGGTGCTGCGGGTGGTCGACCGCGAGCTCGCGGCGCCCACCGGGGACCAGGTGCTGGTCCGGGTGGCCGCGGCCGGGGTGAACATGGCCGAGTGGCACCTGATGACCGGGCTGCCGTCGGTGGCGCGGCTGGCCCTCGGCCTGCGGGCTCCCCGGCGGCGCGGGCTCGGGCAGGACCTGGTGGGCACGGTCGAGGCCGTCGGGCCCGACGTCCGCGCGCTGCGGCCCGGCGACCGGGTGCTCGGCACGGGCGACGCCGCGTTCGCCGAGCAGGCGCTCACCCGCGAGCACCGCCTCGTGACGCTGCCCGCGCACGTGCCCGACGACCGCGCCGCCGCGACGCCCCTGGCCGGGACCACCGCCCTGCACGCCCTGCGGTCCGGCCGGGTCGCGGCCGGGGACCGGGTGCTGGTGCTCGGCGCCGGCGGCGGGGTCGGGTCGCTCTCCGTACGGCTCGCGGTGCTCGCGGGCGCCCACGTCACCGCGGCGACGTCCGCCGCGAAGACCGGCGCCCTGGCCGGCCTCGGCGCCACGGCGGTCGTCGACCGGGAGCACCTGCCGACCAGGCCCGGCGGCGGCTACGACGTCGTGCTCGTGACCGGCGGCCTGACCCCGCTGGGCGACCTGCGGCGCCTGCTCGGCCCCCGGGGGACCCTCGTGCTGGTCGGCGCCGAGGGCGGCGGCACGGTGGTCGGCGGCGGGCTCGCCCGGCAGGCCCGCGCCGCCGCCCTCGACCCGTGGGTCCGGCAGCGCCTGCGCAGCGTCGTCGCGCGGGCGAACCCGACCGACCTGGCGCGGCTGCGGGACCTGCTCGCCGACGGCAGCCTCGTGCCCGTGGTGGACCGCACCTTCCCGCTCGCCGAGGCCGGTGCCGCGATCGACCACCTCGCGTCCGGGGCGGCGCGCGGCAAGGTCGTGCTGCGGGTGGGCTGACCGGGCGCGTCAGCTGACCAGCAGCAGATCGCTCGGCCGCGGCGTGAACGCCCGCCCCAGCAGGATGCACCCGGCCCCCACGGCGCCGACCTGCGGGCCGTACCCGGACGACGACACCGTCACGGCGTGCGCGCCGGGCACCGGGTGCTGCGCGACCGTCTCGGTCAGCGCGGGCTCCGCGTACGGGGCGATCCGGTCCCAGAGCGGCCCGCCGACCAGGACGCTGCCGACGTCGAGCAGGTCGGTGAGCACCCCGGCGGCGGCCCCGAGCCGCCGGCCCGCGAGCGCCAGCACCTCCCGCGCCCCCGCGTGCCCGGCGTCCGCAGCCGCGCAGAGCCCGGCGACCGCGCGGTCGACGGCGCGCGGGTCGGTGCCGTCGCCCCAGTCGGGCAGGTCGACCCCGGCCGCGCGGCCCTGCTGCGCCAGCGCCTCCGCGCGGAGCACCGCCCCCAGGCAGCCGCGCCGCCCGCACCAGCACGGCGCACCGTCCGGGTCCGCGACCAGGTGGCCCGACTCCCCCGCGTTGCCCGAGATGCCGCGCACCACCTCGTCGCGCAGCACGATCGACACCGCGACGCCCGTGCCGAGGTAGCAGAACACGAAGTCCGAGGGGTGCGCGGGGCCCGCGCCGGCCGCGTCCGCGGGCGCCCACAGGTGCGCGCACGCCGCGGCGATCACGTCCTTGTCGAGCACGGCGCGCAGCCCGGTCCGCTCGGCCACGGCGTCCCGCAGCGGCACGTCGTGCCAGCCGGGCAGGTGCGGCGGGTCCAGCACGACGCCCGCCTCGACGTCGATCGGCCCGGGTGCGGCGATCCCGACCCCCAGCACCCGGTCCCGATCCACCCCGGCGGCGGCGATCAGCCCCTCGATCTCGGCGACCAGCCCGTCGACGACGGCCTGCGGGTCCTCCGGCACCGGGGTCGGCGACTGCGCCCGCGCCACCACCGCGCCCGACAGGTCCAGCAGCACGAACGTCATCGTCGCGGGGTCCAGGTGCACCCCGACGGCGAACCGGCTCGGCGCGTTCAGCCGCAGCAGCGTCCCGGGGCGGCCCGGGCCGCGGCGCGCCGCCTCGCCCTCCTCGACCACCAGGCCGAGGTCGAGCAGGCGGCGCGCCACGTTGGTGACGGTCTGCGCCGAGAGTCCCGTCCGACGCGCCACCTCCGCGCGGGCCAGCCCGCCGCCGGCGCGCCGGATGACGTCCAGCACGACGGTCTGGTTGAAGTCGCCCATCCGGGGCAGGTTGGTCCCGCGGCGCATGCCCGCCCCTCCCGTCGGCTCCGCACCGGGTCGGCCCCGGGGCGGCCCCGGTCCGGCGCTCAGGTCGCGCCGACGCGACCGGGGGTGCGTCGCATTATGCCGACGTCAGTGCGCGAAGTGGCGCGTCCCGGTCAGGTAGAGCGTCACGCCGGCCGCCTGGGCCGCCGCGACGACCTCCTCGTCGCGCACGGAGCCGCCGGGCTGGACGACCGCCCGGACCCCGGCGTCGAGCAGCACCTGCAGGCCGTCGGCGAACGGGAAGAACGCGTCCGACGCGGCGACCGCGCCGCGCGCCCGCTCGGCGTCGCCGGTGTTCGCGCGCTCCACCGCCAGGCGGCAGGAGTCGACCCGGTTGACCTGGCCCATGCCGACGCCGACCGAGGCGCCGCCGTCCGCGAGCAGGATCGCGTTCGACTTCACCGCGCGCACCGCCCGCCAGGCGAACGTCAGGTCGGCGAGCGTCGCCGCGTCGGCGGGCTCCCCCGCGGCCAGGGTCCACGTGGTCGGGTCGTCGCCGGGGGCGTCGACGCGGTCGACCTCCTGCACCAGCAGGCCGCCGCTGATCGGCCGGGTCTCGACGCCCGCGGACGGCGCGCCCTCGACGACCAGGAGGCGGATGTTCTTCTTGCGCTGCAGGACCTCGAGCGCGGCGGGCTCGTAGCCGGGCGCCACGACGACCTCGGTGAACACCTCCGCGATCTGCTCGGCCGCCGCGAGGGTGACGGTCGCGTTCGCCGCGATCACGCCGCCGAACGCGGACACCGGGTCGCAGGCGTGGGCGCGGGCGTGCGCGTCCGCGATGTCGGCGCCGACCGCGATGCCGCAGGGGTTCGCGTGCTTGATGATCGCGACCGCCGGGCCCTCGTGGTCGTGCGCCGCGCGCCAGGCCGCGTCGGCGTCGACGTAGTTGTTGTAGCTCATCGCCTTGCCGTGCAGCTGCGTCGCCTGCGCGAGACCGGTCGCGCCGTGGCCCGCGGTGTAGACGGCCGCGCGCTGGTGCGGGTTCTCGCCGTAGCGCAGCACGTCCGCGCGCTCCCAGGTCGCCCCCATCCACGCCGGGAACCCGGTGGCGACGCCGTCGACCTCGTCCGTCGTGGTCGCGACGTTCCCCATCCACGACGCCACGGCGACGTCGTAGCTCGCGGTGTGCACGAACGCCTGCGCGGCGAGCCGGGTGCGCGCCGCCAGGGTGAAGCCCCCGGCCCGGACGGCCTCGACCACGTCGCCGTACGCGGCGGGGTCGACGACGACCGCGACGCTCGGGTGGTTCTTCGCCGCGGCGCGGACCATCGACGGCCCGCCGATGTCGATCTGCTCGACGCACTCGTCCGGGGTCGCGCCCGAGGCGACGGTCGCCGTGAACGGGTACAGGTTCACCACCACCAGCTCGAACGGCGCCACGCCGAGCTCGTCCAGCTGCGCCAGGTGCTCGGGGCGGCGGGTGTCCGCGAGGATGCCGGCGTGCACCCGGGGGTGCAGCGTCTTCACGCGGCCGTCCAGGCACTCGGGGAACCCGGTCAGGTCCTCGACGCGCGTCACCGGGATCCCCGCGGCGGCGACGGTGCCCGCGGTGGAGCCGGTGGACACCAGCTCCACGCCGGCCTCGTGCAGCGCCGCCGCGAGCTCGACCAGGCCGGACTTGTCGTAGACGGACAGCAGCGCGCGGCGGACGGGGCGGCGGGTGCTGTCGGCGGTCGGGTCGGCGACGGTGGGCACGGCGGGCAGCGAGGCGTGGGACATCAGGTCCTCCGGGTCGGACGGCACCCGTGCGGGTGCGACGGTGTCAGGACCCGAGCACCCAGGCGGCCGGTGCGACGGCGGAACTGCTGCGGCCGCTCCCCGGTGGTCAGTTCCACCTCGCGCCAGTCACGACCTGGGGACGAGCCTACCGGAGGCCCGCGCGAGGTCCACCGGCGCGGGCGGAGCCGCCGGTCAGCCGACCGTGACCACGCGCCCGTCGACCCGCATCCCGCCGGCGACCACCCGCGCGACCCAGTCGACCAGCAGCGCGCGCTCCGCGACCTTGATCCGCTCGTGCAGGCCCGCCTCGTCGTCACCCGGCTCCACGGCGACCGCGACCTGCGCGATCACGGGGCCGGTGTCGACGCCCGCGTCGACGACGTGCAGCGTGCAGCCGGTGACCTTGGCCCCGAACGCCAGCGCGTCGCGGACGGCGTGCGCGCCCGGGAACGACGGCAGCAGCGCGGGGTGGGTGTTGACCACGCGCCCGGGCCACCGGTCCAGCACCGCCGCACCGAGGATCCGCATGAACCCGGCGGACACGACGAGGTCGGGCCGGAACACCGCGATCGCCTCGGCGACCCCCGCGTCCCACGCCGCCCGGTCGGCGAAGTCCGCGGGCGCGACGACCGCCGTCGGCACCCCCGCCCGGCGCGCGAGCTCCAGGCCCCCGGCCGACGCCCGGTCCGCCACCACGCCGACCACCCGCGCGGGGTAGCCGGGCCGGTCGTGGGCCGCCAGCAGCGCGGCGAGGTTGCTGCCGGCGCCGGAGACGAGGACGACGAGTCGGCCGCCGGAGCGGGTCGCGGGGCGGGGCGGGGCGTCGGGGGCGCTCATGGGGCCCGACCCTAACCGGCGCGTGCGCGAGAATGGGCCGGTGAGCAACCCGTACGCCCCGCCGTCCCCGGACCGCACGCCCGACGGCAGCCCCGCGCAGGACGGCGAGCGGGCGCCGGGACCGGTCGCGCCGCCGCAGGGCGCGTCGCCGCAGGGCGCGTCGCCGCAGGGCGGGCCGGCGCAGGCCGCGCTGCCGCAGGGCGGGCCGGCGCAGGCCGCGCTGCCGCAGGGCGGGCCGGCGCAGGTCGGACCGCCGCAGGTCGGTCCTCCGGGGGACGCCTCCCCGCACGCGACCCCGCGACGCGACCCGCACCCCGGCGCGACCCCGCACCCCGGCGCGACCCCGCACTCCGGCGCGACCCCGCCACCGCCCGCCCCGACCCCGCCGCCGGAGGTGCTCGCCCGGATCGGCCGGCTCGTGCGGCAGTTCGGCGTGTGGCTGGTGGCCGGCGTCGTCGTCGGCCTGCTGCCGCTGCCGTGGCGGCTCGCGACGGTGGCGTTCCTGGTCGGCGCCGGCTGGGCGGGCGTGCGGGCGCTGGTCTCCGTGGGCACCGCGCGGCTGCGCGGCGGCCTGCTGCCGCTGCTCACCGCCGGTCTGGTGATGGTGGGCATCCTCCTGGTGGGGACGTTCGGGTCCCTGCTCACCTGGGACCTGGACACCGACCGGCAGGCGTGCCTGCAGGGCGCGCTCACCCGGTCCGCCGAGGCCGCGTGCGAGCGCGCCTACCAGGACGGGCTCGACGACCTCAGCGGCGGGCTGACCGGCGGACTCACCGGCAGGCCCTGAGACCCGCCCGCCCGCGTCAGCCTCGGCGGACCGCGCCCGCCGCCGCGGCCCCCGTGCGCCGCGCGAGGCCGAGCACCGCCCCGCGGACGTGCCGGTCCCCCGGGAGCAGCACCACGAGCGCGCCGACCGCCACCCCGGCGGCCACCGCGAGGGCGACGAGCAGCGGCTGCGGCCCGAGCTCGGTCATCCGGCCCGGCCCGATGCCACCGCGGGACAGCGCCGCGAGCACCAGGGCGCCGAGCCCCGCGGTGGCGGCGGTCACCAGCCCCGCCACCAGGGGGTCGAGCGCCCGCTCCGTCGCCAGCCGCCGGCGCAGCACGAGGGCGGCCACGGCCCCGGCGAGCACCGTCACCACCGGCACGAGGACCAGCACGCCGCCGACCACGTCCGGCTCGGGCAGCGCCCCGAGCAGCGGCACCGCGGGCAGGGCGCCCGCCTGCACCTCGGCGACGCCGAACACCGTCCCGGTGCCGACGGCGAACCCGGGCCCCGCGAGCCAGGAGAACGCCCACAGCACCAGGGTCGGCACGTAGGCGAGCTCGCCGACGGCGAGCACGACGCCACCGACCGCGTCCATGCGCATGCCCTGCACCATCTCGGCGATCATCGTGCGCCCGGTCACGACCCAGAGCGTCGTGAGCAGCGCCGCCAGCAGCACCAGCGACGCGAGGGCGGCGAGGCCCGCGGCGACGCCGTGCGCGACCGGTGCGGGGAGCCGGGTGACCAGCGGGTCGAGCACGTCGCGCAGCCGGGGCGCCTCGGGCCGGCGCAGCAGCCCGGCCCCCAGCCCGGTGACCGCGACCAGCACGGCACCGAGCAGGCCCGCGCCGAGGTGCAGCAGGGACGTGCCGGTCGTGAGCCCGACGACCAGGACCACCCCCGTGTAGGCCGCGACCCCGGCACCGAGCGAGGACCGCGTCGCGTACCCGGACCGCCGGGCCGACGCGTAGCAGCCGAACACCGCGAGCAGCGTCAGGCCCAGCGGGACCAGCGTCACCGTGGGGGCGAGCGTCAGCGGGACGCCGTGCGCGAGCAGCCAGAGCCCGGCGGCCACCTGCACGGCGCGGGTCCACGGCACGCCCGTGGTCGCCGGCGCGGCGGAGGTCGCGACGTACGCGGCCACGGCGGGCAGCACCACCACGAGCAGCGGCAGCAGGGCGGCCTGCAGCCCCGCCAGCGCGCCGCCGACCCAGCGCGGCGCCCCGTCGAGGTCGCTCACGAAGAACCCCGACGCGGGCGTGTCGTCCAGCAGCCGCCGTCGCGACCGGGCGCCCGACGGGGCGCGGCGGTCGGGCCGGGTGCCGGGTGCGCTGCTCACTCCCCCATCGTCCCCGCGGTGGCGCCCGCACCGGCCCAACCGGCCCGGCGCGCCGCGCGTGGCGTCCCCCACGCCCGCCCGGGCAGCACGCGACCGCCGGTGCGCGCGCGGGTGCGCGGCGCCACGGCGGTCGCGAGGTGGGTCAGGACAGCAGCGCCCGGGCGAGCTCGGCGGTCTCGGTCGGCGTGGTGCCGACCTTGACCCCGGCCGCCTCGAGGGCCTCCTTCTTGGCCTGGGCGGTGCCCGCGGAGCCGGAGACGATGGCGCCGGCGTGGCCCATCGTCTTGCCCTCGGGGGCGGTGAACCCGGCGACGTAGCCCACGACCGGCTTCGTCACGTGCTCGGCGATGTACGCCGCGGCCCGCTCCTCCGCGTCCCCGCCGATCTCCCCGATCATGACGATCAGGTCGGTCTCGGGGTCGGCCTCGAACGCCGCGAGGGCGTCGATGTGCGTCGTGCCGATGATCGGGTCGCCGCCGATGCCGACGGCCGTCGAGAACCCGAGGTCCCGCAGCTCGTACATCATCTGGTAGGTGAGCGTGCCGGACTTCGACACCAGGCCGATGCGGCCCGGGCCGGTGATGTCCGACGGGATGATGCCGACGTTCGACTTCCCGGGGCTGATCAGGCCGGGGCAGTTCGGGCCGAGCAGCCGCACGCCCTTGGCCTGCGCGTAGGCGAAGAACTCGGCGGTGTCCGCGACGGGCACCCCCTCGGTGATGATCACGATCAGCGGGACGCCGGCGTCCACGGCCTCGATGACCGCGGCCTTGGTGAAGGCCGGCGGCACGAAGATCACGGACACGTCGGCCCGGGTCGACTCGACGGCCTGCGCCACCGAGCCGAACACCGGGATCGCGACGGTGAGGCCGGAGCCGTCACCGCGCGGGAACTCGACGCTGGTGCCCGCCTTGCGGGGGTTCACGCCGCCGACGACGGTGGTGCCCGCCGCCAGCATGCGGGTGGTGTGCTTGCTGCCTTCGGACCCGGTCATGCCCTGCACGATGACCTTGGACTCCGCGGTCAGGAAGATCGCCATGTGTGTGCTGTCTCGTCTCTCGCGTCGCTGCGTCAGGAGGTTCGGGAGGTCAGACGGATGCCAGACGGGCGGCCTCGGCGGCGCCCCCGTCCATCGTCTCGGCGAGGGTCACCAGCGGGTGCGCGGCGTCGCGCAGGATCCGCCGGCCCTGGACCACGTTGTTGCCGTCGAGCCGCACGACCAGCGGCTTCGTGGCGTGGTCGCCCAGGATGCCCAGCGCCGCGACGATGCCGTTGGCGACCGCGTCGCAGGCGGTGATGCCGCCGAAGACGTTGACGAACACCGACTTCACCTGCGGGTCGGACAGGATGATGTCCAGCCCCGCGGCCATCACCTCGGCCGAGGCACCGCCGCCGATGTCGAGGAAGTTCGCCGGCTTCACGCCGCCGTGCTGCTGCCCGGCGTACGCGACGACGTCGAGGGTGCTCATGACGAGACCCGCGCCGTTGCCGATGACCCCGACCTCGCCGTCGAGCTTGACGTAGTTGAGGTCCTTCTCCTTCGCGCGGGCCTCCAGCGGGTCCGCCGCGGCGGCGTCCTCGAGGGCCGCGTGGTCCTCGTGGCGGAACTCCGCGTTGCCGTCGAGGGTCACCTTGCCGTCGAGCGCGACGACCCGGCCGTCCTCGGTGAGCACGAGCGGGTTCACCTCGACCAGCGTGGCGTCCTCCTCGCGGTACACGTCCCACAGCTTCGTCAGGACCGCGGCGACCTTCGGCGCGACGTCCGCGTCGAAGCCCGCGGCGGCGACGATCTCGTCGGCCTTGGCCTGGTCGATGCCGACGCGGGGGTCCACGGCGACCTTGGCCAGCGCCTCGGGGCGCTCGACCGCGAGCTGCTCGATCTCCATGCCGCCCTCGACGCTCGCCATCGCGAGGTACCGGCGCTCGGCCCGGTCGAGCAGCAGCGAGAAGTAGTACTCCGTCGCGATGCTGGCGCCCGCCGCGATCATCACGCGGTGGACGGTGTGGCCCTTGATGTCCATCCCGAGGATCTCGGCCGCGCGCTCCTCGGCCTCCTGCGCGGAACGGGCCAGCTTGACGCCGCCCGCCTTGCCGCGGCCGCCGGTCTTCACCTGCGCCTTGACGACGACCACGCCCGTGGCGCCGTCGGCGCCCAGCAGGGTCTCGGCCGCCGCGCGCGCCTCGGCGGGCGTCGTCGCGACGATCCCGCCCAGGACGGGCACCCCGTGCTTCTCGAACATGTCGCGTGCCTGGTACTCGAACAGGTCCACCTGTCGCGGTCCTTCCGTCGCCCTGCATCCCTGCGGGATCGGCTGCTCTGCCGCGGACGATCGTAGCCCGGGGCCCGGGGTTTATCTCCACGTCGAGATATGTGACCCGGGTCGCACCGTCAACACGTCTTGACAGATCGCCGGGCGTCAACCAACCTTGACGGCATGGACGACGCCGACGACACCGCGGGCACCCTGACCGCCGCCACCGCGGGCGACCCCGCCACCGGCCTGCGCGCCGTGCGCTCCCTGCGCGTCCTCGCCGACCGGCTCGAGACCCTCCAGGTCGGCCGAGCCCGCGAGCTCGGCTGGTCCTGGCAGGACATCGCCGAGGCCCTCGGCGTCAGCCGCCAGGCCGTGCACCAGAAGCACCACCGCCGCACCCCCTGACCGCCCGTCACCGCGCAGAGGAGCAGACCCATGTTCGAACGGTTCACCACCGGCGCCCGCGAGGCCGTCGTGCAGGCCCAGCAGGTCGCCCGCGACCTCGGCGACCCCCGGATCACGCCCGCGCACCTGCTGGTCGCGCTCACGGACGCGGACCCGGGCACCCGGGCGGCGCTCGCCGCGCACGGCGCCGACCGGGAGACGCTGCTCGACCGGTTCGACACCGACGGCCTCGACGCGGGCGCCCTCGCCGCGCTCGGCATCGACCTCGACGCGGTGCGCCGCTCCGCCGACAGCACCTTCGGCGCCGGCGCCCTCGACCGCGCCCACCCCCGGGCCCGCGGGCCGCGCCGCACCCCCGGGCACCTGCCGTTCACCCGGGACGCGAAGAAGACGCTCGAGGTCGCGCTCCGCGAGGCGCTCCGGCTCGGGCACCGGCGCATCGAGGCCGGGCACGTGCTGCTCGCGATCATCCGCCTCGACGACACCGACGGCCACGCGCTGCTCCGCCGCTGCGGCGTGGACCCCGCGGCCCTCGCCGCGGACACCACGACCCGCCTCGGCGCCACCACGGCAGCCTGACCCGCCGACCCCGCTGGCCCGCTGGCCGCTCGCCGTCGAGTGGAAGGGTCCTGGCCGACACGCCGGGCGTGTCGGCCAGGACCCTTCCACACACCCCGCGGGCGGGTGCGGGGCACGTCGGTCGAGCGGGTCAGGCCGTGGGGGCGACCGGGTAGCCCTCGGACGGCTGCACGACGACGAAGCCCGGGCCGTGGAACGCGTACTGGAACGCCTCGCCGGTGCCGCCGCGCAGCAGCGAGCTGACGTTCATGCTCGACACGACGCCCGGGGTGAGGTTCGCCGACCAGCAGACCGCGGCGTTCGGGTCGACGTACGTGGGCTGCTGCGAGCAGTCGAGGATCATCGGCTGGCCGTGCGACGTCATCGCGACCATGCCGTGGCCCTGGATCAGGGTGTTGAAGAACCCGCCGGTCATCATCCCCGCGCCCTTGGTGCGGTGGATGTCCCACTGCAGCTCGGCGTCGAACGCCAGCAGCGACGACCCGCCGACGCTGATCGCGTCACCCTCGAGCTGGAGCAGGAACACCGTCTCGGCCGCGCGGGCGAAGAACACCTCGCCGGGACCGGAGACCCGCATCAGCGGCTGGTCGTCGGCGCTGATCGCGCGCTTGACGAACCGGGCCAGCGAACCGGACGACTCGTGGTGGAACTGGACCTGGCCCTGGTGGGCGACCATCGCGCCCTTCGCCGCGAGCACGTCGGGGCCGAGCGTCACCTTGAGCATCTTCGAGCTCTGCAGGGTGAAGCGGTCGGCGGTCTGGACCTCGGCGTTGACCTGGTCGAACAGTGGGCTGCGCATAGGCCGATCATGCCGGACCGGGCTGCGGCGCGCGGCCCGGTCCACCCGTTCGGACGTCGGCGCCCGGCGGACGTCAGCGCCCGCCGGCCCTCACAGCTTGGTGACGGGCGAGTACCGCAGCAGCAGACGCTTCGTGCCTTCGGTGCCGAAGTCGACCTTTGCGACCGCGTTGGGCCCGCCGCCCTCGACGGCGACCACCGTGCCCAGCCCGTAGGCGTCGTGCGTCACCCGGTCGCCGATCGCGAGCGTCGGGATCGCGGCGTCCGGACGCGGGGTGGCGGAGCCGAACGTCGCACCCCCCGACCCGGGCGCCTTCGCGGGCTGGCCCGCCCGGGACGCGGCGGTGCTCTTCTTCCAGCCGCCCGACCCGGACCCGCTCGACCCGGACCCGCCCGAGCCGCTGCCGGACCCGCCGTAGCCCGATCCGGACGCGTACCCGGACCGGCCGCCGAGGAACCCGCCGGGGCCACGCAACCGGTCGTTGCTGGACTCGCGGCGCCGCCAGTCCACGAGGTCGTCGGGCAGGTCGTCGAGGAACCGGCTCGGCGGGAACTCGTTCGGCACGCCCCACGCGGTGCGCACCGCGGCGCGCGAGATGTAGAGCCGCTGCCGGGCGCGGGTGAGCCCGACGTACGCGAGCCGCCGCTCCTCGGCGAGCTGGTCGGTGTCGGCGAGCGACCGCATGTGCGGGAACGTGCCGTCCTCCATGCCGGTGAGGAACACCACCGGGAACTCCAGGCCCTTCGCGGTGTGCAGCGTCATCAGCGTGATGACGCCCTGGTCGGGCTTCGCCTCGCCGTCGTCGTCGCCACCGTCGTCGGAGGGGATCTGGTCGGAGTCCGCGACCAGCGACACCCGCTCGAGGAAGTCCGTGAGGTCGCCCTCGGGCTCCGCCTGCTCGAACTCGGTCGCGACGGCGTGCAGCTCGGCCAGGTTCTCGACGCGGGTCTGGTCCTGCGGGTCCTCGCTGGCGCGCAGCTCGGCGAGGTAGCCGCTGCGGTCGAGCGCCACCCCGAGGATCTCCGCGGGGCCGGCGCCCGACTCCACCAGGTCGCGGATGTCCGCCATCATCTGCGCGAACCCGCGCAGCCCCGTGATCGCGCGGGTGCCGAGCCCCGGGACCTCCTCGACCCGGTCCAGCGCGGCGCCGAACGAGATGCGCTCGCGCTCGGCGAACGCGGCGACCATCGACTCCGACCGGTCCCCCAGCCCGCGCTTCGGGACGTTGAGGATCCGGCGCAGGTTCACGTCGTCGTCCGGGTTCGCGACCGCGCGCAGGTACGCCACGGCGTCCTTGATCTCCCGGCGCTCGTAGAACCGGGTGCCGCCGACCACCTTGTACGGCAGGCCGACGCGGATCAGCACCTCCTCCAGCGCGCGCGACTGCGCGTTCGCCCGGTAGAAGATCGCGACGTCGCCGGGGCGCACCCCGTCGGAGTCGCCGAGGCGGTCGATCTCTTCCGCGATGAAGCGGGCCTCCTCGTGCTCGCTGTCCGCGACGTAGGCGACGATCTTCGGGCCGGCGCCGGAGTCGGTCCACAGCCGCTTCGGCTTGCGACCCGCGTTCTTGCTGATCACCGCGTTGGCGGCCGACAGGATGGTCTGCGTCGACCGGTAGTTCTGCTCGAGCAGGATCGTCGTGGCGTCCGGGTAGTCGGCCTCGAACTCCATGATGTTGCGGATGCTCGCGCCGCGGAACGCGTAGATCGACTGGTCCGCGTCACCGACGACCGTGAGCTCGCCCCGCGGCAGCCCGTCGTCCTCCGTCCCCGCGCCGGCGAGCTCGCGGACCAGCACGTACTGGGCGTGGTTGGTGTCCTGGTACTCGTCGACGAGGACGTGCCGGAACCGGCGCCGGTAGTGCTCGGCCACCGCGGGGAACGCCTGCAGCAGGTTGACCGTCGTCATGATGAGGTCGTCGAAGTCCAGTGCGTTCGCCTGCCGCAGCCGCTGCTGGTAGCGGGTGTAGACCTGCGCGAGCGCCTGGTCGAAGTCGCTGCCGGACGCGCCGCCGGACGTCGCCGCGAACTGCTCGGGGTCGACCAGCTCGTCCTTGAGGTTCGAGATCTTCGACGCCAGCGCCTTCGGCGGGTACCGCTTGGGGTCGAGGTCGAGCTCCCGGGCGACCAGGGTGAGCAGCCGCTGCGAGTCCGCCGCGTCGTAGATCGAGAACGAGGTGCGCAGGCCCAGCGTCGTCGCCTCGCGCCGCAGGATCCGCACGCACGCGGAGTGGAACGTGGAGACCCACATCGACCGCGCGGACGGCCCGACCAGCGCGGCGACCCGCTCGCGCATCTCGGCCGCGGCCTTGTTGGTGAACGTGATCGCCAGGATCTCGCCCGCCCGGGCCCGCCGGGTGGCGAGCAGGTGCGCGATCCGGTGGGTCAGCACCCGCGTCTTGCCCGACCCGGCGCCCGCGACGATGAGCAGCGGACCCCCGTGGTGCAGGACCGCGGCGCGCTGCTCGGGGTTCAGCCCGTCCAGCAGCGCCTCCGCGTCGACGGACGGGGCACGGCCGTGCCCGGTCTCGTCGCGCCGGTCCGGGCGGGCGTCGGCGTCGTCCGCCGCGTCGGCACGCGGCGGTACGGCAGCCGGCAGGCGACCGAGGTCGGAGAGGGCGAGTCCGGGCAGCGGGAGGTTCTCGAAGAGCGACGTCATGGCGGGATCCAGCCTAGGCGTCCCCACCGACACGGCCGAGCCGGGCCGGTACGGCCGGCGGCACCGTCACCGCCAGAGGACGGCGACCAGCACGTTGACGAGCGTCAGCCCGAGCACCGCGCCGACGGTCCCGCGGGTGACCTTCTCGGGCTTGCGGCTGCCGTACCAGACCAGCCCGGTCACGACCAGCGCGACCAGCAGCTTCACCGCGATCTTGGCGTTGTCCGGAGGCTCCAGGTCGCCGACCTCGGCCGAGCGCAGCCCGACCATCACGATGCCGGTGACGAGGGCGGTGAGGGCGCCGTGCAGCGCGCCCTTCGGGAAGCTCCGACGTGCGCAGGGTCACCAGGCAGCCGCCGAGCACGATGGCCCAGCCGACCAGGTGCAGCACGACGAGCAGGCCGTAGACGAGATCCATGGGGGTCCTCCCGGGGTGGGACGAGGGGGGCGTCCGGCCCATCGTCCCACGCCGCCGTGCGACGATGCCGGACGCGGCAGCGCCGCGCACCCCGTCCCCACCTGCACGAACGAGGCCCCATGTCGACGCCCGTCCCGCCGCCGTACTCGACCCCCGACCAGCCCGTGCCGCCCCCCGGCCGGCCCGGACCGACCCCGGGCGCGGCCTACCCCGCCCCCGGCGCCGCGTACCCGACCCCCGGCGCGGCCTACCCCGCCCCCGGTGGCGCGTACCCCGCCCCGGGCGCGCCCTCCCCCGCGCAGCCGTCCGCCACGCTCGCGATCGCCGGGCTCGTGACGTCCGTCCTCGGGTGCACGGCCCTGGTCGGGCTCGTCCTCAGCATCGTGGCGCTCGTGCGGGTCCGCCGCGGCACGGCCTCGGGCCGCGGCCTGGCGATCGCCGGGATCGTGGTCGGCGCGCTGTGGCTGGTCGTCGGCCTGGTCGCCGCGTTCGGCTTCACCGGGCTGTTCGTCGGCATCTTCCAGACCTGCGCGGAGCTCGGCGACGGCGTCCACCAGGTCGACGGCGTCACCTACACCTGCAACGTCTGACCCGTCGGCGGGCGGCGGGCCACGGCCGCCTCAGAGCAGCCGGCGCGCCGCCGCCCACCGGGTCAGCTCGTGCCGGGACGACAGCTGCAGCTTGCGCAGCACGGCCGACACGTGGGTCTCGACGGTCTTGATCGAGATGAACAGCTCCCCGGCGACCTCGCGGTAGGAGTAGCCGCGGGCGATCAGCCGCATGACCTCGCGCTCGCGGGCGGACAGGCGGTCGAGCTCGTCGTCACCGGTCGCGACGTCACCCGCAGCCGTGCCGAACGCGTCCAGCACGAACCCGGCGAGCCGGGGCGAGAACACCGCGTCGTCGCCGGCGACGCGCAGCACGGCGTCGCACAGGTCGGGTCCGGAGATCGCCTTCGTCACGTACCCCCGGGCGCCCGCGCGGATCACCGCGACCACGTCCTCCGCCGCGTCGGACACCGACAGCGCGAGGAACCGGGTCCCCGCCAGCAGGTCCTGGCACGCGCGGATCACCTCGGCGCCGCCGCCGCCGTCCCCGCCGGGCAGGTGCACGTCGAGCAGCACGACGGGCGGCCGGGTCGCGTGCACGACCTGCACGGCCTCGTCGACCGTCGCCGCCTCGCCGACCACGCGCACCCGCGCGTCCAGGGAGGCCTTCACCCCCGCGCGGAACATCAGGTGGTCGTCGACCAGCACCACGTCGACCGGGGCGTCGTTCATGCCTGCACCGTCCTCTCGTCGTCGGCGGAACCGGTCGGCCCGCCCCCGCCCGGCGTCGCCTGCGCGCCACCCGTCGCAGGTGCGCCGTGCGGCGCCCCACGGTCCAGCGGCACCCGCAGCCGCACCTCCGTGCCCCCGCCGTCCTTGCACACCACCGCCGCACGACCGCCGCGCCGGCGCACCCGGCCGAGGATCGACTCGCGCACCCCGAACCGGTCGGCGGGCACGGCGTCGGGGTCGAACCCCTCCCCGCGGTCCCGGACGAACACCTCGACCTCCTCGGGTCCGGCCTCCAGGTACAGCGACACCGGGGGGCGGCCGTGCCGCACCGCGTTCAGCAGCGCCTCCCGGGTGGCCTGGAGCAGCGCGTCGGTGTTCGCGTCCGGCGCGGTGTCGCCGACCACGACCGTCTCGATGGTGACGGCCTCGCCGTCGGGTCCGGTCCGGGTGTCCTCGATCTCGGCGACGATCGCGGCCAGCACCGCCGCGACCGACGTGCCCGGCTCCGGGCGGTCGTCGTAGAGCCACGCCCGCAGCTCGCGCTCCTGCGCGCGGGCCATCCGGGCGACCTCGGTCGGGTCGTCGGCGCGCGCCCGGATCAGCGCGAGCGTCTGGAGCACGGAGTCGTGCAGGTGCGCCGCGATGTCGGCGCGCTCGGACTCGCGGGCCCGCGCGGCACGCTCGTCGCCGAGCTCCCGCACCAGACGCAGCCACCACGGCGCGAGCACCAGGGCGACGCCGCCCAGCACCGCGACCGCGGCGATCATCGACTGCACGAGCGTCCCGGGCGTCGCCTCCTGGCCGACCAGCAGCAGCACGCCGACGCCCGCGATCACGAGCCCGCCGACCAGGCGCAGCACGCTGACCGGCCCGCGCAGCCCGCCACGGCGCTCCCGCTGGACGGCGTCGAGCTGGCTCCACGCGAGCGCCGCGCCCGCGACGAGCAGCAGCACGGGCACCACCCAGCTGCCGACCACGTCCGCGCCGGACCGGGCCAGCAGCAGCGCGACGGCGCCGGCGAGCAGCGCCACGCCGATCGCGATCTGGGTCCACGGCAGCCGCCGCAGCCGGACGACGACCTCGCTCTCCTGCTGCCGGGCGAGCCGGGACAGGGCCGCCGGCCGCTCGGCCTCGGCGACCGCGACCGCGTCCCCGACGGGCACGGTGACCCACCAGAACACGTAGAGCAGCACGCCCACGCCCCCGAACGGCACGAGCAGCACGAGCAGCAGCCGCACCATCCGCACGGACACGTCGAGGTGCAGCGCGACCGCGGCCGCGACCCCGCCGAGCACGCGGCCGCGCTCGGGGCGGCGCAGCGGCAGCCGGGTCGTCGGTTCCATGCCCCGATCGTCACACGTCACGGAGCCCCCCGGACGCCACCCGGACCAGGACCAGGGGCGCCCCCGGGTGCACTCAGGGGCGGATCAGGGGGGTACCCGATGCCCCCGGGGTCCCCCGGCGAGCAGGATCGGAGCATGACGAACGACAGCGCCGACCACGGGTCCGGCACCGGCACGCCGCTGGGCGGGCCGGGTGGGCACAGCGCCCCGGGCCCCGTGCCGCCCCCGGCACCCCCGACCGACGGCAGCGGGATGAACGGCTTCTTCGCGGCGATCCGCCGCACGGGCGTGTCCCGGTCCTCCGACCGCTGGGTCGGCGGGGTCGCCGGCGGCGTCGCCACCCGGTTCGGCATCGACCCGCTGCTGGCCCGCGGCCTGGTCGGCGTGACGATGCTCATGGGCTTCGGCCTCGTGCTCTACGGCCTGGCGTGGGCGCTCCTGCCCGAGCAGACCGACGGCCGGATCCACCTCGAGGAGACGATCCGGGGCCGGTTCGACATCGCCCTGCTCGGGGCGATCGCCCTGGTCGTCCTCGGCCTGAGCGCCGGCGACTGGTGGTTCAGCTGGGGCCCGTTCGACTCCGGCTGGCTCGGCGGCCTCGCCTGGGTCGCGGCGATCGTCGCCGGCTGCGTGATCCTCGTCAACGCCCTGCGCCGCGACCGGGTGGGCCGCCCGGGCCCGCCCGCGTGGCAGCCCCCGTACCAGGAAGGACCGTCCCCGATGAGCAGCACCGGCCCCGTGGGCCCCACCCCCGCGGCGAGCACGCCGCGTCCCGCGGGCGCCGAGGCACCGCGCCCGCCGTACGCGAGCGCGCCCTCCCCCGCCCCGACCTACCCGGGGCAGCAGCACGCCGGGCCCGCGCCCACCGGCCCGTCCTACCCCGGCCCGGCGCCGACCTGGTCCGCCGGTCCGCCGCCCGCACCGCCGCGCGGCTGGTCCGCCCAGCCCCCGGTGCCCCCGCAGGGCCCGCCGCCGCGGCCCGTGCGTCCCCCGAAGCCGCCCCGCCGCGGTCCCGGCACCGCCGTCACGGGCGTGGTGGTCGGCGTGATCCTCATCGGCCTCGCGCTGCTGCTGGTCGCCGACCGCACCGGCGCCTACACCGGCCCGATCGCGTCCGTGGTCGTCGGCGGCTCGGTGCTGCTCGTCGGGCTCGGGATCATCGTGTCCGGCCTGCGGGGCCGCACCGGCGGCGGGCTCACCGCCCTCGCGATCGTCGGCATCGTCGTCGCGGGCCCGGCCGTCGCGTTCGGCGACGGCGACGACGTCACCTGGGACGACGGTCCCTCGTTCCGCGACCACGACGTCACGGTGACCTCCCGCGCGGACGCCGAGGACGGGTTCTCGTTCGGCATCGGCAACGCCGTGGTCGACCTGACCGAGGTCCCGCTCACCGACGACACGCTCGTCGTGCCGATCGACGGCGGCGTCGGCGACGTCCGCGTCATCGTCCCGGAGGGCGCCGCCGTGAGCGCGGAGGTGACCTCCGGCGCCGGGGAGATCGAGTGGCTCGTCGACGGCCGCTCGTCCGGCAGCGACGGCGTCGGCAACCAGCGCCGGTTCACCAGCGACGCCGTGTCGGAGGGCCGGGACGCGCAGATCGCGCTGTCCGTGGACCTCGGCATCGGCAGCATCACCATCGAGGAGAACTGATGACCAGCACCGACCGCACCCCCGGCGACACCCCCGAGGACGGCACCAGGCCGCAGGACGCGACCGAGCGGATCCCGGTCGGCGGGACCGACCCCGGCACCGACGAGACGCAGCGGCTCGACACCGTCGACGCCACGCAGCGCATCGACGCGGACGAGACCCAGCAGATCGACGCCGTGGACGCCACGCGCACGTTCGGCACGGTCGAGGCGGACGCCGACGAGCACGTCGTCGACCCCGCTCCGGCCCCGGCGCCCGCCGCCTCGGCTCCCGGCCCGGCAGCCGCCCGGTGGGCCGCGACCCCGACGCCGCCCGCCGCCTCCCCCGCGCCGCCCGCCGCAGCGCTCCCGCCGCTCCCCCTGCCCGAGGACCGCGGCCCGCGGGCCGGGACCGTCGTGTGGGGCCTGGTGGTCGCGGCCGTCGGCATCGGCATCCTCGCGCTCGCTGCGGGGGCGGAGATCGACGGCCAGCTCGCGCTGATCGTGCTGCTCGCCGCCGCGGGCGTGGCGCTGCTGGTCGGGTCCGTCGTCAGCTCGGCGCGCCGCCGCGGCCGCGAGGGCCGCACCGCCACCCCGGCCGGGACCGGCGCAGCGGGTCGCTGACCCGTCACGCCGAGGCACGACGCAGGCCGGGCACGACGCAGGGCCGGGACCCCGTGGGGGTCCCGGCCCTGCGTGCGTGCGGTGCGGAGATCAGGCCTTGAGGCCCTCGCCGGTGACCGTCGTGGCGTCCCGCGGCTCGACGACCGTGGCGACCTTGCGGCCGGCCAGGACGAAGAGCGCGTAGCCCACCAGGACGAACATGATGCCGAGGCCCATGACCAGCGCGGCGACGCCGAAGGCGACGACCGAGGTGAAGAGCGAGGCCCGCAGGAACGAGCCGTTCATCGCGACGGTCCGCAGCGGGTCGTCCTGCTCGAGCTCGGCGTAGGTCTTGCCGTCGGTCGCCTTGAGCGCGTGCTCGGCGATGATGTCGGCCTGGGCGAACGCGGTCCACGGGCTGGTGACCGGCTGGCCGCCGAACGCCGCGGCGTCCTCGGAGACGGTGATCTTCTCGTCCGCGAGGTGGCTGGAGATCATGCCCCAGGTGACGCCGCCGGCGATGACCAGGACGATGCCGGCGATCGCGGAGATGATGCCGATGACGCGAGCAGCCTTCGAGCCGCCCGTCGCTGCCACGGTAGACATGTGGTGTTCCCTTCAGATACCCCCGGTGCGGACCGGCCGTCGGCCGATCCGGTGGAACCTGCGAGCCCCACGGGAGAGAGCCTGCTACCCCCGGCGGCCGCGATGCGGGACGTAGGTCATGCCTGCGGCCCAGTTCCGCTTCGTGACTGCGTGCACAAAGTGCGGATTCCCGCAGATCAGGCCTTTGGTCCCACGGCCCCGCACCCATTCAGCCTAGGACATAGGTCCTGGTCGCAGCCAGGAACGGCGTCGCCGCGGTGACACCGGAACGGCCCGGCACCCCGTTCGGGGTGCCGGGCCGTCGCACGCGCGGGGTCGAGCCGCGCGTCACTCCCACTCGATGGTCCCCGGCGGCTTGCTCGTCACGTCGAGCACCACGCGGTTGACCTCCGGCACCTCGTTGGTGATCCGGGTCGAGATGACCGCGAGCGTCTCGTAGGGCAGGCGGGTCCAGTCGGCGGTCATCGCGTCCTCGGACGACACCGGGCGCAGCACCACGGGGTGGCCGTAGGTGCGACCGTCGCCCTGCACGCCCACGGAGCGCACGTCCGCGAGCAGCACCACCGGGCACTGCCAGATCTCGCGGTCCAGGCCGGCGCGGGTCAGCTCCTCGCGGGCGATGAGGTCCGCGGCGCGGAGCACGTCGAGCCGCTCCTGCGTGACCTCGCCGATGATGCGGATGCCCAGGCCGGGGCCGGGGAACGGCTGCCGCCAGACGATCGCCTCGGGGACGCCGAGCTCCAGGCCGACCGCGCGGACCTCGTCCTTGAACAGGGTGCGCAGCGGCTCGACCAGCTCGAACTGCAGGTCGTCGGGCAGGCCGCCGACGTTGTGGTGCGACTTGATGTTCGCCGCGCCCTCGCCGCCGCCGGACTCCACGACGTCCGGGTACAGCGTGCCCTGCACGAGGAACTTGACCTCCTCGCCGTGCGCGCCGGCCTCCTCGACGACCTCGCGCGCCGCCGCCTCGAACACGCGGATGAACTCGCGGCCGATGATCTTGCGCTTGGTCTCCGGGTCGGTGTGCCCGGCCAGCGCGTGCAGGAACTGCTCGCGGGCGTCGACGACCTTGAGGTTCACGCCGGTCGAGGCGACGAAGTCCTGCTCGACCTGCTCGGCCTCACCGGTCCGCAGCAGGCCGTGGTCGACGAACACGCAGGTGAGCTGGTCCCCCACCGCCTTCTGCACGAGCGCGGCCGCGACGGACGAGTCCACGCCGCCCGACAGCCCGCAGACGACGCGAGCGTCGCCGACCTGCGCCCGGATCCGCTCGACCTGCTCGGCGATGACGTTGCCGGGGTTCCAGTCCGGCGCCAGGCCCGCGCCCTCGTAGAGGAAGTGCTCGATCGTGCGCTGCCCCAGCGGGGAGTGCTTGACCTCGGGGTGCCACTGGACGCCGAACAGGCGGCGCTCCCGGTTCTCGAACGCCGCCACCGGCGAGCCGGCCGACGTCGCGAGCACCTCGAAGCCCTCGGGCGCGGCGTGCACCGCGTCGCCGTGGCTCATCCAGACGGTCTGCTCGTCCGGGCTGCCGGCGAGCACCGTGCCGCCCGCGACGACCTCGACGGGCGTGCCGCCGTACTCGCGGTTGCCGGTCTGGGCGACGGTGCCGCCGAGCGCCTTGGCCATCGCCTGGAACCCGTAGCAGATGCCGAGCACCGGGACGCCCGCGTCGAACAGCGCCGGGTCGACGAACGGCGCGCCGTCCGCGTACACCGACGACGGCCCGCCGGACAGGATGATCGCGGCCGGGTCCTTGGCGACGAGCTCCGCGACGGACGCGGTGTGCGGGACGATCTCGGAGTAGACGTTCGCCTCGCGGACGCGGCGGGCGATCAGCTGCGCGTACTGGGCGCCGAAGTCGACGACGAGGACGGGCCGGTGCTGGTCCGGCTGGTCCGGGGCGGGCAGGGGCACGGCGGAGGCGTCGGTCACCCCACCAGGGTAGTGCGCCTCAGGAGCCGGAGCGGTCGCCGATCCGGCGCTGCCGGCTGATCTCGGTGCGCAGGCTCTCGTGGAAGTCCTCGGCCACCGCGAGCTGCTCGCGCAGCGCCCGGGCCCGCTCCTCGGCCGCCAGCCGGTACATCACGAGCCGCTCCAGGAGGGCGTCGTGGTCCTCCTGGGTGAGGCCGGGCTCGTTCAGCCGGTCGAGCACCCCGAGCAGGTCGCCCATCTCGTCGAGGGAGAAGTCGAGCGGCTTCATGCGCTTGATCAGCTCCAGGCGTGCGATGTCGGGCTCGGTGTACAGGCGGAAGCCGCCGTGCGTGCGGGCCGAGGGCCGGACCAGACCGACCTCGCCGTAGTACCGGATCGTGCGCAGGGACAGCCCGGTGCGCTCCGCGACCTCGCCGATCTGCATGTGCTGCAGCGGCACGGCGGCACCTCCTGTCGGTCTGTGGCGCCGTCAGCATAGCCACGGGCGACGCGACCCTCCTCTCACGTGAGCGTCGGTGCGACGGTGTGAAGATCCGGTGCGGGTCGTGGCCGGTCGGGACGCGGGTGTTCCCCGGCCCGGCCTGGTCGGCATACCTTCCGTAGCGTGAGGGATGATGTCGCACCCGCCCTGTCGGGCACCGGCCACGCCGCCGCCGTGCCCGGTGGCACCCGCCCCGCGCGGCTGCCCGGGCTGGACGCCCTGCGCGGGTTCGCCGTCGCCCTGGTGCTGCTCAACCACGCCGCCCCCGACCGGTTCGGCGCGGCGGGCGTCCTCGGGGTGACGATCTTCTTCGCGCTGTCCGGCTGGCTCATCACCGGTGTCCTGGTGCGCGAGCTCGAGCGGCACGGCCGGGTGCGGTTCGGGCGGTTCTACGCCGCACGGGCGCTGCGGCTGTACCCGCCGCTGCTGCTGATGCTCGCGGGGTACGTGGTGGTCGAGGGCGTGTTCGACGTCCTCGGCGAGGCGCACCTCGTGCCCGAGTCGCTGGTCGCCGCGCTGACCTACACGATCAACGTCCCCGGTCTGCCGCACGGCAGCGAGTCGCTGTACCACTTCTGGACCCTGGCGACGGAGGAGCAGTTCTACCTGGTCTGGCCGCTGCTGCTGCTCTGGGCCTGGCGGCGGGGGCTGCTGCGGGGCGCGGTCGCCTGGGCGGTGGTCGGCACGCTCGTGGCCTGCCTGCTCACGCTGCTGCTCGTCGTCCCCGACGTCGCGCGCGTCTACGCCCTGCCCTCG
Organism: Cellulomonas sp. KU4C; assembly: GCF_056868065.1. Taxonomy (NCBI): domain Bacteria; kingdom Bacillati; phylum Actinomycetota; class Actinomycetes; order Micrococcales; family Cellulomonadaceae; genus Cellulomonas; species Cellulomonas sp. KU4C. The sequence goes on along the minus strand of NZ_CP200322.1, from coordinate 1,960,350 downwards.
TCGTGGGGCGCCGCCCTGCTGATCGGCTGCGCCGGGTACCTCGGCCGCGACGCCCTGGTGCGCGGGCTGCCCGGGTCACCGCGCACCCGCCGGACGCTCGAGGTGGGCGTCGTCCTCGCGCTGCTCGCGGGGACGCTGCTGCCCGGGCTCGCGTCGCACACGTCCTGGTACGTGCTCGGCGTCCCGACGGTGGCCGTCGCGACCGTCGCGCTGATCTCCTACGCGTCCCGCTGGCGGCGCCTGCCGACGCCGGCGCTGCGGCCCGCCGTGGCGCTGGGCACCGTGTCCTACGCGGCGTACCTGTGGAACGGCGCCCTCGCGCGCTGGTTCGGCCACCCCGAGGACCTCCCCGGCGCGGTGGCGGTGCTGGGGCTGACCCTGATCGCGGCGACCGCGAGCTGGTGGCTCGTCGAGCGTCCGGTCGCCCGGTGGCGTGCGCGGCGGGCGGTCACGGCGAGGGAGGTCAGCGCCCCGGCGTGATCCGCGCGACCGCCTCGGCGTGCACCCGCCGCTCCAGCACGAACGACATCACCGGTACGACGCCCGCGAGCGCCATCGTCGCCAGCCGGCCCAGCGACCAGCGCATCGCGGACCAGAGCTGGACGACGGTGACCAGGTACACCACGTAGATCCAGCCGTGCACGATCGCGATCCAGGTCCCCAGCACCGGCTCGGGGGACCCGGAGGCGTCGACCCCACCCGCGTGGAACACGTACTTGAGGACCATCTCCAGGCACAGGACCAGCAGCATCGTGCCGGTGACGAACGCCATCACCCGGTAGCGCGTCAGGCGTCCGGCGGACCCGGCGGGCGCGGGACGCGGCGCCGGGGCGGCGGGCGCGGGGGTCGGCTGCGCGGTCGCGGGGGTCGGCTGGCCGGTGGGCTCGGTCATGACGGGGAGGTCCTCTCGGCGGGATCGCGGGTGCGCTGCCGATTCTCGCCCACCCCGAGCCCAAAACCCGTGTCGCTGTGTCGGGGGTCACCCGTAGCGTGGTCGGCCGTGCGACCCCTTCCCCTCCCCGACCCCGGGCACCCGCCGCTCACCGGCCCGTTGCGCCTCATGCTCTGGCAGGCGCGCCGCCAGCTCGGCGTGCTCCTCGGGGCGACGGCCGTGGCCGTGGTCGGCAACGTCGCCGCCGCGCTGATGCCCTGGCAGCTCGGCCGCGTCGTGGACGGCGGGCTGGACGCGGGGCTCGGGCGGGCGCTGTGGCTCGGCTGCCTCGGGCTCGCCGGGCTGGGCCTGGTCCAGGTCGGGGCGAACGTCTGGGGCCACCGGCTCGAGGTGGAGAACTGGCTGCGCGCGGCGTTCGCGTCCTCGCAGCAGATCGGCCACCACGTCACGCGCACCGGCGACGCGATCACCGCCCGGCTGCCCACGGGCGAGGTCGTCGCGACCGTCGCCTCGGACGCGCTGCGGATGGGCGAGGTGTTCGCGATCCTGCCGCGGCTCGTCGGCGGGGTGGCCGCGTACCTGACGCTCGGCGCCGTCCTGCTGCGCACGTCGGTGCCGCTGGGGCTGCTCGTTCTCCTGGGGCTGCCGGTCGTCGTCGGCGTGCTGTCGTCGCTCGTGCCCGCCCTGCAGAAGCGGCAGTCCGAGCAGCGCGAGGCCACCGGCCGGCTGACGACGCTCGGCGCGGACACCGTCTCGGGGCTGCGCATCCTGCGCGGCATCGGCGGCGAGGACGTGTTCGCGGCGCGGTACCGGGCGCAGTCGCAGCGGGTGCGCGCCGCGGGGGTCCGGGTGTCGCAGACCCAGTCGCTGCTCGACGCCCTCCAGACGCTGCTGCCCGGGCTGTTCCTCGCGGTGGTGGTGTGGGCAGGGGCGCGGCTCGCGCTGGACGGCCGGATCACGCCGGGGCAGCTCGTGTCGTTCTACGGGTTCGCGGCGTTCCTCACGCAGCCGCTGTGGACCGCCAGCGAGGCCATCCGCGTCACCACCCGCGCGGTCGTCGGCGCCCGCAAGATCATCGGCGTGCTGTCCGTGCCGGCCGCGGGCTCCGACGACCCCGCGGAGCCCCAGGCCGGACCGCCGCCCGGCGAGCCGCTGGTCGACGAGGCCAGCGGGTTCGTCGCCGCGCCCGGCCGGCTCACCGCCCTGGTCGGTGCCGACCCCGACGAGTCCGCGCGGATCGCGCTGCGGCTCGGCCGGATGGGCCCGCCCCGGGTCGGCACGGGCGACGAGGACGCCGACGACGCGGGTGCGGAGGCCACGCGGCCGGCGCGGCCCGACCCCGCCGACGTCCCGCTGTCCCGCGTGCGGTGGGGACGCACCGTGCTGGACCGGCTCGCCCTCGCCGAGGTGCGCGGCCGGGTCGTGGTCGCCGAGTCCACGCCGCACCTGTTCACCGGCGTGCTCGCCGACGAGCTCGACGTGCGCGGCGGTGCCTCGCGCGACGACCTGCGCACCGCGATGACCACCGCGGACGCCGGCGACGTCCTCGACTCCGTGCCCGGCGGGCTCGACGGCGAGGTCGAGGAGAAGGGCCGGTCGCTGTCCGGCGGGCAGCGGCAGCGCGTCGCCCTCGCCCGGGCGCTGCTGACCGGCGCGGAGGTGCTGGTGCTGGTCGAGCCGACGAGCGCGGTCGACGCGCACACCGAGGCCCGGATCGCGCGCCGGCTCGCCGACGCCCGCCGCGGGTCGACGACCGTGGTGGTCACCGCGAGCCCGCTGGTGCTGGACTCGGTGGACGAGGTCGCCCTGGTCCGCGACGGGCGCGTCGTCGCCACCGGGCGGCACCGCGACCTCGTCACCGCCGCTGACGACGTCGGCCGGGCGTACCGCGCCGTCGTGTCGCGCGACGACGACCCCGCCGACGTCCCCGCGCCCCGCCCGGGACCGGGCACCCAGCCGGGCACCCAGCCGGGCACCGAGCCGGGCACCGACCAGGAGGCACCCCGTGAAGCTGCCCGTCGCTGACGGACCCGCGCTGCGCCGCCACACCTCGGCCCTGCTGCGCCGCCACCGGCGCGGCCTGGCCGTGGTGGTCGTGCTGCACGTCCTGGCCGCGACGGCCGGGCTGGCCGGGCCGTGGCTGCTCGGTCGCCTGGTGGACGCGGTGGTCGCGGGCACGACGGCGTCCGCGGTCGACCGCACCGTGCTCGTGCTCGTGGTCGCGGTGCTGGCCCAGACCGTCCTCATCCGCTACGCCCAGCGCGCCGCGATGGTGCTCGGGGAGACGGTCTTCGCGGACCTGCGCGAGGAGTTCGTCGGCACCGTGACCCGGCTGCCGCTGTCCACCGTCGAGCGCGCGGGCACCGGGGACCTGGTCGCGCGGACCACCACGGACATCGACCGCGTCCAGTACACGGTCCGGTTCGGCGTGCCGCGGATCCTCGTCACCGTCGCGACCATCACGCTCACCGTGGTCGCCGCGGTCCTGACCAGCCCCCTGGTCGCGCTCGGGCTGCTCGCGGGCCTGCCGCTGCTGCTGCCCGTGACCCGCTGGTACCTGCGCCGCGCGGCGCCCGCCTACCTGCGCGAGTCCGCCGCGTACGCCACGCTGAACGGCACGATCACCGAGTCGGTCGAGGGCGCGCGCACGGTCGACGCCCTCGGGCTCGGGGCGCGACGCCGGGCCCGGGTCGACGCGGACCTGCGCGAGGCGTTCGCCGCCGAGAGCCGCACGCTCGACCTCCGCACCGTGCTGTTCCCCGGGGTCGACCTGTCGTTCGTGCTGCCGGTCGTGGCGGTGCTGGCCTGGGGCGCCTACCTGGTGTCGACCGGGGACGCCACGGTGGGCGCGGTCACCACGATCGCCCTGTACGCGACCCAGGTCATCCACCCGATCGGCGAGCTGATCTTCTGGCTCGACGAGATCCAGGTCGGTGCGACGTCCCTGGCGCGGATCCTCGGCGTCGCCGACGTCGCCCCCGACCGCACCGCCCGGGACGCCCGCCCCGAGGGCGACGACGTCGAGGCCACCGGCGTCCGGTACGCCTACCGCCCCGGCCACGACGTGCTGCACGGCGTCGACCTCGCCCTGCGTCCCGGGGAGCGGCTGGCGGTCGTCGGCCCGTCCGGCGCCGGGAAGTCCACGCTCGGCCGGATGCTCGCGGGCATCCACCCGCCCACCGGCGGCACCGTGACCGTCGGTGACGTGCCGCTCGTCGACCTGCCGCTCGACGAGCTGCGCGGGCACGTCGCCCTGGTGACCCAGGAGCACCACGTGTTCGTCGGGCCGCTCGCCGACAACCTGCGCCTCGCGGACACCGGCGCCGACGACGCGGCCCTGGAGCGCGCGCTCCGGGCGGTCGACGCGTGGGACTGGGTCGAGGCCCTTCCTCAGGGCCTCGAGACCGAGGTCGGCTCGGGTGGGTTCCCGCTCACCCCGGCGCAGGCCCAGCAGGTCGCGCTCGCACGGCTCGTGCTGCTCGACCCGCACACCCTCGTCCTCGACGAGGCCACGTCGCTGCTCGACCCGCGCGCCGCCCGGCACCTCGAGCGGTCGCTGTCCGCGGTGCTCGAGGGCCGCACGGTCGTCGCGATCGCGCACCGCCTGCACACGGCGCACGACGCCGACCGGGTCGCCGTGGTGGACGCGGGACGGATCAGCGAGATCGGTCCGCACGACGACCTGGTGGCCGCGGGCGGGGAGTACGCGTCGCTGTGGCGGTCGTGGCAGCGGGAGTAGGGCCCGCTACGCCGACGCCGGTCCTGCGGGAGCCGCGCCCGCTGGCTCGTCCGGCTCCTCGTCGCGCAGCTGCTCGTCCTTGAGCAGCCGCACCCACAGGAACACCGCGAACCCGCCGAACACGAACCACTGCGCCGCGTACCCGAGGTTCTGGATGTTCAGCCCGGTGCCGGAGCGCGTCGGCGGCGGCAGCAGCTCGATGCCGGCGGCCTGCGCGGGGTCGGCGTCGGTGAGCACCGCGTAGCCCGTCCAGATCGGCCCGCCCCACACGCCCAGCAGCTCGGCGGACGAGATGCTGTCCGTCGTGCCCGGCTCCGCGGCGTCGTGCGGCTGGCCGGAGTCCTCGGAGCCCTGGAGGTAGCCGGTCACCCGCACCTCGCCGTCGGGCACCGCGACCAGCGGGTCGCTCGCGTCACCGCTCGCGACCCAGCCGCGGACCACGGGCAGCACGGCGCCGTCGGCGGCGGGGTCGTCGGACGCGACCCGCAGCGGGGTCAGCACGAGGTAGCCGGTGCGGCCGCCCAGCGCCCGGTCGGTGACGAGCAGCTGGCCGGCGGCGTCGTACTCCCCCGTGACCTCGACGTGCCGGCCGACGAGCCCGCCGTCGAACGGGGACTGCGGCGCCAGCACGTCCTCGAGCGGGACGGCGGGCTGGGCCTCGATCTCCGCGAGCCGCTCGGCCTGGGCACGCGCGCCGCGGACCTCGGCGCGCTCGAGCTGCCACGCCCCGAGGCGGCCGCAGACCGCCGCGGCGGCGAGGAACAGGACCAGCAGGGCGATCATCCGCGGGGTGCGGGCGACCTGCCACAGGGTCGGGCGGTCCGGGGCTCCCGACGCGGGCGCGTCGCCGGCTCCGGGCGCGTCGGGCGGGGTGTCGGGCACCGCAGCACGGTACCCGGCGGACCTGGGGGGTCGCCTCGCCGCCCGTCGTCCCCAGGCTCGTCCCCAGGCTCCGACCCGGGGCTCGCCCCGGGTGAACCGATGGGGTTGGATGGCAGAGGCCGCCGCGGCGGCCACGGGGCGGGTAGGTCGGACGTCCCGGGAAACGGCGCGACGCGCCGCAAGGCTGGTGGTCGTCCGGGGGGAGCACGTCCGGACCCACGGCACATCCGTGGTTGCGCGACAACGGGGAGAGACATGAGTACGACGACGTCGCAGCTCGCCACCTGGCGGACCGGCTCCGGCCAGCCCGTCTCGGACGAGACGCTCCGACGCATCGACGCCTGGTGGCGGACGGCGAACTACCTGTCGGTGGGGCAGATCTACCTGCTGGACAACCCGCTGCTGCGGGAGCCGCTCACGCGTGACCACGTGAAGCCGCGCCTGCTGGGGCACTGGGGCACCACCCCGGGTCTGAACTTCCTGTACGCGCACCTGAACCGCGTCATCGCGGAGCGCGAGCAGTCCACCCTCTACCTCACCGGCCCCGGCCACGGCGGCCCGGGTCTCGTCGCCTCCGCGTACCTGGACGGCACGTACTCCGAGGTCTACTCCGACATCACGCAGGACGCCGAGGGCGTGCGCCGGCTGTTCCGGCAGTTCTCGTTCCCGGGCGGCATCCCGAGCCACGTGGCCCCGGAGACCCCCGGCTCGATCCACGAGGGCGGCGAGCTCGGCTACGCGCTGTCCCACGCGTACGGCGCGGTGTTCGACAACCCCGACCTGCTGGTCGCGGCCGTCGTCGGCGACGGCGAGGCCGAGACCGGCCCGCTGGCGACGTCCTGGCACTCGAACAAGTTCATCGACCCGAAGGCGGACGGCGTCGTCCTGCCGATCCTGCACCTCAACGGGTACAAGATCGCCAACCCGACGGTCCTGGCGCGCATCCCCGAGGAGGAGCTGCTCGCCCTGATGACCGGGTACGGCCACAAGCCGCACCTGTTCGTCGGCGGGTTCGACGGCGAGGACCACGCCGCGGTGCACGCCCGGTTCGCCGAGCTGCTCGACACCGTCATGGACGAGATCGCCGAGATCAAGGCCCGCGCGGCCGCGGGCGACGAGACCCGCCCGTCGTGGCCGATGATCATCTTCAAGACCCCGAAGGGCTGGACCTGCCCGCCCGTCATCGACGGCAAGCAGGTCGAGGCCTCCTGGCGCTCGCACCAGGTGCCGCTCGCCAGCGCCCGCGACACCGACGAGCACCTGCACGTCCTCGAGGACTGGCTGCAATCGTACAAGCCGGAGGAGCTGTTCGAGGCCGACGGCTCGATCAAGGCCGAGATCACCTCGCTGACGCCCCCCGGGACGCTGCGGATGAGCGACAACCCGCACGCCAACGGCGGGCTGCTGCTCAAGGACCTCCGGCTGCCCGACTTCCGCGACTTCGCGGTCGAGGTCCCGGTGCCCGGCGGCTCGATCTCCGAGGCGACGCGCGAGCTGGGCAAGTACCTCACCGAGGTGATCCGCCGGAACCCGGACAACTTCCGGATCTTCGGCCCGGACGAGACCGCCTCGAACCGCCTGCAGGCCGTCTTCGACGTCACCGACAAGGTGTGGAACGCCGAGTACCTGCCGACGGACGAGGGCGACCACCTGGCCCGGATGGGCCGCGTCGTGGAGATGCTGTCCGAGCACCAGTGCCAGGGCTGGCTGGAGGGCTACCTGCTCACGGGCCGCCACGGCCTGATCACGAGCTACGAGGCGTTCATCCACATCGTCGACTCGATGTTCAACCAGCACGCGAAGTGGCTGAAGGTCACGAACCACATCCCGTGGCGCCGGCCCATCGCGAGCCTGAACTACCTGCTGTCCAGCCACGTGTGGCGCCAGGACCACAACGGCTTCAGCCACCAGGACCCGGGTTTCATCGACCACGTGGTGAACAAGAAGGCCGAGATCGTCCGGGTGTACCTGCCGCCGGACGCGAACACCCTCCTGTCGACGTACGACCACTGCCTGCGCAGCCGGCAGTACGTCAACGTCGTGGTGTCCGGCAAGCAGCCCGCGCCGAACTTCCTCACGATGGACGAGGCCGTCGCGCACTGCACCCGCGGCCTGGGCATCTGGGAGTGGGCCGGCACCGAGGTCGAGGGCGAGGACCCGGACGTCGTCCTGGGCTGCGCCGGCGACGTCCCGACGCTCGAGGTGCTGGCCGCGGCCGACATCCTGCGCCGCGAGCTTGCCGGACCTCAAGGTCCGCGTCGTCAACGTCGTGGACCTCATGCGCCTGCAGGACGAGCGGGAGCACCCGCACGGCCTGTCGGACCGCGACTTCAACACGCTGTTCACGACCGACAAGCCGATCGTGTTCGCCTACCACGGCTACCCGTGGCTGATCCACCGCCTGACGTACCGCCGCAAGGGGCACAAGAACATCCACGTGCGGGGGTACAAGGAGGAGGGCACGACCACGACGCCGTTCGACATGGTCATGCTGAACGACCTGGACCGGTTCCACCTGGTGATCGACGTCATCGACCAGACGCCGTCGCTCGGCTCCAAGCACGCGGGCCTGCGGCAGCGCATGGTCGACGCGCGGCTCCGGGCGCACGAGTACACCCGCGAGCACGGCGAGGACCTCCCCGAGGTGCGCGACTGGGTCTGGCCCGACGCCGGCGAGACCGGCACCGAGGTCGGGGGCCCGCAGCAGAACGCCACCGCCGCGACCGGTGGTGACAACGAGTAGTGAGCACGAGGCCGATGGCCCGCACCGCACCGGTGCGGGCCATCGGCCGTCCGGGACCTAGGTCACGGACGGTGGGCCGGCAGGGCTGTCAGCGCCGGTCGCGGGCCCCCGGCGTGGCACGGGTCACCGGCTCGCTCCTCGCCCCGGCGGCTCACGTCCGGCAGAATTCATCCCACCACCTTTGCCCCGCCGGGCGACCCCCGGATCTCGAAGAGGAAGAAGCCGCACCCGTGGCCCGCAGCATCTACGTCACCTCCCCCGAGGGGGACACCGGCAAGTCGACCGTGGCACTGGGCCTCGTCGACCTGCTGACCCGCACCGTGCAGAAGGTCGGCGTGTTCCGCCCGATCGCCCGGTCCACCGAGACCCCGGACTACGTGCTCGAGCTGCTGCTGGCCCACGACGGCGTGGACCTGTCGTACGCGGACTGCGTCGGCACCACCTACGAGGCCGTGCACGCCGACCCCGAGGCGGCGCTCGCCACGATCGTCAGCCGGTACCACGCGGTCGCCCGCCAGTGCGACGTCGTCGTCATCGTCGGCACCGACTACACCGACATCGCCGGCCCCGCCGAGCTGGGCTTCAACGCCCGGATCGCCGCCAACCTGGGCGCGCCCGTGCTGCTGTGCGTCAAGGGCCAGGGCCGCACGCCCGAGGAGGTCCGCCAGGTCGCCGAGGTCGCCGCGAACGAGCTCGAGGCCGGCCACGCCCAGGTCGTCGCGATCGTCGCCAACCGGTGCGACCCCGCCAACCTCGACGCCGTCCGCGCCGAGCTCTCCACCCGCGCCACCGCCTGGGCCCTGCCCGAGGAGCCGTTCCTCGTCGCCCCCACCGTGCGCCAGCTGATGGACGCGGTCGACGGCACCCTGATCGGCGGCGACGCGCAGCTGCTGTCCCGCGAGTCCACCGAGGTCCTGGTCGGCGCCATGTCGATCGAGCACCTGCTGGAGCGGCTGTCCGACGGCGTCGTCGTGATCGTCCCCGGCGACCGCTCGGACATCCTGCTCGGCCTGCTCACCGCGCACGCCGCCGAGGGCTTCCCGTCGCTGTCCGGCATCATCCTCAACGGCGGGTTCGAGCCCCCGGCCGTCGTGTCCCGCCTGGTCGACGGCCTGCGCAGCAAGCTGCCGGTGATCCGCACCGACCTCGGCACGTTCCGCTCGGCCAGCGCCGCGGCGAGCACCCGCGGCCGGCTGTCCGCGGACTCGCAGCGCAAGGTCGACACGGCGCTCGCGCTGTTCGAGAAGCACACCGACGCCGAGGAGGCCCTGGCCGCGCTCGAGGTGCCGGCCCCCGAGGTCGTCACGCCGCTGATGTTCGAGTACGAGCTGCTCGACCGGGCGCGGTCCGACCGCAAGCACGTCGTCCTGCCCGAGGGCAGCGACGACCGCATCCTGCGCGCCGCCTCCACGCTGCTCCAGCGCGAGGTCGCCGAGCTGACGATCCTCGGCGACGAGACCGCGATCCGCCGCCGCGCCACCGAGCTCGGCCTGGACCTCACCGCCGCGCACGTCATCGACCCCAAGGCCGGCGAGCTGCTCGAGCGGTTCGCCGCCGAGTACACCGAGCTGCGCAAGCACAAGGGCATGACCGTCGAGCGCGCCCGCGAGATCGTCTCCTCGGTGTCGTACTTCGGCACGATGATGGTCCAGCTCGGCCTCGCCGACGGCATGGTCTCCGGCGCCGCGCACACCACGGCCCACACCATCAAGCCGTCCTTCGAGATCATCAAGACGCTCCCCGGCACCTCGGTCGTGTCGTCCGTCTTCCTCATGTGCCTCGAGGACCGCGTCCTGGTCTACGGCGACTGCGCCGTGAACCCGGACCCGACCGCCGAGCAGCTCGCGGACATCGCGATCTCCTCGGCCGAGACCGCCGCGCAGTTCGGCATCGAGCCGCGGATCGCGATGCTGTCCTACTCCACCGGCTCGTCCGGCTCCGGCGCCGACGTCGACAAGGTCCGCACCGCCACCGAGCTGGTCCGCGAGCGCCGCCCCGACCTCAGCGTCGAGGGCCCGATCCAGTACGACGCCGCCGTCGACGCCTCCGTCGCCCAGACGAAGATGCCCGACTCCGCGGTCGCCGGCCGGGCCACGGTGTTCGTGTTCCCCGACCTCAACACCGGCAACAACACCTACAAGGCCGTGCAGCGGTCCGCCGGCGCGGTCGCCGTCGGCCCCGTGCTCCAGGGTCTGCGCAAGCCCGTCAACGACCTGTCCCGGGGCGCCCTGGTCCAGGACATCGTCAACACCGTCGCCATCACGGCGATCCAGGCCCAGGCCCTGACCTCGGAAGGCTCGAAGTGAACCACGTCCTCGTCATCAACTCCGGCTCCTCGTCGATCAAGTACCAGCTGGTCGACGCCACCAGCGGCGACGCCCTCGCCAGCGGCATCGTGGAGCGCATCGGCCTCGAGGTCGGCAAGGTCAAGCACGAGGGCCCGTCCGGCACGACGGTCCTCGAGCAGCCCGTGCCGGACCACGAGACCGGCATGCGCCTCGTCCTCGGCCTGTTCGAGGAGCAGGGCCCGCAGCTCCGCGAGGAGGACCTCACCGCGGTCGGCCACCGGATCGTCCAGGGCGGCGACGTCTTCGACGGCCCCGCGGTCATCGACGACGAGGTGCTCGCGCAGATCGACGCGCTGTCCCCGCTGGCCCCGCTGCACAACCCGGCCAACGTCGCCGGCGTGCAGGCCGCCCGGCACGCGTTCCCGAACCTGCCGCACGTCGCGGTGTTCGACACCGCGTTCCACCGCACCATGCCGCCGGCCGCGTACACCTACGCGATCGACCAGGACGTCGCCGCGCAGTACAAGATCCGCCGCTACGGCGCCCACGGCACGTCGCACCTGTACGTGTCCCGGGCGACCGCCGAGTTCCTCGGCAAGCCGCTCGAGGAGCTCAACACCATCGTGCTGCACCTCGGCAACGGCGCGTCGGCGTCCGCCGTGCGCGGCGGCGCGTGCATCGACACGTCCATGGGCCTCACCCCGCTCGAGGGCCTCGTCATGGGCACCCGGTCGGGCGACATCGACCCCGCCGTCCTGTTCCACCTCGCGCGGGTCGGCGGCTACACCATCGACCAGCTCGACGAGCTGCTGAACCGCAAGTCCGGGATGCTCGGCCTGTCCGGCTACACCGACATGCGCGACGTCCACGACGCCGTCGCCGCGGGCGACGAGCGGGTCAAGACCGCCCTCGACGTCTACTACCACCGGATCAAGGGCTACGTCGGCAAGTACTACGCCGAGCTCGGCCACGTCGACGTCATCACGTTCACCGCCGGCATCGGCGAGAACGACGACATCGTCCGGCTCAACGCCCTCGCGGGCCTGGAGCGCCTCGGCATCCAGGTCGACCCCGAGCGCAACGCCGGCCGGATCAAGGAGCCGAAGGTCATCTCCCCCGACGGCGCCGAGGTCACCGTGCTGGTGATCCCGACGAACGAGGAGCTGGAGATCGCCCGCCAGGCGGTCGCCACCATCGCCTGACCCGGTACGCCCGTGCGAGGGCCCGCACCGCCGACCGGCGGCTGCGGGCCCTCGCCGCGTTTCACCCGGGTGGGGTGTTCAGCGCACCGGGCCCGTTCCCGATACAGACAGACATGACGACTGCCCGAGCGGCGCAGAGGGACGGCCTGCCGTCCTGGCGCTCGGAGCTCGACCGGATCGACCGCCTGTGCGACGCCGCGCCCGCGCTGTGCGTCGCGGCCCTCCCCCCGCTGCTGGAGCGGGCCCGGGCCGAGCAGGCGATCGAGCCCGAGATCGAGCTCGAGTACAACGCGGGCTGGGCGCACCACCTCCTCGGAGACGACGCCCTGGCCCTCGCGGCGATGGAGCGCGCCCTCGAGCTGAGCACCACCCACGGCGTCCGCCCCTGGGAAGGTCGCCTGCTGCAGGGTCTGGCGGCGGTCTACAACGGGTTCGGCGACAACCTCTCGGCCCTGGAGCTGCTCGACCGGTCCCTGGCGATCCGCCGCGAGCTGGACGACACCGAGGGCATGGCCGCGGCGCTGAACAACCTCGCGGACACCTACATCTCGATGAACCGGTTCCCGGAGAAGGCCCGGGAGCTGCTCGACGAGGCCGCGCGCCTGTGGCCGCTGCTGAACCGCCCCGACGGCACCTGCGCGACCCTGTCCGGCCTCGCGAAGCTCGACACCGACGAGAGCGTCGCCCTGGCCGCGACCGACCCGGTCCGCTCGCGCGCGCTCGCCGAGCGGGCGGTCTCCCTCGCGACCCAGGGGCTCGAGGCGGCGCACGGCGTCCCCGACGCCGACGGCGGCGACTCCGGCAACCCGCGGATGGCCGCGGAGGCGCAGGTGCGGCTCGCCCGGGCGCTGATGGCCTGCGGGGAGCTCGACGCCGCCGGCGCCGCCCTGGAGGAGGTCGCGCACGCCCTGCCGCGCGTGCAGGCCCGCTACCTGACGATCCGGTACCACGCCGCCCACGGCCGCCTCCGCCGGCTGCGCGGCGACCACGCGGGCGCGCGCGCCACCCTGCACTCCGGGCTGCTGGTCTCCGAGCAGACCCTGCGGCCGATGGAGCGCGCCGACGTCCTGCTCGAGCTGGTGCAGGTCCACGAGGACGCCGGCGACCTGCAGGCCGCGCTCGACACCCACCGGCAGTACCACGAGGCCGTCATGCTCCAGCGCGACCAGGCCGCCGAGCGCCGCGGCATCGTCGTCAACGCGCAGCTCGACGTCGAGCGGGTCCGCCAGGCCCGCGACCAGGCCCGCAAGCGCGCCGCCGAGCTCGCCGCCCTCAACGAGACGCTCCAGCACGACGCCGTCCACGACCCCCTGACCGGCCTGCTCAACCGCCGCGGCCTGGACGCGATCCTCGCGGCGCGCCTCGGGCGGGAGGAGGAGATCGCGTACGTCGTCGCGGACCTGGACCTGTTCAAGTCCGTCAACGACCTGCACTCCCACCCCGTCGGCGACGAGGTGCTGCGCCGCGTCGCGCAGATCATGACCGCCGCGGTCCGGGTCGGCGACGTCGTCGCGCGCGTCGGCGGCGAGGAGTTCACGCTGGTGCTGCTCGACTCCCCTCTGGAGCAGGCCCAGGCCGTCTGCGAGCGCATCCGCGCGACGATCGCCACGTACCCGTGGCACGAGCTGTCCACGGGCTGCGGGTGACCATGAGCTTCGGCGGGGCGATGGCGTCCCCCGCCGAGGCCGCCCACACGCTCGCCGCGCGCGCCGACGTCGCGCTGTACCGGTCGAAGCGGCTCGGGCGGAACCAGGTGCAGTTCGACGGGGTGGTGCCGGAGGCCGCCGCCGGGCCGGGCGCGTCCCCGGGCACCCGGGTCGCGGGCGGCACGTCCAGCACCGCCTGCGCGCCGGCCTGACCCGAGGGGCGGGCTCGCCGCCGCCGGTGCCGGACTCCGTCAGCCACGCTCCCGAAGAGGGGCTGGTCAGGGCCGGGTCGTGCCGCTATCTTCGGTGGCTCAGCCGCACGTCCTGATCCGACCGACACCCGTCGACCGGCCGCGTCCGCGCGCCGTGACCACGGGTGCGCCACCCGGGAGTCGACCGTGCTGCGCTGCGCCCCACCCCGCCCGACCCACCTCCGACGTCAGGAGGTGCGCCGTGGACCTCGTCGTTGAACCCGCCGAGGTCGCCGAGGTCGGCGCGGCGCTGAGCGCACTCGAGCACGAGATCCCCGACGCGCCCCGCACGACGCCACGCACGAGCGGCAGCCCCGCGGTCGACGACGACCTCGAGGACCTGCTGCTGTCCGCGCGGGACGGCCTCCGGGACGCCCGCGCCGCCCTGCACGCCCTCGGCGCCGCGGCGAGCGCGGCCGCCGACGCCCTCGTGGCCACCGACCGTGCGCTGGCCACGTCATGAGGTGGACCGACGAGGACCCGGGAGCCGGCGACGTGCACGCGCTGCGGCACCTGTCCCGGCAGCTCACCACCACGGTGAACGCGCTCGCCGACGTCCGCTGGGAGGTCCGCTCCCGCACCGGGACCCTGACCGAGGCCGCCTGGTCCGGGCAGGCCGGGGACGCGTGGCGGGACTCGGCGCAGACCTGCGTGGACAACCTGCGGCACCTGCTCGAGTCGATCGACCCCGCCACCGACGCCCTCACGGCGTACGCGAACCGGGTCGAGGAGATCGCCGAGGAGGCCGCGGTGATCCGCCAGCGCCAGGACGCCGCCTCGACGCTGCTGCGGTCGCTGCGCCGCGCACCCGAGACGACCACGGCAGCCGCGCGCACCCGGTGGCGGGACGCCTGCGACGACGCCTCCGACGCCGTGCGTGCCGGCGACCGCCAGCTGCAGGACCTCGCCGACCAGCGCCGCGCCGCCGACACGCGGCTGCGCGGGCAGATCGACCCCGTGCGGGCGGTCGACTGGGACCTCGCAGGCGTGGTGAGCGTGCCCGCGCCGGTCCGCGCCGTGGGGCCCACCGTGGCCGTGCCCGACGGCGCCGCGCGGCTCGCGCAGGTCGGCAAGGACACGGTGCAGCTCGGGTCCAAGGCCCGGGCGTACCGGCAGTTCGTCCGGTCCGGCTTCGCGCCCGTCGCCGGCCGACCCCGCGCCGCGCTCCGCGAGGGGGCGAAGGCCGCGGCGGCGCTGCGACGGTTCTGCTTCGGGGGCGAGGGCAGCGGGGTGCTCGCGCGGATGCGCGTGCCGGGGGCCGCGGTGCTGGGGCGGGCGTTCTTGCCGGTGACGATCTACAGCGGTGTGGTGGATCTGAAGCACGGGGGCGGGTACGACGGGGCCAGAGGCGCGGCCACGCGAGGCCTCGGTGCGGTGGGGGCGCTCGGTGCCGGTGCACTCCTCGCGTCGCACGGGGCAGCGCTCTTCACCGGCACCGCCCTGCTCGGCCCCGTCGGCCTCGCGGTCGCCGGAGCGGCCGTGCTCGCCTACGGCGCGTGGAGCCTCGGCAACCTGGTCTGGGACCACCGCGAGGCGATCGGGGACTTCCTCGGCTCGGCGTGGAGCGGGATCGGCGACGCCGCGGCCCGTGCGCGTGACGTCGGGGTCCGGGCGGCGTCGGCCGCGGTCGACTGGGCACGCGACCGCATCGGGTCGGTCACCCGCCGCGCCGCCGACGCCGTGGGCGACGTCGCGGGCGGCCTGCTGCGCGTCCTGTCGTTCGGGTCGCTGTGACCGGCCGCGCGCCGGAGGACGGCACACGTCCCGCCCCGGCGGTCGCCCTCGAGGTCCTCACCGACGAGGAGCTGCACGTCCTGCACGGCGGCACCCCGACCGTCGTCGTCGAGCCGCACCTCGCCGCTCTGCCCGACGGCCCGCGGGAGTGGAGCCTGCGCGCCGCGTACCGCGGTCTGCTCGCCCGCGGTCTGCTCGAACCCCCGACCGGGGCGGCACCCACCGACCTCGACGGGAGCGGCGCCGCCGACGCCCGGGTCCGCGAGGACGTGCACGCCGTGGTGACCCTGCGGGCCGCCCCGGACGCCGTGCTCTGCGCCGCGCGCACCACCTCGCTCGGCCAGGACTTCTGGTACGCGCACGTGGTCGCGGACGTCGTGCTGGTCGAGCAGGTCGACGCCGGCGGGCTGCACCACTTCACCGTCGCACCGGCCGACGACCTTCCCGACCTGCTGACGGCAGCGACGGTCCACCTCGAGGCGACCGACGGCACCGGACCCGCGCTCGCGGTCGGAGACCCGGCCGACCCGGAGCGCGCGACCACCGACCTGCTGGCCCGGGCCGAGCTCCGCACCGACCTCGTCCTGCGCATCCCCGGCGACACGGACCCGGTGCTGACCGGCCTGTTCACCGGCCCGGCCGGGGCGTGGCTGCTCACCGCACACCCCGGCACCGACAACCCACTGACCGCAGTCCCCCGCACCAGGGCCGATCTCCTGGGGCACCTGCACGGACTGGCCGCGCGCGCGCTCGCGGTCTCGACCCACGCGACCACGACGGAGGAGGCCCGATGAGCCGCGGTCGCTGGCAGGTGCACGCGCGTCCGCCGGACGTGCAGGGCCTCGTCCCTCTCCCGGCGCTGATGACGAAGTCGGCCCGACGATGGCTGATCGGCACGGGCGTACTCGTCCTGGTGGGCTACGCCTGGAAGCTTCGTCACACACCCGGAGGACGGGTTGTGGTCGCTGCCCTTCGTCGGGCTCCTCGCCCTGGGCGCCCTCTGGATGACCTGGGGATCGAGCTGGCTCGACACCAGAAACGGCACGCTGGTGACCGTTCACGGCAGGTGGCTGACCGAACGGACGCAGCTCGGCAACGGCACCACCGTCACGCTCGTCCCGGACCAGATCGGCAGGGTGCTGCTCGCCATGCGGTCGCCGGGCTCACGCAGGCGCCGGTTCATGGTGCTGCTCGCCATGACCCTCTACGTCGAGAACTCCACGTCACCCGACGTCCTGCGCACGCTCGCCGACACCCTCGAGCGCCACGGCGCCGTGGGCGCCGCCGACGTCGTCCCCGTGCTCCTCGCCCAGGCCGCCCACCTCGACGCGGGCGGCGGACCAGGCACCTCACCGCTGGCGGCACTGCTCGACGACCGGGCTGAGCGCGACACCCCGCCCGCGCAGGTCGCGCCGTGAACCGCTCGCAGTGGCGCTTCTACGCGCGCCCCCCGGAGACGACGGGCATGGTGCGGATCCCGGCGCTGACGACCCGATCGGCCATGCGCTGGCTCTACGGCACGGGTGTGCTGCTGGTCGGCGCATTCATCTGGCACTTCGTCACAGACCCGCAGAACCGGCCCTACACGCTGATCAGCACTGCCGTCAGCGTGCTGCTCGCGTGCTGGATGCCGTTCTCGCTCTGGCTCGACACCGAGACCGGGGCCGTCCTCGCCATTCGCGGCCGCGGGCGGATCGGCTACCGCATCCCACTGGGCGACGGAACGACGGTCACCGCAGTCCCCGATCACCTCGGGGGCAGGGTCCTCCTCGGGCTGCGCCCCCACGGCTCCCGCTTCCGGGACTTCATCGCGCTCCTGGGATTGACCATCTACGTCGAGAACTCGATGTCCCCCGACCTGCTGCGCCTCCTCGCCGACACCCTCGACCGCCACCACACCCACGGCGCCGACGAGGTCGGCCCCCTCCTGCGCGCCCAGGCCGCCCACCTCGACGCCGGCGGCGGACCCGGCGGCTCCCCCCTCGCCGCCCTCCTCCAGGGTCGCGGTTGAGGGGAGTCGCGGGCCGACGCCTCAGCCCTGCTCGGCGGCCCAGCGCGCCACCCGCGCGGCGCTCTCCTGCGGCGCCAGGTCCACCACGCGGGTCATCAGCGTCCACCGCACGCCGAACGGGTCGACGACCGAGCCGAACCGGTCGCCCGACACGAACGTGCTGACGGGTTCGCGCAGCGTCGCCCCGGCCGCGACGGCACGGTCCACGGCGGCGTCGACGTCGGGCAGGTAGAGCGCGAGCGAGAAGGTCGCCGGGGCGGACGGGTCGGGCGCGGCGATGCCGTAGGCGGGCATCGGGTCGCTCAGCGTGAGGCAGCCGTGGCCGAGGTCGAGGGTCGCCTCGCCGACGAGGTCGCCGAGCCGGGTCACGTCGAGCACCCTGGCCCCGAACGCCCGCTCGTAGAACGCGAGCGCCTGGTCCGCCGGGTGCACGACGAGGTGCGGGGTGAGCGAGGTGCGGCCGTGCGGGACGCCGCCGGTCGTGTGCGCGCCGGTCGCGGGGGCCGGGGAGGTCGTGTCGGTCGCGGGTGCGATGCTCTCGGTCATGCCCCGAGCCTCACGCCGGGGTGACGTGGCGGTCTGGTACGAACGGGACAACCGGTCCGGGGACGGGGGTGGGCACGTGGTCGGGTCGGCGGGGTACCTCAACCCGGGCGACGCGGAGGTGCGGTTCGCCCGCACGGCGCTGGGCGCGGACCTCGACGCGCTCGTCCGGCACGTGTGGACGGCGCACTGGGACGTGCCGCCCGGCGAGGTCCGCGCGCAGCGGGTGCTCACCTACCCGAGCGCGGACGTCGTCGTGCAGCCCGGCCGCGCGGACCTGCACGGCCCGGACCGGGTGCTGTCCGTGCAGGAGCTGACGGGACGGTCCTGGGTGGTCGGCGTGCTGCTGCGCCCGGCCGCGACCCGGCTGCTCACCACGACCGACCCGGTGCGGCTGGTCGGCGCCCACGAGCCCTTGCCGACCGCGCCGCTGCCCGCGCTCACGGCGGCCATGACGGGGGCCCCCGGGTCCGGACCGTCCGCCGCGCCCGCTCCGGCGGACCGGCCCGACCACCTCGCGGACGTCGCCGCGACGCTGCGGGCGTGGCTCGCGCCGGTCGCCGCCGGGGTCGACGACGCCGGGCTGCTCGCGAACGCGGCCTGCCGGGTCGCCGAGGAGCGCACGGACGTGCTCCGCGCCGCCGACCTCGCGGACGCGGTGGGCACGACCCCGCGCACCCTGAGCCGGGTCGTGCGGGCGCACACCGGCCTGACGCCGAAGTGGCTGATCGAGTGCCGTCGGCTGCAGGCGGCGGCGGGCGCGCTGCACACCGACCCGGACGCGGACCTCGCCGCGCTGGCCGCGGACCTCGGGTACACCGACCAGGCGCACTTCACCCGCCGCTACCGCCGGGTGATCGGCGAGACGCCGGGCGCCACCCGGCGCCGCGCCCGACCTCCGGCGCCGCCGGGCCGCTGACCCCGCGCGCCCGAGACCGCGCCCGTCACACCCCGAGCGCCACCCGGGCGTCGGCGTCGAGCAGGTCGACGACCGCCGCCCGCGCCGCCGCCGGGTCCTCGGCGGCGATCGCCGCGTCGGCCATCGCCCGGCAGGCGTCGAGCGTGTGCCGGCGCAGCGCGTACCGGACGGCCGGGAGCGCGGCCGGGGACATCGACAGGCTCGTGACCCCCAGCCCGGTGAGCACCAGGGCCATCAGGGGGTCCGAGGCGGACTCCCCGCACACGCCGACGGGCTTGCCGGTCTCCACCCCGGCGCGCGCGGTGGACGCGACCAGCTCGAGCACCGCGGGCTGCCACGCGTCGAGCAGGTCGACGAGCTCGCCCCGGAGCCGGTCGGCGGCCATCGTGTACTGGGCGAGGTCGTTGGTGCCGAGCGACACGAAGTCGACCTCGGCGAGCACCGACGACGCGCGCAGGGCCGCGGCGGGGACCTCGACCATGACGCCGGTCGTCCGCAGGCCGGCGGCGCGGGCCGCCTCGGCGAACGCACGGCTCTCGGCGGGCGTGGCGATCATCGGGGCCATCACCCACGGCGTCGTCCCGGTCTCCTCGCCCGCCCGGGCCAGGGCCTGGAGCTGGTCGGCGAGCAGCGCGGGCGCGGACCGGACCAGCCGGTAGCCACGGACCCCGAGCGCGGGGTTCTCCTCCGGGCTGAGGTTCGCGAACGCCAGCGGCTTGTCGGCCCCGGCGTCGAGGGTCCGGACGACGACCTTGCGGTCCGGGCCGAGCGCGCGCAGCACCCGGGCGTAGGCGGTCGCCTGCTCGTCGACGGTCGGTGCCTGCTGCCGGCCCAGGAACAGCACCTCGGTGCGGAACAGCCCGACGCCCTCGACGGCGACGTCGGCCAGGCGCTCGGCGTCCTCGGCGGTGCCGATGTTCGCGAGCAGCGCCACCCGGTGGCCGTCGGCGGTCGCGCCCGGGTCGGTGTCGGACTCCAGGGCGCGCTCCGCGGCGGCGCGGGCGGTCATCGCGGACCGCACGGCCTCGTCCGGCTCGACGGTGACGGTGCCGGCGGCGGCGTCGACCGCCACCTCGACGCCGTCGACGAGGCCGCTCGCCCCGGTGGCGCGGACCACGCACGGGATGCCGTTCTGCCCCGCGATGATCGCGGTGTGGCCGGTCGGGCCGCCCTCCTCGGTGACGAGAGCCAGGACCCGCGCGAGGTCCAGCGCGGCGGTGTCCGCGGGGGCGAGGTCGCGGGCGACCACGACCGACGGCTCCCGCAGCTCCGGGACGCCCGGCGCGGGCTGCCCGGTGAGGCGCGCGACCACGCGGTCACGGACGCTCCGGAGGTCGGTGACGCGCTCGGCCAGGTAGCCTCCCGCCTGCTCGAACATCGCGGCGAACGCCCCGACGGCGGCGTCGAGCGCGGCGACCGCGGGCTCCCCCGCCGCGACCTTCGCGAGCACCTGGTCCCTGAGCGCGGGGTCGTCGGCCATCATCGCGGTCGCTCCCAGCACCTCGGCCACGGTGCCCGACGCGCGGTCGGCCTGCTCCCGCAGCGCCGCCGCGACGTCGGTGAACGCGGCCGTGACCGCGTCGGGCAGCTCGGCCGCCGGGACGGGGGCGCCGTCGCGGACCACCGGGGCGTCGCCGGGGACCGTGGGCGCGGGCCGCACCCGCACCACCGGCCCGACCGCGACCCGGCGGCCGACCCCCGCTCCGTGCAGCACCGTGCCTGGGGCAGGTGCTCGGTCCTCGGTCCGGGTGGTCATCACAGCAGCGTCCCTCCGTCGGGTCGGGTGTGCGGGTCGTTCAGCGGGTGGTGCGGGTGCGGGGTGGTGCGGGTGCGGTCAGGCCGTCGCGGGCTGCGCGGCCACGACGGGCTGCGCGGCGGCGTCGGCGGCCTGCTCCGCCTGGACCACGGGGTTCGGCTTGAGGCTCTTGAGCACGACCACCAGCAGGCCGGTGACCGCGGTGCCCACGAGCACCGCGAGCAGGAACCCGAGCGGGTTCGAGATCAGCGGCAGCACCCACACGCCGCCGTGCGGCGCGCGCAGGCCGGAGCCGAACGCCATCGTGAGGGCGCCGGTGACGCTGGAGCCCACCATCGACGACACGATGACGCGCCACGGGTCGGCCGCCGCGAACGGGATCGCACCCTCGGAGATGAACGACAGCCCCAGCAGCACCGCGGCCTTGCCGTTCTCCTGCTCGGCGTGCGTGAACAGGCGCTTGCGGATGAACGTCGCCAGGGCCAGACCCAGCGGGGCGACCATGCCGGCCGCCATCACCGCGGCCATGATCTGGTACTGGACCGCGTCGGCGGCCAGGCCCTCGGTCGCCAGGCCGGTGACCGCGAACGTGTACGCGACCTTGTTGATCGGGCCACCGAGGTCGAAGCCCATCATCACGCCGAGCAGCGCGCCCATGAGCACGAGGTTCGAGCCGGACAGGCCGTTGAGCCAGTTCGTCAGGCCGTCCATGAGGTTCGCGATCGGGCGACCGATCAGCACGAACATGAGGAACCCGGTGATCAGCGACGACAGCAGCGGGGTGACCACCACGGGCATCACGCCGCGCACGCCCTTCGGCACCTTCCAGCGGCTGATCCACAGGGCCAGGAAGCCCGCGACGAACCCGGTGACCAGGCCGCCGAGGAACCCGGCGCCGACCAGCACGGAGATGGAGCCGCCGACGAAGCCGGGCACCAGGCCGGGCCGGTCCGCGATGCCGTACGCGATGAACCCGGACAGCACCGGGACGAGGAACGCGAACGCCGCGCCACCGGTCTGGAACAGCAGCACCGCCCAGTCCTGCCCGGACGTGATGCTGAAGCTGGAGATCAGGTCGGCGACCGGCACCTGCGTCACGGCGACCGCGCCGGACTCGCCCCAGGCGGCCTGGGCGATCATGAAGCCCAGCGCGATCATGATGCCGCCGGCGGCGACGAACGGGATCATGTACGACACGCCGGTCATCAGCCACTGCCGGATCCGGGTGCCGACGCCGGCGTTCGGGTCGACCTTGGTGGCGGGGCGGGGCCCGGCACCGGCCGGCGCGCCCACGGGCTCCGCGACGACGCCGTGCTCGACGGCCTCGACCGCCTGCGCGAGCACCCCCGAGGGGTCGTGGACGGCCTTCTTCACGCCGACGTCGACGAACGGCTTGCCCGCGAACCGCTCGCGGTCCTGGACCTCGAGGTCCGCGGCGAAGATGACCCCGTCCGCGGCGGCGATGACCGCCGGGTCCAGCGGGGACGAGCCCGCGGCGCCCTGGGTCTCGACGACGACCTCGTGGCCGCCGGCCTTGCCGACGGTCTCGAGGGCCTCGGCGGCCATGTACGTGTGCGCGATGCCCGTGGGGCACGAGGTGACGGCGACGAACTTCATGACGGCACGACCTCTCGGGTGACGATCTCGGCCACGGTGGCGGCGTCGGGGGCGTCGAGCAGGGACTGGCGGAACGACTCGTGCACCAGGCGGCGCGCGAGGGCGGCGAGGATCTTCAGGTGGTCGGAGTCGCCGCCGGCCGGCGCGGCGATGAGGAACACCAGGCGGGCCGGCCCGTCGGGGGCGCCCCAGTCGACGGCGTCCCGCAGCTTGCCGACGGCCAGGCTCGGCGCGGCGACGTGCTCGGAGCGCGCGTGCGGCAGGCCGACGCCGCCGGGCATGCCCGTGGCCATCTGCGCCTCGCGGGCGCGCACGTCGGCGTGGAAGCCCTCGGCGTCGGTGACGCGGCCCGCGGCGGCGAGCAGGGCGATGAGCTGCCCCGTCGCGTCGTCGCGGTCACGGGCCACCAGGTCGACGCCGACGAGGTCGGCGGAGGTCAGCGGCAGGCTCATGGTCACAGCTCCTTGAGGGCGAGGGAGGGGTTGGGGTCGGCCACGACGGCGACCTCGTCGAGTCGGATGTCGGACGGGCGCGGGACCGCGCTGCCCGGCAGGAGGACCGCGGCGCGGCCCCAGGCGACGGCGCGGCGCAGGCGGTCGGCCGGCGCGCCGTCGGCGGCGAGGTAGCCGGCGAGCGTCGAGTCGCCTGCCCCCACGGTGGACACCGGGACGAGGGCGGGCCCACCGGCCCACCACGCACCGGCCCCGGTCACCAGCAGCGCGCCGTGCACGCCCAGGCTGACCAGCACGGCGTCGGTGCCACCGGCGCGGACGGTCGCCGCGGCGTCGAGCACGTCGCCGACGGTCACGAGCTCGCGGCCCACCAGCTCGGCCAGCTCGTCGTCGTTGGGCTTCACCAGCGCGAGCCCGCCGTGCCGGACCGCTGCGGCGAACGGGGCGCCGGAGGTGTCCAGCAGCACGGGGACGCCGCGGGCGGCGCCGAGGTCCGCGACCCGCGTGAAGAACGTGTCGTCGACGCCCGCCGGCAGGCTCCCCGCCGCGACGACCGCGTCGGCCCCCGCGGCGAGCTCGGCGTCGACGGCGGCGAGCAGGGCCTCCTGCTCGTCGGCCGTCAGCGCGGGCCCCGGGGCGTTCACCTTGGTGGTGGCGCCGCTGGACTCGGACAGCGTGATGTTGGACCGGGTGTCGCCGGACACCGGCACCGGGTGCGCGTCGACGCCCTGGGCGGCGAGCAGCGCCACGACCTGCGCGCCGTCGGGCCCGCCGGACGGCAGTACCGCCCGCGACGCGACGCCGTGCGCGGCCAGCGCCCGGGACACGTTGATGCCCTTGCCACCGGGGTGCAGGTGCGTGGCGGCGGCGCGGTTGACCTCGCCGGGCTCCAGCCGCTCCAGGTGCAGCGCCCGGTCCAGGCTCGGGTTGGGGGTCAGCGTGACGATCATGCCCGCACCACCCGGGTGCCGGCGGCCTCGATCTCGTCCGCGAGCTCGGGCTGGACGCCGGAGTCGGTGACCAGGGTGTCGACCTCCTCCAGGGGGGCGACGTGCGCGAAGTCCGCGCGGCCGATCTTGGTGTGGTCGGCGAGGACCACGGTGCGGCGGGCCGCGCCGACCAGGGCGCGCTTCACCGCCGCCTCCGCGAGGTCGGGGGTCGTGAGGCCGTGCTCGACGCTCAGGCCGTTGGTGCCGAGGAACGCGACGTCGACGTGGATGTCCGCGAGGTCCCGCAGCGCCCAGGTGCCGACCGCCGCGAGGGTCCGGCCGCGGACCGTGCCGCCGACCAGGTGCAGCGTGATGCCGGGCCGGGTGGCGAGCACCGTGGCGACCGGCAGCGCGTGGGTGACGACCGTCAGCTCGCGGTCGGTGGGCAGCAGCTCGGCGAGCCGGACGGTGGTGGTGCCGGCGTCCAGCACGATCGCGCCGCCGTCGGGCAGCTCGTCGAGGGCGGCCTTGGCGATCCGGTCCTTCTCCCCCGACAGCAGGCCCTCGCGCTGGGCGAGCCCGGGCTCGAAGCCGAGCTGCTCCACGGGGATCGCGCCGCCGTGCACCCGGCGGACCAGGCCGTGCCGCTCGAGCACGGTGAGGTCGCGGCGCACGGTCTCGGGGGTCACGTCCAGGGTCGCGGCGAGCGACGCGACGTCGACCCGGCCGTCCCGCCGCGCTGCGGCGATGATCTGCTGCTGGCGCTCCGTCGCGTACACGTCGCCTCCGTCGGCTGGGTCGGTGGCCCGCGCCGGGGAGGACCCGGCGCTGGGCTGCTTGCTGCCCCCTCAGCATGCCCCAACCGGACCCCGAAACGCAACCACCCAAACCCATTCGGGCATGAACCCAACCCGCAAACCCACATCCCCGGACCCGCACCGCCCCCGCGCCCCCGCGCGCCACCCGTCGAGATGACCCTGCCCGCTCCCGCCCACCCGGGCCACCCGAGCGGCCCTGAGCCCGCATCGGGAGCCGCATCGGGAGCCGCAGCGGCGGACGAGTGGTCACGACACGCTGCCTCGCGCGGCGGTCGGCCAGCGTGTCGTGACCACTCGTCGGAGCGCGCGGGGGCGGGGGCGGGGGCGGGGCGGGGCGGGGGCGGGGGCGCGGGCCGGCGGGAAGTCCCCGGGGGTTCGGGCGACGCGGAGGGGCGGGGACGGCGCGAGGGCCGCGGCTCCCGGGTGGGAGGCGCGGCCCTCGGGGGCGTGCGGGGTGCGGGTCAGTGGGGCTGGTACGGGCTGACGACGATCTCCACGCGCTGGAACTCCTTGAGGTCCGAGTAGCCGGTGGTGGCCATCGCCCGGCGCAGCGCGCCGATCAGGTTGAGCGACCCGTCGGCGGTGTGCCCGGGGCCGAACAGCACCTGCTCCAGCGTCCCGGCCTGCCCGACGTGCACGCGCTCGCCGCGCGGCAGGTGCGGGTGGTGTGCCTCGGGGCCCCAGTGCCAGCCCTGGCCGGGGGCGTCGGTCGCCCGGGCCAGCGCGGCCCCGAGCATCACGGCGTCGGCACCGCACGCGACGGCCTTGACCAGGTCGCCCGAGCGCCCGACGCCGCCGTCCGCGATCACGTGCACGTACCGGCCGCCGGACTCGTCGAGGTAGTCGCGGCGCGCGGCCGCCACGTCGGCGACCGCGGTGGCCATCGGGGCGTGGATGCCCAGCGACACGCGGGTGGTGTGCGCCGCGCCGCCGCCGAAGCCGACGAGCACGCCCGCCGCGCCGGTGCGCATGAGGTGCAGCGCCGCGGTGTAGGTGGACGCGCCGCCGACGATCACCGGCACGTCGAGCTCGTAGATGAACCGCTTGAGGTTGAGCGGCTCGGCCCGGCCGGACACGTGCTCGGCGGACACGGTGGTGCCGCGGATGACGAACAGGTCGACGCCGGCGTCGACGACGTCCTTCCAGAACTCCTGGGTGCGCTGCGGCGACAGCGCGCCGGCGACGGTGACGCCCGCGTCGCGGATCTCGCCGATGCGGCGGCGGATCAGCTCGGGCTGGATGGGCGCCGCGTACAGCTCCTGCATCCGGGCGGTGGCCTCGGCGGCCGGCAGCTCGGCGATCTGCGCCAGCAGCGGCTCCGGGTCCGCGTACCGGGTCCACAGCCCCTCGAGGTCCAGGACGCCCAGGCCGCCGGCCCGGCCCAGCGCGACGGCCGTCGCCGGGCTCATCACGGAGTCCATCGGCGCCGCCAGCACCGGCAGGTCGAAGTGGTAGGCGTCGATCTGCCACCCGACGGACACCTCCTCGGGGTCCCGGGTGCGCCGGGAGGGGACGACCGCGATGTCGTCGAAGGAGTACGCGCGCCGTCCCCGCTTGCCGCGGCCGATCTCGATCTCGTTGCTCACCGGCCCAGGTTACCGGCGCGCCCCGCCCCCGCGGGTGCGCGCCGGTCCCCCGGGTCGGCCCGACGTCCGGGCAGGGCCGATCCGGCTCGGGTCAGCCCGCCACGGCGTCGACCACCGCGCCGCTGAACGCCGGGAGGTCGTCCGGGTTCCGCGACGTGATGAGCGTGGCGCCGCCGGCCTGCGACACGACGACCTCCTGGTCGACCCAGTCGGCGCCGGCGTTGCGCAGGTCGGTGGCGAGGCTCGGGTACGACGTGAGCGTGACGCCGTCGACGACCCCGGCCTCGATGAGGGTCCACGGCCCGTGGCAGATCGCCGCGACGGGCTTGCCGGCGCCGAGCACGGCCTGCACGAGCGCCACCGCGCCGCCCTGGGTGCGCAGCGTGTCCGCGTTGACGGTGCCCCCGGGGATGACGAGTCCGTCGAGGTCCGCGGCCGACACCTGGTCCAGCGTGCGGTCGACGGGGTACTCGCCGCCCGGGTCGAGGTCGTTGTTCACGGCGCGCACGGTCCCGGGCTCCGCGGAGACCAGCAGGGCGGTGCCCCCGGCCTCGACGACGGCCTGCCAGGGGGTGGTGAGCTCGGGCTCCTCGATGCCCTTGTCGCTGGTGAGGAACGCGACGGTCCGTCCGGTCAGGCGACCCATTGCCGACTCCTTCGATAGGGGGGACCCCGCGGTCGGCGGGGACGCCTTCCACCCTCACCCCGGCGGCCTCGGGGCGCATCCGCTCGCGCACGTGCCACACGCCGGGCGCGGGTCCCCGGGCGCGTGGGTGGGCGGTGGGATGCTGGCGGCGGTCGGAAGGAGCACGACGCATGACCTGGACGGACGGCCCCCTCCTGGGGTTCGACACCGAGACCACCGGCGTGGACGTCGACCACGACCGGATCGTGACGGCGGCGCTGGTGCGCCGGGACGCCGCCGGGACCCACGTGCGGACCTGGTTGATCGACCCGGGCGTCCCGATCCCCGAGGCCGCCAGCGCGATCCACGGCATCAGCACCGAGCACGCCCGCACCCACGGCGCGGCCCCTCGCGGGGCGCTGGACGAGATCGCCGCGCAGATCGCGGACGCGGTGCGCGACGGCGTGCCGGTGGTCGCCTACAACGCGTCCTACGACCTGTGCCTGCTCGAGGCGGAGCTGCACCGGCACGGGCTGCCGACCGTGGAGGACCGGCTCGGCGGCGCGCTGCGCCCGGTCATCGACCCGCTCGTGCTCGACCGGGCGGAGGACCGGTTCCGTCGGGGCAAGCGCAAGCTCGTCGACCTGTGCGGGTTCTACCAGGTGGTCGACACCGGCAGCCTGCACACCGCGGACGTCGACGTGGTCGCGACGCTCGACGTGCTGGAGCGGATCGTCGGTCGGTTCCCCCACCTCGGGGACCTGGACCTGGTGTCGCTGCACGACTACCAGGTGACCGCGCACCAGGCGTGGGCGGAGGCGTTCAACGCGTGGCGGGCGGAGCGCGGGCACGACGGCCCGGGGGCCGAGGCGACCTGGCCGAGCCGTGGGGCCCGGGCGTCCGCGGGCCCGGCCGCGCACCCGACCGTCCACCCGACCGTCCGGCCGGCCGCCGCCGTCGCGGCACCGGTCGAGGAGGTCGCCGTGGCGCACGACCCCGCGCGCGACCGCCGGTTCGTCGGCCGTCCGGTGCAGGACACCCTGATCGCCTGACCAGGCACGTCACATCATCCCTGAGATGCGGTCGGGTTCCCCGAGCGCGTCTCCACGCCTTCTCCCCATCTCCACGCGTGCCGATATCTCATCCATGAGTTAGCGTCGTGCTCGTGACCACGACCAGCCCGACGACCGGAGCCGTCCCGACGGTGACCTCGTCCCTCCCCACCGTGTCTCCCACGCTCCCCGAGCAGCTCGCCCACGTGGGCTCGCTCGTCCGGTCCGCGCGCCGCCACCGCGGCCTGACGCAGACCCAGCTCGCCGACCAGCTCGGCACCAGCCAGTCCGCCGTGCACCGCATCGAGCAGGGCGCGCAGAACGTCAGCCTGGAGATGCTGACCCGGATCGGCGCCGCCCTCGACTCCCCCATCGTCACGCTCGGCGGTCCGCAGCACACCCACCTGCGGGTGCAGGGCGGCGTGCAGCTCAGCGGCCGGCTCGACGTGAACACCTCGAAGAACGGCGCCGTCGCGCTGCTGTGCGCCTCGCTGCTCAACCGCGGCACGACCCGGCTGCGCAACGTCGCCCGGATCGTCGAGGTCGACCGGATCGTCGACGTGCTGCGCTCCGTGGGCGTCCGCGCGACCTGGTCCACGGACGGCCGCGACCTCGAGATCGTCGTCCCGAAGGACCTCGACCTCGACTCCATCGACGTCGACGCCGCGCGCCGCACCCGGTCGATCATCATGTTCTTCGGCCCGCTGCTGGGGCAGCGCGACGACTTCCACCTGCCCTACGCGGGCGGCTGCGACCTCGGCAGCCGCACCGTCGAGCCGCACATGATCGCGCTGCGCCCGTTCGGGCTCGCCGTCACCGCGACCGCCGGCCGCTACCACGCGCGCGTCACCGACCCGGGCCGCTCGGACCTGTCGATCGTCCTGACCGAGCGCGGCGACACCGTCACCGAGAACGCCCTGATGGCCGCCGCTCACCGCGACGGCGTCACCACGATCCGCAACGCCAGCCCGAACTACATGGTCCAGGACCTGTGCTTCTACCTGGAGCTGCTGGGCGTGCGGATCGACGGCATCGGCACCACCACCCTGCGCGTCCACGGCAAGGCGGAGATCGACGCCGACGTGGAGTACGCGGTCTCGGAGGACCCGGTCGAGGCGATGAGCCTGCTGACCGCCGGCATCGTCACCGGCTCGGAGATCACCGTCGGGCGGGTGCCGGTCGAGTTCATGGAGATCGAGCTCGCGACGCTGTCCGAGATGGGGCTGCGCTACACGCTGTCGCAGGAGTACACCGCGCACAACGGCCGCACCCGGCTGGTCGACATCACCGTACACCCCAGCGACCTGCGCGCGCCGCTCGACAAGATCCACCCGATGCCGTTCCCCGGGCTGAACATCGACAACCTGCCGTTCTTCGCGGTCATCGCCGCGTGCGCGACCGGCAGCACGCTGGTGCACGACTGGGTCTACGAGGGCCGGGCCATCCACCTCACGGACCTGACCCGGCTGGGCGCCGACGTCCGGCTGCTCGACGCCCACCGGCTCCAGGTCACCGGGCCGACCCGCTGGTCCGGCGCCGAGGTGTCCTGCCCGCCGGCCCTGCGGCCCGCGGTGGTGATCCTGCTGGCGATGCTCGCGGCCAAGGGCGAGAGCGTCCTGCGCAACGTCGACATCATCGCCCGCGGGTACGAGGGGCTCCAGGAGCGGCTGGTCGAGCTGGGCGCGCGGATCGAGACGTTCCGCGACTGACGGGCGACACGACGGAGGGGGCCCGGTGCGCGTCGCACCGGGCCCCCTCCGTCGTGCGCCGACGGGTCAGCGCACCGTGTAGTTCGGCGACTCCGAGATCATCTGCACGTCGTGCGGGTGGCTCTCCTTGAGCCCCGCCGGCGTGATCCGGACGAACTTCCCGCGCTGCTGGAGCTCGGGGACGGTGTGCGCGCCGACGTAGAACATCGACTGGTGCAGGCCGCCGACCAGCTGGTGCGCGACCGCCGAGAGCGGGCCGCGGTACGGCACCTGCCCCTCGATGCCCTCGGTGATGATCTCGTCGTCGGACAGGTCGCCCTGGAAGTAGCGGTCCTTGGAGTAGGACCGGCGGTCGCCGCGGCTCTGCATCGCGCCGAGCGAGGCCATGCCCCGGTAGCGCTTGAACTGCTTGCCGTTGACGAACACCAGGTCACCCGGCGACTCGTCGCAGCCGGCGATCAGGCCGCCGACCATGACGCTGTCCGCGCCCGCGACCAGGGCCTTGGCGATGTCGCCGGAGTACTGCAGGCCGCCGTCGGCGATGACCGGCACCCCCGCCGGCTTCGCGGCGAGCGACGCCTCGTAGACGGCGGTCACCTGCGGGACGCCGACGCCGGCGACCACGCGGGTGGTGCAGATCGAGCCCGGGCCGACGCCGACCTTCACGGCGTCCACGCCCGCGTCGACGAGCGCCTGGGCGCCCGCGCGGGTGGCGATGTTGCCGCCGATCACCTGCACGTGCCGCGTGCCCGGGTCGGACTTGATGCGGCGGACCATGTCGAGCATGAGGCGGGCGTGGCCGTTCGCGGTGTCGACCACGAGCGCGTCCACCCCGGCCTCGACGAGCGCGGTCACGCGGTCCCAGGCGTCCCCGAAGAACCCGACAGCGGCGGCGACGACCAGACGGCCGCTCGCGTCCTTCGTGGCCATCGGGTACTGCTCGGTCTTGACGAAGTCCTTGACGGTGATGAGGCCCTGCAGGCGGCCGGCGTCGTCCACCAGCGGCAGCTTCTCGACCTTGTGCTTGCCGAGCAGCGCGGCGGCGTCGGCGTTGGAGATGCCCACCGGCCCGGTGACGAGCGGCATCGACGTCATCGTGTCGCGCACCCGGCGGGTGGTGAACTCCGACGTCGGCACGAACCGCAGGTCGCGGTTGGTGATGATGCCGAGCAGCCGGCGGTCGTCGTCCACGACCGGCAGGCCGGACACGCGGTACTTGGCGCACAGGGCGTCGAGCTCCGCGAGCGTCGCGTCGGGGCCCACCGTCACCGGGTCGGAGACCATGCCGGACTCGGAGCGCTTCACCAGGTCCACCTGGTGGGCCTGCGCCTCGATCGACAGGTTCCGGTGCAGCACGCCCATGCCGCCCTGGCGGGCGATCGCGATGGCCATGCGCGACTCGGTGACGGTGTCCATCGCGGCGGACACCAGCGGGATCGACAGGGAGATCTCACGCGTGAGCCGGGTCGTGGTGTCGACCTCGCTCGGGATGACGTCCGTCTCGCCCGGGAGCAGGAGGACGTCGTCGTAGGTGAGACCGATGAAGCCGAACGGGTCGGCGGGAGCGGCGGATCCAGGGGTACCCAGGTCGGTCATCCCCCGATGATACGGCGACCCGGCGGGCACCCGGACGTCGCGGAGGGTGACCTCCGCGACTCGACCGTCAGCGGATCAGGCCCCGACGCAGACCGATGGCGACGGCCTGCGCACGGTCGGCGGCACCGAGCTTGCGGAACAGCCGGCGCGCGTGGGTCTTGATGGTGTCCTCGGACAGGAACAGCTCCTGGCCGATCTGGGCGTTGGACCGGCCGTTGCTCATCCCGACCAGGACCTCGACCTCGCGCTTGGTCAGGGAGACCTCGTCGCGCTGGGCGGGCAGCTCCGTGCGGGTGACGACCGGGGTGGGCGCCGTGCCGACGCCGCCGTGGCCGGAGAGCCCGTCGTGCGCGACCGGGCCGCCGGCACCGGAACCGGACGGGCTCGCGGGGCTGGCGAGGATGTGCGCGGCGACCGCCGCGAGCTCGGCGCGGCCGACGTCGGGCGCGAGGTAGCCGCGCGCACCCAGCGCGATGGCCCGGTCCAGGGCGATCTCGTCGCCCGGGACGGCGAGCATGACCACCGTCGACTGCGACGGGACCGCCCGCAGCCGGCGGATCGCCTCGACCGGCCCCGGGGAGGGCAGGTGCGCGTCCAGGAGCACGATGGTCGGCGGCACCCGCCGCGCCAGCGCGATCAGCTCGTCGACCGAGGCCGCAGCGCGGACCGGGGCCAGTGCGGGCACGCCCAGTGCCGTCAGGACGATGCGCTCACGCACCGCCGTCGATCCGTGGCACACCACGACGCCCGCCATCGACCTCCACCTTCCGCATGTGCCACGACCCTGGCGGATCCGGCTTGTCTCCTGTATCGGCCAGATCCGGCCCGACGTTAGCGTGGAGCGGGGGTGGATCCCGGGTGGACCTCAGGTGGACCGCCCGGTGATCAGCGGCGGAACCCGTCAGCCGCACACCGCCCGGACCTCGTGCACGAGTCCGGGGACGGTCCGCACGCGCTGGACCTGCGGCCCGGCGGGGACCGCGGCGGCGGCCTCGTCGGGGACCATGACGAAGACCGGCAGGTCCGGCTGCTGCTCGGCGACCGCCGCCACCAGGCCGAGGTCGGGGGCGGGCAGCTCGCTCGACAGCACGACCGCCGACGGCGTCGTCATGGTCGCGATCTCCAGCAGCCGGTGGCGCCCGGTGGGCCCGGCGACGACGCGCGCGTCCACCCCGGCGTCCGCGAGCGCCCCGGCGAGCACGTGCAGGGACAGCGGGCGGGGCTCACCGGGGGCGGCGAGCAGCAGGACGATCCGCCGGCGCGACGGGTGCCGGGGCACGCGGCCGGACCGCTCGCGCAGCACCGCGAGCGCGGCGGCGACGACGAGGGCGTCGGGCTCGTCGCCGGGCTGCGCGAGCACGGTGCGCGCGGCGATGCCGGTGCGGGCCGGACCGACGAGGTCCTCCCACCACCGGGTCAGGTCGGCGTCGGGGGCGAGCGCGAGCAGCCTCGCGACCTCGCGGGCGTCGGCGCGCAGGGCGGCGTCGATCACGGCGGTGGGCGTCGCCGGGCGGTCGCGGTGGTCGACCGGGCGGGGCGCGGCGGCGGGCTGCGGGACGCCGGTCCAGGCCGGGTCGCCGTCGGGGGTGCCCGGGCCGTGCGCGCCGGACGGGGCGGCACCGGCCGCGTCCGGGCCGGACGTCCCCGTGCCGGACCCCCCGGTGCCGGAGCCCCGCGCGGGCACCTCCGCGTCGGGCACCGCGCTGAGGTGGCGGGCGCGCGAGGCGTCGGCGGTTCCCCCGGCGTCGGCGGGCGTCGAGTCGCGCGCGATCCGCGCGGCGTCGGCGGGCGGGACGCCGTCGAGCGTCAGGGAGCGCATCGTCATCAGCCGGGCGACGTCGGTGGCGCCGTACCGGCGGTGCGCGCCGGCGGTGTGCGCCGAGGGGCCGAGCCCGTAGCGCCGGTCCCAGGTGCGCAGGGTCGCCGGCGCCACGCCGAGCCGACCCGCGACCGCGGCGACCGTGAGCATCGGGCCCGACTCGCCGTCGGTCCCGTCGGCGACGTGCGCGTCGCCGTCCTCGCTGATGTGCATCTCGTCCGTCTCGTCCCCGTGGTCCCGCAGTGATTGTGCCGGGGATCTGGCGCGGTTTCCAGCGGCCGACCCGGGCCGGATCGCGTCAGCCCTGGTCGCGAGGCAGGACCACGCCCGACCCGATCTGCCCGAATCGCTCCACAGGCGTGAACAACCCTGTGCACAACCGCGCCAGAACTCGGTCACGACACGGTCTTGAACAACTGCTGGCGCGGTTGTACTGTCCTCATCAGCAGGGTTCACCGGCTCACCAGGGACTTCGGTCCCGAGTCGCAGCCGGACCCGCACCGAGCACGAGGTACTGACGGCTGACGCCGCCGCACAGATGGAGGACACACCATGGCTGAGATCTCTCGCCTTCCGGGACCCGTCATGGAGCTCTGGGAGTGGCAGTACGAGGGCGCGTGCCGCGACGCCGACCAGGACCTGTTCTTCCACCCCGAGGGCGAGCGCGGCGCGGCCCGCCGCCGTCGGGCCGAGGCCGCCAAGGCGATCTGCGCCGGCTGCCCCGTCATCAACGAGTGCCGCGAGCAGTCGCTCGCCGTCCGCGAGCCGTACGGCGTCTGGGGCGGCCTGTCCGAGGACGAGCGCGCCGCCACCCTGGCCAGCCGCGCCGGCCGCACCCGCGCCGAGGTCGGCTGACCCCACCCGCTTCGCGACGGCCCGCGGTGGGATACCGCCGGCCGTCGCGGACACCCGCAGCCGCGCGCGAGCGCGGCTGACCACGTGGCGACCCCCACGGGCGGTGCGACACCGCCGGCGGTCGCCGTCCACGACGACGAGGCCCCCTCCGCGTGCGGAGGGGGCCTCGTCGTGCGCGCGCACGTCCGCGGCGGCCCGACGGGGCGCCGAGACAGGACCGCCGCGCCGAGACAGGTCCCCGGGCGGACCTGTCTCGGCCAGCCGGTCCTACCTCGGCGTCGCGCCGCACCCCCGCGCGGCGGCCCGGCCGGGCGCACCCGGACGCGACGAGGCCCCCGCCGCCGGAGCGGTGGGGGCCTCGTCGGGCGTCGCCGGCCCTCAGGCCGGCGGGGGCGTCACTTGGTGACGACCGCCAGGATGTCGCGGGCGGAGAGGATGAGGTACTCCTCGCCGTCGTACTTGACCTCGGTGCCGCCGTACTTGCTGTAGATGACCTTGTCACCCACGGCCACGTCCAGCGGGACGCGGTTGCCGTTGTCGTCGATGCGACCCGGGCCCACCGCCAGGACCTCGCCCTCCTGGGGCTTCTCCTTGGCGCTGTCCGGGATGACCAGACCGGAAGCCGTCGTCTGCTCCGCCTCGAGCGTCTTGACGACGATGCGGTCCTCGAGCGGCTTGATGGAGACCGACACAGCGGACCTCCCCTTCGCGTGTGAGTGCTGCCTGATGTCCTTGTCGCCCCGTGTCCACGGCCGACCGTCGTCGCGGGTGCCGGCAGCCGTGCGGTGCGCGGGCACGCCCCGGAGGGAGTGCCCACCAGCACTCTAGGAACCGGTTAGCACTCGGTCAAGGCGAGTGCCAGAAACGTGTCGGTCACGGACGCCCGCCGGCGGGGCCGCGCGGGGCGCTCCGGGCACCCGGCGTGCGAGGATCGCCCGATGGACGCGTCCGGCCTCGCGAAGCTGCTCAGCCCCGAGGGGTGGGCCCTGCTGTCCGCCCTGCCGCCCTACGACGAGCAGCGGGCGATGGCGTTGTCCGAGAAGCTGCGCAAGGAGGGCTTCGATGCCGACCTGGTCGCCGCCGCGCTCACCCAGTCCCGGCTGCGGGCGCGGGCGCACGACAAGCTCGGCGAGTTCGCCGACGCGATGCTGTTCACCCCCGCCGGGCTGGAGCAGGCGACCCGGCTCGTCGTCGCCGCCCAGCACGCGCGCCGCTACCGCTCGGCCGGGCTGCAGCACGTGGCCGACCTCACGTCCGGGATCGGCGCCGACGCGATGGCCTTCGCCGCGATGGGGCTGCGGGTCCTCGCGGTCGACGCCGACGAGACGACGGCCGCGCTGGCGACCGTGAACCTGCGGGCGTTCCCCGAGGCGGTCGTGCGGCACGGCGACGGTCTCGCGCTCGACCTGGCCGCGGAGGGCGTCGACGGCGTCTACGCCGACCCGGCCCGGCGGACGACCGGCGGCAGCCGCGTGCACGACCCCGCCGCGTACTCGCCGCCGCTGGACGCGGTGCTGGCCGTGCGCGAGCGCGTGCCCGCCCTGGGGCTCAAGCTCGGCCCGGGCGTCCCGCACTCCGCGCTGCCCGACGACGCGGAGGCCCAGTGGGTCTCGGTCGACGGCGACGTGGTGGAGCTGGGCCTGTGGTTCGGGCCGCTCGCCCCCGACGGGCCCGGGCGGTCCGCGCTGCTGCTCGGCGCGGGCGGCGGCTCCGCGGTGCTGCGGGCCGGGGACGCCGAGGCGCACGCGCACCCGCCGGTCGGTGCCGTGGGGGCGTACCTGTACGAGCCGGACGGCGCGGTGATCCGGGCCGGGCTGGTCGCGGAGGCCGCCGCCGAGGTGCAGGGCCGCCTCGTGGACCGCACCATCGCCTACGTGACCTCCGACGTGCTCCAGCCGACGCCGTTCGCCACGGCCTACCGGGTGCTCGACCAGCTGCCGTTCGGGCTGAAGCGGCTGCGCGCGTACCTGCGCGAGCGGTCGGTCGGCTCGCTGACGATCAAGAAGCGCGGCACCGCGGTCGTGCCCGAGCAGCTGCGCCGGCAGCTCGACCTGCGGGGCACCACGACGGCGACGATCGTGCTGACCCGGGTCGCCGGGCAGCAGCAGGTGCTGGTGGTCGAGCCCGTGGGCGCCGCCGCGTGACCGCCCCGGCGCGGCTGCCGTTCGCGCGCTCGGAGCGCTCGACGGTCGGCATCGAGTGGAGCTCGCGCTCGTCGACGCGGACTCGGGCGACCTGCGGCAGGTCGCGAGCACGGTCCTCGACGCCGTGCGGCCCGCGGGCGGCGGGGAGCACCCGTCGATCCGGCAGGGCTGCTGCTCAACACCGTGGAGGTCGTGTCCGGGGTGTGCCGGACCGTGGGCGAGGCCGGCGCGGACCTGCAGCGCGCCGTCGACGAGGTCCGCACCGTCACCGACCCGCTGCGCGTCGAGCTGATGAGCGCGGGCACCCACCCGTTCGCGCGGTGGGCCCAGCAGAAGGTCACCGACAAGCAGCGGTACGCGACCCTGATCGACCGGACGCAGTGGTGGGGCCGGCAGATGCTCATCTACGGGGTGCACGTGCACGTCGGGATCGAGGACCGGGACAAGGTGCTGCCGATCTCCCGGGCGCTGCTGACCTGCTTCGCGCACCTGCAGTCGCTGTCCGCGTCGAGCCCGTTCTGGGGCGGCAAGGACACCGGCTACGCGTCCAACCGGGCGCTGATGTTCCAGCAGCTGCCGACCGCGGGGCTGCCGTTCC
The DNA here is from genome assembly GCF_056868065.1 of Cellulomonas sp. KU4C. Lineage (NCBI taxonomy): Bacteria > Bacillati > Actinomycetota > Actinomycetes > Micrococcales > Cellulomonadaceae > Cellulomonas > Cellulomonas sp. KU4C. Next base: position 1,923,944 of record NZ_CP200322.1, on the reverse strand, counting down.
CTTTCGAGCGCTGGGAGCAGCTCGAGGCGTACGTGGGCGACATGCTGCACACCGGCGTGATCGACGCGTTCGACGAGGTGCGCTGGGACGTGCGGCCGTCGCCGCGGTTCGGCACGATCGAGGCCCGGATCTGCGACGGGTCCCCGAGCCTGCTCGAGGTCACCGCGCTCGCCGCGCTGACGCACTGCCTGGTGGAGCACTTCTCGACGCTGCTGGACCGCGGCGAGCCGCTGCCGACGATCCCGCCGTGGTTCGCGCAGGAGAACAAGTGGCGCTCCGCCCGGTACGGGATGGACGCGATCATCATCACCAACGCCGCGGGCGACGAGGAGCTCGTGACCGACGCCGTGGGCCGGCTGCTGGTCGACCTGGCGCCCGTCGCGGAGCGGCTGGGATGCGCGGCGGAGCTGGACGCGGTGCGCGTGATCCTGCGCAAGGGGGCGTCCTACCAGCGGCAGCGTGCGGTGGCTCGGCGGAACGCGGGCGAGCTGGACGCCGTGGTGGCGTCGCTGGTCGCCGAGATGCGCGCGGGCCGGCCGCTCTAGACCGTGACGGTCTCCAGCGGCATCGTCGAGTCGACCCCGATGCCGAGGTCCGAGGGCGCCAGCCCGCGCCGGACCACCGCCGCACCGAGCGCCGCGATCATCGCGCCGTTGTCGGTGCAGTACCTGATCGGGGGGATCCGCAGGTCGATGCCGGCCTCGGCGCACCGCTGCGCGGCCATGTCCCGCAGCTGGGAGTTCGCGGAGAACCCGCCGCCCACCACGAGGGTGTCGACCCCGTGCCGCCGGCACGCGGCGATCGTCTTGGCGGTCAGCACGTCGGCGACCGCGGCGGCGAACGACGCGGACACGTCGGCGAGCGGGATCTCCTCGCCGGCATCCTCGCGCGCCTCGACCCAGCGCGCCACGGCGGTCTTCAGGCCGGAGAACGAGAAGTCGTACGCGTGCTTCTCCTGGTCCTTCGCGGCGGTCAGGCCCCGCGGGAACCGGATGGCGGTGGGGTCGCCCTCGCGCGCGAGCCGGTCGATGTGCGGGCCGCCGGGGTAGGGCAGGCCGAGGAGCCGGCCGACCTTGTCGAACGCCTCCCCCGCGGCGTCGTCCAGGGTCGACCCGAGCTCGTGCACGCCGGTGACGACGTCGTCGACCAGCAGCAGGCTGGAGTGCCCGCCGGAGACGACGAGCGCCATGACCCGGTCGGGGAACAGCCCGTGCACGAGCTCGTCGACGGCGGCGTGCCCGATGACGTGGTTGACGCCGTACAGCGGCGTGCCGAGCCCGTACGCGAGCGCCTTGGCGGCGGCGGCGCCGACGGTGAGCGAGCCGACCAGACCGGGGCCGGCGGTGACGGCCACCGCGTCGACGTCGGCGAGGGTGACGCCGGCGGTGCCCAGCGCGCGCTCGATGGTCGGGATCATCTGCTCGAGGTGGGCGCGGGACGCGATCTCGGGGATGATCCCGCCGAACCGCGCGTGCTCGTCCATCGACGACGCGACGGCGTCGACCAGCAGCTCGCTGCGGTCGGGGTGGGCGCGGACCAGGGCGACCCCGGTCTCGTCGCAGGACGTCTCGATCCCCAGGACCAGCGGCGCGTCGGACATGGGGCCAGTTTAGGCGGAGCGTCCGTGTGACCCAGTTCACCCAGGCAACCGGAATGCCGTGGGTTGGTTGTGGATTCAACCAGTCATGAGCACCGACACCGTCACGCACGCGCCCCTGGTCCCGGACGAGATCACCGACCTCGTCTTCCGCGCCGCCCGCACCGTCAACACGTTCACCGACGGCGACGTCACCGACGAGCAGGTCCGCGCCGTGTGGGACGTCGTGCGCTGGGGCCCGACCGCGATGAACACGCTGCCGCTGCGCCTGCTGCTGGTCCGCTCCCCCGAGGCCCGCGAGCGCCTGGTCGCGCACATGAACGAGGGCAACAAGGCCAAGACCCTGCGCGCCCCGCTGAGCCTGGTGGTGGCCGCGGACGTCGACTTCCACGAGAACCTGCCCCGCCTCGCCCCGCACATGGCCGGCGTGCGGGAGAACCTCGCCGGCGCCGAGGAGGCGCGGGTGCGGATGTCCCGCGACAACGGGTTCCTCCAGGCCGGTTACCTGATCGTCGGCCTGCGCGCCGCCGGGCTGCACGTCGGGCCGATGACCGGCTTCGACGCCCCCGGGCTGGACGCCGACCTGTTCGCCGGCACCCCGTGGCGCTCGCTCATGGTGCTGAACGTCGGCACCGCCCCCGCGGACCTCGACGGCTTCCCGCTGCCGGCGTCGTACCCGCGCCAGACGCGCCTCGACTTCGAGGACGTCGCGCGCACGCTCTGAGCCCGCACCGACGAGGGGCCCGCACCGGCACCGGTGCGGGCCCCTCGTCGTCGGAGGGTCAGCGGGGCGGGCCCACCGGGCGGCGCATCGTCCACGCGTCGACGTTCTCGGGCTGGTAGTAGCCCTTGCGCCGGCCGAACCGCTCGAACCCGGCGCGCTCGTACAGCCGCAGCGCGGGCTCGTTGTCGACGCGCACCTCGAGCAGCACGTCCCCGGCCCGCAGCTCGCGCGCGTGGTCCAGCAGCGCGTCGAGCAGGAGCCGGCCGATCCCCCGGCCCTGCGCGTCCGGTCGGGTGCCGACCGTCATCACCTGGCCGTCGTACCCGTCGAACCACAGGCCCGCGTAGCCGACCAGCTCGCCCGACGCGCGGTCCTGCGCCCCCACGTACCAGCGCCCCGGGCCGTCCAGCTCCTCCGCGAGCGCGGCCCGCGACCAGGCGCCCGCGCCGAACAGCGTCCGCTCCAGGTCCTCCAGCGCGTCGAGGTCGGCGGCCACCAGGGGACGGAGCAGGACGTCGGCGGGCTCCGTCATGCCCGCGCGCGCTTCGCCGGGGCCGGCGGCACCGCGTCGGGCCGGCGCAGGTAGAGCGGCTCGGTCGGCAGCACCACGCCGTCGCCCGCCACCGCCAGCCGCGCGAGCGCGACCCGCGCCAGGTCAGCAGGGTCGACCTCGGTCGGCGTGCCGGGGGTCGCGGGCAGCAGCTCCGGGTAGAGCGCGGCCCCCGGCCCGACGACCAACAGCTCGTCCAGGCCCGCGGCCGCGACCGCCTCGGGGGTGTCCACCCCGGGACCGTCGACCGGCTCGACCGTCGGCAGCGTCGCGGCGCCCACCACCGCGCGGTACCGCGCGTGGTAGACCTCCTTGCGCCGGGCGTCCGTCACCACCAGCACCTCGCGACCCGCCAGGTCGGGTCCCGCGCCCGACAGCCCCGCGTCGACCGTCGCCAGCGCGAGCGCGTCCAGCGACGACACCCCGTGCACGGGGATGCCGAGCGCCAGACCGAGCGTGCGCGCCGTGACCAGCCCGACCCGCAGGCCCGTGAACGGCGCCGGGCCGGTCCCGACCACCACGGCGGTCAGGTCCCGGCGGTCGACGCCCGCCTCGGCCAGGACGGCGTCGAGCAAGGGCGTCAGCGCCTCGGCGTGCCGACGCGTCTGCCCCGAGGAGCGGGTCGCGAGGGTGCGGCCGGAGTCGTCGACGACGGCGGCGGACGCGGCGGCGGAGGTGTCGAGCGCGAGGACGGGCACCGGTGGGGTTCCTTCCGGAGGGTGGGGGGTCGTGGGGTCAGGCCGGCAGCGCGACGCCGCGCCACCGCTCGCCGTGGGCGCGGACGGTGACGGTGCGGACGCCGGCGGCGGCGTCCTCGGGGTCGGCACCCGGGTCGCCCGCGCCGGCGCCGCGCGGGCGGCGCAGGGCGATCTCGAGGCGGTCGTCGGCCAGCGACTCGACCAGCCCGGCGCCCCACTCGACGACGGTCACCGACTCCTCGAGGGAGGTGTCCAGGTCGAGCGCGTCGACCTCGTCCAGCGAACCGAGCCGGTACGCGTCGACGTGCACCAGCGCGGGACCCGTCGAGCCGTCCTCGCGGGGCAGCGGCGGGTGCACGCGCGCGATCACGAACGTCGGCGACGCGACCGCCCCCCGCACGTGCAGGCCCGCGCCGAGGCCCTGGGTCAGCGTGGTCTTGCCCGCGCCGAGGTCGCCGGTGAGCACCACCAGGTCCCCCGCGCGCAGCAGCCCCGCGAGCGCCGTGCCGAACGCGCGCGTCGCGTCCGCGTCCGTCAGCTCGACCGTCACCTCGGCCACCGTCGTCGTCCCGCTCACGACACCTCCCGCTCGTCCTGCTCGCTGTCCACGTGCACGCGCGGCACCCGGGCGCCGAGCCGCGTCACGATCTCGTAGCTGATGGTCCCCGCCGCCTCGGCCCAGTCCTGGGCGGTCGGCCCGCCGTCGGCGCCGGTGCCGAACAGCACCACGCGGTCGCCGGCCCGCTCGGTCGCGCCGGGGCCGAGGTCCACCATCACCTGGTCCATGCAGACCCGCCCGGCGATCGCCAGGCGTCGGTCGCCGACGCCCAGCGGCGCACCGGGGCGACCGTCCTCGCCGGACGCGTGCCGGGGCACCCCGTCCGCGTAGCCGAGGGGGACGACTCCGACGGTCGTCGCGCGGTCCGTGACGTAGTGGTGCCCGTAGGACATCCCGTGCCCCGAGGGCAGCCGCTTGACCGTCGCGAGCTCCGCCTCGACCGTCATCGCCGGCACCAGCCCGAACCGGTCCGGTCCGCCGAGCTTGCGGCACCGGGGTCAGCCCGTAGAGGGCGATGCCGGGCCGCACGAGGTCCAGGTGCAGCTCCGGGTCCGTGAGCGTCGTCGCCGATGCCGCGATGTGCCGCACCTCCAGGCGGGCGCCGCGGGCCGTCGCGTCGTCGGCCGCGGCCCGGAGCAGGTCGCCCTGCGCGTGCAGGCTCGGGTGGCCGGGCTCGTCGGCGAACGCCAGGTGCGACCACATCCCGACCAGCCGCACGACGCCCTCGGCCTCGAGGCGCAGGGCCGCGTCCAGCACCGCGGGCAGGTCCGCCGGGGGGATGCCGTTGCGGCCGAGGCCGGTGTCGACCTTCACGTGGATCCGCGCGGTCCGGCCGGTGGCGCGCGCGGCGGCGGCCACCTCGTCCAGCGCCCACGGCGCGGACACGGACAGGTCGACGTCGGCGGCGACCGCCTCGGCCAGCGGCGCGCCGGGCGCGTACAGCCAGGTCAGGACGCGCGCGGAGATCCCGCCCGCGCGCAGGGCCAGCGCCTCGGACAGCTGCGCGACGCCGAGCCAGGTCGCGCCGCCCTCGACGGCCGCCCGGGCGACCGGCAGCAGCCCGTGCCCGTACGCGTCGGCCTTGACCACGGCCATGAGCTGCGACGACGGGGCGAGGTCGCCGAGGACCCGCGCGTTGGCGCGCACGGCACCGAGGTCGACGACCGCCCGCGCGGGGAACATGCTCACCGGACCAGTCTCCCACCGGCTCAGGGGACCTCGACCACCAGGTCCGCACGGGCGCGGGTGCCGGCGACCAGGTCCGCGTTGCGCTGGTCCGGCCCGTGGGTCCAGGCCGTCGCCGCGTCCGCGGACTTCCCGAAGAGCCGGTGCCGGGCCACCAGCCGCTCGGCCCGCACCTCCTCGGGGAGCTCGACGTACCAGCACGCGTCGAGCAGGTCCCGCACCGGGGCGAACCCGTGGTCGTCCAGCAGCAGGTAGTTCCCCTCGGTGACCACCAGCGGCACGTCGGCGGGCACCGCGATCGCCCCCGCGACGCCGTTGCGCAGGTCCCGGCGGTACTCGGGCGCGTACACGGTCTGGCCGGGCGCCGGCTCCCGCAGCCGCCGCAGCAGCGCCACGTACCCGGCCGCGTCGAACGTGTCCGGGGCGCCCTTGCGGTCCGCGCGGCCGATCCGCTCGAGCTCGGTCTGCGCGAGGTGGAACCCGTCCATCGGCACGACGACGCACCGGTCCGCGAACGCCGCGCGCAGCCGGGCGGACAGCGTCGACTTCCCCGCACCGGGCGGGCCCGTCACGCCGAGCAGCCGGCGCCGTGGCACGCCGTCCGCGGTGGTGCTCGCCAGCAGCGCCTCCACCCGCCGGCGCAGGTCGTCCGGCAGGGGCGCGAGCGCGGCGTCCGGCAGCGGGGCGTGCGCGGCGTCCGGCAGCGGGGCGGGCGCGGCGTCCGGCACCGGTCCCCCGACCGGCTCAGCCACGGAGCACCGCGGCCACCGTCGCCGGCACCGCGTGCGCGACCGCGAGCGCCGACACCGGACCGCCCGGCACGGCCTCGGCGGCGGCCCGCCCGTGCACGAGCGCGGCGGCGGCCGCGAGGGCGGCGGCGAGCGGCGGGTCCTCCAGCACCTGCGCCGCCCGGCCCGCGAGCAGGGTGCCGAGCACCCCGGCGAGCACGTCCCCCGCCCCGGCGGTCGCGAGCCAGCCGGGGGCGTCCGCCTGCGCGTACACCGCGCCGCCGGCCCCGACGACGACGGTCGTGCTGCCCTTGAGCAGCACGGTGGCGCCGGTGAGGTCGTGGGCGCGGCGGGCCCAGCGCAGCGGCTCCGCCTCGACGGCCGCCCGGTCCACGTCCTCGCCCCACCGGGCCAGCAGCGCCGCGAGCTCGCCGGCGTGCGGGGTCAGCACGCACCACGGCGCCAGCTCCCGCGGCGCGAGGGTCAGCGCGCCGGCGTCCAGGACCGTGGGCAGCCCGCCCGCGAGCGCCTCGTCCAGTGCCCGGCGCACCCGCCGGGCCTGCTTCGGGTGCGCCGGGTCCACGCCCGGTCCGAGCAGCCACGCCTGCACCCGCCCACGCGCGGCGACCACCTCGGGGCGCGCGGCGAGCACCGACCGGGTCACCGATCCCGGGCCGAGGTACCGGACCATGCCCGCCCCCGCCAGCACCGCGGCCGACGTCGTCAGCACGGCCGCGCCCGGGTAGGCGGGCGTCCCGGCGACCACGCCGAGCACCCCGCGGCTGTACTTGTGGTCCTCGGGGCCCGGCACCGGCCACAGCCCCGCGACGTCCGCCGGGGCCAGCCGCGCCACCGCGGGCCGCTCCGGCAGCGGCAGCCCCAGGTCGACCACCTCGAGCCGGCCGGTGCGGCGCGACGCGGGCGGCAGCAGCAGGCCCGGCTTCGCGGCACCGAACGTCACGGTGAGCCCGGCCGGCAGCACCGGGGCGTCCGGCAGCGCGCCGTCGTCCACGCCGATGCCGCTGGGCACGTCGACCGCCACGACCAGCGGCCCGGCCGCGCCGCCCGCGGGGGCGTCCTCGTCGTCCAGCAGGTCCGCCAGCAGCCCGACGAGCAACCCCGCCACGCCGCGGGCGGCCCCGCGACCGCCGATGCCCAGCAGCCCGTCGAGCACCGCGTCCGCCGCGTAGGCCTCCGCGACCGCGTCGCCCAGCCACACCGGCGGCAGCCCGTCGCCGCCCGCCGCACCACCCGCGACCACGCCGGAGGCACCGTCCGCCGGGTCGACCGCCCGGACGGCCCGGCCACCCGCGGCCCGCAGCGCGGCGAGCCCCTTGGCGTGCGGGGCGTCCGTCGTGCACACCGCGAGCACCTGCACCCCGCGGCGCGCCAGCAGCGCCCCCGCGTGCAGCGCGTCGCCGCCGTTGTTGCCGGACCCGACCAGCACGACGACGGTCGCCCCCTGCACGCCGCCGCGCGCGCCGCCGGGCTCCCCGCCGCGGCGCTCGGCCACCTCCCGCAGCACGTGCGTCGCCAGGGCCGAGGCCGCCTGCTGCATCAGCGGGACGTCCTGCGCGAGCAGCGGCTCCTCCGCCGCGCGGACCTCTGCTGCCGTGTACCCGAGGATCATCCGCCCATCCTGGCCGAGGTCGTCGGGACGCGCGCGCGGCGTGGGGCTAGGTTCGGGCCATGCGCTTCGGACTCTTCATCCCCCAGGGCTGGCGGCAGGACCTCACCGGCATCGAGACCCGCGACCACTGGTCCGTCATGAACGGGCTCGCCCAGCACGCCGACACGGGCGACACGTTCGACTCGATCTGGGTCTACGACCACTTCCACGCCGTCCCCGAGCCCAACGGCGAGGCGACGCACGAGGCGTGGAGCCTGGTGAACGCGTACGCGGCGACGACCAGCCGCGTCCTGCTGGGCCAGATGTGCACGTGCATGGCGTACCGGAACCCCGCCTACCTCGCGAAGGTCGCGGCCACGGCCGACGTCATCTCCGGCGGCCGCGTGCAGATGGGCATCGGCGCCGGCTGGTACGAGCACGAGTGGCGGGCGTACGGCTACGGGTTCCCGCGGGCCGGCGAGCGGATCGCGATGCTCGACGAGGGCGTCCAGATCATGAAGCAGCTGTGGACGAACGGCGTCGCGACGCACCACGGCACCCACTACCAGGTCGACGGCGCCCAGCTCGCCCCGCTGCCGCTGCAGGTCGACGGCCCCCCGCTGTGGATCGCGGGCGGCGGCGAGCGCAAGACCCTGCGGATCGCCGCGGAGCACGCGCAGTACACGAACTTCGACGGGACGCCCGAGGGCTTCGCCCACAAGTCCGCGGTGCTGCGGCAGCACTGCGCCGACCTCGGCCGGGACTTCGGCGAGATCACCCGCTCGGCCAACTACAACGTGGTGATCGGGGCGACCGAGGCGGAGGTCGACGACCGGATCGCGTGGATCGAGGAGCACTACGCCCGCACCGTCCCCGACAAGGCCCCGGGCATCGCCGAGGACTTCCGGCGCGGCCCGCTCGTCGGCACCCCGGAGCAGGTCGTGGCGAAGCTGACCGAGCTGCGCGACCTGGGCATGACCTACGCGATCACCTACTTCGCGGAGGCCGCCTACGACCGCAGCGGCATCGAGCTCTTCGAGCGCGAGGTGGCCCCGGCCCTCCGCTGACCCCTGCTCGCTGCCCCGGGATGCGAGGGCGGTACCGACACCACGAGGGCGTACTCCGCGGAGTACGCCCTCGTGGTGTCTCGTGCGCCCTCGCGGGGTGTGGGGGGTCAGGCGGATTCGGCGACGACCATGGCGGAGGCGATGCCCGCGTCGTGGCTCAGGGAGAGGTGGAAGCGCGTCACGCCCAGGGCCGCGGCGCGGGCCGCGACCGTGCCGACCACCTCGACCACGGGCTGCTCGCCACGGACCCGGCGCACGGTGGCGTCCTGCCACGACATCCCGGCGGGTGCGCCGAGCGCCTTCGCGATGGCCTCCTTGGCGGCGAACCGCGCGGCGAGCGACGCCGGCGGCAGGTCCCGCTCCTCGGGGGTGAACAGCCGCTCCCGGAGCGCGGGCACCCGCTCGACGGTCGCCAGGAACCGGGCGACGTCGACCACGTCGACCCCGACGCCGACGATCACTCGACGGTGACGGACTTCGCGAGGTTCCGCGGCTGGTCGACGTCCAGGCCGCGGGCCGTCGCGAGCTCGCAGGCGAAGATCTGCAGCGGCACCACGGACAGCAGCGGCGCGAGCAGGGTCGGGCTCTGCGGGACGTAGAACACCTCGTCGGCGTACGCGCGCACCGCCTCGTCGCCGTCCTCCGCGATCACGAGCGTCCGGGCCCCGCGGGCGCGGATCTCCTGGATGTTGGAGACGACCTTCGAGTGCAGCGAGTCGCGGCCCCGGGGGCTCGGCACGATGACGAACACCGGCTGGCCCGGCTCGATCAGCGCGATCGGGCCGTGCTCGAGCTCGCCGGCCGCGAAGCCCTCCGCGTGGATGTACGCGATCTCCTTGAGCTTCAGCGCGCCCTCGAGCGCCACCGGGAACCCGACGTGCCGGCCGAGGAACAGCACCGAGGACGTGTCGGCCATCCAGCGGGCGATCTCGCGCACCCGCCCGGAACGGTCCAGCACCTCCTGGATCTTGCCGGGCATCGCGCGCAGGTCGTCGAGGATCTCGACGATCTCGTCGGAGAACTTGTTGCCGCGCAGCTGCGCCAGGTACAGGCCGAGCAGGTAGGCGGCGGTGATCTGCGCGAGGAACGCCTTGGTCGACGCGACGGCGATCTCCGGGCCGGCGTGCGTGTAGAGCACGGCGTCGGACTCGCGCGGGATGGTCGAGCCGTGGGTGTTGCAGATCGCGAGGACCTTGGCGCCCTGCTCGCGGGCGTGCCGCACGGCCATCAGGGTGTCCATCGTCTCGCCGGACTGCGAGATGGCGACCACCAGGGTGCGGGCGTTGAGGATCGGGTCGCGGTACCGGAACTCGTGCGCGAGCTCGACCTCGACGGGGATCCGGCACCAGTGCTCGATGGCGTACTTGGCGACGTGGCCCGAGTACGCGGCGGTGCCGCAGGCGATGACGATGATCTTGTCGACCGCGCGGAGCACGGCCTCGTCGATCTTCAGGTCGTCGAGCACCAGGCGGCCGTGGGTGTCGGTCCGGCCCAGCAGGGTGTCCTGCACGGCCTGCGGCTGGTCCGCGATCTCCTTCTCCATGAAGGAGCGGAAGCCGCCCTTCTCGGCGGCGGCGGCGTCCCAGTCGATCGTGTACTCGCGGCCCTGCGCGGGGTTGCCGTCGAAGTCGGTGACGGTCACGGACCGCGGCGTGATGACGACGACCTGGTCCTGCGCGAGCTCGAGCGCCCGGCGGGTCTCCGCGATGAACGCGGCCACGTCCGAGCCCAGGTAGTTGGCGCCGTCACCGAGACCGACGACCAGCGGCGAGTCGTGCCGCGCGCCGACGACGGTGTCGGGGTGGTCCTCGTGCACGGCGAGCAGCGTGAACGTGCCGTGCAGGCGGCGCACGACCATCCGCATCGCCTCGCCGAGGTCCTTGACCTCGGCGTAGGCGCGGGACACCAGGTGCGCGACGACCTCGGTGTCGGTCTCCGACAGCAGCACCGCGCCGTCCGCGAGCAGCTCCTCGCGCAGCACGGCGAAGTTCTCGACGATGCCGTTGTGGATCAGCGCGACGCCACCGGCGACGTGCGGGTGCGCGTTGACGTCGGTCGGGCCGCCGTGGGTGGCCCACCGGGTGTGCCCGATGCCCGCGGTCGCGGCGGGCAGCGGCTGCTCGTCGAGCAGCCCGAGCAGGTTGGCGAGCTTGCCGGCCTTCTTGGCGGTCGCGAGGCCGCCGGCCCCGGTCACCAGGGCGACGCCGGCCGAGTCGTACCCGCGGTACTCCAGGCGGCGCAGGCCCTCCAGGACGACGCCGAGCGGCCGCTCGTCCGGCTCATGGTCACCGACATACCCGACGATTCCACACATGGGCGCGAGTCTAGCCGCGCGCGGGGGCGCACCCGGCGCGGACCGTCGTCGGGCGCCCCGCCGCACGTCGTGCAGAATCGACAGGTGCGAGCCACTGACGCCCCCGTGCAGCCGTCGCCCTACGTCGAGCTCGACCGCGAGGACTGGGTCCGGCTCTCGGAGTCGACGCCGCTGCCCCTCACCGACGCGGACGTGACGCGGCTGCGGGGCCTGGGCGACCCCATCGACCTGGCCGAGGTGGACGCGATCTACCGGCCGCTGTCCCGGCTGCTCGACCTGTACGTGACGGCGACCCGTCGGCTGCACGCCGCGTCGTCGACGTTCCTGCGCGAGGACACCCCGCGCACCCCGTTCGTGATCGGCGTCGCCGGGTCGGTGGCCGTCGGGAAGTCGACCACCGCGCGGCTGCTGCGCGAGCTGATGGCGCGCTGGCCCGCCACCCCGAACGTCGCGCTGATGACCACCGACGGGTTCCTGCACCCGAACGCGGAGCTCGAGCGGCGCGGCCTGATGGGCCGCAAGGGGTTCCCCGAGTCGTACGACCGCCGGGCCCTGCTGCAGTTCGTCTCCCGGGTGAAGGCCGGCCACGCCGAGGTGCGGGCCCCGGTGTACGACCACGTGACGTACGACATCGTCCCGGGCGCGGAGGTCGTGGTGCGCCGCCCGGACGTGCTGATCGTCGAGGGCCTGAACGTGCTGCAGCCCGCGCCCGTCGCGGCGGGCGTGTCCGGGCGGTCGAACCTCGCGGTGAGCGACTTCTTCGACTTCTCGATCTACGTCGACGCCCGCACCCAGGACGTGCGGCAGTGGTACGTGGACCGGTTCCTGTCCCTGCGGTCGACGGCGTTCGCGAAGCCGGAGTCGTACTTCCACCGGTACGCCGACCTGTCCGACGAGGAGGCGGTGGCGCGCGCGGAGAGCATCTGGGACGCGATCAACGCACCGAACCTCGTGCAGAACGTCCGGCCGACGCGCAGCCGCGCGACGCTGGTGCTCACCAAGGGCGCCGACCACTCGGTGCGGCGGGCCCGGCTGCGCAAGCTCTGACGCCGGCGGGGCGCTCAGCCGCCGGCCGACCCGTCCGTGCCGTCCGAGGCCGTGCCGCCCGAGGGACCGGGGCGCGGCTCGACCAGCGCCACCGGGTAGTGCTCGACGTCGACGGCGTCCAGCGCGGCGATCCCGTCCGCGAGGGCCGTCGGCAGCCGTCCGCACCCGTCGGCGGGCAGCGCGACCCGCACCGCCGCGCCGACCGCGTCGACCAGCCACAGCGCGGTCCGCGGCGCGGTCGGTGCGCAGGCCGTGGGCGCGGTCCCCGTCGCGGGCAGCGTCGCCGGGGTGCCCAGCGCGGTGAGCAGCGGCCGGACGTCGCCCTCGAGGCGGCGCGCGGTCACGGCGGCCCACCGGCCGGCCGCGTCCGTCAGGGTCTCCCCCGTGCTGCACGTCACCGCGGACACGGCGGTGAACCCGTCCGGCACCACGCCGGCGTCGGGCGCGTCGGGGTGCCGCGACCCGGTGTACTCCGCGGCGTCGAAGCCGAGGGCGTCGAGCACCTGGGGGGCGAGGCAGTCCGCACCCGTGGCCACCGCGCTGCGCGCCGACCCGGGCGCCGCGACGTCGGCCGCCTCGTCCGCGGCCTGCGTGCCGCCGGAGCAGCCGGCCAGCAGCACGCCGAGGACGCCGAGCGCGCCGAGCACCGCGACCGGGCCCGCGGCACGACCGGCGGGCCGGCCGGTGGCGCGGCTCGTGCGCGCGCGGGCGTGCGGTGCTGCCATCGTCCCGTCGCCTCTCGTCGCCCGCCGAACGGGACCCTGGACGGGCCCCGGACCGGGACCCTGCCCGGGACGGAGGCGGGCGGACCGCCCGACCTCCGTCGCTGGGGGCGACGCCGTCGTGGCCCGGACTCGAGCGTAGGTGCGCGTCCGGGCGCGGACGGGCCGTGAGACCGGATCGTTAGCGGGTGTGACCCGATCGTTGCCGGTCCGTGACCCGGGGTCAGTCGGTCGGGTCGCAGGACACGCCGGCGGCCACGGGTGCCGGCGCGGGGGTCGGAGCGGGCGCGGGGGCCGCGGCGCGGCTGAGCACGACGGGCTCGCCCTCCGGGGCGGATCCCGACGCGGCGCGGCCGAGACCGGTCCACCGGCGCAGCACCCAGTCGATCCCGATGCCGACGAGGGTGCCCACCACGACGCCGGCGACGACGGCGATCACCGGGTGGTCCGCCAGCCAGAGGCCGGCACCGGCGCCGACCAGCGTGCCGTACGCCGCCCAGGTCACCGCCGCCAGCCCGGTCAGCCCGACGAACCGCTTGCGCGGGTAGCCCAGCGCGCCCGCCGTCATGTTGACCGCCACACGCCCCACGGGGATGTACCGCGCGGCGAGGATGAACGACGACCCGCGGTGCGCGAGGGCGTGCTCGGCCCACGCGAGCGCCTTGCGGCCGCGCGGGGACCGGAACATCCGCAGCCGGTGCACGTCGACCCGGGTGCCGATCGTGTAGGCGATCTGGTCACCGGCGAACGCCCCCACCGCCCCGGCCAGCGCGATCAGCGCGAGGTGCGGCTCGCCGTGCGCGACGGACAGCGACGCCAGGGCGATCACGACGGACTCGCTCGGCACGGGCGGGAAGAACCCGTCGACGGTCGCCAGCAGGGTCAGCGCGGGGTACACCCAGAGCGACTCCGCGAGGCTCGGTATCCAGCCCTCGACGGCGCTGATCCAGTCCTGCAGCACGTGACATCAGCTCCTGGGTGGTCGTGGCGGCCCGGACGAACCGCCGGGCTCCACGCTAGGTGGGTGGGCACGGGCCCCGACATGGGGGACTCCCCCCATCGGCCCCTGGTCCTCCCCCCATCGTGGTCCGGGGGCTCGCACGCGAGCATCGCCCCCAGGGTCGACATCCGTCCCGGCGTCCTCCCCCTCACGGAGGACCGGCCGTCGGCCCAGTGCACCACGCGGCACCGACAGAGGTCACGGCGTTTCGGCGACGGCCGTGTGAACTCCTCGTGGGCGCGCACGCACGCCACGCCCGGCGCTCAGGCGTCGAGGTCGAACCCCAGCGTCCGCGCGGCCTCGGCGGGCCGGGGCTCCGACGCCCAGTGCGCGCCGATCTCGTCCGTGGCGGACAGCGACCGCAGCTCCGCGCGGTCCAGGTACAGCGTCCCGTCCAGGTGGTCGGTCTCGTGCTGCACGATCCGCGCGGGCCAGCCCTCGAGGACCTCGTCCAGGGCGGTGCCGTCCAGGTCGTGCCCGGTGAGGTGCACCCGGCGCAGCCGCGCCACGACCGCCTGGTAGCCGACGACGCTCAGGCAGCCCTCGTAGAAGCCGACCCGCTGCGGGGCGTCGCCCTCGTCGGGCACAGGCTCGTAGCGCGGGTTCACCAGCACGCGGAACGGCAGCGCGGGCCGCTCGCGCACGGCGCCCGTCTCGGTGCCCGCGGCGCCGGGGTCGGCCAGCACGGCGACGGCCAGCGGCAGCCCGATCTGCGGCGCCGCCAGTCCGACCCCCGGGGCCGCGTGCATCGTGCGGCGCATCAGCGCGACCAGCGCCCCGAGCTCGTCGTCGCCGACCTGCCCGTCGAACGGCACGGCCCGCAGCCGCAGCGCGGGGTGCCCGGCCTGGACGATCGGCACCGTGCCGGACGGGTCAGCCGCGGCGGCGTCGACCAGCCGCAGCACGTGCTCCCGGACGAGCGCGGCGGGCATCCGGGCCTGGGGCGCGGCCACGTCGGTCAGAGCGCCAGGCGCGCGCGGACGACGTCGGCCAGGTCGCCGGCGACGCGGTCGGCGTCCGCCTGCGTGGCGGCCTCGACCATGACCCGCACCAGCGCCTCCGTGCCGGACGGGCGCAGCAGCACCCGGCCGGTGGAGCCGAGCGTCGTCTCCGCGGCGGTGACCGCGTCGGCCAGGGGCTGGTCGGTGGCCGCCCTCGCCTTGTCGACGCCCGGCACGTTGACCAGCGTCTGCGGGAGCCGGCGGACGACCGCGGCGAGCTCGCCGGCTCTGCCCGGTGGCGGCGACGCGCGCCGCGAGCTGCAGCGCGGTGAGCGTGCCGTCCCCGGTCGTCGCGTGGTCCGCGAGGATCACGTGGCCGGACTGCTCGCCGCCCAGGTTGAAGCCGCCCGCACGCATGGCCTCGAGCACGTAGCGGTCGCCCACCCCGGTCTCGACGGTCCGCACGCCGGCCGCCTGCATCGCGAGCCGCAGACCCAGGTTGCTCATGACGGTGACGACGAGGGTGTCGTGGGCCAGCAGGCCGCGCTCGCGCAGGTCCAGCGCCAGGACGCCCATGATCTGGTCGCCGTCGACCAGGGTGCCGGTGTGGTCCACCGCGAGGCACCGGTCCGCGTCGCCGTCGAACGCGACGCCGAGGTCCGCGCCGGACGCCACGACGGCCGCCTGCAGCTGCTCGGGGTGCGTCGAGCCGCAGGCCTCGTTGATGTTGCGGCCGTCCGGGGACGCGTTGATGACGACCACGTCCGCGCCGGCCTCGCGCAGGGCGGCGGGACCGACCTCGCTGGCCGCGCCGTTCGCGCAGTCGACGGCCACGCGCAGGCCGGTGAGGTCGTTGCCGAGGGTCGACACCAGGTGCTCGACGTACTGCTCCCCCGCGCGCCCGGTGTCCGAGCGGATCCGCCCGACCGCGGCGCCGACCGGTCGCTCCCAGGTCTCGCGCAGGCGCTGCTCGATGGCGTCCTCGAGCTCGTCGTCGAGCTTGTGGCCGCCCTTGGCGAGGAACTTGATGCCGTTGTCCGGCATGGCGTTGTGCGAGGCCGACAGCACGACGCCCAGGTCGACGTCGAGCGCGCCAGTCAGGTGCGCGACGGCGGGGGTGGGGAGCACGCCGACGTTGAGCACGTCCACGCCCGCGCTCGCCAGGCCCGCCGCGACGGCGGCGGAGAGGAACTCGCCCGAGGCGCGGGGGTCACGGCCGACGACGGCGCGCGGGCGGTGCCCCTCGAACGCCCCCAGGGAGCCCAGCACGTGCGCCGCGGCGACGGACAGGTCGAGCGCGAGCTCCGCCGTCACGTCCCGGTTGGCCAGGCCCCGCACTCCGTCGGTGCCGAACAGTCGTCCCATCGAGGACCCCCTCGTCGTCGGCCGCGCACGCGGCCCCCAGCATCCTGCCAGCGGCGCGCCGTCGGTGGCGCGCCGCGGTGCCCGTCAGGGCACAGAACAGCCGACGGCCCCGGGGTCGGACCCCCGGGGCCGTCGGCCGTCGACGCTGATCCGCGGATCAGCGCTTCGAGTACTGCGGAGCCTTGCGGGCCTTCTTGAGACCAGCCTTCTTGCGCTCCACGACGCGGGGGTCGCGGGTCAGGAAGCCGGCCTTCTTGAGGGTCGCACGGTTGTGCTCCTCGTCGATCGCGTTCAGCGCGCGGGCGATGCCCAGGCGCAGCGCACCGGCCTGGCCGGTCACGCCGCCACCGTTGATGCGGGCGACGACGTCGAAGCGACCCTCGACGTCGACCAGCTTCAGCGGGGAGTTGACGATCTGCTGGTGCACCTTGTTCGGGAAGTAGTCCTCGAGGGTGCGGCCGTTGATCTTCCACTGGCCGGTGCCGGGCACCAGGCGCACGCGGGCGATCGCCTCCTTGCGGCGGCCCAGCGCCTGGCCCGGAGCCGTGAGGCTCTGGCCCCGGCCCGCGGGAGCGCTGCTCTCGGAGGTGTAGCTGCTGGGCGTCTCGCCGCCCTCAAGGTCGATGTCGACCGTGGTCTCGGCCACTGGTGTGTCCTCGCGTCCTGTCTCGGAGTCCTCGCGGGCGTCAGCCCTGCGCGACCTGGGTGATCTCGAAGGGCTGGGGCTGCTGGGCGGCGTGCGGGTGCTCCGCACCGGCGTAGACCTTGAGCTTGGAGAGCTGCTGGCGGGCCAGCGAGGTCTTCGGGAGCATGCCGCGCACGGCCTTCTCGATCACACGCTCGGGGTGCTTCTCGAGGAGGTCGGAGTACGCGGTCGCCCGCAGACCACCCGGGTAGCCCGAGTGGGTGTAGGCGAGCTTGGTCTCCCGCTTGGTGCCGGTCAGGGCCACCTTCTCCGCGTTGATGACGATGACGAAGTCGCCACCGTCCACGTGCGGGGCGAAGGTCGCCTTGTGCTTGCCGCGCAGCAGGGTCGCCACGTGGGTGGACAGACGGCCCAGGACGACGTCGGTCGCGTCGATGACGTACCAGTTCCGCTGGATGTCGCCGGGCTTCGGGGTGTACGTGCGCACGGTCGTTGCCTTCTCTGTGTCTCTGACTGTGTCCACGGCAATCCCGTAGAAGCCGGGGTCAGCCGATGAGTACCGTCTGCACTTCGTCCACGGACCGGTGAATGGGAACGCACCGGTCGACGCGGACTGCAAGCACAACGACTCACCAGGGTAGCCGCCGCCTCACCGGGGGTCAAAGCGCGGCCCTGCCGCCGGGGTGCGACCTCGGTCACCCCCGCGCGCGGACCACCCGGCCCGAGTCCCACACCGGCTCCGGCGTCTCGACGACCTCCCCGTCCGCGCCGAACACGAGGAACCGGTCGAACCCCCGCGCGAACCACCGGTCGTGGGTCACCGCGAGCACCGTGCCCTCGAACGCCGCGAGCCCGACCTCCAGCGCCTCCGCCGAGTGCAGGTCGAGGTTGTCGGTCGGCTCGTCGAGCAGCAGCAGCGTCGCCCCGCCGAGCTCGAGCAGCAGGATGTGGAACCGCGCCTGCTGCCCGCCGGAGAGCGTGTCGTACCGCTGCTCCGCGGACGCCACCAGCTCGTACCGGTCCAGGGCCTTGCTCGCGGGCTCGCGACCCATCCCCGGCCGGCGGCCCTCGCCGCGGTGCAGGATCTCCAGCAGCGTCCGGCCCGCGAACGCCGCGTCCTGCGCGTGCTGGCGGTTCTGCGCGAAGAACCCGGGCACGACGCGCGAGCCCAGCCGCGCCGCACCGGTGTGCGGCACCGGGTCGATCGGCAGCTCGCCGTCGGCGAGGGCCTGCTCCGGCTGCGGGTCGGTGCCGCCCGCCGCGAGCAGCCGCAGGAAGTGCGACTTGCCCGACCCGTTCGACCCCAGCACGGCCACCCGCTCGCCGAACCAGACCTCGAGGTCGAACGGCCGCATGAGCCCGGTGAGCTCCAGCCGCTCGGCGACGACCGCGCGCTTCGCGGTACGCCCGCCGCGCAGCCGGACCCGCACCTGCTGGTCGGGGGCCACGACCTCCGGCGGGCCGGCCTCCTCGAACTTGCGCAGCCGGGTCTGCGCCGCGGAGTACCGCGAGGCCAGCCCGTCGTTGAACGCCGCCTTCGTCTTCAGGGTGTTGACCAGGGTGACGAGCTTCTGGTGCTCCTCGTCCCAGCGGCGCGCGAGCTCCGCGAGCCGCTCGCGCCGCGCGTCCCGGGCCTGCGCGTAGCTGACGAACGTGCCGCCGTGCACCCAGACCGTCGCCCCCGCGCGCGCGGGCTCCAGCGTCGCCACGTGCGTCGGCACCCGGGACAGCAGCTCCCGGTCGTGGCTGACCAGCAGCACCGTCTTCGGGCTCTCGATCAGCCGGCGCTCCAGCCACCGCTTGGTCGGGACGTCGAGGGCGTTGTCGGGCTCGTCGAGCAGCAGCACCTCCTGCGGGCCGCGCAGCAGCGCCTCCAGGACCAGGCGCTTCTGCTCGCCGCCCGACAGGGTCCGCACCGACCGGTGCTGCGCCTGGTCGAACGGGATGGACAGCACCGCGTCCGTCACCCGGTCCCAGTCCGACTCGACCTCGTAGCCGCCGACGTCCGCCCAGTCCGCGAGCGCCTGCGCGTACCGCATCTGGGCCGGCTCGTCGTCGACCTCCATCATCAGCAGCTCGGCGGCGGTGAGCTCCAGCGCCGCCGCGCCCACCGCGCCCGTCGCGAGCGACGCCAGGAGGTCGCGCACCGAGCGGTCGTCCGCGATCCGGCCGACGTCCTGCCGCATCACGCCGAGCCCGCCGGTGCGCACGACGGCGCCCTCGTGCGGCTGCTCGTCGCCGGCGATGATCCGCAGCAGCGTGGACTTGCCCGCGCCGTTCGGCCCGACCAGCGCGGTGCGCTGCCCCTCGCCGACGCGCAGGTCGACCCCGCCCAGCAGCGGCCGACCGTCGGGGAGCACGTAGCGCACGTCGTGCGCCTCCAGATGACCCATGCCGCCGATGGTCCCAGGCCGGGCCCGCCGGACCCAACCGGATACCCGCGCGCGACGGAGAAAGGGGCACACCGGTGGCACCCGGGCCCCCGCGGTGCCACGCTCGGTGCCATGACCGAGAACACCCCTGCCACCAGCACCGACCCGGCGACCGGGACCGAGGGCGACGCCGACCAGCTGCCCGGCGAGGACACGCTCTCCGACCGGGGCGTCGACCCCCTCGACGAGGGCTACACCGTCCCGGACCGCCCGCGCCCGGCGTCCGCGCACTGGGGCGAGACCCCCTGGGAGGAGTCCCGCGGCGAGACGCTCGACCAGCGCGTCGCCCAGGAGGAGCCCGAGGTCTGGGAGGCCCCGCAGCAGTCCGACCCGAACCGCGCCGGCCGCCTCGCCGAGGACGACGACGCGGTCGAGGCCGGCGGCAACGACCAGTTCGCCGTCGACTCCGGCATCGACGGCGGCGCCGCGAGCGCCGAAGAGGCCGCCGTCCACGTCGTCGACGAGGACTGACCCCGCCTCTGACCCCGCGCCCGCCCCCACCGAGGGCGTAGGCGACACCACGAGGGCGCATCCCACGGGATGCGCCCTCGTGGTGTCTCGTGCGCCCTGGCGGCGGTGGGGTCAGCGCGGGGGGGTGGGGGGTGGGGGGTGGGGTCAGCGCAGGGGGTGGGGGTCGACGTCGTGGGGCGCGCGGGGGGCGCGGGTGGTGCGGGCGCGGGCGGCGAGGTCGGCGTCCGGCGGGTAGACGACCTCCTCCAGGGTGAGACCGTGGGCCGCGACGACGGTGCCCGACGGGTCGCGGCGCCCGCCGACCAGCAGCTCCGCGGGCCAGTCCACCCCACGGCGTCCCTCCCCCACCGCGATGCTCGCGCCGACCAGGGCGCGGACCATGCTGTGGCAGAACGCGTCGGCGCGGACCGTCGCGACGACGAGCCCCGCGTCCGGCCCGTCCGACGGCCGCTCCCACGTGAGCTCGTCGAGGGTCCGGATCGTCGTCGCGCCCGGCCGGGGCTTGCAGTAGGCCGCGAAGTCGTGCCGCCCGAGCACCCGCGCCGCGCCCTCGTGCATCGCCGCGGCGTCCAGCGGGCGCCGGGTGAACAGCACGTGGTGGCGCCGCAGCGGGTCGCGCAGCCGCGGGTCGTCGCAGATCCGGTAGACGTACCGCCGGGCCAGCGCGGAGAACCGCGCGTCGAAGTCCTCGGTCACGACGCGCGCGCGGGTGGCGACGACGTCCCCGGGCAGCACCCCGGCGAGGCGGGTCACCAGCGACTCCTCCGGCCCGCGGTCGGACCGCCCCGGCAGCGCCGCCCACGCCTCGGACGGCACGTCGACGTGCAGCACCTGGCCGCGCGCGTGCACGCCCGCGTCCGTCCGGCCTGCGACGGTGACCCGCGGCGGCCCCTCACCCCGGTGCGCCGCCCGCAGCACGACGCCCAGGCCGTCCTCGACGACCCCCTGCACCGTGCGCAGCCCGGGCTGCCGCGCCCACCCGGCGAACTCCGTCCCGTCGTACCGGAGGTCGACGCGGACGCGGACCTGCGCGGTCACGGCCGCACCGCCGTCGGGTCCGCCACCGTCCCGGCGGGCAGCACCACGACCGTGCCGCCGAACCGGGCCTCCTGCGCGTGCAGCTCGACGCCGTCCACCCAGACACGGCCCGCGAGCACCTCGTCGGCGGCGGTCGTGCCGTCCTCGTACTGGGCGGTGAACCCTCCGCTCATCGACGCGTTGAACAGCCGCACGGGCCGCCCGGCGCGGTCGGTGACCCCGTGCGCGCACCAGGAGCAGACGTGGTCCGGGTAGCGCTCCACGAGCCGCTCGCGCGTGCCGCACAGCGGGCAGGCCTGCTGCCCCGGCGTGCCGGGGACCCCCGGACCGCCCTGGGCCGTCACCCGGGCCAGCGCACCCAGGCGCCGGGCCCGCATCCCCGGCCAGCCGTGCACCGCGGTCGCCCAGGTCGCGGGCACCGCCGCGGTGCCGTACCGCGCGCCGAGCAGCGCGCCCGCGATCGCCGCCACGGTGTCCGTGTCCTGCCCGATCCGCACGGCGGCCGCGAGCGCGAGGGGCAGGTGCACCTGACCGGGCAGGGCTACCCCGTCGGGCAGCGGGGGCTGCACCGTGATCGCGTGCCAGGCCGCCTGGAGCGCGGTGACCGTGAACCCGTTGCCGGTCAGGTCGGTCGCGGGCTCGGGGCGCTCGGCGTCGTCGACCCACCCGGACCACGCGGCGCGGCGCTCGGGGGGCAGCAGGTCGAGGCCGGCGCGGACGTCGAGGCGCGCCTCGGTCACCGCGACCCGGATCGCCTCCGACCACAGCACGCACGCGTCGCCCGCGAGCGGGTCCGGGTGGGTCAGCTCCGCGACGGCCCGTGCCGCGCGCGCGGTCGCCCACCGGTCGTCCAGCGCGACCAGGCCGACGACCCCGGTGCGCATCAGGGCGCCGTTGCCCGCGGTCCGACCGGTGGTCGCGTGCAGCTCCGCGGCGGCGGCGCGCAGGCGCTCCGCCGGACGCCCGGCACGTCGGGACGCCGACCCGAGCACGGCGGCCGTCTGGGTCCCGACGTCGGTGGCGCCACCGGTGCGCCACGCCTCGAACCGGGCGGCGACGTCGTCGAGCTCCTCCTCGGACGCCAGACCGCCGCCGCGCGCGGCGACCCACGCGACGCACACCGACATCTGGGTGTCGTCGCTCCACTCCCCCGGGGCGTAGGGGCCGAGGCCGCCGCCGCGCATCTCGGGCAGCTCGGCGGCGCCGGGCGGGCGGGCGAACTCGTACGGGACGCCCAGCGCGTCACCCGCGGCCTGGGCGACGAGGACGGCGGTCGCGCGGTCCAGCACCTCGGTGGGGCGGACGTCGCGGTCGAGCGGTCGGGCTGCGGCGTGGGACTGGTCGTGCACGCCCCCGAGCCTACGGGGCGGCGTGCAGTCGTCCGGCGCTGCTCTACGGTGGTCGGGTGCCCGTGCCCCCGTCCACCCCGTACACGCTCGCCGTCGACTGCGGGGGCGGGGGCGTCAAGGCCTCCGTGCTCGACGCGTCCGGCACGCTGCACGCCCCTGCGCTGCGCGTCCCCACGCCGTACCCGCTCCCGCCCGAGCGGCTCGTCGACACCATCGCGGACATCGCCGGCCGGCTCCCGGCCTTCCAGCGCGCCACGGTCGGCATGCCGGGGATGATCCGGCACGGCGTCGTCGTGGCCACCCCGCACTACGTGACGCGCTCGGGCCCGCACACCCGGGTCGACCCGGAGCTCGTCGCGGCGTGGGCGGGCTTCGACATCCGGGCCGCGGTGGAGCAGCGGTTCGCGGTCCCGACCCTGGTGCTCAACGACGCCGAGGTGCACGGCGCCGGCGTCGTGTCCGGCACGGGCGTCGAGCTGGTGCTCACGCTGGGGACCGGGCTCGGGTCGGCCCTGTTCGACGGCGGCCGCGTCGCCCCGCACCTGGAGTGGTCGCACGCGCCCGTGCGGCGCAGCACCACGTACGACGAGTACATCGGGCAGATCCAGCGGGCCCGGCTCGGGGACGCGCTCTGGTCCCGGCGGGTGCGCCAGGTCGTCGAGGGGCTGCGCCCGGTGGTGCTCTGGGACCGGCTGTACCTCGGCGGCGGCAACTCCCGGCAGATCACGCCGCAGGTGCTCGCGCGGCTCGGCGACGACGTCGTCGTGGTGCCGAACCAGGCGGGCATCGTCGGCGGCGTCCGGGCCTGGCAGCTCGGGGTCTAGCGGGCCGGGGGCGCGGGGGCCGCCTCGACCGCGTCGACCACGTCCAGCAGCACCCGCGTGAACCGCACCGGCGCGGTCAGCGACACCAGGTGCGTCGCCCCGGGCACGACCACCAGGCGCCCGTCCCGGCACACCCGCAGGAACCGGCGCTCCTCGCCCCGGAAGTGGTCGAACCGCCCGTTGACCAACCACACCGGCACCTCGACCCGCGCCAGGTCCCCCAGCGGGTCGGCGGCGCGCATCTCCCGCAGCACGTCGTCGACGACGTCCAGCGCGAACCCGCCCGCCGCGACGTCGCGCGCCGCCTCGGCCGACAGCACCCGGTCGACCATCTGCTGGTTCAGCCCCGCCCCCGCGTCCGGGAGCCGCGCGATCCCCCGGGCGAGCACCGACCAGCCGCCCACCAGGGCGGGCAGCGGCCGCGTGCTGCACGACGCCGCCAACAGGCCCGCGACCTGCTCCGGGTGCCGGGCGGCGTGCGCGATCGCCGTGTAGCCGCCGAGCGACAGGCCGACCACCAGCGCGCGACCACCGACGGCGTCCACGCCCGCCGCCACCGCGTCGACGGCGCCGGCCAGCGTGAACCGCTCGCCCCGGCGGGCACCGTGCCCCGGCAGGTCGATCGCGAGCGCCGGGTGCCCGTAGTCCGCCAGCGCGGCGACCTGGGCGCGCCACATCGTGCGGGAGGTGCGCAGCCCGTGCACGAGCACGACGGGGACGCTCATCCCCCGACGCTAACGCGGCACGCACGCGACAGGGCCCGGACCGCGAGCGGGTGCTCGCGGTCCGGGCCCTGTCGGTGCGACCGGTGGATCAGGCCTTGTCGGCCTCGGTGGTCTCGGCGGACTCCTCGGCCGGGGCCCCGGTGGTCTCCTCGACGGTCTCGTCGGCGGCGGGCGCCTCCTCGACCTTCTTCGGCGCGGCCTTCGCGGTGGCCTTGGTGGCCTCGCGGACGACGGCCTGCTTCGGCGAGACGGGCTCGAGCACGAGCTCGATCACGGCCATCGGCGCGTTGTCGCCCTTGCGGGGGCCGATCTTCGTGATGCGGGTGTAGCCACCCTGGCGCTCGGCCACCTGCGGGGCGATCTCCACGAACAGCTCGTGGACGACCGACTTGTCGCGGATGACGGTCATGACGCGGCGGCGGGCGTGCAGGTCACCGCGCTTGGCGAAGGTGACGAGGCGCTCGGCGAGGGGGCGCAGGCGCTTGGCCTTGGCCTCCGTCGTCGTGATGCGCTTGTGCTCGAACAGCGCCGTGGCCAGGTTGGCCAGGATCAGCCGCTCGTGCGCCGGGCCGCCACCGAGCCGGGGACCCTTGGTGGGCGTAGGCATGGTCTTTACTCCTTGGTTCCAGTGATGGGCTGGCGGCGCGCGTCAGGCGAGCGCCGCCTCCCCGGCGTCAGTACTGCTCGTCCTCGGTGAAGTCGCCCTCGTCGCCGTCGTAGTACGCGGCGGCGCTCGGGTCGAAGTCGAGCGGGCTGTCCTTCAGGGACAGGTTGAGCTCGGCCAGCTTCTCCTTGACCTCGGTGATCGACTTCGCACCGAAGTTGCGGATGTCGAGCAGGTCGGCCTCGGAACGCGCCACGAGCTCGCCCACCGAGTGGATGCCCTCGCGCTTGAGGCAGTTGTACGACCGGATGGTCAGCTGCAGGTCCTCGATCGGCAGCGCCAGGTCCGCGGCCAGCGCCGCGTCCGTCGGCGACGGACCGATCTCGATGCCCTCGGCCTCGACGTTCAGCTCGCGCGCCAGGCCGAACAGCTCGACCAGGGTCTTGCCCGCCGAGGCGAGCGCGTCACGCGGGCTGATGGCCGGCTTGGTCTCGACGTCGACGATGAGCTTGTCGAAGTCGGTCCGCTGCTCGACACGCGTCGCCTCGACCTTGTAGGTCACCTTGAGGACCGGCGAGTAGATCGAGTCGACCGGGATGCGGCCGATCTCGGCCTCGTAGGACTTGTTCTGGTTGGCCGACACGTAGCCACGGCCGCGCTCGACGGTCAGCTCGATCTCGAGCTTGCCCTTCTCGTTCAGCGTGGCGAGGTGCAGGTCCGTGTTGTGGACCTCCACGCCGGCCGGCGGCACGATGTCCGCGGCGGTCACGTCACCCGCACCCTGCTTGCGCAGGTACATCACGACGGGCTCGTCGTTCTCCGAGGAGACGACGAGGTTCTTGATGTTGAGGATGATCTCGGTGACGTCCTCCTTGACGCCCGGCACCGTGCTGAACTCGTGGAGCACGCCGTCGATCCGGATGCTCGTCACGGCCGCGCCCGGGATGGACGACAGCAGGGTCCGGCGCAGGGAGTTGCCGAGCGTGTAGCCGAAGCCGGGCTCGAGCGGCTCGATGGAGAACCGCGACCGGTACTCCGAGATGACCTCTTCGGTCAGGGTGGGGCGCTGTGCGATGAGCACTTCGGGGTTCCTCTCAGCGTGCGTCCGCCATATGACGCAGCGCAGGTGACTCTGTGGGCGGACGGGTCTCGGTCTACCCGCACGACCGGCCGGCACCGTCGCGGGCGCAAGGTCTCCCCTGCGCCCGCGACGGCCCGGCGACGGATCGGGCGATCAGACCCGGCGGCGCTTCGGCGGACGGCAGCCGTTGTGCGCCTGGGGGGTCACGTCCTGGATCGAGCCGACCTCGAGGCCGGCGGACTGCAGCGACCGGATCGCCGTCTCGCGGCCCGAGCCGGGGCCCTTGACGAAGACGTCGACCTTCTTCATGCCGTGCTCCTGCGCCTTGCGCGCGGCGGCCTCGGCGGCCATGCCCGCGGCGTAGGGGGTCGACTTGCGCGAGCCCTTGAAGCCCACGTCGCCGCCGGACGCCCAGGAGATCACGGCGCCGCTCGGGTCGGTGATCGAGACGATCGTGTTGTTGAAGGTGCTCTTGATGTGCGCCTGGCCGTGGGAGACGTTCTTCTTCTCCTTGCGGCGCGGCTTGCGCACGGAACTGCGGGTCTTGGGAGGCATCTGCTCGTTCTCTTTCGCTGCTGCTCAGTGAGGTCGGTGCGTCCGAGTCGGCCCGGCCGTCGCGTCCGTGAGGGCGCAGGGGCGGCGGGCCGGTCCCGGGCTACTTCCGGCCGGCCTTCTTCTTGCCGGCGACGGTGCGCTTCGGGCCCTTGCGGGTACGCGCGTTGGTCTTCGTGCGCTGTCCGCGCACGGGGAGCCCGCGGCGGTGACGCAGACCCTCGTAGCTGCCGATCTCGACCTTGCGGCGGATGTCCGCGGCGACCTCGCGTCGCAGGTCACCCTCGAGCTTGTAGTTGCCCTCGAGGTAGTCACGCAGCGTGACGAGCTGGGAGTCGTCCAGGTCCTTGACCCGGACGTCCGGGCTGATGCCCGTCGCGGCCAGCGTCTGCTGGGCGCGGGTACGGCCGACGCCGTAGATGTAGGTGAGCGCGATCTCGAGCCGCTTCTCGCGGGGGAGGTCGACGCCGACAAGACGTGCCATGTGCCTTCCGGCTCCTGTACTTCGTTCGGAGGTCTGCCGCACCGTCCTCCCGCCTGGCAGCGGGCCCCGGCCTCCGAGCCAGGGGTTCACCGGTCACGTCCCGTCGTGCGGGTGCGTCGCCGGTTCGGCGGTGCGCTGGTGGTCCTCCCCTGGGTTCAGGGGGCGACCGGGGTGCTGCTCAGCCTGGGCCGAGCGGCAGGGCTCGCGTGCTCAGCCCTGGCGCTGCTTGTGGCGCAGGTTCTCGCAGATCACCTGGACGCGACCGTGCCGGCGGATCACCTTGCACTTGTCGCAGATCTTCTTGACGCTGGGCTTGACCTTCATGGCCTGTTCCTCCGCCGCCGAACGCCCCCGTCTCCCGTCGCCGGGGCGAGGGAAGACGCGTGCTGACGGCGATGCTCGTTCGGTCGATTTACTTGTAGCGGTAGACGATGCGCCCGCGGGACAGGTCGTACGGGCTCAGCTTCACCACCACCCGGTCCTCCGGGAGGATCCGGATGTAGTGCTGGCGCATCTTGCCCGAGATGTGGGCGAGCACCTTGTGACCGTTGGTCAGCTCCACGCGGAACATCGCGTTCGGCAGAGCCTCGATCACGCTGCCCTCGATCTCGATGACACCGTCCTTCTTCGCCATGTCCTCCGCTAACTCTTGTCCTGAACTTCCGACCCACGCGCGGCGCCGTCCGGCACGACCGGCCGGTGACTCACGTGGCGTGGTGCCCGCTGGTCCGGTCGCCGTGCACCGCCCGCTCCGGTCGACCGTCGGGACGGTCGTGGCGGAGGCGGGACGTGCGGCGACGACTGGGCGCACACCCAACGGACGAGCATACGCCATACCACCGCACGGGCGAAACCGGTCCCCCGGGCTCCCCCGGGCGCGCCGCGCGGCTCAGGCGAGCGGAGCGACCGCGACCCCGCGGGCGGCGAGCTCCGCCGCGCCGCCGTCGACGGCCGTGAGCACCCAGATCCCGCCCTCGTGCAGCGCGACCGAGTGCTCCCAGTGCGCGGCCCGGGAACCGTCGCCGGTCACCACGGTCCAGTCGTCGTCGAGGACGTCCGTCGCGGGGTCGCCGCGGGTGATCATCGGCTCGATCGCCAGGCACATGCCGGGCTTCAGCCGGATGCCGCGCTCGCGCGTCCGGTAGTTCAGGACGTCGGGCGGCTGGTGCATGGCCGAGCCGATGCCGTGCCCGACGTAGTCCTGCACGATGCCGAGCTGCCGGCCGCCGTCCGCCGCGGCCGCCTCGACGGCCTGCTCGACGGCCTCGCCCACGACACCCAGCCGGTCCGCCAGCCCCGCGCCGGACGCGAGGGCGGCGATGCCGTCCCACATCGCCCGCTCGGTGACCGCGGACAGCTGGACGTCGGCGGGGTCCGCCTCCGGCAGCACCACGGTCAGCGCCGAGTCGCCGTGCCAGCCCTCGACGATCGCGCCGCAGTCGATCGACACGACGTCCCCGGGCCGCAGCACGCGGGCCGACGGGATGCCGTGCACGACCTCGTCGTTCACCGACACGCAGATCGTCGCCGGGTAGTCGTGGTAGCCGAGGAACGACGGCTGCGCGCCGGCGTCCGCGATGACCCGCGCGGCGACCGCGTCGAGGTCGGCGGTGGTCGCACCGGGCACGGCGGCCGCGCGGGCCGCCGCCAGGGCGTCGGCGACGACCAGCCCGGCGCGCCGCATGAGCAGCACCTGCTCGGGGGTCTTCAGCTCGACGCGGTCACGTCCGAACACGGGGGTCTCCCTCGCTCGCGGCGCGTCAGCCGACGTGCGACGCGAGGGCCGCGAGCAGCCGCTCGGTCACCTCGTCGACCGCACCGATGCCGTCGACCTGCACCAGCAGGTCGCGCTCGGCGTACACGTCGGAGATCGGCGCGGTCTGCTCGGCGTAGACGTCGAGCCGGTGGCGGATCACGGACTCCGTGTCGTCCTCGCGGCCCTCGATCTGGGCGCGCTTGAGCAGGCGCTCGACCACGACGTCCGCGTCCGCGGTGATCTCGAGCGCGGCGTCCAGCGTGCGGCCGGTCTCCTCGAGGATCCGCTCCAGCTCCGCGACCTGGGCCACGTTGCGCGGGTAGCCGTCGAGCAGGAAGCCCTGCGCGGCGTCGGGCTGCGCGAGCCGGTCGCGGACCATCTCGTTCGTGACCTCGTCGGGCACCAGGGCACCGCGGGACGTGTACTCCTGGACCTTCCTGCCCAGCTCCGTGCCGCCCTTGATGTTGGCGCGGAAGATGTCGCCGGTCGAGATCGCCGGGACGCCCAGCTGCTCGGCCAGGCGCGCGGCCTGGGTGCCCTTGCCGGCCCCGGGAGGGCCGAGGAGGACGAGGCGGGCGGTGGAGCTCATCGCAGGAACCCTTCGTAGTGCCGCTGCTCGAGCTGCGACTGGATCTGCTTCACGGTCTCGAGGCCGACGCCCACCACGATGAGGATCGAGGAGCCGCCGAAGGGGATGTTGGTCCCCACGCCGAGCATGATGAACGCGATCGTCGGGATCAGCGCGACCAGGGCCAGGTAGATCGACCCGGGCGCCGTGATGCGGGTGATCACGTAGTCCAGGTACTCGGCCGTGGGACGCCCGGCGCGGATGCCGGGGATGAAGCCGCCGTAGCGCTTCATGTTGTCCGCCACCTCGTCCGGGTTGAACGTGATGGCCGTGTAGAAGTAGCAGAAGAAGATGATCAGCACGACGTAGATCGCGATGTGCAGGGGCGCGCCCGGGTCGGCGACGTTGACCGCGACCCACTGCTTCCAGTCCGCCGTCTGGTCGCCGAACCCGGCCAGCAGCGCCGGCACCTGCAGCAGCGACGAGGCGAAGATGACCGGGATGACGCCCGCCATGTTGATCTTGATCGGGATGTAGGTCGACGACCCGCCGTAGGTGCGGCGGCCGACCATGCGCTTCGCGTACTGCACGGGGATGCGGCGCTGGGACTGCTCGACGAACACGACGAGCGCGATGACCAGCACGATGATCGCCATGACGACGAGGAAGGCGCCGATGCCGCCCGAGCCGCCCGCGATCGACCACATCGCACCCGGGAAGGACGCGGCGATCGAGGTGAAGATGAGCAGCGACATGCCGTTGCCGACGCCGCGCTCGGTGATGAGCTCGCCCAGCCACATGATGAGGCCGGTACCGGCGGTCATCGTGACGATCATGATGAGCGTCGTGACGATCCCGCCGTCGGGGATCACGTCCACGGTGCAGCCCTGGAACAGCTGCCCGTTGCGGGCCGTGATGATGACGGTCGTCGACTGCAGGACGGCCAGGCCGATCGTCAGGTACCGCGTGTACTGCGTGAGCTTCGCGGTGCCGGACTGGCCCTCCTTGTGCAGGGCCTCGAACTTGGGGATCACCACGCGCAGCAGCTGGATGATGATGCTCGCCGTGATGTACGGCATGATCCCGAGCGCGAACACCGACAGCTGCAGCAGCGCGCCGCCGCTGAACAGGTTCACGAGACCCAGCAGCGAGTTCGACTGGCTCTGGTCGATGCAGACCTGGACGTTGGGGTAGGACACGCCGGGGGTCGGCAAGAACGAGCCGATCCGGAACACCACCATGATGCCGATGGTGAACAGCAGCTTGCGCCGCAGGTCCGGGGTCCTGAACGCCCGCACGAATGCGCTGAGCACGTGTCCTCCTGCTCCGCCGAAGCGGGATGTCGTCTGACCGGCCGGTGACTGCGGCTCCCGGCCTCACGGTGGTGGGCGGGTCCGCCCGACGCCGCGGTGAACCCTAACGGACTTCGGTCCGCGGGTGAACATCGTCCCGTGCCGGGTCGCACGGGGCGTCCGGACTCCCGTCACGAGGTCCGGTGAAGACGAAACGGGGCCGGCGGGGGCGTGGACGCCCTCGCCGACCCCGTGTCGCTGGGATCAGTCCTGCGCGACGCTGCCGCCGGCCGCCAGGATCTTCTCCTTGGCGGAGCCGGAGTACGCGTCGACGGCCACGGCCACCTGCACCGTGAGCTCGCCGGTCCCGAGCACCTTGACCGGGGCGCCCTTGCGGACGGCACCCTTGGCCACGAGGTCGGCGACGGTGACGTCGCCGCCGTCGGGGTACAGCGCCGACAGCTTGTCCAGGTTCACGACCTGGTACTCGACCCGGAACGGGTTCTTGAAGCCGCGGAGCTTGGGCAGCCGCATGTGCAGCGGCATCTGCCCACCCTCGAAGCGCGTCGGCACCTGGTACCGGGCCTTGGTGCCCTTGGTACCACGACCGGCCGTCTTGCCCTTCGACGCCTCACCACGACCCACGCGGGTCTTGGCGGTCTTGGCGCCGGGGGCCGGACGCAGGTGGTGCACCTTGAGGGTGCCACCGGCGCCGGTCTGGGCCTTCGCCTCGGCCTTGTCGGCCTTCGGCGCAGCAGCCTTCGACTCGGCCTTGGCCGGAGCCTTGGCCTTCGCAGCGGGCTTCTCCTCCGCCGCGGCGGCCTCGGCCTTGGCCTTGGTCGTGCGGGCGGCCGGCTTCTTGGCAGCCGGCTTCTCGGCGGCGGACGACTCGGTGGTCGCCGCCTTCGAGGCCTTCGCCTTGGTCGCCTTCGGAGCCGCGGTGCCGTCGACCTTGGCAGTGTCCTTGTCCTCTGCCATCGTCACTCCACCTCCTCGACTGCGACCAGGTGCGTCACCGTCTTGACCATGCCGCGGATCTCGGGACGGTCCTCCTTGACGACGACGTCGCCGATCCGCTTGAGGCCCAGGGTGCGCAGCGTGTCGCGCTGGTTCTGCTTGCCGCCGATGGCGGACTTGGTCTGGGTCACCTTCAGGCGAGCCATCAGGCACCCACCTTCTCGGTCTTCGCCGCGATGCCGGCAGCCTGCGCACGCAGCAGCGGCGCCGGAGCGACGTGCTCGAGCGGCAGACCGCGACGCGCGGCGACAGCAGCCGGCTCCTCGAGGCCCTGCAGCGCCGCCACCGTGGCGTGCACGATGTTGATGGCGTTGGAGGAGCCCAGGGACTTGGACAGGATGTCGTGGACGCCGGCGCACTCGAGCACCGCACGCACCGGACCACCGGCGATCACACCGGTACCCGGCGACGCGGGACGCAGGAAGACGACACCGGCAGCGGCCTCACCCTGGATGGGGTGCGGGATGGTGCCCTGGATGCGGGGGACGCGGAAGAAGTTCTTCTTCGCCTCCTCGACACCCTTGGCGATCGCCGCGGGCACCTCCTTGGCCTTGCCGTAGCCGACACCGACCGTGCCGTCGCCGTCGCCGACGACGACCAGGGCGGTGAAGCTGAAGCGGCGGCCGCCCTTGACGACCTTGGCCACGCGGTTGATGGAGACGACGCGCTCGAGGAACGCGCTCTTCTCCGCGGCGTCGCCCCGGCGGCCGCCGTCGCGACGACCGCCGTCGCGACGGTCACCGCCACCCTGGCCCTGGGGCAGCTCGCCCGTGTTGCTGCGCTGAGGAGCAGCCATCAGTGGATCCTCTTCTTCCGTGCGGGGATGGTCGTCGTCACAGCGCCAGACCGCCTTCGCGGGCGGCGTCGGCGACCGCGGCCACCCGGCCGTGGTACTTGTTGCCGCCGCGGTCGAAGACCACCGCGTCGATACCGGCGGCCTTCGCGCGCTCGGCGATCAGCTCGCCGACGCGACGCGCCTTGGCGGACTTGTCGCCGTCCGCGGCCCGCAGGTCCACCTCGAGGGTGGACGCGGAGACCAGCGTGCGACCCACGGCGTCGTCGACGACCTGCGCCACGAGGTTGCGGTTCGACCGGGTGACGACCAGACGGGGACGCGCGGCGGTGCCGGCGACCTTCTTGCGCAGCCGCAGGTGGCGGCGCTTGCGGGCCTTGAACTTGCCCTTGCCCATAACCGTGATCGCCATGGCTACTTACCAGCCTTTCCGACCTTGCGGCGGACGTTCTCGCCCGCGTAACGCACGCCCTTGCCCTTGTAGGGCTCGGGCTTGCGGATCTTGCGGATGTTGGCGGCGACCTCGCCCACCTGCTGCTTGTCGATGCCGGCCACCGAGAACTTGGTGGGGCTCTCGACCGCGAAGGTGATGCCGGCGGGCGGCGTGACGGACACGGGGTGGCTGAACCCGAGCGCGAACTCGAGCGTGTCACCCTTCGCCGCGACGCGGTAACCGGTGCCGACGATCTCCAGCTTCTTCTCGTAGCCGGCGGTGACGCCGGTGACGAGGTTGGCCAGGAGGGTGCGGGTCAGGCCGTGCAGCGACCGCGAGAGGCGCTCGTCGTTCGGACGGGTGACCACGAGGGCCCCCTCGTCGTCGCGAGCGACCTCGATGGGGGACGCGACCGTGTGCGTGAGGGTGCCCTTGGGGCCCTTCACCGTCACGATGTTGCCGTTGATGTTGACATCCACGCCGGCCGGGACCGGGACGGGGATTCTGCCGATACGAGACATTGGCTAGCTCCTTTCCGTCTCGGACTTACCAGACGTAGGCGAGGACTTCCCCACCCACGCCCTTCTTGGCGGCCTGCTTGTCCGTCAGGAGACCCGAGGACGTGGACAGGATCGCCACGCCCAGGCCGCCGAGGACCTTCGGCAGGTTGGTCGACTTCGCGTACACCCGGAGACCGGGCTTGGACACGCGCTTGATGCCGGCGAGCGCACGCTCGCGGCTCGGGCCGTACTTCAGCTCGACCACGAGGTTCTTGCCCACGCGGGCGTCCTCGACGGTCCAGCCGGAGATGTATCCCTCGGCCTGCAGGATCTCCGCGATGTGCGACTTCAGCTTCGAGTACGGGATGGTCACCGTGTCGTGGTGCGCCGAGTTCGCGTTACGCAGACGCGTCAGGAGGTCTGCGATCGGGTCGGTCATCGTCATGGGGGCTATCGCCCTTCCTCACCGTGGTTTCCGCGGCGCCCGCCCCGAGGGGCGAGCGACCGCGGACCTGCGACGTCGTTGTTTACCAGCTGCTCTTGGTCACGCCGGGGAGCTGACCCGCGTGGGCCATCTCGCGCACGCAGATCCGGCACAGGCCGAACTTGCGGTACACCGAGTGCGGACGACCGCACCGCTGGCACCGGGTGTAGGCCCGCACGGCGAACTTCTGCTTGCCCGCGGCCTTGTTGATCAGGGCGGTCTTCGCCATGTCAGTTCTCCTTGAAGGGGAAGCCGAGGTGCTTGAGGAGCGCCCGGCCCTCCGCGTCGGTCGTGGCGGTCGTGACCACCGTGATGTCCATGCCGCGGACCCGGTCGATCTTGTCCTGGTCGATCTCGTGGAACATCGACTGCTCGGTCAGACCGAACGTGTAGTTGCCGTGGCCGTCGAACTGCTTCGGCGACAGCCCGCGGAAGTCGCGGATGCGCGGGAGAGCGGTCGACAGCAGGCGGTCCAGGAACTCCCAGGCACGGTCGCCGCGCAGCGTGACGTGCGCGCCGATCGGCATGCCCTCACGCAGCTTGAACTGGGCGATCGACTTGCGGGCCTTGGTGACCTGCGGCTTCTGACCCGTGATGAGCTGGAGGTCGCGGATGGCGCCCTCGATCAGCTTCGAGTCCTTGGCCGCGTCGCCGACGCCCATGTTCACGACGACCTTCACCAGGCGTGCGACCTGGTTCACGTTGCCGTGCTCGAACTCCTCGCGGAGCGCGCCACGGATGACCTCGTTGTACCGCACCTTCAGGCGCGGCATCGGGTAGGTCCGGTTCTCGTCGATGACGGTCATCAGATGTCCTTACCGGAACGCTTGGCGACGCGGACGCGCACGGTGCGGGTCCGGCCGTCGCGCTCGACCTGCTCGGTGCGGTAGCCGACCCGGGTGCCACGCTTGGTCTCCGGGTCCACCAGCATCACGTTGCTGACGTGGATGGGCGCCTCGACCGTCTCGATGCCACCGGTGCGGGTGCCGCGCTGCGACTGGCCCGCCTTGGTGTGCTTCGTGACGCGGTGGATGCCCTCGACCAGGACGCGGTCCCGCTCGGCGAGCACCTCGAGGACGCGCCCCTGCTTGCCCCGGTCCTTGCGGGAGCCGGAGATGACGACCACCAGGTCGCCCTTCTTGATCTTCGCCATGTTCAGAGCACCTCCGGAGCCAGCGAGATGATCTTCATGAACTTCTTGTCGCGCAGCTCGCGGCCCACGGGGCCGAAGATGCGGGTCCCACGGGGCTCGCCGTCGTTCTTGAGGATCACCGCGGCGTTCTCGTCGAACTTGATGTACGAGCCGTCGACGCGCCGACGCTCCTTGCGGGTGCGCACGACGACCGCCTTGACGACGTCGCCCCTCTTGACGTTGCCGCCCGGGATCGCGTCCTTGACGGTGGCGACGATGACGTCACCGATACCGGCGTAGCGACGGCCGGAGCCACCGAGAACGCGGATGCAAAGGATTTCCTTCGCGCCCGTGTTGTCGGCGACCCGCAGTCGCGACTCCTGCTGAATCATCTACAGAACTCCTGTCGTCTGCCGGTTCTCGCACGAGGGCGAGCCTGGCCGAACGGATATGTGGTGAGGAGGCGCGAGCCTTACTTCGCCTTCTCGAGGATCTCGACCACGCGCCACCGCTTGGTGGCGGACAGCGGGCGGGTCTCCATGATGAGGACCAGGTCACCGACGCCGGCCGAGCTGGCCTCGTCGTGCGCCTTGACCTTGCTGGTCCGCCGGATGACCTTGCCGTAGAGCGGGTGCTTGACCCGGTCCTCGACCTCGACCACGACGGTCTTGTCCATCTTGTCGCTGACCACGTAGCCACGGCGCGTCTTGCGGTACGCGCGGCTCTCCGCCAGGGCGGTGGTGGTCTCGTTGGTGTTCTCGCTCATCGAGTCCTCACTCGCTCGCCGTGGGGGCGGTCCGGATGCCGAGCTCGCGCTCGCGCAGGATCGTGTAGATCCGCGCGATGTCACGACGCACGGCCTTGAGGCGCCCGTGGCTCTCGAGCTGGCCGGTGGCCGACTGGAACCGCAGGTTGAACAGCTCCTCCTTGGCCTTCTTCAGCTCGGCCACGAGGCGCTCGTCGTCAAAGGCGTCCAGCTCGGAAGGAGCCAGGTCCTTGGTGCCGATAGCCATCAGTTACCACCCTCGCGAACCACGAAACGGGTCTTCATCGGGAGCTTGTGCTGCGCGCGGCGCATGGCCTCGCGAGCCAGGGGCTCCGGGACGCCGGCGAGCTCGAACATCACTCGACCCGGCTTGACGTTGGCGATCCACCACTCGGGCGAACCCTTACCGGAACCCATGCGGGTCTCGGCAGGCTTCTTCGTCAGCGGACGGTCCGGGTAGATGTTGATCCAGACCTTTCCGCCACGCTTGATGTGGCGGGTCATGGCGATACGAGCAGCCTCGATCTGGCGGTTCGTCACGTACGCAGGCTCGAGAGCCTGGATGCCGAACTCACCGAACGCGATCGCGGTGCCACCCGTGGCGGCGCCGGAGCGCCCGGGGTGGTGCTGCTTGCGGTGCTTCAGCCGGCGCGGGATCAGCACGGCTCAGGCCTCCGTTCCGGTCTCAGGAGCGGTCGCCTCGCCGGTGGCCGCAGCCGGAGCAGCGGTCGCCTCGGCCGGGGCCTCGGTCCGCTCGTTCCGACGGCCGCCGCCGCGCGGGCCACGGTCGCCGCCACGGTCGCCACGGTCCGCACGCGGACCACGGTTCTGACGCGGCGCCTGGGTGGCCTGCTCGCGAGCGAACTCACGCTCGGTCATGTCGCCCTTGTAGACCCAGACCTTCACGCCGATGCGGCCGAAGGTCGTGCGGGCCTCGAAGAAGCCGTAGTCGATGTTCGCGCGGAGCGTGTGCAGGGGCACGCGGCCCTCGCGGTAGAACTCCGTGCGGCTCATCTCCGCGCCGCCGAGGCGGCCGGAGACCTGCACCCGGATGCCCTTGGCGCCGGCGCGCTGCGCGGACTGCATGCCCTTGCGCATCGCACGACGGAAGGACACACGGCTCGCCAGCTGCTCGGCGATGCCCTGGGCGACCAGCTGGGCCTCGATCTCGGCGTTCTTGACCTCGAGGATGTTCAGCTGGACCTGCTTGCCCGTGAGCTTCTCGAGCTCGCCGCGGATGCGGTCGGCCTCGGCGCCGCGGCGACCGATGACGATGCCCGGGCGCGCCGTGTGGATGTCGACGCGCACGCGGTCACGCGTCCGCTCGATCTCCACCTTGGCGATGCCGGCACGCTCGAGGCCCGTGGCCATGAGCTTGCGGATCTGGACGTCCTCGCGGACGTAGTCGCGGTACCGCTGACCAGGCTTGGTCGAGTCGGCGAACCACCGCGAACGGTGGTCGGTCGTGATGCCCAGGCGGTACCCGAGCGGGTTGACCTTCTGTCCCACTGTCAGGCCCTTCCCTTCGTCTCACGCTCGGCGACGACCACGGTGATGTGGCTCGTGCGCTTGAGGATCTGGCTCGCGCGTCCCTGTGCCCGGGGGCGGAACCGCTTGAGCGTCGGACCCTCGTCCACGTACGCCTCGGCGACGTAGAGGTTGGTCTCGTCGAAGCGCTCACCGGCACGCTTGGCGCCCTCGCGGGCGTTCGCGATCGCGGACTCGACGACCTTGAGGACCGTCTCACCCGCGGCCTGCGGCGCGAACTTCAGCGTCGACACGGCCTCGCCGGCCTGCTTGCCACGGATGAGGTCCACGACGCGCCGGGCCTTCTGGGGCGTGACGCGGACGAACCGCGCCTTCGCCTTGGCTTCCATTGCTGTCCTGCCTTCTGTCTCTGCCGTCAGGGCAGTCGCCTGGCTGACCCGGGGGTCAGCGGCGACGGCCCTTCCGGTCGTCCTTCTCGTGGCCGCGGAACGTGCGCGTCGGGGCGAACTCGCCGAGCTTGTGCCCGACCATCGACTCCGTCACGAACACCGGCGTGTGCTTGCGACCGTCGTGCACGGCGAACGTGTGACCCAGGAAGTCCGGCGTGATCATCGATCGACGCGACCAGGTCTTGATGACGTTCTTCGTGCCGGCCGCGTTCTGCGCGTCGACCTTCTTCTGCAGGTGCCCGTCGACGAAGGGCCCCTTCTTGAGGCTGCGAGGCATTCTCGAGGCTCCCTATCAGCGCTTCTTGCCGGTGCGGCGGCGACGGACGATGAGCTTGTCGCTCGGCTTGTTGGGACGACGCGTGCGGCCCTCCGGCTGGCCCCAGGGGCTCACCGGGTGACGACCACCGGACGTCTTGCCCTCACCACCACCGTGCGGGTGGTCGATCGGGTTCATCGCGACACCACGGACGGAGGGGCGCTTGCCCTTCCAGCGCATGCGGCCGGCCTTGCCCCAGTTGATGTTCGACTGCTCGGCGTTGCCGACCTCGCCGATCGTCGCGCGGCAGCGCAGGTCGACGTTGCGGATCTCGCCGGACGGCATGCGCAGCTGGGCGTACGGCCCGTCCTTCGCGACCAGCTGCACCGAGGCACCCGCGGAGCGGGCGATCTTGGCGCCGCCACCGGGCTTGAGCTCGATGGCGTGGATGGTCGTACCGGTCGGGATGTTGCGCAGCGGCAGGTTGTTGCCGGGCTTGATGTCGGCGCCGGCGCCGTTCTCGACGACGTCGCCCTGCTTCAGCTTGTTCGGCGCGATGATGTAGCGCTTCTCGCCGTCGAAGTAGTGCAGCAGCGCGATGCGGGCGGTGCGGTTGGGGTCGTACTCGATGTGAGCGACCTTGGCCGGCACGCCGTCCTTGTCGTGGCGACGGAAGTCGATGACGCGGTAGGCACGCTTGTGACCGCCACCCTGGTGCCGCATCGTGACGCGGCCGGTCGAGTTACGACCACCGGTCTTGTGCAGCGGGCGGACCAGCGACTTCTCCGGCACCGAGCGCGTGATCTCGACGAAGTCGGCGACGCTCGCGCCGCGGCGCCCCGGCGTCGTCGGCTTGTACTTACGGATTCCCATGGGGATCTGTCCTCAATCTGCTCTCAGGCCCGGTCAGCCGACCGGTCCGCCGAAGATGTCGATCGTGCCCTCGCGGAGGGTGACGATCGCGCGCTTCGTGTCCTTGCGCTTGCCCATGCCGAACTTCGTGCGACGCGACTTCCCCTTGCGGTTGATCGTGTTGACGGAGTCGACCTTGACCGAGAAGACCTGCTCGACGGCGATCTTGATCTCGGTCTTGTTGGCACGCGGGTCCACGACGAAGGTGTACTTGCCCTCGTCCAGGAGCCCGTAGCTCTTCTCGGACACGACCGGCGCGATCAGGATGTCGCGGGGGTCCTTGGCGACGGCAGTCACTTGACGTCCTCCTCGGCCTCGGACGACGTCGCGACGGCGGTCGCGCCACGGCCCTTGACGGGACCGGCGAGGAACGTGTCGAGCGCGCCCTGGGTGAACACGACGTCGTCGGAGACGAGCACGTCGTAGGTGTTGAGCTGGTCGGCGACGAGCAGGTGGACCCGCTCGACGTTCCGCAGCGACTTCCAGGCCAGCTCGTCCGCACGCTCGACGACGACCAGCACGTGCTTGCGGCCGGACAGCTGGTCCAGCACGGCCACGGCGGCCTTGGTCGAGGGCGCCGCGTCGATACCGAAACCGGTGACGACGTGGACGCGGCCGGCGCGAGCGCGGTCCGAGAGAGCACCGCGGAGCGCCGCGGCCTTCATCTTCTTCGGGGTCCGCTGGGAGTAGTCACGCGGCGTGGGGCCGTGCACGACTCCACCGCCCGCGAACTGCGGCGCACGGGTCGAGCCCTGACGGGCGCGGCCGGTGCCCTTCTGCTTGTACGGCTTCTTGCCGCCACCACGGACCTCGCCACGGTTCTTCGTGTCGTGGGTGCCCTGGCGCGCAGCGGCGCGCTGCGCCACGACGACCTGGTGGATCAGCGGGATGTTCGTCTGGGCGTCGAACACCTCACCGGGCAGCTCGGCCGTGCCGGCCTTCTTGCCCGTGGTGTCGACGACGTCGACGGTCAGCGTCTCGGACATGGGGTTCATGCCCCCTTCACGGCGGTACGCACCACGACGACGCCACGCTTCGGACCGGGAACCGCGCCCTTGAGGAGCAGCAGACCCTTCTCGACGTCGACCGCGTGCACGGTCAGGTTCTGGGTGGTCTGGCGGGCGTGGCCCATGCGACCGGCCATCCGCACGCCCTTGAACACGCGCGACGGCGTCGAGGCGCCACCGATCGAGCCCGGCTTGCGGTGGTTGCGGTGCGCACCGTGCGAGGCGCCGACACCGGAGAACCCGTGGCGCTTCATGACACCGGCGGTGCCCTTGCCCTTGGTCGTGCCGATCACGTCGACCAGCGCGCCGGCCGCGAAGGCCTCCGCGGTGATCTCCTGGCCGAGGGTGAACTCGGCCGCGTCGGACGTCCGGATCTCGGCCACGTGCCGGCGGGGGGTGACCCCGGCCTTCTCGAAGTGGCCCTTGAGCGGCTTGGTGACCTTGCGGGGGTCCACCTGGCCGTAGGCCAGCTGGATCGCCGAGTAACCATCCGCGTCAGCGGAGCGCACCTGGGTGACGACGTTGGTGCCGACAGCGACCACGGTGACGGGGACGAGACGGCCATCGGCGTCCCAGACCTGCGTCATACCGAGCTTCGTGCCGAGCACCGCCGTGACGGGGCGCGCGTTCTGCTGGGTAACCATGAAGATCAGTTCCTTCCCAGCGTCAGAGCTTGATCTCGATGTTCACGTCCGCGGGCAGGTCGAGACGCATGAGCGAGTCGACCGCCTTCGGCGTGGGATCGATGATGTCGATGAGCCGCTTGTGCGTGCGCATCTCGAAGTGCTCGCGGCTGTCCTTGTACTTGTGGGGCGACCGGATGACGACGAAGACGTTCTTCTCCGTCGGGAGCGGCACCGGGCCAACGACCGTCGCACCAGCGCGGCTCACCGTGTCGACGATCTTGCGCGCCGAGCTGTCGATGACCTCGTGGTCGTAGGACTTGAGCCGGATGCGGATCTTCTGTCCCGCCATGGCGTCGTCTGCTTCTCTCTCGAACTGCTTGACGTCCGACCCCCGCACTCGGGCGTGTCGCTCTTCGCGACATACCTTCACGCCGGCTCCCGTCCAGCACGCGGGGCGCGCCGGAGGGAACGAGGTCGTTGTGGTGATGGAGTCCGACGCCGGGTGACCCCGGGCCTGCTGGACTCGCAACGCGTTCCCTGCCCTGACCGTGGTGGCGCACCGAGCGCACGCGCGCAGGCACCCCCGTCGTCGGGCAACTTGTCTAGTGTGCCAGGCGGTTCCCCAAAGGTCCAACCGGTGCTCCGTCACACCCGCACGATCACGCGCCGCCCGAGGGCGCGCCACGCACCCGCGCGCCCCGGGAGCGCCGCTGCCCGACGGCGCACGAGACACCACGAGGGCGTAGCCCACGGCGTACGCCCTCGTGGTGTCTCGTGCGCCCTCGACGTGCGGGACGGCGCGGGGTGGTGCTGGGTGCTCTCACGCGGCGGGGACGCCGGCGCGGGTCAGGAGGGTCGCCAGGGGGGTGGAGCGGAGGGCGTCGTCCCAGGTCCAGCGGATCACGCGCAGGCCCAGCGCCCGCAGCCGGTCCTCGCGGCGCTTCTCCGCCCAGACCCGGTCCTCCGCTGCCCGCGGGTCCGGCACACCGCCGGCGCGGTACGTGAGCCGGCCGTCGAACTCCCCCGACCAGCCGCACGTCCGGCCACCAGAAGTCGACCCGCGCGACCAGCTCGCCGCGGTCGCGCACCTCGTGCTGGAGCACCGGGAGACGGAATCCGAGCTCGAGCATGCGCGCGCGGCTCAGCGACTCCCCGACCGACTCCGACAGCGGCGACGCCGCGGCGACGACCCACCTCGCCGCGCGGGTGCCACGTCCGTCGCCGGCCGCCCGCAGCTCTGCGCCGAGGCCCGCCAGATCCGTGGTGCCTGCGGCGAGCGCGTGGTCGGCTGCGACGAGACCACCCGCGAGGCCCCAGGTCCGCGCGACGTCGACCACCGTCCGGGCCGCCGACGTGCACCGGACCCCGTCGACCACGCAGCCGGGCGGCATCGCGCGGACCGCGTGCCGACGGACCCCGGGCGACGACCTCCCGCCCCCGGTCCGCGGCACGACCACGTGCACGTCGGTCGGCCACGCGCCGATCCGCGGCAGTCCGTGCAGCACCGCCGCGGAGTCGTGGCTGAACACCGCGTCGTCGAGCCGCCGGGCCGCGGCGCGCACGCGGAGCCGGTAGCGGGCCCCGTCGGGCAGCGCGTCCCAGCGCACCGAGTCGACGTAGGCGCCGTACCGGACCCGGACCAGCGCACCGTCCCGCGCCGCCGCCCGTAGCGCCGCGCCGTCGACCCCTCGCACCGCCGCCGTCGGGACGTCGAGCACGTCACCCCGCCCCGCCGCCGCGCGCGCGGCCCCGTGCCTCACCTGATCCACACCCCCACCCTCCCCCGCACTTTCCCCTTCCTCGCCGTCGTCCCCAGCACGAGCTCGCCCCGTCTCACGAGGGCGTACGAGACACCACGAGGGCGTAGGAGATCTCATGCGCCCTCGTGGTGTCTCGTGCGCCCTCGCGGGTGAGTGGCGCGCGGGGGGTGGGGTGCGCGGGGGTGAGGTGCGCGGGGCGGGCACGGCAGGAGGGCCCGGGTGCCGTAGCACCCGGGCCCTCCTGGTCCTGCTCCCCCGAAGGGGTCAGATCACTTGTTGATCTTGGTGACGCGGCCCGAGCCGACGGTGCGGCCACCCTCGCGGATGGCGAAGCCGAGGCCCTCCTCCATCGCGATGGGCTGGATCAGCGTCACGGAGATCTCCGTGTTGTCGCCGGGCATGACCATCTCGGTGCCCTCGGGCAGCGTGATGACGCCGGTGACGTCCGTGGTCCGGAAGTAGAACTGCGGACGGTAGTTCGAGTAGAACGGGTTGTGACGCCCGCCCTCGTCCTTGGCCAGGATGTAGACCTGGCCCTCGAACTCGGTGTGCGGCGTGATCGAGCCGGGCTTCACGACGACCTGGCCGCGCTCGACGTCCTCACGCTTGGTGCCACGGAGCAGGAGGCCGCAGTTCTCGCCGGCCCACGCCTCGTCCATCTGCTTGTGGAACATCTCGATGCCGGTGACCGTGGTCTTCTGCGCCGGGCGGATGCCGACGATCTCGACCTCGGAGTTGATCTGCAGCTTGCCGCGGTCGACCTTGCCGGTGACGACGGTGCCACGACCGGTGATCGTGAAGACGTCCTCGATCGGCATGAGGAACGGCTTGTCCATGTCGCGGACCGGCTCCGGGACGGACTCGTCCACGGCGTCCAGCAGGTCCTCGACGGACTTGACCCACTGCGGGTCGCCCTCGAGGGCCTTCAGGCCGGAGACCCGGATGACCGGGGCCTCGTCGCCGTCGAAGCCCTGCGACGACAGCAGCTCGCGGACCTCCATCTCGACGAGCTCGAGGATCTCCTCGTCGTCGACCATGTCGGACTTGTTGAGCGCGACGAGCAGGTACGGCACGCCGACCTGCTTGGCCAGCAGCACGTGCTCGCGCGTCTGGGCCATCGGGCCGTCGGTGGCCGCGACCACGAGGATGGCGCCGTCCATCTGCGCCGCACCCGTGATCATGTTCTTGATGTAGTCGGCGTGACCGGGCGCGTCGACGTGAGCGTAGTGACGCTTCTCCGTCTGGTACTCGACGTGCGCGATGTTGATCGTGATGCCGCGCTGCTTCTCCTCAGGGGCCTTGTCGATCTCGTCGAAAGGCGTGAAGGGGTTCAGGTCGGGGTACTTGTCGTGCAGCACCTTCGAGATCGCAGCAGTCAGCGTCGTCTTGCCGTGGTCGACGTGACCGATGGTCCCGATGTTGACGTGCGGCTTGGTCCGCTCGAACTTGGCCTTACCCACTGGGTCCTCCTCAGGACTCTGGTGTAGAGATTGCCGAACGATGCGGGGGCTCAGCGCCCCCGCGGACGTGCGGTCCTACGGGTCGGGTTGATTGGTCGTACTCGGTTCGACCTGTGGGACTACTCGCCCCGGGTCTTCTTGATGATCTCGTCGGCAACATTCCGAGGAACCTCGGCGTAGCTGTCGAACTGCATCGAGTACACCGCGCGACCCTGGGTCTTCGACCGCAGGTCACCGACGTACCCGAACATCTCGGAGAGAGGAACCTGGGCGCGGATCACCTTCACGCCCGTGGCGTCCTCCATGGACTGGATCATGCCGCGCCGCGAGTTGATGTCGCCGATCACGTCGCCCATGTACTCCTCGGGGGTGCGCACCTCGACGGCCATGACCGGCTCGAGCAGCACGGGGTCGGCCTTGCGGGCCGCCTCCTTGAGGATCATGGAACCGGCGATCTTGAACGCCATCTCCGAGGAGTCGACGTCGTGCGCGGCACCGTCGAGCAGCGTGGCCTTGACGCCCACCAGCGGGAAGCCGGCCAGCACGCCGAGCTGCATCGCGGACTGGATGCCCTGGTCCACGGACGGGATGTACTCGCGAGGCACGCGACCACCGGTGACGGCGTTCACGAACTCGTACATCGCGCCGTCCTCGGACTCGAGCGGCTCGAAGGTCATCTGGACCTTGGCGAACTGCCCGGAGCCACCGGTCTGCTTCTTGTGCGTGTAGTCGATCTTCTCCACCTTGCGGCGGATCGTCTCGCGGTAGGCCACCTGCGGCTTGCCGACGTTCGCCTCGACCTTGAACTCGCGCCGCATGCGGTCGACGAGGATGTCGAGGTGGAGCTCGCCCATGCCGCCGATGACGGTCTGGCCGGTCTCCTCGTCCAGGCGGACGCGGAACGTCGGGTCCTCCTCGGCGAGCTTCTGGATCGCCGTGGAGAGCTTCTCCTGGTCGCCCTTGGTCTTCGGCTCGATCGCCACGTCGATGACGGGCTCCGGGAAGGTCATGGACTCCAGGACCACCGGCGCGTCGAGGGCGCAGAGGGTGTCACCGGTGGTGACGTCCTTCAGGCCGATGAACGCGTAGATGTGGCCTGCCGTGGCCTCGTCGACCGGGTTCTCCTTGTTGGCGTGCATCTGGAAGATCTTCCCGATGCGCTCCTTCTTGCCCTTGGTCGCGTTGAGCACCTGGGCGCCCTGCACGACCTTGCCCGAGTACACCCGGATGAAGGTGAGCTTGCCGAAGAACGGGTGCGCCGCGATCTTGA
This sequence comes from Cellulomonas sp. KU4C, assembly GCF_056868065.1. NCBI lineage: Bacteria > Bacillati > Actinomycetota > Actinomycetes > Micrococcales > Cellulomonadaceae > Cellulomonas > Cellulomonas sp. KU4C. The sequence goes on along the minus strand of NZ_CP200322.1, from coordinate 1,879,663 downwards.
ACGCCAGGGCCGAGAACGGCTCGGTGGCGTCCGGGTGGCGCTCGATGACGACCTCCTCGTCCTTGACGTCGTGGCCCTGGATGGCCGGGACGTCGAGGGGCGACGGGAGGAAGTCGACGACGGCGTCGAGCATGGGCTGGACGCCCTTGTTCTTGAACGCCGAGCCGCACAGGACGGGGAACGCCTCGCCGGAGATGGTGAGCTTGCGGATGCCGGCCTTGATCTCGGCGACCGTCAGCTCCTCACCGCCGAGGAACTTCTCGAGCAGCGCGTCGTCCGTCTCGGCGACGGCCTCGAGCAGCTCCGCGCGGAACTGGTCGACCCGGTCCTGCAGGTCGGCCGGGATCTCCTCGATGTCGTACTTCGCGCCCATCTCGGTCTCGCCGCGCCACACGAGCGCGCGCATCTCGACCAGGTCGACGACGCCGATGAAGTCGTTCTCGGCGCCGATCGGCAGCTGGATGACCAGCGGCTTGGCCTTGAGGCGGTTCACGATGGTGTCGACCGTGAAGTAGAAGTCCGCGCCCAGCTTGTCCATCTTGTTGACGAAGCAGATGCGGGGGACCTCGTACTTGTCGGCCTGGCGCCACACGGTCTCCGACTGGGGCTCCACGCCCTCCTTGCCGTCGAACACCGCGACCGCGCCGTCGAGCACGCGCAGCGAGCGCTCCACCTCGACGGTGAAGTCCACGTGGCCGGGCGTGTCGATGACGTTGATCTGCGTCTCGTTCGCCTTGCCCTTGTTCCAGAAGGCGGTGACAGCAGCGGACGTGATGGTGATGCCGCGCTCCTGCTCCTGCTCCATCCAGTCCGTGGTCGACGCCCCGTCGTGGGTCTCGCCGATCTTGTAGTTGACGCCCGTGTAGTACAGGATCCGCTCGGTCGTCGTCGTCTTGCCGGCATCGATGTGCGCCATGATGCCGATGTTGCGGACCTTGTTCAGGTCCGTCAGCACGTCCAGTGCCACAGGTTCAGCCCCTCGTTAGTGGGGTTCGCGCCACAGCTGGGATTACCAGCGGTAGTGGGCGAACGCCTTGTTGGACTCGGCCATCTTGTGCATGTCCTCGCGGCGCTTCACCGCGGCACCGAGGCCGTTGGACGCGTCGAGGATCTCGTTCATCAGACGCTCGGTCATGGTCTTCTCGCGGCGAGCGCGCGAGTAGTCCGTGAGCCAGCGGAGCGCGAGCGTGGTCTGGCGGACGGGGCGGACCTCGACCGGGACCTGGTAGGTCGCGCCACCGACGCGCCGGGACCGGACCTCGAGCGACGGGCGGACGTTGTCCAGCGCGCGCTTGAGGACGACGACCGGGTCGCCCTGGGTCTTCTCACGGACGCCCTCGAGGGCGCCGTAGACGATGGCCTCGGCGACGGACTTCTTGCCGTCGAGGAGGACCTTGTTGATCAGCTGGGTGACGACCGGCGATCCGTAGACCGGGTCGATGATGAGCGGCCGCTTCGGGGCCGGACCCTTGCGAGGCATCGGTTCAGCCCTTCTTCGCGCCGTAGCGGCTACGCGCCTGCTTACGGTTCTTCACGCCCTGGGTGTCCAGCGCGCCACGGATGATCTTGTACCGCACACCGGGGAGGTCCTTCACGCGACCGCCGCGGACGAGCACGATGGAGTGCTCCTGCAGGTTGTGGCCCTCACCGGGGATGTAGGCCGTGACCTCGATGCCCGAGGAGAAGCTTGACGCGCGCGACCTTGCGGAGCGCCGAGTTCGGCTTCTTCGGGGTGGTCGTGTACACGCGGGTGCAGACGCCGCGGCGCTGCGGGCTCCCCTGCAGCGCAGGGGTCTTCGACTTGTTGGTCTTCGGCGTCCGGCCCTTGCGGACCAGCTGCTGGATCGTAGGCACTACGTCTCCATTACGTTGATGAGTCTGGTCTGACCGGCACCCGTCACCCTGGACGGCCGGCTTGGTCCGGTTCGCCGCCCGTCGCGCGGCTACCCCGGTGGGGTCTTGCGTCCCGAACCGACCCCCGCGCTCGGGCGTGTCGCCCCCGTCCTGCTCCGCGTCCCGGGCCCCTCACGGGGTCGGTCTGCGGTGCGGGCGGGGTGATCACCCGGCGCTCAGGGAAGAGCGCGCGCGAGGGCCCGACGGCGCGGGCACGGTGTCCAACGTTACTCGCCGGTCCGCACACCGTCAAAGCAGGAGGTGGCAGGGCCCGGACGCCCGAGGGGGCCCGCCGTGACGAGCACGGCGGACCCCCTCGGGGTGGTGAGGCGTGACCTCAGCGGAAGTCGCCGAAGTCGATGTCCTCGAGCGGGATCGCCTCGCCCGAGCCGAGGCCCAGGGCGGGGAAGTCGATCTCGTCGTAGCCGAAGGACGGGTACAGCTCGGCCTTCGCCTCCTCGGTGGGCTCGACCGACACCTCGTGGTAGCGGGGCAGGCCCGTACCGGCGGGGATCAGCTTGCCGAGGATGACGTTCTCCTTGAGGCCGAGCAGCGGGTCGCTGCGGCCCGACATCGCGGCCTCGGTGAGGACGCGGGTCGTCTCCTGGAAGGACGCCGCCGACAGCCACGAGTCCGTCGCGAGCGACGCCTTCGTGATGCCCATCAGCTCCGGACGGCCCGAGGCCGGCTGGCCACCCTCGGCGACCGCACGGCGGTTGAAGTCCTCGAACCGGCCGCGCTCGGCCAGCTCGCCCGGGAGCAGGCCGGTGTCGCCGGAGTCCAGCACGGTCACGCGACGCAGCATCTGCCGCACGATGACCTCGATGTGCTTGTCGTGGATGTCCACGCCCTGGGAGTTGTAGACCTCCTGGACCTCGTCCACCAGGTGCTTCTGGGTGGCGCGCGGGCCGAGGATGCGCAGGACCTTCTTCGGGTCCACCGCACCCTGGACGAGCTGCGTGCCGACCTCGACGTGGTCGCCGTCGCTGATCAGGAGGCGCGAGCGCTTCGTGATCGGGTAGGCGATCTCCTCCGAGCCGTCGTCCGGCGTGAGCACCAGGCGGCGGGTCCGGTCGGCCTCGTCGATCGTGATGCGGCCCGAGAACTCCGCGATGGGGCTCTCACCCTTGGGGGTGCGGGCCTCGAAGAGCTCCTGGACACGCGGCAGACCCTGCGTGATGTCCTCCGCCGACGCGACACCACCGGTGTGGAAGGTACGCATCGTCAGCTGGGTGCCGGGCTCACCGATCGACTGGGCCGCGATGATGCCGACGGCCTCGCCGATGTCGACGAGCTTGCCGGTGGCCAGCGAGCGGCCGTAGCACTTCGCGCAGGTGCCCACGCGGGACTCGCAGGTGAGCACGGAGCGCACCTTGAGCGACTCGACGCCGGCCGCCAGCAGGCGGTCGAGCAGGACGTCGCCGATGTCGTCACCGGCGTTGCCGATGATCTCGCCGTCGATCTCCGCGTCGGTCGCCAGCGTGCGGGAGAAGACCGAGGTCTCCACCTTGTCGTGACGACGCAGGCCGTTGGTGCCCGGCACGCCGATCGGCATGGTCAGGCCGCGCTCGGTGCCGCAGTCCTCCTCGCGGACGATGACGTCCTGCGAGACGTCCACCAGACGACGGGTCAGGTAGCCCGAGTCGGCGGTCCGCAGCGCGGTGTCCGCCAGGCCCTTGCGAGCACCGTGCGTCGCGATGAAGTACTCGAGGACGGACAGGCCCTCGCGGTAGTTCGCCTTGATCGGGCGCGGGATGATCTCGCCCTTCGGGTTCGCCACCAGACCACGCATACCGGCGATCTGCCGGACCTGCATCCAGTTGCCACGCGCACCGGAGCCGACCATGCGGAACACGGTGTTGCGGGCCGAGAAGTTCTCCTGCATCGCCTTGGCGACCTTGTCGGTGGCCTGCGTCCAGATCTCGATGAGCTCCTGACGACGCTCGTCGTCGGTGATGAGGCCCTTGTCGTACTGGCCCTGCACCTTCGTCGCGCGCGCCTCGTGCTCGGCGAGGATCTCCGCCTTCTGGTTCGGCGCCGCGACGTCCGAGATCGCGATCGTCACGCCCGAGCGGGTGGCCCAGCGGAAGCCGGCCTCCTTCAGGGCGTCCAGCGACGCGGCGACCTCGACCTTCGGGTACCGCTCCGCCAGGTCGTTGACGATGACCGACAGGCGCTTCTTGTCGACGACCCCGTTCTCGTACGGGTAGTCGACCGGCAGCAGCTCGTTGAACAGCGCCCGACCCAGGGTGGTCTCGAACAGGTACGGCGCGTCCGGCGAGAAGCCCTCGGGCTCCTGGCCCGCGGCGAACACGAGGCCCTCCATGCGGATCCGCACGACCGCGTTCAGGTCCAGGGAGCCCTGGTCGAACGCCATGATCGCCTCGGACACCGAGCTGAACGCGCGACCCGCGCCCACCGGCTCCTCCTTGTCGGAGGTCAGGTGGAACAGGCCGATGATCATGTCCTGCGAGGGCATGGTCACCGGGCGGCCGTCGGACGGCTTCAGGATGTTGTTGCTCGAGAGCATGAGGATGCGGGCCTCGGCCTGCGCCTCCGCGCTCAGGGGCAGGTGCACGGCCATCTGGTCACCGTCGAAGTCGGCGTTGAACGCGCCGCAGACGAGCGGGTGCAGGTGGATCGCCTTGCCCTCGACGAGCTGGGGCTCGAACGCCTGGATGCCGAGCCGGTGCAGCGTGGGCGCACGGTTCAGCAGCACCGGGTGCTCGGTGATGACCTCCTCGAGCACGTCCCACACGACCGGGCGCGCGCGCTCGACCATGCGCTTGGCCGACTTGATGTTCTGCGCGTGGTTCAGGTCGACCAGGCGCTTCATCACGAACGGCTTGAACAGCTCGAGCGCCATCTGCTTGGGCAGACCGCACTGGTGCAGCTCCAGCTGCGGGCCGACCACGATGACCGAACGGCCCGAGTAGTCGACGCGCTTGCCGAGCAGGTTCTGGCGGAACCGGCCCTGCTTGCCCTTGAGCATGTCGGAGATCGACTTGAGCGGGCGGTTGCCGGGGCCCGTGACCGGGCGGCCGCGGCGGCCGTTGTCGAACAGCGAGTCCACGGCCTCCTGGAGCATCCGCTTCTCGTTGTTGACGATGATCTCCGGCGCGCCCAGGTCCAGGAGCCGCTTGAGGCGGTTGTTCCGGTTGATGACGCGGCGGTACAGGTCGTTCAGGTCGGACGTGGCGAACCGGCCACCGTCGAGCTGCACCATCGGGCGCAGGTCCGGCGGGATGACCGGGACGGCGTCCAGCACCATGCCGGTCGGCGAGTTCGTCGTGGTGAGGAACGCGTTGACGACCTTGAGGCGCTTGAGGGCGCGGGTCTTGCGCTGGCCCTTGCCGCTGCGGATGGTCTCGCGCAGCGACTCGGCCTCGGCCTCCAGGTCGAAGGCCTCGAGGCGCTTCTGGATCGCCGCGGCGCCCATCGAGCCCTCGAAGTAGTTGCCGTAGCGGTCCTGCAGCTGGCGGTAGAGCAGCTCGTCGCCCTCGAGGTCCGCGACCTTGAGGTTCTTGAACCGGTCCCAGATCGTGTCGAGGCGGTCGATCTCCGCGTCGGCACGCTTGCGCCTGCGCCATCTCGCGGTCCGCGGAGTCGCGGACCTTGCGACGGGCGTCGGCCTTGGCACCCTCGGCCTCGAGCTCGGCCAGGTCGGCCTCGAGCTTGGCGGCGCGGGTGTTGATGTCGTTGTCGCGGCGGTCCGCGATCTCCTTGCGCTCCAGGTCGATCTCGTTCTGGAGGTTCGGGAGGTCCTCCTGGCGACCGTCCACGTCGACCCACGTGATCATGTACGCCGCGAAGTAGATGACCTTCTCCAGGTCCTTCGGGGCGAGGTCGAGCAGGTAGCCGAGGCGCGACGGGACGCCCTTGAAGAACCAGATGTGCGTGACGGGCGCGGCGAGCTCGATGTGGCCCATGCGCTCACGGCGGACCTTCGAGCGGGTCACCTCGACGCCGCAGCGCTCGCAGATGATGCCCTTGAAGCGCACGCGCTTGTACTTGCCGCAGTAGCACTCCCAGTCCCGGGTGGGGCCGAAGATCTTCTCGCAGAAGAGCCCGTCCTTCTCCGGCTTCAGGGTGCGGTAGTTGATGGTCTCGGGCTTCTTGACCTCGCCGTGCGACCAGGTCCGGATGTCGTCGGCCGTGGCCAGACCGATGCGCAGCTCGTCGAAGACGTTGACGTCGAGCAAGGGGTCCTACTTCCTTCGCTTGCCGGTTCCCGCTGTCGAGGCGGTCCGGCGGAACGGAATGGTGCAAGGGGTGCGGGCGGGCCGCCGGCCCACCGCCCGGTGAGGGGCGCAGGGCCGGCGGACGCTCGGCGTCAGATCTCGTCGATGGTGCTGGCGGCGTTGGGGCGGCGGGACAGGTCGATGCCCAGCTCCTCCGCGGCCCGGTAGACCTCGTCGTCGTTCTCCCGCATGTCGATGGACACGCCGTCCGAGGACAGCACCTCCACGTTCAGGCAGAGCGACTGCATCTCCTTGAGGAGCACCTTGAAGGACTCCGGGATGCCCGAGTCGGGGATGTTCTCGCCCTTGACGATCGCCTCGTACACCTTGACGCGGCCGGGGATGTCGTCCGACTTGATCGTCAGGAGCTCCTGCAGCGTGTAGGCGGCGCCGTACGCCTCGAGGGCCCACACCTCCATCTCGCCGAACCGCTGGCCACCGAACTGCGCCTTACCACCCAGCGGCTGCTGCGTGATCATCGAGTACGGGCCGGTGGACCGGGCGTGGATCTTGTCGTCCACGAGGTGGTGGAGCTTGAGGATGTACATGTAGCCGACGGCGACCGGGTCCGGGAACGGCTCGCCGGAGCGGCCGTCGAACAGGCGGGCCTTGCCGTTGACGCCGACCATGCGCTCGCCGTCGCGGTTCGGCAGCGTGGCGCCGAGCAGACCGGTGAGGGTCTCCTCCGGCACGCCGTCGAACACCGGCGTCGCCACGGGCACGCCCGGGGTCGACGACTTCGCGATGTCCGGCACCTGGTCGACCCAGCTGAGGTCGCCCTCGGCCAGCTCGACGTTCCAGCCCTGCTTGGCGATCCACCCGAGGTGGACCTCCAGCACCTGGCCGACGTTCATGCGCCCGGGGACACCCATCGGGTTCAGGACGATGTCGACCGCGGTGCCGTCCGGGAGGAACGGCATGTCCTCGACGGGCAGGATCTTGGAGATGACGCCCTTGTTGCCGTGGCGGCCGGCGAGCTTGTCGCCGTCCGTGATCTTGCGGCGCTGGGCGATGTAGACCCGGACCAGCTCGTTCACGCCGGCGGGCAGCTCGTCGCCGTCCTCGCGGTTGAACGTGCGGACCTCGATGACCGTGCCGGACTCGCCGTGGGGCACCTTGAGGGACGTGTCGCGGACCTCGCGGGCCTTCTCGCCGAAGATGGCGCGCAGCAGGCGCTCCTCCGGGGTGAGCTCGGTCTCGCCCTTGGGCGTGACCTTGCCGACCAGCACGTCGCCCGCGGAGACCTCGGCGCCGATGCGGATGATGCCGCGCTCGTCCAGGTCCGCCAGCACGTCCTCGGAGACGTTCGGGATGTCCCGCGTGATCTCCTCCGGGCCGAGCTTGGTGTCGCGGGCGTCGACCTCGTGCTCCTCGATGTGGATCGAGGACAGGACGTCGTCCTGCACGAGGCGCTGCGACAGGATGATCGCGTCCTCGTAGTTGTGGCCCTCCCACGACATGAACGCGACCAGCAGGTTGCGGCCGAGCGAGAGCTCGCCCTCGTCCGTCGCCGGGCCGTCGGCCAGCACGGAGCCGACCTCGACGCGCGCGCCCTGGTCGACCAGCACGCGCTGGTTGTAGGACGTGCCCTGGTTGGAGCGGCGGAACTTCGCGACGCGGTACGTCGACGTGGTGGCGTCGTCGTTCGCGACCGTGATGAGGTCGGCGGACACCTCGGTGACCACACCGGCCTTCGAGGCCACGATGACGTCGCCGGCGTCGACCGCCGCGCGCCACTCCATGCCGGTGCCGACGAGCGGCGCCTCGGAGCGGACCAGCGGCACGGCCTGGCGCTGCATGTTCGCGCCCATGAGCGCGCGGTTGGCGTCGTCGTGCTCGAGGAACGGGATCAGGGCCGTCGCGACCGACACCATCTGGCGCGGGGAGACGTCCATGTAGTCCACGACCTCGGCCGGGACGTCCTCGGTGTCGCCACCCTTGACGCGGACCAGGACCTGGTCCTCGGCGAACCGGCCGTCCTCGCGCACGGCCGCGTTGGCCTGGGCGATCACGTAGCGGTCCTCGTCGTCGGCGGTGAGGTAGTGCACCTCGTCCGTGACGACACCGTTGACGACCTTGCGGTACGGGGTCTCGACGAAGCCGAACGGGTTGATCCGCCCGAACGTCGCGAGCGAGCCGATGAGGCCGATGTTCGGGCCCTCAGGGGTCTCGATCGGGCACATGCGGCCGTAGTGCGACGGGTGGACGTCACGGACCTCCATGCCGGCGCGGTCGCGGGACAGACCACCCGGGCCCAGCGCGGACAGACGACGCTTGTGCGTCAGGCCGGCGAGCGGGTTGTTCTGGTCCATGAACTGCGACAGCTGCGACGTCCCGAAGAACTCCTTGATGGAGGCCACGACGGGGCGGATGTTGATCAGCGTCTGCGGCGTGATCGCCTCGACGTCCTGGGTCGTCATGCGCTCGCGCACGACGCGCTCCATCCGGGACAGGCCGGTGCGGACCTGGTTCTGGATGAGCTCGCCCACGGCGCGGATGCGGCGGTTGCCGAAGTGGTCGATGTCGTCGGTCTCGACGCGGACCTCGACGGCCTCGCCGTTGCGCGTGCCCGGCAGGGTCGTGACGTCGGCGTGCAGCGCGGCCATGTACTTGATCGCCGCGACGATGTCGTCCTTGGACAGCACGGAGTCCGCGAGGGGGACGTCGATGCCGAGCTTCTTGTTCAGCTTGTAGCGGCCGACCTTCGCGAGGTCGTAGCGCTTCGGGTTGAAGTAGAAGTTCTCGATCAGCGCGCGACCGGCCTCGACGGTGGGCGGCTCGCCCGGGCGGATCTTGCGGTACAGGTCGAGCAGGGCCTCGTCCTGGGTCTGGACGTGGTCCTTCTCCAGGGTGTCGATGACGGCCGGGAACTGCGCGAACTCCTCGCGGATCTCCGACTCGGTCATGCCGAGCGCCTTGAGCAGCACCGTGGCGTTCTGCTTGCGCTTGCGGTCGACGCGGACGCCGACGTTGTCGCGCTTGTCGATCTCGAACTCGAGCCAGGCGCCGCGGCTCGGGATCATCTTCACGGAGAAGATGTCCTTGTCGGACGTCTTGTCGGCGGTGCGCTCGAAGTACACGCCGGGGGAACGGACCAGCTGCGACACGACGACGCGCTCGGTGCCGTTGATGATGAACGTGCCGCGCTCGCTCATGAGCGGGAAGTCGCCCATGAAGACCGTCTGGCTCTTGATCTCACCGGTGGTGTAGTTCACGAACTCCGCGGTGACGAACAGCGGCGCGGCGTAGGTGAAGTCCTTCTCCTTGCACTCGTCGGCCGTGTACTTCGGCGGCTCGAAACGGTGCTCGCGGAACGACAGCGACATGGTGCCGCCGAAGTCCTCGATCGGGGAGATCTCCTCGAAGATCTCCTCCAGTCCAGCGGTCTCCGGGACGTCCTGCCGGCCGTGCTCGAGAGCGGCGGCGACACGCGCCTGCCACTTCTCGTTGCCGAGCAGCCAGTCGAAGCTTCTCCGTCTGCAGCCCGAGGAGGTCCGGGACCTCGAGCGGCTCGTCGATCCGGGCGAACGAGACGCGGCGGGAGATGGTGCGGTTCGCGATGGCTTCGGAGCGGTCGGAGGGGGTGCGCGAGGCAGCCAAGAGGGGTCCTTCCCAGCAGATCGAGATTCCCTGCGCGGGTCCCGGCGGTTCGCGACCCCCCGGCCTCGGGCCCCCCGGGACATCGCGTACTACGATGCCGGTGAGCCTGGGTTATACGGAGTCGCGGGCACAGGCCAGCGCAAAGCGATAGCGTAGTACAGACCTGGCGCGATGTCCAACCTCCGTGGTATGGGCACCCCCACCTCGACCGCTCCCCCGCACGACGCAGGCCCGCACCCCGAGGGGTGCGGGCCTGCGTGCGAGGCGTCCCGGGGTCAGCGCGCGGACGCGCCGACCCCGGAGCGGGTCACTTGAGGGTGACGGTGGCGCCGGCGCCCTCGAGGGCGGCCTTCGCCTTGTCCGCGGCGTCCTTGGCGACGTTCTCGAGAACGGGCTTCGGGGCGCCGTCGACGAGGTCCTTGGCCTCCTTCAGGCCGAGGGAGGTCAGGGCGCGCACCTCCTTGATGACCTGGATCTTCTTGTCGCCGGCCGACTCGAGGATGACGTCGAACTCCGACTTCTCCTCCTCGGCGGCGGCAGCGTCACCGGCACCGCCGGCGGGGGCGGCGACCGCGACGGCGGCCGGAGCGGCGGCGGTGACCTCGAAGACGTCCTCGAACGCCTTCACGAACTCGGAGAAGCTCGATGAGGGTGAGGCCCTTGAACTGCTCGATGAGCTCGTCGGTGGTGAGCTTCGCCATGATGGCGGTTCCTTCCGTTCGGTCCTCACCGGTCACGGCGACCGGTGGGGGCAGTGTGGGGAGCGCGTGAGCCGGGGTGGCTCAGGCTGCGGTGTCGGCAGTCTCCTGCTGGGCGCGGAGCGCCTCGACGGTGCGCACGGCCTTCGAGGCGGGCGCGGTGAAGAGGTAAGCCGTCTGGAACAGCTTGGCCTTCATCGCACCGGCCGCCTTGGCCAGCAGGACCTCGCGGGACTCGAGGTCCGCGAGCTTGGTGACGTCCGCGGCGGTCAGGGCGCGCCCGTCGAGGACACCGCCCTTGATGACCAGCGCGGGGTTCGCCTTGGCGAAGTCACGCAGACCCTTGGCCGCCTCGACCGGGTCACCGGTGACGAAGGCGATCGCCGACGGGCCCTTGAGACCGTCGGTGAGACCCTCGATGCCGGCTTCCTTGGCCGCGATGGCGGTCAGCGTGTTCTTCACCACGGCGTAGTTCGCGTTTCCGCTGAGCGACCGACGCAGCGTCTTGAGCTGCGCGACGGTGAGCCCGCGGTACTCGGTCAGCACGGCCGCGTTCGACTCGCGGAACTGGTCCGCGAGCTCTGCGACTGCGGCTGCCTTGTCCGGCCTCGCCATGTCGATCCTTCCGATGGTGGTGCCGCCGGTCGTCCTCGACCCCGAACACGAGAAGAGCCCCGGCGCAGGCCGGGGCTCGTTGCACGTGCGTCTTCACGCACGACCATCGAAACTCAACCTGCGCGGGCCTCCGCCGGAGCGGGACTTCGGGCGGCCCGCGGGCGCACCCCGCGGAAGCGGGAGAGCACGGGAGCCGACGACCTGCGGTCTTTGGGCAGCGGCCAGACTACGCCACGCCCCGCGCCGGGCCAAATCCGCCCCGCCTCTCCGCCCCGAGCGCCTCCCGCCTCAGGTGCGCCGAGATAGGACCCCGCCGCCGAGACAGGGCGTCCGGAGGCCCTGACTCGGCGCGGAGGTCCTATCTCGGCGGCGGGGGCGGCGGCTGGTGCGGCGGGGGCGAGTCGACGGGCGACGGGAGGTGGGCGGCCAGGAGCTCCGCGAGGTGGACGCCCTGGACGCCCGCGAGCTGGTCCGCCTGCGTGCGGCACGAGTAGCCGTCCGCCAGCAGGACGTCCCCCGGGGCCGCCGCGCGCAGCGCCGGGAGCAGCGCGTTCTCGGCGACCTGCACCGAGACGTCGTAGTGCCCGGCCTCCATCCCGAAGTTCCCCGCGAGCCCGCAGCAGCCGGCCAGCGTGGAGAACGACGCGCCCGCCTCCCGGAGCAGCGTGCGGTCGGCGGTGTACGTCATCACCGCGTGGTGGTGGCAGTGCGGCTGGACCACCGCGGTGACGTCCGACAGGTCGGGCAGCTGCCACCGGTCCCCCGGGCCGACGGGCGCGGGAGCGGTCAGCAGCTCCGCGAGCGTCCGGGTGGCGCGGGCGACGGCCACCGCGCGCGGGTCGCCGGGCAGCAGGTCCAGCAGGTCGGAGCGCAGCACCGCGGTGCACGACGGCTCGAGCCCGACGATCGGCACCCCGTTCACCGCGAACGGCCCCAGCACCTCGAGCAGGTGGGTGAGCCGCTTGCGGGCGCCGTCGAGCTGGCCGGTGGAGATCCAGGTCAGGCCGCAGCACGCGTCGTGGTCGGGGACGATCACCTCGTACCCGGCGGCGCGCAGCACCTGGACGGCAGCGACGGGGATCGACGGGGCGAGCGCGTCGCTGAACGAGTCCGTCCACAGCAGCACCGGCGGACGCCCGGACGTGCCGGTAACCGACAGGGTCGTGCCGTCCGAGGTCGCGGGCGGGGCGCTCCCCCGGCGCACGTCGACCTCGCCGCGGCGCACCCGGGACCGGAACGGCGCGGGCGAGAAGTCGACCATCTTCCGGCGGGTGTCCATGCCGCCGAGCCGCAGGACGACCTGCGCGAGCGGCCGGACGCCGAGCACCGCGTTGCTCAGGCGCGCGAGGCCGGGGACGCGGGTGACCAGCCGGGTCCACCGCGGCAGCCAGCCGAGCACGTAGTGGTTCACCGGCCGCAGCCGGCCGCGGTACGTCTGGTGCAGCGCCTCGGCCTTGTACTGCGCCATGTCGACGCCGGCCGGGCAGTCCGAGGAGCACGCCTTGCAGGACAGGCACAGGTCCAGCGCCTCGTGCACCTCCGGGGAGGACCAGCCGCGGGACACGAGCGTGCCGTTCGCCATCTCCTGCAGGACGCGCGCACGGCCGCGGGTCGAGTCCTTCTCGTCGCGGGTGGCGAGGTACGAGGGGCACATGAACCCGCCGGTCGCGGTGGAGTCGGCCCGGCACTTGCCCACGCCGACGCAGCGGTGCACCGCGGTCGTGAAGTCCCCGCCGTCGTGCTCGAACGCGAACCCGCCGCGGGCCGCGGGCAGCGGGTGCGCGTGCGGTCGGCGCAGGTCGGCGTCCAGGGCGTTCGGGCGCACGAGCACGCCCGGGTTCAGCAGGTCGTCGGGGTCGAGCAGGGCCTTGAACGCCTCGAACACGCCGATCGCGCGCTCGGAGTACATGACGGGCAGCAGCTCGGACCGCGCGCGGCCGTCGCCGTGCTCCCCCGACAGCGAGCCGCCGTGGGACGCGACCAGGTGCGCCGCGTCGGACATGAACGCCCGCAGCGGGTCGCCCGACCGCTCCAGCGGGATGTCGAGCCGCAGGTGCACGCAGCCGTCGCCGAAGTGGCCGTAGGCGAGCCCGTCGACCCGGTGCTGCGCCATCAGCGCCTCGAGGTCGCGCAGGTACGCGCCGAGCCGCTCCGGCGGGACCGCGGAGTCCTCGAACCCGGGCCAGGCCTGCTCCCCCGACGGCGTGCGGCCGCCCAGCCCGGCGCCGTCCTCGCGGATCCGCCACATCGCGGCCGCCTGCGGCCCGGGCGGGAAGACGCCGACCGCGCGGGTCCCGGCGTCGGCGGCGAGCGCGCGCGCCCGGTCCATCGCCTCGTCCAGGGTGTCGCCGCCGACCTCGACCATCATCCAGCCGGCGCCCTCGGGCAGCGGCGGCACGGCGGACGCGCCCTTCACGCGGCGGACCACGTCGACCAGGCGCGCGTCCATCCCCTCGATCGCCAGCGGGCGGTGGGCCAGCAGCGCGGGGACGGCGTCGGCGGCGGTCGCCATGTCCGGGTAGCCGAGCACGACCAGCACCGGGGCCGCGGACACGGGCACCAGCCGCACGGTCGCGCCGAGCAGCGTGACGACCGTGCCCTCGGTGCCCACGAGCGCCTTCGCGAGGTCGGCGCCGTTCTCGGGCAGCAGGTGCTCGAGCGAGTAGCCGGACACCTGCCGGCCGAACCGGCCGAGCTCCGTGCGCAGCACCTCCAGCTCGGAGCGGACCAGCGCGTCGAGCCCGGCGACCGGCTCCAGCCCCCGGCCCGCGGTGAACCGCCGCCCCCGGCCGTCGACCACGTCGAGCTCGAGGACGTTGTCGGCGGTGCGCCCGTACGCGACCGCCCGGGGGCCGCAGGCGTTGTTGCCGATCATCCCGCCGAGCGTCGCGCGCGCCTGGGTCGAGGGGTCGGGGCCGAACCGCAGGCCGTGCGGCGCGGCCTCGCGCTGCAGCACCGCCATGACGACGCCCGGCTCGACGCGCGCGGTACGCGCGTCGGGGTCGACGTCGAGCACCCGGTTCACGTGCCGGGACCAGTCGAGCACGACGCCGGTGCCCACCGCGTTGCCCGCCACGGAGGTGCCGCCGCCGCGCGACGTCACCGGGACGCCGAGCCCGCGGGCGACCTCCAGCGCGGCGAGGGCGTCGTCGACGTCGCGCGGGAACACCACGACGGACGGCACCACGCGGTAGTTGGACGCGTCGGTCGAGTACTCGGCGCGGCGGCGCACGGAGTCGTCGACCCCGCCGGCCACGGCGGCGCGCAGGGCACGGACCAGCTCGGCGGCGTCCGGCCCGGGCGCGTCGGGGCCGGTGGCGGGGCTGCCGCCCGGGGGAAGGGACGTGGCGGTCGACACGCGGCCAGTGTTCCACCGCCGCTGCGCGCGCGGGCGACGGCGTCCAGCACGCGGGCGGCGGGGCGTGGGCGGCGGGACGGGGACGGGCGCGGGCGGGGCGGACGAGCGACGCCCCCGGCACCCGAGGGGACGGGCGGCGGGGGCGTCGGCGTGGTGCGGTGTGGTGCGCGGCGCGGCTCAGTCGAGCGCGGCGTCCAGCGTGATCTCGGTGCCGGTCAGGGCCTTGCTCACCGGGCAGGTCGCCTTCGCGTCCTGGGCTGCCTGGAGGAAGCCGGCCTCGTCGAGCCCGGAGACCTCGCCGCGGACCTTCAGGGCGATCCCGCTGATCCGGACACCGCCGGCCGGGTCGGGGCTCAGCGTCACGTCGGCGGTGACCTCGAGGGCGTCCGGCGTGCCGCCGGCCTCACCGATCAGGGCGGACAGCTGCATCGCGTAGCAGGACGAGTGCGCCGCGGCGATGAGCTCCTCGGGGCTCGTGGTGCCCCCGGCCTCGTCGGCCGCGCGCTTCGGGAACGACACGTCGTACGTGCCGACCTTCGAGCTGGCGAGCTCCACCTGGCCGCCGCCCTGCTCGAGGGTGCCGTTCCAGGCGGTGCGTGCGGTGCGTGTGGGCATGTCGAGGGCTCCTCACGAGAACGGGTCGGGCGACCGGTCGGCCGCCGCGCCCCCACGGTAGGACGAGCCCGGCCGGGGCGCACCCGGCTGCCCGACCGACCGGGTCAGCCCGTGAACTCCCAGTGCCACGGCTCGGGCTTCGAGCCGGTGGCCCGCGCCCAGGAGGGAAGCGTCCAGCCGTACTCCTCGGCGTGGGCCAGCATCCAGTCGTGCTCGTCCGAGCCGAACCGGTAGGCGTCGCCACCCAGGTCGATGGCCGTGCCGTTGCCGTGGTTGGACGTACCCGGCGTCGCGCACAGGCTGCCCTTCTGCTGGCGGCAGGCGACCTGCTGGCTGTACGACCGGTACGAGTCGGTGATGACCAGGTTCCGGCCGAACGCGGCGGCGAAGGCGACGTTCAGCTGCTCGAGGCTCTCGGCGGCGTCGGCGCGCAGCTGCTGGCCGGGGGCGAAGGCCAGGTCCGCCAGCGCGGACGCCGGGATCCGGCCGTTGTCGTAGGAGTCGAGGGAGGTGCGCTGGGCCTCCTTGCGCGCCTTCTCGGCGGCGGCCGCAGCGGCCGCGGCGGCCTCCTGGGTCTGCACGGTGACGACCTGGAGCTCGGCGGTGAGCGTGGCGACCCGCTCCGAGGCCGCGGTCAGGCGTGCGGCGGCGGTGTCGTCGGCGGTCGCCGACGACGAGTCGCCCGTGCCGGTGGTGGCGTCGGCTGTGGGCGCGGCGCCGGCGCCCCCCGTCGGGCTCACCTGGTCGGAGGTCGACGTCGCGCCGCTCGCGGCCGCGGCGTCCGCCTCAGCGGCGGACGCGGCGGCTGCGGCCACCGAGTCGAGCCGGTCGCCGGCGAGCACGGGCGCGGGCAGCCGGGCCGGGAGCAGCGCGGTCAGCGCGGGCTGGGTCGACTGCGTCGTGGTGATGAGCGTGTCGAGGTCGGCGACCGCGGTGGTCAGGGCGGCCACGGCTTCGGCGGGCACGGCGGACGCGACCGCGTCGGCCTTCACGGTGTCGGCGCTCTGCACCGTCGAGCTCGCGAGCACCACGGCGGCCTGACGGGCCTCGACGACCTGCGGGGTGAGGCGCGGGCCCTGGGCGGCGGTGTCGGCGTCGGTGGTCGTCGTGGGCTGCTCGGTCGTCGCGGTGCGGTCGGCGGCGACGGGCGCGAGGGCGAACCCGCCCACGCCGAGGGCCAGGCCGACCGCGACGGCGCCCTGCGCGACGCGGGTCGCGCGGCGGCGCGGCTCCCGGCGGCGCCGGCGCTCGGCCCGGTTGGGCGCGGCGGGGACCGGGTCGGCGCGGTGGGAGCCGCGCTGGGCGACGTGGCCCGCGCCCTGGCCGGCCCCGTGCACGGCACGGGCGACCGCGTGCGCGGCCGGCGGCAGGTCGCCGACGGCGACGGGGAGCGCGACCGCAGCGGGGTCCGTCGGAGCGGCAGGTGCGGCAGGGGCCGCCGCGGCCACGCGGGCGGCCCGCTCGGCGTCGGCGAGGCGGGCGGCGCGGCGACCCGACGGTGCGGGCGGCGGCGTCGACCCGGCCGGACGCGGGGCGTCGACGGGACCGGCGGCGCGCCGGCCGCGGGCGCGGGTGGCCGGTGCGTCGACGGGCGGGGTGGAACCGGGGGCGGAGGGGAAAGACGTCACGAGAGCGGGGGCTGCACCTTCGGTCGGGGTCGTCGGGCTCGACGCGGACGGCGTGAGCGCCGTCGCGGAGGGGGCGACGGAGGCCGGGTCCAGGGGACCTCGCGGAGCTGCGTGCCGGCCGGGGGACGTGCCCCGCGCGGCGGGCATGCGGTCACTCACGGGGGTCGACGCTAGGGAACGGACCTCGGCGTCAGGCGCGAGGGACGCGACCGTCACGCGCAGATCCCGTGACGATGGCACGGCCCGACCTTCACGGGATGCACACACCCGGACCGCTCGGTCGGGAAACCCGCTGGTCGCGGCCCCGCAGCCCCTGCGGCGCGTGACGAGCGCGGTCGAGGCCCGACGACGCCGTCGGACCGGGGATCGCGTGTGGCCCGCGTCACCCACTCTAGCGACGCCTGTGCGCCCGCTGGGCGAGCAATGTGTGGGGAAACCGTGACGAATCGCCCAGAAGTTTGTACCGTGAGCCCGCAGTCACCCATCCCATGACGGCCAGTCATGTGGCGGTGCCCGTCTGGACCTGCCCGAAGAACGGATCCCCCATGACGCGTCGCTCCCTGCGTGCCTCGTTCACCGTCCTGGCGCTCGCCGCCACCACCACGCTCGGGGCGGGAGGGGCCGCGGGCGCCGTCGGCCCGGCCCCCGCTCAGCCACCACGACCCCAGTCGCCGGGGGGTCTCGCGCTCGGCGCGGGCGACCCGGTCGCGTCCGACGAGGTGCTGGGCGGGTTCACCGGCAAGGTCGCACCCGACCTGGCGGACGCCGAGGGCACCGTCACCGCGTTCGTGCAGCTCGACACCCCCTCCGGACTCGACGTGGCGGAGGACGGCGGCGACGCCGCGGCGGTCCAGGAGGCCACCGCGCAGGTCGAGCAGGTCGCCGAGCAGGTCGTCCCCGCGGAGCAGCAGCCCGGCGCCCGGTCCGCGGCCGCCGAGCCGCAGCGGATCGCCACCCTGTCGAACCTGGTGTCGGGCACGCTCGTCACCGGCGACGCCGCCCGGGTCCGCGACCTCGCCGGCTCCGACTCCGTGGTCGCCGTCTACCGCGTGACGTCGAAGACCGCGGACAACTCCTCCTCCGACGCGTTCACCCGCGCGCTGCAGGTGTGGCAGGACACCGGCCAGACCGGCGAGGGCGTGCGGGTCGGCGTGATCGACACCGGCATCGACTACACCCACGCCGCGTTCGGCGGTCCCGGCACGCTCGAGGCGTACGCCGCGGCCTACGGCGAGGACGGCACGCAGCCCGTCCCCGAGGGCCTGTACGACCCGACCAAGTACCTCGGCGGCTACGACTTCGCCGGGCCCCTCTACGACGCCGACCCCGACTCGGTGCTGCCCGGCGCGACGCTCACGCCCACGCCGGACGACAACCCGATCGACAGCCTCTACACCTCGGACAACTCCGGGCACGGCACGCACGTCGCCGGCACCGCCGCCGGCTACGGCGTCCAGGCGGACGGCACCACGTTCCGCGGCGACTACGCGACGCTGACCGACCTGTCCGACTGGGAGGTCGGCCCCGGCTCGGCGCCCGGCGCCGGGCTCTACGGCCTCAAGGTGTTCGGCGACATCGGCGGGTCGACCGACCTGACCGGCCTCGCCCTGGACTGGGCGGCGGACCCCGACGGCGACGGCGACTTCAACGACCACCTCGACGTCATCAACCTGTCGCTCGGCGCCTCGGCCGTCCCGTCGGACGACCCGGACAACCTGCTGATCGACCGCCTGTCCGACCTCGGCGTCCTCGCCGTGCTGTCCGCGGGCAACTCCGGTGACATCACGGACGTCGGCGGCTCCCCCGGCTCGGCAGCGTCCGGGCTGACCGTCGCGAACTCCGTCGGCAGCCCGCAGACCTACGACGGCGTCGAGGTGACCGCGGCCCCCGACCCCGCCCTGGTGAAGTCCTGGTCCGCGCAGAACTCGATCTCCTACACGGGCACCGACGACGTCACCGCCCCGGTGGTCTACCTCGGCGACGGCGTCGACGGCTGCGCGCCCCTCGACCAGTACGCCGCCCAGCTCGCCGGGAACATCGCCTACCTGTGGTGGGACGACGACGACGCGACCCGCGCGTGCGGCAGCGGCGCCCGGTGGAACAACGCCGAGGCCGCCGGCGCGGCCGGCGTGCTGATCGGCACGACGTCGACCGTGTTCTCGGCCGGCATCGCGGGCAACGCCACGCTGCCCGGCGCCCAGCTCACCGCCTCGTCCACCGCGGCCCTGCTCCCGGCCATCCAGGCCGGCGGCGTCACCGCGCACATCGGCCCGTCGCTCGCCGCCACCGTCGTGGTCGACGAGATCGGCGACGCCCTCAACCCCGGGTCCTCCCGCGGGGCGCACGGCTCGCTCGGCATCGCCAAGCCCGACGTCGCCGCGCCCGGCACGCTGATCTTCTCGGCGGCCTCCGGGACCGGGAACGCCGCGCACTCGCTGTCCGGCACGTCGATGTCCGCGCCGCACGTGGCCGGCATCGCCGCGCTGGTCCGGGCCACGCAGCCCGGCTGGACGCCCGCCCAGGTCAAGGCCGCGGTCATGAACACCGCGACGCACGACGTCTGGAACGGCCCCGGCCAGACCGGCGAGCAGTACGGCCCGCAGCGGGTCGGCTCCGGCCGGGTGGACGCCCGCGCCGCGGTCGCCGACACGGTGCTCGCGTACGCCTCCGAGGACCCGGACCAGGTGTCCGTGACCTTCGGCGTCGTCGACGTCGGTTCCGCGCCGGTGACCGTCCAGAAGACGGTCACCGTGCAGAACACGGGCACGGAGTCCGTCACGTACGACACCGCGTTCGCGGCCGCGACCACCGCCGGCGGCGCGACCGTCACCACCTCGCCCGCCTCGCTGACGGTCCCCGCCGGCCGGCAGGGCCTGGTCACGCTGACGCTCACCGCCGACCCGGCCACCCTGGAGCGGGAGCTCGACCCGACGTCGGCCGCCACCCAGGGCGGCGTGCCGCGCGAGTACGTGGCGGCGCTGTCCGGCCGGCTCGTGCTCACCGACGGCGACTCCGAGCTGCGGGTCCCGGTGCAGGCCGCCCCGCGCCTGGTCAGCGAGCTCACCGCCGACCCGCTGGCGTTCCCGGACGCCGCGACCGGCACCGCCCCGCTCACCCTGTCGGGCCGCGGCGTGGACTCCGGCGGCTGGACGTCGCTGGTCGCCCCGCTGAACCTCGGCGCCACCTCCCCGAAGCTCGAGGAGGTCCCCGGGTTCATCACCTCCGACTCCGCGGTCGCGTCCGGCGACATCCGCTGGGCCGGCTGGGCCTCCACCGCCCCGCAGCACGCGGCGGCGGGCGGCGACCCCGCGGACGGGTACCTCGGCGTCGGCATCGCCGTCGACGGGGACTGGGCCACGCTCGGCCAGGCCGTCCGGCCGGTCATCGACTGGGACGTCGACGGCGACGGCACGCCCGAGGCGCAGACGGTGGTGCAGAAGCTCAGCGCCGCCACCGACGTCACGGTCGCCGCGACGTTCGACTACGCCACCGGTGACACGCTCGACATCCAGGCGGTCAACGGCTACTTCGGCGACGTCGACACCACGGTGTTCGACAACTCCGTCCTGGTCGCCCCCGTCGGCATCGCCGCGCTCGGCCTGGAGCCGGGGCAGCAGCCGCAGGTGACGGTCTGGACGCTGTCGCAGTACGCCGCCGACCCGAGCGGGCAGGTCGACGCGACCGAGCCGTTCACGGTCGACCCGTACGACCCGCCGCTGTGGTTCGAGGCGGCCACGCCCGACACGCTCTGGTACGTCGGCGCCGACGACACCGCGATCACGACCCACCGGTCCACGACCGCGGCGACCCCCGCGCAGCTGCTGGTGCTGCACAGCCACAACGCCGACCCGACGACCCGGGCCCAGGTGCTCGACGTCGCCGTGCCGGCCGCGACCGCGACCACCACGACCCTCGCGGTGTCCGGCCCGAAGAAGGTCGGCTCCGACCTGACGCTCACCGCCACCGTCGCTCCGGCGGAGGCCACCGGCACCGTGTCGTTCCGCGACGGCGAGACCGAGGTCGCCACGGCCCCGGTCACCGGTGGCACCGCGACCGCCACCGCCCGGCTGGGCGGCGGCACGCACACGCTGACGGCCGTCTACACCCCGGACAGCGGCGCGTGGGCCGGCTCCACCTCGGAGCCGGTGACCGTCGACGTCAAGCAGGCCGGGTCGACCACCAAGGTCACGCTGTCGAAGAACTCCGGCGGCTACGGCTCGGAGGTCAGCGCGACCGTGACCGTCACCGGCCAGGGCGCGCTGCCCACCGGCACGGTGGAGATCCGCGAGCGCGACACCGTCCTCGCCACCGGCGAGCTCGTCGCCGGGGCGGGCACCGTCGCCACCGCGACGATCGCCCTGCCGCGGGACCTCAAGGCCGGGTCGCACACCCTGACCGCCGTCTACACGGGCAGCGCGGACGTCGCCGGGTCGAAGACCCAGCGCGCCTACCGGGTACTCCCCGCGATCCCGGGCATCTCCCTGGAGACGGCGTCCTGGACCGTGTCCCGCGGTGCCACCCCCGAGGTGACGGTCACGGTGACCGGCGTCGAGGGCGGCCCCGTCGCCGGCGGCAAGGTCACGGTGCTGGCGGGGATCCGCCCGGTCGCCACGGTCGCGCTGACCGACGGCACGGCGACGGTCACGCTGCCCGCCGTCCGCGGGACCACCGCCGTCACCGCCCTGTACACGGGCGACGGCGGCTACACCCCGACCCTCGCGCTGGGGGTGCTGCGGGTGCGCTGAGCCCGGACGCGCGCGGGGTGCGGCCGGCTGCCGGGGGGACCGTCGGCCGCACCCGCAACCCGCGCGAGGGGGCGGTCGGACGAGCCGGGGTGATCCAGGCGCCGTCCGACCGCACCGCGGCCCGCCGGCCGCGGACGAGGGGGGTCACCGGGGGGCGGTGACCCCCCTCGGTGCGTCCCCGGCTCGCGAGGGCGTCCCCGCGCCCGCGAGGGCGTACGAGACACCACGAGGGCGTACGCCGTGGAGTGCGCCCTCGCGGTGTCTCGTACGCCCTCGGCGTTCCGGGGCTCCCGGGGGTGCGGGGGTGCGGGGGGTCAGCGGGTGGCGAGGGCGTGCAGGACGCGGCGGACGCTGGACTCCAGGCCCCAGCGGGCGGTGAGGTCGACGAGGGCCTCCGGGTCGGCGGGCTCGCGGGGAAGCTCGAACGCGCCCGAGCCGCCGGTGACCTCGACTGCGGCGTCGTCCGCGACCCGGACCACCGTGGGGGCGACGTCGAGGTAGTCCGCGGCGTCGAGCAGCCGGCGGCGCTGGGTCGCGGTCAGGCCCTTGTCCCCCGGGTCGGCGGCGGCCGCGCGGATCGCGTCGAGCGTGCCGTACCGGCCGAGCAGCGTCGCGGCCGTCTTCTCCCCGACCCCGGCGACCCCGGGCAGCCCGTCGCTCGGGTCGCCCCGCAGGACGGCCATGTCGGCGTACGCGGCGCCGGAGTCCACCCCGTACCTCTCGCGGATCCGCGCGGTGTCGACGACCTCGATGTCCTTGATCCCGCGGATCGTGTAGAGCACGCGCACGGGGACGTCGTCGTCGACGAGCTGGAACAGGTCGCGGTCGCCCGTGACGACCAGCGTCGGCGACCGCTCCCCCGCGGGCCGGGCGACCTCGCGGGCGGTCAGGGTGCCGATGACGTCGTCGGCCTCGTACCCGGCGGCCCCGGCCCGCGCGATACCGAGCGCGGCGAGCACGTCGGCGATGACCGGGACCTGCGGGGCGAGGGTGTCCGGGACCTCCTCCACCGCGTCGGGACCGCCGGACCGCGCCGCGTCGGCGGCGTCGGCCCCGCCGACCACCCGGTGCGCCTTGTACGACGGGATCAGCGCGACGCGGAACTCCGGTCGCCAGTCCTCGTCCCAGCACGCGACGAGGCGGTCGGGCCGGTGGTCGGTCACCAGGCGGGCGATCATGTCGAGCAGCCCGCGCACCGCGTTCACCGGCGTGCCGTCGGGGGCCTTCACCGAGTCGGGCACGCCGTAGTAGGCCCGGAAGTACAGGGACGCGGTGTCGAGCAGCATCAGCGCGTGACGGTCGGCCATGCCGCCGAACCTACGCGACCCGACCGCGCCGCGGGCGGTGGACGGGCGCGCCCGCTCAGGTCGAGGCCCGCTCCACCAGCGACGTCGGCAGCGTGATGCGCGCGGGCTCCTCGCCCTCGACGACCTCGAGCAGCAGCCGGATCATCTCGGCCGCGATCCGCTCGAACGGCTGCCGCATCGTGGTCAGCGGCGGCTCGAGCGTCGCGGCCACGCCGGAGTCGTCGAACCCGCCGACCGCCACGTCGCCGGGCACGGTCCGGCCGGCGTCGCGCAGCGCGACCAGCGCGCCGGCGGCCATCAGGTCGGACGCGACGAACACGGCGTCGAGGTCGGGCCGCCGGTCCAGCAGCTCGCGCATCGCGGCCTGCCCGGACGCGCGGGTGTAGTCGCCGTGCGCGACGAGCTCCGGGTCGTAGGCGTCGCCGAGCGCGTCCCGGTAGCCGGCGAGCCGGCGCAGCCCGCCGGGGGTGTCCTGCGGGCCGGTGATCGTCGCGATCCGGGTGCGTCCGCGGGACAGCAGGTGCTCGGTCATCCGGCGCGCGCCGCCGTGGTCGTCGGCGGACACCCAGCCGATCCGGTCCTCGTAGCCCAGCGGCTCGCCGCACGCGATCGTCGGCACGCCCTGGCGCAGCAGGTCCCCCACGACCGGGTTGCCGCGGTGCGAGGAGATCAGCAGCACGCCGTCGACGTGCCCGGCGGCGACGTAGTCGGTGATGCGGCGCCGCTCCTGCTGGGTGCCCGCGACCATGAGGAGCAGCGGCATCTCGCGGGCGGCCAGCGCCTCGGCGGCGGCGCGGAGCAGGATCGAGAACGTCGGGTCCTCGAACAGCAGGTGCTGGGGCTCGGTGAGCAGGAACGCCACCGAGTTCGCCCGGCCGGTCACCAGGCTGCGGGCGTGCTGGTTCGCGGAGTAGCCGGTGGTGCGGATGGCCTCCTGCACGGCGGCCAGCGCCTCCGGCGACACCCAGTGCCCGCCGTTGAGCACCCGGGACACCGTCCCGCGGGAGACACCGGCCGTCGCCGCGACGTCGCGGATGGTCGGGCGCCGTCGCGCGGTCGTGTCCACGACCCCTGACCTTACGGCTCCGCCGCGGGCCGGACGGCGCAGCGCGCCGGGTCCGGTCGCCGGCAGCGCGCCGGGTCCGGTCGCCGGCAGCGCGCCGGGTCCCGTCGCGGGCAGGGGGTGCCGTGGGCCCGTGCCGGGCGTCGGCACCCCCTGCCCCGTCATCGCCGGTCAGCCACGGGCCCGGCGGCGCACCAGGACCATGCCCGCCCCGAGGCCGAGCAGCGCGGCGGCACCCGCGAGGGCGAGCCCGACGGACGCCCCCGTGGTGGCGAGCGACCCGCCGGCCGCGAGGACCGTGACCGGGAAGCTCGACCAGGAGCGTGCCCGCGGCGTCGCGCACCTGGAGGTGGTGCGTGCCGGCGGCGAGGTCCTGCGGGATCGTCACGGTCACCGTGGCGGTGCCGCCCACGACCGGCACCGTCGCCAGGCGGCGGTACTCGGACGCGATCCCGACCTCGACCTCGCCGGCGGGCAGGCCGGTCAGCGTGAGCGTCACGGGCTGGCCGGGGCGCAGCGTCGTCGCCGAGGCGACGATGCCGGGCGTGGGTGCCGTCGCCCCGGGCGCGGGCGCGGGCGTCGGCGTCGGGCCCGGGGTCGGGGCCGGACCCGGCGTCGGACCCGGCGTCGGTGCGGCGACGAGCCCGGCCAGCGCCGCGCGGAGCTGGTCCGCAGCCCCGTCCACGCTCGCCTGCGCGGGCGCAGCCGCCCGCAGCACGAACGCCGCCCGGTCGCGCGCCGCGTCCAGCACGGCGACCGAGCCGGCCGTCCACGCGGCGGGGTCGACGCCGTCGGCCTCGGCGACCAGCGCCCGCAGCGCGGCCGTGTCGACCGTCGCCTGGGCGGGGACCGCGACCAGCGCGACCTCGTCCAGCGTGCCCCACGCGCCGCCGCTGAGGTCGAACGACGCGGACACGACGACCACGCCGTCCGCCGCGACCGTGATCGGCGCGGTCTGCGGCTGCTGCCAGTTCACGAACCCCTGGAGCCGCGCGTCGGCGGACACCGACGAGATGCCGGAGCTCGCGACGACCCGCACGGTGTCCGTGGGGCCCGCGTCGCCGCCCTGCACCCGCGCGGACAGCCGGTACTGCCCCGGCGGCACGTCCCGCACCGTCTGCTCGACGGTGAAGGAGTACGGCGTCGCCGACCAGAAGTGCGTCGACCGGCTCCCGGCGTACGGGTCGTTCGTCGAGCTGATCGTGTACCCGGTGCCGGTGCCCGTCCAGGGGGCGGTGCCGGACTCGAACCCGGGGTTCACGACGAGGTTGGCGCCCTCGGAGGCGTCGGCCAGCACCGTGACCGTGGCGGTGGTCGGCTGGCCGTCGGCGGTGACGCCGTCGAACGTGTAGGCGCCCGGGCCGAGCACCCACGCGGGGTCGCCCTGCCACGTCACGGCCTGCTGCTCGGCGGTCCCGTCGGTGTACGCGACGCGGACGGTCCCGGGCAGCGCGACCGGGTCGCCCGCCGCGACGGTCAGCTGCGGCTGCTCCACGGCGTCCACCTGCCGCGGGGCCACGGAGCCGGTCCGCGCGTACTCGTACACCCGCAGCGACTCCAGGGGCGTGCCGTCGAACGCGAACAGGGCCTGGTTGTCCCAGCCGGAGCCGCCGTACTCGTCGGCCCACACCCCGCCGAGCGAGCCGTCGGGGTCGTAGAACTCCTGCGCGGCGGGGTTCGCCCAGCCCGAGCCGTGCTGCTCCCACAGGAGGCGGTTGGCGTCGACCTGGTCCGGCGGGCCGACCGGCAGCCACGCGGGCTCCCAGTAGAAGGTGCCGATGCCGCGCCCGCCGGACACGTCCGCGACGGCCTGCATGACGTCCCGGACCGCGAGGGCCTGACCCTGCACCGACGCGGAGTAGGCGGTCGGCACCGTGCGGACGGCGTTCGGGTAGCCGTCGCCGTCCTCGAGGGTGTGCACCCAGGACGTCTCGGCGACCGCGACCTCCTTGTCGTACGTGGTCGCGACGTGGTCGAGCACGGCCGTGAGGTTCGCGAGGCTGCCGTGCCAGAACGCGTAGTACGAGCTGAGGAACACGTCGTAGTCGACGCCGCGGTCGTCCAGGGCCTTCGCGACCGCCGCGTACTGCCCGGCGCGCTCCGGGTTGGTGAAGTGCACCGCGACCTTGACGTCCGGCCCGAGGGTCTCGCGCACGGCCTGCGACCCGGCCTGGAACAGCCGCGCGGTCCGGTCCCAGCCGGACTCGCCCGCGACCTCGCCGCCCGTGGTCTCGTTGCCGATCTGCACCATGCCGACGTCGACGCCGGCGTCCTCGAACGCCTGCAGGGTCTGCGCGGTGTAGTCGTGCAGGGCTTGGACGCGCTGGTCCAGGTCCATCCCCCGCCACGCGCGCGGCGACTCCTGCTGACCCGGGTGCGCCCAGAAGTCGGAGTAGTGGAAGTTCACCAGGACCTTCATGCCGGCCGCGGTGGCCCGCTTCCCGATCTCGACCGCGCGGGCCGCGTCGACGTCCCCGCCACCGTAGCCCTGGGTCGGGTCGGTGCTGGCGAACGGCTCGTTCCACACGCGGATCCGCGCCCAGTTCACGCCGTTGTCCGCGAGGACCTCGAACAGGTCGGCCGGCTGGCCGCCGAAGTCCCGGAACACCACCCCGGACTCCTCGAGCGACAGCACGCTCGAGAAGTCGGCGCCGTTGATCCAGTCCGGGCCCATCCCGTCGACGCGCGGCACCGTGATGCCCGCCGGGACCGGCTCGGGCACTGCGGCCGCGGCACCGGCGGCCCCGGTCGTGGCTCCGCTGGTGGCCGCCAGGGCCAGCACCGCGGCCAGGGCGGTGACACCCAGGGCCGTCCGTCGTCGTGGTCTCGTCGTCACTGACGTGTCCTTCCGGTCGTGGTGGATCGCCCCGGGGCGCACCGAGCGCCCCGGGGTCGTGCCGTGCGGTGGTGCGGCGGGCGGGTCAGCCCTTGACCGAGCCGGCGGACAGCCCGCCGACGATGTAGCGCTGCAACGACAGGAACAGCGCGAGCACCGGGATCGAGCCGATCACCGCGCCGGCGGCGAACAGCCCCCAGCGCGACGTCAGCTGGTTCGACACCCACTGGTACATGCCGACCGCGAGGGTCCAGTTCTCCTCGCTGGTCAGCACGATGCGGGCGAGGATGAAGTCGCCGAACGCGGAGATGAAGGCCAGCAGCGCGACCACGGCGAGGATCGGGGTCACCAGCGGCATGATGAGCCGCCAGTAGATCTGCGCGTGGCTCGCACCGTCGATCCGGGCGGCCTCGTCGATCTCACGGGGCACGGAGTTGAAGAACCCGTACATGAGGAACGTGTTCGCCCCGAGCGCCCCGCCCAGGTAGACGCAGATCAGCGCGACCCGGGAGTTCACGCCCAGCGCCGGCACCACGTTGCCCAGCGCGATCAGCAGCAGGAACACCGCGACGAACGCGATGGTCTGCGGGAACATCTGGATGATCAGCAGCGCGGTCAGCGAGACGCGCCGGCCCCGGAACCGGAACCGCGAGAACGCGTACGCCGCCGCGGCGCCCATCAGCACCGCGCCGAACGCCGCGACGCCGCCGATCAGCAGCGTGTTGGTGACCCACGTCCAGTACATGGTGTCGCCGAGCGCGGCGAAGTTGTCCAGGCCGATCCGGCGGAACAGGCTGCTCGACCCGGCGAGCGAGCCGGCGGGGTCCAGCGCCGCGGACAGCGCGTAGACCAGCGGGAACGCGGCGTAGAACACGATGACGACCGCGACCGGGTACTTCCAGCCGATGTCGGCCCACCAGCGGGCGCGCCGGGTGCGGGTGCTGCGGACGGCGACGTCGGCCATCTCAGATCTCCTCGAGCTTGCGGGTCCGGCGGAACGCCAGGGCGGAGATGATGCCGATCACGACGAACACGACGATCGACAGGGCGCTCGCGAGGCCGTAGTCGGCACGGCCGCCCGACACCCCGGAGATCTGGTAGATCGCGGAGATGAGGATGTCCGTCGAGCCCATCGGGGTGCTCGCGCCGGGGAACGCGGGCCCGCCGTCCGTGAGCATGTAGATGATCGTGAAGTTGTTGAAGTTGAAGGCGAACGAGGCGATCGCCAGCGGCGCGGTGGACACCATGAGCATCGGCAGGGTGATCGACCGGAACTGCCGCCAGCGGCCGGCGCCGTCGACGCGCGCGGCCTCCATCACGTCGCCGGGCAGCGCCTGCAGCGCGCCGGTGGTGACGAGGAACCAGTACGGGTAGCTGAGCCACAGGTTGACCCAGAGGATCGCGAGCTTGGCGAGCCACGGGTCGCTGAGCCAGCCGATGTTCGCCCCGAGGAAGAACCACTCGTTCACGACCCCGAACTCGGAGTTGAGCATCCCGCGCCACAGCAGCGCGGACATGAACGCCGGGAACGCGTACGGGAGGATGAAGATGGTCCGCAGCACCTTGCGGCCGCGGATGCGCGGGTCGTTGTAGATCAGCGCGAACAGCAGGCCCAGCCCGAAGCTGGTGAGCACCGTGAGGGTCGCGAACGCGAACGTCCACAGCGCCACCTTGGCCAGCGGGTTCGCGTAGGTCGCGTCGGTGAACGCCCGGACGAAGTTGTCGAAGCCGACGTTGACGTACCAGCCGGCGGCGAGCCGGTCGCCGTCGGGGCTGACGAACTGGCCCCGGTCGCTCGCGGAGTACACGACGCCGGTCTCGGTGTTCGTGATCGTCTCCGCGTCGGGGTCCCAGACCAGCCGCGACGTGTAGACCCCGGCGGTCGCACCCTCGCGGGTCCGCAGCGAGCCGTCCTCGGCGTCGTCGGACACCGGCACCCGCAGCGCGACGACGGCGGCCTGCAGGTCGGCGTCGGAGAACAGCTGCGCCCGCGGCACGACCTCCCAGCCGGGCACGGACGCGGGGGCACCGCGGTCGTCGAGCTGCGCGCCGTCGACCGCCTCGAGGGGCTGCTCGGCGGTGCCGACCAGGACCTCGTCGGCCTCGGCGTCGGCGACCGCGAACCCGAGCACGTCGCCGTCGCGCACGACCGCGAGCGGGTACTGCGGGGAGTCCTCGACCTCGCGCTCGTCCTGGATCAGGGCGGCGTCGACGGCCTGCTGCATCGAGCCGAGGTGGCCGGTGCCGTAGTTCGTGAACGCGACGTACCCGGTGTACCCGAGCGTGAAGACCTGGAACACGGCGAGGAACACCAGGCCCGGCAGCAGGTACTTCAGCGGGACGGTCCGCCGGGCGAAGTACACCCAGTCGGCGACGACGAGCAGCAGGACCAGCAGGCCCAGCACCACCCACGCCTCGGCGTGGTACGCCGACAGGATCGCGGTGACGCCGGCCGCGTTGACCAGCATCATCAGCAGGAGCTTGGCGACGAACCCCCCGCCGAGGCCGCGCCAGTCGCGGGCGTGGGACTCGCGCGGCGCGTCGGGCTCCCCGGGCGGGGTGCCGGGCGGACGCTCCGCTGTGCGCTGGCCGACGGACATCGTTGCTCCTCGTGCGGGTGGGGGTCGTGCGGGTGGGGCCACCGACGGGCGGGGACGTGCGGGACGTCCCCGCCCGCCGGCGGGTCGGGCGTCGGGGGCGGTCAGCCGCCGATCGTCGACTCGATGCTGCCGATCGCGGACGTCCAGGTGGCGTCCGGGTCCTGGCCCGTGATGAGCGCGATCTGCGCGGCGTTCCAGTAGTCCCACACGGCGCCCATCTCGGGGATGTTCGGCAGCGGGACGCCGTTCTGCGCGGACGCGAGGAACCCGGCGATGATCGGGTCGTCGGCGACGTCCTGCGCCACGGCGGTGAGCGCGGGGATGCGCGGGTCGGCCTCGTACAGCGCCTGCTGCGCCTCGTCGGTCGCGACGTAGTTGGCGAGGAACTCGTTGGCCAGCAGCGCGTTGGACGACTGCGCCGACAGGTAGAAGCCCTGCACGCCCACGAACGGCGCCGCGGTCTCGCCGCCGGCCGACGGGATCGGGTTCACCGCGACCTCGACGCCCGCGTCCTGGAACGTGGGGATGGTCCACGGGCCCTGGACGATGAACGGCGACTGGCCCGAGGCGAACAGCTCGTTGCCGATGTCGTAGTCGACGGTGTCGGTGAAGTAGCCGGTGCCGGCGGAGCCGTTGGCCTGGATCCACCGGGCGTAGGCCAGGCCGGCCTCGCCGCCCATGCCGACCTCGGTCGTGTAGGAGCCGTCCGCGTCCTGCTCGAACACGGGCGCCCCGAACGACGTCTGGAAGGCGTACGACGTGTACATGTCGCCCTCGGCGCCGTTGGTGTAGAGCACGAACGGCCGCTCGGCGAACCCGGCGTCGGTCGCCATCTGGATCATCTCGTCGAACGTGGCCGGCGGCTCGGAGCCGACGAGCGCGACGTTCTGGATCAGCGCGACGGACTCCTGCGCGTACGGCAGGGCGTAGAGCTGGCCGTCGTAGGTGAAGGCGTCGACCGTCACCTGGTCGAAGTCGTCGGCCCGGGCGCCGAGGCTGATCGTGTCGACCACGCCGGACTCCACGAACTCGCCGAGCCAGTCGTTGGCGCCGACGGTGATGTCCGGGCCCTCGCCGGTCGGGACCTGGGCGAGGAAGTCGGCCCGCAGGTCCTCGAAGTTCTTCTGCACGACGGTGACGGTCGCGCCGGTGTCGGCCTCGAAGTCGGCCGCGGCGTTCTTGATGGCCTCGGCGCGCTCGGCGTCGGACCAGATGACGAGCTCGCCGGCCGCGCCGTCGGCCGCGGGGGCGGACTCCGACGTCGAGGGGGCGGGGTCGCCGCTGCACGCGGCGAGGAGGGCGACGGTCGCCACTGCGGCGACGCCGGCTGCGAAGTGCCTGCGCATGTGTTCGTCCTTTCAGGGGGGTCGCCGCGTCGCGTCGTCGCGTCGTTGCGACCCGGGGTGGGTGCGGGGGTGGAGCGCCCCCGCCAGGGGCCCCGGTGCACGGCCGTGCCGGCCGTGCGCCGGGAGTCGGTCAGCGACCACCCCCCGGTGCGGTCGCCGACGTGCGGAACACCGCGACGTCGCCCGGCGCGAGCCGGTAGGAGCCCTCGGCGACCGTGTCCGAGAGCAGCTCGGTGCCGACCACCTCGAGGGTGGCGGCGTCCTCGCGGTGGTTGACCGCCACGAGGTAGTCGTGGTCCGCGCCGTGGCGCGTCATCAGCTCGACGCCGTCGCCCGGCGCCGTGGGGGTCACGCCCGCGTCGGCGTAGACCGCGGCGAGCACCGGGGCGAGCGCGGCCACGCCGAGGCGGGTGCTCACGTACCAGCCGGTGCCGGCGCCCAGCGCGTGCCGGGTCACGGCGGGCAGGCCGTCCGCGGGGCCGCCGCGGTACGTGCCGCGCACCTCGGCGCCGTCGAGCACCAGGTGCTCGCTCCACACGTCCGTGGGCAGCAGCGTCCCGTCGAGCTCGACGTGGGCGGTGTCCTCGCCGCGGATCGGCAGCAGCTCCTCGACGGCCACCCCGAGCGCGGTGCGCAGCGGCGCCCCGAACCCGCCCTCGTGGACCGCGTCGTGCTCGTCGACGACGCCCGAGAAGCAGGAGACCAGCAGCGTGCCGCCCTGCTCGACGTAGCCGGTGAGGTTCTTCGCGGCCGCGGCGGTCAGCAGGTAGGACGCCGGGGCGACGACGAGCCGGTACCCCGACAGGTCGTCCTCCGGGTGGGCGAAGTCGACGGGCACGCCGTCGCGCCACAGCCGCTCGTAGTAGGCGCGGACGCGCTCGCGGAAGCCGAGCTCGTCCGAGGGGCGCCACTCGAGGTCCTGGGCCCACAGGGACTCCCAGTCGTACAGCACGGCGACGTCGGCGCGGACCCGCGAGCCCTGCACCTCCGCCAGCCGGCCGAGCTTCTCCCCGAGGTCGACGACCTCGCGGAACACCCGGGAGCCGGTGCCGGCGTGCGGCAGCATCGCGGAGTGGAACTTCTCCGCGCCGGACCGCGACGCCCGCCACTGGAAGAACATGATCGCGTCGGCGCCGCGGCCCAGGTGGGTCAGGGCGTTGCGGTGCATCTCCCCCGGGCGCTTGGCGATGTTGTGGCCCTGCCAGTTCACCGCCGACGTGGAGTGCTCCATGAGCATCCACGGCTTGCCGCGCGCGACCGAGCGGGTGAGGTCGGCGGCGATGGCCAGGCCGAGGTGCGCGTCCCGGTCCGGCGACCACAGGTAGTGGTCGTCGGACACGATGTCGACCTCCTGCGCCCAGCGCCACAGGTCGGTGTTCCAGGACTGGTGCGCCATGAAGTTCGTGGTGACCGGCTGGGCGGCGTGCGCGCGGATCGCGTCGCGCTCGGCGCAGAAGGACGCGCGCAGCTGGTGGTCGGTGAACCGGGCGAAGTCGAGGCGCTGCGCGGGGTTCGGCGTCGAGGCCGTCGCGGCCGGCGCGCCCACGTGCTCCCAGGAGCCGTAGACCTGGCCCCAGAACGCGGTCCCCCACGCGGCGTTCAGCGCGTCGAGGGTGCCGTACCGCTCGCGCAGCCACTCCCGGAACGCCGCCACCGCCGCGGGCGAGAAGTCCTCGCCGACCGGGGCGCCGTACTCGTTGTGCACGTGCCACAGGACGACGGCGGGGTGGTCGGCGTACCGGCGGGCCAGCTCCCCGGCGACCCGGACGGCCGCGGCGCGGTACTCCGGCGAGCTCGGCGAGACCATGCCCCGCGAGCCGGGGCCGAGCGCGACGCCGTCGCGGGTGACGACCCGGGCGTGCGGGTACGCGTCGTAGAACCAGGCCGGCGGCGCGGCCGTGGGGGTGCCGAGGTCGACGGCGATCCCGTTGCGGTGCAGCAGGTCCAGCACGTCGTCGAGCCAGCCGAAGTCGAACTCCCCCTCGCGCGGCTCGAGGAGCGCCCACGAGAAGATCCCGACGCTGACCAGGTTCACCCCGGCCTGGCGCATCAGCGCGACGTCCTCGTCCCAGACGTGGCGGGGCCACTGCTCCGGGTTGTAGTCGCCACCGTAGGAGATGCCCCCGGTCGGCCAGCCGAACTCCGTCATGCGTTCCCGCTCCCTCGCGTTGCCTGTGCACGGTCACAGTAGGCACAGGGCGCGCAGCGGCGGAAGCGGGCGGCGTCGGTCGTGACCGAACTGTGATCGTGCACGGCCGCACACAGCCCGCGCACAGCCGGCCGCCCCGCCACCGCCTCCCGCGCCGCGCACCTCCCGCCCGCCTCCCGCGCCGCGCACCTTCCGCGAGGGCGCATGAGACACCACGAGGGCATAACCCACCGAGTACGCCCTCGTGGTGTCTCATGCGCCCTCGGCGCCGGGTCGGGGCCGTGCGGAGGGTGAGGGTGCGGGGTGCGGGGTGCGGGGTGCGGGGTGGGGGTGCCGGGGGGTCAGGGGCGGGTGGCGAGGGCGGCCAGGGTGAGGGCCGTGGCGTCCTCCGCGAGGGCCGCCGGCCAGTCGGGGGCGCCGCGCTGCGCCACCCAGCCGCGCCACGCGGCGCCGCCGACCGTGCCGACCAGCGAGAACGCCGCCGCGGTCGCCGCCGGTAGCCACACCGCGCGGCCCCGCTGCCGGGCGAGCGCGGCACCGCCGAGCGCCGCGGCGAGCGCCCGGCTCTGCGGGCCCGGTGGGACGACGCGGCTCGGGGCGGACGGCAGCTGTCGCCGACCAGCTCGCCGACGACGCCGAGGCGCGCGACCGTGCGGGCGACGGCGCCCCGGGCCGGGTCCCGCAGCGTCGGGGCCGCGAGCGCCAGCGACGCCCGGCTGCCGGCGGCGACCCCGAGCAGGGCGCTGCGCAGCCCGAGGCCGAGCAGGCTCACGGGCGGCAGGCCGGGTGCGCCGGCGCCGGCGTGCGCGGCGACCGGGCCGGGGCCGGCGGCCGGACGGTGCCGGCCGTGGTGGACGTGCGGGCGGTGTCGACGGGCCATGTCACGACCGTCGCCCCGACCGGGACGGACGGCAACCCGGGGACGCGCCCGGGCACACACCCGGGCACACGCCCCCGCGGGCGACAGCGGGGCGCCGGTGGTGCCCCTCCGGCACCACCGACGCCCCGCTCCCCCGCGTCGGCCCGGCCACCCTCCGGCCGGGCCCCGCCGTCAGCCGGCGAGGTCGAGCGCGCTCTCGTCCACCGCGATCGCGCTCCACGTGGAGCCGTCGTCGGCGGTCAGCTCGTAGGCCGGCACGAGCACCGCGGCGCCGTCGGCCTGGGTCACGAGGCTGAGGCCGAGCCGCGCCTGCGTGATGGTGACCTGCTGGACGGGCCACGACAGCGCCGACCCGGGCGCGACCGTGGGCGGCACGGTCGGGTCGGACGGCGCCGGGGCCTCCTGCGTCGTCATCATGTCGTCCGCCACGGCGCCCTCGCGTGCCAGCGGCATGACGCCGCCGTAGCCCGCGCCGAACCGCGGGTCGTTGAGCCGGTCGACCGCCGAGGCGGCGCCGATCACCGGGTACTCGCCGAGGTCGACGAGCGTCGCCAGCGACCCGTACAGGGACTGCACCCCGTCGTCGACCAGCGTCACGCTCCAGGTCACCCCGCTCTGCTGGCCGTCGACGACCAGCGCCGCGCTCACCGTCGTCATCGTGGTGAGGTCGCCGGAGTCCAGCACCTCGTACGCGAACGCGTCCGGGTCGAGCCCCAACGACCCGAGCAGCTCCCGGACCTGCCCGACCGCGGCGTCACCGGTCGGGGCGTCGCGCGGCGCCGGGTCGCAGGCCGGCAGCCCGGCGGGGTCGGTGGGCAGCGCGGGCTCCAGCACGCCCGGGTCGACCGGCGCGACGTCGGGCTGCGCGCCGGACGCGTCGGGCGTGTCCGTCGCCGACGCCGTGCAGGACCACGGGTCTCGGGTCGGGTCGTAGTAGCTGATGCTCGCCGTGCCGTCGGGCTGCAGCGACAGGCTCGGGCCCGAGCCGTCCGGGGCGCCGACCGACCACGACCCGTACTCCTGGCGCGGCTCGCCCGGGACACCCAGCACGCCCGCCACCCGCGCGGCGGTCTCGGCCGAGAACACCGCGGCGGCGTCCAGCGCCCAGGCGTGCGCCGTCGTGGCGTCGTCGGGCAGCCCGGCGGCGGTGAACTCCGCGCGCATCCCGAACCCGGGGGCGATGCGCAGGTCCGCGGTCGCGCCGCCCGCCGCGGACAGGGCCTGCTCGGACGCACCCTGCCCGGTCATCGGGGCGACGCCGCCGGGGGCGGGCAGCGCGATCGGCGCGCCGACGCCCGTGCCGTCGCCGCCACCCGTCGCGCCGACCGCGTAGCCGCCCGCACCCGCGAGCAGCGCGGCCCCGACGCCGACGGCGGCGACCTGCAGCCAGCGCGCGCGGCGGCGCGGGGCGAGCTCGGTCACGACGCCGTCGGCCGGGTCGGCGTCGCGCCCGACCGGCCCGGACCCGTCCGTGGCGGCGCGGCGCGCGACCTCGGCCCGCAGCGCGGCGGTGTCGAGCCGGGCGTCGGCGGCGGGGTCGGCGGCCCGGAGCCGGGCGAGGGCCTCGTCGTCGGGCGACGTGCCGTCCGGGTGCTGCGCGCGGTGCTCGTCCACGGGGTGCCTCCTGGTGTCCTGGCGCCCCACCGCCGGTGGGTCGGGCGCGTCCACCCCGTCTGTGTCCCCCGGTGCGCGGACCTTGCACGCGCGGTGCGGTCAGTCCGTGCCCCACGCCTCGCGCAGCCGGGACCGCGCGCGGGACAGCGCGGCGTCCGCGCCGCCGCGGGAGATGCCGAGCACCACGGCCAGGTCGTCGCCGCCCAGTCCCTCCCAGGCGGTCAGCAGCAGCACCTGCCGGTCGCGCGCCCCGAGGCGGCCCAGGACCTCGCGCACCCGCTCGTCGCGGACCGCGAGCACGGCGGGGTCGGACGGGTCGGGCTCGTCGGGCAGCTCCGCGACCGGGACCGGCCGGCCCTTGCGGCGGTGGTTCGCGAGCACGTAGCCCGCGGTCCGGTACAGCCAGGCCAGCTCCATGCCGTCCGGCACCTCGTCCCGGCGGCGCCACGCGACGGTCAGCACGTCGGCCGCCAGGTCCTCGGCGTCGTCGCCCGCGCCGCGGCGCAGCAGGTAGCGGTGCACGGCGGTCGCGTGCCGGGCGAACAGCGTCTCGAACCACGTGTCGTCCCGGCGCGGCGCGCCGTCGGTCGCTCCGGCGGCCGGCTGGTGGCTGCTCTGCACGGGGGTCCCCTCGGGTCGGGAAGCGGCGCCTGGTACGGCTCCTGCCCTCACTGTGTCGTGTCGGGCCCCGGCCTTGCAGCCCACGCGACACCGGTCAGCGCGGCTCCGGCCCGACCGGGGAGACGCCGAGCTCGTGCACCAGCAGCAGGAACGCCCGGCCGTAGGGCGTCTGCGCCGTCTCGCGCCGCACCCGGTGCCAGTCGACCTGCTCCCGCAGCGCCCGCACGATCGCGATCATCCGCGTGAAGTCGCAGTAGTGCTCGCCCAGCACCCGCATCTTCGCGGAGATGATGTCCGTCGCGTCCAGCACCGGCATCCGGACCGCGAGCACCTCCATCACGTCGCTGCGGTCGAGCATCTCGCGGGTGATCGGCTCGCCGACCATCCGGAACAGCACGTCGACCAGCGCGCCGTGGTGGAACGCCTTGAACAGCCAGTTCTCCGCCGGCTCCCGGACCTCGAGCCCGGCGGCCGCGAGCGCCTCCTGGGCGCGCGGCACGTCCTGCTCGCTCACCGCGAAGTCCGCGTCGTGGCTCGGCTCCGGCGCGCCCCGCGCCCACGCCGCGTACCCGCCGACCAGGGCGAACGGGATGCCGGCGTCCTCCAGGGCGACGGCGGTCATCCGCAGGGCGTCCTGCAGCGCGGTGCGCGGGTCGGGCGGGGCCGCGGCGCCCGCCTGCACGCCCGCGGTGCCGCCCGCGGGCCCGTCGCCGGCGGCCGGGGAGTCGGAGGTCATGGCGAGGATCGTGCCCGACGACGCGCGCATCCGCAGGGCGACGGGAAGAATCGGCGCGTGCGACTCGCGACGTTCAACATCCTGCACGGCCGTGGCCTCGACGACGGCCGGGTGGACCTCGACCGGTTCGCCGGCGCCGTGCGCGGGCTCGACGCCGACGTCCTCGCGCTCCAGGAGGTCGACCGCGACCAGCCCCGGTCCCACCAGGCCGACCTGACGGCGGTCGCGGCGGAGGCGATGGGCGCACCGCACCACCGGTTCGCGGCGACGCTGCACGGGCACCCGGGCACGTGGACCGCCGCCACCGGCGAGGACCAGCCCGCGATCGCCGCCTACGGGATCGCGCTGCTCAGCCGGCACCCCGTGTCGGCGTGGCGCGTGCTGACGCTCCCGACGCTGCGCCGGCGCGTGCCGATGATCCACCGCGGCAACCGGCGCCCCTCGCTCGTGCAGGACGAGCAGCGCGTGGCGCTCGCCGCCGTCGTGCAGAGCCCGGACGGGCCCGTGACCGTCGTCGCGACCCACCTGACGTTCATCACCGGCTGGAACGTCGTGCAGCTGCGGCACCTGGTCCGCGCCTGCCGCGCGCTCCCCCGGCCCGTCGTGGTCACCGGCGACCTCAACCTCGAGGGCGCGACGCCCGCCCGGGTCACCGGCTGGCGCTCCGCCGGGCTGGCGGACACGTTCCCCGTCGACGCGCCGACCCGGCAGATCGACCACGTGCTCCTGGACGGGGACGTCGCGCCGACGAGCGCGGCGGTGTCCGTGCACACCGGGATGTCCGACCACCGCGCGCTCGTCGTGGACCTCGCGGTGGGCCCGGGGGCGCGCGACCGGCGCTGAGGCCGGGTCAGTCCGTCTCGGGGTCGACCAGGAACCACACCGTCTTGCCCGCACCCTCGTGCAGGTCGACGCCCCAGGTGCGCGACAGCGCCTCGACCAGGGCCATGCCGCGGCCGCTGACGGCCGTGGGCGCCGGGTGCTGCACCTGCGGGCGCACGTGGCTCTCGTCGGTGACGGCCACCCGCACCCCGCGGTGGTCGATCCGCACCGCGACCCGCACCCGGCCGTGCTCGGGGCCGTGCACGACCGCGTTCGCCACGACCTCGCCGGTCAGCAGCTCGATCACCTGGTTCGCGGAGCCGTCGACACCCGCCGCGGCGACCCGGTGCATGATCCAGTGCCGGGCCGCCCGCGGGGCGGATCGACGGGCGTCGAGGACCAGCTCGTCGTGCTCCGCGCGCGCGTCGGCGCGCCGCTCTCCCGGTGCCGATCGGAGGTCCCTGACATCACCCACCCGCCTACTGTGCCCGACGCGACGGCGGTCTGCCGCGCGAACGACACGCCGACGCCGGGTGGAACGGCGACCCCGGGCCGTACCGTCGCAGGCACGCACCGTCCCGCAGGAGGCCCGTCGATGGCAGCGCACCCACCCGCCGCGCCTGCGCTGACGCTGCGCAGCACCGCCGGTCGCGGCACCCTCCTGGCGACCGTCCTCGGGTCCGCGCTGGTGTTCCTCGACGGCACCGTGGTCGGCATCGCGCTGCCCGCGATCGCCGCCGATCTCGGCGCCACCACCGCCGGCCTGCAGTGGACCGTCAACGGCTACGCGCTGACCCTGGCGGCGTTCCTGCTGCTCGGCGGCTCGCTCGGCGACCGGTTCGGCCGGCGGCGGCTGTTCCTGGTCGGCACGGTCGCGTTCGCGGCGGCGTCGGTGCTGTGCGCGCTCGCGCCGACGGTCGGCCTGCTGATCGCCGCGCGCGCGGCCCAGGGCGTCGGCGGCGCGCTCCTGACGCCGGGCTCCCTGGCGATCCTGCAGTCGTCGTTCGCCGCCGGGGACCGGGCGAAGGCGATCGGCGCGTGGTCCGGGCTCGGCGGCGCGGTCGGCGCGGTAGCCCCGTTCCTCGGCGGCTGGATCGTCGAGCAGGCCGGCTGGCGCTGGGTGTTCGGCATCAACATCCCGCTCGCCGCGCTGGTGGTCGTCGTCGCGCTGCGCTGGGTGCCGGAGTCCGTCGACGCGGAGTCGACCGGCGGGCTGGACGTCGTCGGCACCGCCCTGGCCGCCGTCGGCCTGGGGGCCCTGACCTGGTCGCTCACCGCCTGGTCGGAGGCCGGCACGCTGGACGCGTCGGTGGGCGCCGTCGGGCTCGCCGGGCTGCTCGCGCTCGGCGGGTTCGTGGTCGCCGAGCGCCGGGTGCGGCACCCCGCGCTGCCGCTCGGGCTGTTCCGGTGGCGGCCGTTCGCGGCGGTCAACCTCGCGACGCTGCTGGTCTACGCGGCCCTGTCGGGGATCTTCTTCTTCCTGCCGATCACCCTGCAGGTGGTCACCGGGTGGTCGCCGCTCGCCGCCGGGATCGCGTCGCTGCCGGTGACGCTGCTGATGCTGCTGCTCTCGGCTCAGGGCGGCGCGCTCGGCGCGCGCATCGGGCCGCGGATCCCGATGACCGTCGGACCGCTGCTCGCCGGGGCCGGGGCGGCGCTGCTCGGCGGGATCGGGGCCGGGACGACCTACCTGACCGGGGTGCTGCCGGGCGTGCTGCTGGTCGGCGCCGGGCTGGTGCTGACGGTGGCGCCCCTCACGTCCACCGCCCTGGCCGCGGCACCCGACCACCTCGCGGGCGTCGCGTCGGCCACCAACAACGCGGTGTCCCGGGTCGCCGGACTGCTGGCCGTGGCGGTGCTGCCGCTGGTCGCGGGCGTCGGCACCGGCCTGTCCGAGCCCGACGTCCTCGCCGGCGCGCACCCGGTCGCGATGCTCACCTGCGCGGGGCTGATGGCCGCGGGCGCGGTGGTCGCGGCGGTCGCGATCCCGACGTCGGCGTCCGCGGTGTCCCCACCGCCCCCGCCCCCGCCGTCCCCGTCCCCGCCGTCGCCGTCGTCCCCGTCGCCGAGATAGGACCGTCGCGCCGAGACAGGGCGGCGGACGGCCCTACCTCGGCGCGGAGGTCCTGTCTCGGCGCACAGGGAGGGGTGTCAGTGGGGTTTGGCATCATCGCGGGATGCCCGACTACGTCGCCCACCTCACCGTCCCCGACGTCCCCGACGACGAGACGCGCGCCGGGATGGGCGACGCCCTCGGCGCGCTGCGCGACGACGCCCCGCCGGGGTTCGTGGGCCCGGCACCGGTGACGTTCGACCTGCGGGGCGAGGCCCCGGACCTGGAGACCGCGGTCAGGGCCGCGCACACCCACGCGGCGGAGATCCTCGACGACCTCGCGTTCGAGGTGACGGTGGACGTCCTGGGCTGAACGCCGGTCAGTCGGCCAGGTTGTCGCTGAGGATGTCGAGCACGTGGTCGTGCGTCTTCGCGGCGGCGGCGCCGGACCGGGTCGCGACCACGCCGACCAGCGACTCCACCAGCACCGCGAGCGCGATCCGCGACGTCCGCTCGAGCTCGTGCCGGAACGTCGCCGCGGCGGGGGCGACGACCAGCTCGACGTCGGCGAGCGCGCCCAGCGGCGACCCGCGGAACGACGTCACCGCCACCACCGTCGCCCCGCCCTGCCGGGCCGCCCGGGCCACGCGCAGGCTGGCCTCGCTCGCCCCCGACCCGCTGAGCACGACGCAGCCGTCCGCGGCGGTGAGCCCGCGCGCGGCGATCTGCTGGCCGATGGAGTCGGCCACGCAGTCGGCGGGCCGACCGACGGCGGTGAGCCGCATCGCCATGTCGGTGGCCAGCGGCGCGGACAGCCCGTTGGCCAGGACCAGCAGCCGCCGCGAGCCCAGCAGCGCCGCGACGGCCCGCTCGACCGTGCCCTCGTCGAGGACCGCGGTGATCTGCGGCAGCGCGGCCGCGAGCGCCGCGATGTCCGCCCGCAGCCGGCCGAGGGCGCTGGACCCGTAGTCGACGGCGTCCCCGGCGTGCGCGAGCTCGGCCGCGAGCGCGACCCGCAGCTGCGGGTAGCCCTTGTAGCCGATGCTCTGGCAGGCGCGCACGACGGTCGACCGGCCGACGCCGACCCGGTCCGCGAGGTCCTGCGCGGTGGACTCCACCACGCGCTCCGGCTGGGCGAGCACCTCCTCGAGCACCCGCCGCTCGCTGGCGTGCAGGCTCGGCAGCGCGGTGCTGATCCGCACCGTGGGGTGCGCGACGACGTCAGGGCTGGACGGCACGGGCACGGGCTCCCTCCATGATCCGGCGGCGCAGCGCCCCCGAGGCGGCGTCGATCGCGACGGTGACGACCACGACGACGAGCAGCAGGACGCCGACGACCCCCCACTCCCGGTACTGCGTGTAGGAGGTGAGCATGTCACCGATGCCGCCGACCCCGATCAGGCCGAGCACCGCGGACGACCGGACGTTGATCTCGAACCGGTACAGCCAGAACGACCCGAACGCGGGGAGCACCTGCGGCCAGACGCCCCAGCGCAGCACCTGCGTGCCGGACCCGCCGGCCGCGCGGACGGCCTCGACCGGGCCGGTGCCGATGCCCTCGATGGCCTCGTAGCCCCACTTGCCGAGCGTCCCGACGCCGTTGAGCGCGAGGGCGAACGCGCCGGTGAGCGGCGTCAGTCCGGTCACCGAGAGGATGACGATGGCGATGATGATCTCCGGCACCGCGCGGATCACCGCGAACAGCAGCCGCAGCACCCCCCGCACCGGTGCGGGTGCGTGGCCGCGGGCGGCGAGCAGGCTCAGGGGCGTCGCGACCACGACGCCGAGCACGGTGCCGAGCCAGGCCATCGCCACGGACCGCCAGGTCTGCCGGAGCGCCTCGGGGAGCTTCGACCAGTCCGGGTCGGAGAACATCAGCCCCAGGTAGCGGACCACCTCGGACGGCAGGTCGGCGAGCCGGTCCCACTGGATGTCGACGGACCAGAACGACAGCACGACGACGACCACGACGGCGGTGGACAGCGCGCTGCGGCCGAGGCGCGCGGGGCGGGCGGGCGGGACAGCCACCAGGACTGCGGCGGGCGCGGCGGTCACACCAGCCTCCGCCGGGCGGCGCTGCTGACGGCCTCGAGGACGAGCACCACGACGAGGATCTCCAGGATGATGAGCGACAGCTGGTCGTACCGGTAGAACGACCGGACGGCGTCGATGAGCAGGCCGGTGCCGCCGGCGCCGACGAGGCCGAGCACGGCGGACGCGCGGACGTTGAGCTCGAGCACGTAGAGCAGCTGCGTGACGAAGCCCGGCAGCATGTCGGGCACGGCGACGGCGCGGTTGACCTGGGTCTGGGTGCCGCCGGCGGCGCGGCCGGCCTCGAGCGCGCCGGTGTCGGCGGCCTCGAGCTGCTCGGACACGAGCTTGACCACGATGCCGACGTCGAACAGCACCAGCGCGAGGATGCCGGGCAGTGCACCGACGCCGACCATCGCGACGAGCACGGACGCGTAGAGCAGGTCGGGCACGGCGCGGA
This sequence comes from Cellulomonas sp. KU4C, assembly GCF_056868065.1. NCBI lineage: Bacteria > Bacillati > Actinomycetota > Actinomycetes > Micrococcales > Cellulomonadaceae > Cellulomonas > Cellulomonas sp. KU4C. The sequence continues at coordinate 1,837,752 of NZ_CP200322.1, read as the reverse complement.
CCACGTTGAGCACCGCCCGCACGGCGCCGCGCAGCAGCGGCTGCGGGTTGGTGGTGCGCGCCGCCCACAGGCTCAGCGGCAGCGAGACGACCCCGGCGACCGCGGTCGCGATGACCGCCATCTGCAGGGTCTCGAGCAGCGGCTGCACCGTCCGCGGGAAGAACGACCAGTCGGGCTGGAGCAGCGCCAGGACCTTGTCGGCGCCGTTGGTCCAGTTCCGGACGATGGCCCCGAGGTCGACCTCGACGCCGATGCCCGGCACCAGCGTGAGCGCGGTGATCCCGAGCACGACCGCCGCGCCGACGACGACCTTCCACCGGCCGGCGGGCCTGGCGGGCGGGAGCGGGGCCGGTCGGGTCGGGGCCGGGGCCGCGCGGACGTCGGTCGTCATGAGCCGAGCACGTCGTCGGGGCGGATCGACCGGCCGTAGATGTCCTCGAACACCCGGTCGGTCGCGTCCGCGGCGGCGCCGTCGTAGACGACCTGCCCGGCACGCAGGCCGATGAGGCGCGTGCCGTACTCCCGCGCGAGGTCGAGCAGGTGCAGGTTCACCACGACGGTGATCCCGAGCTCGCGGTTGACCCGCCGGAGGTCGGACATCACGCCGTGGGCGGTCGGCGGGTCGAGGCTGGCGACCGGCTCGTCCGCGAGGACCGCACGCGGCTGCTGGGCGAGCGCCCGGGCGATGGCGACGCGCTGCTGCTGGCCGCCGGACAGGTGCGACGCCCGGTGCCAGGCGCGGTCGAGCATCCCGACCCGGTCCAGGGCCTCGTAGGCGACGGCCTTGTCCTGCGCGGTGTGCGCGCCGAGCAGCGTGCGCCAGGTCGGCGCGTGCGCGACCCGCCCGACCAGGACGTTCTGCAGCACGGTCGCGCGGCCGGCGAGGTTGAACGACTGGAAGATCATCCCGACCTCCCCGCGCAGGGCGCGCAGGTCCCGGCCGCGTGCGGCGCGCACGTCGTGGCCGCCGACCTCGACGGTCCCGGACGTGACCGGCACGAGCCCGTTGAGCGTGCGGATCATGCTGGACTTCCCGGAGCCGGACAGGCCGACGACGGCGACCATCTCCCCCGCGGCGACGTCGAGCGAGACGCCGTCCAGCGCGACGACGCCGTTCGGGTACCGCACGACGACGTCGCGCATCCGGACCGGCCACGGGGCCGGCACCGCGACGTCGTGCGTCGCGGTGCCGGCGCCGGCCGTGGTGGCTGCGCTCACTGCAGGCCGAGCTTCTCCGCCGCGCGGGCGACGACGTCGAGGGACGCCGGGTCGGCCGGGGCGAGCTTCGAGATGGAGTAGATGTCGGTGAGCACCTGCGAGCCCTCCTCGGTGTTCGAGTAGTCCTCGAGCGCCGTGGTGATCCGGTCCTGCAGGTCCTGCGACAGCGACGCGGACAGCGCGACGCCGTCGTTCGGGATCTCCTCGGTCAGGGCGAACACGACGACCTTCTGGCCGACGTCCGGGACGTCCTTGGCGACGATGGTGCGCGCGTCCCAGAACGAGAAGCCGACCTCGGCGTCGCCGTTGTAGACCGCCAGCACGGAGGCGTCGTTCGCGGTCACCGGGATCTGCTCGATGTCGGTGTCCGTGTCGAGCCCGGCCTCCTGGAGCGCCAGGACGGGGTAGATGTACCCGGCGGGCGACGCGGGGCCGAGCAGGGCGGTCCTCGCGCCCTCGACCTTCGTGATCGAGTCGAGGCCGGCGGGGCCCTGCATCGCGTCGGCGCCGTTGCAGAACAGCATCCCGTCGCGCTCGACGGGCTCGTCCTCGCAGTACTTGTCGGGGTTGTTCGTCATGAACTGCGCCGGGTAGGAGATGTTGCCGTTGCGCTCGGTCTGCAGCACGACGCTGGCGTCGTACATGTCGTTCGCCTGCCACAGCTGCAGGGACGGCAGGAACCCGATCTGGGCCTGGTCCGCGCCCATCGCCTCGACGGCGGCCTGGTAGTCCTTGGAGACGACCCCGGTGACCTCGATGCCGAGCTCCTCGGTGAGGAAGTCGGTCAGCGGCGCGGCGGTGTCGACCAGCCCGCTCTGGTCCTGGGACGGGACCAGCGCGAGGGTCAGCGAGGTGGGGTCGGCGGCGGTCCCGGCGGCCGACGGCGTCGCCTCGGCGTCACCGGACGAGCAGGCGGTCAGGGCGAGCGCGGCGGCGGCCAGCAGGGCGGCGCCGGGCAGGACGTGCTTCTTCATGGTCATCCTTCACTCGTGGTCCGCGCGGTGGCCCGGGCGGGGGTGTCGTGGTCGGTGAGCGCGGTGCGCCCGCCGTCGCGGACCCAGTCCCGCAGCGCCGGGTACAGCTCCGGCAGCTCGGTGACGGTCCACGTGGGGCGGGCCTCCGGCGGCGGGCGCCGGGAGACGAGGGCGGTCGCGTGACCGCGGGCGGCGACGGGCGCCAGGTCGTTGGCCCAGACGTCGCCGACGCTGAGCACGCGGACGGGACCGCCGGGCGCGGCGCCGCACCGGTCCAGGACGCCGTCCATGCCGGCGGGCTTGCCGACGTCGGTGAGCACGGCGTCGAGCAGGCCGGTGAGGCCGAGGTCGGCGAGCGTCTCCGCGAGCCGGATGTCGGGCGCGTTGGTGGCGAGCACGACGCGTGCCTCGGTGCGCAGCTCGGCGAGCACGGCGGCGAGCCCGCGGGGCGCGCTCACGGGGGCGTCGTCGGTGCCGAGCGCGTGCCGGCTCGCGAGGTAGGCGGCGGACAGCGCGAGCGGCCCGACGCCGTGCCGCTCGGCGAGCTCCCGGACCAGGTCGTAGCCGTCCAGCGGGAGCAGGGCGTCGGACGACCGCCGGCCGCGTCCGGCACGATCTCCGGCTGGGCGTCCGGCGGGGGCGGGGTCGCCGAGCGCCTCGACGGCGGCGTGCACCTCGGCGCGGAACGCGGTGGCGGCGGCGGGCGCCAGGCCCGAGGCGGCGGCGCGGGCGTAGGCGTGCACCGGGCCGTGCCCGACCGCGACGGTGCCGTCGAAGTCGAGCAGGAGGAGCGTGTCGGATCGGCTCACGGATCGCCTTGCGTGCGGGGGCGCTGGGCCCGGGGTCACGCCCGTGTGGACGCTCCGCCCACGCTAGGGGTCGCTCATGGACGATTTGACCGCGATCGTGTGAACTCCAGGAGAACTCTCGCGGGCCGGCCCCGACCGCCCGGTTAGCCTGCGCGGGTGCGCCCCACCGACCCACCCGAGCCGCCCGCGACCGCCGCGACCGCCGACGCCGACGCCCGCGCCCTGCGCGACCTCGACGCCGCCGCGGCCGCCGCGCCGCACGACCCCGCGGCCGCGCTCGACCCGCGCGGACCGGTCGGCTGGCTCGCCCGGCAGATCGACGACGACCGGGCGCGCGGCGGGTTCGGGACCTGGGCCCGGTCGACCGTCGTCGACGAGCACACCCGGGAGCCGGTGCTGGACGCCCCGGTGCTGGCGTGGCTCCAGGCGCGCGCGGGCCAGCCCGTCGAGCACCCCGGCACCGACGCCGGCCTCGCGCACGTCTACGGGTACCTGCTGTCGACCGCCGCGACTCCCTACGGCCGCAAGCGCGAGCGGTGGACCGGCGGTGCGCTCGCGGTCGCGCTCGGCCACGACCCGCGCCACCTCCTGCCCTGGCACCGACCCGACGGGCGCACGCTGCTCGAGCGCGTCACCGACGCGGTGCTGCCGCTGCTGCGCGACCCCCACGTCCCCGGCACCCTGCTGGTCCGCGACGACCCGGTGCCGGGCACGCACGACGCCCTGCGCACGGTGGTGCACCGCGGGCAGGGCGTCGTGGGCGAGGGCGGGGCGCTGCTCTACGGGCTGGTCGGGCCGGACGGGGTCCGTCCGGTCACCGTGTTCCCCGTGACGGCGTCGCCGTCCTGGCTCCGCGAGACCGGGGCCCTCCCCCCGGTCCCGCGGTACAACGTGCTGCTGGACTAGCGCGGGCCGTCCTGCGGCTGCGCGGGCTCCTGCGGCTGCGCGGCGTACGTCGGGTACGCCGGGAACGCCTGCGGGAACGCCTGGGCGTACGCGGCCGGTCCGTGCGTGCGGGCCACCCAGTCCTGCCCGGGCATGAAGATCCAGAGCAGCGGGTAGATGATCAGCGGGCTGCCGGGCAGCACGATGAGCACGATGAGGAACAGCCAGCGCATGGGCCAGGCGTCCATGCCGAACCGTCGGGCGAGGCCGGCGCACACGCCGCCCAGCACCCGGCCGTCCAGCGGTCGCACCAGGCCGCTGCGCCAGAGGGACTCGTAGATGCCGGTCATGGTCGTCTCACTCCTGTCGGTCGTGCCGTCGTCCTGACGACACGTCCTACGGTGCCCCGCCGGGCGACCCCCGCACATCCGGGGCGGACCCTGGGGCGACCCTGATCCGCACCCTGAGGGGTCAGCGGGTGGTCACCCGGACGCCGTCCGCCCCGACGACGAACCGCACCCGCGACAGGTCGGCCACCACGAGGTCCGCGCCGCCGCCCGGGCCCTCGGGGTGGGTGGTGCGCAGGCCCAGCGTCGCGGCACCCGCCGCCCGGCCGGAGCGGACGCCCGACTCCGCGTCCTCGACCACCAGGCAGCGGCGCACGTCCACGCCGAGGCGCTGCGCGCCGACCCGGTACGGCTCGGGGTCCGGCTTGCCGCGGCTGACGTCGTCGGCGGTGACGACCTGGGCCGGCGCCGTCAGGTCGACGGCCCCGACCCGGGCCGCCGCCAGCCGCACGCCGCAGGACGTGACGATCGCAGCACGTCCGCCGGGGGCGAGCGCCGCGAGCGCGTCGGCCGCCCCGGGCAGCACCTCGATGCCCTCGGTGTCCGCGACCTCCAGCTCGACCACGCGGGCCAGGGCCGCCGCGCGCTCGGCGGGGTCCCGGTCGGCGAGCAGGGTCTCGAGGATGTCGCGCGCGGGCACGCCGTGGAACGCGAACGGGCTCAGGTCGGCGGTGGGCATCCCGTACTCGTCGGCGAGCCGCAGCCAGCAGCGCTCCACCGAGCGGGTCGAGGAGATCAGCGTGCCGTCCATGTCGAACAGCACCGCGTCGAAGGTCTCGCCGAGGACGTCGCGCGCGCCCTCGGCGGTGCTGCGGTCCGGGCCGTGGGTCGCGGTCGTCATGCCCCGAGCCTCGCACGGCGACCGTGACCGCGGTCCACCTCAGCACCGCCTCAGGGGCACCTCAGGGGCACCTCAGGGCGGATCGGCAGCGACCGGGGCGCAGGCTCGCGGCGGTCGTCCGATCCGAGGGGCACCGCCTCAGCAGCACGGTAGGAGGTGCCGGGGAACCGGCCGGACCCGCCGCCCGCGGGTCCGCCGAGGAGCACGACGGGGGACGCGAGATGGACACGATCTGGGGACCGGCGCTCGACGCCGAGGTGGCGTACCGGCACGAGGTGGTCCGCGCCGCGGTGCGCGGGTCCGACCTGGGCTGGCGCTGGCGGCGCCGGCGGCAGCGCTGACCGGGGCCGGCCCGGGCGGGGCGGGGACGGCGGTCGCCGGGGGCAGACGCGTGTCGGTGGCTGCTGCCACGATCGACCTCATGACCCGGTCGGTGCCGCACGCCCCGTTCGTCGCCCGCGACGCGCAGGTCGCCGCGCTGCTCGCGGCCGTGGACCGTGCCGGGGCGGGCGAGCCCGGCCTCGTGCTGCTGGGGGCGGACGCCGGGGTCGGCAAGACGCGGCTGCTCACCCACACGGCGCGGCTCGCGACCGGGCGCGGGGCGACGGTGGTGGTCAGCCACAGCATCGACCTCGGGGAGATCGGCCTGCCGTACCTGCCGTTCGCGGAGGCGCTCCACCAGCTCGCCGCCGCGGACTGCCCCGGGGTCGCGGAGGTCGTGGCCGCGCGGCCCGCGCTGCGGCGGCTGCTCCCGGCGGCCGGTGCCGAACCGGCCGCGCCGGACGCGCAGACCGAGCGCCTGCAGCTGTTCGACGGCGTGGCGGCGGTGCTCGCCGCCGCGGGCAGTCCCGGCGCCCCGCTCGCGCTGGTCCTCGAGGACCTGCACTGGGCGGACTCCTCCAGCCGGGACCTGCTGCGGTTCCTGGTCGCGCGGCTGCGGTCCGAGCCCGTGCTCCTGGTCGCGTCGTACCGGACCGACGACCTCCACCGCCGGCACCCGCTGCGCCCCGTGCTCGCCGAGCTGGGCCGGCACCCGCGGGTCGAGCGGATCGACCTGCCGCCGTTCACCGCCGACGAGGTCCGCACGTTCACCACCGCGCTGGCGGGCGCGCCCCTGCCGGAGGACGCGCTGCAGCGGATCGTGCGGCGGTCGGAGGGCAACGCCTACTTCGCCGAGGAGCTGCTGGAGGCCCGGGGTGCCGGCACCGACCTGCCCGGCACGCTCGCGGACGTGCTGCGCGCCCGGCTCGAGCAGCTCGACCCGGAGGTGCAGCGGCTGGCGCGGGCCGCGTCGGCCGCGGGGCGCCGGGTGGCCGAGCCCCTGCTGCGGGCGGTGGTCGCCGGCTCGGGCGACGGGTCGGCCCCGGGCGCGGACCCCGCGCGGCACGCGGCGTTCGACGCGGCGCTGCGGGACGGCGTGGCGCACCACGTGCTGGTCGGCGAGGACGGCCGGATCGCGTTCCGGCACGCGCTGCTCGCCGAGGCGGTCTACGCCGACCTGCTGCCCGGCGAGCAGGTGGCGCTGCACCGCGACTACCTGGAGGCGTCCGCGGCGGACCCGACGCTCGCGACGTCCGCCGAGCGGGCCCGGCACGCCCTGCTGTCCCACGACAACCGGCTCGCGCTGCTCGCGTCCCGGGACGCCGCGCGGGAGGCCGGCCGGGTGCTCGCCCCCGCGGAGGAGCTCCGGCACCTGGAGACCGTGCTGCGTCTCTGGTCCGGGGTGCCGACCGCGGCGGACGACCTCGGCGAGCAGCGGGTCGACGTCCTGCTCGCGGCCGCGGCGGCCGGCGGGCGCGCCGGGCTCGGCGACCGGGCGGTGGCCCTGGCCCGGGAGGCCGTGCAGGCGGTCGACGACGCCCCGGCGTCGGGACGGGTCGCGGCGCTCCGCACGACGCTGGCCCGGCACCTGCTGGGCGTCGAGCGGGTGGACGAGGCGCTGCGGGAGACCGACCGGGCGCTGGCCGACCTCGACCGTGCGGGCGGCGCCGGCGGCGGGCCGAGCGCCGACCGGGCCTGGGCGCTCGCCACGCACGCGCGCGCGGCGCTGAACTCCGACCTGGACGACCAGGCCGAGATCGCCGCGGCTGCCGCGGTCGAGGAGGCCCGGGCCGCCGGCGCGGCCGACGCCGAGGCGGACGCGCTGATCTCGCTGGCGGTGCTCGTGGTCGAGGACGCCGACCGCGCGGCCGACCTGCTGAGCGACGCCCTGCACCGCGCCCGCGACGCCGGGGACACCGCCACCGAGCTGCGCTGCACCTACAACCTCGCCGCGAACCGGTTCTACGCGGGCCGGCTCGACCAGGCCGCGGACACCGCGGCGAGCGGGCTCGCGCTCGCCGCACGCGCCGGGCTCACGTGGAGCACGTACGGCGTCGAGCTGCGGCTGTTCGAGGAGATCGTCCGCTACACCCGCGGGGACCTCACGCCCCCGGCCCCGAGCGCCGACCCCGGCCCGCCGCGCGCGCTGTCCGCGATCGAGGGCGTCCAGATGTACGCGGCCACCGCCCGTGGCGACGCCGACGCCGCGGCCCGCGGCCTGGACCTGCTGCACGGCCGGCACGGCGACACGATGATCACGCTCATCGCCGGGGGCTGCGCCGTCGACGCGCTCACCGGGGACGGCCGCCTCGACGAGGCCGTCGCGCTCGCCCACGAGCTCATCGACGAGATCAGCCGGGTCTGGTCCGACTACTTCCTCGGCGGCATCTGGCTGTCCGCCCTCGGGCTCGCCGCGCTGGCGGACCTCGCCGCCGCGGACCGCCTCGCCGGTCGCGACCCCGCCGTCCGCCTCGTCGCCGGCGCCGCGCTGCTGGACCGCGCCGTCGTCACCGCCGACCGGGGCCGGCCCCGCGGCGGGCAGATCGGACCCGAGGGCCGCGCGTGGCTCGCCCGCGCGCACGCCGAGCACACCCGCCTGCTCGGGGAGGCCGACCCGGACGCCTGGGCGCGCGCCGCCGCGGAGTTCGACTACGGCTACCGGTACGAGCTCGCCCGCACCCGCCGCCGGTGGGCCGAGGCGCTGCTCGCGGCGGGCGACCGCGACGCGGCCCGCGAGCAGGCGGCCGCGGCGCTCGCCGTGGCACGGGAGATCGGTGCCGTCCCGCTCGTGACCGCCCTGTCCGACCTGTCCCGGCGGGCGCGCCTCGACCTGCCCGGCGTGGCCGGCGGCGGCGCGGGCGTGCTCACCGGCCGGGAGGCCGAGGTGCTGGCGCTCGTCGCCGAGGGGCTGAGCAACCGGCAGATCGGCGAGCGCCTCTACATCAGCGGCAAGACGGTCTCGGTGCACGTCTCGCGGGTGCTGGACAAGCTCGGCGTGGGCGGGCGCGCGGAGGCGGTCGCGGTCGCGCACCGACGGGGGCTGCTCGGCGCTCCACCCGGGTGAACCCACCCGGGTTCCCAGGGCGCTCCCAGGGCGCCGGGTTACGCTCGCGGCAGGCCGCGGTCACCGGGAGGACGCCCCGACGTCGCGGCGACCCGCCCCGGCCCCGCACCCCGCCGCCCCTCGCACCGGAAAGCCCGCATGCCCACCAGCAGCCCGCACCCGATCGTGCTCGTGCACGGCACCCGCACGTCCTCCCGCATCTGGGACGACCAGGTCCGCGCCCTCACCGAGGGCGGCCACGCGAGCGTGGCGATCGACCTGCCCGGCCACGGCACCCGCGCGCACGAGCGGTTCACCTTCGAGGGCGCGCTCGCCGCGATCGACGACGCGGTCCGGTCCTGCGACGCGCCGCCGCTGCTCGTCGGGCTGTCGCTCGGCGGCTACATGTCGCTCGCGTACGCCGGGCGGCACGAGGACCGCCTCGCGGGCGTGCTGCTCGCGGGCTGCTCGACGGAGATCAAGGGCAAGCCGCTGCACGTCTACCGGCACGCGTCCAGCCGCGTGGCGCGGGCGCTGCGGCTCGGCGGCGGCACCTGGCACGTCGTGACCGACATGCTCGCCGCGATGCACGGCTACTCCCCGCTGGGCGACCTGCGCCGCCTCGCCCTGCCGGTGTGGCTGGTCAACGGCGCCCGCGACCCGCTGCGCCTCGAGGCCCGCCGCTACCTCGCCGCGCACCCGGGCGCCCGGCAGTGGGTGGTACCCGGCGCCGGGCACGACGTGAACAGCGAGGCCCCGGTGACGTTCAACCGGATCCTGCTGCACGTGCTGCGCGACCTGTCCCGCCGCGCCCTGCCCGGGTCCGGCCTGCGCGTCGCCTGACGGACCCCGCACGACCCGCGCGACCCGACCCGCGCGACCGGGCCGTGGACGCCCCGGGCCGCCCGGTACCTGACGTGCCACGATGACGGGGCTCGACACCCCCGATCCGGGAGACCCGATGATCCGCAGCACCGACCACGTCCTGACCAGCCACGCCGGGAGCCTGCCGCGCACCCCCGAGCTGATCGCCGCCAACGCCGCCCGTGAGGCCGGCGAGGACCCGGCCGGCTACGCCGAGCTGCTCAGCGGCGCCGTCACCGACCTCGTCCGCCGCCAGGTGGACCTCGGCATCGACGTGCCCGGCGACGGCGAGTTCGGCAAGGCGATGAGCAGCGCCATCGACTACGGCGCCTGGTGGTCGTACTCCTTCCAGCGCCTCGGCGGCCTGGAGCTGCGCGACGGCGCCAGCTGGATCCTCAAGGACGTGCAGTCCGGCCCCGGCGACGTGCGGGTGACCGGCTTCGGCCGGCGTCGCGACCGCGCCGCGTTCGAGGAGGCGTACGCCGACCCGACCAGCGGGGTGTTCCACGGCGGCGACCCCAAGCCGTTCCCGACGGCCGTCGCCCCGGTGACCTACACCGGCCAGGACGCCGTGGCGCAGGACGTCGCGAACCTGCGCACCGCGCTCGACGCGACCGGTGCGCGCGAGGGCTTCGTGACCTCCATCGCCCCCGGCAGCGCCGCACGGATGGACAACGAGTTCTACGGCACGGACGAGGAGTACGTCTGGGCGCTCGCCGACGCGATGCGCGAGGAGTACGTCGCGATCATCGACGCCGGCCTCGTGCTCCAGATCGACGACCCGTCGATGGCCGAGAACTGGGACCAGATCACCCCGGAGCCCACGGTCGAGGACTACCTCCGGTTCACGCAGATGCGCGTGGAGGCGCTCAACCACGCGCTGCGGGGCCTCCCCCAGGACCGGATCCGCTACCACCTCTGCTGGGGCTCCTGGCACGGCCCGCACACCACGGACCTGCCGATGGAGGACATCGTCCGCACGATGCTCACGGTCGACGCCGGCGCGTACTCGTTCGAGGCCGCGAACGCCCGCCACGAGCACGAGTGGCGCGTGTGGGAGGACGTCCAGCTGCCCGAGGGCAAGCTGATCCTCCCGGGCGTCGTCGGCCACGCCACGAACGTCGTCGAGCACCCCGAGCTCGTCGCCGACCGCATCGAGCGGTTCGCGAACCTGGTCGGCCGGGAGAACGTCGTCGCCGCCACCGACTGCGGCCTCGGCGGGCGGATCCACCACCAGATCGCCTGGGCGAAGCTCGAGACGCTGGTCCGGGGTGCGGAGCTGGCCACGCGGCGCCTCTGGCGCTGACGACCCCGCACGACCGCCCGGCACGCACGACGGCCCGGCACCCCACGCGGGGTGCCGGGCCGTCGTCGTCGCGGGCCGGGCGGGGTCAGCCGGTGTTCTGCAGGCCGGCGGCGACGCCGTTCACGGACAGCAGCAGCAGCCGCTTGTTGTCCTCGACCAGGTCGTCCGACTCGCCGGTCCGCAGCGCGCGCAGCGCCCGGATCTGCAGCAGCGACAGGGCGTCGACGTACGGGCTGCGCAGCTGCACCGCGCGGCCGAGGATCCGGCGTCGGGACAGGATGCTCTCCGAGCCGGTGATCGCGAGGACCCACGTGCGGGTCAGCGCCATCTCCTCGAGCACTAGGCCGGCGAGGTCGTCGCGGTCGCCGAGCGCGAGGTACCGCTCCGCGAGGCGCTCGTCCGTCTTGGCCAGCGACATCTCGACGTTGTCGATCATCGTGCTGAACAGCGGCCAGTCCGCGTACGCGGCCTGCAGCTCGGCGAGGTCGCCCACCGACTCCAGCGCGGTGCCGAGGCCGAACCAGCCGGCGAGGTTGGTCCGGGCCTGCGACCAGGAGAACACCCACGGGATCGCGCGGAGGTCGTCGAGCGACTCCACGGACAGGCCGCGGCGGGCCGGGCGCGAGCCGATCGGCAGCAGGCCGATCTCCTCGAGCGGGGTCACCTGGGCGAACCACTGCGGGAACCCGTCGGCGCGGACCAGCTCGTAGAACCGGGTCCGCGAGGACGCGTCCAGCGCGGCGGCGAGGTCGGCGAACCGCTCGGTCGCACCAGCGTTGCGGCGCTCGGTCGAGGGCGCCCCGGCCAGCAGCGTCGCCGCGGCCACCTGCTCGATGTGCCGGGCGCCGATGGTCGGGTTGCCGTACCGGGCGAAGATGACCTCGCCCTGCTCGGTGAGCTTGAACCGGCCGTCGACGGAGCCCGGGGGCTGGGCGAGCACGGCCCGGTTCGCGGGGCCGCCGCCGCGCCCGAGGGCACCGCCGCGGCCGTGGAACAGCGTGAGGCTGAGGTCGTGCTGCCTGCCCCAGTCGGCGATCCGGCTCTGGGCGACGTCGAGCGCCAGCGTCGCGGCGACCGGGCCGACGTCCTTGGACGAGTCGGAGTAGCCGAGCATGACCTCGACGTGCCGGCCGTTCTCGGCGAGCCGCGCCTGGACGGCGGGCAGCGTCAGCATCTCCTCGAGGATGTCGACGCTCGCCTCGAGGTCCGCGAACGTCTCGAACAGCGGGACGGCGTCGATGACCGGGCGGGTCTCCGGGTCCGGGAACACCAGCTCGGCGAGCCGGTACACGGTCGCCAGGTGCTCCGGGGCCTGCGTGAACGACACGATGTAGCGGCGCGCGGCGGCGACGCCGTACCGGCGCTGGATCGCCCCGATCGCGCGGTAGGTCTCCACGACCTCGAGCGTGCGCGGCTCCAGCTCGCCGTCGATGCCGTGCGCCTCGAGGTCGGCCAGCGCGGCGGCGTGCACCTGCGAGTGCTGGCGGACCTCGAGCTCCGCGAGGTGGAACCCGAAGGTCTGCACCTGCCAGATCAGCTTCTGCAGGTCCCCGTAGGCGGCGCGCGGCGCACCGGCGGCGACGAGCGACTGCTGCACCACCGCGAGGTCCGCGAGCAGCTCCTCGGGTCCGGAGAACGACAGGTCGGCGTCGCGGCGGCGGGTGGCGGCCAGCCGCTCGGCGACCATCCGCAGCGCCCGGCGGTGCGGCTGGTCGCGGACCTCGGAGGCGGCCTTGGCGGCGGCGTCCTCGGACAGGTCGCGCTGCCGCTGCCACAGGGCGGTGAGCTCCGCGGAGGCCGGGGTCCCGGCCGCGTCGAGGGTGAGCTTCGCGGAGATCTTCCGCGCCGACTCCTCCAGCGCACGCAGCACGTGGTCGCTGGCCAGCGCCGCGGCGGCCCGGGTCACCTCGGCGGTGACGTTCGGGTTGCCGTCCCGGTCGCCGCCGATCCACGAGCCGAGCCGCACGAACGGCCGGACCAGCGGCTCCTCGCGGCCGGCGCCGTCGGCGTTCAGCCAGTCGTCGAGCCGGCGGTAGACGGTCGGGAAGGTCTCGAACAGCGTCGTGTCGAAAATGTTCATGACGGTGCGGACCTCGTCGAGCACCGTGGGCTTCTGGGTCCGCAGCGGGGACGTCCGCCACAGCGTGTCGATCTCCTCGACCACGCGGCGGTCGTTCTCGGCGCGCGAGGTGCCGCCCGCGGCGAGCGCGTCACGCTCGGCCAGCAGGTCCGAGATCCGGCGGATCGCGCGGGACACGGACCGGCGGCGGGCCTCGGTCGGGTGCGCCGTGAGGACGGGACGGAACTCCATCGTCTGCAGGCGGCGCAGCGCCTCGTCGCGGCCGACCTCGTGCGCGAGCGCGTCGATCGCGGCGGGCAGCGAGTCGTCCTGCATCAGCTCGCCGGCGGGCAGCTCCGCCTCGCGGTCGCGCAGCACGCGCACGCGGTGGTGCTCCTCGGCGAGGTTCGCCAGGTGGAAGTAGCAGGTGAACGCGCGCGCCACCTGCTGCGCCCGCTCGATGGAGAAGGAGGCGACGAGCTCCTCCGCCTCGGTGAGCGCGGCGAGGTCCTGCTCGTCGTGGGCGCGGATGGTCAGCGCGCGGACGCGCTCCACGTCGTCGAACAGGGCGTCGCCACCGGACTCGCGGATCACGCGGCCGAGGAGCTCGCCGAGCATCCGGACGTCGTTGCGCAACGGGTCGGGGACCTCGTGGCGCGCGAGGCCGCGGCGGGCCTCGCGCGAGGGCTGGGGGTCGGTCACCGGTCAAGCGTAGGTCAACCGTCCGACGCACGAGACGGTTGTCCGGATGCCGGTTACCGCGTCCGTGGACCGGACGCCTGGGCGGTATGTCCTGCGCGACGCCCGCGGGAGTCTAGGCTCGGTGGCAGTGCCCGCGGCCGGTCGCCTCCCGCGACCGGGCGAGCAGCAACCCCCGATGATCCGGGCCGCCGAGGTCCGGGCGGAAATGAGGTGCGGTGAACGCGAAGGCTCCCCTGGCCCAGCAGGTCGGATGGACCGAGCTCGACGTCAAGGCCGTCGACACGGTGCGTGTCCTGGCCGCCGACGCCGTCGAGAAGGTCGGCAACGGCCACCCCGGTACGGCGATCAGCCTGGCCCCGGCCGCGTACCTGCTCTACCAGAACGTGCTGCGGCACGACCCGGCCGACCCGCACTGGCTGGGCCGCGACCGGTTCATCCTGTCCGCGGGCCACTCCTCGCTGACCCAGTACATCCAGCTGTACCTCGCCGGCTTCGGGCTCGAGCTCGAGGACATCGAGGCGCTGCGCACCTGGGGCTCCAAGACCCCCGGCCACCCGGAGTACAAGCACACCGATGGTGTCGAGATCACCACCGGCCCCCTCGGCCAGGGCATCTCCTCCGCGGTCGGCTTCGCGATGGCGGCCCGCCGCGAGCGCGGCCTGCTCGACCCCGAGGCGGCCCCGGGCACCAGCCCGTTCGACCACTTCGTCTACACGATCTGCTCCGACGGCGACCTGCAGGAGGGCGTCTCCTCCGAGGCCTCGTCCGTCGCCGGCACGCAGAAGCTCGGCAACCTCATCGCGATCTGGGACGACAACCACATCTCGATCGAGGGCGACACCGAGATCGCGTTCACCGAGGACGTCCTCAAGCGCTACGAGGCGTACGGCTGGCACGTCCAGTTCGTCGACTGGACCGAGGGTGGCGAGTACACGGAGAACGTGGACGCGCTGCACGCCGCGATCGAGGCCGCCAAGGCCGTCACCGACCGCCCGTCGTTCATCGGCCTGCGGACGATCATCGCCTGGCCGTCGCCGACCAAGCAGAACACGCACGGCTCGCACGGCTCCAAGCTCGGCACCGACGAGGTCAAGGGCCTCAAGGAGGCCGTCGGCTTCGACCCCGAGAAGTCCTTCGACGTGGCCCCCGAGGTCATCGCGCACACCCGCAAGGCCCTCGAGCGCGGCAAGGCGTACCAGGCCGAGTGGGCCGTCGGCTTCGACGCCTGGAAGGCCGCGAACCCGGAGCGCGCCGCCCTGCTGGAGCGCCTGCGCGCCGGCGAGCTGCCGGCCGGCTGGGCCGACGCCCTGCCGACGTTCCCCGCCGGCAAGGCCGTCGCCACCCGCGCCGCCTCCGGCGAGGTCCTCTCGGCCCTCGCGCCGGTGCTGCCCGAGCTGTGGGGCGGCTCCGCCGACCTCGCCGGCTCGAACAACACCACCATGAAGGGTGAGCCGTCCTTCATCCCCGCCGAGCGCTCCACGCACGAGTTCGCGGGCGACCAGTACGGCCGCACGCTGCACTTCGGCATCCGCGAGCACGGCATGGGCGCGATCCTGTCGGGCATCGCCCTGCACGGCCTCACCCGCGCGTACGGCGGCACGTTCTTCACGTTCTCCGACTACATGCGCGGCTCCGTCCGCCTCGCCGCCCTCATGGGCGTCCCGGCGATCTACGTGTGGACGCACGACTCCATCGGCCTCGGCGAGGACGGCCCGACCCACCAGCCGGTCGAGCACCTCACCGCCGTCCGCGCGATCCCCGGCCTCGCCGTGGTCCGCCCGGCCGACGCCAACGAGACCGCGCAGGCGTGGAAGACCATCCTCGAGCGCACCGACGGCCCCGCCGCGCTCATCCTCACCCGGCAGAACGTCCCCACGTTCCCCCGCGGCGAGGAGGGCTACGCGTCCGCCGAGGGCGTCGCCCGCGGTGCGTACACGCTGCTCGACGCGTCCACCGGCACGCCGCAGGTCATCCTGATCGGCACCGGCTCCGAGGTGCAGCTGGCCGTCGCGGCCCGCGAGCAGCTCGAGGCCGCCGGCGTCCCCACCCGCGTGGTGTCGGCGCCGTCGCTGGAGTGGTTCGCCGAGCAGGACGAGGCCTACCGCGAGTCGGTGCTCCCGTCCTCGGTGAAGGCCCGCGTCTCCGTCGAGGCCGGCATCGCGCTGTCCTGGTGGAAGATCCTCGGCGACGCCGGCCGCGCCGTCTCGCTCGAGCACTACGGCGCCTCCGCGGCGTACGAGACGCTCTACCAGGAGTTCGGCATCACGGCGGACGCCGTGGTCGCCGCCGCGCACGAGTCGATCGCGGCCGCCGCGGGTGGATCCACGCCGGGCTCCGACTCCGACGCCCCCACGGCGTCCGGCACGGGCGACCAGCTCTGACGCACGCCTGACGCAGCACGGCGACGGCCGGGACCCCCACGGGGGCCCCGGCCGTCGCCGCACCCGCACCCCGCACCCCGCACCCCGACGAGAGGTCACGACACGCTGGCCGCGCCGTCCCGCGCCCGGCGTGTCGTGACCTCTCGTCGCCGAGATGGCGATGCTCGCCTGCGTGAGGGCGGGGGCGCAGAGGCGGGGGCTGTCATCTCGGCGGGGGTGCGGGGGCGGGGTGGACGTGGGTCGGGACCTTCGTCCTCCGGGGGCGCGGGGTGGGGCGGGTTGAGTCGGGGCGTGAGCCGGCAGACCCCCGTGTACTACTACTCCTCCGCGTCCGGCGTCGTCCGGTCGTTCGCCGAGCGGCTCGGGCGGCCGGTGTTCAACCTCGCCGAGCGGGACGTGCGGCACACCGAGGTCGACGGCCCGTGGGTGCTGCTCACGCCCTCGTACAAGACCGGCAACGACCGGAACGACACGATCCCCGAGGGCGTCCGCCGGTTCCTCCGGTCTCCGGTGAACCGCCGCCGGATGGTCGGCGTGATGGGCTCCGGGAACCGGAACTTCGGCCGGTACTACCAGATGGCCGCCCGCCAGATCGCGGAGCAGTCCCGGCGGCCGGTGCTGTTCGAGTTCGAGATCGCCGGCACGCCGTGGGACGTCCAGGAGTGCGCGCGGATCCTCGCGGAGCTCGACGCCGCGCTCGAAGCGGACGGGCACGCGCCCGCCGCCTGACGCGGCGCCTGACCCGCCGACCCGACCCGCCGACCTGGCCCGCGACCCGTGCGCGGGCGGGCGCCCCGCCCTACGGTGGGCCCATGAGCCCCTCGAAGGTGCCCGCGGTGGAGATCGACGTGCGCGGCCGCACGGTCCGGGTGTCCAGCCCCGACAAGGTGTACTTCGCGGACCGGGGCATCACCAGCTTCCAGGTGGTCGAGTACTACCTCGCGGTCGGCGACGGCATCCTCGGTGCGCTGCGCGACCGGCCGACGACGCTCGAGCGCTGGCCGCGCGGCTGGTTCGAGGGCGCCCGGCTGTCGACCCGGATGGACAACAAGGGCGACGCGTTCTTCCAGAAGCGGGTGCCGCAGGGCGCGCCGGACTACGTCGGGTCGACGACCATCACGTTCCCGTCGGGCCGCACCGCCGACGAGGTCACCCCCACGGAGCTTCGCCGTCGTCGCGTGGGCCGCGAACCTGGGGACGCTGACGTTCCACCCCTGGCCGGTCACGAGCGCCGACGTCGAGGCACCGGACCAGCTGCGGATCGACCTCGACCCGCAGCCGGGCACGGACTTCGACGACGCCGCACGGGTCGCGCCGCACGTCCGGGAGGTCCTCGCCGAGCACGGTCTCACCGGCTACCCGAAGACGTCGGGCGGGCGCGGCATCCACGTGTTCGTGCCCATCGAGCCCCGGTGGACGTTCACGCAGTGCCGCCGGGCGACGATCGCCGTCGGGCGCGAGCTCGAGCGCCGGCTGCCGGGGCAGGTCACGACGAAGTGGTGGAAGGAGGAGCGCGGCGAGGCGATCTTCGTCGACTACAACCAGATGGCCCGCGACCGCACGATCGCGTCCGCGTACTCGGTGCGCCCGAACCGCCGCGCGACGGTCTCGGCCCCGCTGCGCTGGGACGAGGTCCCCGACGTGCACCCGGACGACTTCGACGTGACGACGATGCCCGCGCGGTTCGCCGAGGTCGGCGACCTGCTCGCGCCGCTCGTCGCGGGTGCCGCGGACCGCGGGTCGCTGGACGGCCTGCTGGAGCTCGCCGCGAAGGACGAGCGGGACCACGGCCTCGGCGACCTGCCGTACCCGCCGGAGTACCCGAAGATGCCGGGCGAGCCGAAGCGGGTCCAGCCGAGCAAGGACCGCGACCGCCCGCAGGCGGCCCCCGCGGACTGAGCCCCGCCCGGCCGCGGCGGGAGGTCAGGCGCCGGTGGCCGCCTCGCGGGACGGGTCGTTGGACCACTGGGACCAGGAGCCGGGGTACAGGACGGGGTTCCGGCCGGCCAGGACGATCGCCGCCGCCTCGTGCGCCGCGGTGACGCCGGACCCGCAGTACACCGCGACGTCGCCGCCCTCGGGCACGCCCAGCGCGGCGAACCGCGCCGTGAGGGCGTCGGGGGCGAGGAACCGGCCGTCCGCGTCGAGGTTGTCGGCCGTCGGGGCGCTCACGGCGCCGGGGATGTGACCGGCGCGCGGGTCGACGGGCTCGACCTCACCGCGGAACCGCTCGGCCGCCCGGGCGTCGAGCAGCACCCCGTCGGCCGCCCACGCCGCGGCCCCGTCGGCGTCGACCGTCGGCAGCTGCCCGCCGGTCAGGACGACGTCACCGGGCTCGACCGTGACGTCCCCGGGCTCGACCGCGCCGCCCGCCGCGACCCACGCCGGCAGGCCGCCGTCGAGGATCCGCACGTCCGCCACCCCCGCCCAGCGCAGCAGCCACCACGCGCGCGCCGCCGACGTGGCGCCGGTGTCGTCGTAGACCACGACCCGCTCACCCGCCCGCAGCCCCCACCGGCGTGCGGCGGCCTGCAGGTCGGCGACGTCGGGCAGCGGGTGCCGGCCGTCGGCGGCGCTCGGCGGGGCGGCGAGCTCGGCGTCCAGGTCGACGAACACCGCACCCGGCAGGTGACCCGCCCGGTGGGCCTCGACGCCGGGCGGACCGCCGAGCTGCCAGCGGACGTCGAGCAGGCGGGGCGGGCGCGGCCCGGCGAGCTCGGCGGCGAGGGCGGGCGCGGTCACGAGGACGTCGGTCATGCCGTCCACGCTACGTCGCGGCCCTGGTCACGGGCGAGGCCCCCGCGCCACGTGGCCCAGGCCACGCCGTCGTGCTGGAACACCGGGGCCCGCTCGCCCGTTCCCCTCCTGGAGCCCCCGCAGGCGGACCTGCGAGCGCCGACCGCCGCTGCCGCAGTCCCTCTCGTGGCGCGCGACGTGCCGCGGTGCCGCATGCTGGCGTCCTCGCCACATCCTGCGAGCCCTGCTCGCGCCGTCGCCTCTGGAGCCTGTGTGTCCGGTAACGCCACCACCCGGTTCGGGAACGTCTCGCTGCTGTCCGTCGCGAGCCGCCTCCCGAGCCGCATCACCACGTCCGCCGAGATCCAGGAGCGCCTGGGGTCGGCGCTGCGCCGGCTCCGGCTGCCGCGCACGGTCCTCGAGCGCGTCGCGGGCGTGACCGAGCGTCGCAACTGGGCGGACGGCGAGGACGCGGACAGCGCGACGGTGGCGGCCGGGCGGGAGGCGCTGCGGGACGCGGCGGTGAACCCCGCGGACGTGGGCCTGCTGGTGAACACCTCGGTGACCCGCAAGCACCTGGAGCCGTCGGTGGCGGTGCGGCTGCACCACGAGATCGGGCTGCCGAGCTCCGCGGTGAACTTCGA
The DNA here is from genome assembly GCF_056868065.1 of Cellulomonas sp. KU4C. NCBI lineage: Bacteria > Bacillati > Actinomycetota > Actinomycetes > Micrococcales > Cellulomonadaceae > Cellulomonas > Cellulomonas sp. KU4C. The sequence goes on along the minus strand of NZ_CP200322.1, from coordinate 1,818,622 downwards.
CATCGCGAACGCGTGCCTCGGGTTCGTCAACGGCATGAGCCTCGCGGCGACGATGATCGAGGCCGGCCAGATCCGGTACGCGGTCGTCGTGAACGGCGAGGACGCGGACGACATCCAGCGCACGACGATCGACCGGCTGCTGCGCCCGGAGGTGGGCCGCGAGGACTTCATGCAGGAGTTCGCCACGCTGACCCTGGGGTCCGGCTCGGCGGCGGCGGTCCTGGGACGCACGGACGAGAACCCGGGCGGGCACCGGCTGCTCGGTGGCGTGACCCGCGCCGCGACGCAGTTCCACGACCTGTGCGTCGGCAGCACCGACGGCATGTTCACCGACGCCCGGGCGCTGCTCGAGGGCGGCCTCGACCTGGTGACGGACGCCTGGCACGAGGCGGCGGGCGACTGGGACTGGGACGCGATGGACCGCTACATCACGCACCAGGTGTCCCGCGTGCACACCGACGCGATCGTCAAGGCCGTCGGCCTGGACCGCAAGCGCGTCCCGACGACGTTCCCGCACCTGGGCAACGTCGGCCCCGCGTCGATCCCGATCACCCTGGTCGAGGAGCAGGACGCGCTGCGCGCCGGCGACCGGGTGCTGCTGATGGGCGTCGGGTCGGGCATCAACACCGCGATGATGGAGCTGCAGTGGTGAGCGGGTCCGCCCCGCTCCCCGTCCGTCCCGCCACCCACGCCCCCACCGGGCTGCCCGGCCTCGACGCGCGGTTCAGCCAGGTGCTGGCCGTCGACGGCGCCGACGGGTCGCTGGGCCCGGGGGTGCCCGTCTGGCACTACCTCGACACCGGCCCGGAGCTCGCCGCGCGCGGGATCGAGCCGGTCGGCACGGTGCTCGCCGTGCACGGCAACCCCACCTGGTCCTACCTGTGGCGCGACCTCCTGACGGCGAGCGTCGACGCCGCCGCGGCGGGCGGCCCCGCGTGGCGCGTCGTCGCGGTCGACCAGCTCGACATGGGCTTCTCCGCGCGGACCGGCCGGCACCGCACGCTGGCCGAGCGGGTGCGCGACCTCGCCGCGTTCACCGACGCGCTGGGCCTCGACGGCCCGGTCACCGTCCTCGGGCACGACTGGGGCGGGGTCGTCGCGATGGGCTGGGCGGTCGACCACCCCGGCCGCCTCGCGGGCGTCGCCCTGCTGAACACCGCGGTCGCGCACCCCGACGGCGACGCGATCCCCGCCCCGCTGCGCGCCGCGACCGCCGGCCCCGTGCTGCGGCTGGCGACCAGCACCACCCGCGCGTTCCTGGAGACCACACTGGCGATCGCGCGCCCCCCGCTGGTCCGCGAGGTCGCCGACGCCTACCGGGCGCCCTACCGGTACGCCGACGACCGGCACGGCATCGAGGGGTTCGTCGCCGACATCCCCGCGCCGTCGTCGCACCCCAGCGCGCCCGAGCTGCACCGGATCGCCGCGGGCGTCGCCCGCCTCGACGTCCCCGCGCTGCTGCTGTGGGGGCCGCGCGACCCGGTGTTCCGGGACCGCTACCTCGACGACCTGCTGGACCGGCTGCCGCACGCCCGGGTGCACCGGTACGAGGGCGCCGGTCACCTGGTGGCCGAGGACGTCGACTGGGCACCCGCGCTGCTCGCGTGGTTGACGGAGGAGGTCGCGGGCACCCCCGCGCCCGCCGACGCCGCTGCCGACGCCACCGCCGACGACCGTCCCGCGTCCGCCCCGCTGTGGGCCGCCCTCGACGCCCGCGCCGACGACCCCGGCCCCGCGGTCCTCGACATGGCCGCGGCCGACGGCCCGCGCACCGTCAGCTGGCGGCTGCTGGCCCGCCAGGTGCGGCGCATCGCCGCGGGCCTGCACGCGGTCGGCGTCCGCCGCGGGGACCGGGTGTCGCTGCTGGTCCAGCCGGGGCCGACGCTCACCGCCCTGGTCTACGCGTGCCTGCGGATCGGCGCGGTGGTCGTGGTCGCCGACGCCGGTCTCGGCCCGCGCGGCCTGACCCGCGCCCAGCGGGGCGCGCAGCCCGACTGGGTGATCGGCCAGACGAAGGGCCTCGCCGCGGCGCGCGCCCTCGGCTGGCCGGGGGTGCGGATCGCCGCCGACGTCCTGCCGCCCGCTGCCCGCCGCGCCCTGGGCGTCACGCACCTGCTGGTCGACGTCGCCGACGCCGGCCGCGACGAGGTGCTGCCGCCGGAGCCCGCCCCGGGCGACGACGCCGCGGTGCTGTTCACCTCCGGCTCGACGGGCCCCGCGAAGGGCGTGCTGTACACGCACGCGCAGCTCTCGGCGCTGCGCGACGTGCTGCGCGACCACTTCGACGTGCGTCCGGACACCGGGCTCGTCACCGGGTTCGCCCCGTTCGCGCTGCTGGGCCCTGCGCTCGGCACCCGCTCGGTGACCCCGGACATGGACGTCTCCGCGCCCCGCACGCTGACCGCCCGCGCGGTCGCCGCCGCGGTGCGCGCCTCGGACGGGGCGATCGTGTTCCTGTCCCCCGCCGCGATCCTCAACGTCGTCGCCACCGCGCCGGCGCTGGACGACGACGACCGCGCTGCCCTCGGCCGGGTCCGGACGTTCCTGTCGACCGGCGCCCCGATCGGCGCCGGTCTGCTGGGCTCCGCCGCCGAGCTGATGCCCGCGGCGAGCGCGCACACCCCGTACGGGATGACCGAGTGCCTGCTGGTCACGGACATCACGCTGGACGGCATCCGCGAGGCCGCCACCGCCCCCGACGCCGGGGTGTGCGTCGGCCGCCCGGTCGGCCCGGGCGAGGTGCTGGTCGGCGCGCTCGACGCCGACGGGGCCGCGACCGGGACTCCCGCGTCGACCCCCGGCGTGCTCGGCGAGGTCCTGGTCCGGGCCCCGCACCTCAAGCAGCGCTACGACCGGCTGTGGCTCACGGACCGCGCCGCCGAGCGCGACACCCCGCCGGGCCGCTGGCACCGCACCGGCGACGTCGGGCACCTCGACGCCGACGGCCGGCTGTGGATCGAGGGGCGGCTCGCGCACGTGCTCGTGACCGCCGACGGCCCCCTCGCGCCGGTCGGACCGGAGCAGCACGTCGAGCGCGTCGCCGGGGTCCGCCGGGCCGCGGTCGTCGGGGTCGGTCCGGCGGGCGTCCAGCAGCCGGTCGCGGTCGTCGAGACCGTCCTCGGCGTCCGGCGCGCGGGCCTCGCGCCCGCGTCCCTGGCCGCCGCGGTCCGCACCGAGTCGCCGGTGCCCCTCGCCGCGGTCCTGGTGGTGCCCCGGATGCCCACGGACATCCGGCACAACTCGAAGATCGACCGGACGCGCCTCGCCGCCTGGGCGTCGCGCGTGCTGGCCGGCGGGCGGGTGGGCGCGCCGTGACCGTCCTGGTGACCGGGGCGTCCGGCCTGCTCGGCGGCGCCGTCGCGCGCGTGCTGGTCGAGCGCGGCCACGCGGTCCGCACCTTGCAGCGCCGTCCGTCGGGCGTCGCCGGGGCGCACGACGTCGCCGGGTCGATCACCGACCCGACCGCCGTCGCGGCGGCGGTCGACGGGGTGGACGCGGTGGTGCACCTCGCCGCCCGCGTGTCCCTCGCGGGCCCCGCGCAGGAGTTCGACACCGTGAACATCGGCGGCACGACCGTGCTGCTCGACGCCGCCGAGCGCGCGGGCGCCACCCGGTTCGTCCAGGTGTCGTCCCCGTCGGTCGCGCACGGCGGCAGCTCGCTCGTCGGCGTCGGCGCCGAACCCGCCGACCCCGCGCACGCCCGCGGCGACTACGCCCGCACCAAGGCCGCCGCCGAGCTGCTGGCCCTCGACCGCGACCGCGGCGACCTGCCCGGGGGCATGAGCGTCGTCGCCGTGCGCCCGCACCTCGTCTGGGGTCCCGGCGACGCCCAGCTCGTCGAGCGCGTGCTCGACCGCGCCGCCCGCGGCCGCCTCCCGCTGCTCGACCACGGCGGCGCGCTGATCGACACCCTGTACGTCGACAACGCCGCCGACGGCATCGCCGCGGCCCTCGACCGCGCCCCCGACGTGCACGGCCGCGCGTACGTGCTCACCAACGGCGAGCCGCGGACCGTCGCCGACCTGCTCACCGGCATCTGCCGCGCCGGCGGCGTCCGTCCCCCGGCGTGGCGGGTCCCCGCCGGGCTCGCCCGGACCGCGGGCGGACTGGTCGAGGCCGTCTGGCGGCTCCGACCCGGCACCGACGAGCCCCCGATGACCCGGTTCCTCGCGGAGCAGCTGTCGACGGCGCACTGGTTCGACCAGCGCGCGACCCGGGCGGACCTGCGGTGGACGCCGGCGATCGGCCTGGACGAGGGGTTCGCGCGGCTGGCGGCGCACTACCGCGGGCGGCGCTGACCGCCGCGTCAGCCCCGGAGCGGGACCCAGCGCGGCCCGTCGCGTCGCGCCACCGTGGCACGCCCGACCTCCGCCAGCTCGCGCACCCGGTCGAGCACCCGCCGCCCTACGCGCTCGGCGCCCGGGTCGCCCAGCGCGAGGAACCGCACGACGACGCGCGCCTCCCCCGCCACGACCGCCACGTCCTGCGCCTCGACCTTCGCGAGCTGCCGCGCAGCGGCCGCAGCCGCGGGCAGCACCGCCGCCGGGTCCGTGCCGGGGTGCAGCACGCCGACGGCCAGCGTCACGCGGTACGACGGCACCCGGGTCTCCCTCGGTCGGGCCGGGCGACGTGCACCGGCGGGCCGACCCTCTCACCGGCGCGGGCCCGTCCGCCAACCGGCGTCACATCGTGACCGACCCGTCCGCCCCGATCGTCCACGCCGGGTTGTGCGCGACCTCCCACACGTAGCCCTCCGGGTCGGCGAACGCGCCCGACGTCCCACCCCACTCCGCGCGCTCCGCGGCCCGCACGACCGACCCGCCCGCGGCCGCCGCGGCGTCCAGCACCGCCGACACGTCCGCCGCGGCGCGCACGTTGTACGCGAGCTCGACCCCGGGTGCGCCGCGGCCTGCCACCCCCGTCCAGAGCGCGAACACCATCCCGCCGGCCTGGAAGAACGCGACCTCGTCGTCCGGCCGCTGCGGGGCGGGCCACCCGAGCGCCTCGTAGAACGCGACCTCCCGGTCGAGGTCGTCGACACCGAGCGTGACCAGGCTGATGCGGGGCTCCATGCGCACCTTCCTACCGCGCCCGCGCGGTCCTCGCCCTGCGGCCGGCTGGCCGTCGCCATGCATCGGTGGCACGCTCGGAGCGCATCGCGTGGGGACCTGGCGCGGCACCGCACCGACCCGTGGAGGGCGGTCCCCGATGACGGCCGGCACCATCAGCGCCCGCGTCGACGGCAGCACGACCGTCGTCGTCCTGTCCGGCGAGATCGACGCGACGATGCGCGACCAGGCGAGCAGCGCCCTCGCAGACGCCGTGCGCGGCGGCGTCCCCGTCGTCGCCGACCTGGACGACGTCGCCTTCCTCGACTCCTCCGGGGTCGCGTTCCTGCTGCAGTGCCGCCGCGCCTGCGCCGAGCTCGGCGTCGGGTTCTCGGTCCGGAACGTCCCGCCGCGCGCGGCCGAGGTGCTGCGGGTGCTGGGGCTCGACGAGGTGCTCGGGGCGGGCGACGCGTGAGGCGCACGACAGAGGCCCAGGATCGAGATGATCCTGGGCCTCTGGTCTGAGCCGCCTAAGAGAATCGAACTCTTGACCTTCTCATTACGAGTGAGACGCTCTGCCGACTGAGCTAAGGCGGCACGTCTGCCATACCGGCGGACGGGCAGAGCCACTGTACCCGGCACACCGCGCGTCCTCCAAAGCGAGCGCGCGCGGCGTGCCGGGCGGGGTCAGCAGCGGGTGCCGTCGTCGGGGACGGTGCCGTCGAGCAGGTACGCGTCGACCGCGTCGCCGATGCACGCGTTGGACCGGCCGTAGGCGGTGTGGCCCTCGCCCTCGTAGGTGAGCAGGGTGCCGGAGTCGAGGGTCTCGGCGAGGCTCTGCGCCCAGGCGTACGGGGTGGCGGGGTCGTTGGTGGTGCCGACCACGAGGATCGGCGCGGCGCCCGCGGCGGAGTAGTCGTCGAGGCCGCCGGCCTCGGGGACGGGCCAGTTCGCGCAGATCACGCCGCCGTAGCCGAAGAAGTACCCGACGGTCGGCGCGGCCTGCTCGATCTCGGCGGCCTGGGCGCGCATCTCCGCGACGTCGGTGGTCCCACGGTCGTCCGCGCAGCCGATCGCCCAGAACGCCTGCATGGAGTTGCTGGCGTAGGTGCCGTCGTCGCTGCGGTCGTTGTAGAGGTCCGCGAGCCGGAGCAGCACCGAGCCGTCGCCGGACATCGCGGCGGACAGGCCCTGGGTGAGCGCGGGCCAGGACTGCTCGTTGTAGAGCGGCAGCGCGATGCCGCTGAACGCGAGCTGGCCGGTGAGCGACCGTCGGCCGTCGCCGGGCAGCGGGGACCGGCGGGCCTTGTCGAGCACGGACTTCACCTGCGCGAGGCCGTCCTCGACGTCGCCGCGCAGGGGGCACTGGGCGCCGGCCTGGCAGTCCTCGACGTAGGCGCGCAGGGCGGACTCGAACCCGGCGGCCTGGCCCGCGGACAGCTCGAGGGAGGACAGCGTGGGGTCGAGCGCGCCGTCGAGGACGAGGCGGCCGACGTTCTGCGGGAACAGGGCGGCGTAGGTGGCGCCGAGCTGCGTGCCGTAGGAGTAGCCGACGTAGGTGAGCGTGTCGTCGCCGAGCACGGCCCGCAGCACGTCCATGTCCTTCGCGGCGCTGACGGTGTCGACGTGCTCCAGGACGGGCCCCGAGCTCGCGAGGCAGGCGGCGCCGAACTCGCCGTACGCGGCCTCGGCGGCGGCGATGCCCTCGTCGGTGGCGAAGTCGAAGTCGGTCGACGTGATCGCGTCCATGCCGGGGCCGTCGACGCACTCGACCGGGGTGGACGCCGCGACGCCCCGCGGGTCGAAGCCGACGAGGTCGTAGCGCTCGACGACCTGCTTGCCGAACGACGGCACGGCGATGCTCGACAGCGCGTCGATCCCGGAGGCGCCGGGGCCGCCGGGGTTGATGAGCAGCGAGCCGAGCCGGTCGCCGGTCGCGACGTGCCGGCTGACGGCGATGTCGATCATCTCGCCCGTGGCGTCGTCGTAGTCCATCGGGACGACGAGCGTCGCGCACTCGAGGTCGCCGCACGCCTGCCAGTCGAGCTGCTGCGCGTACGCGCTGTCCAGGTCCACGACGGGTGCGGCGGAGGGGCGCTCGGTCACGGCGGTCTGCTGGCGCGGGCCGGTGCAGGCGACGAGGACCAGCGCGAGGACGGCCACGAGGGCGGCGGAGCGGGCGGGCAGCGCGGAGGACCGGGCTCTCGGGTCGGGAGTCACCGGACCACGGTAACGGTCCCGTCCGACACGTCAGGCCTGGGGCCGCAGGGCGATCAGCATGGCCTCGACGGCGAGCAGCGGCGCCACGTTCCCGTCGAGCCGGGTGCGGGCCTCCCCGATCGCGTCCATCCGCCGGACCGTGAGCTCGGGCGTCGTGGACTCCGCGATCGACCGGGCGGCCTCCTCGTGCTCGGCGTTGACGAGGTGCACCTCGGAGCCGAGCTGGAGCACCAGCACGTCGCGGTAGAACGACAGCAGGTCGATCATGGCGCGGTCGAGGACGTCGCGCTGCGCGCGGGTGGCGCGACGCTTCTGCTCCTCCTCGAGCTGCTTGACGGCGCCGCGCAGCGCGGGCGGCACGGTGGCCAGGCCCTCGGCGCCGAGCGACCGCAGCAGCTGCTGGCGCTCGACGGCGTCCCGCTCCTCGGTGGCGGCCTTCGCGTCGGCCTGCGCGGTCTCGACGAGCTCCCCGCGGCGAGCACCGCGTCGCCGACCCCGCGGACCCGCGGGGCGATGCGCAGCACGGCGGCGCGGCGGGCGCGGGCCTCGGGGTCGCGGGCGAGCCGACGCGCGACCCCCACGTGGGACTGCGCTGCCCGCGCGGCGACGAGCGCCACCTGCGGGTCCACGCCGTCGCGCCGGACCAGCAGCTCGGCGACGGCCTCGACCGGCGGCACCCGCAGCGCGACGGACCGGCTCCGGGAGCGCAGCGTGACGAGCACGTCCTGCGGGCTGGGCGCGCACAGCAGCCACACGGTGCGCGGCGGCGGCTCCTCGATGGCCTTGAGCAGGACGTTGCCGGAGGTCTCGTTCAGCCGGTCCGCGTCCTCGATGACGATGACCCGCCACCGGCCCTGCGACGGCGCGCGCTGCGCGAGCTCGACCAGGGGGCGCACGGTGTCCGCGCGGATGACGACGCCCTCGGTCGACACGAACGACACGTCCGGGTGGGTCCCCGCGAGGACCGTCGCGCACCCGGGGCTGCGCGGGTCGCCGGACGGGTCCTGCAGCGCGGCGGCGAACGCGCGCGCCGCGTTGGACCGCCCCGAGCCCGGCGGGCCGGTGAGCAGCCACGCGTGCGTCATCCGCGACGGGTCCGCGGCCGCCTCCCGGAGCACCGCGACGGCCGGCTCCTGCCCGACCACGTCGTCCCAGACGGTGCTCACGCGGCGTCCCCGTGCCCGGCGGTCGCGAGCAGCGCCTCGACCCGAGCCCGGACCTCGGCCGCGAGGTCGTCGACGGGTCGCGCGGCGTCCAGCACCAGCCACCGTCCCGGGTCCGCCGCGGCACGCGCGAGGAACGCCTCCCGGGTCCGCCGGTGGAACTCCGCGCCCGCGCTCTCCAGCCGGTCCGGCCGGTCGGGCCGCGCACGGAGCCGGTCCATGCCGGTCGCCGGGTCCAGGTCGAGCAGCACGGTCAGCGCGGGCAGCAGCCCACCCGTCGCCCACAGCGACAGGCCCTCGACCTCGTCGCCGCCGAGCTCGCGGCCGGTGCCCTGGTACGCCACGGAGGAGTCGAGGTACCGGTCCGTCACGACCACGGACCCCGCCTCGAGCGCAGGCCTCACCAGGGACGCGACGTGGTGCGCGCGGTCCGCGGCGTACAGCAGCGCCTCGGTGCGGGCGTCGATGTGCCCCCCGTGCAGGATCTCGCGGCGCAGCAGCCGCCCGAGCTCGGTGCCACCCGGCTCGCGGGTGAGCACCACGGTGCGCCCGGACGCGGTCAGCCACTCGCCGAGCAGGCGCGACTGGGTGGACTTCCCGCTGCCGTCGCCGCCCTCGAACGAGACGAACAACCCGCTCGGGGCGGTCACGGGCGGGGGCGGGGCGGGCAGCGTCACGGTCGTCAGGGTAACGACCCGGACCGACAGCGCCGTCGACTCCCCGCACACCCGTCGCGTTTGCCACACTGAGGCATGGCCACCCCGTGGGTCGAGAGCGACCTCCCGCTGCCGGCGGAGCCCTACCCGGGGGCCGACCCCGACCTGGAGCGGTTCGGCCGCCTGGTCGCCGGGCACCTCGGGGTGCCGGTCGCGATGGTCTCGGTCGTCACCCCCACCGAGGAGCTCATCCTCGGCGCCGTGGGGCTGCCCCCCGCGATCGACGCCGCCCGCCGGCTCCCGCTCACCCACGCCCTGTGCCTTGAGGTGGTCCGCACCGGCGCGCCGGTGGTCGTCGACGACGCGCGCGACCACGACGCCCTCGCCGCGCACGCCGCGGTCACCGACCTCGACGTCGTGGCGTACGCCGGCTGCCCGCTGCACGACGACGCCGGCCAGGTGGTCGGCTCGCTCTGCGCGATCGACTCGGTGCCCCGCCGCTGGACCGCGGACCAGCTCGACTACCTGGCCGACCTCGCGGCCGCGTGCAGCAGCGAGCTGCGGCTGCGTGCCGAGCGGGAGCGGGCGCAGCGCGCGCAGCACAAGGCGACCGACGCCGTCCGGCACAGCCGGCTGCTGCTGACGATGGCCGAGGCGTTCACCGCGGCCGCCACCGTCGACGAGGTGACCCGTGCGGTCTCCCGGGTCGGCGCGATCGGGCTCGGCGCGACCATGACCGGCGTCGCGCTGCTCGACCCCGACGCCCAGGGGCTCACCTACACCTCGCTGGAGGCGTTCGACGGCTACGGCTTCGAGTCGCTGCGGCACGCGCGCCTCACCGACGAGCGCCCGTCGACCCAGGTCGTCCGCACCCGCCTGCCGATGTACTTCCGCGACTGGGACGCGCTGCTCGCGCGGTTCCCGGCGGTCGCGCGCGACGTGCGCCGCGACCAGCCCGCGCCGCCCGGGGCGCTCGCCGTGCTGCCGCTGTCCTCCCGCGGGCGCGTCCTCGGCGTGCTCACCCTCGGCTGGCCAGGGCCGCGCGACTTCCAGCAGGAGAACCGCGAGGTCAAGGCCGCGCTCGCCGCGTACACCGCGCAGTCGCTGGAACGGGCGCTGCTGCTCGACCAGCGTCGCACCGTGGCACGGACGCTCCAGGACGCGATGCTGACCGAGCTTCCCCAGCCCGCCCGGTTCCGCCTCGCCGCCCGCTACCTCCCGGCGGCGCAGGCCGACCAGGTCGGCGGCGACTGGTACGACGGGCTGGTGCTGCCCGACGGCGACCTCGCGGTGATGGTCGGCGACGTCACCGGGCACGACATGGACGCCGCCGCCCGGATGGGCCAGCTGCGCTCCACCCTGCGCGCGTTCGCGTGGGACCGCCCGGACGCGTCCCCGTCGTCGTGGCTCGCCCGGCTCGACCGCGCCGTCGCCGGGCTCGGCCTCGCGACCGTCGCGAGCGCGCTCGCGGTGCGGTTCAGCACCCGCGACCAGGACGTGGTCCGCGCGCAGTGGTCCACCGCCGGCCACCTCCCGCCGGTGCTGGTCCGTCCCGGCGACGAGGGCCGGGTGCTGGACCGGCGGACCGACATGCTGCTCGGCGTCGACCCCGCGCGGGCCCGCGCCGACCACCACGCCGACCTGCGGCCCGGCGACACGCTGGTGCTCTACACCGACGGCCTGGTCGAGCGCCGCGGCGTGCCCCTGCCGGACGCGCTGGTGGGCCTCGCCCGGACGGCCGGCGGGCTCGCGGACCGGGAGCCGGAGCAGCTCGTCCGCGAGCTCGCCGCCGCCCTCGTGGACGGGCAGCCGGCCGACGACGTCGCGGTGCTCGCGGTCCGCGTCCTGCCGCCGACCCCCTGACGCCGCCGGGCCCGACGGGCCGCCCTCACTCCCCGGGGTAGACGACCCCGACCTGCGCGCGGACCTCGTCCATCGTGCGCAGCACACCGAGCGTGTCCGCCCACGACATCCGGGGGCTCTCGACCGCGCCCTCCGCGACGCGGCGCGCCACCTCCGCGGCCTCGTACTGCAGGCCGTGCGCGACGGGCTGGTCGAACGACCACGTCCGGCCGTCCCGGCGCTGCACGCGGAACGACGTCGGGGCGTAGAAGCTGCCCTCGACGGTGATGGTCCCCTCGGTGCCGCTGATCGCCGCGGTCGTCGGCGTCCGCGACCACAGCGTCGTCGTCAGCGCGGCCTGCGTGCGGTCCCCGTAGCTCAGGACGATCGCCAGCTGACCGTCGACACCGGTCTCGGTCAGCGCGCCGACCGACCGGATCGACGTGGGCACGCCCAGGAAGTCCTGCGCGAACGCCACCGGGTACACGCCGAGGTCGAGCAGCGCGCCGCCCGCGAGCGCCGGGTCGTACAGCCGGTGCGCCGGGTCGAACGGGAAGTACTGCCCGTGGTCGGCGTGCACGGAGACGATCTGGCCGATCTCCCCGGAGTCGATCACCTGGTGGATCGCGGCGACGTGCGGCAGGAACCGCGTCCACATCGCCTCCATCACGAACACCCCGGCGGCGCGGGCCGCGGCGAGCACCTCCTCGGCCTCGCGGGCGTTCCGGGTGAACGCCTTCTCCACCAGCACGTGCTTGCCGGCGGCGATGGCGAGCAGCGCGTGCTCGCGGTGCTCCGAGTGCGGGGTCGCGACGTACACGACGTCGACCTGCGGGTCCTCGACCAGGTCGCGGTACCCCAGGTGCGTCGTCGGGATGCCGTGGGCGGTGGCGAACCGCTCGGCGCGGGTGTGGTCGCGGGAGCCGACCGCGACCAGCTGGGCCCGGGTGCTGGACCGGACGGCGTCGGCGAACGCGGCGGCGATGCCGCCCGCACCCAGGATCCCCCAGCGGATCGGCGGCGCGGAGCGCGGGTCTTCGGTGAGTGCCATGCGCCGACCCTAGCGGCCGGTCCCGACGCAGGGACCTCCGTCCTCCTGCGCCGGTCGGTGCCGGTCCCTACGGTGGAGACGTCGGCCGACCCACCACCCGAGGAGGAACCGTGTCCGCGCTCCTGCAGCACCCGCCCGTCCGCACCCTGATCAGCCCCGCCCGCTACGCGCAGGGGGTCGGTGCGATCGACCGGCTCGGGGAGCTGGTCGAGCCGATCGGCAGCACGCCCCTGGTGGTCGCGGACGACGTCGTCTGGTCGTTCGTCGGGGAGGCGGTGACGCGGTCGTTCGCGTCCGCGGGCCTCCCGCTCACCCGGGACGGGTTCGGGACCTACGCCACCGCCGCGGTGGTCGACGGGATCGCGGACCGGATCCGCGAGACCGGCGCCGACGTCGTCGTGGGCGTCGGGGGCGGCTCGACGATCGACGCGGTCAAGGCCGCCGGGTTCCTCGCGGGCGTCCGCTGGGTGTCGGTGCCGACGGTCGCCTCGACCGACGCGCCCTGCTCCGCCCTGTCGGTCATCTACGACGACCACGGGGGGTTCGAGGAGTACCGGTTCTTCCCCCGCAACCCCGACCTGGTGCTGGTCGACACGCAGCTGGTCGCGAACGCCCCGGTGAGGTTCCTCGTCGCCGGCGTGGGCGACGCGCTCGCGACCTGGATCGAGGCGCGCGCGGTCGCCCGGACCGACGCCACCACGATGGCCGGCGGCATCCCGACGACCACCGGCACCGCCCTGGCCCGGCTGTCGTGGGACATCCTCTGGGAGCACGCGCTGCCCGCGGTGGCCGCGGTGCGCGACCACCTCGTCACCCCGTCGGTCGAGAAGGTGGTCGAGGCGAACACCCTGCTGTCCGGCCTGGGCTTCGAGTCCGGCGGGCTGGCCGCGGCGCACGCGATCCACAACGGCCTGACCGCCGCCCCGCAGACCCACGGCCTCACCCACGGGCAGAAGGTCAACATCGGCTCGGTCACCCAGCTGGTCCTCGAGGGCGCGCCGACCCAGGAGGTCCGCGACTTCGTCGAGTTCACCACCCGCGTCGGGCTGCCGAACACCCTGACCGAGGTCGGCCTCGGCGTGGACGACGTCGACGACCTGACCCGCGTGGCCGAGGCCGCGACCGCCGAGGGCGAGACCATCCACGCGATGCCGTTCACCGTGCGGGTGCCGGCGCTGGTCGACGCGCTGCGGTCGATCGAGGGGTTCTCCCGGCAGGTCCGCGCGGACGCCGGGCTGCCGGAGCCGACCCCGCACCGGGCCGGCTGATGGCGCCCACCTGGGTGGACCACGCGATGTGGTGGCACGTCTACCCGCTGGGCTTCACCGGCGCCGAGCCGGTGGCGGACGACGCGACCCCCGTGACGCACCGCCTCGCGCAGGTCGAGGCCTGGGTGGACCACGTCGTCGACCTGGGGCTGAACGGTCTCGCGCTGGGGCCGGTGTTCGCCTCCAGCACGCACGGCTACGACACCGTCGACCACCCGCGGGTCGACCCGCGCCTGGGCGACCGGGACGACCTGGACCGGCTGCTCGCCGCCGCGCACGACCGCGGGGTCCGGGTGCTGCTCGACGGGGTGTTCAACCACGTCGGCGAGGAGCACCCGCTGTTCCGCGCCGCGCTGGCGGGCGGCCCCGGCTCCCCCGAGGCCCGGCTGTTCCGGATCCGCTGGCCGGACGACGGCGGCGCACCCGACTGGGACTGCTTCGAGGGCCACCGGTCGCTGGTCGCCCTGGACCACGACGCCCCCGAGGTCGTCGACCTGGTCGCGGACGTGATGACGCACTGGCTGGACGCGGGCGCCGACGGCTGGCGGCTCGACGCCGCGTACGCGGTGCCGACAGGGTTCTGGGCGCAGGTCGTCGCCCGGGTCCGCGAGCGGCACCCCGACGCGTACCTGATGGGCGAGGTGATCCACGGCGACTACCCGGCGTTCGTCGCGGAGTCGGGGCTGGACGGCGTCACGCAGTACGAGCTCTGGAAGGCCACCTGGAGCGCCGTCCGCGACCGGAACTGGCACGAGCTCGTCTGGACCCTCGGTCGGCACGACGCGTTCCTGGACTCCTTCGTGCCGTACACGTTCGTCGGCAACCACGACGTGACGCGTATCGCCGACCAGGTCGGCGACCCCGCACTCGCGGGCCACGCCCTCGTGGTGCTGATGACGGTGGGCGGGACCCCGGCGGTCTACTCCGGCGACGAGCTGGCGTACCGCGGGGTCAAGGAGGACCGGGCCGGCGGCGACGACGCGGTGCGCCCTGCGTTCCCGCCCAGCCCCGCGGACCTCCCCGGACCGGACGAGGCTCCCGACGCGTGGGCCGCCTACCACCGGCACCAGGCGCTGATCGGCCTGCGCCGCCGCCACCCGTGGCTGCACACCGCGCGCACCCGCGTCGTCGAGGTCACGAACACCCGCCTCGTGTACGAGGCCCGTCCGGCCGGCGCGACGTCCGACGGCACCGGCCCCGCCCTGCTGGTCGCGCTCAACCTGGACGCCGGGACCTGGTCGCTGGCGACGCCCGACGGCGCCAGGGTCGTCGCCCAGGACGGGCCCGGGACGACCGAGCGGGACCACGTCGTCGACGTGGCCCCGCTCGGGTGGGTCGTGCTGGAGGTCTGAGGCGACCTACTTCTTGGCGGCGGCCTTCTTGCGCGGGGCCGCCGCCTTGCGGGCCGCCGGCTTCTTCTTCGGGCCCTGGGCGCGCTTGTCGGCCAGCAGCTCGACGGCCTGCTCCGGGGTGATCGACTCCGGGGTGACGTCGCGCGGCAGCGTCCGGTTGGTCTCGCCGTCGGTGACGTACGCGCCGAACCGGCCCTCCTTCACCACGATCGGCTTCTTGGAGGTCGGGTCCTCCCCGAGCTCGCGCAGCGGCGGGGTCGCGGTGGCGCCGCGACCGCGCTTGGGCTGCGCGTAGATCGCCAGCGCCTCCTCCAGCGTCGTGGTGAAGATCGCCTCCTCCGACGGCAGCGTGCGCGAGTCCGTGCCCCGCTTGAGGTACGGGCCGTACCGGCCGTTCTGCGCGGTGATCTCCGTGCCCGTCTCCGGGTCCGTCCCGACGACCCGCGGCAGGCTCAGCAGCTGCAGCGCGTCCTCGAGGGTGATCGTCTGCAGGTTCTGGGACTTCAGCAGCGAGCCGGTGCGCGGCTTCGGGAGGGCGGCCAGCGCCCTCTTCCTCGCGGCGGCCGACAGGCCGGGGTCGAGCTCGGGCTCGGGCAGCAGCTCGGTGACGTACGGGCCGTAGCGGCCGTTCTTCGCCACGATCGTCGTCCCCGCGACCGGGTCGGTGCCGAGCACCAGGTCGCCCTCGGGCTCGTTCTCCAGGAGCTCGCGGGCGTGCTCCGGGGTCAGCTCGTCGGGGGCCAGGTCGTCCGGCACCGACGCGCGCCGCGGGTTGCCGTCCGGGCCGGGCTCGCCGCCGGTCTCCTCGATGTACGGCCCGTACCGGCCGACACGCAGCGTGATGCCGTCGCCGATCGCGATGGAGTTGACCTCGCGGGCGTCGATCTCGCCGAGGTTCGCGACGAGGTCGCGCAGGCCGTCGCCGTCGGGGCCGTCCGCGGCGTGCTGCCCGAAGTAGAACCGGGTCAGCCAGTCGACGCGGTCCTTCTGGCCGGCGGCGATGGCGTCGAGGTCCTCCTCCATGCCGGCGGTGAAGTCGTAGTCGACCAGCCGGTCGAAGTTCTCCTCCAGCAGGCGGGTCACGGCGAACGCCAGCCACGTCGGCACCAGGGCCTGCCCGCGGCTGGTCACGTACCCGCGGTCCTGGATGACCGAGATGGTCGCGGCGTAGGTGGACGGGCGGCCGATGCCGCGCTCCTCCAGCGCCTTCACCAGGCTCGCCTCCGTGAACCGCGGCGGGGGGGACGTGCGGTGGCCGTCGGCGGTGAGGTCAGACGCCTGCACGGCGTCGCCCTCGGCCATCTGCGGCAGGCGGGTCTCGCGCGCCGCGCCCTTGCCGGAGCCCTCGGCCGCGTCCGCGCCGTCGGCCGCGTCGGAGGAGTAGCGGTCGACGTCGCGACCCTCCTCGTACGCAGCGAGGAACCCGCGGAACGTGATGACGGTGCCGCTGGCCGCGAACACCGCCGCGGTCGGCGCGCCCGCCGCGGGGCCGTCGCTCGCGGTGCTGCCGTCGGGCAGCGCCGGCGCCGGGACGGTCGCCGCGATCCGGACGGACGCGGTCGAGCCGCGCGCGTCGGCCATCTGGGAGGCGACGGTCCGCTTCCAGATCAGCTCGTACAGCCGGAACTGGTCGCCGGACAGCTCGCGGGCGACCTGCGCCGGCGTGCGGAAGTTGTCCCCCGCCGGGCGGATCGCCTCGTGGGCCTCCTGGGCGCCCTTGCTCTTCGACGCGTAGACGCGCGGCTTGTCGGGCACGTGGTCCGCGCCGTAGAGCTCGGCGGCCTGCCGCCGCGCCGCGTCGACCGCCTGCGTGCTCAGCACCGGCGAGTCGGTACGCATGTAGGTGATGTAGCCGTTCTCGTACAGCGTCTGCGCGGTCCGCATCGTGGCGCGCGAGGCCATCCGCAGCTTGCGGCTCGCCTCCTGCTGCAGGGTCGACGTGGTGAACGGCGCGGCCGGGCGCCGGGTGTACGGCTTCGTCTCCAGCGACCGGACGCCGAACGCCGCGCCGTCGAGCGCGGACACCCAGGCGGTGGCGGCCCCCTCGTCCAGGTGCACCGGGCGGGCCGACGCCGAGCCCTTGAGCACGCCGTCGTCGCCGAAGTCGCGGCCCGTGGCCACGCGGCGCTCGTCCAGCTGGACCAGGCGCGCGTCGAACGACGGCTCCGCGGTGTCCTCGACCGCGAACGTCGCGGTCAGGTCCCAGTAGTCGGCGGCGCGGAACGCCATGCGCTCGCGCTCGCGCTCGACGACCAGGCGGGTCGCGACGGACTGCACGCGGCCCGCGGACAGGCCCTGGCGGACCTTGCGCCACAGCACCGGGCTGACCTCGTACCCGTACAGGCGGTCGAGGATGCGGCGCGTCTCCTGCGCGTCGACCAGGCGCGTGTCCAGCTCGCGGGTGTTCTCCAGCGCGCGGGTGATGGCCTCGCGGGTGATCTCGTGGAACACCATGCGCTTGACCGGGACCTTGGGCTTGAGCTCCTGGAGCAGGTGCCACGCGATGGCCTCGCCCTCGCGGTCCTCATCGGTCGCGAGGTAGAGCTCGTCGGACTCCTTGAGCAGCCGCTTGAGCTCCGCGACCTTCTTCTTCTTGTCGGAGTCGACCACGTAGTACGGCTCGAACCCGTTGTCGACGTCGACCGCGAACTTGCCGAACGGGCCCTTCTTCATGTCCGCGGGCAGCTCGCTCGGCTGCGGCAGGTCACGGATGTGACCCACGCTCGCCTCGACCTCGAAGTCGTCGCCGAGGTACCCGGCGATCGTGCGCGCCTTGGCCGGCGACTCCACGATGACCAGCTTGCGACCTGACGACATACGCTCCTGCTTCCTCAGAACTTCCCGGACCTGCCGGGGCGACGGCACCGTCAGCGGCGCCGGGGGCCAGGCGGGGACAGCATGCCACCGCCCGTGCGGGGTGACTCTACGACGTCGGTCCCACGGCGTCCGACCCGGATGTGGCGGACCGTCGCAGCACCAGCAGCACCGCGAACACCGCGGCAGCCGTCGCGACGATGCCCAGCGCCCCGCCACCGTACGACGTCAGGAGGGCGGCGGTCGTGCCGACCGGGTCCGGCGACGACCAGGTGCGGCGCAGCGCGACCACCGCGGCGCCCCCGGCGAACGCCGCGACGAGCCCGAGCAGCACCGCCGCGACCCGGGTCCCGGTGCCGCTGCCACCCCGGGTGATCGCCGGCAGCGCGGCCGTCGGCGGGTGCCGGTCGACCGTCGTCCCGACGCGCAGCGCCAGGGCCGCGCACCCGAGCGCGCCCCAGAGCAGCACGACGAGCAGCCCGGCGATCACGTCGGACGGCCGGTGCCACTGCCCGACCAGGGTGCTCACGCCGGTCGCGCCCGCGTAGGTCGCGCCGAGCACCGCCACCCACGGGCGCGCCCGGGGCGGCACCACGAGCAGCACCGCGGCGGCGACCGAGGCCGCGGCGGTGGTGTGCCCGCTCGGCAGCGTGTTGAAGTCCGGCCCGTACCCGAGGTCCGGCCGGTCCAGCAGCATCGTCTTCAGCACCCGCGTCGTGACGTTCGCCCCGACCAGCACCCCGCCCGCGACCAGCGCGAGCGCCCACCGGCGCCGGACGAACGCGATGACCGCGCACGCGATGATCGCGCCCGCGATGAACCCGACGGACACCACGTCGAGCACCGGCTCCGCGACCTCCCACAGCCGGTTCTGCCCGATGTGCGCGCCGTCCAGCGCGGCCTGGTCGACGGCCTGGCCGCGCTCCGACCCGACGAACACCCGCCACGACACCGCGACGCCGGCCACCGCCACGGCGGCGACGACCAGGGCCGCGACCACCCGGCGCACGATCGCCCCGGCACGACGGGCCGGCAGCCGGGGACGGTCGGCGGGGACGGCACGCCCGGGCGCGCCGCCGTCCGGCTCGGGGCCGCGCCAGGACGTCGGCGGGGCAGCGGTCGGGCGGGTCATGGGGCCCACCGTAGGCGGTGGTGGCGCAGCAGCCCCGCCGGACGGGGCGCCGCGCACGATTCCTCCACCCGACCGCCGGGGGGCGTGCGCGGACGGGCGGGTGGGGGGCTCACTCTGCCGTCGACACCCGCCGCCCCGCGAGCGCCTCGTCCTGGTCGCCGTCGAGCAGCACCGCGTGCCGGCCGGCCTCGGCGAGGTGCGCGCGGGTCTCGGGGTCGGCGTGCACGCACAGCAGGCAGCCGCCCCGGGCCTCGAGCTGGGTCGCGGCCTCGTCGACGGCGTCGGCGGCGCGGCGGCTGCGCAGACGGGCCGACCGCAGGTCCAGCACGACGATCGAGGCGCACGCGGACAGCGCGTCGAGCAGCGCGCGGAGCCGACCCGCGTCGGCGCGACCGAACGAGCCCGCCGGGCGGACCGTGGCGGTGAGCCACGCGCCCGCGCCGTCGTCGCCGGGCAGCGTGGCGGGCGCGGCGGTCTCGGCGGGACGGACGGTGGCGGCGGGCACAGGTGCGTCGAGGACCGTCATGGTGAGCTCCCGGGTCGCTGGTGCCCCGGTGCGGGGCGACGTGGGACCCAGCGAACGCGCGGACCCTGAGGACCGGCTGGGGACACGCGCTCGGGCACCTGAGCGCCGCGGGACCTTCACGCCGCACCCCCGCCGGGTGCACCCTGGGGGCACCTACAGGACGACGACGTCGGAGGCCACCGTGCTCGACCTCAGCAACGGATTCAGCGGGTTCTCGGTCGCGGACGTGCCCGCGGCGCGCGCGTTCTACGGCGACGTGCTCGGGCTCGACGCCGAAGAACGCGACGGCCTGCTCGTGCTGCACCTGGCGGGCGGGCGCGACGTGCTCGCCTACCCGAAGGGCGACGCGCACACGCCCGCCTCGTTCACGATCCTCAACTTCCCCGTCCCGGACGTGCCGGCGGCGGTCGCGGAGCTGCGGGGTCGGGGCGTGGTGTTCGAGCGGTACGAGGGTACCCCGACCCAGACCGACGAGGACGGGGTGTTCCGGGGCGGCGGGCCGCTGATCGCGTGGTTCACCGACCCGTCCGGCAACGTGCTGTCGGTCATCGAGGACGAGTGAGCACCCGGTCGTCCCGGCACACAGGAAACCCACAGGGCGACGTCAGGGACGACTCAGGTCGCGCACGCACACTCGTGCCATGACCACCTCCACGCTCCAGCGCGACGCCCTCACCCGAGCCGACGGCCAGCCGGTCCGCGCCCTCGTCGTCGACGACGAGGCCACCCTCGCCGAGCTGCTCTCCACCGCGCTGCGGTACGAGGGCTGGCAGGTGGAGCACGCCCTGACCGGGCAGACGGCGATCAAGCAGGCGAAGACGCTGGACCCGGACGTCATCCTGCTCGACGTGATGCTGCCCGACCTGTCCGGCCTGGAGGTGCTGCGCCGGATCCGCGCCACCCACCCGCACGTGCCCGTGCTGTTCCTCACCGCGAAGGACGCCGTCGAGGACCGCATCGCCGGCCTGACCGCGGGCGGCGACGACTACGTGACCAAGCCGTTCAGCCTCGAGGAGGTCGTCGCGCGGCTGCGCGCGCTGCTGCGCCGCGCCGGGGCGGTCTCGGAGCGCGAGGAGGCCGTGCTCACCGTCGGCGACCTGCGGATGGACGAGGACGCACACGAGGTGTCCCGCGCCGGTGTGGACATCCGGCTGACCGCGACCGAGTTCGAGCTGCTCCGCTACTTCATGCGCAACCCCAAGCGCGTGCTGTCCAAGGCGCAGATCCTCGACCGCGTGTGGCAGTACGACTTCGGCGGCCAGGCGAACATCGTCGAGCTGTACGTGTCGTACCTGCGCCGCAAGATCGACAAGGGCCGCGAGCCGATGCTGCACACCCTGCGCGGCGTCGGGTACGTGCTCAAGCCCGCGGCGTGACCCCCACGGGGCCGACCTCCGCCCGACCGGGTCGGTCGCGCTGGACGCTGCGCCGGCGGCTGGTCGCGATCGTGGTGGTGCTGCTGGCCACGGTCGCGGCGGTGATGGGCCTGGTGTCGACGCTCGCGCTGCGGTCGTCGCTGCTCGGCCAGATCGACGACCGGCTGGAGGCGGCCAGCGAGCGGGCCTCGTCCGCACCCGACCGGCTGGACCGCGCGGGCGCCGACGGCATCCCCTCCGACGCGCCGACCGACGACGCGACCGGCGAGGTCCTCGTCCCCCGGTCCGGCGGCGACGGCGTGCCGCCCGCGTTCGGGCTGCCGGGCCAGGACGTCGGGACGGTCAGCGTGTTCGAGCGCTCCGACGGCACCCTCCAGGCGGGCTACCTCGACGAGGACGCTGCGGTGCAGGAGCTCGACGACGCCCAGCTCGACGTGCTGCTCAGCATCGCCCCGGACGGCGAGCAGCAGACCGTCGACCTGCCGGGGCTCGGCTCCTACCGGGCGATCTCGGTGATCTCGTCCGGGGGTGACACCTCGGTGACGGCGATCCCGGTCGCCGGGGTCACGGCCACCGTCGACGAGTACGTCGTCGTGGAGGTCGCCGTCGCCGCGACCGGGCTGCTGGTGGCCGCCGCGCTCGCCACCGTGCTCGTCCGCCGCGAGCTGCGCCCGCTGGACCGGGTCGCCGCGACCGCCGCACGCGTCTCGGAGCTGCCGCTGAGCCGCGGGGCCGTCGCCATCCGCGAGCGCGTCCCCGACGAGGACACCGACCCCACGACGGAGGTCGGCAAGGTCGGCGCCGCGCTGAACCGGGTGCTCGGCCACGTGGAGCAGGCACTGACCGCCCGCCACGAGTCCGAGACGCAGGTGCGCCGGTTCGTCGCCGACGCCAGCCACGAGCTGCGCACCCCGCTGGCGTCGATCCGCGGCTACGCCGAGCTGGTGCAGCGGCTCCCGGGCGACCTGCCCGACGACGCCCTGCGCGCGATGAGCCGCGTCGAGTCCGAGGCGCGCCGGATGACCTCGCTGGTCGAGGACATGCTGCTGCTGGCACGCCTGGACGCGGGCCGGGACCTGGAGCTCGACGAGGTCGACCTCGGGGGTGTCGCCGCGGACGCCGTCGCGGACGCCCACGTCGCGGGACCCGACCACACGTGGCTCCTCGAGCTTCCCCGTCGGCGACGAGGACGAGGACGCCGAGCCCGCCCTCGTGCGCGGCGACGAGCACCGGCTGCACCAGGTGCTGGTGAACCTGCTGTCCAACGCCCGGGTGCACACCCCGGCCGGGACCACCGTGGTGGTGTCCGTCCTGACCGAGGGCGACGAGGTGCTGCTCCGGGTGCGCGACGACGGGCCCGGCATCGCGGAGCCGTTGCGGTCCCGGCTGTTCGAGCGGTTCGCGCGCGGCGACGAGTCGCGCAACCGGGCCGCCGGGTCCACCGGCCTGGGGCTCGCCATCGTGCACGCCGTCGTCACCGCGCACGGCGGCACCATCGACGTCGACGGCACCCCCGGCGCGACGACGTTCACCGTGCGGCTGCCGCGGGCGGACGACGGTGACGGCAGCGGCGGGGACGGCGCCGGCTCGGTCGCCTGACGGCCCGACCCGATCAGGCCGACGCGGCGGACAGCGCGCCGATCTCCTCCGCCGTCAGCTCCAGCCGCGCGCCCGCCAGCAGGTCGGGCAGCTGCTCGACGGTGCGGGCGCTCGCGATCGGCGCGACCACGCCGGGCTGCACGCGCAGCCACGCGAGCGACACGGCCGTCACCGACGTCCCGTGTGCCGCGGCGACCTCGTCGAGCACGCCCAGCACCCGCCGGCCCCGGTCGTCGAGGTAGCGCCCCGCCGACCCCGCGCGCGGGCTGTCGACGGCCGGGCCGCCCTCGCGGTACTTGCCCGTGAGGAACCCGCTCGCCAGCGACGAGTACGGCAGCACGCCCAGCCCCTCGCGGACCGCGAGCTCCTGCAGCGGGCCCTCGTACTCGTCACGGTGCACCAGGTTGTAGTGCGGCTGCAGCGCGACGAACCGCGGCACGCCGAGCTCGTCGGCGATCCGCAGCGCCTCCGCCAGGCGCTCCGTGCTGAAGTTCGACGCCGCGACGTACCGGGCCTTGCCCTCCCGGACGACCTCGCCCAGGGCGGCCACCGTCTCCTCCAGCGGGGTGTCCTGGTCGTCCATGTGCGCGTAGTACAGGTCGACGTAGTCCGTCTGGAGACGCTTCAGCGACTGCTCGATCGCGCCCCGCACCGTCGCGCGCGACGTGCCCAGGTACCCGTCGAGCTTGCCGACCTTCGTCGCGAGCACGACGTCCGCGCGGTTGCCGCGCGACGCCATCCACCGGCCGAGCACCTCCTCGGACTCGCCGCCGGCGTGCCCGGGCGCCCACTGCGAGTAGACGTCCGCGGTGTCGACGAAGCTGCCGCCCTCCGCGACGAACGCGTCCAGGACGGCCGTCGACGCGGCCTCGTCCGCGGTCCAGCCGAACACGTTGCCGCCCAGGTTCAGCGGCAGGACGTCCAGGTCGGTGGTGCCGATGCGGGTCATGGTCCTCCTCGGTCGGGTGTCGCGGCCGCCGGGGGCCGCGCGTGCACGGTCCGTCCTATCGCCCCGGCCGTCCGGACGCGATCCGGGCCCGACGCACGCGACCCCCACCGCCGGGGCGGAGGGGGTCGCGTGGCCGAGCGGAGCCGCAGGTCAGAGCGGGTACGCGGCGTAGAGGTTCGCGATGTCCGCCGCCGGACCCGTGACGAGGAACACCGCCGAGCCGTTGCGCCACAGCGCCACGCCGGTGCCGTCGCCCGCGTCGACGACGGTGACCGTGCCGACCGCGGTGCCGTCGACGGTGACCTCGCCGCTGCTGAGCACCGCGGGGGCCGCGCTGCCGGCGCCCGTGCTGCCGGCGCCCGCGGTGGCGGAGGTGGTGGCTGTCGAGGGGTCGCCGTCGCCATCGGCGTCGGCCGTGGGGGCGGTCGGCAGCGCGGCCGCGAGGCCCGCGAGCACCGCGTCGGCCTCCTCGGGCGTCTCCCACTGGCCCGCCTGCACCGTGACCTGGCCGGAGCCGCCGTCCGTGTAGGTCTCGGTGTACGCCTCGATCGCACCCTGGCCCAGCCACGCCGCGTCGTCGGCCGACGACGCCAGCGCGTACTGCAGCACGGTCGCGGGCAGCGCCGTGGCGAACGCCGTCGTCGCCGCGCGGGCGGCCGGCTCGACGGTCGCGGTGGGCGACGGCAGCACCACGTCCGCGGGGGTCGCGGCCCCAGGGGCGTCCTCGCGGGTCAGCACGTAGCCGGCGACGCCCCCGCCGACCACCACGACCGCGGCGACCAGCGCCACGACCAGGGGCCAGCGACGACGGCGCGGCTCGTCCTGGAGGCCGGGCGTCCCGTCACCGGGGCCGCCGGCGTCGGCGTCGTCACCGGGCACGGGACCCGGCCCGGGGACGGCGGACGAGGGTGCGGCGAGGCCGGGCTCGCGGCCCACGAGGTTGGGGTGCGTCCAGCCGGCGCGGGGCTCCTCGCCGGGACGGTCCGCGGAGGCGGCGGGCGCGGCGGCGGGCGCAGTCGGGGCCCCGGGCACGGGCGAGGCGGCGGGCGCGGGCGAGGCGGCGGGCGTGGCGGGCGGCGCGGGCACCACGGGGATCTGCCCGGTCCGGATCTGCCGCCGGGTGGGCATCGGCGCGGCGAGGCCGGGCGCCGGGGCAGCTGGAGCAGGGGTCGTGGGTGCGGGGGGCGTGGGTGCGGGGGGCGTGGGCGCCGGGGTCGTGGGCGCGGCGGCGACCGGCGGCGGGGAGTCGGCGTCCCCGGAGAGCCGGGCCCATGTGGGCCGGTTCCACGTGGAGGGGCCCTCGGGCGTCGTCCCGCCCGGGCCCCGCCCGTCGTGGGTGCCGTCGGTGTCGGTCATGCACGTACTCCCTGCGCCGCCTGCACGGGTGCGGGGCGCACCCGCCCTCCCGTCGTCCGCGCGGCAGCCTACTGGCCGCCGCCGTCCCGGCCCGGGACCCCGCGCCGCTGCGCTCCCCCCGGCCCGCGCCGCTGCGCCCGAGGCCGCCCGCTCAGCCCGCCGTCGGTCGCACCCGCACCGCGTCCGGTCGGGTGAGGCGCACCGCCTCGCCGAGGTCCGCCGCCTGCCCGACCTGCATCCCCTCGGGGACCTGGCCCGGCTCGATCGACCCCGCCGGCACGACCGCGTGCGTGAACCCCAGGCGCGCCGCCTCCGCGAGCCGCCGCGCCGTCCCGGTCACCGGGCGGATCTCGCCCGCCAGCCCGACCTCCCCGATCGCGACCAGCCGGGGCGGCAGCGCCACGTTCTCCCGGCTGCTGACCGTCGCCAGCGCCAGCGCGAGGTCGGCCGCGGGCTCGACCAGGCGCGCGCCGCCGACTGTCGCGACGTAGACGTCCTGGTCGCCGACCTTCAGTCCGGCACGCCGCTGCAGGACGGCGAGCACCATCGCGAGCCGGCTGCCGTCGATACCGCTGGTGGTGCGCCGCGGGTTCGGCAGCATGCTCGGCGCGACGAGCGCCTGCACCTCGACCGCCAGCGGCCGGCGCCCCTCCAGGGTCACCGTGACGCACGTGCCGGGGACGTGGTGCCGCTCGTGCGAGACGAACAGCCCGGACGGGTCGGCCAGCCCCACGATCCCGGTCTCGGTCAGGTCGAAGCAGCCGACCTCGTCCGTCGGGCCGAATCGGTTCTTGGTCGCGCGCAGCAGCCGCAGCCGCGAGTGCCGGTCCCCCTCGAACTGGCAGACGACGTCCACCAGGTGCTCGAGGGTCCGCGGTCCGGCGACCGAGCCGTCCTTGGTGACGTGCCCGACGAGCACCACCGGCAGCCCGCGCTCCTTGGCCGCCGAGATCAGCGCCGCCGCCACCTCGCGGACCTGCGCGACACCGCCCGGCGCACCCTCGACGGCGGAGGACGCCACCGTCTGCACCGAGTCGAGCACCAGGAGGTCGGGCTCGGTCTGCGCGAGGTGGCCGAGGATCGTCCCGAGGTCCGTCTCGGCCGTCAGCAGCAGCGTCGCGGCGAGCGCCCCGATCCGCTCCGCGCGCAGCCGCACCTGGCCCGCGGACTCCTCACCGGTCACGTACAGGACCGTGCGACCGCCCTCGGCGGCCCGGCTCGCGACGTCGAGCAGCAGCGTCGACTTGCCCACGCCGGGCTCGCCCGCGAGCAGCACGACGGCGCCCGGCACCAGCCCGCCGCCGAGCACGCGGTCCAGCTCCCCGACCCCCGTCGGCCGGGAGCGGCTCGTCTCGACGTCGATCTCGGCGATCGGCCGCGCCGCCCCGCGCAGCGGCACCATCACGGCGGTCCGCGGTGCCGCGCCGCCCGGGCCGGTGTCCTCCGTCACCGAGCCCCACGTCTGGCACTCGCCGCAGCGGCCGACCCACTTGGACGTCGTCCAGCCGCACTCGGCGCAGCGGAAGACGGGCTTGGCGCTCTTCGTGGTCGTGGTGCTCACGGGTCGTGACGCTAGCCGCCGCCACCGACACGCGGCCCGCCACCCGGCACCCACCCGGGCGGCAGGGCGACGACCCGTGACCGCATCGCAACGTCCGCGGCGCGCGGCGAGCCCCCGCGGCGGCGCCCGGCTGCGTAGGATCGCGCCGTGCCCACACCCACGCCGCCCGACGACCTGCTGCGGCACACGCTCGCCGCGGTCGCGCCCGGCACCGAGCTCCGCGACGGCCTCGAGCGCATCCTGCGCGGCCGGACCGGCGCGCTCATCGTGCTCGGCGTCGACGCCACGGTCGAGAGCATCTGCTCCGGCGGGTTCGAGCTCGCCGTCGAGTTCTCCGCGACCCGGCTGCGCGAGCTCGCCAAGATGGACGGCGGCATCGTGATGGACCCGACGTCGCAGCGCATCGTGCGCGCGGGCGCCCAGCTGCTCCCGGACCCGTCGATCTCCACGTCGGAGACCGGCACCCGGCACCGCACCGCGGAGCGGGTCGCCAAGCAGACCGGCCTGCCCGTCATCTCGGTGTCCGCGTCGATGCGGATCATCGCGCTGTACGTCGGCGGCCAGCGGCACGTGCTCGAGAACGCCGACGCGATCATGTCCCGCGCGAACCAGGCGCTCGCCACGCTCGAGCGGTACAAGTCCCGCCTCGACGAGGTCAGCGGCACGCTGTCCGCCCTCGAGATCGAGGACCTGGTGACCGTCCGCGACGTGTGCGTCGTCGTGCAGCGCCAGGAGATGGTGCGCCGCATCTCGGAGGAGATCGCCGGCTACGTCGTCGAGCTCGGCACCGACGGGCGCCTGCTGTCCCTCCAGCTCGACGAGCTCACCGGCGGCATCACCAGCGACAGCGAGCTCGTGATCCGCGACTACCTGGACTCGGCCCGCCGCGACGTCGACGCCGTCCAGGGCGAGCTCGCCGCGCTGGACTCCACCGAGCTGCTCGACCTCGCGCTGATCGCCCGCGTGCTCGGCCTGCCGTCCGGCGTGGAGATGCTCGACGCCGCGACCGGGCCGCGCGGCTACCGCCTGATGTCGAAGGTCCCCCGCCTGCCGGCGGCGATCGTCGACCGCCTCGTCGGGCACTTCAGCGGCCTGCAGAAGCTGCTGGCCGCGAACATCGACGACCTGATGGCCGTCGACGGCGTCGGCGAGCAGCGCGCCCGCGCCGTGCGCGAGGGGCTGTCCCGGCTCGCGGAGTCGAGCATCCTCGAGCGGTACGTCTGAGCCCGAGCGGTACGTCTGAGCCCGGGCGGTCCGCCCGGACCCGGCCGCCGCGCCGGGCTCACTCCAGCCCGAACACCACCGGCTCGGTGACGACCCCGGCGAGCGTGAGCACCGCCTGGTAGGTCCCCGGCTGGGCGTCCGACTGCCCGCCCGCGCAGCCCTCGACCGAGCGCACCCGGTCCCACTGGACCTGCCGCTCGTCGGCCTGACCCGGCGCCAGCAGCAGCTGCAGCGGCTCCGTGGGCGCGCAGTCCGTGCTCGCCCAGATCCGGTCGCTGCCCGACGTGATGGCGACCTGCTGGTTCGGGCCGCCCGCGTCGACCAGGCAGGCGACGCTGCCGGCGTTGGTCAACCGCAGCGTGAACGTGGGCAGCGCGCCCTCGGCGTAGGTCGTGGCGTCCGCGCTGAGCTCGGCGGTCAGGTCCCCTGTGGCGCACACCGGCGTCCCGGTCTCGGTCTCCTCCGGCGCGGGGGTCTGCGTCGTCGTGCCGCCACCGGTCGCGGTGTCGTCGCCGCCCGAGCCGCCGCCGCGCACGAGCGCCCCGATCCCGACGACGGCCAGCACGACCACCGCCACCAGCACGAGCAGCACGACCGCCCGGCGCACCCAGTACACGCGCGGAGGGAGCGAACCCTCCGGCCGCAGCACGCCCATGTCCCGGCCTTTCTCGATTCGGTCGACGCGGACACGGTAGCCCGCCGCGCCGCACCCCCCGGGGACCCGCCCGAGGACACGCCTGGCCTCCTGGCCCCCCCTGCCGCTCGCCGAGACAGGGCCTCCGCGCCGGGACAGGGCGCCCTACCGCCCTGTCTCGGCGGCGCGGTGCTATCTCGGCGGCGCTGACCGACCGGCGGGCGGGCGGGCGGCGATTCGGTCGCGCGGCGCCGGCGGGTGAGGATGGCCCCCGTGCCGTCCTCCCCCGTCCTGCCCCTGCCCGCCGCCGCGGTCCGCGAGCCGGTGGTCGCGTGGTTCGAGGAGCACGCGCGCGACCTGCCGTGGCGCGCCCCGGACCGCACCCCGTGGGGCGTGCTGGTCAGCGAGGTGATGCTGCAGCAGACCCCGGTGGTCCGGGTGGAGCCGGCGTGGCGGGCGTGGCTGGCGCGGTGGCCGGAGCCCGCGGACCTCGCGGCGGCGAGCCCGGCGGACGTGCTGCGGGCGTGGGACCGGCTCGGCTACCCGCGGCGCGCGCTGCGGCTCCAGGACTGCGCGCGGGCGCTCGTCGAGCGGCACGGCGGCGCGGTGCCGGACGACGAAGAGGCGCTGCTGGCGCTGCCCGGGATCGGCTCGTACACGGCGGCGGCGGTGCGGGCGTTCGCGTTCGGGCGGCGGTCGGTGGTGCTGGACACGAACGTGCGGCGGGTGCTGGCCCGGGTGGTGGCGGGCGAGGCGCTGCCCGCGCCGGCGCTGACGGTCGGCGAGCGGCGGCTGGCCGAGGAGCTGGTCCCGGCCGACGACGCGGGCGCGGCGCGGTGGGCGGCGGCGTCGATGGAGCTCGGCGCCCTGGTGTGCACGGCGCGCGCCCCGCGGTGCGACGCCTGCCCGGTGCGGGACGTCTGCGCGTGGCGGCGGGCCGGATCACCGCCGGACGTGCACGCCCTGCGCCGCCGGACGCAGGCGTGGGCGGGAACCGACCGGCAGGTGCGTGGCCGGATCATGGCGCTGCTGCGCGACGCCCTGGAGCCCGCGCCGGCGCACGCGGTGGCCGCGGTGTGGCCGGACGACGTGCAGCGCGACCGCTGCCTGGCGTCGCTGCTCGTCGACCGCCTGGTGGAGGTCGTCCCGGGCGAGGACCCGGAGCAGCCCCGGTACCGCCTGCCGGCAGCGGTCGCGACGGCTGCCACGGACCCGACCGCCCCGACCGCCTGAGCTCAGTCCAGGTCGACGATCATCCGGGTGTTGCCCAGCGTGTTCGGCTTCACGCGCGCCAGGTCGAGGAACTCCGCGACGCCGTCGTCGTGCGACCGCAGCAGCTCCGCGTAGACCTCGGGCGGGACGGCCGCGCCGTCGATCGTGCCCCAGCCGTGCGCGGCGAAGAAGTCGACCTCGAAGGTCAGGCAGAACAGGCGCCGCAGGCCGAGGTCGCGGGCGCGCTCGGTCAGGGCCTCGAGCAGCGCGTGCCCGACACCCCGGCCGCGCCAGGCGCGGGCGGCCGCGAGTGTCCGGATCTCGGCGAGGTCCTGCCACATCACGTGCAGCGCGCCGCAGCCGATCAGGGTGCCGTCCTCCGCCTCCGCGACGACGAACTCCTGCACGGCCTCGTAGTAGCCGACCCACTCCTTGGCGAGCAGGATGCGCTCGTCGGCGTAGGGCTGCACCAGGTCGCGGATGCCCCGGACGTCCGCGGGCCGGGCCGGTCGCACCCGGTACGACGACGCGGCGGGCGCCGTGGGTGCGGACGACGACGGCGTTGCGGACAGCGGTGCGGCGGACGGCGGTGCGGCGGGCTCGGTCACGCCCCTCAACCTACGTCGTGCACCGGCGCCGACGCCCAGCGGTCCAGGCCCGGCACCAGCGCCGCGCCGGCGGTCCTGGCCCCGTCCAGCGCGGGTCCGTGGAGGCCGAGCACCCGCAGCGCCGCGTCCGCGACGACCGGCGCCAGGTCGGCGACCGCGGAGGTCCCGCCCGTGCGCCGCGCGGTGATGACGCTCTCGACGAGCCCGAACACCAGCGTGGCCTCCGGCGGCGCGACCCCCGTGGTGACCCGGTCCGGGCCGTGCACCGCCCGGAGCACCGCGGCGACGAGCGCGTCGTACCGCCCGCGCAGCGCCGCCCGCTCCTCGTGGAACTCGCCGAACGCCTCCCCCTCGACCTCGGGGAGCTGCATCAGCCCGCCGATGTTCACGGGGCCGTCCGCGAGCCACCGCGCGTCGGCGTCGCACAGCGCCCACAGGCGCGCAGCCGGGTCGCCGGGCTCGGCGAGCAGCTGGTCCGCGAGCGCCAGCGAGGGGCGCACCGTCTCGAGCAGCAGCGTGCGCAGCAGGGCGTCCTTGCCGCGGAAGTGGTGGTAGATCGACGCCTGCTTCACCCCGGCCCGGTCGGCGATCGCGTAGGTGGAGGTCGCGGTGTAGCCGACGCTGCTGAACAGGACGGCGGCGGCGGCGAGCACGGCGCCGCGGGTGTCGCGGTCGGCCCCGGTGCGGGGGCGGCCGGAGGGCGGGGTCATGCGCGCGGACGCTAGCAGCCGCGTGTCACGCGGGTGTGTCCGAGCCGGGCGGCCCCGCGCGGGCTCACCCGGTCAGGCGATCTCGAGCAGCCGGGCGGCGGTGCGCTCGTCCACGACCAGGTCGGTCATCGTCCCGGCGCGCAGCGCGGCGAGCAGCGGCACGGCCTTGTTGTCCCCGGCGACCGCGCACAGCCGGCGCGGGATGCGGCGGAGCTGGTCGGGGGACGGCCCGGTCGCGCGCGCGTTCAGGGGGACGTCGCGCCAGGACCCGTCGGCGCGCAGGAACACCGTGCACACGTCGCCGACCACTGCCTGGTCGTGCAGCAGCGTCACGTCGTCGTCGTCGAGGTAGCCCGCGGAGTACACGTGCGAGGGCACCGACCCGGCGACGGAGCCGACCGAGAACAGCGCGATGTCGGCGCGGGACTGCTCGTCGAGCACGCGCCGCACGGACCGCTCGCGCCACATCGCCTGCTTCGTCTCCGGGTAGTCGAAGAACGCGGGGACCGGGAAGTGGTGCACGGTCGCGCCGAAGGCGGTGCCGAACGAGGCGATCAGGTCGCTCGCGTACTCGATGCCGGAGGTGCGGGTGTTCGCGGCGCCGTTGAGCTGCACGACGACCGAGCCGTGGGTGACCTTGGGCTGGAGCCGGCGGGACACGGCGGCGAGCGTGGTGCCCCAGGCGACGCCGAGGATCATGTCGGAGTCGAACCAGGACGCCAGCAGCCGGGCGGTGGCGCGGGCGACCTGGTCGAGCGTGTCGAGCTGCTCCCCGGAGTCCGGGACGGGCACGACGTAGGTGTCGATGCCGAACGCCGCGGAGATCGACCGGCCGAGGCTCGGCGCGCGGGTGCTGGACGGCCGCAGCGTGATCTCGACGAGCCCGGTGTCGCGGGCGCGCTTCAGCAGCCGGGACACCGTCGACCGGGAGGTCCCCAGGTGCCGGGCGATGACCTCCATCTTGACGTCCTGCAGGTAGTACATGGACGCCGCGCGCAGCACGTCCTGCTCCCGGTCTGCCACGACCCACGACCTCCTCGTCGTCGTCCCATCCCTGGGACCTCGGTCCTGCACATTCGTGCACTGCGGTTGCGCGTCTGTTCGTCTGTGGTGACGATAGCGGACAGACAGGACCGAGGTCCCGGTCTGCGGGCGACTCGTCCCCCGCGACTCGGCGACCGGCGGCCGAGCACGGCGACACCGCGATGGAGTGGGACATGAGGACCGCAGCACTGACCCCCCGACTGCGTGACGACGCGCTGGCGACCCTGCGAGCGACCACGGAGGGCGGGCCGGAGCTCGACGTCCTGGTCATCGGCGGCGGCGTCACCGGTGCGGGCATCGCGCTCGACTCCGTGACCCGCGGGCTGTCGACGGCGATCATCGACGCGCAGGACTGGGCGTCCGGCACGTCCAGCCGGTCCAGCAAGCTCGTGCACGGCGGGCTGCGCTACCTGCAGATGCTCGACTTCCACCTGGTCCGCGAGGCGCTGACCGAGCGCGACCTGCTCATCAGCGACCTCGCCCCGCACCTCGTCAAGCCCGTGCCGTTCCTCTACCCGCTGGAGAACCGGGTCTGGGAGCGCGCGTACGTCGGCGCCGGCATCGCCCTGTACGACACCCTCGCGAGCGTCGGCGGCCGCAAGCGCGCCATGCCGCTGCACCAGCACGTCACCCGCAAGGGCCTCGAGCGCAAGTTCCCCGACCTGCGGCACGACGCCGCCGTCGGCGCCATCCAGTACTGGGACGCCAACGTCGACGACGCCCGCCTGGTGTCCACGCTGGTCCGCACCGCCGCCTCGTACGGCGCGCACGCCGCGTCCCGCACCCAGGTCGTCGGCCTGACGACCACCTCCGGCGGGGCCGTCACCGGCGCCGAGCTGCAGGACCTCGAGACCGGCGAGCGGTTCACCGTCCGCGCCCGGCACGTCATCAACGCCACCGGCGTGTGGACCGAGCAGACCGAGTCGCTCGCCGGCACCGAGGGCGGCCTGCGCGTGCTGGCGTCCAAGGGCATCCACATCGTCGTCCCCCGGGACCGGATCGCCGGCAACGTCGGTCTGATCCTGCAGACCGAGAAGTCCGTGCTGTTCGTCATCCCGTGGTCGCGCTACTGGGTGATCGGCACCACCGACACCCCGTACGAGCAGGACCTCACGCACCCCGTGGCGACCAGCGAGGACATCGACTACGTCATCGACCACGCGAACGCGGTGCTGTCCCGGCCGATCACCCGCGAGGACGTCATCGGCACCTGGGCCGGCCTGCGGCCGCTGCTCCAGCCCGGCACCAAGGAGGGCACGTCGTCCGCCAAGGTGTCGCGCGAGCACACCGTCGCCTCCCCCACCCCGGGCCTGACGGTGATCGCCGGCGGCAAGCTCACCACCTACCGGGTGATGGCCAAGGACGCCGTCGACTTCGCGATCGGCTCCCGCGCCACCACGCTGCCGTCCATCACGCACAAGATCCCGCTGGTCGGCGCCGAGGGCCTCGAGGTCCTGCAGCGCCAGTCCCGCGACATCGGCGGCCGCTACGGCTGGGACCGCGGGCGGATGGACCACCTGCTGCACCGGTACGGCTCCCTGCTCGGCGAGCTGCTCGAGATGGTCGACGAGGACCCGCGCCTCGGCGAGCCGCTGACGCACGCGCCCGCCTACATCGGCGCCGAGGCCGTCTACGCGGTGACCCACGAGGGCGCCCTGCACCTCGACGACATCCTCATGCACCGCACCCGGCTTAACTACGAGCAGGTGGACAAGGGCGTCGGCGCCCTCGAGGAGATCGCCGACCTCGTCGCCCCCCGCCTCGGCTGGGACGACGCGACCCGCGCCCGCGAGATCGACGCCTACCGGCAGCGCGCGGACGCCGAGAACGCCGCGGCGCAGCAGCCCGACGACGCCGCCGCGCAGGCCGCGCGCGACGTCGCCGAGGACCTCGCCCCGCTGGTCGACCTGCACACCACCCCCGTGCGGCCCGGGACCAAGCCCGGTTCGTCGACCCAGACCCCTGCCAGCGCAGGCCCGGCAGGGACATGATCAGCAGTACCTGAAGTAGACGCGGTCCCCCGGCCGCACTCCGGCAGGCCGCAGATCGACCCGCCGGATCCCTGCGAGACAACGACGTCCGTCAAGAAAGAGGTCGACCGTGGAGTCCATCTCGATCGGTGATGCAGCCATCTCCGAGTTCCTCGGCACCGCGATCCTGCTCCTCCTGGGTGCAGGCGTGGTCGCCAACGTGATCCTGCCGAAGACGAAGGGGTTCGGCGGCGGCTGGCTCCTCATCAACTTCGGGTGGGGCCTCGCGGTCTTCACCGGTGTGTACGTGGCGTTCCAGTCCGGCGCGCACCTCAACCCCGCGGTGACGCTGGGCCTGTGGGCCGCCGGCAAGGACGAGTTCGCCCCCGGCATCGAGGTCAACGCCGCCAACGGGTTCATGTACATCGCGGCGCAGTTCGCCGGCGCGGCCGTCGGTGCGGCGCTGGCCTACCTGGTCTACAAGAAGCACTTCGACGAGGACGCCGACCCCGGCATCAAGCTCGCGGTGTTCTCCACCGGACCGGAGCTGCGCTCGAAGGGCTGGAACTTCGTCACCGAGGTCGTCGCGACCTTCGTGCTGGTGTTCTGGGTCGCGATCAGCGGGAACACCCCCGCCGAGATCGGCCCGCTGGGCGTCGCGCTCGTCGTGGTCGCGATCGGCGCGAGCCTCGGTGGCCCCACCGGCTACGCCATCAACCCCGCCCGTGACCTCGGCCCCCGCATCGCCCACGCGCTGCTGCCGATCAAGGGCAAGGGCTCGTCCGACTGGTCGTACGCGTGGGTGCCGGTGCTCGGTCCCGTCGTCGGCGGGGTGCTCGGCGGCTTCGTCGCGATGTCGCTGTCCTGGGTCGCCTGACCCCCTGACGCACGGTCCGCCCGTCCCCACCCCTGCGGGGTCGGGCGGGCCGGCACTCCCGGCGGCGCGAGCCGTCACCCCCGACGGCGCAGGCCGTCACCCGCGGCGGCCCCGGTCGCCGCACCCCGCGGCCCCGTGCCGCACCGCTCCCGGCAGCGCCGCCCCCGCGGTGCCGCGCCCACACCCGACGTGGGCCACCTCGACGCGAAGGAAGACACATGTCCGAGCAGTACGTCCTGGCCATCGACCAGGGCACGACCTCGACCCGCGCGATCATCTTCGACCACGGCGGCCAGATCGTCTCCGTCGGTCAGACCGAGCACCAGCAGATCTTCCCGAAGGCGGGCTGGGTCGAGCACGACCCGAACGAGATCTGGACGAACACCCGCGAGGTCGTCAGCGTCGCCCTGTCGCGCGCCAACAAGACCTACGCCGACATCGCCGCGGTCGGCATCACCAACCAGCGCGAGACCGCCGTGGTCTGGGACCGGACGACCGGCCAGCCCGTCTACAACGCGATCGTCTGGCAGGACACCCGCACCCAGAAGATCTGCGACGACCTCGCGGCGCTCGGCGGCGGCGCGGAGCGCTACAAGGAGCGCGTCGGCCTCCCGCTCGCCACGTACTTCTCCGGCCCGAAGGTGCGCTGGATCCTCGACAACGTCGAGGGCGCGCGCGAGAAGGCGGAGCGCGGCGAGCTCGCGTTCGGCAACACCGACTCCTGGGTGCTGTGGAACATGACCGGCGGCGTCGACGGCGGCATCCACGTCACCGACGTCACCAACGCGTCGCGCACGATGCTGATGAACGTCGACTCGCTCACCTGGAACGAGGAGATCGCGGCGGAGATGGGCGTGCCGCTGTCGATGCTCCCCGAGATCCGGTCCTCGTCCGAGGTCTACGGCCACGGGCGCAAGGGCGGGTTCGTCCCCGGCGTGCCGATCGCCGGCATCCTCGGCGACCAGCAGGCCGCCACGTTCGGCCAGGCGTGCTTCGAGGTCGGCACCGCGAAGAACACCTACGGCACCGGCAACTTCATGCTGCTGAACACCGGCACCGAGCCCGTGCAGTCCAAGAACGGCCTGCTCACCACCGTCGCGTACAAGATCGGCGACAAGCCGCAGGTCTACGCGCTCGAGGGCTCGATCGCCGTCACCGGCTCGCTCGTGCAGTGGCTGCGCGACAACCTCGGCATGTTCACCGACTCGCCGGACATCGAGTACCTGGCCAACAAGGTCGACGACAACGGCGGCGCGTACTTCGTGCCGGCGTTCTCCGGCCTGTTCGCCCCGCACTGGCGCTCCGACGCCCGCGGCGCGCTGGTCGGCCTCACCCGGTACGTGAACCGCAACCACATCGCCCGCGCGGCGCTGGAGGCCACGGCCTTCCAGACCCGCGAGGTGCTCGACGCGATGAACGCGGACTCCGGCGTGGACCTCACCGAGCTCAAGGTCGACGGCGGCATGACCGCCAACAACCTGCTCATGCAGTTCCAGGCCGACATCCTCGACGTGCCCGTCATCCGCCCGAAGGTCGCCGAGACCACCGCCCTCGGTGCCGCGTACGCCGCGGGCATCGCCGTCGGGTTCTGGGAGGGCGAGCAGGACGTCATCGACAACTGGGCCGAGGACAAGCGCTGGACGCCGAACCTCGAGTCCGACGAGCGCGACCGCCAGTACCGGCTGTGGAAGAAGGCCGTCACGAAGACCCTCGACTGGGTCGACGACGACGTGCGCTGACGCCGCACCGCACCAGCACGGCCGACGGCCCCGTCCCTCCTGCGTGGGGGCGGGGCCGTCGGGCGTGGAGCAGCGGGGCCGTCGGGCGTGGAGGAGCGGGACCGTCGGGCGCGGCGGACGTCCTCAGCGGTCGACGCGCGCTCCCCCGCCGCCGGCCAGCTTGAGCACCTCGGCCTTCGACGCCATCGTCGTGTCGCCGGGGGTGGTCATCGCCAGCGCACCGTGCGCGGCGCCGTACTCGACGGCCGTCGCCAGCGGCTCGCCCTCCAGCAGGCCGTAGACCAGGCCCGACGCGAACGAGTCCCCACCCCCGACCCGGTCGAGGATCTCCAGCCCCGGACGGTGCGTCGCCTGCACCAGGCCCGACTCCCGCGACCACGCGAGCGCGCCCCAGTCGTTGACCGTCGCCGACCGCACGGTACGCAGCGTCGTCGCGATCACCTGGAAGTTCGGGTACGCCGCCGCGACCCGGTCGATCATCGCGGCGAACGAGTCGACCTCGATCGCGGAGATGTGCTCGTCCACGCCCTCGACGGCGAACCCGAGCGAGGCGGTGAAGTCCTCCTCGTTGCCGATCATCACGTCGACCAGACCGGCGATCTCGCGGTTGACCTCCTGCGCGCGGGCCTGGCCGCCGATCGCCTTCCACAGGCTCGGCCGGTAGTTGAGGTCGTACGAGACCACGGTCCCGTGCCGCTTCGCCGCGGTGACCGCCTCGACCACCACCTCCGCGGTCGACTCCGACAGCGCCGCGTAGATGCCGCCGGTGTGCAGCCACCGCACACCCAGCTCGCCGAACAGGTGGTCCCAGTCGACGTCGCCGGGCGCCATCTGGCTCGCCGCGGTCAGCCCGCGGTCCGACACCCCGACCGCGCCGCGCACCCCGAACCCGCGCTCGGTGAAGTTCAGCCCGTTGCGCACCCCCCGGCCGATGCCGTCGTACGGCACCCACCGGATGTACGACGTGTCGACGCCGCCCTGGAGCACCAGGTCCTCGACCAGCCGGCCGACCTCGTTGTCCGCGAGCGCCGTCACGACCGCGGTGCGCAGCCCGAACGCCCGGCGCAGCCCGCGCGCGACGTTGTACTCACCGCCGCCCTCCCAGGCGCGGAACTGGCGGGCGGTGCGGATCCGGCCCTCCCCCGGGTCCAGGCGCAGCATCACCTCGCCGAGGGAGACGGCGTCGTAGCGGGTGTCGGCGGCGGGGCGGATCTGCAGGGTCACGGGGTCCTCCTCGGGACGGCGGTGTCGGGGCGGTGTCGGGTCGGGGTGCGGGCCGGGGCTGCGGCGGACGGCCGGGTCAGGCGTGGACGAGCGGACGCAGGCTCGCGGCGAGCGCGA
This sequence comes from Cellulomonas sp. KU4C, assembly GCF_056868065.1. Taxonomy (NCBI): domain Bacteria; kingdom Bacillati; phylum Actinomycetota; class Actinomycetes; order Micrococcales; family Cellulomonadaceae; genus Cellulomonas; species Cellulomonas sp. KU4C. Next base: position 1,781,350 of record NZ_CP200322.1, on the reverse strand, counting down.
CGGCCTCGGCCACCAGGGCCCGCACGCCCGCGAGGTCGCCGGCGCGGACCCGGTCGCGGGGCACCATCCACGAGCCACCGACCGCGGCGACGCACGGCAGCGCGAGGTACTGGTCGAGGTCCGCCGGGCCGACACCGCCGGTCGGCACGAACCGCACCGCTCCGAACGGGGCCACCAGCGCCGCGATCGCCGCGGGGCCGCCGGACGTGCCGGCCGGGAAGAACTTCACGGTGCCGAGCCCGAGCTCGAGCGCGGCCTGCACCTCCGTGGCCGTCACCGCGCCGGGCAGCACGGGGACGCCGTGCTCCTGGGCGCGCTCGACCACCGCGCGCGACGTCCCCGGGGACACCACGTACCGGGCGCCGGCGGCCACGGCCCGGTCGACCTGGTCGGCACTGACCACGGTGCCCGCGCCCACGAGGACGTCGCCGCGGTCGGCCATGACCCGGATCGCGTCGGCCGCGGCGGCCGTGCGGAACGTGATCTCCGCGACGGGCAGACCCCCGGTGACCAGCGCCTCGGCCAGCGGGCCGGCGTCCGCGACCTCGTCCAGGACCACCACCGGCACGATCCGGTGGGCCGCCAGCTGCTCCAGCACCTCGGACATCGGAACTCCTTCGTTTCGCTAGGCGCAACGCGCGCTGCGCTCTCCGCAACGCATCGTGGCACACGGCGACCTCCCGCGGCAACGCCGGACTCGCCGGGCCGCCCGGGTTCGCCGAGCGGCCGGCGGGCGCCGGATCCGACCGGCGGGCGCCGAGATCGGTCCGTTCGCACGAGGTAGGTCCGCCGGGCGCCCTGTCTCGACGCGCCGGCCCTACCTCGGCGTCGGAAGTCGACGCGCCGGTCCTACCTCGGCGTCGGAAGTCGACGCGCCGGTCCTACCTCGGCGCCGGAAGTCGACGCGCCGGTCCTCCCTCGGCGGCGGACGCCCGCGCGCCGGTGACCCGGGGTGGCGTCAGGCCGGGGGCAGCGCCAGGCCGGCGGGGAGCAGCGGGGGCACGACCGCGCGGACCCGGCCGTGCAGGTCGGCCATGCGCGCGGGGGTCATCCGGTCGGCGGGCGCGGTGATGCTGAGCGCCGCCACCGGCCGGCTGCCGCGGAGCACCGGGACGGCGAGGCAGGCGATGCCCGGCTCGTTCTCCTGCAGCTCCACGGCGTACCCGCGGTCGCGGGCGCGGGCGAGCTCGTCGGCCAGGTGCGCGACATCCACCCGGCCGGCGGGCTCGACGGCGTCCACGTACCCGTCGAGCGCGGACGCCGGGGTGTCCCGGAACGCCAGCATCGCGCGCCCGAGCGCCGTCGTCGCCGCCCAGTTGCGCCGGCCCACGGCGGACCACACGCGGACCGGACGCTCGGGCTCGACCTTGTCGAGGTACACCACCTGCACGCCGCTGAGGACCCCGAGGTGCACGAGCTCGTCGGTGGCGGCGCACAGCGCGGTCAGCGCACCGTGCAGGCGGGCGGGCAGGTCGTCCTCGGCGAAGTACCGGTCGGCGAGCCCGACGGCCGCCGGGCCGAGCCCGTAGCGTCCGGTCAGCGGGTCCTGCGCGACGTAGTCACGGTGCCGCAGCGCGGCGAGCGACCGGTGCACGGTCGTCTTGTGCACCCCGAGCGCGGCGGCCAGGTCGACGAGCGCGATACCCGCCGGACCGGCGCCCGCGACGACGTCGAGCGCGCGCAGGGCCCGGTCGACGCTCTCGACCGGGGACCCCGCCGTCGTCGCGCCGTCGGCCTGCTCGTCCACCACGGCGCCCACCCTACGGCGCGCCGGTCAGCCGCCGATCGACGAGATGAGCAGCCGGGCGACCTCGAAGTAGATGATCAGCCCGGTCCCGTCGACCAGCGTGGTGATCATCGGCCCCGACACCACGGCCGGGTCGACCCGCACCGCGCGGAGCAGCAGGGGCAGCACGGACGCGACGAGCGACGCCCACACGATCACCGCGGCCGCGGTGACCGCGACGGTCAGCGACACCTCGGGCCCCACGCCGAGCATCCACGCCCGCACCCAGCCGAGCGCGGCGATCGTCACCGCCACGAGCAGGCCGGTGCCGACCTCCTTGCGGACGACGCGCCCGAGGTCCCGCAGCCGCACCTCGCCGACGGCCATCGCCCGGATCACGGTGGTGGTGATCTGGGTCCCCGCGTTCCCGCCGGTGCCGATCAGCAGCGGGATGAAGAACGTGAGCGCGATGACCGTCTCCAGCTCGTCCTCGAACGACCGCAGCACGGTGCCGGTGTACATCTCCGCCACGAACAGCACCAGCATCCAGACGATCCGCTTGCGCCAGAGCATCAGCGGCGTCGCCCGCAGGTAGGGCACGTCGAGCGGCTCCGCGCCGCCCTGGCGCACCGCGTCCTCGGTGGCCTCCCGCTCGAGGATGTCCGCGACGTCGTCCCCGGTGAGGACACCGACCAGGCGGCCGTCGTCCACCACCGGCAGCGCGGCGAGCTGGTGGTCCTGCAGCAGCCGGGCCGCGACCTCCCGGTCCGCCTCGGGCGCGACGGTCACGACGTCCTCGCGCATCAGGTCCGCGACGCGGGCACCCGGCTCGGCGAGCACCAGGTCGCGGAACGTCACGACACCGAGCAGGGCGACCCCGTCCCCGGCGACCGGGTCGCCGGTCACGTAGACCTCGCCCGCCTCCGCCGTGGACGCGGGCTGCGCGCGCAGGGCGTCGACCGCCTCGCGGACGGTCATGGCGGGCCGGACGGTGACGACGTCGGGGTTCATCCGGGCGGCCGCGGACTCCGCCGGCCACGCGAGCAGCCCGCGGACGACGGCCGACCGGACCACCGGCAGCGCCGCGAGCACGGACGCGCGCTCGGCGTCCGGGAGCACCCGCAGCAGCGCCGCGGCCTCGTCCGGGTCGAGCGCGTCGACGAGGCCGGCGGCCACCGTCGGCGGGACGACGTGCACGACCTCGGCGACGGCGTGCGCGTCGAGCGAGCCGAGCAGGTCCGCGGCGCTGGTGGGGTCGAGCAGCCCGACGAGGGTCCGGACCTGCGCGTCGGACAGGTCCGCGAGCTCGTCGGCGCGGGCGCGCGGCCCCGGGGTCGACGCGAGCCAGACCTCGAGGGCCCGGCGGGTGCCCATCGCGACCACGTCGTGCAGGTCGATCGGGAGCGTCGCGTCGGGGCGGCGGCTGGTGCGGGTGGTGGTGGGGGTCATGTCGCACTCCTAGGCGGGGCGGGGCCGCGCGCGGACGCCCACACCGCCGGGCCCCGGAGCGCACGAGGGCGCGCCGGGGCGGCGGTGCTCCGCCGGGCGCTCCCCGCACCGGTGCGGCACCGTCGGCGGCGCGCTCGTCGCGTGCGGGGCACGGGCGGGCGCGCCGAGGGCGGCGCGGCACGGTCGGGAGGTCGCGGGGCGGACGGACGTCACGGCGGGGCCGTGGCGGATCCCGGGCTCGGCCCGGGCGGAGGCCCTCGGCGCGGGGACGCGCGCGGGGACCGGGTGCGCCGCCCGTGGGCGACGCCGGTGCTCCGACGACGCCGGCCCTGCGACGCACGCGGGCGGGCTCGCCCCGGTGCGGGGCGGCTCAGGCCTGCGTGCGCGGCACGACGGGCGTCGACGGATGCCGACTGCTCGCGCTGTCGTCCATGCGTCCACCTCCTCGCGTCGTGCGGTGCCGGGCCGCCGTCGGCCGGTTGCCCGGTGGCACCGTACGCCGCGACGCGGGCCGTGCCAACCCCCGCCCGAGGACGACCGGTGGGTGCTCGGGTGCCCGCGGTCGGGCCTGTGGACGAGGGCGGCCGGTCCCCCCACCGCCACTAGGGTGGACGGCGTGACGCAGGCATGGGACGACGAGTGGCCCTTCCCGGACGAGCCGCCGGCCGAGCCCCCGTACGACCCGTCCGAGGAGCCGCCGTACGAGCCCGAGCCGGCGCGCCGTGCCGCCCGCTCGTCGGTCGCGTCGCCCGCCCGGACCAGCAGCGCACCCGGGGACGCCCGCGACGCCGCAGCCCACGGCGACCCGGCGGTCGCACGCCCCGTCGCCCGCCCGGCGCACGACACCACCACCGGCCGCTCCCCCGCCGACGTGCTCCGCGAGGTCTGGGGCTACGACGCGTTCCGAGGCGAGCAGGCCGAGATCATCGACACCGTCGTCCGCGGCGACGACGCCCTCGTGCTCATGCCCACCGGCGGCGGCAAGTCGCTCTGCTACCAGGTGCCCGCGCTCGTGCGCCCCGGCACCGGCGTGGTCGTCTCGCCGCTGATCGCGCTCATGCAGGACCAGGTCGACGCCCTGTCCGCGCTGGGCGTGCGCGCCGGGTTCCTCAACTCCACGCAGGACCTCGGCCAGCGGCGCGCGGTCGAGCAGGCGCTCCTCGACGGGGAGCTCGACCTGCTCTACCTCGCCCCGGAGCGGCTGCGGGTGCCGGAGACGCTCGCGCTGCTCGACCGCGCCGCGATCAGCCTGTTCGCGATCGACGAGGCGCACTGCGTGTCCCAGTGGGGCCACGACTTCCGGCCCGACTACCTGCAGCTGTCCGTGCTGCACGAGCGCTGGCCGGGCGTCCCGCGGCTCGCGCTCACCGCCACCGCGACGGCCGCGACGCGCACCGAGATCGCCGAGCGGCTGGAGCTCACCGACGCGCGGCAGTTCGTCGCGTCGTTCGACCGGCCGAACATCCAGTACCGGATCGTCCCGAAGGCCAGCCCGCGCCAGCAGCTCCTGGACCTGCTGCGCACCGAGCACGCGGGCGACGCCGGCATCGTCTACTGCCTGTCCCGGAACTCGGTCGAGCAGACCGCGGACTTCCTGTCCACCAACGGGGTGCCCGCGCTGCCGTACCACGCAGGCCTGGACCGGCAGGTGCGCGCGCGCAACCAGTCGCGGTTCCTGCGCGAGGACGGCCTGGTCATGGTCGCGACCATCGCGTTCGGCATGGGCATCGACAAGCCGGACGTGCGGTTCGTCGCGCACCTCGACCTGCCGAAGTCCGTCGAGGGCTACTACCAGGAGACGGGCCGTGCCGGGCGCGACGGGCAGCCGTCGACGGCCTGGCTCGCGTACGGGTTGCAGGACGTCGTCCAGCAGCGCCGCATGATCGACACGTCCGAGGGCGACGCGACGCACAAGCGCCGGCTCTCGCAGCACCTCGACGCGATGCTCGCGCTCTGCGAGACCGTCACCTGCCGCCGGGTGCAGCTGCTCGCGTACTTCGGTCAGGAGACCGGGCCGTGCGGGAACTGCGACACCTGCCTGTCGCCGCCCGAGACCTGGGACGGCACCGTCCCCGCGCAGAAGCTGCTGTCCACGGTCGTCCGGCTGGAGCGCGAGCGGAACCAGCACTACGGCGCCGGGCACCTGGTCGACATCCTGGTCGGCAAGCGCACCCCGCGGATCGAGCAGCTCGGGCACACCGCCCTGTCGACGTTCGGCCTGGGCGCCGAGCTGTCCGACACGCAGTGGCGCGGCGTGGTCCGCCAGGTGCTCGCGCAGGGGCTGCTCGGCGTGGACGGCGACGGCTACGGGACGCTGCGGCTCACCGAGGCGAGCGCCGAGGTGCTGCGCGGCGACCGGCCCGTCCCGCTGCGGCACGACGCGAAGCCCGCCGGGCGGTCGTCCCGCTCCGGCGGCGGGGGTCGCAGCCGGGCCGCCGCGGCCCCCGAGGTCGAGCTCGGCGACGACGCCGCCGCGCTGTTCCAGCGGCTGCGCGCCTGGCGTGCCGCGACCGCCAAGGAGCAGGGCGTGCCCGCGTACGTGGTGTTCCACGACGCCACGCTGCGCGACATCGCGACGGCTCGCCCGACCGACGTCACCGCGCTCGCGCAGATCGGCGGGGTCGGCCAGGCGAAGCTCGACCGCTACGGCCCGGGCGTCATCGCCACCGTCGAGGGGCGCGAGCCGCCGACCGCCGAGGAGACCGCCGCCGCGGCCGCCGCGTCGGGCCTGTTCGCGCAGGACGGCGGCACCGGCGCCTGATGCTCGCCGTCCTGTCCGCGCTCGGCACGATCGCCGTCATCGTCGGGGTGGGCTGGTTCGTCGGCCGGACGGGCGCGCTCGGCGACGGCGCGCAGCGGGTGCTCGCCGCCACGGCGTTCACGGTCGCGACCCCCGCCCTGCTGGTCGACACGATCGCGCACGCCGACCTGCACCTCCTGGTGTCCCGGTCCGCCCTGGTGACGTTCGCGAGCACCACGGTCGTCGCGCTGGTCGCGGCCCTGGTGCTGGGGGTGGTGCGCCGCCGGTCCGCGGGCGACGTCGTCGTGGGCGTGCTCGCGTCGTCGTACGTCAACGCCGGGAACATCGGGATCCCGCTGACCGCGTACCTGCTGGGCAGCGTCGTCAGCGTCGTGCCGCCGACGCTCTACCAGCAGCTCCTGCTCGGCCCGCTCGCGCTGGTCGTCCTCGACTCCCGGAACCGCCGGGCCCGCGGCGCGGACGTCGCCACCCCGACCGACCGGCACCGGTTCGCCGCCGTGCGCTCGGTCGTCCGCCGGACCCTGCGCAACCCCGTCATCATCGGCACGCTGACCGGGCTCGCGCTCGCCGCCCTGCCGTGGTCGCTGCCGGCCGTGGTGTTCCAGCCGCTGTCGATGCTGGGCGCCGCCGCCCCGCCGCTCGCGCTGCTGACGTTCGGGATGTCGCTGGCCGCGCCCCGGGTGGCGGCCGAGTCGGCGCCGCGCGGGGACGTCGTGCTGGTCGCGGTGCTGCGGTCGGTGGTGCACCCGGCGCTGGCGATCGGGCTCGGCACGCTGCTGGGCCTCGAGGGCCACGCGCTGCTCGCGGTCGCCGTGGTCTCGGCCCTGCCGACCGCGCAGAACGTCCTCGTGTACGCGATCCAGTACCGGCACGGCACCGCCCTGGCCCGCGACGCCGGCCTGGTGACGACGGTCCTCGCGGTCCCGGCGCTGCTGGTGGTCGCGGCCGTCCTCGGCTGACCCGCGCTCCCCGCGGGCGCGCGGCAGCCGAGGTCGAGGGTTTCGCGCGACACGCCGGGCGACACGCCGCACACGGTGACGAAACCCTCGACCTCGGGACCCGCGGGGTGGATCAGGCGCGGGCGACCGCGGCGTCGAGGGCCGCCAGGTACGCCCCGGGGGCGTCGCGGCGGATGTTGTGGCCCGCCGACGGGACCGGGACGTGGGTCAGGCGGTCGCCCAGCACCGCCGCCGCGCGGGCGGCCTGCGCGGGGGTCACGACACCCGCGCCCGGCGCCGCGGTGAGCAGCGTGACGGGCACACGGACGTCCGCGAGCGCACCCACCCAGTCGCGGCCGGTCCAGTCGTGCGGCACGTCCGCGAGCCGCGGGTCGAGGCGGCTCTTCGCGTCCGCCCACCCGAGGACCTCCTCCGGCGACCAGCCCGGGTTCTCCCGCCGGCCGACCGCCGCGATCTCGGCGACCGACCGCCCGGCGACCGCGGCGAGCGCCGGGGCGAGCCACGCGGGGCGGCCACCGCCCGCGTGCACGGCGTCCGCGGCAGCGCCCGGATCCGCCCCGGCGCCCGGGTCCGGCCCGACCCACGCCGGGTCCTCGAGCACCAGCCCGGCCACCAGCTCGGGGGCCACCAGCGCGAGCTCCTCGGCGGTCACCCCGCCCATCGAGTGCCCGACGACCAGCGCCGGCCCGAGGTCGAGCTCCCGCAGCGCGCGGGCGGCGTCCGCGGCGAGCGCGCCGATCGAGAACGTCTCGTCCGGCAGCGGCGTGCCGCCGTGCCCGCGGGCGTCGAGCGCCACGACCCGCCGACCCGCCGCGGCGTACCGGGGCAGGACGGTGGGCCAGCAGGCGGACGAGTCGGTGAGCCCGTGCAGCAGGACGACCGGCACCGGCGCCCGACGGCCCCCGGTGCTGCTCACCGGCGGGCGGTGCCGTCGACGGCGTGCGGCTCGATGGCCGCGAGCTCGTCGGCGGACAGCGGCGGCGCGGACAGGGCGGCGACGTTGTCCTCCAGCTGGGCGACCGAGGACGCGCCGATGATCGCCGAGGTCACGCGGTCGTCCCGCAGCACCCAGGACAGGGCGAGCTGCGCCAGGGACTGCCCGCGGCCGGCGGCGACCTCGTTCAGGGCCCGGGCCCGGCTCAGGTACGGCTCGTCGATGGTGTCGGCCGACAGGAAGTGGCTGGTCGCGGCGCGGGAGCCCGCGGGCACCTCGCCGGACAGGTAGCGGCCGGTGAGCAGCCCCTGCTGCAGCGGGGAGAACACGATCATGCCGACGCCGAGGTCGCCCACGGCGTCGAGCAGCGACTCGGACTCGCCCTCGGCGACCCGCTCCACGTGGCGGTTGAACATCGAGTACGACGGCTGGTGGATGAGCAGCGGCGTGCCCAGGTCGGCGAGGATCCGCGCGGCCTCGCGCGTCCGGGACGGCGAGTAGTTCGACACCCCGGCGTACAGCGCCCTGCCGCTGGTCACGGCGGTGTGCAGCGCGCCCATCGTCTCCTCCAGCGGGACGGACGGGTCGGGCCGGTGCGAGTAGAAGACGTCGACGTAGTCGAGACCGAGCCGGGTCAGCGACTGGTCGAGCGAGGAGAGCAGGTACTTGCGCGAGCCGCCGTCGCCGTACGGCCCGGGCCACATGTCGTAGCCGGCCTTGGAGGAGATGACGAGCTCGTCGCGGTAGGGAGCGAGGTCCTGCGCCAGGTGCCGCCCGAAGTTCGCCTCGGCCGAGCCGTAGGGCGGGCCGTAGTTGTTCGCGAGGTCGAAGTGCGTGATGCCCAGGTCGAACGCCCGCCGGATGACCGCGCGCTGCGTCTCCATCGGCGTGGTGTCGCCGAAGTTGTGCCACAGACCCAGCGACAGCGCGGGCAGGTCGAGTCCGCTGCGTCCGGTGCGGCGGTACGGCATGGACGCGTACCGGTCGTCCGCGGCGCGGTGAACGGGCATGGTCGGCATCGACGATCCTCTTCTCGTAGGCGGGCGGGAGCACCCGGGACCACGCTAGCCGCCGCCACCGACGTCCCGGCAGGTGAGAGGATCGCCCGGTGCTGCACGTCGTGTTCTTCGAGCCCCGCATCCCCGGCAACACCGGCAACGCCATCCGTCTGGCCGCTGCCACGGGGGCGACACTGCACCTCGTGGAGCCGCTGGGGTTCGTGATGGACGAGCCCCGCCTCAAGCGCGCCGGCCTCGACTACCACGACCTCGCGCACGTCGTCGTGCACGCGGACCTCGACGCCGCGATGGCGGCACTCCCCGGGCGGGTGTTCGCGTTCACCACGCACACGACGACCCGGTTCACCGACGTCGCCTACCAGGACGGCGACGCGCTGCTGTTCGGCCCCGAGCCCACCGGCCTGCCGCCGGAGGCCCTCGCGCACCCCCGCGTCACCGAGCAGCTGCGCATCCCCATGCAGCCGGGCCGCCGGTCGCTCAACCTCACCAACGCGGCCGCCACCGCTGTCTACGAGGCGTGGCGGCAGCAGGCTTCCCGGGCGGTATCTGACAAGTCGCCCGATCGGGTCTTACATGCCGGACCATCTCGTGCAGCGCCGCACGAGGTCCGCCATGCTCACGCGGCACGCACCGTCGACCGAGGGAGCCTCCCGGTGGCCACCACGAACCGCAGCATCCTGCGCCGGAAGTCCGTCGAGGACTCGCTGGCCACCACGGACGACCCGGACCGGTCCCTCAAGCGGGACCTGACCGCCTGGGACCTCGCCGTCCTCGGCGTCGCCGTCGCGGTCGGCGCGGGCATCTTCTCCGTCGGCGCGACCGCCGCCGCGAACTACGCCGGACCGGGCGTCATCGTCTCGTTCCTCATCGCGTCCGTCGTCTGCGCCCTGGCGATCATGTGCTACGCCGAGTTCGCCTCGACGCTGCCGGTCGCCGGGTCGGCGTACACGTTCTCCTACGCGACCGCCGGGGAGTTCGTCGCCTGGATCATCGGCTGGGACCTCATCCTCGAGATGCTGCTCGCGGCCGCCGTGATCGCGAAGTTCTGGGGCGTGTACCTGGGCGACGCGTTCTCCCTGTTCGGCGTCGACATCCCGACCACCGTCAGCCTCGGGCCGGTCGACCTCGACTGGGGCCCGGTGCTCGTCGTCGGGGTGTTCACCACCCTGCTGGCGATCGGCACCAAGCTCAGCACCCGGATCAACAGCGTGTTCACGATCATCAAGGTCGGCATCACGTTGTTCGTCATCGTCGCGGGCTTCTTCTACGTCCGCGCCGAGAACTACACGCCGTTCATCCCGCCGTCGCAGCCCGCGGAGAGCCAGTCCGGTCTGCACCAGCCGCTGTTCGCGTTCCTGTCCGGGTTCGACCCGTCGACCTACGGCGTCATGGGCCTGCTGTCCGGCGCGGCGCTGGTGTTCTTCGCGTTCATCGGGTTCGACGTCGTCGCGACCACCGCGGAGGAGACGAAGAACCCGCAGCGTGCGGTCCCCCGCGGCATCCTCGGCGGTCTCGCCATCGTCACCGTGCTCTACATCCTGGTCACCGTCGTGGTCACCGGCATGGTGTCCTACACCGACCTCGCCGCGTCCGGGTCCCCGTCGCTGACCACCGCGTTCGTCCTGGTCGGGGCCGACTGGGCCGGCAAGGTCATCTCCATCGGCATCCTCGTCGGACTGACCTCCGTCATCATGGTGCTGCTGCTCGGCCTGACCCGGATCGTGTTCGCGATGAGCCGCGACGGCCTGCTGCCCCGCGGCATCTCCCGCACCTCGCGCAAGTACAAGACGCCGATCCGCCTGCAGGTCGGCGCGGGGATCGTCGTCGCGGCGATCGCCGGGCTGTCGAAGGTCGAGCTGCTCGAGGAGATGATCAACATCGGCACGCTGTCCGCGTTCGTGCTGGTCAGCTTCGGCATCCCGATCCTGCGCCGCACCCGGCCCGACCTCACCCGCGGCTTCAAGGTCCCGTGGTCGCCCGCGCTGCCGATCATCTCCGGCGTCGCCTGCCTGTGGCTGATGTCGAACCTGACGACGCTGACCTGGCTGCGGTTCGCCGCGTGGCTGGCCGTCGGCATCGTCATCTACGCGCTGTACTCCTACCGGCACTCGCGGGTCGGCCGCGGCGAGGCACCCGACCCGGCCGACGAGCTTGCCCGCCCCGACCGGCGGGCACTGAGGCCCGACCGTGCCGACCGGCCGGCTCCGGGACGCGCCCCGCTTCCACGCGGAGACGCCCGAGCGGTGGCGTGACTGGCTCGCCGAGCACCACGGCACCTCGGCCGGCGTGTGGCTCGCGCGGTGGAAGCCCGCGACCGGCCGGCCGACGTTCGGCTACGAGGCGATGGTCGAGGAGGCCCTCGCGGTCGGCTGGATCGACGGCCAGGCCTGGGCGCCCGACGACGAGGTGACCCTGCTGTGGTTCACCCCGCGGCGGCCCGGCAGCGTCTGGTCCCGGCTCAGCAAGGAGCGGGTCGCCCGCCTCGAGGCCGCGGGCCGGATGCAGCCCGCGGGCGCCGCGGTGATCGCCGCCGCGCGCGCCGACGGGTCGTGGACGCGGCACGACGACGTCGAGGCGCTGGTCCTCCCCGACGACCTGGTGGCGGCCCTCGACGCCCTCCCCGGCGCACGGGACCGCTGGGACGGGTTCCGGCCCGGCGCGCGCAAGGCGGTGCTGCGCTGGCTGGTCGACGCGCGGCGCCCCGGGACCCGGGCGGCACGCGTGGCGGAGGCGGCGCGGCTGGCGGCCGAGGGCGTGCCCGCGCGGCGGTGACCACCGCGGTCGGGCACGTACGGTGGACGGCACCGCCCCCACCCCCGCTCGCGAGGAGCCGCCCGTGTTCACCACCCGCCCCGAGCTCGTCGGCACGCACGGCATGGTCGCCTCCACGCACTGGCTCGCCAGCGCCGTCGGGATGTCCGTGCTCGAGGCGGGCGGGAACGCGTTCGACGCGGCCGCCGCCGCGGGGTTCACGCTGCAGGTGGTCGAGCCGCACCTGAACGGCCCCGGGGGCGACGCGCCGATCATCGGGCACCGGGCGGCCGACGGGCGCACGTTCGTCGTCGACGGCCAGGGCACGGCGCCCGCCGGCGCGACCATCGAGGCGTACACCGACCTCGGGCTCGACGTCGTCCCCGGCACCGGGCACCTCGCGGCGGTCGTGCCGGGCGCGTTCGGGGCGTGGCTCGACCTGCTCGCCCGGTACGGCACGCTGCCGCTGGCCGACGTCCTGTCCCCCGCGATCGGCTACGCGCGCGACGGCTACCCGCTGGTGCCCGCGGCGGTGCGGACGATCCGGACCGTCGAGCGGCTGTTCGCCGAGCACTGGCCCACCTCCGCGGCGGTCTACCTGCCCGGCGGGTCCGTGCCCGAGGCCGGCGCGCGGTTCACCAACCCCGACCTCGCCGCGACCTACACCCGGGTGCTGGCCGAGGCGCAGGCCGCGGGCGCCGACCGTCTGGCGCAGATCGAGGCGGCCCGGCGCGCGTTCTACGAGGGGTTCGTCGCCGAGGCCGTGGCCGCGCACGTCCGGACCCCGGTGCTCGACTCGTCCGGCACCGCGCACGCCGGGCTGCTCACCGCCGACGACCTCGCCGGCTGGCGCGCCACCGAGGAGCCGACCGTCGCCGTCGACTTCGCCGGCGTGCGGGTGCACAAGACCGCGGCCTGGGGCCAGGGGCCGGTGCTGCTCCAGCAGCTGCAGATGCTCGACGCGCTGGGCGTCGCGGACGCGGACCTCGGGTCGGCGGAGCTCGTGCACACCGCGCTGGAGGTCACGGAGCTGGCGTTCGCCGACCGGGAGGCCTGGTACGGCGACCCCGCGGACGGCGACGTCCCGCTCGCCGCGCTGCTCGACCCCGCGTACGCCGCGCAGCGCGCGCGGCTGGTCGGGCCCGAGGCCGCCGACGGCGTGCGCCCCGGCTCCCCCGGCGGCCGGACCCCGCGGCTCGCGGCCCTGTTCGGCACGCCCGCCGCCGGCCCCGACGGCGCGCCGGTGTGGCCGGGCCGGTTCGAGGACGCGGGTACGGTCGGCGCGGTCGGGACGGGTGAGCCCACCCGCGGGCCTGGGCCTCTGCCGACGCCGGTCGACGGCCCCGCCCTGGACGTCCGGCCCGGCGGCGAGACCCGGGGCGACACGTGCCACGTCGACGTCGTCGACCGCTGGGGCAACCTCGTGTCCGCGACCCCGTCCGGCGGCTGGCTGCAGAGCTCGCCCGTCGTGCCGGGCCTCGGGTTCGGCCTGCCGACGCGCGCGCAGATGTTCTGGCTCGAGCCCGGGCTGCCGTCGTCGCTCGCCCCCGGCCGCCGCCCCCGGACCACCCTGAGCCCCGGCCTGGTGCTGCGCCCGGACGGCAGCGGGTTCGCGTTCGGCACCCCGGGCGGCGACCAGCAGGACCAGTGGACGATCCCATTCCTGCTGCACCACCTGATCGGCGGGCTCGACCTGCAGGCCGCCATCGACGCGCCCGGCTGGCACTCGACGCAGGTGCCGTCCTCGTTCCACCCGCGCACCAGCACCCGGCGGGGAGTCGAGGTCGAGTCGCGGCTCGGCGCGGACGTGCTCGCCCACCTGACCCGTCGCGGCCACGCCGTCCACGACGCCGGCCCGTGGTCGCTCGGCCGCGTCAGCGCCGCGGGCCGCCGCCCCGACGGCCTCCTGCACGCCGCCGCCAACCCCCGCGGCATGCAGGGCTACGCCGCCGGCCGCTGACCCCACCCCCGGGGCCCCGCCCCGCCCACCCGGTCCCCACCAGCCAGCCCACCCCCCCACCCCACCCGGGTGGATCCACCCGGTGCGACTCGCCGACGCGCGCCGTCAGCTCGACTCCACACCCCGCGGCAGCTCGCGCCGTATGGATCCACCCGGGGCGACTCGCCGACTCGCGCCGTCGCGGTGACTCCACGCCCCGGGTGGACCCACCCGGGGCAGCAGCCCGACCCAGGACCGCCGCCGCGGGGAACAAGTTGCCCCACGCAACCGTTGTGATAGTTTGCCTGCAGCAACCAAGAGAGGTCCCCCCTGTGCCCAGCACCCTGACCCACCGCGCGCTCGTCGACGCGATCGCCCGCCTGCAGCGGGTACAGCGCGAGGTCGCGACCGAGATGGCCCGCGAGCTCGACTGCCCCCGGGCGGCCCTGAGCACCCTGTGGCTGCTCGACAAGCGCGGGGCGCTCGGCATCGGGGACCTGGCGCAGCACCTGCACGTCGACATCTCCGTGGCCAGCCGCCAGGCCAGCCAGCTCGTCGACGCCGGGTACGCCGAGCGCACCACCCCGGACGCGCCGGGCACCGACCGCCGCGTCCGCACCGTCCGCCTCACCGAGCAGGGCCGGCAGTTCACCGCGACGACCAAGCGGACCCTCGACGAGCGCGCCGCGCGGATCTTCGGCGCCTGGACGCCCGAGGACCTCGCCGAGGCGGTCGCGGTGATCGAGCGGGTGTCGGACTCCGTCGCCGGCATCGGGCCCGCGCTCACCGACGACGTCGCGGACGACCGCGACCTCGTCGCCACGGCCACCTGAGCCACCGGGCCCCGCGCCCCACCGATCACGCGTCCCCCCGGGCGCGCAGCACCACCACCCTCACGTCCGCCGCCGACGCCGGGCACCGCACCACCGTCGAAAGCAGAGTCCCCATGTCCAGCACCACCCGGGCCGAGAGCCCCGCACCGGTGACCTCCCCGGCCACCGCGTCCCCCACCGACGCCCCCGCCCCCGCGATGAACCACCGTCAGGTGATGGAGTCGCTCTCCGGCATCCTGCTCGGGATGTTCGTGTCGATCCTGGCCACGAGCGTCGTGTCGAGCTCGCTGCCGAAGATCGTCAGCGACCTGAACGGCTCCCAGTCGTCCTACACCTGGGTCGTCGTCGCGACCCTGCTCACCACCACGATCACGACCCCGATCTGGGGCAAGCTGGCCGACCTCGTCGACCGCAAGCTCCTCATCCAGCTCGCGCTGGTCATCTCCGTGCTGTCCTCCGCGGCGGCCGGGTTCTCGCAGGGCGTCGGCTTCCTCATCAGCATGCGCGCCCTGCAGGGCATCGGCGCCGGTGGCCTCACGGCCCTCGCGACCGTGCTGATCGCCGACATCCTCAGCCCGCGCGAGCGCGGCAAGTACATGGGTCTGATGGGCGGCATCATGGGCGTCGGCATGGTCGGCGGCCCGCTGCTCGGCGGCGTCCTGACCGACACGCTGAGCTGGCACTGGAACTTCTTCGTCGGCCTGCCGTTCGCGGTCGCGGCGATCATCGTGCTCCAGCGCACCCTGCACCTGCCGAAGCGCGCCCGGAAGGTCGTCTCGATCGACTACTGGGGCGCCGCCCTGATCTCGGCGGGCATCGCAACCCTGCTGCTCTGGGTGACGTTCGCGGGCACGAACTTCGACTGGCTGTCCTGGCAGACCGCCGTGATGGTGCTCGGCGCGCTCGTCGTCCTCGCCGTGGCCGTCGTGGTCGAGACCAAGGTCGCCGACCCGATCATCCCGATGCACCTGTTCAAGAACCGCACCGTCGTCCTGTCCGTCATCGCGTCCGTCGCGGTGGGCGTGGCGATGTTCGGCACCTCGGTGTTCCTCAGCCAGTACATGCAGGTGGCGCGCGGCAAGACGCCGACCGAGTCCGGCCTGCTGACCGTCCCGATGATCCTGGGCCTGTTCCTGTCGTCCACGGTCGCGGGGCGCCTCATCACGAAGTACGGCCGCTACAAGGGCTTCATGGTCGCCGGCGCGGTCGCGCTGACCGCCGGCCTGGCGCTGATGGGCACGATCCGGTTCGACACGAGCTTCGTGCTGGTCAGCCTGTACATGTTCGTCATGGGCGCGGGCGTCGGCATGCTGATGCAGAACCTCGTGCTCGCGGTGCAGAACATCCTGGACGTCTCCGAGATCGGCTCCGGCACGGCCACGGTCGCGTTCTTCCGGACGCTCGGCGGCGCGATCGGCGTCTCGGCGCTCGGCGCGGTGCTCGGCAACCGGATCACCGCGTACCTGACCGACGGGCTGCTCGCGGCGGGCATCGACCCGTCGGCGCTGGGCGGCGGCACCTCCTCGGTGCCCGACGTGTCCAGCATCCCGGAGCCGGTGCGGTCGATCGTGGAGTCGTCGTACGGCCACGGCATCGCGGACCTGTTCCTCTACGCGGTCCCGCTCGGCGTGGTCGCGCTGATCGCGGTGCTGTTCCTCCGCGAGGTCCCGCTCGGCCGCCGCAGCGGCGTGGAGCAGCTCCTCGACTCCGACACGGCAGCCGACGTCGCCGAGGCCGGCACCCCCGGCGCGCAGCAGGCAGCCGGTGCGCAGGCCGAGTCCGAGGCCGAGGCCGCGCAGGCCACCGCCCCCGGCACCGCCGACGCCCCGGCAGGCACCCGCGCCTGACCGGCAGCACGCACGACGCACGACGCCCGGCCCGTCCCCCGACGGCCCGGGCGTCGTGCGTGTCGGCCACAATGGCCGGGTGGACACCCCTGACGACCCCGTCGTGCGCCTCGAGTCCGAGCTCGGCCTGCTGCTGCGGCGGGCGCGCGCCTCGGCCGAGCGGCTCGCGCGCAGCGTGCACCCGGACCTGGAGCCGTCGGCGTACCCGCTGCTCGCCCGGATCGAGCGGGAGCCCGACGTCCGGGCCAGCGAGCTCGCGGAGCACATCGGCGTGGGCCGCGGCACGATGTCGCGCCAGCTCGGGCGGATGGAGCAGATCGGGCTCATCGAGCGCCGGCCCGACCCGGACGACTCCCGCGGTCAGCTGATCCGCGTCACGCCCGAGGGCGGACGCCGCGTCGAGGCCGCCCGCGAGGCGCGCTGGGCGTACCTGGGGCGCGTGCTGGAGTCGTGGTCGCCGCAGGAGCGGGAGCTGCTCGCCGACCAGATGCACCGGCTCAACGACTCGATGACCGCGAACCCGCCGCGGCCGGCGGCCCCGGGGGTCTAGGCACGCCCAGGCTGCTGCGCGCCCCGCTCAGAGCGCGCGGTCGAGCGCCCAGGTGCTCCGGCGACGGGCGATGGCGGTGACGGCGTCCACCCGGCCGGGCGTCCAGTGCCCGGGCATCGACGTGAAGACGTCCGGCACCTGCGCGTCGTCGACGACCAGGGACTCGTACGGCGAGGGCCGGCGGACCTCGACGATGCCGTGCACCACGAGCACGCCCCGGACGGCCACCGGCGTGCCGACGGCGGTGCGCAGCAGCGAGCCCGCGCGGGCGGCGGTGAGGCGGACGGCGCGCAGGTCGGAGACGGCGTGGCCGTCGGCGGACAGCGACCGGCCGTCGACGACGAACACCTCCTCGTCCGAGCGGGGGCGCTCCGCGACGGCGAACGCGCCGGGGGGCCCGATGAGCAGGTGCCCGACGACCGAGCCCTGGCGGCCCACGGGGACGTCGTGCAGCACGTGCCAACCGGCGAGCTGCAGCCGGTCCAGCCGGTCGCACAGCGTCTCGTCCATGCCGCGGGGCTCGCCGTCGGCGCGTGGGCTGACGAGGTCGACCGCGCGGTGCCGGCCGCGGCCGGGCTGCTCGTCGTCGCAGCCGGGGTCGAGGACGACCGCGTCCGCGGACCCGGGCGCGGCGCGCCGCCCGCGGGGGCGACGCACCGGCTCCGGCTCGGGCTCGGTGTCCTCGGGGAGGACGGCGGAGGCGGGCAGGACCAGCTCGGGGACGTCCGCACGCAGGTAGGCCTGCGCGGCGCCGCGCACGGCGTCCTCGACGCCGGCGCCCTCGAGGGCGGCCACGTCGGGCTCGACGGCGACCTCGCCGGTCGCCAGGTCGACGCTGCCCAGCGGCGCCCCGGTCTCGGCCGTGACGTAGAGCCGGTCGGCACCGTAACGGCGCCACCGACGGACGATCAGAGCCTGCTCCACGTCCGGGATATCGGCAGCGCCGGACCGTCCCTGAAGCATCCGCGCCGCCCTCCCCCACATGGCGGTCAGTTTACGGCGGGCTCGAACGTCAGCGACACCGAGTTCATGCAGAACCTGTCACCCGTCGGTGTCTGCGGCGCGTCGTCGAAGACGTGCCCCAGGTGCGACCCGCAGCGGGCGCACCGCACCTCGGTGCGGACCATGCCGAGCGACCGGTCCTCGATCAGCTCGACCTTGTCCCCGGCGAGCGGCGAGAAGAAGCTCGGCCACCCGCAGTGGGAGTCGAACTTCGTGTCCGAGCGGAACAGCTCGTTCCCGCAGCCGCGACAGCGGTACACGCCCTCGCGGTTCTCGTCGAGCAGCTCGCCGGTCCACGGCCGCTCCGTGCCGGCCAGGCGCAGCACCTGGAACTCGGCGGGGTTCAGCTCGACCCGCCACTCCTGCTCGTCCTTGGTGACCTCGTAGGCCTTCTGCTCCGTCATCGCGGCACTCCTCTCGTGACGGCACCGGACCGGGTCGGCCGCGGTGCACGCAGGTGGGTGAACATCGTGGCGCGCCCGGGTGTTCCGCGCGCTCGCGGCGCGCGGCCGGGGTCGCGCAGACGCCGACGGGCGGCGCGGGCCGGCTGTCCGCCGGTCCCCGCGCCGCCCGTCGACGACGTGCTGCTCGGCTCGTTACTGGCCCGCGCGACCGCGCCCGGCGCCGCCGCGACCACGACCGCGCCCGCCGCCCTCGCCGCCGCCGGACCGTGCGCCGCCGCCGGACCGCGCCGGGGCGCCGGATCGCGCCGCACCGGACCGCGGGGCACCGCCGGACCGCGCGCCGCCGCCGGCGTGCCCGGAGCCGCCCGTGGACGGGGTGTCGCCGCCGGAGCTCCACCGGACCATCGAGCCGCCGAGCGCCGGGACGCCCTGGCCGCGACCGCGACCGGCACCGCCGGAGCGCGCGCCGCCCGACGCCGCGCCGCCGCCGGAGCCGCCGCGCCCGCGACCGCCCTCGGCGGGACGGGAGGACTGCTCGGCCGGGCGACCGCCGCCGGCACCGCCACGCCGGCGCTGCCGACCCGGGCCGGAGGGGCCCGTGCCCGCGGCGCGCTGGCGCGCCGGGGCCGGGACCGTGGGGGCCGCGGACGGGGCGACCCGGGCCGCGACGTCGCCGACCAGCGCGGCGATCACGGGCGAGCCCGGGGCGACGCGCTGCGGGGTGACGGTGATCTTCGCCTTGCGGGTCAGGTCGCGGACGTCGCCGGCCTGCTCGGGCAGCTGCACGGTGACGACGTCGCCGCCGGAGCCCGCGCGGGCGGTGCGCCCGGAGCGGTGCAGGTACGCCTTGTGCTCGGCCGGCGGGTCGACGTGCACGACGAGCTCGATGTCGTCGACGTGGATGCCGCGCGCGGCGATGTCGGTGGCGACCAGCACCTTGACCTCGCCGGACGTGAACGCCGCGAGGTTGCGCTCGCGCGCGCCCTGGCCGAGGTTGCCCTGGAGGTCGACGGCGGGGATGCCGTCCTGGGTGAGCTGCTTGGCGAGCTTCTTGGCCTGGTGCTTGGTGCGGGTGAACAGCACGCGGCGGCCGACGCCGGAGGCGAGCTCGGTGACGACCGACTTCTTGGCGTCCGCGTCGGAGACGACCAGCACGTGGTGGGTCATCGTGCTGACCGCGGCGGCGTCGGGGTCGACCGAGTGCGTGGTCGGCCGGTCGAGGTACCGCTTGACCAGCGTGTCGACGCCGTTGTCCAGCGTCGCGGAGAACAGCAGCCGCTGGCCGCCGCGGGGGGTCTGGTCGAGCAGGCGCTTCACGACGGGCAGGAACCCGAGGTCGGCCATGTGGTCGGCCTCGTCGAGCACGGTGATCTCGACGGAGTCGAGCGAGCACAGGCCCTGCTTGATGAGGTCCTCGAGCCGGCCGGGGCAGGCGACGAGGATGTCGATGCCGCCGTTGAGCGCAGACACCTGGCGGCTCTGCGCGACGCCGCCGAAGACGGTGGTCGAGCTGAGGCGGGTGACGGCGGCCAGCGGCTCGATGGTCGCGTGGATCTGGGTGGCGAGCTCGCGGGTCGGCGCGAGGATCAGCGCGCGCGGTCGGGCCTTGGCGCGCTGCGCCTTGGAGTCCGACAGGCGGGCGACGACCGGCAGCGCGAACGCGATGGTCTTGCCGGAGCCGGTGCGGCCGCGGCCGAGCACGTCGCGGCCGGCGAGGGTGTCGGGCAGCGTGGCCGCCTGGATGGGGAACGGCTCGGTGATGCCGCGCTGCTCGAGGGAACGTGCGAGCGCGGCGGGCACACCGAGGTCGGTGAAGCTGGGCATGAAGGGGTCGCCTTTCCGGCGTCGGGTCGGGTCCGTCGTCCCCACGTACGGGGCGGCGACCGGCGCCGGCGGCTCAGTCAGGCGAGCTTCTGCTGGCGGCGCAGGGCGCCCTGCGTGCGCAGGACGTAACGGAAGAGCTCGTCCGTCTCCCGCGGGGAGGTCTCCACGAACCGGCAGCCGTAGTGCGTCCCGGTGCGCGAGGGCTGGGCACGGACGACGACCGCCTGCAGCCAGAACGCGTCCGACAGCTCGGGGAAGACGAACCTCACCATGCTGCCTTCCGGCAGCACGGTCTGACTCATCATACGCATCCCGTGCGCGGACACGTCGAGCACGGTGAACGTCACGCGGATCTCGTCGGCGTCCTTGTCCCCGTCCTCGGGGTCCGGGGCGTGCCCCGCGGATCCGTCGTCGTCGGTCGCGACCCGGGCGTACCCCTCGCACTCGACGGACACGGCGACCCGGGCGACCTCGCGCTTCTGCAGGGTCGACAGCAGCTCGACCTCGACGAACGCGACGGTGTCGCCGGAGACGCGCGCGACCGTGCCCTGGTAGACGCACTCGCCACGGGCGTCGTCCAGGACGCGCAGCAGGTAGGTCTCGTCCTCGCCGACGCCGCGCACGAGACCCTCGGTGCCGACCCAGAGCACGCCGTCCTCGAACGTCCGGACGTACCCGCTCAGCACGGTGCGGTCGTCCGTCTCGACGGCGCAGAGGGCGAGCTCGTGCATGGGGGCGGGGTCCGTCCGGGGTGAGGTGATCGGGGCAAGGGCGCTCGGGACGTTACCTCCCCGGGCGCGCCCGCGGGAGGCGCCGGACGGGTGCGAGCACCTGTGACCGGGCATTTCATCCCCTGGGCAAATCCGACGAAACGCCGCAACGAGGATCTTCTCGCCATATGCGACATCTCGCCCGTAGGGTCGGCAGCGAGGCCGCCCGGACCCGGAGCGACCCCGCCCCTGCGCACGACTCGAGGCCCGAGCTGGCTACCGCCCACCGCCGCTGGCCGCTGACCCGGTACTTCGCCGTCGTCAGCGTCGTCGCCATGCTCGCCCTCGGGGTCACGCTGGTGCTGGTCACCGCGAACGTCATGCAGGACCAGGCCCGGCGCGACGGCGTGGCCCTGGCGCGCAGCATCGAGTCGTACGCCACCGGCGGCGTGCCGCAGGAGGCCTTCACCGTGGGCGTGCTGCCGCCCGACGAATCCGCCCGGATCACCGAGCAGGTCGCCGGTTTCCGCGAGCTGCGCCGCCTGCGGCTGTGGACCGTCGACAGCACGCTGCTCTACGACTCCCAGGCCGACACCACCGGGTTCCCCGACGGCGACCGGCTCGACGCCGCCGTCCGGCAGCGCGAGCCCGACGCGCAGGTCGTCACCGAGGTGCGCGGCGAGGAGTTCGGCGGCAGCGAGTCCACGCTGCTCGACGTCTACGTCCCCGTGCAGCACGACGGCATGGTCGTCGGCGCCGCCGAGGTGATGCTCGACTACCAGGGCACCTCCGACGCCGTCGCCTCGGCGACCCGCACCGTCACCCTGGTCGTCGCCGGCGGGCTCGTCCTCCTCTGGCTGCTGCTGTTCCGCACCGTGTTCAACGCCTCCCGCCGGCTGCAGTCGTCCGCGCTGGAGAACGCCCGGCTCGCCCTGCTGGACTCGCTCACCGGGCTGCCGAACCGCCGGATGCTCGCCGACCGCCTCGAGCGCGCCATCGCCGACTCCCGCGCCTCCGGCACCACCGTCGGCCTCGCGCTGCTCGACGTCGACCGGTTCAAGGACATCAACGACTCCCTCGGCCACGACCGCGGCGACGAGCTGCTGGAGCAGATCGCGCACCGGCTGCGCGACGCCCTGCGGTCGGACGACATGGTCGCCCGGCTCGGCGGCGACGAGTTCGCGATCCTGTTCCCCGACGTCCGGTCCCCCGCCGACGCCGACGCCACCGCCCGCCGGGTGCGGCAGCTGTTCGTCCCGCCGTTCATGCTCGGCGACCTCGCGCTGCACGTGGACACCTCGATCGGCGTCGCGTGCCTGCCCGACCACGCCGAGGACGCGTCGTCGCTGATGCGGATGGCCGACGTCGCGATGTACACGGCGAAGACGCACCGGCTCGGGGTCTCGGTGTACTCCCCGGACGAGGACGACTCCTCACCCGCCCGCCTGGTGCTGCTCGGGGACCTGCACCGCGCGCTCGGGGTCGAGGACGAGCTGCAGCTGCACTACCAGCCGAAGATCGACCTGCGCACCGGCCGCACCGTCGGGCTCGAGGCGCTGATGCGCTGGCACCACCCGACCCGCGGGATGCTGCCGCCCGACCTGTTCATCCCGCTGGCCGAGCAGTCCGGCCTGATCCACGACCTGACCCGGTACGCGCTGCGGATCTGCGTCGCGCAGCTCGCGGACTGGGCAGAGCAGGGCGACCCGGTGCCGGTGGCCGTGAACCTGTCCGCGCACGACGTCACGTCGCACGCCGTGGTCGACGTCATCGAGGACCTGCTGCTGCGCCACGACGTCCCGGCCCGGCTGCTCGAGGTCGAGATCACCGAGACCGCCCTGGTCAGCGACCCGTCCCGGGTGGTGCCCGTCCTGCACCGGCTCGGCGAGATCGGCGTGCGGGTGTCCATCGACGACTTCGGCATCGGCAACACATCGATCTCGCAGCTGCGCGACCTGCCGGTGCACGGCCTCAAGATCGACCGGCTGTTCGTCGCCGACCTGCACGGCGACGGGCGCGACGGCTCGGAGGTCATCGTCAAGGCGATGGTCGACCTCGCGCACTCGTTCGGCCTGCAGGTCGTCGCGGAGGGCGTCGAGGACCTCGCGGTGGTCGAGGTGCTGCGGCGGCTCACCGTCGACCAGGCGCAGGGCTACCTCTACTCCCGCGCCGTGCCCGCCGACCAGCTGCGCCCCGAGGACCTGCCCCGTGACCGGGTGCCGCGACCCGCCGTCACGGCCGTCACCCGCGAATCGGGCAGAACGGCTCAAGGTGAGCCACCATCGGACCGATAGAGCCTGGTACGCCCGATTTCGACTCACCCGTGAGGATGACCACCCGGATGGACGAGCTGCTCCGCGAGATGATCACGCCGCCCGCCCCGCGGCGCGATCCCGCCCGGCGTCGACGCCTGATCACCACCGTCGCGATCCTCGGCATGGCCGGGCTCGGCATGACGTCGCTCGTGACCTCCGCGATCTTCACCGACAACGACGACACCGGCCGGTCGGGCATCACCACCGGCAGCGTCGACATCACCGCCGGCGAGGACGCGTCCTTCACGCTGCCCCCCGGCAACCTCGCCCCCGGGGACGAGGTCGTCAGCCCCGTCACCGTGACCAACGCCGGCTCCCTCGCGCTCGTCTACGACGTGCAGTACGCGGCGACCAGCAGCGACGCCGCAGGCCTGGCCGGCGCGCTGTCGCTCGACGTGTTCGCGCTGCCCGCCGCGTCCTGCACCACCGACGGGGTCGCCGCCGCGACGGCGATCGGCTCGGCCGCCGCGCCGCTCGCCGGGACGCCCACGCTCGTCGTCGACGGGGACCGCAGCCTGATCGCGGGCGCCGCGGAGGACCTGTGCGTCCGCGTGTCGCTGCCGGAGGACCTCGGCAACGCGTACCAGAACAGCAGCGCCGACATCGCGCTGACGTTCCTCGCGACGCAGGACCCCACGGACCCGCACCGCACCACCCCCTGACGCAGCCGACCGACGACGACAGGTGAGGCGCTGACCCCTCGATGACCGACAGGCCGGACCCGACGGTCGAGCGCCGGGCGCCGCACGCGGACCCGCCCCGGCACGCGGCCGGGCTGCGCGCGGCCCTGCGCACGACGCCCCGGCGCGCGCTGCGCACGGCGCTGTGGACGGTCATCGTCGTCTGCGGGCTCGCCTACGCCGGGTCCCTCGCGGTGCCGCTGTGGTTCCAGGCGAACGGGCAGCGCCTGCTGATCGTCACCTCCGGGTCGATGGCCGGGTCCGAGCAGGGCGGGTTCGACGCGGGCGACGCCGTGGTGATGCGGCGGATCGACGACCCGTCGCAGCTGCGGGTCGGGCAGGTCGCGACGTTCTGGCCCGCCGGGTCCGACCAGCTGGTGACGCACCGCATCATCGCGCTGCGCAACCTGCCGGTCATGCAGCAGGACCTCGCGACCGGGAAGATGGTCCAGACCGTCGACCCGACCACCGGCGAGGCGCTGACCCGGCCGTACATCTTCACCAAGGGCGACGCGAACGCCGACCCCGACCCCGACGCGACGCCGCTGTCGCAGGTCCGCGGGATCATCCTGCACGTCTACCCGCGCTGGGGCTGGGTGCTCGACTGGGCGGGGTCCGCGCAGGGCCGCGCCGCGATGCTCGCCCCGCCGCTCGCCGCCCTGGCCACCCTCGAGGTGCTGTCCCTGGTCGACGACCGCCGGGCCCGCCGCGAGGCCGGCGAGCCTCGCCCCTCCGCCCGTGAGCTCCACGACGATGCGCTCCTCCTCGGCTGACGCCCGCACCGGGGACCCGGGCGACGGGCCGGTGCTGGGGCGCTGGGCGCGGCTCGTCCTGGGCACGCTGCTGGTCGGCGCGGCGCTGCTCGGACCCGCGGTCGGCTACGCGTCGGCGCAGTTCGGCAGCCAGGCGACCGTGACCATCTCGATCACCGTGCCCCCGACGGCCCCCACGGCCACCCCGACCGCGGAGCCGACCGCCACCCTGGACACCCCGCCCGACCTCCCCTGACGCACGCGGCGCGCGCCCGCCGCCGGTCGGCGCGCGTCGGCGCTCGTCGATGTAGGACGCCCGCGCCGAGACAGGTCGGCGCAGCGTCCTACGTCGACGCGGCGGTCCTACCTCGGCGACACCTGCGGCCCAGGCGTCAGCTGAAGCCGATCGCCCGCTGCGCCACCCGGTACGCCAGCACCGACACGCGCCGACCGGCGGGCGTGGGCAGGTTCGCGAGCTGCCCGAGCACGGTCCAGCGCACCTTCCGGTACAGCCAGAAGTCCTGCTGCCGGAGCTCGGACCAGAGCCGGTCGCGCTCGGCGAGGGACGCGCGCGTGCCGGACCGGATGAGCAGGATCGACGAGACCACGCAGATCAGCTGGACGTAGTGCAGCCGGTAGGCACGGAGCCGCCGGTCGGTGACCCGGACCCGGGAGACGTGGTCGAGCATCAGCCGGTTGACCCGGAGCTGCTGGTCGATGCGCCGGAGCATGACCGCCTCCTGCACCGACTGGTCCGCGCGGCCGATGAAGTACCGGTACAGGTCGACGTCGAGGTAGGAGAGCGTCTCGACGTGGGCGAGCGGCACCAGGGCGTAGAGGCTGTCGACGTAGAACGTGTGCTCGGGCAGGCGCAGGCCCGCGGCCCGCAGCACCTCGGTGCGGTAGATCAGCGCGTGCATCAGCAGGTACTGCCGCTTGCCGAACCCGCGGGTCGCCGACCAGCCCATCACGCGGTCGGCAGGCAGGGCGCCGCGGTACCGGACGGCGGTCTTGGTCTTCTTGCCCTGCTTCTCGTAGACGAAGTTCGACACGAGCAGGTCGACGGGGCGCTCCCGGTCGAGGAACCCGCGCAGCGTCGCGAGGACCTCGACCAGGGCGTCCCGGTCCAGCCAGTCGTCGGCGTCCACGACCTTGAGGTAGGCCCCGCGGGCGTGGTCCAGGCCGGCGTTGATCGCCGACCCGTGGCCCCCGTTGGGCTTGCGCAGCAGCCGCACCTCGCCGGGGTACCGGTCGACGTACGTGCGGGCGAGCGCCGCGGTCCCGTCGGTCGAGCCGTCGTCGACGACGACGACCTCCACCTGCGGACCGAACCCGACGAGCGAGTCCAGCGCGCGCGCCAGGTACGCCTCCGCGTTGTACGCGGGGACGACGACCGACAGGACCGGGCTCGCCGTGGGTGTCACGCCGCGCGCACCTCCGTGGGATCACCGGCCGCGGCCGGTGCGCCATCCTCGGGCTCCTGCTTGAAGATGACCTTGAAGATCGGGAAGAACACCCAGAACGAGATCGCCGCGTTGATGATCATGGTGACCACGTCCGCGAGCGTCTCCCCCGTGCCGCCCAGGCCCCACGAGTCGATGAACAGCTCGTAGATCGGGGCCTTGTACAGGCCCTGCAGCGCCGCGGCCACGAGGGTGATGACGACGTAGGCGATGGCGTACCAGGTGGCCGCCTTCGCGATCGAGCTGTTCGACTTGAACGTGATGGTGCGCTGGGCGAAGAAGTTGATGATCTGGGCGATGAGCAGAGTGATCTGCACGGCCAGGAAGTATGCCAGCCCGCCGCCGCCGGCCGGCAGCGCGCCCGCGGCGTAGTCGAACACGAAGTACTGCGAGCCGTCGGGGTTGGACCCGATCGGCCAGACCTGGAACGTGGTGTCGACCAGCGAGGTCATGCCGAACAGCCACTTGATCGCGGGCATCAGGGCGAGCTGCAGCACGGTGATCCCGTTGCTGAGCACGAAGAACACGACGAACTGGGCGACGCCGGGCCGCTTCTCGGCGAAGGCGCTCCACGAGGCCTTCAGACGGGTGAGCATGGGGGTGGTTCTCTCTCTTCCGGGGCTCGGACGGGTCAGACGTCGCCGCGCAGCCGGCGGGCGGTGGCGCGGTTGGCGCGGCGGTTGCGGACGAACCCGCGCAGGGTGGCCCCGGCGCCGGCCAGGAACCGGCCGTTGACGATCCGGACCAGGCCGTCCACCATCTCGGCGCTGACCATCCCGTTGGTCATCTTCCCGACGGCGCGCAGCGGCATGTTGAGCAGGAACAGGATGTTGAGGTCCGGCTTGCCCTTGCGGTCGGCGCGGTCGCGGAGCGCCGCGAGCACCCGGTAGGCGAGGCGCGCGAGCGGGCTGCGGGCGTGCTGCATCCGGCCGAGCGCGTCGTTGGCGGTGAGCTCGCCGGCCCACGCGGCGTCCGGCACCGGCCGGCCGAGCAGGGCGGCGAAGTCGGCGTCCGGCACCTGGGCCACGTCACCGGTGCGGTACCGGTCGGGGACGTGCGCGTCGACGACCGCGGCCGTGGTGCCGGTGACGGCCACCGACGCGGCCAGCGGGAGGTCGTCGACGTGCGCGCCGGCGAGCACGGCGTACGTGCCCTGCTCGACCTGCCACGCGCCGGTGCCGAGGTCCCAGTGCCGGAACGCGGCGTCGCCGAGCGGGACGGTGACCGTCGCGGACTCGCCCGGCGCGAGCTCGACGCGGGCGAACCCGGCGAGCGTGCGGTCGGGGCGGTGCACGCCGGGGGTCTCGCGGCGGACGTAGACCTGGACGACGTCGGCGCCGGCGACCGTCCCGGTGTTGGTGACGGTCACGGTCGCGGCATCGGGCGTCGCGACCAGGTCGGCGTACGCGAACGTGGTGTACGACAGGCCGAACCCGAACGGGAACGTCACCGGCACCCCGGCGGACGTGTAGTAGCGGTAGCCGACGTACAGGCCCTCGCGGTACTCCGCGGTGCGGTGCCGGCCCGGGAACGTCGCGGCGGTGGGCGTGTCCGCGAGCCGCGCGGGCACGGTCTCGGCCAGCCGGCCGGACGGGTTCACGGCGCCGGTCAGCACGTCCAGCAGCCCGCCCGCGCCGGCCTGCCCGGCCAGGTACCCGTGCACCACGGCGCGGGTCTGCGCCAGCCACGGCATCTCGACCACGCCGCCCGCGGACAGGACCACGACGACGTGCGGGTTGACCTCGGCGACGGCGGCCAGCAGCTCCGTCTGCGCGGCGTGCAGGCGCAGGTGCTCGCGGTCCAGGCCCTCGGACTCGGCGATCTCGTCCAGGCCGAGGAACAGCAGCGCCACGTCGGCGCCCCGGGCGGCCGCGACGGCCTCGGCGCGCAGGGCGGCGTCGGGGGTGCCGTTGCGGCGGAATCCCGGCGCGAACGCCGTCATCTCCAGGCCGGAGTCGCCGATCACGTCGAGCACGGAGTCGAGCCGGGTCGGGTTGACCGCCGACGAGCCGGCGCCCTGGTAGCGCGGGGTGCGCGCGAAGTCGCCGATCACGGCCACGCGGGTGCCGCGGGCCAGGGGCAGCGTCGCGTCCTCGTTGCGGAGCAGCACGGCGGACCGGGCGGCCACCCGCCGGGCGAGCGCGTGGTGCGCGTCGGTGTCGACGGCGGGCGCGGTGCCGGGCTCGCGGGCGTCGGCGACCAGGCGCAGCACCTCGGCGGCGCGGGCGTCGACGTCGGCCTCGCTGATCCGCCCGGTGCGGACCGCCTCGACGATCTGCCGGACGGAGTCGAGCCCGGCGGCGGGCATCTCGAGCGTGCCGCCGGCGCGGACCGCGTCCACGACGTCGTTCGAGCCGCCCCAGTCGGACACGACCGCGCCGTCGAAGCCCCACTCGTCGCGCAGCACCTGCTGCAGCAGGAACGGGTCCTCGTGGGCGTAGGTGCCGTTGACCAGGTTGTACGCCGACATGATCGTGCGCGGCTGCGCGGTCTCGACGACGATGCCGAAGCCGGTCAGGTAGATCTCGCGCAGGGTGCGCTCGTCCACGACCGAGTCGGAGACCATGCGGCGCAGCTCCTGGCTGTTCGCCGCGAAGTGCTTGGGGCAGGCCGCCACGCCGCGGGACTGGATCCCGCGGACCATGCCGGCGGCCATCCGGCCCGCGAGCAGCGGGTCCTCGGAGAAGTACTCGAAGCTGCGCCCGCCCAGCGGGGAGCGCTTGATGTTCAGGCCAGGACCGAGCAGCACGTCGACGTCCTGGGCGGCGGCCTCGGCGCCGAGCGCGCGCCCGACCTCCTCGGCCAGCTCGGGGTCCCAGGTGCTCGCGACACCGGCCGCGGTCGGGAAGCAGGTGGCGGGCTGGGACTCGGCGATGCCGAGGTGGTCCGCGGCCCCGGTCTGCTTGCGGACCCCGTGCGGGCCGTCGGCCAGCCAGAGCGACCGCACGCCGTGGCGTGGCAGGTCGTGGGTCTCCCAGACGGACTTGCCCGTCAGCAGGGCGGCCTTCTCCAGCAGGGTGAGGTTCTCGATCATCGCGTGCGTCCTCGGGTGCGCGGTGGTGCTGCGGGTGCCGCGCGACGGCGACGCCGCGCGGCGGGGTGGTGCGGCTGACCGGTCGGGGGCCCGGCCGGCTCGGGTGCCGAGCCGGCCGGGTCCCTCCCCGGTAGGGCTCAGCGGGCGGTGGTGCCCGCGGGGTCCTCGGAGGTGACGTCGGCGTCGGCCGTGGCGGCCTCGGCCTCGGTGCCGCGGTGGCGGCGGACGCGGCGGACCACGTACACCGCGCCGAGCACCAGCAGCAGACCCAGCACCACGTCGACCGCGATCTGCACGTACCGCCAGGTCGGCGGGGTGTAGTCGAGGGTCGCGCCGGAGGCGACCCCGTTCATCGCGTTGGAGTTCGCGACGGTGTACAGGATGTTGTGGGTCGCGGTGCGGATGTTGGTCACGGCCTCGGCGGAGGTCGTGTCCTCGAGCGACTTCATCGGCTGGAACGTGAGCATGAGGTCCGAGCCGGCCTTGATGGCCTGGTCCGGGTACATGTACTCGTACAGGTTGAAGTCGGTGATCGCGTACCCGCGGAAGCCCCACTCCTCGCGCAGCACGTTCGTCATCAGCGCCTCGGAGCCGCCGGCCCAGGTGCTGCCGATGCGGTTGAACGAGCTCATGACGGCCGTGGCGGCGCGCATCTCCCGCGTCTCGACGGTGCCCTGGTCGTCCGCGATGTAGTCCATCTCGACCGTCGCGTCCTTGAACGGGAAGCTCGAAGGCCTTGAGGTAGATCTCGCGGATCGCCTGCTCGTTCGCCCAGGTGGACACGCCGTGGTTGACGCGGTTGGTCTCCTGGTCGTTCATCGCGAAGTGCTTCATCGCGGTGTAGACGCCCTTGGTCGCGGCCCCCTCGACGACCGAGGTCGCGAGCACGCCGGACAGCACCGGGTCCTCCGAGTAGTACTCGAAGTTGCGGCCCGCGAACGGGGAGCGGTGCAGGTTGACCGCCGGGGCGTACCAGCCGTTGGCGTCGAGGGTCAGCGCCTCGTTGCCGATGGACACGCCCATCGCGTGCGCCAGGTCGGCGTTCCAGGTCTGGCCGAGCAGCACCTCGGACGGGTAGGCCACGCCGGAGATGGCGTCGTTGATGAACGAGCTGAAGCCGGCGGGGCCGTCGTAG
The DNA here is from genome assembly GCF_056868065.1 of Cellulomonas sp. KU4C. Taxonomy (NCBI): domain Bacteria; kingdom Bacillati; phylum Actinomycetota; class Actinomycetes; order Micrococcales; family Cellulomonadaceae; genus Cellulomonas; species Cellulomonas sp. KU4C. The sequence continues at coordinate 1,751,263 of NZ_CP200322.1, read as the reverse complement.
TCGTTCGCGACCTCCTTGGCGATCGAGTTGATCGCGCCGGAGTTGTAGGCGCCGTTGAGGATGACGCTCGTCATCTCGTCGACCGTGATCTGGTCGAGCAGCGCGTCCCACTGCGGGTCGTCGTAGTCCAGCCCGCGCACGTCGATCAGCGCGAGGTCGCCGTCGGCGCCCTGCGTCGGCATCGTGGCCTCGGAGGCCTCGGCCGCCGCGGCGGCGTCGTACTTCTCGAACGCGGCGACGGTCTCGTCGGTGGCGACCATGTCGGCCGCGGTGGGCGCCGTCGGGAACGTCCCGGCGAAGTCCGCGCGGGACAGGTTGAGGATCTTGCCCTCCTCGGCGGTGTCCACGAACGCCGCGCTCACGTCGTCGAACTGGTTCGTGACCTCGACCTCGTCGGAGGCGCGGTGGTCGTCACCGGAGTAGGTGACCGTCTCGTCGACCGTGTAGGTGATCGGCTCGGTGCCCGCGGTCACGGTGTGCGAGTCGTCCTGGACCGTCAGCACGTAGTCGCCGGCGTCGAGCACGTAGGCCCGCGCGTCCCGGTAGTCGTACGACGCCATGTCCTCGACCGCGAGCGTCAGCGTCACGGTCTCGGAGGCACCCGGCTCGAGGACGTCGGTCTTGCCGAACGCGCCGAGCACGACGGAGGACTTCTCGATGCCGCCCGGCGTGTACGGCGCCGAGTAGTAGAGCTGCACGACCTGCTTGCCCGCGACGGCACCGGTGTTGGTGACCTCGACGTCCACGCTGATCTCGCCGTCCACGGCGCCGAGCTCGGTGCCGGTCACGGCCTGGGAGAACGTGGTGTAGCTGAGGCCGTGGCCGAACGGGTACACGACGGCCTGGTCGTAGTCGAGGAAGCCCTCGACGGCCGCGGTCTCGTAGTACCGGTAGCCGACGTAGATGCCCTCCTCGTACTGGACGAAGTAGGCGCCGCCGTCGACGCCCTTGGCGGCGTCCGTGCTCAGGCCCGCGATGTTCTCGTACTGGTAGCTGCCGAAGTTCTGGAACGTCGGGTCGGCGGTGAAGTCGGCCGGGTAGATGTCGACCGTGCGGCCGGACGGGTTGACCTCGCCGGTCAGCACCCGGCCGAGCGCGTTCAGGCCGCTCTGCCCCGGGGAGCCGATCTGCAGCACCGCGTCGACGCCCGCGTCCTCGGCCAGCGGGCCGAGCTCCATGCTGGTGGAGGCGTTGATCGCGACGACGACCGTGTCGAAGTTGTCCTTCGCGAGGGCGAGGAGGTCCTTCTCGTCCTGGTTCAGCTCCAGCTGGTGCTGCCCCTCGGTGTAGTGGTCGTCCCAGCCCTCCATCGAGGTCGCCAGGTCGCCGCCCTCACCGCCGGCGCGGCCGATGACGACCACCGCGGCGTCGGAGAAGTCCGCGAAGCTCGCGCGCGCCTCGTCCGAGTAGTCCGCGACCGGCATCTCGCCGATGGTGTACACGGAGTCGGCCGGCAGGTCCATGACGATGTTCGTCTTCGGGGCGTCCTTCGCGAACGCCTCGAGCTCGCCGTACACCGTGTCGTTGACGGCGATGCCCGCGTTCTCGAGGCCCTGGCGGACGTCGACCGCGGTGCTGGTGTCCGTCGAGCCGGAGCCCGAGCCGCCGTACACCGGGTCCGCGGCGGTGCGGCCGAGCAGGGTCACCCGCGGGGCGTCGCCCGTGAGCGGCAGGGCCTGGCCCTCGTTCTTCATCAGGACGATGCCCTCGGCGGCGATCTCCTGCACCAGTGCGTCGGCGGCCTCCGCGGCCTCGTCGGCGGTCGCGTAGTCGGCCTCGTCGTAGGTGGTGTCCCAGTCCTCGGTGCCGTCGGGGTTGGTCACCGTGTAGGTGCCCGTGCCGAGCTGCGAGGCGACCCAGTTCGAGTACACCCCGAGCAGGATGTTCGCCACGATCGCGATGACGAGGACCAGCCCGAGCACGGGTGCCCAGATCGCCAGGAACTTCTTGTTGGACATCGGCCTCTTCGCCGCTCTGCTGCTCACGAGGAGTCTCTCCTTCGAACACTGTCGTGGGTGTAGGCCCCCGGTCCGACAGCGACGCCGGGCGGTGCGGAGGCTGGGGCCAGCCAACCGTCCGGGCGGTGCACCCTCCCTGGCCGGGGCACGATCTGTCGGTTCCGGCGCACGAACTGTCGCGTTCCCCGGCGTTCGTCCCGCGGTCCTCGCGCGCGTCCTACACTCGGGGCGCCCGCGCGGCCACCCGAGCCGCTCCCCCGCCCCGGAAGGCGCCCCGCATGGACCTGCTCGTCGTCGGCGCGGGGCTGTTCGGGCTGACGATCGCCGAGCGCGCGGCCGAGGCCGGCCTGCACGTCACGGTCGTCGACCGCCGCGACCACCTCGGCGGCAACGCGTGGAGCAGCGTCGACGTCGAGACCGGCATCGAGGTGCACCGGTACGGGTCGCACATCTTCCACACCTCGAACGAGCGGGTCTGGGACTACGTCCGCCGGTTCACCGCCTTCACCGACTACCGGCACCGGGTCTACTCGACGCACGCCGGCACCGTGTACCCGCTGCCGATCAACCTGGGCACGCTCAACCAGTTCTTCGGCACCGCGATGAGCCCCGACGCGGCCCGCGCGCTCGTCGCCGAGCAGGCCGCCGAGGTCGACGGCGCGACCGCCACGAACCTCGAGGACAAGGCGGTCTCCCTGATCGGCCGCCCCCTGTACGAGGCGTTCATCCGCGACTACACCGCCAAGCAGTGGCAGACCGACCCCCGGTCGCTGCCCGCCTCCGTGATCGCCCGCCTGCCGGTGCGGTACACCTACGACAACCGGTACTTCTCCGACACCTTCGAGGGCCTGCCCGCGCACGGCTACGGCGCGTGGTTCGAGGCGATGGCCTCCCACCCCCGGATCGACGTGCGGCTCGGCACCGACTTCTTCGACGCCACGCAGCCGCTCAGCAAGGCCGGCGCCCGCGGGCAGCTGCCGGTCGTGTACACCGGCCCCGTCGACCGGTACTTCGACGAGCACGCCGGGCCGCTCGCCTGGCGCACCCTCGACCTCGAGACCGAGACGCTGCCCGTCCGGGACTTCCAGGGCACCAGCGTGATGAACTACGCCGACCTCGACGTCCCGTACACCCGGGTGCACGAGTTCCGGCACTACCACCCGGAGCGCGAGGACCGGCACGCGCAGGACGCCACCGTCGTCATGCGCGAGCGGTCCCGCGCGGCGCAGGCCGGCGACGAGCCGTACTACCCGGTCGCCACCCCGCAGGACCGCGAGCGCCTGCGCGCCTACCGCGACCTGGCCGCCGACGAGCCCGACGTGCACTTCGGCGGCCGGCTCGGGTCGTACCTGTACCTCGACATGCACATGGCGATCGCGTCCGCGCAGTCGCTGTGGGCGAGCGGGGCCGTGCTCGAGCGGTCCGTCGCCGCGGGCGCGCTCGCGCGGGTGGTCGCGACGGCCTGACCGGGTCCGGCGCGTCGGCCCTGAGGGCCGGGTCAGGGCAGGGCCGGCGCGGGCGCCGTCGTCGGGATCGTCGTGGCGGGGATCGGCACCAGGATGCGCAGCACGAACCAGCCGTCCTCGGTGTTCACCGTCATCGAGCCGCCGTACTTCTCCGCCGTGTACCGGATCGACTTCAGCCCGTACCCGTGCCGGTCCCGGTCGGACCGCCGGGTCACGATGTCCCCGTCCTCGGTGCGCAGCTCGCCCGTGAAGTAGTTCTCGAACGTCATCATCACGAACCGGTCCCGCACGAACACCGCGACCTTGATGAGCCGCCGCTCCGGGTCCGGCACGGCGAGCACGCCGTCGATGGCGTTCTCCAGCGCGTTGCCGAACACCGCCGAGACGTCCATCGCGGACATGAAGTCCAGCGCCGCGCCGTCGACCACGTACGTCAGGTCGATACCCCGCTCCGCGCACTCCAGGCTCTTCGTCGTCAGGACCACGTCCAGCACGCCGTTGCCCGTGTCGGCCTGCGCCGCGTACCCGGAGACGCTCGCCTCCAGGCTGTCGAGGTAGTCCGCGCGCAGGCCCGGGTCGCCCTCCGCGCGGATCACGCCGATCTGGTGCTTGAGGTCGTGGTACTTGCGGTTGACGATCTCGATGCTCCGCTTGGACTGCAGGTACTGGCCGTGCTGGCGGCGGAGCATCTCGTCGATCGCCTTCACCTCGGCCGCGGCGTGGTGCTGCAGCCGCTGCCCCTGCTGCGCGTAGAGCGCCACGAACCCGCACAGGTCGACCAGCGTCCGGATGTAGAAGATCTCCAGACCCAGCCGCCCGCTGAACGGCGTGTTCGCGCTGAGGAAGCTGATGTTGCTCATGAAGAACGTCACCAGCGCGATCGCGACGGCCGAGGCCAGCTCCCCGGTGGTGACGTCGAGGGGCTGCGCGGGCCGGAAGTGCCGGGACTCGATGAGGTACGCCGCGACGAACGCGGTCCCGTACGCCACGACGAAGAACACCGCCTGCCACGCCGTGCCCGGCCGGTCCGCCGGCAGGAAGAAGAAGCAGTGGATCTGCCAGTGCGCGGCCGCGACCAGCTCCGCCAGCACCAGCGCCCGCGCGGCGAAGTAGCCGGCGTCCCGGGCCGACACCCGCGCGGCCGTGACGATGAACGCGAACATGCACGCCACCGCCGACGCCATGCCCAGCGGCCACAGCGCCCGCGGCAGCTCGTCCGCGAGCACCTGCACCGCCACGACCACCCCGAGCGCCGTCGCCGCGACGAGGACCAGGCGCGCGACCGGCAGCCGGTGCCGCCGCAGCAGCACGTACACCAGGCACGCCGCCCACTCCGCGAGGCCGGTCAGCACCCGGGGGATGTCCGGCAGGGTCTCGACGATCACGAGCTCAGCGCCCCCAGGTAGTCGGTCAACGCCGCGAGGAACGCCTTCTTGCGGGGCCGGCTGATCAGCAGGTCGTGCCCGCCGACCATCAGCGCGCTGCTGCCCTGCACGCCGAGGACGTGCCGGAGGTTCACCACGTACCCGCTGTTGCTGCGGAAGAAGCTCTTGCCGGCCAGCTCCGCCTCCAGGCCCTTGAGCGGGCTCACCACGGAGTACCGGCCGTCCACGGTGTGCACGGTCGTGCGGTGCTTCGCCGACTCCAGGAACACGATGTCGTCCGTCGCGACCCGCACCAGCCCGCCGTCGACGGCCAGCAGCAGGTAGTCCGCGGACCGGCGGCGCAGCCGCGCGACCGACCGGCGGATCTCCTGCGAGAACGCGAAGTACGGCACCGGCTTCAGCACGTAGCTCAGCGCGTCGACCTCGTACCCGCGGATCGCGTGCTGCGTCATGTTGGTGATGAACACGATGACCACGTCCCGGTCGACCTGCCGGATCCGCTCCGCCGCGCTGAACCCGTCGAGCCCCGGCATCTCGACGTCCAGCAGCAGGATGTCGAACACCGGCCGGTACCCCGCGACGACGTCCGCACCGTCCGGGAACCGGGTCACGGCGAACGTCTCGCCGTGCTCGCGCTCGTACCGGGCGAGGTGGTCGACGAGCAGCGCGGAGCTCGCCGGGTCGTCCTCGACGATGCCGATCCTGATCACGATGCTGGTCCCCGGGGTCTGCGCCCCCGCGGCGCGGGGGACGTCGGCCGACCGGAGCCCAGGTGCTGCAGCCCGACGGTCCCCTGGTCGCGGGCGGGCTCCGGCGAGTCGCGCCGATGCTAGGCGAGACGCCCCTGACGTGTCATCCACGCTGGTGGGCGGCGGCGCGTCCGGGTGAGCGCGGGGTGGGTCGGCGCGGGTGGGTCGGCTCACGTCGGTACGGCCATCGCCTCCTCCGCGTCCTGCTCGCCGTCGACCGCGCGCACCACGGCGGCCGCCAGGTCGTCGGGGCGGCTCAGCTGCGGCCAGTGGCCGGTCGGCAGCTCGACGACGGTCACGTCCCGCACCTTCGCCAGCTCAGCGACGTACGGGTGGCCCTTCGCCATGAGGTCCCGCAGCACGGCCTCCGGCATCGTCGACGAGATCACCGTGACCGGGACCTCGTAGCGCCGCTCGTCGTGCAGCCGCTGCGGCCCGCCCGCCACGAGCGGCGGCACCGACAGGGCGTGCGCCCGGAGGTCCGCGCGGATCTCGTCGGTGAGGCCGTCGAGCTCCTCCTCCTCGAAGACGCCCCAGTCCGGCAGCGGGACGACGCCGTCGACGACGGGCAGCTCGTCGTTGACGACCCCGCCGTCCGCCAGCGGGCCGCTGTCCACGTAGACCACCTGCTCGACCCGGTCGGGCCGGGCGTCCGCGACCGCGTGCGCGACCGCGCCACCGCCGCTGTGCCCGACCACGACGACGGGCCCGTCGAGACCGTCGACCAGCTCGACCACCGCGGCCGCCTGGTCGGCGAGGGTGATCGTCGCGACCTGCTCCGCCGCGCCACCCGCCCCGAGGGGCGTCACGGGGTGCGGGGTGTGTCCGGCGGCCGAGAGAGCCGCGGAGACCGGCGCCCACGAGGAGGCGTCGAGCCAGAAACCCGGGATGAGGACCACGTTCATCCCCCGACGGTAGCCCCGCCCCCCGACACCGCCCCGCCCCGCCCGCGCCCCGCTCCCGACCGCGAGGGCGCACGAGACACCACGAGGGCGCAATCCGGGGAGTACGCCCTCGTGGTGTCTCGTGCGCCGTCGGGGGTGGGGCCGCGAGGGAGGGTGCCACGATGGGGCGCGTGGAGCCGCGTACCCGAGTCCGTGCCGTGCTGGGTGTCGTGGCGGTGGTGCTGCTGCTGTCGGCGTGCGCCGCCGGGGTCAACCCGCAGACCGGGGCCGTGGCGCCCGGCGCGACCGAGCCCGCCGGGTTCTGGCTCGGGGTGTGGCACGGGGCGATCCTGCCGGTCACGTGGATCGTGTCGCTGTTCACCGACACCGTCACGCCCTACGCGGTGTTCAACAACGGGAACTGGTACGACGTCGGGTTCGTGCTCGGCATCTCGCTGGTGTTCGGCGGCCCGTTCGGCGCCAGCCGCGCGAAGCGCCGCTGACCGCGACGCCGCTGCGCAGCACCCCGAGGGCGCACGAGACACCACGAGGGCGCATCCCCTGGCGTACGCCCTCGCGGTGTCTCGTACGCCCTCGCGGGACGCGGGGCGCGCGGGGCACGCGGGAGCCGGGGGCTCGGGCCGGTCAGCGGCGGGAGCGGTAGCGGGGGGACGGGGCGTCGCGGGCCACCGCGGACGCCCAGACCCAGATCATTCCGATCCGGCCCCGGTCGTCGGTGTACGTCACGCGGACCGCGCGTGGCGTCCACGCGGTGGCCTGCGCGTGGATGCAGCGGTCCTTGCCGGTCGCGTCGATCACCCACACCTGCACCGGGATCGGCTGTCGTGCCGCCAGGACCGGCTCGCCGCACGCCGCGGTCGGGAGGGAGCGGTAGCCCTCCCACGGCGGCACGTGGCGGGACGGGTCGAACACGCGTTCGAGTGTAGGTCGCTCCGGCGAGACGCCCGGGCGTCGCTCAGTCCGGGTACGTCGCCCACGACGGGGAGTCGCGCGTCTCCGCCCAGCCGCGCTCGATCTCGGCCCAGGTGAGGACTCGGCCGCGTCCCTCGTCGACGCCGTCGGGGTCCGCGACGATCGGGTACCAGGTCAGGTCGTCACGGTCGGGCGCGTGGTGCCCGATCAGCACGCGTCCGCGTCCGGGCCGCGCGACGAGCTGCAGCGCCCAGGCCCACAGCACGTAGCCGCAGTTCGCGAACTCGTCGTCGTGCTGGCTGAAGTCCACCGCGAGCACGCGCTCGCCCGACCAGTGCCCGGACAGGCGCAACGGCGGGCCGACGAAGGGCGGTTCCTCGCCGGTGAGCAACCGGGTCCAGTCCCCGAGGTAGTGCGCGACCACGGGGTGCAGGCCGGCGAGGTCCTCCGAGGCGGGGGCGGTGTCCCGGGCCACCGCCTCGAGCACGCGGAGCGTCACCGGGTCGAGGTCGGCCCGCAGCGGGATGCGGAACGACCAGGTGCGCCACATGCTCACCCGAGGTGCCCGCCGATCGCGCCCGCGCCGCCCGCCCTCGCCGCACCGAGCACGCCCGTCGTGATCAGGCCCGCGAGCGGCGAGCCCGCGACGGTGCCGCCGGCGTCGAGGTGGTCGGCCTGCCTGCGCAGCGCCACCGCGACCGGCTCGGCGCCGCCCGCGCGGTGCGACTCGACGGCGTCGGCGATCCGGCGGAGCAGCGCGGGTGGCTGCGACGCGTCGAGGTAGTCGGTCCGGGCGACGAGCTGGACGTGCAGGCCACGACCCTGCGCGGGTGCGGCCCGGAGCAGCAGGGTCCCGCCGCCGTTCGGCACCAGGGACACGGTCGTGCCCGGGGCGAGACGGACCTCCCGCCGCCAGGTGCGGCACCGGACGCGGAGCAGCGTGCCGCCGTCGGGGTCGAGCCACGTCGACTGCCAGACGAGCACGCCGAGGAACACCGCCAGCGCGGGGAGCACGGTCACGACGTAGACCCGGTTCTCGGGCTGGGTGACGCCGACGTACCCGCCGACCGCGAGGACCGCGAGGACCGTCGCGACCGTCCACCCGCGGGCGGACCGCGAGCTGAACCCCGGGATGCGGACCAGGTCGCCGGTCACGGCGCCCCGGCCTCCCCGGCGGCTGCGGCCGCGACGGCCGCTGCGACGGCCGCCGCACGACGCGCCAGGTCGTGCACCCGGGCGTCGAGCACCGCGCGGGTGGTCGGCGTCGCGACGACCGCCGATCCCGACCCGGCGGCCGCGGACAGCGCCCACGCCCCGCCGGGGCCGGTGAACAGCCCGAGCAGCTCGGGCTCCCGGTCGTCGGCGGTACGGACCACGACGTCGGCGCGCACGAGCGCGTGCCCGAGCGCCTCGACCACCGCGTCCGGCGGCTCGGCGGGGTCGGTCAGCTCGATCGCCGGCCCGGTGCCGTCGCCGGTCTCCGGGTGCGCGACCGCGTCGAGCAGCAGGTCGCCCAGGACGTCGGCGGGCGCGAGGGAGAACCGGTGCTGCCCGTCGGTCGTCACCTGCTCCACGAGCACCACGTCACGGACCACGTGGGCGTACCAGTAGTCCTGGCCGAGCACGGTGGTCCGCGCCACGCACACCGTCGCCGCGGCCCCGCGACGCAGCGTCACCAGGGACAGCACGTCCTCGCGGACCTGGAGCTCCACGGTCGGCTCGCCGACGGCGGCGGCCAGCGCCTCGACGGTCGGCGGGTCGACGACGCCGCGCGCCAGCAGCCCGCGGTAGGCGGTGCGGAGCGCGACCTCGCGGTCGGCGTCGGCGAGCGTCGCCAGGTACGGGGAGACCACCAGCCCGCCGGGGCCGGCGAGGATCGCCAGCTCCTCGTCGGTCAGCACCTCGACCGGCACGGCCACCGGGGCGTCGGCGGCGCTCACAGCAGCCCGAACGAGAGCACGTCGAGCGCGCCCTTGCCGAAGTCGGTCACCGCGTCCTTGGCCTTGTCCACCTGGTCTCCCGCCCAGTCGGCGGCGTTCGACACCGCGTCCGTCGTCGCGTTCCACGCCCCCACCGCGACGTCCTTCACCGCGCCCCCGGCGGAGACGAAGAAGTCCCCGATGGCCTCCCGGTTGTCCCACACGAGGTTGCCGAGGCTCCACGCGCCGTAGGCGAGCACGGCGCCGCCGGCGACCGCGAGCCCGACCGGACCGAGCGCGAGCGCGCCCGCACCGGCGGCGATCAGCGCACCGGCCCCCGCGGCGCCGGCGAGCCCGAAGCCGCGCGTCGCCCAGCCGCGGGCACCGTCGTAGCCGCCGCCGGTGACCGTGTCCATCAGGCCGGTCGCGACCGTCAGCGGGAGGAACGCCTTGCCCGCCACCCGCATCGCGTTGGCCGCCCCCGGGCCCAGCAGCCGGGCGACCAGGGGGTTGACCGCCTTGCCGTTCTTGAACGCGTCGAGCGCGGCGTCGGCCTTCGCGAAGTTCTCGACCATCGCCGCGTAGTGCGTGATCGGCGCCGAGGACGCCTTCAGGAAGTCCAGGAACGCCTTGCCCTTGGACGCCGACTTCAGGACGCCCTTGATGACCTGCGCCAGCGCGATGCCGCCCGCGGTCACGCTCCCGAACGCGCCGATGACGTCCCCGCTCGCGAACGCGCGCTGCAGGTAGGCGTCGACGGCCGACTGGAGGGTCTGCGGCACCTCGACGGCGGCGAGCGTGTCCGCGACCCGCTGGTCCGTGGTCGCCACGTCCTGCAGGGCGGTCGCGATCGCGTCGGCGTGCACCTGGGCGTCGTCGTTCAGGGCCCGCTGGTCGGCGTCGCGCTTCGCCCCCGCACCCTCGGGGTCGCCCGGCGCGGTCATCACCGGCGGCAGCGTCGGCGCGGTCACCCGGCCGTCGGCGTCGACGCGGAACCCGCCGGCGGTCGCGGTGTCGACGGTCGACAGCAGGGCCGACTTCGCCCGGGCGAGGTCCGTGCTGCCCGACGACAGCGCCGTGCGCGCCGACTCCAGCGCGTCCGCGAGCGCGAACCCGGTCGTCGCCTCGCTCGCCATCCGCTGCGCGGCGGCCTGCGCGGCGTCGCCGTCCCAGTGGTCGGTCAGCCGGGTCATCGCGGTCTTCGCCGCGCGCACCTGCGCGTCGACGGCCTCCTGCGCGGTCCCGACCCCGGTGGCGGCGTCGGCCAGCACCTCAGGCCGCCAGCTCCGGACGACCTCGAGCGTCAGCGCCGCCATCAGCGGGGCACCATCGTGCCGAAGCGGTCCTGCACCGAGGTGTCCGCCGCGCGGTACCCGTCCGCGGACCCGGACGCGCTCGCCGACATCCCCCGGACGTTGTCGCCCAGCACCTGCACGGCCGCACCCAGCCGGGTCGACACCCACACCGCGGCGTCCGGGACCGCCGAGCCGGGCAGCGCCGCCTCGATCCCGCCGAACGCGCCGGCGACGTCCACCGCCTGCAGCGCCGCCGCCACCGTCTCCAGGTCCGTGGCCGCGGTGTCCAGCGCCGCGATCGAGACGTCCACGCTCATCGGTGTGTACCTCCGTCGTCCGGGTTCAGAAGTCTCCGAGGGCGCTCAGGCCCCCGCCGCCGAGCCCCATGTACCGACCCAGGGGCGACGACGCCACGGGCAGGCCCTGGTCCAGGTGGTCGGCGTGCGCGCGCAGCGGGGCGATCACGGCCGTGGTCTCCCGCACGCCGCGGGCCACGAGCTCGTCCGCGAGGGCGCGCGCCACGTCGGCCGGCACCCCGTAGGCGGTCCCGCCGTGCACCTCGATCAGCGGCACGACCGCGTACGTCCACCCGAGGCCGCGCGACGCCATGAGCTCGGTGCGGCGCTTGTCCGAGGTGAGCACCACGGAGGCCCCGCGGCTCAGGTCGACCGGACGGTTCCGCAGCGAGTGGCGCACCGGGTCGAGGACGCCCGTGCCCCGGTCAAGGCGCGCGACGACGGCGCCACCCGCGGCCGGGTCGAGGGCGCGCACGGCGACGACGCCGCTCGATGCTGCGGTGCTGCTCACGTCGATGACTCCCCCGGGGCCGGTGCTGGACACGCGGGCGTCACGGTACCAAGGGTGCCCGGGAGCGGCCCGGCGGCTGCGGGTGAGCTGTCTGCGGGGGGCAGGTCGTCGCCGGTCAGCCCTGGACCGGCCCGCTGATCTGCCACGATGTCCCGAGCCTCGGCCGACCGGCCGACCCACCGCACGACCCAGGACGGAGCCCGCGCGTGGATGAACCGCTCGTCGTCAGGTTCCACGACGACGCACTGCGGGACTTCGAGCGGCGTGCCGCGCGCGGCCTCGCACGGCGTGGGAAGGCCGCGATCGCACTCGCCGTCCTGATCTCGGCGTTGCTGCTCGTGCCGTGGGTGGCGGCGAACCTCAGCGAGGGTTTCGCGCCGCGGAGCCTGCTCCTGCTCCTCGTCCTGATCGTGCCGGTCGCACTCGTCCGACGGGGTCGGCGCACGCTGCTGCATCGCAGGCCCGCGGTGCTCGGTGACATCGCGTTCACCGTGGACGGGGATGAGGTCCACGTCGCCGCGCTGCCGTCGACCAACTCCGCGCTCGGGACTGCTCCGGCTGCCGTCTGGCCTCGGTCGCTCACCGCGGTGCAGGTACGGACGGTGCCGGTGGTCGGCGAGCAGCTGGTGCTCCGCGGACCGGGTTCCCAGCGACGGACGTACCCCGTCTCGGCGCTGGACACACCGCCCGAGTCGGTCGCCGCCCGGCTGCTCGGGCGCTGACCGGCCGAGATCGGAGACCTGGATGACGGACGAGCCGACGCCGTGGCGCGCCCTAGTCGGCGAGATGCGAGCACGTCGCACCGCGCTCGCCCGGACCGCTCCGGACCTGTTCCCCGAGACGGTGCCGGGCGCCCCGGCGACGGGCGACCGCGTAGCCGCCGCGGAGCAGCGGCTGGGCTTCCCGCTCGACGCCCAGCACCTAGCGGTGCTCCGCGAGGTCGACGGCTGGCCGGACGTCTTCGCGTACGGCGACCTCCTCGCGGTCGACCAGCTGGGAGCGGGCACGCGCTGGGATCGCGGGTGGACCGCGATCGACGCCTTCTACGACGACGGCGCGCCGCCCGGGTTTCCCGCGCGCGAGGGGATCTACCCGGTGCACGTGTGCGAGCGGGCCGTGTTCGTGGTCGACCGCTCGGGCCCCGTCACCGACGGTGGGCACCCGGTGTTCTGGTTGTCCGACGAGCTGCTGGGCGCGTGGCCGAACACCGCCGGCTACTGGTCAGCGGGGCTGGCGATGCTGGACCGGCTCCGGTCGCGGCTCGGACGTCGGGCCGACTGACGCGGCCCGAGGTCGACGCCCTCGACCGGGGCAGCTTCTCCATCGCGCTGAGAAAAGGCGTGGGCGGGACCGGGCATGCTCAGGGACGCTCCGGTCGGTCGCGATGGCGACGGGGGTCGTCGCGGTGCCGCTCGGGCGCGACACCCATCGGTGCGCCCGGTGCTCGGGTGACCGGCTCGATGGTCCCGTCCGCGCGCAGGCGGCCCGTCACCTCGCCGGCGATCGGCACCCGCGCCTTGCTCAGACCGAGCTCGTCGTCCCGGACAGGTCCGTACACCTCCGCCAGCTCGGCCTCACGCCGCGCGGCCCACTCTGAGAACACACGCTGCTTCTCGGCGGGGCTGAGTGCACGCCATGCGGGACCCGCCGGTTCCATCTCGTCGCTCACAACACTCCTCCACCTCGGGGCGAACGACACCTCGCGGGTCGGTCTCGAGGTCTTTGACCAGGAACGAGTCCCCGGAGGCATGGGGATCTCAACCTCGCGCCCAGGCGATCGGGCTGTCCACACGGTCGACCGCAGCGGTTCCGCCGTCGTCGACGGCAGCACCCGGGAGAGGTACACGATCCGGTCGTCGTCGACGACGGTCGGCACGCCGTGACCTCGACGAGCTCGTCCTTGGCACCGAGTCCATTCGCGACGATGCCGGTGCTGGACACGCGGTCGTCACGCGTACCAAGGCAGGCGGGGAACGACCTGCCGCGGTCAGCGGAGCAGGGCCAGGTACTGCGGGCGGGCCTTCATCGCGTGGATGACCAGCGGCGGGCGGCGCGCCGGATCGTCGAACACGAGGACGACGAGTTCCAGGATGCGCACGTCCCGGTCGTACCCGAGGAGCAGCCACCGCCGAGGGTCGTCCTCGTCGTCGAGCGGTTCACGGTGGATGACGTTCTCGGACGCATGGAGGACGCCGTCGTCGTCGAGGTGGTCCCGCGCGAAGTGCTTGCGCGCCGCATCGTGCAGAATCACGCGATCCGCGTCCACGAGCGGACCGCCGCGCGGATCGCGTCGGACTGGCTGGTGAGCCCCTCCTCCTTGGCCCGCTCGGTCAACGCGGCCAAGAGCGTGTCGTCCAGGCGGACGGTCACCGGACGTCCCGGGCCGCGCCCCGCTGCCGGTCGTCCACGTCGCCGGGTGATCGGGAGGTCGTACCCGGCCTCGGCCTCATCGGCCCACGCCTGGACCTGGGCGTCGTCGATCGGGACTCCGTGGATGGTCCCGTGCACCATCGGCTCTTCACTCATGCAAATAACGTACACGAAAATCCCGCGCGGCTCGAGAGCCGTCGACCACGTGCAGCCCCGCACGTCACCCAGGCGCGCAGCGCCCGAGCCGCCGCCTCCCGGCTGAACGGGCGCTGACGACTCGGACGGCGGCGATCGTGCTCAGCCCACCAGGCTCCCCCCGTTGGTCCGGATCACCTCGCGGTACCACCCGAACGACTTCTTCCGGTGCCGGGCCAGCGTCCCGGACCCGTCGTCGTGCCGGTCGACGTAGACGAACCCGTAGCGCTTGCTCATCTGGGCGGTGCTGGCGGACACGCAGTCGATGCAGCCCCAGGTCGTGTAGCCGAGCACCTCGACGCCGTCCCGCAGGGCCTCGCCGACCTGGACGAGGTGGTCGTTGAGGTACGCGATCCGGTAGTCGTCGACGACGGTCGGGACGCCGTCGACCTCGACGAGCTCGTCCTTGGCACCGAGGCCGTTCTCGACGATGAACAGCGGCTTGCGCCAGCGGTCCCAGAACTGGTTCATCACGACGCGCAGGCCCACGGGGTCGATCTGCCAGCCCCACTCGCTCGCCGGGAGCGTGGGGTTCGGGACGCCGCCCATGATGTTGCCCGCGCCGGCCTGGCGGAGCTCGGGGTCGGCGGTCTCGCAGACGCTCATGTAGTAGGAGAACGACACGAAGTCGACGGTGTGCCGCAGGGTCGCGCGGTCCTCGTCGGTGACGTCCAGCTCGACGCCGATCTCCCGCAGGTGCCGCAGCAGGTAGCCGGGGTACTCGCCGCGGCAGTGCACGTCGCCGAACGCCAGGTTGAGGTGGTCGGCGTGCATCACCGCGAGCGCGTCCGCCGGGGCGGGCGTCATCGGGTACGTCGGCATCGCGATGAGCATGCAGCCGATCTGCGCGTCCGGGGCGACCTCGCGGGCGATCTTCGTGGCGAGCGCGCTGGCGACGAGCTCGTGGTGGATCGCCTGGTACAGGTCGGTCGGGGTGAGCTGGTCCTTGGGGGTGAGGATGCCGCCGCTGAGCAGGGGGGCGTGCAGCACCGAGTTGATCTCGTTGAACGTCAGCCAGTACCGCACCCGCGAGCCGTACCGCTCGAACAGGGTCCGCGCGTAGCGGGCGTAGTGGTCGACCATGTCGCGGCTGACCCAGCCGTCGAGGGTCTGCGCGAGGTGCAGCGGCGTCTCGTAGTGGGAGATCGTCACCAGCGGCTCGATGCCGTGCTTCTCGCACTCGTCGAGCACCCGGTCGTAGAACGCGAGGCCCTCCTCGTTCGGCTCGGCCTCGTCGCCGCGCGGGAAGATCCGGCTCCACGCGATCGAGAACCGGTAGACGCCGAAGCCCATCTCCGCGAACAGCGCGATGTCGTCGGCGTACCGGTGGTAGAAGTCGATGCCCGCGAGCTTGAGGTTGTCCGGCGTGGGGCCGTCGGTGGGCGGGGCCATCAGGCCGCGCGGCATGACGTCCTGGATGGACAGGCCCTTGCCGCCCTCGTCGTAGGCGCCCTCGACCTGGTTGGCGGCGGTCGCGCCGCCCCAGAGGAATCCGGGCGGGTACGGGGTGTCGGTGCTGGTCACGGTGACGCCTCTCTGCGTGCGGGACGGTGGTGCGGCTGCGTGGGGGTCCGCCGGTCAGGCGGTGACGGCGTCCAGGTCGGTCGCGAGGAGGTCGGCCAGGCGGTCGAGCGCGGCGTCCGCGCCGTCGCCCTCGGCGCTGATCTCCACGGCCTCGCCGTGCTGGAGCGCCAGGCCCATGACGAGCAGCAGGCTCGCCGCCTCGACGGGCTCGGCGCCGGGTCGGCCGATGCGGACGGGCACCCGGGTCGCGGCGACCTCCCGGGCGAAGGCTCCGGCGGGGCGGGCGTGCAGCCCGGTGGTGGTCGCGATGGTCACGGTGCGGTGCGGCACGAGCAGCTCCTGTGCGGTCGAGCGCCTGGTCCGGGCAACAAAAAAGACCTGCGCGCACCGGGCGGGGAACGCCGGCGCATCGCAGGTCTTGCCTGATCGGGTCAGTCACAATCCTGGGGGACGACGCCATTCCTACCCGCGGCCATGCCCGGGCGTCAAGGCGGACCGACCCCGCCCGAGGACCCGCTCCAGAACTGGCCTTGACAGGCCGCGCCCGGCACCCCTAGGTTCTGCGCCAGTCACCGTGACATCGGCGACCGCGCAGGACCGGGATTGTTACTGGCGACAGGCAAAACCCGAGTCGTGGACGAGCAGGGCATTCACGCCCCGCCTCCGCCGACTCGGGTTTTTTTGTTGCCCGGGGACACCTTCCAGCCGGCGTGGACACGGGTTCGAGGAGGAATCGTGGCATCCGCCAGCAAGTACCAGACCATCGCCGACGACGTCCTGCGCGGCGTCGGCGGCGCGGACAACGTCGCGTCGGTGACGCACTGCGCGACCCGGCTGCGGTTCCGGCTCAAGGACCGGGACCTGGCCGACCGGCCCGCCGTCGAGGCGACCCCGGGCGTCATCACCGTCGTCGAGGCCGGCGGGCAGTTCCAGGTCGTCATCGGCAACACCGTCGCCGACGTCTACCAGGCGATCGACGCCCGCGGCGTGGCCACCGAGGCCGCCGCCTCGTCCGGCGGGTTCCTCGCCCGGGCGATCGACCTCATCACCAGCATCTTCACGCCGTTCCTGTGGGTGCTCGCCGGCACCGGCCTGCTCAAGGCGCTGCTCGCCGTCGTCGTGAAGGCCTCCCCCGACTGGGCGGCCACGTCGTCGTACGCGATCCTGTTCTCCGCCGCGGACGCCGTGTTCCAGTTCCTGCCGATCCTGCTCGCGATCACCGCGGCGAAGAAGTTCACGGCCAACGTGTACGTGTCCGTCGCGATCGCGTGCGCGCTGCTGTACTCGTCGACCATCGCGGTCGTCCCCGGACCCGACGGCGCCACCGTCACGCTGAACGCCTTCGCGTCCGGCGGCGGCGAGCTGACGTTCTTCGGCATCCCGGTCGTCATGATCAGCTACCTGTCGGCGGTCATCCCGACGATCCTCGCCGTCTACGCCCAGTCCCAGGTCGAGCGGCTGCTCACCCGCGTGCTCCCGGAGACGCTGCGCAACTTCCTCAACCCGATGCTGACGATCCTCGTCATCGTCCCGCTGACGTTCCTGGCGATCGGCCCCGTCTCCGACCTGGTCGGCCGCGGCCTGTCCTCCGGCGTCAACTGGCTGTGGGACCTGAGCCCCGCCGCGGGCGGCGCGATCATGGGCGCCCTGTGGCAGGTGTTCGTCATCTTCGGCGTCCACTGGGGCCTCGTCCCGGTGATGCTCCAGGACATCGTCAGCCAGGGCTACTCCCCGCTCATGGGCGCGCTGTTCCCCGCGGTGCTCGCGCAGTCCGGCGCCGCCGCCGCCGTGTTCCTCAAGACCCGCAACCGCGACCTCAAGGGCGTCGCCGGCCCCGCGACCGTCTCGGCGTTCCTCGCCGGCGTCACCGAGCCCGCGATCTACGGCGTGACCCTGCGCCTCAAGAAGCCGTTCATCTACGCGTGCTTCGGGGGCGCGGTGGGCGGCGCGATCGCCGCGGCCGGCGGCTCTGCGGCGGAGGGGTTCATCCTGCCCGGCGCGATCACGCTGACCTCGACGATCGGCATCGGCAGCTTCGGGATGCAGCTGCTCGGCAGCGGCCTGGCGATCGCGATCGCGTTCGTGCTCACCCTCGTGCTCGGGTTCACGGACATCCCCAACCCGCCCGCCGCGACCGCCCCCGCGCGGCCCACGCCCGCGCCCGCCGAGGACACCGCCCCCGTCTCGTCGGGCGGCACGGCGACGCTCACCGCGACCCGGGTGCTCGAGGTCCTGGCCCCCGTCGCCGGCACCGTCGTCCCGCTCGCGGCCGTCCCCGACGCGGTGTTCTCCTCCGGCGCGCTCGGCGCCGGTGCTGCCGTCGTCCCCAGCGACGGCCGGGTCGTCGCCCCCGTCGACGCCGAGGTCGTGACCGTCCTCCCGCACGCCTACGGCCTGCGGACCGGCACCGGCGTCGAGCTGCTGATCCACGTCGGCATCGACACCGTGCAGATGGGCGGCGCCGGGTTCAGCCCCGCCGTCGCCACCGGCGCGCAGGTCCGGGCCGGCGACCTGCTCGCCGACGTCGACCTCGCCGCGGTCCGCGCCGCCGGGCACGACACCAGCACGGTCGTCGTGGTCACCGGCGGGGCCGACCCCGCCGAGGTCCGGACCGCCGCCGAGGGCCAGGTCGGCACCGGTGACGCCCTGCTGCGGGTGACGATCTGAGTCTCGACGCCCGCAGGCAGACCTGGTAGGACGAACAAGGACGCCGCCGCCCCGGACCCGGTCCGGGGCGGCGGCACACCCGGGCGCCGACGCCCGGGACGGCAGAGGAGCACACGCGTGCGCGTGACCAAGGTGTTCAACAACAACGTCCTGCTGGCGGCCGACGACGCCGGCACGGAGGTCGTGCTGATGGGCAAGGGCCTGGCGTTCCAGGTCCGCCCCGGCGACGCCGTGCGCGAGGACGTCGTCGAGCGGACCTTCGTCGCCGGCGGCAGCACCACCCCCGAGCGGATCGTCGCCCTCGTCGACGAGATCCCCGCCGAGGACATCGACCTCACCGAGCGGATCGTCACCGCCGCCCGCGAGCGCCTCGGCCCGCACATCACCGGCCACGTCGTCGTCCCGCTCGCCGACCACATCTCGTTCGCGCTCCAGCGGGCCCGCCAGGACGTGCAGATCACCTACCCGCTGCAGTGGGAGGTGCTGCACCTCTACCCCCGCGAGGTCGCGTTCGCCCGCGAGGCCCTGACGATGGTCCGCGACGCCACCGGCGTCGACCTGCCCGCGCTCGAGGCCGTCCCGCTCGCGCTGCACTTCGTCAACGCGCAGTTCGGCGCCGGCGAGCTGTCCCGGACCGTCGAGATGACCGAGGTGTTCGGAGCCGTCCTCGGCATCGTGCGGACCCGGCTCGGCATCGAGGTCGACGAGGAGTCCATCGACGTCGCCCGGTTCATCACCCACCTGCGGTACCTGTTCGTCCGCCAGCAGCAGGGCGTCGCCCCGCCCGACATGCAGGGCGTGCTGCTCGACGCGGTGCGCGGGGCCAACCCCGCCGCGCACGCCGCAGCGGTCGCGATCCAGGAGCTGCTCAGCGAGCGGTACGCGTGGACGGTCACCGGCGACGAGGTGCTGTACCTGACGCTGCACGTGTCCCGGCTCGCCGGCGCGGTGGGGGCGTCGTGAGCACCGACGCGGAGCTCGGCGCCGAGCTGCTCGGGCTGGTCGGCGGGGCCGGGAACGTCGAGGCGGTCACGGCGTGCGCGTCGCGGCTGCGGTTCGTGCTGCGCGACCACGGGGTCGTGGACACCGACGGGGTGCGCGGCGTGGGCGACGTGGTGATGGTGGTGACGCAGGGCGGGCAGCTGCAGGTGGTGCTCGGGGCGCGGGCGATCCCGGTGAGCCGGGTGGTGCGGGGGCTGGTCGGGGGGTGAGGCGGGGGGGTCAGCGGCGGTCGTGCTCCGCCAGCTGCCGGAGTCGCTCCGTGATGGTCCCGATCGCCTGCGGCAGGATCTCCAGTCCCACGTCGTGGCCCGGGTTCAGGACGATGCCGTGCCCCGTCGGCATCCGGGCGACCACGTCGCGATCCAGCGGTCGTAGTCGCGCCACCGCCCCCGCGCGTCGGCGTCCGCCTCGCTGATCGGGGTGGCCAGGCGGTCGCCCTCCAGCCACAGGGTGCTGCACCGCGAGCAGCGCCACAGCCGGGTCCAGGTCGCGGCGTCGTCGACGATCAGCGGCTCGTGCTCGTGGCGCTGGGCCAGGGCGGTGCAGTGCGCGCACGGGGTCGGGGGTGTCACCGGGACATCCTCGCGGGTGACCGAGCCCCCGCGTGCTGCGCGGCGGCTCGCCGGAGGACGATGCGGTCCACCTACTCGCCGACGATCAGCAGGACGACGCGGTCGCCGTCGTCCTCCAGGTACGCGGTCGTGCTCCAGCCGCCGGACGCGAACGCGTCGTCGAGGGCCGTCCCGGTCAGCAGCACGCCGTCCGGCATCGCCTCGGCGAGGCCACCGACGACGTCGGGCCGTTCAGCCGCAGGGTGGAGCTCCAAGGAGGTCCGCAGCGCGTCGGCGCTGCCGGCCGGCAGCTCGACCACGGCGTCGATCCAGTAGGGCGACGGCCCGGGCGCCCGCTCGTCCCCGAGCGTGCCGCTCATCCAGGTTGCCGACGGCGCCCCCGTGAGCGACGGGTTCCGGTCCGTGAGCGGGGTGAGGTCGTGGCGGACCTCGCCGGTGCCGGCCTTGGCCGGCGATGCGGTCGACACGGTGCTCCCCGTGGGTGTCGGGCCGGCCGAGCCGGAGCCGGGCACGCAGGCCGTCATGCTCGCACTGAGAACGGCCAGCGCGACGACCGCCCGCAGGCGGCGCGTGAACTCCCCTGGCATCTGCCACCCCCGCCGCGAGCCTAGTGGAGGACGTGCGGACGTCCGTGCGACACGGGCTTCTCAGGACAGCCCGTACCGACGCTTGTACTCCGCCATGGCCTCCTCGTCCGTCAGCCCGACGACCCACGACTTCTCGGGCGGCCGAGCTGCCGCGGAGCCGTGACCTCGATCGGCGGCGAGCACCCCGACCTCGTCGACGAACGCCGTCCGCGCCTCGTCAGCGGAGGCGGTACGCGTGAGCACGCGCCGTTCCCCCATGTCGCAGTACCGGACCTCGTAGGCCCCGTCGGCATGGCCCAGCTCGCAGTACTCGCTGCTCAGGCTGGCCGGAAACCCCTCGACGTGGAAATCGAGGCCCTCCAGGAACCCCTTCGAGAGACACTCCGCCCGGGCCAGCCGCAACGTCTCGGCGATCTGCGGGTCAGTCATCGATCACCTCTCCCGGATGCGGGGCTCGAGATTCTGCGTGTCGGACGAGGCCCGGCTGATCGTATGCGGTTCCGTGCTCGCGAGATGGCCGGGCGGAGCGCGGACCTGGATCGTCCGTCCGGCCCCGCTTCACCCGGTCACTTCGTCGAGCGCGGGCGATTCCGCCACGCGGCGTGCGCGACCGTCCTAGCCTGCACACCGTGCCGGCGCGGTGCCGGGAGCCGAACGGGGAGCACGATGGCCGACGCTGCACTGCCTGAGAAGTCCACCGCTCTGTCGCCCGAGACGGTCGCCGCCACGGCCAAGGAGGCTGTGCAGGCCGAGGGCTTCCAGGCGCAGATCTACAAGGCGATCTCCGTGCAGCGGCCGGTCGTGCTGGAGTACCTCCGCTCCCTGCGTCGCGACAAGCCGGAGGCGTCCGCAGGCGAGATCCTGAAGGACCTCGACCGCCGCTACGTCGCGACCGTCACGACCACGAGCACGGGGGTCGGTGCCTCGGCGGCGATCCCCGGGGTCGGCATCCCCATCGCCCTGGGGCTCGGCGTCGCCGACCTGCTGTTCTTCTACGAGACGAGCGCGCTCTACGTCCTCGCGGTCGCCGAGCTGAACGGCATCGAGGTGAGCGACACCGCCCGCGCTCAGCCGCTCGTGCTCGGGATGCTGCTCGGTGAGAAGTCGCAGAGCCAGGTCGCGAAGCTGGTCCTCGACGCGATCCCCGGAGCGGACACCGGTGAGGCGCGCACGCTCGCCGCGGGCGTGGTCGGGAAGGCGATGCCGGACGGGTGGGGCGAGGTGCTCACCCAGCAGCTCCCGGACTCCGCGCTCGCGCCCGTGCTCACGGTGATCGCCCGCGAAGCGCTGAAGGTCGGGGGCAAGCTCGGGGCCGGCACGCTCGGGAAGGCCGTGCCCTTCGGGGTCGGGGCGCTCATCGGAGGCGTCGGCAAGCTTCACCTTCGGCCGGGATGTCGTGAAGGCCGCGCGCATCGCGTTCCCCGAGCCCGTCGCGGCGTTCCCGGCGACGCTCGTGGAGTTCGAGAAGCCGGAGAAGGCCCCCGCCGAGCCGTCACGCGCCGTCGTCGCGCTGCAGTCCGCCGCCGGCAACGTCTTCGACTTCGGCGAGGAGGTGTGGGGCACGGTGTCCAGGGCGACCGAGGCCTTCCGGTCCGTCGACCTCGACGGCGACGGGATCCCCGACGAGGCACGGGCGCTCACGGCGGTGAAGGGTGCCGGGGCTGCGGTCCGAGGCGCTGCGGTCGGCGCTGCCGGCTCGGTGGGGGCGGCGCTTCGTCGCAAGCGCGGCGACAGCAGCCCTCCGGCCGCCGATGCCGGTGCCGGTGCCGACACCGACACGAGCAACGTCGGCGAGGAGGCGACCCCCGCCTGATCCGTGGGCGCAGCGGTGCACACCTCCGCCGAGCATCTTCGGCCAGATCTCAGGCTAGCATCGGGCTACTCTTCCGGCTAGAATCAGGTCATGAAGACCGTAGCGCTCAGCGAGGCAAAGGACCGGCTCTCCGCACTCGTGGACGAGGCCGAGCACGAGCACGAGATCATCCGCATCACGCGACACGGCCGCGCGTCCGCAGTCCTCATCAGCGAGGACGACCTAGAGTCGCTGCGCGAGACGCTCGTCTGGCTGAGCTCAGCCGGTGTGCGCGACGACATCGCCGAGGCCCGTGCCGCCGCGGCCAGCGGCACCACGACCAGCGGTGGCGACCTGCGCGCCCGGTACGGCCTTCCGCCTCGATGACGACGGAGGAGCCCTGGCGGGTCGAGGTCGCCCCGCCCGCCGAGCGATCCCTCGCCCGCATGCCGGAGAAGATCGCCACCGCCGTCGTCGAGTTCATCACGGGAACGCTCCCGACCAACCCCATTCGGATGAGCAAGCCGTTGCGCTACGAGCTCGAAGGTCTCCGGTCCGCGCGTCGGGGCGACTACCGCGTGCTGTTCCAGGCAGACGAAGACGCGCGCGTGCTGCTGATCGTGCGCATCTCGCACCGGGCCGACGCCTACCGGTGATGTGGGCGGTGACCGAGGGGATAGAGGTGCACGCCGTACCCCTGCGGGGTCGACATCGAGGTGTACTACGCCCACGAACTCGTGAGGAGAGCCGTGCTCCAGGACCTGATCATCGCGTGCGAGGACGACGCGCTCCCCCTGCCACTGACCGCCGACGTGCTGCTGCAGGCGGCACAGGCGCGCTGGCCGGACGGCGTTCGCGTGGTGGACGAGGACCCGCGCACGATCGCACTGCGCCTCGACGTGATCGCCGAGGGGCCCGGCTTCTCCATCACCGCCACGCACGATTTCTCCTCGATCAACCTGGACGGCACGCCGGACCAGAACACCGACGTCGCCGTCTGGCTGCGGACGCTCATGCCAGTAGACGGTCCCCGGGTCGTCGCGTTCTACTCCGGCCTCACGGCAGAGGTCGACCTGACTCCCGGGATGAGCGCCGCCGACTTCGATCGGGAGGTGCGGAACTCGCCCGAGGGGTGACTGCCGAGGGACCGGTAGCCAGCGTCGGCGAGCCGCCAGACGCATCCCCCGGGATGACCGCCCTCGCCTGATCATCGAGTACTCGAGGTGACGATTCTCGACGTGGTCCACCGGGAGAGGGGTGGTGAACATCGCGGCCGTGACGGCCTGCGCGGTGCGGCTCGTGCTGCACGACTTCGGGGCCGTGGACGAGGACGGGTCCGGGCCGTGCCCGGGGTGGTGACGGTGGCGTGGCAGGCGGGGCAGTTCCGGGTGGTGCTGCTCGGGCTGTGCCGTACGGGGGATGGTCCGGGGCTGGAGCCGCCGGGAGCGGGACGTCTCGACGAGATGCCTCAGGCCTCGGCGTCGAGTGACATTCCCCACCACAGCCCGCCGACGACCACCACGACGACGAGGAGCGCCCACCCGGCGGCGAGGAGCTGCAGCTGCGGCGTGGGGTTCGCCCGCCACCTGCGTTCGGCCGCGCCGAACGGGATGGTCACACCCCACCCGAGGACCAGCGCCGCTCCGGCGACGAGCCGGTGCATCCCCCCGCCGACGGCGACCAGCACGCCGATGAGGAGCAGGGGGCTCGCCGCGACCGGCCAGAGCCAGCGGCTCGACAGCAGAGACCTCACGGGTCCGTCCTCCGGGTGACTGGTCGCGGCTAGGTGCTCGGGCGACGATATCGTCGCCGGCACCGGGGCTGTCCCGGCTCCACCGACGGGACGACCGCCGCCGCGATGGGCTCACGACGAGCGTGCTGACTCCGCCCTCCGACGCCGACCCTCTGCCCGATGCCGTCCAGCGGGCGCCGCAGCCGGTCAGGCTCCGAGGCCGTCCGGCGCAGCCATGCACGGGGACACCAGGTCCAGGCCCACCTTGGAGACGCGCCCCTCGTCGACCTCGAGATCGCCGCCGATCGTCAACGCGTACCCGTCCCGTTCCAGGACGACCACGTGATCCGGATCGGCACGAGCCGTCACCGTCGCCCAGCCGTCCGCCTGCATCGCCTCCACGACCGGAGCGAGCAGAGAGAACGTCTCCTGCTGCGGCTCGACCACCAACGACCGGCGGGCGATCCACTGGACGTTCGACGGACCGTCGGCGGGAGGGACGAGGTTGTCGCAGTCGCTCCAGTGCTGGTAGCCCGATGATCCCGCAGGCTCGAGGGCGAACTCCGAGCCCGGGTACGTCCGCACGAGCTCGTCGACGACCTGGTCGGCGACCGACTCGACCTGCGACGCTGCGGCGTCCGAGGCTGCCTGACGCTCCCCCTGGCTCGGGCCGGCCGAGCAGGCGGCCAGGAGCAGGAGCGCGCACACGCTGGGGACAGCTCGAGGACCATCGAGGCGTGTCATGGGACGTCCTTCGTGGTCGGAGTGAACGTGGGTCCGTGAACGGGTACCGATACTGGCCAAGCCTGCCGAACCCGCGGCTCGTACCAGCGCGCTGATGTGCGTCGCGCGTCCGTGGCATCAACCTGTGAAGATCGAGGCCCACTCGGGCCATGTCCCGGTCTTCTCGTGCTCACGCACTGCTCGCGCCGTGCCTCCTCGAGAAGAGACTCCCAGCCGGCGATCGTGTTCGCGTGCACGTGCGCCTCCTGACAGGTCGCGCCGGGGTGGGCCGCCTCGTACGCCGCCTCAGCGATCTCGTGGCGGCGCATCACCCGGTCGTGCGACGTCGCCTCGCGATTCAGCACCGCGGACCTTCCGGCGCGCCCTAGCCTGCCCGTC
Organism: Cellulomonas sp. KU4C; assembly: GCF_056868065.1. Taxonomy (NCBI): domain Bacteria; kingdom Bacillati; phylum Actinomycetota; class Actinomycetes; order Micrococcales; family Cellulomonadaceae; genus Cellulomonas; species Cellulomonas sp. KU4C. Next base: position 1,726,304 of record NZ_CP200322.1, on the reverse strand, counting down.
GTAGGGGCAGCGCGCCGGGCGAATCGGGAAGAGGCATGACGAGCACAGAGACGACGGCGGACGCATGACGCGCCGACGCAGCGGCTGCGGCCCGGCGGTCCTGGTCGTCGTCGCGGTCGCGGGGGCCGTCACGTGGTGGCAGCTCACCGACGCGGCGGACGTCCCACCACCTCCGGCGGCTCCCGTCGCGCGGCCGGCCTCGGCCACGGGCCCCCTCCCGGTGGGTCGCGTCGTCGACGGCGACACGCTGATCGTGCTGCGCGACGGCACGGAGGAACGCGTGCGGCTGCTCGGGATCGACACCCCGGAGAGCGTCAAGCCCGACAGCCCGGTCGAGTGCTTCGGCCCGGAGGCGTCCGCACGCACCGCCGAGCTCGCGTCCGGCCGCTCGGTCTGGCTCGAGGCCGACCCCACGCAGGGCGCCGTGGACCAGTACGGGCGGACGCTCGCCTACGTCTGGCTGGACGACGCGACGATGGTCAACCGGACACTCGTCGCGGAGGGGTACGCGCGGGAGTACACGTACGACGTCCCCGGGGCGTACCAGGCGACGCTGGCCGAGGCGGAGACCACGGCACAGGACGCCGGGGCCGGGCTGTGGGGCAGCTGCTGATGGAGAGTCGTGCGGCGGTCAGCACCGGATCAGGCACCGCGCGCGCCGCGCCTACGATGTCCTCGGTCCCGTGTCGGGTTGCCGGGACCAGCCCGAGTCGAACGAGGTCCTGCATGCGACCGCTTCGTGCCTCCCCGAGGTGGGAGACGCTGCTGGACGAGATGGTCAGGGCGTCTGCGAAGCTGACGCAGGCTGCTCCCGCCGCGTTCCCGCACACCGCGCCCGGGCGGGGTGCCGATCCTGCGAGCATCGCCGCCGCGGCAGAACGGCTCGGTCGACCGCTCGACGCGCAGCACGAGACACTGCTCCGGCTGGTCGACGGGTGGCAGTCGGCGTTCCAGAGCGGCACCCTGCTCGGCACCCACGACCTCGGGCAGGGCGCGCTGTGGACCGACGCGAACGCGTCCCTCGACGTCTTCTACGCTGAAGGCGACGCGACCGGGTGGCCGCCGCGCGGCGAGCTCGTGCCGGTCCACGCCTCGCCCCACGACTCCGACGTCACGGCGCTGTGGCTCGGCGGACCGGTCACCGACGGCGGGCACCCGGTCGTCTCCTTCTCGGGCGAGGTCGTCGACACATGGCCCCACCTCCGGCAGTGGTGGCTGAGGATGCTCGACCTCCAGGAGGTCTCGCTCGCGCACGTCCTCGAGCTGACCGACCAGGGGCCTGGAGAACGCAGCTCGACACGTCGGTGAACGTGCGCGAGTCTGCCTGACCGGACGGATGCACCGCTCCTGACCGGGGCGGTGCTGCGGGCTACCAGGGCCGGCTCGGTCGGCATCCTGGCGCCCGTGTCCGTCGGGACGGTGGTCACGTTCGCGGTCGACCCGAGCGTGCAGCTGGCTCTCGCCGTCGCGTGCGTCGTCCCGTGCACGGCGTCACGCCGGAGGCGCAGCGTCCCCGATCAGTGCCCGCTCGTACGGACCCCACGCCCCCAGGTCCGCGGAGTAGCCGGTGACCTCCTGGGCGGCGTGGACCACGCGGGTCGCGACCGCGGTGAACGTGCCGCGGTCGGTCTGCTCCGGGTAGACGTCGACGGTCCACACGACCAGGTCGCGCCAGAAGGCCAGCGCCATGTGCCCCTGCCCGACGGTGACCGCCAGCGCGTCGTAGGTCGTGGGGTTCCCGCGACCGTCCTCGCCGTCGTCCTGCCGCACCGTCACGTCGATCCCCGCAGCCGACAGGCGCTCCACGACGGTCGCCGCCCAGACGTGCGCCTCCGGCGTGGTCGTCGCGTCGATCGACGACGCCGCTCGGGCCGGGGCATCGGCCGGTCGCAGCTCGACCTGCCAGCGAGCGCCCAGCCACTCGCACCCTCCCCGAGCGAGCTGCGCGAGCCACGACGGCACGTGCTGCGGCTCCCTCGGGTAGCGCCGGAGCTCATCGACCCAGGAGTTCGGTGCCGGTTCCAGCGGAGGCGGGTCGTCGTCGTCGACGTGGAGCACGATCCTGCCGGCGGCCTCGACGAGGACGTGGGCGGTGAACCACGTGCCCCGGCCCGGGCGGTAGGCCGCACGCCGCAGCGCACGGAGCAGCCCCGTGACGTCACGGGGCACCGGGCCGCCGGCCGCGACGCTACGCCCGTCAGGCATGCGAGCGGTGAGCCGGCTGCGCGTCTCCGGACCGACGCAGACGACCGTCAGGTCCACCGCCACCCACCCCGGCGGCGCGACCTGCGAGAGGGCACCACCGATCACCCGGCACTGCTCGGGGGTGAGGGGTACAGGGCTCACAGGTCGCACTCCACGTTGTCCACGCACACTCCGTCTCGGTCGTCGCCGGTGCTGATGCGGTCAGGGCCCGACGCGCACCCGGACCTGCGCGGTTCCCCCGACGTCGCCGGGCTCGCCGTCGACGTCGATCCGCTCGACGGTGAGACCGCCCCACCACGCCAGGCGCACGGTGTCGCCCGCGGCGAGCGTGGCGACGACGTCCGCCTCGCCCCGCCGCACGCCCAGGACGACGGTCTCGCCGTCGGACCCGGCGACGAGCACGCTCGCGCCGTTCAGGCGGTTGTCGACCCCGCTCCGGACCGTGCGCGTCTCGCCCCGGAACGACCACTCGTCGGAGGCGGCGACGGCGAGCGCGGCGAGAGCCAGCGCGACGACCACGGCGACGACCGAACGCCGCAGCCACCGTCGACGCCGGCGGGCCGGGATGACGTCGGTCACCGGGACCCCCGTGGGAGTGGCGCCTCGGCGGCCGCGGGACACGGACACGCGCGGCGCACGCATCCGCGTCACTCGCCCATGCCATCCGGCGCGTCGAGGCACGCCGACACCACGTGCACGCTGACCTTGGCAGCCTCGCCCTCGACGACCTCCCGGTTGCCGCCGGTCGTCGCCCGGGAGCCGGCTCCACGGGAGGCGGGTCTCATGGGTCTCCTCGTGGGCGGTACCGGCGGGCTGCGGGGCGCACGAGGTCGAGCGATCCGCCCCGGGCACCGCCTGCACCGTAGACGACCGCCGGAACCGCCGGCGGGCCGTCGACGCACCGTTCACCCGCCCGGCCGCCCGTCGCTCGCCGGTACCCCACCGGTGGCCGCCCTGCTGATGGCACCCTGGGTCGAGGCAGCGGAGAGAGGACACCGGAGTGGACACGGCCGAGCAGTGGAGCGCCCTCGTGGGCGAAGCTCATCGAGAGCCGGATGTCCCTCGCACGCGCCGCCCCGGCCATCTACCCGATGGCACTCCCCGGTGCCCGGCCCGCGCGTGACACCATCCGCGCGGCGGAGGACCGCCTCGGCTTCACTCTCGACCTCCAGCACGCCGCCCTGCTCCGTCAGGCCGACGGATGGGTCGGGGCGTTCGGCATGGGCGACCTGCTGTCGACTGCCGACCTCGGTGCGGGTCCACGCTGGTCGCTCGCCGGCGACGTCCTGGACGACTTCTACCTCTTTTCGCCCGCGGGCACCTACCCCCCGCGCGATCAGGTCTACCCGATCCACACGTCCGCGCAGGACATCTTCGTCGTCTGGCGCGACGGCGCTCTGACCGCCGGCGGCCACCCGGTGCTCTGGATCGGGGACGGACTCGTCGACCAGTGGGTGAACGTCAGCGACTTCTGCCGCGGGATCGTGCGGTTGAACGAGGTCGCGATCGAGTCACTGGGCTCGATGTCCGCGGCGAGCGAGGTGCGCGGGGACCGGCTCGCGGGAGGCCCCGGGTGACCGAGCTGATCGCGCAGCAGCTCCGCCCGGGGCAGGGCCCCGCCGGCCCGCTCGGCGCCTCGGCGCACCTGCGCGTGCCCTCGCCGTTCGGCGACGTGTTCGCGGCGTGGTCCCTCGAGGACCACGGCACGGTGACCTGGGGTGACGGCGTCCCCACGGTGACGATCCTCGACGTGGTCGGCCGGGAGCGCGCGGGCGCACCGCAGACCACCACCGGGTTCGAGGCGTTCCCCTGGCACGGCTTCGCCCTGACCGTGGGCTCGCAGCGGGGCGTGGTGGACCAGCCCGCCCTGCGCCGGCCGCTGCGCGACCTGCCCCGCAGCCTGACGCGGGCGGGCAAGGCCGTCAGCGCCCGCATCGGCACCGGCGAGGAGCCGCCGCGGTCGCGCTCCGAGGCAGCCAGGGCCGCGCCGAGAACCAGGCCGGGCACGGAGTGGACGATGGCAGCCACGGGACGACGCGGCGTGCTGTTCCGGCGCGACGGCTCGCCCGTCGTGACGTTGGTGCCGCGCCTGCGCTTCCGCCCGGAGCCCGGGGCCGACGCGCGGGACCTCGCGCTCGCCGTGGCCCTCGAGGCAACGGTGTCGGGGCACGTGTTCGTGCTCTGAGCAGTGGCGTTCCCTGATCGTGGCGGATGGCACCATCGGGCGAGGAAGCGAGGATCGGAGTCCAGGATGATCGACCGGCGCCGATGGGGAATCACGCTCGGCCAGATGCTGCAGGCGCGCATCGCTGCGGGCGACGTCGCACCGCGAGTGCGTCCGATGCCCGCACCCGGGCCGCACGCGTCCGACGAGGACATCGCCAGAGCCGAGCACCGCCTCGGGTTCGAGCTCGATCCTCAGCACGCGGCCTTGCTGCGCGAGATCGATGGGTGGGACGACGTCTTCGGCAACGGCGACCTGCTCGCGACCGCCGACCTGGGGGCCGGTCCGCGATGGTCCGCAGCTCAGCAGCTGCTCGACGTCATGTACGAGGACGGGCCGTTCGAGTCGTTCCCACCGCGAGACGCGGTTTACCCGTTCCACGTCTCCGATCTCGACGTGTTCGTGATCTGGCGTGGCGGACCCGCAACGGACCAGGGCTGCCCGGTCTACTGGCTGCACGGAGAGGTCGTTGACACGTGGTCCAACGTCTTCGGCTACTGCCTGGCAACGATCGCCCTCAACCAGATCTCGATCGCGAATCATGGGGGCTCCTGAACATGACGCCCGGCGCCAAGTGCTTCCAGACGCGCGCGCAGCGACCCCGGCGACGGTCGCGTGCCCTGGCCACCGACCGCCGGCTCTGAGTCCACCTCACCCCTTCACCGCCCCCGATACCAGTTGCTTCCCCGCCACCACGAACACCACCGGCAGTCGCCGTGGTCCGAGGTGTACGAGTCCGTGGAGACCTGCCCCGACGGCTGCTGCCGTTCTTCCACCACGTGCCGTACACCCACGTGCTGCGGTCGGGGAAGACGGTGATCCAGCACATCTAAGACTCGCGGGCCTTGGCGGTGGACGCGCTGGCCGGCGTGGAGGCGGCGTGGGAGTCGCTGGGGGACCTCGTCGGCGGGGCCGTGCCGGAGGGGTTCGACGCGCGGGTGCGGGAGCGGTTGGCGGCGCAGCGGCGGTCTGCGGTGGACTGGCGGGATCAGGTGCGGAGCTACTTCTGGCGGAAGTCGGGGGTGGGGGACGGCTCCGGGAGAAGGGTGTTCTGTCGCGGCAGGCAGCAGCCGACTATAGGCGGAGCTGAACGCGGGCGCACCTGCGGGGTCTGTCGCACGGACGCCGATTGCAGGACGGTCGCCGCGATAGGTTGCGCACGACGTGCAGCTGGCGAGCTCATCGCCGACGCGGCGGTGAGGAGAGGTCTCTCGATGGCAGACGTGGTGGTGTTCCGCCCAGACGAGGACTGGGCCGGGCTCAAGAAGCTCGAGTCCGACCCGGTGGTGGACGTGGAACCGCTGGAACGGCGCGTCGCCTATCGATTCCACCGCGATGTGTTCAGCGCGAGGCTCGCATACGTGCGGCACCCGCACTACCCGCAGTTCCTCATCCCGTTCAATGAGTACGACGAGTTCGTCCTCCAGGACAAGTTCAACGAGACGCTACGCGTGCTCACCGCGCTGGGCGCGTCGTGGATCCGGTGCAGCTCCCACCGTCAGCGCACACGAGGACTCGGAGCGCGCATAGGCGTCGGCAGGACCGGCGGCGACCTCAAGCGCGAGCACACGCGCAACTCGCACTTCGACTACGAGTACACCGGTTCGGGCGGCACACCCGCTGACCCGCGACCGCTGCGGTGGCCTACCGAGCCGGGTATCGAAGCAGCGATCGAGGGCGTGCTCCGCAACGGCGCGACCGCCGTCAGGATCACCGTGAAGCGGGACGACTCGATCTCGACGAACGTCGAGGTGCCAGCTCGGCTGAAAAAGATCGGGGTCGAGCTCGGCCTCCACGCGACGCGAGGGCAGGTCGACACGCTGGAGTTTGACGCGACGTTCCCGGCGCGCGGCCGGGCCGGGCGCGGGCGCTAGACCGATCCGCTCCGCACCCCGGATCCTTCGCGACGTGTCGGCCCCGAGAGGGGGGCGCGGCGGCCGCCCGCTCCTCGAGGCTGTCCGGAGCGGGCACCGCCGCCCGGCTCGGCGTCAACGCCTCACGCACGCGGCTGGCAGCTCCTCATCGCGAGCGCGCACCCGATCTGCAACCGTGTGACCTTAGGTCCACGACTCCCGCAGCCGCGTCCGAGCCACGTCCCCGGCGGGCAGGCGGACATACTGGTCGACGCCAGCCCGGTAGAGGCAGTCGATGCCGTACCGGTGAAGCAACGCCACGTCGTCCTTCGCTGGCCGCGAGGGGAACAGCGCGCTCGCCACGTCGGGAAGCGGCTCGAGCTCGGGGCCGTAGTGGAGCACCTGGGCGAGCGCCTGGCGAACGTACGCGCGATCCGCAGCGCTCTTCGCCTCCACGAGCTCGGTGTGGTCTCCATAGTCGATGCAGAGGTCGGGCATCCCCGCGGGGTTTGGCTGCCGGCCGATGATCGCGCCCGGGGGGAGCGTGGAAGCGTACGACTGCACGAGCGTCCCCTCCCCCCGGAGCACCACACGCTCTGAAGCCGGAACCTGGTAGGTCGTTGACGTCGAGTGCACCTGCTCGATAGCGAGCAGCGGGCTGCTCGACAGCTTGTCGTGCTCCAGCTCGTCCGCGAGAGCCCGGTCACGCGACGCGTAGTCCTGTCCGTGCGGTGCCGGTAGAGCGAGATGCAGGACGTCGACGAGCGCGTCCGCCTGCGAGCCCTCGTACACGACCATCTGCTGGAAGTGGTTGTTCTCCTTCAGCCCCAGAGCGCGGTTCACTACCGCGTAGGGGACGCTCACGCGCTCGAGGCGCGTGACAGCGTAGACGTGCCGGTAGGTCCCCTTGTCGGGGTGGACGTTCCACAGCCCTGCTGCGAAGTCGCTGTTGTCGAAGCAGTAGCCGACCACACCGATCGCCCAGACCTCGTTCTGCCCGGTGAAGAGCACGACATCACCCTCGTGAACTCGGGCGATCTTGGCCTCGTTGTACCCGTAAGTTCCCCAGAAGTGCGCCCGCCCGTCCGGGTGCCGCTGGTCGAGCTCCTGGCGCTCCTCGGACGAGAGCGTCCCGCCGAGCTCCGTGGACCGGAAGTCCACCCTCGCGTCGAGAGACTTCTTGAGGTTCTCGCGACCGTCTTTCGCTCCGCGCGAGGGGTGGATCAGGACTGTCGTCATCAGCGCGTCGTCTCCGTCGTCGTCGGCGCCGAGACGAACGGACTACGTCCGGCTTCGATGACGAAGGCATCGGCCACGTGCGGGGCTGCTTGAGGCTAGGGAGGGCGCTTTCCGGCTTGAGCCGCCTCCATTCACCCGCCTGGCGGACCACACGAGGACGACAACTCGCGCGCGGCCCCCGCCGCCCGGGCACCGGACCGACGACGCCCGGCCTCATCGAGCGTCCCGATGCGCTCGTCGTTCGCCCTCAGCCTCCACCTCTGTAGGAGGCGCTGCGCGATCGCGCTGTCGAAGTCGGTTGCAGAGACCGAACCGCTGGGCACCCCGAGAACAGCACGCTCTGCGGTGCGCCGGTGCTCGCCTCGGCGAGGCGCCCACTCAGCCAGACCGGATCGGTGAGAACTTGCTCCAGCACCAGGTTCCCGAGGCAACGCGCGCCGGCACCGCCGTACCTCCCACGGCTGCGCCGCGGTTCGGACCTTGAAGACAAAAGCCACAAATGCTCACGCGCGCGCATTCACACCCCTGGGAAAGGGCTACCGTCCTGCCCATGGCATCCGTACGCGCAGGGAAGGGCCAGGGCGCCCGCGAGCCAGAACGTCCGCTCATGTCCGCGATCTCGGACGCACTGAAGATCGAGCACTTCACGTGCGCACGAGGGTTAACCGTCGAGCGGCCCTTCCTCGAGGCCGTCGCAGGCGCTCTGGGGATCGACGGCTCGCGCCGCCGCTTTGCCAACAAGGACGAGCTGCTCCTCGGGCTCATTGAGCTCGTGAGCGACGAGGATCCCCAGACCTTCCGCTCCCGAGGAGGGACCATCACGAACAAGGCTCTCGCGGCGGTCCTCGAGGGGATCTCACAGCGCGGTCTCGCCAAGGTGTCCCTGACCGACGGAGGAGTCGCAGCGCGGATTGCCGCAGCGGTCTACGACGAGGAAGCCGACCCCGGCGTCTTCGATCCCCTGAACCTGTCTGACGAGCGCAAGCGCGCGCTGCGGGAGGTCGTCGTCCGCGAGGGCCAGGGCTCCTTCCGCGAGACGGTCTTCAGTGCCTACCAGGGCCGGTGCGCCGTGACAGGCTCCGATGTCCCCCAGACTCTGGAAGCCGCGCACATCCGGCCGTACCGAGGCCCGAGAACCAACGTCGCGGCGAACGGGCTGCTGCTCCGCGCGGACCTGCACCGCCTCTGGGACACCGGCCTCATGGCCGTGCACGAGTCGAGCTTCCAGGTCCTGCTGGCCGACCGGCTGATGACGACCGACTACGCCTCGCTCGCCGGACGACGGGTCAGGATCCCCGTGAAGCCGTCCCAGTTGCCGTCCCCGGAGTCGCTCCGGCAGCAGCGCGAGTGGGCTGAGCTCTGAGCGCGTCCCTTCGTCGTCCGGGTGTCGGACCTCACCACGTCCGCTGAGAAACCACCCACGGTGCCGCCCGGTGGACCTTCAGGTGGAACTTGTCGCGCCGTCCGGCTCCGCGCTCCTGCCCGGGACGCACCGGCTGCGCGCCCTGCCTCTCACGACTGATCCAGCCACCGGCGACACCGGCGTTGAGGTCATCCAGACCGTCGATCCAGAGAGCGCGGAGCACCAACGGAGTGAAAGCCTGCTTGCGCCGCCGCCGCCAGCCCGCGTTCGCCCTCACCTCGACCGCCTGTCGTCCCTCGCGCGTGTACTGCCGGTGCCAGTCGTCGAAGGCCCCCGTCTCGTCGAACGTCGCCGCGCCGTCCACCACCAGGAAGCCCAGCCCCTGCTCTGCGAGACAGGTGGTGATCGCCTCACTGTCGTTGAGGATCGCGGACGACGAGGCTGTGCCCTCCTGCCTTCCCGAGGGCTCCATGCGCTTGAGCACGGTGTGCGCCTTGGCGTCCCAGACGCGGGTGGCGGAGGCGTAGTCGAACGCCGTCGCGCCGTACGCGCGGCGGGGGCCGCCGACCGGCGGTGTCGGGTAGGCGTGGTTGAGGATCGTCCGGACCTGCTCCTCGAAGAAGAAGCCCGGCCACTCCGTCTGCCGCCAGCTGCGCGAGCCCTCCTCGCGCATGGCCTCGACCGTCTCGCGACCGTCCCACTGATCAGGCAGCCCCTGGAAGATCGCGCTGACGAGTGCGGCTCCCTCCTCGGCCGCGGAGGCCCAGCCGGACGACGGCTGCCCGAACCGCCGCTCAGCGCCAGCCAGCAGCAGGTTCAGGCCCTGGAGCGTCACGCTCTGACCTGTCGACGCCGCCGTCGTCAGCCACGGAACGTCCAGCCGCTCGCACAGTGCGCGCACCATCGCGTGCTTGGTCGGAGGCACGGGGGGCTCCAGGAAGCTCAGGAGCGACCCAGCTCGCGAGTGCCTCGAAGGTCACCCGGTGCTCCTTGCCGCCCGGGCCCAGCAGATCGCGGGGGACGCAGGCGAGGTCGCTCAGCCGGTTCACCGCCTCCTGCTTCCCGCGCGCGGGCTCGAACGCTGGGAACGCACGCAGGACCTGCTCGTACGCCGACGCGTCGACTGAGGTCCGGCGCGACAGGTCACGCAGCCTGCTGGTGGCCGCGAGGAGCAGCCGGTTGATCCCGTCGAGGGTGATCTGCAGGTCCGTGAAGTCGCGACCCGCCCGCCACGTCGTCCCGAGGTGGGCTGCGACCTGACCGCCGAGCACCGCGTTGGTGGCGGCGAGGTCGACGTCCAGCCCGAGGCTCACCGCCAGCGCCTCCAGCGCGCGCTTCGGGCCGCGCGTCCCCGGGTCCCGGCGTCCGGTCAGCGAGAACAGGCGCGAGGCAGCCTCCGCGGTCGTCGAGGCGGGGACGAAGAACAGGTCGTCATCGCGGAGCACGAGCTCACCCTGGCACAACCCCTCCACCCAGTTCGTGACACACTCTGCGTGCCGCGTCCGCGGCCCTGCGCGAGTCACTCTTGTGCAGCAGCGCGGAACATGAAAAGCTGCAACACATGTTCGAGGACAGCCCAGACGGAGCACCCGTGAACCAGTCGACTCCTCTGCGCTACGCGGACCTCTTCGCCGGCATCGGCGGCTTCGCTGCCGCGCTCAACGCGCTGGGCGCGGAGCACGCCTACGCCGTCGAGATCGACAAGGCCGCGGCCGGCGTCTACGCCCGCAACTGGGGACACGACCCGCTGGGCGACATCACCCAGGACGCGAACGACTCGGTGATGAACGTCGGCGAGCACGACATCCTCGCGGGCGGGTTCCCGTGCCAGCCGTTCTCGAAGAGCGGCGCCCAGAAGGGCATGGACGAGATCCGGGGCACCCTGTTCTTCAACATCATGGAGGTCGTGCTCGAACGCCGCCCCACGCTCGTGGTGCTCGAGAACGTGCGGAACCTCGCGGGCCCGCGCCACGTGCACGAGTGGGTCGTCATCATCGAGCGGCTGCGCGCGGCGGGCTACCAGGTCTCGGAGACCTCCGCGGTGTTCTCACCGCACCAGATCGCCCCTGAGTTCGGTGGGTCGCCGCAGGTGCGGGAGCGGGTGTTCATCACCGCGACGCGCGTCCCGGACGGGCACGTCGCTGACCCGCACGTGGAGCCGGTGACTCTGCTCCCCGAGGTCCGCATGAACCGCGAGTGGGACCTGGCCGAGGACCTGCCGCTCGACACCGAGCTCGAGATCCCTGGGACGGCCCTGAGCCAGGACGAGATCCGCTGGATCGACCAGTGGGAGGAGTGGGTCCAGGTCATGCTGGCGCTGCGTGCCTCCGACGCCGACGCGGCGGGCGAGCCGGCACGGCGCCTGCCCGGGTTCCCGATCTGGTCGAACGTCTGGGTCGCCTCCACGGCAGAACGGGACGAGCTGATGGCGCCGGGCGGCATCCACGTTCCGGCGTGGAAGGCGAACTTCCTCCGCAAGAACTGGGACCTGTACGACCGCCTGCGTCAGGCGGACCCGCGCTGGCTCGCCGGGTGGCTGAAGAAGACGCGCACCTTCCCCGAGAGCCGGCAGAAGCTCGAGTGGCAGGCACAGGATGAGACCTCCCTGTGGAACTGTGTGCTGTCGCTCCGCCCTTCCGGGATCCGTGCGAAGCGCATGACCCACCTGCCGGCGCTGGTGGCGATCACCCAGACCCCGATCCTCGGGCCACTGCGGCGACGACTCTCCCCCACCGAGGCGGCACGCCTGCAGGGGCTGCCGGACGAGTTCGACTTCGGCACGCAGCGGGACGCGCTGACCTACAAGCAGCTCGGGAACGGCGTCAACGTCGGCGTCGTGTGGAACGTCATCAAGGCGCACGTCGAGCGGGACAAAGACCTCCTGCTTGCCACGAGTGGCGGCCGCGCCATCTACACGGCAGTGTCCGAGGCTCCCGCGAACCCGATCTCACGCGTGCGGGAAGCGATCGAGGCGCGCCGCTTGCGGCTACCCGTCGACGCGGTCGTGAGCGCGACAACCTAGGAGAGCCTCTGAGCGCCGACGAGCGGGAACGTCCAGCGGAGCAGGTGCCGGCCACCGTCGCCGGTGAGCCGCCACGGATTCGCCCTAGCGGTGACGTCTCTCAGAGGTTCTCCTCGCTCAGGCGGACGGGGACCGCGCCGGAGCTCGCTGCTCCGCAGAGAGCTGCACCGGCGCGGGCGTCGCTTCCGGGTCCACGCCCGCATCGAGGGGCTGCCCCGTCGCCGGGTCGACATCGCCTTCACGCGCTGGAAGGTCGCAGTCCTCGTAGACGGCTGCTTCTGGCACTCCTGCCCGGAGCACGGCACCCTGCCCCGCGCGAACCGCGAGTGGTGGGTGTGGAAGCTCCAGCACAACCGTGAGCGGGACGCCGACACCGACGCCCGGCTGCGCGAGCTCGGCTGGGTCGTGGTGCGCATCTGGGAGCACGTCTCCCCGACGTTGGCCGCCGAGACGGTCGAAGGAACTCTCCTCGCCGCGGGGGCGCGGTCAACCTGCTGAGGGCGCGGACTTCGGCGTCCCGCCGGCTCCAAGGGCCGTCCGATGCGGGCCGGGTGCCGTCGGCAGCACCCGGCCCGCATCACCGAACAGCCGCCGCCTACCGCCGCCCTCGCGACAGATCCAGCACCGTCGTCGTGTCGTACACCTCCCCCGGCCGCAGCGTCGTCGTCGGGAACTGCGGCTGGTTCGGCGAGTCCGGGAAGTGCTGCGTCTCCAGCGCCAGCCCGTCGGACTGCCGGTACACGTGCCCGCCCGTGCCCACGAGGGTCGCGTCGAGGAAGTTGCCCGAGTAGAACTGGATCCCCGGCTCGGTCGTGTACATCGTCAGGGTCCGCCCGGAGTCGGGGTCGCGCAGCCGCGCGGCGAGCTGCAGGCTGCCGTCGTCGGGCCGGTCGAGCACCCAGTTGTGGTCGTACCCCTGCCCGTACAGCAGCTGCTGGAACGGCTCGCGGATCCGCTCCCCGATCGCTGTCGCGGACCGGAAGTCCATGGGCGTGCCGGACACGTCCGCGATCTCCCCGGTCGGGATCAGACCCGCGTCGACCGGTGTGTACCCGCTGGCCGGCAGCGTGAGCTCGTGGTCGAGGATCGACGAGGTGCCCTCGCCCTGGAGGTTCCAGTAGGTGTGGTTCGTCAGGTTCACGACCGTCGGGGCGTCCGTCGTCGCGGTGTAGTGGATCTCGAGGCGCTGGTCGCGGGTCAGCGTGTAGGTGACCTGGACGTCGAGGTCGCCCGGGTAGCCCTCCTCGCCGTCGACGCTCGTGTAGTCGAGCTGGAGCCCGACGCTGCGGTTGCCCTGGATCGGCGTAGCGGCCCAGACCTTCTTGTCGAACGACTCGATGCCACCGTGCAGGTGGTTGCCGTTGTTGTTCTGCGCCAGTGTGTACGTCTGGCCGTCGAGCTCGAACTGCCCGTTCGCGATGCGGTTCCCGTACCGGCCGATGATCGCGCCGAAGTACGGGCCGGGGTTGTTGTCGTCGATGTACCCCTGCAGGTCGCTGAACCCGAGGACCACGTTCACCGGGTTGTTGCGCCGGTCCGGGACGTCGAGCGACTGGATGATGCCGCCGTAGGTGAGGATCCGGACGGTCATGCCCCGGTTGCTGAGCGTGTACCGCTCGACGGGGGTGCCGTCGGCGGTCGTGCCCCACGGCTCGGAGGCGATGGTGGCGCTGTCGTGGTGCCCGCCGCCCTTGTCCCCGCCCCAGCGGTCGGCGGAGTCGTCGGCGCCCTGCGCGGGACCGCCGGAGACGAGCAGAGCTGCGACGGCGAGCGGGGCGACGGTGCCCGCCAGGCCGCGACGGAGTGGACGCATGCGCATGTGACTCCCCCAGTCCACGTCGGCCGCGCCGCCCCCTGGGACGTCGTCGTCCCGCGGCGCGGCGACCCGTGGTGACGTGGGTGGGGTCGGGGGCCCGGAGGGGCGGTGCGGTCACCGTCGACGGTAGATCTGCCCTCGCCGGACCGTCAACGACCGCCCCGACAGGCTCCTCGGCGCGCAGCTCAGCGCGCCGTCACCACGCGTCCCCGTCCTCGACCGCGAGCGCGACAGGCGCGCTGAGCGCGTCGCGCCCACCAGCCCCGGCACCCGCGCCGAGGTCCGGGCGCGCCGTGCCCTCCGCGACGTCGATCGTGGGCGCCAACAGCCCCGAGGACGTCCGTCGCCTGGGGCCCTTCGCTGCCCCACCACCACTGCCGCCGCCCATCGGTCCGCCCATGCCGCTGCCGGGGCGCGCTCCGGAGGCAGCGGCACCGGCGGCTCCCGTCTGCGTCCCCTGCCCCAGCCCCGAGGCGGTGCCGGACAGGCCCGAGCCGTGCGTCCCGATGCCTCCCGGGGCGCCTCGCACTGCACCGGCGGAGTAGCCGGTGCCGCCGTAGCTACCGGTCCCTCCCGACGCGCCGCCGCCGCCCGTGCTGGTGCCGTTCGCGAGCCGGCTGAGGCCCGCCGCTCCGAGCGCAGATCCTCCGACCGTCAGCGCACCGGCCAGCCCGCCGGCGCCGGTGCCGCCCAAGGGCCCTCCGCCGGCGACCCCGGCTGCGGATCCGGTCGGACCTGCGACCAACCCACCATGACCGTTGCTCCCGGTGACGGTGCCGCCGACGGCCCCGTCCGACGAGGTGCCGTCACCGGTCCCGGGGACGATCCCGCCGCCGGTGCCGGAGCCACCGTTCCCGACGCCCCATCCGTGGCCGTGTCCAGGGCCGGGCGCGTTCACCGTGCTCACGCCGACCGTGGCGCCACCGGTGCCGAGGTCGGCACCGTCCGACACCGGGGCCGTCCACGACGGTGCGACACCGGTCAACGCGACCACGCCCGTCGCGCCGTCGTCGCGGACGGCCTCTCGGGAGCCCGCAGCCCGGGGGGCGTAGCCACCGCTGGGCGCCGTCGACGGCGCCGAGCCCACGGTCTGGGGTGCCTTGTCCGCGGTGTCCACCGACCCGGGTTCGATGCCGGTGAGTGCGCTGCTCGTGGGCAGCGCGATGGCGCCGACACGCGACTCCAGGTCGGCGAGGGCGGCTCGTGCCGCACGCTCGCGCGCCTGCTCCCGCCGGTCGGACCACATCGCGCCGGCGACGGTCGCGGCGACGGTGCCGAGCCCCGGCAGCACGACCGTGCCGCCGGCGACGATCGCTGCGCGCTCCTTGAACGTCAGCTCGCCGTCCGGCAGGGCGCGGAAGTCCTTCTGCGCAGCCGCGACAGCGGCCTGCGCGCCGTCAGCCGCCGCGTGCAGCAGCTGCAGGTTCGTGCTGACCGCTCTGACACGGTCGGCGATCTCGACGAGCCGTCCGCTCGCGGCCTCGCCGCTGACGCCACCGACGCCGAGGTCCTGGGGGATCTCACGCAGCGCTCTCGCCGCACTCCGCGCATCGGCTACCGACTCCGCGAAGCTCTGGCTGGTGATCCGCATGACGTCGGTGTCGGCGTCGAGCGTCCGTCCGAGCTCGTCGGCCTTCTCACCCATGGTGTCCCCTGTGCTGCGTCGGCGTGCGCTGGCCGTCGGTGCCTCCCGGCGCAGACCCGCCACCGGGACGGCGGCGACCACGGACGAGCAGCACGACCACGCCCCCCACCAGGACGATCCCGAGCCCGACGGCACCGATCACGAACCCCGCACCCGGCCCGGCCTCGTCACCCGGGGACGAGTCGGGACCGGCGGCAGAGCCCGTCGGAGACGGAGCGGTGGTGGCAGGTGCGCCCAGCTCGGCCGCCGTGGGCCACTCGTCGGCACCGTCGCGGACGAACGGATTCACGTCGGGGTACGACAGCGGGTCGGAGTCCACGAGCGTCCGGGCGTTCACCGTGCCGTAGCCCCAGCGGTCGTCCCGGACCGGCGTCTGGCGGACCTCCCCGTCCGTGGTGTGGACGAGCGCCTGCAGGATCTGGTTGCCGGTGGCGTCGGGGTGCAGCGACCACAGGAGCGCGAGCACCCCGGAGGTGTACGCGCTCGCGTTCGACGACCCGGTGCACCGCGCGTACACCGTGAGCGTGGTGTCGAGGCAGCGGAAGCCGCTCCCCGGCGCGACGACGCCGAGCTCGGGCCCGGTCGGGCTCCCCGCGTCCAGCTCGCGGTCCGCGGTCACCGTCCCGACGGTGACCGCGCCGTTCGTGCTGGCGGGTGCGCCGGCGATGCGTCCGCCCTCGTTGCCTGCCGCAGCGACGACGACGACCCCGGCCCGCAGTGCGTCGGCGTAGGCGCTGGTCCCGAGGTAGACGGTGCCGGAGACGTTGATGATGTCGGCCCCCGCAGCCACCGCGTCGCGGATCGCCTGGTCAGCCGTGCCCTCGGTGCCGGCCGGGTTGTAGCAGGTCCCGTCCGAGACCGAACGGACGGTGTAGCTGAGGACCGAGGCGTCCGGCGCGACTCCGCGCACACCCGGTTCGCCGTCGATCCCGGCACCAGTGCCGACGAGCACCGAGGCGACGAACGTCCCGTGCTGCGCCGCGGGTCCGCCGGTGGGGGCGGGCACTGCCGGCCCGTCGGGCTCGGTGGCGCAGTAGCTCGGCTGCCGGACCTCGAGGCCCGTCCCGGCGAGGTCGGGGACGTCGGCCCGGACGGGGTCGTCGAGGATCGCGATGGTGATCCCGGCACCCGTCGTGCGCTGGTGGATCTCGTCCATGCCGGTCGCGGTGTAATACCAGAGTCCGTCGTCGGTCGTCGCTGCGGTCGAGGCGGGAGCAGCCGCGGCGAGGAGGGCGACCGCAGCGGCGGCCGCGGCGAAGGACCTTCTCATCAGTACGAACCCCGGTCCTCGGTCGTCGCGGCGGGAGGCGTCACCGGGGCGGTGGGGGCCGCCTCGGTCCCGTCCAGCGCCGCGAGGAGGGTCCGCATCCGGTCGGCTTCCGCGGAGTCGAGCTGGACGTGCGCGCGCAGGCTCGCCGAGAGGGCGTGGCTCGCGTCGGCGAGCTCCTGCCGCAGCACCGCGAGGTCGCGCTCGCTGAGGTCGATCGCGTCGCGGTACGCGCGCGAGAACGCCTCGAGCCCCTGGACATCCGGCCACACGTCCGTGGTCTGACGGTCCCGCAGCTGCCCGACGGCGCGCTGCATCTGCTCGACCACGTCGTGCAGCTTCAGGAGCTGCTTCACGCTGCCGCCCACGAGGTCGTAGTCGAGCTCGACGTCCCCAGCCACCGGCCGTCCTCCGCACAGGTTCGTGACCCGTCGCCCCCTGCGACGTGGCTCTGGTGCACCGCCGCGGCGTCGAGCCGTTCGGTGACCGGTCGCAGGCTAGCCCACCGCGCCGTCCCAGGTCAGCGCGCCGTCGTGCCGGTGTGGACGAGCAGCCGTCGCTCGTCGTCCCCCAGCCCGCTCACGTCCGCCACGTACCCGCTCACCTCCGTCGCGGCCACGAGCACGGCCCGCGCCACGCGCGTGAACGCCTCCCGGTCCGCCTGATCCGGTCCGACGTCCACCGCCCACACCAGCAGATCACGCCAGAACGCGAGCGCCATGTAGCCTCCACCGACCGTCACGAGCAGCTCGTCGTAGGTCGTCACGCCGCCTCGCCCGTCCTCGCGCCACTCTCGCAGCTCGGGCGCGCTCAGCGCCACGTGCCCGACGACGTTCACGTCCCCGGGTCACGTGACTCGGCTGAAGCGGTCCTGGTCCACACGAGCCCGTCTCGCACGCTCACCTCGGCGCGTCCGACCGCGGTTGATCCGTGCGGGTGATTCTGGCACCGGGACGTGCCCCGATCAGGGGATCGTGCACCGAGTGATGACCTCGCGTCGTGCTGAGCCATAGCGTCGACGCCCGAAGGGCCCGGTGGGGGCGGAGTCCTTCCACCAGCAGGGGTGCCCCCTCAAGGGAGAACCATGAGACGCCGAGTGGTAGCCGCCGCAGTAGGGGCGGCGTTGATCGTGACGGTTGGAGCGGTGCCGGCTAGCGCCGCTTCGCCCTACGACGTTGTGACCGCATCGAGCATGCGCAACCTCGTCAACGCCATGGAGTACTACGCCGCGTTCGACAGCGACGGCACCTACGTCGATGTCGACGCCGCAGCCCTGGCCGACTGGGGGTGGCGTCCAGGATCGACCACGGCGGTGCAGATCGTGATCGAGGGCGACGGCGAGTCGTGGAGGGCCTCCGGTCAGGACATCCGTCCTGGCGCCAGCGAGTACACCTTCACGTCGAGCACCCGCGTGAACGGCGTCAACCCCGGCAGCGTCGGGGTCTCCAACCCGCAGCCTGCCGTCCAGGCGTCGGTGGCGGGCGTCGAGATCAGGGACGTCGGTCAGCAGGTCGACATCGATGAGCTCGCGCTCGCGCTGGCTGTCGGCGGGGTGACCGCGACCCAGCTGTGCGAGGCGTCGGTCTTCGTGCCCGGCACACACCAGGCCGGTAGCTCGCTCAGCGACCAGACGATCGCGTGCGAGGCAGCCGCTGCGGCCAGCGGAGCAACGTTGCGATCGGTGCTGGCTGCGATGCTCAAGGCCGGCGGTGCGGCCGTGGTCTCCATGATCGCGCTGGAGTTCGTGGGCACCGGCTCTCAGCCCGCGACCGCCCCGGACTGGGTGGGCACCCCGGACGGACCCCCGACCTCCCGCCCGGTCCCCCCGTCGCTGCCGAGCAGCATCTGGAAGCTGCCGCGCGCCGCTCACAGGCTCGCCGAGCAGAACCAGCTCGACGACCAGACCGCGCGCACGGTCGCCAGCCAGTGCCTGACCTACGTCACGAACGCGATGTCCGGCGCAGACCCGTACAAGGAGTGCTCCACCAAGCCGATCTTCATGTCCGGCCGCTCGGACGTCCCCGAAGCGACCCAGCACGACACCGAGGCGCTGGTGTCGAACCCCGCGTGGGTGCAGCTGAACTACCGGCCGGCAGCGCAGAACCCGTCATCCCGCTCCTGGTACGCCGGCGACCCTGTGTGCCAGGCGACCGGCCCGGGCCAGAACTGCGACGAGTACCCCTTCTTCGCCACCGAGCAGGGCGGTGGAGCAGCCGTACCGCGTCCGTCGCTCAAGGCGATCGACGGACTGCAGAATCAGAACCAGGGCCGGCTGTACGGCAGCTTCCTGACAGTGTGCGGTGTCGAGAGCGGGGATGAGTTCCTCGCCGTCCCGGTGCCCGCGTCCGCACCGACCGTCCCGACGCTGGCGATCTGCAACCCGAGCTGAGGAGGACCCCCATGACGGCAGCCGAGGTCACGCGAGCGCTCGCAGGGTTCGAGCAGCGGCTGCGCGACCTCGGCGTGCCCGTCGTGGAACGACTCCGTCCCGGCCTCTCCCGAGCGGAGGTCGACCAGGTCGCAGCCGAGTTCGGGGTCGTGCTCAGTGGAGACGCGGCTGCGTGGTGGATGTGGCACGACGGCGACCGGCTGCGGTACGAGGACGACTGGGGCACGCCGAGCCTGACCCCGACCGGCGTGTTCTGCGGCCTGCGAGCCGCACTCGAGCGGTCGCGGCAGGCCCACGAGGCGACCTGGGACCAGGACGTCGACCCTGCACGACCGGATCTGGACTGGCGGTTCCACCGGGAGTGGGTCGCGCTGATCCAGGGCACGACACCCGTGATCGTCGACTGCCGCGAGCCCGCAGCGCCCGGCTCGCCGACCGGCGTCTGGGCAGCCGACGGCGGGCTCGGGCACACCATCACCCTCGCCGAGCGGATCGGGTGGTGGCACTGGGCGCTCGACCACGGCCACTGGGTGCCGCGAACGGACGGCACGTGGCTCGTGGACGACGCACGGTCCCCGGGCAACCTCGTCGGGTTGCACGCGAGGGACAACGCCAGTTAGGCGCACGGTGGCTCACGAGGAACGACCCGGAGTCGTCGCCGCCCCCAGCGAGTGCCGCATCCGAGGGGTCGTGTTCGTGCTCTGAGCCATCGCCCCTCGCTGCGCCAGTACCGCGCGCGAGTCGCTTGCTCGGGCGCCTCGGTCGCCTGACGCCGGCCTGATCGACGTCCTCCGCGGAACCGGCCTCTCGGGCGCTTCTCGGTTCGTATCATGTTCAGGCTGATCAACAGGTGGAGGGGGCCTGAGTGCTGGGAATGCGCGTCAACACGGACAAGCTCCGTTCAGTCGCCGACCGCCTCGACGCCGTCAGTGCCGACCTCGAGGGCCCGACGACGGCAGCTGTGCTCAGCCACACGGCCGACTACGGCGACGCCGCGCTCCAGTCAGCTGC
This sequence comes from Cellulomonas sp. KU4C, assembly GCF_056868065.1. Lineage (NCBI taxonomy): Bacteria > Bacillati > Actinomycetota > Actinomycetes > Micrococcales > Cellulomonadaceae > Cellulomonas > Cellulomonas sp. KU4C. The sequence goes on along the minus strand of NZ_CP200322.1, from coordinate 1,706,270 downwards.
GCGCGCCTTCCTCGACTCGTGGACGGTGGGGCTGCGTTTCGCCCGAGAGTCGCCCGCGGAGCTCGCTGCCGGAGTCCGTGAGAACGCATGCACCTACGACGAGATCGATGCCAGCGTCGCCGAGTCGTTCCGCCGGCTCGAGCAGTACGACCCGGTTCTCATCGACGAGCCTCTCGGATGACGACGTTCCAGATCGGCTTCGGGACCAGTGCCGCAGACCTCATCCCCGGCGACTCGGCTGCGCTGCAGAGCGACGCGGCGCACACACGATCCGTCGGTCACTCGCTGGACGTTGCTGCGTCCGATGTGGGACGCGTCGACATCGGCCCCTGGGAGGGACAGGCTGCCGACGGCTTCTCCGGCACTCTCGCAATGCTCCGATCTCGCCTGATCGTCGCGTCGGAGACGCTCGCGGTCGCCGCAGACGCGCTGGACCGCCACGCGTCGGTGCTGATCGAGGCACGCCAGCGCGCGCAGCTCTGCATAGACGGCTATCTCGCCGAGTTGCGCTGCCTCCCCGATGACTCGGCGGCCAGTGGGCCGACGCCGGCACAGTCCGAGGCGATGCTCGGGCTCGCCTCGACGCTTCGCGCTGTCGCCGACTCCGAGCGCATCACCGCATCGGCCTTGCACGCGTGCGCGGAAGTGGGCCCCAGCGGGACGGGCGTGATGGACTGGCTCCGCCCGAGCGACAACCCGTGGCATGCCGACGCGTACAGCACGACTGAAGCCGTCCAGATGGCGAGCGTCTTCGCGTTCGGAGGTGGGCGAACTGGCGCGAGTCGCGGCGGGCTCACCGCACTCAGTGCGGAACGAGTGGCGATGTACGAGCAGCTCGTCGCTCGATCCTCGACACCTGAGTGGCTTCGCCCGCTCTACCGCGGCCAGCAGTTCAACTGGCAGAACTACGACCGGTACGTCGCCCGCGAGGTGTGGATCGACGACGCCGCGAATGGCGCGCGCTACCGGCTCGACTCCTACTCTCCCGGGGAGTTCGTCGTCTCGCGACGCTGGACCCAGCTGGGCGAGATCACCGAGGTCTCGGGCAAGCGCTACATCGACGAGATCATGAAGAAGTACAACCCGTTCGAGCCTTCCCTCCGGATCTCGGACACACCCGGCAACCGATCACAGCTCGGCAGTCATGCGGTCGGAGGTGGACTGATGGGCCGCCCGGTCTTCGAGGTACCGGTGCAGACCACTCCCATACCGCAGACGGTGCTGGGACGGGCGAGCCAGTTCGACATCACCATCCGTGACCCGAACGGCACCATCTACCGAGTTCACCCCTGAGGAGCGCCATGTCGGACGTGCTGTACACCGGCCGTTGGAGCAGCGACACCCGACGGCCGTTCCCCGGCGTCGGCTGGTACGACGAGGTCCGGGCTCGGTCCGCCTACGAGCAGCGCGCCGAGCTCGTGTGCGTGGTGGACGCGCGCGAGCGCCTGGACGACGACCGCCCTCGGCAGCGGTGGGTCATCGGTGCGTCCACGACGGGCGACTTCCGGTGCTCGTTCTTCACGCCCGCCGGGACTCTCTACCGTCAGATCGACTACGTCGAGCGAGACGGCCGGCTGTGGCGCGAGACCACCCTCGACTACCGCTACCCCGACGACGAGGGCTTCTACCTGAGCGGTCTGGAGTCCCTCGGCCACACCATCGCCCGTTTCGCCCCCGACGGCAGCGGTTCCGTCCTGTACGTCGAGTCCGGCAACCCGGTCGCCGAAGAGGTCCAGCTCCACGCCGCCCCCGTCACGGGGTTCTGGCTCGACCGTCCGGATTTCGGCGACTGGTCCCGGCTGTCCGACCCGCTCTACGGGGTCCCGACCGACCCCGATGCCGACCACGCCGCCGACCGCCGCCCCTGAGCCCCCCTCACCCCTTCACCGCCCCCGCCATCACCCCCGACACCAGCTGCTTCCCCGCCACCACGAACACCACCAGCAGCGGCGCCGCGACGAGGAACACCCCCGACATCACCAGCCCGGTGTCGGTCGTGAACGCCCCCTTCAGCTGCGGCACCACGAGCGGCATCGTCAGCTGCGACCGCATCACCACCGAGGGCCAGAAGAAGCTGTTCCACGACCCGACGAACGTGAACAGCGCGAGCGTCGCGGCGGCGGGTCGGGCGGCGGGCATCGCGATGGACCAGAACGTCCGGAACATCGACGCCCCGTCGACGCGGGCGGCCTCGATGAGCTCGTAGGGCAGCGCCTCCTGGAGGTACTGGGTCATCCAGAACACGCCGAACGCGGTGACCAGCGTGGGGACGGTCAGCGCGAGCAGGGAGTCGATCCAGCCGAAGTCGTTCATCATGATGAACATCGGGATGGTGCCGACCTGCGCGGGGATCGCCATGGTCGCGATGACCGTGACGTACAGGGCCTTGCGGCCGCGGAACGTCAGCTTCGCGAAGCTGAACCCGGCGAGCGTCGAGAAGAACACCGTCGACGCGGTGACGGACACGGCGACGAGCACCGAGTTCGCGAACGCGGTCCAGAAGTTGAACTGCGACGCCGAGACGACCTCCCCGAAGTTCTCGAGCAGCACGAGCGTCGGGAAGAACGTCGGCAGCGTGCCGACGGCCCGGGCGATCTCCTGGGTGGTGGACGAGCCGTACATCGCGGACGCGTACAGCGGGAACACGGACACGATGACGACGAACGTGAGCAGCCCGTACGTGACCCAGCCGGGTCGGCGGCCGGAGGCCTCGTGGGGGCGGACGGGCCGGCCGCGCGCGGCCCGCTTCTGGGCGTAGGCGGCGGCGCCTCGGCCCGCGGTGTTCTCGATGAAGCCGGTGCTCACCGGTTCGCTCCTTCCGTGATCGTCCCGGGCGCGTCGACGTCCCGGTCGACGGCATCGGGCTCAGGGCGCGCGGGCTCCCGCGGCGCCCCGGCGGCGATGGCCCGCGCCCGCGCGACCGCGGCGTTGTACTGCGCCCGGGTCACCCGCGACGACCGGGTCTGCGTCGACGAGATCGAGCGGGTCAGCAGGAAGTTGCCGAGGGAGAACAGCGCGATGATGACCGCGAAGATCCACCCGACGGCGGCGGCCTGCCCGAGCCGGTCCTGCCAGTCGCCGAACCCGAGGTTGTAGAGGTAGAGCACGACGGTCGTCCACTGGTTGTCGGCGCCGCCCTTGCCGCCGCCGGTCCCCCCGCCGTCGAACATGCGGGCCTCGTCGAAGATCTGCAGGCCGCCGATCGTCATGGTCAGCGTCACGAAGATCATCGTCGGGCGGATGCTCGGGATGGTGACGGAGAAGAACTGCCGGGTGCGGCTGGCGCCGTCGACCGTGGACGCCTCGTAGAGCTCGCGCGGCACCGCCTGCATGGCGGCGAGGAAGATCAGCGCGTTGTAGCCGGTCCAGCGGAACACGACCATCGAGCCGATCGCGGCGTGCGACAGCAGCCGGTCCTGGAAGAACGGCGAGTCGACGCCGGTGAGGATCCCGAGGTCGTGCAGGTTCGGCACCAGCAGGCCGAACTGCCCGAACACCTGCCCGAAGATCATCGACGTCGCGACGGGCATCACCACGAACGGGACGAGCACGCTCATCCGCCAGAACGTCCGGGCGCGCAGGTTCTGGTCGAGCACCGCGGCGATCACCAGGGCGAGCACGAGCTGCGGGATCCCGCCCCACAGGAAGATCGAGAACGTGTTCTCCAGCGACCGCCAGAACAGCGGCTGCCGCAGCACCCAGGTGAAGTTGTCGAGCCCCACGAAGTCGCCCATGCCGGCGCGGCGGTGCCAGTCGTGCAGGGCGACGACGACGTTGAACAGCAGCGGGAACGCGCCGAAGACGGCGAACAGCAGGAAGAACGGCGAGACGTACAGGTAGGGCGACACCCGGATGTCCCACCGGGAGAACCGCTGACCCCACCCCATGCGGCGCGCGCCGTGCGGCGGGCTGGAGCTCGATGACATGGCTGAGCCTTCCGTGACGGTCGTGTTCCCGGGGCGGGTCAGCTCGCGGTCTCGAAGCCGAGGGCCTCGAAGTTGCTCACGACGGTGTCCCAGGCCTCCTGCGCGGTGGCGCTGTCCGACTCGACGAGCCGGATGCCGTCGGTGACGAGCGTCTGGATGCCGGCGAAGTTCTCCCCGCGGTACCCGCCGGCGGCGGCGTCCCCGGCGGCGGCCGCGAGCTCGCCGTAGATCTGCCCGACCTGCTGGTCGCCGTAGAACGGGTTCTGCGCCTCGGCGATCTCGGGCGCGGACATCGCCTCGAGCTGCGACGGGAACTGGCCGGTCGTGTTGAACCAGTCGATCGCGGCGTCCGGGGAGGTCAGGTAGTCCGCGAGCGTGGTGGCCCAGGCGGTGTTCTCGCCGGTGGCGGGCACGGCGAAGAACGAGCCGCCCCAGTTGCCGCCGCCCTCGGGGAACGTGCTGGCGATCCGCCAGCCGTCCACGCCGACGGCGTTCTCGGCGATGATCCCGGTCATCCAGGCGGGGGTGACGACGGTCGCCCACTGCTGGTTCTGGAACCCGGCGCCCCAGTCGGCGTGGCCGATCGCGATGCCCGCGGAGATGTCGTCCTCGGCCGCGTCGGCGAACATGCCGAACAGCTCCTCGACCTCGGTGTTGTCCGCCAGGTCGTAGGGCAGGCCGGACTCCGGGTCCTCGAACGCGGCCGGGAGCAGGTTGATCGCGGCCTGGAACGCGTTGGTCAGCGAGTCGACGAAGTAGTTGTCGCTGACGGCCACGTACTCGCGGCCGGCGTCGAGGAAGGTCTGCCACGTGGCGTCGTCGCCGCCGATGAGCTCCCCATCGACGCGGGGTCGGTGGCCAGCCCCGCGGCGGCGGTCATGTCCTGGTTGAACGCGATGGCCAGCGGCCCGATGTCGGTGCCGTACCCGGTGACGACACCGTCGACCGAGCCCTGCGTGACCTTCCAGTCGACCCAGCGGTCCGGGATCTCGGGCAGCTCGGCCCAGTCCTCGGGGACGGCCATCATCTCCGTCCACCAGTCGAGCTCGACCAGGTGGACGTCGGACAGGCCGGCGCCGTCGGAGGCGAGGCCGTTGCGCAGGACGGTCTGCGCGGACGCGCCGTCGGGGAACGAGTTGACCACGACCTCGATGCCGTACTCCTCCTCGAACGAGTCGAGGAGGTCCTGCGGGAAGTCCATCCACGCGGCGACGGTGAGCTGGTCCGGCTTGTTGCCCTCGCCGGCCGCCTCGGGGGCGCTGCTGCCCCCGCCGCAGGCGGTGAGCGTGAGGGCGGACACGGCGACGACGGCGGTGGCGACGGACGTGCGGGTGATCCTCATGGAGAGGTCCTTTCCGGGGTGGTGCGGGTCAGGGGGTGGGGGGTCAGGCGACGGGCGCGACGGAGGCCACGGCCCAGGGCGCCAGGTCGAGGTCGATCGTGAGGACGCCGCGGGAGTCGACCGCGATCGTGCGGCGGTCGAGGTCGTCGGCGACCTCCCGCAGCTCGGCGACGTCCTGGCGGGTCAGGTTGAGCGGCTCGCCCCGCTCGTGCCAGGCGTGCGCGACGTCGCCGTGCTCGTGGTCGAGCACCTCCACCTGGTAGGCGGCGCCGGGACGGAGGCCGGCGACGGTGTGCCGGACGCGGCGGGCCGGACCCTCGTGGGCGTGCCGGCGCGCGTCGAGGTGGCTGCTCGCGCTGCCGACGGACCGGGTGCCCATCGACTCCGGGTAGTTGAAGAACACGGCGGCGACGGCGTCGTCCGCGGTGCGGGTGACCACCCCGTGCTCGGTCTGGAGGGCGAGGGTGCCGCCGAGGCGGTTGAGCATGGCCATCGCGTGGAACGTGGGCTTGTGGATGCCCTGCTCGTTGACGAACCCGAACCCGCCGTGGAACGGGCCGATCCCGCCGCCGCCCTCCTCGAAGACGTCGGTGAACGTCCAGTAGGAGATCGAGTCGGCGAGGTCGTGGCACTGCAGGAACGCCCGGACGATGTACGTCGCGGCGTACAGGGTGTCGTGCATCCGGTCGCGGCTGGACGGCGACGTGGACCACTCGGTGATGTGCACCTCGGCGTCGGGGTACGGGCTGTCGGCGAGGATCGCGCGCAGCACCCGCAGGTCGTCGCGCGTGGCGTCCCGGTACCGGCTGATCGGGCGGCCGACGCCCTGGGTGTCGAACGCGAAGTCCGTCGGGTAGAGGTGGGTGGACAGGAAGTCCAGCGGCAGGTCGCGCTCGGCGCAGTACGCGATGAGCTCGCGCACCCACACGGGCTTCCAGGGCAGCACGTCGGGGTCAGGGGCCTCGGCGGTCGCGCCCTCCACGGACGGGTCGTGCACCTCGCCGTCGTACCGGGCGTCGGGGACGAACACCGACGACGACGGCCCGCCGACCCGCAGGCCGGGGTCGATGGCCTTGAGCGCCCGCGCGGTGGCCTCGTAGAGCTGGAAGTACTCGGTGCGCGTCCCCGTCCAGAAGTGCGGGACGAGGTTCGGCTCGTTCCAGACCTCGAACGGCCAGCGGCGCACCTCGTCGAGGCCGTAGCGGCCGATCCAGTGCTCGACGGTCGCGGTGACCAGGTCCACCCAGGCGCCCATGTCGGTGGGCGGGCTGCCGTGCGCCTTCCACCAGAACAGCGTCTCGGTGTCCCGGGCGAGCTCGCGGGGCATGAAGCCGAGCTCGACGAACGGGCGGGCGCCGGTGTCGAGGATCGCGTCGACGACCTTGTCGACGTACGCGAACGTGTGGACGGGCTTCTCGAGCGGGGTGGGCGGGCCGAACCCGCCGCCGTTCGCGGTGCGGTAGACGAACATGTCGTCGTGGAAGATCCCGTGGAACCGCACGGAGCGGGCCCCGAGCACGTCGACCGCCTCGCGGAAGTGCTCCTGCCAGTCGGCGCGGAGCGCCTCGTTGGCGCGGCCGGCGCCGAGGCAGGCGTTCCAGACGTGCCGCAGCGGCAGGTCGGCCGCGGGGCGGCCGTCGATCAGTAGGGTTGACGCCGGTGCGTCGACAGTCACGCAGACCTCCAGTGGTCGGCAGGGCAGCGACGATGCGGCCCTCGCGAGTCCGAAACCGTTTCGCAACGGGTATCGTGGGTCGAACGTAGAGGAGCGGCGTGGAGTCTGTCCAGCGTCGGGCGTGAACTCGTCGCCGACGGCACGAACCACGCGCACGACTCGAAAATGTTTCGGCTAGGAGGAGCAGCATGTCGAGTGACGCGGACCGGCGACGGCCCACCCTGGCCGATGTCGCCGCAGCCGCAGGCGTGTCCAAGGCGACCGTCTCCAAGGCGCTGAACGGGCGCGACGACGTCTCGGCGGAGACGCGGGAGCGCGTGCTCGCGGCGGTCACGGAGATCGGGTACCGGCCGACGACCACCCCGGCGACGGGCCCGGACCGGCGGGCGGTCGCGGTCGTCTTCGACATCCCCGCCTCGCCGTACATCCTGGGCGTGCTCCAGGGCGCCCTCGCCGGTGCCACCGACGAGCACGTCGACCTGCTCTCCCGGCTCGCGCCCGACCGCTCCGCGCGCACCCACCGGGCCGTCGCGCGCGAGTGGGTCGCCGACCAGCGGGCCGCCGGCGTGGTCGGGATCGTCGGGCTGACGCTCTCGTACCCGGACGGGCTGATCCGCGCCGCGAGCGACGCGTCGATGCCCTTCGTCATGGTCGACCCCGTCGACACCCGGCACGAGCACATGGTCAGCGTCGGGTCGAGCAACTGGGCCGGCGCGCGCACGGCGACCGAGCACCTGATCGGGCAGGGGCACCGGCGCATCGCGTGGGTCGGCGGGCCGGAGGGCTCCGACGCCGCGCGCGACCGGCTCTACGGCTACCAGGCCGCGCTCGACGCCGCCGGGCTCGCGGTCGACCCGGCGCTGGTCCGGGCGGACCGGTTCGACGTGGCCACCGGCACGCGGCACGCCCACGACCTCCTGACGTCCGCGCAGCCGCCGACGGCGATCATGGCCGGCGACGACGAGATCGCCGTCGGCGTGCTGGCCGCCGCGCACGCGCTCGGCGTCCGGGTCCCGGAGCAGCTGAGCGTCACCGGCTTCGACGACACCCCGCAGGCCGCCTGGACCACCCCGCCGCTGACCACGGTGCACCAGCACCTCGAGGACATGGGGCGGATGGCCGTCCGGACGGTGCTCGCGATGGCCGACGGCGGGCGCCCGGCGTCCCGGCACGTGGAGCTCGCGACGTCGCTGACGGTCCGCGCGAGCACCGGCCCGGCGCCCGCCTGAGGGTCACGCCCGCCCGGACTCCCCCGGCGGCGCCGTCGACTCCCGCACCACGAGCGTCGTCGACAGCTGGACGTGGTGGGAGTCCACGCGCTCGCCGCGCGCCAGCTGGAGCAGCGTGCGCAGCGCGACCCGACCCATCTCGACCACGGGCTGGCGCACGGTGGTCAGCGGCGGCGCCGCGGAGGCCGCCGCCGGGCTGTCGTCGAAGCCGACGACGGACAGGTCCTCCGGGACGCGCAGGCCGTGCCGCTGCGCGGACGCCAGCACCCCGAGCGCGATCGAGTCGGACGCGGCGAACACCGCGGTCGGCCGGTCCGGCCGGTCGAGGAGCTCGTCGGCCATCGCGAGCCCGGCGGCGAACGTGTGCGCCCGCGAGCGCACGAGCGACTCGTCGACCCGCCCGCCCCCGGCACGCACCGCGCTGAGGTAGCCCTGCAGCCGCTCGGACGACGGCAGGAACGACTCGGCGCCGCCGGCGAACGCGATCCGCCGGTGCCCGAGGTCCAGCAGGTGCCGGGTGGCCTGGACCCCGCCGGAGAAGTTCGTCGACCCGACCGAGACCGTCGAGTCGTCCATCGGGTCCACCGGGTCGATGTGCACCGTGGCGACCCCCCGGTCCCGCAGCAGGGCGTGCTGCTCGGGCGTCGGCTGCGTGGTCACGAGGACGACGCCCGCGCGGTCGGCGGCGGCCTGGCGGCGGATCCAGGCGGGCGACAGCGGCTCGGTGCCGTGGGCGGGGACGTCGAGCACGTCGACGACGACCTCGACGCCCTGCTCCCGCGCCGACGCGACGACGCCCTCGAGCACGCGCATCGCGTACAGGTCCGCCAGCGTGCGGAACACCACCGCCACCCCGAGCGGCGGGGCGTCGACGGCGCGAGGGCCGGTGGTCGGCGCGTAGCCCAGGTCCTCGATCGCGGCGGCCACGCGCTGCCGGGTCGCCGGCGAGATGCCGGGGCGCCCGTTGAGCACCTTCGACGCGGTCGACGTCGACACCCGTGCGGCGGCGGCGACCTGCTCGAGCGTGGGTCGGCGGTGCGGGTCGGTGGGCATGAGCACACCGTAGCGAAATACTTTCCTTCCCGGAAGTCGAGTCCACGCCGATGCGACGGGCTTCCTGAGCGGGCGACGAGCCTCTACAGTCGGCCGCAGCAGAGCGGCTGCGGAAACTGTTTCGCATTGCGCCGGGGCGCCGAGGCCTCGTCGGCCCGCAGCCGGGACACCGACCGGGAGGACACCCGTGACCACGTTCCACGTCGCCGTGACCGGCTCAGACCGGGCCGCCGGCACCGCCGCCGCCCCGTTCCGGACGATCAACCGCGGCGCCCGCGCCGCCCTGCCCGGGGACACCGTGCGGGTGCACGCGGGCACCTACCGGGAGTGGGTGCGCCCCGTGCGCGGCGGTACCGGCGAGGACCGCCGGATCACCTTCGAGGCCGCACCGGGCGAGCACGTCGTCATCACGGGCGCGGAGGTCGTCACCGGGTGGGTCCACGAGGAGGGCGCCGTCTGGCGGGCCGAGGTGCCGCACACCCTGTTCGGCGACCTCAACCCGTTCGACGAGCCCGTCGCGGGTGACTGGCTGCACCCCGGCCCGGTCGTCCACCGCGGCGCGGTGTACCTCGACGGCCGCGCGCTGCGCGAGGTCGCCGACCGGGACGCGGTCCTCGCGCCGCCCGCGCGCCCCGCCCGCACCCGGTACCAGTGGACCGCGCTGGACACCGACGTGGTCGACGACGGCGACCCCGACCTGGTCTGGTACGCCGAGGTGGGCGAGGACGTCACGACCATCTGGGCCGGCTTCGGCGGCGCCGACCCGGGCACGGGCGTGGTCGAGGTCAACGTCCGCCCCGCGGTCTTCTACCCCGAACGCAGCCACCTGGACTACATCACCGTGCGGGGCTTCGAGCTCGCGCAGGCCGCGACCCCGTGGGCGCCGCCGACCGCCGACCAGGTCGGCCTGGTCGGACCGAACTGGGCCAAGGGCTGGGTCATCGAGGACAACCTGGTCCGCGACTCCCGGTGCGCCGGGATCTCGCTCGGCAAGAACGCCGCGAGCGGCGACGGGTTCGCGACGGAGCGCGGCGACAAGCCCGGCTACCAGTACCAGATCGAGTCGGTGTTCACCGCGCGGCAGCAGGGCTGGGACGCCGAGCACGTCGGCTCGCACGTCGTGCGCCGCAACGAGATCCGGGACTGCGGGCAGAACGGGGTCGTCGGCCACCTGGGCTGCGCGTTCTCGACCATCGAGGACAACCACATCCACCACATCGGCACCCGGCACGAGTTCTCGGGCTACGAGATCGCGGGCATCAAGCTGCACGCCCCGCTGGACGTCACGATCACCCGCAACCGCGTGCACGACACGACCCTGGGCATCTGGCTCGACTGGCAGGTGCAGGGCACGCGGGTCAGCCGCAACCTGCTGTACCGGAACATCCGGGACCTGTTCGTCGAGGTCGCCCACGGGCCGACCACGGTGGACCACAACGTGCTGGCCTCGCCGATCGCGGTCGAGCTGTTCAGCCAGGGCACGGCGTTCCTGCACAACCTCGTGCTCGGCGCGGTCCGGGTGCAGCCCGTGCTCGACCGCGCGACCCCGTACCACCTGCCGCACTCCACCCAGGTCGCGGGCTACGCGTTCGTCTACGCCGGCGACGACCGCTGGACGGGCAACCTGTTCGTCGGCGCCCGCGGCGGCGTGTACGGGCCGGACGCCCCGCTGGTGCTCGAGGGCCACCCGCCGGAGACGTTCGGCACGCACGCCTACGAGGGAGCGCCCGCGACGTGGGCGGAGTACCTGGACCGGGTCGGCGCCCCCGGGTCCGGCGACCACTCCCGGTTCCACCACGAGCGGCAGGCCGTGCCGCTGCGGTCCAACGCCTACGCCGACGGCGCCCGGCCCGCGTCCCACGAGGTCGACGCCGTCGTCTCCCCCGGCCCGGCGCCGGTCCGCGTGGTCGACGAGGGCACGCAGGTGCACCTCGAGCTCGACCTCCCGGACGCGCTCGTCGCACCGCGGGTGCCGGTCGTCACCGGCGCGGACCTCGGCCGGGTGCGGATCGTCGGCGCGACGTTCGAGCACCCCGACGGCACCCCCCTGGTCGCGGACCTGGACCTGGTCGGCACCCGCAAGGTCACCGGCACCCCCTACCCGCCCGGCCCGCTGGCGCGGCTCGACGCCGGCGCGACGCGCGTCCGGGTGTGGTGAGCGCCGTGGCCCGCTCCTACGCGCCCGTCGTCACCGCCCTGCACCCCGACGGCAGCCTCGACCGCGACGGCAACCTCGCCGTCTGGGAGCACGTGCTCGGGGGTGGGGTCGACGGCATCGTGCTGCTCGGCAGCACCGGGGAGTTCTTCGCCCTGCGCCCCGACGAGAAGCGCGCGCTCGTCGACCTCGCCGTCCAGCACGTCGGCCCGCGCGCCGACCTGATCGTCGGCACCGCGTGCCCGCGCCTGGACGAGACCGTCGAGCTCAGCCGGTATGCGCTCGACGCCGGGGCGCCCGCCGTCATGGTGGTCGGCCCGTCCTACTTCGCCCTGGACGAGGCCGCCACCGAGGCGTACTACTCGGCGGTCGCCGAGCAGGTCGACGGCGACCTCTACCTGTACAACTTCCCGGCACGCACCGGGTACGACCTCGGCCCGGACGTGGTCCGCCGGCTGCTGCGCCGGCACCCGAACATCGTCGGCTACAAGGACACCGTGCTCGAGGTCGGCCACACCCGCCGCCTGCTGACCGCGCTGCTGCCCGAGTTCCCCGACTTCCGGGTGCTCGCGGGGTTCGACGAGAACCTGCACCACGTGGTGACCTCCGGCGGTGCGGGGGTGATCGGCGGGCTCGCGAACCTGTACCCGGAGGTCAGCGCCGCGTACCTGCGGGCGGTCGACTCCGGGGACGCCGCGGCGATCGCCGTCGCTCAGCGGAAGGTCGACCGCCTGATGGACCTGTACGCGATCGGCGTGCCGTTCTTCCCGCTGCTCAAGGAGGGCATGGTCCGGCGCGGTGTCGCGCTCGGCCGCACCTGCACGCCCCCGCACCTGCCCGCCACCCCCGCCCAGGTCGACGCGCTGCTCGCCCTGATGGCCGCCGTCGAGGAGATGCCGTGACGTCCTGGGAGTCCCTGCTCGAGCCGCACGACGGCATCTACACGCTGCGCAGCCACGCCGAGGGGCCCGCGGGCCGGCTGCCGCTCACCGCCGAGGGGCTGCGCACCTCGCCCAGCGGCGACGTCTTCGGCATGACCCAGAACGCCGGCATGGGCTGGCCCGTCGCGAACATGCTCGGGCCGCAGGTGATGATCGTGTCGACCGCCGGCGGCCTGCGGTCCGAGGCGGGCGAGCCGGTCGCGCTCGGGCTGCACTCCGGGCACTTCGAGCTGGTCGACCAGGTGCGGGCCGCGGCCGAGACGCTCGCGGACGCCGGGGCGCTGCCGTTCGCCTCGTTCGTCAGCGACCAGTGCGACGGCCGGGCGCAGGGCACCACCGCGATGTTCGACTCCCTGCCCTACCGCAACGACGCCGCGGTGGTGATGCGCCGCCTCATCCGCTCGCTGCCCACCCGGGCGGCGGTGCTCGGCGTCGCCACCTGCGACAAGGGCCTGCCCGCCACGATGATGGCGCTGGCCTCGCAGCACGACCTGCCGACGGTCCTGATCCCCGGCGGCGTCACGCTCCCGCCCGTCCGCGGCGAGGACCTCGCCCGGGTGCAGACCCTCGGCGCGCGGTTCGCCAACGGGGAGCTCGCGCTCGAGGACGCCGCGGAGCTCGGCTGCCGGGCCTGCGCGTCGCCCGGGGGCGGCTGCCACTTCCTCGGCACCGCCGGGACCGCGCAGGTGGTCGCCGAGGCGCTCGGCCTCGCGCTCCCCCACTCCGCGCTCGCCCCGTCCGGCCAGCAGGTCTGGGCGGAGATCGCCCGGCAGTCCGCGGTGGCCGTGCTCCGGCAGCGCGAGCGCGGCCTGACCACGCGCGACATCCTCACCCCGGAGGCGTTCGAGAACGCGATGGCGGTGCACGCGGCCGTCGGCGGGTCCACCAACCTGCTGCTGCACCTGCCCGCGATCGCCCACGCCGCCGGTGTCCCCCGCCCGACCGTCGAGGACTGGGTGCGGGTCAACAAGTCCGTGCCCCGCATCGTGAGCGTGCTGCCCAACGGGCCGGTCCAGCACCCGACCGTCCGGATGTTCCTGGCCGGGGGCACCCCCGAGGTGATGCTGCACCTGCGCGCGCTCGGCGTGCTGCACCTCGACGCCCTGACCGCCACCGGCGAGACGCTCGACACCGTCCTGGACTGGTGGGCCGGGTCCGAGCGCCGCGCCCGCATGCACGCCCTGCTGCGCGAGCAGGAGGGCGTCGAGCCGGACGACGTCATCATGAGCCCCGACCAGGCACGGCGCCGGGGGCTCACCGCCACCGCGACGTTCCCCGTCGGCAACCTGGCCCCCGAGGGCTCGGTCATCAAGTCCACCGCCATCGACCCGTCCCGCGTCGTCGACGGCGTGTTCCACCACCTCGGCCCGGCGCGGGTGTTCACCTCCGAGGCCGCGGCGATCGAGGCGATCAAGGCACGCGAGGTCGTCCCCGGCGACATCATGGTCCTCATGGGCGGCGGCCCCCTCGGCACCGGCATGGAGGAGACCTACCAGGTCACGTCCGCGCTCAAGCACCTCAGCTACGGCAAGGAGATCTCGCTGGTCACCGACGCCCGGTTCTCCGGCGTCTCGACCGGCGCGTGCCTCGGCCACGTCGGCCCCGAGGCGCTCGCGGGCGGGCCGATCGGACGGCTCCGCGACGGCGACCTGGTGGAGATCCGGATCGACGTGGCGCGGCTGGAGGGGACGGTCGACTACGTCGGGGACGGCGAGACCCGGCTCACGCCCGAGGAGGGCGCGCGGGTGCTGGCCGCCCGGGCCCCGCACCCCGACCTCGCGCCCCACCCGCTGCTGCCCGACGACACCCGGCTGTGGGCGGCGTTGCAGGAGGTCAGCGGCGGGACGTGGAACGGGGCGGTGTACGACACGGACCGGATCGTGGCGGTGCTGCGGGCGGGGGTGGCGGCGCTGGCGGGATCGGAGGCCGGCGCGGGTCAGGGCTAGGGCGTGTCTCCCAACGTCCGACGTGGTGGCCGGGATGCTGTGCAGGTGTCTCGTCGTGTGGTGTTGACCGATGCTCAGTGGGACCGGATTGCTCCGTTGCTGCCCTCGGACGTGGGCAAGCCTGGTCGACGCTTCCGGGATCACCGGCAGGTGGTGGAGGGCATCCTCTACCGGTATCGGACTGGGGTCGCGTGGCGGGATCTGCCGGCGGAATTCGGACCGTGGCAGACGCTTTGGAAGCGCCACGCGCGGTTCTCCAGGGACGGGACCTGGGACAACGTCCTGTCCCGGTTGCTCGCGCAGGCCGACGCCGCGGGGCAGATCAACTGGGCGGTGTCGATCGACTCCACGATCAACCGGACCCACCAGCACGCCGCGACCTTGCCCCGCACCACAGGGGGAACCGGCGAATCACAGGAATCGGATATCCGAGCCGGCTGACCACGCGATCGGCCGGTCCCGCGGCGGGCTGTCCACCAAGATTCATCACGCCGTCGACGGGCGCGGGCGCCCGCTGGTCGTCATGGTCGGACCGGGGCAGGGCGGCGATGCGCCGATGTGTCTGCCGGTGCTCGACGCGATCCGCGTCCCGCGCCTGGGGCCGGGCCGTCCGCGCACCCGCCCGGACTCGGTGCTGGCGGACAAGGCGTACTCCTCACGCGCGATCCGCACCGAGCTGCGCCGACGCGGGATCCGCGCGGTCATCCCCGAGCCGCGTGACCAGCAAGGGCATCGCAAGCGACGCGGCTCACGCGGAGGTCGACCGGTCACCTACGACCCCGACGCCTACCGCGGCCGCAACGTAGTCGAACGGTCCTTCAACGCCCTCAAGCACTGGCGAGGACTCGCGACCCGGTACGACAAGCTCAGCCGTCACGTACCGCGGCGGCGCCGTCCTGGCCGCCATCCTGGCCTGGCTGCGCGCGCCGTAACGAAAGCGGGGTCATCTCGTCGCGGATACAGGAGCGACATCCTCGTTCGTTGACGCGATGGCGGCCTTGATCGCTTGTGCGTCGCTGTCACGCAGTGACTTCGCGCGTTCGTGCGTCTCGACCTTGAAGGGTTCCCCGACGCCGTCGCCTGGGTAGCGAGGGATGACGTGCAGGTGGAAGTGGAAGACCGTCTGGAAGGCGGCTTCGCCGTCGCAGACGACGACGTTGATTCCCGTGCAGGCAAGGCGAGAGCGTCGCAGGGCCTTCGCCATCTCGTGGCCGACCGACCACACGTGAGCGCTCGTGCTCGCATCGACGTCCTCGAGCCCCACGGCGTGCCTCCGTGGCACCACGAGAAGGTGCCCGTGTGTGACGGGATTCAGGTCCATCCAGACCACGACGGTCTCGTCCTCGTGGACCATGCTGGCTTCCGCCCGGCCCGCGACGATGGCGCAGAAGATGCACTCCCTGGTGCCCGCTTCCTCGGTCATGTGCGGTGATGCTTCCAGCCGGCCCAGGTGGGTGCAACCAACCCCATCCCGAGTTGCGCGCACCAGAGAGATGGGAGACACGTCCTAGCCCCGCGGACCCGCGTCGCGCTCCGCGGAGTACCCTCCCTCCAGGCATCGGCGCACGCAGACGGGAGGCCCACGCACACATGGCCGGCTCCCAGACCGCCCTGCGCGAGGCCAACCGCGCCACCGTCGTCGACACCATCCGCCGTTACGGCGGCCTGACCCAGGTCGAGCTGGCGGCGACGACCGGCCTGTCCGCCGCGACGGTGTCCAACATCGTCCGCGAGCTCCAGCAGGCCGGCGAGGTCGACGTCCGCGCCACGATCTACAACGGCCGCCGCGCCATGCAGGTCACGATGGTGCACCGCACGGGCCTGGCGGCGGGTGTCCACGTCGGCACCCGGCACATGAGCATCACCCTGACGGACTCGGCGCACGAGGTCCTGGTCGAGCAGGCCCTCCCCCTGCCGCACGAGCACCGCGCGGACACCAGCCTGGACCGCGCGGCGCTGCTGATCGTCGAGCTCCTGGCGCGCGTGGGCGCCGACCTCACCGAGCTTCCTGGGCATCGGCATCGGCCTGCCCGCCCCGGTGGACGCGACGACCGGCACCGTCTCGGTCCCGGGGATCCTGCGCGGCTGGGACGACTCCCCCGTGGCGGCCGTGATGGCGACGCGGCTGGGTGTGCCGGTGTTCGTGGACAACGACGCGAACCTGGGGGCGCTGGCGGAGAGCCGCCTGGGCGCGAGCCGGCACTTCCGGGACTCCGTGTACGTCCGTGCGTCGCACGGCACCGGCGCCGGGGTGTCGCTGAACAAGAACCTGCACCGCGGCTTCGCCGGGACGGCGGGCGAGATCGGCCACGTCCAGGTCGACGCGCAGGGCGTCGTCTGCCTGTGCGGGAGCCGCGGCTGCCTCAACACCGTCGTGGGCGCGCCCGCGCTGATCGAGGTGCTCCGGGCGAGCCGCGGCAGCCTCACGCTGCGGGACATCGTCGCGCTCGCGAACGACGGCGACCCGGGCTGCCGGCAGGTGGTCGAGGACGCCGGCGCCACGATCGGCGCGGTCGTCGCGGGGCTGGCGATCGCGGTGAACCCGCAGTGCGTCGTGGTCGGCGGGGAGCTCGCGGAGACCGGGGAGCTGCTGATCGGCCCGATGCGGGAGGCGATCCGGCGGCGGGTGCCGCTGAACCACATCGCCCCGCTGGAGGTGGTGGCCGCGGGCTGCGGCCCCCGGGCGGAGGCGATGGGCGCGGTGCTCCTCGCCCTGGAGAGCACCCGGACGACCCTGTCACCGCACGGCCGGCCGGACGGAGACTGAGACCGTGGCACTCGACGTGGAGTGGACGACGACGCAGGACCGACCCCGGGCGGGCGGCCCGCCGCTGCTCGACGTGCGGCGGGTGACCAAGCGGTTCGGTGCGGTGGAGGCGCTGACCGAGGTGGACCTGCGGGTGCACGCGCACGAGGTCGTGGCGCTGGTCGGGGACAACGGCGCGGGCAAGTCGACGCTCGCGAAGATCGTCTCCGGGGTGCTGCAGCCGGACAGCGGCGCCGTGGTGCTCGAGGGCGAGCCGGCGTCGATCCCGAACCCCGCGGCCGCGCACGCGCTCGGCATCTCGACGGTGTTCCAGGACCTCGCGCTGTGCGAGAACCTCAGCGTCGCGGCGAACATCTTCCTCGGCCGCGAGCTGCGCGCCTCGCGGCACAGCCCGATGGACATCGACGGGATGGAGCTGGCGTCCGCGCAGATCCTGCGGGACCTGACGATCACCGTGCCGTCGGTGCGGACGCCGGTGCGCGAGCTGTCCGGCGGGCAGCGGCAGGCGGTCGCCATCGCGCGCACGCTCACGACGCGGCCCCGCATCCTCGTGCTCGACGAGCCGACGGCCGCGCTGTCGGTCGTGCAGACCGCCGAGGTGCTGATGCTCGTCGAGCGGCTGCGGGCGATGGGGCTCGGCGTGGTCATCATCAGCCACAACCTGGCCGACCTGCGGGCCGTCGCGGACCGGATCGAGGTGCTGCGGCACGGCCGGAACAACGGGTCGTTCGACGCGGGCACGTCGGCGCCGGAGGAGATCATCGGCGCCATCGCCGGAGCCACCCGACCGGTCCGTCCGGCGTGGGCGACGCGCTGACCGGCTTCAACCACGGCCGGGATTTGCCTTCATAAGTTGTCGGCAACCGCCCGCGACCGCCCGCTTTGACCACATCCGGACCGCCGACGACCCCCAGGTTGCGAATCGATAACGCCGACCACGCCGGTTGCCTTCAGAGGTTGACGCGTAGCCCGCGGCGGTCCTAGCGTCCAACCGAGCTCGACAAGACCGGCGACGACGCCGGCCGTGCAGCGCGGCACAGGGAGCAGCACCGATGGCGGACAGCCCCGTCGTCCTCGAGATGAGGTCGATCACCAAGACCTTCCCGGGCGTGAAGGCCCTGGACGACGTCCGGATGGTCGTGCGTCAGGGCGAGATCCACGCGATCTGCGGGGAGAACGGCGCCGGCAAGTCGACGCTGATGAAGATCCTGTCCGGCGTCTACCCGCACGGCACCTACGACGGCGCGATCGTCTACGGCGGCGAAGAGGTCCGGTTCAAGGACATCAAGTCCAGCGAGCGCGCGGGCATCGTCATCATCCACCAGGAGCTCGCGCTCATCGGGGAGCTGTCGATCGCGGAGAACATCTTCCTCGGCAACGAGCTTCTCCGGGCCGCTCGGCATCGACTGGGACACCACCCGCGAGCGCGCCGCGGAGCTGATGAAGCGCGTCGACCTGACCCTGTCCCCCGACGAGCTCGTCAAGAACATCGGCGTCGGCCAGCAGCAGCTCGTCGAGATCGCCCGGGCGCTGTCCAAGGACGTGCGGCTGCTGATCCTCGACGAGCCCACGTCGGCGCTCAACGAGGAGGACTCCGCGCACCTGCTGGACCTGCTGCGCGACCTGCGGGCACAGGGCATGACGAGCATCATGATCAGCCACAAGCTGGGCGAGATCGCGGCCATCGCCGACTCGATCACGATCATCCGGGACGGGAAGACCGTCGAGACGCTGGACGCCGCGGCGGGCGAGGTCGACGAGGACCGGATCATCCGCGGCATGGTCGGCCGGTCGCTGGACCACCGGTTCCCCGACCACACCCCGCAGATCGGCGAGACGTTCTTCGAGGTCCGGGACTGGTGGGTCGAGCACCCGCAGGTCGCCGGCCGGATGGTCTGCAAGGGGTCGGCGTTCCAGGTCCGGCACGGGGAGATCGTCGGGTTCGCGGGGATCATGGGCGCCGGGCGCACCGAGCTCGCGCGGTCGGTCTTCGGCCGGTCCTACGGGCGGTTCCGCCGCGGGGAGATCCTCATCGACGGCACCCCGGTCGAGCTGCACACCGTCCAGCAGGCCATCGACCACGGCATCGCGTACGTCCCCGAGGACCGCAAGGTCCAGGGCCTCAACCTGCTGGACAGCATCCTCGACACCATCGTGTCCGCGGACCTGCGGCGGATCACGCGGAACCGGGTGCTCGACACCGACAAGGCGTTCCTCGCGTCCGAGCACTACCGGAAGTCCCTGAACATCCGCACGCCGTCGGTCCGGCAGGGCGTGGCCAAGCTGTCCGGCGGCAACCAGCAGAAGGCGCTGCTCGGCAAGTGGATGTTCCCCGAGCCGGACCTGCTGATCCTCGACGAGCCGACCCGCGGCGTGGACGTCGGCGCGAAGTACGAGATCTACGGGCTCGTGCAGCGCCTGGCCGACGCGGGCAAGGGCGTCGTCGTCATCTCCTCCGAGCTTCCCCGAGCTGCTCGGCCTGTGCGACCGGATCTACACGATCTTCGAGGGCCGGATCACCGGGGAGCTCGACCGGGCGCACGCCGACCAGGAGTCCCTGATGCGGCTGATGACCGGCACCTCCCCCGCCCTCACCAACTGACGACCTGACCGAGAACCAGCGAAGGACGACCGGACGATGACGTCTCTCAAGCAGCTGTTCGGCGGCGGCGCCCGCCAGTTCGGCATGGTGTTCGCGCTGATCGCGCTCGTGCTCGTGTTCCAGATCGCCACCGGCGGGAAGGTGCTCACGCCGACGAACGCGCAGAACATCATCAACGGCAACTCGTACGTGCTGATCCTGGCCATCGGGATGGTGCTGGTCATCATCGCCGGGCACATCGACCTGTCGGTCGGGTCGGTCGCGGCGGTGGTCGGCATCATCGTGGCGCTGGCGATCCGCGACTGGGGGATCCCCTGGTGGCTCGGCATCGTGCTCGGCCTCGCGGTGGGCGCGGTGATCGGCGCCTGGCAGGGGTTCTGGGTCGCGTACGTGGGGATCCCCGGGTTCATCACGACGCTCGCCGGGATGATGTTCTTCCGCGGCGCCAACCAGTACATCGGCAAGTCGAACACCGTCCCCGTACCCGAGGAGATCCAGACGCTCGGCGCCGGCTACCTGCCCGAGTGGGGCCCCGCGACCGGCCTGAACAACTGGACGCTGCTGCTCGGGATCCTCGCGATCGCCGGCGTCGTCTACGGCGAGACCCGCCGGCGGCGCTCGGCCCGCAAGCTCGGCGGCACGCCCGTCGAGACCTGGGTGTCCGTGGTCCGGGTCGGCGCGCTGGCGCTCGTCATCGCCTACGCGACGTGGCTGTTCGGCAGCGGTCGCGTCGGCACGTCGTTCCCGGTGTCCGGCGTGATCCTCGGCGTCCTCGTGCTGCTCTACGGGTTCATCTCGAGCCGCACGATCACCGGCCGGCACGTCTACGCGGTCGGCGGCAACAAGGTCGCGGCGGCGCTGTCCGGCGTCAACATCCGGCGGACGAACTTCTTCGTCATGATGAACATGTCCGTGCTGGCCGCGCTCGCCGGGATCGTGTTCATCGGGCGGTCGACCGCCTCCGGCCCGTTCGACGGCACCAACTGGGAGCTCGACGCCATCGCCGCGGTGTTCATCGGCGGCGCGGCGGTCTCCGGCGGCGTGGGCACGGTCGTCGGGTCGCTGATCGGCGGCCTGGTGATGGCGGTGCTGAACAACGGCCTGCAGCTGATGGGCGTCGGCTCCGACAGCACCCAGATGATCAAGGGCCTGGTGCTGCTCGCCGCCGTCGCGTTCGACGTCTACAACAAGGTCCAGGGCCGCCCGTCGATCATCGGGCTGCTGATGAAGGGCGCCCGACGCGGCGGCCCCGAGCTGCCGGGCAGCGACGACAGCGGAGCCGGCACCGGCGCCGTGCCCGTGTCGCAGAACGAGACCCTCGCCCGCGGCTGACCTGCCCCTCCCCTCTGACCCGTGCCGACCCCCGGCACGGCGCTCGACCGCACCCAACGGCGGGTGCCCGACCAGGAAGAGTGACACCACCCATGAAGAAGCTGACTGCGGCGCTGGTCGCCGCCGGAGCCGCCGGAGCGCTGCTGCTCACCGGCTGCTCGTCCGAGCGCGCCGGGTCCACCACCGACCCGACCGACTCCACCTCCGAGGAGGGCGGGGGCTTCGCGGCCGACGCCACCATCGGGGTGGCCCTGCCGCAGAAGACCTCCGAGAACTGGGTGCTCGCCGAGCAGCTGTTCAAGGACGGCCTCACCGAGGCGGGCTTCGACCCGATCGTCCAGTTCGCGAACAGCGGCGTCACTGAGCAGCAGAACCAGATCCAGGCGATGACCGAGCAGGGCGCCAGCGTGATCGTGGTCGGCGCCATCGACGGCTCACAGCTCGGCTCCCAGCTCGAGGCGGCGGCCGACTCCGGCGCCAGCATCATCGCGTACGACCGCCTGGTGAAGAACACCGAGGCCGTCGACATGTACGTGGCGTTCGACAACTACCAGGTCGGCGTCCTGCAGGGTGAGGCGCTGCTCCAGGGCCTCGCCGAGCGCAAGGGCGAGGGCCCGTACAACATCGAGCTGATCGCCGGGTCGCCGGACGACGCGAACTCGACGCCGTTCTTCGACGGCGCGATGAGCGTCCTCCAGCCGAAGATCGACGACGGCACCCTCGTGGTCGTCTCCGGCCAGACGTCGTTCGAGCAGGTCGCGACCCAGGGCTGGAAGGCCGAGAACGCGCAGAAGCGCATGGACACGATCCTGTCCGGCACCTACGGCGACGTGGAGCTGCACGGCGTCCTGTCCCCGAACGACACCCTCGGCCGCGCGGCGCTGACCTCCGTGGCCCAGGCCGGCAAGGACACCCCGGTCGTCACCGGCCAGGACTCCGAGGTCGAGTCGGTGAAGTCGATCATGATGGGCGAGCAGTACTCGACCATCTACAAGGACACCCGCGAGCTGGTCGCCCAGACCATCAAGCAGATCCAGGCGCTCCAGAAGGGCGAGGAGCCGGAGATCAACGACACCGAGTCGTACGACAACGGGGTCAAGGTCGTCCCGTCGTACCTGCTGACGCCGGTGATCGTCACGAAGGAGAACGCGGCCGACGTCTACAAGGACGACGAGACGCTGTTCCCGCTGACCCAGGGCTGACGCCCCGGGGGCAGGCGCACGCACGCCGAGGGCGGGTCCGGGAGCGCCGGGCCCGCCCTCGTCAGGCGCCGATCGGCGGCGCCGCTGGCGCCCACGTCACGGGAACCAGTCCCGCCGCGCACGCGGCCTCCACGAGCCGGCGCGCCGTCGAGACCTTCATCCGCAGCCGCGGCGAACCCGCGCCGGCCTCGACGAAACCCATCCGGGTGTACATCGCGCGGACATGCGCGGAGGCGTCCACGGCCACGTCGAGGACGATGTAGCGGAACGGGCTCTGATCGGCGATCCGCACCGACGCGGCGAGCGACTCCAGCACGAGTCGCTTGCCGAGTCTCGCGCCGTGGTGGGAGACGTCCAGCGCGACCCACACCAGGTGACTCGCCACCTCGTCCTTCTCCTCCGAGGCGCCGCGGACGGTGATCTGCCGCATCGAGAAGAACCCGCAGCAGGCTGCGCCGCGCACGAGGACGTGGGTGCGGACCCTGCCCGTCCGGTGCGCGGCCCCCGCCTTCGTGAGCCACACGTTCGCGGAGGCGAGTCCGGAGTCGAACGCCTCCATGCCGACGCCGTCGTCCCACGGGACGCACGCCTCCCACGGGCACGCCGACGAGACGCCGGTGCGCATGGTGTCGGTCATGCGAGGAGGTAGGCCACGGCCTTCGCGACGGCCTCAGGTGTCGACGCACGGTCGAGCGCCGCGACGTCCTGCTCGTCGACGTAGTCGACGTGCGCCGAGATGACGTGCTCCCCGGCGGGCGCGCCCCGGTGGTAGTAGTCGCGGATCTCCTTCACCGGCATCACGGTGCGGTGCGTGCCCGTGTAGTGGTCGACGTAGGGCGGGTCGTCGTGCGACATGGCCCGCAGCTGGGAGGCCGTCTTGTCCGCGTAGATGGCCCACACCTGCGACAGCACGTCCTCGGCGACCTCGCCCAGCTCCGGCGCCGCCGGGACGTCGTCCATCTGGATCGGGTCGCTCTTGAACCGGCTGAACCGGGAGTACACGTCGTAGACGACCGGCCCGTGGTCCCACGCCTCGACGTCGTCGTCGAACAGTGCGGTACCGGTGGCGGCGAGGTGGTGCGCTTGAGCGAAGTACAGCATCTTGTTGAGCTTCATGTTGCTCATGTTGCGGACACCGGAGGCGGCCGCCCGGGCGAACATCCAGTTCGCGATCTGCATCGCCGTGGTCACCGGAGCACCTCCTTCTCGCTGCGCGCGATCGTGGCTGACGGATCGACAGTAGCGGTTCGGACTGACACGCGAACCCCCCTTCGAGGAAGACGACCCGGTCCTCACTCCGCCCCCACCTCCTCCGGCACCACCCGGAAGATCACCTTGAAGATCGGGAAGAACACCCAGAACGACACCGCCGCGTTCACGATCATCGTCGCGAAGTCCGCGAGGGTCTCGCCGGTGGCACCGAGCCCCCAGGTGTCGATGAACAGCGCGTACACGGGCGCCTTGTAGACGCCCTGCAGCGCGGCGGCGACCAGCGTGATGACGACGTACGCGATGGCGTACCAGCACGCCGCGCGGAGCACCGACGAGTTCGACCGGAACGTGATCCGGCGCTGGGCGAAGAAGTTGATCACCTGCGCGATGAGCAGCGTGATCTGCACGGCGAGGAAGTACGCCAGGCCGCCCCCGCCGCCGGGGAGGGCCCCGGCGGCGTAGTCGAACACGTAGTACGGCGTGCCGTCGGGGTTGGTGCCGACGGACCAGACCTGGAACGTGGTCGAGACCAGGGACGTCCCGGCGAACACCCAGCGCAGCGCCGGCATGAGCGCGAGCTGCAGCACGGTGATGCCGTTGCTGACCACGAGGAACACCACGAACTGCGCGGTGCTGGGCCGGCGGGCGGCGAACCGCCCCCAGGCCTCGGCGATCCGGGCGAGCACGTCCTCAGGCCCCGGTCGACCGGACGCGGCGCACCCGCCGGACCACCAGCACCGTCCCGCCGAGCACCAGCAGCCCGATGACGGCGGTGCCGACGATCTGCGCGACGACCCAGGTCGGCGGCGTGTAGTCGACGGTCGCCCCGGGGGCGAGGCCGTTCATCGCGTTGGAGTTGACGACCGTGAACAGGATGTTGTGCGTGGCCTGCCGGATGTCCGCCACCGCCTTGGGCGACGTGGTGTCGCTGAACGACTTCGACGGCTGGAACGTCAGCGTGAGGTCGGTCCCGGCGCTGACCCCCTGGTTCGGGTTCATGTACGGGTACAGGTTGAAGTCGGAGATCGCGAAGCCCTCGAAGCCCCACTCCTCGCGGAGCACCGTGGTCATCAGGGCCTCGGAGCCACCCGCCCAGGTCGCGCCGATCCGGTTGAACGAGCTCATCACGCCGCCGGCGCCGACGGTGGTCTCCGCGAGGGTGCCCTCGTCGTCGGCGAGGTAGCGGACGTCGGCGCTCACGCCCTTGACGACCATCTCGAACGGCTTGAGGTAGAGCTCGCGGATGGTCTGCTCGGTCGCCCAGGTGGCGACGCCGTTGTTGACCCGGTTGGTCTCCTGCTCGTTGAGCGCGAAGTGCTTGAGGAACGTGTAGACGCCCTTCTCCGCGGCACCGTTCGCGACGGCGGTGGCGAGCACGCCGGAGAGCACCGGGTCCTCGGAGTAGTACTCGAAGTTCCGGCCGCCGAACGGGGAGCGGTGCAGGTTCACCGCGGGGGCGTACCAGCCGTTGATGCCCTTGTGCAGGGCCTCCTCGCCGAGAGTCCGGCCCATCGCGGCACCGAGGTCGGCGTCCCAGGTCTGCGCGATCAGCACCTCGGACGGGTAGGCGACGCCGTTGATGGACGAGTTGATGAACGACGAGAACCCGGCGGGGCCGTCGGGCTCGACGGTCTGCGGCTTGGCGATCGAGCCGATCGCGGCGGTCTGGTACGCGCCGTTGAGCAGCATGTCCGTCATGTCGCCGACGGACAGGGAGTCGAGCAGGTCGTCCCAGCGCGGGTCGTCCTTGGGGGCGCCGCGCAGGTCGATGAGCGCGATCTCCGACCGGGCGTCGGTGGTGGGCGCGTCGCCGTCGAACTCCCCCGCCGCCGCGGCGTCGTCCCAGGCGGCGAAGCCCGCGACGACCTCCGGCGACGCGACGTGCTGCTCCGGGGTGGGCGCGGTCGGGAACGTCCCCGCGAAGTCCGCGCGGGACATCGGCCGGACGGTGCCCCCGGCGGCCTCCGCGGCGAACGCGGCGGAGACGTCGTCGAACTGGTTGGTGACCGGCGCGCGGTCGCTCGCCCGGTGGTCGTCGCCCGCGTAGACGACGTCGACGTCCACCGTGTAGGTGATCGGCTCGGTGCCCGACGCGACCGTGTGCGAGTCGGTGCGCACGGTCAGCGCGTAGTCACCGGCCTCGAGCACGTAGGCGCGGTGCTCCTGGTGGTCGTAGGACGCCATGTCCTCGACGGCGAGCTCGAGCGTGACGGTCTCGCTGCCGCCGGGCGGGATGACGCCGGTCTTGGCGAAGTCGCCGAGCACGACCTCGGCCTTCTCGATGCCGCCCGGCGTGTAGGGGGCGGAGACGTACAGCTCGACGACGTCCCGGCCGGCGACGGCACCGGTGTTGGTGACCTCGACGGTCACGGCGATCGTGCCGTCCACGTCCCCGGACCGCGTGTCGACGACCCGCCAGGCGAAGTCCGTGTAGCTCAGGCCGTGCCCGAACGGGTAGACGACCGCCTCGTCGTAGTCGAGGAACCCCTCGGCCGCGGCGGTCTCGTAGTAGCGGTAGCCGATGTAGAGGCCCTCGGCGTAGTGCACGAACGGGGCGTCGGTCGTGATGGTCGCGTTCGACGTGGCGGTCTCCAGCGACGAGACCGGGTACGACGCCTCGACGTTCTCGTAGACGAAGTCGCCGAAGTTCGGGTACGTGGGGTCCGCGGTGAAGTCGGCGGCCCACAGGTCCGCGGTGCGGCCCGACGGGTTGACCTCGCCGGACAGGATGCTGCCCAGCGCGTTCAGCCCGGTCGCGCCCGGGGAGCCGGCGAGCAGGATCGCGTCGACGCCCGGGTCGTCCTGGAGGTCGCCGAGCTCGAGCGTGGTGGAGGCGTTGACCACGACCACCACCGTGTCGAAGCGCGCGGTCGCGAGGGCGACGAGGTCGCGCTCGTCCTGGTTGAGCTCCAGCTGGTGCTGCCCGGGCACGGCGTTCTCGTCCCAGTCCGTCATGTCCTGGGTGAGGTCACCGCCCTCGCCGCCGGGGCGGCCGATGTGCACGACGGCCGCGTCCCCGTAGTCCGCGAACGTGCCCGCGTGCGTCTCGTACTGCGCGACCGGCAGCTCGCCGACCAGGTAGGTCGACGCCTCCGGGTTGTCCATCTCGATGTAGCCGCGCGGGTTCTGGTCGGCGAACGCCGCGACGGCGTCCAGCACGGTGCCGTTGACCGCGAACCCGGCGTTCTCCAGCCCGGCCCGGGCGGTCACCGCGGAGTTGGTGTCCACCGACCCGGAGCCCGAGCCGCCGAACACCGGGTCCGCGGCCGCGCGACCCAGCAGGGTCACCCGCGCCCCGGCGTCCAGCGGCAGCGCGCCGCCCGCGTTCTTCGCGAGCACGATGCCGCCGGCCGCGATCTCCTCGACCAGCGCCTCCGCGGCGGCGTCGACCTCGTCGAGGCTGCCGTACCGGGACGCCGAGTACGTGGTGTCCCAGCCGGCGGCCTCGGGCGCGTTCGTGAACGTGTAGGTGCCCGACCCGAGCTGGGACGCCACCCACCCGCCGGCGACGTCGAGCGCCACGTTCGCGACGACCGTCAGCGCGGTGACCGTGGCCAGCACGGGCACCCAGATGAGCAGGTACTTCTTGTTCGACATCGGGTTCTTCGACGGCGCCGGGCGCTTCACTGCGGTCCTCCTGGGGCTGGCGTGCGGGATCGGGACGGGCGAGGGCGGGGCCGGTTACCCCGTGACCTCGGTGATGGCGCCGTCCTGGTCGATCTGCCAGGTCCGGTCGGTGGCGGCCGAGTCGGCCTCGATCGTGTACGCGCCGTCGGTGATCGTGACCGTGCCCTGCACGCGGGACGCCGCGTCCGAGAACGTGTACGGCACGACCAGCAGGCCGTACTTCACCGTCGGCGCGTCGACGTCGCTGGCCAGCATGATCTGCGCCCAGCTGTCGTCCTCGGCGAGCGCGTCGGCCACGGCCGTCCGCGCATTCTGCAGGTCCTCGGCGACGTCGACGTCCACCGTCGTGCTGTCGGACGCGCCGGACGACGCACCGCCGGACCCGTCGCCGCCTCCGCCGCACGCGGTCAGCGCCGCCGCGCCGGTGACCGCGATCAGCAGCCCGACGGCCGCGCCGAGCACCTTGTTCTTCCGCACACCCGTGGTCCTCATGCCTGCTCCTCGTGGTTCTGGTCCTGCTGGGGGTCGGTGGTGCCGGCGGACCTCGGGGTCGTGCCCCGCGGCCCGCCGGCGGGGGTCAGCCCGTGATCGGGCCGGAGAAGTCGAGCCCGAAGCCGAACGCGTACGCGTGGCCGGCGGAGTCGACGTAGGGCTCGGTGTCCTCGCCGACGTCCTCGAGCTGCGCCTCGACGGCGTCCATCGACGCGGGGAACCCGATCGGCAGCCGGCCCTGCGGCTCGTGCAGGCCGAGCGCGACCTCGATCAGCGCCCGGTCGCCGACGCCGAACCCGACGACGATCGCGTCGGAAGCGGCCTCGAACTCGGTCGGCACCGTCGGGTTGTTGGCCTTCAGGACGGTGATGACCGGGATGTCCCGGCCGCTGGCCTCGACGGCGGCGACGGCGCGCTCGAACGCGTCGAGGTCGGCCTCGTTGGCGATCCGCGAGGTGCGGCCCAGGTACGACCGGTTCTCCCGGGTGCCGTCGGCGGCGACGTCACCGGAGATGGACACCGGCCGGACGTGCTCGCCGTCCGCGGTGTACGGGCGGTACTGCAGCGACAGCGGGTACCACTCGCCGGTCACGGTGTCCTCGCCGGCCGACGTGAACGTGCCACCGTTGTTCGGGCTGCTCATGCCGACCAGGACGACGTCCACGTCGCTGAGGTCCGGGGCGGTGTAGCCGGTGACCCGGCCGTCCGCGTCGGTGACCGCCTCGTCGGTGACGACGGTGCCGAACACCTGCTCGGCGACCTCCAGGTCCAGCCCCGGGCCCTCGACGTACTCGGCCGGGCCGAACACCCCGTCGAACCCGGTGCTGTACGAGCGCGGGACGTACGCCGTGGCGTCGGCCCACCGCGCGTCCTCGGTGGGCGCGACGGTGCCGGCCTCGTTCTTGAGCAGCACGACCGAGTCGCGCTGCGCCTGCAGCCCCGCGTCGACCTTGTCCGCGCTGGCGACGACCGCCCGCGACTCGTCGAGGTCGAGGTAGGCGTTCTCGTACAGGCCGGGCTGGAACATCATCGTGAGCACCCGGGTGCCGGTCTGGCGGAACCGGGTGTCCGCGTCGACGTCGTTCAGCCCGGCCTCGAAGTCCGCCCGCCACAGGGCGTGCGCCGCGAGCACCGGCTCGACGTCGTTGTTGCCGCCGAACATGTCGTGCCCGGTGCGCAGGATCGCGTAGTGCCGCTCCTCGACCGTCAGGTCGTCGACGCCCCACGACATGCCGAACGTCGCGTCCGGGTCGGTCGAGCCGCCGGCGGTGACGCCCCAGTCGGTGACGACCACGCCGTCGTAGGCCTCGCGGAGCAGGCCCATCCGCGTGGTGTCGTACGCGGCGCCGGTGCGGTCCTCGAACAGCGCGTCGCCGTTCGCGTCGAGCGCCACCGAGTACGCCGACATGACCGCCGCGGAGTCGAGCGACCCGAGGAACGCCCGCGTGTGCGCGTCGAAGTTGTCGCCCGGGTAGACGCCGTACTTGCCGGAGTTCCGGTGCGACTCCCGGCCGCCCTCGCCGGGTCCGTCGCCCGCCCAGTGCTTGATCATCGCGTTGACGGACTCCGGGCCCCAGCCGTCGGTGCCCGTCGAGCTCTGGAACCCGTCCACGTACGCCGCGGCCATCTCGGTCGTGAGCTCGACGTTCTCCCCGAACGTGCCGTCGACGCGCAGCCAGCGCGGCTCGGTCGCCAGGTCGATCTGCGGGCTGAGCGCGGTCGCGATGCCCAGCGCCCGGTACTCCGCCGAGCTCATCGTCGCGAACGCGTCCATGGTGTCGCCGTCGAACGTCGCGGCGAGCCCCAGGTTGGAGGGCCAGCGCGAGATGTCGTCGCCCTCGGAGTTGTAGCCGCCGGACCCCGCCGTCGAGCGCGGGTCGGAGCTGAAGTTCACCGGGACGTACGGCTCGTCCTCGTCGGCCAGCGACTCGGCGTGCGCCTGCATCGCGTTCGACCAGGTGACGTTCGCGTCGACGTCGTTCGGGCCGGCGTTCAGCACGTTCCGCAGGCGCGACTCCTCGAGGTACGTCTTCTGCGCCGGTGTCAGGCCGTCCGCGGGCGACCGCTCGTGCGAGCTGAACAGCATCAGGCCCGCGATCTGCTCGATCGACAGGTCCTCCGCGAGCGCCGCGGCCCGGACCTGCGGGGTCTCGCGCCAGTCCTCCCACACGTCGAGGCTGCCGTTCGCGTTCATGTCCTTGAACGCCTGCTCGACGCCGTCGACCTCCTCGGTCAGCAGCTCCACGCCGCTGTCGACGCCGTACGACAGGCGCGGGCCGTCGCCGGGGTTGTCGACGACCACGAACGTCGTCGTCCCGTCGGTCACCTCCCGCGTCGTGAACGCGTCCGCCGTCGCGTCGTCCTCGGGTGACCCCGCCGAGCACCCCGCGAGCGCGAGCATCGCCAGGCCGGCGAGCGCCGCCGTGGCCCGCGTGCCCGTCGACCTGCCGTGGGTCCGTCCTGCTGTCGTCGTCATCGACTCTCCCGTGTCGCCGTCCGACCCGGCCCGCTGCCCCGGCGGGCGGCCCGACCGAGCGGGGACGCGTCGCCGGTCCGTGCGCCACGTCGCGCACTTCACGGACCGATCGCCGCCGCGGACCAGGGGGTCCCGCGGCTGCTACTCAAAAGTAGCGACGGGGTCCGACACGGCCGCCCCGGTGCGCACGATCGGTCGAACTCCGTGCACGGAAGGTCAGCGGACGCCCCCGCCGCCGACCTGGTCCGTCATCGCCTCGAGGAACTCGCGGCGCCGCCCCCGGCTGATCGGCAGCTCGTCGCCGCCGAGCACCAGGCAGCTCGACCGGTGGATGGCGTGCACGTGCCGCAGGTTCACCAGGAAGCTGGTGTTGCAGCGCAGGAACCCGCGCCCGGCGAGCTGCTCCTCGACCGCCTTCAACGTCCCCGAGAACACGTACTGCCGACCCACCGCGTGCACGGTGATCCGGTGCCGGCTGCTGCGCACGTAGACGATGTCCGCCGGGTCCACCCGCGCGATCCCCCGCGCGGTCGGCAGCAGGACGTCCGCCGCCGGGGCCCGCCGCACCCGCCGCAGCGCCCGGCCCAGCTCCTGCGCGAACGCCCCGTACGGCACCGGCTTCACCAGGTAGCTGAGGGCGTCCACCTCGTACCCCCGGATCGCGAGCTGCGCCATGCGCGTCACGAACACGATCGCCACCCGCTGGTCCAGCGCCCGCACCGCACGAGCCGCCTCGAACCCGCCGGTGCGGGGCATCTCGACGTCCAGGAACAGCACGTCGAGGTCCGGCCGGTACCCCTCGACGAGGTCCGCACCGTCCGGCCACGTCCGCACCGCGAGCGCCACGCCCCGCTCGTGCTGGAAGCGCCGGAGGTGGGACGTGAGCTGGTCACGGCCCTGCTGGTGGTCGTCGACCACACCGATCTGGAACACGCGCGGGGCACCTCTCGCCGACGGTCCCGGGGCCGCGGGCCCCGGACGGAACCCACGCCACGCTGGCACGCGGACGACCACCTAGGCGCTACTCAACAGGAGCGTCGGCGACCCGGGGTGAGTAGCAGCCCCGCCCAGCCCCGCCCCGCCCCGCCCCGCCCCTGGCGACGAGAGGTCACGACTCGCTGGACGCGGGCGCTCGGCGCCCGCGTGTCGTGACCTCTCGTCACGGAGACGACCCGGGGCGGGTACGGAGGAGCGGGTCGTGGGGCGCCGGGCGGAACCAGAACGCTCCCGAGGTCGACTCTCCCCACGCTGAGGCCGGCGGAGCGCCACCTACCGTGCGGGGCACGCGCTCTGCCGAACGTGCGCGTGATCCGCGAGAGAACGGACGGTCCGCACCATGACCTCTCAGCACGACGGCGACACGTGGGACACCTACCTCGGAGTGGTGACGTGCGCCTAGGCCGAGCGGTCATCCTCGGCGTCACCCTCGGCATCGCGGTGGCCGGCTGCGGTGCTGCGAGCGGCGGCGGCACCGAGGTGCCCCTCGGCGTCGACGACCCCGCACTCGTCGAGCGCGTCACCTTCGGCGAGGTGACCGCGGACAGCTGCATCGCCGACACCCGCGCAGTGGACGGCCTCGTCGCGGTGGCGCCCTGCGACGTCGCGGGGAGCGTCCCCGTGCAGCAGGTGACGACCGTCGGCACCGACGCCCCCGCCGAGAGGCCTGCCGAGCAGGTCGTCCACGGGTACGCGTCGGCGGCCTGCACGGGAGCGGTGACCGACTACGCGCGCGACCGCAGCATCCCTGAGACGGGTCTGCTCCAGATCGCCGTCATCTCGGACACGGAGTGGTCGGGCGCGCAGACCCCGGTGGTCTGCGCCGTCTCCGAGGCGCTGTGAGCACGCGCGCCGTCACGTTCGAGAGCGTCACCGTCTCCCGGCTCCGGCGCGAGATCGTGCGGGACGCGAGCTTCGCGGTCCGCTCGGGCGCGGTGCACGCCCTGCTCGGGCACAACGGCGCGGGCAAGACGACGCTGCTGCGGGCGATGTGCGGGGTCGTGGCGACGTCGCGCGGCCGGGTGGTGCAGGCCGACGAGCCCGCGGTGCTGTTCGCGCACTCCCGCCTGCCCCGGGAGACGACCGCCGCACAGGTCCTCGAGTACCGGCGCCGGGTGCGGGGCCGGTCCCGGGCCGACGTGGCAGCCGTGGCGGAGCGCACCGGCGTCGCAGGCTTCCTGGACCGCCCCAGCGCGGCGCTGTCGACGGGCATGGCGCAGCGGGTCGGCATCGCCGCGGCGCTGGTGGACGACGCGCCGACCCTCGTGCTGGACGAGCCGACGACCGGCCTCGACCCGCAGGGCGTCGCCGGGCTGCTCGACCTCGTCGTCGGGCTGCGCACCGAGGGGCGGACGGTGATGATCTGCTCGCACGACCTGTCGCAGCTCGAGCTGGTCTGCGACGAGGTGACGTGCCTGCGGGACGGCCGGGTGACCGTCACCGGCCCGGTCGACGCCGTCGCGGCGACGGTCGCGCCCGCGGGACACGTGCTGCGCACCACCGACGACACCCGCGCGGTCAGCCTGCTCGCCGCCGCGGGGCTCGCGAGCACGGCGACCCCGCGCGGGCTGCGCGTCGGACCCGAGGTGGGGCTGACGGACGCGCTGCTGGTGCTGCGCGGGCTCGACGTCCGGGAGTCGACGGTCGAGCGCGGCCTGTTCGCTCGCGTCTACGACCGGTACGCGTCCGCCCCGCAGACCGCGCCGGGGCGTCGGGCTCGGCGGGGTCGACGCCGATGAGCGCGGGGGGTGCCGTGCCGGGCGCGGTGCTGCGCCTCGTCCTCGGCCGGCGCGTGACCGCGGTGGTCGGGTGGCTCGCGCTGGCGGTCGTCCTCGTCCTGCCGCTCGGTCGGTTCCTGTCGAGCTCCGGCGACGTCGGCGCTGCGGTGTCCCGGGCGGAGGTCGCCGCGGCGGAGCTCGCCGCCGCGACGGGGTCGGCCGTCGACCCGGCAGCGACGTACGCCGAGCCCCGGTACCTGTTCGCGGTGCAGGCGCCCTACGACCTCGCCGCCGTCGCGCTCGGGCTGGCGCTGCTGGCCCTGCTCGGCGGGGCGGTGCTCACCGGCGGCGACTGGCGCAGCCGCGCGGTCGGCGTGCTGTTCCCCCGGTGGCGAGCGCGGGCCGCTGCCGCGACGTGGCAGGTGGTCGCCTGGGCGGGCCTCGCGGCGACAGGGGCGGCGGTGCTGCTGGCAGCGGGCGCGGCGCTCCTGCTCGCGGTCGCCACGTTGCGGGGGTCGGCGGCCGGGGCGGACGTCGCCGGCACCGCGTGGCTGGTGCTGCGCGGGACCCTGCTGGTGCTGACCGCGGGGCTCGTCGGGGCGGGCGCTGCGGTCGTGGTGCGGTCGGAGGTGGTCGTGATCCTCGCGGTGCTCGGCGAGGTGCTGCTCGCGGAGGTCCTGCTGCCCGCGCTGCTGGCGGGATGGCGGTCGCCCGGCGCCGCGCTGGTGCACGCCGCCCTCGCGCCGGATCCCGGACGGGAGGCGCTGTTCGGGTGCGACGCGCCCCGGTGCGAGCCCGCGGTGCTGGCCGGGCCGGGCTCGGTGGCGCTGCACCTCGGCGCCCTGGTGCTGGCGCTCGCGGCGACCGGGGCGACAGCGGCCGCGGCGCGGCGACCGATCTGGTCCTGACGAGCACCCCTCCCCGCCCCGCCCCGCCCCGACCCGGCCCGGGTCACGAGAGGTCACGACTCGCTGGGCTCGGAGGCCGGGCGCCCGCGTGTCGTGACCTCTCGCCACGGGGTCCGCCGGGAGCGACCCACCCGAACGGGCGATGACAGACCCCGCCGGTCGCCGGCGGCCGTAGGCTCGCGCGCAGGACGATCACGGGCGGGAGGGCACCCACGATGGCGAGCGCACGTCGCACCCCCGCCTCCCCTGCCCGCGCCACGATCGCCGACATCGCCAAGGCCGCCGGGGTCTCCGCGACCGCCGTGTCGTTCGCGCTGAACGACCGCCCCGGCATCAGCGAGGAGACGCGCCGCCGCATCCTGGACGCCGTCGCCGACCTGAACTGGCGCCCGAACGTCGCCGCCCGGGCGCTGACCGGGATGCGGTCGGACACCGTCGGGCTGGTGGTCGCGCGCCCGGCGCGGACGCTCGGGGTGGAGCCGTTCTTCGCGCAGCTGCTGTCCGGCCTGCAGGCGCGCCTGTCGACGCAGGTGGTCGCGCTGCACCTGCTGGTCGTCGAGGACGTCGCCGCGGAGGTCGGGGTCTACCGCCGGTGGGCGGCGGAGCAGCGGGTCGACGGGCTGGTCGTCGTGGACCTCGAGGTCGACGACCCGCGCCCGGGCGTGCTGCGGGACCTCGGGCTGCCGGCGGTGGTCCTCGGCGGGACCGGCGACCCGGGCGTGCTGCCGGCGGTGTGGGTCGACGACTACGCGGCGATGGCGCAGGTCGCCGAGCACCTGGCCGACCTCGGGCACCGGCGGGTCGGACACGTCGGCGGGATCCCCGACTACGAGCACTCGGTGCGGCGCGTCGACGCGCTGCGGGACGCCTCGGAGCGGCTGGGCCTGGAGGTCCGGCACGAGGCGACCGACTACTCGGAGTCCGCGAGCGCCGCCGCGACCCGTCGCCTGCTGGGCGCTGACGCCCCGCCGACCGCGATCGTCTACGACTCGGACGTCGCGGCGCTGGCCGGGCTCGGGGTCGCGTCGACGCTCGGCGCGCGGGTGCCGGAGGACCTGTCGGTGGTGTCGTTCGACGACTCCGAGCTCGCGCGGCTGGTGCACCCGGCGCTGACGGCGCTGAGCCGCGACACGCACGCGCTCGGGATGCTGGTCGCGGACACGCTGCTCGAGGTGGTCGCGGGCCGGGACGTCGGGCCGGTGGTGGTGGCGCCGGCTCCGGTGCTGACGCCGCGCGCGAGCACGGGCCCGCCGGCCGCCTGACGCTCCGGCCACGCCCGCCGTCGAGATAGGACGCCGGAGCCGAGACAGGGCCGTACGAGGTCCTACCTCGGCGCGGCGGTCCTACCTCGATAAGCGCGCAGGGCGCGAGGGCGGCAGTGCCGGGCGACGGCAGGGGTCACCACTCGTCGTCGTGGGCGACCGGGGCAGGAGCCGTGGCCGGCAGGGCGTCGCGCCCGCCCGCACCCGCCGCCGGGCCGAGGTCGGGCCGGCCGGCACCGTCCTCGACGTCGATCCGCGGGGCCAGGAGACCGCCGGACCCGCGCCGACGCGACTGCTTCGAGCCCCCCGCGCCCGCACCACCGCCGCCCATCGGCGCGCCTGTCCCGGTACCGGTCGGACGCGCACCGGCCGCCGACCCGCCCGACGCACCGGGCTGCGCACCAGGGGCGAGCCCCGAGGTCGACCCGGCAACCGCCGAACCGGGCCTACCGACCGCCCCCGGGGCGCCACTGATGCCGCGCCCGCCTGCGCCGCCGACGACCCCGAGCCCACTGCCCGCGCTGCCCGACCGCATCCCTGCGGCGCCGCCCGCTCCGGCGCCACCCGCCGCGCCGAGCCTGCTCAGACCCGCGGCTCCGAGCCCCGCACCGCCAGCAGCGAAGCCGCCGGTGAGCGCACCGGGACCTGGGCCGCCGAAGCCCGACGCCGCGCCGCCGCCCGCACCGCCGAGGCCGCCGGCGCCAGGCACTCCCGGTCCCGCGGCGGAACCACCGGGCACGAACCCGCCGACCCCGCCATCCGCGGAGCTGCCGTCGCCGCCACCGGGGACGTGCCCGCCGAGGCCGTTGCCCGCGCCACCCGACCAGCCGGAGCTGACGGAGCCGGAGCCGCTGCCCGCGTCGGACCCGGACCCACTGCCGCCGACCAGGCCGACCCCGTTGCCGACCGGCCCGTCCCAGGTCGGGGCGACAGCGCTGCTGCTGCCGTGGCCCCAGGTCATCCCTGCCACCGAGCCGGATGGAGAGCCGCCGGTCCCGACCACCGAGAAGGTGCCGCCGCCCGACGTCGGGGCGTCACGTCGCGTCGATGGTGCAGATCCGGCCGGGGCGTCGTCGAGGCGGAACGCGTCCTGCTCGCCGTGCAGGAGCAGGTCGATCGCGCCGAGCCGCCCGTCCAGGGCGTTGAGCGCGGTGGAGGCGGCCCGCTCGCGGGCTCGTTCCCGCTGCTCCGCGAGCATCTCGGGTGTCAGCCCCGTGGCCGCACCCGGCACTTCGAAGAGCCCGGCCTGCATCGGCTTCCCGGCGCTCAGCGGGGGTCACCGTCCCGCGCGGGAGCGAGTGGTAGTCGTCCTTCGCGTCCGCGATCGCCGACCTCGCCTGCTCCGCTGCGGCTGCCAGGGTGCCGAGGTGACCCGAGACGCGAGCGATCTCCTGCGAGAGCGAGGACAGGGTGGCCTGCGCGGCCGCGCCTGACGCACCGCGCATCACGTACTCCAGGCCGGCGGACACGTCCTGCAGGTGAGCCGCGACCTCACCCGTCGCCGTGTGACCCGAGCCGAACGTGTCGTGCTGGCGCTGCACGGCGCTCAGGTCCGCGTCGAGCGTGCGCCCGAGCCGAGCCGCGTACTCACCCATCGTGTCCTCCTGAGGTGGAACGGGCCGGCTGCTCGCGTCCCGGCTCGGTGCGCCGACGGATGAGGACGACGGTGACGACCCCGAGCACGAGCACCACGGCGACGACGCCCAGGATCACGGGAAGGACGGTGTCGCCCTCAGAGGGCTCCTGCGGCTCGCTCTCCGACGGTGCGTCGCCACCGCGCGAGTCGGGGGTCGGCACCGCGGATGCCCCTGGGCCCGTTCCACCGACTGCCTCGCGGATGGCGTCGACCGACGGGTAGGCGTCCTCGTCGTCGTCGACGAACGGGTTGACGTCGGGGTACGCGCGCGGGTCGCTGTCGAGCAACTGGCGCACGTTCACCGCGCCGTAGCCCCAGGCGAGGTCGGCGATGACGGGTTCGTGCTCGGTGCCGTCGGTGGTGCGGACCAGGGACTGCTGGATCTGGTTCGCGGTCGCGTCGGGGTACAGCGACCAGGCCAGGGCCAGTGCTCCGGACACGAAGGCCGCCGAGTCCGACGAACCGGTGGCGACGCCGTACCGCTGCCAGTCACCGGCGATGCCACGGATCTCCGCGCCGGGTGCGACCACGTCGACCCCACCGCCGAGCGGGCTCCCCTCCGCGAGCTCGAGCCCCGGCCCGAGCGTGCCGACCGTCACCACGCCGTTGTACGACGCGGGCGAACCGTCCACGATGCCCTCGTTGCCGGCGGACGCGACGACGATGACGCCTGCACGGTAGGCAGCGAGCATGTCCTGGTCCGAGAACTCGTAGCTTCCCGGAGACGTTGATGATGTCCGCGCCGCTCGCCACCGCGTCCTGGAACGCCCGGGAGAAGTCCGGCGGGGAGCAGGGGCCGAAGCCCTCCTGGGTCCCCAGCGCGAAGACCTCCACCCGGGCGCCGGGGGCCACCCCCCGCGTGCCCGGCGCTCCACCGGCACCCGCTCCGGTCCCCACGATGAGCGCGCTGATGTGAGTCCCGTGCCTCGCGCGCTCGGCGGTCGAGATCGCGACGCCCGGGCTCCCGTCGGGCTCGGGACAGTACGCGGGCTCCCGGACGGTGACGTCCGCGCCCACCAGGTCCGGGGCCGCCGGGTTCACGGACGTGTCGATGACGGCGATCGTGATCCCCGCGCCCGTCGAGCGCTGGTGCAGCTGCTCCAGCCCGGTCGCCGAGTAGTACCAGAGCCCGCCGTCGGACGGGTCGGTCGCGGCCTGCGCTGCCCCCGGTGCCAGCGCCATCAGGGGGGCGACCGCCGCGGCGAGCACCCACCGCAGCGACCGGCGGCGTCCGCGGGTCACGAGATCGACCTGCGCACGGAGCTTCTCCGCGCTGACGGGCACCGCCGACGGCACCACGTCGAGCTGCGCCGCGATCCGGTTGAGCGCCTCCTGCTGCGCGGCGTCGACGTCCCGCATGGCGCGGATGCTCTCGGCGAGCGCGAGCCGCGCGGACTCCAACGACTGCTCGATGCTCGCGATCCGGCCCCCGACCGAGGACACCGCGTGGTAGTAGCGCCCGGCGAACACCTGCACGCCGGGGATGTCGGGCCACGACCCCGGAGCGGCGTCCGCCGCCCGCGCCTCGAGCTGGGACCGGAGCGTCGCCACGTCGTCGTGCATCGTGAGCAACCGGCTCACGCTGCCCTGCAGCTCCTCGTACTGGTAGTCGACCTCGCCGGCCACGTCGTCCTCCGCCTCAGCATCCGTGTGTCGCCCCCTGCGACGCCGCCCGGACCTGCACGCGGCCCGGAACCGGTCGAAGGTTAACGCACGGGTCACGACGGGTCCGCCGGTGTCACCCGCACCTGTGGACGACCACGCGGACGGCCGTCGCGGGTCACCCGAACGGCGGTCAGCCGGCGGCCGGTGGTGCCGTGGGGCCGGGCCGCCACTGCCAGTCGCCCATCCGCTCGGGCGCGTCGACGCACGGCGAGACCGTCGACACACGCACGAGCGGCGCCAGGCCCGCGTCCGGGGTCGTCACCGAGACCACCGTGAGCACGTACCCGTCATGCTGGAGATCGACGGCGTAGCTCTCGTCCGCGTCGCCCGCCACGCGTTCGTCTGCG
Source organism: Cellulomonas sp. KU4C (assembly GCF_056868065.1). Lineage (NCBI taxonomy): Bacteria > Bacillati > Actinomycetota > Actinomycetes > Micrococcales > Cellulomonadaceae > Cellulomonas > Cellulomonas sp. KU4C. Next base: position 1,667,761 of record NZ_CP200322.1, on the reverse strand, counting down.
ATCGTCCACCCGTCGGCGACATACGACTCGACCAGAGCCCGCCCGAACGTCTCCGTCTCCCGCGGGGGATCGACCAGCACCTGCCGCAACGACAACCACTGGATCGCCGTCGGGTCGGTCGCACTCCCCGGAGACGACGACGAGCAGTCCACCCAGTGGTCGAAGTCCTCCGGGAAGTCGTTCCGCGTGAACTCGACCTCCGGGAACAACGCCGGCAGCCCCCCGATCGCGTGCTCCGCCGTCCCGACCGACGTCCGCCACGCCAGGTCCGACGCGGCCTCGCGCTCGTCCTCGCTCGGACCGGTCGCACAGCCCGACAGCCCGATGACCGCGACCAGCAGGAGCACTGCCGTCCGGCCTGCGCCACCGACGCGCGGACCGGCCGACCAGGGTCTCGTGAGGAAGCGCACGCCGCTCACCGTAGGCGCTCCGTCATGCGCCCAGGGTGACGGCCCGCGGTTCGACGTCGAACCGGGGTCCGATCCCTGCCGGGTCGAGCTCCGGCCGGTGCGGCCGGGTACGACGGGTCCCGGGGCGGTGCCGGATCCCGTCTGCACGGCACCGCCCGTCGGGCGCGGAGGTCAGCGGGTGAGCCACCCCCCGTCGACGGCCAGGACGGAACCGTGCACGTACGCGGCGGCGGGCGACGCGAGGAACACGGCAGCCCCCCGCAGGTCCTCGGGCGTCCCCCACCGCCCGGCAGGGATCCGCCCGAGGATCTCCGCCGACCGCCCCTCGTCCGCCCGCAGCTGCGCGGTGTTGTCCGTCGCGAAGTACCCGGGGGCGATGGCGTTGACGTTGATGCCGAGTCCCGCCCACTCGCTGGCGAGGGCCTTCGTCAGCCCGGCGACGGCGCTCTTGGAGGCGGTGTAGGAGGGCACGATCTTCCCGCCCTGGAACGACAGCATCGACGCGATGTTGATGATCTTCCCGCCGTCGCCCTGCTCGACGAGGACGCGGGCGACGGCCTGCGTCAGGTAGAACACCGTCGACAGGTTGAGGTCGATGACGTCCTCCCAGTTCTCGACGGAGAACTCCAGGGCGGGCTGCCGGCGGATGATCCCGGCGTTGTTCACGAGGATGTCGATGCGGCCCGCGAGCCCGACGATCTCCGTGACGAGCGCGGTCAGGTCGGCGGGGGTCGCGGCGAGCAGGTCGGTGACGACCTCCCACGCCCGCCGGCCGGTGGCCTCGACGTCGGCGACGGCCTCGGGCGACGGGGTCTGGCCGACGATGACGACGTCGGCACCCGCCTCGGCGAGCGCCGTCGCGATGCCGCGACCCAGGCCCCGGCCGCCGCCGGTCACCACCGCGACCTTCCCGTCCAGCCGGAACAGGTCGAGCACCCCGGTCATCGCAGGTCCGCCGGGTCGACCGACACGACGTCGGTGTAGTCGATGTTCTCCCCGGCCATCGCCCACACGAACGAGTACGCCCCGGTCGCCGACGCGCAGTGGATCGACCACGGGGGCGAGACCACCACGTCGCGGTCGTGCAGCAGCAGCTGCCGGGTCTGGTCGGGCCGGCCCATGAGGTGCACGGCCACGTCGGAGCCGAGGCCGTCGTACAGGTAGATCTCCGTGCGCCGGTCGTGGACGTGCGGCGGCATGGTGTTCCAGACGGAACCGGCCTCGAGGGTCGTGATGCCGAGGACGAGCTGGTTGGACTCGATCCCGTCGGCGTGGACGTACTTGCGGATCGTGCGGTGGTTCGACTGCTCGGCGGAGCCCAGCACCAGGGCCTCGACGCCGTCGCGCGACGCGAGCGCGGCGACGGTGCGGCGGTGGGCCGGCGCCGACACCAGGTACACGGTGCCGGTGCCGTCGAGCACGATGTCGCGGGTGCCCAGCGGCAGGTAGAGGACGTCCTGCGGGCCGACCTCCCAGCGGTCGCCGTCGGCGGTGACCGTGACGGACCCGGCGAGGCCGACGACGCCGAGCTTCCCGGCGCTCCAGCAGGAACTCCGCGGCGATCTCCTCGGGCGCGGTCAGGGCCACGGACTCACCGGAGAGCGCGACGCCGCCGACCAGCAGCCGGTCGTCGTGGGCGTAGCCCCAGGTGACGGTGCCGGGGGTGAACAGGCCGGACAGCACGAACCGGTCGCGGAGCTGCTGGCCGGACAGGGCGCCGACGTCGTCGGGGTGGGTGCTCCAGAGGCGGGTGACGGACATGGTGGTTCTCCTTCAGTGCGAGGACGAGGACGTGGGGGCGGACACCCGGTTGCGCAGGGTGCCGACGCCGCCGACGGTGATCTCGACGACGTCGCCGGGCCGGAGCCAGCGGGGTCCGCGGTCGAGGACGTGCGGGAGCTTCTGCGGGGTGCCGGTGGCGATGACGTCGCCGGGCCGGAGCGTGACGACCTGGCTGACGTACGAGACCAGGCGGGCGACCCCGAACACCTGGTCCCGGGTGGATCCACTCAGCGTGAGCGAGCCGTTGACGCGGGCCTCGACGGTGAGGTCCTGGGGGTCGGGCACCTCGTCGGGGGTGACGACCGCCGGGCCGAGCGGGGCGAACGTGTCGAAGGACTTGCTCAGCACCCACTGGCTGCTGCGGCGCTGCCAGTCGCGGGCGCTGACGTCGTTCAGCACCGTGTAGCCGCCGACGTGGGTGAGCGCGTCGGCCTCGGTGACGTCGTGGGCGGTGCGGCCGATGACGACCGCGAGCTCGGCCTCGTAGTCGACCTCGGTGCCGGCCCGGGGCAGCAGCACGTCGTCCTCGGGCCCGACCACCGCCGAGGTGGCCTTGGCGAACACGTCGGGGTGCTCGGGGTCGTCCTGCGCGGTGTGGCCGCGGTAGTTGTACCCGACGCAGAGCAGCGAGCCGGGGCGCACGGGGGCGAGCAGCCGGACGGCCTCCCGGGGCCGGACGTGCGCGGGGTCGGGGTCGGCGACGGCCGCGCGGACCTCCGGACCGGCGTCCAGGGCGTCGACCAGCGTCGCCGGGCCGTCGGGGACGGCCGCGCGCAGGTCGAGCACCCCGCCGGGGACCAGCGCGCCCGGCCGCGGCGCACCCCCGGGCCCGGCGAACGTCACGAGCCGCATCAGCGCACCGCGCCCGGTGCCGGGGCCACCCACCAGGGAGACTCCCACCCCGGCACGAGCCGCCGGGTCAGCGCCTCCAGGTAGTAGTAGTCGCCCCAGAGGTTGCCCTCGTCGACGCCGACGGACTTCGGCATGTCGTAGACGCCGTGCAGCAGCAGCGGGTCGCCGGGCTCGCCGCCGGCGGGCGCGTACCCGGCGGCCAGGGAGTCGACCATCGACGCGGCCGCCGCGCGGTACCGGTCACCGGCGTCGCCGGGCAGCAGCCGCGCGAGCTCGTCGAGGCCGCACGCCGCGATGGCCGCCGACGACGAGTCCCGGGCCGCGCCGGACCCGTCGGTGAGGATCAGGTCCCAGTAGACGACGTGGTCGGCGGGCAGGTGCGCGAGGAAGTAGTCGGCGCACCGCAGCGCGGCGTCGAGGAACGTGCCGTCGCCCGTCTCGCGGGCCGCGAGCGCGAACCCGAAGATCCCCCACGCCTGCCCGCGCGCCCAGCAGGACCCGTCGGAGTAGCCCTGCTCCGTCGCGCCGCGCAGCGGCGACCCGGTGACGGCGTCCCAGTAGAAGGTGTGGAACGTCGTGTCGTCGGCCCGCAGGATGTGGTCGCGCAGCGCCGCGGTGTGCCGGTCGGCGGCGGTCGCGTACCGGGGGTCGCCGGTCTCGGCGGTCGCCCAGCGCAGCAGCGGCATGTTCATCAGGCTGTCGATGATCGTGCGGCCGCGCTGCGCGGGGTCGGCGAGGTCGCCCCACGCCTGGATGATCCCCGCGGGCTCGAGGAACCGGAGCATCAGCGCGTCCGCGGCGGCGAGCGCCGCGTCCCGGGCCTCGGCCGAGCCGGTCCGGCGCCACGCGGTGACGCAGGACAGCGTGTAGAGGAACCCGAGGTCGTGGGTGTCGAGGTCCACCCCGCCGTGCACGCGCCGGGCGTACGAGGCGACGTGCGCCTGGGCGGCGTCGCGGTAGCGGTCGTCGCCGGTGAGCTCGTGGGCGAGCCAGAGCTGGCCGGGCCAGAAGCTCGTCGTCCAGCCGTAGTTCGCGCCGGGGGCGGTGTCGGGCAGGTCGGCGCGGGCGGGGCGCAGCGGGTACCGGTCGTCGGTGGTGGTGTCGGCCGGGTAGCGGGTGCCGAACGACGCGATGTTCGCGTCGACCGTGCGCAGCGCGGTGGCGGCTGCGGCGCGCGTCGAGGACGCCGTGGCGTCGGTCGTCGTCATGGGGGGTGTCTCCAGAGCAGGTCGGGGGTGTGCGGGGGTCAGGCGGCGACGGGCTCGAACGCCGGGCGCAGGGCGAACCGGGTGTTGCCCCACACGGCGTAGAGCAGCGGGGCGGCGGCGAGCCCGAGGCCGATCGCGGGGCGGGAGAGCACGACGCCGCCGAGCAGCGCGAGCACGACCAGGGACACCGCGCTGAGGTACCAGCGCCGCACCCCGAGGTACGCGGACCAGCGCAGCAGGTCCCGCAGGCGGGCGGCGGGCTGCTCGGCCAGGCCGACGACGGCGTGCACCGCGGTCACGGCCACGAGCACGCCGAGGGTCACCAGCACGGGGATCGCGACCGCGCCGGCGGTGTGCCCGAACAGGTACCGGACGTCGACGACCAGCACCGCGAGCACCGCGGTGACCAGCACGCCGAGCAGCAGGCCCTTGCCGAGCGCCCGGCGCCAGGCCCGGGCGAACGTGCGGACGACGCCGTCGGCGCTGTCCGCGAACCCCGCCGCCGCGGCGACCAGCGCCGGGAACGCCAGCGGCGCGAGCAGCACCAGCAGCGGCCAGGACCGCGTGAGGTCCGTGGCGACCAGCACCACCATCAGCGGCGCCGTCGCGACGACCAGCAGCAGGTTGGTCATCAGCCCCAGGTGCACGGCACCGAGCACGGTGCCGAGGGTGTCGTGGGAGATCCGCAGCCGCATCGTCCTCAGCCCTTCAGCCCGGACGTCGCGATGCCCTGCACGAAGTACCGCTGGCCGAGCAGGAAGATGATCGCGATCGGCAGCACCGACAGCACGGAGCCGGTCATGATGAGCGCGTGCTCGGCGTTGTACTGCGAGATGAACGTCCGCAGGCCCAGCTGGATCGTCCACAGGTCGGGGCTGCGCAGGTAGATCAGCGGCCCGAGGTAGTCGTTCCAGGTGTTGACGAACGTGAGCAGCGTCAGCGAGGCCAGCGCGGGCACGGACAGCGGCAGCATGATCCGCCGCCAGATGCCGTACTCGGTGAGGCCGTCGATGCGGGCGGCCTCGGAGAAGCTCCTCGGGGACGGTCTCATAGAACTGCTTCATCAGGAACACGCCGAACGCCCCGAACGCCTGCAGCGCGATGATCGCCAGGAGGCTGTTGGTCAGCCCCATCTTCGACAGCAACACGAACTGCGGGATCATGTACGCCTGCCACGGCACGGCGATGGTGCCGATGTACGTGAGGAACAGCAGGTCCCGGCCGCGGAACCGCGTCTTCGCGAACCCGTACGCCGCGAAGCTGCCGGTGAGCACCTGGAGCACGGTCACGGTGACCGACAGGATCATCGTGTTCTTCAGCCAGGTGGTCATGTCGGACCGCGTGAAGATGTCCACGTAGTTGTGCCACTGGAACACCTCCGGCACCCACTGGATGGGCACCGTGAAGACGGTGTTGTTCGTCTTCAGCGACGACATCACCATCCAGTAGAACGGCAGCAGGATCGCGGCCGCGCAGACGATCAGCGTGACGTACCCGAGCACCTTGCCGACGGTGCCGACGGGCCGCCGGGGCGGGGTGCGCAGCGGGGCCGGCGCACCGGCGGGACGCACGGGCGCGGCGTCGAGGGTGGTGGCCATCAGGCGTCCCTCCGCTTGTTGACGAGGAACTGCACGACCGTGACGGCGATGCAGATCAGGAACAGGACGATCGAGACCGCGGACGCGTAGCCGAACTGGTTCTCGACGAAGCCCTTCTGGTAGATGAACTGCGACAGCACGAGCGTCGACTGGCCCGGGCCGCCGTTGGTCATCACGAGGATCAGGTCGAACACCTTGAAGCTGCCGATGGTGAGCAGCACGGTGACGAGGAACGTCGTCGGCCGCAGGCTCGGCAGGGTGACGTTCCGGAACCGCTGCCACGGGCCGGCGCCGTCCATCCGGGCGGCCTCGTAGAGCTCCGGCGGGATGGTCTGCAGCCCCGCGAGGAACAGCAGCATGTAGTAGCCCATCTCGCGCCAGGTGCCGACGATGATGACGGCGGGCATCGACCAGTCGGACGACGTGGTCCACCCGGGCGGGTTGTCCACCCCGACGGCGGTGAGCAGCTGGTTGATCGGCCCGTACTCGGGGCTGAACAGCATGTTCCAGACGACGGCGATCGCGACGATCGACGTGATGTACGGGAAGAACGCCGCGGTGCGGAAGAACGCGACGCCGCGCAGCTTCTTGTTCAGCAGCAGGGCGAGCCCGAGGGCGGCGCCGAGGGTGAGCGGGATGTGCAGCGCCGTGTAGTACAGCGTGTTCGTCAGCGACGTGTAGAACGACGAGTCGCCGATCATCCGCGTGAAGTTGTCCAGCCCGACCCACGGCGCGGTGCCGAAGGCGTTCCAGCTGGTGAAGGCCAGGTAGAACAGCGCGATCACCGGGATGAGGGTGAGCACGCCGAACCCGACGAAGTTCGGCAGGATGAAGCTTCCAGCCGATCAGCGCGTTCCGGCGGGCCAGCCGCCGGCCGGGGCGCTCGGTGCGCCCCGGCCGACGGGCGACCTCGGGGGTCGTCGACGTCACTGCACGCCCGCCTCGGAGGCGGCGCGCTTCCCGGCCTCCTCGAGGCCGTCGCGGACCGACGTGCTGCCGGACAGGATCGCCGTGTGCGCGTCGTTGAGGATGTTCTGGATCGCGGCGGTCGACGCGTTCGCCGGGTTCTCCGGGTGCACGTCGTGGGTGCTGAACGCGAACTTCGCCAGGTCGTCCGTCGGGACGCCCTCGAGGGAGAAGTACGCGTCGGTGACGGCGTCGTTCACGGTCGCCGGGGTGATGCCGATGGCGGTCAGCGCGGTCGAGCCGGCCTCACCGGCGGCGTACGCGAGGAAGTCCTTCGCGGCCTGGATCTTGTCCTCGTCGATGGCCGGGTTGATGCCGATGCCGGTCGGGTCGGCGAACGTCACGGGGGTGCTGTCCAGGCCCGTGGTGCTGTCGTCGAGCTGCGGGGCCGGGGCGAAGCTCCACGCGAAGTCGTCGGCCTCGCCGCTGGCCTGCTGGGCGATCAGCGTCGCGACGTACCAGGAGCCCATCGGCATCATCGCGGCCTTCTGGGTGCCGAACTGCGACTGGTAGGTCAGCGAGTTCGTGGTCACGGTGCCCAGCGACTCCTGCGCGCCCGCGTCCTGCAGGGCCAGCGCCCGCTCGTAGAACGGCTCCAGGTAGGAGTAGTCGCCGCTCAGCAGGTCGGCGCCCTCGGTCTGCGCGAGCGCGAAGCCCTGGACCGTCGACTGCCACGAGTGCTGGTAGGTCCCCTTCGCGCCCTGGTCCCCGAGCGCGGCGGTCAGCTGCTCGGCCGCGGCGTCGTAGTCGTCCCAGGTCCAGGACCCGTCGGGGTACTCGACCCCGGCCGCGTCGAACAGGTCCTGGTTGTAGTAGAGGACCCAGGAGTCCTGCCGGTACGGGATCGCCCAGGTCTTGCCGTCGACCTCGTACGCGCCGACGCCGTTGACGTCGTCGTCCAGGCCCTCGGCGACGTCCGACACGTCGAGCAGCTGGCCGCCGGCCTGGTACGTGATGAAGTTCTTCAGGTTCTTCTGGACGTACAGGTCCGGGGCCGAGCCCGCGGACAGGTCCGCGACCATCTGGGTGTCGTAGTTGGTCGCGTCGTACTCCAGCACCTCGACCGTGACGTCCGGGTGCTCCTCGTGGAACCCGTCGGCGAGCGTCTGGAACTCCGGGGTGCTCGCCAGGCTCCAGCCGGCGAGCGTGAGGGTCACGGGGCCGTCGGCCGTCTGGTCGCCACCCCCGCCCGACCCGCCGCTGCCGCACGCGGACAGGGCGAGCGCGGCCGCGGCGGCCAGGCTGAGAGCGGTCGTCGTCGAACGCTGCATCGTTGCTCCTTCAGGGGGTCCGGGGCCCGGCTCTGGGTCCCGCGGGGGTGGCCGGCGCGCCGGTGGCGGGCCGGGAGGTGCTCAGTCGGGCAGGTCGGTGCGGGTGACGAGGCCGTCGGGCCAGGTCACGGTGGCGGCGCTGGTCGCGGTAGCGGCGTCGACCGCGACGGTGGCGGTCGACGGGACGGGCGCGCCCGCGAGGGTGACCAGCGCCGCGACCCAGGTGCCGGGGTCGACGGCGACCTCGGCCCACGGGACGTGCACGGGGTCGCCGAGCGGTCCCGCGTCGGTCCGGCGGTCGACGCCCGAGGTCGCCGGGCCGCCGCGCAGGACGTCGACCGCGGACACCAGCGCGCCGGTCACCGGCCAGCCGCCGACCCGCAGCCGCACCGCCGCGGGCACGGCGTCCTCGACCCGGACCAGGCGCAGCTCCCACGGGCCCCGGACCAGCGAGACGACGAGCAGCGTCCCGGCGGGCGACGCGGCGCCCGCGAGACCGGAGCCGTGCTGCTCCTGGGTCGCCGCGGGGGTCAGCCAGTGCGCGCGGGCCCGGGACGCCGCGACACCGACGCCGTCCGCGGTCCGCGGCTCGCCCACGACGTCGAAGCCGGTCCGGTGGCTCGCCCGCCCGGCGGCGTCCAGCAGCACGACCGACCCGTCCAGCGGGTCGGTCCACGCGGCGTCGTCCAGCAGCGGGGCGGTCGCGGTCGAGTAGCCGATCCGCGCGTACAGCGGCGAGTCGCCGGCGGTGCTGCCGGGCAGGGCGTGGTCGGTCCCGTGGTTGACGACGCGGACGATGCCGTCGGCGCGGGTGCCGGCGACGAGCCAGCCGGGGGCGCGGACGGCGCGCAGCGTGTCGGCCTGCTCGACCGGGAGCGGCTCCTCGGGAGCGGTCCACACCGGGTGGTCGGCGGGCAGCGCGAGACCGAGCAGCCCCTTGCTGGCCCAGTACGGCGAGCCCGGGCCGGAGTAGGACTGCGCGAGCCGGGGCCAGGCGTCGTGCCAGCCGAGGGTCAGCAGCCCGCGGTCGTCGGGGGCGCCCGCGTCGGTGAAGTGCCCGACGACCCCCGACGCGGCGCGGCGCAGCAGGCCCGGGGACACCGACGGCACCTCGGCGATAGCGCCGATCCAGAACGGGGCCGCCGCGGCGAACCGGTAGACGAGGCTGCGGCCCTGGAGCAGCGGCGACCCGTCGGCGCCGACCAGGTGCACGGCGTCGGTCAGGTAGCGGTCGAGGTGCGCGACGTCGGCGCGGCGCGCGGCCTCGGGGCGCAGGCCCTCGGCGCCGGCCATCCGCGCCCAGAGCACCGGGTACAGGTGCAGCGCCCAGCCGACGTAGTGGTCGTAGGACCGCTCGGCGCCGTCGGACATCCAGCCGTCCGGGCGGGCGAACGTGTCGTGCGTCGCGAGGTCCGCGGCGACGTCGTCCGCCGACCAGGGGCCGCCGACCGAGCGCAGGAACGTCTGGACGACGGTGCGGAACCACACCCAGTTGATCCGCGGGTAGGTGTCGTCGCCGACCGCGGGCGCGAGGTAGTCGACGACCTGCTCCTGCACGCGCGGGCTCAGCCGGTCCCAGATCCACGGGCGCGTCAGGTCCAGCACCAGGGCGATCGACGCGGCCTCGACCTTGGCCTGCGGGTGCTCCTCGAGCCGCACCCAGCGGTCGGGGGCGTGCGGGTCGGTGCCGGCGGCCAGGCCCTCGGCGTACCACTGCGCGAGGTGCGTGGGGTCGGCGCCGCGCTCCCCCGCCAGCCGGAACCCGGCGAGCAGGAACGTGCGGGCGAACCCCTCGAGGCCGTCGACGTCGCGCCCGTACCCGCCGGCCGGTCCGGGCGGGGTGATCCGCGCGTGCCCCGGGGAGGCGTAGGGGCGGGCGCCGTCGAGCAGCCGGTCCGCGAGCGCCAGCCAGTCCTGCCGGGTCCGGGCGCTGCTGGTCCGGGCGCTGTGCGACGCCCGGTGGTCGCTCGGGGCGGGGATGCTGGTGGTCACGGTGGTCTTCTCCGTCGAAGGCTCGTGGTGTGGTCCGGGTCACGATCGATCCGAACGGGACCGAGTGAATCGTTCAGAAACGATCATGTCAAGGGCGTAACCGAACTGATACGATCACAACAGATGCGATCGAGGCCCTGACCAGGGCTCCCGACGCGACCCGACGGCTCGATGGGGAGACATGGGGACGACAGACGACGCGGGACGGTTCACCGGCCCGCTGGCCGCCGCCTGGGGCGACGCCGCCCTCGCCGACCACCTGCGCACCGTCCTGCTGCCGCCGGGACCGGCGCTGCCCGTGCCGCCCGCCACCGACCGCGCCACCTGGACCGCCGTCGACCCCGCGACGCTCGCCGCGCTGCGCGGGCCCGCGGACGCCGAGGCCGGCACCCCCTGGCCCGCGACCACCGCGACGTCCGTCGCCCGCCTGCACCGCGACGGCGACCGCGACGACCACGAGCAGCGCGTGTTCGCCCGGCAGCACCGGCTCACCCGCGCCGTCGTCCTCGCCGCCGCCGACCTCACGGACGCCCGGCTCGACGAGGTCGCCGACGGTGCGCTGCTGCTCTGCGAGCAGTCGTCCTGGTGCTGGCCCGCGCACGACCGGACCAGCCAGGGCGTCCTGCCCGACGTGACCCGGCCGTTCCTCGACCTCGGCGCCGGGGAGGTCGCCGGACGCCTCGCGTGGATGGACCACCTGCTCGGCGACCGGCTCGACGAGCGGTGGCCCGGCCTGCGCGAACGCATCCGGCACGAGGTCGGCACCCGGGTGCTGCGGCCCTTCGAGGAGGTCCCCGACTGGCACTGGCTCGGGCTCGACGGCGACGTGCACAACTGGAACCCGTGGATCCACGGCAACGTGCTGGTCGCGACGCTCGCCCTGGTCGACGACCCTGCCCGGCGCGCACGCCTCGTGGCCCGGGTGGTCGAGGGCCTGGACCGGTACGTCGCCGTCCTCCCCGCCGACGGGGCGATCGACGAGGGCTACGCCTACTGGTGGAACGGCGCCGCGCGGGCGCTCGAGGCGCTGGACCTGCTGCGGCACGCGACCGGCGGGGCGCTCGACGCGTCCGGGGTCGCGCCGCTCGCCGCGACGGTCGCGTTCCCGCACCGGGTGCACCTGGGCGGGCCCTGGTACCTCAACGTCGCCGACGGGCAGGCCCGGCCCCCGGTCGCGCAGCCCTGGGCGGCGCTGCACCGGTACGCCCGCGCGTACGGCGATGTCGACGCGCAGGCGCACGCCGCCGCGCACCGGGTGCCGGGCGGGCCCGTCGCGGACGTCGACCACGGGCTCGGGCTGCTGGTCCGGGCGCTGACCGACCCGGTCTGGGGCACGGCTGCCCCCGGGCCGTCGCCCCTGCCGCGGGACGTGTGGCTGCCGTCGGTCGCGGTGCTGCTCGCCCGGGGCTCCGCCGGGTCCTCGAGCGGGCTGACGCTCGCGGCCAAGGGCGGGCACGACGACGAGCACCACAACCACAACGACGTCGGCTCGTTCGTCGTCGCGCTCGGCGGGGTGCCCGTCGCGGTCGACGCCGGCCGACCCACCTACACGCGGCAAACCTTCTCCGACGACCGGTACGCGATCTGGACGATGCAGTCCGCGTGGCACAACGTCCCCGAGGTCACCGGCGTCGGGCAGCCCGCGCTGCGGTCCGCGGCGGCACGGGACGTGCGGGCGGACGTCGCCGACGCCGGCAGCGGGCTCGAGATGGAGCTCGCGGACGCCTACCCCGGGTCCGGGGTGCGGTCGTGGCGGCGGTCCGCGCGGCTGGCGCGGGGGGCGGGGGCGTCGGGGGTGGTCACCGTCCGGGACGCGTGGGACGGCGGCGGCGATCCGTCGCGGGTGCGGGTCCTGCTGGCCGGCGACGTGACCCAGGGCCCGGCCGGTCTCCTGGTGCGGGCGCTGGACGGCGCCGGGACGGTGCGGGTCCGCTGGTCCGGGGACGTCACCGGCGCCGAGCTGGAGGTGCGCACGCTCGACGACCCGATGCTGTCCGACGTCTGGGGCGACGCGCTGACCCGGCTCACCCTCACGCTGGCGCCGGCCGCCGCCGGGACCGTCGAGGTCACGTTCGAGGAGGTCGCGTGACGGCCGAGGCCCCCGGACCCCTGGCCGTCGACCGCCGCGCGCAGGTGCTCGACGTCCTGCAGCGCACCGGGTCCGCACGCGTCTCCGAGCTGACCGAGGCCCTCGGCGTCACCGCCGTCACCGTCCGCCGGGACATCGCGCAGCTCGCCGCCGAGGGCCTGGTCCGGCGGGTGCACGGCGGGGTGACGCTGCTGACCGGGGCCGCGGACGACGCGGCCGCCGCCGACGGCGCGCCCCGGGGGTCGACCGTCGGGATGCTCGTGCCGTCCCTCGACTACTACTGGCCGGGCGTCGCCCGCGGTGTCGAGGCGGCGGCACGCACCCACGGGCTCGGCGTCGTGCTGCGCGGCAGCTCCTACGAGAGCGACGACGACCGCCCCCAGCTGGAGCGCCTGGTCGACCTCGTCGGGTCCGGCGGGCTGGTCGTCGCGCCCCGCACCGACACCCCCACCGCCGCCGCGACCCTGGCGTGGCTCGCGTCGACCGGCGTGCCGACGGTGCTCGCCGAGCGCGCCGCGCCCACCGCCGCGTTCGACACGGTCCACTCCGACCACGCCGAGGGCGCCGAGGCCGCGGTCCGGCACCTCGTCGGGCTCGGGCACCGGCGGCTCGGCCTCGTGGTCAGCGCGCACAGCCCCACCGGCCCGAACCTGCGCCGCGGCTGGCTCGACGCGACCGCCGACGTCACCCGCACCGTCGACGTCGCGACCCCCGACCCCGGCCGCCCGGGCTGGGACGACGCTGTCGCGGGGATCGTCGCGCAGTGCCGCGCCACCGGGACCACGGCGCTGCTCGTGCACGCCGACGCCACCGCGGTCGCGCTGGTCCAGGCGTTCGAGCAGCACGGCGTCGACGTCCCCCGGGACCTGTCGCTGGTCGCCTACGACGACGAGGTCGCCGGCCTGTTCAGCCCGCCGCTCACCGCCGTCCGCCCGCACCGGCACGCCCTCGGCCACGCGGCGGTCTCCCTGCTGACCGCCCGCCTCGCCGACCCCGGCCGCCCCACCCACCGCGTCCAGATCACCCCGAGCCTCCGCATCCGCGACAGCACCGCCGCCCCGCGCTGACCCCCGCCTCACGCACCCGCGCCGCCCGGCGCGCCTCCGCGCACGCCCGCGCCGCCCCACGCACGCGCGAGCCGCCGCCTCGGCGAGAGGTCACGACACGCCGGTTCGGGCGCACCCGGGTCCGCGTGTCGTGACCTCTCGTCCGATCTCCGGGGCGGAGGGACCTGGACACCGGAGGTCGCCTCGCCACCGCACGCCCCTCTGCGTCGAGATCGCAATACCTGCCTGCACACCCCCGCGCCCGCGCAGGCAGGGAGTGCCGCCTCGGCGAGAGGTCACGACACGCTGGTGCGGGCGCACCCGGGTCCGCGTGTCGTGACCTCTCGTGGCCGGTCCGGGGTGGGGGTGGGGTGGGGCGGGGTGGGGTGGGGGCCGTGGGGGTGCCCCCGGCACCGCTAGGGTCGGGTCCGGGCCGGGGCGGCCCAGGACCAGCGGACCCGGGACGGGGGACGGCGCGTGACCGACGGGACCACCCGGCACCTGGCCGTGAGCAGGCGCGCCCAGGTGCTCGACGCGCTGCACCGGCTCGGCACCGTGCGGGTGTCGGACCTGGCGACGGAGCTCGACGTCACCCCGGTCACCGTGCGGCGCGACATCGCGCAGCTCGTCGCCGAGGGGCTGGCGCAGCGGGTGCACGGCGGCGCGACCCTTGCGGGCACCGAGCCCGCGGTCGAGGCGCATCCCGTCCCGGACGAGCCCGGCGGCACGCTCGGGATGCTCGTGCCGTCGCTCGACTACTACTGGCCCGGCGTCGCCCGCGGTGCCGAGGAGCGCGCGGCGGCGAGCGGCCTGCGGGTCCGGCTGCGGGGCTCGTCGTACGACACCGAGGACGAGCGCCCGCAGCTCGAGCGGCTGCTGCGCGCCGGGGACGGCGCCGCGGCGCTGCTGGTCGCGCCCGCGCTGGACAGCCCGCACGCCGGGGACGTCCTCGACTGGCTCGCGGGGCTCGACGTGCCGGTGGTCCTCGTCGAGCGCACCGCCCGGGCGGGTGACGGGCACGCCGCGCTGGAGTCGGTCGTCACCGACCACGCGCTCGGGGCCGAGGCCGCGGTCCGGCACCTCGCGGACCTGGGTCACCGCCGGGTCGGCATCGCGCTGAGCAGCCACAGCCCGCACACCCCGGACCTGCGCGCGGGCTGGGCGCGGGCGGTCGCGGCCTGCGGCCTGGACGCGTCGGACGCGGTCGACGTCGACCTGCCCGACCGCCGGTCCCCGGACTGGCAGGACCGGATGGAGCAGGTCGTCGACGCCGCGCTGCGCACCGGGACGACGGCGCTGGTGGTGCACTCGGACCCCGAGGCGATGGCGGTCGTGCAGCACTGCGAGGACCGCGGTGTCCCCGTGCCGGGCGCGCTGTCGGTGGTGGCCTACGACGACGAGGTCGCCGGCCTGTTCAGCCCGGCGCTGACCGCGGTGCGACCGCCGCGCGCGTGGGTCGGTCGGGCGGCCGTCGACCTGGCGGTGGCGCGGCTGGCCGACCCGGACCGGCCCGTGCACCGCGTGGTCGTGAGCCCGAGCCTGGTCGTCCGCGACTCGACGGCACCGCCCGCTTCCTGATCGTGCGGGCTCAGCGTCCCGCGTGCCGCGCCCCGCGCACGACCGCCAGGCCCGCGTCCGACCCCAGCGCGGCGGCTCCACCGGGCTCCGCGCAGGCCCGCAGCAGCGCCGCCAGGGCGGGGGCGTCCAGCGGAAGGGCACTGGCCGGGACGAGGACGCCGCCGTACATCGCGCGGAATCGGGCGTCCCTCCGCCGCCGGGCCACGACCGACACCGCGGCCTCGTCCCGAGAGAGCACGAGCACCCGTGCCGCGGGCCCGTCGGGCTCGACGACCCGCCGGACCTCCGCCCACGGCACCCGGCTGGTCACGTCGCGCTCCCGCACGACCAGGGCACCGGGGGTCAGCCAGACCCCGGCCCGCAGGGTGCGGCGCACCTGGCCGCCGACGACGAGGACGACCGGGACCAGCACCGCCGCGAGCAGCACCCCCGCGCCGAGCCGGGCGTCCGCCGCGGACCCGGATGTGGCGCCCAGGACCAGCGCGACGAACGCCGCGGTCGTCCAGGTGCTCAGTGCCGGTCCGAGGAGCCACCGCAGGGGATGCTGGTGCAGCACCGTCGCCGGCTCGCCGTCGAGCGCGCGGGTCGAGAACCGGCCGCGCGGTCCGACGCCCCGGGCCTCCCGGTCGCGGAGCACCCGGCCGGCGAGCAGCAGGGCCCCCACGCCGACGATCCACACCCCAAGCCCGACCGCGCCCGCCTCGTCCCGCCCGGCGACCGCCACGAGCAGCCCGGACGCCACCAGTCCGACGATCGTCGGGAAGCTCGCGGCGGCGCGCCCTCCGGTTCGCGCGCCGGAGCGCCTCGACGGGGTCCGACGGGGGTGGCGTCACGCCCGGCACCGTACCCGCCGCGTCCGGGACCGGCACTCATGCCCGCGGTGACCCCTGGCGTGCCGGCGCCGACGCCCCGATCCCGGACGCAGGGCGAGCCACCCCGGTCGGGACCGGGGTGGCTCGCGTCGGGCGTCGTCGGTCAGCGGTGGCCCGAGGACCCGCCGCGCTTCGTCACCTTCTGGAACAGCTCCTTCGCGCGACGCTGGTTCTCCGGCTTCGCCATCTCGCGCTGGGCGATCCGAACCGCCTGCAGCGCGATCCCGCTCTTCATCGCCTTGCCCAGGAACCCCATGTGGTCGCCTCCTCGGTGATCGGTGTACGGCGACGGTAGAGCGGCGCGGGCGGATACGCGCGCCGGGTCACCGCCACTGGTACGTCGCGTGGTGCGCGAGCGCGCGTGCCGCCTCCTCGGTCAGCCCCGGGTGCCGGAGCAGCATCGCCGCCTCGATCTCCCGGCCGAGCACGGCGAGGTCGGGCGTTGTCCGGTTCGCCGGGAGGTCGACGGCCTCGGCGACGAGCTGCTCCACCCAGGCGAGCGCGGAGGCCGGCAGCTCGTCGGCGGCCAGCGCGGCGAGCGTGGCCGCCCGGCGGGCCTGGGGTTCCGGCGACCCGGCGTGCCCGAGGTGCGCGACGACGGCGGCGCTGACGGCCCGGGCCTGCGCCCAGCCGTACGGGTACAGCTCCGCGTCCGGGTCGTCCTCGCGGGCGCGGCGGTCGTCCAGCTCGGCGATGAAGGCGTCCACCCGGTCCTGATCGGTCAGGCCGGGGGTGTCGAACCGGGTCGGTCGCACGTCGTGCAGCGGTCCGTGCCCGCGACCGGCGGCGAGGCTCGCCACCTGGTGCAGGAACACCCGGCGGGCATCCGCGACGTCGGCGACGCGGGCGATCACGCGGCTGCGACCCATGTCGGAGTAGTGGACCTCGAAGAACCGCCCCCGCCGACGGAGGTCGACGTGCTCGCTGCTCAGCCAGGTGGGGAACCCCTCGACCGCGAACTCCATGCCCTCGACCGCCCCCATGTCCTGGGCGGCGACGCGGATGTCCGCGAGCGCCGCGCGGGGGTCGGCCGGGTCGACCGGGCGGGTGCCGGGGGGCGGGCCGTGCGGCGAGGGCGCGGGTCGGTGCTCGGCCTGCGCCTCCTGGGTCGCGCGCAACCGCAGGGTCGCCAGGGTGACGGGCTGCTCGAGCTCGCGCGCCGCGCCGGGACGCGTGTAGTGCCGCAGGACGCGGGCGGTGGCGTCGGCGTCGAGCGCGTAGCCGGTGGTCTCGATCGTGATCCGGCGGTCGTCGTCCGCGCGGGGCTCGGGGCGGACGTCGACCAGCTCCGGGCGCCTCGCCCACACCTGGACCGTGGCGCCGGGTGGGGTCGGGCCGGTGACGGCGACGACGTCGGTCCACGCGACGCGGCGCACGCCGCGCCGGTCCCGGACCGTGAGGTCGAGGGACGTCAGCCAGATGCCCTCGACCCGTTCCCTACGGGCCAGCACCACCGCGACCCAGAGCACCCCGATCCCTGCCGCGACCAGCAGCGCGCCGCCGACCACCCGCGCGGCGCCGTCCGCCTCCAGCACGAGCACGAGCACCCCCCACCCGGTCAGCAGCAGCCCGACGGGGGCGACCAGCGCGCCGACGATCCACGCGGACACGGGGTGCTCGACGAGCACCGTGGCGGGCGGCACGTCGCTCCGCCCGGCCAGCACCGGGCCGACCCAGGCCGTACCCGCGCGCTGCCGGGCGGTGACGACCACGTCGGTCAGCACCGCCAGGCCGAGCAGCACCAGGAACGACCCGACCAGCACCAGCCCGGGTTGGTGCAGGCCGTTCGCGAGGACCAGGGCCCCGACGGCCGCCGGCCCCAGCGCGAGCGCGGCCGCGACGTACACGGTCCGCGGCGTCCGTCGCCGCACCGGCGGACCGGGGTCGGCGGCAGCGGGTGCGAGGGGCGCGGTCATGCCGCGACGGTACCGGGAGCCGGGCTCACCCCGCCGCGATCACGTCCAGGTCCCGCACCGCGTACCGGTGGTGCTCCCACTCCTCCTCGAGGATCGTGTGCAGGCAGCTCAGCGTGGTCTCCGGGTACTGGGGCGCCCACGGGTTCGCGCGGACGACCGCCAGGTCCTCCGCGGTGATCCCCGCCAGGTGCTCCCGCACCATCGCGACCCGCCCGGCCCGGACCTCCAGCACCTGCTCCCACGTCGGGTCCGGCGTGCTGAACACGGCGGGGTCGTTCCCGTCGGCCGCGTACTCGGCGTTCGGCTGCCCGATCGGGTGGAACGGCTGCTCGACGCCCAGGACCGCGCGCCGCAGCCACACGTCGGTCGCCATCACCAGGTGCCGGAGGGTCTGCGCGAACGACCACTCCCCCGCCACCTGCACGTCGACCGTGCCGGGCGGCATCGCCGCGACCCGGTCCAGGGTCGCCGCCCAGGTCCGCTCCACCGCCGACCACGCCTCGCGCAGCCCCTCGGGGTCGGTCGCCCGGCGCAGCGACCGGCCCGGGAACCGGCGGTCCAGCTCGGCGTCGACGTACGGCGCCACGTCGACGCCGTTCACCAGGAACGGCCGCTCGGCGCCGGGCAGCCACGGGGCGTCCAGGTCCACGCCGTCGACCTGCACGCCGCGCAGCACGGCACCCGACAGGTCGGCGTGGACGAACCGGGCGCCCCGGACGTCGGCGTCCACGACCTCGGCGGCGTGCAGCTGGTCACCGGTGAAGCGCATCATCGCGGCCTCCTCGTGTCTCGGCGGAGTGGCGTCGTGCGGCCTAGTCTTCGACAAGAACCCGTCTTGGTGAAGGCTGTGCGCCTAGCCTCCACCAACGAGGCGCGGCGCTGAAGGCCAGGAGGCGCCGCGTCCCCGCCGCCTCACACCCCCGCCGCGCCGACCCCCACGCCGCCGAACGCGTCCACGAGCATCCCGACCAGCGCCTCGGCCTGCACGTCCGCCGACGCGTCCACGTCCTCGTCCCCGGCCCCGTCCAGCGCGCGGGCGGCGAGGCCCGACTTGCTGTCGATGAGCCCGGCGATCCGCGCGTCGACGGTCTGCGCCGCGATGACCCGCCACGCGGTGACCGGCTCGGACTGCCCGATCCGGTGGATCCGGTCGATGGCCTGCGTCTGCTCGGCGTAGGTCCAGGACAGCTCGGCGAGCACCAGGTTGGACGCGACCTGCAGGTTCAGCCCGACGCCGGCGGCGGTCAGCGAGCAGACGACCACCTGCACCTCGGGGTCCTCGACGAACGCGGTGACGTTCTTGTTGCGCACCCGGGTGGTCTGGTCGCCCCGGATCGACGCGAACGTGATGCCGCGGTCCGCGAAGACGCGCTCGGCCTCGTCCATCACGTCCACGTGCTTCGCGAAGAACACGACCTTGCCGACGTTGCGGGCCAGCTGCGCGGTGTAGTCCGCGGCCAGACCGGCCTTCGCCTGGCCGATCTTGCGGACCATCGTGAAGACGTTCTCGCCGGTCTTCTTGGAGGTCGTGTCCTTGAGCTCGGCAGCCGCGACCCGGCGCGCGAGCTCGAGGTCCAGGCCGTCGGACGCGTCGCCGCCGCGGGCCTCCACGGCAGCCCGGTACCGGCCGACCAGCCGCTCGGTGAGCGCGGCCTCCGCGGCGCGGATCGAGCGTCCGGCGGCGCCGTCGAGCTCGACCGGCAGGTCCGCGACCCGGCGGGCCGGGATGTCCGCGACCACGTCGGCCTTGCGGCGGCGCACGATCCCCATGTCGATCACCGCGGACCGCGCCGCGGCGGAGAACCCCGGGTCCGCCGGGTTGAGGCCGGTCGCCTCAAGCGCCGTCATCAGCGTGCCGAGCGGCTTCTTGTCGTCGATCCAGCCGAGCAGCTGCCAGATCGCCCGGAAGTCCTCGATGTCGTTGATCAGCGGCGTGCCCGTCAGCGCCATCAGCAGCGGCCGCGCCGTGCGGGAGCGGATCCGCTCCGACAGCGCCAGGACGTGCTGGGACCGCTGCGAGCCCTTGTTCTTGATGAAGTGCGCCTCGTCGACGACCATCCCGCGGAAGCCCAGGTCGCCCAGCCAGCCGACGTGCCGGTCCAGCAGCCGTAGTTGACGACCACCACGTCGGCGAACCCGTCCACGCGGTCCCCGTCGCCGTGCACCACGGTGACGCGTCGCTGCGGCGTCCACAGCCCGACCTCGTGCGCCCAGTTCGTCTTGACGACGTTCGGCGTGACGACCAGCAGCGGGTACGCGCCCGCGGCCTCGGCGGCGAGCAGCGCCTGCGCGGTCTTGCCGAGCCCCGGCTCGTCGGCGAGCAGGAACGTGCGGTGCCCCGCGGCGGCCGCGGCGACGAGCCGGGCCTGGTGCGGCATCAGCTCCCGGCCCCGCGGCGCCGTCACGAAGCGCGGCTCCGGCAGCCTCCATGCAGGCGGGCTTGCCGGTCGCGGCCTTCTCGAACGAGCGGAACAGCGGCTCCAGCAGCTCCCAGCCGGCCAGCCGGCCACCCTTCGGCGTCGCCCGCTCGGCCGCGGCCTCGAAGTCGGGGGCGAGGAACGGGTTCGCGCGCTGCCGCGCGATCACGGACTGCGGGACCACCCGGTGCTCGGTCACGGGGGCGACCTCGACGGTCTCCTCGGGCTCCGGCTCCTCGGGCGGCTCGATGCCGGCCTCGCGCAGCAGCGTCGCCTTCAGGGCGCGCCCGGCGTCGGAGACCTTCGCGTCCTCGGCGAGCAGCTGCAGCAGCGATGGCTCCCGGGCGGCGATCTTCGCCAGCATCGTCGCGACGCCATCGAGCCGCTTGCCCTCCTCGGTCCGCTTCGCCTGCGACAGCGAGGCGTCGGCCTGCACCCGCGCGCGCTCCTCGCGGACCAGCAGCGCCACGACCTGGAACATCGTCTTCATCGACGCCTTGATCGGCGGACGCTGGACCGCGCGCTCCACCTCGCTGGCGGCCTGGGCGAGCACCGGGATCAGCCCCTGCTCGGACCGCCGTGGCGACCGGCGACGCTGACCGCCGCCACCGCCACCGCCAGCGGGACGTGCGGCACGGCTGCGCTGGGCACCGCCCCCGGAGCTCGGCCCCGCACCGCCGTCGGTGCGTGCGCGCCCGGAACGGCGTCCACCTGCTCGTGCCACATCTCCTCCTTCACCTGCGTCCGCGCCGCTCCTGCGACACGGGTGGGCCCAGCCGCAGCCGCCGACGACCGGGCCGGCGGGCTCGTCGAGCCCCGTCGGCGACCTCGGGACGGACCCGGCGCCGCGGTCGTGCTCCACCGCGCCTGGGCGACCTCCCGGCCACCAGTCCCACGACCACAGCGACGAGCCGCGCGCGACCCGCCCACGCGAGGGACCCACCCCGCCGAGGTGCGCGCCACGCCCGGACGCGGGCGCCGCCACGACGGCGACCCCCTGGCGCCTCCGGCGATCCGCCGGGCTGCCCATGCCTGCTCCCGGCGGTCCGCGGCCGATCATCACGACCGCCCGCCCGCCGGACAGCGCTGAGCCTATCGCGCGCGGGGGTGCGTGCGGTGTCGGGACGCGGCCGGGGCGGCCGGTGCGGGCCGCGGGCTCAGGCGCCGAGCGCCGCCGCGGCTTCCGAGACCGCGTGCTCGTGCTGCCGCCGGTCGAACACGAACGGGCCGAACCCGGAGTACGACCACGCGGGGCGGTACGGCTGGGTGAACCCGGACCACCGGACCGACTGCTCGGTGAGCGTCACCTCGGCCTCCAGCGGCCAGCAGCTCACCTCACCGCAGTCGCACCCGAGAAGCCAGACGTGACCACCCTCGGGCACCTGCGCCCGCTCGATGCCGCGGTAGTAGTCGACCAGGTCACCGCACCGGAGGTGGGCGGGGACGAGACCCGCGTACGCCCCGGCGGGTGTGAAGCCCTGGCTCTCCTCGAAGGCCGCCACGCTGTCGAGGAGCCGCACGCCGTCGACCGTCGGGACGAGCGCCGAGACGCCGCACGACTCGGTGACGGCGAGACCCAGGACGTTGACCACGCGGGCAGTGTGGCACCGCGAGGGCTTCGCAGCCGAGACGCGTGGCCGCACAGGTCGGTCTTCTGCTGACAGGATCAGCCCGTGATCAGCCACTGCGCCGCGCGGGCGCTCGCGCAGGGACTCGCTGCGGCCGCTTCCCGGGACGACGCCGCGGCGTGGGAAGCCGGTGTCGAGTCCCTTGCCGGGCTCGACGGCGCGGCGTGGCTCGTCCTCGACCAGGCGGCCCGGACCGCTCGCCAACCCGACGGCAGCGCACCCGTGAGCCGCAACGGCAGGTGGATGCGGGCGGCACTCAACGAGCCGTCGGGGTTCGTCGCCGCCGTCGCGAGCCTCCACGTGGACGGCAGGGTGCGGGAGCGCGCCGTGCACGTCCTCGCCACCGCCCCACGCGCCGTCGCGGTCCCTGCCCTGGCGGTGCGGCTGCTCGACCACGTGCCCGAGGTCCGGGCACGCGCGTGGGAGGCGCTGCCGCATCCCCGACGGCTTGAGGACGCGGAGGCGCTCCTCGACGTCCTGCTGGCGGGAGCCGACCGGCAGCACGCCGCAGACGCGTTGACGAGGGTCGAGGTGGCCGTTGTCGACACCGACCCCGCGCTGCTGCCGGAGCTGCTGGCGTCCGGGCGGCGACGCGTCCGACGGTGGGCGTTCCAGGTGGGGCACGACCGGGGTCTGCTCACCACCGGCGTGCTCCTGTCCGCCGCCCTGGCCGATCCTGACCAGTGGCTCCAGGCTCGCTGCGCGCAGTGGCTGTCCGAGCGCGACGAGCCCGGGGTGCTCACCGGCTTGCTCGGTGCCAGGTCGGTCGAGGCTCGCCTGATCGCCCTCGACCGCGTGCCCGACCGCGACCTGGGCGACGACGCGCTGCGCGTCGCGCTGGTCGACCCGGCGCCCCGTGTCCGCGAGGTGGCCCGGTCGCGCGCACGACTCCGCGGCTGGGACGTCGCGGACCACTACCGCCGTCGGCTGGACGAGCACACGTCGCCCCGGATGGCCGCCGCGTGCCTGGACGGTCTGGCCCTGACGGGGAACGAGGCCGACCTCCGCGCAGCCGTCGCCAGGCTCCGCCACCCGAGCCCGCGGGTGCGTGCCGCGGCCGTGACCGCCGTCCACGCCCGCGCTGCGCACGACGACGCCGCCGAGCGCCTGGCGCCGATGCTCCTCGACCCGAGCACGCGCATCTGCTCCGCCGCGGCACGCGCACTCGCCCGGCTCGGCGCCCCACCGGCGACGGCGGAACCGGCATGGGCGTCCGACCAGGTGTGGAGCCGGCGCTCCGGGTGGCGCGTGCACCGCGCGCCGGGCGGCTGGCACCGCGTCGAGGCAGACCTGCGCGCCGCGGCTGACCCCGACCAGGCGCTGGCCACGCTCGGGCGCTTCGGGATCAGCACCTGGCTCGAGGTGAGCGCCGCACGGACGTGGGCACCGCTCGCGGACGACCAGCGGGCGCGGATCGCGGCACTGCTCGACCGGGCGGGCCTCGACGGGCCCACGCGTCGGTCGGTGGCGTTCCACGCCGGCGTCGACGTGGTGGACCAGGACGGGGCGCCCGGGGGCGGCGAGGTGTCTGCCGGGTCGCCCGCCAGACGCGGGCGGGGGTGGCTGCGCCTCGTGCGCGGCGGGTGACGCCGCTCCTGTCCACGTCCGGAGCAGCAGCGGACCATCCGGTGACCGACGAACGGCAGGATCGACGCGAACCCCACCGCGGGGCTGGCCCGTACCGCCTGGGAATCCGTCGCTGTGCGGCTGGGCAGATTCGAACTACTCACACCCGATTCAGGAGTTCGATCTTGGACGGTCCGTGACGCGCCGACCTGCGCAATTACCTACGGGCATCTCATTCAATGGTCGTTGTCGGAGGCCTCGCCTGCCACACGCTGACCATGCAGTCACCGGATAATCCATGAACGTCGCGCTACCTGCGACCTGAGCGACGCCTACGGCACCGTGGCCACGCGATCGTCAACACCGCCATCGGCACCCACTTCCGCGTCGCCCATCACAAATTCGGGACGAGATCGCGCCGCCTGCAATGAGGTTCTGGCACGGCGGCCGCGCCGACGGGTCCGCCCCCGCTGCATCACGACCCAGCGAGTCCCGCCCGGCAGAAACCCGCTCTACGGCCATGACTTGTGACAGAACGTCGGATTCACACTGTCGATCGCCACTCAGGAAGCGACGAAAATAGCCGCTCCCGCGATCGTCGCCACATGAAACTTCCGCGACGATGCGAGACGTGAAGCAAGATCACCGGCGGCGCGTCTCGGAGCCTCGACGGGCGAGCGGTGCACGCGGTCGTCACCGTGTCCGAGCTGTATGACGCGCTGGGTTGGGTGCAACTCCACAGTAGCGGCCGACCGCGCTGTGAGAGATTCGCGCCACCGGGCGCGCGTCTCGCCTTGCACGGACGTCCGTCCACGTCCTTGGCCGGCCGTTCATGTGCTGAGACAGCTCATTGACCACACGCTGACCCAAGGCCGGCCAAGAGGACACCGGCCCAGCCGCCACCGGCGCACCGGTTCAGGCGCTGACCTGAGCAAATATGCTGTGCGCCTGGGCAGATTCGAACTGCCGACACCCGCTTTAGGAGAGCGGTGCTCTATCCCCTGAGCTACAGGCGCGCGGGCCGGGCCAGAAACGTGGTCGGAAACCCGGCGAAGATCGCCCCGGGTAGGTCCGTGCGTGTTCAGGTCGGTCCCGTGCGGCGCGGGCCGGGCCTGGACGGTCCGATCTGCGCGGGTTCAGCCTACCGGTGCGTGGGGCGGGGATGCGCCGGTAACCCCTCAAGGGGGCTGGTGTCGTCGTTCTTCGGTTCGGAGCCTCAGGCCGCGAGGTCGGGAGTCTCGTCGCGTTGGCGGCGTCGGTGGTACCAGTCGGCGACGGCGTTGTGCGTGACCGCGAACGACAGCATCACCAGTGCCTGACGCTCGGTGCTGAGGGCGCCCATGCGCCCGCGGTATTCCCGGTCGTCGAGCTGGGAGTGGGACGACTCCACGTCGTTGCCCACGCGCACGTCTGGTCGCACGCTGGGCTGCCGGGCGGGTGCATCGAACTGCTGGTTGCGAGCACCTGCCACAGGGACCCTCGCCCCGGGTCAATGGAGGCAGCCGATCTCGCCGTGCAGCGCCGGAGGTAGAACCTATCGACGAACGCTGCGACGGCGACCTCGAGGCCATCGATGCCCTCCCCCGGACCGCGGTTGCGGAGCGCTCGTACTCGGACATCGAGCTGAACGCCTCGGCGAGGGCGTCGCCGTAGGAGTCGCCGGCGGATCCGACCGAGGCGACCGCACGGGCCTCGGCGAAGCGCGGGGTGCAGAGCACTGTGACGTATCGAACACCCTCGGTCGCTGGGGCGCGTCGGTCGGGTCGCGCTCCGCGCGCGGGCGGGCGGGCGGGCGGTTCCAGATGCCCATCTCCAGGGCGTCCAGCGGCAGGTCGGTGCGCTACGCCTCGCGGACCAACCACGCGATCTCGCCAATATTGGGATCGCGCCCTAGATCCCTCCACCCACGCAGAGCGCGCTCTATTCCCTCGGATGCACGCCACGGAGTGAAAACACCGGAGTACTCGTCCAGATTACCGACACGCACCGCCGACTTTGACAATCCTAAGAGAACTGCCAGCGTGAGGTCCTCCACCAATTCATCGCTCGCTGACTCGAGCTCACGGCGGATCCGTCGCGGGATCACCCACAAGCCAACGTAGTCCTCATCAAGTTCCCTGCTGATGCTGTCGCCCACCACCACGG
This sequence comes from Cellulomonas sp. KU4C, assembly GCF_056868065.1. NCBI lineage: Bacteria > Bacillati > Actinomycetota > Actinomycetes > Micrococcales > Cellulomonadaceae > Cellulomonas > Cellulomonas sp. KU4C. Next base: position 1,642,425 of record NZ_CP200322.1, on the reverse strand, counting down.
CAACGGCCGCTTCAGCCGGCGTCACGGGTTGAACTTCAGCTTGTCGATGGGAATTCCCGCGATGTTGACGTCGATCGTCGCCGCCGTGTTCGGGCTCCGCGACATGGTCGTTCGAATCTGCACGAACCCGCCGTCAGGCAGTTGCACCCGCGTCAGCTTTGGCGTTTGCGCCACGACCCGTCCTCCTTGAGTGAGTTGACTGAACATCGCCCGTGCCTCGGGAAGCCCTCCCGCGATCTCCCGGATCCCAGCTGAGCTCCCTGCTTTGCCGATCGCCGATCCACCCGGCATGAGGAGGTTACCTAACGCCCCACCCTGTCCAGCCGCACCTTCTGTGCGCGCTATGCCGCCTGCGGCCGCCGCCGTGTCGGCGGCGCAGGCCCGCCCGAGGAGCGCGGGCAACGCAACTCCCGCCACCTGGCCCAGCACGAACCCGCCCAGGACCGCCCCTCCGCGGCGCGCCTGGCATGCCTGGTACCCCTCGTCAGGACACGGTTCCTCGCACTGGCCCGGGTTATTGGCGCACACCTGCATGTGCTCGAGGCGGTTCGCCGCGTCCGCGTGGATGTACGACATGTCGTCGTAGCCGATCTCGTCGGCCTGCTCCGTGCTCAGGGTGCGGTACAGCCGAAGGTATCTGGTGTCATCGAGGGCGCGGGAGTATCGATTGAAGGCCGGGATGAGGTTCGACCCGTCGCACACGCTGCCGATGGGCCCGCACTCGGCCCACTCGCCCGTGATGTCGTGCAGCAGGAGCGGGTTGTTGAACGCGTACGCGTACCCGTTCGCGAACGGTATCCCGGTCGGCACGTCCACCGGATCGGGCGCCGTGAACCGCCCCGACGCCGCGTCGTAGCTTCCGAGCCCTCAGGTCGTACTCGCCGACCGTCGCGTCGAGGCACTGCCCCAGATACCCCACGCCCTGCCCGGCCAGTTCCCCCGCCGCCGGCGCCAGGGCCAGGCCGAACGCCGTGAAGGTCTGACGCCCGGTGATGGTGGTGGTACCCGGCCGCACGCTGGTGGCGGCGGAGCCGAACGGGTCGGTCAGCAGCCACGACGTCGTCGACCCGCGCTTCGCCGCCAGAGGGGCGGCCGTGCCCGAGGTCGGGTCCGGCAGCCAGGCGCTGTCCAGCGAGGATGCAGCCGCGTCCTCACCGACCCGCACGGACTCGCCTGCCACGACGTCGTCCCACGACCAGCTGACGTCCAGGACGCCGTCCTGGCTGCGCGAGGTCCTGTTGCCCTGGGCGTCGTACGTGAACGCCACGTAGGTGCCGTCCTCGAGACCGACGGCACCCATCTCGCCAGCCAGGTCGAAGCCGAACGTCCGCGTCCCGGCATGGGTCTCGCTGGACGCGAGCGTCCCGTCCTGCGACCAGGTGTTCTCCAGGGTCGTGACGCCGTCCACCACCTGCGTCAGCAGCTGGTCGGCGTCGTCGTACGTCGTCGTCGTCGAGTCCGTCGTCACCAGCGACCCGCTCACCGACCGCTGCTCCTGCGTGATCCGGTTGCCGACCGCGTCGTACCCGTACGCGGTGGCGGGCGACGAGCTCGTGCACTCGGTGCCGCTGGAGGGCCGGCACTCCAGCGTGAGGCGGTTGACCTCGTCGTACGCGTAGGACGTGGTCGCTGGTTGCCCAGCCGCCGAGGCGGTGACGTGGCTGGGGTTGCCCCGTGCGTCGTAGGCGAGGGCGTAGTCGGCCACGACGGTGGTGCCGGCGAGGTGCGTGAGGGCCGTGAGCTGGCCCGCCCCGTCGTAGGTGGACGTGCTGACGGTCTTCTTGGACCCGGCGCGCGTCGTGCTGATCGGGTTGCCGGCGGGGTCGTAGCCGTAGGCGACCGCGGTGAGCCCGCTCACCCCGCCCGGTGTGGCGGTGATGAGCTGCCCGACCGAGTTGTACCCGTAGGAGATCGTCATCCCGGACGACCACGACGCGCCGGCGAGACGGCCCGCTGCTGTGTAGGAGTAGTTGGCGTCGACCGCGCCGGGCCCGGTCCGGGTCGTGCCGACGAGCCGCCCGAGGTCGTCGTAGTGGTTCGCGGTGGCGCTCAGCGTCACCCCCGACTGCACACGAGCGGCGTCGAGGGGTCGGCCGGCGTCTGTGTAGGTGTACGCGAACGACGGCGTGCCGTCCGAGAACGACCGCTCGGTCAGCCGCCCGGCGTCGTCGTAGGTGTAGGCCGTCGTGCCGTCGTCGGGGTCGTCGGTCGTCTCGGTGCCGGACGGCGCGACCATCGAGGTGACCTGTCCGGTGGCGTCGTAGGCGGTTGCCGACGTCCGTCCCAGTGGGTCGGTCCGACTGGTCTCCCGACCAGCAGCGTCGTACGCGTAGCTCGTGACGCGCCCGAGCTCGTCGGCGCGCTCGACGAGCCGACCGGCGGTGTCGTAGCCGTAGCTCGTGGTGGACCCGTCGGGGGATGTGACGGACGTGAGCAGCCCGGTGGCGTCGTAGGCGCTCGTCGTAACACCACCGGCCGGGTCCATCGCGGTCAGGCGGCGACCGGCGGCGTCGTAGGTCACCGCCGTGGTCCGCCCGAGCGGGTCGGTGCTCGCCACAGGCCGACCGTCGTCGTCGTACTGGACGGTGGTGGTGTACGCCGCCGGATCGGCGCCGGGCACGTTCCCCCGCGGGTCCGTGGTGCCGGTTCGGCGCCCGTCGGCGTCGTACGTGTAGGTGGTGCGGTCCTCCCAGTAGTCCGGGACGTACGTGTCGGTGGACCGGTTGCGCCGCTCCTCCACGACCTGGCCAGCCAGGTCGTACGAGTACCAGGTGGCGACCCCGTCCGCGTCGTAGACACCGGTCGGGCGGTTCATCGCGTCGTACGCCGTCGACGACACGCCTCCCGCGCCGTCGCGGGTCTCGGCGACGTTGCCTCGCCGGTCGTAGACCGTCGTGGTGGTCACGCCGTCGGCGTCGGTGGTGGAAGTCGTCCGGCCCAGCACGTCGTGCTCGTACGTGGTGGTCGCGCCTGTCGGGTCGGTGACCGCCGCCAGGTCGCCCGCCTCGTCGTAGGTCGACGTGGTGCTGCGGCCGAGCGCGTCGGTCGTCGTGGCCACTCGTCCGGCGTCGTCGTACTCGTAGCTGGTGGTGGCGCCTGTCGGGTCGGTGGTGGCGGTGACCCGGCCCGCGTCGTCGTAGGCGGAGGTGGTGGTGCCGCCGGCCGGGTCGGTGGCGGTCGTGAGTCGACCCGCCGCGTCGTACGCGTGGAGCGTCGTCCGGGCCTCCGCGTCGGTCGTGGAGGCGAGGTGCCCGGCCGCGTCGTACGTGTGCGCGGTGACCGCCCCGGTGGGGTCGGTCACCGTCAGCAGCCGACCCGCCGCGTCGTAGGTGTACGCCGTGGTCGCGCCGGACGGGCTGGTCTGCGACAGCACGCGGTGCGCGGCGTCGTAGGTGGACGCGCTCGTCCCCCCGCCCGGGCTGGTGGTGGAGATCCGGTTGCCGGCTGCGTCGTACCCGTGGACGGTGGTCCGTCCGAGCGGGTCGGTCGTCGACGCCAGGAGGTTCGCTGGCACCCCGACGGCACCCGTCGTGTACGTGAACTGCGTGACGCCGCCGTCCGCCGCCGTCACCTGGGTCAGCAGCCCCGCGGCGTCGTAGCCGTAGCTGGTGACGTGCCCGGTCCATCACGTGCCGCCATGGCGCTGACCCATCTCGCCGGCAACCACGTCCTGTCCACGCTCACCCGCTGGGCCTGCGGCACGCACGTGACCGACGTGCACTGCGGCCTTCGGAGCTTCGCGCGCCACACCCTGGTTCACATCCCGGCGGCCGGCGGAGGCATGGAGTTCGCGACCCAGATGGTGACCCACGCGCACAAGACAGGGCTGCGGATCGCCGAGACGCCCATCGATCTCCGACCGGCTCCAACGGGCCGACGTTCGCACCTCCGGCCGGTGCGGGACGGACTGCGCCACGTCGCGGCGATCTTCCGCGCCATCTCACGCGATCCGTAGTCAGCCGGCTGCACCGGCCCGCGGGTGCGCCGGCAGCCTGCCGCCGTCTCTGGGCAACCCCGCGGCGAGCGCGCGGCAGCAGTACGCCGACCCCGGGGCTCGTCCTCGTGGCCTCTGACTGGCCTACGCCGTCTTCCGGTGGTTCGCCCTCGGCTCGGGCGGCCGGTCCGCGCGGCTGACGGGCACGGCCGGGCCCACCAGCGGACGGGCCGCGCCCGACCGGGCAACTACGGCCGGTCGTCGACGTCGGCCGGTGTCGGTCCGGGACTCGTCGGGCTCGCGGTCGGGGTGTCCGCGGCGTGGTCGTCCTCCCGCGGCGTGTCGTGCTCCGACTGGTTGATGTCGTCCGGGTCGGGTCCGGGGCTCGCCGGGTGGCCCGGCGCGGACGGGATCGCCGAGCCCGTCCTGGTCCCGGGGTCCTGAGGCGTCGATGCGTCCATGCCGGTCACTCCTTCACGCCTGCGTCGTTGCTGCGGAAGCTCTCACCGTACGCGCCGGTTCCGGGACCCGCCGGTCCAGCGGGTCGCCGGGCCCCGCCCGGGTGGCACCGGGTCACCGGGCGGGGACCGTCGGCGGTCGTCAGCCGCGCGCCCGCACCCGGCCGCGGCGCCGCCAGGTCGGCTCCAGGGCCGCGGTCTCCGCCTCGGACGCCACCCGGAACGGCGGCTCGCCCGGGCTCTCGACGGCCCGGCGTGTGGTGCCGCGCGTCGCCCTGAGGCTGGCGACGACCGCGACGGTGAGGATCGTCGCGATGACGGCCAGGGAGATCGTCGTGGGGATGTAGAGGACGTCGACCTTCAGGGCCATCTTGATCCCCACCCAGATCAGCACCAGCGCCAGCCCCAGCTTGAGGTAGACGAAGCGGTGCACCAGGTCCGCGAGCAGGAAGTACATCGCCCGCAGCCCGAGGATCGCGAAGGCGTTCGCGGTGAACACGAGGAACGGCTCGTCGGTCACGGCGAAGATCGCGGGGATCGAGTCGACCGCGAAGACGATGTCGGTGACCTCGATCAGCACGAGCACGGCCAGCAGCGGCGTCGCGAGCAGCACCCCGCCGGAGCGGACCAGCAGCCGCTGGCCGTGGAACGCGTCGGTCATGGGCACGTGCCGGCGGAACGCCCGCAGCACGCGGGACCGCTGCGGGTCGATGTGCTCGTCGCGCTGCCGCAGCATCCGGTAGCCGGTGACGAGCAGCAGAGCGGCGAACAGGTAGAGCACCCACGAGAAGCTCGCGATGAGCACGGAGCCGGCCGCGATGAACGCCCCGCGGAACACCAGCGCGCCGAGCACCCCGAGGAACAGCACGCGGTGCTGCAGCTCCCGGGGGACCGCGAAGTACGTGAAGACGATCGCCCACACGAACACGTTGTCGACGGCGAGCGACTTCTCGATGAGGTAGCCGGCGAGATACTGCTGACCCCGGTCGGCGCCGTACCAGGCCCACACCACCGCCCCGAAGCCGACGCCGAGCGCGACCCAGACCGCCGACCACGTCGCGGCCTCGCGCACGCCGATGACGTGCGCGCGCCGGTGCGCGAACAGGTCCACGGCCAGCATCGCGAGGATGACGCCGAGCACGGCGAGCCACATCCAGATGGGAACGTCCACGAGCACACCTCCGGTTCGGTAACCGGAGGTCTCTCCTGGCCCGGGGGCCCGGCCGCCGGGCTCTCGTCGGAGAGCCGTGGTGACGACGGCGCGACGGGGGATACTCCCCTCCACGTGTCCCAGGATTGAACCGGACGACGACCCCGGCGGCAACCCCGCCCTCGGGGTGAGCGCGCGACCGCGACCCGGCTAGGGTCGGGCGCGTCACCCGGCGACCCGACAGGAGTCCCCGTGTCCCCGCACCCGGCCGAGCGCCTCGCCGCCCTCCTGCGCGAGCGCACCGCGTACCTCCCCGGCCCGCACCGCGCGGAGGTGGACGTCGAGCGTGTGGGTGACCGCCTGCGGATCGCGGCGGTCCGGGTCGGGCGTCGCACCGTCACGGTCGCCGTCGGGCCGGACGGCGACGCCTCGCTGCACGTGGACGGCGTGCCCCTGACCGAGGTCGACGCGGGCGACGACGTCGAGGGGCTGGTCGACGCGACGCTCGTCCCGCTGGTGCGGGCGCTGACGACCGGTGCCGTCGCGGTCGCGTGGCAGCTCGACCGTCGGGGCCGGGTCTCGGGAGCCGTCGTGACGTTCACCGGGCCGCCCCCGCGCGGGCTGCGAGCCGTCCACCGCTACCGCGTCGCCCGGACCGCCCGGCGGTGACGCCGCCCGCCGCCCAGAACGCTCAGCCCGCGACCGCCGCCCGGAACGCCGCCAGCGACGCCGGCGAGCTGGCCACGCGCCAGTCCGTCTCCTTGTTCTCGTCGAACCACACGACCCCGCCGACGTCGCCCTGCGCCGCGGCCCAGGTGAACAGGTCGGTGACCCAGCGGGCCTTGTCGCCGCCCTTCTCGGTGGACGCCGTCTCGGTGACGAGGACCCGCTTGCCGGGGGCGACCCGCCGCACCTCCGCGAGCGTCGGTCCGAGCACCTGGGCCGGGGTCTGCCACGTCGCGCCGCGCCGGGTGGTGCCCCAGTTGTAGCCGTCGATCCCGACGACGTCGACGTGCTCGGCGCCGGGGTAGACGGCGGCGAGCGGGGTGGACCCGGGGAACGTCACGTTCGGGGACCACACGCGGACCACCTGCGTCGCGCCGCGGGAGCGGAGCAGGTCGTGGACCCGGCGCCAGACCGCGACGTACTGGGCGGCGGTGTTGCCGTTGACGCCCACGGCCCAGGGGTAGCCGCCGGCGTTCATCTCGTGCGCGAACCGCAGGTGCACGGGTCCGCCGTACGCGGCGAGCGCGTCGCCCCACCGTCGGACGGTCGGGTCGAGGTCGCCTGCGAGGAACCGGCCGAGGGCGAACGCCTTCTGGCTCTTGCGGGCCGGGTCCCAGGGCTCCCAGGTCAGCACGGGGACGACCCCGGCGGCGGCCACGGCGGCGAGCTTCGCGGGGTCCGGCGCCTCCGTGAACGAGGCGTACCAGAGCGCGTAGGTCGGAGCGGTGCCGACGGCCGCGGTCCGGCGCGCCCAGGCGGCACCGTCCCACGGGCCCCAGGGGACGGTCAGCCCGAACGGGACGCGCCCGGCGGCCGCGGCGGGCACGCTGCCCACGGCGGGCAGCGCGAGCGTGGCGGCGGAGAACGCGAGGAACGCGCGGCGGGACAGCGGCATGCGGGGGTCATCGACGCCGACCTGGTCGGGCTGAGGGACGTCGTCGTTCTTCGCCCGCCACGCCACCCGTCCGCGCGACCCGCACACGGCAGGTCGATACGCAACACCTCTTGCGCAACAACTGTTGCGCGTCCTACGGTGTCGTCATGACCCACGAGCAGCCCGCCCCGATGCGCGTCTCCGACCCCGCCCGGGTCCGCGCGCTCGCGCACCCGGTCCGCCTCGAGCTGCTGTCCTACCTGGACGACGCCGGCGAGGCGACCGCCACCGAGTGCGCCGCCCACCTCGGGCAGACCGTCGCGAACTGCTCGTTCCACCTGCGCACCCTCGCGAAGGCCGGCTACATCGAGCCCGCCGCACCCCGCGGCCGCGAGCGCCCCTGGCGTCCCGCGACCCGCGAGCGCACGATGATGCCCGACCCGCAGGACCCCGCGTCGGTGCGCGCGGTCCGCGAGCTCGGGGAGATGTCCCTGCGCCGGGAGGCCGACCGGTACGTCGAGCACCTGCGTCGCGCCGACGGCAGCGGCGCGATCGAGCCCGGCGTCATCTCCCTCACCCAGCTGACGACGTCGGCGTTCTGGGCCACCCCGGCGGAGACGACCGAGCTGCTCGCCGCGCTGCACGCGTTGATGGACCCGTTCGTCGGGCGCACCGCCGACCCCGCGCAGCGCCCCGCCGGGGCCCGCCTGATGCGCATGTTCACCGCGGTCAACCCCGACATGGCCGTCGACCCCGTACCCGCCGCACCGCCGCAGGAGGACTGAGACATGACCACCGTGACCTTCGACGTCAGCTACGGCACCCGCGCCGTCCCGCTGCGTCTGCCGTATCTGTCGGTCCGCCGCCGCAGGGCCGCCGCCGCGCGCGCCGTGGCGTCCCGGGGCCCGCGCGACCCCGCCGCGGTCCGCGCGCTGGCGGCGGCGCTCGCCGGGCGCGAGCGCGCGACCGACCGCGCCCTCGCCGCGCGCGCCGGTCTGGGGGTCTGAGGGGTCTGAGCGGCCCTCAGCCCAGCCCGGCGTCGTGCACGAGCCGGGCGATCTGCACCCGGTTGGTCACCCCGAGCTTCGCGAACAGGTGCGCGACGTGCGTCTTGACCGTCGCGAGCCCGAGGTACAGCCGCTCGGCGATCTCCTGGTTCGACAGCCCCTCGGCGACGGCGACCGCGACGTCCCGCTCGCGCGGGGTCAGCGGCTCGAGCGCGCGCAGGGCGTCCGCGCGGCGGTCCTCGTCCTCGGGTCTGGTCACCGACGCGATCAGCTGGGCGGTCACCGTCGGCGACAGGATCGGCTCCCCCGCCGCGACCCGGAAGATGCCGTCGACCAGCTGCGCCGGCGGGGTGTCCTTCAGCAGGAACCCCGCGGCGCCCTCGCGCAGGGCCCGCAGCACCAGCTCGTCGGCGTCGAACGTCGTCAGCACGATCACCCGCGCCGACGAGCCCGCCGCGACGAGCGTGCGCAGCGCCGTCAGGCCGTCGACCCGCGGCATCCGGACGTCCATCAGGACGACGTCGGGCCGCAGCCGCGTCACGGTGTCGACGGCCTCCGCGCCGTCGGCGCACTCGGCGACGACGTCGATCCGGGGGTCGCCCCCGAGGATCATCCGCAGGCTCGCGCGCACCAGCGCGTCGTCGTCGACGACCACCAGACGCACCACGTCGGGGGCCCCGTCCGGGGTCAGCTCGGCCACGGGAGCCACACTCTCACGGCGAACCAGCCGCCGGTCTCGGGCCCGTGCTCGAGCGCGCCGCCCAGCAGCTCGGCACGCTCGGTCGCACCGACCAGGCCCAGGCCGGCGCCCGGGACCGCGCTGACCGGCGTGCCGCCCGCGACGCGGTTGCGGGCCTCGATCGCCAGCCGCTCCCCCGGCGCCCCGGCGAGCCGCACCCGGACGTCCTGGCCCGGCGCGTGCTTGCGGGCGTTGGTCAGCGCCTCCTGGAGGATCCGGAACGCGGTCCGCGACGCGGTGACGGGCACGGCCGCGAGCGCAGCACGGTCCCCGCCGGGCAGCCCGGTCACGTCGAGGTGCACGGCGCCGCCGGCCTCGACCGCGTCGGCCAGCAGCGCGGGCAGCTCCGCGAGCGTCGGCTGCGGGGCCTCCCGCTCGGTGGGCACCGCGTCGGTGTCCGCGCGCAGCACCCCGAGGACCTCGCGCAGCTCGCCGAGGGCCCGGTGCGCGCTGTCGCGGATGGTCTCGGCCGACGCGGTGATCTGCTCGCGGGTGAGGTCCTCGCGGTAGGCGAGCCCGCCCGCCTGCATCGCCACCAGGGAGATCCGGTGCGCGAGGACGTCGTGCATCTCGCGGGCGATCCGGGTGCGCTCCGCCTGCCGGGCCTGGTCGGCCCGCGACTCCTGGGCGCGCTCGGCGTCCTCGGCGCGCTGCCGCAGCGACGCCAGCAGCTCCCGGCGCGCGCCGACGTAGGAGCCCGTCGCGATCAGCAGGCCGACCATCAGCGCGCTGAGCGCGAGCGCGACCGTCAGCAGCCACGGGCCCTGGCCCCACGTCGAGGTGCCCTGGTAGCCGAGCTCGTAGACGACCGACGCCAGCACCCACACCGCCGCGACCGGCAGGGTCTCGCGCCAGCGCCGCCGGGTCGCGAGCGACACCATCGCGAGCATCGCCGGACCGGCCGCGAACGCCGACGCCGCCGTGAGCAGCGCGGACACGCCGGCGACGACCACCGGGTACCGGCGCCGCAGCGGCAGCAGGGCCGTCGCCACGACGCCGAGCACCAGGTCGAGCAGCACCATCGCACCCGCCCGGCCGGCGTGGGCGGGATCGGAGTTCGAGGCGACGTCCGCGGTGACGAACAGCCACAGCACCACGCCGATGCCGACCGCGAGCAGGTAGCGCCAGGTGCGCGACCACGGGCCGAGGCGCGGCGGCGCGGCGACAGGAGAGGCGGGACGGGGCACGGCTCGAGCCTAGGCGCGGGCCCGTCGACGCCGGATCGGCCGCCGGGCTGGACCCGCTCCGCCCAAAGGTGGACGGCCGCACCCACCCGCGCCGACCACCCCGAGCCCGTCGACCGACGCGACGGCGGGGCCCACGCGCCGACGCTGGACGCATGATCGAGATCAGCCACCTGACGAAGCGCTACGGATCGACGACCGTGCTCGACGACGTGTCGTTCACCGCCCACGCCGGCCGCGTCACCGGGTTCCTCGGACCGAACGGCGCCGGCAAGTCCACGACCATGCGGGTGCTGTGCGGCCTCGGCGCCGCGGACACCGGGACGGCCACCGTCGCCGGCTCCCGGCTCCGGGACCTGCCGAACCCCGGCCGCACCGTCGGCGTGCTCCTCGACGCCTCCGCGCAGCACGCCGGTCGCTCCGGCCGCGAGGTGCTGACGCTCTCGTCCCGCCTGATGGGCCTGCCCGACGCGCGGGTCGCGACCTGCCTGGACCTGGTCGGGCTGACCGCCGCCGAGGCCGACGCCCGCACCCGCACCTACTCCCTGGGGATGCGGCAGCGGCTCGGCCTGGCGCACGCGCTGCTCGGCGAGCCCCGGGTGCTGGTGCTCGACGAGCCCGCCAACGGCCTGGACCCGGCCGGGATCCGGTGGATGCGCGACCTGCTGCGGTCGTTCGCGGACGCCGGCGGCACGGTGCTGCTGTCGTCCCACCTGCTGCGCGAGGTCGAGGCGGTGGCCGACGACCTGGTGCTGATCGGCCGCGGCCGGATCCTCGCCGCCGGCGCGACCACCGACCTGCTCGCCGCCCCCGGCACCGAGGTGCGCAGCCTCGACGACGCGGCCCTCACGCGGGCGCTGCTCGCCGCCGGGCACGAGGTGCGCCCCCTCGACGACGGCGGCCTCGGCACGCCCGCCGACGCGGAGTCCGTGGGCCGCGTCGCGCTGGACGCCCGCGTCGTGCTGCTCGACCTGCGGCCCACCCGGTCCGCGGGCATCGAGGACCTGTTCTTCACCCTGACCGCCGGGACCGCCCGCGAGGAGACCGCCGCATGACCGCCCTGACCGCTCCCGCCCCGACCACCCCCGCCGCCCGCGCCGGTATCCCGTGGCTGCGCCTGGTGCGCGTCGAGCTCCGCAAGCAGCTCGACACCCGCGCCGGCCGCTGGCTGCTCGCGCTGATCGTCGTCGTCGACGTCGCGCTGATGTCCCTGCTGCTGTGGGCCGCCGAGCCGGGGACGCTCGGCTGGTCCGGGCTGACCGAGGCCGCGAGCGCCGGCCAGCTGATGCTGCTGCCGCTGATCGGCGTGCTCGCCGCGACGTCCGAGTGGTCGCAGCGGACCGCGCTCACCACGTTCGTCCTGGAGCCGCGGCGCACCCGGGTGCACGGCGCGAAGGCCGCCGCCGGCGCCGTGCTCGCCGTCGCGGTGATGGTCGCGACCGTCGCCGTGGCCGCGCTCGCGAACCTCGTCGGCGGGGTGCTGCGGGACGGCCCCGGGCCGTGGTCGCTGGACGCCGCGCTGGTCGGCGGCAACGCCCTCGGGCTGCTGCTGCTGGTGCTCCAGGGCCTCGGGTTCGGCCTCGCGCTGCTGTCGACCCCCGCGGCGATCGTCGCCTACCTCGCGCTGCCGACCGTGTGGACGCTGGTCGGGTCGCTGGTGCCCGCCCTGGAGACCGCCGCGCGCTGGCTCGACATGTCCGGGCCCCTCGCCCGGCTGATGTCCGGCCAGCTCACCGGGGACGGCTGGGCGCACCTGGCGACGTCGACGGCGCTGTGGGTCGGGGTGCCGCTGGCGGTCGGGCTGTGGCGGACGGCGCGGCGCGAGGTGTCCTGAGACTGCGGCCGGGGCGGCTCAGGTCCGGTGGAACGGGCCCGCGCCCAGCGCGGCCTCCCACGGCCCGGGCCGCCCCAGCAGGTACCCCTGCCCGAACTCGACGCCCAGCCCCAGCAGGGTGTCGCGCTCCTGCGGGGTCTCGATGCCCTCGGCGACCAGCCACGCACCCATCGACCCGGCGAAGTCCACGACCGCGTGCGCCAGCGCCTGCCGCACCGGGTCGGCGTCGATCCCGCGCACCAGGTCCAGATCCAGCTTGAGGGCGGTCGGCCGCAGCTGCAGCACGTGCCGCAGGCTCGCGTACCCGGCACCGACGTCATCGACCACGACCTGCAGCCCCGCGTCCCGCAGCCGGTCGGTCACCGCGACCAGCGCCCCGTAGTCCGGCACCGGTGTGTGCTCGGTGAACTCGACGCCCACGGACCGGCCGCACGGCAGCAGCAAGCTCCGCCGCCCGCGGGTCGAGCACCGCCTCGGCCGACAGGTTCACGGACATCCGCACGTCGGCGGGCAGCCGCGGCACCTGGGTCAGCGCGCGCTCGGCGGCCAGCAGCTCGAGCTCGACGGAGCAGCCCGCCGCCGACGCCGCCGCGAACGCGTGCACCGGGGTCGGGAACCGGTCCGGGTCGAACCGGGACAGCGCCTCGACCGCCACGACAGTGCCCGACGCCAGGTGCTCCACCCGCTGGAACACGGTGCGCACGGCCCGCTCGGCGAGCACCGACCGGATCCAGCGCACCCGGTCGGACACCGCCGGGCGGTACGGCAGGTGCCGCACCCCGAGCCGGTCCTCGACCAGCGCTGCCGCGAGGCCCATCACCCGCAGGGCGTCCTCGTCGAGCAGCGGGTCCGAGCCGCGGGCCAGGCAGCACAGCATCCCGACGGGCTCGCCGTCGGCCCCCCGCAGCGGGGCACCGACGTACGACCCGATCCCCATCTCGGCGGTCGCGGAGAGCTCCCGCGTCACCGGGTGCGTGCGGGCGTCCGGGACCACCCCGGGCAGCAGCCCGTCGAGCACCCGCACGCAGTAGGTGTCGTCGAGGTCGCGCGAGTCGCCGACGGCCATCTGCATCGGGCCCGTCTCGGCGCTCGTCGCGAGCACGACCTCCGCGGACTGGGTCAGCCCCGACAGCACCGCGATGTCCATCGCCAGGTGTTCCCGCACGCGGTCGAGGATCTGCTGCACCCCCGGGTCGTCCGCGGCGCGCGCGACGGTGAGCGGTCCACGGTCCTCGGTCACGCTCATCCGGCCCCCCGGCCTCAGGTCAGCTCGACCCGGCCCAGCGTGCCCCACGCCCCGCGGCGCGGCCAGTGCTGGACGCCACCGTTCCCCCGCCCGGCCCACCGCGGGGTGCCCGCGCGCGGGTGACCCGTCCCCGCGACGGGTGGCGGCGCCCGCCGCGTGACAGGATCGGCGCATGGAGAGCCCGACCACCGCCGCGGCCACGCAGCCCGGCACCCCCGCGCCCCGCCCCGCCGCCGACCGCCTCTGGGTCGAGCGCACCGGCACCCGCACCTACACCGGCCGCAACACCCGCGGCGCCGAGGTCGCGATCGGCCCCACGGAGGCGGGCGCCGTGTTCACCCCCGGCGAGCTGCTGAAGATCGCGCTGGCCGGCTGCTCGGGGATGAGCGCCGACCACGCGCTGGCCCACCGGCTCGGCGACGACGTCGCGGTGACCGTCGAGGTCGAGGGCGCGAACCTCACCGCCGAGGACCGCTACCCCGAGCTGCACGAGCGCATGGTCGTCGACCTGTCCGGCCTGGACGAGGCCACCAAGGAGCGGCTGCTGCGCGTCGTGCACCGCGCCGTCGACGAGCACTGCACGGTCGGCAACACCCTGAAGGCCGGCGCGACCGTCGAGCTCGACGTCGTGGACGCCTCCTGATGGCCCTGCGCCGGACCCCCGTCGTCGACGCGGCGCTCGACCGCGCGGTGACGATCCCGTCGGCGACGATCCACGCGCACGTCGACGCGATCCGCCGCAAGAACCCCGAGGCCACCCCCCAGGAGGTCGTCGAGCTGCTGGAGCGCGAGTTCCTGCTGGTCGTGCAGAGCACCGGCGGCGCGGTCGGCGCGGCGGCGGCGGCCCCGGCCGTGGGCACCGGCGTCGCGATGGCGCTGACCGTCGGCGACGTCGCGACGTTCTTCGGGGCGTCCGCGGCCTTCGCCCTGGCCGTCGCGAGCGTGCACGGCATCGACGTCCAGGACTCCGAGCGCCGTCGCGCGCTGCTGCTCGCCACGATCCTCGGCGAGAGCGGCGCGAAGGCGATCTCCGACGCCGGGCTGCTGACCGGCCTGCGCAGCGTCAACGTCGCCCGGGCGCTGCTGACCCGGATGCCGACCGGCACGATCCGCCGCGTCAACGCCCGGCTGACCCGGCAGCTGTTCCGCAAGCAGCTCGCCCGGCAGAGCGGGCTGGCCTTCGGGCGGCTGATGCCGTTCGGCGTGGGCGCGGTCATCGGCGTCACCGGGGCCCGCGCGCTGGGCCGCACCGTGATCGACGGCGCGCGCGTCGCGTTCGGCCCGGCACCCGCGGCGTTCGTGGACCGGGTGCTCGTCGTCGAGACCGGCGCCGAGCCGCGCCTGCTCACCGAGGGCACCGGCACCCACCCGGCCGCCGCGCCCCCGCGCCGCCGCCTCCTGGGCCGCCGCCCGCGCTGACGCAGACGCTCCTGCACCCCTGCACCCCTGCATCACCCGACGAGAGGTCACGACACGCTGGCCCGGACCGCTGTGCGCCAGCGTGTCGTGACCTCTCGCCCCCCGGCGGGCGGGGGTTGGGGGTGCGGGAGGCGCAGCTCGGCGCGGCTTACCAGCGGGTGTGCACGTGGGGGCGGATGCGGGCGTCGTAGATCGCGCGCAGGGCCTCCGCGGTCGTCGCGTCCACCGGCGGCAGGTCGGCGGCGGCGGCGTTGCCGCGGGCCTGGTCGGCGTTGCGGGCGCCGGGGATGACCGTCGAGACGCCGGGCTGGTCGACGATCCACCGCAGCGCGAGCTGGGCGGTCGTCGCGCCGGCGGGGGTGAGCGCGGCGACCTCGCGGGCCGCGGCGACCCCGACGTCGTACGGCACGCCGGAGAACGTCTCGCCGACGTCGAACGCCTCGCCGTTCCGGTTGTAGGCGCGGTGGTCGGTGGCGGCGAACGCGGTGTGCTCGTCGTACTTCCCCGACAGCAGGCCGCTGGCCAGCGGGACCCGCGCGATGATGCCGACCCCGGCCTCGGCGGCGGCGGGCAGCACCCGCTCGAGCGGCTTGCGGCGGAACGCGTTGAGGATGATCTGCACGGTGGCGACGTGCGGGCGGGCGATCGCGGCGAGCGCCTCGTCGACCGTCTCCACCGACACCCCGTACGCGGCGACCCGACCCTCGGCGACCAGCGCGTCGAGGGCGTCGTAGGTGGCGTCCCGGTCCAGGACGGCGCTCGGCGGGCAGTGCAGCTGCACCAGGTCGAGCGTCTCGACGCCGAGGTTCGTGCGCGACCGGTCCGTCCACGCCCGGAACGCGTCCGCGGTGTACGCCTCGGCGACGTGCGGGTCGGCGCGGCGGCCCATCTTGGTGGCGACGGTGATCCGCGCGGCGTCGGCGGGCCGCTCGCGCAGGAACCGGCCGATCAGGGTCTCGCTGCGGCCGTCGCCGTAGACGTCCGCGGTGTCGAAGAACGTCACCCCGGCGTCCGCCGCGGCGGCGAGCACCGCGAGGGCGTCGTCCTCGGCGACCTCGCCCCAGTCCGCACCGAGCTGCCAGCAGCCCAGCCCCACGACCCCGACGTCCCGGCCGGTCCTGCCCAGCGTCCTCGTCTGCATCCTGCGAGGCTACCCGCGCGAGGATCACCCTGTTGCTCTGGGTGCCTGCACCCGCCCGGGACGCGCCCGGGGCCGCTCGGGGGCCTGCACGCGACCGGCAGGGAGCAAGATGGTCCCGACGCACCCGGGGGGCGACGCGGGCAGGTGGCCCCGACCCGGGACCGGCGTCCGTCGAGGGGGCGTGCTGTGATCATCCGGGACCGGGACGGGACGCCGTGGGCGCGGGTCTCGTGCGTCCTGCCGCTGGACGCGGCGGCCGCGTGGGCGTTGGTCGCCGACGCCCGCCACCACGCCCGCTGGGTCCCGCTGACCCGGGTGACGCTCACCGCGCCCGGCGCCGGCGAGCGGGTGCGTCGCCCCGACGACCAGGCCCCCGAGGCCGGCGACGAGATCGCCGCGGTCAGCGGCCCGTTCGCCCGGCAGGGCGCGCCGGGGCTGCTGGACCGGATGCGGGTCGAGCGGTTCGAGCCGCCGCTGGGCGCGGTGCCTGGCGCCGCCGTGTTCGTGAAGCTCGGCCCGGTGCTGCTGGGCACCGCCCGGATCGAGGTGGAGGCCGCGGGTCCGTCGTCGTCGCGGGTCGCGTGGTCCGAGGCGATCTACCTGCGCGGTCTCCCGCGGGCGTGGACGGTGTGGGCCGGCGCGCTGCTCGTCGACCTGATGCTGCGGCTCGTGCTGGCCCGCGCGGCCCGCGAGGCGCGGCCCCGACCGACGCAACGAACCGCCGCCTGACCCCTGTTTCGCGCAACGATTCGCGGGTGGGCGTGCATCGTCGCGCCATGATGCGGGTGCGGTCGGGCTCGTAGGCTGTGCAGGACGCGCCCCGACGAGGTGGCCCGGCACCGTCAGCCCGACCCGCCCGACCTCCTCGAGGAGACCCATGCCCGCGACCCCGCAGAGCACCCGCCGGCACTACCTGATGTGCGAGCCCACGCACTACACGGTCTCGTACGAGATCAACCCGTGGATGGACTCCACCCGGTACACCGACGCGGGTCTCGCGGTGCAGCAGTGGCAGACCCTGCGCGCCACCTTCGAGCAGCTCGGCCACACGGTCGAGACCATCGACCCGATCCCGGGCCTGCCGGACATGGTCTACGCGGCCAACGGCGCCACGGTCGTCGACGGCCTGGTCTACTCGGCGAAGTTCCGCTACCCGGAGCGCCAGCCCGAGGGCCCCGCGTACGAGAAGTGGTTCGCCGACCACGGCTACGTCACGCACACCGCCGAGGTCGTCAACGAGGGCGAGGGCGACATCCTCGGCGTCGGCGACGTGCTGCTGGCCGGCACCGGCTTCCGCACCGACCGGGCCGCGCACGCCGAGATCGCGCGCGTCACCGGCCGCGAGGTCGTCAGCCTCGAGCTGGTCGACGCGCACTACTACCACCTGGACACCGCGCTGGCCGTCCTCGACTCGACCCCGGGCCGCGAGCAGGTCGCCTACTTCCCGCCGGCGTTCTCCGAGGCGTCCCGCGCCGAGCTCGAGCGCCGCTACCCCGACGCCGTGATCGCCTCGGAGCGCGACGCCGCCTGCCTCGGCCTGAACGCGGTCAGCGACGGCCTCAACGTGGTCGTCGCGCCCGGGGCCGTCGACCTCGCCGCCCAGCTCACCGACCGCGGCTTCCGCCCGCACCCCGTCGACACGAGCGAGCTGCTCAAGGGCGGCGGCGGCGCGAAGTGCTGCACGCTGGAGATCCGCCCCGCCCGCTGACCGCCCCGCTCCGGCGGCCGGGCCCGCCCCGCACCGCCGGAGCCCCGCCCGCCCCGAGGTGACGCCATGACGAGCACGATCCCCGCCCGGAGCGAGGCCGGCAGCCCGCTCGCGCACAACTACCACCCGCTGCCCGTGACGCTCACGAGCGGCGAGGGCGCCTGGGTGCGCGACGTCGACGGGAACACCTACCTCGACCTGCTCGCGGGGTACTCGGCGCTGAACTTCGGGCACCGGCACCCCGCGCTCACCGCGGCCGCCCACGCGCAGCTCGACCGGCTGACGCTGAGCTCGCGGGCGTTCGACCACGACCTGCTGCACCCGTTCGCGACCGCGCTGTCCGACCTGGTCCGGCCGGTCGTCGCGGGCGCCGAGGCCGGCACCGCGCCGATGGTGCTGCCGATGAACACCGGTGCCGAGGCCGTCGAGACCGCGATCAAGACGGCCCGCAAGTGGGGCTACGACGTCCGCGGGGTCGCGCCCGAGCACGCCACGATCGTCGTCGCGGCCAACAACTTCCACGGCCGGACGACGACCATCGTGTCGTTCTCGACCGACCCGGACGCCCGCGACGGGTTCGCCCCGCACACCCCGGGCTTCCGGATCGTGCCGTTCGGGGACGCGGACGCCCTCCGTGCCGCGATCGACGACACGACCGTCGCCGTGCTGCTCGAGCCGATCCAGGGCGAGCAGGGCGTCGTCGTCCCGCCGGAGACCTACTGGCCGGCGGTCCGGGACATCTGCACCGCCGCGGACGTGCTGCTGATCGCCGACGAGATCCAGTCCGGCCTCGGCCGCACCGGCACGACGTTCGCCCTCGAGCTGTGGGGCGTCCGCGCGGACCTGGTGACGCTCGGCAAGGCCCTCGGCGGCGGGGTGCTGCCCGTGTCCGCGGTCGTCGGCCGGCCCGACGTGCTCGAGGTGCTGACCCCCGGGACCCACGGGTCGACGTTCGGCGGCAACCCGCTGGCGTGCGCGGTCGGGCTCGCGGTCGTCGACGACTCCGACCCGGCACCCACCAGGAGCGCGCCCGCACCCTCGGCGCCCACCTGCACCAGCGGCTCGACACCCTCGTCGACACCGGCCTGCTGGAGCGCACCCGCGGCGTCGGGCTGTGGGCGGGCCTCGACGTCGACCCCGCGCGGATGACGGGACGCGAGCTGTGCGAGCGGCTGCTGCGGCTCGGCGTGCTCGCCAAGGACACGCACGGCTCCACGATCCGGCTCGCGCCGCCGCTGGTGATCGACGCGGACGACCTGGACCTCGCCGTCGACCGGCTGACCCAGGCGCTGCGCTGACCCAGGCGATGCGCTGACCTCCGGCGCGACGTCCGCGCCCGGGGGCGTGCGGGAGGATGAGCCCGTGCCCCCGACGTTCTCCGGCGACCTCGACCCCATCGACGAGGCGATCCTGCGCGAGCTGTCCGTCGACGCGCGCGCGTCCTACGCGGACATCGGCGCCGTGGTCGCGCTGTCCGCGCCGGCGGTGAAGCGCCGCGTCGACCGGCTGCGCGAGCGCGGTGTGGTGCGCGGGTACACCGTGCTGCTCGACCCCGCGTCGCTGGGCTGGGCGACGGAGGCGTTCATCGAGCTGTTCTGCCAGGGCTCCACCAGCCCGGCGACGATGCGCGCGGCCGTCGAGCGGTACCCGGAGGTCGTCGCCGCGAGCACCGTCACGGGCGACGTCGACGTGGTGGTGCAGGTGCGCGCCCGGGACATGCGGCACCTCGAGCAGGTCGTGGAGCGGCTGGCCGCCGAGCCGTTCGTGACCCGCACCCGGTCGACCATCGTGCTGTCGGCGCTCGTGCGGCGCCCGGACGTGCCGCCCCCGCCGGCCTGACCGCCGGCCTGACCGCCCGCCGGGCCGTCAGCCCGCGGCCGCGTCCCCGGTGGCCTCGCCGGACGCGGCACCGCCGCCCGCCGGGACCTTCTCCGCGCACCGGTTGGTCACGACCATCACCGGGCAGGCCGCGTGGTGCAGCACCGCCTGGCTGGTGGACCCGAGCAGCAGCCCGGTGAACCCGCCGCGACCCCGGGAGCCGACGACGATCAGGTCGGTCGCCGTCGAGAACTCGGTCAGCAGCTCCGCGCCGGTGCCGTCCAGGACGACCCGCCGCACGGTGACGTCCGGGTGGTCGGCGAGCGCACGGTCCACGACCACGTTCAGGCCCTCGGTGACGTCCGCGAGGATCTGCGCCTGGTCGATCGTCGCGGGCAGCCACGCCATCACGCCCGAACCGGTCCCGACCGGGACGCCCGCGACCGCGGTGAGCTCCGCGCCCCAGGCCGTCGCCTCGGCGATCGCGTGCCGCAGCGCCAGGTCGGCCTGCGGCGAGCCGTCGACGCCCACGATCATCCGGCGGACCGGGCGCACGACGGGCGAGGACTCGTCGGTCGGCACGACGCCGCCGCGGCGCTGGTCGCGCAGCGGGACCACCACGGTCGGGCAGTACGCGTGCGCCGGGAGGGTCGAGGACACCGTGCCCAGCAGCCGGTCCGCGAACCCGCCCTTGCCGCGGGTGCCCACGACCGCGAGCGACGCATCCCGGGACATCTCGACGAGCACGGCGGCGGCGTCCCCCGTCGCCACGGTCGTCACGACCTCGAGGCCGCCGCCCTCCACCCGCTGCCGCGCCTCCGCGAGCACCGCGCGGGCGCCCTGCTGGATGGCGGTGTCGTCGAGCGCCGCATAGCCGCCGTCGAGCGAGGCCGCCGTGAACGACGGCAGCGTGTACGAGCAGACCACGTGCAAGGGGCGCCGGCGGGTGCGGGCCTCCGCCGCGGCCCAGTCGAGCGCGTGCATGCTCGCCGCCGACCCGTCGACTCCGACCAGGATCTCCGCGTCTCGCTTCATGGCTAGGACCTCCTTCGGCGCACACCCCAGTGTGCCCCCGATCATGCCCCCTCCGCACCCCGTTGCGGGCCCGGACGTGGCGGAGTCTTTGCGGAGACTTGGGCCGCGCGGGTCGTCAGGCGGCGAGGTACGGCGACCAGGCCGGCTCGTCCGTGGCGGCGCCCCGCAGGAACGCCGACAGGCCGCGCGGCGGCACCGGCGTCCAGGCCAGCTCCCAGCCGATCTCGTGCAGCAGGTGGTCGGCCTTGCGGTGGTTGCACCGGCGGCACGCGGCGACGACGTTGCCCCACTCGTGCCGGCCGCCGCGCGACCGCGGGTGCACGTGGTCGACCGTGTCGGCGTGCGACCCGCAGTACGCGCACCGGTGGTCGTCCCGCTGCAGCACGGTCCGCCGGGTCGGGGGCAGCGGCCGCCGGACCGGCACGTGCACGTAGCGCGTGAGCGACAGGACCACCGGCATCGGCACCACGGCGTGCTCGGAGTGCAGCAGCCGGCCGTCGGACTCGAGCACGGTGGCCTTACCGGACATCACGAGGGTGACCGCGCGGGGCAGCGCGACCACGCACAACGGCTCGAGGCTGGCGTTCAGGAGCAGGGTCCTGGGTGGGGCGGGCGGCAGCAGCACGGCGTACTCCTGGATCCAGGTGGAGGACCCGTCTGGCTGACCGGGCCCGCTGGCGGAGGCAAGCAAGAGCAGGCTACGCGCCCCGGCCCGGATCGGCCTCGGTCAATTGCCCGCGCACCGAGCGCGCCACCGCACCCGGGGACGACGAAGCCCCCGCGGCCGGTGGGCCGAGGGGGCTGCGTCGAGGAGGTGCTGCGGCGGTGTCAGCCGATGCGGATGTACGTCGGCGAGCTCTGCCAGATGCTGCGGAACTGGATCGTCTTGCCGGGACGCGGCGAGTCGATCTGCTGGTCGCCGCCCGCGTAGATCGAGATGTGCCCCGGGCTCCAGATCAGGTCGCCGGGCTGCGCGTCGGCGGCGGAGATCACGGTGCCGGCCGCCTTGATCGCGGACGACGTGCGCGGCAGGGAGATGCCGAGCTGCGCGTAGACGTAGGACACGAAGCCCGAGCAGTCGAAGCCGTCGGGCGTGGTGCCGCCGGAGACGTACGGGGTGCCCACGTAGCGCGCGGCGATCTCGAGCACCGCGTTGCCGGCGACCGACTGCGGGACCGCGGCCGCGGTCTCGACAGCGGCGGTCTCGACGGTGGCGCGCTGCGAGCTGCGGGAGACGGTGCGCTCGACGACGCGGACCGGCTCGGGCTCGGGGACGACCGCGGTCGCGGCCGGGGCCTCGAAGGTCCACGCGGCGTCGGCGGGCGCGGTGACCACCGGGGCGGTCTCGAGCGCGGTCTTCGCGGACGCGGTCAGCGCGGCGGTGTCCACCGACGGCAGCGCGGCCTGGTCGCCGGACGTGGTCGCGGCGCCGGCCGGGACGGCGACCACGGAGACCATGAGGCCCGTGGAGGCCGCGACGACGGCGGTGCGACGGCCGACCTGGGCGAGGGAGCCCGTGGCGGCGGTCGCGAAGTCGGTCAAGGGGGTGACGGGGCGACGCGCGGAACGGTGTCGAGCGCGCACAGCACTAGCGGTCACGTACAGCCTCTCCTGGCGCCTACGAGGTGAGCTGTCGGGTTCGGGTGGAGTTACCCGGCCGCGGGACGTGTCCGGAAGCGATCTCCGGTCGCGCCACGCGGCTTCACCCCAAGGTCGTGGTCCTGACGGACCTCGACCACATGTGGTTCCCCCGCCCCTGCCGGCGAAGTCGTACGGACCCAGGGCGGCGGCAGGGCTCGGCGTACCGTCCTAGGGCTCTGGAGGAGGAGGGTTCCGCCGGAGCAGGACTGAACGTACCCGACCGCGGAGCCGATTGTCACGCTCCGGTCACGGTCCGTTCGCCGCCCGGGAGAACGCTCACATGCCACGACAGGGAGCGCGCAGGTCACCGACGCGACGGAACCCCGCGAGTGACCTACGCCACACCGCGGGGCTCCGCATCCCGGTACCGGACGGGGCCGCGGCCCCGGCGGGCTCAGACCGCCCGGAGGAAGACGTGCCGGGCGATCTCCTGCGGCAGGTCCAGCACCGTCTCCGCGCCCGGGACCCCGACGGTGAGCGTGCCGCCGTCCTTGCGGATCGCGACCTCGACGCCCGGCAGCACCCCCGCGCCGGCGAACCGGGCCAGCAGCCCCACGTCGGTCTGCAGCGGCTCGCCCAGGCGGGCGACGACGCCGGTGGTCGAGCCGTCCTCGGCCACCGCACGGGCGACCAGCGACTCGACGCCGTCGAGGAAGCCGACGGCCGTCCGGACCTCGCCGATCTCCTCGAGCCCGGGGATGGGGTTGCCGTACGGGTCGAAGTGCGGGTGGTCCAGCAGCCCCGCGAGCCGGCGCTCGACGCGCTCGCTCATGACGTGCTCCCAGCGGCACGCCTCCTCGTGCACGTACTCCCAGTCGAGGCCGACGACGTCGACCAGCAGCCGCTCGGCCAGCCGGTGCTTGCGCATCACGCGCATCGCCTTCGTCGCGCCGACCTCGGTCAGCTCGAGGTGGCGGTCGCCGGACACGACCAGCAGCCCGTCCCGCTCCATGCGGGCGACGGTCTGCGACACCGTGGGGCCGCTGTGCCCGAGGCGCTCGGCGATGCGGGCGCGCAGCGGGGTGATCCCCTCCTCGGTGAGCTCGTAGATCGTCTTCAGATACATCTCGGTCGTGTCGATCAGGTCACTCACGCCGGTGCCCTCCATGTCGCGCGCGGACGTCCGTCCACAGGCTAGCCGGACGAGCGCCCCGGCAGCGGCGTGCGCGTATCGTGCGGCGCGTGACCACGACGCCTGGCGCCCCCGTGACCATCCCGGACCACCTGCTGCCGTCGGACGGCCGGTTCGGCTCCGGGCCCGCGAAGGTCCGCGACGCCCAGGTGCGGGCGCTGACCGCCGCGGGCCGCACGCTGCTGGGCACCTCGCACCGGCAGGCACCGGTGCGCGGGCTCGTCGGCCGGGTGCGCGCCGGGCTCGCCGAGCTGTTCGACCTGCCCGACGGGTACGAGGTCGCGCTCGGCAACGGCGGGTCGACGGCGTTCTGGGACCTCGCGACGCTCAGCCTCGTGGAGCAGCGGTCCGCGCACGCGGTGTTCGGGGAGTTCGGGGCCAAGTTCGCCGCGGCCGCCGCCCGCGCGCCGTTCCTGGACGAGCCCGTGGTGAGCGAGTCGCCCGCCGGGACGTCGACCGTGCCGGTGGCGGTGGACGGCGTGGACGTCTACGCCTGGCCGCAGAACGAGACCTCGACCGGCGCGGTCGCCCCGGTGCGGCGGGTGCCCGGGTCGGCGGAGCAGGGCGCGCTGGTCGTCGTCGACGCGACGTCCGCAGCCGGCGGCCTCGCCGTGGACGTCGCGCAGACCGACGCCTACTACTTCGCACCGCAGAAGTCGTTCGCCTCCGACGGGGGCCTGTGGCTGGCGGTGCTGTCCCCAGCCGCCGTCGAGCGCGCGGCCCGCGTCGAGGCGAGCCGCTGGGTGCCGGAGTTCCTGTCGCTGACGACCGCGGTGCAGAGCTCGCGCGCGGACCAGACCCTCAACACCCCGGCGATCGCCACCCTGGTGCTGCTCGCCGAGCAGGTCGACTGGATGCTGGCGAACGGCGGCCTCGCGTGGTGCGCCGATCGGACCGCGACGTCCGCCGGCCACCTGTACGGCTGGGCGGACGCCCGCGACTGGGCCACCCCGTTCGTCGCCGACCCCGCGCAGCGGTCCGCGGTCGTCGGCACCATCGACCTGGCCCCCGAGATCGAGGCCCCGACCGTCGCCCGCATCCTGCGCGAGCACGGCGTGGTCGACGTCGACCCCTACCGCAAGCTCGGCCGCAACCAGCTCCGGGTCGCGATGTTCCCGTCCGTGGAGCCCGACGACGTCCTGGCGCTCACCGCCTGCATCGACCACGTGGTCGACCGGCTCGGCTGAGCCGGTCGACCACCGCGGGCGGCGGGGCGCTGCGCCCGCGTCAGCCGAGCGGCCCGTGCCGGTGCGCGGACGCCGCCACCAGCCCGGCCCCGAGCAGCACCAGCAGGCCCGCCCCGACCAGCAGGGGTCGGGTGCTCGCCCCGGTCGCGGCCAGGGCGGCGGACGTCGGGCCGGCGGGAGTCGCCACCTCGGGCGCGCGGGCGACCTCGGGGGCGGCCACGACACCCGTCGCGGGCAGCGGTGCCGCCGCCTGCTCGATCGGCGCGCCCGCGACGGGGAGCCGACCCGTGGACACCGGCGTCGCGTCGGTCGCGGGGCCGGCGCACACGGCGGTGGCCGGCGGGTACGCCACCACCGTGGTCGCCGTCGGGTTCACCTGGAACTCGATCTGCACGGACGGCCGCGCGAAGCTGTACGCGTCCTCCTCGGTCCAGCTGCCGTCCGGGTTGCGCGTCCAGCCCGGCCAGTCGACCACCGCGCCGCCCTCCAGCACGGTGCCGGGCCAGTACGTCTGCCCCGACAGCGGCAGCCCGGCCTGGACCACGTCCGGCCCGACCGGGTCGACCCAGGTGATCGTCACCGTGTCGAGCGTCGTGCCGACCGCCTCGACGGCGTACTCGAGCACCGGGGCGTCCGCGAGGCAGATGGCCGCCGCCCGGACGATCGTCAGCTCGCAGCGCGGCGGCGGAGCGTACCCGTCGGGGTCGGTCGCGGCGGCGAGCTCCGCGCAGTCGAGGCCGCCGGGGGTGTCCGGCGCGGCGAGCGCCGGTCCTGCCAGGCCACCGATCATCA
Organism: Cellulomonas sp. KU4C; assembly: GCF_056868065.1. Taxonomy (NCBI): domain Bacteria; kingdom Bacillati; phylum Actinomycetota; class Actinomycetes; order Micrococcales; family Cellulomonadaceae; genus Cellulomonas; species Cellulomonas sp. KU4C. The sequence continues at coordinate 1,617,400 of NZ_CP200322.1, read as the reverse complement.
CGAGCACCCCGACGAGCCCGCCGAGCACGCGTCCCAGGACCGCCATGCCGCACCTCCGTCCGCACGGCGCCGTTGCCGCGCTGTCCCTGCTCGCCCGATTCAGACAAATCGGACATTTCGCCCAGAGTAGGCACGGGTCGGGCGGACGCGCCGGACGGGGACCGGGTGAACTCGGCGCCCGGCGCCCCCGCCGCCGGCACTCTCCCGGCCTGCGCCCCCGTGCCGCGCCCTGCGCAACGACCCCCGCAGCGCCCCGCACCCCGTGACGCGCGCGTCCTCGCGCCGCCCACGAGAGGTCACGACACGCTGGCCACGACGGGAGCCAGCCAGCGTGTCGTGACCTCTCGTGAGGGCGGGGCGGGTGAGGGTGGGGCGGGTGAGGGCGGGGCTGGGCGGGTGAGGGTGGGGCGGGCGGGCCCGGTCAGGGGCAGGTGGTCGTGACCACGCCGGGGCCCGAGAGGGTCGGTGTGGTCCAGACGGTCAGCGACCCGCCACGGGCGGCGACGTCCACGACGTACTCCTCCCCCGTGCCCGGCGCCAGCCGCGAGGTCAGCACCGCGACCTCGCGACGCCCCTCGCGGGCCACCTGCCCGCCGACCACCGCGCCGTCGCGGCGCACCTCGCCGAGGGCGCCGTCGCGCGCGCCGTAGAACGCGACGTTCGTGGCGAGCCAGCCCGCGGGCACCCCGGAGCGGCCGTCGCCGAGCACCTGCGCCGGGAACCCCGCCACCTCCGCGGGCGGCGCGTAGCCGAGCCGCAGGGTGACGCGCGCCCGCGGCTCGCGTGTCCCGCAGCCCGACAACCGGACGTCGACCCCCACGTCGAGGTCGTAGCCGAGCTTGCCCGCGGTCGCGTCGTCGAGGAACACCCCGACCGCGTCGCCCACCCCTGCACCGGTCGGCGTCACCGCGTCACCGGTCAGGAACGCGCCCCCCACACCCGACCCCGCGAGCACCACCTGCTCGGCCGGGCGGGCGGACCAGACGGCGACGCGTCGCTGGTCGACGGCCGCCCCGCCCGCGAGCGCCACCGCCCGGGCCGTCGCCGGCTCGGCCACCGCGTCGCGCAGCACCCCGAACACCGCCGCGGCGACCTGGGCGTAGAACGCGTCGCCGGCCCGTGGGTCCCCGTAGTCGAGGTAGGCGTCACGCAGGAGCACCCGCAGCAGGTCCGGGGCGCCGATCTCGGCACCGTCGGCCTGCACGGTCCGACCCGTGGCGGCGAGGACGTCGGCGACCACCACGGGATCCGTCGCGACCACCCCGTCCACGACCTGGCCGGTCTGCGCCGCCCAGAACGCCGCGGCCAGCTCGGCCGCGCGCGGGAAGTCCGGGGTGAGCACCGTGTCCTGCACCCACCGCCCGAGCCGGTCGCCGTGCAGCGCGAGCTCCGTGCCGGTCAGCGGGAGCACGGGCGCGGACAGCTCCGGGAGGTCCGCGGTGCTGCGCTGACCGACCAGTCCCACCGCACCGTCGTCCGCCCGGAGCACGGCGACCGCACCCACGATGCCGCCCTGCGCGCGCAGCTCCGCCGGGTTCAGCGACAGCAGGAGGTACGTCCGCGGGCCGTCCGCACCGAGCATCGTCGGCAGCACCGCGGCGACCTCCTGAGCGGCGGCGAGCGACCCGGACGCACCCGCGAGCACGTCCTGCAGCGCGGCGACCGGCCCGGCCACCGGGCCCACCAGGCCGCCGGGGTCGATCGGCGCGAAGCTCGGACCGGAGCCGGTCGACGGTCGCCGCCGCACGTCCCGCCGCCGGAGCAGCGGCCACCACCGCGGCGAGGTCGACCCAGCCGCTCGGCAGCGCCGCGGCGCGTGCGGCGGCACGGTCGGCCGCGGCGGACGGATCGGCCGCACGCGCCGGATCACCCGCAGGCCCCGGGGCGGCGGCGTGCGCCGGGTCGCCCGTGTGCGCCCGGTCGCCCGTGTGCGCCCGGTCGCCGGTGAGCGCCGCGAGCGCCGCGAGCAGGTCCGGGGCGGACTCGCGCGCGAGGTCGTCGGCCGCCCTCGACACGAGGCGCACCGCGGTGAGGTCGTCGCCGACGATCGGCAGGTGCTCGGCCAGGCGCCACACGGGGTCGTCGGCGGCCTCGGCCGCACGGTCGGCGGCGTCCTGCGTCGCGGGCAGCCGGGCTCTCAGCGCCCCGACGTCGAGGGCGTCGACCTCGGGCCGGGCGCCGTCGGTGGCGGTCCGGAGGTCGCGCAGGGCGTCAGCGGCCAGGCTCACCCGCCACGCGAGCCAGCCGCCGGCCAGGAGGGCACCGGTGGTCAGCACCGCGAGGACGATCAGCACCCGCCGTCGGACTGCCATCCGCCGATCGTCACATACCGGACAATTCGGACACCCGTCGGGCGGGGAAGTTCACCCGGCTCCGGGCCCGGCCGTCACCGGACCCGGGGTGGGCAGGGCCTCACACCGCCCGGTCGGCCGCCTCGCGCGCGGCGAGCTCGTCCGCCGCCACCCGCTCCGGGGGCGCGACCGCTGGGTGGACGACCTCCAGGTGCGGCCGGGACAGCAGCCGGTACCGCAGCTCGACGTCCCAGCGCCGCTTCGCCCACAGCGCCGCGGCCGCCGACACCAGCAGCGCCGTGATCGACCCGATGCCGATCGCCCACCGTGGGCCGAACGTCTCCCCGATCCAGCCGACGACCGGCGAGCCCACCGGCGTCGCCCCGAGCATCACGATCATGTAGAGCGACATCACGCGGCCACGCACCACCGGGTCGGTCGACATCTGGATCGTCGTGTTCGCCGCCGTGAGCATCGTCAGCGACGCGAGCCCCACCGGGACGCACGCGACCGCGTACGACAGGTACGTCGGCATCAGCGCCTGCACACCGGTCGCCACCCCGAAGGCGAACGCCGACCCGATCACCAGCCGCACCCGCGGCCGCTCCCGCCGGGCCGCCAGCAGCGCCCCCGCCAGCGACCCGATCGCGAGCACCGACCCGAGGATCCCGTACTCCCCCGCGCCCTTGCCGAACTCCGCGCGGGCCATCAGGGCGCTGGTCATCTGGAAGTTCAGGCCGAACGTCGACACCACGCAGATGACGACCATGATGACGAGGATGTCGCTGCGCCCCCGCACGTACCGGACGCCCTCGCGGATCTGCCCCTTCGCGCGCGGCGCCACCGGCATCGGGTGCAGCTCGGAGGTGCGCATCGCCACGAGCGCCAGGATCGTCGCCGCGAACGAGACCCCGTTGATCACGAACACCCAGCCCGTGCCGACCGCCGCGATCAGCAACCCCGCCAGCCCCGGGCCGATCAGGCGCGCCGCGTTGAACGAGGTGCTGTTCAGGCCGACCGCGTTCGACATCCGGTGCACCGGCACCAGCTCTGCGACCAACGTCTGCCGCACCGGCTGGTCGACCGCCGCCACCGCGCCGAGGGCCGCCGCGAACACGTAGACGTGCCACAGCTGCGCGTGCCCGGACAGCACCAGGGCTCCCAACCCGAACGCGAGCACCCCCTGCGCGCCCTGCGTGATCATCAGCAGCCTGCGCCGGTTCACGCGGTCGGCGAGCACACCCGCCCACGCGGACAGCAGCAGCGTCGGCGCGAACTGCAGGGCGGTCGTGATGCCCACCGCGAGGCCGGAGTCGTCGGACAGGTCGGTCAGCACCAGCCAGTCCTGGGCGACGCGCTGCATCCAGGTCCCGATGTTGGCGACCAGCGCCCCGGCGAACCACAGGCGGTAGTTCGGGATCTTCAGCGAGGCGAACGTCGAGCTCATGCCGGCCCCCGCTGACCCGCCGCGATCCGGCGCAGCAGCACGGCGGCCTCCGCGAGGGTGCGGCGCTCGTCGGCGGTCATCGTGCCGAGCTGCTCGGCGAGCCAGGCGTCCCGGCGGCGGCGGGTCTCGCGGACCTCGGCCTCCCCCTCCGGCGTCAGGCTGACGACGACCAGCCGGCCGTCGGTCGGGTGCTCGGACTTCGCCACGAACCCGAGCGCGACCAGCGCGTTCACGGTCCGGGTCATCGACGGCGGCTGGACGTGCTCGGCGTCCGCGAGCGCCCCCGGGGTGAGCGGCCCCTCGCGCAGCAGGATCGCCAGGACGTTGAACTGCGGGTCGGGCAGGTCCGCGGCGCCGCGGCGGGACCGGATGCGCCGCGTCGAGGACCCGAGCGCCCGCCGCAGGTCCGCCGCCAGCTCGGAGTCGCGCGCAGGATCATGAGTCACGTTCCTTACCTTAACTCATTACCCCCGCTAACCACCCCGCGCCCGCGTGCGCCCGCGTCCCGCGCCCCCGCGCGTGCCCGCACCCCCCGCGCCTGCGCGCGTGAGCTCGAGAGGTCACGACTCGCCGGCGCGTCGGGGGCCGGACCCGCGTGTCACGACCTCTCGTCGGTCGGGTCGTCGGGCGGGTCGTCGAGCGGGTCGTCGAGCGGGTCGTCGGTCGGGTCGTCGGTCGGGTCGTGGAGCGGGCGCCGAGCGCTCCCCAGGCCTGCGACCTGCGCGTCGTCCCCAGGTCGCGGTGCTCCTGGGTGCCACGGCGGGCAGCGCGGCGCCAGGGTCGCCCGCATGACGACTCCCTCCTCGACGACACCGTCCGCTCCCCCGGCCACGACCGCCGGCCTGCCGGACGCGCTGCGCCGGTCCGCGTTCACCGTCGCCGCGGGCCGAGCCGCCGGTCTGACGGCCACCCAGCTGCGGCGGACCTCGCTGCGGTCACCCACCCACGGCGTCCGCAGCGCCGAGCCGCCACGGGCACGGGACGACCTGCACGGCCGGTGCCGCGACCTCCTGCCGGCGCTGCCCCGCGACGCGGTGTTCTCGCACACGACGGCGCTCGCGCTCCTCCGCGTCGCCATGCCGTCCGACTGGGACCCGCAGGAGCCGGTCCACGTGCAGGTGGGCCCGGGGACGTCCCGCGTCCGCCGCCGCGGCGTCGTCGCGCACCGGCGCTCGTCGACGGACGCGCGCCGGTGGGTGCTCGTCGGCGGGGTCCCCGTCGCGGCGCCGGTGGTCGCCTGGACCCAGGTCGGCGCGGTGGTGCCCGTGCCCGAGCTCGTCGTCCTCGGCGACGGGCTGGTCCGTCGGCGCGATCCGCTGTCGACGACCGACGCGATGGCCACGGAGGTCGACGCGCTGCCGCAGCGCGCGCGGGGCCTCGTCGCGCTGCGCGCCGCGCTGCCGCTGGTGCGCGCACACACCGACTCGCCGATGGAGACCCGCCTGCGCCTCCTCCTGGTCCGTGCCGGTCTGCCCTGCCCGGAGGTGAACCTCCTCGTCCGTGCGCCGGACGGCACGGTGGTGGCGATGCCGGACCTGGCCTACCCGGGGCAGCGCGTCGCGATCGAGTACGACGGCGACGTCCACCGCACCGACCGCGCCACCTGGCGTCGCGACGTGGCCCGCCGCCAGGCCCTGGAGGCGCTCGGGTGGCGCGTCATCAGCTGCACCGCGGACGACGTCCTGCGCCACCCGGAGCGTCCCGTCGCCTGGGTCCGCGCTGCCCTCACCCGCCCCCGCTGAGGACGAGAGGTCACGACACGCGGGCGCGCGGGTCCCCCGACCCGCGTGTCGTGACCTCTCGTGCCGGCAGCAGCGGCGCGCGGGGCGTCGGATGCGGGGCGGGGGCGCGGGGCGGGCGGTGACGCGCGCGTCTCCGTCGAGGGCGAGAGGTCACGACACGCGGGTGAGCGGGGGCCGGCGCCAGCGTGTCGTGACCACTCGTCGGCCGCGCACGGGCCGCGCAGGGGCGCGCGGGGGTCAGGGGCGGCCCAGGGCGCGGTACGTCCAGCCGGCCGCGCGCCAGGCGCGGGGGTCGAGGACGTTGCGGCCGTCGAGGACGCGGCGGTGGGCGACCACCGTGCCGAGGGCCGCCGGGTCGAGGCGGCGGTACTCGGGCCACTCGGTGGCGAGCAGCACCACGTCGGCGTCGGCGGCGGCCTGCTCGGCGGTGTCGGCGTAGGCGAGGCCGGGCCACGCGGCGCGCGCGTTCGGCAGGGCCTGCGGGTCGGTGACGGTGACGTGCGCGCCCTGGAGCTGCATCTGCGCGGCGACGGACAGCGCCGGGGAGTCGCGGATGTCGTCGGAGTCGGGCTTGAACGCCGCACCGAGGACCGCGATCCGCAGACCCACGATGGACCCGCCGCAGACCTCGCGGGCGAGGTCGACCATCCGGACGCGGCGGCGCATGTTGATCGCGTCGACCTCGCGCAGGAACGACAGCGCCTGGTCGACGCCGAGCTCGCCCGCGCGGGCCATGAACGCGCGGATGTCCTTGGGCAGGCAGCCGCCGCCGAACCCGAGGCCGGCGTTGAGGAACCGGCGGCCGATCCGGTCGTCGTAGCCGATGGCGTCGGCGAGGCGGGTGACGTCGGCGCCGGTGGACTCGCAGAGCTCGGCCATCGCGTTGATGAACGAGATCTTGGTGGCGAGGAAGGAGTTCGCCGCGACCTTCACGAGCTGCGCGGTCGCGTAGTCGCAGACCACCAGCGGCGTGCCGTCCGCGAGCGGCTGGGCGTAGACCTCGTCGAGGACCGCCGCCGCCCGGGCGCCGTCCGCGGTGGGCTCGCCGTCGGCGTCGGTCGGCAGTCCGTAGACGAGGCGGTCGGGGTGCAGCGTGTCCTGGACGGCGAACCCCTCGCGCAGGAACTCGGGGTTCCACACGAGCGTCGCGCCGGTCGTCGTGAGCCGCTGGGCGAGGGCCTCGGCGGTGCCGACGGGGACCGTGGACTTGCCGACGACGAGGTCCCCGGGGGCGAGGTGCGGGAGCAGCGCGGCGAACGCGTCCTCGACGTAGGTGAGGTCGGCCCGGAACTCGCCGTGCTGCTGCGGGGTGCCGACGCACAGGAAGTGGACGCGCGACCCGGCGGCGGCCGCGGGGTCGGTGGTGAACGCGAGCCGGCCCGTGGCGCGGGCGGCGGCCAGCGCCTCCGGCAGCCCGGGCTCGTAGAACGGGGCGGTGCCGGACGCGAGCAGGTCGGTCTTCGCGGCGTCGACGTCGATCCCGACGACCTCGTGCCCGAGCTGGGCCATGCTGGCCGCGTGCACGGCCCCGAGGTAGCCGCACCCGATGACCGAGACCCGCATGGCGCTCCTCCGACCGAGCGCGCTGGCCGCGCCGACCGCGCCACCGTACCCGGACGCACCGGCGCCCACCCGCCCGCGCCGCAGCGGCGGGGGCGGGTGGGCGCAGGGGCCGGGCGGGTCAGACGCCCAGCAGGTCCTTCAGGGGCTCGAGCAGGAAGTACAGGGCGAACAGCACGCCGGCGACCCACATGAGCGGGTGCACGCCGCGGACCTTGCCGAGGGCGAGCTTGATGACGATGAACGCGATGACGCCCGCGCCGATGCCGACGGTGATGGAGTACGCGAACGGCATGAGGATGATCGTGAGGAACGCGGGGACCGCGACCTCGAGGTTCTTCCAGTCGATGCCGGACACCTGCATCACCATGAGGAACCCGACGACGACGAGCGCGGGGGTGGCCGCCTCGGAGGGCACCATCTCCACGATCGGCGCCAGGAACGTGGCGAGCAGGAACGCGATGCCGGTGACCACGGAGGCCAGGCCCGTGCGCGCGCCGTCGCCGACGCCCGCGGCGGACTCGACGTAGGAGGTGTTCGACGACACCGAGCCGGCGCCGCCGGCCGCGGCGGCGAGGGAGTCGACGATGAGGATCTGCTTGGTGCGCGGCGGGTTGCCGTCCTCGTCGAGCAGGCCGGCCTCGCCGCCGACGGCGACCATCGTGCCCATCGTGTCGAAGAAGTCGGCGATGAGGATGGAGAACACGAGCAGCACGACCGCGACGACGCCGATCTTGTCGATCGACCCGAACAGCGAGAACTGGCCGAGCAGCGAGAAGTCGGGCGTCGCGACGACGGTGTCCGGCAGGGCCGGGATGTTCAGCTGCCAGCCGCCGGCGTTCTCCGCGGTGGCGCCGCCGATCTTGCCGACGGCCTCCACGACCACGGCGAGCACGGTCGAGGTGACGATCGCGATGAGGATGGCGCCCTTGACCTTGCGGGCCATGAGGATGATCGCGAGGAACAGGCCGACGACGAACACGAGCAGCGGCCACGAGCCGAGCGACCCGCCGATGCCGAGCTCGACCGGGGTGGCCTGGCTGAACGGGATGCGCACGAACCCGGAGTCGACGAGGCCGATGAACGCGATGAACAGGCCGATGCCGACGCTGATCGCGGTCTTCAGCTCCATCGGGACGGCCTTGAACACGGCCTCCCGGAACCCGGTGAGCACGAGGACCAGGATGATGAGGCCCTCGAGCACGACGAGGCCCATCGCGTCGGCCCAGGTCATGTCGGGCAGGCTGGCGATGGAGTAGGTGACGACGGCGTTCAGCCCGAGGCCCGCGGCGAGCGCGAGCGGGAAGTTCGCCACGACGCCCATGAGGATGGACATGACGCCCGCCACCAGCGCGGTGGTGGCCGCGATCATCGGGATGTTCGGCTCGCTGCCGCCCCCGAGGAAGCTGCCGGTGCCGTCCTGGACGGTGCCGATGATCAGCGGGTTCAGCACGATGATGTAGCTCATCGTGAAGAAGGTGACGAGGCCGCCCCGGATCTCGGTGCCGACGGTCGACCCGCGCTCGGAGATCTTGAAGAAGCGGTCGAGCGCGTTCTTCGGTGCGGCGGGCGCCTGCGTGGACGCCCCCGTGGAGGTGGTGGACATGGGGGGAAGTATGGCGGACCCGTGTGCCCGCGGTCGCCGGTGTCCACCGAGCTTTACCGCCCGGAAACGCGACGACCCGGCACCGCGGGGGCGGGACCGGGTCGTCGCGGGGGGCGTCGGGTCAGATGACCAGCACCGACGCCGTGCCCTTGCCGTAGCCGGACACCTCGACCTCGAGGTCGAGCCGCCGGACGTACGCCATGACCCACTGCGCGACGTCCGCCGGCAGCGGCTCGCGCGGGGCGTACCACTTGTCGAGCTTGAGGTGCGGGGCGTCGCCGACGTTGAACAGCGCGGCGGTGACGTTGAGGATCTCCGCCGCGTTCTCCGCGAGCGCGGACGGCAGCTGCTCCTCCTCGGCGGCGGTCTGCGCGGTGCGGGCCGGGACCAGCGCGATGGCGGCACCCAGGTGGGCGGCCAGCGGCAGGTCGAACGACACGATGGCCGACAGCTTGAGCAGCCGGTCGACGTAGACGCCCACGAGCGCGCCGCCGTTCAGCACCGGGTCGACCATCGGGCCGCCGGTGGCGACCTGCAGGTCGCGCCCGATCAGCCCCTCCCAGAAGCTCGCGGGCCTCCAGCGCGGAGGGCAGCGGGGTCTGGTCGCTCATGCGAGCACCGGCTCGATGGCCTCGCGGAACGTGTCCGCGGTGAACGGCTTCGCGATGAGGAACAGCGCCCCGGCCTCGTCGGCCGTCGTGCGCATCTCCTCGGAGCCCTCCGACGTCACGAAGCCGAACGGCGTCGAGAAGCCCTCGGCCCGCAGCGCGCGGAGCAGGTCGATGCCGGTCATGTTCGGCATGTTCCAGTCGGACAGGACCACGTCGGGCTCGTCGGCGCGGACGGCGTCCAGCGCCTCCGCCCCGTCGGCGGCCTCGGTGATCTCCCAGTCGTAGCCGGCCTGGCGCAGCGTGCGGATCACGATCTGCCGCATCACCCGGCTGTCGTCGGCGATGAGCACGCGGATCATGCTCGTCACTTCCCTTCGGTGGCAAGGACCGCGGCGGTGGCCGCGGCGTACTCGGTCACGTCGTGGCTCACTGGAACAGCCAGACCACGACGACGATGGATCGGCCGCGCCAGTCGAGGCGCAGCTCGTGCGTGAGCGAGGTGCCGGGGACGACCGGCAAGCTCGGTGGCGACGACCGGGAGGCTGAGGGTGCCCTGGGTCGGGAGCAACGCCTTGACATTACCGCCGACGACGTTCGCGACCTCGCCGAACGCGTCGGTCAGGTCCTCGGGGCCCACCGGCTCGTCGGGGGTCATGCCGAGCAGCGCGCGGGTCAGCTCGTGCGCGGTCTCGAGGTCGGTGGTCACGGCGGCGCGGCCGGCGAGCTCGCCGTGCACGTCCACCCAGGCGACCAGGGGCTCGAGCGTGACGGGCAGGTCGCCCTCCCAGGGCCGCAGGTAGCCGGGCTCGCCGTCGATCATCGCGGCGAAGACCTCCTCGGCGATCGCGTACACCTGGTCGTGCTCCACGGCGGCGGTCATACGGTCTCCTCGGCAGGGACGAGCCCGAGCAGGTCGAGCTTGTCGCGGATGGCATCGGGGGTGAAGGGCTTGATCAGGTACTCGTGGGCGCCGGCCGCCAGGGCGCGCACGATCTGACCGTGCTCGCTCTCCGTGGTGACCATCATCAGCGTGATGCCCCGCCACGCGGTGTTCGCCCGGACCTTCGTGACGAAGGTCAGGCCGTCCATCACGGGCATGTTCCAGTCGATGCAGGCGAGGTCGACCTCCTCCCCCGCCTCGAGCAGGTCGAGCGCCTGCTGTCCGTCGCCGGCCTGGAGCGTGGTGAACCCCAGCTCCTCCAGCGCGCCCGCCACGATGCGTCGCATCGTCCGCGAGTCGTCGATGACCAGGGCTCTCATCGCGTCACTCCTTGTTCGAACGCCGAGCCGGTCGGGCGCGTGCGCGTCGGGGGGAAGGTGGTCGTCGGCCGGGCGGTCGCCGGCCGGGTGGTGGTCGGGGCGCCGGCGGCGGTGAAAGCGCCGGTGCCGAACGGTGCGGTCCCGACGGGCGCGGGCGTCCCGGCCAGCGAGCCGGGGGCCGCCCGCGGGGTGGGCACCGCACCGGCCTTGATCGGCCGGTAGACGGACCCGCGCTCGACGGGCACCCGCTCCCAGTCGCCGTCGACGCCGATGGTGGTCTCGGCGGCGCCGAGCACCAGGAACCCGCCGGGTCGCAGGACGCGGTGCACCCGCGACAGGATCCCGCGCTTCGTCTCGAGGTCGAAGTAGATGAGCACGTTGCGCAGGAACACGATGTCGAACGGGCCGGCGGGCGGCATGTCGAGCAGGTTGTGCTGCTGGAACGTGATCGTGCGGCGCAGCTCCTCGGCGATCTGCCAGTCGTGGCCGTTGCGCTGGAAGAACCGGACCATCATCGGCGCCGGCAACCCGCGGTTGACCTCGAGCTGCGAGTACCGGCCGGACCGGGCCTGCGCGAGCACCCGCTCGGACAGGTCGGTGGCGGTGATGTCGAACCGCGCACCCGGGCCGAGCGCGTCGGTGAACGTCATCGCCAACGAGTACGGCTCCTGCCCGGTGGAGCAGGCCGCGGACCAGACCTTGAGGGTGTCGAGGACGGGTCGCTCGGCGCGCAGCGTCGGCAGGATGTGCGTCCGCACCGCGCTGAACGGGGTGTTGTCGCGGAACCACGACGTCTCGTTGGTGGTGAGCGCGTCGACGATCTTCACGAGGTCGCTGTCGCGGTGCGCGGCGCGGACCTCCCGGATGTAGGCGTCCACACCGGGGTGGCCCGAGTCCCGGGCGAGCGGCAGCAGCCGGCTCTCCACGAGGTACTCCTTGCCGGCCTCCAGCTGGATGGCGCTGCGTCGTCGCACGACGTCGGCGACGAACGCGAAGGTGTCCTGGGTCAGGCTCACGGCCGACCTCCGATCGGGGCTGCGGGACGTCCGCCGGCACGGGCCATGACGGACTCGAGGGTGGGGGCGACCTCGCCCAGGGGGAGCACGCGGTGGGCGAACCCGGCGGTGGCGACCGCCCCGGGCATGCCCCACACGACGGAGGTGGGCTCGTCCTGCACCAGCACGGTGCCGCCGGCGCCGACGACGTCCTCGCACCCGGTGCGGCCGTCCGCGCCCATGCCGGTCAGCACGACGGCGAGCAGCTGCCCGCCGAGCTCGCGGACCGCGGAGCGGAACAGCACGTCCACCGCGGGGCGGCAGAAGTTCACCGGCGGCCCGTCGGTCAGCTTGACGCGGAGCATGCCCGCGGACCGGCTGAGCTCGAGGTGGTGGTCGCCGGGGGCGATGTAGACGTGCCCGGGCCGCAGCAGGTCGCCGTCGGCGGCCTCCACGACGGTGGCGGGGCCGAGCCGGTCGAGGCGCGCGGCCAGCTGCCGGGTGAACACCGGCGGCATGTGCTGCACGATCAGGACCGGCACCTGGGGCGCGGCGGACAGGCTGCCGAGCACCTTGGACAGCGCCTCGGGGCCGCCGGTCGACGACCCGATGATGATGGCGCTGACCGGGTGCGGCGCGGGCGCCTGCCGGGTGACGACCGCGCGGCGGGCCGAGGCCGGGACGCGCGCCGACGGCAGCGCGGCGGCGGGGGCGTGCCCCGCGACGGGTCCGGCCGCGGCCGGGGCGGTGGCGCCGCCGCGACGCGGGACGAACGCCTTGATCTTGGGGATGAGCTCGCTCGCGACCCGGTCCAGCGACTCCTGGACGCTGCCGACGTTCGCCGGCTTCGTCACGTAGTCGGTGGCGCCCGCGACCAGCGCGTCCAGCGTGGCCGACGCTCCGCGCTCGGTGAGCGTGGAGAACATGATGATCGGCATGGTGTGCCGCGAGCGCCGCAGCGCGCGCACGGCCTCGATGCCGTTCATCTCCGGCATCTCGATGTCCATCGTCACGAGGTCCGGGGCGAAGCTGCTCCACCTTGGCCTGGGCGATCCGGCCGTTCGACGCGAAGCCGACGACCTCGATCTCGGGGTCCCGCGAGAGCGAGTCCGTCACCAGCCGGCGGACGACGACCGAGTCGTCGACCACCAGCACACGGATCCTGGTCACGTCACTCCCCTGTCGATACGGACCGGCCGCACCGGCCGGGTTCGTGGTTCTGATCGGTCGGTGCGGCCGGGTTCTGAGCCGCCCGGGGGTCCGGGCGGCTCCGGTCAGTAGGTGAAACGCGCGACGCGGTCGTGCAGGTCCGCGGACAGGCTCGCGAGGTCCTTGACCTGGTGCGAGACCTCGTCCAGGACGCTCACGGAACGGGCCGCGGCACCGGCGACGCCGGTGATGTTGTTCGCGATCTCACCCGATCCCGTGGCGGCCTCGGCGACCGAGCGGGACATCTCGTTGGTCGTGGCGGTCTGCTCCTCCACGGCCGACGCGATGGTCAGCTGGTAGTCGTTGATCCGCGCGATGATGTGCGCGATCTCGCCGATCGCGACCACGGCGGCGCCCGTGTCGGTCTGGATGGCCTCGACCCGGCGGGCGATGTCCTCCGTGGCCTTGGCGGTCTCCTGGGCGAGCTCCTTGACCTCGCCCGCGACGACCGCGAAGCCCTTGCCGGCCTCCCCGGCGCGCGCGGCCTCGATGGTCGCGTTCAGCGCGAGCAGGTTGGTCTGCTCGGCGATGCTGGTGATGACCTTCACGACGTTGCCGATCTCCTGGCTGGAGACGCCCAGCCGCTCGACCTGCTCGTTGGTGCTCGCGGCGACGTCGGTGGCCTGGCCGGCGACCTTGGCCGCCTCGGAGGCGTTCTGCGCGATCTCCCGGATGCTGGCGCCCATCTGCTCGGCGCCGGCCGCGACGGCCTGCACGTTGCGGGACACCTGCTCGGCGGCCGCCGCGACGACGCCCGCCTGCGCGGAGGTCTCCTGCGAGCCGGCGACCACGTCGCCGTTGGACGCGCGCAGCGACGCCGCGGTGGTCTCCACCGAGCCGGCCGCCGAGACGACGCCCGCGAGGGTGTGCCGCAGCGACTCCTGGGCCTGGCCGAGGGCCGCGGCCATCCGGCCGGTCTCGTCCTGCCAGGACACCTCGGCGGTGACCGTGAGGTCGCCCTCGGCCATCGCCTCGAGCGAAGCCTGGACGCTGCGGACCGCGCGGGTGATCCGGCGGATCACCAGCACGGCGAGCAGCCCGGACAGCCCGGCGCCCACCACGAACGCGATCACGAGCGCGACGATGGTGCGGTCCACCTCGGCGCGGCTGTCGGCGAGGATCTGGTCCACCTGGGCGTCGACCTGGCCCTGCGCGAGCGCGAGCGCCCGGCCGGCCCAGTCGGGGTCGGCGGAGGCGTCGGCGGCGAGCGCGGTGCGCAGGCCGGCGGTGTCGCCCGCGTCGATCAGCGGCTGCAGGGTGCCGTCGCGGTAGGCGGTCCAGGCGTCCCAGCGGTCGACGAAGTCGGCCCACTGCCGGGTGTCGGACTGCGGGTAGGCCGCGATGGCGTCGATCTGCGCGGCGACGTCCCGGTCGTTCCAGGCGGAGGACTCCATGAGCTGGGTCCGCACGGTGTCGTCGGACGCGCCGACGGCCCGGTGCACCAGCAGGTGGCTGCGGGTCTGCGCGGTGCGCAGCTCCGACATCGCCGACTGCAGGTCGCCGGTCAGGCCGGACATCTCCTCGAGGTGCTGACCGGCGCGGTAGAGCGCGACGGCCCCGACGCCGCCGACGAGGGCGAACGTGCCGCCCATCACCAGCAGCGAGACGGCGATCTTCAGCGCGACGGGCCGGTCCCAGAACCAGGAGGCCCGGGTCCGGCGAGCCGGGGTGACGTGGTCGGTGGTGGTCATCAGCCCAGCTCCTCCGCGGTGTAGTAGCCGGTCCCGACGAGGGCCTGCTGGTAGTTGTCGGCGTCCACGACCATCGGGGTCAGCAGGTACGACGGGACGACCTTGACGCCGTTGTCGTACGAGGTGAGGTCGTTGGTCTCGGGCTCGGCGCCGTCGAGCAGCGCGCGCACCATCGAGACGGTGACCTCGGCGAGCTGGCGGGTGTCCTTGTAGACCGTCCCGTACTGCTCGCCGGCGGCGATGGACTTCGCGGACGCGAGCTCGGCGTCCTGGCCGGTGACGACGGGCAGCGGCTGCGCGTCGGTGCCGTAGCCGATGGACTTGACGCTGTCGATGATCGCGATCGAGATGCCGTCGTACGGGGACAGCACCCCGTCGAGGCGGCGGTCCGCGTAGCGCGGCAGCAGGGTGTCCATCCGGGCGGCGGCGTTCTTCGGGTCCCACGCGTCGGTGGAGATCGTGTCGAAGCCGGTCTCGCCGGACGGCACGACCAGCACCCCGGAGTCGAGGTACGGCTGCAGGACGGCCATCGCGCCGTCGTAGAACACGGTGGCGTTGTTGTCGTCGGACGAGCCGGCGAACAGCTCGACGTTGTACGGCCCCGTCGCCCCGGTGGGCTCGCCGGAGGCGTCCAGGACGCCGAGGCCCTGGAGCAGCTGGGTGGCCTGCTGGAGGCCGACGCGGGCGTTGTCGAACGTGGCGTAGTAGTCCACGTCCGGCGACTCGCGGATCAGGCGGTCGTAGGCGATCACCGGGATCTCCGCGGCGGCCGCCTCGGCGAGCACGCCCTTGAGGGCGACGCCGTCGATGGAGCCGATCACGAGGGCGTCGGCGCCGTCGGTGATCATCTGCTCGAGCTGGGCGATCTGGGTGGGCACGTCGTTCTCGGCGTACTCCAGCGCGACGTCGTAACCGAGCGCCTGCAGCTGGTCCTGCACGTTCTCACCGTCGGCGATCCACCGCTCCGACGTGGTCGTCGGCATGGCGACGCCGACGAGCGGACGGTCCCCGTCCGGTGCCTCGTCGCCCGCTCCCGGCGCCGCGGTGCCGCAGCCCGCGACCGCTCCGACCGCCAGCGCGGCCAGGGACGCGGCGAGCGCATTCCCTGTGCGGCGGCGCTTCCCGTGCCTCATGTCGACTCCTTCGTCCCTGCGGCGCGGCGTTCCCTGCCGCGACCGTGCCCCCTCGATCGGTCGCCGCGGGGGTGTTGTGAGCGCATCGGCGGGCGAAACGGCCCGGGAGCGCGACGGGCCGCCCGGGTGGAGCACCCGGGCGGCCCGAACGGGTGAGGAGGCGCGACCCGGGGGCCGCGCCGACCCGTCAGTCAGCTGAAGCGCGACACCCGGCCGCGCAGCTCCTCCGACATCCGCGCGAGCTCGCCGATGGAGTCGCCCATCTGCCCGAGGGTCTGCGAGGAGGTGGCGGTGGCGGACGCGACGCCGGTGATGTTCGTGGCGATCTCGCCGGAGCCCGTGGCGGCCTCGGCCACCGAGCGGGACATCTCCGTGGTGGTCGCCGTCTGCTCCTCCACCGCCGAGGCGATGGTGAGCTGGTAGTCGTTGATGCTCGCGATGATGTGGCTGATCTCGCCGATCGCCGTCACCGCCGCACCCGTGTCGGCCTGGATCGCCTCGACCCGGCGGACGATGTCCTCCGTGGCCTTCGCGGTCTCCTGGGCCAGCTCCTTGACCTCGCCGGCCACGACCGCGAAGCCCTTGCCGGCCTCGCCCGCGCGGGCCGCCTCGATGGTCGCGTTCAGCGCCAGCAGGTTCGTCTGCTCCGCGATCGACGTGATCGCCTTGACGACGTTGCCGATCTCCTGGCTGGACTCGCCCAGGCGGGTGACCTGCTCGTTCGTCGCAGCGGC
Organism: Cellulomonas sp. KU4C; assembly: GCF_056868065.1. NCBI lineage: Bacteria > Bacillati > Actinomycetota > Actinomycetes > Micrococcales > Cellulomonadaceae > Cellulomonas > Cellulomonas sp. KU4C. The sequence goes on along the minus strand of NZ_CP200322.1, from coordinate 1,601,121 downwards.
GACGTCCGTGGCCTGCCCGGCCACCTTCGCCGCCTGGGAGGCGTTCTGCGCGATCTCGCGGATGCTGGCGCCCATCTCCTCGGCGCCCGCCGCGACGGTCTGCACGTTGCGCGACACCTGCTCGGCGGCCGCCGCGACCACGCCGGCCTGCGCGGACGTCTCGTCCGAACCCGCCACGACCTGGTGCGACGCGACCGACAGCTCCTCCGCCGCCGCCGCCACGGTCTGGGCGGTCTCGACGACACCGGAGATCAGCCCGCGCAGGCTGTCCTGCGTGCGCTCGAGGTCCACGGCCAGCGTGCCGATCTCGTCCCGGCCGGTGACCCCGGACGGCACGGTCAGGTCGCCGTCGCCCGCCGCCGCGAGGCTGCGGGACACCGCGCCGATCCGGCGGACGATGCCGCGCGCCACGACGTAGGACAGAGCCGTCGCGGCGACGGCGCCGATGACCGCGACCAGGACCGTGATGAGCAGCGACCGGGCGGCGAGCGCGTCGGTCTCCGCGGCCAGCGCCGCCGCCTGCTCGCCCTGCGACACGGTCTCGACCTGCATCGCGTCCATCACGCCGGTGGTCAGCGGGCGGATCGTCTCGTTGAAGTAGGTGCCGAAGCCCTCGGTGTCGCCCGCGTCGGCCATCGGGAACAGCTCGTCCTCGGCGGCGGCGTAGTACGCGCCCAGGGCGGTGTTCAGCGCGTCGACCGCGGCCGGGTCGACGGCGTTCGCGCGGTACTCCTCGATCAGCGCGGTCAGGTCGACCTGGCGCTCGGCGAGCTCCTGGACCAGGGTCGCGCGGGTCTCCGTGTCGGCGATGCCGTACTGGATCACCCGGGCGCGGTCGCCCTGGTACGAGCGCTGGATCTCGGTGAGCTGCTGCAGCGGCGTGACGTTGCCGCTGTACATCTCGGCCGCGTCCGCGCGCAGCGTGCGCATCGAGCTGAGGGCCACCGCCGTGACGACGGCGGTCATCGCCACCATCACCAGGACGGCGGCGAGGATCTTCACCAGCACCGGCCGGTCGGCCCAGAGCCGTCGCGGGGTGCCGTCGTGCTGCGCGCTCATGGGCTCGCCTCTCGTGTCTGTACCTGCGGGACCTTCGTCCCCTCTATCGACCGGCCGGGTCCGCGTCGGAGCGGTTCGGGCGGGTGGTGCTGCGACGGCCCCGGGCCCGTGCGCGGTGCGCGGGTCCGGGGCCGTCGTCGGGCGCTCAGTAGCGGAAGTTCGCCACGCGGGTGCGCAGGTCCTCGGACATGCGGGCCATCTCGGCGATGGCGCCACCCATCTGGTTGAGGGTCTGCGAGGACTCCGCCGCGGCCGAGGCCACGCCGGTGATGTTCGTGGCGATCTCGCCCGACCCGGTCGCGGCCTCCGCGACGGAGCGGGACATCTCGTTGGTCGTGGCGGTCTGCTCCTCCACGGCCGAGGCGATGGTGAGCTGGTAGTCGTTGATGCTCGCGATGATGTGGCTGATCTCGCCGATCGCGGTCACCGCGGCCCCGGTGTCGGCCTGGATCGCCTCGACCCGGCGGACGATGTCCTCCGTGGCCTTGGCGGTCTCCTGCGCCAGCTCCTTGACCTCGCCCGCGACGACCGCGAAGCCCTTGCCGGCCTCACCGGCACGGGCGGCCTCGATCGTCGCGTTCAGGGCCAGCAGGTTCGTCTGCTCGGCGATGCTCGTGATCGCCTTCACCACGTTGCCGATCTCCTGGCTCGAGACGCCGAGCCGGGTGACCTGGTCGTTGGTCGCCGCGGCGACGTCCGTGGCCTGACCCGCGACCTTCGCGGCCTGCGAGGAGTTCTGCGCGATCTCCCGGATGCTGGCGCCCATCTGCTCGGCGCCCGCGGCCACGGTCTGCACGTTGCGGGACACCTGCTCCGCGGCCGCCGCGACGACCCCGGCCTGCGCCGACGTCTCGTCCGAACCCGCGACCACCTGGTGCGACGCCGCCGACAGCTCCTCGGCCGCCGCCGCCACCGTCTGCGCGGTCTCGACCACGCCGGCGATCGTCGCGCGGAGGTTCTCCTGCGCGCGGGTCAGCGACCGGGACATCTGGCCGAGCTCGTCGGTCGAGTCCACCTGCGGGGTGACCGTCAGGTCGCCCTCGGCCATCGCCTCGACCGCGCGCTGCACCTCGGTGACCTGGCGGCGGATCATGCCCGCGATGACCATGCCGACGGCCGTCACGAGCAGCACGCCCGCGACCAGCACCACGACGAGGATCGTCGAGCCCGAGCGCGCCTCGGCCGCGGCGGAGTCCGCCACGGTCTCGAGGTAGTCCGCGGCCGAGACCTCGGCGGTCTCCAGGCCGGTGATCATCGCGTCGATCGCGACCTGCGCGTCGCCGTTCGTGATCCGGTCGAACTCGACGTCGTCTCCGGAGAACGCGGCCGGGACCAGCTGCTCGTCCCGGATCTGCTGCCACTGGGCCCAGGCCGCCTTGAAGTCCTCCCAGCCGGGCACGACGACCTCGCCGATGCCGACCTCGAACGCGTCCGCCGCGGCCTGCAGGTCGGCGTCGGTCCCGGCGATCTTGTCCAGCTGCTCCTGCTGCTGCGCGTCGGTCTCGGTCACCCCCGCCGCGGCCTGGGCGATCAGCATCCGCGCCTTGATCTCCTCCTGGTGCACCACGGAGATCGGGCCGATCACGTTCTTGCTCACCGACTGCACGGACGCGGTGCTCGCGGCCAGGTCGTTCATCCGCAGCGCGGCGAACGTCCCGGTCGCGGCGACCACCACGACGACCAGCGCGATCAGCTGGAGGATCTTGGTGCGGACGCCGCGGTTGGCGAACCAGGCGGTGCCGCGGCGGGTGGTGCGGGCCGCGGGCGCCGCGGGTCGCGCGGGACCGCCCGCGCCGCGGGGGGTCGGGACGTGGCCGAGCGCCGTCGCACGGATCGGCGCCGTCCTCGTCGTCGTGGAGACGCTCATGATCGGGTCCTTCTGGTCGGTGGGTGGGGTCCCCTGCTGCGCGTCTGATCGGCCGCTGCGCACCCGCTGTGAGCGGCGGCCGGGGTGAAGACCCGCACGACGACGCAGGTGAGCCCCGCCCGGCGCGCCCGCGAGGGGTGCGCCGGACGGGGCTCGTCCGGGGTCGGGCGCCCGGTCAGTAGGCGAACCGGGAGACCCGCGTGCGCAGGTCCTCCGACAGCCGCGCGAGCTCGCCGATGGAGTCGCCCATCTGCCCGAGCGTGGTGGAGCTGCCCGCCGCGGAGGTGGCGACGCCGGTGATGTTCGTGGCGATCTCGCCGGAGCCCGTGGCGGCCTCGGCCACCGAGCGGGACATCTCCGTGGTGGTCGCCGTCTGCTCCTCCACCGCCGAGGCGATGGTGAGCTGGTAGTCGTTGATGCTCGCGATGATGTGGCTGATCTCGCCGATCGCCGTCACCGCCGCACCCGTGTCGGCCTGGATGGCCTCGACGCGGCGGACGATGTCCTCCGTGGCCTTCGCGGTCTCCTGCGCCAGCTCCTTGACCTCACCGGCCACGACCGCGAAGCCCTTGCCCGCCTCGCCGGCCCGGGCGGCCTCGATGGTCGCGTTCAGGGCCAGCAGGTTGGTCTGCTCGGCGATGCTCGTGATCGCCTTGACCACGTTGCCGATCTCCTGGCTGGACTCGCCCAGGCGGGTGACCTGCTCGTTCGTCGCCGCGGCGACGTCCGTGGCCTGACCCGCGACCTTCGCCGCCTGCGACGCGTTCTGGGCGATCTCCCGGATGCTCGCGCCCATCTGCTCGGCGCCCGCGGCGACCGTCTGCACGTTGCGCGACACCTGCTCCGCCGCCGCGGCCACGACACCGGCCTGCGCCGACGTCTCGTCCGAGCCCGCCACGACCTGGTGCGACGCCGCCGACAGCTCCTCCGCCGCCGCCGCCACCGTCTGCGCCGTCTGCGCGACGCCCGAGACGACCTCGCGCAGGCTGGTCTGGGCGGTGTCCAGGGAACGCGCCATGTCGCCGAGCTCGTCGACGCTGGACACCTGGGCCCGCACCGTCAGGTCGCCGCGCGCCATCGCCTCGAGCGCACCCCGGACCTGGCCGGCGTCCCGCGTCAGGCGTCGGGCCACGGAGAACCCGAGCACCAGCACCACGACCATGCCGACCACCAGGATCGCCGCCGTCGTGACCAGGGTCCGCGACACCGTCGAGCCGGCCTCCGCCGCGCTCGCGTCGGCGACCTCGGCCACCGAGGCGTTCTCGAGCGCGATCGCGTCCGCCGCCACGGTCGTCTGCGGCAGGATCTCCGCGCGGTACAGCGCCGCGGCACCCGCCACGTCGCCGGAGTCCGCCAGCGGGAACAGCTCGTCCTGCGCGATCCGGACCATCTCGGACCAGCCGGAGTCGAAGTCGGCCCACGCCTGGTCGTTCACCACCAGGTCGTCGTAGGCGGCACGCTGCTCGGTGATCTTCGCGACGTACTCGTCGAGCTGGTCGCGCAGGTCCCCGCGGACCTCCTCCGACGCCGCCGGGTACTCGACCATCCGCGCACGGCCGGCCTGCAGGGCCCGCTGGAGGTCGCTGATCTGCCCGAGCTGGGCGACGTAGCCGCTGGTCTCGCCGACGTCGCCGCGCAGCTGGGTCAGGCTCGTGCCGGCGGCCACGACCACGGCCACGCCGACGAGCCCGGAGGCGGCCACGAGGCCGAGGACCTTGGCGGCGATGGACAGCCGCAGACCGCGGGGGCGGTCGGAGGGGTGGGACATGGACGCTCCTGTGCGTAGGCCGGCGCCCCCGCATCCGTGCAAGGGCCCCACCGGCGCTGTTCGCTCCACCCGATCGGCCGGGTGCTTTCACCCATGACCCAGGTCCCGGGTGATCTGGGTCACGTCCGTGCCGGGCCGTTCCCGGGGCACGCAGCGCAGCGCCCTGCCCGGCACACCGAGGGTGTGTCGGGCAGGGCGCTCCGGCGTGCGGCGCGGAGGTCAGGCAGCCGTGGCCTGGTCCACGTCCAGGACCAGCAGCAGCCGGCCGTCGAGCTTGTGCGCGCCGAGGATCAGCGGGCGCAGCGCGGCGTCCAGCGTCTCCGGCGGGGCCTCGAACGTCTCGGGGCCGACCTCCATGACGTCACCGATCTCGTCGACCAGCAGGCTCACGGGCTCCCCCGCGACCTGCACGACGACCATCATCGGCTCCGCGTCCTCGCCCAGCGGCTCCAGGCCGAGGCGGGGACGAAGGTCGACCGTGAGGACGACCTGACCACGCAGGTTCACGAGGCCGGCGACCCCGGGCGGGGCCAGCGGCACGCGGGTGCGGACGTGCGAGCGCAGCGCCTCCTGCACCCGGGTGACGTCGACCCCGTACAGGCTCCCGCCGAGGGTGAACGTGACGTACTGGCTCATCGGGTGGCTCCCACCAGCTCGGACCCGCCGACCTGCGTCGGGAGGTCGTCGTACGTGGAGCGGTGCTCGGGCCGCTCGTCGTAGAACGCCGCGTCGGCGGCGAGGATCGCGCGGCGCACGTCCAGCAGCTCGGTGACCTTCTCCCCGAGCACCGTGGAGCCGACCAGGCCGGCGTCCTCGATGTCGGAGTGCCGGGCCGAGTCGTCGTCGACGATGTCGACGATCTCCCGGACCACCAGGCCGACGCTGCGGCCCGCGCGGCTGTAGACCACCAGCAGCAGCTCGGAGGTGTCCTCCTGGCCGTACGCCCCGAGGATCCGGTCGAGCCGCGCGAGCGGCAGGATCGTCCCGCGGTACTGCACGACCTCGCGGCCACCCACGTACTCGACCTGCTCGGCCTGCACGTGCTCCAGGCGCGCGACCGACGCGAGCGGCATCGCGACCTGACGGCCGCCACCGATCCCGACGACCAGCACCTGCTGCACCTCGTGGTTCTCCGCGTGCCCGGCGTTGGCGTGGGCGTTCCGGGCGGCGACGTCGAGGTCCCCGGCCAGGGCGCGGCGCGCGATCGCCTGCACGTCGAGGATCAGCGCGACGTGGCCGTCGCCCAGCACCGTGGCGCCCGCGTACGCTCCGACCGCCTTGAGGCGGGCCGACAGCGGCTTGACCACGATCTCCTCGGTGTTCAGCACCCGGTCCACCAGCATGCCGAAGCGCTGCTGGTCGGACTGCACGACCGCGATGACCGCGTTCTCCGACCGCGAGCCGTCGACCTCGAGCACCGAGGACAGCGACACCAGCGGCAGCAGCTCGCCCCGCAGGCGGTACACCGGGGCCTCGTGGATGTGCTCGATGCCGGACTCCGAGCGCTGCGAGTCCAGGGCCACGAGCTCCAGCAGGTTGACCTGCGGGATGGCGTACAGGTCGCCCGCCGCCTCCACGGTCAGCGCCGGCATGATCGCCAGCGTCAACGGGATGCGCAGCCGCCAGGCCGTGCCCCGCCCGACGACCGACTCGACCTCGACGGCACCGCCGATGGCCTCGATCTTGGTGCGGACCACGTCCATGCCGACGCCGCGGCCGGACACGTTCGTCACGGCCTCCGCGGTCGAGAACCCCGGCAGGAACAGCAGCTGCAGCAGGTCGGCCTGACCCATCGCGGTGACTTGGTCGGCGGTGCGCAGGCCCTTCTGGACCGCCTTCGCGCCGATCTTCTCGGGGTCGATGCCCCGACCGTCGTCCGCGACCTCGACGACGACCTGGCCGCTCGCGTGGTAGGCCCGCAGGGCGAGGACGCCCTTCGGGGCCTTGCCCGCGGCGACGCGGTCCTCGACCGACTCGATGCCGTGGTCGACCGCGTTGCGCACCAGGTGCGTCAGCGGGTCCTTCACGGCCTCGAGCAGGCTGCGGTCGAGCTCGGTGTCACCACCGGAGAAGCTCGAGCTGCACCTCGCGGTGGCAGGCGGCCGCGATGTCGCGCACCATGCGCGGCATCTTCGACCACAGGTGCTCGATGGGCTGCATGCGGGTCTTCATGACCCCCTCCTGCAGCTCACCGGCGATGAGGTTCAGGCGCTGCGCGGAGCGGGCGAGGTCGACGTCCTCGGTCCCACCCGCCAGGCGGCTGATCTGGTTGCGGGCCAGCACGAGCTCGCCGACCTGGCGCATGAGGGCGTCGAGCAGCTCGACGTCTACCCGGATCGACGCGTCCGCGGCGCCGCCGCGCAGGGTGCCGAGCTCCTCGGGCGCGGCGGCCGGCGCGGGGGCCGGTGCCGGTGCGGGAGTGGCGGCGACCGGCGCGGGGGCCGGGGCGGCCGGTGCCGCAGCGGCGGGCGCCGGGGCCGGCGGGGTCTCGACCACCGGGGTCTCGGCGACCGGCGCCTCGGCGACCGGCGCGGGGGCCGGCTCCGGGACGCGCGGCGTCGGGACGTCGGCGGCGACCGGGGCCACGACGGGCTCCGCCACCGGCTCGGCGGCCGCGGGGGCCGGGGCCTCGGCGGCTGCCGCGGACGGGTCGACGGCCTGGATGGCCTCGATCGCCGCGATCACCGCGTCGATCTCCACCTCGCCCTCGCCGCCCTGCAGCTCGATGACGCGCAGGATCTCGCGGATGTTGTCCACGAGACGCAGCAGCACGTCCGTCGTCGGCTGGTCCATCGACCGGCGCCCGTCGCGCAGCTCGACCAGGAGGTTCTCGCCCGCGTGGGCGACCCGCTCCAGGCGCGAGAACGCGAGGAAACCGCTGGTTCCCTTGATCGTGTGGATCGTCCGGAACACGCTCGCGATCAGCGAGCGCGATCCTGGTTCGCTCTCCAGGGCCACCAGGTCCTGGTCGAGCTGGTCGAGGTTCTCATGGCTCTCGACCAGGAACTCGCGGACGATCTCGTCCATGTCCTCCACTGCTGCCTCCTCGCGGGCTGGCCCCGTCTGAGGTGAGGATCGGCGGGCCGGGAGGTTGCGTGAGGCTTTTGGGCGGGGCACCGGTCCGCGGGACGGGTGAGAACCGCTCGGTCACCCGGGCGGGTGAACGCCCGGGCCGGCGGGCAGCGCGGGCCCGCGCTGCCGTCAGCGGCGGGGTCGGTGCTCGCCGGGGCGGCCGGGTGCGCGCGGCACGGGGGTCGCGCGGGGGGCCGGGGTGGCGGGAGCGGCGGCGTCGGTCGGCGCTGCGGCCGTGTCGCCGGTCGGCGCGGGGTCGGTCGGCGCGGCGGCGGGCGCGGGCTCGGCGGGCGCGTCGGCGGCGGGCGCGGGCGGGGTCGTCGGGTTCAGCAGCCCGCGCAGGGACTCGACCGCCTCGTCGCCGGCGTCGGTCGCCGCGTCGGTGGCGGCCACGTTCGCGGCGGTGACGGCCTCGAGGACCTCGGCGCGGTGCACGGACACGGACCGCGGGGCGTCGATGCCCAGGCGGACGCCGTCGCTGCGGACCTCGATCACGGTCACGACGATGTCGTCCCCGATCACGAGCCGCTCTCCGACCCGCCTGCTCAGCACCAGCATGGCGCCGACCCTACCTGCCGCCGCCCCGACACCCCCACCGCCGCGCCCACCCCGGACACGGACCCGCCCCCGTCCCCGCCCCCTGGGACGCCGAGACAGGACCTCCCGCCCGAGATGGGGCCCCCGGACGCCCCATCTCGACGCGGAGGTCCTGTCTCGGCGGCATCCATGGGGCGCGCGGGTGGGGCGCGCGGGTGGGGCGCCCCGGCCACCCGGCTCCGTTGGCCGGCACCGAGATCGCACCTCCCGCCCGAGAGGGGGCCTCCGGACGCCCCATCTCGACGCGGAGGTCCTGTCTCGGCGCAACGGGCGGGCGGGGGGCGCGCCGCGGGGGTCAGCCCCAGACGGTGCCGGCGGGGAGGTGCTCGCCGAGGGCCGCGGCCCAGGCGACGCGGGACGCGGGGACCCCGTCGATCCACGCGACCGGCACGCCGAGGCCCAGGACGGTGCCGGGCTCGCTGGTCTCGAACAGGCCGCCGACCGCGAGGGCGTCGACCCGGCGCCGGGCGCCGACGGCGGCGATCCAGCGGACGCAGTCACGCGCCTTGCTGCGGGCGTCGATGACCCCCCACACCTGGTCCGGCGCGAGGGCGGCCAGCAGCTCGGCGGCGGCCTCCTCGCGGGCACGGCCCGGGCGGACGCCGAGGGCGACCACCGTCACCCCGTCGGACTCGGGCCGGTCGGTGCGCCACCGCTGGGCGGCGGCGGCGGACCCGAGGCGCCGTGCGGTCCCGGCGGCGTCCCCGTCGCCGGCGACCACGACCTCCCCCGACCCGGTGCGCAGGGCCAGCAGCTCGGCGACGCGGACCGCGTCCTCCGGCGGGCCGGCGACGACGAGCACGCTGCCGGGGTCGCGGGGCTGCGGCGGCGCGGGGGGCACGGCGGCGAGCAGGCGGGACAGCTCGACGGGGCCGTCGCCGACGGCGGCGAGCAGCGCGGTCGGCACGCCGAGGTCCGCGAGCGCCGCGCGGGTGACGGCGCCCGGCGCCGCGGGGGTCTGCTCGACGGCGGGCGCGGCCGCCTGGGCGGGCAGCACCGACAGCCCCGGGCCGCCGACGACGGGCGCGGTGAACGGCTCGAAGGTGCGGGTCCCGGCGTCCGGCGCGTACCCGCCACCCGCCACCGCACCCGCCGCACCCGGTGCCACGGCCGGCGGCGGCACCTCGATCTGGTGGTCCGGGGCGACGGCGCCGGTCATCGCGCGCACCTGCTCCAGGACGGACGCGAAGGACTCCTCGCCGGTGGACACCCGCGGCCCGCGGGCCTCGGGGACCCCGCCGGGCGGCGCGGGCGCGAGGACGTCGGACCCCGCGGGGCCGTCGAACCCGTCGTCGGCCGCGTCGGCCGCGGCGAGCAGGGCGTCGATCCCGCCGACGCCCGCGGGCACGATCCCCCGGCGGCGCAGCAGGCTGGGCGTGCCGGCCGGCGCGGCGTCGGGCACGTCGATGGTGAGCTCGTAGCGCTCGCGGGCGAAGAACCCGGCGATCCCGCCGGTGCGGACCCGCTCGGCGCGGACGATCCGGGCGGTGGGCCCGAACTCCTCGCGCACGTGCACCATGAGCTCGGCCAGGTCGGCCCCCTCAAGCAGCAATCGCGTGGGCACCGCTGATCACCCCCACCGTCTCGATCCGGGTGCCGCCACCGGTCACCTCGGCGTAGGAGAGCACGGCGAGGCGGTCGAGCGCCAGGATGACGACCTTGCGCAGCGCCGGCCGCAGGGCGGGCGCGCACACCAGCACGACCGACCGGCCGGTCGCCTCGGCGTCCGTGACGGCGACGCGCAGCCGCTCCAGCATGGCCTCGAGGCGGGTGGGGTCGGTGACGATCTGGGTGCCGGAGTCCGACGGGCGCAGGGCCTCGACGAGCTCGCTGCTCGAACACCGGGTCGAGCGTGAGCACCCGGAGCACGCCGTCCTGCACGTACTGGGTGGACAGGGCCGGGCCGAGCGCGCCGCGGGCGGCCTCGATCAGACCCTCGGGGTCGGTGCCGACCTTGGCGCGCAGCGTCAGGGCCTCGTAGATCCGGCCGAGGTCGCGGATCGGGACCTCCTCGGCGAGCAGCCCCTGGAGCACGCGCTGCACCTCGCCGAGCGACATCAGGCCGGGCACGAGCTCCTCGACGACCGACGGGTTGACCTGCTTGACGCCCTCGGTGAGCACCCGGACGTCCTCGCGGCCCAGGAGGCGCGGGGCGTTCTTGGTGATGATCGAGCCGAGGTGGGTGATGAGCACGGACACCCGGTCGACGACGGTGGCGCCGGCCATCTCGGCGGCGTGCCGCAGCTCGGCGGCGACCCACTTGCCGGGCAGTCCGAACACGGGCTCGACCACGGACTGGCCGGGCAGCGCGGCGAGGTCGTCGCCGAGCGCGAGGATCCGGCCCGGGGGCACCTCGCCGCGGCCGACCTCGACGCCGGCGATCCGCACCACGTAGGTCGAGCGGGGCAGGTCGACGGAGTCGCGGGTGCGGACCGGCGGGACGACGATGCCGAGCTCCATCGCGATCTTGCGGCGCAGGCCGCGGACGCGGTGCAGCAGGTCCTGGTCGGGGCCGTTGCCGACCATGTCGACCAGGTCGGGCGCGAGCAGGATCTCGAGGGTGTGCACGCGCATCTGCTCGATGAGCGCCTCGGGGGTGTCGTTGGACGTGGGCGCGGCGGTCGCGGTGGACGCGGCGGCGGACTCGGCGTCCTTGGCCTCCTTGGCCGCGGTGGCCTTGATCCGCTGCGCGACGACGAGCAGCGTGCCGCCGACGAGCACGAACGGCAGCTTCGGCATCCCGGGCAGCAGCGCCAGGGCGATCGCGCCGCACCCGGCGATCAGCAGGGCGGTGCGGGACTGGCCGAGCTGCTTGGACGCCGCGGTGCCCATGTCGCCCTCGGCGGTGGCGCGGGTGACGACGATGCCGGTGGAGACGGACAGCAGCAGGGCGGGGATCTGGGTGACCAGGCCGTCGCCGATGGTGAGCAGGCTGAACTTCTCCAGCGCCTCGGGGAACGTGAGGCCCATCTGCATGATGCCGATGACGAAGCCGCCGACGAGGTTGATGACCGTGATGATGATGCCGGCGATCGCGTCGCCCTTGACGAACTTGGACCCACCGTCCATCGCCCCGTAGAAGTCGGCCTCGGCGGTGACGTCCGCGCGGCGCTTGCGGGCGGTGTCCTCGTCGATCAGGCCGGAGTTCAGGTCGGCGTCGATGGCCATCTGCTTGCCGGGCATCGCGTCGAGGGTGAACCGCGCGCCGACCTCGGCGACGCGGCCGGCGCCGTTGGTGATGACGACGAACTGGATGACGACGAGGATCAGGAAGATCACCAGGCCGATGACGAGCGAGCCGCCGACGACGAAGTGGCCGAACGCGTCGATCACCGCGCCCGCGTAGCCGTCGCGCAGCACCAGCCGGGTGGACGCGACGTTCAGCCCCAGCCGGAACAGCGTGAACACGAGGATCAGCGACGGGAACACGCTGAAGTCCAGCGGCCGCTGCACGTACATGCTGGTGAGCAGGATGACCAGGGACGCCGTGATGTTCACGGCGATCAGGACGTCGAGCAGCGCCGCGGGCAGCGGCACCACGAGCAGCAGCACGATGCCGACCACGCCCACCGGGACGGCGAGCTGGGCGATCTGCCGGTTCTTCATCGCTGGACCTCATTCACGGGGTGGAGCGGGAGCGGGAGCGGGTGCGGGGTGCGGGCGGCGGCGCTCATGCGCTCGCCTGCGCCGCGTCGCGGGCCTCGGCCTTGTCGGCGCGGGCCCGGCGCCGTGCGGCGGCCACGGTGGTCGGGACGTCCTCGGGGGCGACCGAGCCGCCCGGGATGGTGTGCTTGCCGAGCGCGGCGCCGCGCCGCTTCAGCTGCATGACGAACGCCAGCACGCGGGCGACGGCGGAGAACAGGTACGCGGGGATCTCCTGGTCCACGGCGCACGCGGCGTGCAGCGCGCGGGCCAGCGGGATGTCCTCGACCATCGGGACGCGGTGCTCGGTGGCCTGCTCGCGGATCTTGCCCGCGACGGCACCGGCGCCCTTGGCGACGAGGCGCGGGGCACCGCCGCCGGGGACGTACTTCAGGGCGACGGCGACGTGGGTCGGGTTGACGATCACCACGTCCGCGTCGGCGACCGCGGCCATCATGCGGTTGCGGCTCATCGCCATCTGCTTGGACCGGATGTGGCCCTTGACCAGCGGGTCGCCCTCGGTGCGCTTGTTCTCCTCCTTGATCTCCTGGCGGGACATGCGCGTCTGCTTGCGGTTGCGCTTCATGACGACGAGCACGTCGATCGCCGCGAGCAGCACGCCCGCCGCGATGCCCCAGACCAGGAGCTGCTTGATGCCCGAGCCGGCCACCGCGAGCATGTGCTCGAGGGGGATCCGGCCGGTGCCCATCAGCTGCGGGACGAGCGCCTGCACGGCCAGGTAGAGCACCATCCCGACGACCGCGGTCTTCAGCAGCGTCTTGGCGCCCTCCCACCAGGCCTGCCCGCCGAACAGCCGCTTCACGCCGGAGACCGGGTTGAACTGCTGGACGTTGGGCTTCATCTTCTTCACGTGCACGCCGCCCTGGGCGACGGCCACGACGATGACCGTGAGCGCGACGACCGCGAGCATCGGGGCGATGGTGCCGACCACGGACCACAGGCCGTCGCCGAGCAGCTCGGTGACCGTGCCGGCGTCCGGGGACGCGATGGCCTGGGTGACGGCGTGCAGCTGCTGCTGGGCCGCCTCGGAGCCGCGGCTCACGGTGCCGGGCAGCATGACGGCCGCGGCGGTGAGGCCGAGCCACGCGGACAGGTCCTGGGACCGGGAGAAGCTTCCCGTCCTCGTGGACCTTCTTCATCCGCTGGGCTGTGGCCTTCTCGGACTTCTCCCCCGCGTCCCCGCCGCCGCTCACGAGGCCACCTTCATCATGGCCTCGACGGCGTGCTGCGCGAGGTTGTTCACGACGCCCGGCAGCGCCAGGTACGCGAACCCGGCGAACGTGACGGTCATCAAGATCTTCAGCGGGAAGCCCATCGCGAACGCGTTCAGCGCGGGCGACACCCGGGTCAGCAGGCCGAGGCCCGCGTCGGTGAGGAACAGCACGACCAGCAGCGGGCCGCCGATCTGCAGGGCCGCGAGGAACATGTCGGTCAGCCCCGTGGTGACCGCCGAGGCCATCTTCGTGAGGTCGAGGCCGGCGCCGACGGGCACCGCGTCGAACGACCGGGCCAGGCCCGCGACCAGCACCTGGTAGGCGCCGGAGACGAACAGCAGCACCAGGCAGGTCATGTTGTAGAGCCGGGCGAACTGCGCGCCGGACGTCATGTTCTGCGGGTCGAACGCCTGGGCGAGCTGGAACCCGCCGAACAGGTCGATGAGGTTGCCCGCGGCCTGCACGGCGGCGAACAGCAGCGACACCAGGAACCCGAGCGCGGCGCCGACCGTGGCCTCCAGGACGAGCGCCCCGACGAACTGCCCCGTGCTCGCGGTCGCCGCGAGGTCCAGCCGCGGCAGGACGGCCAGGGCCAGCCCCACCGACAGCATGGCCTTCACGGCGCCCGGGATGCCGCGGTGCGCGAACGGCGGTGCCACGGCGAAGAACGCGGCGAACCGCACTCCCGCGAGCATCGCGGTCTGCACCGCGGCCAGGGACAGGGTCAGGTCCATCGCGCGTCAGCCGCCCAGCAGGCTGGGGATGCGGGCGAACAGCTGCTCGGTGAACGACACCAGCTCGGCGATCATCCAGTGCCCGCAGACCAGCAGGGCGAGGGCGGCGGCGATGGCCTTCGGGACGAAGGACAGCGTCACCTCCTGGATCTGGGTGACCGACTGCACCAGCGAGACCGAGAAGCCGACGACCAGCGCCGTGATGAGGACGGGCGCGCAGAGCTTGGCGGCGACGATCAGGGCGTCGAGACCGATGTCGAGGACGGCTGCGGTGTCCATCAGCCACCCCCGCCGGACGCGGCGCCGATGAGGGCGGTGACGATCAGGCCCCACCCGTCGACCAGCACGAACAGCAGCAGCTTGAACGGCAGCGAGACCATCACGGGCGGGAGCATCATCATGCCCATCGACATCAGCACCGAGGACACGACCAGGTCGATGACCAGGAACGGGATGAAGATGACGAACCCGATGATGAACGCGGACCGCAGCTCGGAGAGCATGAACGCGGGGATCAGCGTGAGCATCGGGACGGACGCGGCGTCCTCGGGGTTCGGCTGGTCGGCGGCGCGGGTGATCAGCGCCAGGTCCTGCTCGCGGGTGTGGCCGAGCATGTACTCGCGCAGCGGGCCCGAGCCGGCGTCGAGCGCCGTCTGGAAGTCCATGCTGCCGTCGAGGTAGGGCTGGACGGCCTCGGTGTTGACGTCGGACAGCACCGGGGCCATCACGAACAGGCTGAGGAACAGCGCGAGGCCGGCGATCACCTGGTTGGGCGGCACGGTCGTGAGGCCGAGCGCGTTCCGGGTGAGGGACAGCACCACGAAGATCTTGGTGAACCCGGTCATCATCAGCAGCAGCGACGGCGCGACCGACAGCAGCGTGATGCCGATGAGCACGACGAGCGAGCTGCCGGGGGTGCCGTTGACGCCGTTGATGGCGACGGAGACCTCGCCGGTGCCGGGCATCGCCGGGGCGGTGGGCGCGGCGGGGTCGGTCGGGGGCGTGGGCGCGGCGTGCGCGACGCCCGAGCCCAGCGCGACCATGACGACGGCCAGCGCGAGGACGGCGAGCAGCACGAGCGGCCACGTGCGGGCGCGGGAGGTGCGGGCGCGGGTGGGTCGGCCCAGGTCGGCGGTCACCGGCGCACCGTCCGCTCGCGCAGCACCGCGACGGCCTGCTTCCAGGTGGAGGGCGCCAGCACGGAGCCGTGCAGCGCACCGGCGCCGACGGGCTCGGCGACCCGCTCGACGCGGGCGGCGTCCTGCGGCCGGGCCGGGTCGACGGGGATGACGGCCGCGGCGGCCAGGGCGGCGGCGGCCGAGGCGGACGCGGCGGCCGTGGCGGACGCGGCGGCGGTGGCGGGCGTCGCCGGCGTGGCCGGGACGGCGCGCTCGGCGTCGGCCAGCACCTCGGCGAACGCGTCGCCGGCCGGGACCGCGCTGCGGGTGGCGCGGGCCGCCCGGGGCGTCCGGGGCGTGCGCGGCCCGCGGGGGGTCGGCAGCACGGCGGCGGCGAGCGCGCCGAGCGTCATCGGGGGCCCCGCGGGGGTCGTGTCGGCGGCGGGCGCGGGCACCTCGGCCGGCGCGGGCGCCAGCTCGGTGAGCATGGTGACGTTCTGCTCGCCGTAGCCGAGCAGCAGCCGGCGGTTGCCGACCGCGATCACGGCGACCCCGGCGTGGCGGCCGAGCGCCTGGCGCCCGACGACCTCGACGGCCGGGCCGGCGGGACGACGGCGCCCCTTGCCCCACCCGGCGCGGCGCGCGAGGACCCAGATGAGCCCGACCACGCACGCCAGCGCCAGGAGGACGCGCAGGCCCAGGACGGCGGTCTCCATCAGAGGGCGCCGTCCTCGCCACGCGCGATCTCGGTGATGCGGATGCCGAACTCCTCGTCGATCACGACGACCTCGCCGCGGGCGATCAGGCGGCCGTTGACCATGACGTCGGCGGGGCTGCCCGCGGCGCGGTCCAGCTCCAGCACGGCGCCGGGGGTCAGCTCGAGGACCTGGCGGACCGGCAGCTTGGTGCGGCCGAGCTCGGCGGTCAGCGTCATCTCGACGTCGTAGAGCACGTTCAGGCTGGCGCGCTGCGTCGGGACGCCGGGCACCGCGGCGGCGGGCTCACTGCGCAGACGCAGGCCGAACCAGGCCTGGATGCCGTCGTCGGTGGCCAGCGCGACCAGGTGCGCGTCGGCGGGCAGGGCGACGGCGACGGTCTCGGTGCGGGCGGCCTCGAGGACGCCGGCGCCGAGCTCGGCGACCGCGGCCTCCAGGGCGGGGCGCAGCGCGGCCGCGAGGTCCAGCGGGCTGCCGTCGGGGGCGCCGGCGGCCAGGGCCTCGCGGACGGCCTCGTCGGCGACGAGCACCACGTCGGCGCTGTTCGGGCCGACGAACGACGCGACGACCGCGAGGGCGTCGGCGTCGGGGCGCTGGCCGGCGGGGGCCGGGACCGGCATCAGGGGGGCGACGGCGGGCAGCAGGCGGGCAGCCGCGGTGGCGGCGGCGAGCGCGACGGCCGCGTCGGTGGCCTCGGCGGTGGGGACGGCGTTCATCAGTGCTTCTCCTCGACGGTGACGACCATGCAGGCGAGACGGGAGCCGTTGTTCCCGGCGGCGGCGCGTGCGAGCACGACACCGTCCACCACCACGTCGAGCGGCTGGGACGACGGGTGGGACAGGGGGACGACGTCGCCGACCGCGAGGTGCACGACGTCGCGGGGACGGACGACGACCGGCGCGAACCGGACGGCCACCTCGACGGGGACCTCCTCGACGGCGGCCTCCAGGTCGAGGACGGCGAGCTCGTAGGCGCGCTGGTCCTCGGCGGACCGGCCGCTCGCGCCGTCGGTCTGCCGGACGGCGGCGAGCAGGAGCTCGGCGGGGAACATGACGGTCGCGAGGTCCTCGCGCTCCCCCACGCGCATCTGGAACGTGGCGACGAGCACCGCGTCGGAGGCCGGGACGGCCTGCACGAACTGCGGGTTGTACTGCACGGTGCGCAGCGTGACGTCGAGCGGGGTCAGCGCGGAGAACGCGTAGCCGAGGTCGCCGAGGGCGGCCTGCATGACGCCGCGGAGCAGGGTGAGCTCGATCTCGGTGAGCTCGCGGTCCTCGCGGGCGTCGCCGCTGCCGGGGCCGCCGAGCAGGTAGTCGATCCACACCATCGTGGTGCTCACCGGCACCTGGACGACGGCGGTCTGCCGGCTCTGCTCGATCGTGCACAGCATCATCGCGGTGGTGCCCGGCAGGCCGCGCACGTACTCGTCGTAGGTGCTGAGGCTGAGGCCGTCCAGGTTGACCTGGGCCATCACCCGCAGGCGCGCCGTCAGCTGGTTGCCCCACTGCCGCGCGAACGTCTCGAAGGCCATCTCGAGCACGCGGGCGTGCTCGCGGGCCATCGTCATCGGACGACGGAAGTCGTAGGGCTCGGGGAGGTGGGTGCGTCGGCGCGAGCGCGCCGGGGCCTGACCCGTGGTGTGGACCGTCACGAGTTCCCTCATCGGCGCGCGAACGGGTGATGTGAGGGGTCTTCCCGCGAACATCTCCGCCCGCCGCCCTCCATGGGCCGCGCCTGCTGCGGAGCGATGTGGCGCCCTCCGTGGCGCCGTGGTTCACCGGCGGCCGACGGCCCTGGTCACAGGGCCGCCGGCGGCGGGTCGGACGGGTCGCGCGTCGCCGCGCGGGCCGTCACGGGTGGGTCACTGGGTGACGTAGTTCGTCAGATAGACGTCCATCACCTCTCCGTGGTACAGCTCCTCGAGCTCGACGAGGAACTCGTGCTTGAGGGTCTCGCGGGTCGCGGGGTCGCTGATCTCGGCCACGGTCCGGCCGGAGAACAGGGCGATCGCCGCGTCCACCGCCTTGCCGGGGTCGGGGTCGCCGTGCCCCCCGGCGTCGAGGGTCATCTGGAGCGAGAACCCGAGGCGCAGGTAGTGCCCCTGCGCGAGGTTCAGGCTGATGGGCTCGACCGCCACGACCGCGCCGGGCTCGGGCTCCGGCTCGGCCGCCTCGGCCTCGCCGCCGCCCGCCATGCCCAGGAAGTAGTACGCGGCCGCGCCGCCCAGGACCAGCACACCGGCGATGAGGCCGATGAACAGCTTCTTCTTGCTCTTCTTGACCGGTTCCGGCTCGGGCGCCGGGGCGTCCTTCTTGGCGCCGATCGCCCCGCCCTTGGCGCCGCCGATCTTCTGGCCGCCGCCGATCACACGCTGCTCGATGGGCATAGCCCCTACCCTCCCGTCACGTTGCCGGCTGCCACTGCGGGCAGCAGCGCGCGGACCGCCTCCGGTGCCGCGCTGAGAATCACCATGTCGACCCGCCGGTTGGCGGTCATCGCGTCCTCACCCGTCCCGTTCACGAGGGGTCGGGTGTCGCCGTAGCCCACCGCCTGGATGCGGGTGCCCGGCATGCCGTCGCGCTCCACCATGTGCCGGAGCACCTGGGTGGCGCGGTCGGACGACAGCTCCAGTTGGTCGCGTACCGCCCGGAGATCGGGACCGTGTTCGCGTGGCCCTCCACCGACACCGGCTCCTGCAGCGCGACGATCGTCGGCGAGGCCACGTCGAGGACGGACATCGCGGTCGGCGTCAGCTGCGCGGAGCCCTGGGCGAAGAACACGTCGTCGGCGACCAGGCCCAGCACGAGCCCGCGCTCGTCGACGCGGAACCGCACCGAGTCCTGCAGGTTCTGCGCGGTGAGCGCGGACAGGATCTGCTGCTTGACCTGCTCGAGGTGCGCGACCTCGGCCTGCGCGGCCGCGAGCACCGACGCGTCGACGGCCGCCTGGTCCGGCGCGACCTCGGGCGACGGGTTCGCCGCCTGCTCGCCGAGGCCGGTGTCCACGTCCACGATGCCGGCGGTGCCCTGCTCGGGGCCGTCGGTCGCGCCGGTGGTGCCGTCCATCACGCCGGCGCTGCCCTCGAGGGCCGCGCTGCTGATCGACCCCTCGCCGAAGCCCGCCGCCAGCGAGGACCGCAGCGCGATGTACTTCTCCTGGTCGACCTGGCTGATCGCGAACAGGACGATGAACAGCGCCATGAGCACCGTGATCATGTCGGAGTAGGAGACCAGCCACCGCTCGTGGTTGACGTGCTCCTCCTCGTGCCCGCCGCCCCGGCGACCCCGCCCGCGGCCGCCGGCGCTCACGCCGCTTCCTTCTCGGCGGGCTCGTCGGGCAGCAGGCTGCGCAGCCGCTCGCCGACGAGGCGCGGGTTCGCGCCGGCCTGGACGGCGAGGAGGCCCTCGAGGGTGACCTCCATCTGCGCGCACTCCAGGTCGGAGAACCGCTTGATCCGGGCGCCGATCGGCAGCCAGACCACGTTGGCGGACAGGATGCCCCAGAGGGTCGCGACGAACGCCGCGGCGATCGAGTGCCCGAGGGAGGCGGGGTCGGAGAGGTTCTCGAGCACGTGCACCAGGGAGATGACCGTGCCGATGATGCCGATGGTCGGCGCGTACCCGCCCATGTCGGCGAAGTACTTCGACCAGACCTTCTCCTTGGTCCGCTTGGTCGCGATCTTGTCCTCGAGGATCAGGCGCAGGTCGTCGGGGTCCGTGCCGTCGATGGCGGCCTGGAGGCCACCGCGCAGGAACGGGTCGTCGATGTCCTTCGCGGCGTCCTCGAGGGCCAGCAGGCCCTCGCGGCGGGCGCGGTCGGCCAGGTCGACCAGCGTGTCCACGGTCGTCGTCGGGTCGGGGACCTTGTTCATGAAGGCACGCGGCACGGCCTTGTAGGACGCGATCACGTCCTTCACGGTGTGCCCGGCGATGCCCACGCCGATCGTGCCGACCCACACCAGCAGCAGCGGTGCGGGCAGGAAGATCGACATCGGGTCGGCGCCCTCCATGAGGAGAGCACCGAAGATCGCGCCGAAGGCGACGACCAGGCCGATGAAACCGGCGGGATCCATCTCAGCGGCTCCTCGGTCGCAGGGGGACGGGGTCGGCGAGCGGGGTGTCCGCGTCGTCGTCGTCGGCCGCCCCGGCGTGGGGGGCCTGGTCGTCGGCGTCGCGGACGAGCTCGACGGCGGGGCTCGGGGAGGACTGGATCTCCTGGGCCCGGGCCAGCAGGTGGGCGCGGTGCTCGTTGACCCGCGCGATGACCTCGGCCATCGACTCCCGGACGATGTACTTCGTCCCGTCGATGAGGGTCAGGATGGTGTCGGGCGCGCTGTCGACGCGCTGGAGCAGGTCGGGGTTGACCCCGAACTGGGCCCCGTTCAGGCGCGTCACGATGATCACAGCGGTGTCCCGTCCCTGGTGGTGCGTGTGCGGCGCGGTGCGCCGCGGCGGCCCTTCCGTGGGCCGCTCCCCCCTCCCATCGGCTGGCGACGGGGACGGATGAGGCTTTCACGGGGCGACTGCGACGCCGGTGAGCGGACGTCGACGAGCCGGCGCAGTGCAGCCCAGAACGCCCGCACGGTGCAGTCTGTGCAGGTCAGAGCGTTGAGCGTCCGGGCCGTGACCCGGTCCCGGGTGCCCCGCCCGGACCGCGGCGGGGCACCCGGTGCGCGTCAGCGCTTGAGGTTGACGAGCCCTGCAGGACCTCGTCCGAGGTGGTGATCACGCGGGAGTTCGCCTGGAAACCGCGCTGGGCGATGATCAGCTGCGTGAACTCCGTGGACAGGTCCACGTTGCTCATCTCGAGCGAGCCGGAGGACAGCGTGCCGCGGCCGCCGGTGCCGGCGGTGCCGATCTGCGGGTCGCCGGAGTTCACCGTGGTCGTGAACAGCGAGCCGCCCGCCTTGGACAGACCGGCCGGGTTGGTGAACGACGCCAGCGCGATGCGGCCGAGCGACTGCTTGAGGCCGTTGCTGAACGAGCCCGTGATGGTGCCGTCGGAGCCCAGCGAGAACGACTCGAGGATGCCGGAGGCGTAGCCGTCCTGCTTGCCGGCCTTGATGGTGTCGACGCCGGCCATGCTGGTGACGCCGGCCAGGTCGACCGTGACGCCGCCGAGCGCGAACGTGGAGTTGCCGGTGGTCCCGTCGGTCCAGGTCAGGTTGCCCGAGCCGTCGAACGTCAGCGGCGTCGCGGCGTAGTTCGCGGTGCCGTCCGAGGCCGACATCGTCCAGCCGGTCGCCGTCTTGGTCATGGTCAGCTCGATCTCGCGCTTGGTGCCGATCGCGTCGAACGCGTCGACCTTGAGCGTCTTGACCGTGCCCGTGGCGGCGTCGGACTGCAGGTTGCCCGCGAACGGCGCCTGCGTCGTGGCGTTGGCCGGCATGACGGTGCCGACGCCCACGCGGATGTCGCCGACGGGGCCGCTGGTGTCCACGACACCGTTCACGGCGGCCCAGCCCTGGACGATCGCGCCGTCACCGGGCAGGACCATCTGGCCGCTGGAGTCGAAGTCGAACGAGCCGGCGCGCGTGTAGTACTGCTGCGTGCCCTGGCGGACGGTGAAGAAGCCGTCGCCCGAGATCATCATGTCGGTGCTGCGGCCGGTCAGCTGGGCCGCGCCCTGCGTGAAGCTGGTCGTGATGCCGGCGACCTGCACGCCGAGGCCGACCTGCGCCGGGTTCTGGCCGCCCTGGCCGCCCTGCGGCGCCGCGGCCGCGTTGAGCATCTGGCTCAGGGTGTCCTGGAACTGGATCTGGGACGCCTTGAAGCCGGTGGTGTTGACGTTGGCGATGTTGTTGCCGGTGACGTCGAGCATCGTCTGGTGGCTGCGCAGGCCGCTGATGCCGGAGAAGAGGGAGCGGAGCATGGTGGTTCCCTTCGGGAGGTGGTGAGCGGCCGCGTCAGGCGGCGGTGGCGGGGGTGGACTCGGGGGTGGTCTCGGGCGCGTCGGGTGCGCCTCCGGCCGGTCGGACGCCGGCGATCGAGTCGAGCGCGATCTTCTCCGCGCCGATGGCCAGGACGGGCACCGAGCCGGAGTAGTCGACGGAGTCGACGACGCCCGACTGGACCTTGCCGTCGGCGTCGGTCCAGGTGACCTGCTGGCCGACCAGGTCGGCGGAGGCCATCCGCATCTGCAGCGCGAACTGCTCGCGGGACGAGGCCTGGATCTCGGAGAGGGACTCCATCATCCCGAGCTGCGTGGTCTGGGCCATCATCTGGCTCGTGTCCATCGGGCTGCTCGGGTCCTGGTTGGCGAGCTGGGCGATGAGGAGCTGCAGGAACGTGTCCTTGTCCAGCTCCTTCTTGGGGGCGGTGCCGGCGGCCGCGTCGGTGCGCGCGGTCCCGAACGACGTCACCGGGATCTCGACGGTCATGGGGGTGTTCCTCCGGTCAGACGAGCAGGTCGAGGCCGCCGGCGGCGGCGGACGGGCGGGCGGCGGGGTCGGCGGTGGTGCCGCCGGCGGTGCCGAGGACGGCGGGGCGGACCGTGCCGCGGTCGGCGGACGGCCGGCGGTCGGACCCGGCGGCGGCGCCGTCGCGGGCGGACGCGTCGTCGCCGCCGAGGCTGACGTCGGACGACAGGCCGCTCGCGGCGAGGTCGCGGCGCAGGTCGGGCAGCGACTGGCGCAGGGCGTCGCGGGAGGCCTCGGTCGAGCCGAGGATCTCCACACGCACCGACTCCGGGGAGATGTGCGCGACCACCTTCACCGGCCCGAAGTGCTCCGGGTCGACCGCCAGGGTCAGCACGTGCTGGCCGTTCCCCGCCGCGCGCAGGGCCGGCACCTGCTCCGCGATCTTGCCGGCGAGCTGGTCGGCCAGCGGGACGGTGCCCGTCGGGGCCGCGGTGGCGACGCGGTGCTGGACCGTGCCGACCTGGACCGCGCCCGGCTGGGCGGCGGGCGTCGCGACGGGGGCCGGGGCCGCGTCGTCGGCGGCGGCCGCGGGTGCGGCGGCGGTCACCGCGTCGGCGGCGGGGGCGTCGGTCATCGGGCCGGCGGCCGGGGCGGTCGCCACGGGGGCGAGTGCGGCAGCGGTCGCCCGGTCGGCGGCGGGCTGCGCGGCGGGGGCCGGGGTGCCGGCGGTGGGGGCCGCGGCGGCGGACGGGGCCCCCGTGGTCGGGGCCTCGGCGGTCGGCGCGGCGGCCGCGTCGGCGGGCGCCGTGGGTGCGGCGTCGGCGGCGGCCTGGCCGGGCGCGACGGGAGCCGCGGGGGCGGCGACGGGGGCGGTGGGAGCCGCCGCACCGGCGACCGCGCCGACGGCCGGCTCGGACGTGGTCGCGGTGGTCGCTGCGGTCGCGTCGGCGGCGGGGGTGGCCGCGGCGACGAGCGCCGCCTGCTGCGCGGCGAGCTCCGCGGGGACCGGGGCGGCCGGTGCCGCGGGCACGGGAACGGGCGCGACGGGGACGGTCGGGGCGTCGGCGGCGGCGTCGCCCTCGGGGGCGGTGGCCGTCGCGGCGTCGTCGGTCGCGGTCGCGTCGGTGCCGTCGGCGGACGCGGTGCCGGCGGCGCGGTCGGTGGCGGCGGCGCGGTCGGCGCGGTCGGCGCGGTCGGTGCCCCGGCTCCGGTCGCCGGCAGCGGCGCGGTCCGTCCGGTCGGCACGGTCGGCCCGGTCCGCACCGGGACGCGCGGCCCCCGGACGTGCGGCGTCGGCGCGCCGGTCGTCCGCGCGGTCCGTGGTGCGCGGGCGGTCGGCGGCACGCTCGGCCGGACGCTCAGCGGGGGCGGCGGCGAGCGCGCCCTGGAGCACGGCGTCGAACCCGGTGGCCCCGGCGCGGGCGCTGCCGGCGGCGGGCGCGGCGGTGCGCGCCGCGACGGCGGTGAGCGAGGTGGTGGTCATGCGGTGGCCCCCCAGAGGGACGAGGTCAGGAGCGAGGACGAGGAGCCGGTGCCGCCCGAGAGCAGCGCGAGCGCGTTCTGGCCGGCGGTGGTGGACGCCAGCGCGGCGGCGGAGGACCCGGTGAGCGGGTTCGCCGCGGCGGTGGCGGCGGCCTGCGGGAGGATGCGGCGGATGGTCGTGGGCTCCGCGTAGACGTCGCGGACCGTGACGACCTTGCCCGGCTTCGGGGCGTCGACCATCTTCCCGTCGCCGACGTAGATGCCGATGTGCTTGCCGCCGGACAGGATCACCAGGTCGCCCGGCAGCGCCTGCGCGAGCGAGGGCACGGCCTGGCCGAGGGTGGCCTGGTCGCGGGCGACCCGCGGCACCCCGGTGACCCCGAGGTCCGCGAGGGAGAAGCTGCACCAGACCGGAGCAGTCCAGGCCGCCCTCCGCGAGGGTCTCGCCGCCCCAGACGTACGGGGTGCCGAGGTACTTCTTCGCGGACTCGACCAGGTCCTGGCCGGTGACGGTGGTGGACAGCGCGCCGGCGGGCACGGAGGCCGCGTCGGCGACCGCACCGGTCGGCGCGGTGCCGGTGACCTGCGCGAGCGCCTGGGCGAACGCGGTCCCGGACGTCGAGCCGGCGACCGAGGTGGACGCCGAGCCGGACGCCGAGGTCGACGCCGAGATGGACGTCGAGGCGGTCGTCGCGACCGGGACGGGCGCGGTGTACGAGCGGATCTGCGCGATCCGGGCCTGGACCGCGGCGACGGCGTCGGTCATCGGTCCCCCTCCCCCGCGTCGGCGGTCGTCCGCGCACCGGCACGGCGCCCGGCGATCTCGTCCAGCACGACCTGCTCGGCGCGCTGCTCCTCGACCCGGGCGGCGGCCTCGTGCTTGTCCTGCAGCTTCTCGAGCGTCCTGGTCCGGGTGCGGGCCTGCGCCCACGCGGCGTCGGCCACGTCGACGGCGTCCTGCGCCACCATGACGCGGGCGCGGTCGTCGACCAGCAGCGCGGACAGCGCCATGCGGCTGGCGATCACGGCGCGCATGCCGAGCGCGTCGGTCTCGGACGGGAACACCGCGCCGCCGAGCGCGTGCTCGGTGGCACGGCTGCGGGCGGCGGCGGCGTCCCGGCCGCGGGTGGTCGTGGCGAGGCGGGCGGCGGCCTGCTCCTCGGCGATCGAGCGCAGACGCAGCAGCCCGGCCAGGCGGAACGCGCGGCTCACGGCAGGTCCCCCATCGCGGCGACGAGCGCGGCGAGGCGCGCCCAGGAGTCCGCGGACGGGGCGCGCTCGTCCATGCCCTGGCGCAGGAACGCGTCGATGGCGCCGCCGTGCGCGACGGCCGCGTCGACCAGCGGGTTCGACCCGGCCACGTACGCGCCGACGTCCAGCAGGTCCTGCGCCTGGCGGCGGGCCGCCATCACGCGGCGCAGCCGGGTGGCGAGGTCCTTCTGGGCGGGGTCGATCACCCGCGACGCGACGCGGGAGATGGAGCCCAGCGCGTCCACGCTGGGGAAGTGGCCGGAGACGGCGAGCGACCGCTCGAGGACGACGTGGCCGTCCAGGATGGAGCGGGCGGCGTCGGCGATCGGCTCGTTGTGGTCGTCGCCGTCCACCAGCACGGTGTAGAGGCCGGTGACGGAACCCGACGCGGCCGTGCCCGCCCGCTCGAGCAGCTGGGCGAGCAGCGCGAAGGTGCTCGGCGGGTAGCCGCGGGTGGCGGGCGGCTCGCCGACGGACAGGCCGATCTCGCGCTGGGCCATCGCCACGCGGGTCAGCGAGTCCATCATCAGCACGACGTCGTCGCCCTGGTCGCGGAACCACTCGGAGATGCGGGTCGCGACGAACGCGGAGCGCAGCCGCACCAGCGGCGGCTCGTCCGAGGTGGCGACCACGACGACGCTGCGCGCCAGGCCCTCGGGACCGAGGTCGTCCTCGAGGAACTCGCGCACCTCGCGACCACGCTCGCCGACGAGGGCGATCACGGACACCTGGGCGTCCGTGCCGCGCGCGATCATCGACAGCAGCGAGGACTTGCCGACGCCGGACCCGGCGAACAGGCCGAGGCGCTGCCCGCGACCCGCGGTGACCAGGGTGTCGAGCACCCGGACGCCGAGGTCCAGCGGCTGCGCGACCCGGGCGCGGGCCAGCGGGTGCGGGGCGTGGCCCGTGACCTCGGCGCGGGACACGCCGACCAGCGGGCCCTTGCCGTCGATGGGGCGGCCGAGGCCGTCCAGCACGCGGCCGAGCAGGCCGGGGCCGACGGGGGCGGTGAGGGCGGTGCCCCGGGGGCGGACCCGCATGCCGGCCCGCAGGCCGTGCGTCGGGCCCAGCGGCATGGCGTGCGCGGTGCCGCGGCCGGTGGCGACCACCTCGGCGGGGACCTCGGGGGTGCCCGCGCCGGTGTCGATGCCGACGAGCTCGCCGACCGCGGCGCCGGTGCCGGCGACCTCGACGGTCAGGCCGACGACGCCGCGGACCGTGCCGACCCGCTCGGGGCGGGCGACGGCCAGGGCGGAGCCCCAGACGGGCGCGCCCGGCAGGGGCGCGGGGGTGACGTCGGCGCCGGTGTGGTCCTGCTGGCCGCCGCGGGGCGTCGGGAGCAGCGTGCTCGTCGTGGTGCTCACGCGGACGCACCGCCGTCCGCGAGCGCCGCGCGGGCGCGGTCGAGCGCCGCACCGATCCGCGCGTCGAGGTACCCCTCGGGGAACTCGCCGACCGCGTCGCCGGGCGCGAGCGCCGGATCCGCGGCCAGCTCCACGCCGGTCAGGTCGGGCAGGCCGGTGAGCACGTCCCCGGAGCCGGAGCCGTCGGCGGTCAGCGCGGTCCGCACGGCCGCGAGGTCGCGGGGGTGCAGGCGCACGGTGTGCACCTCACGCGCCGGGTCCTGGGCGCGGACGCGCCGCAGCGCGGCGACCGCGGCGGTCGGGGCGTCGGCGAGCTCGGTCCCGAGCACGGCCTCGGCCAGGTCGACCGCGGCGGCGTGCAGGGTCGCCTCCGAGGCCGCGAGCACCGGGGCGCTGCGGTCGGCGGCGGCCCGCGCGGCGGCGGCCAGCACGGCGAGGGAGTCGGCGTGCTCGGCGGACCGGCGCACGTCGGCCTCGGCCCGCTCGCGCTGGACGCGGACGGCCTCGGCCTGGGCGGCACGGGCGGCCTCGCGGGCGCCGGCGGCGTACCCGGCGGCGTAGCCCGCCGCGTAGCCCTCGGCCCGCACGCCGGGGTCCGCGAGCGCGGAGCCGGCGTACGCCTGGGTGAACCCGGAGGTGCGCAGGTCAGGAGACATACTCGTCCTCGCCCTCCCGCCGGATCACGATCTGGCCCGACTCCTCGAGGCGGCGGATCGCCTGGACGATGCCGGCGCGCGCCTCCTCCACCTGGGACAGGCGGACGGGGCCGAGCAGCTCGATCTCCTCCTCGAGGTTCTCGCGGGCGCGCTCGGACAGGTTGCGCAGGATCTTGTCGCGCACCTCCGGGGCGGCGCCCTTGAGGGCGACCGACAGCTCGTTGGTCTCCACGGCGCGCAGCACGAGCTGCATGGCGCGGTCCTCGAGCAGGACGGTGTCGCCGAAGACGAACATCCGGCTGCGGACCTCGTCGGCCAGGGCCTCGTCACGGCTCTGCAGCCCCTCGAGGATCAGCTTCTCGGTCGTCGGGTCGGCGCGGTTGATGATCTCGACCAGCGGCTGGACGCCGCCGACCGCGGAGAGCTCGTTCGGGGTCAGCACCGTGGACGCCTTGCGCTGCATCGACTCGGCGATGACCGCGACGACGTCCGGCGAGGCGCGCTCCATGAGCGCGATCCGGTGCGCGACCTCGGACTGCTGGTCCGAGGGCAGGCCCGCGAGGATCGCCGAGGCGTGCTCGGGGCGCAGGTGCGCGAGGACGAGGGCGACGGCCTGCGGGTGCTCGCCGTTCAGCAGCGACAGCACCTGGCGGGCGTCGGCGTTCTGCAGGAACTCGAACGGCTGGCCGGCCATCGAGGTCTGCAGGCGCTCGAGCATCCCCGCGGCCTCGTCCCGGCCCAGCGCGCCCTCGAGCAGCTGGGTGGCGTAGCCGAGGCCGCCGTTGACGCCCGGGCCGATCATCGACGCGGAGTAGAACTCCTCGACGACCTCGTCGGCCAGGGTCTGGTCGACGCGCTCCAGGCGCAGGATCTCGGCGGTCAGCTCCTCGATCTCCGCGACCTCGAGGCGGGACATCACCTTGGCGGCGCGCTCCCGGCCGAGCTGCAGCAGCAGCATGGCGGCCTTCTGGGTGCCGGTCAGCATCGCGGTCGACATCAGCGCCGCCCGGCGGGTGCGAGCCAGCCGCGCAGGAGGTCCGCGACCTCCTCGGGCTGGTCGTCGGCGAGCGCGGCGATCTCGGCGCGCTTGACGGCGAGGGACTCCTGCACCGGGTCGATCTCGGCCGGGCCCGGCAGGGCCGGCGGGATCTCGGGCAGGTCGTCGAGCTGGGCGGACTCGTCCGGGCCCTCCATGAGGGGCAGCTCGCCGATGTCCAGGGCCTCGCGCTTGCTGCGCCGCGAGCGGCGGGCGAGCACGATGCCCACGATGATCGCGATCAGCAGCAGCGCGCCGGCGATGACCGCCTGGCGCAGCAGACCCGCGCGCTGCTCGGCGGCCGCGGCGGCGTCGGCCGCAGCCAGCGCCTCGGCGGCGGCGTCCGCACCCGTGGTGTCGAAGGCCATCGCCTGCACCACGATGCTGTCGCCCCGGGCCGCGTCGATGCCGGCGGCGGCGGTCAGGGTCGCGGTCAGCTGCGTCAGGTCGACGCCGGCCGCGGCGGTCTGGTCGACGAGCACGCCGATCGACTGCTTCTGCACGGTGCCGGGCGCGACGGTCGTGACCTCGGTGACCTTGTTGACCGCGTTGGTGACGTCCTCGGTGGTCTTGGAGTACGAACCGGTGCCGTCGCCCTCGCCGTTGGGGACCGCGATGTTGTCGGGGCCGAGCACGCCGGTCGCGTTGCCGCTGCCGGTGCCGGTGTAGGTCTCCTCGGTGGTGGACGAGCCGAGCGGCGGGACGTCCGCGGGGGCCGCGAACTCCTCCGACGTGCGCTGCGTCTGGTCCTGGTTGAGCGCGGCGGTGACCGAGACGGTCGAGTTCCCCGCGCCGACCACCTGGTCGAGCATGGCCTGCACGGCGCCGGTGACCCGCTGCTCGTAGGCGGAGGTCGCGTCGTCGCCGGAGCCGGACGTGATGCCGGTGCCGACCTCGGACAGGACCTTGCCGGTGGAGTCGATGACCGCGACGTCGGTGGCCTTCATGCCCTCGATGCCCGCGGACACCAGGTGCACGATCGCCTCGACCTGCGGGGTGGTGAGGTCCTTGCCGGCGCGGGTCCGCACGACGACCGAGGCCGTCGGGTCCTGCTGCTCGGACACGAACACCGTCTCCGCGGGCAGCGCGAGCTTCACCGCGGCGGACTCGACGCCGTCCAGGGCGCCGATCGTCTTGGCGAGCTCGCCCTCGATGGCGCGCTGGTAGGTGGTCTGCTGCTGGAACTCGCTGGACGTCATCGACATCCCGTCGAGCAGCGAGTAGCCCTCGCCCTCGGAGTTCGCGGGCAGGCCCGCCGAGGCGAGCGACAGCCGCAGGTCGTAGATCTTGCTCTGCGGCACCAGGACCGTGCCGCCGCCGTCGGCGAGCTCGTACTGCACGCCCTGCGCCGTGAGCTGGTCGACGACCGCCGAGGCGTCCGTCGCGGACAGGCCCGAGAACAGGGGGCTGAGCGAGGGCTTGCTCGCCCAGGAGTACAGCGCGAACCCGCCGAGCAGCAGCGCCGCCAGCGCGATCAGCGCGAACGTCTTCTGCGGCAGCGAGAACTGCTGGACCGCGCCGCCCATGCGGCCGAACAGGGACTTCACCTGGGCGGGCATCAGGCCTGCATCCTCATGATCTCGGTGAACGCGTCGACGGCCTTGTTGCGCACGGCGGCGGTGAGCTCGAGCGCGAGCTTCGCCTCGGACGACGCGACGGTGTAGTCGTGCACGTCGTCGAGGTCGCCGGTCACGGCCTGGACCGCGAGCGCGTTGCTCGTCGACTGCAGCTGCTGGACGTGGTCGAGGGCGCCGAGCGCGGAGGCGAAGCCCCCGTCGAGCCCGGCGGCGCCGGCGGCACCGGACGTGCCGGAGACGCCGCTCGCGCCGGCGACGCCGGACAGGTCGGACAGGTAGGAGGTCGGCGCGACGCTGGTCACGCCGCCGATCGCGTCGATGCTCATGCGTTGCGTCCGATCTGGAGGGCCGCCTCGTAGGACGCGCGGGCACGGTCGACGACCGCCGCGTTCGCCTGGTAGCCGCGCTGGGCGATGATCAGCTGGGTCATCTGGCTGGCCATGTCGACGTCGGGGTACCGGACGTACCCGTCGTCGTCGGCCAGGGGGTTGGTGGGCTCGTAGACCATGCGGCCCTCGGCGGAGCCGAGCGCGATGCCCGCGACCTGCACGCCGCCGCCGTCCGCGGACGCGATCTCGGTGGCGATGACGTGCTTGGCCCGGTAGGCCTCCTCGTCGGTGCCCCGGACCGTGTTCTGGTTCGCGAGGTTGTCGCTCACGGCGTCGAGCCACTTGCGGTGCACGGTCATGCCGGTGCTGGCGATGCCGATCGCCCCGAACGTGCCCATCAGCTGGTCCTCATCGCGGCGCGGACGCTGGAGAACGTGCCGTCGACCGCCTGGGTCGCGAGCTGGTAGCGCAGCTGGGTGTCGATGTTGAGCAGCGTCTCCTCGTCGAGGTTGACGTTGTTCCCGTCGGTGCGGGTCGGCTCCAGGGAGCGCGCGACCGTTGCGGTGACGGCACCGGACCGGTTGTCCACGGCCCGGGCCAGCTCGCTCTCGAACGCGACCTTCTTGGCCTGGTAGCCGGGAGTGTTGATGTTCGCCACGTTCTCGGCGATGGCGCGCTGGCGCAGAGCCAGGCCGTCGAGCGCGCTGTTGAGCGCGACATAGCTCACGGAGTCGAACATGCCCATAGCAGGGTCACCCTCACCGAGGTTGGTCCTGAGTCGGCCGATCCGTGGCCTGCTGCGCGAGCGATCCGTGCTCAGACCTCTCATCGGCTCCGCGGGGGTGTCGCTGAGGTGCGCGGGCGACTTTTCTCGCCCGTCACCCGCGCGGCGGAAGCGTTTCGATGAGAATGTCCGACTTTGCCGAGAAATGTCCCGCGCCTCCGCTGGGTGCTACCACCCCACCCCGCTCGTGCCCCCCCCTGCTGCTTCCCGGGTGGATCCACCCCGCGCGACCCGCCGGCGCGTCGGACACGGGATCGTCCACACCCCGGGGCTGCCGCCGCGGGGTGGATCCACCCGGGGCGGCACGCGGGGGTGTCGGGGCGGGAATCCTCCACGCGACGCCCCGGTGCCCGACGTCGCGTGACGGGCGTCAGCCCTCGATGTCGAGGTAGACCGGGGCCGCGGCGGCGCGGGTGCGCAGGCCGTCGGAGGTGCGCAGGCGGCGGCGGTGCTCGCCCAGCTGCTCGGCGGTGCGGCGGACCAGGTCGCGCTGGCGCTCGACGAGCGCGGCGGCGCGCGGGGCGAGGGACAGCGGCAGGGCGCCGAGGCCGCGGGGGGTGCGCCAGGGCTCGGTGACCGCGACGTCGACGACGACGTCCTCGGTCACGTCCGGACCCGGGGTGCGGGCGACGCGGAGCAGGTCCTCCGCGCGGTCCGCCTCGTGCTCCATCGCGGTCAGCGCGGTGACCCAGGCGGCCTCGCGCGCGGCGCGGGCGTCCCGGTCGTCGTGACCGGCGTGGTCGCCGGCGCCGGTCCCGGGGTGCGCGTCGGCGTCGAGCCGTGCGCCCTCGAGGGTGCCCACCGCCGCGACGGCGGGGGCGTCAGCCGACACCGAGCACCCCGGACCCGGCGCCGAGCCCCTCGGAGACGGGCGCGGGCCGCGGCGTCGGCACGTCGGCGGCGACCGCCGTGGCGGCCTCCCGCCAGGCCTCGGCCAGCGGGGCGACGACCGCGCGGCAGGCCGCGGCGCGGTCGGCGTCGCCGGCCATGCTCGCGCCGATCATCTCGGACAGCAGGTACGTGTAGATCGACAGCAGCCGGTCGCCGCCGTCCCAGGCGCCCACGTTCAGGTTGGCGATGAACTCCGCCACGATCTCCTGCGCGTGCGCGAGGTGCTGGGTGCCCTCGGCCCGGACGCCGGCGCGCAGCGCGGCCTCGGCCCGGTCCAGGTCCAGCAGCAGCCGGTCGTAGAGCATGGTGAGGAGCTTGGCGGGGCCGGCGGTGGCGACCGCGTCGGCGAGGTACCGGTTCCGGACGTCGTACACGACGGTCCTGCCTTCCGTTCGGGGCGGGTCAGCTCGCGTTGTTCGCGTTGAGCTGGGCGAGCTGCTGGCTGAGGAAGTTCGAGGTCGACTGCATCTTCGACATCGCGACCTCCATCGCGGTGTACGTGCGGGTCAGGGACGCGCGACGCGTGGTCAGGCGGTCGTCCCAGTCGGCGATCCGGTCGGCGAGGTCGCTGACCTCGCCCTCGTAGGACTTGATCTGCGCGGTCAGCGAGCCCTTGGTCGGGTCCGACGCGGAGGTCGCGGCGGTCTCCAGGGTGCTGGCCACGGCCTGCACGATCTTCTGGGTGCCGACCGGGTCCGCGTTGTACGCCGCGGTGAACTTCGCCTCGTCGTAGGTGAACGTGCCGTCCTTGCCGAGGACGATGCCGACCGACGCGGGCGACTTGCCGTCGACCTGCAGGGCGCCGGCGGTGAGCGCGGCCTGCTGCATGACGCGCACGGCCGTGTTGCCGGACAGGAGGCCGCCCTTGAGGATCGACCCGCCGTCGGACGCGGTGCCCGTGGAGGACTTGGTGCGGTCGGCGATGTCGCCGAGCACGGCGCTGAGGTTGGTCACGATGTTCGCGGCGAGCTTGCTCATCGTCGCGGCGTTGCGGCCGACCGTGACGGTGACCTCCTCGGCGCCCGTCTTGCTGACGGTGAGGTCGACGCCGGTGAGCACGCCCTTGAACTCGTTGCTCGAGGAGAACACCTTCGTCTCGCCGGGCGTGCCGGGCCACAGCGTGATCTGCGCGTCGGCGGCGGTCCGCAGCGACTGCGCGGACAGCGCGGTCCCGTCGTTGGGGTTGATCGCGGTCAGCGAGAACGAGTTCGTCGCGCCGGTGGTGGTGCCGGTGAGCTGGAGCTTGTAGACCGGGTCCTTCGCGGTGCCCACGTTCACGGCGGACGCGGAGACGCCGGTGCCCTCGGCGTTGAAGGCGGAGACGATGTCGCCGATGTGGTCGCTCGACGCGGTGATGGTCTTGAGCTCGCCGCCGATGGCCAGCGTGAACATCGGCTTCGCGTCGGAGTACGACGTCGGGAGCGTGTAGAGGGTCGACTGCGAGGACGCCAGCGTGTCGACGGTCATCGTGACGGAGGACGGCGTCGCGTCCGTCGACGTCACGGCCACGACGGACGTCGACGTGGACGACGCGGTCGTGGTCTGCCAGGACTCGGCCTTGAGGGCGGTCGTGGCGGCGGTGCCCAGGGAGGCGACCTTGGTGTTGAGCGACTGCAGCGCGGAGACCACGGACTGCAGACCGGTCCGCTTGGACGCCAGCAGCTTCTGCTGGTTGCCCTCGACCGCCAGGAGCTGGTCGATGAGCTCGGTCGTCTTCATGCCGCTGATCAGGCCGTCGATGCCGATGCTGCCCACCATGCTGGTGCGGTCCTTCCCGGGGTCGGTGCTCGTGCGCGGCGGTGCCGGCACGCGACAGGCGGTGGGTGGACGGTCGTCCACCCACCGCCTGTCAGGTCATGCGGTACCCCTGGCCGTCACCGGCCCGGGGTGTCAGCTCGCTGGAGGAGCTGGAGCACGCTCTGCGGCAGGTTCTTGGCCTGGGCGAGCATCGCCGTACCGGCCTGCGACAGGATCGAGGCGCGGGTGTAGCTGACCATCTCGGACGCCATGTCGGTGTCGCGGATGCGGCTCTCGGACGCGGTCAGGTTCTCCACCGCGACGTTGAGGTTGTTGATGGTGTGGTCGAAGCGGTTCTGGACCGCACCGAGGGAGGAACGGACCGAGGAGACCGAGGTGATGGCGGCGTCGATCAGGTCGATCGCGTCGTCGGCACCCGAGGCCTGCTTGAAGCCGATCTCGGTGGCGGCGACCTCGGCGGCCGTGCCCGTCGTGGCCGCACCGGTCAGGGTGATGCCGGTCGCCGTGGCGGCGGCCGTGGCGGCACCCGCACCGAACTTGGCGGTGAGGGCGTTGTTCAGCGCGGTGACGGCGCCGGCCGAGGTGGTGACACCGGTGTAGTCGACCGACTTCAGGTCGAGCGACTTGGAGCCGATGGTGACCGTGCCGTTGAGGTCCGTGAAGTTCTTCACGTCGTCAGCGGTGTAGTCCACGGCCGCACCGAGGGTCTTGACGCCGGCGGTGCCGGACGCGGCCGAGGTGGTGTTGGCGACGGTGGTCGCGTTGGCCGAGATGGTGGTGACGTCGACGTTCGCGACGCCCAGGCCGACGGCGCCGAGGCCCTGGCCGTTGCCGGTCTCGATCTTGACGTTGATCTTGTCCTGCGCCGAGGTGTTGGCGCCGACCTGGAACGAACCGTCGTACTTGCCGTCCAGCAGCTTCTTGCCGTTGAACTGCGTGGTGTCCGCGATGCGGGTGAGCTCGGTCTTGAGCTCGGACAGCTCGTCCTGGATGTTGGACTTCGCGGTGTCGGACAGACCACCCTCGTTGGACGCCTGGACCGACAGCGTACGCATGCGCTGCAGGATGGAGTGCGTCTCGGTCAGGGCGCCTTCAGCGGTCTGCACGACCGAGATGCCGTCCTGGGCGTTGCGGACGGCCTGCGTGGTGCCGCCGATCTGGGCGCGGAGGCCCTCGGAGATCGCCAGGCCGGCAGCGTCGTCCGCCGCGCGGTTGATGCGCAGGCCGCTGGAGAAGCTCTCCAGGGACTTGCCCAGGTCGTTCTGCGTGGCGGAGAGGTTGCGGTACGCGTTCAGTGCCGCGATGTTCGTGTTGACGGAGAGCGCCATGGTTCTCTTCTTCCTTGATCGGGGTACTCGTGGCCCATCCGTGGGCTCACCCTTGAACTTCGACCGCGGCGCCGCACCTCTGAGGGTTTCGCCGCGGTTCACCCGATAGGGGCAACGCGGGCCGCTGACCAGGCAGAACACCCCTGGAGCACGCGAAAGGCGCCGGCCGCGGGGTTCGCGGACCGGCGCCTGGCGCGGTGTGAACGAGCTCGGTGGGGGTGCTGCTCCGGCGTCAGACCGCGAGGGTCCGGGCGGCGCGGGTGTCGCCCTCGAACGGCGTGGGGACGCCGGCGGCCTCGACCTGGTGGCCGGCGGCCGTCATGGCGGCGCGCGAGGCGACGGCGGCGAAGTAGCTGCGGCGGCGGCGCTCGGCGACGCCGTCGGGCCGCTCGGCGGCGGGGACCATGTCGGGGTCCAGGCTCGCGTTCAGGCCGTCGCGCATGAGGGCCAGGCCCTCGGTGCGCAGCTGGCTGATCCGCGACTGGGTGACGCCCAGCTCGTCGGCGAGCTCGGCGACGGACCGGTCCTGGAGGAACAGGCCCTCGACGACGGTGCGCAGCCGGTCGGGCAGCGTGTCGACGGCGGCGCGGAGGTAGCGGAGCCGCTCGGTGAGGAGGACGTTGTCCTCCGGGCCGGGGGCGTCGTCGCGGACGAGGTCGGCGACGGGGTGCACCGAGGCGTCCATCGACAGCACGCGGCGCTCGGCGTCCTGGCGGGCCTGGTCGACGGCGGCGACGTCGGTGCCGAGCTCGGAGGCGAGCTCCGTGCGGGTGGGCACGCGGCCGAGGGTCGCGGTGAGGCGGTCGCTCGCGGCCGACATCTCACGGGCGCGGTGGCGGGCGCCGCGGGAGGCCCAGTCCATCGAGCGCAGCTCGTCGATCAGGGCGCCGCGGATGCGCAGCGCGGCGTAGCGGGCGAAGGGGACGCCGGTCTCGGCGTCGTACGCGCGGGAGGCGAGCACGAGGGCGAGGTGACCGGCCGAGACGAGGTCGTCGCGGCTGACGGTGGCGGGGACCCGGGAGAGGACCTCGCTCACCTGGTAGCCCACGAGGGGCATGTGCGCGACGACGAGCGCGTCGGTGGCGGGGGTGGATGCGGAGCTGTTCACGAGACGGTTCTCGGTCCCGCTGAAACAGGCCTTGAGTTTTTCTCATCAAGTTCTCAGAGACCCGATCTATGCGACTTCCGCGGCCATTTCGGACCTTCCGGTCTGACAAATCGGACATCCGACGACATAGTTCCGGAGCCCTCGCGCAATCTGTGATGCACGTCACATCAGGGAATCCGCTCTCCGGGTCGATACCTGTCATCAGCAGCATCTGACCGTGCGGTACAACCCGCGCGGCAGAGACCTGTCCGATTTCGCTCAGGACCACGGGGCGGTGCCCGATAGGAGGTGCAAGCCCGCCGGAGACCTCGCGGAAACCGGCCCCACCGCTGCACGGAAAGGGGACTCCCCCGATGGCCTTGAGCCAGCTGTCCGACGTCCTGTGGTCCGAGCGCCGTCTGCTCGAGCTGCTGCTGTTCAAGCTCGAGGAGGAGCAGCTCGTGCTGACCAGCGGACGCACCCGGTGGCTGGCCCACGCCACGCGGGAGGTCGAGTCCGTGCTCGACCAGATCCGCGACGCCGAGCTCGGCCGCTCCGTCGAGGCCGACGCCGTCGCCCTCGAGCTCGGCCTCGAGCCCGGCGGCAGCCTCCGCGAGCTCGCCGAGCACGCCCCCACCCCGTGGGACGACCTGCTGCACGCGCACCGGGACGCCTTCGTCCAGCTCACCACCGAGATCAGCCAGCTCGCCGACGGCAACCGCGAGCTGCTCGCCATGTCCCACCGGGCGACGCAGGAGACCCTCATGTCCCTGCAGCAGTCCGTGCAGACCTACGACCCGCAGGGTCACACCACCGCCGAGGCCGATCGCAGCGCACAGCTGATCGACCAGTCGTTCTGATCTGAACTGCGAGGAAGAGGACCCGTGAGCACCTTCTCCGGACTGGGCACCGCGCTCAGCTCCCTGATCGCCCAGCGCCAGGCGCTGGAGGTCTCGGGGCAGAACGTCGCGAACGCCAACACCGTCGGCTACACCCGCCAGCGCGCCGCGCTGTCGTCGCTGCCCGCCGCCACCGTCCCGTCGATGTTCGCCACGACGAACGGCGTCGGCCAGGGCACCTCGGTGACCGGGTTCGAGCGCCTCGGCGACGTGTTCCTCGACGCCCGGCTGCGCAACGAGACCTCGGGCGCCGCCCGGCTCGCCGCGGTCGCCGGCGAGTACAAGACCCTCGAGGGCGTCGTCGGCGAGCCGTCCAAGACCGGCTTCTCCAAGGACCTCACCGCGTTCTGGAGCGCCTGGTCCGACGTCGCCAACAACGCCGGCTCCTCCACCGACGCCAGCGGCGCCGTCCTGCTCGAGCGCGCCAAGGCGGTCACCGACCGCATCGCGACGCTCTACCAGGACACCGGCACCCAGTGGCAGCAGGCGCTCACCACGACGACGTCGCTCGTCACCCAGGTGAACACCACCGCCGCGAACATCGCGGACCTCAACACCCGGATCCGCTCCATCAGCAACTCCGGCGGCTCCGCCAACGAGCTGATGGACCAGCGCGACCTCCTCGTCACCCAGCTGTCCGGCCTGGTCGGCGCGTCCAGCCGCACCAACGACGACGGCACCGTCGACGTCATGGTCGCCGGCAACGCGCTCGTCTCCGGCGGCAACGCCAGCGAGCTCGCGGTCTCCGCCGGCAGCCCCGCCTCGTTCCAGGCCGCGGTCGACGGCGGCGCCGTCTCGATCGTCTGGAAGAGCAGCGGCCACCCCGCCGGCCTGGACGGCGGTCGCGTCGCCGGCCTGCTGACCGCGCTCGCCCCGCCCGCCGGCGGTGGCCTGCTCACCACGGCCGCCGGCTCCCTGAACGCGATCGCCACCAGCATCGCCGGCCAGGTCAACGCGATCCACAGCACCGGCTACACCGTCGCCGGCTACGCCACGAACACCCCCGCGGGCGACTTCTTCTCGCTCACCGCGGGCCAGCCCGCCGCGCTCGGCCTCAAGGTCGCCGTCGCGAGCACCGCCGACATCGCCATCGCCGGCGCCGGCAAGGGCGCGCACGACGGCAGCGTCGGCCGGCAGATCGCCGCCATCGCCGCCGCGACCGGCAGCCCCGACGCCCAGTGGTCGTCCTTCGTGGTCGACCTCGGCGTCAAGTCCGCCAGCGCCACCTCCCGCGCGACCGTCGCGGAGGCCGCCCGGTCCACCGCCGCCGCCGCGCAGCTCGCCCAGACCAGCGTCGACACCGACGAGGAGTCCGTGAACATGCTGGCGTTCCAGCGGGCCTACGAGGGCGCCGCGCGCGTCCTCACCACGATCGACGAGATGCTCGACACGCTGATCAACCGCACGGGGGTGGTGGGCCGATGACCTCCATCGGACGCGTCACGCACTTCACGGTGCGCAGCTCGACGCTCGGCAACGTCCAGGCGAACCTGCAGCGGATGTCCGAGCTGCAGTCCCAGATGTCCTCGGGCAAGAAGATCAACCTCGCCTCGGACGACCCGGCCGGCACCGCCGACGTGCTCCGCATCGAGAGCGAGCAGCGCCAGCTGGACCAGTTCAGCCGCAACGCCGCCGACGGCGAGGCGTGGCTCGTCACCATCGACAGCGCGCTGGCCACCGCCCTGAAGTCCGTCTCCAAGGCGCGCGAGCTCACGGTGCGCGGCGGCGACGGCGCCCTCGGCGACACGTCCCGCCTCGCCCTCGCGGAGGAGATGGACGGCATCCGCGAGGCCCTGCTCACGCAGGCCAACACCACCTACCTCGGCCGTCCGGTGTTCGCCGGCACGTCCGGGACGCCGGCCTACGGGCCCGGCGTCGACGGCGCCTACACGTTCAACGGCGTCGCCACGGGCTCCGTCGAGCGCACCGTCGCGAGCGGCACCACCGTCCGCGTCGACTCGCTCGGCTCCGCCGTCTTCGGGGAGGGCGACACCTCGGTGTTCGCCCTGCTCGACTCGATCTCCGCCACGCTCAAGGCCGGCGGCGACCCCTCGGACCAGCTCGCCGCGATCGACGAGCACATGGACAACCTGCTGACCGAGGTCTCCTCGATCGGTGCCCGCCAGAACCAGGTCGACTCCGCCCAGAACCTCATCGAGGAGGCCCAGCTCACGTCGAAGACGCGGCTGTCGGCCATCCAGGACGTCGACCTCGCGCAGATCTTCCTCGACCTCGGGTCGCAGGAGGTCGCGTACAAGGGTGCCCTCGGAGCCGCCGCCAAGGTCCTGCAGCCGACTCTCCTGGACTTCCTGAGATGAGCACTCTGACCGTGGACGCCGCGCGTCGCACCCACCTGCCCGAGCACCTCCACCTGAGCTCCCCCATGCCGGGGCTGGTCGGGTACGAGGACTTCACGCTCACCCCCCTGGACGACGCCGGCGTGCTCTACGCGCTGCGCTCCGAGCCCGACGGCGCCCGCCCCGTGCGGCTGTTCGTCATCGACCCGGACGCGTTCTTCCCGGACTACGAGCCCACGATCGACGGCGACGTGCTCGCCGCCCTCGGCACCGACAGCGAGCACGCCGTGCGCCTCGTCGTCGTGCGCCCCGCCGACGGCGGCGAGCCGCCGACCGCCAACCTGCTGGCCCCGCTGGTGCTCGACCCGGCGAGCGGTGCCGCGGTCCAGACCGTCCTCACCGAGGACTGGCCGCTGCGCGCGCCGCTCGGCCGGGCCGCCTGACCAAGGAGACCCACCCATGACCTCGACCCTCGGGGCCGACCCCGCACGCCCCGCCGGGCAGCGGGCACCCAGCGGCAGCCCGATCCCGATCGGCGGTGGCGAGGCCACCGTCCAGCGGCAGCCCGTCGTGCACCCCGACCGGTCCGTCTACGGGTACGCCGTGCGCGTGCTCATCAGCGGACCGACCGGAGCGCCCCTGCCGGACGAGGCCACCGAGCAGGCCGTCGACGCCGCGTACCGGCGCCTCGACCTGCCGGGTCTCGCGGGCGACAAGCCCGTGCTGCTGCGCGCGACGTCCGGGCTGCTCGCCGGGACCAGCGCCGTCTGGTACGACGCCGAGCGGCTGGTCTTCGAGGTCACCCCCGCGCTCGCGCGCCGCCCCGACATCGACACGCTCGTCGCGGCGGCCACCCTCCGCGGCAGCCGGCTCGCGCTCGCCGACTACGACGGCTCCGCCCCGCAGGACCGGCTGCTCGACCGCGTGTCGGTCGTCAAGGTCGACCTGCGGCACGGCCCGGACCACTGCGCCCTGCTGGTCGCCCGTGCGCACGACGCCGGCGCGACCGTCGTCGTCGAGCACACCGACAGCACCGAGCGCCTGGAGACCGCCGCGTCCCTCGGCGTCGACCTGCTGCAGGGCCCGATGTTCCACCGCGACCCGCCCGTCACGCGCCGCACGTTCTCCGCCGGCGAGCTCCAGTGCCTCGAGCTGCTGCGCGTGCTGTCCGCGGACTCCGTCGACCAGCAGCTCGTCGTCCGCACCGTCGCCACCGACCCCGAGCTGTCGATGCGCGTGCTGCACCTCGTGAACTCGTCGGCCTTCGGTCTCCGGCGCGAGATCGACTCCGTGCAGCAGGCCGTCGTCCTGGTCGGCCCGCGGCAGCTGCACGCCCTGGCGATCGCGTCGCTCATCGACGCCAAGCCGTCCTCCGTGCAGGCCCTGTGGTCGATCCTCACCCGCGCGCAGACCTGCCACGCCCTCGCCGGCGACGACACCGGCTACACCGTGGGCCTGCTGTCCGCGGTCGCGTCGCAGCAGCGGTTCGACCTCACCGACCTGGTCACCCGGTCCGGCGTCTCCGACGCGCTGGCCGGCGCGGTCCTGCGGCACGAGGGCCCCCTCGGCCACGTGCTCGCGGCGGTGCTCGCGCACGAGGAGAACGACGTCGCCGGGGTCGCGGCCACGGGGCTCGAGCCCTGGGACGTCGCGCACGCCTACCTCGCCGCCGTCCCGCAGGCCCTGGCCACCGCCACGGCCCTCGCCTTCGGCGACTGACCCCCCGGCACAGCGCCCACGAGTGGTCACGACACGCTGGATCCCGGACCTCCGGCCCCGCGTGTCGTGACCACTCGTGCGCTCGGGTGGGTGCGGGCGGGCGGTGCAGGGCCGGCGACTAGGGTGGGGGGGTGCCGTCGTTCATCCAGCTGGCCCTGCGGCCCGAGCAGCGCAAGCCGACCCCCGACCCCGTCCACGTGAGCCTGCGGCCCGTGTTCCTGGTCGGCGTCGGTGTCTGGCTCGCCGCCCTCGTCGTCTCCGTGGTGCTCTGGGCGACCGGGTCCGCGACCGGCCTCGTCGTGTGGAGCTGCGTGGTCGGCGCCCTGCTGGGAGTCGCCGGCTACCTCTGGACCCGCCAGCGCCCCGGCCGCTGACCCCCGCTCCCGCACCCCGCACGCACTCCCCGCACCCCGCACCCCGCAGCAGTGACGAGAGGTCACGACACGCTGGCCGGGCAAGGTCCGCGCCAGCGTGTCGTGACCACTCGTCGCGACTTGGCGGCGCGGGCAGGGGCGTCAGGGTGGGGGCGCGGCGGCTGCGCGGGCGCGGGTGCGGGCGTTCGCGTGCTCCGACCAGCGCGGCACCCACACGGCCAGCGCGCCCGCCGCGAGCACCCCGGCGGCACCCATCGTCAGCACGCCCGCGGCTAGGCTGCCGGCGGCGGCGACGGCGGACACCACGAGCGGCCCGGCGGCGGCCCCGGAGTCCTGGAGCACCCGCCACACGCCGAGGAACTGCGCCCGGGCACCCGGTGGCGCGACGTCGGCCCCGAGGGTCATGAGGATGCCGGAGCCGATCCCGTTGCCGAACCCCATCACCATCGCCACGACCGTCAGCCCGCCGAGCGTCGAGGTCAGCGGCAGCACCGCGATCGCGCCGCCGAGCACCAGCATCGACGGCACCGCCACCCACAGCCGCCCGTACCGGTCCATCACCTTGCCCGCGGGGTAGAACAGCAGCATGTCGACGGCCCCCGAGAGGCCGAACACCAGGCTGGTCGTCGCCGGCGCGAACCCGAGGTGCTCGGACCACAGGGGCAGCACGACGCCGCGGGTGGACCGGACCGCGCCGACCAGCACCACCGCCAGCCCGAGGGTGGCGAGCAGGTGCGCGTGCCGGCGGACGAGGGCGACCGTGCTCTGCTCCGGGCGGCCGCGGGGGGCTGTGCGCCGGTCGTCGACGTCGCCCGCGAGCCCGACGACCAGCGCCGCCGCGAGCGTGGTGCCCACGGCGAGCCAGAACACCGCCTGCAGGTCGTCGGCGACGTGCAGCACGCCGGCGCCGAGGAACGGGCCCGCGAAGATGCCGATCCGGGACACCCCGCCGAGCGTCGACAGCGCGCGGGCGCGGTTCACGACGGGGACGACCTCGGTCAGGTACGCCTGCCGGGCCAGGTGGAACACGGCCGACGCGGCGCCGAGCAGCAGCACGCCGCCGGCCAGCACCGGCAGCGTCGGCGCGACCGCGCACACGGTGAGCGCGGCGCACGCGACCCCGGCGGCGACGAGCATGGCCCGCCGGTCGCCGACCCGCGCCGCCAGCGCGCCCGCGGGGACGTCGCCGAGGATCTGCCCGACGCCGACGAGCGCGACGACGAGCGCGGCCTGGTCGAGCCGCGCGCCGAGCCCCGCGGCGACGAGCGCCACCACCGGCGTCACCGCGCCGAGGCCCGTCTCGTAGAGCAGGGCCGGCAGGTACGCCGAGGTCAGCAGGCTGCGGGTCGTCATCGGGGCGTCAGCGGTCGAGGACCTGCTCGACGGCCAGCTCGGCGGCCCGGGCCGGCTCGACGAGGGCGAGCTCGACGGCGTGCCGCAGCGGCCACGCGCCGACGGCCTGCGCGAGCCCGCGGGCGAGCCCGGCGAGGTGCGTCGCGTGCACGACCGCCGTCCCGCCGTGACCGTCCACCCACCAGTCGACGGGGACCCCGTCCACGCGCAGCGCCTCGTGCTCCACCCAGGTCCCGGGCGCACCCGGCAGGAGCAGCAGGGCCGCGTCGGGCGTGGGCGCGAGCCCGCCGGCGTCGTCGCCGTCGCCCTCGTCCACCTGGCCGTCGGCGAGGTCGGTCGCGGTCGGCAGGCCCAGCGCCTCCGCGAGGTCCTCGGCCGCGGCCGCCCCCGCGACGGGCACCATCGCGGCGACGTCGGTGCGCTGCCACCACATCGGCGACGGCGCGACGGCCGCGTCCTCCGCGTGCACGAGCGCGACCCGGTCCGGCGCGACGAGCGCGGGCACGACGTCGAGGTCGGGCAGCCCGCCCGCGTCGGACCCGGGCAGCCCGCCCGCGTCGGACCCCGGCAGCCCGCCCGCGTCGGACCCGGGCGCCCCGCCCTCGTCCGCGTCCCCGGCGAGACCGGCCCACGCCGACCAGACCGCGGCGGCGAGCGCGACGTCGACCGCCCCGCCGACCGGGGCCGCGGCCCGCAGCAGCCGGTCCCACTCGCGGGGCGGCACCGCGGCCAGCCGCCCGACGCCGCCGAGCGCCGCCTGCGCCGCGGGGTCGAGGGCGGCGATCTCGGGCGGCGCGGCGGGCAGCAGCCGAGCGACGGCGGGTTCGGCGTCCGCCGTCGCGAACGCGGTCGCGGGCACGGCGCCCGACCGGTGCCGCACCCACCACGCGGTGTAGCCGGGGACGGTCAGGGTGCTGCCGGTCACCCGCACCGGGTCCACCAGCGCGCGCCGCAGCGGGCCGGGTCGCGCGAGCCGGGCCAGCACCCGGGGCCAGGCGTCCGGGTGCACGGCGTCCAGGTCGGCGACGGCGACGACCTCCGCGAGGGTCTCCCCCTCGCCGAGCCGGTCGGCCGCGTGCGCGACGTACGCGTCCCAGCCGTCGAGCGCGTCGGTGACCAGGTCCGCGTCGTCGTCGTCCAGCCCGAGGTCGTCGGTCCCGACCACGACGTCCGTGAGCAGCAGCGGGACCAGGTCGGCGCGCACCCCGACGGCGGCGAGCGTCCGCGCCCCCCAGCTCTCGACGGCGGCCGCGGCGACGGGCGCGAGCACCCGGGCGTCGAGCAGCTGCTCCGCGGTCGACCCGGGCAGCACCAGGCCGTGCGCGGGCGTCGGCTCGTCGTCCGCGGCCCGCAGCGTGAGCAGCCCGAGCACGGCCCGGTCGACGGGGACGGGCGCGTCCTCGTCGGGGCCGCCGTCGTCGGCGACCGCCGCCCGGACGAGGGTCAGGACGGCGTCGCTGACCTGCTCGGCGAGCTCGAGGTCGTCCTCGTCCGCCTGGTCCAGCACGGCCTGCCGCACGCCGGGGTGGGCGAGCAGCGCGGCGGGGTCGGCGGGCGTCGCGCCGAGCCGCTCGAGCACGTCGTGCGCGGCGGCGGGGTGCACGAGCCGCACGCCCCAGCGGCTCAGCGTGCCGAGCGACCTGCTCACCGGCCCCGTGGGGTCGAGCGCACCCGCGACGGGCAGCAGCAGGCCCCGCGCTCCGCGCACCACGCGGCCGTCGGCGAGCGGCACGGGCAGGGCGGCCAGCGCCTCCCGCACCAGCGGGTCCGCGACGGCCGGCGCGAGCGCGGCGTACAGCACGCGCCACCGCTCCGGCGGCAGGCCGGCGGCAGCGGGGAGCTCGTCGACGACGTCGGCGACCTCGCGGACCTCGACCTCGAGCGCGCGGGCGGCGGGCAGCGCGCCGTCGGGCAGCGCGACCAGCCCGGCGAACCAGGGGGCGAGGGCGCGCGTGAGGTCGGCGGCGGCGGGTCCGGCGAGCGCGACGGCCCGGTGCGGCGCCACCAGGTGCGGGCCGGGGTCGGGTGCGGCGTCGTCGCCGGGCTCCGGCTCCGCGGCCCCGGCCACGACGAGCAGCGGCGCGCCCCCGAGCTCCGCGAGCAGCCGCGGCCGCAGCGCCGCGTCCAGGTCCCCGGCGGGCAGCCCGAGCGGCACGAGCCGCAGGGCGTCCTCACCGTCGGCGGCGACGTCCGCG
The DNA here is from genome assembly GCF_056868065.1 of Cellulomonas sp. KU4C. Taxonomy (NCBI): domain Bacteria; kingdom Bacillati; phylum Actinomycetota; class Actinomycetes; order Micrococcales; family Cellulomonadaceae; genus Cellulomonas; species Cellulomonas sp. KU4C. The sequence goes on along the minus strand of NZ_CP200322.1, from coordinate 1,556,575 downwards.
GCGAGGCGCGCGTAGACGTCGGCGGCGATGTCGAGCAGGGCGTCGGTGGCGCGGCCGCGGGCGACGTGCCGGCGGGTCGGGTCCAGCGGCGCCGTGAGGACGAGCAGCGCGGGCAGGTCGAGCGGGTCGTCGGTGGGCGTGGGCGCGTGCACGACACGGTCCCGGCGGGGCAGCAGCGCCTCGTCGCCGGGCCAGGCGGCGGGCGCCCCCTCGGCGCCGGCGGCACGCGGCAGCGCCCAGGTGACCCGCCAGCGCCGTCGGGCGCGCTCCTCCACGGGTCGGTCCGCCAGCAGCGCGGGGTCGAGCTCGCCCTCGGCGGTCCGGCGGCGCCAGCGGCGGTCGACGTCGGCGACCCGGCGGCGGCGCCCGGTGGTCTCGTCCTCGACGACGACCTCCGCGAGGCCCGGCAGCGCGAGCAGCAGGGTGTCCCCGACGCCGTCGAGCATCGCGCGCACGGCGTCGGCCGCGGCGTCGTCGCGCAGGGTCAGCACGACGGCGGTGTCGTACCCCTCGGGCGGCCGGCCGGTGTGCTCCTGCGGCAGCCGCAGCGCCGGGAGCGACCCCTCGCGCCGGGCGACCTCGTCGGCGAGCCGTGGCGACCCGGTGGCGGCGAGCGCGAGCTCCTGCCGGGTCAGGTCGAGGGAGAACCGCACCGCGCCGGAGGTGGACAGCACAGCGACGTCGTCGGCGACGGCACGCACGGCGGCGAACCCGACGCCGAACCGGCCGACCAGGCCGGGGCCCGTGACGGTCTCGGGCCGGTCCCGGGAGGTGGAGGCGCGCATCGCCGCGAGCGAGGCGACGCCCGCGGCGTCCAGCGGGGCGCCGGTGTTCGCGGCGGTGAGCACGAGGGCGCCGTCGACCTCGGCGAGCCGGAGCAGCAGCCGCCCGGGCACGCCGGCGCGCACGGCGGCGTCGGCGCCGTTCTGGGCGAGCTCGACGACCACGCGGTCGCGGTAGTACCCGCGGGCGTGGTCCTCCTCGGTGTTCGCGTCCTCGCGCAGCCGCGCGGGGTCGGTGCGCCACGTCCCCAGCACCCGGTCGCGCAGGGCGCGGGTGCCGAAGACGTCGGCGGTCACGGCTCCGGCTGGGGCGCGGGCCGCTCGTCGTCGGCGCCGGTCCCGGCCTCGGGTGCCTCCGCCTCCGGAGCAGCCGACTCGGCCTCCGGAGCAGCCTCCGCCGCGGGCGCAGCCTCACCGGCCGCCGCGTCGCTCGTCGGCTCGACCAGCAGGTCGCGGCTCACGGGCACGTCGGGCCACTCGGACGGCCGCGCCTCGACGTCGGTCTCGGAGTGCGCGCCGCAGCCGTGCTCGAGGGCGACGACCTTGCCGTCGTCCGGCGACCACTCGTTGACGCACACGCCGAACACCGTGCCGAGCGAGCCCTGCAGCGGCACGAGGAACCCGCACGTCTGGCAGGACCCGGCGGCGGCGACGGCACCGGCGGACGCAGGGCCCTGCTTGCCGCGGTACCAGCGCTCGGCGGCCTGGGCGATGCCGACGGGCGACAGCACGCGAGCGCGGGCGAGGGCGAGCTCGCCGATGGCGACGTCGTCGAGCTCGGGGTCGCCGGTGGGCGTCCAGCCGGGCTCGAGCCGCGGGTCGTCGGGGCGGAACGGCAGCACGTCGCCGGGGCCGAGGTCGCCGGGCCGCAGGCGCTCGTCCCACGGCACCCAGGCGGGGGCCAGGACGGCGTCGTCGCCGGGCAGCAGGACGGCCTCGCACACCGTGGCCTTGCGGGCCCGGGGCACGCGCGACAGCGTGACGGTCCACACCCAGCCGCGGTAGCCGCGGGCGGTGCAGGCGAACCGGTGCGAGACGAGCCGGTCGGCGTCGACGGTGTGGCCGAGGTGCTCGCCGACGTCGGTGGGCTGCTCGGCGATCTCGAGCGCCGCCGCACGGGCGAGGTCGACGGCGCCGGCGAGCACGGCGTCCTGGGTCGCGGTCGCCATCTCAGGCCTCGAGGTCGTCGGAGACGGCGCGCAGCAGGGTGGCCACCTGGCCGGCGCGGGACTTGTCGGGGTAGCGGCCGCGACGCAGGTCGTTGCCGACGCTGTCGAGCACCTTGATGAGGTCCTCGACGATGACCGCCATGTCGTCGGCGGGCTTGCGGGACGCCTTGGCGACCGAGGGCACCGGGTCGAGGAGCTTCACGGACAGCGCCTGCGGGCCGCGGCGGCCGTCGGCGACGCCGAAGTCCACCCGGGTGCCGGGCTTCGGGGTGCCGATGCCCGCGGGCAGCGCGGACGTGTGCAGGAACACCTCGGTGCCGTCGTCGGCGGCGATGAAGCCGAATCCGCGATCGGTGTCGAACCACTTGACCTTGCCGGTGGGCACTGCGATCCCCTGGGGTGTCGTCGAGAAGGATGCGGGCCGACGTCGGCCGCACACCACCAGGCTACCGGTCGCGGCCGACGCACCGGGTCGGGCCGCTCCGTCAGCCGACGGCGGTGCCCGCGTCCGCCACGTCGGGCTCCCCCGGCACGGCGCGCAGCCGGGGGACGGGCGTGTAGACGGTGGCGAGCAGCGCCCGCGCCTCGCGCAGCGCGGTCAGGTAGACCAGCGACACGTGCAGCGCGGAGTACGGCGACCGGATGGCCGGCACCTGCTCCTCGGCGATGGCGTCGAGGTACGCGTCCAGGACGTCGCACGCGGCGACCACCCGGGCGCTCGGCTGGGAGCGGTGCAGCTCGGGGTCGAGCTCGGCGACCGGCACGTCCAGCAGCTCGGACACGATGCGGACCAGGGCCTCGGTGGACGCCTCCAGCGGGTCCTGCGGCGCCAGGATCTCCGCGGCGCGGGTGCGGGCCAGCGCCATCAGCGGGATCTCGTCGTCGGTGTGCCCGGCCGTGGCCAGCACCTCCAGGACCAGCATCGCGCGGAACCGCTCCCGACCGAGCAGCACGAGCGCCTGGTGCAGGTTGCGCACCGTCCGCCCCGCGCCGGACACGGAGTTGACGACGCGGAACACCTTGAGCGCGATCGCCGGATCGGCGGCGGTGAGCCGCGCGAGGCGCCGGTAGGACACCTGGGGGTCGCCGAGCTGGACCAGCAGCCGGCCCGCGACCATCGCGTGGTGCGCGAGCGCCGGCCGGGTCAGCACCGTCGGGCGGCGGAAGTGGTAGCCCTGGAACAGGTCGAACCCGGCGTCCTGGGCCACGAGGAAGTCGGCCTCGTCCTCGACGTGCTCCGCGACGAGCGTCGCGTGCGGCGCCTCCTGGCGGAGCTGCGCGGCGAACGCGTGCAGGTCGTCGCCGAGGTCCGACATGTCGACCTTGACGTAGTCGCACAGGGGCAGCAGCCGCCAGCGCTGGTCGTCGGGCACGAAGTCGTCGAGCGCGATGCCGAACCCGATCCGGCGCAGCCGCTCGACCCCGGCGACGACCTCGTCGTCCCCCGGGACCTGCTCGAGCACCTCGAGGACCACCCGGTGCGGGTCGAGGGCCACGGGCAGCTCGTCGACGATGAACGACCGCGGGATGTTGACGAACAGGTCGCCGTTGCCCGCGAGGTCCTCGACGCCGAACTCCGTGAGGGTCGCGACGATGACCGTCGCCGTCGCCCGGTTGTCGTCGATGCCCGGGCGCACGCCGGACTCGACCGCGTCGGCGCTCGCCCGGAACAGCAGCTCGTGACCGATCGGTCGGCTCAGGACGTCGTAGATGCCCTGGCGCGCGACGCACACCTCGTGCGTCGCCCCGGGCAGGTGCCCGGTCGTGATCCCCGCCATGCGTGTCCCTCCGGTCGGCGCGCACGCGTCGCCCGCTGGCCGGGCGTGACGAGAGTGACATCGGCACCCGCGGCACCGATCTGAGCGCTCGTCCGGGTGGCGCCGCTGCTCAGCCGTCGCCCAGTCGGTCCAGCGCGAGCGCCGCGAGCACCGCGGGGCCGACCGCGAGCGCCCCGTCCTCGAACCGGGCCTGGGCGGAGTGGTTGTACGGGGCGGTGCGGGGGTCGGCGTCCGCGAGGGTCGCGCCGACGCCGACGTACGCCCCCGGGACCTCCTGGAGGACGTAGCTGAAGTCCTCCGAGCCGGCGAGCGGCTGCGGGGCGTCCTGGTAGGCGCGGTCGCCGAACAGGCCGCGGGTCAGCCGGGCGGCGCGCTCCACCTCGCCCGGGTGGTTCGCGGTGACCGGGTACCCCCGCCGGTAGTCGACGGCGACGGTGAGGCCGTGCGCGGCGGCGACGCCCTCGCACACCCGGGCGATCCGCTCCGGGACGACGGCGTGCGTCGCCTCGGAGAACGACCGCACCGTCGCCTCGATCCGCGCGGCGCCGGCGATGACGTTGTCCGTGGTGCCGGCCTCGACCCGCCCGACGGTGACGACCACCGGGTCGAACACGTCGAACTGCCGCGTGACCATCGCCTGCAGGGCGAGCACGATCTCCGCGGCGACGGGCACCGGGTCGAGCGCCAGGTGCGGCATCGAGCCGTGCCCGCCGCGGCCCTGGACGGTGACGTGCACGGTGTCGGCGGCGGCCAGCATCGTCCCGGCGCGGCTGGTCACCAGGCCCGTGGGCAGCAGCGACGACAGCACGTGCAGCCCGTAGGCCGCCACGACGCGCTCCCCCGCGGCGTCCAGCACGCCCTCGTCGATCATCAGCCGGGCGCCGTGGTCGCCCTCCTCGCCGGGCTGGAACATCAGCACCACGGAGCCGGCGACCCGGTCGCGCCGCGCGGCGAGCAGCCGGGCCGCGCCGACCAGGCCCGCCACGTGCAGGTCGTGCCCGCAGGCGTGCATCACGCCCGGGACCTCGCTGCTGAACGGCTCGCCCGTGTCCTCGGTGACGGGCAGCGCGTCCATGTCGCCGCGCAGCAGCACCGCCGGCCCCGGGCGCGCGCCGCGCAGCACCGCGACCACCGAGGACAGCCCGGTGCCCGTGGTGACCTCCAGGCCCAGCGGCTCGATCGCCTCGAGCACGAGCGCCTGGGTGCGGGGCAGGTCCAGCCCGATCTCCGGCGTGCGGTGCAGGGCGTGCCGCAGCGCGGCGACGTCGGGCAGCTGGGCCCGGGCGTCGGCGCGCAGGTCGGCGAGGTCGGCGGTGTCGAGGGGCATGGTGGTCCTCCGTCCGGCGTCGGGCACGGCGACCACAGGACCGGCCGCTGCGCCACGTGCTGCGACCGTACCGCCGACCCGCACCCCCGGCCTGCCCGGCCGGAACGTATCGTGGTGCGGATGGCCACGTTCAGCGAGCACCTGCGCGGCAGGTCGGACGAGGAGCTGGCGCGGCTCCTGGTCCGCCGCCCGGATCTCGCGCACCCGTCGCCGGCCACGCTCGCGTCGCTGGCCGCCCGCGCCACCAGCCGGCCCAGCCTGGAGCGGGCGCTCGCGGGCGTCGACGCCGCCGTGCTGCAGGCCGTGGAGTCCGTGGTGGTGCTGCTGGACGGCGCCGACACCGCGACGGGCGTCCGGGCCCGGGACGTGGTCGCCGCCGTGGGCGCGGACCGCACGCAGGCCGCCGGCGTCCGGGCGGCGCTGACCACGGCCACCGACCTCGCCCTGCTGCACCCGGTGGCGGGGCGCGCGACGGACCCGCAGCTGCGCCCGGCCCCGGGCGTCGCCGAGCTGCTGGGCGCGTCGGTCGCGGGCCTGGCCGCCGCCGGACCCGCCGACCCGGACCCCGCCGCCGTGCCGGACGCGCTGGACCGGGCGCCTGCCGGGGGGCGTGCCGTCCTGGACGCGCTCACCTGGGGCCCGCCCGTCGGTGTGCGGCCCACCGCGGGTCCCGCGGCCGAGGCGGTCACCGAGCTGCTGCGGCTGGGCCTGCTGGTCCGCGTCGACGACCGGCACGTCCTGCTCCCCCGCACCGTCGCCCGGGTGCTGCGCGACGGGCGCACCCACCGCGCCCCCGCCGTGCCCCCGCCGACGACGGACCTGCCGCGCCGCGACGCCGGGCTGGTCGAGGCCGAGCACGCGACCGCCGCCGAGCGGGCCGTGCGCCTGGTCGCGGGGCTGGTGCGGCTCTGGGAGGCCGACCCCCCGACCGTGCTGCGCGCGGGCGGCCTGGGCGTGCGCGACCTGCGCCGGACCGCCGTCGCCCTGGAGGTCACCGAGGCGGAGGCGGCGTTCGTCGTCGAGCTCGCGGGCGTCGGCGGCCTGGTCCGCGACGACGGCGAGGAGTCGCCGCACCACGTGCCGACGACGGCCGCCGACGAGTGGCTGGCGCTGGACCTGCCCGTGCGCTGGTCGCGGCTGGCGGCGTGGTGGGCCGCGACCACCCGGTGGCCCGCGCTGGTCGGCACCCGCGACGACCGCGGCCAGGTCCGCGCCGCGCTGGGACCGGAGAACGCCCGCCCCTGGGCGCCCCGGCTGCGCGAGCAGGTCCTCGGGACCGTGGCGGAGGCCGGACCGGGCGCCGCGCCGGACGCCGACCGGGTGCGGGACGACCTGGCCTGGCGCACCCCGCGCGCGGTGCCGCCCGCCGACGCCGTGGCCGCCGTGCTGCGCGAGGCCGGCTGGCTCGGCGTCCTCGGGGCCGGGGCGCTGCCCGCCGCGGGCCGCGCGCTGCTCGACGACGCGGACCCGGCGCCGGCGCTGGCCGCGGCCCTCCCGCCGGCCGTCGACGACCTGCTGCTCCAGGCCGACCTCACGGGCATCGTCCCGGGCCGCCCGAGCCAGGACCTCGAGGCCCTGCTGGACCGCAGCGCCCGCGTCGAGTCGCGCGGCGGCGCCGTGACCGTGCGGTTCACCCCCGAGTCGGTGCGGGCCGCCTTGGACGCCGGTGCGACGGCCGACGACCTGCTCGCCGACCTCGCGGGCCACGCCCGGGGCCCGCTCCCGCAGCCGCTGGAGTACCTGGTCCGCGACGCCGCGCGCCGGCACGGCCGGATCCGCACCGGTGCGGCGTCGTCGTACGTGCGCACCGAGGACCCGGCGCTGCTGGCCGGCGTCGCGGAGGACCCCCGGCACGCCGGGCTGGGCCTGGTCCGGCTCGCGCCGACGGTCCTCGCCGCGCAGGCGCCGCTGCACGAGCTGCTGGCCGCGCTGCGCGCCCACGGCCTCGCCCCCGTCGCCGAGACGCCCGACGGCCAGGTGCTGCACGCCGCGCCGACCGTCCGCCGGGTCACCGCGGTCCGGCACCGCCCCGAGGAGCCCGCCCGCGGCGCCCTGCCCCCGGCGGAGCGCGCGGCGGCGCTGGTCGGCGTGCTGCGCCGGGCGGACGAGGCCCGGGCCGCGGGCGCCGCCGACCGCCCCGCCGGCCCCACGCTGCGGGAGCGGGCGAGCACGGTGACCGCCGGCACCGCCGCCGCCCGCGCCGGCGGCCTGCCCGCGCGGGGAACAGCCGACCCCGCCGAGGCGTTGGGGATGCTGCGCGAGGCGGCGGCCGGCGGCACGGAGGTGTGGCTGGACGTCGTCGGGTCGCGCGGCACCCTGGAGCGGCGGCGCGTGCGCCCCGTCCGGGTGGACGGCGGTCGCGTGCGCGTGATCGACACCGCCCGGGACGCCGAGATCGTCGTCGCCGCGCACCGCGTGGCGGCGGTCGCCCCGGTCGACGAGACCACCTGACCCGCACCCGCGCCACCACCCGCGCACAGCCCGCACGGCACGCCGACAGGACGGACACTCCATGACCGACGGACCCCTGATCGTCCAGAGCGACAAGACCCTGCTGCTCGAGGTCGACCACGACCAGGCGGAGGCCTGCCGCCGCGCGATCGCCCCGTTCGCGGAGCTCGAGCGCGCCCCGGAGCACGTGCACACCTACCGGCTGACCCCGCTCGGCCTGTGGAACGCCCGTGCCGCGGGCCACGACGCCGAGCAGGTCGTCGACGTGCTGCTGGAGTACTCCCGCTACCCGGTGCCGCACGCGCTGCTGGTCGACGTCGCCGAGACGATGTCCCGGTACGGCCGGCTCCAGCTGGTCGCGCACCCGGTGCACGGCCTGGTGCTGCACGCCCTGGACGCCGCCGTGCTCGCCGAGGTGCTGCGGTCCAAGCGGACCGCCGGCCTGGTCGGCGAGCGGATCGACGCGACCGACGTGGTCGTGCACAAGTCCGAGCGCGGCAGCCTCAAGCAGGCGCTGCTCAAGCTCGGCTGGCCCGCCGAGGACCTCGCCGGGTACGTCGACGGCGAGTCGCACCCGATCGACCTCGACACCAGCGGCGACTCGAACCCGGGTGCCGACGGCGCCCCCCGCCCGTGGGACCTGCGCCCCTACCAGCGGGAGGCCGCGGACGGGTTCTGGCACGGCGGCTCCGGCGTCGTCGTGCTGCCCTGCGGCGCCGGCAAGACGCTGGTCGGCGCGGCAGCGATGGCCCGGTCCAAGACCACCACGCTGATCCTCGTCACCAACACCGTGTCCGCGCGGCAGTGGCGCGACGAGCTGATCCGCCGCACCACCCTGACCCCGGACGAGATCGGCGAGTACTCCGGTGCCCGCAAGGAGATCCGCCCCGTCACGATCGCGACCTACCAGGTGCTGACCACCAAGCGGAAGGGCGCGTACACGCACCTCGACCTGCTGGACGCCCGCGACTGGGGCCTGGTGGTCTACGACGAGGTGCACCTGCTGCCCGCGCCGATCTTCCGGATGACCGCCGACCTGCAGGCCCGCCGCCGGCTCGGCCTCACCGCGACCCTGGTCCGCGAGGACGGCCGCGAGGACGAGGTGTTCAGCCTGATCGGCCCGAAGCGGTACGACGCGCCGTGGAAGGACATCGAGGCCCAGGGCTACATCGCGCCCGCGGACTGCGTCGAGGTGCGCCTCACGCTGCCCGAGCGCGACCGGATGCTCTACGCCACGGCCGAGCCGGAGGACAAGTACCGCCTCGCGGCCAGCGCCCCCGGCAAGTCCGAGGTGGTGCGCCGCCTGGTCGCGAAGCACCGTGGCGAGCCGCTGCTGGTGATCGGCCAGTACATCGACCAGCTCGAGGAGCTCGCCGACGACATCGGCGCCCCCGTCATCACCGGGTCGACGTCGGTCAACGAGCGGCAGCGGCTGTTCGACGCGTTCCGCGCCGGCGAGATCAGCACGCTCGTCGTGTCCAAGGTGGCGAACTTCTCCATCGACCTGCCCGAGGCCTCGGTCGCGATCCAGGTGTCCGGGTCGTTCGGCTCCCGGCAGGAGGAGGCGCAGCGCCTCGGCCGCCTGCTGCGGCCGAAGGGCGACGGGCGCACCGCGCACTTCTACGCGGTGATCGCGCGGGACACGGTCGACCAGGACTTCGCTGCGCACCGGCAGCGCTTCCTCGCCGAGCAGGGCTACGCGTACCGCATCGTCGACGCCGAGGACCTGGAGCAGGTCGTCGAGGGGACGGACGAGCCGGCCTGATCCCCCGGCGCCGCGACCTGCGGGAACCCGCGGACGGGTGCCGCTCGTTGCGACAGGTGCACGCCTGAGAAAGGATCACCGGGTGCCGTCGCTGCGAGGTCTGTCCCTGCTCGTCCCGCTCGCCCTCGGCGTGCCCCTGCTCGCCGGGGCCGCGCCCGCGGCCGGGCCGCTGCCCGCGGCCGACCCGGTGGCCCTGACCGCGGAGATCACCGACCAGGTCGGCGCGCTCGGCGGCGACGAGGCGACCGTGCAGGCGGCGCTCGACGCGCTCGCGACCGAGACGCAGTACCAGCTGTACGTCGTGTACGTCGACTCCTTCGGCGAGGCGCAGCCGACGGCCTGGACCGACGAGGTCGGCAGCCTCACCGGGCTCGGCGCGAACGACCTGGTGCTCGCCGTCGCGGTCGACCAGCGCGCCTACGCGCTCGCCCCCGCGGAGGTCCCCGGCCTGTCGTCCGGCGACCTGGACCGGATCGCCTCCGACGTCGAGGACCAGCTCCGCCAGGACGACTGGTCCGGTGCCGCCGTGACCGCCGCCGACGGGGTCCGCGAGGCCGCGACCGGTGGCTCCGGCGGCGGGTCCGCGCTCGGCTGGCTGTTCGTCGGCGGCCTGGTCGTCATCGCCGTCATCACCGGGATCGCGTGGGCGTCGTCCCGCCGGCGCGCCCGGCAGGCGGTCGGCGTCGGCGGCCGACCCGCCTCGGGGTTCCCGGGTGCCCCCGGCCCGGCCGACGAGCTCGCCGCGCTGCCGACCGCCGAGCTCGACCGCCGGTCCGCGTCCGCGCTCGTCGGCGTCGACGACGCGCTGCGGGCCTCGGAGCAGGAGCTCGGCTTCGCGCAGGCGCAGTTCGGCCCCGACGCGACCCGCGAGTTCGAGACCGTGCTCGTCGGCGCCAAGGCCCAGGTCACCGAGGCGTTCCGGCTCCGGCAGACGCTCGACGACGACATCCCGGACACCGAGCCGCAGGTCCGTGACACCGCGACCCGCATCCTGCACGCCGTCGGCCAGGTGTCCGCCGCGCTCGACGCGCAGAAGGAGGCGTTCGACCGGCTGCGCGACGTCGAGTCCCGCGCGGCCGAGGCGCTCGACGCCCACGAGCGGACCGCCGCCGCGCTGCGCGCCCGGGTCGAGGCCGCCCGCGGCTCCCTCGCGGCGCTCGCCGCCACCTACCCGCCGTCCGCGCTGGCGTCGGTGACCGGCAACCCCGACCAGGCCGTGCTGCTGCTCGACGAGGTCGGCACCGCGATCGCCCAGGGCCGCGAGGCCGTGGCCGGCGGCGACCGCGGGCTCGCCGTCCGGTACGCCCGCGCGGCCGAGGAGGCGCTCGGCCAGGCCGGCACGCTGCTGGACTCCGTGGACCGGGCCCGCACCGACCTCGCGACCATCGGGTCCCGGCTGGACGCCGCGGTGGCCTCGATCAGCGCGGACGTCGAGGACGCCGCCCGGCTCGCGCCGCGGCACCCCGAGGTCGCCGCCCGCGCGGAGGCCGCCCGGCAGGCGATCACGGCGGCCCGGTCCGCCCGCGACGGGCAGGGCGACCCGCTGGCCGCGCTGCGCGACGTCACCGACGCCGAGGCCGCGATCGACCAGGCGCTCGCCCCGATGCGCGAGGCCCAGGAGAGCGCCCGGCGCGCCCGGCAGCTGCTCGACCAGACCCTCGGGCGCGTCGACTCCGCGATCCGCGGCACCACCGACTACGTCGAGACCCGGCGCGGCGCCGTCGGCCCCGAGGCGCGCACCCGCCTCGCCGAGGCCGGGCGGATGTTCCGCACCGCCGTCGACCAGCGGGACACCGACCCGGAGCGCGCGCTCGGCGCCGCCCAGCAGGCCGACCGGCTGGTCCGCGAGGCGCAGTCCCTCGCGCAGCGCGACGTCGACTGGCACGACCAGCAGCGCCGCGGCGGGGGCGGCGACGGCGGTCTCGGCAACATCGGGGGGATGGTGCTCGGCGGCATCCTCATCGACTCGATCCTGCGCGGCGGTGGCGGCGGCTGGGGCGGCGGCGGCGCGCACGGCGGCGGCGGTGGCGGCGGCTGGGGCGGTGGCGGCCTCGGCGGCGGGTTCGGCGGCGGGGGCGGCGGCTTCGGCGGCGGCGGACGCGGCGGCGGTTTCTAGATCATGTTCGGCAGAGGCAAGAGACGAGAGAGGCACCAGGCGATGACCGAGAAGCAGAGCATCTTCGGCCGGATCACCCAGCTCGCGCGGGCGAACATCAACGCCCTGATCGACCAGGCCGAGGACCCGCAGAAGATGCTGGACCAGCTGGTCCGCGACTACACCAACTCGATCGCCGAGGCGGAGAAGGCCATCGCGCAGACGATCGGCAACCTGCGCCTCGCGGAGCAGGACTACAACGAGGACGTCGCCGCCGCGCGCGAGTGGGGCGCCAAGGCCCTCGCCGCGTCCGCCCGCGCCGACCAGTACCGCACCGCGGGCGACGCGGCCAACGCCGACAAGTTCGACAACCTGGCCAAGGTCGCGCTCGGCAAGCAGATCAGCGCCGAGGGCGAGGTCCGCGACTCCGCCCCGATCATCGAGTCGCAGCGCGAGACGGTCGAGAAGCTCAAGTCCGGCCTGGCCCAGATGAAGGACAAGCTCGGCCAGCTGAAGCAGCGCCGCGACACCCTGGTCGCCCGGCAGAAGTCGGCCCAGGCGCAGCAGACCGTGCAGACCGCGATCTCGTCGATCAACGTGCTCGACCCGACCAGCGAGCTCGCGCGGTTCGAGGAGAAGGTCCGCCGCGAGGAGGCCATCGCGATGGGCCAGGCGGAGATCGCCGCGTCCTCGCTGGACGCGCAGTTCGCCGAGCTCGAGGCGTCGGGCGCGGACATCGAGATCGAGGCGCGCCTCGCCGCGCTGAAGTCCGGCGGCCAGCCGCAGCAGCTCGGCTCCACCCCGGTCACGCCGCAGATCGAGGCCTGACCTCCCGCACGCGCGAACGGCCCGGACCCCGCACGGGGGTTCGGGCCGTTCGTCGGTCGTGCGGGGTCGGACGGTCGGGCGGGGTCAGACGGTCGCGCGGTCCGCCGCGCGACGGGCGACGAGGTCCGCGAACGTGACCGCGATGCGGGTGCCCGCCGGGCGGACCTCCGCGTCGGCCGCCGTCACCGCGGCGACCACGCCCTCGGCGTCGGCGTCGCCCTCGTCCAGCGCCCACGCGCGCACCGTCGCCGGGCTCGCCTCGGGGTGGAACTGCACGCCCCACGCCCGCTCCCCGACCCGGAACGCCTGGTACGGGTACATCCGCGACGCCGCGAGCCACGCGGCGCCGGCGGGCAGGTCCACGATCGCGTCGGCGTGCATCGTCGGCATCGGGGTGCTGCGGGCGTCGGACTCCCCCGCGTCGACCGCGAGACCGCCGAGCAGCGGGTCGGCCGCGGCCTCGGGGCGCCAGCGGACGTCGACGACGCCGGACTCGCGCCCGGGAGGCGCCGCGACGTGCACCCGGCCGCCGGTCGCGACGGCGAGCAGCTGCGCGCCCAGGCAGATGCCCAGCGTCGGCACCCCGTGCCGGGCGGCGTCGGCGAGCAGCGTACGGGTGGCCGCGATGCCCGGCTCCTGGTCGTCGTGCGCGGACATCCGGCCGCCGAGGACGACGAGGCCGTCGAGCTCGGTCGCGGGGCCCGCGTCCTCGCCCGCGTACGCCCGGACCAGGCGGATCCGCACGTCGGCGGCGTCGAGGGCGTCGGCGAACCGGTCCAGGGGCGCCGTCTCGTCGAGCTGGACGACGGTCACGAGCGGCTGGTCGGTGGTGGGGAGGTCGGCACTCACGAGGCAGCACGGTACCGCTCCCGCGGGGCGACCAGCCCGCTCCCAGGAATCCTCCAGCGTCCGGGGGCACACTGGCACGCATGACCGGCGCCGCCCAGACCCCCGAGGCCCGGCTCGTCGTCGTGGACGACGAGCCGAACATCCGCGAGCTGCTCGCCACGTCCCTGCGGTTCGCCGGGTTCGAGGTGCACGCCGCCGCCGACGGGGCAGGCGCGCTGCGGCTCGCCCGCCAGGTGCAGCCCGACCTGCTGGTCCTCGACGTGATGCTCCCCGACATGGACGGGTTCACCGTCACCCGCCGCCTGCGCGAGAAGGGCCAGCACGTCCCCGTTCTGTTCCTGACCGCGCGCGACGACACCGCGGACAAGATCACCGGCCTGACCGTCGGCGGCGACGACTACGTCACCAAGCCGTTCAGCCTGGAGGAGGTCGTCGCCCGCATCCGCGCGGTGCTGCGCCGCACCCAGGTCGGCGAGGTCGCCGGCACCAGCGTGCTGTCCTACGAGGACCTCGAGCTCGACGAGGACAGCCACGAGGTCCGCCGCGCCGGCCAGGTCGTCGACCTGTCCCCCACCGAGTTCAAGCTGCTGCGCTACCTGCTGCTCAACCCCGGCCGCGTGCTGTCCAAGGCGCAGATCCTCGACCACGTCTGGCAGTACGACTGGGGCGGCGACGCGAACATCGTCGAGTCGTACATCTCCTACCTGCGCCGCAAGGTCGACCAGGTCGAGCGCGCCGACGGCACCAAGGTCGCGCCCCTGATCCAGACCAAGCGGGGCGTCGGGTACATGCTGCGCAAGCCGAGCGGGACGTGACGACGCCCCAGGCTCCCGAGGCCGAGGCCGAGGCCGAGGCCGAGGCCCCGCCCACCGACCCCGACCCCGGACTCGTCGGCGGCGTCCTGCTCCGCGTCCGGGCCCAGTGGGCCCGGACGCCGCTGCTCGCCCGCCTGGTCGGCATCAGCACGGTCCTGCTCGCCACCGGCCTGGCCATCGCCGGGCTGACGACCACCACCGCGCTCTCCCGGTTCCTGGTGACGCAGCTCGACGAGAGCCTGCACCTGCAGGCGGTGACCGCCCGGGAGAAGTTCGCCGACGCCTACCAGCAGTTCGGCACCGTCGAGGGCCTGACCATCCAGTCGTGGGGCGAGCGGGACTACGCCGTCGCCGTGCAGGTCCTCGGCTCCAGCACCACCGTCGACCCGGAGGGCAGCACCCTCGAGAGCGCCGGCGTCCCCCGCCTGCCCGACCTCGACGTGGCGGACCTCGCCGGCGACCGTGCGATGACCGTCAGCAGCTCCGTTCGGGGGGCGACCTGGCGCGTCGCCGTCACGCCGGTGACGTCCAAGTCCGACGGGGTGATCGGGTACGTCATGTACGCCGAGCCGCTCACCGACGTCCAGCACGTCGTGCGCCAGTCCGCCGTCCTGCTGTGGACCAGCGCCCTCGCGATCCTCGCGATCGGGGCGGTCGTCGGCACCTGGGCGGTGCAGCGCTCCCTGCGCGGGCTGCGGGAGATCGAGGTCACCGCGGCGCAGATCGCCGCCGGCGACCTGTCCCAGCGCGTGCCGCCCGCGCCCGAGACCACCGAGGTCGGTCGGCTCGGCGCCGCGCTGAACTCGATGCTGTCCCAGATCGAGTCCGCGTTCGACGACCGGACCCGGTCCGAGGAGCGGATGCGGCGGTTCGTCGCGGACGCGTCGCACGAGCTGCGCACCCCGCTCGCGGCGATCCGCGGCTACGGTGAGCTCTACCGGATGGGCGCGCTCACCGAGAAGGACCAGGTCGACGACACGATGCGGCGCATCGAGCAGTCGGCGACCCGGATGGGCGGCCTCGTCGAGGACCTGCTCGCGCTGGCCCGGCTCGACGCCGAGCGCGCGGCCCGGACCGCCCCCGTCGACCTCGCGGTCCTCGCCACCGACGCGGCGCACGACCTCCGGGCGATCGACCCGACGCGCCAGGTCCGGGTCGGGTCGGTCGACGGCGCCACCGTCGACCCCGACGCCGACCTGCCCGCGACCGTCGTCCCGGGCGACGAGGCGCGGCTCCGGCAGGTCGTCGCGAACCTGGTCGGCAACGTCGCCCGGCACACCCCCGCCGGCACCCCCGCCGAGCTCGCGGTGGGACGCGTCGGCGACCGCGTCGTCCTCGAGGTCCGCGACCACGGGCCCGGGATCGCCCCCGAGCACGCGGGCCGGGTGTTCGAGCGGTTCTACCGCGTCGACGCCGGGCGCACCCGCGAGGGCAACGGCACCGGCGGCGGCGCGGGGCTCGGCATGGCGATCGTCGCCGCCATCGTCGCGGCGCACCACGGTGACGTCGCGATCTCCGCGACACCGGGCGGCGGGGCGACCGTGCGGGTGTCGCTGCCCGTGGGTGAGCCCGCGGGCGCCGACGCCACCGAGGACCACCCGCAGGGCTGACCCCGGCCGCGTGGCGCATCCCCGGCCCGGTGGGTCTACGATGGCGCGTCCGAGCAGGGTCGTCTGTTGCAGTGAGGCTGTTCCATGGGCGTCTACGACGCACCACAGTGGCTGTTGTCCGCGTTCGTCCGCAGTGCGGCGGGGGCCGGTGCCACCGCACCCCAGGACCAGGTCCGCGACGTGGGCGCCGACCTCGTCGAGCGGTGGAGCGGGCCCGGCCGGACCTACCACAACCTCCGCCACCTGGCCGACGTGCTCGCGCGCGTCGACGAGCTCGCGGAGGAGACGCACGAGCCCGACCTGGTGCGCCTGGCGGCCTGGTACCACGGCGCCGTGTTCGACGCCGACCACGTCGCGACCTACGCGAACCGCGGCGGCGAGGACGAGGTCGCCTCGGCACGGCTCGCCACCGAGCAGCTCACCGCGCTCGGCGTCCCCGAGGCGCGGGTCGCCCGGGTCCACGAGCTCGTGATCGCGCTGGTCCGGCACGTCGCCGACCCGAGCGACTTCGACTGCGCGGTGCTGTGCGACGCCGACCTGGCGATGCTGGCCGCCGAGCCGCAGCGCTACAAGGCGTACCTGCACGACGTGCGCGAGGAGTACGCGGACATCCCGATGCCGGACTACATCCGCGCGCGGCAGCGGATCGTGCGCAAGCTGCTCAAGCGGCCCAGCCTGTTCGTCAGCCCGCTCGGCGCCGCGTGGGAGGAGCCCGCCCGGCAGAACCTCGGCGCGGAGCTGCACGAGCTCGACAAGGTGCTGGCCGAGCTGGACCCGCCGCAGGGCCCGGAGCGCGCACCCGCCGAGGACGTCGTCGTCCGCGAGCCCGTGCACCGCGGCGCGGGGGCGTGACGGTCCTCGTCGACCCCCCGCTCTGGCCGCGGCACGGGCGCACCTGGTCGCACCTGGTCAGCGACGCCTCGCTCGCGGAGCTGCACGCGTTCGCCGAGGCGGCGGGCCTCCCCCGCCGCGCGTTCGACCTCGACCACTACGACGTCCCCGACGAGATGCACGCGGACCTCGTCGCGCAGGGCGCGGTGCCGGTGACGGCCGGCGAGCTCATCCGCCGCCTGCGCGCCTCGGGCCTGCGCGTCCCGGCCCACGCCCGCCCGCGCCACTGACCCACCCGCACTCCGCCGCACCCCCGCACCCCCGCACCCGAGCGACCCGACGAGAGGTCACGACACGCTGGCGCCAGCGACCGCGTACCAGCGTGTCGTGACCTCTCGTCGACCGCGGGCGCGGGAGCGAGCGCGGGAGCGGTGCGCGGGACGGGACGTGCGACGGGCCGGCCACCCCGTGGGGTGACCGGCCCGTCGTGCCGTGCTGGTGCGGGGCGTCAGCCCCGCGGCGACTGGATCAGAAGTCCATGCCGCCCATGCCGCCGTCGCCACCGGGGCCGGCCGGGGCCGACTTCTCGGGCTTGTCGGCGACGACCGCCTCCGTGGTGAGGAACAGCGCCGCGATGGACGACGCGTTCTGCAGCGCGGAGCGGGTGACCTTGACCGGGTCGTTGACGCCGGCGGCCAGCAGGTCCTCGTACACGCCGGTCGCGGCGTTGAGGCCGGAGCCCGCGGGGAGGTTGCGGACCTTCTCCGCCACGACGCCGCCCTCGAGGCCGGCGTTGATGGCGATCTGCTTCAGCGGCGCGTCGATCGCGATGCGCACGATCTGCGCACCGGTCGCCTCGTCGCCCTCGAGCTCGAGGGTCGCGAAGGCCTTCTCGCCGGCCTGGATGAGTGCGACGCCACCACCGGCGACGATGCCCTCCTCGACGGCGGCCTTGGCGTTGCGCACCGCGTCCTCGATGCGGTGCTTGCGCTCCTTGAGCTCGACCTCGGTCGCCGCGCCGGCCTTGATGACGGCCACGCCGCCGGCCAGCTTCGCGAGGCGCTCCTGGAGCTTCTCGCGGTCGTAGTCCGAGTCGGAGTTCTCGATCTCGGCGCGGATCTGGTTGACGCGGCCCTGGATCTGGGCGGCGTCGCCGGAGCCCTCGACGATGGTGGTCTCGTCCTTGGTGACGACGATCTTGCGCGCCTGGCCGAGGACCTCGAGGCCCACGGTGTCGAGCTTGAGGCCGACGGTCTCGGACACGACCTGGCCACCGGTGAGGATCGCCATGTCCTGCAGCATCGCCTTGCGGCGGTCGCCGAAGCCCGGGGCCTTGACGGAGACGGACTTGAACGTGCCGCGGATCTTGTTGACGACGAGCGTGGCCAGGGCCTCGCCCTCGACGTCCTCGGCGACGATGAACAGCGGCTTGCCGGACTGGATGACCTTCTCCAGCAGCGGCAGCAGGTCCTTGACGTTCGAGATCTTCGACTCGACGAGCAGCACGTAGGCGTCCTCGAGGACGGCCTCCTGGCGCTCCGGGTCGGTCACGAAGTACGCCGACAGGAAGCCCTTGTCGAAGCGCATGCCCTCTGTGAGCTGCAGCTCCAGGCCGAGGGCGTTGGACTCCTCGACCGTGATGACGCCCTCCTTGCCGACCTTGTCCAGCGCCTCGGCGATGAGCTCGCCGATCGCGGTGTCGCCGGCGGAGATCGACGCGGTGGCGGCGATCTGCTCCTTGGTCTCGATCTCCTTCGCCTGCTCGAGCAGGGCGGCGGTGACGGCCTCGACGGCCTTCTCGATGCCGCGCTTGAGGGCGATGGGGTTGGCGCCGGCGGCGACGTTGCGCAGACCCTCGCGCACGAGCGCCTGGGCGAGCACGGTGGCGGTGGTGGTGCCGTCACCCGCGACGTCGTCCGTCTTCTTGGCGACCTCCTTGACGAGCTCCGCGCCGATCTTCTCGAAGGGGTCCTCGAGGTCGATCTCCTTGGCGATGGAGACGCCGTCGTTGGTGATCGTGGGGGCGCCCCACTTCTTGTCCAGCACGACGTTGCGGCCCTTGGGGCCCAGGGTGACCTTGACGGTGTCGGCGAGGACGTTGAGTCCGCGCTCGATGCCGCGACGGGCCTCCTCGTTGAAGGCAATGATCTTGGCCATGGGGCTATCGATCCTTCACTGTGGCTCGTGGTTCGGCCGGACGGTGCCCGCGACGGACGGCCACGCCGCTGCGACGGTCATGTCCCGTCGTGCGGCGGACCTCACCGGGTCGGCCTCGCTTCTCATTCTGTCACTCTCGACCCGAGAGTGCTAAGCACATGGTTAGCACTCGGACCTGCCGAGTGCAAGGCCGCTCAGCCCTCGGCGGACAGACCACGGGCCGGCGCGCCTACACCTCGGTCCAGCGGTCGAGGTCGCCGCGGCCGCTGAACCCGAGCTTGCGCAGCACGCTGCTCATGTGGTTCTCGACGGTCCGCACGCTGAGCACGAGCTGGTCGGCGATCTGCCGGTTCGTGAGCCCCGCGCGGGCCAGGACCGCGACCTCCCGCTCCCGGTCCGAGAGCACCTGCACCCGCATCGCCAGCGAGCCGCCCGCCTCCCGCGCCGTCCGCGCCGGTCGCCCCGCCGCCGGGGGCTCCGCGGCGACGGCGGCCGGGGGTGCGCTGGCGCGCGCGGCGTCGACCAGGGCGACGGCCGTGCGCGTCAACCCGGACGGGATCCAGGGGCGCCCCGCGGCCAGGGCCGCGCCCACCGCGGGCGCGTCGCCGGCGGCGATCGCCTCGTGCAGCCGCAGGTGCGGTGCGAGCAGCGGCAGCGGCGTGCGCGCGAAGGCGGCCTGGACGGTCGCCAGCTGCCCGGTCGACATCGGCAGGGCCGACAGCAACCAGCAGAGCAGCGCCGGCTGCATCAGGCCGCGCTCGGCGTACCGGGACCCGCGCTCCCACATCTCCTCGGCGGCGTCCTCGTCGTGGTCCTGCGCGACCTCCAGGGCGGCGTGCGCGAGGACCCGCAGCGACCGGACGAGGGGCCGGCGGCTGCGCGGCGCGGCGTCCAGCTCCGCCAGGAGGATGCGTGCGACCGGCAGGGCACCGGCCCGCCCCTGCAGGGCGGCTCCGAGGACCAGCGCCCGGCGGTAGAAGGCGCTCTCGAGCGGACCGGCGGGGCCGAGCCGCAGCGCCGTGCTGATGACGCGCCACGCGGCCTGGGGCTGGCCCGCGAACAGCAGCACCTGCGCGAGGACGCACGCGTGCGCGCGGATCCCGACGGTGTCCAGGGCGTCGTAGGCCGTCTCGAGCCGCGCGCGTGCCCACGCCTCGGCCTCCCGCAGCTCACCGAGCATCAGCAGCGCCTCGCCGTGGAGCGCGTCGAGGTGGTGCTGCAGCTCCGCCGGCGTCCCGGCCGGGCGGCCGTCGCCGCAGACCTGCACGGTGAGGTCCGGCCGGCCCGCCTCGAGCGTGGCGGCCGCCCGCGCGAGCGTCGACCACCCGCGCAGGTCGTGCGGCAGCCGGTCCTCGTCGAGGGTCTCGAGCAGCTCGTCGTCGGACGCCCCCTCGTGCACGCGCCGGACCACGCGGTCGCCGAGCGCGTCGACCTCGACGAGCGGCCGCAGGTCGTCCGCGTGCTCCCCGAGGCGGACGCGGACGGACTCGACCGGCTCACCGCGCCAGAAGGCCCACCGCGCCTCGAGCAGGCGCAGGCGGGTGCGGTCCTGCGGCCGGTCACCGGGCCCCGGTCGCGTGTCGCGCAGCACGCGCGCGATCTGCTCGTCGGCGGGACGCCGCATCAGGCGCTCGAGGTAGGCCACCGCGCGAGCCACGGTGGGCTCCGCCTCCCAGGCGGCGCGCGCGGCGGCCTCCTCGCTCGCGGACCGGTGGTGCACGACCGCGACGAGCTCCGCCGACACGCGCCAGTAGTCGCCCTCACGCGGCTCGCGCTCCGCGAGGACGAGGCCCCCCGACGCCCCGGCGGGGGCGGGGTCCGCCGCGACGGCGGTCGCCAGCCGGTCGGCCAGCGCCGCCACGTCCCGCTGCCCGAGACGCTGCCGGAGCGCCGACGCCAGTGCGGGCGGCGAGACGACCAGCTCCTCCGGCTCGCCACCGAGCCGGTACGCGACCAGGCGCCCGTCGGCGACCAGCCGCTCCACCACCGCCGGGTCGAGCAGGCGCACCGCGTCCGCGCTGCCGACGGAACCCAGCCACGCGACGAGCTCCAGCGCACCCACGGCGTCGTCGTCGAGGCGCGACAGCAGCGCGTGCGCGACCGCGTCCAGCGGGGCGTCGTCGAGGGGCCGGACCTTCGTCCACAGGCCGTCGGCGAGCTCGACGGCGCCGGCGAACCGCGCGGCGCGGGCGAGCGCGACCGCCACGCGCGGGTTGCCCGCGGACCGGGCGGTCACCGCGGAGACCAGGGCCACGTCGGGCGCCGCACCGAGGACGTTCGACAGCAGCCCGGTCATGGCGGTGAACCCGAGGGGCAGCAGCCGCACCTCCGCGGGCGCGCACTGGGCCACCAGGGCCGCGATCTGCGGCGTGCGTGGTCGGGAGAGGTCCCGCGTGCTCGACATCACCAGGGCGCAGCCGGTGCGTCGCACGACCTGCAGGACGACCGCGGCGGTGCCCTCGTCGACCAGGTCGACGTCGTCCACGAGCAGGACCGCACGCGGCCCGTGCAGCTCTCCGGCGAGCCACTCGACGAGGGCGGCCTCGGCCTGCGCCGGCTCGCGGGACGACACCGAGGGGTGCCCGAGCAGCGGGGCGTAGGGGGTCGACCCGCCGGCCCGCAGCAGCAGGCCCGACACGTTGCGGTGCGACGCCGCGGCGAGCGTGGCCTCGAGCACCGCGGTGCGGCCCGATCCGGCGTCGCCGCGGACGAGCACGTTCTGCCCGGCGGTCAGCCACCGGAGCACGGCGTCGACTGCGCCGCGCGTCCCTTCGAATGCCATGAGCTCCCCGGAGGTGCGTGGTGGGTGGGTGGTGTGCGGTGCGTGCCGACGTGCGCGATGCGGGTCATGCCCGCCCGCGGCGGCCGGTGGGGTAGGTCGCGGCGGCCGTGAGGACCAGCAGGCCGGCGACGACCGCCACGACGTGCTCCTGGAGCCCCATGACCAGGCGGCCGAGGTGCGGCACGGAGCCGAGGACCAGCCCGACGCTGTCGACGGTGTAGGGACGCGCGTCGGGCTCGGTGTTGGCGTCGCCCTGGAGGCGCAGCTCCGTCGCTCCGCCCTCGGCACCGGGGGCCACCTCGACGACGCGGTGCGTCACGAGGCCGTCGCCGTCCTGACGGGGCAGGGTGACGACGTCGCCGACCGCGACGGACGCCGCGTCGACGGTGCGGGCGACGGTCAGCGCACCGACCTGGATGCCGGGGGCCATCGAGCCCGAGACGACGATCGCCGGGCGCACACCGGTGACGAGGCAGAGCACGACGACGACGACCGAGAGCGTGCCGACGACCGCGCCCACGTCGAGCAGGGTCTTCTGCACGCGGGACACGACCCGCAGCAGCGTGCCGGTGGTCTCCGCGGTCGTGGCCGTCGCCTCCGTCGTGGCCGTCGCGTCCGTCGCGTCCGTCGCGTCCGTCGTGGGCGCCGGGCGGAGGACGGGGCGGCGGGTGGGCCGCGGTGCGGGGCGGCTGTCGGTCGTCATGCGGGTCCTCTCCAGGGGTGGTGGGTCGGGGTGCCGGGGCCTGCTCGGACCGTGCCGTCAGCTGCCCCGGGGCCGCCCGGCGCCGGTCCACGTGGGGACCGGGGCGGCGGCACGTCCGAACCCTCTCCCGCGCCGGGGCGGGGTGGGCCCGCTCCTGCCGGACCTGAGTAGTGCCGCGCGGACCCCTGAGTAGGTGCGGCGGGCAAGTGAGGGTCCGGGCGGCTGCGACGCGTCTGAGTAGCGTGGTGCGGGTGCCGACCGGGACCGGGCCGCTCACCGTCGAGCCGGCCGTCGTGGACGAGGTGGTGCGCTACCTGCTGGACGGGGTGAGCGTGAACCTCGTGGGTCGGCGTGGCTCGGGACGGTCCCAGGCCGCGCGGCGGGTCGCCGACCTGCTGGGGGACGCCGGCGTGTCCGCGGTGCGCCTGCCCGGGGTGCGCGCGCTGGCCGACCGGCCGCTCGCCGCCGTGGCGGTCTCCGGGCTGGACCTGGTCGGCCCCGGGAGCGCCCCGACCACCGCTGCCGTCGTGGACGCCCTGGTGGACCTGCTCGAGTCGCGGTCCTGCGTGGTCGTGATCGACGACGCGGACGACCTCGACGACGTGACCGCGGGCGCCGTGATGGCGGCCCGGGTGCGGGCGGCGGTGCCCGTGCTGGCGGTCAGCCGACCGGCGGGTCGGCGCCAGCAGGCGATCCGCGCCCTTACCACCGAGCTGCAGCCGGGCGCGCGCCTCGTGCTGCAGCCGCTGGGGTTCGCCCAGGTCCACGTCCTGGTGCACGACCTCCTGGGTGCGTCCGTGGACCCGGCCGTCGTCGCGCGCCTCGCCACCCGGTCCGGCGGGCTGCCGGGCCTCGTGCACGCGATGGTCGACTCCGGTCGGCGCAGCGGCCGCCTGCGGTTCGAGGACGGCCTGTGGACCGGGGACGACGAGGGGTGGGCGCCGGAGCTGGCCCAGGCCGTCGAGCCCCTGCTGGCCGACCTGCACGACGACGACCTCGACGCCGTGACGCTGCTCGCCGTGGCCGGGGCGTCGCCGGCGCTGCGCGCCCGGGGCCTGCTGCCGTGGACCGCGCTGAACCGGCTCGACGACGTCGGCCTGCTGCAGGTGAGCGACACCGTCAGCGGGCCCGTGATCGGTGTCTACCCGCCGCTGCTCGGCGAGTACCTGCGCCACGAGGCCTCGGTGACGCGCCGCGCGCAGGTCCGCGAGCTGCTCGCGGCGCACGGGCTGCCCGCGCAGCCGGGGTCCCCGGGGGACGCGGCCGAGCACGCCTCGCTCGTGGCCCAGCGCTCGGCGGAGCACTGGCAGGCGAAGCTCGCGGCCCGCCGGGCCGCGTGGGAGCGCGAGCCGGTCGCGGCGATGGCGGTTCCGCTGGTCGCCGCGATGCACTCGACGTCCGCCCGCGTCGGGGACGTCGAGGCCGTGGTCGCACGGACCGCCCCCGACGGCGACCCGCGGTCCCGCGCCCTGCTCACGGCGTGGCAGGCGGTGTTCCGCGCGCTGCGCGGCGACGACCTCGCGGGCGCCCGGGAGGTGCTGGAACGGGCGCGACCGCTGGCCGGGGAGCACGAGGCGTTCCTCCGGGGCGTGCAGGCGCACCTGGGCTTCGTGCTCGACGCCCTCCCGCCGGCGGAGCTGCTGGCGCCCGCGGCGCCCGGCCAGGACCCGATCGGCACCGAGACGCTGACGGCGGTGCGGATCGAGACGCACCTGGCCGCGGGGCGCGTCGGGGAGGCTCGCGCCCTGCTCGACGACTACGACCCGGTGTTCCCGCCCGACCGGCACCACGGCCAGGTCTGCCGGGGACTCGCGCTGGTCCTCGCGGGTGACGTGGACGAGGGCGTCGCGTGGGCGCTGGACCGGGTCGGCGAGCTCCAGGAGGGCGCGGACGCCGTCCCGCTGCAGTCCCACTGGTACGTCGCCGCGCTGGGGCTGACGCTCGCCGGGCGCTTCGAGGAGTTCGACCGCGTCGTCGGCGAGGCGCTGGCCGCGCCGCACGTGCTCGCGATGCACCGGCACTACCAGGCGGGCCTGCTGTCGCTCGCGGCGATCGTCGCCGGGTGGCAGGGGCGTGCCGGGTACGCCCGGGCGCTCGCCGTCCAGGCCCGGGCTCTCGGCCACCGGCAGGGCCCGTTCCCCGCGATGGTCCCCGGCACCCTGCTCGCGCTCGCCCGCGGCGGCGACCAGGCGGACGTCGCGGACGAGCTGTGGCGCGCCGCGCAGGACAGCGTCGCCGGGGGCTACGTCGCCGCGGGCGTGGTCGCGGCGGTGGCGTCGCTCGAGCGCCGGCCGGACCCCGACCGCGCCGAGGCACTCGAGGCGGCGACCGCGGGAACCGACTCCCGGCTGCTCACCGCCCTGACCTCCTACGCCGTCGCGGCTGCCCACCGGGACCCCGACGCGCTCGCCGCGGCCTCCGTCGCGCTCGACGCCGGCGGGACCCACCTGTACGCCGTCCGCGCCCTGGTGATCCGGG
This sequence comes from Cellulomonas sp. KU4C, assembly GCF_056868065.1. NCBI lineage: Bacteria > Bacillati > Actinomycetota > Actinomycetes > Micrococcales > Cellulomonadaceae > Cellulomonas > Cellulomonas sp. KU4C. The sequence continues at coordinate 1,532,155 of NZ_CP200322.1, read as the reverse complement.
CGCTGGCACTGCGCGAGCAGGGTGACCTGGCCGGGGCCTGCCGGCAGGCGGGTGACGCGTGGGACGTCGCGCAGGGGCGCGGCGCGGAGCGGCACGGGCTGTTCGCGCCGCTGGTCGAGGCGGTGGACCTGAGCGCCCGCGAGCTCGAGATCGTCCAGCTCGCGGCCGCGCAGATGTCCGGCGGCCAGATCGCGACGGCGCTGAGCATCAGCTCCCGGACCGTCGAGAACCACATCCTGGCGGCCCACCGGAAGATCGGCGTGGACAACCGCGAGGACCTCACCCGCGCCGTGACGACGTGGCTCGGCGGGATGGCCTGACCGCGACACGGGAACTCCCGTTAGCCTGCGCGCATGCCGTCCCGCACCGTCGCCGCCGTCGTCGCGCTCACGGTCGTCGGGTGCGGACTGGTCGCGTTCGGCGCCACGGGACCGCGCGAGGCGCACGTCGACCTCTACACCGAGGGCGTCGTCGCCACCCCCGACGGCCCGCAGGGGGTGCCCGTGGGCGAGGTGCCGGAGCTGCACCCCGGCACCCGGGTGCCCGTGGACGACACCACGGCGGCCGACGACGCCCTGGCGGACGAGCAGCGCGCGTGGCTGGCGTCCGGCGAGGTGCCCGGCGCGGACGGGCCGTACGCGGACCTGGCCGCCGACGCCCTGCTGGACCTGCGGACCCTCGTCCTCGACGACGGGGCGTCGGTCGCGGCGTGGAGCCCGTACTGGCGGTACGTCTGGCCGCGGGACGCGTCGTTCGTCGCGGTGGCGCTGGCCCGGACCGGGCACCCGCAGGACGCGCTCGACGTGCTGGGGTTCCTGACCCGGGTGCAGGCGGCCGACGGCTCGTTCCAGGCCCGGTACCTGCCGGACGGCTCCGGCGCGGTGCCGGACGACCGCACACCGCAGACGGACGGCACGGGCTGGGCGCTGTGGGCGGCGGGCGAGGTGGTCGCCGCCGCCGACCCCGCCGACCGCCCGGCCACGGCGGCACGCGTCGAGCAGCTGGTCCGCCGGGGCACCGCGCACGCGTCCGCCCTGGTCGCCGGCGACGGGCTGCCCGCGGCGTCCCCCGACTACTGGGAGGTCGAGGAGGACGAGCTGACCCTCGGGACGGTCGCGCCCTTGCTCGCGGGGCTCGAGGCGGCGGACGACGTCCTGGACCTGCTCGGCGACCCGGCCGCGGCGGAGGAGGCGCGCGACGCGGCGACCCGCACCCGCGCGGCCGTCGAGCGGGCGTTCGGCGGGGACGACGCCTACGGGCGGTACGCCGACGGCGGGCCCGCGGACGCGGCGAGCGCGTTCGTGCTGCCCCCGTTCCAGCCCGTCGCGCTGACCGGCGGCGTCGAGGCGTGGCAGGCGTCGGCGGCGGCGATGGCGCGACCCGCGGGCGGCCTGGCGCCGGGGGCCGCGTGGAAGCGCGACGGCATCTCGTGGACGCCCCAGACGTCGCTGTACGCCCTGACCGCCGCGTCGAACGGGTTCCCGGACGAGGCGCGCGCACGGCTGGACTGGTTGGACGCGCACCGCACGGCGATGGGCGCGCTGCCGGAGAAGGTCCTCGCGGACGGCTCACCGGCCGCGGTGGCGCCCCTGGCGTGGACCGCCGCTTCGGTGGTGCTGACCGTCGACGCGCTGGACGGCTGACCGGCGCGTCGCCGGCAGCGCGGTCGGGCTCAGAGCGGGCGGACCTGCTCCGCCTGCGGACCCTTGGTGCCCTGCCCGACCTCGAACTCCACCTGCTGGCCCTCGTCGAGGCTGCGGTAGCCGCTCGACTGGATGGCGCTGAAGTGCACGAACAGGTCCTGCCCGCCGTCGGCCGGGGTGATGAACCCGAAGCCCTTCTCGGCGTTGAACCACTTCACGGTCCCCTGCGGCATGCGGCTGCTCCTCGGTCCGGCCGGTGTCCGGCGCGTTCAGGTGGGCACGGCGTGTCGCGGTCGGCGTGGGAGCGCGCTCACCGCGACGCCGCCGACTGTAGCCGCGGCGCCGCGGCGGGCGGAAGAGGTCAGCTGACGAAGTCGCGCAGCAGCAGGACGACGACGCCGTCCTCGGCCACGTCGGCGGACTCGACGACGTTGGTGATGCCGAGCGTCGTCGCGACCTGCTGCGCCGTCGCGGCGAGCTCGGGCGTCCCGTAGAACACCGTGGTCGCGGTGCTGCCGCCGGCGTTGCCGTTGCCCGCCGTGACAGCCGTGAATCCGGCGTCCTCGAGGTCCTCGGCGGTGCTCGCCGCGAGCCCCTGCCGGTTCGCCGCGTTCAGCACGCGCACGGACGCGGCCAGGTCGGGCGCCGGGGGCGCCTCCTCGACGGGGGCTTCCTCGGCCGGCGTCTCCTCGGCCGGGGCCTCCTCGGCGGGCGCCTCCTCCGCGGGCGTCCCCTCGGTGGCGGACGGGTCGGGCGTCTCGGCCGGCTCCTGCGCGGCGGGCGGCGCGGACGAGCTGCCGAAGCCCGGCAGCGAGCCGTCCCACGAGGACGCCCACAGCACGAACCCGACCGTCAGCGACGGGACGAGCACGACGACGGCCACGAACGGCCACCACCGGCTCCACCAGCTGCGGGGTGCCCGGTGGACGCCCACCGGCACATCCTGCGCCGGCTCGGCGTCGAACTCGTCCTCCGGGTACCGGTCGCTGGCCTTCGTCACGGCGGACAGGCTAACGGCTCGCGCTGCTCAGACCCTCATGCGTCCGCGCCGAGCCGCCGCGCGCTGCGGGCGCGCTGCCGCGTCGCGCGCATCCGGCGGAGCCGCTTGACCAGCATCGGGTCGTGCGCGAGGGCGTCCGGGGAGTCGATCAGGGCGTTCAGCACCTGGTAGTACCGGGTCGCCGACATGTCGAACAGGTCGCGGATCGCCTGCTCCTTCGCGCCGGCGTACTTCCACCACTGGCGCTCGAAGGCGAGGACCTGCTGGTCGCGCTCCGTGAGCCGGGCGCCGGGCGTCCCGTCGGCCGGGGATCCGTCGGCCGGGGTGTCGAGCGCCACCAGCACCGGCCGGGTCACGTCCTGCTGCGCCGTCGCGTCCAGCCCTGCCATCACCCGCCACCTCCTGCGTCCACCCGCGGTCGGCGTCCATCGTACGGCGGTAATCACACCGGTGTCATTCCTGCCGCGCCCCCCGCACGCCCTCCCCACCCCGCCCTCTCCTGCCCGCCCCCTCGTCGAGATGGCAGGACGCGCCTGGAGCGCGACCCCGCGGCACAGGCGCGTTCTGCCATCTCGGCGCACGCCGGCGCAGGCAGGCGCAGGCGTGCGCAGGCCGGCGCAGGCCGGCGCAGGCGCGGGGTGGGATAGCGTCGGGGACCGTGATCGCCGCTCCCCTCGCCGAGCTGGTCGCGCCCGACTGGGCGGCCGCGCTGGCGCCCGTCGAGGAGCACGTCCACGCCGCCGGGGCGTTCCTGCGGGCCGAGGTCGCCGCCGGGCGCGGGTACCTCCCCGCCGGGCCGGACGTGCTGCGCGCGTTCACCCGGCCGCTCGCGGACGTGCGGGTGCTGCTCGTCGGCCAGGACCCCTACCCGACGCCCGGGCACCCGACGGGGCTGTCGTTCTCGGTGCAGCCGGACGTGCGCCCCGTGCCGCGGTCGCTCGCGAACATCTTCACGGAGCTCGAGTCCGACCTGGGCGTGCCGCGCCCCACCACCGGGGACCTGTCGCCGTGGGCGGACCAGGGCGTGCTGCTGCTCAACCGCGTCCTCACCGTCCGCCCCGGCGAGCCGGCGTCGCACCGCGGCCGGGGGTGGGAGCAGGTCACGGCGCGCGCGATCGAGGCGCTCGTCGAGCGCGGCGGCCCGCTCGTCGCCGTCCTCTGGGGGCGGGACGCCCAGCAGCTCGCCCCGCACCTCGGCGACGTCCCGGTGGTCGCGAGCGCGCACCCGAGCCCGCTGTCGGCACGCCGGGGGTTCCTCGGCTCGCGGCCGTTCTCCCGGGTGGACGCGCTGCTCGCCGAGCAGGGCGCCGCGCCGGTGGACTGGACGTTGCCCTGACACCGGCGGTGCCGCGGGGGCAGACTGCGGGCATGACGACGCAGCACGACGTGGCGGGCGGTGCCCCGCGCTGGTCGCGGTACGTGGCGGTGGGCGACTCGTTCACCGAGGGGCTCTGGGACTCCCCGGGCGGGGAGGACGGTCCGCTGCGCGGCTGGGCCGACGTGCTCGCCGCGCACCTGTCCGACCGCCGCCGCGCGGCGGGCCTGCCGCCGCTGCAGTACGCGAACCTCGCCGTGCGCGGCCGGCTGCTCCGGGCCGTCGTGGCCGAGCAGCTCCCGGCGGCGCTGGCCCTCGAGCCGGACCTGGTGAGCCTGGTCGGCGGCGGCAACGACATCCTGCGCCCCGGCTCGGACCCCGACCGGCTCGCCCGGCAGCTCGAGCAGGCGGTGTCACGGGTGCGGGCGACCGGCGCGGACGTGCTCCTGGCGACCGGGTTCGACTCCGCGGGTTCGGCGCTGGTGTCGGTCACGCGCCCGAAGGTCGGCGTCTACAACGCGCACATCTGGTCGATCGCCCGGCGGCACGGCGCGCACGTGCTCGACCTGTGGGGCATGCGGCACCTGCGGGACATCCGGATGTGGTCGCCCGACCGGATCCACCTGACCACCGAGGCGCACGCCCGGGTCGCGCAGGGCGCGCTGGTCGGGCTCGGACTGGCACCGGACGACGCCGCCTGGGACGACCCGCCGACCGACGTCCCCCGGGTCAGCCGCGTCGAGCAGGCGCGGCTCGACGCGCGGTGGGTGCGGGTCTACGCCTACCCGTGGGCGACGCGGCGGCTGCGCGGCACGTCGTCGGGCGACACCCGTCGGCCGAAGCTGCCGACGCTCACCGAGTTCTGACGCCGGACCGCGCCCCGGCGCTCAGCCGGTCGCGGCGGTGGCGCTCCCGCCGTCGGTGACCAGGGCGAGGGAGACGCCGGACAGCGCCTCGACCGGGACCTGCGCGCCCGGCATCCCGATCGTGGTGGTCGGGGCCGTCACGGTCGCGCGCGCCTCGGCCAGCGCCTCGTCGTCCGACCCGTGCAGGGTCACCGCCACCTCGCGGCCCGCGCAGCCCGCGGGCACGTCGGACAGGGCGGCGCCCGTCACGCCGTAGCCGCCGAGCGCCGCGACGTAGTCGATGTCGTAGCCCACCTCGATCCGGCTGACCACGCAGGCGCCGGCGGGGGCAGCGGCGGTGCCGTCCCAGGTCGCGGCGCGGGCCATCGAGACCGCCAGGCCGGCGCACCCCAGCCACGCCAGGGTGACTCCTGCCGCGCGGCGCGCGCGGGTGCGCTCGTGCGCCATCGGCGCCCCCTCCGTGGAACAACACCAGGTCGATCCGTCGACCTGGTGCCCCCATCGTCGGGCGGGGGCGCGCGTTGAGCACCCCGGGGCGGAACCACCCGTCCGGGCGATCCCGGGACGACCGGCGCCACCCGGTCGCGCGGGTCAGGAGCGCACGCAGACCTGGAACGCGCGGGCGGTGTCGTCGCGGACGCCCCAGGTGTCCCACCCGGTCGGCGTCACCCGGACCACGCCCGCCCCCCGGGACTCCGCCGCGAAGCTGCCCGGCACGGACACGGTCCGCAGGTCGGGCGCGCCGCCCCGCGCGGTCATCCACGCGACGAGCGGCGCGAGGTCCACGTCGGTCCGCCAGCCCGCGAAGAACTGCGGGGTGCCCGAGACGCCCACCGTCACGGGCAGGCACGCGTACGCGCCGCTGCCGGTCGGGGTGCCGATCGTCTGGGAGTAGGCCAGCGCCGGGTCGTACGCCGGCACGGGCAGGTCGTAGTGGCAGGCCGTGACGGTCACGGACTGGCCCGCGGCGAGCGTCTCGTACCCCGGTCCACCGACCACGGAGACGACGCCGGCGACGGGGGTGGTGGACGCCAGGCGCGCCCACCACGGGCTCACCACGAACCCGGCGCCCGACGTCAGACCGTTGAACGGGCGCTGGTCGAGGTGCAGGTCGACCCGCCACGGCGTGCCGGGCGCCGCGGAGACCGGCACGGACACGCACGCCTGCGTCCCGGACGACGCGACCTGGCTCCAGGTGACCGGGCCGAACGCGGTGCCGGCGCCGGGGGTGACCGGTCCGGCCACCGAGCCGGACGGTGCGGTCCACGTCGTCGGCAGCGACCACGTCCCGACGGTCACCGCCACCCCGCCGACCCGGGCGGGCGCGTAGGACGGGACGGTGACGGTCGTGCTCGCCGCCGCCGCCAGCGTGACAGCGGTGTCCGCGGCGGCCAGGGCCGTCCCGTCGGCCGCGAACAGCCGGACGGTCGCGGCACGCCCGCGGCAGCCCTCGGGCACCCCGGTCAGCACCACCTGCGTCGAGCCGGTGCCGGTGCCGCCCGCGGCCGCCCCGATCGACGCCGACGAGCACGGCGCGGCGCGCGCGGTCATGATCTGCGCGCCGGTCAGCGGCAGGCGCGCGGCGCTCGCGGGGCGCAGGGCGAGCACGACGACCGCGAGCACCACCAGGCCGAGGGCGGCCAGCGCCAGGCCGCGCCGGCGGCCCATCGCGGTCACGCGGGCTCCGGGGCGTCGTCCGGGGCGTCGTCCGGGTCGTCGTCCGGGTCGTCGTCGGGCCGGGTCGGCCAGAGCAGCACGCCGCCGGCCACGACGACCAGCGACGCCCAGGTCCACGGGTCGAGCAGCACCGTCGCGACCTTGCCGAGCCCGGGGACGTGCCACCGGGCGATGCCGAGCACGTCCTCGGCATGCGGGCGCCACGGGTCGAGGAAGTCGTTGTTGTCGCCCTGGATGATCCAGCCGTCCGCCGCGTCGCCGCCGACGACGCGGTGGATGATCCGGCCGTCGGTCGCGTCGGGCGGCGAGTACACGACCACGTCGCCCTCGTCGGGCACCCCGCACCGGGACACGACCAGGTCCCCGGTGGAGTAGGTGGGCTCCATCGACAGGCCGGAGACGATCGTCAGGGTCGTGCAGCCCCCGAGCGTGCTGGGCCAGCCGAACCAGACCAGCACCGCCACGACCGCGGCGGTGCCGAGCCAGCCGATCGCCCCCCGGACGCGTGCGGGCACGCCGGACGGCCGGTGCGGGGCAGGGGGGCTGCCCGCACCGGCCGTCGTGGCGTGCCGCGCGCGGATGGTGCGTCCGTCAGCTGGCGATGACGACCGCGACGCCCTTGACGTCGGCCGCCTTGACCGAGCCCGGGACCGCCAGCGTGACGGAGCCGCCGCTGGCGGCGACGGTGCCGGTGACCTGGCCGAGCGAGGCGCCGGTCGAGCCGTCGGCCGGGTCGGTGTTGAGCAGGTCGACCTTGACGGTCTGGCCCGCGCAGCCGGCGGCCACGCCGGACAGCTTGACCTCGGTGACGGTGTAGCCCTTGGCGGCGGCGGCGAACGCGTTGGTGAACGCGACCGCGACGCCGTCGGAGTCGCAGGACGCGACGACGGTGGTGCCCGCCCCGAGCGCGCCGGCGGTCAGGTTGAGCTGGGCGGCGGACGCCAGACCGAGGCCGGCGATGCCGAGACCGGCGACGGTCAGCGCGACGACCTTGCGACGCAGGGTGGGGCGCTTGGTGGCGGTGGACGTGGACATGCGGAGGCTCCTCGGGGACGGCTGACGGTGACCGACGCGTCCGTGGCGCCAGAGCACCTCACGCGTCCGCCGGTCGTCGGAGCAGGGGAGTCCCGGCGACGTGGCTCGCGCACAGTAGGGCCGGGTGCCACCGGCCGGGGAGGCGCTTTCTGGGTGCCACCACCCACCCACCCGCACGGGTGCCTCCACCGAGCAACCGGTATCCGGGCAAATCAGACAAAGCGTGTGGGTGAAATCCTGGCGTCGCAGGTCACAGCGGTGCCGCCCGGAGCGATTCCACCGGAAGGCGGGCGACCACCTGGGTGCCGTCCCCGGGCACCGAGGACACCCGCAGGTCGCCCCCGGCGAGCCGCAGCCGGTCGGCCAGGCGGGCCGTCCCGGACGGCACCCCCGCCTCGTCGCCGAACCCCCGGCCGTCGTCCGAGACCCGCAGCTCCAGGGAGTCGTCGACCAGCGAGACCCGGACGTCCACCACCTCCGCGCGGCCGTGGCGCAGCGCGTTCGAGATGGCCTCCTCGACCACCCGCACCGCGAGCAGCCGCTCGCTGCGGGTGAGGCGGGAGGCGGTCGGGTCGTCCAGCACCCGGACCTCGTCGGTGACACCCAGGCGCGTGTTCACGGCCGTCGGGATCCGGCCGAGCAGCGCCCGGATCGCCGGCACCATCCCGACCTCGAGCTGGTCGGGGTAGAGCATCCGGCTGGTCGCCCGGACGTCGGCCTCCCGAACCGTCTCGATCTCCGCGCGCACCTCCCGCAGGATCGTCAGGTCCGCCTCCGTCGCCCGCTCCCCCAGCCCGCTCAGCAGGCCGTCCAGCCGGGCGACGATCAGCACGAGACGCTGCTGCATGCTGCCGTGCAGCCCCTCGGCGACCTCGCGGCGGACCCGGACCTCCTCGTGCTGCAGCGCCTGGAGCGCCAGCTCGATCCGCAGCCGGTCCTGGGCGGCGTTCGTCACCTCGAGGCGCAGGTTGCGCTGGGACAGCATCGCCGCCAGGCCCATGCTCGCGGCGATCCACGCCACGGTCGCGCCGCTGGCCAGCTCGGCGACGATCACCCGCTGCGGCGGGTCGACGTAGACGTCCAGCAGCAGCTGGGACGCGAACCGCACGCCGGAGGCGGTCACGCCGGCGCCGAGCACGCCCGCGGACATCGTCAGCGCCCCGCGCTGCGGCAGCGACACCCCGGTCACCGCGAGGATCACCAGCATCGCCACGACGGCCGTCAGGTTCGCGCCGATCCGCGCGAGCACGGGGACGTCGCCGCCCTGGTTGCCGAACACCCACGCGGTCTGCACGGCGGCACCGATCGCGAACGCCGACATCACGGTGCCCGCGGCGAGCAGCAGGGTGCGGCGGTCGGCGCGGAGCGCGGCGGCGGTCCGGATCACTGCCGTCGGCATCCGTCACCACCCGTCCAGGCGGACCGGGTCCGCGCGCCGACTCCCGCGTTGCGGGCCGGGACCGACCATACTGTCCAGGATGTCCGAAATCGCACCCGAGGTGACCCGTGTGGTCGTCGTCGAGGACCAACCACTCTTCCGGTCGATGCTGGAGCTCACGCTCGGCGCCACCGAGGGCGTCCGCGTGGTCGCCTCGGTCGGCACCGTCCGCGAGGGTCTCGCGGCGCTGCGACCGGGCGCCGCCGACGTCGCCGTGCTCGACATCGACCTGCCCGACGGCAACGGCATCGCGCTCGGCGTCACGCTCCGGCGCAGCCAGCCCGGGCTGGGGATCCTGCTGCTCTCCGCGCACGACGCGATGGACCTGCTGCTGGACCTGCCCCCCGACGTGGCGGCCGGCTGGTCGTACCTGTCGAAGACGTCCTCGACCAGCGCCCAGACCCTGGTCACCGCGATCAAGGCCGCCGCCGCGGGGCGCACGACGCTCGACCCGACCCTGCTCGACCGGATGGCGCCGCGCGCCGGGTCCGCCGTCGCGCGGCTCACCGACCGCCAGTACTCCGTGCTGCGGCTGCTCGCGCAGGGCCTGTCCAACGCGGGCATCGGCGAGGCCCTGCGCATCACCGAGAAGTCCGTGCAGAACCACATCAACGGCGTCTACGCCACGCTCGGCATCGACGCCGACCCCGGCCGCAACCCGCGGGTCACCGCGGCCCTGCGGCTGCTCGAGGAGACCGGCAGGGCCTGACCGCTCGACGAGGAGACGCCATGGACCGCACGGACGTGCTGCGCTGGGTCGAGGCCTACGAGCGGGTGTGGCGGGCCGACGACACCGCCGCGCTCGGCACGCTGTTCACCGAGGACGTCCGCTACCTGCGCTCGCCGTACGAGCCGCCGCTGGAGGGCCTGCCCGCCGTCCGGGGTTTCTGGTCCGACCCCGAGCCGTTCACGATGTCGGCGTGGGTGGTCGCCGTCGAGGGGCGCGACGCCGTCGTGCGTGCGCTGGTCCGCTACACCGGGGACGAGCCGCAGGAGTACACCGACCTCTGGGTGCTGCAGTTCGCGCCCGACGGCCGGGTCGAGCACTTCGAGGAGTGGCCGTACTGGCCCGGACGCGGCTACAGCGCGAGCCAGGGCTGACCGCGTCGCCGCTGGCCAGGCACTCCGACCGGGTGGTTGGCATCCGAACGGGTGACGGACGTGTCCGCGGCGCGCGATCGTGGGTTACAGTTCTCTTGCCCTCGATCGCCTGCCCCCTGCGCGGTCGAGGGCTTCTTCATGCACCCGGACGGGTGACCACGACCGGGTGGCTCCGGGTCGGTCGCCGCGGGGTCAGCCGCCGGTGTCAGCGGGCGCGCCACTCCTGCGTCCCGCACCGGGTGCACCGCGCGACGACGAGACCGAACCGCCGCGGGCTCGTGTCCAGCCGCCAGCCGGGTCGGTCGCACGAGCGGGCGTGCTCGACGACGGCACGGGTGAGCGGGCTCGGGCGCGCGGCCAGCGTGAGGGTCATGTCGGTCTCCTGGGGTCTCCTGCGTCGGTACGGTGCTGCTTGCGGTACCCCTTCGGCCACCGGGCCCCGGATCTGAGCCGTCCCGCCCTCAGAGGATCAGCCGGTCCAGCAGCGGGAACGTGCCGTACGGCTGGTCCACGTCCCCGAAGTGCCCGTCGTCGCGCACCACCAGCGTCCCGCCGGCCCGGTCCAGGATCGCGCGACCCTGCTCGGCGTCGCAGCCGTACGGGTCCCGCACCGAGCTCACCAGCACCAGGTCCCCGGCGTTCGCCCGGACCCGGTCCCAGTCGTACGACTCCTGCAGCACCGGCTCGTCCGCGTCGTTCGGCCGCGTGCTGTACCCCGCGACCAGCACCGCCTGCGCGACCGGCCCGTCGAGGTGCTCCAGGACCGCCAGCAGCAGCGCCGCTCCTCCGGAGTGCCCGACCAGCACGGTGTCCGCGTCGAGGGTGCGGGCGTCGAGCAGCCGGGGCAGCGTCCGCGCGACCGGCTCGACGTTGAGCCCCGGGAGGTGCGGGCGGTCCACGACGTAGCCGCGCGCGGACAGGCGGCCCGCGAGCCAGGGGTACCAGACCGCGTCCGGGTGGCCGCCGGTGCCGTGGACGATGATCGCGCGCCGGGTCATGCCGGCCAGGGTAGGACGCGGGTGGACGGCGGAGCGGGAGGACGGCGGAGCGGAGCGGAGCCCCCTGTCGGATTCGAACCGACGACCTGCTGTTTACAAGACAGCTGCTCTGGCCAGCTGAGCTAAGGAGGCGGGTGCGCCCGCGGGCGCGGCGACCAGCGTACCGGGCGCGAGTCCACGGACGGCCCCGACGGACGAGGGCCCCCGCGCGGCCGACCGGTGGTCGGCGTCGCGGGGGCCCTCGGGGGCTGCGTCGCGACTAGCCGATGGCCGCCAGCAGGTTGGCCGGGTCGGTCCAGTCGCCGCCCCAGAACGTGCCGTCGATCGTGATGGTCGGCGTGCCGAAGTTGCCGGACTGCGGGTTCACGAGGTCGGCGTCGGCGCTGACCTCGTTGGTCGCCGAGGTGACCCACTGGCCGAAGTCGTCGAGGGCGGTGCCGTCGGCGATGCGGTCGGCGACGGCGTCGGGGACCCCGGTGTCGCGGGCGATGTCCGCGATCTCGGTGTCGCTCAGCCCGGGCGTGCCCTCGGCGGGCTGGGACGCGAACATCTGCTGCGTGAACGCCTGGAACGCGTCCGGCGCCTCCTCGGCGATCAGCACGCCCGCCGCGGCGGACCGGGTGGAGTAGCCGCTGCCCTGCGAGAACCGGTTGAGGATCGCGATCGGGTGGTAGACGACCGTGCAGCTCGCCGCCCGCCGCGAGGTCGACGAGGTTCTCCCCGTTCGTGGCCTCGAAGCTGCCGCAGGCGGGGCACATGTAGTCCAGGTAGACGTCCACGCGGGGGAGCGTGTCGTCGACGTCGCCGATGCCGTCCGCCGAGAAGGCGAACCCGCCGCCGTCCAGCGCGGCGGACGGAGCCGACGTCACCTCGCTCAGCGGGATGTCGTCGTACTCCGGCAGCGACGCCGTCTGCGCACGCTGGCTGAAGATGTACGCGCCCACGCCCAGGAGCGCGAGCACCGCGACCCCGAACACGGTGATCGCGATGACCTTGTTCCGCTTGTCGCGCTTCATCTGCTTCTCGCGCAGGATGCGGGCCTGCTCGCGTGCGGCGTCGCGCCGCTCGTTCTTGCCGGGTCGAGCCGCCTGGCCGGGGCTCGGGGTGCTGCTGGTGCTGCCGGTCATGGGTCCTGCCTTCGTGCGGTCCGGGTGGTGGGCTCAGGCGAGCGCCACGGGCGGGCCCCGGTGCGGGTGCAGCGCGCGGACCAGGTCGGTCGGTCGCACCAGGTCGACGTGCCAGCGCGGCACGGCCCGGGCGGCGGGCACGGGGCCCGCGGACCGGGGCGCCGGGAGCACGTGCACGACGGCGCCGAGCACGGCGCGGACGGTGCGCGAGGCGCGCAGCAGGAGGGCCGTCAGCCCCAGGCCCAGCAGGCCGAGCGCCGCGTTCGCGGCGGCCACCGGCACGACGAGGCCGAGGGCGAGCACCGCGCCGTGCGAGGCGGCCGGCGTCAGCGCGAGCGTGCCCGTGGGGCAGTCCGCGACGTCCTGGAGGAGCTCGAGCCGCACGCCGAGCAGCGCGAGCGGGCCGTCGACCGTCAGGCAGTGGTGGACGACGCTGCGCGCGGCACCGAGCCAGAGCGACCCGCCGAGCGCGAGCAGCGAGCCGACGAGCGCCAGCAGCGGGAGCGTGGCGGCCGTCGCGGTGGCGCGCGCACGCGTGTGCCCCGTCCCGGTCATGCCGCCCAGGGTACGGCGTCGCCCTGGGACGGGGCTGGGCCTTCTCGCCCCGGCGGGCACCGCGGCGGCACCCCCGGCAGGGTCAGGGCGCCGCGGGCAGCGCCGGCTCCGGCAGCGGGGCCCAGTCGACGGGCGACCCGGTGACCGCGAGCGCCGCGAGCGCCCCGGCGCCGGCCAGCGCGAGCAGCACGACGACCACGGCGCCGCCCCGACCGGGCGCGACCCCGGCGAGCAGCCACCGGGCGCCGGTGCGGGTGGTCCGGGCGAGCGGCCCCCACCACAGGGCGAGCAGCCCGGCGGCGGTCGCCGCGGCGAGCAGCACCGAGGTCGCCGCGCCGGTGGGGCTGCCGTCCGCGGCGCGCAGCGGGCCGACGTCGACCGCGCCCGTCGCGACGAGCCACCAGCCCACGCCGAGCACGATGACGACGACGCTCGCGGCCACCAGGAGCGACGGCACCACGGTCACCAGGGCACGCAGCAGGTGCCACGGGCTCGATGCGACGGCGCGCAGGCCGTCGGTCCGCCGGGCGCCGGCCCGCTCGCGGCGCCGGGCGAGCGCGTCGCCGACCGAGCCGACCGTCCGGGCAACGAGCAGCAGGGGGGCGAGGACGAGCAGGGCGAGCCCGGGGTGCAGGGCGGCCGCGGCGACCGCGAGCAGCCCCAGGGCCAGCAGGGTCCCGGTGCGGCGCGGCGGCTCCGGCGGCACGGGCGGGAGCACCTGCCCGCGCGGGTCGGGCCACTGCTCCGTGCCGTCGTCGCCGCGGTCGTCGTCGGCGCCGCGGGCGTCCCACGCGCGGGTCGGCGCGTCGTCGTCCCACCCGCGGGGCGGGACCGACGGCGGGGCGTCGGTGCGGATCGCCCGGGTGGCCCCGTCGCGCGCCGGTCCGGCCGTCGGCGCGAGGACGGCGGTGCCCACGGCGGGCTCGGTCCAGCCGCGGGGGTCGTCGGTGTCGTCGGTGTCGCCAGAGCCGCCGGGGCCGGCAGGGGCGCCGAGCACCGCCGTCTCCCCCGTCGCGGGACCGCCGCGACGGTACGCGTCCCCGGCGGGCTGGCGGAGCGTCGGTGCGCCGTCGGCTGGGGCGGCGGCCCCGAAGGCGACCGTCCCGCCGGCCGCGGTCCCGGCGGTCCCGGCCACGGCGGCGGTCCCGGCCACCCCGGCGGCGCCGGCCACCCCGGCGACCGTGCCGGCCGCGATCGCCTCGGTGGCCGCCTCGGCCGAGTACCGCTCCCCGCGGCGCGCGGCCTCCGCGAGCGCTGCCACCACCTGGGCGGGCTCCGCGCGGTCGGCCGGGTCGGGGGCGAGCGCGTCCCACAGGGCGCCGGCCGTCACCGGCCCGAGGCCCGCGAGGTCCGCGTCGCCACTGCGGGTGCGGACCAGCACCGCCTCGAGCGGGCGGGTGCCGAACGGGGCGCGACCGGTGGCGGCGTAGGCGAGCAGCGCGGCCCAGCCCCACCAGTCCGTGGTCGCGGTCGGCTCCGCGCCGTCGACCAGCTCGGGCGCGAGGTAGCCGGGCGTCCCGACGACGAACCCGGTCGACGTCACGCGGGTCTCGTCCACGGACTGCGCGATGCCGAAGTCGATCAGCACGGGCCCGTCGGGCGTGACCAGGACGTTGGACGGCTTGAGGTCGCGGTGCACGACCCCGGCGGCGTGCACCGCGGCGAGCGCGTCGCTCAGCCCCTCGGCGACCCGCAGCAGCTCCGCGGCGTCGAGCGGGCCGCGCTGGCGGACGTGCTCGGCCAGGTCGAGGCCCGGGACGAGCTCGGTGACCAGGAACGCCTCGGTCGAGTCCGCCTCCGCGTCGAGCACTGCCGCGACGCCCGGGTGCCGCAGCCGCTGGAGGGCGACCACCTCGCGCCGCAGCCGCTCCCGGGAGGACGGGTCGGCGCCGACGTGCGGGTGCAGCAGCTTGAGCGCGACCGCCGTACCGCCGCCGTCGACGGCCCGGTAGACCGTGCCCATGCCGCCGGAACCGAGCGGCGCCAGGATCGTGTACCCGCCGACCTCGGCGCCCGGTGACAGCCCCACGCGCTCCATGACGGCACGGTATCCGCCGCCCGGCGGCGTCCGGCGTCGGCGCGCGGCGGGGGCCCGCATCCCGGGCGGTCGGCGCCGGGTCACGTTATCGTCAGGACGACACCAAGGAGCTGATGGATCCGTGACATCTGCTGGTTATGACCTGGTCGTCGTCGCCAACCGGCTTCCGGTCGACGTGACGCTGGGCGACGACGGCAAGCCGAGCTGGACCCGGTCGCCCGGCGGTCTCGTGACCGCCCTGGAGCCGGTGGTGCAGAACTCCGACGGCGCGTGGGTCGGGTGGGGCGGCTCGGCCGACCTCGAGCTCGAGCCGTTCGACGCCGACGACATGCGCCTCGTGCCGGTGAAGCTCACCGAGGACGACCTCACGCTGTACTACGAGGGGTTCTCGAACGACACCCTCTGGCCGCTGTACCACGACGTGATCCAGCCGCCCACGTTCCACCGGCAGTGGTGGGACGCCTACCAGCGGGTCAACCGCCGGTTCGCGAACGCCGCCGCCGAGCAGGCCGCGCCCGGCGCCACGGTGTGGGTGCACGACTACCAGCTGCAGCTGGTCCCGCGGTACCTGCGCGAGCTGCGCCCCGACGTGCGGATCGGCTACTTCCACCACATCCCGTTCCCCCGCTGGAGATCTTCGCCCAGCTGCCGTGGCGGCTCCAGGTGGTCGAGGGGCTGCTCGGCGCGGACCTCATCGGGTTCCAGCGCGGCGGCGACGCCGCCAACTTCGTCCGCGTGGTCCGACGCCTGACCGACAAGTCGACGCGCGGCCAGATGATCACGCTGACCGACGGCGACGGGCGCACCGAGCGGCACGTGCGCGCCGCGGCGTTCCCCATCTCGATCGACTCCCACGCGTTCGACCGGCTCGCGCGCACCCCCGAGGTCCAGGCCCGGGCGAAGGAGATCCGGCACGAGCTCGGCGACCCCGAGGTGCTGCTGCTCGGCGTCGACCGGCTCGACTACACCAAGGGCATCCGGCACCGGATCAAGGCGTTCGGCGAGCTCCTCGAGGACGGCCGGCTGACGGTGGCGGACGCGACGCTGGTCCAGGTCGCCTCCCCCAGCCGGGAGAACGTCGGCGCGTACCAACAGCTGCGCGACGACGTCGAGGTGCTGGTCGGCCGGATCAACGGCGAGTACGGCGAGCTCGGCCACGCCGCCGTGCACTACCTGCACCACTCCTACCCGATGGAGGAGATGGCGGCGCTCTACCTCGCGGCGGACGTCATGCTGGTCACCGCCCTGCGCGACGGCATGAACCTGGTGGCGAAGGAGTACATCGCCGCCCGCTCCGACGACCGCGGCGCCCTGGTGCTCAGCGAGTTCACCGGCGCCGCGGACGAGCTCGGCGGCGCGGCCATCCTGGTGAACCCGCACGACATCGCCGGGCTGAAGAACGCGATCCAGCACGCCGCGAACATCGACCCGCGCGAGGCCCGCAAGCGGATGCGCCGCCTGCGCCGCCGCGTGCTGGAGAACGACGTCGCGCACTGGTCGGACTCGTTCCTGTCCGTCCTGACGGCCGTGCCCGTGCGCGGCCGCACCGGCGAGGAGGAGGCCCGGTGACCGGGGCCCCCGCACCGCACGGCGACCACCCGGCGCACGACGACCCCGCGGCGCACGACGGCCCCGCCCTGCGCGCGCTGCTCCGGGAGGTCGTCGCCGACCCGGCGCGCCTGCCGCTGCTCGTCGCGCTGGACTTCGACGGCACGCTCGCCCCGCTGCAGGACGACCCGGAGGCCTCCCGGATCCTGCCCGACGCCGTGGCGGCGCTGCGCGACCTCGCGCGCCACGCCGACGTCGTGCGGCTCGCCCTGGTGTCCGGCCGCCCGACCGGCGACCTGCACCGCCTCGCGGACGTGCCGCCGGGCACCGTGCTGATCGGCAGCCACGGGGCCGAGCGGTCCCGGGTCGGCGCGCACGGCCTGGACGCCGACGTCATCACCCTGACCGACGACCAGCAGGACCGGCTCGACCGTCTCGGCGCCGAGATGCAGGCGGTCGCCCGCGGCCGCGACGGCGTCTGGGTCGAGCAGAAGCCCGCCGCCGTCGCGGTGCACACCCGGATGGCCGACCCGGCCGTCGGGGACGAGGCCGAGCGCGACGCCCTCGTGGTCGGCGGGCGCCTCGGGTCGAAGGTGCTGCACGGCAAGAAGGTCGTCGAGGTGTCGGTGCTCGACGCCGACAAGGGCGCGGCGCTGGTCGCGCTGCGCGACGAGCTCGGCGCGCGCACGGTGCTGAGTGCCGGGGACGACGTCACCGACGAGCACGCGTTCGAGGCCCTCGGCGCGGACGGGGTCACCCTGAAGGTCGGCCCCGGGGACACGGTGGCCCGGTTCCGGTTCCCCGAGCCGCAGGACGTCGCGGACCTGCTCGCCGGGCTCGTCGCGGACCTGTCCGGCGAACCCCTCCCGGGAGCGCCCGCCGGGGCATAGGTTGCCCGCATGAGCAGGGCCCCGCGGGACGCCATGCAGGACGTCGAGGTCGTCGACGTCACCGCGGGCGCGCCCGGCGACGGGCGTCGGCGCGCCGACCCGGGGCTCCACCCGGGCGCCGACCCGGGCACCGACCCGGACGCCGACGCCGCGCACGCCGCCCGGGTCGCGCGGCGTCGGCGCGCGGCGCTGCGCTGGTGGCCGGTGCCGGTCGTCCTGGTCGCGGCGGTGGTCGGCACCCAGGTCGTCCTCGACGCCCGCGAGCGGGACCGGGTGACCGCCCGGCAGGAGGTCGAGGGCGTGCTCCGCGACGTCGACCCCCGGCTGCCGGTCGGCCGGGTGCTCGACGGCGACCTCGCGGCCGTGTCGATGACCGGCCTGGACGCGGGCGACCTGCGGATCGGGGTCACGACGCCGCCGTGGGACGACGCGCGGGACCTGATCGCGGTCGGTGCGGACGGGGCGACCGTCTGGTCCACCTCCCTCGAGGACCCCGGGGCCGCCGCGCCCGACATCGGGCTCGAGTACCCGTCGTGCGACGGCGGCGCCCCGCCGGTGACCACCGTGCGCTGCCTGGTCCTCGACCGGTCGGCGTCCGACCCCGCCGCGTCGGACGACCGCTGGACGGCCGGCCCGCCCGCCGCCGCGCGCCTGGTGTCCGTCGACGCCGCGTCCGGGGAGGTGCGGTCGAGCCGCCCGGTGCCGCCGATGTCGTCCTGGGCGGGCGGCGGGGGGCTGCAGGTGCTGGCGTCCGTGGTCGCCGGGACGCTCGAGGTCACGGCGTGGGACGTCCGGGCCGCGCCCGACGCCCCCGACGACCCGGACGCGACGCCGCTGTGGCGCACGACCGAGCCACTCGACCGCGGCACCGGGTCCGAGCAGACCGCGTACCCGCCGACGGTGTTCGCCGACGCCGGTCGGGTCGTGGTGCAGGGCGACATCGGCGGCTGGGCGTTCGACGCCGCCGACGGCACCCGGCAGGTCGGCGGCACGGACTACCTCGTGGTCACCCGCACCGGCCACCTGGCGGCGTCCGGCGCCGGGCTCGTCGTGCTCGACGACACCGGGGCGGAGCTGTTCCCGCTGGCCGGGCAGCCGATCTACCTGGGGGTCGACGACGGCAGCGCCCCGGACACCGAGCTCCTGATCACGAGCCGCCCGGGCGAGGGGCGCCTGCTCACGGCCGTCCAGGTGCCGTCCGGCGACGAGCTGTGGTCGGTCGCCCGGCCCCGGTGGACGGACGGTGCGGCCGTGCTGCTCGACGACGTGCTGTACGCCGCGGACGGCGACGGCGTCAGCGCGCTCGACGTGCGCACCGGGCGCGAGCTGTGGCGGACGCCCGTGGCGGCCTCCTCGGAGGTGGGCGGCGGCCTGATGACCGACGGCCGGCGCGTGCTGCTGGTCGCGCGGGCGGACCGGCTCACGGAGGCCGGGTTCACCGTCGGCGCCCCCGAGGACGACAGCGCGAGGTGGGTCGGCGGCGAGCTCGCCGTCCCGCCCGACGGCGGCCTGGGCCTCTCGCTCGCGGCGTTCGACCTCGGCTCCGGCCGGCCCGCGTGGGCGACCCGGCTCCCGCCGGAGGTGCGCCAGGTCTGGGGCCACCGCGGCGACCTGGTCGGCTGGGGCGACGACGTCACCGTCGTCCTCAACTGACACCGGCGGCCATCCCCGCCGGTCAGCCTTCTGTGGCAGGATGACCGTGGACCGAGGGGGGTCGCCCGACCTCCCTCGACCCGTGTCAGCGAAGACACTCTGACACTCTTCACGACGGATCGTCCGGCACGTACCTGCCGGTGAAGGGATCGATGAACCATGGCTACGGTCACGTTCGACAAGGCCACCCGGGTCTACCCCGGCACGGAGCGTCCCGCGGTGGACGCGCTCGACCTGCACATCGAGGACGGCGAGTTCCTCGTCCTCGTCGGCCCCTCGGGCTGCGGCAAGTCCACCTCCCTGCGCATGCTCGCGGGCCTCGAGGACGTCAACGGCGGGCGGATCCTCATCGGGGACCGCGACGTCACCGACGTCCAGCCGAAGGACCGGGACATCGCGATGGTGTTCCAGAACTACGCGCTGTACCCGCACATGACGGTCGCCGACAACATGGGCTTCGCGCTCAAGATCGCCGGCACCCCGAAGGCGGAGATCCGCACCCGCGTCGAGGAGGCCGCCAAGATCCTCGACCTCACCCAGTACCTCGACCGCAAGCCGAAGGCGCTCTCGGGCGGCCAGCGGCAGCGTGTCGCGATGGGCCGCGCCATCGTCCGCCAGCCGCGCGTGTTCCTCATGGACGAGCCGCTGTCGAACCTCGACGCCAAGCTCCGCGTCCAGACGCGTACGCAGATCGCCTCGCTCCAGCGCCGCCTGGGCGTCACCACGGTCTACGTCACGCACGACCAGACCGAGGCGCTCACCATGGGCGACCGCATCGCGGTCCTCAAGGACGGCCTCCTGCAGCAGGTCGGCACCCCGCGCGACATGTACGACACCCCGGCCAACGTGTTCGTCGCCGGCTTCATCGGCTCCCCGGCCATGAACATCGGCACCTTCCCGCTGGTCGACGGCGTCGCGACGGTCGGCTCCGCCGGCATCGCCGTGCCGCGCTCGGCCCTGGGCCAGCTCGCCGCGGACGACAACAGCTCCATCACCATCGGGTTCCGCCCCGAGGCGCTGGACGTCGTCCCCGAGGGCACCCCGGACGCGCTGCCGGTCGTCGTGAACATCGTCGAGGAGCTCGGCTCCGACGCGTTCGTCTACGGCGCCCTCGTGGGCGAGGCCGGCGCCGCGTCGGTCACCTCCGGTGCCGGCGACTCGCAGGTCATCGTGCGCGTCGACCCCCGCCAGGTCCCCGCCAAGGGCGAGCAGATCTGGGTCCGCATCCGCACCGGCGAGCAGCACCTGTTCCACGCCGGCTCGGGCGAGCGCATCTCCGTCTGACGCACAGCACCTCCACGACGACGGGGCGGGACCGGCACGTACGCGGTCCCGCCCCGTCGTCGTCCGATGGGAGAATCGGTTCCATGACTCCTCGCACGCGCCTGCAGATCACCGCGGCCGCGCCCGACCCGGCGCTCCTCGACCTGCCCTGGGACGTGCCGCTCGCCGACTGGCCCGCGGACCAGCTCGCCGCGCTCCCCCGCGGCATCTCCCGGCACACCGTGCGGTTCGCGCGGCTGTCGGGGCGGGTCATCGCGATCAAGGAGATCGGCGAGACCGTCGCCTACCGCGAGTACGAGCTGCTGCGGCAGCTGAGCAAGCTCGACGTGCCGAGCGTGGACCCGGTCGGCGTCATCACCGGCCGCACCTCCCCCGACGGCGAGCCGCTCGAGGCCGTGCTGATCACCCAGCACCTGCGGTTCTCGCTGCCGTACCGCGCCCTGTTCAGCCAGGCGCTGCGCCCCGACACCGCCACGCGCCTCATCGACGCGCTCGCCGTCCTCATGGTCCGGCTGCACCTCGCGGGGTTCTACTGGGGCGACGTGTCGCTGTCGAACACCCTGTTCCGCCGCGACGCCGAGACGTTCGCCGCGTACCTCGTGGACGCCGAGACCGGCGACCTGCACGACACGCTCACCGTCGGGCAGCGGTCGTACGACCTCGAGGTCGCGCGGGTCAACATCATCGGCGAGCTGATGGACCTGCAGGCCGGCGAGTTCCTCGAGGAGGAGGTCGACGCCGTCGCCATCGGCGAGATGCTCGTCGAGCGGTACCACGAGCTCTGGACCGCGCTCACCACCGCCGAGTCGTTCGGCCTGAACGAGCGGTGGCGCGTGCAGGCCCGCATCGAGCGGCTGAACGACCTCGGCTTCGACGTCGGCGAGCTCGACATCACCACCGACCTCGACGGCACCTCCGTGCGGATCCAGCCGAAGGTCGTCGACGCCGGGCACCATTCCCGCCGGCTCATGCGGCTCACCGGCCTGGACGTGCAGGAGAACCAGGCCCGCCGGCTGCTCAACGACCTCGACCAGTTCCGCGCCGCGACCGACCGGCAGAACGACGACGAGACGTTCGTCGCGCACGACTGGCTCACCGAGGTGTTCGAGCCCGCCGTCCGCGCCGTGCCCCGCGCCCTGCGCCCAAGCTTCGAGCCCGCGCAGCTGTACCACGAGCTGCTGGACCACCGGTGGTTCCTGTCCGAGGGCCAGGGCCGGGACGTCCCGATGCGCGAGGCCGTCGCGTCCTACGTGCAGGACATCCTGCCGAACCGCCCCGACGAGGAGTCGGTGCTCGGCGTCTCGGCGGCGGACCTCCGCGAGGACACGGACACCATCCCGGTCGTCCGCGACTGACCCCGGGCGGGCCCGTCAGAAGCTCGACGGTCTCGTTCGTCCCCTCGAGCCGGTCGCCGGTGACCTTCGCCTTCACGAAGCTGAGCAGCGTCGCCACCCGGCCGCCGGGCGCGTCCCAGTACTCGGCCGAGTCGGCGCGCACCCGCAGCAGGACCGACTCCGGGGAGTCCGGCCCCTCCGGGAGCCACGCCTCGACCGCGGCGCTCCACAGCTCGCGCTTCTTCGCGACGTCGGTGACGACCTCGGCGGTCCCCGCGAGCGACACCCACGTCGCGCCGGAGCCGACCGCGACGTTCACGCCCGGGTGCGCGGCGACGTGCGCGGCCTTGCGGGACCCGCGCTCCGCGAAGAACCACAGGTCGCCGTCGAACTCCACCTCCTGCAGCGCCATCGGGCGGGCGATCAGGGTGCCGTCGGGCGCGACGGTGGTCAGGACGCCCAGGCGGTGGTCGCGCAGCAGCGCGGCGACGGTGGCGACGGGGTCGGTGCTGTCAGCAGTCATGCGGCCCATCGTCCGGCCACGCGCACCGGCCCGCACCCCAGGACGGGGTGCGGGCCGGTGACCTGCGGTGTCAGGCCTGGCGCTGCCGGGCGACCTCGTAGAGCGCGATGCCCGCGGCGACGCCGGCGTTGAGGCTCTCGACGTCGGACGCGATCGAGATGGACGCGATCGCGTCGCAGTGCTCGCGCACCAGGCGGGACAGGCCCTTGCCCTCGGAGCCGACGACCAGCACCAGCGGGTCCGTCGAGTACGGCAGGTCGCCGACGGTGACCTCGCCGCCGCCGTCGAGGCCCACGATGAAGCAGCCCGCCTCGTGCAGGCGCTCCAGCGCGCGCACCAGGTTGGTGGCCCGCGCCACCGGCACCCGCGCGGCGGCGCCGGCGGAGACCTTCCAGGCCGAGGCCGTCACGCCCGCGGACCGCCGCTCGGGGACGAGCACGCCGTGCGCGCCGAACGCTCCCGCCGACCGCAGCACGGCCCCGAGGTTGCGCGGGTCGGTCACGCCGTCGAGCGCCACTACCAGCGGCGCGCGGTCGCTCGCCGCGGCGATGTCGAGCAGGTCCTCGACGTCCCGGTAGTCGTACGGCGGCACCTGGATCGCGACACCCTGGTGCACGGAGCCGTCGGTGAGGCGGTCGAGCTCCGGCTTGGTGACCTCCAGCAGCGGGTAGCCCGCGTCGGCCGCGGTGCGCAGGATCTCGCGCGTGCGGTCGTCCGCCTCCAGACGGGTCGCCATGTAGACGGCGGACACCGGGATCCCGGCGCGCATCGCCTCGA
This sequence comes from Cellulomonas sp. KU4C, assembly GCF_056868065.1. Classification (NCBI taxonomy): domain Bacteria; kingdom Bacillati; phylum Actinomycetota; class Actinomycetes; order Micrococcales; family Cellulomonadaceae; genus Cellulomonas; species Cellulomonas sp. KU4C. The sequence goes on along the minus strand of NZ_CP200322.1, from coordinate 1,509,353 downwards.
CGACGGAGTTCCGCCCGGAGACGACCTCCGTCGCCCCCGCGCCGCGCGCCCGGCCCGCGGCCGCGCCCCCGCGACCCGTGGGCCGGTTGCCCGACGGGCGCCCCGTCCCGGTCGCGGCGCGGCGCTCGGCGGCGGCCTTGCGCTTGCCCGCGGGGTGCCAGGCGCGGTCCTCGGCCTTGGGCGTCGGGCCCTTGCCCTCGAGCCCGCGTCGGCTGTTGCCGCCGGAACCGACGGACATGCCCTTCTTGCTGCCCGGCTTGCGCGTCGCGCCCCGGCGCTGGGAGTTCCCGGCCATCAGTCCTCGTCCTCAGTGGTCTGGCGCGCGACGAGAGACCAGCGCGCGCCGGTGGCGTTGTCCTCGACGGCCACACCGGCGGCCGCGAGTCGGTCGCGGATCGCGTCCGCGGTGGCCCAGTCACGGGCGGCCCGGGCCGCGGCCCGGGCGTCGAGCTCCGCGCGCACGAGCGCGTCGAGCGCGGTCGCGTGCCGGTCGTCGGTGCGGGCGGCGCCCCACTGCGCGCCCGCGGGGTCCAGGCCGAGCACGTCGAGCATCGCGCGCACCGCGACCAGCTCGACGCGGACCGCGGCGTGGTCGCCCGCGGCCAGGGCCGTGTTGCCGGCACGCAGGTGCTCGTGCACGGCCGCGAGCGCCTGCGGGACGTTGAGGTCGTCGTCGAGCGCGGCACCGAAGGCCTCGGGCAGGTCGGCCGCGGCGAGCTCCTCCGCGGGCACCACGCCGACGACCTCGACCGCCCGGTCCACGAACCCGGCCAGCCGGTCCCAGGTGGCCTCCGACTCGGCGAGCGTGTCCGGGGTCCACTCCAGCATCGAGCGGTACTGGACGGCGGTCAGCGCGTAGCGGAGCACGGCCGGACGCACCGTCTCGAGCAGCGTGCTGACCAGCAGCCCGTTGCCCAGCGACTTGCTCATCTTGGCGCCCGACTGGGTCACCCAGCCGTTGTGCAGCCAGTACCGGGCGAACCCGTACCCGGCCGCGCGGGACTGCGCCTGCTCGTTCTCGTGGTGCGGGAACCGCAGGTCCAGGCCGCCGCCGTGGATGTCGAACGTGTCGCCCAGGTACCGCTGCGCCATCGCGGAGCACTCGAGGTGCCAGCCGGGCCGGCCGCGGCCGAACGGGGTGTCCCACGCCGCGGTCGCGGGCTCGCCGGGCTTGGCGGCCTTCCAGAGCGCGAAGTCGTGGGGGTCGCGCTTGTCGGTCGGGCCGCCGTCGGGGGCGGGCGCCATGTCGTCCAGCCGCTGGCTGGTCAGCGCGCCGTACTCGGCGAACGAGCGGACGTCGAAGTAGACGTCGCCCTCCCCCGCCCGGTACGCGTGCCCGGTCTCGACCAGGCGCTCCATCAGCGCGACCATCGCGGGCACGTGGCCCGTGGCCCGGGGCTCGTACGTCGGGGGCAGCACGCCCAGCGCGTCGTACGCCCAGGTGAAGGCGCGCTCGTTCTGCATCGCCCACGCCCACCACTCGACGCCCGCCTCGGCGGACCGGGCCAGGATCTTGTCGTCCACGTCGGTGACGTTCCGGACCATCGTGACGTCGTGCCCGGTGCGGCGCAGCCAGCGGACCAGCACGTCGAACGCCACGACCGACCGCACGTGGCCGATGTGCGGGGGCGCCTGCACGGTCGCACCGCACAGGTAGATGCCGACCTTGCCCGGGACGACGGGGACGAAGTCGCGCACCTCACGGGTGGCGGTGTCGAACAGGCGCAGGCTCACGAGGGTCAAGGCTACCGGTCGCGGGCGCCCGGACCGGGGTCGGGCGGCCCGTCGAACCGGGCGGCCTCGGCGCGCAGGGCGTCCAGCACCCGGCGCACCACCCGCCGCTCGGCCCGGTCGGGGCGCACCAGGACGTCCACCCGGCGCCCGGCGCGCACTCCCGCGAGCGGGACCAGCACCGCGCCGCGCCGCCCCGCGGTGTACCGGGGCAGCAGGCTGACGCCGTGCCCGGCGGCGACCAGGGCCTCCACGACACCGAAGTCGTTGAACCGCTGCACCACCCGCAGGGGCGCCCCGGCCGCGACCCCGACGGCCTCCAGCACCCCCGCGACCGGGAACCCCTCCCGCACCGCGATCCACGGCTCGTCGACCAGGTCCGCCGGGGTGAGGACGTCACGGTCCGCGAGCCGGTGCCCCGGGGGCAGGGCGACGTCCAGCGGCTCGCGCAGCAGCGGGACGGCGAGGACGTCGCCGGGCCAGGGGTGCACGTCGTGGGGTCGGTGGGCGTCGTCGGGGCGGCGGGCGTCGTCGGGGCGGTGCGCCACGACCAGGTCGAAGTCCGCGGTGAGCGCCGGGAAGTCCGCCTGGGCGACGTCCTCGTCCCCGAGCTCCACCCGCACCCCGTCGAGCCCCGCGACCCGGCGCAGCAGCCCGGGGAGCAGCAGCTCCGCGCCGGACTGGAACGCCGCCACCCGCACCAGCCCGTGCGGCGCCGACCGGAACGCGTCGACCGCGGCCTCGGCCCGTTCGAGCGCCACCGCGACGTCGAGCGCCGCCTCGGCGAGGGCCAGGCCCGGACCGGTCAGCCGCACGCCGCGCCCGACCCGCTCCACGACCTCCGCGCCCACGTCCCGCGCGAGCCCGCGCAGCTGCTGCGAGACGGCCGACGGCGTCAGGTGCAGGACCCGCGCGGCGGCCGTGACGCCGCCGTGGTCGCGCACGGCCCGGAGGGTCGCGAGGTGCCGGGTGTCCATGAAGCGACGCTACAACGTCGCTGCTGATCTTCTCGCTGGTGCTGGACGGTCGGCGGGGTCGACCATCGGGGCATGCCGCTGCGCGACCGCCTCCTCGCCCTCCTCGTCGCCGTGCTCTGGGGGCTGAACTTCCCGGCGATCCACCTGTCGCTCGAGCAGTTCCCGCCGTTCTTCCTCGTCGCGCTGCGGTTCGCGGTGCTCGCGGTCCCCACGATCCTGCTGGTCCCCCGACCGAAGGCGCCGGTGCGCTGGCTGGTCGGCTACGGCATCGGGTTCGGGGTGCTGCAGTTCGCGTTCCTCTACCTGGCGATGGACACCGGCATGCCCACGGGCCTGGCGTCGCTGGTGCTCCAGGCGTCCGCGCCGTTCACCGTCCTGCTCGGCGCCGCGTGGCTGCGCGAGCGGATCACGGTCCGGCAGGCCGTGGGCGTCGGTGTCGCCATCTGCGGGCTCGCCGGGATCGCGCTGCTGCGGGCGGGCGCCGGGGCATCCGCCGGGCTCCTGCCGGTGGTGCTGACGCTCTGCGGCGGGCTCGGCTGGGCGTTCGGCAACGTGTCGAGCCGGCAGGCGCACCCCGACAGCCCGCTGCGGTTCATGCTCTGGATGTCCGTCGTGCCGCCGCTGCCGATGCTCGCGCTGTCGCTGGTCGTCGACGGCCCCGCGGCGATCGGCCGCTCGCTGACCACCCTCGGCACGCCGACCGCCGCATGGGCCCTGGCCGGGCTGGCGTTCACGGTGCTGGTCGCGACGGTCGTGGGGTCGGGCATCTGGACGACGCTGCTGGCCCGGCACCCCTCCGGCGTGGTGGCCCCGTTCTCCATGCTGGTCCCGGTGGTGGGCATCGCGGCGTCCTGGCTGATCTTCGACGAGCACCCGGCCGCCGGCGAGCTCGCCCTCGGCGCGCTGATCGTCGGCGGCGTCCTCTACGCCACCCGCCCACCCCGCACCCCCACCACCCCCGCTCGCGCCACCGAACCCGCGCCCGCCGCCACGCCCACCCCCGCGCCCGCGCCCGCGGCCACCCCGGCGCCGAGATGACACTCCGCGCCTCTGCACCCTGCGCCCCGCGCAGGCGCGCACTGCCATCTCGCCGACGCGCCCGCCCCGCGACCCGGCGCTGAGCCCGGCGCGGGCGGCGAGAGGTCACGACACGCTGACCACCGAGGCACCCCGCCCGCGTGTCGTGACCTCTCGTGGCGCGTGGCGCGCGGGCACGCGGGCGGGAGGGCCGGGGCTCAGGCGGGTGGGGCGACCAGGGCCGTCGCGATGGCGGCGACGCCCTCGCCGCGGCCGGTGAGGCCGAGGCCGTCGGTGGTCGTGGCGGAGACGGACACCGGGGCGCCGGCCGCGGCGGACAGCGCGGCCTCGGCCTCGGCGCGGCGGGGGCCGATCTTCGGGCGGTTGCCGATCACCTGGACCGCGACGTTCCCGATCGTGAACCCCGCCACGCGCACCAGGCGGGCGGCCTCGGCGAGGAGCACGACCCCGGCCGCCCCGGCCCACTCGGGGCGCGAGGTGCCGAACTGCGACCCGAGGTCCCCGATCCCCGCGGCGGCGAGCAGCGCGTCGGCGGCGGCGTGCGCGGCGACGTCGGCGTCGGAGTGCCCGGCGAGGGGCCGCTCCCCCGGCCAGGCGAGGCCCGCGAGGTGCAGCACGGCGTCGGGCGCGGGGTCGGGGTCGTAGGCGTGCACGTCGACGCCGGTGCCCACGCGCGGGAGGCCGCCGCCGCTCACGACCGCACCGCCGCGCCGTCGGTGCGGGCCAGCAGCTCGGCGACCGCGAGGTCCCGGGTGGTGGTGATCTTCATGGCGGACTCCTCGCCGGGGACGACCCAGACCTGCTCGCCGAGCGCCTCGACCAGCGCGGCGTCGTCGGTGGCCGCGGTGGTCTCGTCGGCGGCGCGGTGCGCACCGGCGGCGTGCGCGGCGTCGAGGAGCGCGCGGTCGAAGCCCTGCGGGGTCTGCACGGCGCGCATCGTGGCGCGCGGGACGGTGGCGACGACGGGTGCGGCCCCGTCGACGGGCTCGCCGACCTGCTTGATGGTGTCGGCGACCGGCAGCCCCGGGACGACGGCGCGGTGCCCGGCGCGGACCGCCGCCTCGACGGACCGGATCAGCGCGGGGCTGGCGAGGGCGCGGGCGGCGTCGTGCACGAGGACGACGTCGACGTCGTCCGCCAGCGCCGCGAGGCCGGCCGCGACGGACGCCTGGCGGGAGCCGCCGCCCTCGACGACGGTCACCGGGATCCCGATCCCGGGGCGGACCGGGCCGCCGAGGAGCGCGCGGAACCCGCCGCCGCGCCCGGGCGGGACGGTGACGACCACGGACAGCACGACGCCCGACGCAGCGAGGCGTCGGGCGGCGTGGACGACCAGCGGCACCCCGGCGAGCTCGACGAGGGCCTTCGGCCCGGGCAGCCCGAGCCGCGTGCCGCTGCCGGCGGCGGTGAGGACGGCGGCGGTGGGCACGCGGGTCGGGGTGCGGGGCTTCGGTGAGGTCAGGCGTCCGGTGTCAGGACGCGAGCACCTCGTCGAGGATGGCCTCGGCCTTCTCCTCCTCGGTGTGCTCGGCGAGCGCGAGCTCCGAGACGAGGATCTGACGGGCCTTGGCGAGCATGCGCTTCTCCCCGGCCGACAGGCCGCGGTCGGCGTCCCGGCGGGAGAGGTCGCGCACGACCTCGGCGACCTTGATCACGTCGCCGGAGGCGAGCTTCTCGAGGTTGGCCTTGTAGCGGCGCGACCAGTTGGTCGGCTCCTCCGTGTACGGGGCGCGCAGCACGTCGAACACGCGCTCCAGGCCCTCCTGGCCCACGACGTCGCGCACACCCACGAGGTCGACGTTCTCCGCCGGCACCTCGATGGTCAGGTCACCCTGGGCGACCTTCAGCTTGAGGTAGATCTTGTCCTCGCCGCGGATGGTCCTGGTCTTGATCTCCTCGATCAACGCTGCACCGTGGTGCGGGTAGACAACCGTCTCCCCAACAGTGAAAGTCATCTGCAGGTGTCCCCTTTCGCGGACGGCCAGTCTACCACGCGGACTCGGGGGGACTTGGTGGAGATCTCCAGCGTTTGCGCAGGTCAGCGCGTTGCGTGCCGCGTCAGCGATCCGACACGCCGCGTGGCGGTGGTGCTGGACGGGCCCGGCGTGGCTAGTCTGCGACCAGGCCCCCGTGCGACCTCCGGCACCCCCGTGGCGCGCGCCTGACCAGCGGGTTCGTCGCCCTCGGCGGGACGCTCGTGCGCGCCGCGCCCCGCCCCACGTAGGCTCGGCGCAGCACGCCGCGCGCGTGCGCCCGACCCCTGCGCGCACCGACGCGCCAGCCCCCGCTCGCACCGAGGAGTCACCGTGGCCCGCAGCCGCTCGTCCGCCCGCCCCGTCGTCATCGGCGCCGCCGTCCTGGCGGCCGTGCTGTCCGGCTGCTCCGTGACGAACCAGATCACCACCGAGAAGCCGTACGCCGCGTCCGACGGCGTCCGCGCGACCCTCGGCGACCTCACCGCGGAGAACCTGCTGCTCGTCGCCGAGGCGGCCGACGGCCCCGCCGCCCTGCAGGGCGCCTTCACCAACCGCGGCGACGACGCCCTGACCGTCGAGGTGTCCACCACCGGGTCCACCGAGCGCGTGCGGGTCGCGGCGGGCGAGACGGTGCTGCTCGGCGGGCAGGACGGCGAGGACGTCGTCCTGGAGACGCCCGACGCCCCCGGCGCCACGACCGAGGTCACGATCGCGACCGGCGCCGGCGGCACCCAGACGGTGCAGGTGCCGGTGCTCGACGGGACGCTCCCGGAGTACACGGACCTGGTCCCGACGCCGGAGCCCGAGCCCGAGATGACGACGCAGGCGACCGAGGAGCCCGCGCCGACCGAGGCCCCGACCGCCGAGCCGACCACCGCCCCGTAACGCGCGGATCGGCAGCAGGCCCCGTCCAGGTCACCCCGGACGGGGCCTGCTGCGTCCCGGCCGGTCGGCGGCGGTACCCTCCAGTCCCGCGACGCCGGCGCGCCGCCACGCTAGACGGCCCGGTGCACCACTCAGGCACCACCCAGGTCCGCCGGCACCGGCCGACTAGGTGGCCCCGGACGCACCGCAGGCCCCGCCCGGTCGCCCGGGCAGGGCCTGCGTCGTACCGGCCCCCGCGGGGCGACGATCCCCTCCCGTCACGTCGCCCCGGCGGACCCCCCGCGGCTCAGCCGAAGCGGCCGGAGATGTAGTCCTCGGTCGCCTGCTCCTTGGGCGACGAGAACATCGTGGCGGTGTCGTCGATCTCGATCAGCCGGCCGGGCTGGCCGGTGCCGGCGATGTTGAAGAACGCCGTCTTCTCGGAGACGCGCGCCGCCTGCTGCATGTTGTGGGTGACGATCACGATCGTGTACTGCGACTTGAGCTCGGCGATCAGGTCCTCGATGGCGAGCGTCGAGATCGGGTCGAGCGCGGAGCACGGCTCGTCCATGAGCAGCACCTGCGGCTTCACGGCGATGGCGCGGGCGATGCACAGCCGCTGCTGCTGGCCGCCGGACAGGCCGGAGCCGGGGCGGTCGAGGCGGTCCTTGACCTCGTTCCAGAGGTTCGCGCCCTGCAGCGACTGCTCGACGAGGTCGTTCGCGTCGCTCTTGGAGATCTTCCGGTTGTTCAGCCGGATGCCCGCCAGGACGTTCTCCGCGATCGACATCGTCGGGAACGGGTTGGGCCGCTGGAACACCATGCCGACCTGGCGCCGTACGGCGACCGGGTCGATGTCCGAGCCGTACAGGTCCACGCCCTCGACCGCGACGGTGCCCTCGACGCGCGCGCCGGGGATGACCTCGTGCATGCGGTTGAGGGTGCGCAGGAAGGTCGACTTGCCGCAGCCGGACGGGCCGATGAACGCGGTCACCGAGCGGGGCTCGATGGCCATGTTCACGTCGGCGACGGCGCGGAAGCTGCCGTAGAAGATGTTGAGGTCCTTGACGTCGATGCGCTGAGCCATCTCGGTCTCCTTGGGAGGTCTGTCGGGGAGGGGGAAGGGGGAGGCGCCGTCAGCGGATCTTCGGGGCGAAGAACCGGGTGACGAGGCGGCCGACGAGGTTCAGCAGCATCACGATGAGGAACAGCGTGAGCGCGGCGGCCCAGGCACGCTGGAAGTTGATGTCCGGGATGCAGGCGGCGTCGCCCGGGGAGCACGGGACCAGACCCTGAGAGTACTGCCGGTACACGTAGACCGGCAGGGTCATCATGCGGCCCTCGAACAGGTTGAAGTTGATCGAGTCGACCACGCCGACGGTGAGCAGCAGCGGGGCCGTCTCGCCGATGACACGGGCGATCGCGAGCATCACGCCGGTGGTCAGTCCGGCGACCGAGGTGCGCAGCACCACCTTGATGATGGTCAGCCAGCGCGGCACGCCGAGCGCGAGCGACGCCTCGCGGAGCTCGTTCGGGACGAGCCGCAGCATCTCCTCGCTGGACCGGATCACCACCGGGATCATCAGCACGGACAGCGCGACCGAGCCGATCATGCCGAACTTCGCACCCGGGCCGAGCAGCAGCGCGAACAGGGCGTAGGCGAACAGGCCCGCGACGATCGACGGGATGCCGGTCATGACGTCCACGAGGAACGTGATGACCTTGGCGAGCGTCTTGCCGCCGCCGTACTCGACCAGGTAGATCGCGGCGAGCAGGCCGATCGGCACCGAGATCAGCGCCGCGAACAGCGTGATCTCCAGCGTGCCGACGATCGCGTGGTAGATGCCGCCGGCGTCCATCCCGCCGAAGACGCCGCGCATCGAGTTGAGCAGGAAGTAGCCGTCGAGCCGGCCGATGCCCTTGGACACGACGGTGTACGTGAGGGACAGAAGCGGCAGCATCGCGAGCACGAACGCCGCGGTGATGAGCACCCGCATCGTGACGTCGGTGCGGCGGCGCCGGGTGTCGGTGGTCTGCAGCAGCTCGCGCAGGGACGCGGAGCCGGTCTCCGGGGACTGCGGGGCGGGGGTCGTGGTCGTCATGTCAGTTGGCCCCCGAGAAGTCCTTGCGCCGCGCGACGATCGCGCGGGCGGCCATGTTCACGGCCAGGGTGATGACGAACAGCGCGAGGCCGGTGGCGATCAGCGTGGCGACGCCGGTCTGGTTCGCCTCCGGGAACTGCGCCGCGATGTTGGCGGCGATCGTCTGCTGCTGGCCTGCGGCGAGGAGCTGGAACGAGTAGAGGAACCCGGGCGACAGGATCATCAGCACGGCCATCGTCTCGCCGAGCGCGCGGCCGAGGCCGAGCATCGCGGCGGACACGATCCCGGACCGGGCGAACGGCAGCACGGCCATCCGCACGACCTCCCACTGCGTGGCGCCGAGGGCCAGGGCGGCCTCCTCGTGCAGGCGGGGCGTCTGGAGGAACACCTCGCGGCAGATGGCGGTGATGATCGGCAGGATCATGACGGCGAGCACCACGGCGACGGTCATCATCACGCGACCGGTCGGCGACACGGTGCCGCTGAAGAACGGGATCCAGCCGAACCAGCGGCCCAGGACCTCCCACACCGGCTGCACGACCGGGCTGAGCACCAGGCCGCCCCACAGGCCGTAGACCACCGACGGGATCGCGGCGAGCAGGTCGACCACGTAGCCGAGCGCGCTCGCGAGGCGCCGGGGCGCGTAGTGCGAGATGAACAGCGCGATCCCGATGGCGATCGGTGTCGCGATCAGCAGCGACACCGCGGCGGCGAGCAGCGTGCCGAACACCAGCGGCCCGATGAACCCGAGCAGGCTCGTGTCGTCCGGGAACCAGCTGATCTTGTCCGACAGCACCGCCGCGTCCGCGGTGAGCGCCGGCCACGCGCGCTGCACCAGGAAGATCGCGACGGCGGCGAGGATCACGAGGATCAGCACGCCCGCGGCGGTCGAGACCCAGCGGAACACGCGGCTGCCACCGCGGTCGCCGTGGCCGGAGCGCAGGCGCTTCGCGGTCGCGCCGGGGGGCGCCGCCGGGTCGAGGGACCCCGCGGGGCGGGGCTGAGTGCTGGTCACGCTGTCTCCAGGGGGAGGGGGAGGAGAGAGGGCGTTCTTCGCGCCGAGGGCCGGCCCGCCCGAGGGCGGACCGGCCGTGGCCCGGGCGGGTGCGGCGGCCGGGTCGCGGCCGCCGTCCCCGCCCGGTGGGTCAGGACGCGACGGTGATCGCGTCGATCGACGCCTGGACGTCGGTGCGCAGCGCGTCGGAGATCGGCGCGGAGCCCGCGGCGGTCTCGGACGCCGACTGGCCCTCGGCGGACGCGACGTAGGTGAGGAACGCCTGGACCAGGTCGACCTCCTCCTGCGTCTCGTACGCCTGGCAGGCGACGAGGTAGGACACGAGGACCATCGGGTAGGCGCCGGCCTCGGTGGTCTCGCGGTCGAGCTTGATCACGATGTCGCCCTCGGCGCGGGAGTCGTCGCGCGGGGAGACGTCGAGCGCGGTCGCGGCGCCCTCCTCGGACGGGGCCACCCACTCCTCGCCGACCTTGATCGACGCGACGCCCAGGTCGCCGGCCTTGGAGAAGTCGGCGTAGCCGATGGTCCCCTGGCCGGACTGGACGGTCTGCACCAGGCCGGACGTGCCCTGGCCGGACTCGCCGCCCTCGAGGGCCCAGTCGCCCGAGGGCTCCTCGGTCCACACGCCGCCCGACGCCTTGGACAGGTAGTCGGTGAAGTTCTTGGTGGTGCCCGACTCGTCGAGGCGGTGCACGGGGGTGATCGCCAGGTCCGGCAGGGTCGCGTCGGGGTTCTCCGCGACGATCGCCGGGTCGTTCCACGTGGTGATCGTGTTGTTGAAGACGCCCGCGATCGTGGCGGCCGACATGTTCAGGCTGTCGACGCCGTCGAGGTTGAACACGACCGCGATCGGGGAGACGTAGACCGGCAGGTCCACCGCGGAGGTGCCGTAGCAGCGCTCCTGGGCGGTGACCAGCTCCTCCTCGTCCAGGGCCGAGTCCGAGCCGGCGAACGCCGTGGAGCCCTCGAGGAACGAGGTGCGGCCGCCACCGGAGCCGACCGGGTCGTACGAGACCGTGACGTCGGGGTTCGCGCTCTGGAACCCGGCACGCCAGGCCTCCATCGCGGACTCCTGCGACGACGCACCGGCGCCGACCAGCTCGCCGGACAGCGAGCTCGCGGCGGTGTCGCCACCGGAGGTCTCCGTCGTCGCGCCGGTCGGGTTGTCCGAACCACATGCCGTGAGGGAGAGGGCGACGACGCCTGCGAGGGCGAGGGCACCCGTACGACCGCGGTTGAGCTTCACAGTGTTTCCGTCCTGTCGTGGCGCAGCGCGCACCCGTCTGTGCGCGCCGGTGACGCCGACGCTAGGGAGCGCAGGTGACGAGCCTGCCCTGCACGGGTGAACCGGAGGTGAACGACCGGCCAATCCTGCGCAGCGCGCGCCGCGGCACCGCGGGGCTCAGGACGGGTCGTCGTCGAGCAGCTTGTAGCCGAGGCCCCGCACGGTGACCAGGAGCGTCGGGGTGCCCGGGTCGGGCTCGATCTTCGCGCGGACCCGCTTCACGTGGACGTCGAGGGTCTTGGTGTCGCCGACGTAGTCGGTCCCCCACACCCGGTCGATCAGCTGGCCGCGGGTCAGCACCCGGCCGGCGTTGCGCAGCAGCAGCTCCAGCAGCTCGAACTCCTTGAGCGGGAACGCCACCGGCTGGTCGCCGACGGTCACGGTGTGCCGCTCGACGTCCATCCGCACCGGGCCCGCGACGAGCACGCCGTCGTCCGGCTCGTCGTCGGCGCCGTCGCCACCCGCGGCCGCGGGCTGCCGACGCCGGAGCACCGCGCGCACCCGCGCCAGCAGCTCGCGCGACGAGTACGGCTTGGTCACGTAGTCGTCCGCGCCGAGCTCCAGGCCGACGACCTTGTCGATCTCGCCGTCCTTCGCGGTCAGCATGATGACCGGCACGTCGCTGCGCTGGCGGATCCGGCGGCACACCTCGGTCCCGGACAGCCCCGGCAGCATGAGGTCGAGCAGCACGAGGTCGGCGCCGTGCTCCTCGAACGCCACCAGCGCGTCCGGGCCGGTGGCGGCGGTCGTGACCTCGAAGCCCTCGCGGCCGAGCAGGTAGGCCAGGGGGTCGCGGTACGACTCCTCGTCCTCGACGAGCAGGATGCGGGTCACGGGGTCAGGCCTCCGGGGCGGTGTCGACGGTGCCCGGCGCGCGCACGGCGCCGGCGGACGGGGGGACGGGCGCGGGCAGCGCCGCCGGCTCCGGCACCGCGCCGGGCACGGGGCCCGTCGCGACCGGCAGCCGCAGGGTGAACGTGGAGCCGCGGCCCGGCTGCGACCAGACCTGCACGTCGCCGCCGTGGTCGGCCGCGACGTGCTTGACGATCGACAGGCCCAGGCCGGTGCCGCCGGTGTCGCGGCTGCGGGCCGGGTCGACGCGGTAGAACCGCTCGAACACCCGGTCCTGCTCCTCGGCGGAGATGCCGACGCCCTGGTCGACGACCGCGATCTCGACCAGGCCGTCGCGGACCCGGACGCCGACGCCGACGTGGGTGCCCTCCGGGGAGTACGCGACCGCGTTGTCCAGCAGGTTGCGCACCGCCTGGACCAGCATCGTCTGGTCGCCGAACACCCGCGCGCCGCTCTCGCCGCCGACGTCGAACGCCATCTGCTTCGCGGCCGCACCGGTCCCGGCACGGTCCACGGACTCCGCGACGACCGCGTCGACGTCCACGACGACGATCTCCTTGAGCGCACCGGCGACCTGCAGGCGCGACAGCTCGAGGATCTCGTGCACCAGCGCCGACAGCCGGTGCGACTCGTTGATCATCCGGCCGGCGAACCGGCGCACGGCCTCGGGGTCGTCCGCGGCGTCCTGCACGGTCTCGGCCAGCAGCGACAGCGCCCCGACCGGCGTCTTCAGCTCGTGCGACACGTTCACCACGAAGTCCCGGCGGATCGCCTCCAGCCGGCGGGCCTGCGTCCGGTCCTCCGCGAGCACCAGCAGCAGGCCCGGGCCGACCTGGGCGACCCGCACCTGCAGCATCACCGTGCCCGGGCCCAGCGGGCCGCGCGGCAGCGTCAGCTCCTCGTCCCGGATCACGCCGGTGCGACGGACGTCCGCGATGAGGTCCCGGACCGCGGCGTGCTCGACCGCGCCGTCCCGCACGACGCCGAGCGCGTACGCCGGCGGGCTCGCCCGCACCACCCGGTCCTCGTCGTCGAGGACCACCGCCGCGGACCGCAGCACCGCGAGCACCCGGACCAGGCCGTCGTCGAGCGCGCGCTCCGGCGGCTCCGGCACCCGGTGCTGCGCGCGCTCGCTGAACCGGAACGCCAGCGTCGCGCCGATGCCGGTCACCAGACCGAGCGCACCGGCGGCCAGCACGATCAGACCGTTGAGACCCTCCACGCCGTCAGAGTACGGTCGCATCCGACGTGCTCGGCCCCCGGACGCGTCCCGGCCGCGAGGTGGCGGCAGATGTTCACCGCCGTTCACCGGGGCGCGGCGTGCCGTTCACCCAGGCGTTCACCTCCGCGTGCGAGCGTGGGCCGCCGGACCGATGATGCGCGACACGCGAGCGCGCCCACGAGAGGAAGTCATGCGGGAGATCTTCGACGCCGAGGCTCGAGCAGCTCCAGGACGACCTGGTCGCGATGAGCCGCCGGGTCGAGCACGCGATCACGGCCGCCGGCGAGGCGCTGCTGCACCAGGACCTCGCCCTGGCGGAGTCCGTCATCGCCGACGACCTGGCGATCGACGCCCTCGAGCGGGACCTCGACGAGCGCTGCGTCCTGCTGCTCGCCCAGCAGCAGCCCGTCGCCACCGACCTGCGTGTCGTGGTGTCGGCGCTGCGGATGAGCGCGACCCTGGAGCGGATGGGCGACCTCGCCCGGCACGTCGCCCAGGTCGCCCGCGGCCGGTACCCCCGTGCCGCCGTCGACCCGGCGCTGACCGGCGTGTTCACCGAGATGAACGACGCCGCGCGCCGCGTGGCCCAGCGCACCACGCAGGTGCTCACCACCCACGACCTCACCGAGGCCGAGGGCATCGAGCGCGACGACGACCTGCTCGACTCGCTGCACGAGGACACGTTCCGCGTGCTGCTGAGCCCGGGCTGGACGGGCACCCCCCAGCAGACGGTCGACGTGACGCTGCTCGGCCGGTACTACGAGCGGTTCGGCGACCACGCCGTCTCGGTCGCGCGCCGGATCGTGTACCTGGTGACCGGCGACTTCTCGCAGGAGCGCCCCGGCGGCATCACCCGCTGACGCAGCTCCTCCCCGCACGCTGCGGGAGGCACGACGCAGGGCCCGGACCGACTCGGTCCGGGCCCTGCGTCGTGCTGCGGTGCAGCGGGAGGTCAGCGACCCTGGTTCGCCACCGCGGCGATGGCCTCGGCCGCGGCGTCGGGGTCGAGGTACGTGCCGCCCGGGTTCGTGGGCTTCAGCGTCTCCTCGTCCAGGTGGTAGACGAGCGGGATGCCGGTCGGGACGTTGATGCCCGCGATCGTGGCGTCGTCGACGTCGTCGAGGTACTTGATGATCGCGCGGATCGAGTTGCCGTGGGCGGCGACCAGGGTCGTCTTCCCGGCCTGGAGGTCCGGCACGATCTCGGCGTCCCAGTAGGGCAGCGCGCGGTCGAGCACCTGCTTGAGGGCCTCGGCGCGCGGGATGGGCTCGCCGGCGTAGCGGGCGTCCGTGTCCTGCGAGAACTCCGAGCCGAGCTCGATGTCCGGCGGCGGCACGTCGTAGGACCGGCGCCAGAGCATGAACTGCTCCTCGCCGTACTCGTTGAGCGTCTGCTTCTTGTCCTTGCCCTGGAGCGCGCCGTAGTGCCGCTCGTTCAGGCGCCACGAGCGCTTGACCGGGATCCACAGGCGGTCCGCGGCGTCCAGCGCGTAGTTCGCGGTGGTGATGGCGCGGCGCAGCAGCGACGTGTGCACGACGTCCGGGAGCACGTCGGCGTCGGTCAGCAGGGTGCCGCCCCGCTTGGCCTCCGCGACGCCCTTCTCGGAGAGCGCGACGTCGACCCAGCCGGTGAACAGGTTCTTGGCGTTCCATTCGCTCTCGCCGTGGCGGAGCAGAACGAGGGTGTAGGTCATGGGGTCCATCCTGCCGCACCCGGCGCGCGGACGTCGGGGGACGTTCGGCCCGCGGAACAACGGACGGCCCGCGGCGCGTTCGGGCTGGTATGCCGATCACCGGAGAGTACGAGCCGTCCACCGACACCCGGACCCGTGAGCAGGTGGAGCTGATCGAGAAGCTCCGGCGGGACCCGCGGCACCACGATGCGCGGGATGCCCGTCGTCGTCGTCACGATGCTGGGCGCGAAGTCCGGCAAGGTCCGCAAGATCCCCGTGATGCGGGTCGAGCACGACGGGGTCTACGCGGTCGTCGCGTCCCTCGGCGGCGCCCCGAAGCACCCCGTCTGGTACCACAACCTGCTCGCGCACCCGCAGGTCGAGCTCCAGGACGGACCCGCGCGCGGCGAGTACACGGTCCGCGAGGTCACCGGGGACGAGCGCGCCCTCTGGTGGGACCGCTCGGTCGCGGCGTACCCCGACTACGCCGACTACCAGACGCGGACCGACCGGGTGATCCCGGTGCTGCTGCTGGAGCCGGTCCCGGCCTGACCGGGCGCGGCCCGGGCGGGCCGGGGTCAGCCGCGGGCGCGGCGCTCGGCGGCGAGGGCGTAGACCTTGAGCACCTGCTCGGCGGTCGCGTCCCAGCCGTACTGCTCCGCGACCCGGCGGGCCGCGGCGCGCCACGGGCCCCGGACCGCCGGGTCCGCGAGGGTGCTCGCCAGCACGTCCGCCCACACGGCGGGGTCGTGGCCGCGGACCTGCCGGCCCGAGACCCCGTCGTGCACCACGGACCGCAGACCGCCCACGGCGGACGCGACCACGGGGGTGCCGGCCGCCTGGGCCTCGACGGCGACCAGGCCGAACGACTCGGACCGGGACGGCATCGCCACCAGGTCCGCGGCGGCGAACCAGCGGGCCAGCTCGGTGCGCGACGCCGGCGGCCGGAACAGCACGTCCTGCTCGACGCCCAGCGCGACCGCGAGGGCCTGCAGCTCCCGCAGCGCCGCGGGCCGTCCGCTGGGGCCGCCGAGCACGACGAGCAGCGGTACCGGCCGGCCCGTCGCCCGCAGCACCCCGATGGCGTAGACCAGCACGTCGGGGGCCTTCAGCGGCTGCACCCGGCCGGCGAACAGCACCACGTCGCGGTCGACCGGCAGGCCGAGGTCGCGCCGCAGCGCCGCGCGGTCCCCGGCCCACGGCCGGAAGGTGCTGAGGTCCACGCCCGGCGCCACCACGTGCACCCGGGCCGGGTCCGCGCCGTACATGCCGACCAGGTCCTGGGCCTCCTCGGCGGTGCTCGCGACGAGCGCGTCCGCGGCGGCGACGACCTGCTCCTCCCCGATCACGCGCGTGGGCGGCTCCGGGCTGTCGCCGGGGGCCAGCGCGGCGTTCTTCACCCGCGCCATCGTGTGCATCGTGTGCACCAGCGGGACGTCCCAGCGCTCGGCGGCGAGCCAGCCGACCTGGCCGGACAGCCAGTAGTGCGCGTGCACGACGTCGAACCAGCCGGCCGGCCGGGTGGCCGCGTGCCGGACGACCCCCGCGGTGACCGCGCACAGCTGGGCGGGCAGGTCGTTCTTGTCCAGGCCCTCGTACGGACCGGCGGGGACGTGGTGCACGAGCACGCGGTCGTCGCCCGGGTCGAGCTCGACCGTGTCCGGGAGCGTCGAGGAGGTGGCGCGCGTGAAG
Organism: Cellulomonas sp. KU4C; assembly: GCF_056868065.1. NCBI lineage: Bacteria > Bacillati > Actinomycetota > Actinomycetes > Micrococcales > Cellulomonadaceae > Cellulomonas > Cellulomonas sp. KU4C. The sequence goes on along the minus strand of NZ_CP200322.1, from coordinate 1,492,927 downwards.
ATCTCCACGCCGGCACCGCGGCGGGCCAGCGCCCGGGACAGCTCGGCGACGTAGACGTTCATGCCCCCGGCGTCGCCGGTCCCCGGCTGGTCCCGCGGGGAGGTGTGCACCGACAGCATGGCGATGCGCTGCGGGTCGGACGGCACGACGGCTCCTGCGGGACGGGGGTGGACTGCTCCCCATTGTCGACCATCTGGACGGGGTCGCGCGCGGGACGACCGACCCCCGGGACGCCGGCACGGGCGGCGGATCAGGCCCGGGCGGCCCGGAAGTCCGCCTCGAGCTGCTCGAGCGAGCGGTCGCGGGTCTCCGGCAGCACGAACCGCACGAACAGCCACGACAGCACGTTCACGCCCGCGAACAGCAGGAACGTCCCGTTGACGCCGATCCCCGCGACCACGCTCGGGAAGAACCCGGAGATGATCGCGTTCGCCGTCCAGTTCCAGAACACGCTGAGCCCGATCGCGAACCCCCGGACCCGCAGCGGGAACAGCTCGGCCAGGATCACCCAGCAGACCAGCCCGACGGACGACTGGTTGAACCCCACGAACAGCACCAGGAACGCCGTCACCGCGACCGACCGGCCCGTGCCCTCCGGCAGCGCCGCGGAGCTCAGCGCGATCAGCAGGTGCGACCCGATGATGCCGGTGAGCCCGACGAGCAGCAGCCCGCGCCGGGTCACCCGGTTGATGACGCGCAGGCCGATCAGCATGCCCAGCACCGAGAACACGCCGTTCAGCACGTTCGCGACCAGGGCCACGTCGCCGCTGAACCCGGACTGCCGCAGCAGCTGGGTGCCGTAGTACATGACCGCGTTGATGCCGCCGAGCTGGTTGACCACGGCCACGCCCACGCCGATCAGCACGAGCCGGCGCACCCACGGCAGCCGCAGCTCGGCCCAGCCGCCGTTCCCGCGCTCCCCCGCGGCGTGCTCGGCCTCGACCGCCGTGCGGACCTCCAGCAGCTCGGCGGCGGCGCGGCCCGGGTCGCGCACCTGGCGCAGCACGGCGAGCGCCTCGTCGTCGCGCCCGCGCGCCAGCAGCCAGCGCGGCGACTCCGGCATCCGCAGCATCCCGACGAACAGCGCGACCGCCGGCACCGCCTGGACGGCGAGCATGTACCGCCACACCCCGGGGTGGTCCGACCAGACGGTGCCGATCACCGCGTTGATGACGAACGCCGCGAGCTGCCCGACCACGATCGCGATCTCGTTCCGTCCCGTGATCGCACCGCGGCGCTCGGTGGGCGCCAGCTCCGCCAGGTAGACGGGCACGGTGACGGACGCCCCGCCGACGGCCACCCCGAGCAGGAACCGCACCACGGCCATGACCTCGAACGACGGCGCGACCACGCTGCCGACCGCGCCGAGGAAGAACACCACCGCGAGCGCCACGAGCGTCCGCCGCCGGCCGAGCCGGTCCGCGAGCCGACCGCCCAGCAGCGCGCCGATCGCGGCGCCGACCAGCAGGCTGCTGGTGACCAGGCCCTCCGTCGCGGGCGTCAGCCCGAGGTCGGCCACCATCGGGTCGAGCGCGCCGTTGATGACACCCGTGTCGTACCCGAACAGCAGGCCGCCGAACGTCGCGACGACCGTGATGACGTCGAGCCGGCGCAGGTGCGGGCCCGGCAGCATCGGGGGCAGGGGGCGGCGCGGGGCCGGTGCCGCGGCGGACGCGTCCACGGCGCTCACGCCGCGACGACGCAGGCCGGGGCCGGCAGCGCCACGGTGTGCACCACGGCGCCGTCGCGCAGGACCGTCAGGCTGTCGCCCACCTGGTCGGCGACGACGGTCCAGCCCTCCACGACGGCGAAGTGCCGCGGCCACGCGCCGGGCAGCGCGGTCTGACCGGCGGGCGCGAGCGTGCCGTCGGGGCCGGCGGCGAACGTCGCGAGCACGTCGGTGCCGCGCGTGGCGACCAGCACCCGGTCGCCCACCCGGTCGATGTGCGACGGCAGGGCCTGGCGCCCGGGGCCGGAGCCGTCCTCGGCGGCGGGCACGTGCTGGACGACGCGGCCGGTCGCGCGGGTGACGTCCCACGCCAGCACGGCGACGGTCACGTCCAGCTCGCAGGACACGTAGGCGATCCGGCCGTCCGCGGAGAACACCAGGTGGCGCGGTCCCGAGCCCGGTCGCAGCGTCGCCGCCACGCCGTCGTCGGTGAGGTGCCCGGTCTCCGGGTCACGGCGGTACCGGCGGATCTCGTCGGTGCCCAGGTCGCAGACCAGCACGTGCCCGCCGCCGGGTGCCAGCGCCGCGGAGTGCGCGTGCGGGCCCTCCTGGCGGTCGGCGACCGGCCCGGATCCGGCGTGCCCGAGGACCTGCGCGGGACCACCGGGGGCGAGGCCGTCCGCGGTCCGGTCGAGCACCGCCAGGGTGCCCGACGAGTAGTTGGCGACGTACGCCGCGGGCGACGCGGGGTCGAGCAGCACGTGGCACGGGTCCGCGCCGCCGCTGGCGACGGTGCCCAGCAGGTCCAGCGTGCGGCGGCCGCCCGAGGCGCCGGTCCGGAACGCGGACACGGTGCCGTCGGCGTCCTCACCCACGGCGAGCAGCAGGTCCGCCTGCCGGTCGACGGCCAGGAACGACGGCGCGGGGGTGGCGACGACCAGCTCCGGCTCGCCGAGCCGGCCGGTGTCGGGGTCGAGCCCGACCCGCCAGATGCCCTCGCCGAGCCCGGCGGGGGTGCCCGCGCCGGCCGAGGGGTACGTCCCGATCCACAGGTCGCGCAGGTGCTCCGTCACGGCGAGGACTGTACGCAACCCGCCCCCCTGCCTCCACCCGCGGCGCGTGCGGGCGCGTGCGGGCGTGCGCCGGCGTGTGCGTGGCGCCGAGATAGGACCGTCCCGTCGAGACAGGGCCTCCGGCCGCCCTGTCTCGACGCGGGGGTCCTGTCTCGGCGCACGGCCGGGGCAGGCGGCCGGGCGGGGCGGGGCGGGCGGGCGTGGGTGCCCGGGTCAGGGGGCGGGGTCGAGCCAGGCGGCCGGGTCGTCGGCGACCGCGCGCAGCACGACGACCGCCGCGCCCGTCATCGCCGCGTACGGTCCCCCGGACGCGACACCCACCCCGGCATCGGCCCACGGGGCCGCGAGCACGCGCGACCGCAGCTGCGCGACCACCGCGTCGGTGAGCCACGGCGCCAGCGGCGCGTAGATGCCCCCGAGCACCACGTGGTCCACGTCGACCAGGTTGACGAAGTTCGCGAGCGCCACCCCGAGGGCGTCCCCGGCGGAGCGCAGGGCACGGGCGGCGCGCTCGTCCCCCGCGGCGGCGGCGTCCAGCAGCGTGTCGACGGGCTCCTCCACGTCGCGCCCGGCCGCGCGCAGCATCGCGTCCTTGCCGGCGTACTGCTCGAGGCAGCCGCGCGCCCCGCAGGTGCACCGCGGACCCTGCTGGTCGACGACGGTGTGCCCGAGCTCGCCGCTCCAGCCGTGCCGGCCGGCGAACACCTCGCCGTCGAGCACGACGGCGGCGCCGATGCCGACCTCGCCGGAGACGTAGAGGAAGCTGTCCCCCGCCGCGCCGGCGCGCACCTCGGCGCGGGCCGCGAGGTTGGCCTCGTTGGCGAGGCGGACGGACAGGCCGTCGACCTCCGGGTGCGCGGCGAGCAGGGCGACGACGTCCACGTCCCGCCAGCCGAGGTTCGGCGCGAGCCGCAGCGGGCCCGTGACGCGGTCCACGAGTCCGGGCAGCGCGAGGCACATCCCGGCGACGCGCGCCTCGGCGGGCAGCGCGGCGCGGACCTCCCCGACCAGGCCGGCGAGCAGGCCGAGCACCCGCGCGGGGTCGCTGTGCCGGAAGTCGCCCGCGGTGGTGCGGTGGGCCAGCACCCGCCCCGCGAGGTCGAGCGCCCGCACGCCGATGTAGTCGACGTTCACCTCGGCGCCCAGACCGGCGACGGTGCCCTCGGCGGGCACCAGCGGCACGGCGGGGCGGCCGGCGCGGGCCGTGACGACCGGGGGCAGCTCGGCGACCAGGCGGGCGCCGATCAGGAGGTCGACCAGCGCGGACACCGAGCCGCGGGTGAGCCCGGTGGCGGTCGCGACGTCCGCACGGGAGGGGGCGCTCGTCGCGAGGCCGGGCTCCCCCTCGGCGCCGGCCGCGGCCGCGGTCTCCTCCCGCACCGCAGCGCCGGACGACATCGCGCCGGACGTGGCCGCGGCGGCCGGTCCCGCGGCGTCCAGCACGTGCCGCAGGACCAGCGCGAGGTTGTGCTCGCGGAGGCTGCCCTGCCGGGCCGGGGCGCGACGACGTGCGGCGGCGGGGGTGCTCCCGGTCGGCGTCACACGGTTGACCCTAGCCGCTCACCCCGATAAGTTCACTCGTAAGACAAACCTCGACGAGGAGTAGACGATGGTGCGCACCCCGACCCGTGACGACAAGTTCTCCTTCGGTCTCTGGACCGTCGGCTGGAACGCCCAGGACCAGTTCGGCTCCGCGAGCCGCCCCTGGCTCGACCCGGTGGAGTCGGTGCACAAGCTCGCCGAGCTCGGCGCCGCGCACGTGACGTTCCACGACGACGACGTGGTGCCGTTCGGCTCCGACGCCGCCGAGCGCGACCGCATCCTCGCCCGGTTCAAGCAGGCGCTGGCCGACACCGGCGTGACCGTCGAGATGGTCACCACCAACACGTTCAGCCACCCGATCTTCAAGGACGGCGCGTTCACGTCGAACGACCGCCGCGTGCGCCGCTACGGCCTGCGCAAGGTCATCCGGAACGTCGACCTCGCCGCCGAGCTCGGCGCCGACACGTTCGTGATGTGGGGCGGGCGCGAGGGCGCGGAGTACGACTCCGCCAAGGACCTGAACGCCGCGCACGACCGGTACGCCGAGGGCATCGACACCGTCGCGGCGTACATCAAGGAGAAGGGCTACGGCCTGCGCATCGCGATCGAGCCGAAGCCGAACGAGCCCCGCGGCGACATCCTGCTGCCGACCATCGGCCACGCGCTCGGCCTGATCGCCAAGCTCGAGCACGGCGACATCGTCGGCCTGAACCCGGAGACCGGCCACGAGCAGATGGCCGGCCTCAACTACACGCAGGGCATCGCCGAGGCGCTGTGGGCGGGCAAGCTGTTCCACATCGACCTCAACGGCCAGCGGTCCATCAAGTACGACCAGGACCTGGTGTTCGGCCACGGCGACCTGTTCTCGGCGTTCGCGACCGTCGACCTGATCGAGAACGGCTTCCCGGCCGGCGGCCCGCGCTACGACGGCCCCCGGCACTTCGACTACAAGCCCTCGCGCACCGAGGACTTCGACGGCGTGTGGGAGTCCGCGCGCGCCAACATGGCCACCTACCTGCTGCTGAAGGAGCGGGCGCAGGCGTTCCGCGCCGACCCCGAGGTGCAGGAGGCCCTGGAGGCGTCCGGCGTCCTCGAGCTCGCGCAGCCGACGATCGCCGAGGGCGAGACGCTGGCCGACCTGCTCGCCGACCGGTCGGCGTTCGAGGACTTCGACGTGGACGGCGTCGCGGAGCGCGGCTTCGGCTTCGTCCGCCTGAACCAGCTCGCGCTGGAGCACGCGCTCGGCGCCCGCTGACCGACCGCACAGCGCCGCGAGGTCGGGGGGTTCCACGTGGAACCCCCCGACCTCGCGGCATCCACCCCCACCTGAGCAGAGCAAGGACGCACCCTCATGGCCCTCGTCGCCGGCGTGGACTCCTCCACGCAGTCCTGCAAGGTCGTCGTGCGCGACGCCGAGACCGGGGCGCTGGTCCGCTCCGGCCGCGCGTCGCACCCCGACGGCACCGAGATCGACCCCCGGCACTGGTGGGACGCGCTGCAGACCGCGGTGCGGGACGCCGGCGGCCTGGACGACGTGTCCGCGGTCGCCGTCGGCGGCCAGCAGCACGGCCTGGTCGCGCTGGACGCCGACGGGGAGGTCATCCGCGACGCGCTGCTCTGGAACGACACCCGGTCCGCGCCGTCCGCCGACGACCTGATCGCGGAGCTCGGCGGCCCGCAGGCGTGGGCGGACGCGATCGGCTCCGTGCCCGTCGCGTCGCTCACCGTCACGAAGCTGCGCTGGCTGCGCGACCACGAGCCCGACGCGGCCGCCCGGGTCGCCGCCGTCGCCCTGCCGCACGACTGGCTGACCTGGCGGCTGGCCGGCCACGGCCCCGGCGGCGACCTGTCCGCGCTCACCACCGACCGGTCCGACGCCTCCGGCACCGGCTACTGGTCGCCGTTCACCGAGGACTACCGGCGCGACCTGCTCGCGCTCGCCCTCGGACGGGACGCCGACGGGATCGTGCTGCCGCGCGTCGTGGCTCCCGGCTCGGTCGCGGGGGTCGCGGGCGAGACCGGCCTGGTCCCGGCCGGGACGCGGCTCGGCCCCGGCGCCGGCGACAACGCCGCCGCGGCCCTCGGGCTCGGCATGGTGACGGGCGACGTCGCCATCTCCATCGGGACCTCGGGCGTCGTCTCGGCCATCTCCGCCACCCCGACCGCCGACGGGTCGGGCCTGGTCACCGGGTTCGCCGACGCCACCGGCGCGTACCTGCCGCTCGCGTGCACCCTGAACGCCTCGCGGGTGCTGGACGCCGCCGCCCGGATGCTGGGCGTCGACCACGCCGGGCTGTCCGCGCTCGCGCTGTCCGCCCCCGCGGGTGCCGACGGGCTCGTCCTGGTCCCCTACCTCGAGGGCGAGCGGACCCCCAACAAGCCGGACGCGACCGGAGCCCTGCACGGGATGCGGCTGGCGAACACGACGCCGGCGCACGTCGCCCGCGCCGCGGTCGAGGGGATGCTGTGCGCGCTGGCCGACGGGCTCGACGCGCTGCGCGCGCAGGGCGTGCCGGTCGAACGGGTGCGGTTGATCGGCGGCGGCGCGCAGTCCGAGGCGGTCCGGCGGATCGCGCCCGCCGTGCTCGGCACCGCCGTCGGCGTCCCGACCCCCGGCGAGTACGTCGCGGACGGCGCAGCACGCCAGGCCGCCTGGGTCCTCGGCGGCGGCGCCGAACCCCCGATGTGGACCGCCGCCGCGGAGTCGACGACCTACGAGGCCGACCCGACGCCGGACGTCCGCGCACGCTACGCCGACGTCCGCGACCTCACGGCCACCCGCCCGTAGGCCCAGCGCCGGACGTGCGACGGCCCGGCACCCACCAGGGGTGCCGGGCCGTCGTGCGTGCTGCGGGGCGTCAGCCCTGCGCGGCCTCGTAGGCCTCGCGGATCTCGGCCGAGATGCGGCCGCGCTCGGAGACGTCGTAGCCGTTCTCCTTCGCCCAGGTGCGCACGGCACCGGCGTCGGAGGACCGGCGCGGACGGCTCGCGGCGCCGCTGGTGCCACGACCCGAGGAGGACCGGCCGCCGACCTTGCGGGCGTGGCCGACCCAGGTGGCGAGCGCGTCACGGAGCTCGGCGGCGTGCGCGGTCGTCAGGTCGATCTCGTAGGAGACGCCGTCGAGCGCGAACGTCACCGTCTCGTCGGCGGTGCCGCCGTCAATGTCGTCGACAAGCAGGACCTGAACCTTCTGTGCCATTGTGTCGCCCTCCCGAGCTGTGTGGCCGCTACGCCCCCGTGCATCGATGGCGGCAAGGAACTGCGTTCCGCGAAAGGATGACACCATATCCGACCCGCGTCAAAGGCGACGCGGTGAATCGGGAGATTCAGGAAGCGTTCTCCGTGCCATTCGTGCGCTCGGACTCGGCCGCTTCTGCGGCGTCCATCCGCGCCAGAGCCGCGCGTTCCGTGCGATCCGCGTTCATGAGCGAGCGGATCACCAGCCAGAAGATGAGCCCCACGCCGACCGACGGGAGCAGCGCGGCGAGCGCCGGTCCGATGTTCATGGCAGCCAGAGTACGCCGCGCCAATGGGCGGTCGGCTCAGGCCTGCGGCTTCACGAGCGGGAACAGGATCGTCTCCCGGATGCCGAGCCCGGTCAGCGCCATGAGCAGGCGGTCGACGCCCATGCCCATGCCACCGGTCGGCGGCAGCGCGTACTCGACGGCGGCCAGGAAGTCCTCGTCGAGCTGCATGGCCTCGTCGTCGCCGGCGGCCGCGAGAATCGCCTGCGCCTCGAACCGCTGCCGCTGGATCACCGGGTCCACCAGCTCGGAGTAGGCCGTCGCGAGCTCGAAGCCGCGCACGTACAGGTCCCACTTCTCGACCTGGCCGCGGATGCTCCGGTGGTCGCGGGTGAGCGGGCTGGTCTCGACCGGGAAGTCGCGGACGAACGTCGGGGCGTGCAGGTGGTCACCGACCAGGTGCTCCCACAGCACCTCGACGAGCTTGCCGTGGCTCACGCGCTTCGGCTCGAGGGCGACGTCCAGCCGGTCGGCGATGCGCTGCAGGTCGGCGACCGACGTCTCCGGCGTGATCTCCTCGCCCAGCGCCTCGGACAGGGAGCCGTACATCGTCAGCTGCGCCCACCGGCCGCCGAGCTCGTAGTCCGCGCCGTCGGGCAGGACGATCGAGGTGGTACCGAGGACGTCCTGGGCGGCGGTCTGCACGAGGTCCTGCGTGAGCGCGGCCATCGTGTCGTAGTCGCCGTAGGCCTCGTACGCCTCGAGCATCGCGAACTCCGGCGAGTGCGTGGAGTCCGCGCCCTCGTTGCGGAAGTTCCGGTTGATCTCGAACACGCGCTCCAGCCCGCCGACCGCGGCGCGCTTGAGGAACAGCTCCGGCGCGATGCGCAGGTACAGGTCGATGTCGAACGCGTTCATGTGCGTGACGAACGGCCGCGCCGCGGCACCGCCGGGCTGCGTCTGCAGCATCGGGGTCTCGACCTCGAGGTAGCCCCGGCGGTGGAAGTTCTCCCGCAGCGAGCGCACCACGCCCGCGCGCAGGCGGACCGCGTCGCGCGCGGCCGGGCGCACGATGAGGTCGACGTACCGCTGGCGGACGCGCAGCTCCTCGGAGAAGCTCCGGGGCCTCCTCGTCGCCCTTCGCGTACAGGTTCGGCAGCGGGCGCAGCGACTTCGCGGCGAGCTGCCAGGAGTCGGCCATCACGGAGAGCTCGCCTCGGCGGGACGCCACCACGACACCGTGCACGAACAGGTGGTCGCCCAGGTCCACGTCGGCCTTGAACGCCGCGAGCCGGTCCTCGCCCACGTTGGCCAGGCTGAGCATCGCCTGCAGGCGGTTGCCCTCGCCGTCCTGGAGCGTCGCGAAGCAGAGCTTGCCGGTGTTGCGCAGGAACACGACGCGACCGGCGACGCCGACCTCGTCCTCGGTCTCCTGACCGGGCTCCAGGTCGGGGTGCGCCGCGCGGACCGCCGCGATCGTGTGCGTGCGGGGCACACCGACCGGGTACGGCTCGACCCCCTCGGCCAGCATCCGGTCCCGCTTCTCGCGACGGACCCGGAGCTGCTCCGGGAGGTCGTCGGCGGTCACGGGCGCGGCGGTCTGGGGCTCGGTCACCCGGCGATCCTATCGACCGGCCGCGCCCTCACGGTTCACGCCGGGGCACGCACCCCGGCCACGAGGTCGAGCGCCAGGTCGAGGATCGGCGACGAGTGCGTCAGGGCGCCGACGGACAGGTAGTCGACCCCCGTCGCGGCGACCTCCGCGGCCCGGTCCAGCGTCAGGTTGCCGGTCGCCTCGAGCTCCACGCGCCCGGTCCGCCCCTCCCCCGCGCGGACCGCCGCCACGGTCGCCGCCAGCACCGGCGTCGGCATGTTGTCGAGCAGCAGGAACCGGGCACCCACCGCCACGGCCTCCAGCGCCTGCTCGGTGGTGTCGGCCTCGACCTGGATCGTGACGTCCGGGAACCGTGCGCGCACCGCCTCGACGGCTGCGGCGATCCCGCCGGCGGCGACCACGTGGTTGTCCTTGACCATCGCGACGTCGTGCAGGCCCATCCGCTTGTTCGTGCCGCCGCCGCGCCGCACCGCGTACTTCTCCAGCTCGCGCAGGCCCGGGGTGGTCTTGCGGGTGTCGAGCACCTGCGCGCCCGACCCGGCGAGCGCGTCGGCCCAGCGGCGGGTGTGCGTCGCGACCCCGGACGCCCGCGACGCGAGGTTGAGCGCCGTGCGCTCCGCGACCAGCAGCGCCTGCACCGGCCCGGAGAGCACCGCCAGGACGTCCCCGCGCCCGACCGCCGACCCGTCCGGCACCCGCAGCTCGACGGTCGCGGGGGCGAGACCGAGCCGGTCGCACACCTGCCGCAGCACCTCCGCGACGACGGGCAGCCCCGCGACGACGCCGGCCTCCCGGGCCACCAGGTGCGCGACGCCCGGGACGTCGGGGTCGACCGTGGCCTGCGTGGTGACGTCCCGCCCGGGCGCGGCCCCCAGGTCCTCGTCGAGGGCGACCTCGACGGTCCGCACCAGCCACCCGGGGTCGAGGACGTCAGCATGGTTCACGCCCCCACCCTAGTTCCGCCCCCGCGGCCCGCCCGATCCCGCCCGGCCCTGGCCCGCCCCACCGGCCCGGGTGGATCCACACGGGGCGACACGCCCGCGAGTCGCCCGGGATGGATCCACCCGGGCCGGTGGCGGGGGCACGGCGCACGCGGGGTGGATCCACACGGGGCGGCACGCGGGCGCGTCGCGCGGGGTGGATCCACTCGGGGCGGGTGGGGGGTGGGGGGTGGGGGGTGGGGGGCCCGGGCCCGCGGGGACCGTCAGGTCAGGGGGGCGGGGTGCTGGGTGAGGGTGCCGTCGGGGGCGAGGGTGGCCTCGACGCGCAGGAGCCAGGCGTCGTCGGTGTCGGGGTAGTCGCTGCGCAGGTGGCCGCCGCGGGTCTCGCGGCGGGTGGCGGCGGTGGCGGCGAGGACCGTCGCGACCTGGTGCACGTTGGTGGTCTCCCACTCGGCGACCTGCGGGCCGGCGACCGGCTGCGAGCCGTCGCCGTCGGGTGCCCGGTGCGCGTCGGTCCGGACGCCGGCGAGCGCGGCGGAGGCGGCGGCCAGGCCCGCGGCGGACCGGAGCACCCCGGCGCCGTCGGTCGCGATCCGCTGGACCCGGGACCGTGCGGCGCCGGCGACCAGGGCCTCGGCGCCGGGCCGCTCGACGGGCTCGGCGGGCCGCAGGGCACCGGACTCGACCCGGTGGGCGATGTCGTGGGCGGCACGGTGGGCGAACACCAGGCCCTCGAGCAGGGAGTTCGACGCGAGCCGGTTGGCGCCGTGCACGCCGGTGCAGGCGACCTCCCCGACCGCGTACAGGCCGGGCAGGGTGGACCGCCCGACGAGGTCGGTGACGACGCCGCCCGAGTGGTAGTGCTGCGCGGGGGCGACGGGTACCAGGTCCGTCGCCAGGTCGAGGCCGTGCTCGGCGAGCCGCTCGGCGATGGTCGGGAACCGGCGGCGCAGCCGGTCGGCGCCGAGGTGCCGGGCGTCGAGCAGCACGTGGTCGGAGCCGGTGCGGGCCAGCTGCCGGACGATGGCCTTGGCGACGACGTCGCGCGGGGCGAGCTCGGCGAGCGGGTGCACGGCGGGCATGAACCGGTGGCCGTCGGTGTCGACCAGGTGCGCGCCCTCCCCGCGGACGGCCTCGGAGACCAGGGTCAGCTGCCCCTTGGCGCCGGCACCGAGCCACAGGACCGTCGGGTGGAACTGGACGAACTCCACGTCGCCGAGCGTCGCCCCGGCCCGCAGCGCCGCGGCGATGCCGTCGCCCGTGGCCTGCACCGGGTTGGTCGAGGACCGGAACACCTGGCCGATCCCGCCGGTGGCGAGCACCACCGCGGGGGCGAGCACGGCCCCGACGCCGTCCCGGCTGCCCGCGCCGATCACGTGCAGCGTGACGCCGCAGACGGGTCCGGGGCGTCCGTCGCGGCCGGGGGCGCCGGTGAGCACGTCGAGCACCAGCGCGTGCTCGATGACCTCGATGCCGGGGTCGGCCCGGACGGCCTCGAGCTGGGCGACCAGCGCCCGGGAGATCTCCGCGCCGGTGGCGTCGCCGCCTGCGTGCGCGACCCGGTCGGCGTGGTGGCCGCCCTCGCGGGTGAGGCTGAGCGCGCCGTCGGGCTCGGTGTCGAACACGGCGCCGCGCGCGACGAGCTCCGCACCCGGGCGGGCCCCTCGGTGACCAGCACCTCGACGGCGCGCGGGTCGCACAGGCCGACGCCCGCGACGAGGGTGTCCCGCAGGTGGGCCGCCGGGGAGTCCGAGGGGGCGAGCGCCGCGGCGATCCCGCCCTGCGCCCACACCGTCGACCCGGAGACCAGCTCGCCCTTCGTGACCAGCAGGACCCGGGGCACGCGGGTGCGCAGCTCGAGCGCGGCGGTCAGCCCGGCGATGCCGGAGCCGACGACCACGGCGTCCGCGCGGGCGGTCCAGCCGGGGGCCGGGGCCGCGAGGCGACGGGCGAGGCGGACGGTCACCGGCCGGCGCCCGCGTCCCGCCCGGCGTCCGTCGCCCCCGTCCCGGTCCCCGTGCCGAGGTCGTCGCGCACGCGCGGCGCGGTCGCCGGGGCCGTCGCCACGTCGTCCTGCACCAGCACGCGGCCCTCGTCGAAGGGCACCCCGCTCGGGTGCAGCCCGGACGCGGCGGTCCAGGACTCCGGGACGGTGCCCGGGTCGTGGCCGGTGTCCATGATCCGGTTGTCGGCGTCCACCAGGACGACGTGCGGCTCGTACGTGCGCGCCTCGGCGTCGGGGAGCATCCCGTAGGCGATGAGGATGACGACGTCGCCCGGGTGCACCAGGTGCGCGGCGGCCCCGTTGATGCAGATCTGCCCGGAGCCGGCCTCCCCCGCGATGACGTAGGTGGTGAGCCGGGCGCCGTTGGTGACGTCGACGACGTCGACCTGCTGGCCGGGGAGCAGGTCCGCGGCGGCGAGCAGGTGCGCGTCCACGGTGATCGAGCCGACGTAGTGCAGGTCGGCCTGGGTCACGGTGGCGCGGTGGATCTTGCCGATCATCATCGGCCGGAGCAGCGAGCTCATCGCGGCCACCTCACGTCGGAGTTGTCGATCAGGCGGGTCGCGCCGACGGTCGCGGCGACGGCCAGCACGGCGGTGCCGGCGGCGGGCAGCTCCGGGACGTCCGCGAACGTCCCGGCGTCCACCAGCGCGACGTAGTCGGTGTCGACCCCGGCGGCGTCCAGCACCGCGCGGGCCGCGGCGCGCACCGCGGCGGGGTCGGCGCCGGCCTCCGCGGCGGCGCGCCCGGCGGCCAGTCCGCGGCTGAGGGCGAGCGCCTGCTCCCGCTCGGCGGCGGACAGGTAGACGTTGCGCGAGGACAGGGCGAGCCCGTCGGCGTCGCGGACGGTGGGCACGCCGACGACCTCGACCGGCACGTCCAGGTCCCGCACCATCCGGGACACCGCCACGAGCTGCTGGACGTCCTTGCGGCCGAACAGGGCGACGTCGGGCGCGGTGAGGTGCAGGAGCTTGAGCACGACGGTCAGCGCGCCGTCGAGGTGCCCGGGCCGGGTCGCGCCCTCGTAGACGGTGCCGACCGGTCCGGCGTCGACGCGCACCAGCGGGGGTCCGTCGGGGTAGACGACGTCCGGGCCCGGGGCGAACACCACGTCGGCGTCGCCGAGCAGGTCGCCCGCGGTGAGCCGCGCGAGGTCGCCCGGCAGGTCGCGGGGGTAGCGGTCGAGGTCCTCGGTGGGCCCGAACTGCAGGGGGTTGACGAAGATCGTCACGACCACGTGCTCGCCGCGGGCGCGGGCCTCGCGCACCAGCGCCAGGTGCCCGGCGTGCAGGGCGCCCATCGTCATCACGACGGCCCGCCGTCCCGTGCGGGCCGCGAGCGCCTGCTCGAGCTCCGCGCGGGTGCGCGCCACCGTGGGGGCACCCGTCCGTGCCTCGGTCATGCCTGGTCCTCCTGGTCGGCGCCGGGGGCGGACCCGCCGTCCCCGTCGCCCTCGTCGTCGTGCGCGCCGTGCACCGTACTCCCGTCCGGACCCGGTGCGTGAGCCGGGGCGTCCGGCTCCCCCGCGGCGAGGGCGTCCAGCAGCGCCTCACCCTGGTCGGCGCGGAGCAGCCCGGCGGCGAGCGCGCGCCCCGTCGCCGCGCGGGACAGCGCCCGGTACGACGCCGCGACGTCGGTGGCCCCGGTCCGCACGCCGAGGCCGGTGAGCACGTCGAGGTGGTCGCGGACCGTGCCGGCGTCGCCGCGGCGCACCGGCCCGGTCAGCGTGGTCACCGCGCCGGTGCTGCGGTCGCCGGCGGCGCGGCCCTCCCCCGCGGCCGACTCCGCGCGCAGGGCACCGTCCAGCGCGGCGGACAGCAGGGGCCGCAGCACGGCACCCGGGTCCGCGACCCCGGCGTCCGCGAGCGCCTGCCCGGCCTGCGCGACCAGCACCACGAGGTGGTTCGCGCCGTGCGCGAGTGCCGCGTGGTACAGCGGCCGCACGGCCTCGTCGAGGACGACCGGCTCACCGCCCATCTCGACCACCAGCGCCTGCCCGATCGGCAGCACCGGCGTCGGCGCGGTGACCGCGAACGTGCAGCCGACCAGGCGCGACAGGTCCAGCGACGTGCCGGTGAACGTCATCGCCGGGTGCAGCGCGACCGGGATGACGCCCGCCGCGCGCGCCGGGTCGAGGACGGCGGTGCCGTACCGCCCGGCGGTGTGCACGACGATCTGCCCCGCCTGCCACGCCCCGGTCGCGGCGAGGCCGGCCACCAGGTCCGCGAGCGCGTCGTCGGGGACCGCGAGCAGCACGAGCTCCGCGCGCCGCACGACCTCGGGCACCGGCAGGACGGGCACGCCGGGCAGCAGCGCGTCGGCGCGCTCCAGCGACTCCTGCGACACCGCGCTGACGCCGACCACCGGGTGGCCGGCCGCGCGCAGCGCGCTGCCGAGCACGGCGCCGACCCGGCCGGCGCCCACGACGCCGATCCCCAGGCGCGTCACGAGCGACGCATCCACTGCTCGGGACCGGCGCCGGCCCGGGCGGTGCGGGCGCGGCTGGCCTGCTCGTCGAGCAGCCCGGCGGCGACGCGCGCGTCCAGGTGCGCGACGGCCGGGGACACCGGACCCGCGGTGGACTGCAGCTGGAACGACGCGAGGCCGAGCCGCCGCTGCCACGGGCCCTGGGCGAGCGTGAGCGACTGGGTCCGCTCGTGCGGGACGACGACGAGCCGCCGGATCAGCACCCCGGAGCGCAGCACCAGGGCGCGCTCGGTGACGCTCACGCCGTGCCGCCGCCAGCCGATCGGGTCGAGCCACCGCGAGCGCCGCGGCGCGACCGCCCAGTCGTCGGCGGCCTCCCGGCCGGACAGCCCGGCGTCGACCAGGGCGCGCGGGTCCGCGGTCCCGAGGTCGGGCAGCACCAGCCAGAGCGCCAGCAGCGCGTCCTCGCGGGTGCCCACCGGCAGCAGGACGTTGGCGGTGTCGGCCTGGTCGCCGTCGGAGCCGTACCCGGCGACGTTCACCTCGACCCGCCACCAGTCCGGGCCCCGCCACAGCAGGCCCTGGGTGATCTGGACCGCCTGCACCCGCCCCGGGGGCACGGTCTGCGCGCGGGACTCCGTCAGCCCGTGCCGCAGGCGGATGCCGTCGGGCGAGATCGCGGCGCGGAAGTTCGCGCCCCGGTTGAACCGGGTCCAGGTGTACGACACGACGCCGAGCAGCCCGGGCAGGACCGCGAACGCGGCGCCGAGCTTCCCCGACGACACGACGACCACGACGAGGACGACCACCAGCACGAGCAGCCAGATCGTCGCCGATGACCGCAGCGTCGCGCCGACCAGCCGGCCGACCGGGACCTCGTAGACGGGCTGCTCGGGCGCGACCGGCGCGGGGGCGTCCCAGTCGTCCTCGGGCGCACCCGGCGCGGGGACGGGAGCACCCGGGGTGAGGTCCGACGCACCCGGGGCGAGGTCCGGCGCACCCGGCGCGGGGACCAGGCCGGTCGGGGCGTGCGGGACCGCAGCGTCGACGACGGGCCCGTCGGGGGCGGCGGCGGCCGGCGCTGCCGCGGGCCGGCGCCCGCGGTGCACCCCGGCGGCGCGCGCCAGCAGCTCGGCGCGCAGCTGCTCGGCCTCGGCCTCGCGCAGGAACGCCAGCGACACCGCGGAGCCCGCCCCTCCCGCGACCTCGAGCCGCAGCTCGGACAGCCCCAGGATGCGCGCGAGCAGCGGCTGGACGACGTCCACGGCCTGCAGCCGGTCGAGCCGGGCCTGCCGCTGCTGGCGGAACAGCACGCCGGTGCGCAGGTGCACGGCGTCGTCGGCGACGGCGTACCGGGTCATCCGCCACGCGACCGCGGAGTAGCCGAACCCGATGAGGGCGACCACGACGACCGCACCGACGACGAACAGCCACACCTGCGCGCCGAGCACCTCGGCGAGCTCACGCACCTCGTCGGCGGCGTTCCACGCGATCACCGCGAGCACCGCGGCCAGGACCTTCCAGCCCTTCACCGCGGGTGTCACGGGGTGCATCCGCCGCCACTCGAGCCCGTCGGTCGGCGGCTCCGGCGCGGGGGCCGCGGGGACGGCGGCGGGCTGCTCGCCGGTCACAGCCCCGCCAGCCGGGCCTCGCCGCGCGACGCGAGCTGGTCGCGCAGCCGCGCGGCCTCCGCGGTCGGCAGGCCGTCGATCGACGCGTCGGTGCCGGGCGACGCCGTGTGCAGCTGCACGGACGCGATCCCCAGCCGGCGGGCCAGCGGCCCGGCCGAGACGTCGACGTACTGCATCCGGCCGTAGGGCACCACGACCATCGACCGGAACAGGATCCCCTTGCGCAGCAGCAGGTCGTCGGCGCGCTCCGCGTAGGCCATCGCCCGCACCTGGCGCGGCACCAGCCACGCGGTCCACGCGGTCAGCAGCGCGACGCCCACGGCACCGAGCCACAGCCCGAGGACGCCGGTCAGCGCCGCGGCGACCACGAGACCGACCAGGGGGACGGCCAGCCAGGAGACGCCCGAGATCAGCCGGGCGGTCGCCAGCCGGCGGGACACCGGCGTCCAGACGACGCCGGCCGGCTCGAACGGCTCGCTCTCGCGGACCGGGGCGGACGCCGGGGCGGCGGACCCGGGTGCGGCGGGCACCCCGGGCACGACGGGTGCGACGGGTGCGGCAGGTGCGACGGGTCCGGCTGCCGGCACCGCCGGGGAGTCGGGCTGCGGCTGGGCGACGTCACCGTCGGGCGTGGTCATGCCGCCATCCTTCCACCGCGGACCGACCTCGCGCCGCCTCGAGGTCCCGGGAGACCGGGCTCGAGCCGCCGGTCAGCCCGCCGCGGCGTCCGGGGCGGTGCCGGGGTGCGGGTCGGGGCGCGGCTCGGTGGCGTCCGGGTCCTCGGGCGGCGGGACGCGGCACATCCACTCCACGACCAGACCGGTCGCCGCCAGCAGCAGCGCGCCGACGACGGCCAGGCCCGCGGACCCCGCGCGGTCGCGCTGGGCCTCGATGGCGAGGTCCCCGACCACGTCGAGCACCTGCGCCGCGTACCAGCCCGCGAGCAGCGCGCCCGTGTAGCACGACGCCTTCGCGAGCACGACGGTGCGCGCGGCGCGCACTGGGTCGAGCGTCGGGTGCTTGCCGCGCAGGTACTGCCGCACCGACCAGCCCATGCCGAGGACGACCGCGGCGATGAGGACCAGCACGGCGACCATCGGCCACGGCACCTGCGGCAGGGTGAGGCCGCGGCTGCCGAGCACGCGGACGAGCAGCCACCCAGCCCCGGCGGCGAGCACCGCGATCAGGACCAGGGTGCGGACCCGGGTCCGCTGCATCAGGGGGCCCCCCGGTCGAGCGGGTCGTACCGGTCGCCGGGAACGCCCGGGCCCGTGCCGACGTCCAGCGGGGCGCCGAGAGGCCCGTCGAGGGGCGCGTCCAGCGGGGCGTCGAGCGGTGCGTCCAGCCGCGCGCCGTCCGGGGCGCCCGCGGCGGCGTCGGCGTCGTGCTGCGCCGCCGGCACGGGCGCGGTCAGCCAGTCGAGCGCGAGCCAGCGCACCCCGTCGCGGTCGGGCGCGGTGGCGGCGAGGACGGAGACGGGTCCGCCGCCGAGCCCGTGCAGCACGGCGTCCGGGCGCACCTGCGCCCAGGGCTGCAGGACGAAGGCGCGCTCGTGGGCCCGGGGGTGTGGCAGCTCGAGGTCGTCGGTCACGGCCGAGACCTGCCCGTAGACGACGATGTCGACGTCCAGGGTCCGCGGCCCCCAGTGCACGGTGCGCTCCCGGCCGTGCCGCCGCTCGACCTCGGCGGTCGCCCGCAGCAGGTCGCGGGGCGACAGGGTGGTGCGGGCGATCACGACGGCATTGAGGAAGTCGGGCTGGTCCGGCCCGCCGACGGGTGCGGTGCGGGCCAGCGCCGAGACGTCCAGCACCTCGATGCCGGGCGACTCCGCGAGGTCGGCGACCGCGTCACGGAGCGTGTCCTGCGCGGCCCCGAGGTTCGAGCCGATCGCGAGGACGACCTCCACGGGCGCGTCGGGCGCGGTGTCGAGGGCGTCCTGGACCAGCTCGGCGTCGACCACCTCGTCGGACGCGTCCTCGGGCGCGCGGTCGGGGACGACGCGGTCCCCGACGGGCGGCGCGGGCGCCTCGGCGACGGCGTCCGACCCGGGCGCCGCGAGCAGCGCGCCGAGCGGCAGCACCGCGGTGGCGGCCGCGTCGGACACGGGCGGCACGGGCACCGGCGCCTCGGGACCGGACGACAGCGGCACCGACGCGACCGGCACCGGCGGCACCGGCACCGCGGGCAGCGGCTCGGACGGCGCTGCCGCGACCGCCGGCACCGACCCGCTGCCGCCCTCCGGCACCCAGCGCGGAGCGTCGGCGGGCACGGGCTCGGCGGCGGGCAGGCGGGTGCGGTCGCGGCGGACCTCGACCACGACGTCGCCGAACGGCACGGTGATGGGCGCCTGCGGCTTGTGCACGGCGACGTCGACGGCCTGCACCTGCGGGTACGCGAGCACGGTCGCGGCGATCCGCTCCGCGACGGTCTCGATCAGGTCGGCGGGCTCGCCGGCGAGCACGGTGACCACCTGCTCGGCGAGCGTGCCGTAGTTCAGCGTGTGCGCGAGGTCGTCGGTCGCGGCGGCCCGACGGGTGTCGAGGTGCACGACGACGTCGGCGACGAAGGTCTGCCCCTCGCGCCGCTCGTGCGCGAACACCCCGTGGTACCCCGTGGCGCTCACGCCGGTCAGCCGCACCCGGTCCAGGCGCTGACCGCCCTGGCCCCGCACGTCCTCGTCGCTCATCGGTCGTCCTTCCCGGACGGCGTCGCCGTCCACCGGGCCGCGACGCGCACCGCGTCGGCCGTTCCCCGCACCTCGTGCACCCGCACGCACCAGGCTCCCGCCGCCGCAGCCAGCGCGGACACCGCGGCCGTGGCCCCGTCGCGCCGGTCGGGGGGCACCGGCGTCCCGTCGGGCCCGGCCAGCAGGTGGCCGAGGAACCGCTTGCGGGACGCGCCCACCAGCACCGGGAACCCGTCGGCGACGAGCTCCGGCAGCCGGGCGAGCAGCGGCCAGTTGGCCGCCCCGGGCTTGGCGAACCCCAGCCCTGGGTCGAGCACGACCTGGTGGTCCGCGACCCCGGCGGCCCGGAGCTCGGCGACCCGGTCCGCGAGCTCGCGCCGCACGTCGGTGACCACGTCGTCGTAGGTGGCGAGCGTGTCCATCACGTCGGCGTGCCCGCGCCAGTGCATCGCGACGTACACGACCCCGGTCCGGGCCACGACGTCGCGGATCTCCGGCTCGGCGAGCCCGCCGGACACGTCGTTGACCACGACCGCCCCGGCGGCGACGGCCGCCTCGGCGACCTCGGCCCGCGTGGTGTCCACGGACACGGCCGCACCGCGTCCGGCGAGCTCGCGCACCACCGGCAGCACGCGGTCGAGCTCCTCGGCGACGGGCACGCGCTCCGCGCCGGGCCGCGTGGACTCCCCGCCGACGTCGAGCAGGTCGGCGCCGTCGGCCAGCAGCGCGAGGCCGTGCGCCACCGCGGCGTCGGGGGCGAACCACCGGCCCCCGTCCGAGAACGAGTCCGGGGTGACGTTCACGACGCCCATGACCAGCGTCCGGCCGGACTGGCCGGCGGCGGTCAGCGCGGTCGGGAGCGGCGAGGGGGGACGCACGTCGTCAGCCTAGGGGGTCGTCGGGACCGGTCGGGAGGCCGGTCAGCGCCCGATGACGAGGCTCATCGCCTCGGCCCGGGTGGCGGGGTCGCGCATCTGCCCGCGGACCGCGGAGGTCACGGTGCGCGACCCGGGCTTGCGGACGCCGCGCATCGACATGCACAGGTGCTCGCACTCGACGACCACGAGCACGCCGCGCGGCTGGAGCACCTCGACGAGGGCGTCGGCGATCTGCCCGGTCAGCCGCTCCTGCACCTGCGGCCGGCGCGCGTACACGTCGACGAGCCGCGCGAGCTCGCTCAGCCCGGTGACCTGCCCGCCCGGCCCGGGGATGTAGCCGACGTGCGCGACGCCGTGGAACGGCACGAGGTGGTGCTCGCAGGTGGAGTACACCTCGATGTCCTTGACCAGGACCATCTCCTCGTGGCCGATGTCGAAGCTCGCGCTCAGCACCTCGGCCGGGTCCTGCCGGAGGCCCGCGAAGATCTCCTGGTACGCCCGGGCGACACGCGCCGGGGTGTCGCGGAGCCCGTCGCGGTCCGGGTCCTCGCCGACCGCGAGCAGCAGCTCGCGGATCGCCGCCTCGACGCGCGGCGCGTCGTACGCGGGCACGTCCCGCGGGGCGCGGTCCTCGGGCACGGTCAGGCGTCCGGGGTCTGGTTCGGCGGCACCTCGACGACGCCCACGGCGGGGTGCTCGTCCTTGGCGGCCGCGGCCTCGTCCTGCGGGACGACCGGGTGGCCGTCCTGCTCGGCCTGCTCGGCGGGGGTGAGCACCGGCGGGCGGTGCGACACGGCACGCTGCTCGCTGGACAGCCACACCTCGCGCGGCGGGCGCTTGGTGATCGGCTCGAAGATCGTGGCGAGCTCGGCCTGGTTCAGCGTCTCCTTCTCGAGGAGCTCGAGGACCAGCGCGTCGAGGACGTCGCGGTACTCGACGAGGATCTCCCACGCCTCGGTGTGCGCGGCGTCCATCAGCCGGCGCACCTCGACGTCGACCGTCGCGGCGACCGACTCGGAGTACTCGCGGCCGTGGCCCATGTCGCGGCCCATGAAGACCTCGCCCGAGTCCTGCCCGAGCTTGACCGCGCCGACCTGCTCGCTCATGCCGAACTGCGTGACCATCTTGCGGGCCGTCGCGGAGGCCTTCTCGATGTCGTTGCTGGCGCCGGTGGTGGGGTCGTGGAACACGAGCTCCTCGGCGACGCGGCCGCCCATCGCGTAGGCGAGCTGGTCGAGCAGCTCGTTGCGCGTCGTGGAGTACTTGTCCTCCGTGGGCATGACCATCGTGTAGCCGAGGGCGCGGCCGCGCGGCAGGATCGTCACCTTGGTCACCGGGTCGGTGTACCGCAGCGCCGCCGCGACCAGGGCGTGGCCGCCCTCGTGGTACGCGGTGATCTTCTGCTCCTTGATCTTCATGACCCGGGTGCGCTTCTGCGGGCCGGCGATGACGCGGTCGATCGCCTCGTCCAGCGCGCGGTTGTCGACGATCTGCGCGTTGGAGCGGGCGGTCAGCAGCGCGGCCTCGTTGAGCACGTTCGCCAGGTCCGCGCCGGTGAATCCCGGCGTGCGGCGGGCGACGGCCTCGAGGTCGACGTCGGTCGCCATCGGCTTGCCCTGCGCGTGCACGTGCAGGATCCGCTCGCGGCCCTTGAGGTCGGGCGCCTCGACGGAGACCTGCCGGTCGAACCGGCCGGGGCGCAGCAGCGCGGGGTCGAGGATGTCGGGGCGGTTGGTCGCCGCGATGAGGATGACGTTCGCGTTGACGTCGAAGCCGTCCATCTCGACCAGCATCTGGTTGAGGGTCTGCTCGCGCTCGTCGTGCCCGCCGCCCATGCCGGCGCCGCGGTGCCGGCCCACGGCGTCGATCTCGTCGATGAAGATGATCGCGGGGGCGTTCTCCTTGGCCTGCGTGAACAGGTCGCGGACGCGGCTGGCGCCCACGCCGACGAACATCTCGACGAAGTCCGAGCCGGAGATCGAGTAGAACGGCACGCCCGCCTCGCCGGCGACCGCGCGGGCCAGCAGGGTCTTGCCCGTCCCGGGCGGCCCGTACAGCAGCACGCCCTTGGGGATCTTGGCGCCCACCGCCTGGAACTTCGCGGGCTCGGAGAGGAACTCCTTGATCTCCTGCAGCTCCTCGACGGCCTCGTCCACGCCGGCGACGTCCGCGAAGGTGACCTGCGGCGACTCCTTGGACACGAGCTTCGCCTTGGACTTGCCGAACGACATCACCCGCGAGCCGCCACCCTGCATGGACGACATCAGGAACCAGAACAGGCCCAGGATGATGACGAACGGCAGCACGAGAGTGAGCAGGCTCGCCCACCACGACTGCTGCGGGACGTCCGAGGTGTAGCCGCCCTCCGGGTCCGCGTCCGCGATCGCCTCGACGACCGACGGGCCCTGCGGCGCCACGTAGAAGAACTGGACGCTCTTCCCGAGGTTCTCGTCGTCCTTGACGAAGTCGTCGGCCAGCGTGAGGTCGACGCGCTGCGACCCCTCGGTGATCTTGGCCTGCTCGACCTTCCCGTCCCGGATCAGCTCGAGGCCGTCGGAGGTGTCGATCCGCTGCACGCCCGAGGACATGAAGGCGCTGGCGCCGATCCACAGGATCACGACGGCGACGATGATCCACAGGACGGGTCCGCGGGTGAGGCGCTTGAGAGTCATGGGCAGACGGGGGCGTGCCCCCTCGTCCCTCCGGTCGCAGGGGTGGAGGTTGTGAAGTTACACGCTGGACCTGGGCCGCAGCGGGTCTGTTCGCCCAGGGCTGGACCGCCCCGCGCCGCCGGACCCGTCAGGACGAGTAGACGTGCGGCGCGAGCGTCCCGACGAACGGGAGGTTGCGGTACTTCTCCGCGTAGTCCAGGCCGTAGCCGACGACGAACTCGTTCGGGATGTCGAAGCCGACGTAGCGGACCTCGACCTCGACCTTCGCGGCGTCGGGCTTGCGCAGCATGGTCGCGATCTCGACCGAGGCCGGGCCCCGGCTGCGCAGGTTCGCCAGCAGCCAGGACAGCGTGAGGCCGGAGTCGATGATGTCCTCGACGATCAGCACGTGCCGGCCGGTGAGGTCGGCGTCGAGGTCCTTGAGGATGCGCACCACGCCCGAGGACTTGGTGCCGGAGCCGTAGGACGACACCGCCATCCAGTCCATCGCGAGCGGCGTGCTGATCCGGCGGGCCAGGTCGGCCATCACCATGACGGCGCCCTTGAGCACCCCCACCAGCAGCACCTCGCGGCCCGCGTAGTCGGCGTCGATCTGCGCCGCGATCTCGTCCAGGCGGGTGCCGAGCTGCTCCTCGGTCAGGAGCACGCGCTCCAGGTCCCGGCCCATGTCGTCCGCGTTCACCGCTGCGGTCTCCCTCGTGGTCTCGCTCGTGCTCGGTGGTGGTCCCGCACCCGCGGCCGGCGGGTCCGCGCGGCCTCGGGCACGCCGCTCCCGGTCAGGTCGACGGGGGTTCGACGCGCAGCGCAAGCCTGCCACACGTCCGCGACGCGCCCACCCGGCCGGGCAGGTGCAGCGGGCCCTGGCCGTGCCAGTCGACGACGAGGCCCGCGAGGGCGCGCACGTGCTCCCGCGTGACGGCGCCCGGGGGCGCGCCCGCCAGCACCGCCGCGGACCGCAGCACCCGGCCGAGCAGCGCCGCGGGCGCCGTCTCGAGCGCGGCGACCTCGAGCAGCACCGCGCCGTCGGCCGGCGCGGGCATCGCCGGCACCGGGTCCGCCGCGGGCACCGGGTCCGCCGCCGCCACCGGGTCCGCCGCCGGCACCAGCGCCCGCCGCAGCAGCTCCGCCGCGAGCGCGTCGAGCGCGTCCGCGTCCTCGCGCAGCAGCGCCGCGGTCCGGGCCAGGGCGGCCGCGACCCCGGGCCCGAGCTCGCGCTCCAGCACCGGCAGCACCCGCGTGCGCACCCGCGACCGCTGCGGGGCCGTCGGGTCGTCCTCGGCCGGGGCGTTGGTCGGGTCGTGCCAGGGGTCGAGCCCCTGCGCCGCGCACGCCGCGACGGTCGCGGCCCGCGGCACGGTCAGCAGCGGCCGGCGCAGCAGCCCGCGCACCGGGGCCATGCCGGCCAGCGACCGGGCTCCCGACCCCCGCGCGAGCCCGAGCAGCAGGCCCTCCGCCTCGTCGTCGCGGGTGTGCCCGACCAGCACCGCGGCGGCGCCGAGCCGGGTGGCCGCCTCGTCCAGGGCGGCGTACCGGGCGTCCCGGGCCGCGGCCTCGGGCCCGCCGACGCCGGCGACGCCGACCCGCACCACCTCGACCGGGTCGAGGCCGAGCCCCCGGCACGCCGCCGCGGCGCGCGCGGCGACGGCGTCGCTGCCCGGCTGGAGCCCGTGGTCGACCACCACCGCGCCGACCCGCCAGCGCCGGCGGCCACGCCGGGACGCCACGAACGCGGCGCCGGCCGCGAGCGCCAGGGAGTCGGCGCCGCCCGAGCACGCGACCAGCACGAGCGCGCCCTCGGGGACGTCGTCCAGCGCGGCCTCGACGGCGCCGCGGACCTGCGCGACCGCGGGGTGCGGGCCGGCCACGTCAGCCGTGCACCCGGCGCACCCAGGCGACCGGCTCGGCGATCTCGGCGGCGGTCGGCAGCACGTCCGGGCCCGCGAACACCGCGTTCAGCCCGTCGGTGCCCACCGCGCGGCGGACAGCGCGCACGAACCGCGCGCCGTCGCGGTACTGCGCGAGCTTGACGTCGGTGCCGAGCACGGCCCGCAGCACCCGGCGCATCCCGCCCGCGCCACCCCCGCCCTGGGCGCCACCGTGCGCGCCACCGCGGGCGCCACCGCGCCGGGCCTCGAACCGGCGGCGGATCCGGCGCACCGACGGCACGACCGAGCGCCCGACCGCGTCCATCGTCACGTCCGCGTGCCCCTCGAGCAGGGCCATCACGGCACCGACCTCGTCCAGGACGACGCGCTGCCGCGGGTCGAGCAGGTCGACCAGCGACCGGGGCAGCACGGACCGGCCGCCCCGCGCGGACCGACCTCCCCGCTCCTCGGCCAGCAGCGTCCCGACGCGGTCGGCGAGGTGCTGCGCCAACCAGGGCGCGGCGGCGAACTGCTGCGCGTGCGTCTGCTCGTGCAGCGTCACCCAGAGCCGGAAGTCCGCGGCGTCCACCCCGAGCGCGCGCTCGACGACGAGCACGTTCGGCGCGACGAGCAGCAGCGTGCCGCGGCCCGCCCACGGGTCGTACTGCCCGAGCACCGCGCCGGACAGCAGCCCCAGCACCCCGGCGACCTCCCCCGCGCCCGCCGCCCCGCGCAGCCCGCGCCGCTCGGGCACGCCGATCCGGCCGGTGAGCGCCGCGAGCGAGCGGACGTTGGCCCGTGCCCACGAGGACCGGTCGACCACGCGCACGTCCAGGTCGCGCGCCGGCGGCCCGAGCCGGGTGATCCGCGCGACGTGCTCGGCGGCGACCGGGGCGGCCGCGCGGAGCGCCGCGACGACGTCCTCGCGCTCGGCGCGCGTGGCGACCGGCCCGGGCCGCACCGCGCGGGCGGCGAGCCGGGCGGCCAGGTCCCAGTCGACGGCCGGCTGCACCCGACCACCGTAACCAGGCCGGGCGTCGGGGTCGGTCACCCCCGGCAGCCGCACCCCGCCAGCGCGGTGACGAACCCGTCGATCGCCTGCCGCGGCTGGTACTGCCCGACGGCGCCGGTCTGGTCGGCCATCACGACGAACAGCAGCAGCCGGCCGTCGGCGTCGAGCACCGACCCCGCGAGCGAGGTGACGCCGGCGAGGCTGCCGGTCTTCGCGCGGACCAGGCCCGCGCCGGCGCCGTCCCGGAACCGGTCGGTGAGGGTGCCGGTCAGGCCGCCGACGGGCATGCCCGTGCCGATCTCGCGGAAGCTCGGGGTGCGCGGGGTCGACGACCCGCTCCAGCAGCCCGAGCAGCAGGTCCGGGGGCAGCGCGGAGCCGTCGGCGAGGCCCGAGGCGTCCGCGAGCGCCGCGCCGGTCGTGGGGACGCCCAGGGTGCCGACGGTCCGCAGCACCGCCTGGGTCGCGCCCTCGAACGAGCCGGGCAGGTCGAGGTCGAGCGCGACCATCCGCGCGACGACCTCCGTGATCGTGTTGTCCGAGGTGTCGAGGAAGTACTGGGTCACCTCGGACACCGGCGCGGACGACACCACGCCGAGCACGTCGCCGGTCGCGGGCTCGCGCACCCGCGTCGGGGTGCCGGTCACGGTGATGCCGACCTCCCCGAGGCGCGCGGCGAGCTCGGTGGCGGCGTGCATCGCCGGGTCCGTGCGGCGCGGCGGGTACTCGCCGGCGGTGATCTTGGCGATGTCGACCGCGACCGGCGCGACCGGGGCGACGAACCCGTTGGAGAGGTCCGAGGGGCTCCAGCCCGGCGAGACCGACGGCCCGCTGAACAGGGTGTCGTCCAGCGCGAGCGTCACGGTGTCCCGGCCGACGAGCCGCAGCTGCAGCGCGACCTGCGCCGCCAGGTCGGCGAGCCCGGCGCGCCCGTTGACGGCCGCGGGGTCGCCGGTGCCGGCCGCGAGCATCATGTCCCCGCCGCCGACCAGCACGATCTGGTCGCCCGCGCCCTGGCGGACGGTGGTGTCGAACGTCCGGTCCGGGCTGAACCGGGTGAGCGCGGCGACGCCGGTGACGAGCTTCGCGGTGGACGCCGGGGTCCGGGCCTGCTCGGGGGCGTTGGCGGCGAGCACGTCGCCGGTGAGCGCGTCGGCGACGACCACGCCGACCGTGGGGCCGACCCGCGGGTCGGTGACGAGGCCCTGCACGAGCGCCTGCACCTGCGCGGCGCCCGGTGTCGCCGCCGCGGCGTCGAGCTCCGGCAGGACCGTCGCCGACGTCCGGACCGTGCTCGCCCCGGGGGCGGTCGGGAACGGGGCCGCCGGCGCGGGCTCGGGTGCGAGGGTCACCACGCCGGGCACGACGTCGTAGGCGTCGGCGGTGGCGTACGCGCCTCCTGCCAGCACCAGCACCAGCGCCGTCACGCCCACCGCCCGGCCCGCGCCCGCCACCGGACCACCCGCTTCCGCACTCTCGTCGGCGTCGCACGCCCGCCGCGCGTCGTCCGTGCGTCACACTAGGGGCTGGAGAGCGGTGTGCCGGCACCTGGCACGCCGTCGTGAGCAGCTGCCCGCCACGGCCTCGGCCGGGCGGCGACGAAGGAGCGGGTGTGGAGTTCGACGTCACGATCGAGATCCCGAAGGGCCAGCGGAACAAGTACGAGGTGGACCACGCCACCGGCCGCATCCGGCTGGACCGGATGCTGTTCACCTCGACCCGCTACCCGGACGACTACGGCTTCATCGACGGCACCCTCGGCGAGGACGGCGACCCGCTGGACGCCCTGGTCCTGCTCGAGGAGCCGACGTTCCCGGGCTGCCTGATCCGGTGCCGCGCGCTCGGCATGTTCCGGATGCGCGACGAGGCCGGCGGCGACGACAAGGTCCTGTGCGTGCCGACCGGTGACCAGCGCGCCGCGTGGCGCCAGGACATCGACGACGTGTCGGACTTCCACCGCCTCGAGATCCAGCACTTCTTCGAGGTCTACAAGGACCTGGAGCCCGGCAAGTCCGTCGAGGGCGCGCACTGGACCGGCCGCGCCGAGGCCGAGGCCGAGATCGAGCGCTCCCGCCAGCGCGCGATCGACGCGGGCTACGACCAGCACTGACTCCCCGCACGACGAGAGCCCCGGCGCACCTGGACCAGGTGCACCGGGGCTCTCGTCGTCGGCGGGTCAGACCCGGCCGGCGTAGGCCATCGTGTTGGCGTAGCGCATCGCGGCGATCCGGACGGGCTTGCCCTCGCTGGGAGCCTCGATGATCTGGCCGCCGCCGATGTACATGGCGACGTGGTAGACCGACGACGCGTCGTTCTGGTTCGTGCCCCAGAACACGAGGTCGCCCGGCTGGAGGTCGGCGTAGGCGATCTTCGTGACCTGGCGGTACTGGTCGCGGGAGGTGCGGTTCAGCGCCTTGCCGCCGGCGCGCCACGCGCCCTGGGTCAGGCCGGAGCAGTCGTAGCCGTTGGGGCCGGTGCCGCCCCACAGGTAGGGCAGGCCGAGGCGGGCCTTCGCCCAGTCGATCGCGGTCTGCGCGCCGCTGGCCGCGGGCGGCGGGGTGGCCGCGGGCGGGGTGACGGGCTTCGCGGGCGGCGGGGTCGGCGTGGCCGGCGGCGTGCTGGTCGCCGGGGGCGTGCTGGTCGCCGGCGGGGTCGACGTCGCGGGCGGCGTCGACGTGGCGGGCGGCGTGCTCGTCGCCGGGGGCGTCGTGGTGCCCGCGCCCGTGCCGCCGGCGGCCGGCGTGCCCGTCGTGGGCGGCGGCGTCGCGGTGCGCGCGGCCTGAGCAGCGGCCTCGGCGCGCTGGCGGCGCTCGGCGTCGACCTGGTCCTGCCGGGCCTGCTCGACCTCGGTGCTGGTGGCGCGTGCGGCGGCGAGCTGGACGATCAGGCCCTGCCGCTCGGTCTGCGCGGAGGCGACCGCGGCCTGGGCGGCGACCTGCGCGTCCCCGGCGGCCGCGAGCGCGGACTCGGCCTGCGTGGCGGCCTCGGCCTGCGTCGCCGCGGCGGCGTCGGCGGTGGCCTGGAGCGTGGTGGCGACCTGCTCGGCGGCGAGGTAGCGCTGCACGGCCTGGTCGGCCTTGGTGCTGACGTGCGACAGCGCCTCGCTGCGCTCGACGACGTCCTGGAACCCGTCGGCGGACACCAGCGCCTGGAGGGTGTCCATCGACCCGCCGGACCGGGCGGCCTCGCGGGCGATCGCGACGAGGGTCGCGCGGGCGGACTCGAACTGCTCGGCGGCGGTCGCGGCCTGCTCGGCGGCGCGCTGCGCGTCCTGCTGGGCGGCGGCGAGGTCGGCCTGCGCGCGGGCGTACTCCTCACCGGCCTGCTGGACGGCGATCTCGGCGGTCTCGGCCTGGGTGCTGAGCTCCGCGAGGCGGACCTCCATCTGGGCCACGGCGCCGGACGCGCTGGTCACGGCGCGGCGGGCGTCCCGGACGTCCTGGTCGCTGACGTCGGGGTCGGCGACGGCGGCACCGCCCGCGGGCACGAGGAGCACCGCCGCCGTGACCACCGCGGCTGCTCCGCGCGCTGCTCGCGCCCGTGTGTTCGTCCGCACCATGCACACCCTTCGTCGTCGGGCTGCCCGCGGCGCCCGCACCGCGCACCGCACCGCGGTGGCTCGCTCGGCGACCCTCGGGAGCCGGTCCTCCGGCTCGCCCCGCGGGAACGCTACCGGCTGGGTTCACAGAAGTGAACACCAGTCACACCGTTCACATGAGTCACAGCGGCGTGGTTCGGGACGAACCGGACATCGGGGGTCACGTTTCACCCGCACGAGCAGGTCGCGGCCCCCGCGAGCAGTGAACGCGCGCCGAAAATGGACAGCGCGTCCCAGTCTTTGAGACGGCCGTTCCGCGACCGCGACCCCTCTCCGTACTGTGGGCGACATGTCCTGCCGAATGTGTCGCTGACCAGCGCACGCTCGGCTGTGCCCGCAGACCGGTCCACCCGGCCTCGCGGACCCGGCTCCCCCGCCGCCAGGCTCCACGCCGGCCGGGAGCCGCACACCGGCACCTGACGGCCCGGCCGCTCCTGGCACGACCCGCGTGCGCTCCCCCCGTCCCGCACCGCCGCCCGACCAGGAGACACCCGTGACCCAGCCCCAGTGGTCCTTCGAGACCCGCCAGATCCACGCCGGCCAGACCCCCGACAGCGCCACCGGCGCCCGGGCGCTGCCGATCTACCAGACGACGTCCTACGTGTTCCCCGACGCCGGCGTCGCCGCCGACCGGTTCGCGCTCAAGGACCTCGGCCCGATCTACACCCGCATCGGCAACCCCACGGTCCAGGCCGTCGAGGACCGGATCGCCTCCCTCGAGGGCGGCGTCGGCGCGCTGCTCGTCGCCTCCGGCCAGGCCGCGGAGACCTACGCGATCCTCAACGTCGCCGAGGCCGGCAGCCACGTGGTCGCCAGCCCGTCCCTGTACGGCGGCACGTACAACCTGCTGCGGCACACCCTGCCCCGGTACGGGATCGAGACGACGTTCGTCACCGACCCGACCGACCCGCAGGCGTGGCGCGACGCGGTGCGCCCGAACACCAAGGCGTTCTTCGCCGAGACCGTGCCGAACCCCCGCCAGGACGTCCTCGACATCGAGGCGGTCGCGGGCGTCGCGCACGCCGCCGGGGTGCCGCTGATCGTCGACAACACGGTCGCGACCCCGTACCTGATCCGCCCGCTCGAGTGGGGCGCCGACGTCGTCGTGCACTCCGCCACCAAGTACCTCGGCGGCCACGGCACCGCGATCGGCGGCGTCATCGTCGACGGCGGCACGTTCGACTACGGCGCCGACCCCGAGCGGTACCCCTCGTTCAACCAGCCCGACCCGTCCTACGACGGCCTGGTGTTCGCGCGCGACCTCGGCTCCGGCGGCGCGTTCGGCGTCAACCTGTCCTACGTGCTCCGCGCCCGGGTGCAGCTCCTGCGCGACCTCGGGGCGGCGATCAGCCCGTTCAACGCGTTCCTCATCGCCCAGGGCCTGGAGACGCTGTCCCTGCGCATCGAGCGGCACGTCGCCAACGCGCAGCAGGTCGCCGAGTGGCTCGAGGCCCGCGACGACGTGCTGTCGGTGACCTACGCCGGCCTGCCGTCGCACCCGCAGCACGCGCTCGGCCGCAAGTACGGCCCGCGCGGCACGGGCGCGGTGCTCGCGTTCGAGATCGCGGGCGGCGCCGAGGCCGGCCAGGCGTTCGTGTCCGCGCTCGAGCTGCACTCCAACGTCGCGAACATCGGGGACGTCCGCTCGCTCGTGATCCACCCGGCGTCCACCACCCACAGCCAGCTCACCCCGGAGGAGCAGGCCCTGTCCGGCGTCACGCCCGGGCTGGTGCGCCTCGCGGTCGGCCTGGAGGGGATCGAGGACATCCTCGCGGACCTCGACGCCGGCTTCCGCGCCGCGAAGGGGGCCTGACCGCTCCCGTGACCCCCGCCACCACCCCGACGGGCGCCGTGACCCCCACGGCGCCCGTCGGCGCACCGACGTCAGGACCCCACCGCGTGCCCGAGCACCGCACCAGCACCCCCCGCCGCCGCGTCCCGGACGCCGCGCCCCCGCGCGCGTCGTCCGCCTGGCGCGCGGGCGACCCCGTGGGCCGCCGGCAGTTCCGCGACCTCGGGCCGCTGGACCTCGAGGCCGGCGGCCGGCTGCCCGCCGTCCGGCTCGCCTACGAGACCTGGGGCACCCCCGCGCCCGACGGGTCCAACGCGGTGCTCGTGCTGCACGCGCTGACCGGCGACTCCCACGTCACCGGGGACGCCGGACCCGGGCACCCCACGCCCGGCTGGTGGTCGACGCTGGTCGGCCCCGGCGCGCCGATCGACACCGACCGCTGGTTCGTCGTCGCCCCGAACGTGCTCGGCGGCTGCCAGGGCAGCACCGGCCCCGCGAGCCCCGCCCCGGACGGCGCGCCCTGGGGCAGCCGGTTCCCGCAGCTCACCGTCCGCGACCAGGTCGCCGCCGAGCTTCCGGCTCGCCGACGCGCTCGGCATCGGGTCGTGGGCGCTGGTCGTCGGGGCCTCGATGGGCGGTCAGCGCGCCCTGGAGTGGGCGGTCACCGCGCCCGACCGCGTGCACCGGCTCGCCGCCATCGCCACCACCGCGCAGACCTCCGGGGACCAGATCGCCTCGTTCCACACGCAGCTCGCGGCGCTGGCCGCCGACCCGCGGTTCCGGGGCGGCGACTACTACGACGCCCCGGACGGCGAGGGCCCGCACACCGGGCTCGGGCTGGCCCGGCAGATCGCGCACCAGACCTACCGCAGCGCCGCCGAGCTCGACCAGCGGTTCGGCCGGATCCCGCAGGGCGGCGAGGAGCCGCTGGCCGGCGGCCGGTTCGCGGTGCAGTCCTACCTGGACCACCACGGCGACAAGCTCGCCCGGCGGTTCGACGCCAACACCTACGCCGTGCTGACCCGGTCGATGATCACCCACGACCTCGGGCGGGACCGCGGCGGCGTCGAGGCGGCGCTCGCCACGGTGACCGCGGACACCCTGGTCGTGGCGGTCGACAGCGACCGGCTGTTCCTGCCCGCCCAGTCCGCGCGGATCGCCGCGGGCGTGCCCCGCGCCCGGCCGCTGGCGACGCTGCACACCCCCTACGGGCACGACGGGTTCCTCATCGAGCACGACCAGCTCGGCCCGCTGGTCCGCGCGCACCTGGCGGGGTGACCCCGGCGTGGCAGTCTGACCCCATGACGCGAACCGGGGACGTCTCCGCGCAGGCCGAGGTGCTGCGCCGCCAGTGGCAGACGCTGCGCACGTGGGTCGGCGAGGCCGTCCGCGAGGGTGCCGGCACCGCACCCAGCGTGCTCGACGGCTGGTCGGTCGCGGACCTGGTCGCCCACCTCGGGCGGGCGATGAGCGCGCTGGCCGCCTGCGAGCCGGTGCCCACCGGGACGATCCCGCTGTCCCTGGCGGAGTACCTCGGCACCTACGCCGGCCGCGCCGCCGACATCGACCGCGTGACGCGCGAGCTCGCCGCGGAGATCGCCGACGACCCGCTCGCCCACGTGGACGCCCTGGTCGCGGCCGCGTTCGCCCGGCTCGACGAGCTGGGGCCCGCGGACCGGGTCGTCCAGGCCCGGCGCGGCCCGGTGCTGCTGTCCACGATGGTCACCTCCCGGCTCACCGAGCTCGTCGTGCACGCCGACGACCTGCAGCGCTCCCTGGCCCGGGCCCGCGGCGCCGCGCCCGGATCCCGCGCGGAGCTCGGCACCGGCGTGGGGCCGCTCCCGGGCGTGCCCGGGCAGGCGGTGGGTTCCGAGGGGCTCGGCGACGGCGTCACCGCCGCGGGCCCGCTGGACGGCGACGCCCTCGACGTCGTCGCGACCGAGCTGCTGCGGATCGTCCGCGCCCGCGGCGGCTGGGACCTCGAGATCGTCCAGCCGCTGACCTGGGTGCGCCTCGCCGCCGGGCGGGTGCCCTACGACGTCGACGTCCTCGCCGCGGCCCTCACCCCCCGCTTCCCCTCGGACGCGGTCCCCGACCTGGGCCGCATGCTCCCCCTCCTCTGACGGCCTCACCCGCACCCGGCTCGCGGGTGCGGGCAGGTGGGGTGGCGCGGAGGGTGTCGTGGGTGGTGAGGTGGGGGCTGTGCTCGCCGCCACCGTGACCCGGTTCTCGCCCCACGACCCGCTCGCCGGGCTGACCGTCGGGGAGCACCCCGCCCCCGAGCCGCGCGAGCACTGGACCACGGTCGACGTGCGCGCGGCCGCGCTCAACCAGCACGACCTGTGGTCGCTGCGCGGGGTCGGCCTGCGCGCGGAGCAGCTGCCGATGGTGCTCGGCACCGACGCCGCGGGCGTGACCGCCGACGGGCGCGAGGTCGTCGTGCACGCGGTGGTCGGCGGCGCGAGCGGCCACGGCGTCGGCCCGGCCGAGCCGCGGTCGCTGCTCTCCGAGCGGTACCCGGGGGCGCTCGCCGAGCAGGTGGCGGTCCCCACCTGGAACCTGGTCGACAAGCCCGCCGGCATGACGTTCGCCGAGGCCGCGTGCCTGCCGACCGCCTGGCTCACCGCCTACCGGATGCTGTTCACCACCGGCCGCGCCCAGCCGGGCCAGCGGGTGCTGGTGCAGGGTGCGGGCGGCGGCGTCGCCACGGCGGCGATCCGGCTGGCCGCCGCCGCGGGCCTCGAGGTCTGGGTCACCAGCCGCGACGCGGAGCGCCGGACCCGCGCGCTGGCCCTCGGCGCGGCCGCCGCGGTACCCGGCGGCGAGCGGCTGCCCGACCGCGTGGACCTGGTGATCGAGACGGTCGGCGCGGCCACCTGGTCGCACTCGGTGCGGTCGGTCCGGCCCGGCGGCACGATCGTCGTCGCCGGCGCCACCACCGGGGACCCGGAGCGCATGGAGATCCAGCGGCTCTTCTTCCTCGAGATCGCGGTGCTCGGCGCGACGATGGGCAGCAAGCAGGACCTCGAGCAGCTGCTGGCGTTCCTCGCGCGCACCGGGGTGCGGCCGGTCGTCGACTCGACGGTCCCGCTGGCCCGGGTCGGCGAGGGCCTGGCCCGCCTGGCCGGCGGCGCGCAGTTCGGCAAGATCGTCGCCGAGGTCTGAGGGGGCAGCATGGCCGGGCGGTGGCGGACCGACGTCCTGGGCGAGGACTACCGGGTGCGGACCCTCGAGCTCGCGCCCGACGACGAGGGCGAGGTCGTCGCGAGCCTGGTGCGCTACGCGCCGCCGACGCCCGAGCCCGTCCGCCCGGCGCGCGCCGTGGTGTACCTGCACGGCTGGTCGGACTACTTCTTCCAGACGGGGCTCGCGGAGTTCTGGCACGCGCAGGGCGCCGCGTTCTACGCCCTCGACCTGCGCAAGTACGGCCGCAGCCTGCGCCCGCACCAGACCCCGGGCTACGTCGACGACCTGCGCACCTACGACGAGGACATCGAGGCGGCGCTCGACCAGGTCCACCGCGACCTCGGCACCCGGGCCCGCGTGATGCTGATGGGCCACTCCACCGGCGGGCTCGTCGCGTCGCTGTGGGCGAACCGGCACCCCGGCCGGCTGCACGGCCTGGTGCTCAACTCCCCGTGGCTGGAGCTGCAGGGCGCGGCCGTCGTCCGGCACGTCAGCGCGCCGGCGGTGCAGCGGCTCGCGCGGATCCAGCCCAAGGTGCCGCTGCCGAACATCGACCCCGGGTTCTACGCCCGGACCCTGCGCGCGGCCGACGGCGGCGAGTGGACGTACGACGACGCGTGGCGGCCGGTGCCGTCGTTCCCGGCACGCGCCGGGTGGCTCGCCGCGATCCTCGCGGGGCACGCCGAGGTCGCCCGCGGGCTGCACATCGCGGCCCCGGTGCTGATGCTCGCGTCCGACCGGACCGTCATCAGCCCGCGCTGGAGCGAGGACATGCGGTCCGCGGACGTGGTGCTCGACGTCGAGCTGCTCGCGCGCCGGTCCGTGCAGCTCGGCCCGGTCGTGTCGGTGGTGCGGATCGCGGGCGGCGTGCACGACCTGACGCTGTCCGCCCCGCCGGTCCGCGCGCGGCTCTACGCCGAGATCAGCCGGTGGGCGGCCGCGTACGGCTGGTCCTGACCGGCCCGGACCGCCCGCCCCTCCGGCCGCGCCCCACGCGTCAGGCGTGCAGCCCGACGGCCTCGCCGAGCGTCGGCCCGTCGTCGCCGAACCGCCACACCCGCCAGCCGTCCGCGGGCGACTCCAGGTCCGCCGCGACGGTCGCCGCCGCGCCGGGGTCGGCGTGCACGCTGCCGTCCTCGAGCTCGATCAGCCCGTCCGCGCGCAGGGTCGCCACGAAGCGCTGCCCGCGGCGCACCCGGTGCCAGACCAGCTCGAGCGCCTGCCGCTCGGCCGCCGCCAGCGCCGCGAGCTCGGGCAGCGGCGCACCACCGTCACCGGTCGCGTCACCGGCGTCGGGTGCGGGGGCGGCGGGGTCGACCGGGGCGAGCAGCGTCGTCTCGTCCGCGCGCGGCCCGGCGGACAGGGGCGCCCAGGCCGGCGCCGGCGCCTCGGCGGGCACGGGCGCCTCGGCGGGCACGGGCGGCTCGACGGACGCGGGCGTCCCGGACGACCCGGCCGGCTCGGCGGCGACGTGCCGGTGCGCGGCGTCCGCGTGCGGGGTCGGCACCCCGGTCGTCCGGCGGACCACGGGCGTCGGGTCGGTGACCGCGGCGCCGGAGGCGCGCGGGGCCACCTGGATCGCGCCGGTGCGCGGCCCGGGCTCGACGGCGCGGCGCGCCTCGGCGGGGCCGGAGCCCCCGGGCCGGACGGGCGCGACCTCGACGTAGCGGCGGCCGCCGGGGCCCTGCGTGACCCCGAGCCGCTGCACCTCGACCTGCGTGCCCGCGGCGAGGAAGTCGACCGCGTCGAGGACGCCCTCGGCGACCTCCGCGCACAGCACGACGAGCCGCACGCCGCCGGAGCGCTGGGACGCCAGGATCGGGGCCCGGTCGCGGAACACCGCGAGATCCGCCTCGAACGCCTCGGCGCCGCCCTGGTACATCCGCGCGAGGTCGGCGCGGCTCAGGCGCGTCGCGCTGCCCGCGTGCCGCAGCGCACGGACCAGCGCGGCCTCGTCGAGCAGCTGGGCGACCTCGACGACCACGGGCCGGGACGCCGCGTCGAGCGCGAGCAGGTGCGGCCCACCGGGACCGCCCTCACGGACCGTGAGCACCGGCTCGCCGAGCAGCGCGGCGGCGTGGTCACCCACCAGGGTCGCGGAGTCGACCTCGAACGAGTCGGGGCGGGGCCGCATCGGCTGGACCACGGAGCCACGGCCCCCGTCGAGCTCGAAGATCGCCATCAGTTCCGCTGCGCCCCTTCCCCAAGGTCCGTCGCACGCACCGGCCACCGCCTGGCCGACCCGCGCCGTCGGAAGTCTGTCATCCGCCCGGGCGCCTGCGGCCCGGGACCCACCCATCTGCACCAGATGTCCACGCGGCGACGCGGTGCGCGTCGTCGGCGCGGACGCTCAGGAGGACAGCCGCTCCTCCAGGCGCTCGACCTTGCCCGTCAGCTCACCGGTGTGCCCGGGGCGGATGTCCGCCTTGAGCACCAGGCTGACCCGTCCCGCGTGCCGTCCGACGGCCTCGGTGGCGCGCCGGACCACGTCCATGCACTCGTCCCACTCGCCCTCGACGGTCGTGAACATCGCGTCCGTCCGGTGCGGCAGGCCCGACTCGGACGATCCGCACGGCGTCGGCGACGGCCTCGGTCACGGACTCGCCCGCGCCGAGCGGGGACACGGAGAAGGCCACGAGCATGCCTCCCACCCTGGTGCAGGCCCGCGCAGGAGTCCAGCCCCTCGGCCCGATCGGCCCCGATCGGTCCCGATCACCACCCATCCGGCCCGCCCCCGGCTCCGAACCAGTCGTGCGTGCCGCACGGCACGCAGCGTGAGCGGGGACGTCACCCCGGGAGGAGAGATCACCATGGGCCAGTCTGCCAACCGTCTGATCGGCGGGATCTTCGGCGCCGTCTACCTGCTCGTCGGGATCGCCGGCTTCTTCGTGAGCTTCCGGCGCGGACTTCGCGGGCACCGAGGGCGGGACGCTGATCTTCTTCGAGGTCAACCCCCTGCACAACATCGTCCACCTGCTGATCGGCGCGGTGCTGCTGGGCGCGGCCACGTCGTCCGTCCGGGCCGCGCGCGCCGCGAACACCTCGGTCGGCGCCGTCTACCTGCTCGTCGGCCTGCTGGGCCTGTTCCTGGTGGGCTCGTCGGCCAACATCCTCGCCCTGAACGGCGCGGACAACGTGCTGCACTTCGCCAGCGCGGTCCTGCTGCTCGGCGTCGGTCTCGCCGCCGACAAGGGCGCGACCCGCACCGCGGCGCGCCGGGCATGACCGCCCCGCTCGCCGGCCGGACGCACCTGGTCGGCCGGGCCCCGCTCGCCGGTCGGGTGCCGCTCGCCCGGCCGGCGGGCGCCGGCTCCACCAGGCACGCGGCCGTCGAGGGTGCGCTCGAGCTCACCGCGAGGCTGTGGGCGGCGACCGCGGCCCTCGGTCTCGGGCTCGTGACGGCCGCCACCGGCTCCGGGCACCTCGCGCACCACCTGGCCGTGGGCCTGGCGCTCTCGGCGGCCGGGCTCGTCGCCGTCGGGTGGTCGCTGGCCGCCCTGCGCGGGCCTGCGCCGGCCCCCCGGGCGGCTGTGGCCGGCCTGGTGCTCCTCGGGCCCGCCGTGCTCGCCACGGCCCCTCTGACCGCGACCGCCGTCACCGCGGCGCACGGCGCGGCGCTCGTGCTCGCGCTCGGCGCCGCGATCCTGCTGGCCCTCGCCCGGCGCGAGGCGAGCGCACCCGGGCCCCGGCGGCCCGTCGGCCCTGGCGCCACCGCGGGCGTCCTCGCCGCCGGCGCCCTGCTCGTCGCCCTGGTCACCGTGCCGGGCCTCGCCGCCACCGAGGCGGGCGCCCACGCGGTGCCGCACGGCTCCCACGGCCTGCCCGCCGAGCAGGGCCACCACGGCGGGCACTGACCCGCCGCCCCCAGACCCGCGCGGTGCCGGCCGGGACGGCTCCCCCGGCGCCGCGCGGACCCGCCCCCGGACACCAGGGCGGGGAACGCCGCAGGCCCGGCCCCCCGAGGGGGACCGGGCCTGCGGTCGTGAACCGGTGACGCCAGCCGTCAGGCCGCGTCCTCCTCGGAGGTGAGGTTCCGGGTCTTGTTCTGGTCGACCAGGATGCCGGGGCCGTTCGTGGTCGAGACGGTCGCCTTCGCGATGTAGCGACCCTTCGACGCGGACGGCTTGAGACGCAGGATCTCCTCGAGCGCCGCGGCGTAGTTCTCCACCAGCTGGACGTCGGAGAACGACGTCTTGCCGATGATGAAGTGCAGGTTCGCGTGCTTGTCGACACGGAACTCGATCTTGCCGCCCTTGATCTCGGACACGGCCTTGGCCACGTCCATCGTCACGGTGCCGGTCTTCGGGTTCGGCATGAGGCCACGGGGACCGAGCACCTTGCCGAGACGGCCGACCTTGCCCATGAGGTCCGGGGTCGCGACCGCGGAGTCGAAGTCGGTGTACCCGGCCGCGACCTTCTCGATCAGCTCGTCGCCGCCGACCTCGTCCGCACCGGCGGCGCGGGCCTGCTCGGCACGCTCACCCGTCGCGAACACGATGACGCGGGCGGTCTTGCCGGTGCCGTGGGGCAGGTTGACCGTGCCACGGACCATCTGGTCGGCCTTGCGGGGGTCGACGCCGAGACGCATCGCGACCTCGACGGTCGCGTCGTACTTCGTGGTCGAGGTCGCCTGCGCGAGACGGACCGCCTGGAGCGGGTTGTAGACCACGCCCTCCTCGATCTTCTCCGCCGCGGCCCGGTAGGCCTTGCTGTGCTTCGCCATCTGCTTCTCTTCTCTTCTCAGCAGTCGTGGTCGTCGGGCCGCACAGGGCCCTGCCACTGCCCCGCCCGGGACGTTCCCGGGCGGGGGTCGAACCGGGGCGTCACTTGACGGTGATGCCCATCGAGCGCGCGGTGCCGGCGATGATCTTCTCGGCGGCCGCGAGGTCGTTCGCGTTCAGGTCCTCGAGCTTGGTCTGCGCGATCTCGCGGACCTGGTCGGCCGACAGCGACGCCACCTTGACGGTGTGCGGCGTGGGCGAGCCCTTGTCGACGCCCGCAGCCTTCTTGATGAGCTCCGCGGCCGGCGGGGTCTTCGTGATGAAGGTGAAGGACCGGTCCTCGTAGACCGTGATCTCCACCGGGATCACGTTGCCGCGCTGCGACTCGGTGGCCGCGTTGTAGGCCTTGCAGAACTCCATGATGTTCACACCGTGCTGACCCAGCGCCGGACCGATCGGCGGGGCGGGGGTCGCCGCACCGGCCTTGATCTGGAGCTTGATGAGGCCGGTGACCTTCTTCTTGGGAGGCATGAGCCGTCCAATCGTGTTCGTGGGCCGACGCCGTGGGCGATGACCCGGTTGCAGTGCCGTCGAGCAGGGATCAGATCTTGGCGACCTGGCTGAACGACAGCTCGACCGGGGTCTCCCGGCCGAAGATGGAGACGAGGACCTTGAGCTTCTGGTTCTCGGGGGTGATCTCGGAGATCGTCGCCGGCAGCGTGTCGAACGGGCCGTCGGTGACGGTCACGGACTCGCCGACGGTGAAGTCGACCTCGATCGGGGTGGCGGACTTCTGCGCCTGCGCCGACGTGGCGGTCGGCTTGGCCTCGATGGTCGGGGCCAGCATGGAGAAGACCTCGTCGAGCGTCAGCGGCACCGGCTGGTGGGTGTGCCCCACGAAGCCCGTGACGCCCGGGGTGTGCCGGACGGCGCCCCACGACTCGTCGGTGAGGTCCATGCGGACGAGGACGTAGCCGGGGATCCGGACGCGGCGCACGACCTTGCGCTGCGCGTTCTTGATCTCCACGACCTCCTCCATGGGGACCTCCACCTGGTGGATGTAGTCCTCCATGTTGAGGCTCTGCGTGCGGTTCTCGAGGTTCGTCTTCACGCGGTTCTCGTAGCCCGCGTAGGAGTGGATGACGTACCAGTCGCCGGGCTGCGCGCGCAGCTGGGCCTTGAACGCCGCGACCGGGTCCTCGTCGACGTCGGGCTCGTCGGCCTCGACCTCGGTGTCCTCGACCTCCGGGGCCGCGTCCTCGGCGGGCGCGTCGGCCTCGTCCTGCGCGACCTCGTCCGTCACGTCGGCGTCCTCGAGGTCACCGGCTGCGGGGGCCTCGACCGCCTCGACCGACGCGAGGGCGTCGTCGAGCTCGGACTCGGCGGCACCCAGACCGGGCTCCTGCGATTCCTGCGACACGGGCGAACCTGCTTTCTGCTGCGGAAGGTGGTGCTGAGGACGTGCGCCGGCGGGGGCGCGCGGAGGGCTCAGCCCCCGAAGATCCAGAACGTCGCGCGGCCGATGCCGAGGTCGACGACGGTCACGAACGCCATGACGACGGCCACGAACACCAGCACGACGGCGGTGTAGGTGACGAGCTCGTTGCGCGTCGGGCGGACGACCTTCTTGAGCTCGGCCACGACCTGGCGGACGAACAGGGCGATGCGGGCGAACAGGCCGCGCCGCTTCTCGGGCTGGCCGGACTTGCCGCTGCCGGACGGCCGGACGGGCTCGTCCGCGCCGGACGCCGCCACGGGTGCCGAGTCGCTCACCTGATTCGTTCCCCTACGTCTCGCGACGCCGACCGTCGCCGGGCGCCTTTCGTCGGACGCGGTCCCGCCCGAGGGGGACCTCGGGGGGTGCTCGCGGTCCGTGACCACACGCGCAGGGCAGGCGAGACTCGAACTCGCAACCGCCGGTTTTGGAGACCGGTGCGCTACCAATTGCGCCACTACCCTACGGCGGCCTCCGTGACCGTCATGCGGAGCGCGACCCTCGCGGGCACGGCTCATCATGGCGGACGTCAACCACCGGTGGACCACTGTACGCGACCGACGGGCAGTTATCGAACCCGCCCCGGACGACCCGTCGCCGCACCGCCGCGGCGCCCCGGTTCTGCCAGGATGGACGCGTGAGCGCGCACGCCCCGAGTCAGCAGCCGCACGAGCCCCGCCGCGTCTCCGCACGCGTCGGCGGCATCGCCGAGTCCGCCACGCTGGCGGTGGACGCGAAGGCCAAGGCCCTCAAGGCCGCCGGCCGCCCGGTGATCGGGTTCGGCGCCGGCGAGCCCGACTTCCCGACGCCGGACTACGTCGTCGAGGCCGCGGTCGCCGCCGCCCGCGACGCCGCGAACCACCGGTACTCCCCCGCCGCCGGCCTGCCCGTGCTGCGGGAGGCGATCGCCGCGAAGACGCAGCGCGACTCCGGCTACGCGATCTCCCCGGCCGACGTGCTCGTCACCAACGGCGGCAAGCAGGCCGTGTACCAGGCGTTCGCGACGCTGCTCGACCCGGGCGACGAGGTGCTGCTGCCCGCGCCGTACTGGACCACCTACCCCGAGGCGATCCGCCTGGCCGGGGGCGTGCCGGTCGAGGTGCTCGCCGGCGTCGACCAGGGCTACAAGGTCACGGTCGAGCAGCTCGAGGCCGCCCGGACCCCGCGCACCAAGGTGCTGCTGTTCTGCTCGCCGTCCAACCCGACCGGCGCCGTCTACTCGCCGGAGCAGACGGAGGAGATCGGCCGCTGGGCGCTGGAGCACGGCATCTGGGTCGTCACCGACGAGATCTACGAGCACCTGACCTACGACGGCGTCGTCGCCACGCCGGTGCTGCGCGTCGTCCCGGAGCTCGCGGACACCACGGTCGTGCTGAACGGCGTCGCGAAGACCTACGCGATGACCGGCTGGCGCGTGGGCTGGCTCGTCGGTCCGTCCGACGTCGTGAAGGCCGCGACCAACCTCCAGTCGCACCTCACCTCCAACGTCGCCAACGTGTCGCAGCGCGCGGCCGTCGCGGCGCTCACCGGGGACCTGTCCGCGGTCGCGACGATGCGCGAGGCGTTCGACCGCCGACGGCGCACGATGGTCGAGATGCTGACCGCGGTCGAGGGCGTCGTGCTCCCCGCGCCCGAGGGGGCGTTCTACGCCTACCCCGCGGTCGACGGGCTGCTCGGGCGCACCTACCGCGGCGTCACCCCGACCACCTCCGCGGAGCTCGCGGCCCTGCTGCTCGACCAGGCCGAGGTCGCGGTCGTGCCCGGCGAGGCGTTCGGGCCCAGCGGGTACCTGCGGCTGTCGTACGCCCTGGGCGACGACGACCTCGTCGAGGGTGTCGGGCGGATCCAGGCGCTGCTCGCCGAGGGCTGAGCGGGGCGGCAGGGCTGAGGCTCCCGTCCACCGACCGGTGGACCCCCGGCCCCGTCCGCCGGTCGTCGCGGCGACGCGAGGGCGGCGGCCAGGCTGGGCCGCATGGACGACAACGACCTCGCGGTCCGGGTGACCGGGCTGCACAAGCGGTACGGCGAGAAGCGCGCCGTCGACGGGCTGGACCTCACGGTCGCCCGCGGCGAGATCGTCGCCGTGCTCGGGCCGAACGGCGCGGGCAAGACGACCACCGTCGAGATCCTCGAGGGCTACCGGCACCGGGACGCGGGCGACGTGCGGGTGCTCGGCGTGGACCCGCAGACGGCCGGCCGCGACTGGCGCGCCCGGATCGGGATCGTGCTGCAGAGCACGAACGACCTCGCGGAGGCCTCGGTCTCCGAGCTGGTGCACCACTTCGCCCGGTACTACCCGGACCCGCGCGACCCGGACGAGGTGATCGACGCCGTCGGCCTGCGGGAGAAGGCCCGCACCCGGTCGCGGCAGCTTCTCCGGCGGGCAGCGGCGGCGCCTCGACGTCGCGCTCGGCATCGTCGGGCGCCCCGAGCTGCTGTTCCTCGACGAGCCGACCACCGGGTTCGACCCGGAGGCGCGGCACGCGTTCTGGGACCTGATCGCCGGGTTGCGCGACGGCGGCACGACCATCGTGCTCACCACGCACTACCTGGAGGAGGCCGAGCACCTGGCCGACCGGGTCGCGGTGGTGAGCGCGGGCCGCGTGGTCGCGGTCGACACCCCCGCGGACCTCGGGGGGCGCTCCGCCCGGCGCGCGGTCGTCCGGTGGGTCGAGGCCGGTGCCCACCGCGAGGAGCAGACCGACGCACCCACCGCGCTGGTCGCGGCCCTCGCCGGCCGTCTCGGGGGCGAGGTGCCGGGCCTGCAGGTGGTCCGCCCGACGCTCGAGGACGTCTACCTCTCGCTGATCGCCGACGACCAGGCCGGTGACGCGGCCACCCCGGCGGCGCACCCGGCGCCCGCCCTCGTGACCACGGAGGCCTCGCGATGACCGCCACGACCCTGACCCCCCGGACCGCGGCACCGCTGCCCGGGACGCTGCGCCTCGGCGTCGAGCGCGCCCGGTACGAGATCCGCGGGTTCTTCCGCGAGCGGGACGCGATCATCTTCATCTTCGCGTACCCGATCATCATGCTGGCGATCTTCGCGACGGTGTTCGGCCAGGACGGCGCCGAGGTCGCCGACGGCGTCCCGTTCGCGCAGTACTTCCTGCCCGGGATGATCGCGACGGGCGTGCTGCTCTCGTCGTTCCAGTCGCTCGCGGTCTCGATCCCGGTCGAGCGCGACGAGGGCGGGCTGAAGCGGCTCGGCGGCACCCCGCTGCCGGCGGCGTCGTACTTCCTCGGCAAGGTCGGGCAGGTGCTGGTGGTGTCGGTCGTGCAGGTCGGGCTGCTGCTCGCCGTCGCCGCGCTGCTGTTCGGCGTGGACATGCCCGACTCGGCCGCACGCTGGGGGACGTTCGCGTGGGTGTTCGTCCTCGGGACCGCGGCCGGGGCGATCTGCGGTGTCGGCTTCTCGTCGCTGCCGCGGTCCGGCCGGTCCGCGAGCGCCGTCGTCACCCCGGTGGTGCTGGTGCTGCAGTTCATCTCCGGCGTGTTCTTCACGTTCTACGACCTGCCGTCCTGGATGCAGCAGGTGGCGTCGGTCTTCCCGCTCAAGTGGATGGCCCAGGGCATGCGGTCGGTGTTCCTGCCCGACAGCGCCGCAGCGCTGGAGGTCGGCGGCAGCTGGCAGCACGGCGCGACCGCCGCGGTGCTGGCCGCGTGGCTCGTCGTCGGGCTCGTCGTCGGGGTGAAGAGCTTCCGGTGGCGTCGGCGTGACGACGGCTGAGGCGCCGGCACGCCAGACTGGGACCCGTGCGGGCACCGGGACGCGTGACGTGGAGTCGGGGGACGGCGTGGTGACCACCGCGCCGTCGTCCGGCGTGCGGCAGGCCCCGGACCGCGCGGAGTTCTGGCGCCGGTCCCTGCGGGGCTGGGACCTCGCGTTCTACGCGCTGCTCGCGATCAGCGCGGTGTCGATGGTCGCGGTCGACCACACCTACCCGCCGTCGGGCGCCGTCGTCGCCGCGGTCGGCGGCCTGGTCGTGCTGCTGGTCGCGTACCTGACGCTGGGCCGGCGCGGCGCCGTCGACGGCGACGTGCGGCTCACGCGGACCTACCTCGCGGTGCTGATCGTCGTGGTCGCCCTGGCGAGCGGGGTGAACCAGATCGGCTCGATCCTGCTGTTCATCGGGTTCTCGCAGGTGTGGTTCTTCGCCACCACCCTGCGCGGCGGCGTCGGCGCGTCGGCGCTGCTCGCGGTCGCCAGCAGCACGGCGATGGCGGTCGGGGCGTTCGCCTCCGGCGCCGACCCGTCGGCGGACGACCTCCTGGTGCTCGCCGGGCAGATGTCCATCGGGCTGGTGTTCT
Source organism: Cellulomonas sp. KU4C (assembly GCF_056868065.1). Lineage (NCBI taxonomy): Bacteria > Bacillati > Actinomycetota > Actinomycetes > Micrococcales > Cellulomonadaceae > Cellulomonas > Cellulomonas sp. KU4C. The sequence goes on along the minus strand of NZ_CP200322.1, from coordinate 1,448,345 downwards.
CGATCGCGCTCGGGTTCTGGATCACCCGGGTCGCCGAGCAGTCCGAGGAGCGCGCCGGGCTGATCGAGCGGCTGGAGGCCGCACAGGCAGAGCTCGCCGCGAGCAACCACGCGCAGGGCGTCCTGGCCGAGCGGGAGCGGGTCGCGCAGGAGATCCACGACACCCTCGCGCAGGGCTTCACCAGCGTGGTGATGCTCGCGCAGACGGCCCAGGCCCAGCTGGAGGTCGGGCAGCGGGACCAGGCGCGCGACCGGGTGGTGCAGATCGAGCGCGTCGCGCGGGAGAACCTCGCCGAGGCGCGCGCGCTGGTCGCCGCGTTCGGGCCGGCGGCGCTCGCCGACGCGACCCTCGCCGAGGCCCTGGAGCGGCTCGCCGAGCGGTTCCAGGCCGAGACGGGCGTCCGGGTGGACGTCGCGCTCAGCGCGGTGGGCGCCGGTCGGGACACCGAGGTGGTGCTGCTGCGCGCCGCCCAGGAGGCGCTCGCGAACGTCCGCAAGCACGCGGGCGCACGGCGGGTGCTGCTGCGGCTGCTGCAGGACGACGGCACGGTCGCGCTGGAGGTGCTGGACGACGGGCACGGGCTGGCGCCGGGCACCGCCGAGGGGGTCGGGCTGCGCGGGATGCGCGACCGGGTCACCGCCGGCGGCGGGACGCTCGACGTGGCCGGGGAGCCGGGACGCGGCACGCGGGTCCGGCTGGCGATGCCGCTGGGCGGGACCGGGCCCGGTGCCGACGGGCAGGACGACGAGCAGGACGGGACGGGGACGGCGTGACGCAGGACCAGACGACGGTGCGGGTGCTGGTGGCCGACGACCACCCGGTGGTGCGGTCCGGGCTGGTGGGGCTGCTCACCGTCGAGCCGGACATCGAGGTGGTCGGCGAGGCCGCGGACGGCGCCGCCGCGGTGGCCGCCGCGCACGAGCTGCGCCCCGACCTCGTGCTGATGGACCTGCGGATGCCCGTGCTCGACGGCGCGGCGGCCACGGCCCGGATCGTCGCGGAGCTGCCCGGCGTCCGGGTGCTGGTGCTGACGACCTACGAGACCGACGCGGACATCCTGCGGGCGGTCGAGGCCGGCGCCACCGGCTACCTGCTCAAGGACACCCCGCGCGAGCAGCTGGTCGCCGGGGTGCGCGGCGCCGCGCGCGGGGAGTCGGCGCTGTCCCCGTCGGTCGCCTCGCGGCTGGTGCAGCAGATGCGCGGCGAGTCCGAGCGGCTGACCCCGCGCGAGGTCGAGGTCCTGGCCGGCGTCGCCCGCGGCCTGTCCAACGCGGCCATCGGCCGGGACCTCTTCATCACCGAGGCCACGGTCAAGACCCACCTGCTCCGCTCCTTCGCCAAGCTCGGCGTCGACGACCGCACCCGCGCGGTGACGATCGCCATCCAACGCGGCCTCCTCCCCACCCCCTGACCCCTCCTCCCCCTCCCTCCTCCCCCTCCCCCCTCGCGCGCGCTCGGGCCGCGAGGGCGCATCCGACACCACGAGGGCGCATGAGATCTCGTGCGCCCTCGTGGTGTCTCGTGCGCCCTCGGGGCCGGAGCGCGCGTGCGGGGGTGGGGGGTGCAGGGGCGGGGGATCGGGCAGACTCGGGGCGTGCGCGATCTGGCTCTGCTCCCGAAGGCCCACCTGCACCTGCACTTCACCGGGTCGATGCGGGTGTCCACGCTCGCGGAGCTCGCGCAGGACCGCGGCGTGCGGCTGCCGGCGACGCTGCTGGACGGCGAGGGCCTGCGGCTCCCGGCGGACGAGCGCGGCTGGTTCCGGTTCCAGCGGCTCTACGACGCCGCCCGGGCCTGCGTGCGCGGGGAGGCCGACCTGCGCCGGATCGTGCGGGAGGCCGCCACGGACGACGCCGCCGAGGGGTCCGGCCGCCTGGAGATCCAGGTCGACCCCACGTCCTACGCCGCGCCCGTCGGCGGGATCACCCCGGCGCTGGAGATCGTGCTGGACGAGGCCCGGTCCGCGGCCGCGGACCTCGGCGTCGAGGTCGGCGTCATCGTGGCCGCATCGCGGATGCGGCACCCGCTGGACGCCCGGATCCTCGCGCGCCTGGCCGCCCGGTACGCGGGCGACGGTCCCGGCGAGGTCGTCGGGTTCGGGCTGAGCAACGACGAGCGGCGGGGCGACACCCCGGAGTTCGCCGCCGCGTTCGCGATCGCCCGGCGCGCGGGCCTGGCGTCGGTGCCGCACGGTGGCGAGCTGCTGGGCCCGCCGCACGTCGCGGACGTGCTCGACACTCTGGCGCCGGACCGGCTCGGGCACGGGGTGCGGACCGCGGAGGACGGCGCGCTGCTGCGGCGGGTCGTCGACCGCGGGGTGGCCCTCGAGGTGTGCCCGGCGTCGAACGTGTCGCTCGGCGTCTACCGGGAGGCGGCGGACGTGCCACTGCGCCGGCTCGTGGACGCGGGTGCGACGGTCGCGCTCGGGGCGGACGACCCGCTGCTGTTCGGCTCGCGGCTGGTCGCGCAGTACGAGACGGCGCGCGACGTGCACGGGTTCTCGGACGCCGAGCTCGCGGACCTCGCCCGGTCGTCGATCCGCGCGAGCCGCGCCGGGGACGCCACCCGGGCGCGGCTGCTCGCGGGCGTGGACGCCTGGCTCGCGACCGACCCCGCCCCGGCTAGCCCCGAGGTTGCGCAACCGGCCCGTTGATCAGGCTGCGGGTTGCGAGGTCCGCGCCGGCGGGCGACGTCGCACCCTTCGGCCCAGGTCGCACCGTGGGCGGGGCGACCTCGGCCCGTCGGGGCGACCTCGGCTACAGCGCCGTGCCGACCAGCACCGGCTCCGGCTCCAGGGTGATGCCGAACTGCTGCGCCACCCCGTCGCGGACCGTGCGGGCCAGCGCGAGCAGGTCGCCCGCCGTCGCCCCGCCGCGGTTGGTGACCGCGAGCGTGTGCTTCGTCGACAGCGCCGCCGGGCCGGGCAGGCCGTAGCCCTTGCCGAACCCCGCGTGCTCGATCAGCCACGCGGCGCTCGACTTCACCAGGCCGTCACCGGCCGGGAACCGCGGCGCGCCCTCGGGCAGCGCGGCGGCGTCGTCGGTCGTCAGCACCGGGTTGGTGAAGAACGAGCCCGCCGAGCGCGTGTCCGGGTCGGCGGCGTCGAGCACCATGCCCTTGCGGCCGCGCAGGGCCAGCACCGCCGCGCGCACGTCCGGCAGCAGCGCCCGCTCCCCCACGGCGACGCCCAGCTCGCGGGCGAGCTCCGGGTAGGCGATCGGCTCGGACAGCTGCGCGACCCGCAGCTGGAACGTCACGTCGAGCACCACGTACCGCGGGGTCGGGTACCACGGGGCGCCCGGGTCGGCGTCGTCCGGCAGCGCCCGCATCGACCGCTTCAGCAGCGACGTCCGGTAGCCGAACTGCAGGTCGACCAGCGGCAGCGTGCGCACCTTGCCGCGCTGGCGGTCCCACACCCGCACGGTCGAGATCGTCTGCGCGACGTCCTGGCCGTACGCCCCGACGTTCTGCACCGGCGTCGCGCCGACGGACCCGGGGATGCCGGACAGCGCCTCGACGCCCTTGAGCCGGTGCGCCGCGGCGTGCGCGACGACCTCGTCCCAGACGGCGCCGGCGACGGCGGTCAGCGTCACGCCCGCGCACGCCGAGTGGTCCGGCGTGGTGATGTCGCGGCGCGCGTCCCGCACGACGACCCCGTCGAACCCGGCGTCGGCCACCAGCAGGTTCGAGCCGCCGCCGAGCACCAGCAGCGGCGTGCCGTCGCCGTCGGCGGCCCGCACGGCGTCGACCAGCTCGGCCTCGGTGCTGGTCTCCACCAGCTGCCCGGCGGGTCCGCCCACCCCGAGGGTGGTCAGCTGGGAGAAGGTCGCGGGCTGCACGGCGGTGGTCACGGGACGAGCGTAGGCCGCTCCGGGTCGCCGCGCCGCGCCGGTGCGGCGGCGTTCACCACGAGCAGGCCGATGAGGATCGGCACGGCGATCGCGAGCAGCGCGTGCCGGTAGCCGACGTGCGCGGCGAGCAGCCCCAGCAGCGGCGGGCCGGCGAGGAACGCGGTGTACCCGATCGTCGAGACCACGCTGACCCGGGCCGCGGCGTGCACCGGGTCGTCGCTCGCCGCGCTCATCCCGACCGGGAACCCGAGCGCCGCGCCCATGCCCCACAGCACCGCGCCGACCAGCGCGAGCCAGAGCATGTCGGCCGGGACCAGCCCGAACACCAGCAGGCCGACGAGCGCGAGACCCGCGCACAGGCGGAGCACCGCGACCCGGCCGTACCGGTCGAGCAGGACCGTGCCGAGGAACCGCATCGCGGTCATCGCGCTGACGAACACCCCGAAGGCGACCGCCCCGACCGCGTCGTCCTGCGCGAACCCGTCGACGACCGCCAGGCTCAGCCAGTCGTTGCCGGCGCCCTCGGTCAGCGCCGCGGCCAGCACGACGAGCCCGATCAGCAGCGTCCGCGGCTCCAGCCACGCCGCGAAGACCGACCGGCCGCCGTGCGGGGCCGGGGCGCCGTCCGCGCCCGTCGCGTGCTGGCCGGCGGGCAGGAACGCGCGGACCGCGAGCAGCACCACGACCGACGACAGCGCGACCGCGACCGGCACGTGCACGTGCACCGGGACCCGCGCCGACGCCGCGACCGCGGCGATCCCGGCCGCGATCACCGTGCCGAGCGAGAACCCGGCGTGGTAGCGCGGCATCACGGTGCGGCCGAGCTTCTGCTCGACGATCGCGCCCTCGAGGTTCATCGCCGCGTCCCACACACCGGTGCCGACGCCGAACACCACCAGCCCCGCCGCGGTCACCACGACCTGGCCGGCCGAGGCGCCGAACGTCGCGATGGTGAGCCCGGTGGCGTTGACGAGCGCGAACCCCGCGACGGCCTTGACCGCACCGATCCGCGTGACCACGAGCCCGGACAGCGGCAGCGCCACCAGCGACCCGATCGAGCCGACCAGCAGCAGCAGGCCCATCTGCCCCTCGGACAGCCCGAGCTCGTCGCGCACGGCCGGGAGCCGCGCCGCCCACGACGAGAAGTTGAACCCGGCGAGCGCGAAGACCGTGAACACGGCCACGGAGGCGGTGCGGACGGCCCGCGGGGCGGGCGGGGCGGGGTGCGTCATCGCGGTCTCCACGGTCGGTCGTCGTGCGGGGTCGGGGGTGGGTGGAGGTGCGGGCTCAGGCGCCGCGGGCCGGGACGGGCACGCCGGCGGGCTCCCGTCGGACGGTACCGGACGGCACGCAGCCGCCGGCCTCGTCCTCCCGGGCGCCGTCCCGGAGGCCGTCCAGCGCCGGCACGGCCGCCGGCTCGACCGTCGCGACCACGGGCGCGCCGGGGTCGTCGACAGGCGCCTGTGCGGCGTCGGCCGCCGCGCCCGGGCGCCGGACCGTGCCGGCGAGCAGCACCGACGCGATCATCGCGACCGTGATGAGCAGCAGCGCGTGCCGGGTGCCCATGAGCTCGGCGGCGAGGCCGAGCAGCGGCGGGGCGGCGAGCGACGCCGTCGAGGAGAACGCGGAGACCACGGCCACCCGGCTCGCCGCGCGCAGGGGGTCGTCGGACGCGGCGGCGATGCCCAGCGGGACGGTCAGCGCGGCGCCGAAGCCCCACGCCACGATGCCGACCGCGGCGACCGGCAGCGACGGCGCGAGCCCGAACAGCAGCAGGCCCGCGAACGACACCACCCCGGACCCCCGGAGCACCGCGACCCGCCCGTAGCGGTCGATCAGCCGCGTGCCGAGCAGCCGTACCGCGGTCATCGCCCCGACGAACACGCCGAACATCGCCGCGCCGACGGCCTCGACCTGGTCGAACCCGTCGACGACCGCGAGGGCGAGCCAGTCGTTCGCGGCACCCTCCGAGAGGGCGGCGGACATGATGACCACGCCGATCAGCAGCGTGCGGGGCTCGCGCCACGCCCCGAGCGACGAGCCCGGCCGGGCGACCCGGCGGACGCGGGCGGCGCGGAGCCGACCCGCCAGGCCGGCCTCGCGCGGGCTGCGGCCCTCGGCGCGGGCCTCGCGGGCCGCGCGGGCGCCGGACCGGTCGGCCGGCAGCGACTCGATGACCGCGCCCGGCACGGACAGCAGCCGCCAGACCGTCCCGATCACGGCGGTCGCGGTGAACTGCGCGAGCAGGGGCACGTCGGCCACGGCGCACAGCGCGCCGATGCCGGACCCGAGCACGGACCCGATCGAGAACGCGGCGTGGAACTGCGGCAGGACCGTGCGCCCCATCCGCCGCTCGACCGCCGCGGTCTCGACGTTCAGCGGCACGTTGCCGATCGCGAAGCCGACACCGGACAGGAAGATGCCCGCGGTGAGCACCGGCACCGAGCCGAGCGTGGGACCGAGACCGATGAGCACGTACGCGGCCGCGAACGCCACCATCGACAGGTAGAGCACCACGCGGCCGCCGAACCGGTTCACCAGCGCGCCCGCCACCGACACCGTCGCGAGCGACCCGATCGACCCCGCGATCAGCAGCCCGCCGAGCTCGGCGGTGCCGAGGTCGAGGGCGTCGCGGACCGCGGGCAGCCGGGCGAGCCAGCCGGAGAGCATCAGCCCGCTGAGCGCGAACAGCCCCATCAGCAGCCACCGTGCCCGCTGGACCGCAGGGTCGACGGGCAGGTGCGCGGACGCGCCCCGGCCGGTGCGGCCGGGGCGGCGTGCTCCGGTCACGGGACCCTCGGGGCGGGGTCGGCGGTTGGCCGGACGAAGGGGGGCGCGGCCGGTACGGGCCCGCGGCTGGCTCACGGCATCTCCAGGTCGGTGCAAGGGGGTGGTCACACGGAGGTGAAGGGATCTTTCGAATCGATTCGATCCCGGCGCGGAGGCGAACGGTCGAATCGATTCGGGGATGGGTTTCAGTCTGCGGGTACGCTGGCGGCGGCGTCAACAGCCTCCTGCGGGCCGTGACGCGCTTCACCCCGCGCCCCCGTCGAAAGGCCCCCGGTGTCCCAGCGACCGACCCTCGCCGACGTGGCCTCCGCCGCCGGCGTCTCGGTCTCCACGGCCTCGCTCGCGTTCTCCGGCGCCGGTCCGATCGCCGACGCCACCCGGCAGCGCGTCCTGGACGCCGCGGCCGCCCTCGACTACTCCGGGCCCAACCCGCTGGGCCGCCAGCTGCGCAGCGGGCGGTCCGGGATCGTCGGCGTGGTCGTCGGCGACGCGCTGCGCCGGTCGTTCCGCGACCCCGTGTCCGTGCAGCTGCTGGACGGCCTGGTCGACACCCTCGGCCCGCTCGGGCTCGGCGTCCTGCTCATCCCCGGCCCCACCGGCCCCGACCAGCCGCCCGTCGACCCGCTGATCGAGTCGGCCGCGATGGACGTCGCCGTGCTCATCTGGGGCGGCACGCTGGACGACCCCGCGCTGCAGGCGCTCAGCCGCCGCGGCATCCCGGTGGTCGTCGTCGAGGGGCACGACCTGCCCGGCGTGGTCACCATCGGCATCGACGACCGCGCGGGCGTCGCGGAGCTCACCCGGCACCTGGTCGACCTCGGCCACGAGCGCATCGCGACGGTGACGCTGCCGTTCGGCCCGGCGCGGCGCAGCGCCCTCGCCGACGCCGACCGGATCGCCGGGATCACCTGGACCATCGCCGGTCGCCGCCTCGACGGCGTGCACGACGCCGGCGTCACCCCCACCGCCGTCTACGAGACCCCGGCGTCCCTGGTCGAGCACGGCACCGCCGCCGCCCACGCCCTGCTGTCCGGGCCCGCCGCCACCCGACCGACCGCCGTCGTCGCGCAGTCCGACCTGCTGGCGTCGGGCGTCGTGCTCGGCGCCCGGGAAGCTCGGGCTCCGGGTGCCGCAGGACGTCTCGGTCGCGGGGTTCGACGGGCTGGACCTGCCGTGGCTCGCCCCGGACGTGCTCACCACCGTCGTACAGCCGATCGCCGAGAAGGGCGCGACCGTCGGCCGGGCGATCGAGGCGCTGCTCGCGGGCGGGACGCCGGCGGACGCGGTGCTGCCGGTCGAGCTGCGCACGGGCACCACGACGGGCCCGGCCCCGCGGGGCTGACGGGGGGCGCCGCTCAGGAGAGGCGGACCAGCACCTGGGCCTTGGCCAGCACGCGGGTGCCGGCGGCGGTGACCACGAGGTCGACCCGGGCGGTGCGGGACTCCTCGTCGAGCGCGCCGACGGTGGCCACGACCTCGACGGTCGCACCCTCGGGGTCCGCGACGGGCACGGGTCGGGCGAACCGGGTCTGGTAGTCGAGGACCGCGCCGGGGTCGCCCAGCCAGTCCGACACGACGCCGACCGCGGCGCCCATCGTCCACATGCCGTGCGCGATGACGCCGGGCAGGCCGACCTCGGTCGCGAACCGCTCGTTCCAGTGGATCGGGTTGAAGTCGCCGCTGGCGCCGGCGTACCGGACGAGGCGCGCGCGGTCGACCGCGATCTCGCGGCGGCCGACCTCCTGGCCGACGGCGAGGTCGGCGAGCGCGGGCAGGGCCATCAGGCGTCCTCCCCCCGGACTGCGAGCGTGGACGTCACCGTGGCGACGGGCTCCCCGTCCTCCGCGGCGATGACGGCACGGGTCGTCACCATCGACAACCCGCCGCGCTCGGTCACCGAGTCCACGTGCAGGACCGTGACCAGGCGGTCCCCGGCGTGGATCGGGCGGTGGTGGATGAACCGCTCGTCGGCGTGCACCACGCGGCTGAAGTCGATGCCCGCCCCGGGGTCCTCGATCAGCTGGGCCTCGGCACGCTGGGCGACGACCACGGCGAACGTCGGCGGCGCGATCACATCGGGGTACCCGAGTGCTCGCGCCGCGTCGACATCCGTGTGGGCCGGGTGCAGTGCCCCGACCGCCTCCGCGAACTCGCGGAGCTTCTCGCGGCCGACCTCGTACGCCTCGTTCGGCGCGTACGCCCGTCCGGCGTACTCAGGGTTGACGGCCACGGTGGTGCGCTGGGTCAGCGGGTCTCGCGGTGGACGGTGTGCTTGCCGTCGCGCGGGCAGAACTTCTTCATCTCGAGACGGTCGGGGTCGTTCCGACGGTTCTTCTTCGTGATGTAGTTCCGCTCCTTGCACTCCGTGCAGGCGAGCGTGATCTTCGGACGGACGTCCGTGCTCTTGGCCATCTTGTTGCCACCTCTCGCGCCTGCGGCGCTCGATCCCTGGTCGACGCGCGTCGACCGACGCACGGTGTGTCACTTGCGGTAGCGGGGGCGGGGTTCGAACCCGCGACCTCACGATTATGAGTCGTGCGCTCTCACCAACTGAGCTACCCCGCCTCGGGTGACGTCGCAGGTCAGGACGCATCCTGACCTGCGACACACCACAGAGCCCCGAACGGGATTCGAACCCGTGACCTCTTCCTTACCAAGGAAGTGCTCTACCACTGAGCTATCGGGGCAGCGCGGACTAGGCTACACGGTCCTCGGGGTGGTGCGAAATCGGCCCTCGCGACCCGCCCGGACGGGCCCGGGACGGCGACAGGGCGCCCTCCCGGAGGAGGACGCCCTGTCGTGCAACGTGGCGGGTGAGGGATTCGAACCCCCGTAGGCGTTGCCAGCTGATTTACAGTCAGCCCCCTTTGGCCACTCGGGTAACCCGCCGGGGTGTGCTCGTCGGTGACTGCGTCGACGACGTGCGGATGGAAGGATAGCAAGGGTTCGGGCCCAGACGGAAAACGAGTCCGCGGCCCGCCCCGAGCAGCACACCCGCACCCCACGTCAGGAGGAGTCATGGCGAGCGAGTCGTCGTTCGACGTCGTCAGCAAGGTCGACCGCCAGGAGGTCGACAACGCGCTGAACCAGGCCGTCAAGGAGATCGCCCAGCGGTACGACTTCAAGGGCGTCGGCGCGTCCATCGCCTGGAGCGGCGAGAAGATCGTCATGGTCGCCAACTCCGAGGAGCGGGTGCGCGCGGTCCTGGACGTCTTCCAGACCAAGCTGATCAAGCGCAACATCTCGCTCAAGGCGCTCGACACCGGCGACGGCGACCCCAAGCCGTCCGGCAAGGAGTACCGCCTCGAGGGCACCATCAAGGAGGGCCTGTCCTCCGAGATCGCCAAGAAGGTCACCAAGCTGATCCGCGACGAGGGCCCCAAGGGCGTCAAGACGCAGATCCAGGGCGACGAGGTCCGCGTGACGTCCAAGGCCCGCGACGACCTGCAGGCCGTGATCGCGCTGCTCAAGGGCGCGGACGACATCGACGCCGCGCTGCAGTTCATCAACTACCGCTGACCCGCAGGGGACGCCGAGACAGGACTGCCGCGCCGAGAACGGGCCGCACGAGGCCCTGTCTCGGCGCGGCGGTCCTTCCTCGGCGGTGGCCAGGAGCCGCAGGCCCGGTGACCTCCCCCGTCCGTCGTCCCCAGGTCGGGCGAGCGGACTTGCTCCGCGGCTGTGACCAGTCCCTACACTCCGTCGCATGGCAGCAGGGGGAGATCCGGAGGCGATCCGAGCGCACGCCCGCGGTTTGCGCGCGCTGGCCGAGGACGTCGGGCGGACCGGCGAACGCGTGCGCGCCGGCGCGGGGATCGAGTGGGTCGGTGTCGCCGCGGACCGGTACCGCGAGCGGCTCGCGGAGCACGGGCTGCGGGTCGCGGCGGCCCGTGACGAGATGCTCGGCACCGCGTCGGCGCTCGACAGCCTCGCCGACGAGCTCGAGGCGCGCCAGCAGGCGATCCGGAAGGCGATGCAGTTCGTCGAGGACCGGGTGGATGACGCCCGGCGCACCGTCAGCCGGCTCGCCGACGTGGCCGACGACGTGCTGAGCGGGACGGAGCGGGCGGCAAGGGAAGCGGCCCACGGGGTCCTCCGGACGATCGCCGGTGGTCTGCCCGCTCCGGGGGCACCGAACTGGTCCGGGCTCGCTGACCGCATCGGGCGACGATGACCCGCCGCGGCCTGACCCCGATGGACGGGGCGTTGCGCGCACGGCTCGACGAGCGTGAGTGGGCGTGGGCGAGCGCCGGCGTCGCCGGGTTGCCCGGCTGGGCATCGGTCCTGCCCGTGGACCGTGACGGCTCGGAGGTCGAGCCCGTCGGCCCGAGCGGGTTCGAGGAGCCGGACCCGGACGCCACACCCGTGCGCGGGGTGCCCGTGGTGCACGCCGACGGCGGCGAGCGAGCCGAGCCGACGGACGTCGACCCCGTGCTCCGCGCCGCGGTCGAGGCCGGAGGCGCCGCCGTCGTCACCGTCGAGGTAGCGGCCGCCGTGAGCTCGCGCGCGCTGCTCGCGGTCCTCTGGTCCGACGCCCGGACCGGGTCGGCCCTCGCCCGGGGTGTGGACCTCGCCCCAGCAGCCGGCTTCGAGGGCACGACGCCGCGCCCGGGCGTCGAGGTGAGCACGTTCCCCGTCGAGAACCTCGTCGACGAGGTCCTGCGACACGTCCCCGCGGCCCCGGTCCGCGTCGCGGCAGCACCGGCCGTCGTGCCCGAGGAGCTCACCATCGCGCTCGCGCAGGCTCTGCGCACCGGAGACGCCACGGTCGTCGACACCCTGTGCGCCGAGCTCGGGACAGACGGGGTGCCGGCCGTCGTCGACGCCGCGGTCCGGACCACGGACGGCAGCCTGGTCGTCTCCGTGGGCAGTCGCGGACGCGAGGACGTCTCCACCCTCAGCCTGCTGCGCTGCGACGCCGGGTGGCTCGAGCTCACCAGGACCCCTGACGCCCGCATCGTGCACACGCCTCGCACGCTGGATGACATCCGTGCCGCGTTGCTCTACGACCTCACGGGTCGGTTCGCCGCAGCCGCCGACGGGGAGGGGCTCGCATGAGCGACGGCCTGGTCGTCAACGGCGGCGCGGGCGGACTTGGTGCCCGCCTGCAGGACCTCCGGTCCCAGGCCGGGCTGCTGGACGCGGCGGGCAACGACGTCCGCACCTGGAGCGGTCTCGTGGCGGCGACGGCCCTCAGCCCGGATATCACCGGCGCGGCGCTGCTCTGCCCGGTGGAGGTCGCCCAGGTCGCCACGTCGGTCGCTGCGGCGACGGTGGGTCCGGACGGGCTCATGATCGTCTCCGCGGGACTGGAGTCGTCCGCGGTCGTGCTGCGCGCATCGGCGACCACGTACGAGTTCGTCGACGCCTCCCAGCAGCGGATCATGGAGGCCCTCCAGAACGTCGCGGGGTTCGCCCTGGGAGCGGCACTGCCCGGACTGGTGCTCGGCGGCGGCCTGCTTCTCGCCGGAGGGGGACTCACCGCGCTCCGCACGCCCGGGTCGTGGCCGCTGCTCGCACTCGCCCTCCGGAACACCGACCCGGCGGCCTTGCAGGCCGGGGCGATGGACACGCTCTACGACAGCCCGTGGCTGCTGGAAAGCCTGACGAAGATGGCCCCGAGCATGGTCCAGGGCACGACCTGGACGCTCGGCAGCCTGCTCGGCGGACCGTTGGGCGGGCTCACGGTGCCGTACGTGCTGTCCGGCGGGAAGTGGCCGACCGGGTCCTACGAGGACGCCGTGGGCGGGCTGGTCAACGCCGGGGGCATGTTCGGGGTCTTTCAGGACACGGGTGCCGGCGGGGCCACCGCTGGTGAGCAGGTGGTCAGCACGGATCACGCACCGCGGTCGGTCCGTGACCTCTTCCGCGAGCAGCGCAGCCTCGGCGTCGAGTCCAGTCACGGCCAGATCCAGATCACCCAGGTCGTCGGTGACGACGGGACGAGCTCGTGGGTCGTCCAGATCCCAGGCACACAGGAGTGGGCCCCCACGCGAGGAACCAACCCCGTGGACCTGACGACCAACGTCCGGCTCATGGCAGGTCACGAGACGCTCATGGAGAGCAAGGTCGCCGATGCGATGCGTCATGCCGGAGTCCAGCCCGGAGATCCGGTCATGCTCACCGGCCACAGCCAAGGTGGCATCACCGCTGCGGCTCTCGCGTCGGACTCTGCGTTCCTCGACGAGTTCTCGGTGCGGAGTGTCGTGACTGGAGGTTCGCCAGTCGCTCGATTCGACATCCCCGACTCCGTCGCCGTGCTGTCGTTGGAGCACGACCAGGATGCCGTCCCGATGCTCGAAGGTCGCGAGAACCCTGACCGGCCGAACTGGGTAACCGTCGAGCGATCGCTACCCGAGTCGGACTACTCCGTTCCCGATCCGACGCCAAGCGGTGTAGCCCTGGACCGCACTGCTGGCGTAGGGGACGCCCACGACACAGCGGTGTACGCCGACACGGGGCGTCTGATCGACTACTCGAGCGATCCGAGCCTCCAGCAGTGGCTGGAGCAGCAGGAGAGGTTCTTCTCCGGGCCGGCCACCGTCACCCGTTGGCACGTGACAGGATGAGCGGATGAGGCGTTGGGTCAGCACGGTCCTGATCCTCACCGCCGTCGCAGGGTGTGCCGCTGCGGAGCCAGAGGGCCGGATCCCGGATGCGACCCTGTTCGCCGCGGTGGGCGAGCTCGACGGGGTGACATCCTCCAGCTTGGTGTGGCAGGACTCGCTGGGCAACAGCCGTATGTACACGGGCCGTGTCGATGTCGAGGCCGCGGCGGATCCTCAGTGCGTCCTGTACCAGACCCTCGGACTCCTCAGCCAGGGCCGTCCGGGTGCGGACACCGCGTACGTCTCCGTCGCCCAGGGCGACCTCGTCATCCGACTGGACGATCTGGCGTTCGCGGCACGGAGCGGGCTCGCGGACCTGACCCCCCTGTCCGACACCCGTCCGTCCGTTCCGGACTGCGCCGGCACAGATCTCGGCGTGGCGCCGCGAGCCGAGCAGACGCCGTGAACCGGACGCCAGCCGCGTCCTGGGCCGAGGCGCCCGACCGGTTCCCGCGCCGGCCTCGACGCGTGTGGCGGCGCAGCCGGTCGCAGCGAACAGCTCAGGCCACGCGCGGACGACTCGTTCGGCAACGGCTGCCACGACGAGACGACGACACCGTTGGCCCGACGACCAACATCCGACTGGTGTCTGGCGAACGGACCCGCACGCAGAGCCGGGTCAGCGCCGCGACGCGCGCAGCCGGGGGTACCGAGGGGAGCGAGCGTCATGCTCACCGGCCACAGTCGGGGTGGAGGACGCTGCGGCATCCCGAGCACGGTCGCACGTCCCTGGTGGTTCCGGACCGTGAGATCCCCCCAGGATCGCGGACACTCGAACCACCAGATGAGCCGGAGGAACGCGAGCCGTGCGCTCGCCTCGATCGCCGCGTGCACCCCGGGCCTCAGCAGCGAGGTGAACGGCCCGGCCCCGGACGTCGTGCTCTTCTGGCAGATCGCCGACCTGCCAGGGGTGGAGAGCGCCGACCTGCGCTGGGAGCTCGAACTTCGGGAACGCGCCCGGGTACATGCGCACCGTGGTCGTCGACGACGAGGCCGACGCTCTGTGCGTGCTGGACCAGACCCTCGGCGTCACCGCTGCAGCGCTCGCATCCGGTCGTGAGGACGTGACTCGGTGAGCCGCTCTCGAGCACTGGTCGCCTTCGCGCTCGCCTTGGGCGTGCTCGCCGTGTCGGGGTGTGTCGGTGAGCAGCGTCAGGACGACGCCCTCGCCCGGGACGACGTGATCCTGCACGCCATCGCGACACTCGACGGGGTCGACTCCTCCGACGTCGAGTTCGACAACTCGTTCGGCAACGGGTCCCGCTATGAAGGGGACGTCGTCGTCGCACCCGACGCGGACGCACGATGCGTCCTGGTGCAGACGCTCGGCCTCCTCCAGCAGGGACGCCCGGGGGTCGCGCTGTCGAGCGTCACGGTCATCCAGGGAGCGACCGCCCTGACGGTGGACGATCTGACGCCGGAGCAGCAGAGCTCACTGCAAGCGACGGCCGCCTCGCCCGGGGGAGCGCCCGTGGTGCCCGGCTGCTGACCCTGAGATCGCGATCAGGACCGCCGCTCAGGTCAGTACCGCTCGATCCCCCCGGTGCCCGCCATCCGCTCGAGTCGGGCGATGCGGTCGTCCATCGGCGGGTGGGTGGCGAACATCCGCCCGATGCCGGCGCCCTTGAACGGGTTCGCGATCATCAGGTGCGACACGTCGACGAGGTCCCGCTCCTGCGGCAGGGGCCGGGCCTGGGTGCCGCGCTCGAGCTTGCGCAGCGCGGACGCGAGCGACAGCGGGTCGCCGGTGAGGGCTGC
Organism: Cellulomonas sp. KU4C; assembly: GCF_056868065.1. Taxonomy (NCBI): domain Bacteria; kingdom Bacillati; phylum Actinomycetota; class Actinomycetes; order Micrococcales; family Cellulomonadaceae; genus Cellulomonas; species Cellulomonas sp. KU4C. Next base: position 1,433,338 of record NZ_CP200322.1, on the reverse strand, counting down.
GCCGTCCTCGTCGGCGTCGTACTCGCGGGTGCGGCTGATCGCGAGCTGGATGAGCGTCGCGGCGAGCGGCGCGAGGAAGACCATGAGCAGCGCCGCGATCGGGTTGCCGCCGCGCTCGCGGTCGTTGCCGCCGCCGAAGAACAGCGCGAACTGCGCGACCGAGGTGATGACCCCGGCGACGGCCGCGGCGATGGACGAGGTGAGGATGTCGCGGTTGTAGACGTGCATCAGCTCGTGGCCGAGCACGCCGCGGAGCTCGCGCTCGTCGAGGATCGCGAGGATGCCCTCGGTGCAGCAGACCGCGGCGTTGCGGGGGTTACGGCCCGTCGCGAACGCGTTGGGGGCGGCCGTCGGGGACACGTAGAGGCGGGGCATCGGCTGGCGGGCGGCCGTGGAGAAGCTCGCGGACGATCCGGTACATCGCGGGCTGCTCGATCTCCGACACCGGGCGCGCGTGCATGGCGCGGATCGCGATCTTGTCGGAGTTCCAGTAGGAGTACGCGGTCATCGCGACCCCGGCGAGGGCGAACAGGAAGATGAACCGGCCGTTCGCCACGAACGTGCCGATGCCGAGCAGCACCGCCCAGAGCACGCCGAACAGCAGCGCCGTCTTGAGGCCGTTGTAGTGCCGGTGTCCCATGTGCGTCCTTCCGTGTCAGCACCCGCGCGGGCGTCGATCCGTCCCGCAGGGAGGACAACGCCGTGCCGCCCCGAACGGTTCCCCTACGCTGTCCCCCGCACATCCCGCACCCCCCCGAGGAGACCACCGTGCGCACTGCCCGAGTCCTTGCCCTGGCCGCCGCGAGCGCGCTGGCGCTCGCGGCGTGCGCCCCCGTCGACGAGGGCTCCGGCTCGTCGGGCGACGCCACCGCCTCCGACGGGTCGCTCGCGACCCTGACCGACGGCGTCCTGACGATCGGCACCTCCGACCCGGCGTACGAGCCGTGGGTGGTCGACAACGACCCGACCAGCGGCGAGGGCTTCGAGTCCGCCGTCGCGTACGCGGTCGCGGAGGAGCTCGGGTACGACGCCGACCAGGTCGAGTGGGTGCCGGTGACGTTCGACCAGATCATCGCGCCGGGGGCGAAGAGCTTCGACTTCGCGATCAACCAGGTGTCGATCAGCCCGGAGCGCGCCGAGAACCTCGACTTCTCGTCGTCCTACTACGACACGGCGCAGGCCGTGGTCACGCTCGAGGGCACCGCGGCCGCCGGCGCGACGACGCTCGCCGAGCTGAAGGACCTGAAGCTCGGCGCGATGGTCGGCACCACCAGCCTGGCCGTGGCGCAGGCGGCGATCGACCCGACGACCGACCTGCAGGTGTTCAACGACAACGACCAGGTGAAGCAGGCGCTCACCGCCGGCCTGGTCGACGCGATCGTGGTGGACCTGCCCACGGCGCTCTACATCACGGCGGCGGAGCTCGACGGCGGCGTGCTCGTCGGGCAGCTGCCGGCCGGCGACGACGCGGACCAGCTCGGCCTCGTGCTCGACAAGGGCTCCGCGCTGACCGGTCCGGTCACCGACGCCGTCGACGCCCTGCGCGAGGACGGCACGCTCGCCGACCTCGAGGCGCAGTGGCTCACCGACGCGGCCGGCGCGCCGGTCCTGCAGTAGTGCCGGTGCCCGAGGACGGCACCCCCCGCACCGGGTGGGTGCCGTCCGAGCGGCAGCGTGACCGGGACGCGTACCGGCGGACCCAGACCCGGCGGTCGACCGCGGTCGCGCTGGTCAGCACCGTCCTGGTCGCCGGCGTCGCGGTGCTGGCGCTGGTCCGCTCGCCGGGCTGGCCCCGGGTCCGGCAGTCGTTCCTCGACCCCGAGGTCGCGTGGGCGGCGCTGCCGAAGGTCCTCGAGGGCCTGTGGCTGAACGTCCGGGTGATGGCGGTCTGCGCGGTCCTGATCGTGGTCGTCGCCCTGCTGCTCGCCCTGGCGCGCACGCTGCGCGGGCCGGCGTTCTTCCCGCTGCGCGCGCTCGCCACCGGGTACGTGGACGTGTTCCGCGGTCTGCCGCTGATCCTCGTGCTGCTGCTCGTCGGGTTCGGGCTGCCCGGGCTGCGGCTCCAGGGCGTCCCGACGTCGGCGGTCGTCCTCGGCGGGCTGGCGCTGGTGCTCACCTACTCCGCGTACGTCGCCGAGGTGTTCCGCGCCGGCATCGAGTCGGTGCACCCCTCGCAGATCGCGTCCGCCCGCTCGCTCGGGCTCAGCCGCGGGCAGACGATGCGGCACGTCGTGCTCCCCCAGGCCGTGCGCCGGGTGGTCCCGCCGCTGCTGAACGACCTGGTCGCGCTGTCCAAGGACTCCGGCCTCATCTCGATCCTCGGCGCGGTCGACGCCGTGCGCGCCGCGCAGATCCAGACGGCCACCTACGCGAACTTCACCCCGTACGTCGTCGCCGGCGTGCTGTTCGTGCTGCTGACGATCCCGCTGACCCGGTTCACCGACGCGCTCGCCCGGCGCGGCGGCTGGCTGGGCTCGCAGAGCGGCCTCGCCGGGGCGGGGGCGATGCGGTGACCGCCCCGCTGCTGCGCGTGTCCGGCGTCCGCAAGGCGTTCGGCGACCACGTCGTGCTCGACGACCTGTCCCTCGACGTCGAGGAGCACCGCGTCGTCGTGCTGATCGGCGCGTCGGGCTCGGGCAAGTCGACGCTGCTGCGCTGCATCAACCTGCTGGAGGAGGTTGACGACGGGGTCATCGAGGTCGACGGCCAGGAGGTCACCGACCCGCGCGTCGACGCGAACGCGGTCCGCGCCCGGATCGGCATGGTGTTCCAGGCGTACAACCTGTTCCCGCACCTGCGCGTGCTGGACAACGTGGCGCTCGCGCCCCGGCTGGTGCACAAGGTCGGCAGGCGCGAGGCCCGCGAGCGCGCCGCCGCGGTGCTCGAGCGCGTCGGCCTCGGCGCGAAGGCCCGCGCGTTCCCCGACGAGCTGTCCGGCGGCCAGCAGCAGCGCGTCGCCATCGCCCGGTCGCTGGTGACCCAGCCGGCGCTGATGCTGCTCGACGAGGTCACGAGCGCGCTCGACCCGGAGCTCGTCGGCGAGGTGCTGGACCTGCTCGGGGAGCTCAAGGACGAGGGCACGACGATGGTCGTCGCCACCCACGAGATGGCGTTCGCGCGGCACGTGGCCGACGAGGTCTGCTTCCTGCACGAGGGCCGCATCCTCGAGCGCGGCCCCGCGGACCAGGTCCTCGGCGCCCCGCGCGAGCCCCGCACCCAGGAGTTCCTCCGCCGCGTCACGGGCTGACCGGGACCCGCGCAGCACCGGTCGGCGACAGCGGCGGCCGGCTCCGTCGCAGGTCGCACGACCTCCGTCGCAGGACGCCGGTCGCAGGTTCCGTCGCAGGCACCTGGAGGCGCGCCGCGCGGGTTCCTAGCGTCGTCAGGGACGAAGCACGTGTCCCGACGGCCCCCGAGGAGCAGCACCATGACCGCACTCAGCCCCACCCACGACCCCGCGCCGCAGCCGTCGGACGACGCCCCGCCGGCCGTCCTGCTCGACGACGTCCGCCGCTCGTACCCGAACGGCGGGGGCAGCGTCGCCGCGCTCGCCGGCGTGACCCTCGCCCTCGCGCCCGGCTCGTTCACCGCCGTGATGGGGCCCTCGGGCTCCGGCAAGTCGACCCTGCTGAACTGCGCGGCCGGCCTGGACGCCCCCACCAGCGGGCGGGTGGTCGTCGGCGGCGCGGAGCTCACCGCGATGTCGCCGGACGCGGTGACCCGCCTGCGGCGCGACCGCATCGGGTTCGTGTTCCAGTCCTACAACCTGGTCGGGCACCTCACGGTCGACGAGAACATCGCGCTGCCGCTGCTGCTCGGCGGCCGCCCGGTCGACGCGCACCTGCGGCGCTACCTGATGGCCGCCGTCGGGCTGGAGGGCATGGGCGACCGGCTCCCCGGCGAGCTGTCCGGCGGCCAGGCCCAGCGCATCGCGATCGCCCGGGCGCTCATCACGCGCCCCGCGGTCGTGTTCGCCGACGAGCCGACGGGCGCCCTCGACTCGCACACCGGCGCGCAGGTGCTGGACGTGCTGCGGGACACCGCCACGACCCTGCGGCAGACCCTCGTGCTGGTCACGCACGACGCGCACGTCGCCGCGGCGGCCGACCGCGTGCTGTTCCTCGCGGACGGCCGGCTCGCCGGTCACCTCGACGCGCCGACGGCCGAGCAGGTCACGGCCCGCATGATCGTGCTGGGCCGATGAGCGCCGTGTGGTCGTCCGCCCGCTCCGCCGTGCGCGTGCACCGCGGGAGCATGGCGGGCAGCGCGCTGGTCGTGGCCCTCGCGGCCGCGCTGCTCACCGCCACCGGCGTGTGGATCGAGGCCGGGATCCGGCTCGCCGCCGGGTCGACCGACCCGGCCGCGTCGCTGCTGGTCACCGTAGCGTCGTCGTTCGCGGGGACCGCGGTGCTGATCGCGCTGCTGGTCGTCGCGTCGACGTTCGCCGGCGCCCTGCGACCCCGCGGCCGGGAGTTCGCGCTGCTGCGCGCCGTCGGGGCGACGACCCGGCAGGTGCGGCAGCTCGTCACCGCCGAGGTGCTGCTCGTGTTCGCCGTGGCCGCGCCGGTGGGTGCCGTCGCGGGGCTGGGGCTGGCGCCGCTGCTGCGCGGGGTGCTGGAGTCCGGCGGCATCGTCCCCGCCGGGTCCGCGGTGCCGCTGTCCCCCTGGCCGGTGCTCGGCACGCTGCTGCTCCTCGTGCCGACCGCACTGCTCGGCGCGCGGCTCGCCGGGCGGGAGAGCGCCCGGCTCAGCCCGGCGAGCGCCGTGCAGCGGTCGGCCGTCGAGCCGCGCGGCGTGTCCCGGGTGCGGGCGACCGCCGCGGCCGTCCTCGCGGTGGGCGGACTGGTGGTCGCGGGGGTGCCGTTCGTCGCGCCGGGCCTGCTCGGCAGCGCGGCGGCCACCACCTCGGCGTTCCTGCTGCTGATCGCGGCCGCGCTGATCGGGCCGCTGCTGGTCGGGTGGGCCGCCGAGCGCGGGCTCGCGCTGACGGCCGGCCGGCCGCGGGCGGCGGCGACGCTCGCGCTGGCGAACGCCCGCGGCTTCTCCCGGCGGCTGACCGGCGTGGTCGTCCCGCTCGCGCTGCTGCTGGCGCTCGGGACCGTGCAGTCCGGCGTCAACGGCGCCGTGCTGGACGCGGGCGAGCAGCAGGTGCGCGCGTCCCTGGCCGCCGACCTGGTGGTCGAGGCCCCCGACGGGGTCACCGACGCGCAGGCCGCGACGGTCGCCGCCCTGCCCGGTGTCGCCGAGGTGGGCACCACGGCGCTGCTCCCCGCTCAGGTGCGCGTCGACCAGGACGACGAGGACCTGCCGTTCCTCGAGGACCTGTCGTGGGAGGCCACCGTGCTGCGCACCGTCCCGGTCGGCACGGCGCTGGTCGACGCCGACGTGCGGGCCGGGTCGCTCGACGACCTGGCGCGGGAGGGCACGATCGCGCTGAGCAGCGAGGCGGCGCTCACCGGACTCGCCGCGGTCGGCGACCCGGTGGACGTGCGTCTCGGCGACGCCGAGCGGACGCTGACCGTCGTCGCCGTGTACGAGCGGGGACTCGGCCTCGGCGACTACCTGGTCGGACCCGGTCTCGCGGCCGGGGCGTCCGACGCGACGCTGCTGGTCCGGACCGACTCCCCCGGTGACGTGCCGGGCGTCCGGGCGGCCGTGGCCGACGCCGGGCTCGACCCCACGGACGTCGCCGGCTACGCCCGGTCGGTCCGGGAGGCGGCGGCCGGGGAGCAGGGGCTGTCCCTGGCCCTGCTGGTCGCGCTCCTCGCGTTCGTCGCCGTGGGCGCGGGCAACGCGCTGGTCCAGCTGGTCGGCTCCCGCCGCGCCGAGCTCGCGCTGCTCCGCCGGACGGGCGCGACCCGCCGGCAGCTGGTGCGGATGGTCGCGGCGGAGTCCGTGCTGCTCACCGTGACGGCGCTGGTGGTCGGGGTCGCCAGCGTGCTCCCCGCGCTGCTCGGCGTCGGGCAGGGGCTGCTGGGGGTCCCGCTGCCGGTGCTCGACCCGGTCGTGCTCGGGTCGCTGGCCGTCGCCGTGGTGCTGATCGGCCTCACCCTGCCGGTCGCCGCGGCGGTCCGGGCCACGGCCCCCGGGCGGCTGCCCCTGGCGGCGTGACGCCGCCGCCCCACCCGGGTGGAAGGTTCCTGCCGGACACGCCGGGCGTGTCGGGCAGGGACCTTCCACTCTGCGCCGGCGGCGGGGCGGCGGGGCGGCGGGGACGCGGGCGGGTCAGGCCTCCGCGGCGGCCCGGGCCAGCGCGATCCGGATCATGTCCTCGCGGGGCACGACCTTCACGCGCTCGCGCCCGTGCGGCTCGCCGAGCTGGCGCTCGTACGCGTCCAGGAGCTTCCCAGCCGGACCACTCGATGGCCTCGACGCCGCGACCCGTGAGCGCGTCGACCACGGCCGCCGGGTCGGGCTCGGTGGCCGACAGGAACGGGTTGCCGGGCGCGTCGACGTCGCCCGCGTCCTCGACCAGGTGCCGGATGGTCTCGCTCGCGTCGGACTTCGTGTGCCCGATCAGGCCGACCGGCCCGCGCTTGATCCACCCCGTCGTGTAGACGCCGGGCACCGGCTCGCCGTCGGCACCGACGACGCGGCCCTCGCGGTTCGAGATGACGCCCGCGGCGTGGTCGAACGGGATGTCGGGCAGCGGCGACCCGAAGTAGCCGACCGCCCGGTAGACGGCCTGGACGTCCCAGTCGTGCAGCTGCCCGGTCCCGGCGACGCTGCCGTCGCCCGCGAGCGCGGTCCGCTCGGTGCGCAGCCCGACGACCTTCCCGTCCTCGCCGAGCACCTCGACGGGCCGGTGCAGGAAGTGCAGGTGGATGCGACGGCTCGCCGTCATCTCCTCGGGGTCCTTCAGGGTCCAGTCCGTGAGGGTCTTCACGACCTGCTTGGTCTGGTTGGACGAGTTGATCGCGGCGACCGAGCCCTCGTCGAAGTCGAAGTCCTCCGGGTAGACGACCACGTCGACGTCCGGCACGTGGCCGAGCTCGCGCAGCTCGAGCGACGAGAACTTGGCCTGCGCCGGCCCGCGACGCGCGAAGACGTGCACGTCGGTGACCGGGCTGGCCTTCAAGCCCTCGTAGACGTTCGCCGGCACCTCGGTCGGCAGCAGGTCGTCGGCGTGCTTGGCGAGCACCCGCGCCACGTCGAGCGCCACGTTGCCGGCGCCCAGGACGGCCACGTGCTGCGCGGTCAGCGGCCAGGTGCGCGGCACGTCGGGGTGCCCGTCGTACCAGGACACGAAGTCCGCGGCGCCGTACGAGCCGTCCAGGTCGATGCCCGGGATCCCCAGCTCGGCGTCCTTGATGGCGCCGGTCGCGAAGATCACCGCGTCGTAGTGCCGGCGCACGTCCTCGAGCGTGAGGTCGGTGCCGTAGTCGACGTTGCACAGCAGCCGGATGTCGCCGCGCTCCAGCACCTTGTGCAGGGCCACGATGATCTGCTTGATCCGGGGGTGGTCGGGCGCGACGCCGTAGCGCACCAGGCCGAACGGCGCGGGCAGCCGCTCGATCAGGTCGATGGACACGTCCAGACCGGAGCGGGACAGGATGTCCGAGGCGTAGATCCCGGCGGGTCCGGCGCCGACGACGGCCACGCGGACAGGGCGGTTCGAGCTCACGCAGGTGCCTTCCGTGTTCGAGGTCCCGGCGCGGGCGGGGCTCCGGCGGCATCGCTGAGGACGTCACGGCCGTCGCCCGGCGCTGCACTCACCGGGTGGTGCGCCCCAGTGTAAGGCCGACCTCACTGCGCCAGCGGGCCTCGAACTCCTGCCAAGTTGCGGACCTGCCCCCGCCGCCCGACCGACCCCCTGCCGCGGGGGCGTTACGGTCGGCGCGTGAGCTCCCCGACCCCCGTCGCACCCCCCGCCGCACCCGCCACCGCGCTCGACCCCCGGGGCCTCGCGACCGGCCTCGGCGCCTACCTGCTCTGGGGCGTGCTCCCGCTGTACTTCGAGCTGCTCAAGCCGTCCGGCGCGGTCGAGGTCGTCGCGCACCGGGTGCTGTGGTCGCTGGTGTTCTGCGCCGCGGTGCTCAGCCTCACCCGGACGTGGCGCGCGCTCGGCACCGTCCTGCGGTCCGGCCGCACGATGGGCCTGGTCGCGACCGCCGCGGTGCTGCTCGCCGTCAACTGGCTCACGTTCGTGTTCGCCGCCCTGAGCGGGCACGTGGTGGACGCGGCGCTCGGGTACTTCATCAACCCGCTCGTGACCGTCGGGCTCGCGGTGCTGGTGCTGCGCGAGCGGCTGCGTCCCCTGCAGTGGGTCGCGCTGGCGTTCGGCGGGGTGGCGGTGCTCGTCATCACCCTCGGCTTCGGGCGGCTGCCGTGGGTGGCGCTGACGCTGGCCGGCTCGTTCGGCGTCTACGGCCTGCTGAAGAACCGCGTCGGGCGCAGCGTCACCGCCGCCCCGGCCCTGGCCGCCGAGACGCTGGTCCTGGCCCCCGCGTCGCTGGTCTACCTGCTCTGGCTGCAGCAGACCGGCGACGCGACGTTCGGGGTCAACGGGGGCTGGCACGCGCTCGCCGTCGCCGGCACGGGGGTCGCGACCGCGCTGCCGCTGCTGCTGTTCGGCGAGGCCGCGCGCCGGCTGCCGCTCAGCGTCGTCGGGATGCTCCAGTACGTCGCGCCGGTGCTGCAGTTCGCGATCGGGGTGCTGGTGCTGCACGAGACCATGGCGCCCGCGCGGTGGTGGGGATTCGCGCTGGTGTGGGTGGCGCTGGTGGTGCTGACCGTCGACGGGCTGCGCACGCAGCGCGCCCAGCGGCTGCAGCGTGCCGCGGTCAGCCCCGGCGTCGTCGGCCCGTGACGCGCGCGCCGAGCGCGGCGAGCAGCACCACCGCAGCCCCGGCGATCCCCCACCACACCGCGGCCCGACGCGCCCCGGCCAGCGGGTCGACCCGCGGCGACACGTCGACCGTCCGGGCGTCCGCGGCCTCCCCCGCGGCGGCGGCGTGCACCGGGCTGGGCGGGCCGAGGGCGGTGCCGTCGTCCACGAACGCGAGCGCCTCGTCCGGGCGGACGACGCCCCAGCCGACGAGGTCGTCGCGTGCCGCGGGCTGGTCGCGCGCGGCCGTGACCTCGAGGCGGTGGGCCCACTGCGCGGGCGTCTCCTCGGGGTACCGCTGGACCAGCAGGGCAGCCGCCGCGCTGACGTACGCGGTCGCGAAGCTGGTGGAGACCCCGTCGCCGGACAGCATGCAGTCGCCCGCCGCGTGGAACGCGGTGAGGATGTTCGTCCCCGGGGCCGCCACGTCCACGTGCGCGCCGTGGATGGCGTCGCCGGACGGGTTGTCGTCGACGTCGACCGCCGTCACGGCCAGCACGCCCTCGTAGGCCGCGGGGTAGCGGGGGCCGTCGGTCTCGTCGGAGCTCGTGGTGCGGTTGCCGGCGCTGGCCACGACGAGCGCACCGGCGGCGGTCGCGCGCTGCACCGCCTCCGCGAGCGCGGGGGTGTCGACCGGCGTGCTCATCGAGACGTTGACGACCCGGGCCCCGCCGGCGACCGCGGCGTCGATGCCCGCGGCGATCCGCCCCGCGTCCGGCGCGACGCCCTGCTCGCGGGCCTGGTCGTCGTCGGCGTAGTACACGCGGACCGGCAGCACGGTCGCGTCCGGCGCCAGACCGACCACCCCGGACCCCGTCACGGGCCGCGCCGCGATCTGGCCCGCGACCGCGGTGCCGTGCCCGGCGGTGTCGGTGCGACCGGTCGGGTCGCCCGCGACGCCGACCAGGTCGACGCCCGGGAGCACCGCGTCGGTGAGGTGCGCGTTCCGGCTGTCGACTCCCGAGTCCACGACCCCGACGACCACGCCGGCGCCGGTCGCCGAGGACCAGGCGCGCTGCGCGGCGAGCCGCGTGAGCGCGGGCGGCGAGTCGGGGACGTAGGTGACGACGGCCTGGTCGCACTGCCGACCCGCGGCGGCGGGGACCGTGGTCGCGGGGGCTGCCGCCGCGGCGGCGAGGCCCGACGCGGGCAGCGTCAGCGCGACGAGCAGCCCGGTGACGGCGGCGCGACGCCGGGCCGGGCCGCCGTGCGCGAGGGTCACGGCGCCCCGGTCGCGGTGCCGGTCGCGGTGCCGGTGCCGGTCTGGGTGCCGGTCGCCGTCCCGGTCGAGCCGGCGGCGGTCCCGCCGGACACCTCGGTCGCGGCGGCCTCCACGGTCAGGGACGGCCCGGTGGGCAGCAGGTCCGCCCAGGCCGGGGGCACGCGGGTGACGTCGTCGGGCGTGTAGCCGAGGCGGGCGAGCACCTCGTCGGACGCGTCGGGGACGGGGTACGCGCGACCCGAGCCGTCGACCAGCCGGACGGTCGCCGCGGCGCCGTCGGCGCTCTGCGCGCGCACCAGGGCGCCGGACCCGGGGGCGACGCGCACACCGGGCTCGACGGGTGCGCCCTCGCGGACGACCAGGTCGACGGACTCCCCCGCGTCGCCGGTGGTCAGCGCGACGCAGGTCGTGGCGCCGGCACCGGGGAGCGTCGGGACCGCCGCGGGCAGGTCGGCCGGGGCGACGGGCGTCGTGGACGTGCGCACGGCGGCGATCTCCGACGGCGTGACCTGCAGCGGCGTCGTCGCGAGGTCCCCGGCGCCGAGCAGGTACAGCGGGTACGCGAGGTCGGACAGCGGGGCGAGCTCGCCCTGGGCGTCGACCACGTAGCGACGGGTCCCGTCGCCGGTGCCGGACACCTCGACGACCGTGCCCACCCGCGTGTCGATCGGCAGACCGCCCTGCGGCAGCGCCGACGAGCCGGCGTCGGCGACCGTGAGCGGCGCGAGGTCGGTGCCGGCGGGCACGAGGTTGAGCCAGTCCGCGCCTGCGGCCAGCGGCTCGGCGGTGTCCATGCCGAGGGCGCGCAGCACGGCGGCCTCGTCGCCGGTGGGGATGCGGTGCCGGGTGCCCTCGCTGACGAGGTAGAGCGTCCCGGCGACCTCGACCAGCGCACCGGTGCCGGGGCCGGCGGGGGTGGCGGTGGTGTCGGGGTCGATCCCGAGCGCGGTCGTGCCGTCGGGGGCGACGCACGCGAGCCAGCCCGTCGAGGTCAGCCGGCCGGCGAGGGGCAGCTCGTCGGGGGCGCCCGGGATGCCGATGGTCGCGCCGCGGGGGGCGTCGGTGATGTCGTCCTCGCTGACGTCGACCACGTGGAACGACCCCGAGTCGAGCACCAGGCGCGCGCTGGTCACGTTGAGCACGGGGTGCAGCGTCCCCTGGATGCCGACGTACCGGCTGCCGTCGCCCTCGACGATGACCAGCGACTGGTCGTCCCAGCCGTCCGCCAGGGACGGGCTGAGCAGGCCGAGCCCCAGGCTGCCCAGCACCAGCAGCACGCTCAGCGAGACGCCGGCGACGACGCCGCGCAGCGGCTTGGTGGGCTCGAGCTCGCGCCCGCCGGGGGCGCCGCTGGTGAACGCGGTGAGCAGGCGCCGGCGGCTGTAGGTCTGCGCCTCGACGAGGTCACGCTTGGAGGCCACGGGTCAGACCAGGCCCGCCGCGGTCACGCCCAGCGGCAGCAGCAGCGCCAGGCAGAGGATCTCGAGGAAGTCGCCGAGCCGCGCCAGGCCGACGCGGCGGCGCGGCGCGACCAGGCCGAGCCCGATGACCAGGGCGGCGGCGGCGCCGGCGACGACCACCAGGAGCGGACGCCACGACGGGTGCTGCGCGGCGGCGACGACGGCCACCACCACCAGGTCGATGACGGAGATGCTCACGGTCAGCAGCACGTCGAGGCGGGAGTACGTCTGCCGGGTGGCGAGCAGGAGGCCCGCGGACGCGAGCACGAGCAGGACGGTCCCGGCGATCCCGGTCTGCACGACGGCGGGCGTCGCCAGCAGCGCCAGCGCCCCGATCGCCACGCGCAGCGCGACCTGGATGCGGTGCCCCGCGGCGAGCTGCGCCTGCACGCGCGCCGACTGCACCGCGGGCGGGTCCGCGAGGATCTCGGCGTCGTTGCGCGGCGAGACGACCCGCAGCGGCGTGCTCGACAGCGCGAGCCACGGCACGCCGATGCTGGCGGTCGCGACCACGGCGACGACCACGGCCAGCACCTCGCCCGGTCGGGCGTCGGTCAGCGCGATCGCCGTCCCGGCGACCGCCACGGCCAGGCCGCCGGCGAGCGGTGCCGCGCTGAGCTCGCGGCGGTCGACCAGCGCGGGCATCCCGAGCAGCCCGGCGACGAGCACCCCGGTGCCGGCGAGCGCGGCCGGCCAGCCCCACGACGGCGGGGTGGACGTGGCGGTCAGCCCGGCGACGCCCGCGAGCACCGGCGCGACCAGCACGAGCACCCGGCCCGCGGCGGGCTCCGTGCCCACCCGGCCGATGACGGCGCCGGCGACGAGGGCGAGCACCGCGGCGAGCGCGGCGACGACCGGCGGGACCAGCGACGCCTGGTCCGCACCGAGCAGCAGCGCGGCACCCGCCAGCAGCAGCGCCCCCGACGCCCACGCGGCGCTGAGCGCGGAGTCGCGCGGCGTCCACGGCGCGTACTGGTGCTCGACGGCGTCGGCCACGGCCTCCACGACGTCGTCGTAGATCCGCTCCTGCTCGCGGCGTGCGCCGGACTCCAGGGTCAGGACCGCGCCGTCGGCGACGCCCTCGGCCAGGAGGCTGCGCGCGGAGTCGATCGGCGTGCCGTCGGCGCGGACCAGGCGGTAGCCGCCGTGCGCCGTCGTCGCGTCGAGCAGGCCGAGCTGCCGGGCGAGGCCGGGCACGACCTCGGCCATCGGCACGGCGCCGGGGACCCCGAGGTCGAGGCGTCGGTCCCCCGCGGTCACCGACACCCGCACGAGCGTCCCGACGGACGTCGCGGAGGTGGGTGCGTCTGTCATGGGGTCCCCTGTAATCCCTGGGCAGGTCGGCGGTCAGCATAGCGACGGGGTGGGACTCCGGCCGCCCCGGACCGGCGGGGGCAGGTCCGTCCGGGTGGCACCCCGCCGACGCACCGCGTCGCGGCCGCCGTCGGCCCGCGCACCCAGGGGGCTTGCGCGGGCACCGGATCGGGTAGGACAAATCGGTCGATAGTTGACGGATCACCCAGTTGGTGCTGGGCCGAACGGGTGAACCATGACACCGGTCAGCGTGGTCGTCCACAGGTCGGGTGACCTCACCTGACGTGATCCGAACCTGTGAAGTAGCCTGCGATCGGTCCGGGACGTGTGCTCGGTTCAGGCGGCGCCGACCGGGCGCACGTCACGCAAGGCCCACCGGGCCGTGTAGGGGGAGGTGGACATGGCAGCAGAGGTTTCCGCAGCAGACGGCGCACTCAAGCAGGGCGCCGACGCGGTCGCACAGAGCCGCGGCGAGCTGAAGAGCGAGCTCGGCAGCCTGGAGGGCAAGCTCTCCAGCATCGGGTCGCACTGGCAGGGTCAGGGCGCCGTGGCGTTCAACCAGCTCATGGCCCGCTGGCGCGAGGACGCGAACAAGATCGTGTCCGCGCTCAACGAGTTCGAGTCCAACCTGCTCACCTCGCAGTCGACGTACACCGCGTCGGACGAGGCCCAGCAGTCCGCCATGAGCCGCCTTCAGGGCCGGCTGGGCTGATCGGGAGAGGATCAGACGATGAGCGACCTCAAGGTCAACTTCGGGGGTCTGTCGACCGCCGCCGCCGACATCCAGGCCTCCGCGAGCAACATCGAGTCGCGTCTGCACGACCTGGACGCCTCGCTGCAGCCGCTGCGCGCCAACTGGTCCGGTGAGGCCTCCACCGCCTACACCGCCGCCAAGGCCAAGTGGGAGGCCGCGCTGACCGACATGAAGGCGCTGCTCGCCGACGTCGGTCGCGCCGTGTCCACCTCCGGCGAGGAGTACCAGAGCACCGAGCGGAACAACGCCGCCCGCTGGTGAACGCAGCCGCCCGGACCTGACCCCACGCGGGACCGGCCGGGCGCACAGCACGACCCGCGCGGTCGCGACCGCCGTCCCCGGACGGCAGGGCGCGACCGCGCGGCCATCGCGTCGCAGGGGGCGATGTCGGAACCCGCGCCGTCGGGACAACACAGGAGGACGGGACGTGTCTGGCGTTACCGGGCTGACCCTCGAGCAGATCGAGGCCAATCTCGACAAGCTGATCCTCCTGCACGGAGACGTGCAGCGGATGCGCGACCGCGTCACGACGCTGCGCGGGCAGCAGACGAGCAACGTGTGGCCCGCGATCACCGGCGTCGCGGAGTTCGCCGACCGGTACCGCTCCGCCCTGAGCGCCTCCGCCACGCAGATCCGTGGCGTCGAGGAGGAGATCGAGGCCTGCCGCCTCGCCCTCGCCGAGAGCGCCCGGACCCTCCAGGCCCGCGACGAGGCCGAGGCCGAGCGGCTCCAGGCCCTCGCGAAGCGGCTCGAGACCGTGCGCGAGCTCACGACCGCGCACCGGATGCGCGCCGTCTGATGCGTCGCGCAGCACGACTCGCCGGTGGCGTCACGGCCGCACTCGTCCTGCTGTCCCCCACGGCCGCAGCCGCCGCGGACATCCAGGACGGGTTCTGGTACTACAACGACACCGGGCTCGAGCAGATCCACCAGACCGTCACCGGTGCAGGAGTCCAGATCGCTCTGATCGACGGACCGGTCAACCCGGCGGCCGCCGACCTCGTCGGCACGTCCCTCACCGTCCACGAGCCGTCCTACTGCGCCGAGGTCGAGGGCGGTCCGGCCGCTGCGGCGACAGACGCGTCGCCGCGCGCGCGACACGCGACGTCGATGGCATCCCTGATCCTCGGGACCGGAGCCGGCACCGGCGGGGAGGCGGGCATCAAGGGTGTCGCTCCCGGTGCCTCGGTGACGGCGTTCGCGTCCCGCCTCGACGAAGGCCTGTGCCCGACCTCGGTGGAGAAGCCGGCGTACAACGCTGCCTTCCTCGACGCACTCGCATCAGGTCCCGACATCATCGTCGTCCCCGGGACGACTGATGTGGACCCGGAGGACGTCGTGGAGGCGGTACGCGCAGGGGTCGTCGTGGTCGCCGCGGGCGGCAACCTCGGGGGCCCGGTGACCGGTCCCCCCGCCGGGTACAACGGTGTGATCTCCACCGGCACGACCTCCGCCGACGGCACGACAGACCCAGGAAGCCCCGTTGGCGACCTCCTGGGCGTCGTCGCTCCCGGCACCGACACCCGGTCGATGGACCCGACGTACAGCTACTACGGCACGACCACGGGGTCGTCCAACTCCGCCGCCTTCACCGCCGGTGCCCTCGCCCTCGCCATCTCCGCGTTCCCGGAAGCAAGCACCAACCAGGTCCTGCAGGCGCTGGTCCGGACCACCGACGGCAGCCAGCACGAGCCGAGCCGGACGGGAGAGCGGGGCTTCGGGACGGTCGACATCCGGCAGCTGCTCGCGTCCGACCCGTCGACGATGCCCGATGAGAACCCGTTCATCTTCGACACCGCCTGGGCTGAGCCGCCGGCTGAGGACTTCCTCGGCCTCGCCCCGCCCGCTCAGCCCGAGGCGACCGAGGCGCCGACCGCCACGCCCCAACCGGACACCGAGACGGACTCCGCACGGAGCCCGCTTCTGATGGTCCTGGGGGTCGGGATCCTCGTCCTGATCCTCGGCACGGTGCTCGCGGTCGTACTCCGTCGACGACACCTTCGTTCCATCGACCACGCAGAGCACGGGGGAGACCACCATGGGTGACAGCGCCGAAGAGCTGAAGCGGACACTGGATGCCGACCTCGGCACGATCGGGCAGACAGACGTGACGCTGGGGCTCCAGGCCACGGCAGCGACTGACACCGCGTCCTCGCTCTCCGATCTCGTCGGCGCGGTCGGGCTCGACGGCGACAGCGCGGACGCCGCCGACACCCGACTCATCGAGGTGGCCGGGAAGATCAAGGCGCTCGCCACCCAGTTGGAGACCCTCCAGACGGGAGCACGCGCTGCGGGTGAGGCGATCTCGCAGGCGCAGGAGAAGTTCCACGTCCTCCCCGAGGTCGAGCTGACCGCGCAGGAGCGCGCCGTCGTCACCGCGGCCCGGATCACACCGGTCGTCGGCCCGGCGGTCGGCCTGGCGACGAGTGCCAGCTACCTCGCTCGCCACGAGGCTCGGCGAGAGAGCGACGCAGCCGCTGCGCTCGCCACTCTCCAGTCGTCCCTCCAGGGCATCGCCTTGACGTCGGAGAACGCTCGCGACGACGAGTTCCGCGATCTCCCGGACAGCAACGCCACCGACTCCTCGAGCAGCGAGCTCGGCACCGTCCGCCGGGAGTCCGCGTGGGTACACCCCGAACGGGACGTCGAGCGGGACTGTCGGCTCCTCGTGGACGGGCAGCGGGACCGGCGGCAGCTCCGTCCAGCCCTCGTGGACCCCACCGACGTCCGGTGGTTCCGACCACGGTTCGGGGTCGAACGGCAGCAGCGGAATCGGCGGCGGCGGCACGGTCTCCCCGATCTACCCCGGCGGCTCCGGCACCGGCGGCGGACACATCCCCGGGACCGGTGACGGCAGCTCCTCCGACGGCAGCGTCGGCGGCGTCGTCCCCGGCGGCTCGGGATCGGCTGGCGGCGGGTACCTGGGCGGCTCCGGGTCCTCGGGCAGCGGCGGCTACGGCTCCGGCGGCCTGGGTGGCCTCGGTGCTGGCGGTCTGGCCGGCGGACTGACCGTCGGCGGCGCGGCGCTCGGTGGCGCCGGCCTGAACCGGCTCGCGGCCGGCTCGGTGTCGGGCGGCTCGGGCGGTGCCGGTGGCCAGGGTGCCGTCGGTGGCATCGGCGGCTCGGGTGGTGGCGGCGGTGCCGGTGGCCTGGGTCGGGTGAGCGCCGGTGGCGCGGGCTCGGCGGGCGGCTTCGGCGGCGGTGCGGGCAGCTCGGGGTCCGCGTTGTCGGGCTCGACCTCGTCCGCGCTCGGGCAGGGCTCGCAGACCGGTGCCTCCGGTGCGGCAGCGTCCGGCCAGCGTGCCGGTGGGCCGATGGGTCCGATGGGCGGCGGCGGTGCGGGTGTCGGCTCGGGCAGCGGCTCCAAGCGGCGTCAGTCGTCGGGCCTGCTCGCCCCGGAGATCGCGGTCGAGGACGGCGCTCAGCGGCCCGACCTCGGCGCCGGCGCCGGTGCCGGTGGTCGTGACGCGCTGCGGGCTCCTGCTCCGGCCGCCGTCCAGGCCGACGACGACGAGTGGTGACCTCAGGCGCTCCTGCCTGAGGCAGGGACCGACGACCAGCGGGGTCGTGCCCACCGTGGAGATCACGGCGGGCACGACCCCGCCGTCGCGTGGACTCCCGGGGCGTCCGCGTCCGTCACCGTGGGCACCGCCAGCGCCGAGGACCTCGTCTCAGCGCGGCGAGCTGCCCGCGCTCAGCCCCGCGCAGCCCCCGGCGCGTCGATCCGCACGCCGCGGTCCCCGACCTGGATCGTCGCCCCCGACGGCACCGCCACCCGCTGGTCGGCGGGCACCGCCACGACCCGCCCGTCGGGCAGCCGCAGCGTCGTCCCGTTGCCGGAGCCGGCGTCGGAGACCCAGAACGTGCTGCCGTCGATCCCGAACCGTGCGTGGGTGCGGGAGACGCTGCGCTCCGGGTCGTCGACGACGATGACGTGGTCGCAGCGCTCGCCCGGGGTGGGGCGGGGTGCGCGGCCGATGAGGCCGGGGCCGGTGACGGACATGACCTGGCCGGTGTCGAGCGTGACGAGGAACGGCGCCGGCTGCGCCTGGTGCGCGACGCGGGCGGGGGCGGGCTCGTCGGGGCGCGCCTGCGCGGGCACGACGGGGCGGACGCCGGTCCAGCCGTCCGAGGCCGCACCCGGGACCGCACCGGGACCCGCGGGCGGTGCGACGGCCTCGCGGGCGGCGCGGCGGCCGGTCGGGGCGGCGGTCGCCGCACCGGCACCAGAGGGCGGAGTCGTCGTCGGCGCGGTCCCTCCCACCACCGGGGACGGCGGGGCCACGGGCACCGGTGCTGCGCTCACCGCGGGACCGCCCACGGCCACCGAGCCGGCTCCCTGCGGCCGGGCCTGCGCCGGCACGGGCCGTCCGGCGGCGGCGTCGGCGGCGTCGAGCGCCTCCTCGACGGCCCGCTCGTGCGCGCGCACGTCGACGACGACCGCGCGTCCCACCCGGTCGTGCCAGGCCTGGGACCGGCCTGTCTTGTCGAACGCGGTGGAGGCGACGACGAGCCACTGGCCGAGCCCGGCGGCGGCGTGCCCGGCGGCGAGCACCAGGCCGCGCAGCGCGGCGCGGGCGGGGCCCACGGAGTACGGGGTCTCCTCGCGGGCGGTGCGCAGGCCGAGCAGGCTGTTGCCGAGGGTGCGGCCGGTGTGCGCCTCCCAGACCACGAGCCCGACGGCGAGCTCGACGACGGTGAGCGCCGTCAGCAGCAGCGACCCGGTCGCGGCCAGCACCCCGCCGGCGACGGCACCGACCGCGGCGGCGTCGATCGCGTAGGCGAGCACCCGGCGGCCCGGGCCGGCGGGCGTCGCGTCGCCGAACGCGGGGTGCAGGACCGCGGGCCGGGGCTCGCGGGGGCGCTGCTCGACGCGGGTCCGGGGCTGGGCCTCGACGACGTGCACGGTGACGTCGGCCTGAACAGGCTGGCCGCACGCGGTGCAGAACCGGGCGTCGGCGCGCACGGGGCGGCGGCAGCTCGCGCACTCGCGGACGGCGACCGTGCCGACGCCGCCGGCGGGACCGGGAGTCGTCGTGCTCATGCTCGGCTCCACGTCCCGACCCCCGTCATGCGCGTCATCCTGCCATCGTCCGGCCGCCGGCCCCGGCCCGCGCCACCCGGCCGGGTCACGCGCCCACCCCGCGGCGTCACGACGTCATCCGGCGGAGCGTCTCGATCATGTCGGCCGCGATCAGCGCCGCGGGCATCGCCGCCACGACCCCCAGGCCCTCCACGAAGTCGCCGAACCGCGACGCGACCACCGAGGACCAGCCACGCCCGAGGGCGATGCTGACCGCCGCCGCCACCAGCGCGAGCAGCACGCAGCCGACCGCCACCAGCGCACCGTCGTCGAGCCGCGACCCGCCGACCGCGGCCAGCTCCACGAGCACCAGCGCGGCGGCCACCCGCGGTGCCCAGCGCGCGACGGCGCCGCGCGCGGACCGGGGCTGCAGGCTGAGCACGACGACGAGCCCGGCGACGAGGACGACCGCACCCCAGCCGCGCAGCGTGTCGCCGAGCGCGGCGACCAGCAGCACCGGCACCAGGACGGGCGGCACCGCGCAGACCAGCAGCACGCCCGCGTCGGACCGCCGCTCGGCGGAGTCGACGGTGCGGCCGACCTGGCGCTCGTTGACCCGGCCGAGCCCGCGCGGCCGCGGCCCGCGGACCGACGGGGCGGTGCGGGCGACGTGCGCGAGGTCGACGAGCTGGTCGTCGGGCACGGACAGCGACCACACGGGCAGCAGCCGCAGGGCGAACGGCACCAGGCCGAGCAGCACGGCCGCGACGACGACCGCAGGCAGCCCGGCGAGCAGCACGGCCAGGGCCAGCCCGGCGACGACCCCGACGGCGGTCAGCAGCACGGTCGCGAGGTCCTGACCTCGGCGCTGCGCGCGGGTGGTGACGAACCGGACCGCGGCGGCGCCGGTCGCGGCGACCAGCCCGGCCACCAGCGCGAGCCGGCGGTCGGCGTCCCCGGCCGGGTCCACGGCGGCGACGCCCGCGGCCAGACCCAGCAGCGGGGCGACGAGGGTGGCGGCCGACTCCGCCGTGGTACGCGCGGTCGCGAGCAGCAGCGCGCCGACGCCGAGCACCACCGCGGCGACCAACGCGACCCACCCCCGGTGGGCCGGGTCGAGCAGCTCCACGGCACCGAGGACCGCGGCGGACGCCCCGGCGGCACCGATCAGCGCGGGCTGCGGGTCGGGACGGCGGGCCACCCACGCGGCGCGGGCCCGGGCCGCGCGGCCACGGGGCCGGGGCGCGGGCGCGACGACGTGCACGAGCGAGCCGTCCTCGACCTGCGCGGCCAGCGGCGACGTGAGGTCGAGCGCGCGCCCGCCCGCGTCGATCACGAGCAGGCCCGGGGCGCGGGTCACGCCCGCGGCGGTCAGCACCTCGGCGAGGGTCCGGGAGGCGTCGAGCGCGACGTCGAGCCGCCGGCTCCCGAGGTGCACGGCGACCCGGGTCAGGGGCTGCACGGCGGTGGCCGGGACCGTCACGCGCGCCTCCTCTTCCCGCCGGTGGTGCCCGCACCGGGCCGGGGCGTCGGCGGCGGACCCGCCTGCCCCCGGGCGTGGCGCCTGTCATGCTATGCGGTCCCCGCCGTCCCGCACGGCACGTCACGGGCGCCCGTCCCACGGGCGGCCCTGCCGGGGTCGCCCGTCCGGCGCAGCGCGACGGGGCCGACGTCCGTCCCGGACGGTAGGTTGACGCCACAGGAACGTCGGGGGGCGTGCGGCTCCCCGCCCGGCAGGAGGGACCGAGCGCCGACGATGTCGATCGCGACGCAGCAGGGGACGCGCCTGGAGCCGCCCGCCGTCCCCAGCGGGCAGGTCGTCCTGCAGCCGCCCCCGGAGATCCAGCCGTCCGACGGCATCAGCGGGATGCTCGCCAACGCGATCCCGATGCTCGGCTCCGTGGGCTCCATCGTGTTCGTCGCGATGAACCAGCCCGGCCCCCGCGGGTACATCGCCGCGGGCATGTTCCTGCTCGCGTCCCTCGGGTTCGTCGGCGTCAACGGGTGGCGGCAGCGGTCGCAGCACCAGGCGCAGGTCGTCGGCGCCCGCCGGGAGTACCTGGCCTACCTGGCCGACCTGCGCGGCTCCGTGCGCCAGGCCGCGGGCGCGCAGCGCCGTGCCGCCGAGTGGTCGT
The DNA here is from genome assembly GCF_056868065.1 of Cellulomonas sp. KU4C. NCBI lineage: Bacteria > Bacillati > Actinomycetota > Actinomycetes > Micrococcales > Cellulomonadaceae > Cellulomonas > Cellulomonas sp. KU4C. The sequence continues at coordinate 1,412,603 of NZ_CP200322.1, read as the reverse complement.
CCCCGGACCCGCGCGCGCTCGCCGCCGTCGCGGAGGAGCGCACCCGCGTCTGGGAGCGCCGGTCGCAGCACGACGACTTCCTCGCCGCCCGCGTCGGCGTGGGCGCGCAGCCGCTGTGCCTGGACCTCGAGGCCCCGCAGACCCCGCCGCTCGCCCAGCTCGACCCGGTCGCCGCGTCCGCCGCGCACCGGTTCCTGGTCACCCACCGGGTGCAGCAGGGCGTCCCGCTGGCGTTCGACGTCCGGTCCGTCGCCCGGATCGAGGTCACCGGTGCCGCCGCCGAGACCCGTGCGCTCGCGCGCGCGGTCATCAGCCAGCTCGCCACGTTCCACGCGCCCGAGGACCTGCAGGTCGCGGTCCTCGCGGGCGACGCCGCGATGCCCGAGTGGGACTGGGTGAAGTGGCTGCCGCACGCCCACTCCTCGCGGTCGCGCGACGCCGTCGGCGCCGCCCGGATGATCGGGACCGACCTCGCCGACATCGAGGGCCTTCTCCCGGAGGACCTCACCGACCGGCCGCGGTTCGGCTACGCCGCCGAGGCGACCCTCCCGCACGTGCTGGTCGTCGTCGACGGCGGGCGCGTCCCCGTCGGGAACCCGATCCTCACCGCCGACGGCGTGCTCGGCGTCACCGTCCTCGAGCTGCCCGACCGCTGGGGCGAGCTCGACGAGCCCACCACCCTGCGCCTCAACGTCGGCGCGGCCGTCCCCACCGACGACGCCGTGCGCGCGCCCGTCGACGTGCTGCGCCTCGGGAACCCGCCCGTGCGCGTCGACGGCGACCAGATGTCCCTCGCCGACGCCGAGGCGACCGCCCGCCGCCTGCTGCCCCTGCACGTCGAGTCCGGCCCCGAGCGGTCCGACGAGGAGGTGTCGTCCGAGCTGGTCGACCTGCTGGGCGTCGGCGACGTCCGCGACCTCGACCTGTCCGTGGCGTGGCGGCCCCGGCTCGCCCGCGACAAGCTCCGGGTGCCGATCGGCGTGACCCCGCAGGGCCAGCCCGTCTCCCTCGACATCAAGGAGTCCGCCCAGCAGGGCATGGGGCCGCACGGCCTCATCATCGGCGCCACCGGCTCCGGCAAGTCCGAGGTGCTGCGCACCCTCGTGCTCGCGCTCGCGCTGACCCACTCCTCCGAGGACCTCAACTTCGTCCTCGTCGACTTCAAGGGCGGCGCGACGTTCGCCGGCATGGCGGACATGCCGCACGTCTCCGCGATCATCACCAACCTCGGTGAGGAGCTCACGCTCGTCGACCGCATGCAGGACGCCCTCCAGGGCGAGATGGTCCGCCGCCAGGAGCTTCTGCGCGCCTCGGGCAACTTCGCGAACGTCGCCGACTACGAGAAGGCCCGCAAGGGCGGCCGCACCGACCTCGCGCCGCTGCCCGCGCTGCTGATCGTCTGCGACGAGTTCTCCGAGCTGCTGTCCGCCAAGCCCGAGTTCGTCGACCTGTTCGTCACCATCGGGCGCCTCGGCCGGTCGCTGCAGATGCACCTGCTGCTGTCCTCGCAGCGCCTCGAGGAGGGCCGGCTGCGGGGCCTCGAGTCGCACCTGTCCTACCGGATCGGCCTGCGGACGTTCTCGGCCGCGGAGTCCCGCACCGTGCTCGGCGTCCCCGACGCGTACACGCTGCCGCCCGTCCCCGGCATGGGCTACCTCAAGCCCGACACCACGACGATGATCCAGTTCCGTGCCGCCTACGTCTCCGGGCCGCCGAAGGGCCGCCGCCGGTCCGTGCAGGGCGGCGCCACCGCGGGCACCGGGCACGCCCGGCTCGAGGCGTTCACCGCCGCGCCCGTGCTCGGCGGCGTCGCCGAGCAGCCCGCCACCACCGAGGTCGTCACCGCGGACGCCGAGGAGACCCGCGCGACGTTCGACATCGCCGTCGACCGGATGAAGGACCAGGGCCCGCCCGCCCACCAGGTGTGGTTGCCCCCGCTGGTCGTTCCTCGCACCCTCGACGAGCTCATGCCCGACCTGGCCGTCGACCCGCGGCTCGGCCTGGTGTCCGCGGGCTGGCGGTCCGCCGGCACCCTCACCGTGCCGCTCGGCACCGTCGACCGCCCCCTCGAGCAGCGCCGCGAGAACCTCACCGTCTCGCTCGGCGGCGCCGCCGGCCACATGTCCGTCGTCGGCGCGCCGCGGACCGGCAAGAGCACCGTGCTGCGGTCCGTCGTCACCGCGCTCGCGCTCACCCACACCCCGCTCGAGGTGCAGTTCTACGTCCTCGACTTCGGCGGCGGCACGTTCGCCCCGCTGGCCGCGCTCGCGCACGTCGCCGGTGTGGCCTCCCGCGCCGAGCCCGACGTGGTCCGCCGCACGGTCGCCGAGGTCGAGTCGATCATCGACAACCGCGAGCGGTACTTCCGCCAGCAGGGCATCGACTCCATCGAGACCTACCGGACGCGCCGCGCCCAGGGCACCGCCGACGACGGCTACGGGGACGTGTTCCTCGTGGTCGACGGCTGGTCCACGGTCCGCAACGAGTTCGACGAGCTCGAGGCGCGCATCCAGGCGCTCGCCGGCCGGGGCCTCACGTTCGGCGTCCACCTCGTCGCGTCCGCCGCCCGCTGGATGGACTTCCGCACCCAGATCAAGGACGTGTTCGGCACCCGGATCGAAGCTCCGGCTCGGCGACCCGATGGACTCCGAGTTCGACCGCAAGGTCGCCGTCAACGTCCCGAAGGACCGCCCGGGTCGCGGCCTGTCCGTCTCCAAGCACCACGTGCTCACCGCGCTCCCCCGCGTCGACTCCGACCCGAACCCGGGCACGCTCGGCGCCGGCGTCACGCACCTCGTGGAGACCGTCAACGCCGCCTGGCAGGGCCCCGCCGGACCGAAGCTGCGGCTGCTGCCCGACGAGATCACGCTCGACGCGGTCCGCGCCGACCCGCGCGGCGACGCGAGCCGGCTGCTGCTCGGCATCGACGAGGCGAACCTCGCGCCCGTCGGCGTCGACGTCACCGACGAGGCGCACCTGTACGCGTTCGGCGACGGCGGCTCCGGCAAGTCGGCGCTGCTGCGCGGGGTCGCCGCCGAGATCCGCCGCCTGCACACCCCGCAGCAGGCGCAGATCTTCGCGATCGACTTCCGGCGGTCGCTGCTCGGCGAGATCCCCGAGGAGTACCTGGCCGGCTACTTCACCACCCAGGAGCAGGCCGCCGCGGAGATCGGTGGCCTCGCCGACTACCTGCGCTCCCGGATGCCCGGCCCGGACGTCACCCCCGAGCAGCTGCGGAACCGGTCCTGGTGGACGGGCGCCGAGGTGTACGTGCTCGTCGACGACTACGACCTCGTCGCCACCAGCTCCGGCAACCCGCTGGCCCCGCTGGTGCCCCTGCTGGCCCAGGCCGGCGACGTCGGCCTGCACCTCGTGCTCGCCCGCCGGTCCGGCGGCGCCGGGCGCGCGATGTACGAGCCCGTGCTCCAGGCCCTGCGCGACCTCGCCGCCCCCGGGCTGGTCCTGTCCGGCAGCCCCGACGAGGGCGCGCTCATCGGCGGCGCGAAGCCCGTCCCCGGCGTCGCGGGCCGCGCGCAGCTCGTCACCCGCGACCACGGCCGCCAGGTCGTCCAGCTCGCCTGGACCCCACCCACCCACTGACCCGCCCGCCCGGGTGCGGCGCGCGCACCCCGTTCCCCCGCCGCCCCCCGTGCACCCGCCGCGTACCCAGCCGCGAGGGCGTATGAGACACCACGAGGGCGTACGCCAGGGAGTACGCCCTCATGGTGTCGGATGCGCCCTCACGAGACGTCGCGCCCGCAGGTGGCGAGCGCGGCCCGCGCGCGGCCCGGGGGCCGACAGCTCTCGCGACACCCGCCAGCCGCCAGCCGCCAGCCGCCAGCCGCCAGCCGCCAGGGCGCATGAGACACCACGAGGGCGTACGCCAGGGAGTACGCCCTCGTGGTGTTGGATGCGCCCTCGCGTCAGGTGGTGGTGACCTGGATGCGGTGGTTGCCGAGGACGAGGGTCCAGCCCGCGGTGACGTGAGCCGGCTGGGCGGGCGGGAGCGTCCACGGGGTGCCAGCCGGGTCGACGAGCACGGTGCCGTTGGTGGAGCCGCGGTCGACGACCTCCAGGCCACCGGGAACCGGGCGGAACTCGAGGTGGGTCGAGGACACCGACTGCTCGGGGTCCTCCACGGTGACGAGGTGGGTCCAGCTCGCGGTGCCGGCGACGGGGCGGCGACCGATCAGCCCGGGCCCGCCGACCTCGACGCGGTCGCCGGTCTCGAGGACGAGCACGAGCGGCACGTCCAGCGGCGCCGCCCCGCCCCAGCCCGCGACACGGGTGTGCTCCAGGTCGCCGAGCACCGGGACGGTGGGGATGGTCGCGTCCGGGAGGTCGTCGACGGGCGTCACGGGCAGCGGTGCCGAGACAGGACGCTCGGGCTCCGAGGGGAACGGTGCCGAGGCGGGACGCTCGGGCTCCGTCGCAGCCGGCTCGGCCGCGATCGGCTCGGCCGCGTCCGACTCGGGACCGAGTGCCGGCGGGGTCACCGGCGCGGGACCGGCGAGCATCGTCGGGACCGGCTCGGCGGCGTGCGTCGGGGGCCCGTCGGGGGCGGGACCCGCGACCGGCACCGCGGGCGCGCTCGCCGGGAGCTCTGGCGCGCCCACCGCGGGCGCGGGGTCCACCGGGGCGGGGCGGGCGACCCGTACGGCGTGCTCCGGCGGGGGCCCTGCGAGCGTGGGCCCGGACGGCGCGGGGGCGGCGAGCGGCGCGGCGGGGGCGCGCACGGGTGCGGGTTCCGGGGCTCGCGGCGCGGGCGGCGCGGTGGTGGGACGACCCTGGCGCGCGGCGGGCACGGGCGCGGGGGACGCGGGCGCGGATGAATCGGGCGCGGACGAGCCGGGCGCGGACGAGTCGGCACCGGGCGCGTCACCGGTTGTCGCCCCGGGCGCGCTCCCGTCGAGCCCGGCCGGCAGCGGTCGGGCGCGCAGCACGAGGGTGCCCGCGGCCTTGTCGTGCCAGCCACGCTGCTCGGGGCCCTCGTCCCAGGCGCCGGAGCCCGCGACGACGTAGACGCCGATGCCGCCGACGATCCCGCCGAGGCCCTGCACCACGGAGCGGACGAGCACCGCCCACAGCCCGGCGGGTCGGCCGGTGCGGGCGGAGACGGTGCGGGTGCCCAGCAGCGCGCCGCCGACGGTGCGGCCCGCGAACGCCTCGGCGAACCACTGGCCGGCGGCGAGCAGCAGCAGGAGCAGGCCCGGCACCAGCAGCGCGCCCACGGACCCGTCGCCGCGCAGCGACGGGAGCACGGCGAGCGCGCCGAGCCCGCCGACCAGCACGGCGAGCGCCTGGTCCACGAGCAGCGCGACCAGGCGCCGCCACACGGGGGCCACGGCGTCGTCGACGTCGGTGCCCAGCGACCAGGTCGGCGTCCGGCGCGGCTGGGCCTGGGGTGCCGGGAGGGGCCGCGCGGACGCCGGACCGGGCGCCACCGGGGTCGCGTCGCCGAACGGCCGGACGGCTCCGGCCCCGGTACCGGCCGCAGACGCGGCTCCCGGACCGGACGCGCCTCCCGGCTCGAGGCCCGCCACGCGCTCCACCCGCGCGCCGCAGCTCCCGCAGAACACCGCGCCGGGCTCGAGCGCGGCCCCGCAGGCGGCGCAGAACGCGGCGTCGGCGTCAGCCCCGCTCCCGCTCCCGACCGTGGTCACTGCTCCCCCTCGCTGCGCACCGGCCGTCGGGGCCGGTCGCGCTCCTGCGTCACGCCGCCCGGTCGACGAGCGCGTCGGCGAACGACACGAACGAGTCCTTGACCGGCCCGTCGGGCAGCGGCGCGAGCAGCTCGACGGCCTCGGAGACCAGGGCGATCGCGCGGGCGCGCGTGTCGCGCACGACGTCGTGGGCGCGCAGGGCGGCGAGCACCTCGGCGAGCACCGTGTCGTCGGACAGGTCGCCGTCGAGACGGGCGACGAGCGCGACGTCGTCGGGGTCCCCGGTGGTGGCCGCGCGCTCGCGCAGCAGGAGCACGGGCATCGTGGGCACCTGCTCGCGCAGGTCGGTGCCGGGGGTCTTGCCGGAGACGTCGCCGTCGGAGGTCAGGTCGAGCACGTCGTCCGCGAGCTGGAACGCGACGCCGATGCGCTCGCCGAACGCGGCCACGGTCTCGACGACGTCAGGCGTGCAGCCGCCGTACATGGCACCGAGCCGGGCGGACGTGGCGATGAGCGAGGCGGTCTTGTCCGCGAGCACCTGCAGGTAGTGCTGGACGGGGTCGCCGTCGGTGCCGGGGCCGAGGGACTCGTGCAGCTGGCCGAGGCACAGCCGCTCGAAGGTGCCGGCCTGGATGAGCACGGCCTCGGGGCCGAGGTGGGCGACGGTGGTGGACGCGCGCGCGAACAGCAGGTCGCCGACGAGGATCGCGACGTTGTTGCCCCAGACCTCGTGCGCGGCGGGCGCCCCGCGGCGCAGCGGCGCGGAGTCCATCACGTCGTCGTGGTAGAGCGAGGCGAGGTGCGTGAGCTCGACCACGACGGCCGCGTCGAGCACCTCGTCGCGGCTGCCGTCGCCGAGCTCGGCGGCCAGCAGGGTCAGCAGCGGGCGCAGGCGCTTGCCCCCGGCGTTGGCCAGGTGGTGCGCGGCGTCGTCCACGAGCTGGTCGGCGTACGCGACGGCGCCGCGCAGGCGGTCCTCGACGACGTCGAGGCGTCCCGCGATGCGCTCGGCGAGCACGGGGTCGGCGAGCGGCAGGGCGGTCGGGGAGGTCACGGGTCGAACCTATCTGGCCGGACGGGCCGTGGCAGAACCGACGCGGCCACGCACCCGGTGCGGTCGGCACCGGGTGCGTGGCCGGACGGTCACGGGAGGAGCTGGGCGACCGACGCGATCGCGTCGAGGACGGGCCCGGGGACGACGCCCAGGGCGAGGGTGAGCACGGCGCACACCCCGATGGCGACGACCGCGAACCCCTGGGACCCGACGACGACCGTGCCGGGCCGCAGGGCGGCGGCGGTGGTGGCGGTGGCCTCGCCGCCGGCCGGGGTCTGCGGTCCGCCCTCGGGGTGCGTGAAGAACATCAGGACGATGATCCGGACGTAGAAGAACGCGGCGGCGGCGGAGGCCACCACGCCGACGACCGCCAGCGGCCAGGCGCCGCCCTCGACGGCCGCGCTGAACACCGCGAACTTCCCGGTGAAGCCGGCGGTCAGCGGGATGCCCGCGAACGACAGCAGGAACAGCACGAACGTGCCCGCCAGGACCGGGTTGGTCCGACCGAGCCCGGCCCACTGCGACAGGTGGGTCGCCTCGCCGAGGACCGGACCCTCGGCCTCGAGCGGCGCGTCGCCGTCGGAGCCGTCGCCGGTGTCGTCCGTCCCGGCGACCGGACCCGCCCCGGCGACCGCGACCGTCCCGGACCCCGCGACCGCCCCCGCCGCCGCGGGCACCCGCGCGGCGCCGCGCACGGCACCCCGCTCGCGCACCAGCGACACGATCCCGAACGCCCCGACCGTCGCCGCGCCGTAGGCCAGGAGGTAGAACAGCACCGCGGTGATCCCGGACTGGGTCAGGGCGACGACGCCGGTGAGCACGAACCCGGCGTGCGCGACGGACGAGTACGCGAGCACCCGCTTGACGTCGGTCTGCACGAGGGCGACGACCGTCCCGACGGCCATCGTGGCGATGGCGACGGTCCACATCATCGGCTCGAGGTCCCACCGCAGGTCGGGCAGCACCACGTAGAAGATCCGCAGCAGCGCGCCGAACGCGGCGACCTTGGTGCACGCGGCCATGAACCCGGTGATCGGGGTGGGCGCGCCCTGGTAGGCGTCGGGCGTCCAGGAGTGGAACGGCACCGCGCCGACCTTGAACAGCAGGCCGACGAGCACGAGCAGCGCGCCGGCGAGCAGCAGGCCGTCCATGCCGGTGACGGTGCGGATCGCGGCGGCGATCTCGACGTAGCGCAGCGACCCGGCGAACCCGTAGAGCAGCGCGATGCCGAACAGCAGCAGCGCGGACGCGAACGACCCGAGCAGGAAGTACTTCATCGACGCCTCCTGGCTGAGCAGGCGGCGACGGCGCGCGAGCCCGGTCAGCAGGTACAGCGGCAGCGACAGCACCTCGAGGGCGACGAACAGGGTGAGCAGGTCGCCGGTGGCGGGGAAGATCAGCATGCCGCCGGTCGCGAACAGCACCAGCGGGTAGACCTCGGTCTGCTGGAGCCCGGCGGCGCGCGCGGCCTCCTCGTAGCCCGACCCGGGGATGGCGGCGCCCTGCGGGGCGAACGCGTCCTCACCGGTGTCGGTCCGGTCGGCGATGACGAGCACCGCCAGCAGCGCGAGCACCGCGATGGTGCCCTGCAGGACGAGCGTCGGGCCGTCGACGAGCACGGACCCGCCGAGCACGTCGGTGCCGCCGGTCGCGTCGACGTCGGACCAGAGCGCGGCGACGGCCACGACGGCCCCCGCGAGCGCGAGCAGGGCGACGGTCAGCTGGACGGGCCGGCGGGCGCGCCGGGGCACGAACGCCTCGACCAGCACGCCGAGGACGCCGGCGCCGAGCACCAGCAGGATCGGGGTGAGCTGGGCCCACGCGATGTCGGGCGCCGTGAAGCCGCTCACTGGTCGCTCCCCTCGAGGCTCTCGGTCAGGGGCATCTCCGCGGGGGGTGCGTCGACGCCGCCGACCTGGGTGACGGACTCGGCGGCGGGCTGGTCGACCAGCCGCAGCGCCGGGGCCGGGTAGAAGCCGAGCACCAGCATGATCGCGATGAGCGGGCCGACGACCCACCGCTCGCGGCCGCCGATGTCCCGGGTGCCGGCGAGGTCGTCGCGGACGGGGCCGGTGAACACGCGCTGGTAGGTCCAGAGCACGTACACGGCGGCGAGCACCACGGCGACGGCGGCGATCACGGCCGCCGCCCGGTTGGTGCCGAACGTGCCGACGACGACCAGGAACTCGGAGACGAACGTCGACAGGCCGGGCAGCGACAGCGCGGACAGGCCGGTCACGAGGAACACGCCGGCGAGGACGGGGGTGACCTTCTGCAGGCCGCCGAAGTCCTCGATGCGGGCGGACCCGCGCCGGGCCGCGAGGAACCCGACCAGGAGGAACAGCGCCCCGGTCGAGAGCCCGTGGTTGACCATGTAGAACGACGAGCCGGCGATCGAGGTCGACGTGAAGGCGAAGATGCCCAGCACGATGAACCCGAAGTGCGAGACCGACGTGTAGGCGACCAGCCGGAACAGGTCCTGCTGCCCGATGGCCAGCAGCGCGCCGTAGAAGATCGACACGATCGCCAGCACGATGATGACCGGCGCCGCCCAGCGGGACGCGTCGGGGAACAGCGGCAGGCAGAGCGTGAGCATCCCGAAGGTGCCGACCTTGTCGAGCACGCCGACCAGCAGCGTGGACGTCCCGGCGGGGGCCTGCTCGGCCGCGTCGGGCAGCCAGGTGTGCACGGGGAACATCGGCGCCTTGACCGCGAAGGCCACGAAGAACGCGAGGAACAGCCAGCGCTCGGTGCCCACGGGCATGTCGACGCCGACCAGGTTCTCGGTGAGGAACCCCTGCTCCCCGCCCGGGCCCTGGAGGTACAGGCCGATGACGCCGGCCAGCATGATCAGCCCGCCGGCCAGCGAGAACAGCAGGAACTTCACGGCCGCGTACCGCCGCTGCGCCCCGCCGAAGCCGCCGATCATGAAGTAGACCGGGATGAGCATGGCCTCGAACAGGACGTAGAACAGGAACACGTCCCGGGCGGCGAACACCGCGACCATGAACGTGGTCAGCACGAGCACGAGCGCCAGGTAGTGCCGCAGCCGGTCGGTGGGCGCCGCGCCGGAGTCCTGCTCCCGCCACGCCGCGAGGATCACGACGGGCACGAGGACCACGGACAGCAGCACCAGCGCGAGGCCGACGCCGTCGACGCCGAGGGCGTAGGAGACGCCGAGCTGCGGGATCCAGCCGTGCGTCTCGGTGAGCTGGTGGACCGCGGCGGACCCGGTGTCGAAGGCGAGCAGCGCGGCGACGCCGAGCAGCACCTCGACCAGGGCGACGCCGAGCGCCACCTGCCGGGACCAGCGGCGCGCGCCGGTGCTGGTGCCGTCGGCGGCGGTGCCGCCGGGCAGGGCCCAGAGCAGCGCGGCGCCGACGAGCGGCCACACGACGAGGAGGGTGAGCCAGGGCACGTCCGGGGACAGCACCGTGGCGGCGAGGGCGGGAGACGACATCGAGTTCCCCTCAGATCCGGGGCGCCAGGACGACGACCGCGAGGACGACGAGGCCGAGGAGCATCGTGGCGGCGTACTGCCGGGCGTAGCCCGACTGCAGCTTCCGCACGATCTCCCCGATCCCGACCGTGAGACGGCCGAGGCCCGTGAACGCCCCGTCGACCGCGGTGCGGTCGCCGTAGACGAGCGAGCGGGTCAGGTGCCGGCCGGGCTCGACCAGGACCGCGTCGTTGACCGCGTCCTGGTAGAGGTCCACCCGGGCGGCGCGGGTCAGGACGGACCCGTCCGGCGCCACCTCGGGCACCGGCAGGGACAGGTACTGCCGCCAGGCGAGCGCGAGGCCGAGCGCCACCGCGACCAGCGTGGCGACCTGGATGACCAGCACCGGGAGCACGGGCTCGTGGTGCTCGACGTGACCGGTGACCGGCTCGAGCCAGGTGGTGAACCCGCCGCCGAGCTGGAGCACGAAGCCGAGCGCGACCGAGCCGATCGCGAGGACGACCATCGGGACGGTCATCAGCGCGGGCGACTCGTGCGGGTGCTGCTCGTGGCCGTCGGCCTTCGGGGCCCAGCGCTGCTTGCCGTGGAACGTCAGGAAGAACAGCCGCGACATGTAGAACGCGGTGATCCCGGCGCCGACCAGCGCGACCGCGCCGAACAGCCAGGCGCGCCACTCGCCGCCGACCTCGGGGACCACGAACGCGGACTCGATGATCTTGTCCTTGCTCCAGAACCCGGAGAACGGCGGGACACCGAGGATCGCGAGCCAGCCGGCCCCGAACGTCACCCAGGTGACGAGCATGTACTTCCGCAGGCCCCCGAACCGGCGCATGTCGGTCTGGTCGTCCATGCCGTGCATGACGGACCCGGCGCCGAGGAACATCCCGGCCTTGAAGAACCCGTGGGTGACGAGGTGGAAGATCGCGAACGCGTACCCGACCGGGCCGAGGCCGGCGGCGAGCACCATGTAGCCGATCTGGGACATCGTCGAGGCGGCGAGCGCCTTCTTGATGTCGTCCTTCGCGCAGCCGATGATCGCGCCGATCAGCAGCGTGATCGCGCCGATGATCGTGACGACGAGCTGCGCGGTGGGTGCACCCTCGAACACGGGCGCGGACCGGACGATCAGGTAGACGCCGGCGGTGACCATCGTGGCCGCGTGGATCAGCGCGGACACCGGCGTGGGGCCGGCCATCGCGTCGCCGAGCCAGGACTGCAGCGGGAACTGCGCCGACTTGCCGCACGCGGCGAGCAGCAGCATGAGGCCGATCGCGGTGAGCGTGCCCTGCGACGCGCCCCCGACCCCCGCCGCCACGGTGTCGAAGTCGACCGCGCCGAACGTCGCGAACATCAGCATCAGCGCGACCAGCAGGCCGACGTCGCCGACGCGGTTGGCGACGAACGCCTTCTTCGCGGCGACCGCGTACGGGGTGTGGTGGTTCCAGAACCCGATCAGCAGGTAGGACGCCAGGCCGACGCCCTCCCAGCCGACGAACAGCAGCAGGTACGAGTCCGCGAGGACCAGCACGAGCATCGCCGCGATGAACAGGTTGAGGTACGCGAAGAACCGGCGGCGCGCGGCGTCGTGCGCCATGTACGCCACCGAGTACAGGTGGATCAGCGTCCCGACGAAGGTCACCAGCAGCACGAAGGTCAGCGACAGCGGGTCGACGCGGAGCCCGGCGGCCAGGTCGAACCGGCCGGCGGAGATCCAGTCGAACAGGTGCACGTCGACCACGCGGTCGTGCGCGTCGCGGCCGAGCAGGTCGGTGAGCAGCACCGCGGCGACGACGAACGCCGCGCCGGACGCCAGCACCCCGAGCCAGTGGCCCCAGCGGTCGGCGCGCCGGCCGAGCAGCAGGAGCACGGCCGCGCTCGCGAGGGGCACCGCCACCAGGAGCGGTGCGAGGGAGTTCAGGTCCACGGTCCCCTCAGCTCTTCAGCAGGTTGATGTCGTCGACGGACGCCGACTTCCGGGTGCGGAAGATCGACACGATGATCGCCAGGCCGACGACCACCTCCGCCGCGGCGACCACCATCACGAAGAAGGCCATGACCTGGCCCGTGAGGTCGCCGTGCAGCCGCGCGAAGGTCACCAGCGCGAGGTTCGTGGCGTTGAGCATCAGCTCGACGCCCATGAACACGATGATCGCGTTGCGGCGCAGCAGCACCGTGGCGGCGCCGAGCGAGAACAGGATCGAGGACAGCACCAGGTAGTGCGTGAGGCTCACGGCTGGGTCTCCGTCCGGGTCGAGGCCCCGCCGAGCGCGACGTCGCTCGTGGGCCCGGTGGTCGAGCCGGGGTCGGCGGCCACGGGCGCGCCGTCGCCGCCGTCGGCCGCGGCGATCGCCGCGGCGTCGGCCCGGTACGGGGTGGTGGACGCCTGCTGGCCGCGGATCCGCAGCACGCGGGACACCGACTCCTCGATGGGCCGGCCCTGCGGGTCGAGCGCGGGGACGTCCATCGCGTTGCGGCCCGCGAACACGCCGGGGGCGGGCAGCGGCGTGAGGCGGGCGCCGGCGGCGACGCGCGCGGCGGCCCGCTCGGGCTGCTTCACGACCGCCTTGAGCCGCTGGCGGTGCGTCAGCACCAGCGCACCGAGCGCGGCGGTGACCAGCAGGGCGCCGACGACCTCGAGGCCGAACACGTGCTCGCCGAAGATGATCCGCGCGACGCCGACCGGGTTGCCCGGCCCGTTCGCCTCGGCCAGGCCGACGGCGTCCGGGTAGACCGCGCGGCCGACGACGCCGGTGAGCACGGCCATCAGGCCGAGCGCCGCGATCCAGCCCACCCACCGCTGCCCGCGGATGGTCTCCACGAGGGAGTCGGACGCGTCGACGCCGACCAGCATGAGGACGAACAGGAACAGCATCATCACGGCGCCGGTGTAGACGACCACCTGGACGACGCCGAGGAACGGCGCCTCCTGCGCGATGTAGAGGAACGCCAGCGAGATCATGATCGTGATGACGCACAGGGCCGCGTGCACGGCCTTGCGGGACAGCAGCAGACCGAGGGCGGCCAGCACCATGATCGGCGCCAGCACCCAGAACAGGACCGCCTCGGCGGTGCTCGGGGTCATCGGGCCTCCTGCCCTGCGGTGCCGGTCGGCGCGGACGTCGCGGCGGCGCGCGCACGGGCCGCGTCCAGCGTCGGGTCCTCGGGGCGGAGCCCGGCCACCCAGTCGACCTGCGCGGCGGTCGGCCCGATGACCTCGCCGCGGTAGTACTCGGTGTCGGTGGTGCCCTCGACCATCGGGTGCGGGGCGGCGAGCATGCCCTCGGCCATCGGCGCGAGCAGGTCCTGCTTCTCGAAGATCAGGCCCTCGCGGGTGGGGCCCGCGAGCTCGAACTCGTTGGTCATGGTCAGCGCGCGGGTGGGGCACGCCTCGATGCACAGGCCGCAGAAGATGCAGCGCAGGTAGTTGATCTGGTAGACGCTGCCGAACCGCTCCCCGGGCGACATCTGGTGGTCGGGGGTGTTGTCGGACGCCTCGACGTAGATCGCGTCCGCGGGGCACGCCCAGGCGCACAGCTCGCAGCCGATGCACTTCTCCAGGCCGTCGGGGTACCGGTTGAGCTGGTGCCGGCCGTGGAACCGCGGCTTCACGGGGGCGGTCTCGAACGGGTACTGCTCGGTGACCGTCTTGCTGAAGAAGTTCTTGATCGTGACGCCGAAGCCGGCGGCGGGGCCGAGCGCGTCGGCGACCGGGCCGCGCTTCGGGATCAGCGACTCGTACGGCTGGTGGGCGGCGACCTCACCGCCCACGGCACGCTTCTGGACGGCCTTGTCGGGCGTGTCAGCCACGCGGCACCTCCTGGGTGGGGGACCCGGGCGCGTCGCCCTGGTCCGGCTGCTCGGTGTCGGTCGCGGGCCCGCCGACGAGGGCGGGGGCCGCGGGCTGCTGGGCGGCGCGGCGCGCGGCGCGCGGCGACGGCGGCAGCACCTGGCCGGGCAGCGGCGGGACGGGGAAGCCGCCGGCGAACGCGTCGAACGGCTCGTCGGCCGCCGGGCCGTCCGGTGCGGGCTTCTTCTCCGGGATGAGGAACGACGCGATCACGACCAGGGCCATGATCCCGCCGAGCACGCCGGCGACCGTGCGGATGTCGACGTCGGCGAACTGCCGCACGCCCTGCACCACCGCGACGCAGACCAGCCAGACCAGCGCGGAGGGGATCAGCACCTTCCAGCCGAAGTTCATGAACTGGTCGTACCGGAACCGCAGCAGCGTGCCGCGGATCCAGACGAACAGGAACATGAACAGCCAGACCTTGCCGACGAACCACAGCAGCGGCCACCAGCCCTCGTTGAACATCCCGTCGTTGATCGCCGACAGCGGCCACGGGGCCCGCCAGCCGCCGAAGAACAGCGTGGTCGCGACGGCCGAGACGTTGAGCATGTTGATGTACTCGGCGAGGAAGAACCACGCGAACTTCATCGACGAGTACTCGGTGGTGTAGCCGCCGACCAGCTCGCCCTCGGCCTCGGGGAGGTCGAACGGCAGCCGGTTGGTCTCGCCGACCATCGAGATGACGTAGATGACGAACGCCGGCGCGAGCGGGATCAGCCACCAGACCGTGGTCTGGGAGGACACGATCTCGGAGGTCGACATCGACCCGGCCAGGATGAACACGCTGACCAGGGACAGGCCCATCGACAGCTCGTACGAGATCACCTGGGCGGTGGACCGCACGGCGCCGAGCAGCGGGTAGGTCGAGTTGGACGACCAGCCGCCGAGCACGATGCCGTAGACGCCGACCGAGGCGCACGCCAGGACGTACAGCACCGCGACCGGGAAGTCGGTGAGCTGCAGCGGGGTGAGGACGCCGAAGATCGACACCTCGGGCCCGAACGGGATCACGGCGTAGGTCAGCAGCGAGCAGAACACCGCGATGAACGGCGCCACCAGGTAGACGACCTTGTCGGCCGCCTTGACGGTGACGTCCTCCTTGAGCAGCAGCTTCATCGCGTCCGCGAGCGACTGGAACAGGCCGAACGGGCCGTGCACGTTCGGGCCCGGGCGCAGCTGCATCCGGCCGACGACGCGGCGCTCGAACCAGATCGCGATGAGCACGCTCACCAGCAGGAACACGATGATGCCGACGGCCTTGAGCAGCCAGACCCAGAACACGTCCTGGCTGAAGTCGGCCGCGCCGGTGCCGATCATGCGGCCCCCTCCTCGTCCTCGGTGGAGCCGGTCGGGTCGATCGCGGGCGCGATCCGCACCAGGTCGCCGGGCAGCGCGTGCAGCGCGGACCGGACCTGGCTGGCGCCCGAGGCGGTCGGCAGCCAGACGACGTGGTCGGCCATCTCGGTGACCACCGCCGGCAGCGTGATCGTCCCCGCGTCGGTCGCCACGGTCAGCGGTGCGCCGTCGGTGATGCCCGCGGCGGCCGCGGTCGCGGCGGACAGCCGGGCGACCGCGCGCTTGGCGGTGCCGGCGAGGAACGGCTCGCCGTCCTGGAGCCGGCCGGAGTCGAGCAGCAGGTGCCAGGTCGCCAGCACCGCGTGCCCGGGGGCGACGGCGGGCGGCTCGGCGGCGGGCACGGCCGGGGCGTCGACGCGTGCGCCGTCCCAGCCCTCGCGCAGCGCCTCGGCGTCCGCGTGCACGGCCGCGACGGTGCGCAGGCCCAGGGTCACGCCCATCTCGTCCGCGAGCGCGTCCAGCACCCGGTGGTCGGGCATGGCGGTGGACGTCAGCGCCTGCGGGAACGGCCGCGGGCGGCCCTCCCACGTGACGAACGTGCCGGGGCGCTCCACGGGCGGGGCGACCGGCAGCACGACGTCGGCCAGGGCGGTCACCTCGGAGGCGCGGACCTCGAGCGAGACGACGAACCCGCACGCCTCGAGCGCGGCCCGGGCGGCGGCGGGGTCCGGCAGGTCGCGGAGCTCGACGCCCCCGACCACGAGGCCGCCGAGCGTGCCGTCGGCCGCGGCGGCCAGGATCGCCGTGGCGTCCCGGCCCGGCGCGGCGGGCAGCTGCTCGACGTCCCAGGCGGCGGCGACGTCGACGCGGGCGGCCGGGTCGACGACCGGGCGGCCGCCGGGCAGCAGGGTCGGCAGGGCGCCGGCCTCGACGCCGCCGCGCTCCCCCGCGCGCCGCGGGATCCAGGCGAGCCGGGCGCCGGTGCGCTCGGCGAGCCGCAGGGCGGCGGACAGACCGCCGGGCACGGCACCGAGCCGCTCGCCGACGAGGACCAGCGCACCCTCGGCGCCGAGCGCCGCGGCGGCGTCGGCGAGGTCGCCGGTGCCGATGGCGTTCAGCACCTCCGGCTCGGTGCCGGGTGCGGCGGCGATCAGGTCGCCGTCGAGGCGCTCCAGCCCGCGGGTCGCGAGCGGGGCGACGGACAGCACGCGGGTGCGACCGGCGACGACGCCCTTGCGCAGCCGCAGGAACACGACGCCCGCCTCCTCCTCGGCCTCCAGGCCGACGAGCAGCACCGCGGGGGCCGCCTCCAGGTCGCGGAACGTCACGCCCAGGCCGGTGCCGGCGACGGCGTGGCCGAGGAACGCGAGCTCCTCGTCGGAGTGCGGGCGGGCCCGCAGGTCGACGTCGTTGGTGCCGAGCACCACGCGGGCGAACTTGCCGTACGCGTAGGCGTCCTCGACGGTCAGCCGGCCGCCGGGCAGCACGCCCACGCCGCCGGCGTCCCGGGCCTGCGCCAGGCCGTGCGCGGCGACCTCGAGGGCCTCGACCCAGGAGGCGGGGTGCAGCTCGCCGCGGGTCCCGTCCGCCGCGACGTCCCGCACCAGCGGGGTGGCGATCCGGTCGGCGGCGGCCTGCCAGGTGAAGGCGAACCGGTCCTTGTCGGTCAGCCACTCCTCGTTGACCTCGGCGTCCTCGCCGGCCAGCCGGCGCAGCACCACGCCGCGGCGGTGGTCGACGCGCAGCGCCGAGCCGGACGAGTCGTGCTCGCTGACGCCGGGGGTCGACACCAGGTCGAACGGCCGGGCGCGGAACCGGTACGCCGCGCCGGTGAGCGCGCCCACCGGGCAGATCTGCACGGTGTTGCCGGAGAAGTAGGAGGCGAACGGCGATCCAGAGCGGTCGTCGTCCACTGTGGGCGCAGCGGGTCCGACGGGGATCTCCGCACCGAGCAGCACCGGGCCGCCGGCCGGGAGGGTGCCCGTCGAGCCGTCAGGATCGTCGCCCGCGCCCGCGCCCGCGAACCCGAGCACGTCGGCGTCGAACCGCCCGATCTGCTGCATCGCCCCGCGCTTCTGCAGGTCGATGAACGGGTCGCCCGCGATCTCCCGGGAGAACCGGGTGCACCGCTGGCAGAGGATGCACCGCTCGCGGTCGAGCAGGATCTCCGTGGAGATCGCCAGGGGCTTGGGGAACGTGCGCTTGACGTCGACGAACCGGGTCGAGCTGCGGCCGTTCGACATCGCCTGGTTCTGCAGGGGGCACTCGCCGCCCTTGTCGCAGACCGGGCAGTCCAGCGGGTGGTTGATGAGCAGCAGCTCCATCACGCCGTGCTGCGCCTTGTCGGCCTCGGCCGAGGTGCGCTGCGTGCGGACGTCCATGCCGGGCGTCGCGGTCAGCGTGCAGGAGGCCTGCGGCTTGGGCATCTTCGCGACCTTGCCGTCGCGGCCCGGGGCCCAGACCTCGACCATGCACTGCCGGCAGGCGCCGGCGGGCGCGAGCAGCGGGTGGTCGCAGAACCGCGGGATCTGGATGCCGAGCTGCTCGGCGGCCCGGATCACCAGGGTGCCCTTCGGCACCGTGGTCTCGATGCCGTCGATGGTGAACGTGACGCCGTCCTGGACCGCAGGCACGGCGCTCTTCTGATCGGTCACGGTCATGCGTGGGCTCCCGCGAGCTGCGCGCCGGTGCGGCGGGGCGTGTAGGGGAAGAGCGTCGAGCGCTCCGGCGGGAACAGCACGTCCGCCGGGGTGTGCGTCCCGGCCTCGAACTCGTCCCGGAAGTACTGGATGGCCGAGGTGATCGGGCTGGTCGCGCCGTCGCCGAGGGCGCAGAACGCCTTGCCGAGGATGTTGTCGCACAGGTCGAGCAGCAGGTCGATGTCCCCCGACGTGCCCTGCCCGGCCTCGAGCCGGCCGAGCACCTGCGCGAGCCAGAACGTGCCCTCGCGGCAGGGGGTGCACTTGCCGCAGGACTCGTGCTTGTAGAACTGCGTCCAGCGCGCCACGGCCTTGACCACCGACACGGTGTCGTCGAACACCTGCAGGGCGCGGGTGCCGAGCATCGACCCGGCCGCGCCGACCTCCTCGTAGGTGAGCGGCACGTCGAGGTGCTCCGCGGTGAAGATCGGCGTCGACGAGCCGCCCGGGGTCCAGAACTTCAGCTCGTGGCCCTCGCGGACACCGCCGGCCATCTCCAGCAGCTCGCGCATCGTGATGCCGAGCGGCGCCTCGTACTGCCCGGGCCGCGCGACGTGGCCGGACAGCGAGAACAGGCCGTGGCCCGGCGACCGGTCGGTCCCCATCGAGCGGAACCAGTCGGAGCCGCCGACGAGGATGCCCGGCACGGAGGCGACGGACTCGACGTTGTTGACCACGGTCGGCCGCGCGTAGAGGCCCGCGACCGCGGGGAACGGGGGCTTCAGGCGCGGCTGACCGCGCTTGCCCTCGAGCGAGTCGAGCAGCGCGGTCTCCTCGCCGCAGATGTACGCGCCGGCGCCGGCGTGCACGGTGACGTCGAGGTCGTAGCCCGAGCCCTCGATGTCCTTCCCGAGCAGCCCGGCCGCGTACGCCTCCTCGACGGCCTTCAGCAGCCGGCGGTAGACGTGCACGACCTCGCCGCGCACGTAGATGAACGCGTGGTGGCAGCCGATCGCGTAGGACGTGATCGCCACGCCCTCGATCAGCACCTGCGGGTCCGCCATCATCAGCGGGATGTCCTTGCAGGTGCCGGGCTCGGACTCGTCGGCGTTGACGACCAGGTAGCGGGGGCCGCCGTCCGGAGCGGGCAGGAAGCCCCACTTCATGCCGGTCGGGAACCCCGCGCCGCCACGGCCGCGCAGGCCGGAGTCCTTCACGGTGGTGACCACGTCGGCGGGGTCCATCGTCAGCGCCCGGCGCAGGCCGCGGTAGCCGCCGCGCGCCTGGTAGGTCGCCAGCGTCCAGGACCGGTCGGCGTCCCAGCGCTCGCTGAGCACCGGGGTGAGCGTCGTGTCGCCCATCACGACTCCTTCGTCTCGTCGGTGGCGGGCTCGCTGGTGTCGTCCGCACGGTGCTCGGCCTCCGACTGCTCGGCGCCGCGGTCCTCGGCACCGGCCGCGGGGCGGTCGACGCTCGACTGCTCGCCGCCGGAGGCGGGCGCGGTGGGGACCTCGGCGGCGTGCGGGGCGTCGACGTGGGCGGAGTCACCCTGCGTGCCGCCCTCGAACGCCGGGGCGGTCCAGCCGCGCTCGCGCGCCAGCGCCAGGCCCCGCAGCGTCGGCTCGCCGGCGGCCACGCCCTCGTCCGCCAGCCCGTCGGGGAACCCGGCGAGCACGCGGGACACCTGCTTGAAGGTCTGCACCTGCGCCGGGCCACGGGTCGGGGCCACGGGCTCCCCCGCGATCAGCCGGCCGACCACGTCGGCCGCGGACTCCGGCGTCTGGTTGTCGAAGAACTCCCAGTTGATCATCATGACCGGCGCGTAGTCGCAGGCCGCGTTGCACTCGATCCGCTCGAGCGTGATGGCGCCGTCCGCGGTGGTCTCGTCGTTGCCGATGCCCAGCCGGTCGGTCAGCTGCTCCCAGATGGCGTCGCCGCCCATGATCGCGCAGAGCGTGTTGGTGCAGACGCCCACGGTGTACCGGCCGTTGGGGCGGCGCTTGTACTGCGTGTAGAACGTCGCGACCGCGGACACCTGGGCGGTGGACAGGTCGAGCGTCTGCGCGCAGAACGCGATGCCCGCGGGGCTGACGTACGCGTCCTCGCTCTGCACGAGGTGCAGCAGCGGCAGCAGCGCCGACCGCGGGTCCGGGTACCGCGCGACGACCTGCGCGGCGTCGGCGGCGAGCCGGGCGCGCGTGGCCTCGTCGTAGGTCGCGCGCGGGCGCCCCGAACCGGGCATGCGCGGGTGGTCGATCGTCGACATCAGCGGTCCACCCCTCCGAGCACCGGGTCGATGGACGCGACCGAGCAGACCACGTCGGCCACCTGCCCGCCCTCGCACAGCACCGACACGGACTGCAGGTTGTTGAACGACGGGTCGCGGAAGTGCGCCCGGTACGGCTTGGTGCCCCCGTCGGACACGAGGTGCACCCCGAGCTCGCCGCGGGGGTGCTCGACGGTCTGGAACACCTGGCCCGCCGGGACCCGGAACCCCTCCGTCACCAGCTTGAAGTGGTGGATCAGGGCCTCCATCGAGGTGCCCATGATCTCGCGGATGTGGTCGAGGGAGTTGCCCATGCCGTCCGACCCGATGGCCAGCTGCGCGGGCCACGCGATCTTCTTGTCCGCGACCATCACCGGCTGCCCGGCCGACCGCTGCAGGCGCTCGACGACCTGCTCGACGATCCGCATCGACTGGTAGCACTCCTCGATGCGCAGGACCAGGCGGTCCCAGCAGTCCGCGCCCTCGGAGACCGGCACGTCGAAGTCGTAGGTCTCGTACCCGCAGTACGGGGCGGCCTTGCGGACGTCGTACGGCAGGCCGGTGGAGCGCAGCATCGGGCCGGTGATCCCCAGCGCCATGCAGCCCGCGAGGTTGAGCACCCCGACGTCCTTCAGCCGGCCCTTGAGGATCGGCTGCCCGAGCATGAGGTCCTCGAGCTGCTTCATGTAGCGGCGGACCCCGGTCAGCGCCTCGCCGACCTGGTCGAGCGCGCCCGGGGGGATGTCCTGCGCGACGCCGCCGGGGCGGATGTACGCGTGGTTCATCCGCAGGCCGGTGACCAGCTCGAAGATCCGCAGGACCTCCTCGCGGGCGGTGAACCCGATGGTCATGATCGTCGTGGCGCCGAGCTCGTTGCCGCCGGTCGCGAGGCACACGAGGTGCGACGCGATCCGGTTGAGCTCCATCATCAGGACCCGGATCTGGGTCGCGCGCTCCGGGATGTCGTCGGTGATGCCGAGCAGCTTCTCGACCGCCAGGCAGTAGGCGGCCTCCTGGAACAGCGGGGCGACGTAGTCCATGCGGGTGCAGAACGTCACGCCCTGGGTCCAGGTGCGGTGCTCCATGTTCTTCTCGATGCCGGTGTGCAGGTAGCCGATGCCCGCGCGGGCCTCGGTCACCGTCTCGCCGTCGATCTCGAGCATGAGGCGCAGCACGCCGTGGGTCGACGGGTGCTGCGGGCCCATGTTGACGACGATGCGCTGCTCGCCGAGCCGGGCGGCCTCCTCGGCGATGTCGGACCAGTCGCCGCCGGTGGCCTCGAAGGTGCGCACGCCCTCGGTCTCGTCGTCGACGACGTGCCCGGTCGCGCGGACGTCCGGAGGGGTCTGGGTGCTCATGAGTACTGCCTCCGCTGGTCGGCCGGCGGGACGGTGGCGCCCTTGTACTCCACGGGGATGCCACCGAGCGGGTAGTCCTTGCGCTGAGGGTGCCCGGGCCAGTCGTCCGGCATCTCGATCCGCGCCAGGTCGGTGCGGCCGGTGAAGACGATGCCGAAGAAGTCCCAGGTCTCGCGCTCGTGCCAGTCGTTGGCCGGGTAGACCCCGACCGTCGTGGGGATGGTCGCGTCGCCGTCGGGCACCGCGACCTCGAGGCGCAGCCGGCGGCCGTGCGTGACGGACACCAGGTGGTAGACGGCGTGCAGCTCGCGGCCCGCGTCGTGCGGGTAGTGCACGCCGGAGACGCCGAGCGACAGCTCGAACCGCAGGTCCTGGTCGTCGCGCAGGTGCTGCGACACCTCGACGACGTGCTCGCGGGCGATGTTCAGGGTCAGCTCGCCGCGGTCGACCACGACCGACTCGACCGCCGCGTCGAACCCGGTGCCCGACGCGTCCAGCAGCTCGGCCAGCACGTCGACGACCTCGTCGAACCAGCCGCCGTAGGGCCGCTCGCTCGGCCCGGGCAGCACGACCGTCTGCACCAGCCCGCCGAACCCGGAGGTGTCGCCCGAGCCGTGCACGCCGAACATGCCCTGCCGGACGTCGACGACCTCCAGCGGGATCGTGCGGTCCGCCGGGACGTGCTGCGAGCCGGCCTCGAGGGCGGTCTCGCTGGTCCGCTGGGAGCCCGCGTCGGCCGCGGCCGCGTCACCGGTCGTCACCGCCGCGGCGGCGTCGCGCTTCTCGTCGCTCATCGCAGCAGTCCCGTCATGTGCGAGGTGGGGGTGGCCCGCAGCGCCGCGGCCTCGACCTCGGCGGCGATCCGGCTGCGGTTGCCGCCCAGCGGCTCGGCCTTGATCTGCTCGTGCAGCTCGAGGATCGCGTTGATCAGCATCTCCGGGCGCGGCGGGCAGCCGGGCAGGTAGATGTCGACCGGCACGACGTGGTCGACGCCCTGCACGATCGCGTAGTTGTTGAACATGCCGCCGCTGCTGGCGCACACGCCCATCGACAGGACCCACTTGGGCTCGGCCATCTGGTCGTAGACCTGGCGCACGACCGGGGCCATCTTCTGGCTCACCCGGCCCGCGACGATCATCAGGTCCGCCTGGCGCGGCGAGGCGCGGAACACCTCCATGCCGAACCGGGAGATGTCGAACCGGGACCCGCCCGTCGCCATCATCTCGATCGCGCAGCACGCCAGGCCGAACGTCACCGGCCACACCGAGCCCTTGCGGGCCAGGCCCGCGAACTTCTCGACCGTCGTCAGCACGAACCCCGAGGGGGCGTCCTCGATCCCCATGTCAGTCCTCGTCCCAGTCCAGGCCGCCGCGGCGCCACTCGTACAGGAAGGGCACCGTGATCAGCGCCAGGAAACCCACCATCGCGACGAGCCCGAACATCGCGAGCTCCGTGAAGTCGACGGCCCACGGGTAGAGGAAGACCACCTCGATGTCGAAGACGATGAACGTCATCGCGACGAGGTAGTACTTCACGGGGAAGCGGCCGCCGCCGACCGCGTGCGGGGTCGGCTGGATGCCGCACTCGTAGGCCTCGAGCTTCGCGCGGTTGTAGCGCTTCGGGCCCAGCACGGCGCTGGCGGCGAGACCGCCGATCGCGAGGAGCGCGGCGATCCCCATCATGACGAGGAGGGGGACGTACGGGTTGGTCATCGGTGCTCTCCCGGTGGGGGGTGGAGTGCTTCCGCGGGGTTGTGGAGGTGTGCGGGGGGGCGGTCCGGCGGGCGAGGCCGGTGCCCCCGTGGGTCAGGGCGGGGCGGTCACGAGGCCGGCGCCAGACGTGCCAGGCCGGCGATCACCCGGTCGACCGCATCGCCGCCGCGCGGCTCGTAGCAGTCGGCGAGCAGCTTGTGCGTGAAGCGCATGACCAGCGGGCGAGGCAGGCCGTACCGCGTGCACGCGCGCATGACCTGCGGGTGCTCGATCAGCTTCACGAACACCCGGCCGAGCGTGTAGTACCCGCCGAGGTCGTCCTTCATCCGCGCGCCGTACGTGGCGAGCGCGCGCTCCCGGCCGGCGGCGGTGCCCCGGGCGGTGGCCTGCACGATCGCGTCGGCGGCGACGCGGCCGGCCTGCAGGGCGTAGGCGATGCCCTCGCCGTTGAACGGGCTGATCATCCCGGCGGCGTCGCCGACCAGCATGAGCCCGCGGCCGTACAGCGGCCCGCGGTTGAAGCCCATCGGCAGCGCGGCGCCGCGGACCGGGCCGATCTGGTTCTCCTCGGTGAACTCCCACTCCGCAGGGGCGTTCGCCATCCACTTCGCGAACAGGTCCTTGTAGTCGACCTTGGTCGCGGCGGCGGTCGAGGACACCGAGCCGAGGCCGACGTTGGCGGTGCCGTCGCCGAGGGAGAAGATCCAGCCGTAGCCGGGCATCAGGTCCGACTCGCCCGGCCTGCCGTCCCAGAAGCTCCAGGTGCGACTCCATCCACGGGTCGTCGTGGCGCGGGGTCCGGAAGTAGGTGCGCACGGCCACGCCCATCGGGCGGTCCACCCGCTTCTCCAGGCCCATACCGGTCGCGAGCCGGGCGGAGACGCCGTCGGCGGCGATCACGACGGGGGCGCGGTACGTGACGGGGTCGCCCGCGCGGCGGCCGTCGCCGTCGACCGGACGCGCCTGCACGCCCACGACCCGGCCGGTCCGCTCGTCGATCAGGGGACCCGTGACGTTGGTCCTGTCCTGGACCTTGGCCCCGGCGGCCCGCGCGTGCTCGAGCAGCAGGTGGTCGAGGGACATCCGCGACCGCGCGAGCCCGTACGACGGGTACGAGGAGAGCTCGGGCCAGGGCAGCTCGACCACGTGGCCGCCGCCGAGCACGCGCAGCCCGACGTTGCGGATCCAGCCGTCCTGCTCGCGCAGCGGCACGCCCATCCGGGTGAGCTCGGCGACCGCGCGCGGGGTCAGACCGTCGCCGCAGACCTTGTCACGGGGGAATTCCGCCTTGTCGAGCAGCAGCACCGACAGGCCCGCGGCAGCGCAGTGGTAGGCCGCGCTGGACCCGCCGGGTCCGGCTCCGACGACGATGACGTCCGCGTCGTCGCTCTTGCCACTGTGCACTGTCCGCCCCATTTGTGAATGCCTTCACACCTGATGCGACCGAGTCTAGTGAGAAGTCGCGCCGGATGTCTGCGAAGGGTTGCCTGAGTAGCGTCGTCGCTTCCCTGAGGACGTGCCGGGACTTTCGTCCCACGTTTTGTCGTTAATTGATCCCAGGATTTGTCGCCCGGTGCAGCGCGACGATCCCGCCGGACAGGTTCCGGTACGCCACCGAGCGCCAGCCGGCCTCCTGCAGCAGCTCCGCGAGCCCCAGCTGGTCCGGCCAGTCGCGGATCGACTCCGCCAGGTACGCGTACGCGTCCGACTCCCGCGCGACGACCCGGGCCACCTTCGGCAGCGCCCGCATCAGGTAGCCCGAGTACACGGTCCGCAGCGGCGCCCACGTCGGCGCCGAGAACTCGCACACCACCAGCCGGCCGCCCGGCTTCGTCACCCGGCGCATCTCGCGCAGCGCGCCGACGGTGTCCACGACGTTGCGCAGCCCGAACGAGATCGTCACCGCGTCGAACGACGCGTCCGCGAACGGCAGCGCCGTCGCGTCGCCCGCGGTGAACGGCAGGTCGGGCCGCCGCAAGCTTGCCGACCGCGAGCATCCCCGTCGACAGGTCGCACGGGACGACCTTCACGCCCGCGTCCGCCAGCGGCTCGCTCGACGTGCCCGTCCCCGCCGCCAGGTCCAGCACCGTCTCCCCCGGCAGCGCCGCCAGGCCCTTCAGCGTCGCGCGGCGCCACATCCGGTCCTGGCCCAGCGACAGCACGTCGTTGGTCAGGTCGTAGCGGCGGGCGACGCCGTCGAACATCGTGGCGACGTCGTGGGGGTCCTTGTCGAGGGAGGCGCGAGGCATGGGCCCATCGTGTCAGGTCGTCGTGCCCCCGGCGCGCACGCGTCGTCCGGGGACCGGCGCACGCGTCGTCCGGGGACCGGCGCACGCGTCACCCGGGCCCGGCGCGCAGGTGCTCCCGCGGCGGTCGTACCCTGGTCGGCGATGACCAGCCCCCTGCGCGACGACGACCGCGCGCCGTCCTCGCACCCCGGCCCCCTCGTGGTGCGCACGATCGCCCTCGACGCCCCCGACGACCTGCTGTCCCTGCTGCCGCAGGACGCGCCGCTGACCTGGGTGCGCCGCGGCGACGGGCTCGTCGGCTGGGGCGAGGCCGTGCGCGTCGAGGTCGCCGGCGCCGAGCGGTTCGCCGACGCCGAGCGCGCGTGGCACCGGCTGGTCGCGCACGCCGTCGTCCGCGACGAGGTGCGGCTGCCCGGCACCGGGCCCGTCGCGTTCGGGTCGTTCGCCTTCGACGACGCGTCCGCCGCCGGCGGGGTGCTCGTCGTCCCGCGCGTCGTCGTCGGCCGGCGCGACGGGCGCGCCTGGCTCACCGTGGTGGAGACCGCCGGGACGCTCGGCGCCGCCCCCGACGCGGGCCTGCTCGCCCGGCACGTCGCGGGGCTGACCCCGGTGCACGCCCCGGGCGAGGTGACCTACGCCCCCGGCTCCGTCGCCGCCGACGACTGGACCGACGTCGTCGCCCGCGGGGTCGCCGCGATCCGGGCCGGCGAGGTCGACAAGGTCGTGCTCGCCCGCGACGAGATCGCGCGCACCGCCGAGCCCCTCGACGTCCGGCACGCCCTCGGGCGGCTCGCCGAGCACTACCCGACCTGCTGGACGTTCTCCGTCGACGGCATGATCGGCGCCACCCCCGAGCTGCTGGTCCGGTCCGAGAAGGGCCTGGTCACCTCGCGCGTGCTCGCCGGGACGATCCGGCGCACCGGCGACGACGACGCCGACCTCGCCCGCGCGGCGATCCTCGCGCACTCGTCCAAGGACCTCGAGGAGCACGAGTACGCGGTCACCTCGGTGGCCCGGGCCCTCGCGCCGTTCTGCTCCTCCACCAACGTGCCCGACGCCCCGTTCGTGCTGCACCTGCCGAACGTGCTGCACCTGGCCTCCGACGTCACCGGCGTGCTGGCCGGCGTCGGCGAGCCCCTCGGCACGGTCCCCGGTCTGCCGGGGGCGCCGGCCGCCGTCGCCGGGCACCCGACGTCGCTCGCGCTCGCCGCGGCGCTGCACCCCACCGCCGCGGTCTGCGGCACGCCGACCGAGGCCGCCCGCGACCTGATCCGCCGCATCGAGGGCATGGACCGCGCCCGGTACGCCGGGCCGGTGGGCTGGGTCGGCGCGGACGGCGACGGCGAGTGGGGCATCGCGCTGCGGTCCGCCCAGGTCGACGCCGAGGACCCGCACCGGCTGCGGCTGTTCGCCGGCTGCGGCATCGTCGCGGCGTCCGACCCCGCCGCGGAGCTCGCGGAGTCCCGCGCGAAGCTCGTCCCCATGCGCACGGCCCTCGCCACGGACTGACGCACCCGCGCCCCTCCGCCACCCCGTTCGCCGAGATAGCAGTGCCCGCCTCCGCGCGAGGCCGGTGACGCAGGCGAGCGCTGCCATCCCGGCGGTTCGGGGCGCGGGGGTGGACGCACGCGACCCCCGACGCGCGGCCGGGGGTGAGCGCGCGTCGGGGGTCGCCGGGACCCGGGCGGGGCAGGGGGGACCCGCCCGGGTCGATCAGGGGGTCGTCAGCGACCGCCGCCCTGCTGCTGCTGGAACCACTCCCAGAGCTGCTCGGGGGTCATGTCCTCCGGGTTCGACGGGGCCGAGCCCTGGCCGGAGCCGGAGCCGGAGTCCGCGGCGGTCTCCTCGCGGACAGCGAGCGTGACGTCCACCTCCTGCGACGCGCCGTCGCGGACCAGCGTGAGGGCGACCTGGTCGCCCGACGCCTGCGCCCGGACGTAGCCGGTGAGCGACTCGGCGCCCGCGACGGCCTTGCCGTCGATCGCCACGATGACGTCGCCCTTCTGGACGCCCGCCTCGGCCGCCGGGGACCCGGAGGTCACCGACTCGACCTGCGCGCCGGAGCGCGTCACGCCGTCGGCCGTCGCCGTGCCGTCCGACAGGCCGACCCCGAGGAACGCGTGCTCCGCGGTGCCGTCGGCGATCAGCTGCTGGGCGACCATGTCGGCGAGGTTCACCGGGATGGCGAACCCGAGGCCGATCGACCCGGACTGGCTGGACGTCGTCGCGATCGACGAGGTGATGCCGATGACCCGGCCCTGCGCGTCGAACAGCGGACCGCCCGAGTTGCCGGGGTTGATCGCGGCGTCGATCTGGATGGCGTTCGTCACGACGGACTCGTTGCTGCCGTTCTCCGTGGTGGACACGGGACGGTCGAGCGCCGAGACGATGCCGGTCGTCACCGTGTTGGCCAGGCCGAGCGGGTTGCCGACCGCCATCACCGGGTCGCCGACGGTGACGTCGGTCGAGTCGCCCAGCGAGGCCGGGGTCAGGTCGTCCGGCGCGTCGGTGATCTGGATGACGGCGAGGTCCGTCGTGGGGTCCGTGCCGACCACGTCCGCCGTGAAGATGCGGCCGTCGGTGAGGGTCACCTGCACCTTGTCGTCCTGGGCGCCGGACACGACGTGGTTGTTCGTGACGATGTTCCCGTCGGTGTCGACGATCACGCCGGACCCCTCCGCGCCGCCGGACGAGGTCGTCACCTGGATCGCGACGACCGACGCCTGCACGGCCGACGCGACGGCCTGCCAGTCCGGGTTCTCGGCCGTCGAGCCCGAGACCGGGGCGGTGTCGGTGCCGGAGCGGCCGACGGTGCTGATGTCCGCGGCCCGCGACGTGCCCTCGTCGAACGCACCGGTCAGGGCCGCGGTGCCGAGGCTGGCGAGCAGGGCGGCCGCCACGCCGACGCTCGCGACCGGCAGCCAGATGCTGCGCTCGCGGGTGCGGGTGGTCGTGCCGCCGTGCCCGTCGGGCGCACCCGCGGCGCCGAGGCCCGTCGGGTGCTCGCCGCCGCCGGTCGGCGGCTGGCCGGGGGCACCCGGCGCACCGGGGGCGCCCGGGGCCGGCGTGCGGAACGCGGCCAGGGGGTCGCCGGACCGCTGCTGGTGCTGCTGGCCCTGCCCGGCATGCTGCTGGGGGCCGGGGTGCTGCTGGGGGCCTGCGGCGTGCTGGTGCTGCCCCGGGTGCTGCTGCACGCCCGGGTGGTGCGGGGCGTACTGGCCGTAGCGCGGCTGCTGCCGCGGGTCGGGCGCGCCGGGGTAGCCCTGCGGCGCCTGCTGCTGCGGGGCCGGCTGGTACGGCGCCTGCTGCTGGTACGGCGCGGGGTACGCGGACGTCGGGGGCGCGGCGGGGGCCTGCTGCGCGGGGGCCTGCGGCGCGGGGGTGTGGTTCGCCGGGGTCTGCGGGAGCTGCTGCGTCGCCGCGGGGGCGATGCGCTGCGTCGGGGCGTCCTGCGGGTGGTCCTGCGCGGCCGGGTGGTCCTGCGCGTCGCGGGCCGGCACGGCCTCGGTCGCGGGGGTGGCGTCGTGGGTGGGGACGACCTCGGTCGCGGGCTCGTGCGCGGCGCGCTCGGCGGCCTCGGTGCCCTCCGGCTGCGGCTCGCGGGCGGCGTCCTGGGGTCCCTCGGGGGTGCTGCTCATGGGGTGTACCTCCTTCGTGGACACCATCAGACCCCACGTCGCTGGAACCGTGCTCGGGGGAACCTGGGAGTCCGCTGCGAATCGTCGATGACGCGTGGCGCGCGGTGGCGGCTCAGCCGGGGTCGGCGCCGGTGCGCGCGGCCGCACGGACCGCCGCCACCAGGCGCTCGCCGAGCCCCCGGCGGTCGGCGCGGTCCACCCGCACCTCGACCACGGACGTCCCCCGGCCGGGCGCCGCGAGCGCCGCGGCCAGCGCGGTCGCGTCGGACACGCGCACGTGCCGCACCCCGTACCCCGCGCACAGCGCCGCGAGGTCGGCGGTGTGCGGGGTGCCGAACACCCGCTCGAACGTCCGCGCGCGCTCGGGGGCGCCGTGCTCCAGGGTCGCGAAGATCGACCCGCCGGCGTCGTTGAGCACGACGACCTGGAGGTCGACGTCCGGCTCCGTACCGGGCCGCAGCAGCCCGCCGACGTCGTGCAGGAACGTGAGGTCGCCGACCAGCGCCCGCACCCGGCGCCGCGGCAGGCCGAGCGCGACGCCCGCGGCGGTCGACAGCATCCCGTCGATCCCCGCGAGCCCGCGGTTCGCGAGCACGACCGGCGGCTCGTCCCACCGCGCGACCAGGTCCAGGTCGCGCACCGGGTTGGACGAGCCCACCACCAGGACGTCGCCGGGCACGCTCGCCGCCGCGACGGCCCGCACCGCGGCAGGCCCCGTCATCGGCGGCGTGCTGCGGGTCGGCGGCGCGGCGGGGTCGTCGTCGAGCAGGGCGTCGACGGCCGTGCCCGCGGCGGCGTCGGCCCGCTGCCACGCGCGCAGCCAGGTGCCGGGCTCGGTCGGCGGCTCCGCGAGCCACGCGGCCGGGACGCCGGGCAGCACCCGGTCGGCGGCCCGTCCGGCATCGGGCCAGCCGGCACCGGTCGGGGCGATGACCGTGAGGTCGACGTCGTCCCGGGCGAGCAGCGCGCTCACCGGACGCGACAGCGTGGGCCTGCCGAGCAGCACGACGGAGCGCACCCGGCCGCCCAGCGCGGGGTCGCCCAGCAGCACGCGGTACGCCGCGAGCGCGTGCGTGCCGCCGCGGGCGCCGGAGGACGGCTCGGCGAGCAGCGGCCACCCGGCGGACTCGGCGAGCCGCCGGGCGTCGGGTCCCGCGCCGTCGCCGGCGACCACGACCACCGGGCCGGGCAGCGCGGCGCGGGCGGGCGCGGCCACGTCGGCCGTGCCGCGCGCGGCGACCTGGACCCGGCCGGGCGACGGCTCCGCGGCGGGCCACGGCTCTGGACCCGGGGTCAGCGGCTCGCGGTAGGCGAGGTCGAGGTGCACCGGACCGGGGTCACCGGTGCGGGTGCCGAGCGCCGCGGCGACCGCCCGCGAGACGAGGTGCCGCAGGTCGCGGTCCTCCCCCGGGCGGCCCGCCGGTGCCGGCACGTCGGCGTCCAGCCGGACCGCCGGGCCGAAGATGCCGGTCTGCACCGTGGTCTGGTTCGCCCCGGTGCCGCGCAGCTCGTGCGGACGGTCGGCGGTGAGGAGCAGCAGCGGGACGCCCGCGTGGTGCGCCTCGAGCACCGCGGGGTGCAGGTTCGCGACCGCGGTGCCGGACGTCGTGACGACCGCGACCGGCCGCGGCGGTCCGTCGACGGCGGCGGCGCGGGCCAGCCCGAGGGCGAGGAACGCCGCGGACCGCTCGTCGACCCGGACGTGCAGCCGGACCTCCGGGGCGCCGGCCGGGCGCTCGTCCGCGGGCAGCGCGGCCTCGGCGAGCGCGTACGCGAGCGGCGCGCTGCGGGACCCGGGGGCGAGCACGACGTCCCGGACCCCGTGGGCGGCGAGCTCGGCGACCAGCACCCGGGCGGCGTGCGGCGCGGGTGCCGGGGCGGGGACGCCGGGCGTCACCGGGACACCGCCAGGACGGCCTCGACCCGCTCGGCCCAGCGGGCGGCGGTGGCCTCGTCGGCGGCGGTCGTGTCGAGCCGCTCCGGGTCGGGCACGAGGTCCCGGGCCGCGGCGACCCGCAGGGCGCCGTCGACCGGCAGCAGCGGGTGGGTCACCACGTCGGCGGTGAGCAGCTGGGCCGTCGCCAGGCCGCACGCGAACGGCAGCTCGGGCAGCGCGGCCGCCAGGGCCACCCCGGCGGCCAGGCCGACGGACGTCTCCAGAGCGGACGACACCACCACCGGGAGCCCGACCTGCTCGGCCAGCTCCAGGCACGCCCGCACCCCGCCGAGCGGCTGGACCTTGAGCACCACGACGTCCGCGGCGTCGGCGCGCACCACGGCCAACGGGTCCTCGGCGCGGCGGATCGACTCGTCGGCGGCGATCGGCACGTGTGTCCGCCGGCGGACGCGAGCCAGGTCCGCCACCGACGCGACCGGCTGCTCCGCGTACTCGAGCCCGCCCGCGGCCCGGTCCAGCAGCAGCAGCCGGTCCACGGCGGTGTCGACGTCCCAGCCGGCGTTCGCGTCGACCCGGATCCGGCCGCCCGGCCCCAGGGCGTCCCGCACGGCGGCGAGCCGGTCGGCCTCCTGCGCGGCGTCCTGCCCGGGCTCGGCGACCTTGACCTTCGCGGTCGTGCACCCGCCGGACGCGAGCACCAGGGCGCGGGCCTCGTCGGGGCCGACGGCCGGGATCGTGACGTTCACGGGCACCAGGTCGCGCACCGGCGCGGGCCAGCCGACGTCCGCCGCCTCCCGGGTCGCGCGCCACCAGGCGGCGGACTCGGCGGCGTCGTAGTCCCAGAACGGGCTGAACTCGCCCCACCCGGCGTCCCCGGGGACCAGGACGCCCTCGCGCACGGTGATCCGGCGGAAGCGCGTCCGCAGGGGGATCGCGTAGACGTGCACGTCGCCAGGGTAGAGGGTCCGCGGCCGTCCTACCCTGGGGCGGTGACCGACTCCCTGCCCCCGCGCGTCTCCGACACCTTCGACCCGAGCCGCTGGCGCACGGTCACCGGGTTCGAGGACCTCACCGACCTGACCTACCACCGCGGTGTCGTGCGCGGGGAGGACGGCACCCGCGACCTGCCGGTGGTGCGGATCGCGTTCGACCGGCCCGAGGTCCGCAACGCGTTCCGCCCGCACACCGTCGACGAGCTCTACCGCGCGCTCGACCACGCGCGGATGACGTCCGACGTCGGCACCGTGCTGCTCACCGGCAACGGCCCGAGCCCCAAGGACGGCGGCTACGCGTTCTGCTCCGGCGGCGACCAGCGGATCCGCGGCCGGGACGGCTACCGGTACACCGACACGACGCAGGCGGAGACCGCGGACCACATCGACCCGGCGCGGGCCGGCCGGCTGCACATCCTCGAGGTGCAGCGCCTGATCCGGACCATGCCGAAGGTCGTCGTCGCGGTCGTCAACGGCTGGGCGGCCGGCGGCGGGCACTCGCTGCACGTCGTCGCGGACCTGACGATCGCCTCGCGCGAGCACGCGCGCTTCATGCAGACCGACGCGAACGTCGGCTCGTTCGACGGCGGCTACGGCTCGGCGCTGCTGGCCCGCCAGGTCGGCCAGAAGCGGGCGCGGGAGATCTTCTTCCTCGCGCGCGAGTACTCGGCGCAGGACGCCTACGACTGGGGCGCGGTCAACGACGTCGTCGACCACGCCCGGCTCGAGGAGGCGGCCCTGGAGTACGCCCGGGTCATCGCGACGAAGTCCCCGCAGGCGATCCGGATGCTCAAGTTCGCGTTCAACCTCGCCGACGACGGCCTCGCGGGCCAGCAGGTGTTCGCGGGCGAGGCGACCCGGCTGGCGTACATGACCGACGAGGCCGTCGAGGGCCGGGACGCGTTCCTCGAGCGTCGCGACCCGGACTGGAGCCGGTTCCCGCACTCCTACTGACGGGCGGGTCCGGTCAGGAGATCGCGAGCGAGCCGGTCTCCGCGGGCACCAGCTCCACCCACGTGTTGCCCGGCGCGAGCTGCGCGGGCGCGCCGTCCGCGGTGAACAGCTGCATCGGCGCGTCGCGCGAGTCCTTCTTCCAGGTCACCGGGACGGTCCTGCCGCCGGTGGCCAGCACGCCCTCACCGGTCCCGACCAGGGTGTAGGTGGGCACGACCGCGCCGTTCTGCGCGCCGAACCCGGTACCGGGGTGCGACGCGGTGATCGACACGACGTTGACCGCGGACAGCCGCGCGCCGGTCGCCGAGGTGGCGGGCGTGCTGCCCTCCGAGCGCTCCCACACGGAGCCGTTCCAGGTCCAGGACGGCTTCGACTGGCCGGACAGGCTGAACGCGAGCGTCGTGGCCGGGGTGCCCGCGAGGACGGCGGAGGCGCGCTCGGCGGACCGGGCGAACGCGAACTGCTCCCCGGGGCTGTTCTGGTGGTTCGCGTCGGCCTGCACCCACAGGTCGCTGGTGTCGGCGTACACGTTGTGGGGCGCCGACCGCGACTTCAGCCGGTAGAGCCCGGGCGCGCCGGCGTCGTGGCTGATGGCCTGCACCGGGGCCTCGGCCACCAGCGCCAGGATCCCCGCCTGACCGCCCGAGAAGGTCAGCAGACCGTTCAGCGGCGCCACGATCGGCGGGTCCATCGGACGCACGGACCGGATCGGACCGACCTCCGTGGGGGTCTGCGAGTGGAACACCGCGATCAGGCGGGACACCTCGAACTCGACGATGGTCTCCCAGACCACGTCCGCCTGGTCCAGCCCGGACTGCGGGCGCGCGACGGCGGTGTTCTCGATCTTCACCGCGAGCGCCGGGCGGTTCACCGGCTCGCCGGCGACACCGGTCAGCGGCCACGTCGGCGCGACGACCGGCTCGGGCACCGCGACCTTGTCGGCCTGCAGCGACGGCCCGACCGTGCTCGCCTCCGGCGCCGGCTCGCCGCCCTGCGAGCAGCCCGCGAGCAGCATCGCGGCGGCGAGCGTGAGCCCGGCGACGCTCCGCAGGCGGCCCCTGGTGGTGTGGATCATGTGCGACAAACCCCTCGTGCAGCGTCCCGCGCCCCAGCGGTGCCCGGTCGCGCGTCCCGCGACACTCTACGGGCGCACCTACGCTGACGGTGTGAGCCGCCCTGTCCGCGTCGTGCCCGCGTCCGCCCGCACGGTGCCCGCGCTGACCGCCGCCCTCGCAGCCGCGCTCGACGGGTCGGGACCTGCGGTGCTGCCCGTCGAGGACGGGGCGACGACCGACCCGGGCGCTCCGGTGCCCGACGACGTGGCGCTGCTGGTCCGGACGTCGGGGTCGACGGGCGCCCCCCGCGAGGTGATGCTCACCGCCGCCGCGCTGCGGGCGTCGGCGGGCGCGACCGAGGTGCGGCTCGCCGGACCCGGCCGGTGGCTGCTGCCGCTGCCGCCCGCGCACGTCGCCGGGCTCCAGGTGCTGGTGCGGTCGATCGTCGCGGGCACCACGCCGCACGTGCTGGCCGGGCCGTTCCGCGTCGACGCGTTCGCGGTCGCCGTCGCCGCGCTCCCCGCGGACGGCCTCCCCCGGTACACCTCGCTGGTCCCCACGCAGGTGCACCGGCTGCTCGACGACCCCGCCGGCCGGGACGCGCTGGCCGCGTTCGACGCCGTGCTGCTCGGCGGTGCGGCGGCCCCGCCCGAGCTGGTCGACCGGGCCCTCGCCGCCGGCGCGCACGTCGTGACGACCTACGGCATGTCGGAGACGTCCGGGGGCTGCGTGTACGACGGCGTGCCGCTCGACGGCGTGACGGTCGACCTGGAGGCCGACGGGCGGATCCGGCTCGCCGGGCCGGTGCTCGCCACCGGCTACCGCGGCCGACCCGACCTGGACGCCGAGCTGTTCGAGGTCGCCGACGGCACCCGGTGGCTGCGGACCAGCGATTTGGGCCGCTGGACGGGCTCCGGCGCGGACCGGCGGCTCGAGGTGCTGGGCCGGGCGGACGACGTCCTGGTCACGGGCGGCGAGAAGGTCGCCCCCGCCGCCGTCGAGCGCGCCCTGGCCGGGCTGCCGGGCGTCGGCGAGGTGCTGGTCGTCGGCGTCCCCGACCCGGAGTGGGGTCAGGCGCTGGTCGCGGTCGTCGTCCCGGCCGCCGGCACCACCGGCCCCGACCTCGTGGACCTGCGGCGCACCGCCGCCGACCGCCTGGGCCGCGCCGCCGCGCCCCGGCACCTCGTCACCGTCGCGGCGCTGCCGCTGCGCGGGCCCGGGAAGCCCGACCGGCGGGGTGCGGCCGCGCTCGCCGCCGACGCGCTCGCCCGCCGCATCCCGGGCGCCGACCCGCGGGACCGTACACCGGGGTGACCACCGGCACGCCCCGGCCGCTGCGTCCCGGCCCGCCGCGCCGGGTACGGTCGCTGCGCGGCCCTCGGCACCCCCGCCCGTCCCGCCGCACGACAGGAGCATCATGGCCACCCCGTCCGAGTGGATCGCCGGCGCACGACCGCGCACCCTGCCCGCCGCCGCCGCGCCCGTGCTGGTCGGCACCGGAGCCGCCGCGCAGATCGACGCCGCGCACCTCGGCCTGGCCCTGCTGGCGCTCGGCGTCGCCCTGGCGCTCCAGGTCGGCGTCAACTACGCCAACGACTACTCCGACGGCGTGCGCGGCACGGACACCAACCGGGTCGGTCCGCTGCGGCTGACCGCGAGCGCGCTCGCCCGCCCGCGCGAGGTCAAGCTCGCCGCGTTCGCGGCGTTCGGCGTCGCCGGGCTGTTCGGGTTCGGACTGGTCGCCGCGACCGGCCAGTGGTGGCTGCTCGCGATCGGCGCCGTGTGCGTGCTGGCCGCCTGGTTCTACACCGGCGGCAAGCGCCCCTACGGCTACCTCGGTCTCGGCGAGGTCGGCGTCTTCGTGTTCTTCGGTCTGGTCGCCGTGCTCGGCACCACCTACACCCAGGCGGGTCGCCTGACGTGGCCCGCGTGGGTCGGCGCCGTCGCCGTCGGCCTGATCGCCTGCGCCCTGCTCATGGTCAACAACCTGCGCGACGTGCCGACCGACTCCCTCGTCGGCAAGCGCACTCTCGCGGTCCGGCTCGGCGAGCGCCGCGCCCGGATCGCCTACGCGGCGATGGTGATCCTGCCCGTCGTGCTCGGGCTGGTCTGCGCGCTCGCGAACCCCTGGGCGCTGCTGGTGATGCTGCTCGCGCTGCCCGCCGGGATCCTGGCGTTCACCGTGCTGGTCGGCGCCCGCGGGATCGCCCTGGTGCCGGTGCTCGCCGGCACGGGGATGTACGAGCTCGGCTTCGGCGTGCTGCTGGGCCTCGGCCTGGCGCTCTGACCCTCCGGGCGAGTCCGGCTCGGGCACCGAGGTCGCACGATCGGGCCGAGGTCGGTATCGGGGACGCCCTCCCCCGGCCGGGAGGGGCGACCTCGGCCGCCGGGGCGACCGGTCAGGGCGCCGGGTGGTCCGGTCAGAGCACGCGGCCGGGGGGCAGACCGTCCGGGCCGTGGTCGGCGGCGTCGACGGCCGCGTCCTCCGCCGCGGCGTCCTGCGCGGCGCTGCGGGACAGGCGGGGGCGGTCGCCGCGGGCCGCCGCGCGCGCCTGGAGCCACTCGGCGGCACGCACCCGGGGGCCCTGGAGGAGCAGGTAGGACAGCAGTGCGGCCAGCACGGCCGCGCCGATCACGCCGAACAGGTAGCCGGTCCCCGCGAGCACGAGGGCGACCAGGCACACCACGAACAGCGCGAGCCGGAGCAGGGAGTAGGTGACGACGGGCACCCCCTCAGCGTACGGGCGCCCGCTGGCCCGCACCGCGCGGCGGCTTAGGGTGGACGGCATGGCCCGCGCACTGCTGTTCCTCGTGATCATCGGCCTGGCCGTGTACGCGCTCGCGGACATCGCCTCGAGCGACGAGCACGCCCGCCGCGGGATCCCCCGGGGCGTCTGGCTGGTCGTCGCGTTGGTGCCGGTGGTCGGGGCGGTCGTGTGGATCGCGTCGAGCCGGGCCCAGCGCGCTGCCGGTGGTGGCGCTGCGGGCGGCGGCGGGACGGCTCGACCGGGCGGACCCGCGGGCCCCCGACGGGGCGGCCCGGTCGCTCCGGACGACGACCCCGAGTTCCTCTGGCGCCTCGAGCAGGACCGCCTCCGCCGCGAGCGCGAGGCCCGCCGCGACGACGACCCCCGCCGCGATGACGACCCCCGCCCGGCCGGCGACGACGTCTCCGACGAGGGCACCCGCGGCTGACGCGCCGCGCCCCGCTGACGCGCACCACCCGCCGCCCCGCCACGCCGCCCGCCGCCGAGACAGGACCCGCGCACCGAGGTAGGGCCTGCGCACGTCCTGTCTCGAGGCGGAGGCCCTGTCTCGGCGAGAGCAGCAGCGCACGCGGGCGCCGGGCGACCAGGGACGCGCGCACCGATCGGACCGGCCCGAGCCCCACGCGTCCGCGAGCCGGTCCCGTCGAGTCAGGACCGCCGCGGCGAGACAGGGGCCCCGGGCGTCCTGTCTCGCCGCGGCAGACCTATCTCGGCGAAGGCGGCGGGCAGGGGGGCGGCAAGCAGCGGTGGGCCGCGGGTGGGTCAGAGGCCCGAGTACGAGTGCTTGCCCGTGACGAAGAGGTTCACGACGGTGAAGTTCATCAGCACCACCGCGTAGCCGACGTACACGAAGTACGCGGCCCGCCGGCCGGCCCAGCCGCGGGTGGTGCGGGCGTGCAGGTACGCCGCGTACACGACCCAGGCGACGAACGTGCCGACCTCCTTGGGGTCCCAGCCCCAGTAGCGGCCCCACGCGTGCTCGGCCCAGATGGCGCCGCCGATGAGCGTGAGCGTCCAGAGCACGAAGCCGATCGCGTTCAGGCGGAACGACAGGGCCTCGAGGTTGCGGGCGGACGGCACGGTCCGCAGCCAGGACCACGCGGGGCCGGTGACCCGCCACCGGGCGAGCGGGCGGCGCAGGCCGTCGAACCGGCCCCACGCGTGGTCGAGGTGCGAGCGGCCGGTCTCGCGACCGTCCTGGAGCACCTGGAGCACGGCGGTCGCGAACGCGACGGTGAAGATGCCGGTGGCGATGATCGCGACGCCGACGTGCAGCACCAGCCAGTCAGCTCTGCAGGGCGGGCTGGACCTCCTCGGCCTGCACGTAGAACGCGTTGAGCCCGAGGACCAGGGCGAGCACGCCGATGCCCATGACGACGACGCCGAGGAACGGGATCACCCGGCGGCGCTGCACGACGGCCAGCACCACCGCGGCGACGAACGTGCCGACCAGGGTGTACTCGTACATGTTCGCGGTGGGCCAGCGCCCGGCGGCGAGGCCGCGCAGCACGATGCCGGCGAGCAGCAGCACGACGCCGAGGTAGGTCGTCGACCGGGCGATGCCGGTGCTCCGCGACGGGCCGAGGTCGGGGTCCGCGGACCCGTCGGCGGCGGCCGGGCCGGCGGCGGCGTCGGCGGTCACGGACTCGGCGGTCACGGACTCGGCGGGCACGGACGCGACGGGCGCCGCGGGCCCGCCGGCGCCGACAGGCTGCCGCGCGGCGGCGCGGGCCTGCTTCGCGGCGGCGACCTTCGCGGCGCGGGCGGCCCGGTGCTCGCGCGAGGACGCGTCGGCGACCCGGGCGAGGGCGGCGGAGTACGCGATGAGCGCGATCGTGAACGCGGTGGCCGCCCCCCACACGAGCAGGGTGCTGATGTCGCCGAGGGGCATGTCGTTCTACCTTCCGGTTCGGGCCTCGCCCGCGCGGAGCCGGTCCACCGCCCGGTCGAGTCCGCCTGGAGGCCCACGTCGTCACCGCGCGCCAGAGCCGCGGCGGTCACCACTGTACGGCCAGATCCGGGACCTTCGTCCCCCGTGGAACCGGTGGCCGGACGCGCCCGCAGCCAGACGCGCCGACGCGGCACGAACAGCGACGCGGCCAGCCCGGCGAACGCCAGCAGCGCGAAGGTCAGCACCCACGCCAGCGACGGGTCGTGCCGCAGGTCGAGGGCCACGAACCGGGGCAGGGCGTCGAAGGTCAGCGTGCCGAGCCCGTCGGGGAGGTCGACCGTCTCGCCGGGCCGGACGTACAGCGTCACGGGTCGGCCGTCGGCGTCGAGCTCGCTGCTCCAGGCCGGTCTCGTCGAGCTGGTAGACGTTCTGCGGGACCCCGTCGTCGAGGCCCAGGTCGCCGGTCCAGACCGCGAGCGCGAGCAGCGGGTCGGTGGGCTGCGGGTACGTCGAGCGCCAGATGCCCTCGCCGACCTGCTCGGCCGTCGGGAGCAGCACCCCCTGGAGCCCGATCTGCGGGCCGCTGGTGACGTCGGGCACCTTGATGACGCCCTGCGAGGTGTAGACGGTGTCCTGCGGGAGGAACGGCACGGCACCGGCGAACGTGACCTCGCCCGCGGCGTCGCGGACGGTCACCTGCGGCGCGTACCCGTTGCCCTGGAGGTAGATCTTCGCGCCGCCCGCGTCGAGAGGGTGGTTGACGCGGATGGTGTCCGCGACGCCCTCCTCCCCCGGCTCGGTGACGGTGACGTGCGCGGTGAAGTCGCGGGACTGCAGCGTCTGCGGGTCGAACCGGGACTCGAACGAGTCGAGGCGCAGGGAGAACGGCTCGAGCGAGGACGGCCGGAACCCCGCGCCGGACTCGAAGGTGTCGTAGTCGCTCTGGGTGTTCGCGAACGCGCGGTCCGCCACGACGATCGCCTGCCCGCGGTAGTGCAGCAGCTGGCCGGTGGCGACGGAGACGAGCAGGCCGACGAGCGCGAGGTGGAACACCAGGTTGCCGGTCTCGCGGAGGTAGCCCCGCTCGGCGGCGACGGACCACGCGCCGGCGCCCTCGTCGCGCACGTCGACCCGGAACCGGCGTGCCCACCGGGGCCCGCCGAGCGCGACGGCGGCACGCTCGGCGACCTCCTGCGGCGTCCCGTCGGACGTGAACGACGCCTGCGCGGGGAACCGGTCGAACCGGCGCGGGGTGCGCGGCGGTCGCCCGCCGAGCGCCGACAGGTGCGTGCGGCTGCGCGGCAGGATGCAGCCGACCAGCGAGACGAACAGCAGCAGGTAGATCGCCGAGAACCAGATCGACGAGTAGACGTCGAAGAACCCGAGGCGGTCCAGCAGCGGGCCGAGGTCGGGGTGGTCGACGAGGTAGGTCGCGACCTCCTCGGGCTGCTGGGACTGCTGCGGGAAGATCGTGCCGGGCACCGCCGCGACGGCGAGCAGCATGAGCAGCAGCAGCGCCACCCGCATGGACGTCAGCTGCCGCCAGGCCCACCGCAGCCAGCCGACGACGCCGAGCGCGGGCAGCTGCGGGGCGTCGCCGCCGGGCGCCTGCTGGTCGGCGCCGGTGCTGAACGCGTCCTCGAGGCCCTCGGGGGTGTAGCGCCCGGTGGGGGCCGTCGAGGTCGTGTCGTCGCGCGTCATGTCACACCGCCGGGATGAAGGGGGTCGACCCGGTCAGCAGCCCCTGGAGCCACGCGGACCAGGTGGACCACAGGCCGGTGACCAGGGCCAGGCCGAGCAGGAGCAGCAGCGTGCCGCCGGTGCGCATCACGGCGAGCCGGTGCCGGCCCAGCCAGTCGAGCGCGCGGCGGCTGCGCTGCAGGCCGAGCGCGACGAGCACGAACGGCAGCCCGAGGCCGGCGCAGAACGCCAGGGCGAGCACCGCGCCGCGGCCGGCGGACCCGCCGTCGAGCGAGAGCAGCAGGATCGCCGCGAGGGTCGGTCCGATGCAGGGCGTCCAGCCGATGCCGAACGTCACGCCGAGCACGGGGGCGCCCCACAGCCCGGCGCGCGGGGTCAGGACGTTCCGGCGGTCCTGCTGGAAGAACGGCAGCAGCCCCAGGAACGCCA
Source organism: Cellulomonas sp. KU4C (assembly GCF_056868065.1). Taxonomy (NCBI): domain Bacteria; kingdom Bacillati; phylum Actinomycetota; class Actinomycetes; order Micrococcales; family Cellulomonadaceae; genus Cellulomonas; species Cellulomonas sp. KU4C. The sequence continues at coordinate 1,371,731 of NZ_CP200322.1, read as the reverse complement.
GGCCCATGACGATCACGCCGACGCCGAGCACCCGGGACACCGGGTCCTGCCAGCGCAGCAGGAACGACCCGAGCGACCCGGCGAGCGAGCCGTAGGCGAGGAACACCGCGGTGAAGCCGGCGACGAACAGCAGGACGCCGAGCACCAGGCGACCGCGGGACGGGGCGGGCGCCTCCGGCGTGGGCACCGAGCCCGACGCGCCCGGCTGCGCCGGCAGGCCCAGCGCGCCGGGCTGCGCCGGCAGGTGCGCGGCGAGGTCGAGGGCGGGCCCGTCGGCGGCCCCGGCGGCCACCCGCACGCGCGAGCGCCCGGGCGCGGACGCCGCGGACATCCCGCCGAGGTACCCGACGTACCCGGGGACGAGCGGCAGCACGCACGGGGACGCGAACGACACCAGCCCGGCGAGCACCGCGACCGGGACGGCCGCGAGCAGCGACCCGGAGGACGCGGCCTGCGCGAACGAGTCGCCGACGTCGGCGATCACGAGCCGGCGCCGGGCTCGGCGAGCACCTCGTCGACGAGCGCCCGGAGCGTGGACCCCTCGGCGAGCCCGACGATGCGCGCGGCGACCTTGCCCTCGCGGTCGAGGACGACGGTCGTGGGCGTCGCCTGGATCGGCACGATGCCCTGGAGCGCGGCGACCGCGCCCTTGTCCCGGTCGTCGATGCTCGGGTAGGGCACGTCGAAGGTGCGCTGGAACGACTCGGCGGCCCCGGCGTCGTCGACGCCGTTGATGCCGAGCAGCCGGACGCCCTGGTCGGCGTACTCGGTCGCGATGTCCACCAGGTCGGGTGCCTCGGCCCGGCAGGGCGGGCACTCCGCGTACCAGGTGTTGAGGACGACGACGTCGCCGCGCCAGTCCGCGAGGTCGACCGCCGCGCCGGCGAAGTCGGTCCCGGCGATCTCGACCGGGCCCTTGCGGTCGTCGGCGGCCCACTGCGTGAACGAGCCGTCGCCGGAGACGTAGCCCTGGCCGGCGACGTCGGCGTCGTCGGACGTCCCGCCCCCGGAGCAGGCGGCGAGGGTCAGCGCGGTGCCCGCGGCGACCAGCGCCGCGACGGCCCGACGGCGACGGCTCGCGGTCATGCGCCCGCCACGGCGGACGCGCCGGGCAGCAGGTCCGCGGCGGGCTCGGTGTAGGAGATCCGGACCAGGCGGTCGTCCTCGTAGACCAGGGAGGTCAGCGAGGCGAGCGAGCACTGGCGGCGGCGCGGGTCGTGCCACAGCCGGCGGTCCTCGAGCGCGAGCCGGGTGACCCAGATCGGCAGCTGGTGCAGCACGAGCACGGCCTCGTGGCCGCGCGCGGCGTCGCGGGCGCGGTCGACCACGGACAGGACGCGGCCGACCTGCTGGCGGTAGGGCTCGCCCCACGACGGCCGGAACGGGTTGACCAGCAGCGGCCAGTGCCGGGGGTGCCGCAGGGAGCCGTCGCCGACCCCGAACGTGAGGCCCTCGAACTTGTTCTCGGCCTCGAGCAGGCCCTCGTCCGTGGTGACGGGCAGGTCGAACGCCGCGGCGATCGGGGCCATCGTCTCCTGCGCGCGCTGCAGCGGGGACGCGAACAGCGCGGTGACGTCGCGGCGCGGTCCGTCGAGGTCCCCGGCGAGGTGCGCGGCGACGCGGTCGGCCATCTGCACCCCCCGCTCGGAGAGGTGGTATCCGGGCAGCCGGCCGTAGAGCACGCCCGAGGGGTTGTGCACCTCGCCGTGCCGCATCAGGTGGACAGTGGTGGCGACCATGGGGTCAGTCTCGCAAACCCTGCTGGGTGCTCGGACCCCTACCGCTCCTCGGCGGCGGCGACGGCCTGCGCGCAGCCGGCCTGGAGCGCGGCACCGACGACGCCCATCGCGTCCCCGAGGGCCTGCAGCTGCGCGGGCGTGAGCACGTCGACCAGGTGCGCGCGGACCGACTCGACGTGCGCGGGTGCGGCGTCGACCAGGCGCCGCCAGCCGGCCTCGGTCATGGTGCAGTTCACACCGCGGGCGTCCTCGAGGCAGGGGGCGCGCTCGACCAGACCGGCGTTCTCCATCCGGCGGACGGTGTGGGTGAGGCGGCTGCGGGAGTGGGCGAGCTCGCCGGCGAGCTCGGACATCCGCAGGGTGCGGCCGGGCGCCTCGGACAGCCGGACCAGGACCTCGTACTCCCCGAGCGACAGGCCGGAGTCCTGCTCCAGCTCGTGCCCGAGGATGTCGAGCAGCCGCGCGGCGCCGTCCCGCCAGGCCCGCCACGCGCGCTGCTCGTCGGCGGTCAGCCAGCGGACGTCGTCGTGCGCCCGCGGCTCGCGGGTCGGGCCGGGGGTGCTGGTCGTGGCGGTCATCGACGTGTCCTTCCTGGGGGCGCGCTGTGACGTGGGTCGCTGATCGTCCCACAGCCCTTGCGTCGCTCCCCACACTGTAGTAGAAATCTCAACTAACCGCAGTTGACGCTTCAACCTTCGCAGGAGGCACCGCATGTCGACCACCACGCTCCCCACCGCCCTCACCGCCGGCACCTGGACGATCGACCCCTCGCACACCGAGGCGTCCTTCACCGTCCGCCACGCGGGCATCTCCAAGGTCCGCGGCACCGTCGCGGTGACCTCCGGCACCATCACCGTCGCCGAGGACCTCACGCTCTCCGGCGTCACCGCCGCGCTGGACCCGTCGACCATCAACACCGGCGACGCGGGCCGCGACGGCCACCTGAAGTCGGCCGACTTCTTCGACCTGGAGAAGTTCGGCGAGTGGACCTTCGCCTCGACCGCGGTCCGCGCGGACGGCGAGGACTACGTCGTCACCGGCGACCTGACCATCAACGGCGTGACCAAGTCCGTCGACCTGGCCACCGAGTTCGGCGGCGCGGCCACCGACCCGTTCGGCAACCAGCGCGCCGGCTTCTCCTCCTCCGTGACGATCTCCCGCAAGGAGTTCGGCATCACCTGGAACGCGGCCCTCGAGGCCGGCGGCGTCCTGGTGAGCGACAAGGTCGTCATCAACCTCGAGGTCTCGGCCATCAAGGCCGCCTGACCTCGACGCCCCTGACGGGGCACCCGGGCCGAAGGGTCCGATCGCGCACCCCCTGCCGCGATCGGGCCCTTCTTCCGTCCCGGGACCGCGCGGCCCTGGCCGCGCGACGTCAGGCCGGGTCGGCCGGGGCCGCGTCCTCGGGCCGGGTCGACCGCTGACGGGCGTGGAAGCCGAGGATCTGCAGCTCCGAGCCGAGGTCGACCTCGCGGACGTCGACGCCGTCCGGCACCCGCACGGTGCGCGGCGCGAAGTTGAGGATGCCCGTGACGCCCGCCGCCACCAGGCGGTCGGTCGTGGCCTGCGCGACGGACGCCGGGGTCGCGACCACGGCGATGCTCGCGTCCGCCGCGGCGATCACGTCCTCCAGCCGGTCGACGTGCTGCACCCGGTGCCCGCCGACGGTCGTGCCGACGACGTCGGGGTCCGCGTCGAACAGGCCCACCAGCACGAACCCGCGGTCCGCGAACCCCGAGTACGTCGCCAGGGCGTGCCCCAGGTTGCCGATCCCGACGATGACGACGTTGCGCTCCTGCGTCATCCCCAGCGCCTGGGCGATCTGCTTGCGCAGGTGGTCGACCTCGTAGCCGACACCGCGCCGGCCGCCGGCCCCCAGGTACGACAGGTCCTTGCGCAGCTGCGCGGGCGACGCGCCCACCAGCTCGGCGAGCTGCTCCGAGGACGTGGTGCTCGCGCCCTCGGACGCGAGACCGCCGAGGGAACGCAGGTATCCCGGGAGGCGGGCGACGGTGGTCGGCGGCAGGGCACGCACCTGCACAGACTAGGCGGTCGGGGGCCCCGCGAGGGCGTCCGCCAGGCGGTACGCGTCGATCTCCCAGTACCCGACGCGTGCACCGTCCACCTCGACCACCGGCAGCAGCTCCCCGTACGCCGCCGCGAGCGGTCGCCCGTCGGCCGCGGTGCCGCCCGCGTCGACGTCGACCTCCCGCCACGTCTCGCCCCGGGACGCGGTCACGCGCGCCACCACCTCGCGGGCGGCGTCGCACAGGTGGCAGCCCGCGCGGACGTACAGCACGGTGCGCGGCGCGGGGCCGGGGGTGACATCGGAGGTCGGCACGGCACGAGCCTAGGCATCTGACTACAGTGGCGGCGTGCCCGAGCCGATCGCACCCACCCCCGGGGACCCCGCGCAGCCGGGCAAGGTGGCCGCGTTCTTCGACGTCGACAACACGATCATCCGCGGCGCGAGCTCGTTCCACCTCGCCGTCGGCCTGTACCGCCGGGGCTTCTTCCGCCGCGCCGACCTGGTGCGGTTCGCGGTGCACCAGATCCGCTACCTGACGTTCGGCGAGAACCGCCAGCAGATCGACGAGGTCCGGTCCCGCGCGCTCGAGATCATGCACGGCCGGTCCGTCGCCGAGCTCGTCGCCATCGCGGAGGACGTCTACGACGAGGTGCTGTCGCTGCGGATCTTCCCCGGCACGCAGCGGCTGCTGGACCAGCACATCCGCGCGGGCCACGAGGTCTGGCTGGTGACCGCCACGCCCGTGGAGATCGCCGAGATCATCGCCCGCCGGCTCGGCACCACCGGCGGGCTGGGCACCATCGCCGAGCACACGGACGGGTTCTACACCGGCCGCCTCGTCGGGGACCTGCTGCACGGCGAGGCCAAGGCCGCCGCGGTGCGCACCCTCGCCGAGAAGGAGGGCCTCGACCTGTCGCGGTCGTTCGCGTACGGCGACTCCCTGAACGACGTGCCGATCCTGTCCGAGGTCGGGTTCCCGTGCGCGATCAACCCCGAGGGCCGGCTGCGCAAGCACGCCGCCGAGGTCGGCTGGCCGGTCCGCGAGTTCCGCGGCCGCCGCAACGCGACCCGCCGCGGGGTGGACGCCGCCACCGTCGCGGGGTCCGCGTGGGTGGTCGGCCTCGCGATCCGGGCCGTGCGGCGCCGGATCCGGTCGCGCTGGGGCGGGGTGTGAGCACGGGCGCACCGGGGCTGGGCGTGAGCCCGGTCGCGGTCCGCCGGCCCGGTGCCGCCGACGTCCCCGCGCTGGCCGCCCTCGCCGCCGTGACGTTCCCGCTGGCCTGCCCGCCGTCGTCGACCCCGGCGGACCACGCGGCGTTCGTGGCCGCGCACCTGACCCCCGAGCGGTTCGCCGCCTACCTGGCCGACGGCGACCGGGACCTGCTCGTCGCGGACGACGCCGGCGAGCTGGTCGGCTACACGATGCTGGTCGCGGGCGAGCCGTCCGCCGCCGACGTCGCCGCCGCGGTCCCGCTGCGCCCGACCGTCGAGCTGAGCAAGTGCTACGTCCTGCCCGGCCGGCACGGCGGCGGCGTCGCGGACGCCCTGATGGCCGCGAGCCTCGACGCCGCCCGGTCGCGGGGCGCCGCCGGCGTCTGGCTGGGCGTCAACGGCGAGAACACCCGCGCGCAGCGCTTCTACCTGAGGTCGGGCTTCACGCCGGTCGGCACCCGCACCTTCCAGGTCGGCACCCAGCAGCACCACGACCAGGTCCTGCACCACCCCCTCTGACCGGTCACTGCGTGGTGAGGACCGGCCAGCCGCTGTCGTCCCACGCGAGCTCGCGGAGGGCCAGGGTGGGGGTGCCGCCGGTGGCGCCGTCGTAGTAGTGGAACGCCAGCACCCCGCGGGAGACGCTCTGGCCGCCGGGACCGATGACGTCGCCGTCGGTCGACAGCAGCACGTCGCCGCCGTCGACCAGCAGGTCCGTGCCGTCGCGGGTGAGGTACGGGCCGGTGACGTCCCGGGAGCGGCCGACGGCGACCGTGTAGGTCGAGTCGACGCCCTGGCAGCACGCGTCCTGGGACACGAACAGGTAGAACCAGCCGTCGTGCGGCACGACGTACGGGGCCTCGATCGCGTGCGGGCTGCTGAGGCGCGACGCGAGCGGCTGCGGCTCGGCGCCGGCGACGGGCAGTCCGTCGGGCCAGGCAAGCTCGACCACCTGGATCCCCGACCAGTACGACCCGAACACCATCCAGGGCGTGCCGTCGGCGTCCTCGACGATCCCGGCGTCGATGGCGTTGTAGTCGTCGGTGGGCTCGGACCGCCAGACCTCGCCGCGGTCGACCCAGCCGTAGTCGGGGTCCTCCGGGTCGAGGGTGGGGCTGGTCCGCAGGCCGATCACCGAGCGGTTGGACCCGAACGTCGACGCCGCGTAGTAGAGGTACCAGGTGCCGTCGTGCTCGTAGAGCTCGGGCGCCCAGTAGTTCGTGACGCCGGGGACGGCCTCCTGCGCCCACCGGGGCGAGTCGGACGGCCCCCACGCGGTCCCGAGGTACTCCCAGGTGGCGCCCGCGTCGGTGGACCGCCGGACCTGGATCGCGCCGGCGTTCTCGCGGGCGTCGCCGGTGGAGTAGACGTACCAGGGCTCGCCCTCCGCCCCGGCGACCAGCGCGGGGTCGTGCACGGCGACGTCGCCGGCCACCGGCAGCGCGGTGGCGACGGGCGGGCCGCCGGCACGACCCAGGACCGCGATCGCGACGCCCCCTGCGGCCACGAGCACGACGACCACCGCCGCCGCGACGAGGGCGACCCGTCGACGGCGGCGGTGGGGGCGGGTGGTCTCAGGCACCGAGCCGGACCATGTTCCAGGACACCGGCGGCACCTGGACGGTGAGCCGGCCGCCGTCGATGGCGGCCGAGTCGTTGGCGCGCGGCAGCACCGAGGTGTCGTCGTCGGCGGTCGCGGACCAGGTGTGGTCGGGGTTGGACAACGTGGTCGCCTCGACGACCCGCAGCCCGGGGATCGACCGGGTGTCGACCTCGAGGGTGACCGTCTCGGTCTGCGACCGGTTGACGGCGAACAGCGCGACGGCGCCGGTCTCCGGGTCGCGGGTGGCGACGGCGTCGACGAGCGGCGCGTCGCCGAACTTCGCAGTCTCGTAGGTGGGCGCCTCGACGGCCACCTGGAGCACCTCGCCGCGCGCGTGCGCCGAGGCCTGCGCGAACGGGTGGAACGTCGTCTGGCGCCAGATGCGGCCGCCGGGCTCGGTCATGATCGGCGCGATCACGTTGACCAGCTGGGCGAGCGAGGCGGAGTGCACCCGGTCGGTGTGCCGCAGCAGGGAGATGAGCATGTTGCCCACGACGACGGCGTCCGCGACGTTGTACTTGTCCTCGAGCAGCACCGGGGCGACCGGCCAGTCGTCGCCGGACGGCGGGACCGACTCCGCGCGCTTCTGGTACCAGACGTTCCACTCGTCGAACGAGATGTGGATGCGCTTGGCGACCTTCTTGTGCGCCCGGACGCCGTCGGCGACCGCGCTGACGGAGTCGATGAAGTGGTCCATGTCGACGGCCGACGCCAGGAACGACCCGAGGTCGCCGTCCTCCTCCGCGTAGTACGCGTGGGCCGAGACCATGTCGACGTACTCGTACGTCTCGGACAGGACGGTCTGCTCCCACTGGCCGAACGTCGGGATCGGCACACCCGAGGACCCGCACGCCACGAGCTCGAGGTCGGGCTGGATCATCCGCATCGCGCGGGCGGTCTCGGCGGCGAGCCGGCCGTACTCGTGCGCGGTCTTGTGGCCGATCTGCCAGGGGCCGTCCATCTCGTTGCCCAGGCACCACATCCGGATGCCGTACGGGTCGGGCGCGCCGTTGGCCCGGCGCTGGTCGGACAGCGCGGTGCCGCCGCGCACGTTGCAGTACTCGAGGAGGTCGAGCGCCTCCTGGACACCGCGGGTGCCGAGGTTCACGGCCATCATCGGCTCGGTGCCGGAGGCCCGCGTCCAGCGCATGAACTCGTCGACGCCGACCAGGTTCGGCTCGGTGGAGTGCCACGCGAGGTCGAGCCGGCGGGGGCGCTGGTCGCGGGGGCCGACGCCGTCCTCCCAGCGGTAGCCGGACACGAAGTTGCCGCCGGGGTACCGGACGGAGGAGACGCCGAGCTCGCGGGTGAGGTCGATGACGTCGCGGCGGAACCCGTCGGCGTCGGCGGAGGGGTGCTCGGGGTCGTGGATGCCGGTGTAGACGCACCGGCCGAGGTGCTCGACGAACGCCCCGAAGGTGCGGCGGCGGACCGGTCCGACCCGGAACGCGGGGTCGATGGTCAGGGTGACGGTGGGCATGCGGGCAGCTCCTTCGCTGACAAGCCTCTACATCGTTGTAGAGCCATCGTGCCCGGTGGGTGCGGCGCCGTCAACACCCGCCCGATCAGCACCGTCGCGCCGTGACCAAACCGTTGCTTGACCGGACGACGTGACCCGTGCCACTCTCTCCAACGTTGTAGTTCAACGATGTAGAACCACGAGGTCAGAGCCGACCCGCACCCCCGGCCAGCCGACGACGGCTGCCCGACGCGCCCTCGACCTCGCCGAACCACGAGTGGAGGCAATGGCGCAATGACCACGAAGACTCTCCGGGCAGCGGCCCTCGTCCTGGCCGGGGCCCTCGCCCTGACCGCGTGCAGCTCCGGCGGCGGCGGTGAGGGCGGCGGCGACGGCGACGCGCTGACGTTCATGTTCCGCGGCGGCGCCGACGAGAAGGCCGCCTACCAGGCCGCGATCGACAAGTTCACCGAGGACACCGGCGTCGAGGTGAAGATGACCGTCACCGACGCGGACCAGTACGCCACCAAGCTCCAGGCCGCCGTGTCCGGCAACAAGGTGCCCGACGTGTTCTACATCGAGCAGGCCAACCTGCAGTCCTACGTCGCGTCCGGCGTGCTGATGGACATCACCCAGCAGGTCGAGGACGCCGGCGTCGACCTCGACAACATCTGGGAGTACGGCGTCGACTCCTACCGGTTCGACGGCACCCTCCAGGGCACCCCCGACGGCGCGCTGTACGGCCTGCCCAAGGACGTCGGCCCGTTCGCGTTCGGCTACAACAAGACCATGCTCGAGGCCGCGGGCATCCCGCTGCCCGACAAGGACGTCCCGCTCACCCTCGACGAGTTCCGCGACATCGCCAAGCAGCTCACCGTCGACACCGACGGCGACGGCGCGCTCGACCAGTGGGGCACCGGCCTCAACGTGCAGTGGAACGTGCAGTCGCTGGTCTGGAGCAACGGCGGCGACTGGACCAACGAGGACCGCACCGAGGTCACCGTCGACACCCCCGAGTTCGCCGAGGCGCTGCAGTACTTCGCCGACCTGACCAACGTCGACGGCGTCACCCCCAGCTCGTCCGAGGCCGCCACGCTCGACACCTACCAGCGGTGGATGGCCGGCGAGATCGGCTTCTTCCCCGTCGGCCCGTGGGACGTCAGCGTCTACAACGACCTGGACTTCGAGTACGACCTGATCCCCTGGCCCGCCGGCTCCACCGGCGAGTCCGCGACCTGGGTCGGCAGCCTCGGCATCGGCGTCTCCAACACCACCTCGAACCCGGAGGCCGCCGTCCAGCTCGCGACGTACCTGTCCACCGACGCCGAGGCCCAGCAGACGCTGGTCGACGCGAACATCCAGGTCCCGAACCTCAAGGACATGGCCGCCGAGTGGGCCGCCGCGCCCGACGCGAAGCCGGCGAACCGCCAGGAGTTCCTGGACATCGTCGAGGACTACGGCCGCGCGATGCCCGCCGCGTACACCTACGGCGCCCAGTGGTACGACGAGCTTCTGGGTGAACATCCAGCCGGTGCTCGACGGCAAGCAGACCGCCGCCGACTACCTCGCCGAGGTCCAGCCCAAGATGCAGGCGCTGCTCGACGAGTCCAACACCAACGCCGAGATGGCGGGCGGCGGGGCCTGACCCCACCCCCGGCCTCCCCGCCGGTGCCGGGCGCGCACGACCAGCGCCCGGCACCGGCGGGGGCACCCGCGAAGGAGCACCGGCATGTCCCACACCACGTCCACCACCGCGCCGACGGCCGTCCCCGCCGCCGCCGCGACGCCCGCCCCGGGCGGCACCGGGGGCAGCACCGAGCAGCGCGCCAAGCAGGCCATGCGCCGGCTGCACCGCACCGAGCACCGCTGGGCCGCCGCGTTCATCGCCGCGCCCGTGCTCGGCTTCCTCGTCTTCACGCTGTACCCGCTCGGCTACGCGCTCTACGCGTCGCTCACCCGGTGGAACGGCCTCACCGCGCCGCAGTTCATCGGGCTCGAGAACTACACCCGGCTGCTGAGCGACCCGTACTTCCTGCAGACGCTGTGGAACACGGCGTTCTACATGATCGGCATCCCGATCGGCCTGGTGCTCGCGCTCCTGCTCGCCATCGCGCTCAACCGCAAGATCCCCGGCCAGACGGCCTTCCGCACCATCTACTACGTGCCGGTGATCTCCTCGCTCGCCGCCATCGCGATCGTCTGGCAGTTCGCCTACAACGGCGACTTCGGCCTCGTGAACCAGGTGCTCGCGTGGTTCGGGATCGACGGGCCCGACTGGCTGCAGAACACCGCGACCGTGAAGCCCGCGATCATCCTCATGGCCGTCTGGAAGGGCCTCGGCTACTCGATGCTGCTGTACCTGGCGGCCATCCAGTCCGTGCCCCGCTCGCTGTACGAGGCCGCGTCGCTCGACGGCGCCAACGGCTACCAGCGGTTCCGTTCGATCACCCTGCCGATGGTGCGGCCCGTGACGTTCTTCCTCGTCGTCACGAACGTCATCGCCGGGTCGCAGATCTTCACCGAGATCAACATCATGACGCCGACCGGCGGACCCGAGTTCAGCTCCGCGTCGATCGTCTACTACATCGTCCGGCAGGCGTTCAAGTACCAGCAGATGGGCTACGCCACCGCGATGTCCGTCGTGCTCGGGCTGATCGTCTTCGTCATCACCCTCATCCAGTTCCGCCTCAACCGGCGCAACTCGTTCAGCATCGACTGAGGGGCCAGGAGCAACCATGAGCCGCAGAACACCGATGAGCGTCACGTCGCAGAACCGCCTCGTCAACACGGTCCTGTTCGTCGTGCTGGCCCTGGGCGCGGTCGTGATGATCGCCCCGCTGCTGTGGATGATCTCCACGTCGCTGAAGACCAAGGGCGAGGTCTTCGCCCTGCCCCCCGTCTGGATCCCCGAGGCGCCCCAGTGGGACACCTTCACGCGGATGTGGACCGAGGCCCCGATCCTGTCGGGCTTCAAGAACTCCGTCGTCGTCGCCGGGACGGTCACGGTCGTCGGGTCGGTGACGTCCTCGCTCGCCGCGTTCGCGCTGGCGAAGATGCGCCTGCCGTTCAAGAACGCGATCTTCATCGCGCTGCTGAGCGGGCTGATGATCCCCTACCCCACGCTGATGATCCCGCAGTTCGTCATGTTCTCGAAGATCGGCTGGGTCGACACCCTGCTGCCGCTGATCATCCCGCTGCTGTTCGGCAACATCATCATGATCTTCTTCCTGCGGCAGTACCTGTCGAGCGTCCCGGACTCGATGATCGAGGCCGCGAAGATCGACGGCGCCTCCTACCTGCAGATCTTCGGGAAGATGGTGTTCCCGCTGATCCGCCCCGCCATCGCCGCGCAGTTCATCCTCTGGTTCATGACCATCTGGAACGACTACCTCGCGCCGATCCTGTACCTGAACACCGAGTCGAAGCAGACGCTCCAGGTCGTCATCGCGAACCTCAACGTCGAGTACGCCACGCAGCGCGACTACCCGCTCATCATGGCGGCGTCGTTCGTGGCGCTGCTGCCGATCCTCATCGTGTTCCTCATCTTCCAGCGGCAGATCATCGAGTCCGTCGCGCTGACCGGGGCCAAGGGATGACCGCCACCGAGCCCGTCGTGGACACCAGCACCTGGGGCGCCCGGCACGCCCACGACCCCACCGCGGTCCGCGACGACGACGGCGTCTACTGGCTGTTCTCCACCGACGCCTACGCGGACGGCCCGCTCCCCCGCGCCGGGGTGCCGATCCGCCGCTCGCTCGACCTGGTCACCTGGGAGCTGCACGGCTGGGCGCTGGACGGCGTCCCCGCCGACGCGGTCGCCTGGGCCGGCGCCGAGGGCCTGTGGGCCCCCGACGTGGTCCGGGTGCCGGACGCCGTCGACGTCCCCGGCGACCAGCGGTGGCGAATGTACTGGTCCGCGTCGTCGTTCGGGTCCCGCACCTCCGCGATCGGCCTCGCGACCGCCCCGCACCCCTCGGGACCGTGGCAGGACCGCGGCCTGGTCGTCACCAGCCGGCACGACGTCGACGGCCCCAACGCCATCGACGCGAACGCCGTGGTCGACGACGCGGGACGGCACTGGCTGGTCTACGGCTCGTTCTTCGGCGGCATCCACGCCCTCGAGCTCGACCCCGTCACGGGGTTCGTCATCGGGTCCGGCGGTCGCCCGCGCCCCGGACCCGGGCTGCTGCTGGCCCGGCGCCCGCACGCGGTCGAGGCCGCGATCGAGGGGGCGTTCGTGCTCCGGCGGCCCGACGGCGGCTGGGCGCTGCTCAGCTCGTTCGACTCGCTGTTCAACACCTACCACCTGCGGGTCGCGGTCGGGCCGGAGCCGGTCGGGCCGTTCCGCGACCTCGCCGGCCGGCTCGCGACCGACGTCGACGCCGACCCCGTCGGCAGCGTCGTGCTCGCCGGGCACCGGTTCCCCGGCGGCCCCGGGCGGCTCGCCCCCGGCCACGCGTCCGTGCTCACCGAGTCCCGGCCCGGCGGCGGCGAGCGGCACCTGCTAGTGCACCACGTCCGCGACGCCGCCGACCCGACGCAGCACGAGGCGCAGGTCCGGCGGATCGTGTGGACCACGACCGGGTCGCCGCTCGTGGCCGCGCAGCCGTGGGCCGGCCCCCTCGAGCAGGACGACGAGTCGACCTGGCCCGCGTCGACGGCCGGGCTCGCGGGCGTCTGGGAGGTCGTCACCTACGACCGCGGCGACGTGCTCACCGAGGCCGTCCCGCGCACCGTCACCGCGACGGAGCTCGATGGGCTCGTCCCGCTCGGGTCGGGACGATTCACGTGGAACGGTGCCGACAGTGCCGCCGGTGCCGCCGGTGCCGCCGGTGCCGCCGGTGCCGCCGGTGCCGCCGGTGCCGCCGGTGCCGCCGGTGAGACGGTCGAGGTCGTCGTGCACCCGTCGTGGGACGCGGTCCGGCAGCGCCCGGCGCTGTCGTTCGCGGCGATCGACACCGGGACCGGGGTCGTGACCGTGGGGACGCAGGTCGCGACGACGGCCGACGGGGGCCGGCCGTGACCGCCCCGGCCGCGACCCGCGGACCGGGTGCGAGGACGGCGGGTGCCGCGGGGTCCCGCGGTCCGGGCGCGGCGGGGTCTCGCGAGGCGGGGTCCCGCGACGTGGCCCGGGAGGCGACGCGGCGAGCCGTGCGCGTGCCCGTCCTCGAGGGCGGCGAGGACGTCGGCGGCTGGGCCGGTGCCGTGATGCGCTGGCTGCGGGTGGCCGTGCGGCTGGTCGAGGTCAACCTGCTGGTCCTGCTCGGGACGCTCGCCGGGGTGGTCCTGCTCGGCGCCCTGCCCGCGCTCGGGGCCGGGGGCACCGTGCTCGCCGCGGTCGCCACCGGTGACCCGCCGGAGTCGGTGTGGCGCGCGTTCTGGGCGTCCTACCGCGCGGACTTCCGCCGGCTCAACCGGCTCGGGTCGCCGCTGCTGGTCGCGACGGTGCTGCTCGCCGCGGACGCGCTGGCGCTGCCGTACCTGGCGGCGTCGACCGGGTCCACCGGCGCAGCGGCCGTCGCCGCGGCGGGGCTGCTGCTGCTCGGTGCGGCGGTGCTGGTGCTCGGCGCGTGGTTCGTCCCCGTCACCCGGCGCTACGACGAGCCGTTCGGCCGCACGTGGCGGTTCCTGGTGCTCGCGCCGCCGACCTCGCCCGGGACGGCGCTGGCCGTGCTGGTCACGTTGGGGGCGATCGGGTTCGTCGGCTGGCACCTCACCGTCCTGCTCCCGCTGGTCGGCGTCGCCGCGGCGCTGCTGCTCACCGGCGTGGTCGTGGACCGACGGCTCGACCGGATCGAGGAGACCGTCCCGGCGCGCTGACCCGGCACGCTGACCCGGCGCGCGCCGCTGCGCCCGCCGAGACAGGACCTCCGCGCCGAGACAGGACGCCCGGACGTCCTGTCTCGGCGCGCGGGTCCTGTCTCGGCGCAGGCGTGGGCGGGGGCAGCAGGCGGTGGGGCGGCAGGCGGTGGACGCCGTCGGCCTACCGCGCCGCTGTCGGGTCCGGCTCGCGCGCCGCCGCCCGCGCCGCCGCGACCGCGCGGCCGCGGTCCGTCACCGGGAAGCGGTCGACCACCGCCCGGAGCGTCGCCGCGTCCTCGTTCGCGCCGAACGCCTCGGCGAACGGCTGGAGCGCCACGCTGCCGTGCAGGGTCCCGGCGGCGACGGGGTCGAATCCCAGGGCGTCCACCAGCGCGGACACCCGGTCCACGGCCGCGGCGTCGTCCCCCGCGACCGCGATCGCGCGCCGGCCCGGGTCGCCCGCCGGCCGGGGTCCCTCGTCGAGGTCGTGGTAGCCCATGTGGTTGAAGGCCTTCACGACCGTCGCGCCCGGCAGCGCCGCCGCGACCAGCTCGCTCGTGGCCACGGCCGGGTCCGCGAGGTCCGGCCGCTCGCCGTCGGCCTCCCACCAGTAGTTCATCGCGTCGACCACGAGCGTCCCGGCGAGGGCGTCGGCGGGGACGTCGGGCAGGCGACCCAGCGGGATCGCGAGCACCACGACGTCGGACCGGGCGGCGAGGTCAGCCGTCGTGGTCGCGCGGGCGCCGGGGACGAGCACCTCGACGATCAGCCGGATCCGGTCCGGGTCCCCCGAGCCGGCGAGCAGCACCTCGTACCCGGCGGCGACCGCGAGCCGCGCGAGCACGGTGCCGAGCTTGCCCGCCCCCAGGATCCCGACGGTCCGGATCCCGGCCGCCCGCACGTCGGCCGTCACGCGGGCGACCCGGCGCGGGACGCGAGCAGGTCGCGCACCATCGGCGCCACCTGCGTGCCGAACAGCTCGACCGCCCGCAGCCGGGCGCTGACCGTCTGCGGGCCCGCGGTGTAGACCAGGTCGAACCGGCTGACGTCGAGGGCGTCCACGGACGCCGCGATCTTCCGCGCGACCGTCTCCGGCGACCCGACGTACAGCGAGCCGTTCTCGATCTCGTGGTCGAACTCGGCGCGGCGCAGCGGGGGCCAGCCACGCAGCGCGCCGATGGTGTTGCGCATCTTCTGGTAGCTCGGGAAGTAGGTCTCGCGCGCCTCGGCGTCGGTGTCCGCGACGAACCCGGGCGAGTGCATCCCGATCCGCCCCTCGGGCGTGCCCAGCTGCTCGGTCGCCCGGCGGTACAGGTCCACGTACGGCCGGAACCGCTCGGGCTCGCCGCCGATGATCGCGAGCATCAGGGGCAGGCCGTACCGCGCGGCGCGGACCACGGACTGCGGGGAGCCGCCGACGCCCACCCAGGTGTCGAGCCCGCCGGCGGTCTTCGGGAACACGTCGGCGTCCGCGAGCGCCGGGCGGGTGGTGCCGGACCAGGTGACCGGCTGCTCGGCGAGGAGCTGGTGGAACAGCTCGATCTTCTCCTCGAACAGCACGTCGTAGTCGGCCAGGTCGTAGCCGAACAGCGGGAACGACTCGGTGAACGACCCGCGCCCGAGGATGACCTGCGCGCGCCCGCCGGACAGCGCGTCCACGGTCGCGAACCGCTGGAACACGCGCACGGGGTCGTCGGAGCTCAGCACGGTGACGCCGGACGCGAGGGTGATCCGCTCGGTGCGGGTGGCGATGCCCGCGAGCACGGTCTCCGGGGACGACACGGAGTACTCGGGCCGGTGGTGCTCGCCCAGCGCGATCACGTCGATGCCGGACTGGTCGGCGAGCACGGCCTCGTCGAGGACCTGGCGGATCGCCTCGGGGTGGGTCAGGACGCGGCCGGCGTCGTCGGTCGGCACGTCGCCGAAGGTGTCCAGTCCCAGCTGCAGGGCGGTCATGCGCGGTTCCTCCGGTTCGTCGACGTCCCGATCGTGCGGCACGTGTGGTTGAACAGTCAACTAGCCGCCCGGGATTCCGTACCACGACGAGTGTGCGAGGCCGACGCGCCCCCGGTCATCCCCCGGGCTTGCGTAGGTGGCTCCCGGGGGTGGAGCACGCCACCTCCGGGACCGGACCGGGGCACGACGACCGCAGCACCCGCCCGCTGCTGGACTGCCCGCATGAGACCTCGCACCGTCACCACGTCCGCCCTGCTCACCGCCCTGCTGGCGCTCACCGCCTGCGCGGGCCCCACCCCCGACCCGACCGCCGGGAGCACCCGCAGCACCCCACCCGACGACGGCATCTGGACGTCCTGCGACGACCTCGTCCGCGACGAGCGGGAGGTGGCCGAGCTGCTCCAGGAGGAGCCCGTGCTGACCCGGTGGCAGGACCGGCTGCAGTGCGCCGAGGTCGAGGTGCCGCTCGACCACGCCGACCCCGGCGGCCGGACCATCCGGCTGGCGGTCAGCCGCCTGCTCCCGGAGGTCGCGAGCACCGGCGTCGTGCTCACCAACCCGGGCGGGCCCGGCCTCCAGGGACGCACGATGCCCGCGCTGCTCGCCGCGTCCGGGATGGCGGACCTCGCGCACGACCTGACCCTGGTCGGCGTGGACGTGCGGGGCACCGGCGGGTCCACCAGCGTCGACTGCGCGGAGCCGGACGAGGGCGCCGGCGCGTCGGACGCGGAGGTCACCGCCGACTCGGCCGCGGCGGCCGCCACGCGCCTGTCCGCCGCGAACGAGGCGTGCGTCGCCGGCGACCCCGCGTTCTTCGCGCACCTCACCACGCAGGACGCCGCCCGCGACCTCGACCTGGTCCGCGAGGCGATCGGGGTGGACCGGGTCCGCTACCTCGGCGTCTCGTGGGGCACGGAGCTGGGCGCGGCGTACCTGTCCCTGTTCCCCGAGCGCGTGGAGGCGATGCTGCTCGACAGCATGGCCGACCTGCGGCAGGACGCCCCGGCCGCCCTCGACGACGTCGCCGCGACCTCCGCCGCCTCCGGGCTCCCGGGGTCCGACGACGCGGCCATCCAGCTGCCCGCGTTCCGCATCCTCAGCGCGAGCGCCAGGACCGCGTTCGTGTGCAACTCGGTGAGCGGGGCCGCCGACGCGCAGCAGGTCTGGGCGGACCACGTGGCACGCGCGGCGCGGCTCGGCACCGACCCGCAGGTCCGGACGCAGAGCCCGGTGTCCGGGGAGCTGCCCGGGACCTCGGCCTGCTCCGGCTGGCCGCTCGCCCCCCAGCCGTTCCCCGTCGCAGCGGGCCCGCACGACCAGCTCCAGGTCGTCGGCCACGAGCACGAGACCGTGACCCCGGCGGCCTGGGCCCGGCACGCCCACGAGCTGCTCGGCGGCCACCTCGCCGTGCTCCCCGACGGCGTGCACGGCGGCCTCGCCGACTCCCCGTCAGCGACCGCGGCCGTGACGTTCCTCCGCACCGGCACCCCGTTCTGACCCCAGCCGCCCCGTCCCACCCCGGCCGGACCCGCAGAGTGGAAGGTTCGGCACGACACGCCCGGCGAGTCGGACCGGGTGGATCCACTCGGGGCCAACGGGGCCGGCCCAGCCCGGGGTCAGGCCACGACCGTGCGGGGGGTGGTCCGGGGGTGGGGGGTGCGGGAGGCGCCCGTGGTGGACTCGCGGGGGACGACCGCGAAGTCGGTGATGACCTCGACGTGTCCCGCGGGGGCGGTGCCGGCGACGCGGGCCAGCAGCAGGTCGACGGCGGTCCGGGCGATCTGCTCGCGGCCGGGGGCGACGGACGACAGCGGCGGGGTGGCGTAGGCGGCGTCCTCGATGTCGTCGAACCCGATCACGGCCACGTCCTCGGGGACGGCCACCCCGCGGTCGTGCAGCACGTGCAGGGCGCCGATGGCGAGCGCGTCGTTGAGGCCGAACACGGCGTCGATCTCGGTGCCGGCGTCCAGCAGCCGCTCCATCGCCTCGGCGCCGGTCGCGCGGTGCCAGAGGCCGGCCTCGACGACCAGCGCGGGGTCGACGGGCAGCCCGGCCTCCTCGAGCGCCTGCTCGTACCCGCGCTGGCGCAGGGCGGCGGACCCGACCGTCTCGCCCTCGTGCGAGCCGATCAGCGCGATCCGTCGCCGGCCGGTCGCGATGAGGTGCTGGGTGGCGGCGCGGGCGGCCTCGACGTTGCTCATCGTGACGTGGTCGGCGGGGCCGCCGAAGATCCGCTCGCCGAGCAGCACCATCGGGTAGTCGACGGCGAACTGCTCGCGGTCGTCGGTGCCGAGCGCCAGGGGGAGAAGATCAGCCCGTCCGTGAGGTGCCGGCGCTGGCTGGTGAGCACCTCGAGCTCGCGCTCCCGGCTGGCGTTGGTCTGCTCGATCAGCACGATGACGCCGTGCTCCTCGGCGGCGCGGATCACGGAGTCCGCGAGCTCGGCGAAGTACGGCAGGCTCAGCTCGGGCACGGCCAGCCCGATCATCCCGGTCCGCCCCTGCCGGAGGTTCCGCGCGGAGATGTTCACCCGGTAGCCGAGCTGCTCGATGGCCTGCTCGACGCGCTCCTTGGTCTCGGCGCGGATGTACGGGTAGCCGTTGATGACGTTGGAGACGGTCTTGATGGACACCCCGGCGATCGCCGCGACGTCGTGCATCGTCACGCCCGCGCGCTTGCCGGCCACCGCCACCACCTCTCCCGCTCGTCGACTGGTGCTCCTGCGGCCCCACGGACCGCGCCGCGCCCCAGCGTAGGGGCGCGGCGCGGTCGGCGGTGGCGGGTTCCGCCGCGGATCAGCCGGTCACCGTCCGCCGAGCCCGGTGGTCGCGACCGCCTTGACGATCTGCCGCTGGAACAGCATGAACAGCAGGATCAGCGGCAGGGCCGCGATGACCGCCGAGGCCATCGTCTGCGCGTAGATCGTGCCGTACGCGTTCTTCACCGTCGAGAGCCCGACGGGCAGCGTCATGAGGTCGGGGTTGTTGGTGACGATGAACGGCCACAGGAAGTTGTTCCACGCGCCGATGAACACGAAGATCGCGACGGCCGACACGATGGGCCGGGAGATCGGCAGCACGATGGACCAGAACGTCCGCCAGTGCCCCGCCCCGTCGACCCGGGCCGCGTCCTCGATCTCCTGCGGCACCTCCGCGAAGAACTTCGAGAAGATGTAGACCATCACCGGGGCGACCAGCTGCGGCAGGATCACGCCCTGGTAGGTGTCGACCGCCCCGATGGCCTCCATCTGCCGGAACAGCGGCACGATGAGGATCTGGCCGGGCACCGCGATCAGCGCGATCGTCCCCGCGAACAGCAGGTTCTTGCCGCGGAACCGGGTGCGGGCGAACCCGTAGCCGGCCAGGGCGCACACCCCGACGGTCAGGACCGTCACGGACCCGGCGATCAGCAGCGTGTTCGCCATCCAGCGCGGCACCTCGCCGCGCTCGAACACCGACCGGTAGTTCTCCAGCGTGAACCCGCCGTCGGGGAACCACTGCAGCGGCACCGACTGGGCCTGCGCCTCGGTCTTGAACGAGGTGTCGACCGCCCAGAGCAGCGGCAGCAGCCAGGTGACCGCCAGCACCACCAGCAGGACGACGGCCAGCACGGTGGCCGTCCGGCTGCGCCCGAGCACGAGGCTGCGGGTGCGGCGGTTCTCGTCGCGGCGCTCGGCGTACGCGCGGCGCCAGCCCCCGGTCGCGGGGGCCTCGATCGTCTCAACGGCCACGGCGCTGCTCCTTCCGGCGGGACGTGGTCAGCACCTGGAACCCGACGGCGACCACGATGATGAGCGCGAAGTAGATGTACGACATCGCGGAGGCGTAGCCCATCCGGTAGCCGGTGAACCCGGTGTCGTAGATGTACTGCAGGATCGGCCGGGTCACGCCGCCCGGCCCGCTGCCGCCGTTGAAGGCGATGAACATCTGGTCGAACACCTTCAGCGAGGCGATCACCTGCAGGACCGTGATGAGGATGGTCGTGGCGCGCAGCTGCGGCATGGTGATCGACCACAGCCGCCGCCAGGCGCCCGCGCCGTCGAGGGCCGCGGCCTCGTACATCTGGTCGGGGATCGCCTGCAGCGCGGACAGGTACAGCAGGAAGTTGAAGCCGACGGTCCACCACAGGGTCAGCAGGGCCATCGACCACATCGCGACCGAGGTGTCGGTCAGCCAGCCGACCTTGTCGAGCCCGAGCCGGTCCAGCCAGTAGTTGAAGAAGCCGATCTCCGGCTGGTAGAGCCACACCCAGATCTGCACGACGACGGCGACGGGCAGCATGTAGGGGGCGAAGAACGCGAGCCGCCAGACCCACTGGCCGGGGAGCCCGGTGTAGACCAGCAGCGCCATCGCGAGCGCCACGAGGACCAGCGGGACGGTGCTCATCAGGGTGAACACGACGGTGTTGCCGAGCGTGGACCACATGGTCGAGTCGCCGAACGCCTCGGCGTAGTTGTCGACGCCGACCCAGCCGCCGTTGCCCATCAGCGACTGCTCGGTGAAGCTCAGCCCGAGGCCCCAGAGGGTCGGGACCACGAGGAACAGCACGGCGACGACGACGAACGGCAGCACGAACAGCCAGCCGCTCCCCTCCCGCCGGCTGCGGCCGCGCCGGGCGCGGGGAGGTTCGGGGCTGCGGGGCGGTACCGACGCGGCCTGCGACTGGGACGGGGTGGTGACGGTGCTCATCGCGGTGATCCCTTCCGTCAGGCCGGCGGCTTGGTCTGGAGGGCGGCGTCGAGGGCCCCGACGAGCCGGTCGACGGCGGCCTCGGGGGACGACTTGTCGAGCCAGGCGCCCTGCAGCGCCTCGCCGACGCGCGCCTGGAAGTCGGACCCGGAGCCGGTGAACCAGGCCTGCGGGTCGAAGACGGCCTCCTCGCTGGCGCGCGCGTAGTGCGACTGCGGGACCTTCTCCTGGTACTCCGCGGACTCGGTGACCTCCCGGTTGGCGGGGATGTGGCCGCCGTCGGACCAGAGCAGCGACTTGCGGAGCATCGCGGCGACGGTGGCGTACGCGGCGTCGCGCCGGTCCGGGTCGACGTTGACCTGGTGCGGCAGCACGAACACGTGCGAGTCGCCGTAGGTGGCGGGGCTGCCGAACAGCGTCGGCATCGGCATCGCGTCGACGTCGACCCCGGCGGTGAGGAACGACTGCAGCTCCCAGTTGCCGTTGAAGCACATCCCGACGCGGCCGGTCGAGAAGTTCGCGACCGCCGACGGGTAGTCGCTGTTCGCGATCGCCACGGTGTCGTCGAGCATCGACTGCACGTAGGTGACGACCTCGACGAGCGCGTCCCGGTCGACCTGCGCGCGCTCGCCGGGGTTCAGCACCACCTCGGCGCCGGTCTGGCCGTAGAGGCCCCAGAGCATCCGGGACATCTGGGCGCCGTCGCCGGTGTACCCGTAGCCGACGCCGGCGTAGCCGGTGACCTCGGCCATCGCGCGGCCGGCCTCGAGGAACCCCTCGGGCGAGTCGACGCCGGTCAGCCCGTCCGGGCCGAGCAGCCCGGCCTGGTCGGCGAGGCCCCGGTCGTAGAACAGCAGGAACGCGTGGAAGTCGAGCGGCACGGCCCACAGCTGCCCGTCGATGACGGCGCGGTCCCACAGGGCCGGCGGGAACATCTCCTCGGTGACGCCGTGCTCGGCGAGGGTGTCCAGGTCCCACGGGTCGAGGACGCCGCCGGGCACCCAGCCGGCGACCCGGGTGAGGTGCATGACGGCCAGGTCGGGCGAGCGGCCGCCGACCGACGCCATCACGAGCTTGGTGTAGTAGGGCGCCCCCCAGGTCAGGACGACCGGGTCGATGCCGACCGCGGGGTTCTCCTCCTGCACCTCGGAGAGCATCTGCTGGAAGATGCCGCCGTCACCGCCGGTGAACAGGTGCCACATCTGGATGCGGGTCGCGGGGGACGCGGCGCCCGCGGTGCCGGTGGCGCACCCGCTCAGCGCCCACGCGCCGGCCAGCGCACCCGCGCCGGCGGCCGCTCCCTTGAGGACGGACCGGCGGCTGACCACCGGACCGCCCGGACCTCCACGAGCACGTGAGATCATCGTCGACCCCTCCTCGGACGGGTCGGACGCGGACGCCCGACCAGCAGTTTTCATCGTTGAAGACCGAGTGGAGTGAATCAGGACGAACGGGACGCGTCAAGGGGCCGCGCCGCACCCCCGCGGGCACGACGAAGGGCCCGGCACGTCCGTGCCGGGCCCTTCCACGACGCCGCTGGGAGCGGCAGCCGTCACTTCTTGTTGCGACGCTGGTGACGCGTCTTGCGCAGCAGCTTGCGGTGCTTCTTCTTCGCCATGCGCTTACGGCGCTTCTTGATGACGGAGCCCATGGGTCCTCACTCGCTTCCTGTTGGCGAGCGCGCAGGCGTCCGCCGGTTCGTGGTCGATCGACGCGCGGCACGACCGGTCGGCCAGGCCGTCCCGGCTCGTGTCATCACCAGCCGGTCCAGCCCCGAGGAACGCCCACGCACGGGAAAGTCCGGTCCCTACCCTACGCGATCCGGCAGGGCGCCCGCGACGTGGGCCGCCGGACGGGTGGCGCCGGTCGGCGTCGGGGCGTCAGGAGGACAGGCGGCCGGCGCGCGGCCCGGCCTCGTCCTCGTCGTCGGCGACCAGGTCGAGGCGCGCCGTGGCGAGGTAGTGGTCGAGCGCGTCCTGCGGGACGCGGAACGAGCGGCCGACGCGCACGGCGGGCATCTCGCCGGAGTGCAGCAGGCGGTACACGGTCATCTTCGACACCCGCATCACCTCGGCGACCTCGGCCACGGTGAGGAACCGCACGCGCCCGGGCTGCTCGCTGGTCATGGCCGCTCTTCTCGTTCGTGCGCGCACGGACGTGCGCGGGAGTGGGGTCGAGGCACAGGTGCCGCGACGTCACCTTAGAGCCTGGTGAGGCTGCTGTGAAAGGGGAGGCGGGTGGGACCACCCGGTCAGTCGTGCAGCGGGTCCAGGCCGAGGGCCGGGAAGCTCGCCGCCCGGGTCGCGCGCACCGCCCGGTCGACGTCGTTCGCAGGGTCGAACCCCGCCGACCACGGCCGCCACACCAGGTCCGCGCCGTCCGACATCGTCCCCGGGCCAGGCCGCCCGTAGAGCTCCACGACCTGCGCGCGCCAGTCCTCCGGCAGCCGCGTCGCCGGGTCGACGGGGTGGTGCGCCGCGATCGCCAGCAGGTGCGTCCACGCGCGCGGCACCACGTCCACCACGGCGTACCCGCCGCCACCGAGCGCGAGCCACCGGCCGTCCGCGACCTCGTGCGCCAGGTCGTGCAGCCACGACGACACCAGGCGCTCCGCGTCCACGGACACGTCGAGGTTCGCGATCGGGTCCTCCACGTGCGCGTCGCAGCCGTGCTGGGACACGAGCACCTGCGGAGCGAACGCCCGGACCACCGCCGGCACGACCGCGTCGATCGCGCGCAGCCACGCGGCGTCACCGGTGTGCGACGGCAGCGCCAGGTTCACGGCGGTGCCCTCGGCGCCGGGCCCGCCCGTCTCGTCCGGGAAGCCCGTGCCGGGGAACAGGGTCGCGCCGCTCTCGTGCACCGACACCGTCAGCACCCGCGGGTCGTCCCAGAACGCGCGCTGCACGCCGTCGCCGTGGTGCGCGTCGACGTCGACGTACGCCACCCGCTCGGCACCGGCGTCCAGCAGCGCCCGGATCGCGACCGCGGCGTCGTTGTAGACGCAGAACCCGGACGCGGCGCCCGGCATCGCGTGGTGCATCCCGCCGGTCAGGTTCACCGCGTGCGCGCTGCGCCCCGCCCAGACGGCCAGCGCCGACTCGCGGCTGCCCGCGACGATCCGGGCCGCGGCCTCGTGCATGTGCGGGAAGACCGGGTCGTCCTCGGTGCCGATGCCCCGCGCCGGGTCGCCCGCGCCGCCCTCGGAGGCCCGCCGCACCGCCGCGACGTACGCGGCCTCGTGCGCGGTGCCGAGCTGGGCGTCGGTCGCGGGGTCGGCACCCACCACCTCGACGCCGGGCAGGTCCAGCAGGCCCAGGGACCGGGCCAGGCGCATCGTCAGGTCGAGCCGCAGGGGGGCCATCGGGTGACCCGCGCCGAAGTCGTACTCGAGGAGCTCCGGGGCCCACACCACACGCACGGCCCCGGTCATGGGCCCACGGTAGTCGCTGCGGGGTGGGGACCGGGCCACGGGGCGGCTACCGTGTCCCGCGCGCGCCCGCACGGGCCCGCGGACCCGCACGCGGCAGGAGGACGGATGGCACGCGGTGTGCCCGGCCTGCTGTGGTCCGGCCGCGAGCTCGTGGACCGGCTCGCGCGCCAGTCGCCGGCCCGGCTCGCGCTCGGGGTGTTCGCCGGCGTCATCGCCGTGTTCACCGCGCTGCTGTCGATGCCGTGGGCCACGGCGTCCGGCACCCGGGCCCCGTTCGTCGACGCCCTGTTCACCGCGACCTCCGCGGTCTGCGTGACCGGGCTGGTCACCGTCGACACCGGCACCTACTGGTCCACCGCGGGCCAGGCCACGATCCTCGTCGCCATCAAGATCGGCGGCCTCGGCGTCATGACGCTGGCGTCGATCCTCGGCCTGGCGGTGTCCCGCCGGATCGGCCTGACCCAGAAGCTGCTGGTCACCTCCGAGACCAAGACCACCCGGCTCGGCGAGGTCGGCTCGCTGGTCCGCACGGTCATCGTCACCTCCACCGCGCTCGAGGTCGCGATCGCGCTGCTGCTGGTCCCGCGGCTGCGGATCCTCGGCGACACCTGGTCCGAGGCGCTGTGGCACGGCGCGTTCTACGCGGTCTCCGCGTTCAACAACGCCGGGTTCATCCCCACCCGCGAGGGCCTGGCGCCGTACGCCGCCGACTGGTGGGTGCTGCTGCCGATCATCATCGGCGTGTTCATCGGGTCCCTCGGCTTCCCGGTGATCCTCAACGTCGCCCGCACCTGGCGCCGGCCGCGGCGCTGGAGCCTGCACTCCAAGCTCACGCTGACCACGAGCGCGGCGCTGGTCGCGTTCGGCGCCGTCGTCGTCGCCGCGTTCGAGTGGACCAACCCGCGCACGCTCGGCGGCATCGGCTGGTCGGAGACGCTGCTCGCCGCGCTGTTCGCCGGCGTGATGCCCCGCTCCGGCGGGTTCTCCACGGTCGACGTGGGCGACATGCACGAGGGCACCTGGCTGCTGCACGACGCGCTGATGTTCGTCGGCGGCGGCTCGGCGTCCACGGCCGGCGGCATCAAGGTCACCACGCTCGCCGTCATGCTGCTCGCCATCGTTGCGGAGGCCCGCGGCGACCGGGACGTCGAGGCCTACGGCCGGCGCATCCCGCGCGAGGCGCTGCAGGTCGCCATCGCCGTGTCCCTGGTCAGCGCGACCGTCGTGCTCGTCGCCAGCCTGCTGCTGCTCGCGATCACCGGCGAGACGCTGGACGTGGTGCTGTTCGAGGTGATCTCGGCGTTCGCGACCTGCGGGCTGTCCACCGGGCTCACCCCGACGCTCCCGGACGCGGGCAAGTACGTGCTCACCGTCCTGATGTTCATCGGCCGGACCGGCACGATGACGCTCGCCGCGGCACTCGCGCTGCGCAGCCGTCGCCGTGTCATCCGGCTGCCCGAGGAGAGGCCGATCATTGGATGACCTGACGAGGACCGGCGCGACCGGCCTGACCCCCATCGGCGGCCCCCGCGACGCGTCGCGGGACGACACCACCGCCCCACGGCCCGGGAAGGCCGCCAAGACGCCGAAGCGCGACGCGGGCATCCTCGTGATCGGGCTGGGCCGGTTCGGCTCGGCGATCGCGTCGACGCTCGACCGGCTCGGCCAGGACGTGCTGGCCGTCGAGCGCGACCCCGACCTGGTCGCCCAGTGGACCGGGCGGATCCCGCTGGTCGAGGCCGACGCCGCCAACCCCGAGGCGATGGAGCAGCTCGGCGCCCGCGAGTTCTCGGTCGCCGTCGTCGGTGTCGGGTCCTACCTGGAGGCGTCGGTGCTGATCACCGGCAACCTCGTCGACCTCGGCACCCCGCAGATCTGGGCCAAGGCCGTCAGCGCCGAGCACGCCCGCATCCTGCAGCGGATCGGCGCGCACCACGTCGTGCTGCCCGAGGCCGACGCCGGCTCGCGGGTCGCGCACCTCGTGTCGGGCAAGATGCTCGACTACATCGAGGTCGAGGACGGCTTCACGATCGTCAAGATGAAGCCGCCGCGCGAGACGCAGGGGTTCACCATCGGGCAGTCGAAGGTCCGCGAGCGGTACGGGGTGACGATCATCGGCGTGAAGTCGCCGGGCATCGACTTCGTCTACGCGACCCCCGAGACCCGGATCGGCGCGAACGACCTGCTGATCGTCTCCGGGCACGCCGAGCTGCTCGAGCGGTTCGCCGCCCGGCCGTGAGCGGGACCGAGCCCGGTCCGACCGCACCCCGGGACAGCCGCGGCCTGCTGCTCGCCGCGCTGCGCCGCGAGGACGGCCGCACCCAGGTCGAGCTCGCGCGCGCGACCGCGCTGTCCCCCGGGACGGTGTCCGCGGCCGTCGCGGCGCTCGAGTCGGAGGGGCTGGTCCGCGTCACGACGACCACCCGGTCCGGCCGGCGGGCGCGCTCGGTGCGGCTGGCCACCGCGGGCGGCGTGCTCGCGGGCGTGCACTGCTACCTCGACGAGGTGCGCGTGCTGCTCGACCTCGGCGACGGGGTCCCCGTGGAGCACACCGCGCCGCTGCGCAGCGGCCACCGGGCCGAGCACGCGGTGCGGGAGGCGCGCGCCCTGCTGGACCGGGCGCTGCGCGACACCGGGACGGATCCCGCCGCGGTCGCCGGCGTGGGCGTCGGCGTGCCCGCACCCGTCGAGGTCCGCTCCGGGCGGGTGGCGGGCGCCGGCGTCCGCGAGGGCTGGGGCGTCATGGTCGCCGCGCCGGGCCTGCTCGCCCCCGCCCCCGGGGTGCCCGTGGTGTTCGACAACGACGGCAACCTCGGCGCCCTCGCCGAGGCCCGCGTCGGCGCCGGGCGCGGCCGCCGCTCGGTCGTGCACGTCGCCGTCAGCGAGGGCGTGTCCGGCGGCATCGTCGTGGCCGGGGACGTCGTGCACGGGCGCAGCGGCACCGCCGGCGAGCTCGGCCACCTCACCATCGACCCCGACGGCCCGGTCTGCTCGTGCGGCAACCGCGGCTGCCTCCAGGTGTACGTCGGCTCCCCCGCCGTGCTCGGCCTGCTCGCCGGCAGCCACGGGCCGATGACCGTGCCCGAGCTGCTCGCGCGCGCCGCCGACGGCGACCCCGGGTGCCGCCGGGTGCTGTCCGACGTCGGCCGGCACCTCGGCACCGCCCTCGCGTCGGTGTGCACGGTGCTGGACCCGGACGTGCTCGTGGTCGGCGGGTCGCTGGCCGCCGCCGGCGACGTCCTGCTCGACCCGCTCCGGGAGGTCCTGGCCGAGCGCACCTCCGTGACCTCGGGGGACGTGGTCGAGGTGGTCGCCGGCGTGCTCGGCGCGGCCGCACCCGCACGGGGCGCGCTGCTGCTCGCCCGCGACGCCGTCCTGGCGGGGGCTGTCCGGGGGCGGGCCGTCCCGGAGGGGGCCGTCCGGCCCGGGTGAGCCGCGGCACGTCTCACCCGCTCATCTCCCGGCGCAGGATGCCGATGATCAAGGGAGAGCAGCCGACTCGCCCGGAGCGGCTCGCGACCGAGCGGGAGGTGCCCGGTGCCGCAGTCCCGGACCGCTCCCCCGTCCGCCCCGGACCTCGTGCCCTCCGCGACCGACCCGCTGCCGTCCCCGCGCCCGGCCGCCGACCACCTCACCGACGCCCCGGGCCTGGCGCGCCGCCTCGCCGCGCTCGAGCGCACCGGCGCCGTGCAGGCCGACCCCGAGCCCCGGTTCGACCGCGTCGTGCGCCTCGCCACGCAGCTGTTCGACGTGCCCAGCGCGACCGTCTCGCTGATCGGCGCCGGCGGTCCCGCGCACCAGGCCCCGCCCGCCGCGCCCGCCGAGGTCGCCGGGGCTGCCCCCGCGCCGGGCCTGCACTGCGACACCGCCGTCATCGAGGACCGCGGCCCCGACGCCCGGCTGCGGTTCTACGCCGAGCACCCCCTCGTCGGCCCGGACGGCCGCCGGATCGGCACCCTGTGCATCGCGGACACCAAGCCCCGCCGGTTCACTGCCGACCAGTCCGCGCTGCTGCGGGACCTCGCGCACTGGGTCGCCAAGGAGCTCGCGGTCGACGCCGAGCTCGCCCGCGCCCAGCAGGTGCAGATGGGCCTGCTCCCCCGCGAGGCCCCGCGGGTCGACGGCTACGAGCTGTCCGGCGCGTGCCTGCCGAGCAGCAGCGTCGGCGGCGACTTCTACGACTGGTACCCGGCCGGCGACGGCGTCGTGCTGACCCTCGCCGACGTGATGGGCAAGGGCCCCGCCGCCGCGATCCTCGCGGCCGCCGTCCGCGCCGTGCTGCGCGGGTCCGCCCAGGGCGACGGGGTCGACCGCGCGATGCTGCACGCGGGCGCCGTCCTGCACACCGACCTGTCCGACTCCGGCCTGTTCGCCACCGCGTTCCACGCGCGCCTCGAGCCCGCCACCGGCCGCGTGACCTACGCCGACGCGGGCCACGGGCTGACCCTGGTCGTGCGCGCCGACGGCACCTGGGAGCGCCTGGACGCGCTCGGCCTGCCCCTCGGCGTCACCGACGAGGCCACCCGCGAGCTCGGCGAGACCCACCTCGACCCCGGCGACCTGCTGGTCACGTTCAGCGACGGGGTGCTCGACCTGTTCGACGGGTCACTGCGCTGCATCCCGCTGCTCGCCGGCGAGCTCCTGCACTGCCCGAGCGCCGAGGAGGCCGTCCAGCGGCTGCTGCGCCTCGCGGCCGTCACCGACCCCCGCCCGGACGACATCACGGTCGTGGCACTCCGCCGTACCCCCTGACCGCCCACCCTCCTGCTCCCTCCCCCTTCTCCCCCGAGTGGATCCATCCGGGGAGACACGCCCGCGTGTCGAGCAGAGTGGATCCACCCCGGACATCGGGCCGGCGGCGCCACTCGCGGGGTGGATCCACACGGGGCGACACGCCGGCGTGTCGCGCGGGATGGATCCACCCGCCGCGGGTGGGTGAGCGTGGGCCGAGGGTGCGTGAGCGCGGGTGGGTGAGCGCGGGCCGAGGGTGCGTGAGCGCGGGTGGGTGAGCGCGGGCCGGGCGCGGGCAGCGTCCCTAGAGTGTGGGGGTGACGGACGTGGGAGCGGGGACGGGGCAGGCGCGGGCACGCGCGCAGCGGGTCGGGGCGGACGCGGCGATCGGCGACTGCGGTCTGTACACGCGCGGGCAGCGCGTCCCGGGCCGGGTGCCGCTGGACCGGGCGGGGGACGCCGCGCAGGGCACCGACGGGTTCGTGTGGATCGGCCTGCGGGAGCCGACGGAGTCCGACATCGCCGAGGTCGCCGCGGAGTTCGCGCTGCCGGCGCTGGCCGTCGAGGACGCGGTGCACGCCCACCAGCGCCCCAAGCTCGAGATCGACGACGACGTCGTGTTCGTGGTCCTCAAGCCGGTGCGCTACGTGGACCACGTGGAGGTCGTCGACGTCACCGAGATCGCGATGTTCCTGCGCCCGCACGCGGTCGTCTCGGTGCGGCACGGCGAGGGCGGGGTGCTGCGCCAGGTGCGCGCCGAGCTCGACGCGGGCGTGCCGCCGGAGCTCGACTTCGGCCCGGCGGGCGTGCTGTACCGGACCGCGGACCGGGTGGTCGACGCCTACGAGGAGGCTCTCGGGCACATCGACCTCGACGTCGACGACATCGAGCGGCTGGTGTTCGGGCCCGGTGAGGACGACCACGCGGAGCGGATCTACAAGCTCAAGCAGGAGGTCGCCGAGTTCCGCCGGGCGATGCTGCCGCTGCAGCGCCCGCTGGAGCGGCTCGCTGCCGGCGAGGTGCCGCACGTGCCGGAGGCGGCGCGGCCGTACTTCCGCGACGTGCTGGACCACCTGCTGCGGGCCGTGGACGCCATCGAGGTGATCGACCGGCAGCTCACGGACGTGCTGCAGGCGAACACGGCGCGCGTCACGACCGGCCAGTCCCGCGTCGCCCTGCGGCAGAACGAGGACATGCGCAAGATCTCGGCGTGGGCGGCCATCGCCCTGGTGCCGACCGCCATCGCGGGCATCTACGGCATGAACTTCGACCACATGCCCGAGCTCGGCACCCGCTACGGCTACTACGTGGTCCTGGCCGTCATCGTCGGGGCCTGCCTCACCCTGCACCGGGCCTTCCGCCGCAACCGCTGGCTGTGACGCACACGCACGGGGGCCGGGACGGATCGTCCGTCCCGGCCCCCGTGGGCGTGCTGCGTGCGATCAGCGGGCGCTGCTCGCGCGGCGCTTGTTGAAGATGTCGAACGCGACGGCCAGCAGGAGCACGAGGCCCTTGACGATCTGCTGCACCGACTGGTCGACGCCCATCAGCTGCATGCCGTTGGACATGACGGCCATGATCAGGCCACCGACCATCGCGCCGGTCACGCGACCGACACCACCGGTCGTCGACGCGCCACCGATGAAGCAGGCGGCGATCGCGTCGAGCTCGAACATGTTGCCGGCGCCGGGCTGGGCGCCGTTCGAGCGGGACGAGTAGACCGCACCGGCCACGGCGGCCAGGAAGCCCATGTTGACGAAGATCCAGAAGTTGACCTGCTTGACCTTCACGCCGGAGAGCTGGGCGGCGGACAGGTTGCCACCGATCGCGTAGACGTGGCGGCCGAACACCGTGCGGGTCGTGACCGTGTTGTAGACCAGGATCAGCACGGCCAGGATGATCAGCACGATCGGCAGGCCGCGGGAGTGCGCGAGCTGCCAGGCGAAGGCCATGACGACGGCCGCGATGGCGACGATCTTCAGGACGAACAGCGGCAGCGCCTCGACGGACTGCTGGTA
Organism: Cellulomonas sp. KU4C; assembly: GCF_056868065.1. Taxonomy (NCBI): domain Bacteria; kingdom Bacillati; phylum Actinomycetota; class Actinomycetes; order Micrococcales; family Cellulomonadaceae; genus Cellulomonas; species Cellulomonas sp. KU4C. The sequence continues at coordinate 1,341,061 of NZ_CP200322.1, read as the reverse complement.
GCGGACGCGGCCCATGCGCGAGCGCCAGGCGGAGAACGCGTAACCGGCGACCGCGATGCCCGCGATGATCAGCGTGAACGCGTCGTACCCGTCACCGCCGAGCAGGCCGTTGAGGAAGCCGCCGGCGACCTTCTGGTACGTCTGCGGGAACGGCGACAGGGAGATGTTGTTCAGCACCTGCAGCGTGAGGCCGCGGAACAGCAGCATGCCGGCCAGCGTCACGATGAACGCGGGGATCCCGACGTACGCCACCCAGAAGCCCTGCCAGGCGCCGACCACGAGGCCGACCGCCAGCGCGGCGAGGATGCCGAGCCACCACGGGTGGCCCTCCTTGATCACCACGATCGCGGAGACCGCGCCGGTGAGCGCCACGACGGACCCGACCGACAGGTCGATGTGCCCGCCGATGATGACGATCACCATGCCGATCGCGAGGATCAGGATGTACGAGTACTGCAGGACGACGTTGGTGAGGTTGCCCGGGGAGAGCAGCACGCCGTCCGTCAGGATCGCGAACAGTCCGATGATCGCGATGAACGCGATGTAGATACCACTTTGCCGCAGGTTCTTCGTGAAGATGTCCCGCAGGCCTGCAACAGCCGTCATCGAACCGTGTCCTTTTCCTTCGTCATGAGCTCCATGAGGCTCTCCGGGGTCGCCGTCGCACGCTCCTGGACGCCGGTGATCCGGCCGAACGCGAGCGTGTAGATGCGGTCGCAGATGCCGAGCAGCTCGGGCAGCTCGGAGGAGATGACCACGACGGCCTTCCCCGCGTCCGCGAGCTTGTTGATGATCGTGTAGATCTCGTACTTCGCACCGACGTCGATGCCACGGGTCGGCTCGTCCAGGATCAGGACCTCGGGGTCCGTGTAGATCCACTTGGACAGGACGACCTTCTGCTGGTTGCCGCCGGAGAAGCTTGCCGGTCAGCGCCATGACGGTCGGCGACTTGATGTTCATGGACCGCCGGTACTCCTCGGCGACCTTGATCTCCTCGTTGCCGTTGACCCAGCCGGCCTTCGACAGCTTGCCGAGCGCGGCCGCGGAGATGTTCTGGCGGATGTCCTCGATGAGGTTCAGCCCGTACGTCTTGCGGTCCTCGGTGGCGTACGCGAGGCCGTGGTCGATCGCCTCGCGGACGGTCCGGGTCTTGATCTCCTTGCCGTGCAGGAAGACCTTGCCCGAGATGTTGCGGCCGTAGGAGCGGCCGAAGACGCTCATGGCGAGCTCGGTGCGCCCGGCGCCCATCAGTCCGGCGATGCCGACGATCTCGCCCGCGCGGACGTTGAAGCTGGCGCCGTCGACGACGACGCGGCCCGGCTGCGTGGGGTGCTCGACGTGCCAGTCCTCGACCCGGAACACCTCCTCGCCGGGGTGGCCCTCGTGCGGCGGGTACCGGTGCTCGAGGTCGCGGCCGACCATGCCCTTGATGATCCGGTCCTGCGTGACCTTGTCCTCGACCATGTCGAGGGTCTCGATCGTCTTGCCGTCGCGGATGATCGTGGTGGAGTCGGCGATCTCGGCGATCTCGTTGAGCTTGTGCGAGATCATGATCGAGGTGATGCCCTGGCCCTTGAGGTGCCGGAGCAGCGTGAGCAGGTGCTCGGAGTCCGAGTCGTTCAGCGCGGCCGTGGGCTCGTCGAGGATGAGCAGCTTGACCTTCTTGGACAGCGCCTTGGCGATCTCCACGAGCTGCTGCTTGCCGACGCCGAGCTGGCCGATCGGGGTGACCGGGTTCTCGTCCAGGCCGACCCGGGCGAGCAGCACGGCCGCCTCGGAGTTCGCCTTGTTCCAGTCGATCACGCCGCCGCGCGAGCGCTCGTTGCCGAGGAAGATGTTCTCCGCCACCGAGAGGTACGGCACCAGGGCGAGCTCCTGGTGGATGATCACGATCCCCTTGTCCTCGGAGTCGTTGATCGAGCCGAACTCGACCGTCTCCGAGTCGAAGCGGATCTCACCCTCGTAGGTGCCGTGCGGGTACACGCCCGACAGCACCTTCATGAGGGTGGACTTGCCGGCCCCGTTCTCCCCGCAGATCGCGTGGATCTCTCCCCGCTTGACGTTCAGGTTGACGTCCTGCAGAGCCTTGACCCCGGGAAAGGTCTTGGTGATGGAGTGCATTTCCAGGATGTGGTCGCTCATGCGGCCTCGACCGTCCTCAGTCGTGTCGGGCGATGGATCACGTCGCCGCGGGGCCGGCCGGCACCGGTTCGGGTGCCGGCCGGCCCGCGTCGGTCACGCGGTGGGGTCGAGCGGGTCAGGAGGCCTGACCGGCCGCGACCTCCTCCTCGGTCCAGTAGCCCGAGTCGATCAGGAGCGCCTGGATGTTGTTGGCGTAGACGATGTCGGACTCCAGCAGGAAGCTGGGGACGACCTTCACGCCGTTGTCGTAGTCCTCGGTGTTGTTCGCCTCGGGCTCCTCGCCCTCCAGGAACGCCTGCGCCGAGATGACGGCCTGCTCCGCGAGCTTGCGGGTGTCCTTGAAGATCGTCGAGAACTGCACGCCGTCCTGGATGAGCTTGACGGAGGCGATCTCGGCGTCCTGGCCGGTCACGATCGGCAGGCCGGCCTCGATGCTGTCGCCGTAGCCGGCGTTCTGCAGCGCGGTGATGATGCCGCGGGAGATGCCGTCGTAGGGCGAGAGCACGCCGTCGACCTTGGAGCCGTCCGAGTAGGTGGACGTCAGGACGTCCTCCATGCGCTTCTGGGCGGTCTCCTGGAGCCAGCGGAGGGTGGCGACCTGCTCGATCTCGGTCTGGCCGGACTTCACCACGAGCGTGCCGTTGTCGATGTACGGCTGCAGCGTGTCCATCGCGCCCTTGAAGAAGAAGTGCGCGTTGTTGTCGTCCAGCGAGCCCGCGAACAGCTCGATGTTGAACGGGCCGGTGGCGCCGAGCTCGGCGCCCGCCTCGTCGAGGATGCCCAGGCCGACGAGCAGCGAGGTGGCCTGCTGGACGCCGACGTTGTAGTTGTCGAACGTGACGTAGAAGTCGACGTTCTCGGTGTCGCGGATCAGGCGGTCGTACGCGATCACCGGGATGCCGGCGTCGGCCGCGGCCTGCAGCTGGTTCGACAGCGCGGTGCCGTCGATCGAGGCGACGATCAGCAGGTCGACGCCCTTGGTGATCATCTGGTCGATCTGCTGCGACTGCGTGGGGATGTCGTCCGCCGCGTACTGCAGGTCGACCGAGTAGCCGGCCTCCTCGAGCTGGCTCTTCACGGCGTCGCCGTCGGCGATCCACCGCTCGGAGGTCTCGGTCGGCATCGCGACGCCGATCGTCATGTCGGCCGGGTCGCCCCCGCCGGTCTCGTCGCTGCTGCTGCTGCCGGCGCCGCCGCCGGAGCACGCCGCCAGGCCGAGCGCGAGAACGCCGCCGAGGGCGACGATCTTGATGCTCTTCATGTCCTTCTCCTCCTCGAGAGGGTTGCTGACCTCGTCGTCTGCGGGCTCGTGAAAGCCTCTTCGCCCGTCCTTGCCCTACGCCGCTTCGCGGGGGCGAACCCCGTCGTCGGCGAGCACAGGCACACTCTCCCGGCCTTGTGTTCAAGAAGTCAAGCCATAGGTGCAGGGCGCAGGTTGCAGATGGGTAACGGCGCCGCGGCTACCTACAGACACCGGTATCCGTGCAGGTCACGGCCGTTCCGGAGATGTCACCCGGCCTCGTCCGGCACCCCCGGAGACCGCGGGCGAGCTCGACGTTGAGTTCGCTTCCCGAACCCACTACGCCGTTCGGGTGGCTCCCTGCCGCGGGAAGCCGCCTCCCACCCCGGTCCGCCTGAACCCAGCACGACGACGGCCCGCCACCCCTCGCGCGGGGGTGGCGGGCCGTCGGCCGGGGTCGGACGGGGCTACAGGCCCTGCGCCACGCGGTAGTACACCTGGTTCCAGCGCACCTGGTCGCGGAAGCCGCGGCGGGTGGTGTGCTCGTCGATCACCAGCAGCTCGGTGCCCGCGATCTCCGCGAAGATCTCGAACGCCTCGACGCCCGCGGCCGTCGACATGACGGTGTGGTGCGCGCCGCCCGCGGTCAGCCAGGCCTCCGCCGACGTGGCGAAGTCCGGACGCGGCTCCCACACGGCACGGGCCACCGGCAGGTTCGGCAGCTCCTGCGTCGGGGGCACGATGTCGACGACGTTGGCGGTCAGCCGGAACCGGTCCCGCATGTCCGCCATCGAGACGACGACGCCCTCGCCCGGGTCCGCGTCGAACACCATGCGGACCGGGTCCTCCTTGCCGCCGATGCCGAGGGGGTGGATCTCCACCTTCGGCTTCGACGTCGTCAGGGACGGGCAGATCTCGAGCATGTGCGCGCCGAGGATCTTCTCCGCACCGGGCGTCAGGTCGTAGGTGTAGTCCTCCATCAGGGAGGCGCCACCGGGCAGCCCCTCGCCCATCACCTTGGCCGCGCGCACCAGGACGGCGGTCTTCCAGTCGCCCTCGGCACCGAACCCGTAGCCCTTGGCCATCAGCCGCTGCACCGCGAGGCCCGGCAGCTGGCGCAGCGCGCCCAGGTCCTCGAAGTTGGTCGTGAACGCCTTCGCGCCCACCGACGTCAGGAACGTCTCCAGCGCGACCTCCTGCCGGGCCGCGTAGCGCAGCGACTCGTGGCGGTCCCCGCCGCGGCGCAGCTCGGGCACGACGTCGTACAGGTCCTCGTACTCGGCGACCAGGGCGTCGACGTCCGCGTCCGCGACGGCGTCCACCGCGGCGACCAGCTCGTTGACGCCCCAGGTGTTGACCGTGACGCCGAACCGCAGCTCGGCCTCCGTCTTGTCGCCCTCGGTGACGGCGACGTTGCGCATGTTGTCGCCGAACCGGGCGAGCGTGAGCTCGTGCGTGGCGGCCCAGCCCGCGGCGGCGCGCACCCAGGTGCCGACCCGCTTCGTGACGGCCGGGTTGGACGCGTGGCCGACGACCGTGGTGCGGGCGACGCCCAGGCGGGTCGCGATGTACGCGTACTCGCGGTCGCCGTGCGCGGCCTGGTTGAGGTTCATGAAGTCCATGTCGATGCTGTCCCAGGGCAGCTCGACGTTCGCCTGCGTGTGCAGGTGCAGCAGCGGCTTGCGCAGCTGGTCCAGGCCGGCGATCCACATCTTCGCGGGGCTGAACGTGTGCATCCAGGTGATGACGCCCAGCACGCGGTCGTCGGAGTTCGCGTCGAGCATCGCCCGGCGGATCGACGCGGAGTCCTTCAGCACCGGCTTCCACACGACCGTGACCGGCACGTCGGACGCGGCGTCGAGCTGGCGCGCGACCTCCTGCGACTGCTCGGCGACCTGGCGGAGGGTCTCCTCCCCGTACAGGTCCTGGCTGCCGGTGAAGAACCAGACCTCGCGGTCGGCGTAGGGCTTGGTCATGCGTCCTGCTCCTTCGTGGTGGTGGCGGGGGCAGCACTGCCCTGGCCGTAGACGTTCTGGTAACGGGCGTACAGGGAGTCGACGTCGGCCTGCGGGATGCGGGTCGGCTCGCCGAGCTGGCGGGAGATGTGCACCGTGCGGGCGACCTCCTCGACCATCACGGCGGCCTTGACCGCCGCCTTGGCGTCCTTGCCGATCGTGAACGGGCCGTGGTTGCGCATCAGCACCGCGGGGCTGCGCGAGTCCCGCAGCGTCTCGACGATGCCGCGGCCGATCGAGTCGTCGCCGATCAGCGCGAACGGGCCGACGGGGATGTCGCCGCCGAACTCGTCGGCCATCATCGTCAGCACGCACGGCACCGGCTCCGCGCGGGCGGCCCAGGCCGTCGCGTAGGTCGAGTGCGTGTGCACGACGCCGCCGATCTCGGGCATGTGCGTGTACACGTACGCGTGCGCGGCGGTGTCCGAGGACGGGCTGCGGGTGCCGTCGACCAGGGTGCCGTCGAGGTCGCACACGACCATCGACTCCGGGGTCAGCTCGTCGTAGGTGACGCCCGACGGCTTGATCACGAGCAGGTCGTCGGCCGACGGCACGCCGTCCGGGGACACGACGACGCGCTGCGACACGTTGCCCGCCGTCCAGACGATCAGCTCCCAGCGGGGCAGCTCGGCGTGCAGCGTCGCGACCACCTCGCGGGTGCGCGCGACCGCGTCCTGCACCTCGGCCGGGTAGTCGGCGAGGGTCCGGGTCATCTCAGGGGTGTCCTTCCGGTGGTCGGGTCAGAGCGCCGCGGTGGCGGCGCGCTCGACGGCGAGGCCCGCGCGGTAGCGGTCCAGGAACGTGGCGTAGCCCGCCACGTCGGCGGCGTCGGGCTCGGCGACGTCGAGCTCCGCCGCGCCGAACACCCGGGTGCCCAGGTACTCGTCGAGGGACAGCCCGTCGCCGGCGGAGCGGTAGGCGGCCAGCACGGCGATGCCCCACGCGCCGCCCTCGGCCGCGGTCTCGCCGACGGCGACCGGCGCGTCGATCGCGGCGGCCAGCAGCCGCTGCGCGACGCCCGCCGTCCGGAACATGCCGCCGTGCGCGAACATCGTGTCGATCGCGACGCCCTCGCCCGCCAGCACCTGCATGCCGAGGCTCAGCGTGCCGAACGCGGAGTAGATCTGCGTCCGCATGAAGTTGGCCAGCGTCAGGCGGCTGTCCGGGGTGCGCACGACCAGCGGCCGGCCCTCGTCCAGACCGGTGATCGGCTCGCCGGACAGGTAGTTGTAGGCCAGCAGCCCGCCGCCGTCGGCGTCGCCCTCGAGCGCGGCCCGGAACAGGGTGCCGAACACGTCGTCCGCGGACGCCGTCGCCCCGAGCCCGGTCGCGAACTGGCCGAACAGGCCCGCCCACGCGTTGAGCTCGCTCGCGCCGTTGTTGCAGTGCACCATCGCGACCAGGTCGCCGGCGGGCGTCGTGACGACGTCGAGCTCGTGGTGCACCCGCGTCAGCGGCTTCTCCAGGACGACCATCGCGAAGATCGACGTCCCGGCGCTGACGTTGCCGGTGCGCGGCGCGACCGAGTGGGTCGCGACCATGCCGGTGCCGGCGTCGCCCTCGGGCGGGCAGAGCGGGATGCCGGCCGACAGGGTGCCGGTCGGGTCGAGCAGCGCGGCGCCCTCGGCGGTCAGGCTGCCGGCGTCCGCCCCGGCCACGAGCACCTCGGGCAGCAGGTCGGTCAGGCGCAGGCCGGGCCGGCGGGACGCGACGTGCTCGTCGAACTGGGCGACCATGCCGCGGTCGTAGTCGCGCGTCGCCGGGTCGATGGGGAACATGCCGGACGCGTCGCCCACGCCGAGGACCCTGCGGCCCGTCAGGCGCCAGTGCACGTACCCGGCCAGCGTCGTCACGAAGTCGACCTGCGGCACGTGGGCCTCGTGGTCGAGGACCGCCTGGTAGTAGTGCGCGATCGACCACCGCAGCGGGATGTTGAACCCGAGCAGGTCGGTGAGCTCGCCCGCCGCGCGCCCGGTCGAGGTGTTCCGCCAGGTGCGGAACGGCACCAGCAGCTCACCGTCCGCGTCGAACGCCAGGTAGCCGTGCATCATCGCGGAGACGCCGAGGCCGCCGAACGTCGTCGGGCGCACGCCGTACCGCTGCTCGACGTCGGCCAGCAGCGTGGCGACGGCCTCCTGCAGGCCCGCCCACACGGCGTCGAGCGAGTACGTCCACACCCCGTCGACGAGCTGGTTCTCCCACTCGTGGCTGCCGGTCGCGACCGGCGCGTGGTCCGGTCCGACCAGGCAGGCCTTGATCCGGGTCGACCCGAGCTCGATGCCGAGGGACGTGCGCCCCTCGGCGAGGGCCGCCCGCAGGTCGTCCTGCTGCTGCTGCGTCATCGCGTCGCTCCGTCCTCTGCGCCCGGGCGTCGCTGCCCAGGCCGTCCACCCCGTGCCGCACCCGTCCGGCGCGGCACCCTGCTCTCGATGTTAGCGCTCACATCTCTCGCGCGGAAGTCGCGCCGGACGGGCGAGAGGTCACGACTCGCTGACCTCGGGCTCCTCCGGTCCGCGTGTCGTGACCTCTCGTGCGCGCGCGGGCCGGGAGGTCGCGCTCGGGCGGGGCGCGGCGGTGCTGGCCCGGGGGACGAGGGTGGCCGGGAGGAGGGTGCGCGGGACGTCCTCGCCCGCGAGCGCACGGACCAGCGCGTCGATCGCGGAGCGGCCCAGCGCCGGGAAGTCCTGCCGGACCGTCGTCAGCGGCGGCACGAAGTACGCGGCACCGGCCTCGTCGTCGAACCCCACCACCGACACGTCCTGCGGGACACGCACCCCCCGCTCCCAGAACGCGCGCAGCAGCCCGAGCGCGAGCTGGTCGTTCGCCGCCAGCACCGCCGTCGGCAGCCCCGCGTCCACCAGACGCAGCCCCTCGCGGTAGCCGGACTCCGCCGACCAGTCGACCTCCACCGGGTCCGGCGCAGCGACGCCCGCCGCCGCGCACGCCTCCCGCCAGCCCGCCAGCCGCTCCTGCGCGTCGAACCAGTCCTGCGGGCCCGCGAGGTGCACGACCTCCCGGTGCCCGAGGTCGACCAGGTGCCGGGTCGCCGCGCGGGCGCCCTCCCGCTGGTCCACCCCCACCGCGACGACCCGGCCCGGCCCGGCCACGTGCGCGCCGGACGTCACCGTCACCACCGGCACCGGCGCGGCGAACGCCGTCACCGCCTCCGCGACGTCGACCTGCGGGGCGATGATCGCGATGCCCTCCACCGCCTGGTCGAGGAAGTGGTCCAGCGCCGCGCGCATCGTGCCCGCGTCGAACCGGTCGATCGCCGCGACGCTCACGTAGTAGCCGACCTCCCGGGCCGCGCTCTCCAGCCCCAGCAGCGTGCTGGTGGGCCCGTGGTCCGCCGACGCCGTCGTCAGCACGCCCAACGCACCCGACCGGCGCGTCACCAGGGCCCGCGCGGCGCTGTTGCGCCGGTAGCCCAGCTCGGCGATCGCGGACAGCACGCGCTCCCGGGTCTCGGGCCGGACGCTCGGGTGGTCGTTGAGCACCCGCGACACCGTCTGGTGCGAGACGCCCGCGAGCGCGGCGACGTCGCTCATGGCCGGCGGGCGCACCGGGGTGCCGGACACCGGGGCCTACCGGTCCTGGGTCGGCTCGGCCGGCAGCGCGGCCCGGCCCAGCTCCCGCGACCGCTCGTACGCCGCGCGCGCCGCCGCGACCACGCCCGCCCGCACCCCGTGGGCGTCGAGCTGCGCGACCCCGGCGACCGTCGTGCCGCCGGGCGACGACACCCGCTCCCGCAGCACCACCGGGTGGTCGCCCGTGCTGCTCGCCAGCGCCGCCGAGCCCTCGACGGTCGCCACCGCGAGCCGGGTCGCGAGGTCGCGGGTCAGACCCAGCAGCACCCCCGCCTCGGCCATCGCGTCGATCAGGTAGAACGCGTACGCCGGACCGGAGCCCGAGATCGCGGTCACCGCGTCCAGGTCCTTCTCCGCGACCCGCACCACCAGGCCGGTCGCCGCGAGCGCCTGCTCCACGAGGTCCAGGTGCTCGTCGGTCGCGTGCGTGCCCGGCGCGATCGCGCTCGCGCCCTTGCCCACCAGGGCCGGGGTGTTCGGCATCACCCGCACGACCGGCGTGCCCTCGGGCAACGCCGCCTCGTACGCGGCGACCGGCACGCCCGCGGCCACCGAGACGACGAGCGTCCCGGGCTTCAGCGCCGGCGCGATCTCCGCGAGCACCTCCGGCACCACCTGCGGCTTCACCGCCACGAGCACCAGGCCCGCGCGGCTCGCGGCCTTCTTGTTCGGGTCCGCCGCCCGCACGCCGTACCGCCCCGACAGCTCCGTGGCGCGCGCCGCGCTCCGCTCGGTGACGTCGACGTCGTCCGCCGTCCACCCGGCCGCCAGCAGCGCGGTCACGAGCGCCTCGCCCATGACACCCCCGCCCAGGACCGCGGTGTGGGGTCGTGCCGTCGAGGTCATGCGTGCTCCTGGGGGTCGCGGGGCCGGGGCGGCGGACGTCCCCTGACTCGCGAGCGTAGCCGGGCGGGGCGAGGCGGCGCAGAGCCCGGCGACACCGCGACCAACGTGGGGGTGGGCGGGCGACGGGGGCTTGGTCGCGGTGGCGGAGGGCCGACCCTCCCCGGGGTGGATCCACCCGGAGCGACTCGCCGGGCGTGGCGAACGGGAATCGTCCACGCCGCAGCGGGGTGGATCCACCCGGCGCACCGGCAGCGAAGTGGATCCACCCGGTGGCGTGGCGGCGGACCGGCGTCAGGCGGGCAGGAGGAGACCGTCGCGGAGCAGGCCTCGGACGTCCGGGAGGACGTCGGCGGCGACCGCGCCCGCGTCGACGTCCAGGAGGGCACCCAGCGCGCCGACGATCTGGCTGACGGTCAGCTCGCCGTCGCAGGCGCCCACGAGGCCCGCGAGCGCCGTGCCGACCTGGACCGTCCGGCCGAGGCCACCGCCCTGCCGGAGCAGCACGATCTGCGGGTCCGCGTCGCCGGGGCGCAGGTAGCGCTCCTCGGTGACGTCCTCGGCGACGCGCAGGCGCTCGGCGGCGAGGGCGTCGTCGTCGCGGGCCCGGAGCCAGTCGTGGGCGGCGAGGCTCGCCCCGAGGGTCGGACCCAGCGGCTGGCGGACCGTGCCGGTCACCTCCTCGAGCCGCCGCAGCCGGGGACCCGCGTCCTGCTCGGGCCGGCGCAGCGTGACGACCCCGAACCCGATCGCCTCGACGTCGCGGGACCCGAAGTCGTCCAGCCAGGCCGCGTACCGGGCGCGCCACGCGGCGGGGTCGCGGTCCGGCGTAGTGCCGCCGTCGCGGATCCAGGTCTCGGCGTACTGCGCGGGGTCCTGGAGCTCGCGCTGCACGACCCAGCCGTCCAGCCCGGACGCGTCCAGCCACGCCCCGACGCGCTCGTCCCAGGACTCGCCGCGCCGCACCTCCCAGTTGCCGAGCAGCTGCGCGACGCCCCCGGGCGCGAGCACCGCGCCGACCGACGTGACCAGGTCGGACACGATGGCGTCGCCGGTGCGGCCGCCGTCGCGGTACTCGTACGTCGGGACGTCCCCCGAGGCGCGCGGGGTGATGACGAACGGCGGGTTGCTGACCACCAGGTCGAACCGCTCCCCCGCGACCGGCTCGAGCATCGAGCCGAGCCGCAGGTCCAGGCGGTCCAGCCCCGCGAGCCCCGCGTTGAACCGCGCGAACCCGAGCGCCCGCGCCGAGATGTCCGTCGCGACGACCGCGCCCGAGTGCCGCGACGCGTGCAGCGCCTGGATGCCGCAGCCGGTGCCGAGGTCGAGGGTCCGGCCGCGCGGGTCGCGCACGGTCACCTGGGCGAGGGTGGTCGAGGCGCCGCCGACGCCGAGCACGTGGTCGGTGCGCAGCGCGCCGCCGGTGGCGAGCTCCCCGAGGTCGGAGGCGATCCACCAGTCGACGGTCCCGGCGCCGTCCTCGGCCTCGTAGGGGCGCAGGTCGACGCGGGCACGGACCTCGTCGTCGGCGCCCGACCCGGCCGTCGTGACGAGCCCGAGCCGCTCGGCCCCGGGGACGCCGAGCGACGGGAGCGCCGCCGCGAGCGCGCGCCCGGGCACGGGCACGCCGAGCACGAACGCCCGCACGAGCACCGCCCGCGGGTCGGCGGCGTCGGCGGTGGCGCGCAGCGCGGGCACGGGCTCCTCGCGGTGCAGCGCGGCGGCGGCGACCGGGCCCAGCAGGTCCTCGACACCCGGGACCGTGAACCCGGTGGCCCCGAGGTCGGCGCGCAGGGCGGCCAGCAGGGCCGGGTCGGTCGTCAGGGGCTCGGCGGTCGAGGGGGTCGGCGTGTCCACCGGCCCATCCTCCCCCGCGCCGGGCCGAGGCACGCGGTCGAGCCCGATCGGCGCCGAGACAGGACCCCCGCGCCGAGTCAGGGCCGCCGGACGCCCTGTCTCGGCGCGAGCGCCCTATCTCGGCGAAGCAGGCGGGGTCGGCGCAGCAGGCGGGGTGGGCGCAGCGGGCGGGGTGGGCGCAGCGGGCGGGGTGGGCGAAGCGGGTCGGGCGAGGGGCTCGCCGCCGGGGCCGTCGCCGTCGCCGCGCCCGTGCGGGGCGTACGGGGTGTGCGGCACCAGCTCGTCCTGCCAGCGCGTCGCGTACCAGCCGGTCGGGCCGCCGGACTCGAGCGTCACGACGCCGGTGTTGTCCAGCACCCGCACGGCCGCCACCCCGGTGTCGAGGTTCGCCGCCCGGGTGATCGCCCAGAGCCGGATCACCGCACCGTGGCTGACCGCCGCGACGGTCGACGCCCCGCCGGCGCGGATCTCCTCGACGACCGCCTCGAACCGGTCGAGCGTGGCGCGGCCGGTCTCGCCGCCGGGCATCCGCGCGGACAGGTCGCCGCCCGCCCAGGCGAGCATCGTCCGCAGGTACCGCTCCACGGAGGAGGGGTCGGTCCGCATCTCCAGCTCCCCGGCGGCGACCTCCCGCAGGCCCTCGCGGACCTGCACGTCCAGGCCGTGCGGGCGGGCGACGGCGGCGGCCGTGGCCCGGGCCCGGTCGAGGTGCGAGGCGTAGACCGCCTCCAGCGGCTCGGACGCGAACGCGTCGCCGACCGCCCGCGCCTGGCGCTCGCCCTCGGCGGTCAGCGGCGCGCCCGGCGCGGCGGTGTCCAGCGCCGAGACGAGGTTCGAGCCGGTCTGACCGTGCCGGACGAGGTGCAGGCGCACGGGATCAGGCGTCGCAGTTCTCGGTGATGTACGTGCTGAGGTCGTCCCCGGCGGTCGTGAGGTCCTCGGAGTCGGCGCTCTGGGAGAACTCCGCGATCGCCGCGGTGAAGGCCTCCTGGTCGGTGACGTCGATGTCGGACAGGGCGTCGTCGAGCTGCCCGAACATGTCCGTGAACACCTGCCAGTCGTCGGCGATCTCGTCCGGCGCCTCGACGGCCTCGAACTTGTCCCGCGCCTCGCCGATCGCCGCCGCGAACGCCTCGGGGTCGTTGCCGAGGGACCCCGCGGCGTCGATCTGGGTGATGGCGTCCTCGCCGCCCTCGCAGAACGCCTGGGCGTCGCCCCCGCCGGAGCAGGCGGCCAGCGGGACGAGCAGCCCGACGAGCGCGACCCCGACGAGGGCGCGGCGGGCGACGGGCGGGGTGGAGCGGCGCGGTCGGCTCATGCCACCCACCCTGCCGGACGCACGCCCGGACGTCGACCAGACGTCACGCCGGCAGGCTGACCTCCCGCTCGAGCCGCGCCTCCTCGTCGACGCGCGCCGCCCGCAGCCGGGACACCACGACCGCCCCGAACGCGATCAGCGCCGCCAGCACCGCGATGGTCAGCCGGAGCACCTGGTTCGCGTCGTCGCCGATGCTCACCGTGACCACGGCCGGGGCGATCAGCAGCGCGACCAGGTTCATCACCTTGATCAGCGGGTTGATCGCCGGGCCCGCGGTGTCCTTGAACGGGTCGCCGACGGTGTCGCCGATGACGACCGCGGCGTGCGCGGGCGAGCCCTTGCCGCCGTACCGGCCGTCCTCGACGAGCTTCTTCGCGTTGTCCCACGCGCCGCCGGAGTTCGCGAGGAACACCGCCATCAGCACGCCCGACCCGATCGCCCCGGCCAGGAACCCCGCGAGCGGCCCGATGCCGAGCCCGAACCCGACCGCCACCGGCGCGGACGCCGCGAGCAGCCCGGGCGTCGCGAGCTCGCGCAGCGAGTCCCGGGTGCAGATGTCGACGACCTTGCCGTACTCGGGCCGCTCGGCGCCGGTCATGATCCCGGGGTGCTCGCGGAACTGGCGGCGCACCTCGAACACGATCGCGCCGGCCGCGCGGGTCACCGCGTCGATCGCCAGGCCGGAGAACAGAAAGACGGTCGCCCCGCCGAGGATCACCCCGACGAGCGTCACCGGGCTGATCACCTGGTAGTCCGTCATCGCCAGGACGATGTCGCCGGGCACCTCGGTCAGCGACAGCCGCGACACCGCCCCCGCGACGGCGTCCGCGTAGGAGCCGAACAGCGCCGTGGCCGCGAGCACCGCGGTGGCGATCGCGATGCCCTTGGTGACGGCCTTCGTCGTGTTCCCGACGGCGTCGAGGTCGGTGAGGATCTGCGCGCCCTCCTCGGTGACGTCGCCGGACATCTCGGCGATGCCCTGCGCGTTGTCGCTCACCGGTCCGAACGTGTCCATCGCGACGATCACCCCGACGGTCGTCAGCAGCCCGCAGCCCGCGAGCGCCACCGCGAACAGCGACAGCGCGATCGAGCCGCCGGACAGCAGGAACACCCCGCAGATCGCCGCCGCGATGATGCCCGCGGTGTAGACGGCCGACTCGAACCCGACGCCGATGCCGGACAGCACGACCGTCGCCGCGCCCGTCTGGGAGGTCCGCGCGACGTGGATCGTCGGCTTGGACGTCGTCCCGGTGAAGTACCCGGTGACCCACAGGATCAGGCCGGCCAGCACGACACCGATCGCCACCGCGCCCGCGGCGACCACCCGCGGGTCGCCGTCGTCGGCGCCCAGCCCGGCCGTGCCCGCCAGCTCGGTGAACGACGACGGCAGGTACGCGAACGCCGCCACCGCCGCCAGCACCGCGCCCGCGACCGCCGCGATCGCGAACCCGCGGTTGATCGCGGTCAGCCCGCTCTCGTCGCCGCGCACCCGCGTCACCAGCACCCCGAGCCCCGCGACGAGCGCGCCGATCGCCGTGACGACCAGCGGGAACACCAGCCCCTGCTCGCCGAACGCCGCCCGCCCGAGGATCAGCGCCGCCACCAGGGTCACCGCGTACGACTCGAACAGGTCCGCGGCCATGCCCGCGCAGTCGCCGACGTTGTCCCCCACGTTGTCCGCGATCGTCGCGGCGTTGCGCGGGTCGTCCTCGGGGATGCCCTGCTCGACCTTGCCCACCAGGTCGGCGCCGACGTCGGCCGCCTTGGTGAAGATCCCGCCGCCGACCCGCATGAACATCGCCAGCAGCGCCGCGCCGAACCCGAAGCCCTCCAGCACCGCCGGCGCCTCGCCCCGGTACAGCAGCACCACGACCGCCGCGCCCAGCAGGCCCAGGCCGACGACGGACATCCCGACGACGCCACCGGTCCGCAGGGCGATCCGCGCCCCCTCGGCCCGACCGCCCGGCAGCGACGCCGCCGCCGCGACCCGCACGTTCGCGCGCGTCGCCAACCACATCCCGAGGTAGCCGATCGACGCCGAGAAGCCCGCCCCGATCAGGAAGAACACCGACCTGCCGATCTTGACCCCCGCGTCGCCGGGCAGCAGGAACAGCAGCGCGAACACGACGACCGCGAACAGCACCAGCGTCCGCAGCTGGCGGGCGAGGTACGCCGACGCGCCCTCCTGGATGGCGGCGGCGATCGCCTGCATCGACGCCGACCCCTCGTCGGCCGCGAGCACCTGACGGCGGAGCACCACCGCGACGACCAGGGCTGCGACCGCCAGGGCGGCGATGACGGCGACGACCACGAGACTGCCGGACCCGAGCTCGACCATGCATCCTCCTCGGACGCAGCCGCGGGCCCTGCACAGGCCGCGGCCGGTGGGTACACGCCGCTCCGTTGCCGCGTGAGGGGGCCACTGTAGCCAGACGCGTCCGGGTTGTCCGGAAAAGGGAAGAACGTCCTCGGTCCTCGTTGCGCCGTTCGGGTGACACCCCCAAGGTTCCGGTGCCGCGGGACGTCTGAGCGGGCGACAAGGTGGTGCAGAGGACGACAGGGGGGACGGCCGTGGCCTGGGAACGACAGCTCGAGGACTTCGTGCGGGAGCGGGGTGACGCGCTCGTGGGGTACGCCTACCTCCTGACCGGCGACCTCGCTGCCGCCGAGGACCTCGTGCAGGAGGGGCTCGTCCGCACCTGGACGCGCCGACGCGCCGGTGCCGACGTCGCGTGGCTCGAGGCGTACGTGCGCCGCTGCATGCTGCACGCGTTCGTCGACGGCCGACGCCGGTCGCGGCGGTGGCACGACGTCGCGCACCTGGTCGCCGCGCCCGAGCTTCTCCGGCGACGCGGACCGCGGTGCGGACGACCGCGACGCGGTGCTCCGGGCCCTCACCCACCTCAGCCCGCGGCAGCGCGCGTGCGTGGTCCTGCGGTTCTACGAGGACCTGCCCGTGCACGACATCGCCGTCCGGCTGGAGCTCTCCGACGGCGCCGTCGGCCGCTACCTCCACGACGCGAACCGCACCCTGGCCCCGCTGCTCGGCGAGCAGCCCGGGCTCACCGCCGAGGACCTCCCGACCGCGAAGGGCGGCGCACGATGAACCAGGACCTGGAGACCGCCCTGCGCGACCTCGCCGCCGACGCGGCCGGCGCGCACCGCGCCCGTGCCACCGCGGGCGCCGGCACGCTGCTGCCCCCGACCGTCCGTCGCGTCCGACGCCGCCGCGCCGTCCGGGCCGCCGCCGGGACCGTGGGCGGCATGGTCGTCCTCACCGGCGTCGTGCTCGGGGGACTCGCGCTCGCGCAGGAGGCCCCCCCGCAGCCCGCGGCGCCGACCCCGGTGCCCTCGACCACCCCGGCGCCGACGCCGACGCCCACACCGAGCCCCACACCGAGTGCCACGCCGGAGACGCCCGCCGTCGTCCTCCCCACCGGCGACCCGACGCTGCCGTTCGGCGCGTGCGGGTCCCTCGCCACCTCCGCACCGGCGGCCCCCGTCGACCCGGCGTTCTCCGCCACCGCCGTCCCGTACGTGACCTCCGCCGTCGCGGGCGGCGCGGTCGCCGTGACCTCGGAGGTCGGCGTCGGCGAGTACGGCAGGTACGGCGCCGTCCACCCCGGCGGGGCGCGCGTCTCCGTGCTGCGGGACGGCGTGGTCGTCGGCAGCACGTCGGTCGGGCGCGACACCTGGGTCGTCGACGAGGACGGTGGGTCGGACGTCCCGATCGGGGTCGACTGGCTCCCCCTGGCCGTGTGCGGCCCCGAGACCCAGCCGGGCGTGAGCGCGGGCGCCCCGCTGCCGGCCGGGGACTACGAGATCCTGCCGTGGTCCGACGTGGTCGCCCTGGGGTCGTCCTGGGAGGCGCTGACCGGCCCCGACGGCGTCCGGCGCGACGCCGAGGACCTGGTCGCCGAGCTGGGCACCCCGGCGACCGCCGTCGGCACGCCGACGACGATCACGGTCACCGGGACCGCGGACGCGATGGCACCCCTGCCCTTCGCCGGCGAGCCCCCGCGCGCACCGGTCGCGTCACCGCCGCTCACCTGCGGCGACCCCGCTCCGGTGGCCGACCCCGCGAACCCGGTGCACCTGTCCTCCGACCTCGTGGGGGCGACGCTGACCCCGGCCGACCTCGCCTCGGTCACGTCGAGCCTCACCTACGAGGGCGGAGGGCGCATGACGATCATGGTCGGCGCCGTCCACCTCCTGGCCCTGAGCGAGGGCCGGATCGTCGGCAACACGCCCCTGTACTACGAGGGCGGGGCGCTCTACGAGCTCGCCGGCGGCCTCCCGCTGGACTTCACGGAGCCCGTGTACGAGCCGGTCGCCTGCGTCCCGGGTGAGCCCGTGTACACCTCGGACGTCCCGCTGGGTGCCGGCACCTACGAGGTCGTCATCGCCGTCGAGGTCATGCCGGTGGCGGGACCCCAGGAGGTGCTGTGGGCGTCCGTGCCCGCCGGACGCGCCACGCTCGTCGTCGGGTGACCGGGCACCCGGGCCCGCCAGCACGGTCGGCGGGCCCGGGTGCGCCGACCGGGTGAACCGCCGCCGGCCCCCAACGTTCCGCCCGAGGCGCTCGTCCCACCTCACGACAGGATCACCGGGACCACCCGCGGACGCGGGCGGACGACGAGGGGGACCACGTGGCGTGGCAGGAGCAGGTGGCGACGTTCGTCGCGGAACGGGGGCCGGCCCTCGTCGGGTACGCCCGGCTGCTGACGGGTGACCACGACAGCGCCCAGGACCTGGTCCAGGACGCGCTGGCGAAGGCCTGGTCCCGGTGGCGGGCAGGTGCGGACATCGAGTCGCTCGAGGCGTACGTGCGCCGGGCCGTGCTGTCCACGTACCTGGACCAGTACCGGCGACGACGGCTGTGGCAGCGGCGCGTGCACCTGCTCGCGACCCCCGAGTCCGAGCCGGCGCGCGAGGCCGCCACCGACGTGGCCGCCGACCTGGCGTCGGCGCTGCGGCACCTGAGCCCCCGGGAGCGGGCGTGCGTGGTGCTGCGGTTCTACGAGGACCTCACCGTCGCGGGCATCGCGGCGCGGCTGCAGCTCTCCGAGGGCGCGGTCAAGCGGTACCTGTCGGACGGGACGAGACGCCTCGGGGCGTTGATGGGCGACGCGTCCGCCGCCCACGAGACGGTCGAGGTGCGAGCGACGACGGAGGACCGGCGATGAACGAGCGCGACCTGCACACCAGCTTCGGCGACCTCGCCCGGAGCGCCGCCGACGAGCAGATCGACCGGCAGCGCCGCGGCGACGGGCTGTCCGTGTCGTCGATCACGCGGCAGTCGAGCCGCGCACGCCGACGGCGCGGGGCCCTGACCACCGTCGCGGGCATCGCGGCGGTGACCAGCCTGGTCCTCACCGGGTCCGCGCTGGCCGACCGGCCCGAGCCCCGACCGGCGGGCACCCCGACCACGTCGCCCACGCGGTCGACCCCCACCCCCACCCCCGCTCCGGACCCCACGCCCGATCCCACGCCGAGCAGCCCGGTGACGAGCGCGCCCCCGACGGCGCCGGACGTCACCGGGACCACCGGCGTCCTGCGGTCCTACCCGTCCGCCCCCCGCGCCGCCTGGACCGTGCCGCCGAGCAGCATCTGGCCCGCCGCGTCGGGGTACCCGGGCGCGCTGCCCCTCCTCGGGGACGTGACGGCCTCCCCGCACTCCTACCCGGCGTTCCGCGCCCTCGCCGCAGGCGGGACGTGGCTGGTCGCCGCGGGCATCCCGGAGGACGAGGACCTCGTCGGCCTCGGCGCGGACGACGGGACCGTCCGCTGGACCCTGGACGGACCGCCCGGCGACGCGGTCGACGCGTGCGCCGGCGTCCACGACGGGCTCCTCGTCTGCCAGGGGGGCGGCGACGGCGCCCGCGTGGTCCAGCTGCGCGACCCGGGGACCGGGGAAGTGGTCCGGGAGGCCGGACCGGGCGGGTCGGGCATCGCTCTCGCCGCCGACGCCGTCGTCGTGCACGCCGTCACCGGCACCGACGTGCTCGTCGAGGTGCGCGACCTCGTCACGGGCGCCGTGCGGGGCGGGTTCACGCTGCCGGGTGCCGCCGGCGACGGGGTCGGCGACGGGGTGGTCCAGTGGCGACGCGCGGGTGCGTACGTGCTCGTCGAGGCGCCGCAGTACTCGTTCGTCGTCGACGCGAGGAGCGGGCGCCAGGTCGGCGGGTCGCTGAACCGACCGGGTGGGGTGCGCCCCGACGGCTGGGTGACCGGGTACGCGGCCGACGGCAACCTGCACGCCGCGGGCCCCGACGGGCGGGACCTGACGCTCCCCGCCGGGTACGCGGCCACGCCCGGGGTGTGGGCGCCCGCGCCCGACCTCGACGTGCCCCTGCTCGTGTGGCCGGATCCGGCCGACTCCGCCGACCGGCGCGTGCGCGCGGTCGACCCCGCGTCGGGCGAGGTCGTCTGGTCCGTGCCGGGCACCACCGCCGTGCAGGCCGTGGCGGGCCGCACCGTGGTGCTCGTGGGCCAGGAGGAGCTCGTCGCCGTCGACGCCACGACCGGCACGGAGCTCTGGCGCACGCCGGCCGGGAACATCGTCGGGGTGGACGGCGAGCGCCTGGTCGTCGACGACCTCGCGGGCCTCCGGGCGGTCGACCTCCGCACCGGATCCGTCGCCTGGGAGCTCGCGCTCGACCCGACGGTCCAGGTGCACGAGGTCGACGGCACGCTCGTCGCCGTGGGCGCCGACGGCTCGCTGACGAGCCTGGTCCCCTGACCCCGGGCGGTCGCGGATCAGTCGGCGGGCTGGTCCGCGAGCGCCGCGTCGACGGTCTCGCGGATGGTGAACACCTGGGTCAGCGCCGTGATCCGGAAGACCTTGAGCAGCCGCTCGGAGTCGATCACCAGCTGCAGCCGGCCGTCGGCGCCGCGGACGCGCTTGAGCACGCCGACCAGCAGACCGAGGCCGGTGGAGTCCATGAACCGCACGTCCGTCAGGTTCACGACCAGGTCCACGTGACCCTGGTCGACCAGGGACGTGAGCTTCTCGCGCAGGGCAGGCGCGGTGTACACGTCGATCTCGCCCGACACGTCGACGACGGTCCGACCGTCCACGGTCCTGCTGGCCACGCTCACGTCCACCTGGGCTCCCCTCCCGCTGGGAGCATTCAAACAGACCGTGGGGCGTGCGACGGCGTTCTGCTCCGGGCGCGTGTCCGACCGGGCCCCGGGACCGCGGTCATCCCCGGGGGACCAGCCGCACCGCGTCGCCCGGACGCAGCTGACCGGCGACGTCCCGGGCCGCGTCGGTCAGCACCGCCAGCACCGGGTAACCGCCGGTCACCGGGTGGTCCGCGCCGAACACGACCGGTCGGCCGTCGGGCGGGACCTGCACCGCGCCGGGCACCAGGGGCTCCGACGGGAAGCTCGCCACGATTCACCCGTTCGACCGGCGGGCCGTCGAGCCGCAGCGCCACCCGGTTGCTCGCGGGGGTGACGGTGTACACCCGCCGGCCCAGGGCGGCGAGCCCGCCCGGCGCGAACCAGTCCGGCCGCGGGCCCGGGAGCACCGCCAGCTCCGCCGGGTCCGACCGGGGCGACGGCGGGTCGGGCCACGGCTGCGCGGCCGCCTCCACCCGGGCGCCGACCGGGAGCACGTCGCCGGCGCGCACCGGTGGCGGGCCGATCCCGGACAGCTGGTCCGACGACCGCGACCCCAGCACCGCCGGCACCTCCAGGCCACCGCGCACCGCGACGTACACGCGCAGCCCGTGCACCGCGTGCCCGGTCCGCAGCACCGCCCCGGGCGGGACGCGGGTCGCGGTCCGCGGGGCGACCGGGCGCCCGTCGAGCCGGGCCGGGACCTCGGCCCCGGTCAGCGCCAGCACCCCACCCGCCGGGAAGCCCAGCTCGACGCCCCCGAGCAGCACCTCGAGGACGGCCGCGTCCCCGGAGTTCCCGACGAGCCGGTTCGCCTGACGCGCCGCACGGGCGTCCGCGGCGCCGGACCGCCCCACGCCGACCGCGGCCAGGGCCGGGCGGCCCCGGTCCTGGACGAGGGCGAGCACGCCGGGGTCGCGGACCTCGACGACGCCCCCGGTCGGCGGCGTCGGCGTGCGAACGGCGACTCGCGCGGCGACGGGTGCCGCCGGCGACCCCGCGGGGACGAACCGCACCCGCGTGCCGGGCGCGAGCAGCGCCGGCGGGTCGCGGTCGACGTCGAACAGCGGCACGTCGCAGGTGCCGAGCAGCCGCCACCCGCCCGGCGTCGCCGACGGGTAGACCGCCGCGAGCTTCCCCGCGACCGCCACCGACCCCGCCGGGACGCGCTCGCGCGGCGAGGACCTGCGGGGGACGTGCAGCGCGGGGTCGAGCCCGCTGAGGTAGGCGAACCCGGGCACGAACCCGCCGAACGCCACCGTGTACGTCGCCGCCGCGTGCCGCCGGACGACCTCCGCCTCCGTGAGGCCGGTCAGCGCGGCGACCTCGGCGAGGTCCGGGCCGTCGTAGCGGACGGGGAGCTCGACGGGCGGGGCCGCGGGCGCGGGGTGCGTCGGTAGACCGCCGGTCGCCGCGGGCGCGGGGTGCGCCGGTGGACCGCCGGTCGCCGCGAGCGCACCGGTCGCCGCGAGCGCACCGGTCGCCGCGAGCGCACCGGCGGTCGCCGTCAGCGCGACCAGCCCGCGCGCCACCCACGACCGGTCCGCGAACCGGACCAGGAGCGTGCGCGCGGCGGGCACGACGTCGACGGCACCCGGCGGCGGGTCGGCCCGGAGCACCTCGTCGAGCGCACGCACCGCGTCCAGGTCCGGCAGGTCGACGAGCACCCCGTCCGGGCCGTACGGCACCGCGCGGACGGGCACGGCGCGGACGGGCACGGCGCGGTCGGGCACGGCGCGGTGGGTCACGGCGCCGCGGGCCGCAGCACCACGCCGGCCCGCTCCAGGGCCGCGCGCACCGCCCGTGCCACCGGCACCGCGCCGGGTGTGTCGGAGTGCACGCACAGCGAGTCCGCCGCGACCGGCACCTCCGTCCCGTCGACCGAACGCACGACGCCCTCGAGCACCAGCCGGACGGCTCGGGCCGCGGCCTCCTCGGGGTCCGTGACCAGCGCCCCGGCGGTGCCCCGCGGCGCGAGCGTCCCGTCCGCCCGGTACCCCCGGTCCACGAACGCCTCGGGCACCGTCCGCAGGCCCGCGGCCGACGCGTGCCGCAGCACCGCCGACCCCGGCATCCCCACGACGGCCAGACCCGGGTCGGTCCCGACGATCCCGGCCACCACCGCGCGCGCCTGCTCGTCGTCGCCGACCACCCGGTGGTAGAGCGCCCCGTGCGGCTTGACGTACCCGACCCGGGCGCCGACGCCCCGCGCCACCGCCTGCAGCGCCCCCACCTGGTACGCGACCTCCGCCGTCAGCACGTCGGCGGGCACGTCCAGCGCGCGCCGCCCGAACCCGACCAGGTCCCGGTACCCGACGTGCGCACCGACCGCGACGCCGCGCGCGACGGCGGTCGCGCAGCGCGCCGCCATGATCGCCGGGTCGCCCGCGTGGAACCCGCACGCGACGTTCGCGCTGGTCACCACGTCGAGCAGCGCGTCGTCCGTGCCGGGCTCGCCGAGCGTCCAGGGGCCGTAGCCCTCGCCGAGGTCGCAGTTCAGGTCGGTGTGCGCAGCCACGGCCCCATCCTGCCCCGCGGCGCCGTCCACGGTCCCCCGCTCGGCGTCGTCCGCGGACCGCGTCGGCAGGGGCGAGGATGGTGCCGTGGTCGCGACCGGTGAGCTGCTCGACGTGCTGCTCGCCGGTGGGCGGCGCGCGGACCGGCTCACACACGTCCGGCACCTGCCCGCCCGCGCCGGGACCGCCGTGGACTGGCCCACGTGGGCGGACGCGGACCTGGTCGCCGGGTACCGGTCGCTGGGCGTCGACCGGCCGTGGCGCCACCAGGCCGAGGCGGCCGAGGCAGCCTGGTCCGGCCGGCACACCGTGCTGTCGACCTCCACGGGGTCGGGCAAGTCGCTGGCGTTCTGGCTGCCCTCGCTGTCGGCCGTCCGCGCGCAGGCCGCCGCCCGCACCCTCGACCCGGGCCGGATCGAGACCGTCGCCCGCCGCGGCTCCGTGCTGTACCTCTGCCCGACCAAGGCGCTCGCCGCCGACCAGCTGCACGCCCTCGACGGCGTCCTGCGGGCCGCCCGGGTGCGGGAAGTGCGCGTGTCGACCTGCGACGGCGACACCGCGCAGGAGGAGCGCCGGTGGGTGCAGGAGCACGCCGACGTGGTGCTGACCAACCCGGACTTCCTGCACTTCGCCCTGCTGCCCCAGCACCGCCGGTACGCCCGGCTGCTCGGCTCCCTGCGGTACGTGGTGCTCGACGAGTGCCACGCGTTCCGCGGGGTGTTCGGCGCCCACGTCGCCGCGGTGCTGCGCCGGCTGCGCCGCGTCGCGGGGATCTACGGCGCCGACCCGGTGTTCCTGCTGGCGTCCGCGACCACCGCCGAGCCCGCCGCGAGCGCCGCGCGGCTCATCGGCGTGCTGCCGCAGGACGTCGTCTCCGTCGCCGACGACGCCTCCCCCGCCGGCCGCAAGACGATCGCGCTCTGGCAGCCGCCGGAGGTCCCGGCCGCCGAGGGCCCGTGGAGCGGGCTGCTCCCCGAGGACGATCCGTGGGCGCTGCCGCTCGACGAGCCGCCGGTGGACGTCGACCGGGCGGGCGGGGCGTCGGACCCGGTCGCGCCCGGTGGGCCGGACGCGGCGACCGCGGCACCGGCCACCGGCCCCGACGCCGGGTCGGTCGGGCCCGCCCGCGAGGGGTCGGGACCGCTCGGCACCGGCGAGGACCTGGTCGCCGACGACCCCGACCGGCCCCGCCGATCCGCCACCGCCGAGGTCGCGGACCTGCTGGCGGACCTCACCGCCGCCGGCGCCCGGACCCTCGCGTTCACCCGGTCGCGGCGGGCCGCCGAGTCGGTCGCGACCGTCACCCGGGAGCACCTGCGCGAGGTCGACCCGGAGCTGGCCGCCGCCGTCGCCGCCTACCGCGGCGGCTACCTCCCGGAGGAGCGCCGCGCCCTGGAGCAGGCGATCCGCACCGGGCGGTTGCGGGCCCTGGCCACCACGAACGCGCTCGAGCTCGGCGTCGACATCTCCGGGCTGGACGCCGTGGTCATCGCCGGCTGGCCCGGGACCCGCGTCTCCCTGTGGCAGCAGGCCGGGCGTGCGGGCCGCGCGGGCGCCGACGGGCTCGTCGTCCTGGTGGCCCGCGAGGACCCGCTCGACACGTTCCTCGTGCACCACCCCGAGGCGGCGCTCGACGCCCCGGTGGAGGCGACCGTGTTCGACCCCGCCAACCCGTACGTGCTCGCGCCGCACCTGTGCTCCGCCGCCGCGGAGACCCCGATCCGCACCGAGGAGCTCGACCTGTTCGGCCCGGGGACGCGTGAGCTGCTGGACGTCCTCGTGGCCCGGGGGGCGCTGCGCCGGCGCCCGTCCGGCTGGTACTGGACGCACGCGGAGCAGGCCGCGCGGCTCACCGACCTCCGCGGGACCGGTGGTGACCCCGTGCGCGTCGTCGAGGCGTCCACCGGCCGGCTCCTCGGGACCGTGGACTCCGCCGCGGCCGACTCGACCGTCCACGCCGGCGCGGTCTACGTCCACCAGGGCGCGACGTACGTGGTGTCCGAGCTGCACCTGGCGGACGGCGTCGCGCTGGTGGACCGTCGCGACGTCGACTACGGGACCTGGGCCCGGTGGGTGACGTCCACCGAGATCCGGTCCACCACCCACGAGCGGCGGTGGGGCCCGGTGACCTGGGGGTTCGGGGCGGTCGACGTCACCACGCAGGTGCTGAGCTACCAGCGCAAGCGCATCCCCGACATGGAGGTGCTCGGCTCGGAGCTGCTGGACCTGCCCGCCCGGACCCTGCCGACCACCGCGGTCTGGTGGACCGCCCCGGCCGAGGTGCTCGAGCGCGCCGGCGTGACCCTGGAGACCGCGCCCGGCGCCCTGCACGCCGCCGAGCACGCGTCCATCGGACTGCTGCCGCTGCTCGCGACGTGCGACCGCTGGGACCTCGGCGGGGTGTCGACCGCGCTCCACGTCGACACCGAGCAGGCGACGGTCTTCGTGCACGACGCGTACCCCGGCGGCGCGGGCTTCGCGGAGCGCGGCTACGCCCTCGGCGCGACCTGGCTGCGGGCGACCCGCGAGGCCATCGCGACCTGCCCGTGCCGGACCGGGTGCCCGGCGTGCGTGCAGTCCCCCAAGTGCGGGAACGGCAACAACCCGCTGGAGAAGGCCGCGGCCGTGCGCCTGCTCGACGTCGTCCTGTCGCACGCCCCAACGGCCTGACCCGGCCCCGGCACCGGACCGGTCAGCGGTCGCGCACCGGCTGGCACACCTCGGTCACCCAGCGGGACGGGTCCTGCTCCTGCGCCGGGCCGACCCGGTAGACGTCGAACATCGGCCCGTCCATCTCCAGGTCGTGCGCCGCGATCCAGTCGCCGAGGGCGACGGTCACCGCACCGACCTGGTCGTACGGGCCGGTGAACGTCGCCGTGACGACGTCCCGGTCGGGCAGCTCGACGAACCGCAGGTCGTCCGCGCCGCCGAACGGGCCGGCGACCTCCAGCCACACCTCGACGTCGACGTCGCGCTCCCGGAAGCCGTCGTCGTGGAAGGTCGCCCCCGCGCAGCCTCCGGGGACGGGGACGGCTCGCGCCGCCCCGAGCGCCGCGCCGAGCCGCTGCCAGAGCAGCCCCTCGTCGGCGTAGGTGGGGATCGTGCCGCGCAAGGCGGCGACGGGGATGCCGGGCAGGGTGGTGCGACGGACGTCGACGGACATGACGGACTCCTCCAGCGCGGTGATGAGGTGGTCGACCCGCTCGATGCGCCGACGGACGTCGTCCGCGTCCGCCTCCAGGCGGGCGCGCTGGTCGTCGAGCGCCTGCCGCACGACCGCGGCGCGGTCCTCCGGCAGCAGCCGCGCGATCTGCGCGACCGCGAAGCCCGCGTCCCGCAACGCGCACACGCGCGCCGCGGTCCGCAGCTGCTCCGGGGAGTACGAGCGGTACCCGGTGAACGGGTCGACGGCGGCCGGGGGCAGCAGCCCGTGGTCGTCGTAGTGCCGGAGCATCCGCACGCTGATCCGCGTCAGCCGGGAGAACTCCCCGATCGTGAACAGCCTCGCCTCGGAACGGGTCATGTCCATGACCCCACACCCTGACACGGTGGCAGGGTCCAGCCGCAGGACCTCACGGGTCCGCCACCGTCCTCACCCGGGCCGCCTGCGGGCCCGCCCGCGCGGTGGCCGAGGCCTCCCCCGGGCCGAACGGCACCGTCGCCCGCACCTCGACCACCCCGCCCGCCCGGACGCCGCAGGTGGCGAGGTCGGCACCGTTCCGCCCGACGACGAGTCCGGCGACGGCGCACGCGTCCTCGACGGCCCGCCGCGCCGCCTGTGCGCCCGCGATCGCACCGAGGTCCGCCGCCGTCTGGGCCCGCCACCGGGCGGCCTGCGCGCCCGCGAGCGCCCCCAGCGCCCCGGCGAGCACGGCCACGACCGCCAGGAGCCCGAGCACGAGCACCGACGCCGAGCCACGGTCGCGGCGGTCGGGGCGGGTCGCCCGGTCGGAACGAGTCGCCCGGTCGAGCGGGCTCCCACGGTCGGTACGGGGGGTCGCCCGGTCGGCCCGCCAGCCAGCCGTCACGGCTCCTCCCGTGCGGTCGCGGTCCCGTGCGCCACGACGCCGCCGAGCAGCGGCACCGTCGGCCCGACCGCCACCTCCACGGTCACGACGACCCACCCGTCGCCGCGTCCGACCGCGGCCTGCGCGCCGTCGCCGGCGATGCGTCGTGCGACCCGGGCCACGGCAGCGTCGTCCTCGCCGAGCGCCGCGGCCCGCGCACCCGACCGGGCGGCGTCAGCGCACCGCAGCTGGGTCGCGGCGATCGACGCGAGGGCGACGACCACACCGACCAGCAGCGCGACGACCGGCAGGACGACCGCCATCTCCGCGGTCACCGAGCCCTCGTCACCGTCGGGACGGCGGCGCACCCGGGACGGCCCGGGGGCACGTGGCTCGCCCGCCTCACACCGACAGCGCACCGCGCACCAGCGACGTGAGGGCCTCGCGGATCTCCGGGCTCGTGAGGATGACGACGAGCAGGCCGGCGAACCCCACCGCCGCGATCATCACGATCGCGTACTCGGCGGTGGCCATCCCCGCGTCGGCCGGCACGCCCGGCACCCCCCGGCGGACCGCGCGCGCCCGGGCCGCGACCGCGCGTCCGAGGCGTCCGCGCCGGACGTGCCTCGCGAACCGGACCACCCCCGACGACCGACCGGGAGCTCGTCCCCGGTCCGTCGCTCCCCGACGGCGCCGACGCACGACCCGAACCGCGCGCGCCGTTCGCGCTCCCCGTCCGTCCACCCGGTCACCCGTGCCGTCAGCCATCGTGTCCTCCTCGAGTCCGCCGGGCAGCCCGTCGCCGCCCGCACTCCGACTGTGCTGCCGTCGGCTCGGCGCTCCTGGTCCCGAGCGCGCGATCCTGGGGACGACGCGCGGGCGACCGGCCTGTGGAGGGTTCGGCGCCCGCACGCCGCCTGTCCCACGGGCCGCGACGAGCCGCACGGATCTGCTGCTCACCGCAGCAGCGTCCCGGCGAGCGACACCAGGACCGGGACCAGACCGATCAGCACGAAGGCCGGAAGGAAGCACAGCCCGAGGGGCAGCACGATCCGCACCCCGAGCCGGGCCGCCGCCTCGCGCGCGGCGCGCTCACGCTCACGACGCAGACCGGCAGCGGCGGCGCGGAGAGCCGGGGCCGCACCCGCGCCGGTGCTCCACGCGGACTCCAGCGGTGCCAGCGCCTCGCCGAACCCAGGTGCCCGGGCCCACGCGGCGGCCCACGGGGCGCCGAGGCGCAGGGCACCGGCCGCCGCGCGCAGGTCCGCGCCGACGGGGTCGACGAGGACGTCGCCGACCGCGCCCACGGCGTCGGGCACCGACGCGCCCGCCTCCACCGCGACCACGAGCAGGTCGAGGATCGTCACGGAGTCCGGGGCGGGTCCGGGGCGTCGACGCGGGTCCGCCGGACCGGCCACGGGCCCGCGTCGGGCACCCGGCCGGGCGCCCCGACCGGTCCCCCGGTCCCCGCCGCGCACCGCATCCCCGCCCGAGGCCCTGCCCCGCCCGGAGAGCGCCCCCGGGCCCGGGAGCCGCCGCGCCCGGGGGCGCAGGTGGGCGGACGCGGCGAGCACGGCCAGGACGAGCAGCACGGCGCGCACGTCACCCGCTCCCGCGCTGCGCGTGCCCGGCCCGCGCCGCGTCCCCGGCACGCCGGGCAGCAGCGGTCATCACCGCCACCCACCTCCGCCCCGCGGCGACGAGCACGAGCCCGAGCAGGCCGGCGGCGGTGCCCGGGCCTCCGCCGAGCAGCACGCCCAGGACGTCCGCGCCGAGCACCGACCCGAGGGCGACCCCGACGAGCGGCAGACCGGTGAGCAGGCGCGTCGTCTGCCGGGGGCCCGCGAGCGCCGCGCGGATCCCCGCCTCGACCTCCGTGTCCTGGGCGAGGGTGCGGGCGGCCGCGTCGAGGACCTGGGCGAGCGGGGCTCCGAGGACGGTCGCCAGCCGGGTGGCGGCGAGCACGCCCGCGACCTGCCGCTCCAGGGCCGCGCCACCGTCGGGTACCCCCGCCCACCGGACACTCCTCGCGCCGCCGGCCCGAGGCGGGCCCACCAGCGCGGCGACCGCGTCGTCGAGCAGCGGCACCCCGTCGGGGGGCACCGGGATCCCGAGCGCGACCTGCCAGGCCCCGGCGGGCGACCGCCCGGCCCGGAGCTCGGCCGCCGCCGTCGCGACCGCCGCGGCGAGCGCCGCGCCCGGGTCGCGCCGCGGCACGCGACGGCCTCGGGGTGCCGCGCCGCGCGGGCCCCGCACCGGACCCGCCCGCACCCGGGTGCGGGCGGCACCGGTCCCGCCGGCGAGGAGCACCGCGGCGGCGACGGGCACCCCGACCAGCACGGACCCACCCAGACCGGGGGCGGCGCGGATCACCCGGGGCCCGTGGGCGTGCGGTCGCCGGTGAGTCCCGCGCGTCGGGCGAGCGCGGGCCAGCTCGGTCCGGCACCGACCCGGCCGTCCGCCGCGACGACGAGCCCGGTCCGGACGTGCAGCCCGCCCGCGCCGTCGAGCCGGTCGACCACCCCGACCTCGGCGACCCGCCGACGGCCGCCGTCGCGCCGCAGGTGCAGCACCGCGTGGAACGCGCTGGCGGCCTGCGCGGCGACGGCGTCACGCGACAGGCCCGCGAGCGCCCCCAGGGCCGTGAGCCGCGCCGGCACGTCGGCCACCGCGTTGGCGTGCACGGTCGTGCACCCGCCGTCGTGCCCGGTGTTCAGGGCGCTCAGCACCTCCCGGACCTCCGCCCCGCGGCACTCCCCGAGGACGACGCGGTCGGGCCGCATCCGCAGGGCCTCGCGGACCAGGTCCGCCAGGTCGACGGCACCGGCGCCCTCGACGTTCGCCCGCCGGGCGAGCAGCCGCACGACGTGCGGGTGCTGCGGGGCGAGCTCCCCGGCCTCCTCGACGCAGACGATCCGCTCCCCCGGGTCGGCCAGGGAGAGCAACGTCGACAGCAGCGTCGTCTTGCCGGTGCCGGTCGCGCCGGAGACCAGGAGGTTCGCGCGACCGCGGACGAGACCGCGCAGCAGCTCGTCGACGCCGGGGGCGACCGTCCCGGACCGCACGAGGTCGGCGAGCGCGAACGGCCGGTGCCGCACGACGCGCAGCGACAGCAGGGTGCAGCCGTCGGCGACCGGCGGCAGGACGGCGTGCAGCCGCGTGCCGTCGGGCAGCCGGGCGTCCACGGCGGGGCGCGCGTCGTCGAGCCGCTGCCCGCCCGCGGTCGCGAGCCGCACCGCGAGGTCGCGCACGCGCCCGGCGTCGCCGAGGTCGACGTCGGTGCGCACGAGGCGGCCGGCGTGCTCGACCCAGACGTCGCGCGGTCCGTTCACGAGCACGTCCGTCACGTCGGGGTCGTCGAGCAGCGGCTGGAGCGGCCCGGCGCCCCGGATCTCGGCGTGCACGGAGGCCTCGAGCTCCGCGAGCGCGGTCCGGCCGAGGACACGGCCGGTGGCCCGCAGCGCGGCGGCGACCCGTTCCACGGTGACGGGTCCGCCCTCGTCGACGAGGCGCCGGCGGACGTCCGCGACGAGGTCCGCGTCGGGCGGCCCGCTGCCGACGGTCATGCGCGGCGCTCCCGGGGCAGGTCGACCAGCCGAGCCGCGAGCCGCTCGACCGCCCGCAGCAGCCCGGCGGGCGCCACCGGCCCGGCTCCCCGGTCCACGGCGGCGGCGACGCTCCTCGCGCGGGGCAGCGTCGCGAGCACCGGCAGGCCCACGGACTCACCGATCTCGGTGGCCCCCAGCCCGCCCGGCGCGGGACCCCGCAGCACCATCGCGACCCGGCGCCCGTCGTCGACGAGCACATCGCGCAGCAGCCGCGCGCCCGCCGTCCCGGGGACGTCCCGCGGCGTGACCACCAGCACCGAGTCGCACGCACGGTGCAGCGCGTCCTCGACGCCCGGAGGTCCGGCCCGCGCCGCCAGCACCGCGGAGCGGTCGAGGTCGAGAACGACGGACCGGTGCGCGTCCGCGAGCGCGTCGAGCACGTCCGGGAGCACGGCGGCGGGCGGCGACCCGGGGCGGGCGTCGTCGGTCGGCAGCACGGCGCACCGGTCCCAGCGCAGCAGCGTGCCGGCGAGCTGGTCGGGGTCGACCGCGCCGATCGCCCCGGTGAGGTCGGGCCAGCGCAGCCCGGGCTGGTCCTCGATACCGAGCGCCGTGTCCAGCGACGGCCCCGGCCCGGTGTCGACCAGCACGGTGGGACCGCGGCGGGCCAGCCGCGCGGCGAGCAGTGCCGCCACGACCGTCGCCCCCGCCCCGCCGCGCGCCCCCACGACGCCGACCAGCCCCGCCCCGCCCGACCCCGCCCCGCCCGGCCTCGCCCTGCCCGACCCCGCGCCACCCACCCTGCGACCCCGCTCCGTCATCGCCGTCCTCCTCGTCGCCGCACCCGTGGGCCCCGACGCTCCCGCCCTCCGCGCCCCGGCGCCACCGACCCGCGCCCGTCCTGGGGACCACGCGCGGCCTCCCTGCCTGTGGAGGGCTCGGCGGGGCTCGATATCGTCGATCGAGGAGGATCGGGCCCATGAGCAGCAGCAGCAGCGCCCCGACGGCGGAGCCCCCCGACGCACGCGGCGGGCGCGGCCGCGCCGCCGCGTTCTTCGACCTGGACAAGACCCTGCTGTCGACCTCGGCGGCCACCGCGTTCGCCCGGCCGTTCCTGCGCGGCGGCCTGCTGACCCGGCGCGCGGTCCTGCGGTCGGCGGCGTCGCAGGTCGCCTTCGTGCTGGGCAGCGCCACCGAGGGCCGGACGGAGCGGGTCCGTGCCCGGCTGTCCGCGGCCGTGGCGGGGTGGGAGGTCGCCCGGGTGTCCGCCGTGGTCGCCGCGCACCTGCACGAGGCGGTCGACGGCGTGCTGTCGCCCCGGGCGCTCGAGCTGATCGCGGAGCACCACGCGGCCGGGCACGACGTCGTGGTGGTGTCGGCGTCCAGCGAGGAGCTGGTCCGGCCGATCGCCGCGCTGGTGGGTGCGGACGAGGTGATCGCCAGCCGCATGGAGGTCGCGGACGGCCGGTACACCGGCGCGATCGCGTTCTACGCCTACGGCGAGGCCAAGGCGGCGGCCATGCGCGCGCTCGCCGAGCGCCGGGGCTACGACCTGGCGCGGTCGACCGCGTACACGGACTCCGCGACGGACGCGCCGATGCTCGCCGCCGTCGGCCACGGCGTCGTGGTGCACCCCGACCGCGCGCTGCGCCGGCTGGCCGAGCGCGAGGGCTGGGCGTCGGTCGAGCTGCACCGGCCCCTGGCGGTCCGGGTCCTCGCCCGGCCCGCCGGCCTGGTCGCCGTCGTGGCGCTCGCGGCGGCCGCCGTGGCGGCGGGCGCGGTCGTCGTGGCGCGCGGACGCCGCCGGTCTCCGCACGACGGCCGTCCCACGGGTCGGACAGCGGTCTCGCACCGCGGTCACGGGGGCGGCGTCCACCTGCGAGTTCGCCCGACACTCTTCCGCGCGCGCCCGCACCGGGGGTGTGATGGGCGGCACAACTGAACGACACGAAGGAACCCACGCGCGATCCGTCCACGCATAGGACGCGTCGGACGGGCTCGACCCGTCCCGACGAACACCCTGCACGCCTGATACCCCTCGTGCCGTTCGGTTCGGCCACGGCGTCCGCGAGGACGCCGTCGTCGTGCCCGGACCGGTGGACCCGAGGTCAGGCGCCGCCCAGCCGCCCGGCCAGGACCGCGTCCGCGACGGCGCGCCCCTCGGCGGCCCCGGCGACCACCGCCCCGGACGCCGCGGCCACCCAGCCGGCGACCCCCTCGGGCGTCCCGGTCGCGAACCGCGCGGCAGCCGCGACGTAGGGGTGCGGCGTCGCCGTCCACGCGACCTCGGGCACCACGGCCCCGGTGGGGTCGAGCCCGCGGCCGCTGAGCAGCATCCGGGCGACCGCGCGCGCCACGAGGCCGTTCCCCGCGACGAACGGGCGCAGCGCCAGCACCTCGCCGTGCACGACCGCGGCGACGACCAGCGCCGGGACCCGTGTCGCCGCGACGGTACGGGTCAGCAGCGCCAGCCGGTCCGCGACCTCCGCGCCCGACGGGGCCGCCCCGAGACCGCCGAGGTCCCGCGGGTCGACCCCCGCGCCGCGCACCCGGCCCAGGTCGGCGTCGGGCAGCCACCCCGCGCCGGCGGCGGTGTGCAGCCGCGCCAGCACCTGGCCGAGCGGCGGCACCACCGGCTCCGCCCGGCCGCCGAGGTCCGGACGCCAGCCGGCCGCGAGCACGGTGGCCCGCAGCGACCCCGCGGCCACCCGCGCCGCACCGTCCGTCCCGGGCGCCTCCCCCGTCGCGACCCCGCGCAGCGCGTCCAGCGGGACCCGGGCGCCGTCGACCGCGGCGCTGGCCCGGGCGGCCCGCAGGTCGGCCTCCGCGCGCACCTCCCGCCACCGGCGGCGGAACGCCTCGTGCCAGCGCAGCTCCTCGCACGCGGTCCGCGCCCGGTCGACGGCCTCGCGCACGCCGGGGAGGTCGAGCAGCGGGGCGAGCGGGTCGTCCGCCGCGGGGGCGCGTCGCGGGGGCAGGGGCAGCACGCGCGCCACCCTACGAGGTGCCCGCGGCGGCGCCGGCGCTCGCCACGAGGCCGGCCGGACGCGTCAGGCGTGGGCGTCGGAGCGTGATCCGGGCCACACTGACCCCATGCCCTCGACGCCGAGCGTGTCCTCGTCCATCACCGCCCGCCTGCACGTCCAGGCCCGCCCGACCGCCGTGTCCGAGCTGACCTCGGCGATCGAGCAGACCGGCGGCATCGTCACCGCGCTCGACGTCACGGCGTCGGGCCACGAGCGCCTCACGGTCGACGTGACGTGCGCGACCAGCGGCGAGGAGCACGCCGCGCAGATCACCGCCGCGCTGCGTGAGCTGCCCGGGGTGGACGTCGAGCGCGTCAGCGACCGGACGTTCCTCATGCACCTCGGCGGCAAGCTGTCGATCGAGTCGAAGGTGCCGCTGCGCAACCGCGACGACCTGTCGATGGCCTACACGCCGGGCGTCGCGCGGGTCTGCGAGGCGATCGCCGCGCGGCCCGACGACGCCCGCCGCCTGACGATCAAGCGCAACACGATCGCCGTGGTCACGGACGGCACCGCCGTGCTCGGGCTGGGGAACATCGGCCCGCTCGCCGCGCTGCCGGTCATGGAGGGCAAGGCCGCGCTGTTCAAGCGGTTCGCGGGGATCGACGCGTTCCCGCTCGCGCTCGACACCACGGACGTCGACGAGATCGTCGAGACGGTCGTGCGGGTCGCGCCGGTGTTCGCGGGGATCAACCTCGAGGACATCTCGGCACCGCGGTGCTTCGAGGTCGAGCGCCGGCTGCGCGAGCGGCTCGACATCCCCGTGTTCCACGACGACCAGCACGGGACCGCGATCGTCGTCACCGCCGCGCTGACCAACGCGCTGAAGGTCGTGCACAAGCGGATCGAGGACGTGCGGGTCGTGCTGTCCGGCGCGGGCGCGGCGGGGACGGCGGTGCTCAAGCTGCTGCTCTCGGCCGGGGTGCGGGACGTGGTGGTCGCCGACGTCGACGGGATCGTGCACCCGGGGCGGGCGCTGGCCTCCCCGGAGCTGCGCTGGATCGCCGAGCGGACCAACCCCCGCGGGGTGACCGGCGAGCTGCGCGGCGCCCTGGCCGGCGCCGACGTGTTCATCGGGGTGTCGGCCCCGAACATCCTCACCGGCGACGACCTCGCGACGATGGCCCCGGACTCCGTGGTGTTCGCCCTGGCGAACCCGCGACCGGAGGTCGACCCCGTGGTCGCGGCGCAGCACGCGGCCGTCGTGGGCACGGGCCGCAGCGACGTGGCGAACCAGATCAACAACGTGCTCGCGTTCCCGGGCGTGTTCCGCGGTCTGCTCGACGCGCGGTCGCACGTCATCACCGACGACATGCTGCTCGCCGCGGCGCGCGCCCTGGCCTCCGTGGTCACCGACGACGAGCTGAACCCGGCGTACATCATCCCCAGCGTGTTCCACCCGGACGTCGCCTCGACGGTGGCCGCCGCCGTCGCGCACGTGGCGAGCGGCGGCGAGGTCCGCCCCGAGACCGGCGCGGTCGCGCTGGTGCCCGCCCCGCGGACCTGACGGCACCGCCCGCGCCGGCGGCCCCCGGGGTCGCGACCGGCCCGCGCCGTACGATCGACCGGTGCAGTGCCACCACTTCGACGCCGCCCGGTGCGGGTCCTGCACCCTCATCGAGCAGCCGTACGCCGACCAGCTCGCCGCCAAGCAGCAGCGGTGCGCGGAGCTGCTCGCGCCCGTGGGGCCGGTGGACTGGCGGGCACCGGTCGCGAGCGCCGAGAGAGGGTTCCGCAACAAGGCGAAGCTCGCCGTCGGCGGCACGGTGGACGCGCCGACGCTCGGGATCCTCGACCCCGGCGGCGCGGGCGTCGACCTGCGGGACTGCGGCCTGTACCCGGCGACGCTCCAGGCGGCGCTGCCGGTCGTCGCCGCGTTCGTGTCGCTCGCCCGGCTGGTCCCCTACGACGTCCCGACTCGCCGCGGCGAGCTGAAGTACGTGCTGGTCACCGAGTCGCCGGACGGCGAGCTGATGGTGCGGTTCGTGCTGCGGTCCACGGAGGCCCTGCCCCGGCTGCGCAAGCACCTGCCGTGGCTGCTGGGGGCGCTGCCGCGCGCGGTGGTCGTGTCGGCGAACCTGCTCCCGGAGCACAAGGCGGTGCTGGAGGGCGAGCAGGAGGTCGTGCTCACCGAGCGCGCGACGCTGCGGATGCGGGTCAACGACATCGACCTGCACCTGCGCCCGCAGAGCTTCTTCCAGACGAACACCGCGGTCGCCGCCGCGCTCTACCGGATCGGCCGGGACCTGGTCGACGACGCCGCGCCGCGCACGGTCTGGGACCTGTACTGCGGCGTGGGCGGGTTCGCCCTGCACGTCGCGGGCGCGGGCCGGGAGGTCGTCGGGATCGAGACCAGCACCGAGGCGGTCGCCAGCGCCGAGCAGAGCCGCGACGACCTCGGCCTGGCCGGGGTGCGGTTCGCGGCGGGCGACGCGACCGCGTTCGCGCTGGCCGCGGACGCGCCCCCGGACCTGGTGATCGTGAACCCGCCGCGCCGGGGCATCGGGCCCGCGCTCGCCGGGTGGCTCGAGGCGTCGGGGGTGCGCGACGTCGTCTACTCGAGCTGCAACGCGGCGTCCCTGGCGCGCGACCTCGCGGCGATGCCGTCGCTGCGCCCGACCCAGGGGCGCGTGCTCGACATGTTCCCGCAGACGGGCCACTACGAGGCGGTCGTCGCCCTCACCCGCGCCTGACCGGGGCGCGGTCTTTCGTCCCACGTGCGGGGCGCACGCCGACGGCAGGCTGGACCCCATGCTGACCGTCGGCGAGGCCCTCGAGTACCAGACGCACGCGGCGCGGACCAAGTCCGACCTGGCCCGCCGACCCGGCGTCTACCTGGTGAACACCATGCTCGCCGGCCTGTACATCGGCCTCGGCGTCGTCATCATGGCGACCGCCGGCGGACCGCTCGCCGACGCGGGCTCGGGCTTCACCCCCCTGGTCCAGGGCCTGGTGTTCGGCGTCGCGCTGACCATCGTGGTCGTGGCGGGCGGCGAGCTCGCGACCTCCGCGATGATGGTCTTCACCCAGGGCGCGATGCGCGGCGCGATCTCGTGGGGCCGCGCCGGCGCGACGCTCCTCGCGTGCCTGGCGGGCAACCTGCTCGGCGCGATCCTGCTGGCCGCGGTCCTGCGGCTGTCGGGGGCGTTCGGTCCCGACACCCCGGCCGGCCGGATGATCGCCTCGATGATCGAGCACAAGGCCGCCGAGACCGGCACCGAGCTGTTCTTCCGCGGCGTGATGTGCAACCTCATGGTCTGCCTGGCCATCTGGTGCGCCGGGCGGCTGCAGACCGAGATCGCGAAGATCGTCGTCATCTTCGCGTGCGTGATGGTCTTCATCACCTCCGGGTTCGACCACGTGGTGGCGAACATGACGACGTTCTCGCTCGGCCTGATGAGCGGGATGCCGGACGCGACGGTGGTCGAGTTCGCCCGGAACGTGCTGTTCGTCGGGCTGGGCAACCTCGTCGGTGGCGGCCTGCTGGTGGGCGCGGCGAACGCCGTCGCCGCCGCACCGGCGCGCGCGACGACCGACCCGCAGCCCACCCCGGCCGAGCCCGCCGTCGCGGCTCCCCCCGCCCTCGCCGACGCGGTCCCCACCCCGCGCTGACCCGCTCTCCCTGCGCCGACCCGGCGTGGTGGGCTCCGCGCGAGAACCCCGCGGGATCGGGCATTCCGGGCGCGCCACCCGGCGGACCGGGCACGCGCGCTCTACGGTCGTACCGAGCACGGACGTGACCTGACCGGTGACGTCGCAGAGACCGGACCCGCCTCGCGGGGCGGGCGCGGGCGACGCCGGCGCTGCCGCCGTGCGGGCGCCGGACGGCCACGAGGGAGAACGCCATGAGCAGCACGCCGGACCGCGAGCACCAGGACGACGCCGCCCCGGCGACGGGCGCCACCGACGCCGGCACCGGGGCGGGCACCGGGGCGGGCACCGGGTCCGAGACGACGACCCGCCCGGGCCCCGTACCGACCTCGACCGACGCCGCGGACGCGGCCGGCACGCCGCGGGCCACGGCCGCGCCGTCCTCCGTCGCCACGCCCGATGCCGCAGACGGCCCCGGCACCACGGACCCGCGCCCCACCCCGGCGACCCCGTCCCGCGGCACGAGCGCGCACCGCGCCTCCCGCCCGGCGCCGGTGCCTCCCGCACCCGAGGACCCCGCGCCCCCGGTCCTGCCGGCCACCACCGCGGCGACGACCGCGGTCGTGTCGGACGGCTCGGGCGCCCCGACGGCCCCCCTGCCCGCCGCGACCGGCACGCCCCCGGCGGCCCCCACCGCGAGCCCGGCGACCCCGACGGCACCCGTCCCGCCGGCGGAGGCGGTGCGCCGCACGAGCTTCCGCGGCGCCGAGGCCCGCGCCGCCGCCGTGCTGGTCACCGGGACCCCGGCCGCCCCGCACGGTGACGACGACCCGCTCGCCCCGGCCCCCGGCACCGACACGCTCGACACCGCCGCGCTGCCCGGCACCGGCCCGTCCGACGCGTCGGTCCCCTACGGCGACCCGTCGGCCCCGGCGACGCCGCGCGAGCCGCTGCCCGCCGTGCCGGCCGGTGCCGCCGTGCCGCCCGGCGCCGCACGCCACGAGGCCCCCGAGACCCGGTCCCGCCGGGACGCCGTCGTCGAGACGCCCGCGCGCCGACCCGGTGGCGGCGTGGGCCGGCACCTCGCGGGCGTGCTGGTGGGGCTGCTGGTCGGGGCGGTCGGGGTCTGGACCGTGGTGTTCGGTCAGTCCCGGGTGCTGGCCGCGCAGGCGCCGGGCTGGGACGCGTCCTACGACGTGGTCGGCGTGCTGCTGGTGACCGCGGGCGTGCTGGTGCTCGCCGTCGTGCTCGGGCTCGGGCTGTGGTCGCCGGCGGTGCCCCTGACCGCGGGGCTGGTGGCCTCGGTC
Organism: Cellulomonas sp. KU4C; assembly: GCF_056868065.1. NCBI lineage: Bacteria > Bacillati > Actinomycetota > Actinomycetes > Micrococcales > Cellulomonadaceae > Cellulomonas > Cellulomonas sp. KU4C. The sequence continues at coordinate 1,302,939 of NZ_CP200322.1, read as the reverse complement.
GTCGGCGTGGTGCTGCTGTACGTCCCGGCCACGACGCACGTGGACGTCGTCCGCTGGTTCGCCACCGACGCCACCCGGGGGTCCGTCGTGCGCGCGACCGTGACGGCGACGTCGGGCACGGTGTTCGTGGTCGGTGCGCTGCTGCTGGTGGCGGGCCTGGTGCTGGCGGTGGCGCGCCGCCGGTGGCTGCCCCGCGTCTGACCGCGGGGCACCGCGCCCCACCTCCGCGTTCGCCGGGCACGGGACGAAAGTCCTACTAGAGTGCGGTGGCAGACGCGGGCCCCTCCCGCGCCGGATCGCACCGACGTCGTTGCGCTGGAGGACACGTGGGCCTCGACCTCTCCACCCCCCGCCCCGCCGAGCCCGGGGACGGCCCGCCGTCGTCCGCGACACCGGGGCTCGAGAACCTCCTCACCGAGGACCGCCGGTTCCCGCCCGACCCGGCCTTCGCGGCCCAGGCGAACGCGCACGCCGAGCTGTACGCGTGGGCCAACGCCTCCCCGCTGGAGTTCTGGGCCGAGCAGGCCCGGTCGCTGCTGGACTGGTCGGACCCGTTCCACGAGGTCCTCGACTGGTCCGGCGCACCGGTCGCCCGCTGGTTCGCCGACGGCCGCCTGAACGCCGCGTACAACGCCGTCGACCGGCACGTCGAGGCCGGGCACGGGGACCGCGTCGCCCTGCACTTCGAGGGCGAGCCCGGCGACACCCGCACGCTGACCTACGCCGACCTGCAGCGCGAGGTCTCCCGGGCGGCCAACGCCCTGACCGCGCTCGGCGTCCGCACCGGCGACCGGGTGGCGATCTACCTGCCGCTGATCCCCGAGGCCGTCGTCGCGATGCTCGCCTGCGCCCGGATCGGCGCGCCGCACTCCGTGGTGTTCGGCGGGTTCTCCGCCGAGGCGCTGCACACCCGGATCCTCGACGCCGAGGCCGCGGTCGTCATCACCGCGGACGGCGGCTACCGGCGCGGTGCCGCCAGCGCGCTCAAGCCCACCGTCGACGAGGCGCTGGCCAAGGGGTCCGGTGAGCTGGTCCGGCACGTGCTGGTCGTACGCCGGACCGGGCAGGACGTCGCCTGGACCGAGGGCCGCGACGTCTGGTGGCACGACGCCGTCGACGGCGCGAGCGACCAGCACGAGCCCGTGGCCGTCGAGGCGGAGCACCCGCTGTTCATCCTCTACACCTCCGGCACGACCGGGAAGCCGAAGGGCATCTTCCACACCACGGGCGGGTACCTGACCCAGGCCGCGTGGACGCACCTCAACGTCTTCGACCTCAAGCCGGAGACTGACGTCTACTGGTGCACCGCGGACGTCGGCTGGGTCACCGGGCACACGTACGTCGTCTACGGGCCGCTGGTGAACGGCGCGACCCAGGTGATCTACGAGGGCACCCCCGACACCCCGCACCGCGGTCGCTGGTGGGAGATCGTGCAGAAGTACGGCGTCTCGATCCTCTACACCGCCCCGACCGCGATCCGGACCTGCATGAAGTGGGGCGAGGACGTGCCCGCCGGGTTCGACCTGAGCAGCCTGCGGGTGCTCGGCTCCGTCGGCGAGCCCATCAACCCCGAGGCGTGGACCTGGTACCGCCGGGTCATCGGCGGCGACCGGACCCCGGTGGTCGACACCTGGTGGCAGACCGAGACGGGCGCGATCATGATCAGCCCGCTCCCCGGCGTCACCGTCGCGAAGCCGGGCTCGGCGCAGACCCCGCTGCCGGGGATCGCCGCGGACGTGGTCGACGACGAGGCGCACCCCGTCCCGCCCGGCGGCGGCGGCTACCTGGTGCTCACGGAGCCGTGGCCGGCGATGCTGCGCGGCATCTGGGGCGACGAGCAGCGGTTCCGGGACACGTACTGGTCGCGGTTCCGGGACATCTACTTCGCGGGCGACGGCGCCAAGAAGGACGACGACGGCGACATCTGGCTGCTCGGCCGGGTCGACGACGTGATGAACGTGTCCGGGCACCGGCTGTCGACGACCGAGATCGAGTCGGCCCTGGTGTCACACCCGTCGGTCGCCGAGGCCGCGGTGGTCGGCGCCCGCGACGACACCACCGGTCAGGCGGTCGTCGCGTTCGTCATCCTGCGCGGGGACGCGGTGGCGGGCACCGCCGAGGAGGTCGCCAGCGAGCTGCGCGCGCACGTCGCCCGGCAGATCGGCCCGATCGCCAAGCCCCGCACCATCCTGGTGGTCCCGGAGCTGCCCAAGACCCGGTCCGGGAAGATCATGCGGCGCCTGCTGCGGGACGTCGCCGAGCACCGGCAGGTCGGCGACGCGACGACCCTGGCCGACTCCTCGGTGATGGACCTCATCGAGAAGGGCCTGGCGACCCCGAAGCCATAGCTCTCCCCCGTGACCCCACCCGCGAGGGCGTACGCGACACCACGAGGGCGTACTCCGTGGCGTACGCCCTCGCGGTGTCTCATGCGCCCTCGGCGGGTGGGTCCGCGGGTGGGTCCGCGGGTGGGTCAGCGGGTGGGGTGGGTGAGGGTGCCCGTGCGGGCGACCTCGCCGAGCCAGTGGGCGCTGGGCTTCGGGGTGCGCGCGAACGTCTCGCGGTCCCACGCGATCAGGCCGAACGTGGGCTCGTACGACCCCCACTCGTAGTTGTCGAGCGCGGACCAGTGCAGGTAGCCGCGCACGTCGATGCCGTCGGCCATCGCGTCGTGCAGGCCGACCAGCGCGTCGTGGGTGTAGTCGATGCGGCGCGCGTCGTCCTGGGTGGCCATGCCGTTCTCGGTGACGACGACCGGCACCCCGCCGGTGCGCTCCCAGGCGTTGCGGACGCCGATGCCGAGCGCCGCCGGGAAGTACTCCCAGCCGATCAGGGTCTTCTCGACGTCGTCCGCGACCGGCACCGGGTTGCCCTCGGTGTCGATGAACGTCCGCAGGTACGCCTGGACGCCGATCCAGTCGTCGCCCGCGGCGGCGTCCAGGAAGATGTCCTCGCGGGGGTACCCGTAGGCCTTCGTGGCCTCCTCAGCGCCGGGCATCGCGTGGTAGGCCTGCGTGGCGACGGACCAGCCGGACCGCACCTGGCCGAGCTGGCTCAGCACCTCGCGGGACCGGCGGTGGCCCTCGATCAGCGCGTCGGTGATCTGCGGGTCCGGGGCCGGCAGCCGGGAGGCGGTCATCTCGGTGCCCTCCTCGCCGCGGGTCATCGCGACCATGTTGGGCTCGTTGATGGTGCACACCCACTCGACGTCGTCGCCGAGCACGGGCAGCACGGCCTCGGTGTACCGGGCGAACAGGTCCGCGGCCTCGGGGTGGCGCCAGCCGCCGAGCCGGGCGAACCAGCGCGGGTGCGTGAAGTGGTGCAGCGTCACCGACGGCGTCAGGCCGTGCTCGTGGCAGGTGTCGACCATCCGCCGGTAGTGCGCGAGCTCGGCGCGGGACACGAAGCCGCGCTCGGGCTCGATGCGGGCCCACTCGACGCTGAACCGGTAGGTGTTCATGCCGAGGTCGGCGAGCAGCGCGATGTCCTCGGGGTAGCGGTGGTAGCTGTCGGCGGCGTCGCCGCTGGGCTCGCGCAGGTCGGTGCCGGGGGCGTGCTCGCGCGCCCACCAGTCCGAGTTCACGTTGTTGCCCTCGATCTGGTGGGCGGCGGTCGCGGCACCCCAGAGGAAGCCCTCGGGGAAGCGTCGGGTGGTCATGCGGGGGTCCTCTCGGTCGGGGGTCGGGGAGGTGGTCCGGTCAGGACCCGGGCGGCGTGACGACGTCGAGCACGTCCGCGTCGCCGAGGTCCGCGAGCGCCAGCACGGCGCCCCCGGCCCGGTAGCGGCGTGGTGCGGGGGTCGACGGCACCGCCGCCCCGTCGGCACGGACCTGGACGCCGGTGGCGGCGGGGTCGACGCGGTACCGCACGCGGCGGCTCCGCCCGCCCACGACGAGGTCGACCTCCAGGCCGTCGTCGGACGGCGCGAGCGACGGGTCGACGACCAGCACGTGCGCGCGCTCCTCGAGGCCGAGCAGCCCGTGCAGCACCTGCCGGATGAAGATGCCCGGGCCGGACGAGTACACGCGCCAGCCGTCGGCGGTCGGGACCTGGCCGGTGCGCAGGCCCTCGAACCCGGCGGCGGCGGTGTACCGGTCGGGGAACGTCGCGTCGGACGACGAGGTGTAGCAGGTGCGCTGGCGGGGCAGGGCGCTGGGCACCCGGTCGCGCATCCCGATCGGGGACAGGCGCAGCAGCTCCTCGCCGACGGCGGCGCGGCCGAGCCCGGCGAGCGCCTCGACCCAGCGCACGTGCGCGTGCACGTACATCAGGCCGACCTCGCGCCCGAAGAACGCGGCCTGCTCGGCGCGCAGGAACGACTCGACCTCCCCGTCGGCGAACCGCGCGGGCCGGTCGACGAGGCGCACGCCGTCGGGGAAGTGCAGGTGCCGGCGGACGAGCTGCTCGTGGCGGGCGGCCTGCTCGTCGTCGAACAGCCCGGCGATGATCGGCCGGGTCATCGCGATCAGCCGGTAGGTGAGCCCGGTGGACCCGTCGCGCGGGTGGATCAGCGGCTGCACCTCCCCGTCGTCGACCGTCGCGAACCCGGCGGCGACCCCGTCGGGGATCAGCAGCCGGCGGACGTCCGCGACCAGCGCGTCGGCCGTCGCGACCAGGCGGGCGGACAGGTCGGCGTCGGCGGTCGCGAGCTCGTCGCCGAGCAGCGTCAGCGCCTGGAACGTCAGGGCGGACGTCCACGTGGAGGTCATCCGCTCGCGCATCTCGGGCCGGGCGGGCTGGAGGGTGTCGTCCCAGTCGCCCTCGCCGTACGCGGGCAGCGCGGTGCCGGGGACCTGGTGGCTGCGCAGGTGCGCGAGCGCCGCCTCGACGTGCTCCCGGACGGTGGCCGGGGCGCCGTCGCGGAACGGCACGACCGCGTCGAGCACCCCGACGTCGCCGGAGGCCCGCAGGTACTGGCCGAGCGCGAACAGCGGCCACACGACGACGTCGCCGTGGGCGTGGTCCTGGAGCACCTCGGCGTAGTCGTCGAACATGAACCACTGCGGGAACGTGCCGTCGACGGCCTGCACGGCGAGCACCCGCAGCAGCACGTCGCGGACGGTGTCGCGCCGCCCCGCGGCGAGGAGCAGCTCCAGCGGACCCTGGCAGACGTCGCGCGTCCCCCACGCGGCACCGGAGTACTGCTCGAGGCCGTGCGGGACCAGGAAGTGCACCCGGGCGTCGTGCGCCCACCAGGGCAGCAGCGTCTCGAGCTCGGCGAACCGGGACCCGGCACCGACGCGCAGGCCGCGGGTCAGCGCGTCGAGGGTGCGGCGGTGCTGCGCGGCGTGCTCGGCGGCGTCCAGGCCGTCGCGCAGCCCGGCGGCGGCGAGCGGCGCGGCCTCGGCGCCGTCGGCGAGGTCGGCGGTCACGGCCAGCGCGAGGTGGCGCCCGGTCGCGCGGACGGTGACCACGGTGGTGCCGCGGTCCTCGGCGTCCGCGAACAGCGCGCCGTCGCCCGCGACCACGGCGGGCCCGGCGGCACCGCGCGCCTGCGCGGCGAGCACGTAGGTGAGAGCGGCGTGGTGCGCGGCGACGTCGGTGCCGGGGTCCGCGCGGAACGCGAGCCCGCCGTCGACGTCCTGCACGTGCCACGCGCCCGCGCCGAGGTCGACGTCCGTCGTGACCAGGAGGTCGACGTCGTGGGACGCGGTGACCTCGGTGAGCAGCAGCGCCCGGTCGGCGGCGGCCGTCGTGCGGACCTGCACCTCCAGGTCGCCGAGCCGGTACAGCCAGCGCGCCTCGCCGACGTCCAGCACGAACGCCGACGGCTGCCCGAGCAGCCCCCACGGGGCGTCGCCGTCGCGGCGGACCAGCACCCGGACCCCGTTCGAGCGGAGCAGGTTGAGGTGGTTGCGGTGCACGCCGGCGAACCGGTCGAACGAGGTGTTGCCGAGCACCGTGTGCGAGCCGACCACCCCGTGCGCGAACACCGTGGTCGACAGCGTGGGCCGGTCGGGCGACAGCGCGTCGCCGCTGAGCAGCACGTGCCCGTGGGGGCGGTCGAGCAGCTGGTCCTTGTCGCCGCGGACCACGTGCCGACCGTCGGTGCCGAAGAACGACAGCAGGCGGCCGCCGGCGTCGTGCTCGGGGAACCGGACCGCGTCGGCCAGCGCCGCCAGGTCGGCCTCGGGCAGCGGGTCCCCGGTGACCAGCGGGGCGGTCGCGAGCAGCGAGCGCTCGTCCCGGCCCGGGGCCGCCGGCACGGACGCCCCGGCCGCGGTCGCCGCCCGCGCGACCAGGCGGTCCGCGAGCGCCGGCAGGTCCGTCAGCGCCGCGGTCATCTCCCCGCGGCGGTCCGGCCAGAACCGCGCGAGGGCGTGCAGCGTCCACGGCTCGGCGAGGTCGGTCGGCCGGGACAGCAGCCCGGCCGTGGCCATCTCGTGCTGGCGCACCCGGTCGGGCCAGGGCCCGCCGGTCGCGAACGCGGGGACGCCGCCGGACCGGACCCGCGGGGTGAGCAGGTCGAACGCGTCCGTGCCCGCCGAGCGCGCGCGCTCGGCCAGCGCCGTCGCCACCAGCGGCAGCGCGGGGGCCGTCGTCATCGTCTGCCGGGACAGCACGACCCGGCCGAACCGGGGGTCGGTCTCCAGCCGGTGCGCGACGTACTGGCTGACGTACGGCTCGGACGACTGCGCGGCGGCCTCCGGGGACAGCGCCAGGTCCTGCAGCACCGCGACGTCGTAGACGGCCCCCGCCGGGACGTCGACCGGCCGCAGGTCGACCCGCCACACCCAGGCGCTCTGCTCCGGGTCGAGCACCAGGTGCACGGTCCACCGCGCCCCCAGCCCCGCACCGTCCCACCGGGCCCAGCCGGCGCCGGTCGCGTGCGCGGCGGTCGACCGCGCGCCGGTCAGCGGCACGGTCGTGGTCCCGGCCGCGGTGGTGCGGCGCAGGTGCAGCCCACCCGTGGCCGCGTCGTGCGGCCCCGGGACGTACTGGTTCACCAGCAGGCCGCCCGCGGCCCGGATCGTCCGCACGTCCCCGGCGGGGGCGGCTCGACCTCCAGGCCGGTCGGGGTGCGCAGCGCGGCGACGCGCTCGGGCAGGCGGCGGGGGCGGGTGGTGGTGCGGGGCATGGCGGAGTCACCTCGGTGGTGCGAGCGGGGTGCGGGCAGGGCGGGGTGCGGGCAGGGCGGGTGCGGCGGGACCGGCTACTTCAGGCCGGCCGTCGCGACGCCCTGGATGAAGTACCGCTGCAGCGCGACGAACAGCAGCAGGATCGGCGTGATGATGAGCACCGCGCCGGCGAGCAGCAGCCCGTAGTCGGTGGCCTGCTGGCCCGTGGAGTACAGCGACAGCGCGACGGGCAGCGTGTACATGTCCTGGCTCTGCGCCGCGACGAGCGGCCACAGGAAGTTGTTCCACGAGCCGAGGAACGTGAGGATGCCGAGCGTCGCGAGCGGCGGCCCGCACAGCGGCATGACGATCCGCGCGAACACCCGCAGCTCGCCGGCGCCGTCGATGCGCGCGGCCTCCATCAGCGGCTCCGGGATGCCCAGCATGAACTGGCGCATCAGGAACACCCCGATGGGCTGGGTGAGGAACGGCAGGATCAGCGCCGGGTAGGTGTTGAGCAGCCCCAGCGACGTGACCTGCACGAACAGCGGCACGAACGTCACGACGCCCGGGACCATCAGCATCACCATGACGAGCGTGAACAGCAGCTTCTTGCCCGGGAACTCCATCTTGGCCAGCGCGTAGCCGACCATCGAGCAGAACACCAGGTTGCCGAGCACCGTCACCACGGCGACGACCACCGAGTTGGTGAAGAACTGCGTGAAGTTCAGGTCCGTGAACCAGCGGGCGAAGTTGTCCCCCGTCGGGTTCTCGGGCCAGATCGTCGGCGGCTTGATGAGGATCTCGCGCTGCGTCTTGACGGAGCCGAGCACCATCCAGACGAACGGCAGCAGCCAGACGGCGACGCCGACGGTCAGCACCGTGTAGGTCAGCGCGCGGCCGGTCGTGAACCGGCGGCGACGGCGCTGGGGGGCCGGCTGCGCGAGCCGGTCGACGGCCGGGTTCGGGGCCGCGGGGGTGGCGAGTGCCATGTGCCTCAGTCCTTCGAACGCAGCAGCCGGAACTGCAGCAGGCTCAGGAGCGCGATGGCCAGGAACAGCACGTAGGACGCCGCGGAGGCGAACCCGTACTTGCCGAAGCCGAACTGCTCGAACGTGTAGAAGGCCGTGGACAGCGTGGAGTCGAGGGGCCCGCCCTGGGTCATGACGAACGCCTCCTCGAAGAACTGGAGGTAGCCGACCGAGATCAGCACGGCGCCGAGCAGCAGGGTCGGGCGCAGCAGCGGCAGCGTGACGCTGACGAACCGGCGCCACGGGCTCGCGCCGTCCATGACGGCGGCCTCCTGCACCTCGGTGGGCACGGCCTGCAGGCCGGCCAGGAAGATGACCATGAGCGTGCCGACGTTGCGCCAGACGGCCATCATCATCAGCGACGGCAGCGCCCAGGTGGTCGAGTTCAGCCAGTTGGGCCCGTCGATGCCGACCCAGCCGAGCGCGGTGTTGAGCAGGCCGTCGGGCTGCAGGATGTACCGCCACACGACGGACACGGCGACGATGCTGGTCACCACGGGGGCGTAGAACCCGACGCGGAACGCCGACCGGAACCGGCTGACGCCCGAGTTGAGCGCGACGGCCAGCGCCAGGGCGATGGCCATCGTGACGGGGATGCCCACGACCACGAACGTGCCGGTGACGGTGAGGGACTTGAGGAACCGCGCGTCCCCGAACAGGTCGAGGTACTGCTGCAGGCCCACGAAGTTCACGGCGAACGGGGTCCGCACGTCGCGCGAGGTGAAGTCGGTGAACGACATCGCGAACGACGACACCAGCGGGACCAGCATGAAGAACCCGAACACCAGGACGAACGGTGCGGCGAACAGCCAGGCGACGTACCCCTGGCGGCGGCGCCGGGCGGCGGCCGGGCCACGCGAGGCCCGGGCCGTGCGGCCGGGGCTGGTGGCCCCGGCCGCACGGGTGGCTGTGGTCGACATGGAGGTCAGCCCATGCCGATCGACGTCGCCTGCTGCTGGAGCTCGGCGAGCGCCTTCGCGGGGTCCTCGCCGCTGACGGTCATCCGCTCGAGCACGGAGTCCGCGGCCGCGTTCACCTGCACCCAGGTCGTGGTGACCGGCGGGGCGACGGTGTCCTCGAGCTGCTCGCCGAAGACGGCCAGCTTGGCGTCGTCGGCCAGCGTCGGGTCGTCCCACGCGGCCTGCTGCGACGGCAGGTCGCCGGTCGCGTCGTACCAGGAGACCTGGGTCTCGGCCTGCGTCAGCCAGTCGACCAGCTTCCACGCGGCGTCCGCGTTGTCCGAGTCCTTGAAGACGACGAGGTTCGAGCCGCCCGCGAAGGACGTCGACGACTCGCCGGCGGGGATCCGCGCGGTGGCGTACAGGTCGCCGAACTCCTCGCCGCCGAGCTGCTCGAGCGCGCCCATCATGAACGGGCCGTCGATCAGCATGGGCGTGGTGCCGGCGACGAACTCGGCCTCCTGGGCGCCGGGCGTCCGGTCGGCCTGGGCGTCGGCGACCCCGTCGGAGAAGAACGACGTGTAGTACTCGTAGGACTCGACCATCTCGGGGGTGTCGAGCGTCCACTCGGTGGCGTCGTCGTTCGTCAGGCTGGCGCCGTTGGACCACGCGGCCCACAGCGAGCCCTGGAACGAGTCGTTGCCGGCGGACTGCAGGCGGATGCCGTAGTCGGTGCCCGCCTTCTCCTGGATGTCCGCGGCCATCTGCTTGAGGTCGGCCTGCGTGGCCGGCGGCTCGGTCCAGCCGGCCTGCTCGGCGAGGTCGGTGCGGTAGTAGAGCACGCGGGTGTCCACGTACCAGGGCACGCCGACCGCGGTGCCGTCGAGCTCGGTGGTCGCGAGCGGGCCCTCGAAGAAGTCGCTGGTGTCGATGCCGTCGGGCACCGGCGCGAACGCGTCGCCGAACTCGGCCATCCAGGTGGAGCCCATCATCGCGAGGTCCGGCGTGGTGCCGGCGGCGATGGCGGTCTGGAACTTGTCGCGGGCCGCGTCCCAGGGGATCGGGACGACGTCGATGTTCACGTCGGGGTTGGCCGCGACGAACTCGTCGACGAAGTCGGGCAGGGCCTCGCCCTCGGCACCCATGGCCCACACGGTCAGGTCGCCGGTGGCCTCCCCCGCGGACAGGGTGGACGCGTCGGTGCTCCCCGACGAGCCGGTGTCGTCGGAGCGGCCGCAGGCGGTGAGTGCGGTCAGGGCGAGCGCGGTCACCAGGGCGACGCGCGCAGCGGGACGGATCATGGTTCGTTCCTCCTCGAACGGACGAGCAGCGGCGGCTGACCGGCGCCACGGAGCGCCGCGCAGTCTTTCTATGCGCTTAGATCGTGTGTGATGTTAAGCGCATAGACGCCCGTGCGCAACCGCTGGCGCCGGCGACGCGCCGCCGCGCTCGACCCCCTACGATCGAACGCGCCCGCACCGGAGGTGAGCAGTGCCCCGTCGTCCCACCGTCTACGACGTCGCCGAGCGCGCCGGCGTGTCCATCGCGACGGTGTCGTTCACGTTCCGCCAGCCCGAGCGGGTGCGCGAGGCGACCCGCGCCGCCGTGCTCGTCGCCGCCCGCGACCTCGGCTACGTCCCCAGCGCCAGCGCCCGCGGGCTCGCCCACGGGCGCACCGGCGCGCTCGGCCTCTACTCGTTCGACCTGCTGCTCGCCGCACCCCAGCGCGGGTCCGACGCGGCGACCGCCCCCGCCGACCCGGCAGCCCCCGCGGACCCGGCCGACGACGACGTCGACCCCCGCGCCTTCCCGCTCTACGTGGACGAGGTGCAGCGCGGGTTCGAGATCGAGTGCTGGCAGCGCGGCCAGGCCCTGCTGCTCAGCAGCGGCACCGGCTCGGGCGCCTCCGTCACCGACGTCGCCGGCCGGGTCGACGGCCTCGCGCTGTTCCCCGGGCCCACCCACGTCGAGACCCTCGAGCAGGTCGCCCGCCGGATCCCCGTGGTCGCGTTCAGCATGCCGCCGGTGGCCGACGGGCTGCACCACGTCACGGTCGACAACCGCGCAGGCATGCGCGAGCTCGTCGAGCACCTCGCCCGCGACCACGACGTCCGGGACCTCGGGTTCGTCGGTCGGCTCACCACCCCCGACTACGCCGAGCGGTTCGCCGGGTTCCAGGACGCCCTCGGCGCGCTGGGGCTGCCCGTCCCCGCCGACCCCCTCGACCCGACCGACCTCGCCGAGCCGGGCCGGTTCTCCGTGCTCGCGGACCTGGTCGCCGCCGACCGGCTCCCCCGCGCCCTGGTCTGCGCCAGCGACCAGCTCGCCCTCGCGGTCCTCGACCTGCTGACCGCCCGCGGGGTCCCCGTGCCCGAGCGCGTCGCGGTCACCGGGTTCGACGGCATCCTCGCCGGCCGCCTCGCGACCCCGACGCTCACCACCGTCCGGCAGCCGATGGCCGCGATGGGCCGCCTCGCGGTCCAGGTCCTCGTCCGCCACGCCGGCGCCCCGGCGAGCCCCCCCGAGTCCCACCGCCTCGACGTCCGCGTCGTCCGCCGCGCCAGCTGCGGCTGCCCGCCCACCCCCTGATCTCGCCGGTCGAGGTCGAGGGTTTCACGCGAGGTCGAGGGTTTCACGGGCCGGATCCGTCACGAACCCTCGACCTCGCGGGGCGTGCGCGGACGGTCAGACGCCCAGGAGGCGGCGGAGCTGGCGGACCGCGGCGCGGCCGGCGCGGTTGGCGCCGACGGTGCTCGCGCTCGGGCCGTAGCCGACCAGCTGCACGCGGGGGTCGGCGACCACGCGGGTGCCGTCCATGACGATCCCGCCGCCCGCGTCCCGCAGCCCGAGCGGGCGCAGGTGGTCCAGCGCGGCACGGAACCCGGTCGCCCAGAGCACCGCGTCCGCCACCTCGTGCTCCGGGCCGGTGACCCAGCCGTCCGCGAGCGGACCCCCGGCGGCCGCGGCCGACCACCGCGCGCCGTCCGCGACCAGCCGCTCGAACGCCGGCCGCGCCCGCAGCACGCCCGCCTCGATGCCCGCCCGGTACGCCTCCGTCATCGGCAGCCCGGTCGCCGCGACGATGCTCTGCGGCGGCAGCCCCGCGCGGGTCCGCTCGTCGACCCGCGCGACGGCGTCCCGGCCGAGCTCGGGCGTGAACGTCGCGTCGCGCCAGTCCGGCGGGCGGCGGGTGACCCAGGTGGTCGACGCCGCCGCGTCCTGGATCGCGAGCAGGTGCTGCACCGCCGAGATGCCGCCGCCGACGACCAGCACGTGCCGGCCCGCGAGCTGCTCCGGCCCCCGGTAGTCGTGCGTGTGCAGCTGGAGTCCCGCGAACTCCCGGACCCCCGGGTACGACGGCCAGAACGGCTTCGTCCACGTGCCCGTGGCGTTGACCAGCGCGCGGGTGTGCCAGGTGCGGGCCACCCGGGTGGGCTCGGCGCGGGCGGGCTCGGCGCGGGCGGGCTCGACCCGGGTGGGCACGGCCGCCGGTGCGGGCCGGTCCGCGCCGGCCCCGCCGCCGAGCCGGTCGTCGGGCGTCGCGGGCGGCACCGCGGCCAGCCCGGGGTCGCGGGGCCGTCGGGGCGTCGGCAGGACGGCCTCCTCGACCGCGTCCACGGCGAGCAGGTGCTCGGGGCCGCCGAGGTCCCGGACCCGCCGCACCTGCACCGACCGCCGGACCGGCAACCCGAGGTCGCGCTCGTACTCGCCGAAGTAGCGGGTCAGCGCGCGGGAGGCGGGCTCGTCGGCGTCGAAGGACGGCAGCGGCCGCCCGGGCAGCTCGAACACGCCGTTCACGGTGCGCATCGTGAGCCCGGGCCAGCGCTCGCGCCAGGCACCGCCCGGTCCGGGGGCGGCGTCGAGCACGACGTAGGTGGGTGCGCCGGAGCCGGGGGCGTCGGCCGGCACGAACCCGGCCCGTGCCAGGTGGGCGGCGACCGCGAGGCCCGCCTGCCCGGCTCCGACGACCACGACGTCCGCGCGGGCGGGGGTCGAGGTCATCTCCAGCACTCTAGGACCAACGCTGCCCGGCCTGCCCGCGTTCCCCGCCGCGCGGGGCGGTGGAGCTCCCCGCCGCGCGGGGCGGTGCGCAGTGGTGTGATGGACCGGTGACCGACCCCCGCCCGACCCCGCCCGCCGTCGACGTCCGCACCGGCCCCCTGCCCCCCGACGTCGCCGCCGCGGTGCGCGACCTCGCCGCCGACGCGGCCCGCGCGGACGGGGTGCCGCCGCTGTCGGAGCAGCCCCTGCTGTGGCTGGCGGGCGGCGCGGAGGGCGTCGTGCACCTGCTCGCCGGGCCGACGACGGCGCCGGTCGGGTACGCCCAGGTCGACCTGCGCGACCCGGCGCTGGCGACCGCCGAGGTCGTCGCCGCACCCGGAGCCCGCCGCCGCGGCACCGGCACGGCGCTGCTCGACGCGGCCCTCGACGCAGCCCGCGCGCGCGGCGCCGACGGCGTCTCGGTCTGGGCGCACGGCGCGCTCCCGCCCGCCCGCGCGCTGGCGGCATCGCGCGGCCTCCCGCAGGTCCGCGAGCTCTGGCAGATGGCCCTCGACCCGCTGGTCGTCCCGCCCGTCCCGGACCTGCCCCCGGGGGTGACCATCCGGGCGTTCGAGCCCGGGCGCGACGAGGACGCGTGGGTCGCCGTGAACGCGCGCGCGTTCGCCGCCCACCCCGAGCAGGGCCGGCTGACCCGCGCGGACCTGGCCGACCGGGAGGCCGAGCCGTGGTTCGACCCCGCGGGGCTGCTGCTGGCCGAGGAGGACGGCCGGCTGCTCGGCTTCGGCTGGACCAAGGTGCCGGACGCCACCGAGGGCGAGGTCTACGCCCTGGGCGTCGACCCCGACGCCCAGGGCCGCCGGCTCGGCCCCGCCCTCACCGCGCGGATGCTCGCGCACCTCGCCGACCGCGGGGTGCCGCGGGTCGTGCTCTACACCGAGGGCGACAACGCCACGGCGATCCGGGTCTACCGGGCGGTGGGGTTCGAGCGGTCGGCGGTCGACGCGGTGTTCCGGCTGTCCTGACGTCCGCTCCTGGCGGCGTGGACCCACGACGACGAGGCGTTCACTGGGAGTGGACGTCCATTTTCGATGTACGCTCGCGCGATGGAGGACCACGAGGCCGAGGAGACGCTCGACGCGATCGCCCGAGCGCTGCAGTCCCACGGGATCCACCTCGAGGCCGACGGCACGACCGCCACCTTCGAGCTCGACGGCCACCGGCTGACGCGGGACGTCGCCTGGTTGCCCCCGTCCGGGGCTGCGCACGCGCTCCGGCACCGCCGCCCGGGGCCGCGCGAGTGCGTCTACCTCGCGGCCCGGGTCACGCCTGCCGTCGCGCGGCTGATCCGGGACACCGGGGGCTGGTACGCGGACACCTCGGGCAACGTGTACCTGCGCGGTCCCGGCGTGCTCGTCGACGTGAGCGCGCGCGCACTCGCCCCCCTGGCCGGCACCACCCCACCAGCGGCCACCTCGCGCAACCTGATGAGCGCAGGACGCGCGCAGGCGATCTTCGCCGTACTCACCTGGCCGACGCTCCTGACGCGCTCGCTGCGGGAGATCGGCCAGGCGGCAGGGGTCTCGACCGCCGCCGCGCACCAGACGATGCAGCTGCTCGAGGAGGAGCGCTACCTGACGAGCTCGCGACGGCTGGTGCGACGCGACGAGCTCATCGACCTGTGGGCGGCTTCCTACCCGCTCGGCCTGGGGCGCGCGACCGAGCGGGCCCGGTACGCCGGCGAGCCGGCACCAGACGCCTGGCCCGCGCTCGGTCACCGGGTCTACGTCAGCGGCGAGCGTGGAGCACACGGGATCTCGGGGCCGGACCTCGTGCTGTACGCGGCCGACCTCGATCCCCGCGCCGCGATCATGTCGCGCTGGCGTCGCCCCGGACCGGACGAGCCCGCGAACATCATCGTCCGCCACGCCTTCTGGACCGAGCCGGGGAGGTGGGACGAGGAGCCCGGGGTCGAGACCGCACCACCCCTGCTGGTCTACGCGGACCTGCTCGCCTCGAACGACCCGCGCCAGCGTGAGGTGGCCGGGACGATGCGAGGTGAGTTGTGACCGAGCGGACCGACGTGCTCGCGGCGCTCGACCTCACGGTCGGTCCCGTCGCCGAGGCGCTGCACGCGATCAGCCCGGGCCTCCCCGACGTGATGGTCGTGGGGGCGGTCTGCCGAGACTTCCTCCACGGGTCGGCCGGTCACGACCCCTCCCACCTGCGCAGCACCGACGACCTCGACATCGCCGTCGCGGTCAGCGGGTGGCAGCACTACGACGCCATCACCGGGTCGCTCGAGCGGGTCAAGGGCCGCAGCTCGAGGATCCGCTACCGGATCGCCGGGATCACCGTCGACGTCGTCCCGTTCGGGGAGCCGGTCGAGTCGCCGGACGGCACGGTCGCCGCGCGGCAACCCGGGGACGAGCCGATGAGCGTGTTCGGGTTCCAGGATGTCTGGGCCCGCGCAGGTCAGGTGCGGCTCGAGAGCGGCCGGACCGTACGGCTGCCCAGCATCGCCGGCTACACCACCCTCAAGCTCAAGGCGTGGGCAGATCGCTCCGCCGACGGGCAGTACAAGGACGCCACCGATCTCGCGACCGCCCTCTTCTGGTACCAGCAGGACGGTGATCGCCTCGACACCCTCTACGACTCGCCCGCCGGGCACGACCTCCTCATCGCGAGCGAGATGGACGTCCAGGAGGCGGCGGTGCGACTCCTGGTCACCGAGGCGCGCGCCATGCTCGTGCCCGACCGCCAGGACGAGCTCACCTCGGCCTGGGCGACCGTCGATGACGACCTGCTGACCGACAACCTCGTCCACCCCGGTCTGCCCGGGTGGCCCCGCCGGGGCGACGAGCGCCTCGCCCGGTACTGCCGCGCGATCAGAGCCACGCTGCTCTCGTGACCCCCTGGGCACGAGCGACCCGCCGCTCCGCACCTGCGGGTCGCCGTTCGGTCACCCGTCGGACACGTCCTGGTGACACCATGTCCCGATGAGCGACGCCACTCCCTCCGACGGCGCGGCCACGGGCCGCACCCGGCGTGCCGCGGGCGCGGCGCCGGCCGCCTCCCGCACCGCCACGGGCACCGCCGCCCGGCGCACCACCCAGGCCGCCCCCGCGACGTCCGCGACGTCCACCCGCGCGCGGCCGCTCGCGCCCGAGCTGGCCGCGCACATCGCCGAGCACATCGCGCCGGTGGCCCCGGTCGGCGACCCGGAGGTCGACGGCGCGGTCACCGAGCTCGAGCCGCTGCCCGCCGACCGGTTCCTCGACCGCGAGGTCAGCTGGCTGGCGTTCAACGAGCGCGTGCTGCAGCTCGCCGAGGACCCGACGCAGCCGCTGCTGGAGCGGGTGCGCTACCTGGCGATCTTCGCGTCCAACCTCGACGAGTTCTTCATGGTCCGGGTCGCGGGCCTGAAGCGCCGCATCGCCACGGGTCTGGCGGTGACCGCCGCGTCCGGGCTGAGCCCGCGCCAGGTGCTCGAGACGATCAGCGCCCGCGCGCACGACCTCGCCGCCCGGCACGCCCGGGTGTTCGCCGAGGCGCTGCAGCCCGAGCTCGCGACCCAGGGCATCACGCTCGTGCGCTGGGAGGAGCTCGGCGAGGCCGAGCAGGATCGGCTGCGCAAGTACTTCCGCAAGCAGATCTTCCCGGTGCTGACGCCGCTGGCCGTCGACCCGGCGCACCCGTTCCCGTACATCTCGGGCCTGTCGCTCAACCTGGCCGTCGTCGTGGTGAACCCGGCGACCGGCAAGGAGCACTTCGCCCGCGTGAAGGTGCCCCCGCTGCTGCCCCGGTACATCGCCGTCGACGCGCGGGGCCGCCCGAGCGCCGCGACCGCGCAGGCCCCGACGGACCGCGGGCCGATGTCGTTCGTGCCCGTCGAGGACGTCATCTCCCAGCACCTCGACCAGCTGTTCCCCGGCATGGAGGTGCGCGAGCACCACACGTTCCGGGTGACCCGCAACGAGGACGTGGAGGTCGAGGAGGACGACGCCGAGAACCTGCTCCAGGCGATGGAGAAGGAGCTGCTGCGCCGCCGGTTCGGCCCGCCGGTGCGCCTGGAGATCGCCGACTCGATCACGCCGCGGATCCGCCAGCTGCTGGTGCGCGAGCTCGACGTGGTCGAGGACGAGGTCTACGAGCTGCCCGCGCCCCTGGACCACACGGGCCTGAACGTCATCGCCGACCTGGACCGCGCGGACCTGCAGTACCCGCGGTTCGTGCCGACGACCCACCGGTTCCTCGCGGAGGTGGAGAAGCTCGACGCCGACGGACGTGTTCGCGGCGATCCGCCGGCGCGACATCCTGCTGCACCACCCGTACGACTCGTTCTCGACGTCGGTGCAGACCTTCCTGGAGCAGGCCGCCGCCGACCCGAAGGTCCTGGCGATCAAGCAGACGCTCTACCGGACGTCCGGCGACTCCCCGATCGTCGACGCGCTGATCGAGGCCGCCGACGCGGGCAAGCAGGTCCTGGCCCTGGTCGAGATCAAGGCGCGGTTCGACGAGCAGGCCAACATCGAGTGGGCCCGCAAGCTCGAGCAGGCGGGCGTGCACGTCGTCTACGGCATCGTCGGGCTGAAGACCCACGCGAAGCTGTCCCTGGTCGTGCGACAGGAGTCCGACGGGCTGCGTCGGTACTGCCACGTCGGCACGGGCAACTACAACCCGAAGACGGCGCGCATCTACACCGACCTCGGGCTGCTCACCGCGGACCCCGACGTCGGCCAGGACCTGACCCGGCTGTTCAACCAGCTGTCCGGGTACGCCCCGAAGTCCCGGTTCCACCGCCTGCTGGTCGCACCGCGCTCGGTGCGCGCGGGCCTGATCGAGCGGATCGATCGGGAAGCGCAGGCCGCTCGCGAGGGCCGCCCCGCCTGGGTGAAGATCAAGGTCAACTCGATGGTCGACGAGGCCATCATCGACGCGCTGTACCGGGCGTCGCAGGCGGGCGCCGACGTGGACCTGTGCGTGCGCGGCATCTGCGCGCTGCGCCCCGGGGTCCCCGGCCTGTCCGAGACGATCCGGGTGCGGTCGATCCTCGGCCGGTTCCTGGAGCACGCGCGGATCTACGCGTTCGCGGCCGACGCGGGGGTCCCCCGCGAGGTCGCCGACGTGGGCCGGGACGACGAGGCCGACCGGCAGCCCGGCCCCGAGGTCTACATCGGCTCCGCCGACCTGATGCACCGCAACCTCGACCGCCGCGTCGAGGCGCTGGTGCGGCTGGCCGACCCCGACCAGGTCGCCGAGCTGGTCGACCTGCTGGACGAGTCGATGTCCGACGAGACGTCCTCCTGGCACCTCGGGCAGGACGGCGCGTGGACGCGGCACGCCCAGGGCGACCAGGGCCCGCTGCGCGACCTGCAGTCGGTGCTGATCTACCGCCAGCGCCGGCGGCTGGGCGCGAGCCGGTGAGGGCCGGACCCGTCGTCGTCGAGGCCGCGGGCGCGCTGGTCTGGCGGGTCCGCCAGGGCCGGCTCCAGGTCGTGCTCGTGCACCGGCCGCGGTACAAGGACTGGTCGTGGCCGAAGGGCAAGCTCGAGCCGGGCGAGCACGCGGTGACCGCCGCGGTGCGCGAGGTCGAGGAGGAGGCCGGCCTGGAGATCGTGCTCGGCCGTCCGCTGCCCGGCCTCGAGTACGCCCTCGCGGACGGCCGGCAGAAGCGGGTGCACTACTGGGCGGCGCAGGTCGCGGGCCGCCCCGACCGACCGGCCGTGCACGCGCGCCCGCCGGCCGAGCACGCGTCGAAGGACGAGATCGACCTGGTGCGCTGGATGGACGCCGACGAGGCGCACCGCCGGCTGACCCGGGCCGAGGACCGCGAGCCCCTGGCCGCGCTCGTGGAGGCGCACGGCAGGGGCCGGCTCGACACCCGCGCGCTGCTGGTCGTCCGGCACGGCCGCGCGCGCCGCCGCGCCGCCTGGGACCAGGGCGAGGGCACCCGCCCGCTCACCGAGACCGGCCGGCACCAGGCCACGGCGCTGGTGCCGGTGCTGTCCGCGTACGGCGTCGCGCAGGTGGTCACCAGCCCGTGGACCCGCTGCCACGACACCGTGGCGCCGTACACGCAGGCGGCGGGGCTGACGGCGATCGACGACGACCCCCTCACCGAGGCGAGCCACCAGGACGCCCCCGCGACCACCGCGGGCACCGTCGCCGACGTGCTGCGCACCGGCACCGACCTCGCGCTGTGCACGCACCGCCCCGTGCTGCCGACGGTGCTGGGCGTCATCGCGGAGCACACCCGCGGCCGGGTGCGACCGCTGCTGCCGGAGTCCGACCCGTTCCTCAAGCCGGGTCAGGTGCTGGTCTGCCACGTCACGGGCGCACCCGGCGACCCGTGCGTCGAGGCGGTCGAGGTGCACACCCCGCTGGGCTGACCGCCGCCGGGGTCAGCCCGCGCCGCCGGCGAACGACTCGTCCACCGGGCCGTCGACCGACATCGCGATGCACTGCACGGACCGGTCGCCCGCGGCCCAGGACTCCTCGGTCGGCCGCAGGTACGTCACCTCGAGCGTCGTCTCGCCGTACGGCGACCCGGTGAAGTCCTCGAACTTCGCCGCGCAGAACCGCTGCGCCTGCGCCTCCAGGCCGTCGAGGTCGGCGCCGGCCGCGTTCTGCTCCGCGTAGATCTCGGCGTCGTGCGGCTCGTCGCAGCGCGCGGTCACGAGCGACGCCGGGTCGGCCGCCGCGGACAGCAGGCCGCCCATGTCGAGGCAGTCGCCGATCCGCAGGTCCGGGCCCGCGGACGCCGCCGCGGCCGACGCGGCACCGGGGGCCGACGGCGTCGACGGCTCGCCCGCCCCGGACGCGGTGCACCCGCCGAGCAGGAGCAGCGCGGCGGCCACGGGGACGACGACGCGGCGGGCGGCGGGGTTCACGGTCACGGGGTCCGAGCCAACCGGACAATCCGGACAGTGTCCAACCGGGTCGCGCGGATCAGCCGAGGAACAGCCGCAGCACCAGGTACACGCCGCCGCCGACGAGCGCCGCCGCGGGGATGGTCAGCACCCACGCGAGGCCGATGCTCTTCGCCACGCCCCAGCGCACCGCGGACAGCCGCTTGGTCGCGCCGACGCCCATGATCGCCGAGGTGATCGTGTGCGTCGTCGACACCGGCGCGTGCAGCCAGTACGCGTTCACGTACAGGACCACCGCGGACACCGACTCGGCCACGAAACCGCGCGCCGGGTCCAGCTCGATGATCTTGCGCCCCAGCGTGCGCATGATCCGCCAGCCGCCGGAGTACGTGCCGAGCGAGATCGCCGCCGCCGCCGAGAAGCTTGACCCACAGCGGGATCGAGTCCCCGTCGTGGAACCCGCCCGCGACCAGGGCCAGCACGATCACGCCCATCGTCTTCTGCGCGTCCTGCAATCCGTGCCCGAGGGCCATCGCCGCCGCGGAGGCGGTCTGCGCGATCCGGAACCGCCGCTGCGCGGGCGCGGGCGACGCGCGACGCACCAGCCACAGCACCCCGACCATCACGCCGAACGCGGCCGCGAAGCCGAGCAGCGGCGAGATCACCATCGGCAGGACGACCTTCTCGAGGATCGCGTCCCAGTGCACGGTGATGCTCGACGCGACGCCGACGCCCGCCAGGCCGCCGATGAGGGCGTGCGTGGACGACGAGGGCAGCCCGAGCCACCAGGTGATGAGGTTCCAGGTGATCGCGCCGATTAGCGCGGACAGCACGATCACGAGCCCCTCGTGGGCCCCGACGTCGCTGATCTGGATGATGTCGTGCGCGATGGTCGTCGCGACGTGCGTGCCGAGCAGCGCACCCACGAGGTTGAACACGGCGGCCATGATCAGCGCCGCGCGGGGCGTCAGCGCCCGCGTCGACACCGACGTCGCGATGGCGTTCGCCGCGTCGTGGAATCCGTTGGTGTAGTCGAAGCCGAGCGCGAACGCGACGACGACGACGACGAGAGCGAGTTCCACCGGTGCTCAGGACTCCTTGAGCGCGATGGTCTCGACGGTGTTCGCCACCTTCTCGAAGGCGTCGGCGGCGTCCTCGAGCTTCTCGACGACCTCCTTCAGCTTCATCAGCTGGATGGGGTCGGTGATCTCGTCGAACAGCTGCGCGAGCAGCTTGCGGTGCGACTTGTCGGCCTGGTTCTCGAGGCGGTTGACCTCGACCCAGTACTCCGACAGCGAGTCCATCGAGCGCAGCCGCGGCATCGCCTCGGCGGTCAGCTCGGCGGAGCGCTGCAGCACCTGGACCTGGTCCGAGACCCGCGCCGGCAGCTCGTCGAGCTTGTAGAGCACGATGAGGTCGGCCGCCTCCTCCATGAAGTCCATGCAGTCGTCGAGCGCCGACGCCAGGCCGTAGATGTCGTCCCGGTCGAACGGGGTGACGAACGTCTGGTTCAGCCGCCGCATGATCGTGTGCGTCGCCTCGTCCGCGAGGTGCTCGACCTCGTTGATCTGCTTCGCGAGTGCCTTGCGGGCGGGGCGGTCGGCTCCGAGCAGCTCGGCCAGCAGGTTCGCGCCTGTGACGAGGTGCGCCGCCGAGGCGGCGAGGAGGTCGAAGAACGAGGTGTCGCGCGGGGTGAGGCGCAGGCGCACGGGAGGCTCCGCTAGAGAAGGGCTCGGTCAGGCTCAGGCTAGGGCAGACGCCGGGTGAACTCACAACCCCGGTGGTGGCCGCAGGTGAACCCACGGTGAACCCACAGCGTCGCACAGGTGAGCGTGGTGCGGTGCGGGACCCCGGCACGCCCTCGACGGTGAGGGGCCGGGGGACGGAGGCGACGCCGGACCGGGAGCGCCTCTCGGCGCGAGGCCGCTCGAAGCGGCTCAAGATGGAGCCCGGGGCTACCGCGGCCCGACGTCGCCGTCCATCGTACGCCCGCCTGGGCAGGAGGTCCCGGGCGGCGGCGTGACGATCGCCACGCCCACCCGGGGGAACGGCGTCACTCCAGCGAGCCGGCCCGCCACAGCGCCGCCGCGTGCTCGAGCTCCTCCGCCGTCCGCACCAGCGAGCCCGCGCTGCGGGTCAACCGGGCCGACGAGTCGTCCGTGACGTGGTCGAGGTGGTCCGCGTCGAACGCGGCGCCCGTCCCCAGCACCCGGCAGAACGCCGCACCGCGCTCCAGCGTCACCGCCAGGTCCCCCGTCCACACGCCGGACAGCACCTGGTCGAGGAGCACCCGCAGCTCCTCCGGCCCGGGCGGGCTCACCACCCCCACCACCACGTGGTGCACCGGGGCCGCCTCCAGCCCCAGCCGGTACCGGTCCGCCAGCGTCGCCGGGTCGCGGCGCACCCACTCCCGCAGCACGTACAGCCGCCACAGCGTGCCCGGCAGGGTCGTCGCCGGGCTGTCCGACCACAGCGCCGCCACCACGTCCAGGCCCTCGGTCTCCACGAGCCCGACCAGCCGCTCGACCAGCGCCGGGTCCTCCTCGCCCTGGGACCGGCCGCCGTGCACGATCGCCGCGGCGGTGGTGTGCGCCACCTCCGACCGCAGGGCCGGGTCCATGTCCCCCGGCAGGGCGTCGGCGTCGCGGGGGTCGAGCATCGCGGGGCGGCGGAAGCGGGGACGGGAGGATCCGGAGTCGTGCGTCACACCCCCGATTGTCCGCCCCGTGCCCGGCGGGCGCGCGCCGGTGAACCGGCATACGCTCCCCTGCGCACCGCGCCCGCGGACCCGTTCCGCGTGCGCCCGGTGCCAGGCAGGTGAAAGGTGGGTACGCCTTCGACCGGCACCCGACGACGTGTCCCGGCTCGCTAGGTCGTCCCCGCGTCTGGGAGCAGGAGCAAGGAGACAGGTCATGGCCGAAGGCAGAGCAGCGGCGACGGGGAAGCACCCCTCGCACAACAAGGCGATCGGCCTGGCCGTCGCGGCCGCGGTCGGCGGGTTCCTGTTCGGGTTCGACTCGTCCGTGATCAACGGCGCCGTCGACGCGATCCAGGGCCAGTTCGCGCTGTCGTCCACGGTGACCGGTCTCGTGGTCGCCGTCGCCCTGCTGGGCTGCGCGTTCGGCGCGTGGGCCGGCGGCAAGCTCGCGGACCACTGGGGCCGCACCAGGGTGATGCTCCTCGGCTCGGTGCTGTTCTTCGTGTCGTCGATCCTGTCGGCGATCGCGTTCAGCGCCTGGGACCTCATCATCTGGCGCGTCCTCGCCGGCGTCGGCATCGGCATCGCCTCGGTGATCGCCCCCGCGTACATCGCCGAGATCGCCCCCGCCGCCCTGCGCGGCCGCCTCGGCTCGCTCCAGCAGCTCGCGATCACCCTCGGCATCTTCGCCGCCCTGCTGTCCGACCAGCTGCTCGCGGAGTCCGCGGGCGGCGCCGCCGAGGAGCTGTGGCTCGGCTGGGAGGCGTGGCGGTGGATGTTCCTGGTGGCCGTGATCCCCGCGGCCGTCTACGGCTTCCTCGCGCTGCGGATCCCCGAGTCGCCGCGCTACCTGGTCGCGAAGGGCCGCCACGACGATGCCGTCGCCGTCCTGCGCGGCGTCCTCGGCCCCGACGAGGACGCCCGCGCCCGCGTCGCCCAGATCGAGAGCACCATCGAGAAGGACAAGAAGCTCGAGGCCCAGGCCACGCTGCGCGGCCCGCGGTTCGGCCTGCTGCCCGTCGTGTGGGTCGGCATCCTGCTGTCCGTCTTCCAGCAGTTCGTCGGCATCAACGTGATCTTCTACTACTCGACGACGCTGTGGCAGGCCGTCGGGTTCGACGAGAGCCAGTCGTTCCTCGTCTCCACCATCACCGCGGTCACCAACGTCGCGGTCACGTTCATCGCCATCGCGCTGATCGACAAGATCGGCCGCCGTCCGATCCTGCTGACCGGCTCCGCGGGCATGACGATCTCGCTGGCGATCATGGCGCTGGCGTTCACGCAGTCCACCGGCTCCGGCGACAACGTGTCGCTGCCGTCGCCGTGGGGCCCGATCGCGCTCGTCGCCGCCAACGCGTTCGTCGTGTTCTTCGGCGCCTCCTGGGGCCCGCTGGTGTGGGTGCTGCTCGGCGAGATGTTCCCGAACCGGATCCGCGCCGCCGCCCTCGGCGTCGCCGCCGCCGCCCAGTGGATCGCGAACTTCCTCATCACGGTGTCGTTCCCGCCGATGCTCGACGCGTTCGGCGCCACCGGCCCGTACCTGATGTACGCGATCTTCGCCGGCCTGTCGTTCGTGTTCGTGCTCGGGAAGGTCCCCGAGACCAAGGGCGTCGAGCTCGAGGACATGGAGGACCTGCCGCCCGCCCGGCAGCGCAAGGCCCGCGCCTGACCACCCGGCTTGCCCCGGACCGAGCCCCTCGCGGAAACTTCGCGGGGGGCTCGGCCGTTCAGCGACCGAGGTCATCACCCTGAGAGGACGCACCGTGGGAACGCCGCACCAGCAGCACGCGCACACCGACCACCGGGCGGAGGCCGGCCGATGAGCGGCACCGCGCTCACCGCCCAGGACGTCTGGGCGGGCTACGGCGGCCAGCCCGTCCTCGCCGGCGCCAGCCTGACCGTCACCCCCGGCGAGACCGTCGGCGTCATCGGCCGCTCCGGCGCCGGGAAGTCCACGCTCGTCCAGGTGCTGCTCGGCCGGCACAAGGCCACCCAGGGCCGCGCCACCTACGGCGCCCGCCCCGTGACCAAGCTGTCGCGCAAGGAGACCAAGGCGTTCCGGTCCGCGGTCCGCGCCGTGCACCAGGAGGGCCTGTCCGGCGCCGACCCCCGCGCCACCGTCGCCAAGCTCCTCACCGGCACCCTCAACGACGCCCGCAAGGCCGGCCGCGCGACCGGCCAGGAGCCCGCCGACGTCCTCGCCCGCGTCGGCCTCGAGCCCCGCTACCTCGACCGCACCCTGTACTCGCTGTCCGGCGGCGAGCGCCAGCGCGTCGTCCTCGCCGACGCCCTCGCCACCCGGCCCGAGATCCTCGTGCTCGACGAACCCGCCACCGCCCTCGACCCCGCGCTGCGCGACGCCGTCGCCGACACCCTCGTGTCCCTCGCGGACTCCGGCGTCGGGCTGCTCGTCGTGTCCCACGACCTGCGGATGGTCGACCGGCTCGCCGCGACCGTGCACGTCCTCGCCGAGGGGCGGGTCGTCGAGACCGGGACGCTGCGGCAGCTGCTCACCGACCCGCAGCACGAGGACACGCGGGGGATCGCTGAGGCGTACCCGGAGGCGGTGGGGGCGTTCCGGTAGGGCGGGTCGTCGTCGGGGTCGGCACCGAGTCCCTGACCCCGAGGCCGCGTCACACCGCTCCGACCGTCGACACCACGACGACCCAGACGACGAGCGGAGCCACCGCGACCGCGGCCGCGACCGACGCGCCGATCGCCAGCGCGCGCAACGACCGCGTCCGCTCATCCGCGAGTCGCCGATGGGCCCGGACCGCCAGTGCGAGCGCCGGCAGGGCGAGAATCACCGAGACCGGACCCGCGACGAACATCCGCAGGCCGGTGTCGCCCAGGACCAGGCCGCACACCGCGACCACCAGCGCCGCGATCGCCAACGCGCGCGACGACGCCAGGCCTGCGCGCGTGACCCAGCTCAACGAGGGCTCCGGCCTCTCGTGTCGTTCTGCCTCGTCGCGGCGTCCTGAGAGCGGTGGACTCACCGACGCGCCTCCCGCTGAGTCAGCTCCCGCAGCGCGTCGTACCGCTCCAGGAGCGAGTCCAGGTACTCCTGCCGGTCGGCCTCGTCCTCGATGTCCTCCAGCCGGAGGCCGGGCTCTGCCTCGGCCTCCAGCGACCAGACGTCGGGCAGAGGCGCGATCAGCCGGGTGGGCACCGGGTCGAACAGGCCGTAGTGCGGGTCCGAGATCGTGCAGGCTCGCTGATCCGCAGTTCGTCCCTTCCCGTACGAACCCCACACGCGGATCCGGCCGTCCTCGCCTCGAACCATCCGCCAGTCGGCCAACTCCCCTTGGACCCGTCCTTGAATGGACTCCGCGTCGTCACTCTCGTCAGTGCTGCTGGAATCGAACGAGCACACCAGCAACGCGGCACGCATCCCGTCGTCGTTCACGTCTACCTCGAGCACCTCGAAGGGAATCGGTCCGAAATACACCGGAATGTCATCACCGGACCACGTCGCCCGCGAGTACATGTCGAGGCTCCCCTGCGCCTGGTCCACGATGTCTGGCACCGCCGCCCGCAGCAGATCTCGTCGCCCAGCGACTACACCGCTGTTCCACGCCGCGGGGAAGACCAGGTGGTACTCACGCAGCGCGTCCACCCAGGGGTCGTCGGCCCACGCCCCGTGGTCCGGCAGACCACGAGGCCAGACCACCGCCGGAACCTGCGGATCACCCTCGCGCGGCTCCTGTCGTACCGGCGCCGACAACGCCTCGTGCGCGACATGTTCGCGGAACTGCATCACGCCCAGCGCCACCGCAGCCGCGCCAGCCACGGCCCCCAGCGCCAGCCAGCGAGCGCGTCGACGACGTTCGTGCGCACGGCGTCGTTCGGCGAGTGAATAGCCGGATGCTGTTGGGGTGACATCGGTCTCCGAAGCTCGCCATCTCATCGAGCTCGCCGCCGTCCGAGCCAGTTTCCACAGCCCCTCGTAGCTGGCCGTCAGCGTCTCGGCGTCCTGGTCCACATGACGCGTGAGCTCGGTGACCGGTCCCGTGTCCGCATCGTCGAGCACCAGGATCCACTCGTCCAGGAATGCCATGAGATCTGCGCGCGTCTCCTCCCATTCCGGCGGCTCGGCGCGACCGAGCCACGTGCCCTCCACGAGAGACGAATGGGATACGTCGATTCGATCGATCCACGGCCTCAGCGAATCAACCAGCGAATCTCGCGTGCCGCTGCTGGCATTCCCGATGCTTGCGCTCGCACCCGCACAGGTTGCCCGAGGGGCCGCCTCCGCCGCTGCACTGCTGGCCTCGGCGTCCAGGTCAACCTGTCGCGTGAGCTCGGCGATCGGATCCGTGTCCACATCGTCGAGCACACCGTCGTCAAACGCGGTCACGTCGTTGGGGCCCAGGTCCGGGAAGGGCCGCGCGACGTCCGATTGCTGGCCAGGTGGGTCGGTTGCGTGCGGCGGCCGTGTCGGCAATGCCTGCTGCGGCTCCGGGTCGAAAATTCCGTAGTGCACATCTTCAATATCACACAGGGCTCCGTAGCGGACGTCCGCGACCTGAATATTGCGACTGCCTACTTGCCTCATCTCCCAACGAACCACAATGCCGAAGTCCCGGGCCATCACCTCGCGCGGATCCTCCTGGTGGTCATATCCCAGGACCTCTGGCGCACACGTCTCGACGACCGCTGTCGTTTCTGCGTCGTTAACCTCGACTTTCCTGACCTCGAACGGCATCGGGCCGGGGTAGAACGCCACGAGCCCGGGCTCGTCACCGCGCTCAGCCCTGCGGAGATTCGACGCCGCGAAGTTCTGCAGTCGGATGATCAGCTCGGGAGAAGCCGCCCGCTTCAGCTCATCACTCTCCTCCAGGGGGCCAGAGTAAAGAGCGACGGAATGGATCTTTGCGAAATCGCGTAGCGCTCGAACCCATCTATCGCCTTCCCACCTGCCATCGTGCGGGACACCCTTTGGCCACACGATCGACGGGATCGACGGACGCACGCTCTGAGGCTCGACTGCCATCGCGTGAGCCGCGTGCCACTGACGTCGATCCTGGTCGACCCACCACCACGAACCAGCGATCAGGACTGCGATCACCAAGGCGACCGGCGATGCGCGGCGCGACGGGCAGGGCAAGGCGGTCGACCTCCGGGTACTCGAACCGGCGCGCCTCCTACGCCGCCTCGCCCATCGCACCCGCCATTCACTTCGCATGATTTGCCGCCGCGCTCTCAGCCGAATCGTAAATGTTTGAGTAGTTGCTGGTGATCGTGAGGAGGTACTGATCAACGCCACCCAGGGGCGCCGGCCGCTCCGGCTTCGCCATCTCGAGCAGCCCGTTCCAGACACTGAGAGACTCGATGAGCGACTCTCGGGTTCCTCCTCCGCCCGCAGAAGCTGCGTCGAGGGTGGCCGCCCACGTTCCGGATCCGACCGAAGAGCTGCCGCCAGACGTCGCCAGGGAGATCGCTTCGAGCATGCGCTCTCTGGCTAGGTTCTCAAGTTCCTCTACACCGTGCTCGACCCATCGGCGCGCCGCCTCGGATATTGCGTCGGCGGCCGCGTGCGACAACACATCAGCCGCCTTTCCACTCCCAGGGAGCGGCACCATGTCGGTCACGCCGACCGCGAGATCCACGAGTTTCCGATATCGCTCCTCGGTGCACTGTTCTATCCCGAGAGCAGCACCACTCAGCGCGCCGTCCAACAAAGCCTGGAGTGACCCGAGTTGACCCTCAAGGCCTCCCGATCCGGCGTCACGCTCCACCGGTGTTGCGAAGAGCCCGTAGTGCAAGTCCTCGATCGTGCACGGAACGGACGCGCTGATGTCGGCGACCCTCAATCGTCCGCCGACGCGCTCGAGCGTCCACGCGAACACGAGGCCGGAGCGGTTCTGCATCCGCTCGTCCGCGGAGTTCGCCTCCCCAAGTCCGACCACCTCAGGAGTGCATGCTGTGACGACCGGGCCGTCGGCCCCGTCTTCCACCGACAGCACCTCGAACGGCCGCGGCCCCGGGTAGTCGACCACCCAGCCGACGTCCCCGCCGCTCAGTGAACCGCCTCGGGTCACGTCGGCGTAGAACCACGGGAGCGTCACCAAGTCCGGCGCGGCGAGGAGCGCGAGGTCCGAGCTTCTCCCGCGCGTCACCGGCCGCCCGCGCCGCAGCAGCGACCATCTCGAACTCCCGGACCGCGAGGACCGCGGGGTGCTCGTTCCACTCGCCGTGGTCCGGTATTCCATTCGGCCAGTCGATCGCCGGGATCGCCGGGTCTCCGGGGCGGGCTGCCGTCCGAGTCGGTTGATGCGCGGCTTCCCACGCCTCGCTCCTCTGTTCCCTGGCCGCGAGACCGCCCAGCACCCCGCACACCGCGACCACGCACGCGACAGCAACCGACAGCACAGCGATGCGGACCAACCTGCGCCGCGTGCGCTTCTGGTCGCGGCCGAGCCGCAGTATGCGCTCACTGAGCGAGATCGCATCGGTCGATCCTCCGCCGGCCCATCGCTCATCGACCATCTCGTGCAGCCTCCGACCGCGCTTCACGCTGTATCCCGTCGTACTCCGATGCCACGCTCGCCACATACGGCGCTTGCTGACGCGGGCCGAGCGATGTCGGCCCACCCGTCTCGCCGCCGCGCACGCGTCGACTCACCGCCGGGCTCCTCGCTCTGCCTGCTCGCGGATCCGGTCGTACGTCCCCGTGAGTTCATCGAGGTACTCCGACACGTCGTCGGCGTCTTCGAGGTCCTTGAGGCGAAGCCCGGCACCGACCCCCGCCGGCCACGCTCCTTCGTCCGTCGGAAGCTCCTCGAGCCTCGTCGGCGTCGGATCGAATCTTCCGTAGTGCACGTCCGAGATCTCGCACCCCTGGTCCCCCCACTCGCGGTCCGGGTCGCGATGGTGCGTCCTGTACCGGATGAGTCCGTCCTGACCACGAACCATCTGCCACACCCTGCGGTACCCCGCGGTGCGGCCCAGCACCTCGTCGGGGGAGTCCCCCTCGTCCACGCTGAGCGGGATGAACATGCACACGAGCACCTCGGCACCGTCCCCTTCCCCGTTCGGCTTGACATCCAGGACCTCGAACGGCGCCGGACCGAAGTACACCGGCGGGTCGTCAGACTCGGACACCCTCGACCACGCGTCCCGCAGAAAGTCCTGTCCCTGATCAACGCGATCCGGCTCAGCCAGACGCAGCAAATCGGCGCGTCCCTCGATCCGGCCACTGTTGAACGCCGCCGCCTCAAGCAGGTGAAACTCCCGAAGCACCCGCACCCACGGGTCGTCAGCCCACCGGCCATGATCGGGATGTCCGCGCGGCCAGACCACCGCCGGTACGGCCGGGTCCCCCATTCGAGCCTCCTGACGCACCAACTGCGACACCGCATCGTGTGCGGCGCGGGCACGCAACTCTGCGACCCCCGACACCGCTCCGGCAGCCACTGAGACGACTCCGACCAATGCGCCGGCCCGCCACCAAAGGCGACGACGATTGGACTCGTATTCGCGGCGCCTCTCCGACAGCGACAACTCTGGCCGCGACCCAGACTCCGGAACGTCAGACGTCTCGATCATCGGACCGCCTCATCACCGAACACCGCGCATCATAAGGTCGACACGGCATCCGCCAGCGTCGGAAGCTAACTGATCAGAGTCACACATCCCCTGCCTCATCCCTCGCCTCCTTCACGATGCTGTCGTAGTTTCCGGTCAGGGACTCGAGGTACAACTCGACATCCCCGCCCTTTTGTGCCAAAAGAGCAGAACGGGATACGTCGATTCGATCGATCCACGGCCTCAGCGAATCAACCAGCGAATCTCGCGTGCCGCTGCTGGCATTCCCGACGCTCGCGCTCGCACCCGCCCAGGTTGCTCGAGAGGCCGCCTCCGCCGCTGCACTGCTGGCCATCGCCGCGATCTCATCACTCAGCGCGTCATTGATGAGCCTTCCGACCTGGTCGGCGACAATCCCCGACCCCGGGACTGGAGCAAGATCGATGAGGTAGAAGGCCGTTGTCACCAGCTGGCGCACTCGCTCGGCGGCGCGATCGGCGATTCCTTCGACTGACCCCACGAGGGCTCCGTCCAGAACCGCCTGGAGCGCGCCCACGCGAAGAAGCGCCGAATCGACATCGGGACTGGCACCGGGGAGAACCGAAGCAACCAGACCGTTCTGCGCGTGAAGCACGCCTTGGCGTAGGACTTCGCGACCCTCACTCGTCGATCCGGCCAGACCAAATAGCTTTCCGATGCTCTCACGGTCCAACAACGGGAGTGCGCGCGCCTCGTACCGGGAAACTGCTCCATCGCGGATGAAGATGCGCTCGTCGCGAACTATCCCGGCGAGGACGCCACTCTCATCCACGTACATCTTTGGGTCACTCTCCAGGCAGTATGCGAGCAAAGGCAACATCTGACCCAGGGCGGCAGCGAGGTGAACCTGCGCCTCAACGGACAGACTTTCAGGCAGTACCGCCGGATTCGCGAGCAGCGCCGCAGCGAAAGCCGTATTGGCACCGGCGAGCCGTCGCCATATTTCCGGGTCGTACTGCGTCGCATCCAGCGGCCCGCCCGGCTGCACCTGAAGTCCTGACCACAACGCGGCGATTCCGAGGTGCCCGTCCGCCCGCCACTCCCGCTCACCGACCCAATAGGAAACCCGCGGAACGTTCGTCTCGGTCGCGCCCTCCAGCAACCAGTCCAGCGCGGCCCCTGGGTATTTCCCGAGCGTCTCCAGCACTCCCGACATCGGGTCGGTCCCTCGCCCCGCCCGGTCGGGGAACAGCAGGTTCGCGAGCACGTGCCCGTCGGACGGCTCCCAGTAGGCGGGCGAGCCGTTGACCCGCTCGAACGTGTCGATCTGGTTCGCCATCGCCACCGTGAAGCTCGCCCCCATCGGCGCCGTCTGCGCCGACCCGAACAAGAACCCCACCGCCCCCGGCCACCGCCCGTGCTCGGTCATCTCCTCCACGAACCGAGCCGCCTGCCCCGACGACCACCACGCCGACCCCACCGACAACGCCGACACCAACGCCAACGCCTGCGCACGCGCCTCGACCTCAGTCCCCTCACCCCGGTAGACCCGACCAGCCAGCACCTCCACCAACGCGACCGTGCGACCCCCACCCAACGACAAGAAGAACCCGCTCAGCACCTCCTCATCACGACCCCACGCAGCCAACAACCGCGCCAGATCAGCCATCGACGCGTTCCCGTCCAGCACATCCAGCGCCAGCGACACCAGCACCTCCCGTGTCGCGTCGCCGCCGATCATGTCCGGGCTCATCAGGCCCGCCGCGGCGCTCGCGCGACCGACCGCACGCCAGTCAGCGACGTCGACCACACCCAACGCCGCCTGCACCGTGCTGTCAGCAGCAACCCGGCGATCGACCAGCTCGGCCATCTCCCGGTCTGCCTGATCCACCGCGACCTGCGCCACGTCGCGCGCCTGCCGACGCACCCGCTCCTGGCGCGCCACCTCAGCGGGCGTCGCCACGCCGTTCTTCGGCAGCGTCGTCGGCATCCCCAGCTGCTGCATCGCCCGCGCGAGATCGGCGCCCGCGGCGATCCGCCGCGCCCGTACGAGCACGACCTCCTCGGCGATCCCCTCGACCGCGTTGGCGTACGCCGTCAGCGCGCTGCTGCCCTCCGCGAGCGCCTCGATCAGCCCGCCCAGGTCACGCACGCACGCGTCGCTCTGCTCGCGCCACCCGTCGCCCGCCTGGCCCTCCCACGCCGCCGCGGTCAACGTGCCGGAGTCCGACCGGACCCCGAAGTGCACATCGGCCAACGAGCGCACCGCCGAGTCCAACCGCCGACCGGCAGCCCTGACACCCTGCAGGTCTCCCGCACCGGGATCATCCGCGGTCCACCTCATGACGCGACCTGCCGGTCCGCCGCGACGAACTCCGCCGCGGCGCTCATGGCGTCCTGACCGAGGGTGTACACCGCGGTCGCCGCACCCACCGGTCCGCCACCCCCTCGCGCACCCTCTTCGGCGCACGTCACCGCCCTCCCGGTCATCGCCGCGCCTCCCGCTCTGCCATCTCGCGGAGCCGGTCGCCCTCACTCATCAGCTCATCGAGGTACCGCGCCACGTCCTCGGGCGTCTCGAGCTTCCCCGATCCGGAGTTCGACGTCGCCGGCGGGCCCCAGCCCCACATCGCGCGGCAGCTCGACCAGTGGCTCCGGCTGCGGATCGAAGATCCCGTAGTGGACGTCGGAGATCGTGCACGTCTGCTCACTGGCGCCGCGAGCAGGGTCGTCCTGGACGAACACGTTCCGGATGTGCCCGTCAGCGCCCCGCACCATCCGCCAGAGCCTTCGAGACCCCTCGACGCGCCCGAGCACATCCGCAGGGACGTCTGCCCGGGCTCCACCATCGACCCTGACGATGCAGATCAGGACGTCGGCTTCGTCCCCCTGCTCGTCCGTCACGACGTCAAGAACCTCGAACGGCGCTGGGCCTGGGAACAGCGCTGGCGTGGTGCCGTCGCGATGCGCGTTCCACCAAGCACTCTCCAGCCCGCGTTGCTGCTCCATCACCCGGCGGGGCGAGGCCAACCGTAGGAGATCCGTGCGCCCATCGATCCGACCGCTGTTGAATGCCGCGGCATGCACCAGGTGGAACTCCCGGAGCGCGCGGACCCACGGGTCATCGGCCCACACGCCGTGATCCGGCAGCCCTCGTGGCCACACCACCGCCGGGATCCACGGATCTCCGGCACGAGCCTCCTGTCGAACAGGCTGGGACACCGCCTCATGCTGCGCTCGCCCGCGCAGGTGCATCCCGCTCCAAGTCGCGGCCACCACTGCGACCAGTGCCCCGATCACGCACCACCGGCGCCGTCGACGGCGCCGGTATTGGTCTTGCCACTGCGCCAGCTGGGTTCGCGAGATATTCCCGGACAACGGCGGGGCAGTCACTTGGCCTCCGCCTGCAACCGGGCCAAATCCCAGAGCGCCTGATAGGAACCCGTGAGCGTTCCTGAGTCCACATCGACATGACGAGTCGCTTCACCTGCAGCGTTTGCCTCTACGCCGTCCAGGACCACGATCCACTCATCTAGTAGCGCGCGAAGGGAGTCGCGCGTCTCGGGCCAGCTCGGCGCCGCGTCGTCACCTAGCCACGTCCCCTCCAAGGCGTCACGGACTGCGTCATCCGTGAGCCACTGCTCAATCGCATCATGCGCCCCCGAGCGCACCGCGCCCGTCGTCCTACTGACAACAGTCTTCGCGACCCAACCAGCTAGTTCTTCTCCTATCGCCGGCCCGGCTTTGCCGGCCAGCCAGTCGGCAGCTGTACCACTGCCCGGGACCGGCACTAGATCGATCAGGACGAACGCGCCATCGACGAGCTCTGTGACACTCTCGGTGGCACGTCGGCGGATGCCCTCCATCGACCCGACGCGGGCCCCGTCCAGGACGGCCTGCAGGTCGGACACTTGCCGCAGCGCCAAGTCCGGATCGAACCCGGGCGTCGACAACGCGGCATGGACGAGCGCCTGTTGCGTATGCCGCACGGCCGCCGCAAGAACGGTCACGCCCTCTTGAGACGAGGACGCCAGCGCGAAAAGTCCAGCGATCGTCTTCTGATCCAGGTGCGGAATCGGCCGCTCACTCCGGCCGATCTCACCGCCGCCTCCCCACACCCAAATCTCGTTAGAAAAGACCAGACCGCCGCCATCAGGGTTGCGTTCGATGCCGTAGGCCAGTTGTGGCATCAACCGCCCGAGCGCGGTCGCGAGATGCACGTGAGCCTCAACAGAGAGACTCTCCGTAAACGACTCGGGATTATTCGCGAGGCCGCGCCCGAACGCGGTGTTTGCTGCGGCCAAATGCAGCCACGCCGTCGGGTCGTAGTGAGCAACGTCCAGCGGTCCACCAGGATGCAGTTGCAGTCCGGACCACAATGCACTGACCCCGAGATACCCGTCGATCCGCCAATCACGCTGACCGACCCAGTAATCGATCCGCGGGACGGTCGATCCGCGAGCACCTTCCATGAGCCAGTCGAGTGCCACCTTCGGGTAGCGCCCCAAGGTCTCCAAAACCCCCGACATGGGCTCGGATCCACGCCCGGGTCGTTCCGGATGCAGGAGGTTTGCTAGCTCGTGCCCGCCACGGCGCTCCCACGAGTAGCTGTAGTGGTCGAGCCGCTCGTAGGAGTCGAGGAATGTCGCCGCTGCGAGCGTGAACTGCTCCCCCATCGGGGCTGTCGGCGCCGAGCTGAAGAACAAGCCCAGCGCGCCCTGCCATCGGTGGTCACCCCGGTCCATCTGCCCGACGAACTCCTCGGCCTGTCGCCGGGTCCACGAGGCGGATGCCACTGACATCGCACCAACGAGCTTCTCGGCGTAGATCCGGGCAGCACTCTCGCCGATCGCAGAGGTGTGCAGGTCGTCAGAGAGCGCCTCCACCAACGCGACCGTGCGACCCCCACCCAACGACAAGAAGAACCCGCTCAGCACCTCCTCATCACGACCCCACGCAGCCAACAACCGCGCCAGATCAGCCATCGACGCGTTCCCGTCCAGCACATCCAGCGCCAGCGACACCAGCACCTCCCGTGTCGCGTCGCCGCCGATCATGTCCGGGCTCATCAGGCCCGCCGCGGCGCTCGCGCGACCGACCGCACGCCAGTCAGCGACGTCGACCACACCCAACGCCGCCTGCACCGTGTTGTCAGCAGCGACCCGGCGATCGACCAGCTCGGCCATCTCCCGGTCCGCCTGATCCACCGCGACCTGCGCCACGTCGCGCGCCTGCCGACGCACCCGCTCCTGGCGCGCCACCTCAGCAGGCGTCGCCACGCCGTTCTTCGGCAGCGTCGTCGGCATCCCCAGCTGCTGCATCGCCCGCGCGAGATCGGCGCCCGCCGCGACTCGCCGCGCCCGTACGAGCACGACCTCCTCGGCGATCCCCTCGACCGCGTTGGCGTACGCCGTCAGCGCGCCGCTGCCCCCCGCGAGCGCCTCGATCAGCCCGCCCAGGTCACGCACGCACGCGTCGCTCTGCTCGCGCCACCCGTCGCCCGCCTGGCCCTCCCACGCCGCCGCGGTCAACGTGCCGGAGTCCGACCGGACCCCGAAGTGCACATCGGCCAACGAGCGCACCGCCGAGTCCAACCGCCGACCGGCAGCCCTGACACCCTGCACGTCTCCCGCACCGGGATCATCCGCGGTCCACCTCATGACGCGACCTGCCGGTCCGCCGCGACGAACTCCGCCGCGGCGCTCACGGCGTCCTGACCGAGGGTGTACACCGCGGTCGCCGCACCCACCAGGCAGTGCCCGGTCGATCGGACGAAGTCGTCAACGGACTCGTCCACGCCCGGACTCCCCGACGACTCGCCCAGGCCTGCGACAGGGTCGGGGATCGCCGGGGCTGCCGACCGCAACCGCGCGCCGGTCTCCTGCACGGCACCGACATCCACCAGGACGCTCATGCCGCACCCGCCTGCCCACCTGCGGCCGGTCGACTCTCGTTCTCCGTCATCGTTCTCGTACCTCCACCGTGGTCGCCTGCACTGCCGAGCCGGTCACGGTGCCGACGACGAAGGGCGCGGACGCCCCGGGTCGTCGGCACCGTGGGGTCAGCTCCGGATCTGGGACGCGATGTCCGCGTCGGTCTGCTCGATGATCTGGGCGACCTTGTTGAGCTGCTGGTTGATCGACTGCAGCAGCTCCGCGAAGTCGCGGATCTTCGGGGACAGCTCGTTGAACTGCTCCTCGAAGCTGTCGAACGCGGTGCCCTCCCAGTTGTCGGCGATGACGCCCTGCTCCGCCGTGAGGCTCGAGAGGATCTCGTCGATCTGCTCGGAGCCGGTCGTGTACTTCTGGGCGGACGTGCGCAGCTCGTCCGGGGTGAGCTTGATCGTGGCCATGAACTCTCTCCATCCATTCGGTAGCCCCCGGTTCCGGGGACATCGGGTCGAGGCCCGAGCGGGCCCCACATCTGGTGTGCTCAGGACGGCGCGGGGATCTTCACCGACACCGCCTTCCCGTCGGCGACCACCCACGCCCCGTCCGGCCCCAGCAACGGCTCCTTGTACGGGAGGTTGGAAGCACGCAGGACGGACTGGTCGGCGATGCGGCCGACCACGACGCCCGCGGTCACGTCCTTGGTGGCCTTGGCGAGGTCGCCCGGGCCCTTGCCCGCCGCACCGAGCCGGCCACCGAGCAGGACGGGCATCCCGAGCTGGGGCCCGTCGGAGATCAGCCGCAGCAGGCCGGCGGCACGCTGCTCACCGAGCTGCGTGGCGACGGAGGAGACGTCACCGACGATCACGAGCGCGCGGTCGAGCGACCGCCCGAACTCCGCGGCCGAGGGCGGGTCGGCGGCGGCCCGGGCGGCTTCGTACGCCTGCCCGCGCAGGTCGAGCTCGGCGATCGCCTCGTCGAGGGTGTCGTGCACCGTCGTCGCGCCGCCTCGCGTCTCCCGCACGAGGGCGCGGAGGTTCCCGTCGTCGTCGTCGATCACGAACGCCCCCGCAGCGAACGCGCGCGATCCAGCGCGCCAGAGCAGGGCGATGCGCGCACCCACGGACTCGCCGTCCTCGGCCAGGACGAGCACCCGACGCTGTCTGCTCACGGCCAGGCCGGTCGGCTCGACGGAGTCCAGGTCCAACCCGACCGGGACCGTGCCCTCGGCGACGAGTCGGGCCGTCCCGGGCCGTGCCAGCAGATCGTCCAGCTCCAGCGTCTCCGGGATCACCGGGATGTGCTCGGGCCGGGCCCCCTGCCACCGGGCGTCCATGCCCGCAGCCTCGGCTCGGATCGCGTCGACGATCTCCAGCATGTCCGCACCGGGGGTGGGCAGGGCCGCCTGGAAGAGCTCGGGCTGCCCGTGGTGGACCAGTCCGCGGCCGGGCAGGTCGTCGACCCGCAGCGTGGTCCGCCCCACGATCGAGACCGGTTCGACGTCGTCGTTCATCTTGAGCGCGAGCTGGGTCTTGATGTTCGCCGCGACATTGCCACGCAGGGTCGTCTGGCGCCCCGTCGACAGGGCGAGGTGCATCCCGAGCCCGGCGCCCTCGCGCGCGACCCCGTACATGAGGGTGGTGAGGACCTCTTCGCTCGCCTCGCCCTTCAGCGCCTCGACCCCGTCCACCACCAGAAGCACGTGCGGCAGCGCCTCACCGGAGGCGCGCTCGTACATGGAGAGGTTCGCGACGGAGTACCCGCTGAGCAGCTGCTTGCGGCGCTTGATCTCGACCTCGATGCGCTCGACGAGCTTCCGCGTCTTCTGCGTGTCGTCCAGCGTGACCGTGTCCGCCACGTGCGGCAGCCCGCGCAGCGGCAGCAGCCCGTTCGTCCCGAAGTCCAGCAGGTACACGTGCAGGTGCTCGGGGCTGTGGGTCCGGGCGAGGTCCATCACGAGGGTCTGCAGGAACGTGGACTTGCCGTACCCGGGGCTGGCGAACACCGCCACGTGCCCGTCGCCGGTCAGGTCCAGCCGCAGCGTCTCCTGGGCCTGCATCGACGGGATGTCCACGGTCCCGATCACGGGCCGCAGCGGCGCCTTCGGTTCCGCCCAGGCGACGGCGGGGTCCACGTCGTGCAGGTCGGTCACGCAGATTCGCTCCGGCAGCGGCGGCAGCCAGGGCCGGGGCAGCGCCGCGACCCCACCGGCGACGGCGGCCCGCCCGACCTCGGCGACGACCGCCTCGAGCTCGGTCGGTGCCTGCCGCAGGTCCTCGGTCCCGTCGAGGCCCGACAGGTCCTGGGTGAGGATCTCGTACTGCCCGAGGTCGTTGATCGCGTAGACCGCGAGGTCCTCGGTCGGGTCGTCCTCGCGGTCGGGGCGGTAGTCCGCGCCGCTCCACGCGCTCTGGAACAGCTCGTAGATCTCGTTGTTGCCGACCTGCAGGTACGCGCGCCCGGGCAGGGTGATCTCCGCGGCGTCGGGGGTCTTGATGATCTCCATCGAGTCCGAGCGGTCCGCGACCTTGAGCGCGAAGCTTGAACTTCGAGTTCGACCAGATCTGGTCGTTGACGACGCCGGACGGCTTCTGGGTCGCGAGGATCAGGTGGATCCCGAGGGACCTGCCGATGCGGGCCGTGGAGATCAGCTCGTCCATGAACTCGGGCTGCTCGGACTTCAGCTCCGCGAACTCGTCGGAGATGAGGAACAGGTGCGGCATCGGCTCGGCCGCGTCGCCGCTCTTCACGAGCTTCTGGTACTGGTTGATGTGGTTCACGCCGTGCTCGGAGAACGCGCGCTGCCGGCGCTTGAGCTCGGCGTTGATGGACACCAGCGCGCGCATGCTCTGCGCGCCGTCGAGATTCGTGATGGTGCCGAGCAGGTGCGGCAGGTCGGCGAACAGGTTCGCCATGCCCCCGCCCTTGTAGTCGATGAGCAGGAACGCGACGTCGTGCGGGTGGAAGTTCACCGCGAGGCTCAGGATGTAGCTCTGCACGATCTCGGACTTGCCCGACCCGGTGGTCCCCGCGACCAGGCCGTGCGGACCGTGGGCCTTCTCGTGCAGGTCGAGCCTCACGACGTCGTCGGGGCCGCGCAGCCCGAGCGGCACGCCCAGCGTCCGGTGCGGGGAGTTCGCGGCCCACCGCGCCGCGACGCCGAGCTCCTCGACGCGCTCGACGCCGTACATCTCCAGGAACGTCACCGACTCCGGGATGCTGCTGCGCAGGTCCTGCAGGTGCACCAGCGCCCCGACGGTGCGCGGCAGCCGCTCGAGGTCGAGGCCGTCGGGCACGTGGTCGAGCGCGAACGGCCTGTTCACGAGCTCGCCGCGCTCCAGGACCAGCACGCCGGTGTCGCGGTCCCGGATGTCGACGACCGTCGTCACCGCGTCGGACAGGCTGGACATCGTCTCCTGGACGACCACGACGCTGCACCCGAGGTCGGTGGGGTCGCCGCGCAGGAACTCCATCACGACGTGGTCGAGCACCAGCGTCTCGTCGAGGATCAGCACGACGTAGTGCGGGGTGAAGGTCGTGCTCTGCCCACCGCGGACCTCGGCGCGCGCGGTGCGCCGGGCCTTCAGGACCTGGTTGAGGGTCGACAGCACCTGGTCACGCGACCGCTGGTCGTGCACGAGCCCGCGCAGGTTCACGTCCCGGAGCGCCGCGTGCCGGAACCAGCGCATCCACGCCCAGTCGACGAGCTCCTGCTCGGGCAGCACGACCACGAGCTGGACGTCGTGGTAGCTGTGGAAGAACGCCAGCTGGTTGACCAGGAGCTGGAGCTGCTCGACGACGAGCCGGCGCGGGCCGACGTAGCCGACGGGGCCGTGCACGAGGTCGGCGCCGACCGGCATCTGCTCGAGCGCGTCCGCACCGGCGCACAGCTCGCGGGACAGGGCGTCGAGCTCGGTGCCGTCGGGAACCCCGTCGGGGTCGGCGTGCTGGACCCGGACCGACGCGGGCACGGTCCCCAGCCCCAGCCGGTAGTGCAGGAAGTCGTGGTGCTGGGGCGCCTTCTCGAACACCCGGGGGCTGTGCGCGTCCGCGAGCTCGACCAGCGACGCGAGCGCCGGGTGGTGGTACAGCGCGCCGCGGCGCTGGGCGTCGGCGGCTGCGCACACCTCCGCGGCACGCGTGTCGAGGTGCGCCCGGTAGGTCTCCTCCGCCTCGGCTCGCTCGCGGTGCTGGGTGCGACGGTCCTTGCGGTACCCGTGCACGGAGAACCCGAGCGTCACCACCGAGGTGGCGGCGGAGGTGAGGACCATGAGGGCGTTCCCGTTGACCAGGGCCATCGCGCCGGTGACCGCGAGCATCACCAGCGGCGGGACGACGAGCTTGGCGAGCTGACCGGTGCGCTTCGCCCCGTCCGCCGGGACGGCCCCGACCGTCAGCGCGCCCTCGGGCGGCCGGTGCACGAGGCGCGGGGACCGGCGCACCTCCGGGTAGCCCGGCGGCGGGGTGCGGTCCGAGGACGCCCGCCGCGGCAGCCGGGCGCCGACCACGGCGCCGTCGTCGACGTGCAGCTCGCCGTCGAGGAGCACCAGGTCGTGGCCGCCGAGCCCGAGGTGGTCGCCGTCGTGCAGCACGACGCGACCGCGGGACGCCCGGACGTTGTCGACGAACACGTCGTCCCCGAGGACGGACACGTCCCAGCGCCCGTCGCCGCGCCGCCGGGCGGTCACCGCGTGCTCGGGGTCGGCGACGGTCAGCGACGCGCCGGGCCAGACGCCGACGACGAGCTCGTCGACCCCGCGCAGGTCGTAGACCGTGCGCCCGGACGCCGCCACGACGCGCGCCTCGACCCGACCGGCGGGGACGTCGAGGACGGTGGTGGCCGACGCGGGGCCGTGCGCCTCGACGTCGCCGGCCGTCAGCGTGACGGTCCCGTCGTGGAGCCCGACGACCACCGGCGGCACGTCGAGCGCCGGGGGCAGGTGCACGTCGCAGCCCGCCGCGTGCCCGAGGGTGAGCGACGCGCCGTCCCCGACGGCCCGACGGAACCGGACCCCGTCGACGACGACCACCGCCACCCGACCCGCCGTCACGGCGCCGTCCCCTCGTCGCCGGGCTCGTCGGTCGCGGCCCCGTCCGACGCGGCCCCGTCCGGCGCGTCCACGTCGGCCGCCCGGCCCTCCTCGACCGCCGTGGTGCGCCGCTCGAGGTACGTGTCGTAGGACGCCTCCAGCTCGGCCAGCCGTGCTTCCCGCTGGGCGCCCGTGAGGTCGGGGTCCGCGGCGACCTGCTCCTGGAGCAGCGTCAGCGCGTACAGGACGAGGTCGACGTCGTTCAGCCCCTGGGCGAGGTCGAGCGCCTTCGCCAGCTCCCCCGGCCGACCTGCACCCAGTAGGTGAGGACGTCCCGCTCGGCCCGCATCGACAACGTGTTCTCGACCGCGGCGCGCTGCTCCTCGCTGAGGCCGGCTCCGCGCAGGTGGCTGTACGCGAGCGCGTACCGCTGGGTCAGCGGCAGCTGCTCCTCGGGGACGGTCCGCAGGGTCTCGATGACGCCGTCGTAGTCCATGACGACGAACCGGCGGTCCGCCTCCAGCATGCGCGCGTCGAACGGGGCCCGGACGAACGTCGCCCAGCCCGCGACCGCACCGGCCGCGAGGGCGACCACGCCGAGCCACACCGCCGCGTGCCGGGCCGCGGTGTGCGCGCGCCGGCTCACCCGCACGAGGCGGTCGCGCTCGTCGGCGACCGCCTCGTCGTAGCACCGGGTCAGGTAGGCGGCGAGGTCGGCGACCGAGCCCGCCCTCACCACGGCCTGCTCGAACCGGCTGGACCGGCGCAGCGTCAGCGCTCCGGCGACGAGGGTCGCGTACGGCGTCCTCGGGTCGAGAGTGCTGAGCACCAGCGCCTGGTACTGCCGCAGGAGGTGCGGCTCGTCGGCCTCGCGGGGCGGCATCACGCCGCGCAGACCCCGGTAGACCAGCCGGGGCCGCAGGTTCCGGTCGACGAGGACGTTGCCGGGGTGCAGCACCACGACATACCCGCGCTCCAGGAGCCCCGCGCAGGCGCCGACGTTCACGAGCGCCCGCAGCCGCTCGGCCCGGGACATCGCCAGGACCTCCGACCATGGGACGAGCCCGTCCCCGGGCGTCAGGTGCAGGGTCACGGTGTCGCTGGTGCACGTGGTCCGGCACGGGAGCAGGCGGTCGTCGTCGTGCGCGAGCAGGTCGAGCTCCGCGGGGTCCCGGACGGGAGCGAGCGACCGCGGCAGCACGAGGGTCCACGTGTCGCCGTCCTGCTCGACGAGGTGCTCCGTCCCCTCGATCTCGATGGTGGTGTCAGTGCGCACCCGGTCCTCCCGCGATCAGCTCGATCAGGTCCCCGTCGGTCACCGGGTGCATCGCCAGCACGTCCTCCTCGGTCAGCAGCAGGCCCTTCGCCCGCACGCGCAGCTGGTACTTGGGCAGCCCGTGGTCGAGGCCCGGGAAGATCCGCGCGAGCTCGACCACCAGACGGCGCACCGTGGTGCGCGCGGGGATCCGCAGGTCGCGCCGGTGGCCGCCGGCCAGCAGGGTCACGTCGAGGTGGGTCATCACGGTCGGCCTCCCGGGGTGGACCCGGCGCCGAACCGCCAGGACGCCACGCCACCGGCGACGACCAGCGCGCCGATGCCGCCCGCTGCGGGGCCCGGGACGCGAGCACCCGCCGCCGCGCCGCGCCCGTCGGACACGGGCGTGGCGGCGCCCGTGCGACGCGCCGCGCTCGGGTCGGCGTCGCGCGCCGGGAACAGGTGCGTCGTCGTGCGCCCCTCCCGGAACGGCACCGGGTCGGCCAGGAACAGCTCGGCGGTCCCGGAGCGTCGTGCGTCGGCCCGGGCGCGTGCCGCCGCCGCGATCGCCGCCGAGTCGTCGGGGACGAACAGCATCGCGCTGCGCGCGGAGCCCGACGCGTCGCTCTGCTCGGCGCGCTCCAGGCGGTCGACCCGCAGCACCAGGTCGTGCCGGCGTGGGCCGGTCGGGTCGTCCACGGGCGCGGCGGTCGCCGTCCCCGCCGCGACCACGCCGACGACACCCACCACGCCGAGCACGCCCGGCGCGAGCGCCCGGAGCACCCGCGCCCACGAGGCGCGCCACCCTGCGGACCGGCCCCCGCTCATGCCGGCACCGCCCGCCACCGCCGCGGCACGAGGCGCGCGGGGTCCACCACGGCCAGGTCGAGCAGGAGCACCGCGAGGACGCCCACCACCAGCGGACCGGCGACCACCAGCCCCGCGGGGTCGGTGCCGAGCAGGCTGCCGAGCGCGGACTCGGCCCTGCCCAGCGGGTTCACGGCGGCCAGCACCCCCGCCGCGCCTGACGGGGCGCCGCTGCCGACGGCGTCGGTGACCAGCACGTGGCCGACGAGGAGGACCACGCACAGCCCGACGCCGAGCGCCCGGCACTGCGCGACGAGCCAGTGGGCCAGCAGCGTCAGCCCGCAGCAGATCAGGACGACCGCGGTCACCCACGGCACCTGCGTCTCGCGCGGCACCCCGAGGTCGACGGCGCTCACGACGGCCAGGGCCGCGCCGAGCGCCACGCCGGCCAGCGCGCACCGCCCCGCGGCGCGCGCGTTCGCCCGGAACCAGGCGGTCCGGGCGCGGTCGAAGCCCGACACCTCCCGCGACCGGCCCGTGCCGAGGTGCGCGACGAGGTACGCGGCCAGGAAGCAGAGCGAGAACGCGATCAGCACCCACGGCAGGGGTCGCCCGACGTCGACCGCGGCGACCGCGGCGCGCGGGGTGGGTTCCACGGGCTCGACGAGGAACCGCAGGAGCCGCTCGTTGAGGACCCCGGCGCTGTGCGCGTGCGGCAGCACGCCGGCGAAGGCGTCCGCGAACTCCTGGGAGCCCGCGACCTGGGCGGTGAGCGCGGTCGTCAGGGCCGCGGACCGGCCGTCGAGGTCCGCGGAGTCCTCCCCCAGCCGCGCGACGTCGGCGCGGAGCAGGTCCAGCAGGTCGCCGAGGGCCGCGGCCTGGTCGGCGCCGGACCGCGCGTCGGCGGCCAGCAGGGCGCTCGACGCCGTGAGCGTCGACGCCTCGGCGAGGAGGTCGCGCGTGGTCGCGTCGACGGCGACGGCGGACTGCGCCACCGGACGCTCGGCGGCGACCACGCCGGCGGACGCCGCTCGCAGCCCGGTGAGCTGGTCGAGGTGCGCGTCCACCTGCGCCGCGAGCCCGCGCGACGTCGCACGGAGCCGGTCCCGGCCCTCGGTCAGCGCGGCGGCGGACGACTGCAACCGCTCCGTGAGGCCCTGTGCGGCGGTCAGGTGCTCCCGCTCGGCGGCGACCTGGCGCGCCACTGCGTCGAGGAGGACCGCGTCGACGGCTGCGGTCACGTCGGTGCCGGGCGCGAGCCCGCAGTCCTGCGCGCAGGCGGCGACGAGCCGCACGAGGTCGGCCGCCCGGCGGTACGCGTCCGCGACCTGCGCCACGCGGGCGCCGTACAGGGCGGCTCGGGCGTGCGCGACCTGCGGGTCCTCGGGGCCGCCCGCGG
Source organism: Cellulomonas sp. KU4C (assembly GCF_056868065.1). NCBI lineage: Bacteria > Bacillati > Actinomycetota > Actinomycetes > Micrococcales > Cellulomonadaceae > Cellulomonas > Cellulomonas sp. KU4C. The sequence goes on along the minus strand of NZ_CP200322.1, from coordinate 1,258,494 downwards.
TGTCCGTCCGGCCCGGCTCGGCTCCCGGTCCGGACTCGAGCCCGTCCGGTGGGCCGACCACCTCCCCCCGAGCGCCGCTCCCAGGTCCGCGAGGTCCGCCCCGACGACCCGGTCCGGGTCGACGGGGACGTCCGCGTGCCCCTCCCAGTCGAGCACGGTCGCCAGGTCGGCGCCGATCTGGCCGGCCAGGTCCGCGACCGCCGTCCCCGCACGGTCGAGCACCCCCGCGTCGACCGCCTCGGCCAGCGCGTCGGCGTCCCGGTAGGGCAGCACCGCGACCTGCTCCGCGGCCGCGGCACGCAGCACGGCGGCGAGCGCGGGCTCGGCGGTCGGCGGCTCGGCGTGCCCTGCTGCGCTGCGGGCGAGCACGTCGGCCAGCGTCACCGCACCGTCGCCGTCGCCGTCGAGGCCCGCCCGGACGCCGGGCGCGTGGGTGCTCAGCACCGCGGCCGCGTCGAGTGCGGCGAGCGCGCCGACGCGGTCGGTCACCGACGCCTCGACCTCGCGCACGAGGGCGTCGAGTCCCGCGACCGCCGCCGCGTGGTTCGCCGGGTCGCCCTCGTCCTCGAGCTGCGCGGCCAGAGCCCGGCCGGTCGCGTCGAGCCCGTCGTGCATCCCCTGCACCTCCGCGCCGAGCAGGCGCGCGTCCATCGCGAGCGCCGCCTCGAGGAACGCCGCGTGCGAGAGCGCCCCCTCCTGCCGCTGGGCGACCAGCCCGGCGAGGGTGACGCCGTGCGCGTCATGCTCGGCCGCGACCTCGTCCAGCCCGTCCGCGTGACCGCCGAGCGCGTCGACGAGGCCGCCGTTCGCGGCGAGCGAGCCGTCCGCGTCCTGCGTCAGACCGCCCAGGCCGGTGCCGAGCGCCCGGGCCGCGGGATCGACCTCCTCGGCGAGCACCCCCGCGTGCTGGGCCTCGGCCGCGACCACGACCTGGATGTCGTCCTGGGCGCGGCGCAGGTTGCCGAGGATCGAGGCGACGTACACGTCGACGAGCTGCCCGCTGAGCTGCTCGACGATCTGCTGCCCGCGTCGCTCCGCGACCGCCTCCAGCCGGGCGTCGCCCGCGCCGTTGGCCTGGTAGGTGATCCCGATCGGGTCGGGGTCGGGTGACGCGAGGTCGAGGAGCTTCGCCGAGAAGTCCGTGGGGATGATGACGAGCAGGTGGTAGCTGCCGTGCGCGAGGGCCCGCTCGGCGACGCCCCTGCTCACGACGTGCCACGCCGCCGAGGTGTCGCTCTCGATCTGCCGGACGTACCCACGCCCGAGGTTGACCTGCTCGCCCCCGGTGTCGACGCCGCGGTCCTCGTTGACCAGCCCCACGTCGAGGACGACGGTGCCCGCGGTGGCCGCGTCGTCGGTCCGGGCGCCGGGCCCGCCGTGCACCGTCAGCAGCAGCGCCGCGACGGACGCCACGACCAGCACCATCGCGACGCGTGCGCGGACGCGTCGCCCTGTCTGTCCCTCGACCTGACTCACCGCTCACCCCCGTGCACGCACGGAGGAGTCGCTCCGCGGGCGTGCGAGATCGACGGCGCGACGGCCGTGACGACATCGTGGAAAGAAACGCGCTCCCGGTCGTTCCGGCGAATGGTCTCGCGCGGCACGTGCGGCTCCGGAAGGCGCTGCGCGACCCTGGACTGCCCCGGTGGAAACGCGCAGGACCGACGTTAGCGCAGGCCACAGGGGAACTGTCAAATGTCAGGACAAGATGTCCAGATTGTCCTCAGTGGTCATTCTGCAGAATACCCAAGACCACCGAGGACATTCCGGGCGATCCGTCGCGGCGCGGTCTCACGCGCGGTCGAGGAGCTCCCGCACCAGCGTCTCGAACCGGGCCGGGTCCGCGAGCGGCAGCCCGTGGTCCGCGTCCTCGACCACCCGGAGCTCACCGGCCGGCAGGTGCGCGGCGATCGCCGCGGTGTGCGCCGGGCGGACGACGTCCAGCTCGCCGGCCGCCACCAGCACCGGCACCGTGATCCGGCCCAGCGCCCGCAGCGGGATCCGCGGCTGGTGCACCATCAGGTCCGCGACCTCGGCCCGCACGAACGCCACGGGGTCCACCGCGCCGCGCACCCGCAGCGCCGCCCACGCGGCCGTGACCTCCGCACGGGTGCGGGGAGCCAGGCCGCCCGGGTCGACGTTCGCGCCGTAGACGACCAGCGACCGCACCACCTCGGGGTGCCGCAGCGCGAGCATCAGCGCCACGTTGCCGCCGTCGGAGTAGCCGACCACGCGCACCGCCTCGCCCGGCGCCAGCTCGGCGAGCACCGCGGCGACGTCGTCGGCCATCGTCGAGATCGTCAGCGGCGCGGACCCGCGCGGGGACCGGCCGTGCGCGCGCGCCTCGACGGACAGCACCCGGTGGTCGTGCCCGAGCAGCGCGGCGACCGGCGCGAGCGACAGGGCGTCCTCGCCGTTGCCGTGGAGCAGGACCAGCGTCGGCCCCGCGCCCGTGACGTCCACGTGCAGACCCGCCGCGACGACCTCCGTCACGTCGCCGGGGTCGCCGGTCCCGTCCGGGCCCGCGCCACCGTGCTGCGGTGCGTGCGCGGTCTCCTCGGCGGCCATGACCGGAACGGTAGCGCCGACCGGGCCCGGGAGCCGGGTCCGACGTCCCGGCGGGACGGACGAGCCCGGGGCCCGCCGCCCCGTGCTCAGCGCCCCGGCGTCGACCCGCGGAGCACGACCTCGCCCGCCACCGGCGCGAGCACCGGGGCGCCGGACTCCTGCTCGAGCACCAGGCGCGTGGCCTCCGCGCCGATCCGGCCGAGCGGCAGCCGCACGGTCGTCAGGCCCGGGGTCATGTCGCGCACCGCCTCGATGTCGTCGAACCCGGCCAGCGCGAGATCGCCGGGCACGTCGACGCCCGCCTCCCGCGCCGCGGCCAGGGCCCCCACCGCGACCCCGTCGCTCACCGCGAACACCAGGTCCACGTCGCCGCGGTCCGCCAGCAGCCGCCGCATCGCGGCGTGCCCGCCGTCCCGGGTCATCTCGCTGGGGACCAGGCGCTCGGACGGCACCGTGCAGCCCAGCGCGGCGAGCGCACCGGTGAACCCCGCGGTCCGGTCCGCGGCGGTCGCGCTGCCCGCGGGGCCGGTCAGCACCGCGAACCGCCGGTACCCGCGCCCGTGCAGCGCCCGCGCCAGGTCGGCCGCGCCCTCGGCGTTGCCGACGACGACCGAGTCCACGCCCTCGGCGGGCCGGCCGATCACCGCGACCGCGCCGCCGACCGACCGGAACGAGTCGAGGGCAGCGCGCAGCGCCGCGTCCTCGGCGGCGTCGCCGGGCCGCCCGCCGGCGATCACCACCGCGCGGGCCCGCTGGCGCTCCATCCGCCCGACGACCTCGACCGCGCGCTGCGGGTCCCCACCGGTCGCTGCCAGCGTGACCATCAGGCCGCCGGCCTCCGCGGCGCTCGCGACCCCGGCAGCGATCGCGGCGTAGTAGGGGTCGGCGATGTCGCGCACGACCAGACCGAGCGAGGTGGTGCGACCACGGGCCATCGCCTGGGCGATCCCGTCGGGCGAGTACCGCAGCCGCGACGCGGCGGCCTCGACGCGCTTGCGGAGCTCCTCACCGACGGTCCGGTTGGCGCTGCCGTTGAGCGCGCGCGAGGCCGTGGCGAGCGAGACCCCGGCCTCCCTCGCCACGTCGCTGAGTGTCACCTGGCCTGGCATGACGTCAGGGTAGGCGTATTCCTCGCAGCGCTTTCCGGCGATTCTGGGTGCTCGCACCTCCCGGAATGCCCGTATTCCTGACGGTCTGCACCGACCATTGCGTGAGGCGACATCCTCGGGTGCCGGAGATGTCCGGAACGTCCACGACGCACCCCGGCGCGCGCCCTACGGTCGCCTCATGACCCTGCTGAACCTGGTCGGCCTCGTCGTCGCCGACATGCCCCGCTCGCTCGCGTTCTACCGCGCCCTCGGCCTCGACCTGCCCCCGGACGCCGACGACGCCCCGCACACGGAGGTGACCCTCCCGGGCGGCCTGCGCCTCGCGTGGGACACCGTCGAGGTGATCCGCTCGTTCGACCCCGCGTGGCAGGCGCCGACCGGCGGGCACCGGGCGTCACTGGCGTTCCGGTGCGACTCCCCCGCGGACGTCGACGCGACCTACCGCCGCATGGTGGACGCCGGGCACACCGGCCATCTGCCGCCGTGGGACGCGTTCTGGGGCCAGCGGTACGCCGTGCTGGTCGACCCGGACGGCACTGCCGTGGACCTGTTCGCCGACCAGCCGGCCGGCGGGGCCTGAGCCCTCGGCCGGCCGGCACGGCTCAGGCCCGGGCGTGCTCCGCGGCCAGCTCGGACGGGGTGGCGCCCGCGAGGGACCTGGTCTCGCGCGCCAGGTGCGGCTGGTCGGCGTACCCGGCCCGGCGGGCGACCTCGGCGAGCGGCAGCCCCCCACCCATGAGGCCGACGGCGCGCTGCAGGCGCAGCACCCGCCCGAGCGTGCGCGGACCGTACCCGAACGCGTCCAGCGACCGGCGGTGCAGCGTGCGCGCGGTGACCCCGAGCCGGTCGGCCACGTCGGCGGCGCCCGCCCCCGCGCCGAGGAGCGCCGCCGCCGCGGCGACCTCGCGCGACCGCCCGCCCCGGGCGGCGAGCCGGTCCGCGGTCAGGCGCTCGAGCCGGTCGAGCCCGCCGTCCACCGTCGCGGCCCAGGACCGCGCAGCGGCGTCGCCCCAGACGGCGGCGAGCTCGGGCCGGTCGTCGCGCAGCGCGTGCGCCGGCACGCCGAGCAGCACGGGAGCGGCGCCGGGCGGCAGCCGCAGCCCGCTCACCCGGGCCCCGGGTCGCACCGGCGCGGAGCCGTGCGCGACCGTGTCCGGGCCCGCGACCAGCAGCCGGCCGTCGACGAGCAGCAGGTCCATGCAGCCGTCCGGGAGCACGCGACCGCCGGGGTCGGCGTCGCGCACCGTCCACAGGACGGCGCCCGGGATCAGCCGCGACGGGCGCTCGGCGTACACCGGGCCAGTATCGCGGGCGCGCCGTCGAACCCGCACGCACGGAGGGCCGGGTCGCACCGTGCAGGTGCGACCCGGCCCTCCGGGGGTGGTGCCGGGCGTCAGGCGGGCATCAGGCCCGTGCCGCCGTCACCGGACGACGCGATCGGCGGCGCCGGCGGGACGTCCGTGCCGGAGCCCGGCGTCCCGGCGGAGTGCGACCCCACCGCGACCGGCTCCTTGGGACGGGCGGTCCGCTCCTCGCCGCGGAACACGAACTCGCCGAGGATGCCCTCGCCGTGCGCGTCCACGATGATCTGCTGGCCCGCGTGCAGCTCCCCGAACAGGATCTTCTCGGACAGGGCGTCCTCGATCTCCCGCTGGATCGCGCGACGCAGCGGCCGGGCGCCCAGGACCGGGTCGTAGCCCTTCTCCGAGAGCAGCTTCTTGGCCGCCTCGGTGAGCTCGATGCCCATGTCCTTGTCGCGCAGACGGGCGTCGAGCTTCGCGATCATGAGGTCGACGATCTGGAAGATCTCCGGCTGCGAGAGCTGCGGGAACACGACCACGTCGTCGACGCGGTTGAGGAACTCCGGACGGAAGTGCGTCTTGAGCTCGTCGTTGACCTTGCCCTTCATGCGCTCGTACGACGTCGACAGGTCGCCGCCGGCCTGGAAGCCGGTCTGGACGCCCTTGGCGATGTCCCGCGTGCCGAGGTTCGTGGTCATGATGATGACGGTGTTCTTGAAGTCGACCACCCGGCCCTGCGAGTCGGTCAGGCGACCGTCCTCGAGGATCTGCAGCAGCGAGTTGAAGATGTCCGCGTGCGCCTTCTCGACCTCGTCGAACAGGACGACCGAGAACGGCTTCCGGCGCACCTTCTCGGTGAGCTGGCCGCCCTCGTCGTACCCGACGTAGCCGGGGGGCGAGCCGAACAGCCGCGACACGGTGTGCTTCTCCGAGAACTCGGACATGTCGAGCTGGATCAGGGCGTCCTCGTCACCGAACAGGAACTCCGCGAGCGCCTTGGCGAGCTCGGTCTTCCCGACGCCGGTGGGACCGGCGAAGATGAACGAGCCACCGGGGCGCTTCGGGTCCTTGAGCCCTGCGCGCGTGCGGCGGATCGCCTGGGAGAGGGCCTTGATCGCCGACTCCTGGCCGACGACCCGCTTGTGCAGCTCGTCCTCCATGTGGAGCAGGCGGCTCGACTCCTCCTCGGTGAGCTTGAACACCGGGATACCGGTGGCCAGCGCCAGCACCTCGGCGATGAGCTCCTCGTCGACCTCGGCGACCGCGTCCAGGTCGCCCGACTTCCAGGCCTTCTCCTTCTCCTGGCGCTTGAGGCCGAGCTGCTTCTCCTGGTCGCGCAGGCGCGCGGCCTTCTCGAAGTCCTGCTCGTCGATCGCCGACTCCTTGTCGCGGCGCGTCTCGGCGATCTGCTCGTCGAGCTCGCGCAGCTCCGGCGGGGCCGTCATGCGGCGGATCCGCAGGCGGGCGCCGGCCTCGTCGACCAGGTCGATCGCCTTGTCCGGCAGGAACCGGTCGTTGACGTACCGGTCGGCCAGCGTCGCGGCGGCCACGAGGGCGCCGTCCGTGATCGACACGCGGTGGTGCGCCTCGTACCGGTCGCGCAGGCCCTTGAGGATCTCGATGGCGTGCGTGAGGTTCGGCTCGGACACCTGGATCGGCTGGAACCGGCGCTCGAGGGCCGGGTCCTTCTCGACGTACTTGCGGTACTCGTCGAGCGTCGTGGCGCCGACGGTCTGCAGCTCGCCGCGGGCCAGCATCGGCTTGAGGATGCTGGCGGCGTCGATCGCGCCCTCGGCGGCACCCGCACCCACGAGGGTGTGGATCTCGTCGATGAACAGGATGATGTCGCCGCGGGTGCGGATCTCCTTGAGCACCTTCTTCAGGCGCTCCTCGAAGTCACCGCGGTAGCGGGAGCCGGCGACCAGGGCGCCGAGGTCCAGCGTGTAGAGCTGCTTGTCCTTCAGCGTCTCCGGCACGTCGCCGCGGACGATGTCCTGGGCGAGGCCCTCGACGACCGCCGTCTTGCCGACGCCGGGCTCGCCGATCAGCACCGGGTTGTTCTTGGTGCGGCGGGACAGCACCTGCATGACCCGCTCGATCTCCTTCTCGCGCCCGATGACCGGGTCGAGCTTGCCCTCGCGGGCGGCCTGCGTCAGGTTCCGGCCGAACTGGTCGAGGACGGCGGAGCCCGAGGGCTGACCCTCCTGCGGACCGCCGGCGGCGACGGGCTCCTTGCCCTGGTAGCCCGACAGCAGCTGGATGACCTGCTGGCGGACGCGGTTCAGGTCCGCGCCGAGCTTGCCGAGGACCTGGGCGGCGACGCCCTCGCCCTCGCGGATCAGGCCGAGCAGGATGTGCTCGGTGCCGATGTAGTTGTGGCCGAGCTGCAGGGCCTCGCGCAGCGACAGCTCCAGCACCTTCTTGGCACGCGGCGTGAACGGGATGTGCCCGCTCGGGGCCTGCTGGCCCTCGCCGATGATCTCCTGCACCTGGGCGCGCACCGCGTCGAGCGAGATGTTCAGCGACTCCAGGGCCTTGGCCGCGACACCCTCCCCCTCGTGGATCAGACCCAGGAGGATGTGCTCGGTGCCGATGTAGTTGTGGTTGAGCATCCGCGCCTCTTCCTGGGCGAGGACGACCACGCGACGGGCTCGGTCCGTGAATCTCTCGAACATGTGCACTCCTCACGAGCGGCGTGCTCGCCGGCGCGGTCGGGCTCAGGTGCCCGGGTGCACGCACGGCGAGGCGGCGTTGTTCGATGCTAACGGCGGCCGGTGGCCAGGGCGTCCCGTGTTCGCCCCTGGCGTGACGGCGCGCGCGACGGCCCTCGCGCCCGGCCGTTCAGGAGGGGTTCAGCGGCGACCTGGGACAGTGGACGGGCTCGCGCGCGCGGCGCGGCGGAGACGAGGTGGGCGTGCGGGTCCTGGTGGTCGAGGACGAGGTCCGGCTCGCGGCCGGGCTGCGGACCGGGCTGGAGGCGGAGGGCTTCGCCGTCGACGTCGCCCACGACGGCGTCGACGGGCTGTGGCTCGCGCAGGAGAACCCGTACGCCGTCGTGCTGCTCGACCTGATGCTGCCCGGGCTCGACGGCTACCAGGTGTGCCGGCGGCTCCGGGAGGCCGGATGCTGGGTGCCGGTGCTCATGCTCACCGCGCTCGGCGAACCCGAGGACCAGGTCGAAGGGCTCGAGCTCGGTGCCGACGACTACGTGACCAAGCCGTTCGCGTTCCCCGTCCTCGTGGCGCGCGTCCGGGCGCTGGCCCGTCGCGGCGAGCGCGAGCGCCCGGTCGTGCTGACCGCGGGCGACCTCACCTACGACCCCGCGTCGAGGGTCGCGCGCCGGGGCGACCAGGACCTCGGGCTCACCGCGCGGGAGGCCGCCGTCCTGCACCTGCTCATCCGCCGGGCCGGCGAGGCGCTCAGCAAGCGGGAGATCCTCGCGGACGTGTGGGACGACGACTTCGACGGCGACCCGAACATCGTGGAGGTCTACGTGCGGCGGCTGCGGCTCAAGGTCGACGAGCCGTTCGGCAGGTCCGCCATCCGGACCGTCCGCGGCGCGGGCTACCTGCTGGACGGCCAGGGTGGCTGAGGCGTCCGTGAGGCTGCGCGCCACCATCGTGTCCGCCACCGTCGTCGGGGCCGTCCTCGCCGTCGGCGGCGTGGCCGCGCAGCAGGCGCTCGACGCGTCCCTGCACGACGCGCAGCGGACCGTCGCGCAGACCCGTGCCGAGGCCCTCGCCGAGCAGATCGCCCGCGGCGGGGACCTGCTCACCCTGGTCGACCTCGACGACGAGGACGAGCTGGTGCAGGTGCTCGACGCCGACGGCGCGGTCAGCGCGTCCAGCGCCACGGCCCGCGGCCTGCCGTCGCTCGCCGGGGCGGACGGGCTGCGGGTCGAGGTCGAGGACCCCGACGAGGAGGGCACGACCCCGTTCGTCGTCGCCGCTGCGGAGATCGACGACGACGCCCCGCGGCTGGCCGACGGTCTGGTCGTCGTCGGCTCCGCCCTCGACGACGTGCGGTCCGTGTCCCTCGCGGTCGCCGTGGCGCTCGCCGTGGGTCTCCCGCTGCTGCTGGGCCTGGTCGCCGCGGTCACGTGGTGGCTCGTCGGGCGCGCGCTGCGGCCCGTCGACCGGATGCGCGAGCAGGCCGAGCGGATCTCCCACACCAGCCTCGCCGCGCGCCTGCCCGAGCCCGGCGGGGACGACGAGGTCGCCCGGCTCGCGCACACCCTCAACGCCATGCTCGCGCGGCTGGACGACGCCGCGCGTGCCCAGCGGCGGTTCGTGTCCGACGCCTCCCACGAGCTGCGCTCCCCCATCGCCGTGGTCCGGCAGAACGCCGAGCTGGTGATCGGCTACCCCGAGCGCGTCGACCCCGCCGACCTCGCGCGCGGCACCCTCGCCGAGGCCGAGCGCATGCAGCACCTCGTCGACGGCCTGCTGCTGCTCGCGCGCTCCGACGAGGGTCGGCTGCGCCGCGGCCCGGCGACGACGGTCGACCTCGACGACGTGCTGCTCGCCGAGGCGGCCCGGCTGCGCTCCACCACCGACCTGCGCGTCGACACGTCCGGCGTCCGACCCGTCGCCGTCACCGGGGACCGGGCCCTGCTCGACCGCGCGGTGCGCAACCTCGTCGACAACGCCGTCCGGCACGCCCGCGGCCGGGTGGCGCTCGCCGTCACGGTGTCCCCCGACGGCCGGTGGGCGCTGCTCGACGTCGACGACGACGGACCCGGGGTGCCCCCCGCCGACCGGCAGCGGGTGCTCGAGCGGTTCGTGCGGCTCGACGACGCCCGCGCCCGGGACGGCGGCGGCTCCGGGCTCGGGCTGGCGATCGTCCACGACGTGCTGGTCGCCCACGGCGGCTGCGTCGAGGTGCTGGACGCCCCAGGCGGCGGCGCGCGGCTCCGGCTGGTGCTCCCGGCCGACCCGCAGCGCTGAACGCCCTCCCGGACGCACGGACGGGGCGGCACCGGATCTCCGGTGCCGCCCCGTCCGCCGCGCGCGGGTCAGTCGCGGTGCCAGGTCTCCGTGGCGACCACGCCGAACGCGTCGTCCAGGTAGACGTGCATCTGCGTGCCGTCCGCACGGGTGACCTCGACCTCGTACGCGTGCGTCGGGTCGTCGCTGCGCTCGGCCTCCGTGACGACGCCCTCACCACCGGCCGCCGACACCGCCGCGGCGGTGGCCTGCTCGAGGACCGTGCCGGCGAGCTCGATGTCGTCCTGGTCGACCCGGACGGTGCCGGTGCCCGGTGCGGTGCCGGTCGCGGGGGCGGTGCCGGTGGCCGGAGCCGTGCCGGAGGCGTTGCCGGGCGCGGTGCTCGTGCCCTGGTCCGTGGTCGTGGACCCGGCGACCGGCGCCGGCGCCCCCGCGTCGGCCGCTCGCTGCACCACCACGGTGCCGTCGTCACGGGCGTCCGCCACCAGCGCGCCGACACCGACCCCGCCGCCGAGAAGGGCCAGGCCGGCCACCGCACCGCCCGCCACCCACCAGGCGCGGCGGGACCGGCGGGCAGGGGCGGTGGGCACGTGCCCGAGGGCCTGCGTCGGGGGCTGGTGCGAGGGCTGGTGGGGGGTCTGCGGGTTCAGGTCGTCGTGGCTCATGGGACGAGTGTCGCGAGGCGACGCTGAACGGCACCTGACAGGGCGGGTGGCCTCTCGCGGGCAGCAGCCTGCCTCGTGCGCCGGCACGGTGGAGCGGCGTCCCGGCGACGCCACCGTGGGTGCGGGCTCAAGCCCGCGGGCGGGGAGCGGACCCACCAGCGACGCCCTGGTCTCGCTCTCCGATGGGCTCATCCCCGCAGACGCGGGGGTGAGCCTAGAACCACGCACCACGGTAGGTCTCGGAGTCGGTCGTCTCCTCGCGGGCGGGGGTGAGCCCCAGCGGGCCTTGATCGGACGCGCACAGGGCCTCAGTAGGTGAACTGGGACACCCGCCCGCGCAGGTCCTCGGACATGCGCGCGAGGTCGGCGACGGCGTCGCCCATCTGCCCGACCGTCTGCGACGACGTGCTGGACGCGGCCGCGACGCCCGTGATGTTCGCGGCGATCTCTCCGGACCCCGTCGCGGCCTCGGCCACGGACCGCGACATCTCCGTGGTGGTCGCCGTCTGCTCCTCCACCGCCGAGGCGATCGTCAGCTGGCGGACGATGTCCTCGGTCGCCTTCGCCGTCTCCTGCGCCAGCTCCTTGACCTCACCGGCCACGACCGCGAAGCCCTTGCCGGCCTCACCGGCGCGGGCGGCCTCGATGGTCGCGTTCAGGGCCAGCAGGTTGGTCTGCTCGGCGATGCTCGTGATCGCCTTGACCACGTTGCCGATCTCCTGGCTGGACTCGCCCAGGCGGGTGACCTGCTCGTTCGTCGCCGCCGCCACGTCCGTGGCCTGGCCGGCGACCTTCGCCGCCTGGGAGGCGTTCTGCGCGATCTCCCGGATGCTGGCGCCCATCTCCTCCGCGCCCGCGGCGACCGTCTGCACGTTGCGCGAGACCTGCTCGGCCGCGGCCGCCACGACACCGGCCTGCGCCGAGGTGTCGTCCGAACCCGCCGAGACCTGAGCCGACGCCGCAGACAGCTCCTCCGCGGCGGTCGCCACGGCGTGCGCGGTCTCGACGACCCCCGCCATCGTCGCCCGCAGGCTGGTCTGCGCCGCGGCGAGCGCGCCGGCCATCTCGCCGAGCTCGTCGCGCGACCGCACCTCGGGCACGCGCGTCAGGTCACCGGTGGCCATCGCCTCGGCGGTCGCGCGCACCCGGCCCGCGGCCCGGGCCATCGAGCCCGCCGTGCGCAACCCGAGCAGCAGGGCCGCCGCCACGCCGACCACCAGCATCACGCCCGTGACCATCCGGCCGGTCGCCGCCGCGGACGCCGCGGCCTCGGTGGCCTCGACCGTCCGGGCGCGCAGGGAGTCGAGCAGCGCCGTCGTCGCGTCGCCGATCGCGTAGTAGACGTCGTACGCGTCCCCGACGACCAGCGCGTCCCCGGCGTCCAGCGACGCGGGCGTGCCCTCCTCGTACGCGGCGACCACCCGGTCGTCGGCGGCGAAGAAGTCCTCCCACAGCGCCTCGATCTGCGAGAACGACCCACGCTCGTCCTCGGTCAGCAGCGTCGGGTCGACGTCCGCGAGGGCCCCGCGCAGCGTCTCGACCGAGTCGAGGTAGCCGGCCCGGTTCGGGTTGTCGGCCGACACGGCCGCAGCGGCGCCGATCCGCCGGGTGTCCCAGGCGTACGCGACCTGCCAGCCCGAGACGTCCGCATTCATCGTGCGGACCTCGCCGACCTCCGTCGACACCTGCTGCAGTTCCGCGAGCCGCTCGTTCGCCCCCGCGACCTGGCTCAAAGCGACCTGCGACCCGATGCCCGCGACCACCGCGGTGACCGCACCGACCGCCGCCACACCCAGCACCTTGGCCCGCACACCCGTCCACCGGCTGCGCCTCGTGACCTCGCCCATGGTGTTCTCCCGACCTTCCGTGCTCCGTCCCCCGACCCCCGTCGGATCGGTGCGCGTCGAGCGGTGCTCAGCGGAACCGGGCAGGCTCACCCAGGACCGGCGTCACGCCCTGCGAGGATGGCGGGGTGTCCGATCCCCGCACCGCCGCCGTCCTGCCCGTGCTCGACCCGCCCGCCCTGCCGCTCGACGCCGACATCCGGCTGGTCGTCAGCGACATGGACGGCTCGCTCCTCGACGAGCGCGGACGTGTCCCCGAGCAGCTGTGGCCCCTGCTGACGGAGATGGACCGACGGGGCATCGCGTTCGTGCCCGCGAGCGGCCGCCAGTACGCCAACCTGCGGGAGCTCTTCGGCGACCGCGGCGCCGACCTCACCTACATCGCGGAGAACGGCGCCTACGTCGTCCACGGCGATGAGCCGGTCTCGACCGACCCCCTCCCGGAGTCGGACGTGCCCGTCGTCATCCAGCACGTCCGTGACCTCGCGGCGGCCGGAGGGAACGTCGGCATGGTGCTGTGCGGGCAGCGCGCCGGGTACATCGAGCGGGGCGACGGGGCGTTCGAGGAGCACGCCGCCCGGCACTACGCGTGGCTGGAGCAGGTCGACGACCTCACCGCCGTCGACGACGTGGTGCTGAAGATCGCGGTGTTCGACTTCGGCTCCGTCGAGGAGGTCACCGCCCCGGCCTTCGCAGACCTCGCCGAGCGGTTGCGGGTCGTGGTGTCCGGTCAGCACTGGCTGGATGTCATGAACCCCGACGCCGACAAGGGGCACGCCCTGCGCCGGGTGCAGGACCGCCTCGGCGTCACCGCCGAGCAGACGATGGCGTTCGGCGACTACCTCAACGACGCCGGGATGCTCGACGCCGCGCACTGGTCCTGCGCGATGGACAACGCCCACCCGGACGTGCGCGCGCGGGCGCGGTACGTGGTGCCGGCGAACACCCGCAACGGCGTCGTGCGGACGGTGGCCGCAGCCCTCGGGATGACGATCCCCGGCTGACCCGACCGGGAAGACGCGGGCAGCGATGCAGGTCAGCGCGACACCCCGCGCTCCCGGACCACACCACCTACCCGCGGCTGAGTGGAGCGCCCCAAAGCCACTCAGCCGCGCGTGGCTGCCACCCAACATGCAGGACGAGGTGGTCGTGGTGCTCCCCTCCCCCGGGAGCATCTCCCGCATCCGCTCGACGACGACGGCGTGCCGGCTCCGACCGGCCGGCGCCGCCCGAGAGCCCCGCGAGAGAGAAGGCAGACTCCCATGACCACGACACGTCCCCCACGCGACGCACGGCAGACGGGCGCGTGCCTGATCCGCCGCGGCCTCGGCGCCGCCCTCGTCTCGAGCCTCGCACTCGGGTCGGTCCTCGCGGTCGGCGCCACCGCGTTGACCAACGCGCTCGTCGCCGACGACCTCCGCAACACCATCGCCGGTCTGACCGCGCAGCACATGTGGTCCACCGACGGCGGCGGAGCTGGTCGCAGGGCGCCCCCGACCTGCAGTTCACGGGCACCGTCTCGGTCGTCGTCGCCGAGCTCGACGCGACCGCGCTCGCCGCGACGCCGTACGTCGCGGCGGCGAGCTACGCCACCCCCCACACGCTCGTGAGCCACGACGGGTCGATCTGGTCGAACAAGTGGTACGCGAACCCCGGTGAGGCCCCGGGCTCGAACGAGGTCTGGACGCTCGTCAAGAAGCTCGACATCCGCGTCGTGGGCACCTTCGAGTTCACGCCGTGGTCCGGCGCGACCGCGACCGCGTTCCAGGCCGAATCCCGCCGGGCAAGCATCGAGCAGAAGAAGATCGTCGGGTACTTCCCCGAGTGGGGCATCTACGACGGCCACGAGAACTACATGGTCTCGGACATCCCGATGGACAAGATCACCCACCTCAACTACGGGTTCGCCCTGCTCGAGCAGGACGCCCAGGGCGAGTGGTACCTCGGTATTGCCGACCCGTGGGCGGCGCTGCCCGACGGCGGCGGCCACGACCTGTACGGCAAGGTCGCGAAGGCGACCGCCGCGGCGGGGGTCGAGAACATGCTGTCCATCGGCGGCTGGACCAACTCGGAGAACGGCGAGTTCGAGGCCGCGACCGCCACCGAGGCGAGGTCCGAGGCGCTGGCCCAGAAGATGGTCGACTTCATGGTCGAGCACGGGTTCACCGGCCTCGACATCGACTGGGAGTACCCGTCCGACGCCCAGGGTGGCGTCCAGTTCGAGCGGCTCATCAGGCAGGTCAAGGCGAAGCTGACCGCGCTCGGCAGAGCGAACGACGACTACTACCCGCTCACCATCGCCGTCAGTCCGAACCACACCAAGATGGACTTCATCCACCCGAAGGCGATGATCGACCTCGTCGACGCGATCAACGTGATGTCGTACGACTACCACGGCGCCTTCGACCCCGTCACCGGTCACAACGCCCCGCTGAACGCCGGCTCCCTCGCCGCGGACCAGAAGTTCAGCCTCGAGGGGACCTTCACGGAGTTCCACGAGGTCCACGGGGTCCCGAAGAACCAGCTCCTCGTCGGCGTGCCCTACTACGGCCGCGGCTGGGGCGACGTCGAGCCCACCGAGCTGATCCCCGGCCTGCCCGGCCTCGGCGCGCCCGGCACGGCCACCGTCCAGGGCGCCTGGGACGACTCCGGCCTCTACACCGGCTCCAACCCCTGGTACGTGCTCAAGCGCATGGAGCAGGACCCCGCGTACACGAAGTACTGGGACGACGAGGCGAAGGTCCCGTACCTGTACAACGCCTCGACCAAGCAGTTCTTCACCTACGACGACCCGCGTTCGGTGCAGGCGAAGGTCGACTTCATCAAGAAGAACAACTACGGCGGCGCCATCATCTGGGACCTCTCGGGTGACACGCGCGACCAGGAGCTCGGCTCGATCGTCGCCCAGGTGCTCGACACCTCCACGTACCCGGAGCCGGAGCCGGAGCCGGAGCCGGAGCCGGAGCCGGCCGTCCCCGCCGCGGGCGTGCCCTACGCCACGGCGTCCACCACGCGGATCGCCTCGGGGGTCGTGCTCGGTGACGGCACCGCGACCCACACCCTGTCGGTCACCTTGAAGGACGCCAACGGAGACGCCGTGACGGGCCTGGCCGGCGCGCAGTTCCCCGCCGAGGTGAAGGTCGCCGGCATCGACGCGAAGATCGGCGCGTTCAGGGAGAGCGGATCGGGCATGTACTACGCGTACGTCACCTCGACGCAGGCCGGCACCGCGACCATCACCGTCTCCCTGGACGGCACCGCGATCGGTACGCCCGTCTTCGCCGAGTTCAGCCAGTACGTGCCGGGCAAGGCCGACAAGAGCAAGTCCAGCATCCGCGTCACGTCCGACTCCCAGCTCCCGGACGGCAAGCAGGCCCACACCGTCACCGTCATCCTCAAGGACGCCTCGGGCAAGGCCGTCACCGGCCAGGCCGCGCAGCTTCCCGATCGACGTCACCTTCAAGGAGAAGGTCGGCACCACCTACGTCGCCACCGACAAGCTGACGACGTCCACCTGGAAGGAGACCTCGACCAAGGGCACCTACGAGATGCCCGTCACCTCGACCACCCAGGGAACCTTCGTCGTCTACGGCCACCTCAACGGGTCGCAGATCCCGACCGGGACCTCCGTGTTCACCTACGGGCCCGCCGCGACGGGCATCGTCGACACCACCCGGTCGACGAGCCGGATCGCCAGCGGGACCGTGCTCGGTGACGGCACCGCCACCCACACCGTCACGGTCACCCTCAAGGACGCAGCGGGCAACCCCGTCACCGGCCTCGCCGGCGCGAAGTTCCCCGCCACGACCACCCTCAACGCGTCCGGTGCCAAGGTCGGCTCGTTCATCGAGAGCGCCGCGAAGGGCACCTACTACGCCTACCTCACCTCGACCGAGCCCGGCGTGGTGTCGGTCGACGTCACCCTCGACGGCAAGGCCATCGGCGCCACCAACAAGGCCGAGTTCAGCGAGTACGTCCCCGGCCAGGCCGACCGGTCCACGTCGAGCACCAAGGTCCTGGCCGGCTCCAAGCTGGCCGACGGCCGCGACGCGCACACGATCGTCGTGAACCTCAAGGACGCCGCCGGCAAGATCATCACCGGCAAGGCCGGGTCGGCCATGCCCGTGACGATCACGCTCTCCGGTGCTCAGGGAGCGGCCACTACCGGCCTGTCGGTGTCCCCGTTCGTCGAGACCCCGGTCAAGGGCACCTACGAGGCCAAGGTCACCTCCACGACGGCCGGCACCTTCCACGCCACCGGCCGCCTCGACACCGGCCAGCTCGCGGTGAGCGGCACGGCCATGTCCTTCCTGGACAACAAGGTCGGCTGACCCCACCCGCAGGACCACGGCGGGCGCCCCGCCGGTGCGACGAGCACCGGCGGGACGCCCGCCGCCTGCGTTCGCGCCTCACCACCCGTGCAGGACGGGCTCATCACCGGCGTACGCCTCGAACACCGCACGCTCCTCGTCGCTGAACGGCCGCGGCGCGTGGCTCTCGCGGTCCAGCTGGACCATGCGGGAGCGTGCGCGCAGGTAGACGACCGGCTCGGCGCCAGAGGCGGTGCGGCGGTCCGCCGCGGGCGCGTCGAGCACCTCGTAGCCGAAGTCCACCGACGAGCGCCCGATCCGCGGCACCCACACGTCGACCGCGACCGGCTCCGGGCGGAAGGCCAGCGGCGCGAGGTACTCGATCTCGTGCTTGACCACGACGAGGAGCGACGCGGTCGGCCGACCCGCCGGGTCCACGCCCATCGACGGGAACAGGGCGAACCGCGCGTCGTCCAGGAACCGCAGGTAGGCGGCGTTGTTGACGTGCGCGAACAGGTCGACGTCGGACCACCGGACCTGCATGGTCACGCGTCCGCGGCGAGGGGTGGGGGCAGCGGGGTCGGTCACCGGATCAGGGTAGGCCGCGCTCCGGGGCTGCCACCGCGACGGCGGGCTCCGTCGGGACCGCCCGGCGACGGCGCAGACGGCCCTGCGCGAGCAGGATGCCGATCAGCACCAGGGCTGCGCCCGCGGGCTCGTGCCAACCGAGCCGCTCACCCAGCACCAGAACCCCGAGGGCGACGCCGACGACGGGCGTGATGTACGTGACGGTGCTGGTCGCCGTCGGTCCCCACCGCAGCAGGACGTGGATGTACCAGATGTAGACGATCCCCGTCCCGAGCACGCCGAGCACGACGAGGCTCCCGACGATCGCGGGCGTGAGCTCGACGGGAGAGGTCACCACCCACGGCGTGACCAGCAGCATCACCAGCGCGCCGCAGGCGATCTGCAGGAACGCTGTGGTGACCGCGGGCACGCCGCGGCCGGTGACGAAGCGCCGCAGGTAGCCGAACGTGAGCCCGTAGCAGAGGGCGGCCCCGAGGCACGCCACCTGACCAGCGATCTCGTCGACCGCGCCCTCGCCCGCGAGCCGCCACGGGGCGCTCAGCACGACGACCCCCGCGAGCCCGACGACCACGCCGACGACCTGGTCGCGCGTGAGGCGTTCCACCCGGAGCGCGAGGGTCACCACGAGGACGGTCATCAAAGGGGTCGTGGCGTTGTACACCGACGCGATGCCCGAGGAGACGTGCTGCTCCGCCCACGCGAACAGCGTGTAGGGGGCTGCGCAGCCGAGGAACCCGACGGCGACGAAGTGACCCCACATCGCCGCCGAGCGCGGCAGCGGGCTGCGGGTGGCCAGCATGACGCCGCCCAGCGCGAGCGCGCCGAGCATCAGCCGGGTCCACGCGACCTGCAACGGCGTGGTGCCGTCCAGGGCGACCTTCATGAACAGGAAGCTGGCGCCCCACACGACACCCATGCCGAGGAACTGGGCGACGGTGCTGGGGTCGGGCCGTCGGGCCCCGGTCTGCTCGGTCACCCGCGCACACTACGTCCGGCCGCCGACACGGTCCGGCGGAGGTCGGACGTCGCGGACCGACCTGCGGACCGACCCCGGTCGCGGGACCTCACCCGTCAGCCGCGGCGTGCAGCGCCGCGATGTCGATCTTCTGCATCCCGAGCATCGCCTGCATCGCCCGCTGCGCGCGCCCTGGGTCCGGGTCCTGGAGCAGCTCCCCGAGCGCGGTCGGCACGATCTGCCAGGACAGCCCGAAGCGGTCCTTGAGCCACCCGCACCGCGAGGGTTCGCCGCCGCCGGCGACCAGCCCGTCCCAGAGTGCGTCGACCTCCTCCTGGGTGCTGACGGACACGAAGAACGAGAACGCCTCGGTGAACCGGAACTGCGGCCCGGCGTTCAGGGCCTCGACCGGGAGCCCGTCGAGCTCGAACGACACCGACATCACGGTGCCCGGCGCGACGTCCGGGGCCCCGTCCGGGTACGTCCGGGTGTCGAGCACGCGCGAGTTCGGGATCAGGGAGACGTACAGGTCGGCGGCCTCGGCGGCCTGGTCGTCGAACCACAGGAAGGGGTGGACGCGGGTCTGCACGGGGGCCTCCTCGGCTCGGGTGGACCCAGTGTGCTCCCCGGGGTCGCGAGCACCGGTCAGAACGGCGGTGGCTCGTCGTCGGGGTGGCGGGTGGTGGTGCGGAGGGTGTCGTCGGTGCCGGGCCGGGTGCGGTACGTGTGTCCGGTCGGTGTCACCCACTGGAACCGTCCCGGGGCGTACTGGTGCAGGGTGTGGCCGCCGTCGGTCTTGAGGCGGTGGTCCCGGTGGCACAGGGGCGCGACGTTGTCGGCGCTGGTCGTGCCCAGGGGGGTGCCGGGCGGGTCGCCGGGCCGGCGGCGGTATCCGCGCGTGTGGTCGAGCTCGGCGTGCCGCGCGGGCAGGGTGCACCCGGGGCGCACGCAGGTCTTGTCCCGGAGCCGCACGTGCTCGGCGAGCGCGGTGGGTGGTCGGTAGCGGGTCCGCCCGACGTCGAGCACCGCGCCGGAGGCGGGGTCGGTGACGAGGCGCCGCCACGTGCCGCCGGCGGCGAGGGCCCGGGCGCGGGTGGCGGCGACCGGGCCGTACCCGTCGAGGTGCGCGGGCCGGTCGTCGAGGTCGAGCAGGGTGTCTGCGGAGACGGTGACCCAGACGGTGACGCCGGGTCGCGGTCCGAGGGCCAGCGGGTCGAGGCCGGGGACCGGGGGCGCGGTGTCCGATCCGGTGTCCGACGAGGTGGCCGCGTCGGAGGTGTCCACGACCGCGGGCGCGCCCACCACCAGGTCCCGCAGCCCGTCGGCGCGCAGCTGGTCGAGCGTGCGCTCGTCGCCGAGGTTCTTCGCGGCGGCCGCGGCGTGCTGGAGCACCCCGTCGACCCGCAGGGCGTCCTCGGCGGGCAGCAGCAGCGACATCGAGGCCATCCCGTCGGGCATCGCCCGGGGTCGACCGACGCGCCGCGCGGCGCGGGCGGCGTCCTCGCGGTGCTGGGCGCCGTGGGCGTCGACCTCGAGGAGCGCCGTGGTGACGTCACCCTCGAGCTGGGCCAGGGTCCGGCGTCCCGCTCCGGGCAGCACCCGGTCCTCGACGGCGGTGGCGACCTGCCAGGGCAGGTCCGCGAGCCGGTCGACCAGGAGGCGGGCACGGGCGGGGTCGACGTCCCCGGAGGCCAGGGCGGCTCCGGTGGCCTGCAGCGTCTGGTCGTAGGCGACCCCCTCGCGCACGAGGCGGTTGGCGGCGAGCCGGGAGGTGGCCATGCGGATCGCGAGCTCGTCGCCGGCGACCGACCGCTGTGCCGGGGGCGGCCCGGCGAGGCGGCTCCACTGGGGGTCCATCTCCGGGCACGCCGCGAGGCGGGCCGCCCACCGGGCGGTGCGGGCGTGCGCCCACGCCTCGACCCGGGCCGCGGCAACGACGGCCTCGACCATGACCGCGGACGGCAGCGCGTCCGGGTCGACCCGGTCCAGCCAGTCCGCGAGCTCGACCCCGGGGACGGCGGCCTCGAGCAGCGCGACCTGCCGGCGGGTCTCCTGCCCGATGCGGTCGTGGGACCGGGCAGACGGGTCCTCGGCCGGGACGGCACGCCACCGCTCGCGCACCTCCGGCGGCACCGGCAGCGCGTCCCAGTCGGGACCGGGACCACCGGCCCGCACGGCGGCCTGCGCGGCCTCCCGCGCTGCGGTGCGCGCGACGAGGCTCGACCCGAACGGGTACGGGTGGGGCGCGCCGTCACGGGCGCCAGCGGGGTACGCGCCGGCGGGCGTGTCCCCCGGGTGCTCCTGCCCGTCTGCTGCCATGCCACCGACCGTAGGCACCCCGCCCCGGCACCGGGTGCCCCCGACGGCCCGACCTGGGGACGACGCGCGACCCCCGCACCTGTGGACGGCTCGGCACCCGCTCGCCGTCAGGCCCCGCCCTCAGCGCGCGGCGGGGCGGCCCGTCCGCTCCCCGACCGCGACCGCTCCGGGGAGCGCGAACCGGCGTGCGGTGGCGACGGTCGGCGCGACGAGCGCGGCCGGCAGCAGGAACGCGAGCGCGAGACCCGGCCCGTCGGCGAGCAGCCCGACGGCGACCGCCCCGAGGACCGCCCCGGCGTAGGTGAAGAGGTTGACCCGGGCGACCACCTCGTCCACGCGGGCCGGGTCGAGCTCGCCGGCGGCGGAGAACGCCAGCGGCACCAGTGCGCCGACGCCGACGCCGACCACCGCGAACCCGATGACGGCGGCGACGGCGCTCGGCACGAGTGCGACGAGGACCAGCCCGAGGGTGGCCGCGGTCGCGGTCGTGGCGGCGACGGGTGCGCGCCCGACGTGTCGCACGGCCCGGTCACCGACGAGGCGCGTGACCAGCACGGACGCCTGGTAGGCGGCGTAGCCGAGCGGGGCGGTGCCCGCCGAGGCGAGCAGCACGTCGTGCAGGTACACGGTGCTCCAGGTGCTGACCGCCGAGTCCGCGACGAACGCGGCCAGCACCACGCTGCCGAACACGACGATCCCGCGGGCCGGCAACGGCACGCGCGGCGACGGCGCGACCGCGGGTCCTCCGCCGGCGAGCGGGACGTCGACGGGCACGAGCCGGCCCCGGCCGAGCACCAGCGCGCCGGCCAGGAGCGCCGCGGCGAGCAGCATGGCCCCGGCTGCGCCCGGCACCCCGGTGCCCCCGACCAGCGCGGACATGACGAGCGCCCCGGCGACGGCCGCCGCGGTGTAGCAGGCGAAGAACCCGGACATCACCGGCCGCCCGACCCGTCGCTGCACGAGCACGCCCTGGATCCCACCGGCCGCGTCGACGAGGCCCAGCCCGAGGCCGTAGAGCCCCAGCCCTGCGACGAACGGCACCAGCGGCGTGGACAGCGCCGCGACCGGCAGGGCGACCGCCTGCGCGGCGAGCCCGCCGAGGAGCGCGACCCGGCTCCCCCGCCGGACGGCCACGCGTTCCGCGACGACGGACCCCGCGGCGGCGGTGAGGCAGACGAGCAGCACGACCAGGGACACCGCGGTGTCGTCGATGCCCTGCCGCTCCTTGACGGCGGGTAGTGCCGTCACGACCGTCGCGTAGCCGAAGCCCTGCGCGGCGTACGCGGCCGCGACCGCGACCCGCGCGGCTCCCGTCAGCTCTCTCGTGCCCATCCGTCCTCGCCCGCTCGTCCTCGGTCCGGGGCGGCGCGTCGTCGGGCCGTCGTCTGCGTGTCACCGTGCTGGTGGAGCCGTGGAGCCGTGGATCCGTGGAGCCGTGGATCAGGTGGAGCCGCGTCAGCCGCCGAGCTCGGGGTGCCGGGCCCGCACGATCCCGAACGCCTCGTGCGCGACCTCGACTGTCCGGGCGATGTCCGCGGAGGTGAGGGCCGCGTTGATGAAGTGGTTGTGGTGCGACGTGAGGAACACGCCGCGCTGCACGCACTCGGCGACCCACTCCTGGTGCAGCATCAGCGAGTCGTCCTCGGCGAGCCGCAGGTAGAACAGCGCGGGTGCGCCGGACGCGACGAGGCGCATCCCGTGGTCGGCCGCCGCCGCGACGAGCCCGGTGGTGAGCTCGGTGCCGAGCCGGTCGAACAGGGCGGGCCCGTCGATCTCGCGGAGCTTGGTGAGGGTCGCGATGCCGGCGGCGAACGGGACGGCGCTCATCCAGTACGAACCGGTGTACGACAGGCTGCTGACGACGTCCTTGAGCGAGTCCCGGCCGCAGAGAGCGGAGACGTTGTACCCGTTCGCGAGGGCCTTGCAGAAGCAGATCAGGTCGGCCTGGAACCCGAAGTGGTGGTCGGAGCCGGCGAGGTCGAGCCGGAAGCCGGCACGCACGTCGTCGACGATCAGCACGATGCCGTGCTCGTCGCAGAGCCGGCGCACGGCCTGCCAGAACCCGGGACTCGGCAGCCGGTTGTCGACGAAGTTGCCGTGCATGTACGGCTGGGCGATCAGGCCCGCGATCTCGCCGCGGTGCTCGGACAGCAGCCGCTCGAGCGCGGGCAGGTCGTCCCAGGGCGCGTAGAGGTTGTGGGCGACGTCCTCCTCGAGGACGCCGGGGTAGTCGAGCTTCTGCGTCCACGGCGCGACGCCGTGGTAGAACCCGTCGAAGAACACGATCTTCTTGCGCCGGGTGGCGGCCCGGGCCGTCATGACCGCGAGGGTCGTGGTGTCGCCGCCGTTCTTGGCGAAGAAGGCCCAGTCGGCGCTCGCGACGGTGTCGACGAGCAGCTCGGCGAAGTCGACCATGATCGTCGACGGGATCGTGACGACGTCCTCGAGGCGGGCCTGGGCCTCGGCGGCGGCGCGCACGTCGGGGTCGCCGTACCCGAGCACGTTGGGCCCGTAGCCGCACATGTAGTCGATGTACTCGTTGCCGTCGACGTCCCAGAACCGGGTGCCCTCGGCCCGCTGGGAGAACAGCGGGAACGCGGTGGTCGGGACGTAGCAGCCCTCCGCGGGTCCCTGGTGGCCGTAGATGCCGGACGGGACGACGCGCAGCGCGCGGTCGAACGCCTCGCGGCTCTTCGCGTAGGTGTACGGGGTCGTGGTCATCGCGCTCACTCTCCGAGGTACTGGCCGACGCGGTCGAGGACGCGGTTGACGTTGTCGACCATCGAGACGGTGCCGCGCATCGCCATCCGGCCGTCGCCGAGGCACGCCATCGCGCTGACCCGGCCCGCGAGCAGCGCGCCCGCGGTGTCGAGGTCGGCGAACGTGAGCGCGGCGCGCGGGTGCGGGGACGGTTCGGGCAGGAACGTCATCCGGTGGTCGCGGACCCGCAGGGTGTAGGCGAGCGCGCCGGTGACCTCGAGCGCCACGTCCCCGTCCCCGATCAGGTGCGCGCTGAACCGGCCGGCGCGGTCCTCGTTGGCGACCTGGGCGGCGGCGGCGACCGCGACGTGCAGGGTCAGCGCGGTGCTGGTCGCCCGGAACCCCGGGTCGGCGAGGTCCTCGCCGGACGGCCGCAGGTAGCGGGTGAGCAGCTCGGTGAGCGGTGCGAACACGTGCAGCAGGAACGGCACCCGGTGGAACCCGGTCACCGGCACGGGTCGGGCGTCGCCCGCGATGACGCGGTTGAACGCGGCGGGCGAGGCGAACGGCAGCACGACGGTGGCGACGGCGCGGTCCGGGACGACGCGCACCTGCCCGTTGCGGAACGCGAGCACCGCGCGCGGGCCGCCCCGCACGACGAACGCGAGCGACACCGGCCGCGGGTCGGCGGCGAGCAGCGCGCGGGCCTCCGGGACGCGACGCACGAGCTCGGGCAGGGTGCCGAGGACGGCGAGCAGGTTGACGTGCGCGGCGACCCGCGGGTCGGTGTCAGTGAGCACGGTCGTCCTCCTGGTGGTCGGTGGTGGCCCCGACCGGCTCGGCGAGCGACGCCAGCGCCCCCGCGGCGAACCGCGCGGTGGTCCGGGCGGCGGCCGTGTCGCGGTCGGCGAGCCAGGTGGTGGTGAGCCCCTCGGTGACCATGACCAGCGCCCGTGCGACCTCGTCGAGGGGGACGGTCCACCGGCTGCGGGCCGCGAGCGCCGCGGCGGACAGGCTGGCGCGGGCGGAGGCGCGGTAGACGTCGTACTGGCCGACGAGCGACGCCCGCTGCCCGGTGGTGCGCATGGCGTACAGGGCGAGCTCGAGCAGCGCCTGCTCACGGGCGGGGTCGGCGGCGAGCAGGGTCACGTACCGGTCGAGGCCGTCGCGCAGGACGTCGACGAGGGCGGGTGGCTCGTCGTCGCCCGGCGCGGCGGCGACCGGCAGGAGGCCCGCCTCGGCGGTGCGCCGCTCCTGGGCGGTGACCTCGGCGATCACCGCCTCCATCAGGTGCTCGCGGGACGGGAACGCGTAGTGGAGGCTCGCGAGCGACATGCCGGCCTCGGCGACGACGGCTCGGGTCGTGGCACCGGCGACGCCGTCCCGTGCGATGACCCGCACGGTGGCGTCCACGAGGGCGCGGCGCCGGTCCTCGACGGCCATCCGGGGCATGTCAGCCGACCTCCGGCTCGCGGGCCAGCCGGCGCGCGACGTGCAGGACGACCCGGCGGGGCACCAGTCCGGCGGCGACGGCGGTCACGCGGTTCCGCAGCCCGGCGACGACCGACGGGGGCGGGTCGCGCCGGTCGAGCGCGCGGAACGCGACGTCGACGATCTGCGGCACCGGCAGCACCTGCCCGATCCGGAACCCGTCGGACCCGGCGACGTCGAAGAACTCGGTCTCCGCGGGGCCGGGCGCGAGGGCGAGGACCCGGAGCCGCCCGCCGCGGTGCTCGGCCCACAGGGCCTCGGTGAGGGACCGCACGTACGCCTTGGTCGCCGCGTACACGGCGAACGACGGCCCGGGCTGGTACGCGGCGGTGCTGGTGATGTTGACCAGGATGCCGCGCCGGGACGCAGCCAGGTCGGGCAGCAGCAGCCGGGACAGCAGGGTGAGGGCGGTGACGTTGACCTGGATCTCCGCGGCGACCCGGTCGGGCTCCTCGCCCTCGAACGGGCCGTAGGTGCCGAATCCGGCGCTGTTCACCAGCGCGTCGACGAGTACGCCGCGGCTCTCCAGCTCGCGGACGAGCGCACCCGGGGCGGCGGGGTCGGCCAGGTCGGCGGTCAGCACCGTCGACGCCGCGCCGTGGTCGGCCTCGAGCCGGGCGGCGAGCTCGACGAGCCGGTCCTCGCGGCGGGCGACGAGCACGAGGTCGTACCCGCGGGCGGCGAACCGGCGCGCGAACTCGGCGCCGATGCCGGACGAGGCGCCGGTGACGACGGCGACGGGGCGGGGGTGCGGGGCGATGACGGGTCTCCTCGGGGGCGGCCGACCAGTGGGTCGATCGACCCAGAACGCACTGTGCCAGGCGCCGCGGCCGTTGACCACGCCCCGGCCGCAGCCGTAACGCAGCGGTAACGCCGCGTGCCCCGAACGGCTCAGCGGCCGGCGCAGGCCACGCAGGTGCTCGCGGTGGGCAGGGCCTGGAGGCGCTCGGCGGGGACGGGGCGGTGGCACCGGGTGCACGTGCCGTAGGTGCCGGCGTCGATCCGGGCGAGGGCCGCGTCGACCTCGGCGATCCGCTCGCGCATGTCGTGGGTGAGGGCGTCGAGGATGCGCCGCTCGTAGGCGATCGTCGACCCCTCGGGGTCGTGCTCGTCGTCGGTGACGGACTCCCGGGCGGCGGAGACGACGGCGTCCCGCTCGGCGTCGGTGCCCGCGAGGCGGGCCACGGCCTCGCGCCGGCGCTCCCGGAGCACCGCCGCGATCTCCACCACGTCGAGGTCGGGCATGAGCCCATTATCCGCCCGTCGGCCGTCCCGCGCCCGGTCACGGGACGCGGCGCGCGCTCGGGCGGGGCTCAGCGGCGGCCGTCCGCGAGCAGCCGGGCCTTGGCGGTGGCGAACTCCTCGTCGGTGAGCGCGCCGTCGCGGTGCAGCCGGTCGAGGCGCTCCAGGTCGTCGACGACGGTCCCGGCGGGAGCGGACGGCCGCGGCGACGACGCCGACGGGGCACTGGCCGACCGGGCCCGCGGCCGGTCACCGTCGCGGCCGACGTGACGGTCGCCCGGCAGCGGCAGCAGCGCCCGCACGGCCTCGTCGCGCGCGGTCCGGGTGGCGGCGGTGAGCGGCTGGCCGGGCACGACCACCCGCATGCGCTCCGCGTCGTCGGGGCGCGCGGGGTCGTACCAGGCACGGGGGGCGTGCCGGAACGCGTCGCGCGGCACCTCGGTCCGGACGGCGTGCCGCACGCCGCGGTCGTCGTCGAAGTGCACGGTCGCCCGGCACCGAGTGCCGTCGACGTCCTCGTAGTCGGTGACCCGCGCCCAGGTCCGGGTGAGCCCGCGGGCGCGGGCGACCGTGGACGGCCCGAGACTGCGCACGGCACCGGCGACGGCCGCGACGACGGCCAGCGCGAGGACCACGCCGAGGACGATGCTCGTGCGGCGGACGCCCTGCTCGGTGTTGAGGTGGTCGCGCACCGCGGCCTGCAGACCCGCGAGCCACGCGGCGCTGCCGACCGCGACCACCAGCCCGGGGGTCGCCCGCCGGGTGAGCGGGGCCAGCACGCCCAGGGCCGCGGCCAGGACCAGGATGCCGAGCACGGGCGCGGCCCCGGCGAAGTCGTCGGTCGCGCACGTCCCGGCGGCGCACTCCCAGGAGACGGTCCGCCACTCGTGCGCGCCGAACCACAGCAGCCACCCGCCGGACGCGGCGACCCCGGCTCCGACGAGGGCCCGGACCACGGTGCCGGAGACGTCGGTGGACAGGACGGACGGGACCCGGGGTGCGGCACTCACGCACCCCATCCTGCCAACCCGCGCCCGCCGGCGCCGGTGCGTCACGCGACCGTCATCGGCCGGGGCTAGCCTGCGGCGGTGCCCCGCATCGCCCCCCACGCCCGCGCCGTCCCCGCCTCCGGCATCCGCCGGGTGCTCGAGCTCGCGTGGACCCGCCCGGACGCGGTGGTGCTGTGCGTCGGCGAGCCCGACCTGCCGACCGCGCCGCACGTCCTGGCCGCGGCCCGCGACGCGCTCGACCGCGACGACACCCGGTACACGCCGAACGGCGGCATCGCCCCGCTGCGGGACGCGGTGGCCGCCCGGCTCGACCCGGAGCACGCGCCGGCGGTGCGCCGGGACAACGTGTGGGTCACCGCCGGGGGTGCGCAGGCCCTGCACCTCGCGCTGAGCCTGACGGTCGGCGCGGGCGACGGGGTGCTGGTCCCGGACCCCGGGTACCCGCCGTTCACGATGGCCACCCGGCTGCTCCAGGCCGAGCCGCAGCCGTACGCGCTGCGCCCCGAGGACGGGTTCCTCCCGGACCCGGCGGCGGTGGAGGCCGCGATCACCGACCGCACCCGGGTCCTGCTGCTGAACTCGCCGTCGAACCCGCTGGGCACGGTGCTCCCGGCCGACCTGGTCGCCGAGCTGGTGGACGTCGCCCGGCGGCACGACCTGTGGGTGCTGTCCGACGAGGCGTACGCGGCGTTCACGTACGACGCCCCGCACGTCCCGGCGGCGCGGTTCGACACCGACGGCCGGGTGCTGACGCTGCACACGTTCTCCAAGACGCACGCGATGACCGGGTTCCGGGTCGGGGTGCTGGTGGTGCCGGACGCGATGGCCCCGCTGATGCCCCGGCTGCAGGAGTCGGTGATCTCGTGCGTGAACACCCCCGCGCAGTACGCGGCGCTCGCGGCGCTGACCGGCCCGCAGGACGCCGTCGACCACGCGCGGGCCACGTACCGGGCGCACCGCGACCTCGCGACGGGCCTGCTGGACGCGGCCGGGATCCCCTGGCTGCCCGCCGCCGGGGGCATCTACCTGTGGGCGGACGTCTCCCACGCCACCGACGGTGACGTCGCGGCCTGGGCGGAGGACCTGGTCCGGACGGCGGGGGTGGCGGTCGCGCCCGGGTCGGCGTTCGGCCCGCGGGGCGAGGGCTGGGCGCGGATCTCGCTGACCGCCACGGCCGACGACCTCCGGACGGGGCTGTCGAGGCTGCCGGGGCGGGCACCCGTGACGCCCTCATATGACGAGGGATAACGTTCGCCATATGAGGACCGAGGCCCCCCCGCTCCTGCCCATCTTCCGGTCGACGACCCAAGCCCGTCTGCTGCTGCGCGTGCTCACCAGCGACGTCGGCCTGACGGCGACCCAGCTGTCCCGAGCGCTCGACGCCCCCGAGCCCACCGTCTCCCGCGAGGCACGGCGCCTGCTCGACGCGGGCCTGCTGCGGGGCGAGCGGGTCGGACGTGCGGTCCTGCTCCGTCCCGCCGAGGACAACCCGGCGATCCCGCCGCTGCGTCAGCTGCTCATCGTCACCTTCGGCCCGTCCCGGCTGCTCGAGGTGGCACTGACGGGCATCGCGGGGATCGACGAGGCCTACGTGCACGGCTCCTGGGCGGCGCGGTTCCACGGCGAACCAGGCGGCCCGCCCGGGGACATCGACGTGCTGGTCGTCGGGTCACCCGATCGCGGGTCGGTCGACGCCGCGCTCCTGGAGGCCGAGGCCGTCCTCGGGCGTGAGGTCAACGCGACGTACCTCACCGAGGAACGCTGGACACGGGACGACGACCCGTTCGTCCGCCAGGTCCGCGCACGACCGCGGGTCCGTCTGGCCCTCGGCGCGGACGACCAGGAGGCTGCCCGGTGAACGGGTGGGGCCAGGGTCGGGCCTCGATCGACCAGATGATCGTCCGCGGCACCCTCGAGCCCGTGCCGGCCGACCCCGAGGGTGCCGGCGCGCCGCTCGCCAAGGCCCGGGTCCACCTCCGATCGGCCGCGCTGCTCGCCGATGACGACGTCGAGCTCGCGTACGACGCGCTCCACGCGGCGAACCGCAAGGCGCTGACCGCCGTCCTGCTGGCCCAGGGACTCCGTCCGACGCGTGCCGGGGGTCATGTCGCGGTGTACGAGGCCGTCCACGCCCAGCTGCACCCGCCGCTGGGGCCGCGGCTCGCGCCGTACCAGCGCATCCGCCGTGCCCGCAACGACGGCGACTACCTCAACGAGCTTGCGTGCCCGCGGTGAGGACGTCCGCGCCGACCTGCCGCTCTGCGAACGGATCGTCGACCTCGCGGCGACCGTGCTCCCCCAGCTTCCGCCCTACGTGTAGGTGGTCGTACCGCGATCGCGGTCGGCGCCCGCGAGCGCGACCTCGAACGCCCCGAGCACCCGTGGCGAGAACAGCACGAACCGCACCAGGTCCACGCCGTCGGGGTGGACGTCCGCCCAGCCGCGCACGGCTGCGACGGCGTGCGCGGCGACGGCGTCCGCCGACCAGCCGTAGACGCCCGCGCTGACGGCCGGGAACGCGACGGTCCGGGCGCCGAGCCCGGCGGCGACGTCGAGCGACCGCGTGAAGCACGACCGCAGCAGGGCGGGGTCGGTCTGACCGGCGCGGGCGTCCGGTCCGACGGTGTGGACGACCCACCGGGCGCGGAGCCGACCGGCACCGGTGGCGACGGCGTCCCCGGTCGGCAGGCCGTCCGGCAGCGTGGTGCGGCGCAGCTCGCGGCACGCCGCCAGCAGCCCGGGGCCCGCGGCGGCGTGGATCGCGCCGTCGACACCGCCCCCGCCGAGCAGGGAGGAGTTCGCGGCGTTCACCACCGCGTCGACGTCCTGGACGGTGATGTCGCCGGCGACGGCCTCGATGCGCACGACCCCATCGTC
The DNA here is from genome assembly GCF_056868065.1 of Cellulomonas sp. KU4C. NCBI lineage: Bacteria > Bacillati > Actinomycetota > Actinomycetes > Micrococcales > Cellulomonadaceae > Cellulomonas > Cellulomonas sp. KU4C. The sequence continues at coordinate 1,228,569 of NZ_CP200322.1, read as the reverse complement.
GCGCGCGCCGCGGCGGTCCGTCCTACGGTGGGCCGACAGCGCCGACCCCGGGAGGACCTCGTGACCGTACCCATCCCCACCGAGCCGGTCCCCACCGGCCCCGACGGCACCGAGCCGGTGCCGGTCGGACACGAGGACGTGCCGGAGCTCGAGTACGACGAGACCGTCCCGCCGCGCCCCGAGGAGGACGTGGCCGACGTCGCCCGCGCCGTCCCGGACCCCGCCGGGCACGGCGGACCGACCCCGGACCAGATCCGGCCCTGACCCCCGGGCAGGCCCGCGCGCCCGCTGACCTGCGCTAACGTCGGGGTCCATGCAGAGCCGCACCAAGGTCGACGTCGACCGCCCCGTCCTGGACCTCCTCGTGCGCGAGGTGCTGGGCGCCGACGCCCCCGTGACCCGGGTGCGCGAGCTCACGGACGGGATGTTCAACGCCGCCTACGGGGTCGACCTCGGGGACGGCACGGCCGTCGTGGTGAAGGTCGCCCCGCCGCCGGGGACGCCGGTGCTCACGTACGAGCGCGACCTGATGCGGGCCGAGGTGGACTTCTACCGGCGGGCCGCGGGTGTGGTCCCGGTGCCCGCGGTGCTCGGCGTCGACCTGACGCGGTCCCGGGTCGACCGGGACGTCCTGGTCATGGAGCACCTGCGCGGCACGCCGCTGGAGTCCGTGCGCCGCGAACTGCCGGCCGCCGAGGCCGCGACGGTGCAGCGCGAGCTCGGTGCGGCGGTCGCACGGCTGCGCGCGGTGACGGGCACCCGGTTCGGCTACGACCGCCCGGACGGCTCGCTGTCCGCCGCCACCTGGTCCGGGGCGCTGCGCGCGATGGTCGAGGCCCTGGTGGTGGACGCGGACCACTACCGGGTGCGGCTGTCGGGACGCGCGCGCGGGCTGCCGGACCTGGTCACGGCCGCCGCCGACGTGCTCGACGCCGCGGTTCCGGTCCCGGTGCTGACGCACTTCGACCTGTGGGAGGGCAACGTCTTCGTGGCGCCGGGCGAGGACGGCGCGCCGCACCTGGAGGCGGTGGTCGACGGGGAGCGGGCGTTCTGGGGCGACCCGCTCGCGGAGCTGGTGTCGACGTCGCTGTTCCGCGACCCCGCGCAGGCGACGGACTTCCTGGCCGGGTACGCGGCGGAGGCGGGCGAGCCCCTGGACCTCGGCACGGACGCGCAGCTGCGCCTGACGCTCTACCGCGCGTACCTGTGCCTGATCATGACCGTGGAGGGAGCCCCGCGCGGCTACGGCCCGGAGGGTCGGGCGGGCGTCGCGTTCGCCCGCCGGCGCCTCGCCGCGGAGCTCCGCACGCTGCACCGCGTGCTCGGCTGACGGTGTTCACCCCCGGCGGGTCCGCCGGTGGGGGCGACCGCTGCGGTGGTCGTGAGGCATGCTGGTCGGCGTGCAGATCCGGGAGATGCAGGAGGACGACTGGCAGACGGTCCGCGACGTGCGCCTGCGCGCGCTCCGCGAGGACCCGGAGGTGTTCGGCTCGTCCCTCGCCCGCGAGGAGATGTTCGCCGAGACGCACTGGCGGATGCGCCTGCGCAGCGCCCGCACGTGGGTGTCGCTCGACGCCGGCGGCACCGCGCGCGGGCTGGTCGGGATGATCGAGGAGCCCGGCTCGCCGAAGTCCGACCGGCACGTCGTCCAGCTGTGGGTCGCCCCGGAGGCGCGGCGGCACGGCATCGGCTGGTCGCTGCTGGACGCGGTCCGGGCCGCGGCGCTCGCGGACGGCGCGGCGACGGTGTCCCTGTGGGTGGTGGACGGCAACCACGCGGCGGGCGACCTGGTGGTGCGCGCGGGCTTCGTCCGGACGCAGGAGCGGCACAAGCTGACCCGCGACCCCACGCAGTCCGAGGAGCGGCTGGTGCTGCGGCTCACCTGAGCGCGCCGCTCAGCCGGCGTCGGGCACCGACTCCAGCAGGAGGGTCACCGGGCCGTCGTTGACGAGCTCGACGGCCATGTCCGCGCCGAACACCCCGGTCGGCACGGTGAGCCCCCGCGCGCGCAGGTCCGCGACGACGGCGGCCACCAGGGGCTCGGCGACCGGGCCCGGTGCGGCGGCGTTCCAGGTGGGGCGCCGGCCCTTGCGCGCGTCGCCGTACAGCGTGAACTGGCTGACGACGAGCACGGGCGCACCGGCCTCGACCGCCGACCGCTCGTCGCGCAGGATCCGCAGCTCGGCGACCTTGCGGGCGATGTGCTCGACCTGCGCCGGGCCGTCGCCGGGAGTGACGCCGACCAGGACGACCAGCCCCTCGCCGTCGAACGACCCGACCACCGCGCCGTCGACCGTGACCGAGGCGCGCGTCGCACGCTGGACGACCGCCCTCACGCGGGGCCCCCGCCCTCGAACGCCGCCACGACCGCCCCGACGGGCTCGCCGTGGCCGAGCACCGGGGTGGTGCCGAGCGCGTCGAGCGCCACGAGGTCCACGCCCGGCACGTCCGGCGCGCCGGCCACCCGCAGCGCGGCGGCGAGGACGGCGGGGCGCGGCCGGCCGCTTCCGTCGGTGATCTTGAACGCCAGCGCCGACCCGTCCGGCAGCGCTGCGGCGTAGACGCCGTCGGCCCCGTCCTTCGCGACGAGGCCCGGCACGGCGCGCATGGCCCGGGTGACGTCGCGGGCCGCGCCGCCGACGAGCTCCGGGTGCTGCGACATGGCGTCGGCGACACGCGCGAGCGGGGTCCCGGGCTCGGTGCGCGGGGCGGACGCCACCCGGGCGAAGGCCCGGGCGAGGCCGACGAGGGTCGTGGAGAACAGGGGCGCACCGCAGCCGTCGACGGTGACGTGCCAGGCGGGCGTGCCGGTGAGCTCCTCGACCGCCGCGCGGCACGCGACCTGGACCGGGTGCTCGGCGTCGAGGTAGCGGTCGGGCTCCCACCCGGGTTCGTCGGTGTGCGCGACGCAGGTGGCGAGCATCGCCGCGTGCTTGCCGGAGCAGTTCTGGGTGACGGGTTCCGGGCCGTGCCCGTCCTGCCGCCAGGCGAACGCGGCCTCCGGGTCCAGCGGCAGGTCGGCGGTGTTGGCCAGCGCGGTCTCGCTGAGGGCGGCCTGCAGCAGGGTCTCGCGGACCACCCGCAGGTGCTCCGGGGTGCCGTCGTGGCTCGCGCAGGCGAGCGCGAGGTGGGGTCCGTCGAGGTCGAGCCCCGCGCGCAGCATGCCGACGGCCTGCAGCGGCTTGAGCGACGACCGGGCCAGGATCGTGACCTCGGGGTCGCCGAGCGCGAGCCGCACGGACCCGTCGGGGGCGAGCACGACGAGGTGGCCGGTGTGCACGGACTCGACGAGCTCACCCCGGACGACGCGGGCCAGCGGCACGGCGGCGGACGCGACGTCGGTGGCGGCGGCCTCGCGGGCGACGGCCCGGGCCGCGTCCAGCGCCTCGGCGGCCGCGTCCGGGGCCTCGGCGGCCGCGTCCGGTCCCGCGGGTGCGACCTCGCCCTGCAGCCGCCCGGTCAGGTGCGGTCCGCCCGGTCGGGTGCCCGGCACGGTCACCACCCGCCGCTGGTCGGCCCGGAGCCCCCGCGACCCCCGCGCCCGGAGTGCGGGGCGACCGCGGGCCGCACGTCGACCAGGTAGACGATCGCCGCGACGGCGCTCAGCAGGCCCAGGAACGTCGGGAACGCCCCGAGCCCGAGCGGCGGCGGCACGGTGAAGAACGCCACCGCGGTCGCGATCCCGAGGATGATCGACCAGATCTGCTTGGTCTGCTTGCCCGCCGCGGCGAACGCGCGGGCGGGCCGGCGCAGGGCGTCGACGAGCGCCCAGACCGTCAGCACGAGGATGACGAGACTGAACAGCAGGAACAGGATGAGCTGCACGGAGCCGAAGATCACGGGCCGAGCCTACGGTGCACGGCGACCGGTCCGCAGGGGCGCGGGACCACTCGAGAGCTCGGGCAGGGTCTCCCGTGCCGTGCGGGCGTCGACGCCGCTGGCCTCGAGCAGGTCGACGACCAGCGACCGCACCAGCAGCACGAGGCTCTGCGCCTGCCAGTCGTCGGGCGTGAGGGTGAACGGGTCGAGCTCCGCGGCGAGGCGCAGCAGCTCCTCGCGGGACCGCAGCGGCTCGGTCCCGGACCCGAGGGCGGCGGCGAGGGTGTCGGCGGCGAGGGCGATCCGGTCGACCGCGTCGGCGACGGGGCCGAGGTCGTGCGGCTGCTCGGCCTCGACGGTCGCGAGGGACCGCCGGGCCAGCACGCGGGAGTTCCGGACGGCGCGGTCGACGCGGACCGCGGACTGCCCGATCCACGCCAGCTCGGTCCGGTGGCGCCGGCCGGACGGCGACACGCGCGCGAGGTCGCGGGCGGACCGGGCGGCGTCCTGCCACTCGTCGAGCGCGGGCTGGGAGGCGCGCCCGCGGATGAGGGCGTCCTCGACGTCGTGCGGGTCGCGGGTCCGCAGGCCCCGGGCGAGCAGCCGCAGCATCCCCGCCAGCTCGACGACCGCGGCCCTGCCCTGGGCGCGGGGGCGGCGGCGGGGGTCGCTGGGGGTCAGCGCGGCGACCGCGAGGGCGACAGCGCCGCCGACCAGGGCGTCCGTCCACCGGCCGACGGGTCCGCCGGACGCGCCGACGGCGGGCAGGCCGACGATGACGATCGCCTGCACGCCGGCCTGGGTGGTGAGCATGGGACCGCGGTCCAGGAACCGGGCGACCAGCGCCGCGACCCCGAGGACGAGCGCGACCTGCCACGGCCCGGTGCCGATGCCGTGCACGACGAGGTCGCCGAGGCCGACGCCGAGGGCGACGCCGACGGCGAGCTCCGCGACCCGCCGCAGGTCGCGGTCGGCGGTGAACCCGAGGGCGATCCAGGCGCTGACGGGCGCGAAGAACGGGGCGCTGTGCCCGAGCAGGTAGTACCCGATGGCGTACGCGACGCCTGCGGCGATCACGGCCTGCAGGACGGGGACGAACGCGGTCCGCACCCGGGCGCGGCCCTGACGGGCGCGCGCGGCGAGCTGGACCCGCACCGCCGACGGCCCGGCCGTCGTCCGCGGGGCCGGGGCGCCGGTCACAGCATCGGGTGGCCGCCGAGGCCGCGCGTGAGCGGGCCGTGTGCGGCGGGCCGGTCGACGGACACGCCGTCGCCGGGGACCACGATCTCCTGGCCGGCGGTGATGACCCCGCCGTCGCACTCGACCACGACGTCGGCGTCGACCGGCGCGGACCGCTTCACCACGGCGAGCGCGACGGGGCCGAGTCGTGGTGCCGGGCGACGGTGGTGACGCGGCCGATCTCGCGGCCGGGCTCGCCGGTGGTGAGCAGGTCGCCGAGGTCGCGCACGACCGCGCCGGCCTCGGGCAGCAGGTGGCCGGACCCGTCGAGGTGCAGCAGCACCAGGCGGCGCGGCGGCCGTCCCATGTTGTGCACGCGGGCGATGGTCTCCTGCCCGCGGTAGCAGCCCTTGTGCAGGTGCACGGCGGTGCGCAGCCAGTCGAGCTCGTGCGGGATGGTCCGGTGGTCGAGCTCGCGGCCCGACCGCGGGCGCCAGGCCTCGACGCGGACGGCCTCGCTCGCCCAGGTGCCGACGAGCGGCCACCCCGACGCCTCGCGGGCACGGACGGCGTCGACGAGCCCCGCGCGCGGGACGAGCACGAGGCGCCAGGCCCGGTCGGCGCCCGGGTGCTGGTCGTCGGGCAGACCGTAGCGGGTGCCGCCGGGCAGGGTCCGGGGCCAGGGGTCGCGCCAGGTGACGGGCTCGCCCGGCTCGCCCTCGGCGTCCACGGGCTCGCCGATCGCGGCCCAGTCGTCGGTCACGTCGGCGACCTCGACGCGCAGCATGAACCGCATCCGGTCCAGCCAGGCGGCCAGCTCGGGCGCGCTCTCCGTGATGAGCCAGGTCGCCTCGCCGTCGTCGACCACGGCCGCCGCGTGCTCGACGTGCCCCTGGGGGCTGAGCACGAGCGTCTCGGTGGACGTGCGCGGGGCCAGGTCGGTGAGCTGCTGCGAGGTGATCGAGTGCAGCCACGACAGCCGGTCGGGGCCCGCGACGCGCACCACGCCGAGGTGCGACTGGTCGACGACGCCGCCGCCGCGGGTCAGTGCGCGCTGCTCCGCGGTCGGGTCGCCGTAGTGCCAGGCCACGCCCGCGTCGGGGCCGGAGCCGGCGACCGCGCCGTGCCGGTCGAGCAGCGGGCTGCGGTGCCGGGGCTCGACCGGGGCGGTCGCGTCGGCGTCGGGGGTCGTCGGCTGCGCGGTCACGTCAGTCCAGGACCCGGCTGAGCCGCGCCGAGCCGTAGGACTGCAGCTCGTGCCCGAACGCGGCGAGGTCGTGCGCCCACATGAGGTCGCCCTGGACGAGGCCGTACAGCCGCTTGCCCGCGGTGACCTCCGCGCCGGTCGCGGTCCGCGCGATCAGGTCGCTGACCAGGTCGATCCGCCCGTTGCCCGTCGCGCCGACGTACACCGCCACGTGCCCCGAGGGGTCCGCGAGCAGCAGCTCGACGGGGTGCAGCTCGGAGCCCATGCCCTCGGGCCGCTCCGGCGGGATGCGCCAGTAGCCCTGCTCCGTGGCCCACACCGGGGACTCGCCCGCGGCGTCGGTGCCGTCGGTCCCGTCCGTGCCGTCCGCGAGCGCCGAGGCGTCGTCCGGCGCGACGACGAGCCGGATCGTGGAGGTGTAGGACAGGTAGGGCCCGCCGTCGTGGTCGAAGGTCACGTCCTGCGTGAACGCGGTCTCCTCGATGCCCGGGTACCCCACGACGCCCTCGCCGTGCCAGCGGCCGACCAGCCAGGCCAGCGGGTACATCTCGGGGGCGAGTCCCTCGGGGAGGGTGAACGCCATGTCAGCGCTGTCCCTTGAACAGCCGGACGACGACGAGGAGCGCGAACCAGCCGATCGCGACGGTGGCCGCGACGAGCAAGCCGATGAAGAAGATCTCGAGTGCCTGCATGTGCCGATCCTAACGACGGATCGCCGGCGTGCCCCCGCTGTCCGCGGTCACGCGTGCCGGGCCGCGCGCAGCCGGACGCCGAGCAGGTACAGCTCGCAGCCGAGGCAGAGCCCGAACACCGCGTTCAGCGTGGCCGCGACCAGCGCGAGCGCCGCGGCGACCGGCACCGCCGCCCCCACGCCGAGCAGGGCCAGCAGCACCCCGCCGCCCGTGATCACCAGCCCGACGACCTGCGCGAACCGCGGCGGCCGGGGGTCCTCGCGCTCGGCGGTCGGCGCGAGCCGGGGACGGACGAGCGCCTGGAACAGCAGCCCCTGGACGGAGCCCTGCGCGCCGCGGACGGCGCCGACGGCGAACAGCGCCGCGACCACCGCGAGGCCGACCGTCCCGGCGGCGCCGGGGAGCAGCAGGACGACGACGAGCAGCACGGCGGTCAGGGCCGCGCCGAACCGGGGGCCGCGGGGGTCGATGCCGGCGGGCGCGGCGGCGGGGCCGGCGGCGGAGGTGGGGGTGGGTGCGGTCACGCGGGGGTCCTCCCGGACGTCGGGTCGAGCGCGGCGAGGGCCTGGGCCCGGGTGGTGGCGCCGGACATCCGGCCGCGCACGGCGCCCGCGCGGTCGAGCACGAGGACCGTCGGGGTGCGCCGGACGTCGAACCGGCGGACCAGGTCGAGCCGCTCCTCGGCGGGCAGCTCGACGTGGGCGAGGCCGGCGTCGGCTGCGGCGAGCTCGCCCAGGACCGCGGCGGTGCTCCGGCACGGCGCGCACGTCGCGGACGACAGCTGCACGAAGGTCGCGCGGCGGCCGAGCGGGGCACCGAGGTCGGCGGGGGTGAGCACCGCGGTCGCGGCGCCGGGGTGCGCGGCGGCGAACCGCCCGTTGCGGGCCCGCCACACGGTCCCGAGCGCGCCGGCGAGCAGCAGCACGCCCAGCACCAGCAGCACCCGCAGCTCCACGACACCCCCCGGGGGTCGGCCGGGGGCTCAGCCCACCAGCACGCGTCCGACGACGTAGACCAGGATGCCGGTGACCGCGACGGGCAGGACAGCCACCGCCCAGCCCGCGAGACGACGTTCCAGGGCGGGCAGCCGGTCGAAGAGCACGTCGCCCGCGGCGACGAGGACGCCGACCGCCGCGCCGAGCAGCACACCCGACAGCAGGCCGACGACGGGCAGCGCCGCCCCGGCCACCAGGCCCGCGGCGGTCGCGGCGCCGACGGTCGCGCCCGCGGCGGCCCAGCCGCGCAGCGGGAGCACGCTCAGCGCGGACGCGACGGCGAGCGCGACGGCGCCGGTGACGACGACCGCGTCGCCCCCGCCGGTGCGCTCGGCGGCGAGCCAGCCCGCGGCGCACACGGGCGCCAGCGACCCGGCGACGGTGCCGGCCACCGACTCCACGAGGCGGACCCGGCCGTCGCGGCGCGCGAGCTCGGCGACGAACGACGCGAGCACCGCGCAGGCGAACACCGCGGGCACGGCGCCGAGCAGCGGCTCGCTCGTGGTGAGGTGCACGACGACGACGGCGGCGACGCCCGCGAGGCCGATGACGACGCCGCTGCCCACCCGGGACGGCAGACCGGCGACGACGGGCCAGCCGATCGCGAACACGACGGCGAGGACGACCAGGAGGGCGGCGAGGACGACCCCGTCCCGCCCGCCGACCGACACGTCCCCGAGGACTCCGGCTACGGCGACGAGCGTCGCCAGGACCGCCGTGGTCACGGCTCTACTCGACGCTGGCACGTCCGCCATCCTCGCAGACGGACGGCGGCGGCCCGGCATCGCGCGTCCGCGGGCCGTGACATCTGGCGTGACATCCACGGGGTACCGTGTCCCCCAATTCGGACGGGGAGAGGTGACACGTGGCCGACCTGCTGCTGCTCACGCCCGCGTCCGGTGGCTCGTCCCAGGTGCTGCCTGCCCTCGGGCTGCTGTCCCACCGGGTCCGCGTGCTCCCGGTGGAGCCGTCCGCCCTGGTCGACGCCCCGGACGCCGACATCGTCGTGCTCGACGCGCGCCGCGACCTGGTCACGGCGCGCACCACCTGCCGGCTGCTGCGCGCGACCGGGCTGACGGTGCCGCTGGTGCTCGTGCTCACCGAGGGCGGCCTGACGGTCGTCACCGCGGAGTGGGGCGCGGACGACATCGTGCTCGAGCACGCGACGCCCGCGGAGGTCGAGACCCGGTTCCGCCTGGTCATCGAGCGCGCCGCGGCGTCCTCGTACGACGACGCGCCGCAGGAGATCTCGTCGGGCGAGCTGATGATCGACGCCGGCGGGTACACCGCCCGGCTGCGCGGCCGCCCGCTCGACCTCACGTACAAGGAGTTCGAGCTGCTCAAGTACCTCGTGCAGCACCCGGGCCGGGTGTTCACGCGGGCGCAGCTGCTCCAGGAGGTCTGGGGCTACGACTACTACGGGGGCACCCGGACGGTCGACGTGCACGTGCGGCGCCTGCGCGCCAAGCTCGGCCCGGAGCACGAGCAGCTGATCGGCACCGTGCGCAACGTGGGTTACCGGTTCGACCCGCCGAAGGACCGTCGCGGCGGCGACGGATCGGGCTCGCCCTCCCCGGCCGAGGTCTCCGCGGACGCCTGACGGCTCCGTGCCCGCTGGACGACGGCGCGCCGGTGTCCCGCCCGGTGCCCGTCCGGACGCGGTAGGTTCTGCCCCGATGACCGTCGACTCCTCCGCCCTGCTGCTCGACGGCCCGTGGCGGCACCACTTCGTCCCGGCGAACGGCGCCCGGTTCCACGTGGCCGTCGCCGGTCCCGACGACCGCGACGCCCCGCTCGTGGTGCTGCTGCACGGCCTGCCCGGGCTGTGGTGGGCGTGGCGGCACCAGCTGCCGGCGATCGCCGAGGACGGCTACCGGGTCGTCGCGATGGACCTGCGCGGCACCGGCGGGTCGGACAAGCCGCCGATCGGCTACGACGTGCCGACGCTGACGCGGGACGTCGCGGGCGTGGTGCGGTCGCTCGGCTGCGAGCGCGCGGTGGTGGTCGGCCACGGGGTCGGGGGCGGTGACGTCGCGTGGGCGATGCCCGCGTACCACCCCGACCTCACGCGGGCGGTCGCCGTGCTGTCGTCGCCGCACCCGCTGCTGCGCCGGGCCGACCCGCGGTCGGGGCTGCGGGCCCGCGCGGCCCGGCGGGTGGCCGCGATGCAGGTCCCGTACCTGCCGGAGCGCGCGATGACCGGCGGCGACCTCGTCGCGCGGCTGCTGCGCGAGTGGGGCGGCCCGCGCTGGCCGGACCCCGCGGCGCTGGCCCTGTACCGGCGCGCGGTGCAGGTGCCGTTCGCCGCGCACTCCGCGCTGGAGCAGGTCCGGTGGCTGTACCGCTCGGGCGTGCGCGCCGACGGCGGCCGGCACGCGCAGGCGCTGCGGTCGGCAGCGGCCGTGCCGACGCTGCAGGTGCACGGCGGGTCGGACGGCTGCTACCCGGTGTCGCGGGCGATGGCGGACGGCGCCGTCGCCCGTCAGCTCGGCGCGCAGTACCGGTTCGAGATGCTGGCCGGCGCCGGCCACTACCTGCCCGAGGAGGAGCCCGTCCGGGTCACCGCGCTGCTGCGCGGCTGGCTCGCGGAGCTCGACCGGACCGCCTGACCGCGCCGGTGGCGTACCGGTCCCGTCTGGGACCGCGGGCCCGTCCGAGCCCGTGCGGACGGACGCTATGCTGACCGTCGCACGCCGCGTGGGAGCGCTCCCGCAGCGGAGACACCACCGACCGAGAGGCGCAACGATGCGGTACGGCCACTTCGACGACGAGGCACGCGAGTACGTCATCACGACGCCGCACACGCCCTACCCGTGGATCAACTACCTCGGCTCCGAGGAGTTCTTCTCGCTGGTCTCGCACACGGCGGGCGGGTACTCGTTCTACCGGGACGCGAAGATGCGCCGGCTCACCCGGTACCGGTACAACAACATCCCCACCGACGAGGGCGGCCGGTACTTCTACGTCAACGACGGCGGCGACGTCTGGACCCCCGGCTGGCTGCCGGTGAAGGCCGACCTCGACCACTTCGAGGCGCGCCACGGCCTCGGCTACTCCCGGATCACCGGCACCCGCGGCGGCCTGCAGGTCGACACGCTGTTCTTCGTGCCGCTCGGCGAGACCGCCGAGATCCAGCAGGTCACGCTCACCAACACGACCGACGCCGAGAAGTCCGTCAGCCTGTTCTCGTTCGTCGAGTTCTGCCTGTGGAACGCCCAGGACGACCAGACCAACTACCAGCGCAACCTGTCGCTGGCCGAGGTCGAGGTCGAGCAGGACGGCCCGCACGGCTCCGCGATCTTCCACAAGACCGAGTACCGCGAGCGCCGCGACCACTACGCCGTCTACGGCGTGAACACGCGCGTCGACGGGTTCGACACCGACCGCGACACGTTCGTCGGCCCGTGGAACGGCCTGGGCGAGGCCGCCGTGCCGCGCGCCGGGAAGTCCGCCGGGTCGATCGCGTCGGGCTGGTACCCGATCGGCTCGCACCAGGTCGACGTCACGCTCGCGCCGGGCGAGAGCCGGTCGCTGACCTACGTGCTCGGCTACGTCGAGAACGACCACGAGACCAAGTGGGCCCCGGCCGCGGACGGCGAGCTGCCGATGCAGCGGGTCAACCGCGAGCGCGCGCACGCGCTGCTGTCCCGGTTCGCCACCCAGGAGCAGACGGACGCGGCGTTCGAGGCGCTGCGCGCGCACTGGGCCGGGCTGCTGTCCACCTACTCGGTGACGTCCACCGACGAGAAGCTGGACCGGATGGTCAACATCTGGAACCAGTACCAGTGCATGGTCACGTTCAACATGTCGCGCTCGGCGTCGTACTTCGAGACCGGCATCGGCCGCGGCATGGGGTTCCGCGACTCCAACCAGGACCTGCTGGGCTTCGTGCACCTGGTCCCGGAGCGCGCCCGGGAGCGGATCATCGACATCGCGTCGACGCAGTTCCCCGACGGCTCGGCCTACCACCAGTACCAGCCGCTGACGAAGCGCGGGAACAACGACATCGGCTCGGGCTTCAACGACGACCCGCTGTGGCTGATCCTCGGCGTGGCGGCCTACATCAAGGAGACCGGCGACGCCGCGATCCTCGACGAGCTGGTGCCGTTCGACAACCAGCCGGGCTCCGAGGTGCCGCTGTTCGACCACCTCACCCGGTCGTTCGAGTTCACCGTCGAGAACCAGGGCCCGCACGCGCTGCCGCTGATCGGGCGCGCCGACTGGAACGACTGCCTCAACCTCAACTGCTTCTCCACCGAGCCGGGCGAGTCGTTCCAGACGACCGAGAACCAGGCCGGCGGCGTCGCGGAGTCGGTGTTCATCGCCGCGATGTTCGTGCACATCGGCCCGGAGTACGCCGAGCTCGCCGAGCGCCGCGGCCTGCCCGAGGTCGCCGCCGCCGCGCGCGCCGAGGTCGAGAAGATGCGCGCCGCCGTGCTCGAGCACGGCTGGGACGGCGAGTGGTTCCTGCGCGCGTACGACTTCTACGGCAACCCCGTGGGCACCGACGCGAAGCCCGAGGGCAAGATCTGGATCGAGCCGCAGGGGTTCGCGGTCATGGCGGGCATCGGCGTCGACCCGGCGAACCCCGCGGACCCGACGTCCCCGGCGGTGCGCGCGCTGGACTCCGTCGCGGAGCACCTGGCCACCCCGCACGGCATGGTCCTGCAGTCGCCGGCCTACACGAGCTACCAGATCGAGCTCGGCGAGGTCTCCACGTACCCCCCGGGCTACAAGGAGAACGGCGGCATCTTCTGCCACAACAACCCGTGGGTCATCATCGGCGAGACCGTGCTCGGCCGCGGCGAGAAGGCGTTCGACTACTACCGGCGCATCACCCCCGCGTACCGCGAGGACATCTCCGACGTGCACAAGCTCGAGCCGTACGTGTACGCGCAGATGATCGCGGGCAAGGAGGCCGTCCGGCACGGCGAGGCGAAGAACTCGTGGCTGACCGGCACCGCCGCGTGGAACTTCGTGGCCGTCTCGCAGTACCTGCTGGGCGTGCGGCCCGACCACGACGGTCTGGTCGTCGACCCGCAGATCGGCCCGGACGTGCCCGCGTACACGGTCACCCGCGTCGCGCGCGGCGCCCGGTACGAGATCACGGTGACCAACTCCGGCGAGCCCGGAGCCCGCGGCCGCCTGGTCGTGGACGGCGCGCCGATCGAGGGCCGCACGGTCCCCTACGCCCCTGCGGGCAGCACGGTGGTCGTCGAGGTCCTGGTCTAGCGGCTGCGCCGACGTCGCCCGTCCCGGCCGAGGTCGCCCCCTGCAGGTGGCGACCTCGGCCGGACGTGCCGACCTCGGCGTCGGAGCCGCTATGCTGGTCGGGCCGTTCCCTCCGCGGGACGGCGTGCGACCGGCCCACGGGGCGGTCACGCGGGTGTAGTTCAATGGTAGAACTTCAGCTTCCCAAGCTGATAGCGCGGGTTCGATTCCCGTCACCCGCTCAGCAGGAGGCCAGGTCCGGATCCGTCCGCACCTGGCCTTCGTCGTCCCCGGGGAGGTGCGACCGGGCGCACCCCTCAGTCGCAGTGATTTCCCCTACTCAACCGGCAGGGACCCCTCCTTGTCGTCGTTAGCGTGCCGACGCCAGCGACGACGGAAGGACCCCGGTGAACACCCACATCTCCTCGATCGACCTGCGGCTCCCCGAGCGGTGGTGCGGCTGGCGGCCCGGCGACGTCGCGCGGATCGCCCGCCGCGCCGCCGCCGGTCTCACGCGCTCACCGGTCGCCGACGCGCGCCTGCGGTCGGCGCTCGCCGCGGTCGACCGCGCGGTCGTCGAGCAGAACGCGCGGCACGTGCGCGCCGGCGTCTGGGTGCCCGACCCCTCCGGGGACGTCGTGGGCGGGCTCGCCTGCGAGCTCCTGGTCGAGGCCCAGGCCGTCGACGACCCGCCCTCGACGCACCTGCGCCGGATCCGTCGCAAGATCTACCGCACGCGCCGCGCCGCGACCCGGCTCTCCTACCACGGGGTCGACGTGCGCGAGGTGCCCGCGGGCAGCGCGGTCGTCACGCAGCGCAGCCTCGGTGTGCAGCGGCACGAGGTGATCTGGACGGTGTTCCCGCCCGGGTCGACCCAGGCGGTCGAGCTGCGGTTCGACACCCGCAGCAGCGAGCGGTACCCGGAGCTGATGGCGCACGCCGAGCAGATCGCGCTCGACCTGCGGGTCACCCTCGCCGCGGCCTGACGGGCCGGTGCCGACGACGTCCCGGCCCGCGCGCCCGGTCGCTGCCACACTGGTCCGCGTGCCGCGTCGCGGCGACCACGACCCGGTCCCGCTCCGGCGGGATCGCGAGGTCCGACCGGTGGCGGGGCGGAGGCGGTGCATGACGGACGTGCTGTCGAGCGCCGGGGCCGACCTGCCCGCCGCCGACGCCCCCGACGACCTCGCCGCGCTGCGGGACGCCACGGACCGCCTGCTCGCCGACCACGGGGTGACCGACGGGTCGGACGGGTCCGGCGTCGGCGAGCCGTCGGACGGGTCCGGCGTCGCCGGAGTGCCCGGGTCCCCCGACGAGCCCACCGCCCCGTGGCGGCTCGACCCCCGCCCGGTGCTGCTGGACGAGGCCGAGTGGGCGCCGCTGGAGGCCGCCCTCGCGCAGCGCGCCGAGCTGCTCGACGCCGTCCTCGCGGACCTGTACGGCCCCCGCCTGCTGCTGCGCCAGGACGTGCTGCCGCCCGAGCTCGTGCTCGGCCACCCGGGGTTCCTCCGGGCCGTCGACGGCCTGCACCTGCCCGGCGGCCGCGACCTCGTCCTGACCGCGACCGACCTGCGGCGCGGGCCGGACGGCGCGTGGACGGCGGTCGCGGACCGCACACAGGCCCCCGCCGGCGCGGGCTGGGCGATGGAGGACCGGCGCGTCGTCGCGCAGGTGCGCGCCGACGTCTACCGGCAGACCCCCGTCCAGCGGATCGGTCCCTTCTTCCACGCGCTGCGCCAGGCCCTCACGCGCGCGGCGCCGCCCGGGTCGGACGAGCCCCGCGCGGTGCTGCTCACCTCCGGCCCGGCGTCGCGGACGGCGTTCGACCAGGCCTACCTGGCGTCGGTGCTGGGGCTGCCCCTGGTCGAGGGCAGCGACCTGGTGGTCCGCGACGGCCGGCTCTGGCTGCGCGGGCTCGGCGGCCCGGAGCCGGTGGACGTCGTGCTCCGGCGGGTCGACGCCGACTGGTGCGACCCCCTGGACCTGCGGTCCGACAGTCGGCTCGGGGTCCCGGGACTGGTGCGGGCGGTGCAGGCGGGCACCGTCGGCGTGGTCAACCCCCTGGGCGCCTCCGTGCTCGAGGACGCGGGGCTGCTCGCGCACCTCCCCGGGCTCGCGCGCACGGTCCTCGGCGCCGACCTGCTGCTCCCCCAGGCGCGCACCACGTGGTGCGGGCGGCCCGCGGGGCTCGCGACGGTGCTGGACCACCTCGACCGGCTGCTCCTCGTGCCGGTGGGTCGGGCCGCGGGCGGGGCCGGGCCGGTGCGCGGCTGGACGCTCGACGCGGCCGGCCTCGGGCGGCTGCGGGCGCGCGTGCAGGCGGACCCCGCGGGGTGGGTCGGCCAGGATCCCGCCAGGGACGTCGCGGGAGCGGGGCCGTCGGCCGTGCTGCGGACGTTCGCCGTCGCCACGCCCGAGGGCTACCGCGTGATGACCGGCGGCCTGGCACGCACCGACGTGGACGCCCCGACGTCCGAGGCGCGCGACGTGTGGGTGCTGGCCGACGCGGAGACCCGACCCGACGCCGGGCGCCGACCCGACGCGGAGCCCGTCCGGCTCGCGGACCCCGGGGACGGGTCGGTCCCGGACCACGCCGCCCGCGGGCCGGTCAGCGGGATCGCGCCGCGGTCGGCGGAGAGCCTGTTCTGGCTGGGCCGGTACACCGAGCGCGCCGACGGCACCGTCCGACTGCTGCGCGCGGTCGCGGACCGCTGGGACGACTTCCACCGCGCACCGGCCGACCCCGGCGGGCGGGCGCTGGCCGTGCTGCTCGACGCCGTCGGGGCCCGCGGGCCGGGCGAGGCGGACTCGCCCGCCCACGACCGCGCGGACCGGCCCGACCTGCACGACCTCCTCGTGGACCGCGGCCGCCCCGGCACGGTCGCGTGGGCGGTCCGGCGGATGGCCGAGGCGCAGGCCGTGGTCCGCGACCAGATGTCCGCCGACCTGTGGCTGCCGCTCGCGAGCATGGCCCGGACGCTCGCCGCGCACCGCCGGGTGGCCGCCGGGGGCACCGCCCGGCCGGTGGACCTGCGCGCCGGGCTGGACCGGATGCTGGAGGCGCTGCTGGCGGTCGCCGGCATCGAGGGCGAGGGGCTGGTCCGCGACGTCGGCTGGCGGCTGCTCGACGCCGGACGGCGGGTCGAGCGGGCGCAGGCGGTCGTCGCGGCGCTCGCGGCGACGGCGACCACCCCGCGGCCGGCGGAGGTGGAGGCGCTGGTGCTGGAGTCGGTGCTGCTGGCGCACGAGTCCGCCGTGACGTACCGGCGCCGGTACCGCGCCCGGCCGACGGTCCCCGGCGTGCTGGACCTGCTGCTGCTCGACGCCGACAACCCGCGCTCGCTCGCCTACCAGGTGGCCCGGCTGCGGGACGACCTCGCGCACGTCCCCGCGGCCCCGGGCGCCACGGACGAGCAGGACCGGCTGCTGGCCGACGTGGTCGACCTGCTCGCGGAGCTCGACCCGGTGGCCGTCGCCACGGAGCCGCCGCTGCGACCCGGCCCGGGCGACGTCCCGGTCGGCGCGGCGCCGGACGACCCGCGGCGGGCCCGGCTCGCGGAGGTGCTCGACTCCGTGGGGTGGCGGCTGCGCGCGGTCGCCGACGAGATCACCCGGGCGCACGTCGCGCACCTCTCGCCGGCCCGGGCGGTCGACGAGGAGTGGGGCGTCGGTGCCTCGCCGCGGGCCGGGGAGCCGGAGGGGGGCGACCGGTGACGGCCCGCCGCTACGAGCTGGTGCACCGCACCACGTACCGCTACCCCGCGCCCGTGTCGACGTCGTACGGCCGGGCCGTGCTGCTGCCCCGGGACCTGCCGGACCAGCGGCGGCTCGCCGCCGACGTGACGGTCGACCCGGCGCCGTCGGACTCGGCCCGGCACCGCGACTGGTTCGGCAACACGTCCGTCTACTACGCGGTGACGACGCCGCACACGGCGCTCACGGTGACCGCCACGTCGACGCTCGAGGTGAGCCGGCGGCCCGCCCGCGTCGCCGAGCTGCCGCCGGTGCCGTGGGAGGAGGTCGCCGCGCTGGTGGCGGCCGGCGCGGTCATGCCCGGCCTCGCGGATCCGACGACGCCGGTCGACCTGCGGGAGGCGGTGCTGCCGTCCCGGCACGTCGACCCGTCGGGCGCGGTGCGGGACTGGGCGGCCCCGTCGTTCGTCCCGGGACGTCCCGCGGGCGCGGTGCTGGCCGACCTCGCCCACCGGATCCGCACCGGGCTGACGTACCGGTCCGGCTCGACGACGATCGCCACCACCCAGGCGGAGCTGCTGGCCTCCGGCGCCGGCGTCTGCCAGGACTTCGCGCACCTGATGATCGCGGCGCTGCGGGCCTTCGGCCTGCCGGCCCGGTACACCAGCGGGTACGTCGAGACGCTGCCACCACCCGGGCGCCCGAAGATCCGCGGGGCCGACGCGTCGCACGCCTGGGTGTCGGCGTGGCTGCCGGGCGCGGGGTGGGTGGAGGTCGACCCGACGAACGACCAGTTCGTCGGCGACCGGTACGTCGTGCTCGGCTGGGGGCGCGACTACGGGGACGTGCCGCCGCTGCGGGGCGTGATCTTCACGGAGGGCGGCGGCGCACGCCCGGAGGTGTCCGTCGACCTGCACCCGGTCGCGACGCCGGGCTGACCGCCACCTGTGGACGACGAGCCGGGGGGCGGGTCGGGTCGTGCACACCGTGTCCACAGGTAGGTCGCCCGCTCACCCGCTCGATCCACGGGGCCGCGCACAGGGTGGGGACAACTCCTGTGGACAGGGTCGGACATATCGCCCGTTCGGGTGGTGGTCGCGGCCGTGCGGGTGAGCCGTGGCTGTGGACATGTGGGCGACCCTGTGGACAACGACTCGTCCACACGTCGTCCACACCCGGCCCCGCCTGTCGGACCGGTCGTCCACAGACCTGTGGACAGGATCTGTGGACGACGGGGGCGGCGGGAGCGGCGGTCAGGCCCGGACGTCGTGCAGGTGGTGCACCACGTCGTGCAGGAAGTACCCGCCGAGCGTCGCCACGGTGAACGACGAGCCGTTCGACCGCAGCCCGGGCCGGTCCCACTGGTCCAAGCGCACCGTGGCGAACCGGGCGGCCAGCGCCGCGGCGGCGTCGGCGAGCTCGTCGGCGACGCGGCCCGGGTCCTGCAGGTCGTACCGCTCGGCCACCGCGGTCGCGTCCTGGTCCCAGTTCGGGAACTGCGGGGCGTCCTCCTCGAGCATCAGCCGCAGCCGCTCCTCGAACACCCGGTGCACGTCCCGGACGTGGGCCCCGTACTCGAGCGCGGACCAGGTGCCCGGCGCGGGGCGCTCCCGCACATCGAGCCGGTTCAGCGCGGCGCGCCAGCGGGGCACCAGGTCGTGGATCGTCGCGGCGACGTCCGGCCCGGCGACGTCCGTGCCGGCGAACCCGCACTCGTCGCACCGCCGGGTCAGCACCCAGGTCCAGTCCTTGTCGTCCGGCGTGGCGGGCCGGTAGTCGTCCGTGGGCTCGTGCGGCGTGTCGGTCACGCCCGCACCGTAACCCGGCGCGGCACGGGCGGTCTGCCCCAGGGCGCGACGGCGCAGGAGGTAGGCAGACCCGCGTCCGTCGCGTACGTTCTGACACGACGTCAGATCGACGCCGCCCGCACCCGCCCGCACTCGCCAGGAGCCGCGATGACCACCCTGCACGACGCGCCCGCCGTGCCGCTGTCGACGCTGCTGCGCGACGGCACCCGCGCCGAGCACGAGGCCGCGGAGGGGGCCCGGTTCGTCGAGGAGCTGCTCGGCGGGCACCTGACCGTGCAGGCCTACGCCGACCTCGCCCTCCAGCTGCACGCGGTCTACACCGCGCTCGAGGAGGTGGGCGACGCCGTCGCCGCGACGCCGCTGGGCGCGGGCGTGGTGTTCGACGAGCTGCGCCGGGTACCGGCGCTCGAGGCCGACCTGGCGCACCTGCTCGGCCCGGGCTGGCGCGACGGGGCCGAGGTGCTGCCCGCCACCGCGGCCTACGTCGCGCGCGTCCGGGCGATCGGCACCGAGGCCGGCACCTACGTCGCGCACTCCTACACCCGGTACCTCGGGGACCTGTCAGGCGGCCAGGTCATCGGCCGGATGGTCCAGCGGCACTACGGCGTCGCGGACGAGGGGGTCGGGTTCTACGCGTTCCCGGCCGTGCCCAGGCCGAAGCCGTTCAAGGACCTGTACCGGTCCCGGGTCGACGCGCTCCCCCTGTCCGACGACGAGCGGGAGGCCGTCGTCGCCGAGGCCCGGGCGGCGTTCCGGCACAACCGCGCGCTGTTCGCGGAGCTCGGCGACCGGCACCGCGCCGCCTGACCGCGGTCCGACCGGGAGCCCGGTCGCGGGGCGTCCCACCCGGGTGCTGACATCTCGTGCCAGAATGTCAGCATGCCCAAGATCATCGGCGGCTCGCTGCACGAGCACCGCGAGCAGACCCGGCTCCGCCTGTTCGGTGCGATGTCGCAGCTGATGGCCGAGCGGGGGTTCGACGCCATCACCCTGGCGGACATCGCCCAGGCGGCCGGTGTGGGCCGCACCGCGGTGTACAACCACTTCGCGGACAAGGAGTCGATGCTGGTCGGCTTCATCATGCACGAGACCGAGCAGTACGTCGCCGCGCTGGAGACCGAGATCGCGGGCGTCGACGACCCCACCGACCAGCTCGGCGCCTACGTCCGGGCCCAGTGCGCGCTCAAGCGCGACTACCACCTGGCCCCCGGGCCCGACCTGCGCTCCGTGCTGTCGCGCGGCACCCAGCAGCGGGTCCGCGAGCACGTGGTCCTCGTGGAGGCGATGCTGCGGCGCATCCTCGCGGCCGGGATCGAGTCCGGCGCGTTCCCGGAGCAGGACCTCGGCACGACCGTCTCCCTGGTCAACGCCTGCCTGAGCAGCCGCACGCTGCCCGAGGACCCGACCGAGCGGGAGCGGGCGGTCGAGTCGACGGTCCTGTTCGTGCTGCGCGCCGTCGGCGCGGGCGACCAGCTGGGCGACGGGGCCCGGATGCGCGAGGCGGAGCCTGCTGTCGCCTGACGCGGCGCGTCGCGGCCCGTTCACCCGCGCGGGTGACCCCCGGTGCCCCCGTGTGTGGACGCGTCCCCGGCAGGCGATGATGTCCCGGTGACCGACGCGACGCCGCCGGGCCGGACGAGCGCCCCCCGCCGCGACGGGGACGACGCCCGGGTCCTCGCCCTGCTCGCGCACCGGCTCGGTGGGTGTGCCGCCCTCGACGAGGTGCACGACGCCGGGGTCGCCGCCGCCCGGGACCTCCTCGACGCCGGCGTGGCGGCGCTGGCCCGCATCGAGCAGGACGACTGGCACGTCGTCGCCGCCGACCCGAGCGACGAGCTGCCCGCCGTCCAGGACGCCCTCGCCGGCGGCGACGCCGTCCGCGCGCTGGTCCGCCGCCGCGAGACGTGGCTGTCCGCACCCGGAGACGACCCGACCCGGCCGCACCCCGTGCTCGTCGCCCCGGTCGTGGTGAACGGCGAGCTGTGGGGCCTGCTGTGCGCCGTCCGCGACGAGCGCGCCGCCGTCTTCGGGCCCGACGACGCCGCCCGGGGCGAGGTGCTCGGCGCCCTGGTCGGCGCGCACGTCGCCCGGCTCGACCTCGCGGAGCAGGTCCGGCACCTCGTCTCCGACGACGCCCTCACCGGGCTCAGCACCCGCCGGGTCGCCGACGCCGCCGCGCGCCGCGCCATCGACTCGGGCGACGAGACCTGCATCGTCATGTGCGACGTCAACGGCCTCAAGCGGGTCAACGACGAGCTCGGGCACGACGCCGGCGACGAGCTGCTGCGCAGCGTGGCCGGCGTGCTCCGCCGGGCCAGCGGCGGGTTGCCCGGGTCGACCGCCGCGCGCATCGGCGGCGACGAGTTCTGCATCGTGGTCAGCGGGATCCCCCGGTCCACGGTCGTGCAGGTCGTCGACGCGACGGTCGGCGACAGCACGCTCCCCCACGGCGCCTCGATCTCCTACGGCATCGCGTCCTCCGCGCGCGGGGCGCTCGGCGCACCCGTCACCCCGCGGTCGCTGTTCCGGCGGGCCGACGCCGCGCAGTACCACGCGAAGCGCAGCCACGCGGCGGCGCGCGCCCGGCAGTACCGCGCCGACGACCCGGGGGCCGTGCTCGGCCGCACGGTGTCCGCGACCGTGACCGCGCTCGCCGGCTCCGGACCCGCCGTGCTGTCGCGGCTGTGCGCCCTCGGGGCCGCGGCGTCCGAGGCGATGGGCGGGTCCGGCTGGTCCGTCGCCCGGGACCTCGGTGACGGCGACGCGGTGGTCGTGGCGCGCGGCGGCACGTCCTCGCTGCACGTCAGCGGGATGCGGCAGGTCGAGCTGCACCGCTCCCCCTGGACGGTCACGGTGGAGTCGACCCTGCCCGCCGACGACCCGACCGCGGCCACGACCCTGCAGACTCTCGTGGCACTGGCGGCGCTCGGCGCGGTCTGACCGGCAGGGCCGCGCCGGTGGTGCCGGCTGTGCGGCCCCGACCGGCTCAGCCGTGCAGCGGCAGCGTCAGCACCGCGGGTGCGCCGTCGGCGACCCGGACCGGCACCCCCCAGTCCTGGGAGTTCAGGTGGCACGCCGGGAACTCGATCGCGGGGTCCGCGTCGCAGCTGGCCGCGCGGGCGGTGACGTGCAGGACGCCCTCGGTGACCGCCGGGTTGATCCGCAGCGTCCGGGTCAGCGGGACGTCGTCGCCCGCACCGTCGAGCAGCAGCTCCGGCGGGGTGGCGGACACGCGCAGCATCGTCGAGTCGCCGTACCGGTCGTCGTACTTCTGGCCCGCCGCCGGCGTGAACACCACGTCGAGCGCGAGCTCGCCGGGGGCGATGTCCGTGACCGGGCGCTGCGTGCGGTGCGCGCCGGAGTCCAGCACCTCGCCGGCGAGCGTCGCCGGCAGCGCGACCCGGGTCAGCCGGTGGGCGGCCGACTCGACGACGACCAGCGTCACGCCGCCCGCGTCGGGGTCGACCTGGACGAGCAGGCCGCTCGGCTCGGCGAGGCCGGTCGCGAGCGTGCTGACCCGGCCCGGGCCGGAGTCCTCGGGCGCCCAGCGCCGCACGGCGCCGTTGTAGGTGTCGGCCACGACGACCGAGCCGTCCGGGAGCACGGCGACACCCAGCGGGTGCTGCAGCAGCGCCTGGTCCGCCGACCCGTCACGGTGGCCGAAGTCGAACAGCCCCGCGCCGACGGCGGTGCCGACGGTGGCACCCGCCCAGGCGTCCGCGGGGCCCGTGGGCGTGGTGCGCGCGGCGGCGATCGCGGCGCCGGCCCCGACGAGCACGGGCGCAGCAGGGGCGGCGGGGGCGGCAGCGGCGGGCGTGCCCGGGTCGATCCAGCGGAGCGCCGAGACCTCGGAGTCCGCGAGCCAGACCCGGCCGTCCGCAGCCAGCGCGGTGCCGGAGGTCTGCGCGAACCACGCCTCGCGCGGGTCGCCGTCGGTCAGGCCCTCGTTCATCGTGCCGGCGACCGGCTCGATCACGCCGGTGCGCGGGTCGAACGCCCACAGCTGGTGGTTGCCGGCCATCGCGACCAGGGCGGTGCCGGTCTGCGGGGACCAGACGACGTCCCACGGGGAGGACAGCGGGACGGTGATCGCCGGTCGGGTGCCCGCCGCGCGCCACAGGTCGGTGCGGCCGGGCAGCGGCGCGGGCACGGTCGGCTCGCCGACCAGGTACTGGGCACCGGTCCCCGCGACGGTCGTGACGTGCCCGTCCGCGAGCCGGACGCCGCGCAGCGCGTGGTTCACGGTGTCCGCGACCAGCAGGTCGTAGCCGACGGCCTCCGCGACGTCGGGCGGCAGCAGCGCGAGCCCGTTCGGCTCGCTGAACCGGGCCTCGTCCGGGCCGCCGTCGACCAGCCCGCGCTCCCCCGACCCGATCCGGCGGACCAGGGTCTCGCCGTCCGCGGCCAGGTGCGCCAGCGCGTGGTGGCCCGCGTCGGCGACGAGCAGCGAGCCGTCCGGCAGCGCGACGACCTTGGCGGGGAACCGGAGCGTCCCCGCGGTGGGCTCGGGCGGCACATACGGGCCGGCGCCGCGGTGCAGCGTCCCCTTGGCGTCGTGCTCGGCCACCAGGTCGGCGACGAGGCGCGCGACGTTGCTCTGGTGACCCTCACCGGCCATCTGCGCGACGATGTAGCCCTCGGGGTCGATGACGACCAGGGTCGGCCAGGCGCGCGCGGTGTACGCGGACCAGGTCACCAGCTCGGGGTCGTCCAGCACCGGGTGGTGCACCTCGTACCGCTCGACGGCCGCGGCGAGGGCGACCGGGTCGGCCTCGTGCACGAACTTCGGCGAGTGCACGCCGACGATCACGAGGACGTCGCGGTACTGCTCCTCGAGCTCGCGCAGCTCGTCGAGGACGTGCAGGCAGTTGATGCAGCAGAAGGTCCAGAAGTCGAGCAGGACGATCTTGCCGCGGAGGTCCGCGAGCGCGACGTCCTGGCCGCCGGTGTTGAGCCAGCCGCGGCCGACGAGCTCGGACGCGCGGACCTTCGGGAGACGGGTGCTGGTGCTCACGGCAGTAGTGAACACGACCGCGCGCCGCGGCGTTCCCCCGCGCCCGACGGACGGACGTGTGCGTCGGGCGCGGGGGGCGCGCCGGGAGCGCTGCGCGCGGGCGGGTCAGCGCGTCGCGGGCGGCGGGGTGCGGTCGTCGTACCGCTCGACGACCTCGCGGTGGGAGGTGTGGGCCCGCTGGTTGTTGATCACCAGCGCGAGGATCAGCGCGAGCGCGCCGGCCCCCATGCAGATGTAGCCGATGACCGTGAGGTCGATCGCGTCGATGCTGTCGCGCACGCCGAAGCTGAGGATCGCGCCGATGACGATCAGGGCGATGCCGCCGCCGATGCCCATGGTGGTTCCTTCCGTCGCCGGGCCCGGTGCCCGGATCTGCCCCTGAGTCTGGACACGGACGGCCGATCGCGCGCGTCGAACGGCGGCGTCACCCGTCCGGGCGACGCCTCCTCGGTACCCCGCCGGCGCGAACCCGGGGGTTGCGCAACCGTGGTGGTGCGCAACCCCCGGGGCTTGGTCGCGTCCGGTCAGCCCAGCACGTCCGGGAGCGGCGGGAGGTCGTCGCCCGCCAGGCCGAGCACGTGCTCCGCGAGGAACGCGTCCACCACCTGGTACCAGAC
This sequence comes from Cellulomonas sp. KU4C, assembly GCF_056868065.1. NCBI lineage: Bacteria > Bacillati > Actinomycetota > Actinomycetes > Micrococcales > Cellulomonadaceae > Cellulomonas > Cellulomonas sp. KU4C. The sequence goes on along the minus strand of NZ_CP200322.1, from coordinate 1,204,334 downwards.
CTTCGCGTGCTGCGGGCTGAGCACCCAGTGGTTCTCGTCCGGGAAGAACAGGAACCGGTGCGGGGTGCGCCCCTCCTCGTCGGCGGGCAGCCCGGACCGCGACAGCAGCTCGTACCAGAGCCGCAGGCCCTCGCCGATCGGCACCCGGTAGTCCTTGTCGCCGTGCACGACGAGCATCGGGGTGCGGATCTGCTCGACCGACAGGTGCGGGGAGTTCGCGAGCGCCATCTCGGGCGTCATCTCGCGCTCCCAGTAGAACGCGTGGTCGGTGGTCGGGCCGAACTGGTCGAGCGCCCACAGGCTCGCGTGCGTGACCACGCCGCGGAACCGGTCGGTGTGCCCGGCGACCCAGTTGGCCATGTACCCGCCGAACGAGCCGCCCATGGCCCCGGTGCGGGTCTCGTCGACGTCGTCGCGCGCGACCGCCGCGTCGGTCGCGGCCATCAGGTCCGTGTACGGCGCGGCGCCCCAGGCGCCCCAGCCGCGCTGCACGAAGTCCTGGCCGTAGCCGGTCGACAGCGCGGGGTCGGGCAGCAGCACCGCGTAGCCGCGGGCCGCCATGATCCAGGGGTTCCACCGCCAGGACCACGCGTTCCAGGACCCGAGCGGCCCGCCGTGGATCCACAGCAGCAGCGGCGCGGGCGAGGCGGCGGACGCGCCCTCGGGCAGCACCAGCCAGGACCGCACCTCGGCGCCGTCCTCGGCCGTCGCCGTCACCTCGGTGAGCGTGCCGGGCAGGGCGGGCAGCGGCGCGGGTGCCGGCAGCGCGACCGCCTCGACCGGGGTGCCGGACGCGATCGCGGTGGCGAGGTCGACCCGCACCGGGTGGGCGGGCGCGGCGTAGGACGTCCGCAGCGCGTAGAGCGTGCGGCCGTCGGGGCTCAGGCGCAGGTCGCTCAGCACCGCGTCGTCCGCCGTCACCCGCGTCACCGCGTCGGTCGCGAGGTGGACGTGGAACACCGGGCCGCGGCCCAGGTCGTCGGCCTGCACCAGCAGCCCCGTGCCGTCCCGGGTCCAGACGACCTCGTGCGGCCAGCGGTCCCAGGCGGCGGCGGCGCGACGCGGCTCGGCGCGCGCGACCTCGAGGTCGAGCACCCACAGCTCGACGCGGGGCGCCTCGGTCGGGCTGCTCACGGTCTCGCGCAGGTACGCGACACGACGGGAGTCCGGCGAGACCACCGGGCCCGACACGTCCGCGCCGGGGTCGTCGACGAGCGTGCGCTGCGCCCCGGTGACGACGTCCACGGCCACGAGGACCTGGCGCACCGCGCCGCGGGCACCAGGGAGCGTCCAGGTCGTCACCAGCGTGCGACCGTCGGGCGACAGCACGGCGTCCTGGTGCCCCAGGCCGACGCCGGGCCGGGGCGTGAGGTCGCGCAGCGCGAGCCGCGGGGCGGGGGCGCCGGCGTCGGGGGACGCGGCGACGGTCGTCAGGTCCCCGACGAACAGGTGCGTCTGCGCGGGCCCGAGGTCGTGGTCCCAGTACCGCACCGGGTACTGGGTGTGCAGGATCGCGGCGACCTTCGCGTCCTTGCGGGCGCTCACCAGCCGCTCGTCGTCGGCGTCGTCCACGGCGCTCGGCAGCACGTCGGACGGCAGGACCACCACGGGCGCGTCCTGCGCGACGACGACTCCGTCGACGCCGGCCTTCCGGCTCGCGACGACCCGTGCCTCGGCCCCGTCGGCGGGCAGCAGCCACAGCGCCGCCGGCGCGTCGTCCTCCGCGTCGCCGTCGACGTCGGGGCGGGCGGACGTGAACAGCAGGTCCCCGGTCGACGCGAACCGCGCCGCGGACTCGCCCTTCGCGGACCGGGTCAGGCGCCGCGCGGGCCGCACGCCCTCGGGGTCGACCTCCCACAGCGCGGTGACGTAGCGGGTCCGCTTCGCGTCGAGCGTCGACACAGCGGTGACGAGCCGCGTGCCGTCCGGGGACAGCGCGAGGCCGGACATCCGGGGCAGCGCGACGTACGCGTCGAGGTCGTGGAACGGCGTGGGCGGCGGGGTGGGCTCGGTCTGCGGGGCTGCGTCACTGGTCACACGTCCGGTCTATCACGCCCCGGGGTGCCGGTCCCCGTCGTCCCCAGGTCGGCTCGCGCCGCCGTCGCGCGCGGCCAGCCGCGCGAGCATCGCGTTGTACTCGTCCATCTCCACGTCGCCGTCGCGCGCGACCTTGCGGTCCCGGCGCTTCGCGGTGCGGTCGTCGTCGCGCGACCAGGCGATGGCCACCGCGACCGCGAGCGCGAGCGTCGGGAGCTCCCCGATGCCCCACGCGACGCCGCCGCCGCGCTGCTGGTCGGCGATCGCGCTCGGGCCCCACTCGCGGCCCAGCAGCCCGAACCAGTCCGGGACCAGCAGCACGTCGCCGGTCGTGAGGGCGACGCCGAAGAACGCGTGGAACGCCATGGTCGCGAACAGCAGCAGCAGCCGCTGCGGGTACGGTGGCCGGCTCGGCCCCGGGTCGATGCCGACGAGGGCGTTGACGAACAGGTACCCCGCGAGCGAGAAGTGCACGACCATCGCGTAGTGCCCGACCTCGGACGTCAGGGCCCAGCGGAACACGTCGGTGTAGTAGAAGACGACCATCGACCCGGCGAAGTTCGCCGCGGCCACCACGGGGTGCGCGACGAACCGCCCCCACCGGCTGTGCACCAGCACGAGCAGCCACTCGCGGGGACCGCGGGAGGTGTCCGGCCCGAGCCGACCGGCACCGGCGCGCGAACCGCGGGCGGGCAGCGCGCGCAGGGCCAGAGTCACCGGCGCGGACAGCGCGAGCAGCACCGGGACCACCATCGCCAGGATCATGTGCTCGACCATGTGGGCGCTGAACAGGACGTGCCCGTACATCGCCGGGCCGCCCGACGTCGTCCAGAAGAACAGCAGCATCCCGACCACCCAGGACGCGGTGCGCGGCCACGGCCACGCGTCGCCGCGACGACGCAGCCGCAGCACCCAGCGCAGGTAGACCACCAGCCCCGCGACGGCCGCGCACGCCAGCAGCACGTCCCAGCGCCACTGCGTGACCCAGCTCAGCGTCGTGGGCTCCGGCGGCAGCGGGTGGCCGGTGACGATCTCCGCGGGCGTGGGGTCGGCGATCGGGTCGTCGGGCACCGGCGGCGGCGACGAGCCGAGCGCCACGGCGACGCCCGACACCGCGCCCATCACGGTCAGCTCGACCAGCACCAGGCGCCAGAACAGCCAGGTGGCCGGCGCGCGATCCTCGCCGCGGAGCCGGCCGACGACCCGGCGGCGGTGCGCGAGCCCGAGCAGGCCGAGCACGCCGAACAGGCCGATCTTCACCAGCAGCAGCACGCCGTAGGACGTCGTGAGGTCGGACCAGCTGCCGAGCCGGATCACCGAGTTGACGGTGCCGGACACCGCGACGGCGACGAAGCACCACGCCGCGATCGTGGAGAAGCGGGCGACCGCGGGCGCGAGGTCGTGGCCCAACCGGTGCGCCAGCGGGGACAGCGCCACGAGCGTCCCGATCCAGACCGCCGCGCCGACCAGGTGCAGGAACATCGAGGACGTCGCGAGGTCGTGGCTCGCCGCGCCGGCCGCGTGGCCGGTCTGGGCGGCCTGCCACAGCGCGACGACGACCAGCACGGCCGTCCCGGCGGCCCCGGCGGGCGAGGTGGTCATCAGCGCGAGCGCGGTGACGACGGCCGCCGCGACCGCGACGACCAGCAGCACCCGACCGAGCTCGAACTGCGTGACGAACTGCCCAGCTCGCCGCCGAACGCCGGGTCCGTGAGCGGCAGGCCCGCCACGTTCGCGTAGGTGAGCACCAGCTCGACGACCGCCGCCAGCGTCCACACCGCCGCCGCGACCGCCGTCACGCCCGACGCCGCCCGCACGATCCCGCCGTCCTGGCGGCGCACCAGCACCGTCACCAGCAGCAGCAGGCCGCCGAGGGTCGCCGACGCGGCGATCTCCGACGTCGTCGACGCCACCGGCAGGCCCCAGCGCACGAGCGCGCCCGGGTCGCGCAGCGCGGTCGGCGCGGCGGCACCGGTGAACGCGACGCCCGCGACCACGGCCGCGAGCGCCGCGACGGCGAGCGCGACGAGGCGCAGCGCGTTGGCGCCGTCGCCGGCGGCGGTGCTGCCGCGGTCCGGGCGTGCGGGGCGTGCGCCGGTCGGCGGCGCGGTGACGGCGGGGGGCATCAGTCCTCCGACCGCGCGTCCTTCGACCGACGACGCTCGCGGACGACGAACACGCCGACGGCACCGGCCGCGAGCACGGCCACGACGATCGCCACGACCATCCCGGCGGCGAGGCCCGCGTCCTCGTCCTCGGCGAGCTCCTCCGCCGGGGCGACCGTCTCGGTGACCGGCGCGGGCTCGACGGTCTGGGTCGTCATCTCGGGCTCGGGCGTCGCCTCGGCGGTGGGCTCGGCCGCGGCGGGCGCGGCGCCGCTCGACGCGGTGAACGCCAGCTCGCCCGACAGCGGGTGCCCGTCCGCGGAGGTCACGCGCCACTGCACGGTGTAGGCGCCGGCGGGCAGGTCGGCCGCGAGCGCCTGGGTGACCGAGCTGTCGACGAGCTGCGCGTCGCCGGTGCTGACCGTCGCGCCGTCGGGGCCCAACACGACGACCTCGGTGCCGAGGGCCTGGGCGGGCTGGTCGAACGTCAGCGTGATCTGCGCCGGCGGGGCGTCGACGGTCGAGCCGTCGGCGGGGTCGGTCCCCTGCAGCGTGTTGTGCGCGTCGGCGCGGCCCGCCGGCAGCAGGACAGCGGCCATCGCGAGCAGCACCGCGAGGACCACGGCGGCGACGCGGCCGAGGGACGGTGCGGGGGCGGCCACCGCGCGCGGGCGGCGACGGTCGGGGGCGGTGCGCACGGGCGCGTCGGACCGGGGCTCGGGGGACATCACCGGCCCATCATCTCCCGCCCGGGCGCCGCACCGCCCGCCGGGTGGCCCGGATCACCCGCACCCGGACCGGGCCTGTGGACGACGGGGGTGACGGCCGGAACCGCTCCTAGGCTCGACGGCGTGACCCGACCGATGCTCGCCGACCTCGACCCGGACCAGCGCCCGCGGGAGCGGATGCTGCGGCTCGGCGCGGACGCGCTGTCGGACGTCGAGCTGGTCGCGCTGCTGCTCGGGTCGGGCCGGCGCGGGTCCAGCGCGCTCGACACCGCCCGGGAGCTGCTGGTGGCGCACGGCGGCCTGCGCGGACTCGCGGGCTCCGGCGCGGGCGGGCTCCTGGACGCGCCCGGCATCGGCCCGGCCAAGGCCACCCGCCTGGTCGCGGCCCTCGCGCTCGCCCGGCGGCTCGGCACCTCCACCGACCGGCGCGCGACGATCCGGACCCCGGCCGACCTCGTGCGGCTCGCGACGCCCCTGCTCCACGGACCCGTCGACGGGCGCCTCGTCGCGGTCGTCGGGGACCGGGCGTCGCGGCTGGTCGGCGCGGCGGTGGTCGCGGGGGTCGACGCGCACGCGGTGCCGGTCGCCGTGCGCGAGGTGCTGGCCGAGACGCTGCGCCGGGGCGGGGAGACGCTCGGGCTGGTGCACCGGCACGAGGCGGGTGCGCCCGGCGTCACGGCCGTCGACCGCGCCGTGGGCGCCGCCGTCGCCGAGGCGGGTGCGCACTGCGGCGTGCGGCTGCTCGACCACCTCGTGCTGACGGGCGACGGGTGGGCGAGCGCCGCGGCGGGTGCGGGGTGAGCGCGCGGCGGGGGCAGGATGGGCGCCGTGCCCGAGCCGACCCCCGCCGTCACCCCGCCCGCCCCCGTCATCCGGATCGCCGCCGCGGTGATCGTCGACCGGGACGGGCGCTGGCTGCTGGTCCGCAAGCGCGGCACCAGCGCGTTCATGCAGGCCGGCGGCAAGATCGAGCCCGGCGAGCACCCGCGCGACGCGGTGGTGCGTGAGGTCGGCGAGGAGATCGCCGTCGCCGTCGCCCCGCACCAGGTCCGTGACCTCGGCCGACGCGACGCCCCCGCCGCCAACGAGCCCGGCCACCGGCTCGAGGCGCACGTCTTCGCGGTCGACGGCGTCACCGACGCGGTCCCGACGGCCGAGATCGCCGAGGCCGTCTGGGTCACCCCCGCCGAGGCCGCCGCGCTGCCGCTGGCCCCGCTGACCGTCGCGCTCCTCGCGGACGCCGCGGGCCGCTGAGCCGGCGCCGCCCGCGCGCCCTACTGTCGGGACCATGCCCCGATCCATCGCCACGAACCGCACCGTCGACCTGCCCGAGCTGCTCGACTTCGTCCGCCCGCGGCACCACCTGCTGCTGGTCACCGCCCGCCGCGACGGGCGGCCCCAGGTGTCGCCGGTCAGCGGCGGGGTCGACGACCACGGCCGGATCGTCGTCTCGACCTACCCCGGCCGCGCCAAGACGGTGAACGCCGCTCGGGACCCGCGGGTGTCCGTCGTCGTGCTCTCGGACGAGTGGGACGGCGCGTGGGTCCAGGTCGACGGCGACGCCGAGGTGCTGCACATGCCCGAGGCGGAGGACGCGCTGGTCGACTACTACCGGTGCATCGCCGGCGAGCACCCCGACTGGGACGAGTACCGCGCCGCGATGCGGGTGCAGGGCAAGAGCCTGATCCGGGTCACGCCGACCCGCTGGAGCCCCGTCGCGACGGGCGGCTTCCCGGCGGACGTCGCGGCGCGCCTGGACGGCTGACCGCCCCGGCCCACCCCGCCCCGGCCCGGTCCGCCCGCGGGGTCGCCACCTCCGGCCGAGGTCGCCCGCAGGACGGTGCGACCTCGGCCGCGTGGGGCGGCCTCGGCGAGGCGGGTGGGGGTCAGCCCCAGACGAGCGCCTGGGCCGGGTTCTCCAGGACGGCGGCGACGTCGGCGAGCAGCTGGGAGCCGAGGGCGCCGTCGACCAGGCGGTGGTCGACGCTGAGCGCGAGCTGGGTGACGTGCCGGACCTTGATCTTGCCCTTGTGCACCCACGGCTGCTCGCGGATCGCGCCGAACGCCAGGATCGCGGCCTCGCCGGGGTTGAGGATCGGGGTGCCGGTGTCGATGCCGAACACGCCGACGTTGGTGATCGTGATGGTGCCGTCGGACATGTCGCGGGGCGTGGTCTTGCCGGCGCGGGCCGTGGAGGTCAGTGCGGCGAGGCCCTCGGCGAGGTCGTGCAGCCCGAGGGTGTGCGCGTCCTTGATGTTCGGGACGACGAGCCCGCGGGGGGTGGCCGCCGCGATGCCGAGGTTCACGTAGTGCTTGTAGACGATCTCCTGCGCGGCCTCGTCCCAGGACGCGTTGATGTCCGGGTGGCGGCGGACCGCGAGCAGCAGGGCCTTCGCGGCGATCAGCAGCGGGGTGACGCGCACGTCGGCGAACTCGCGGTCCTCGCGCAGCCGGGCGACGAGCTTCATGGTCTTGGTGACGTCGACCGTGCAGAACACCGTGACGTGCGGGGCGGTGAAGGCGGAGGTGACCATCGCCTCCGCGGTGCGCTTGCGCACGGACTTCACCGGGACGCGGGTCTGGCGGCCGTCGGGCGAGACGGTGCCGGACGCGAGCCACGGCTGGTCGTCGCCGGGGTAGGTGGCGAGGGTGCGGGCCTCGGCGGAGGCCTGGTGCGCGAGCACGTCCTCGCGGGTGACGATCCCGCCCGGGCCGGTCGCCTGGATGGAATCGAGGTCCACGCCGAGGTCCCGGGCGAGCTTGCGGACCGGCGGCTTGGCGAGCGCACGCTGCCCGGTCGCGGCCGTGGTGGCGGGCGAGGGCGCGGGGGCCGGCGGGGCCGGGGTCGGGGCCGGGGCCGGGGCCGGGGCCGGGGTGGATCCACCCACGGCGGGGTCGCCCTCGGCGGACGTGAACCGCGCCCGGCGGCGGGTCGGCGCCGCGGCGGTGCCGTAGCCGACCAGCACCGCACCACCGGGCTCGTCGGCGGGCTCGTCGGCGGTCTCGTGGCGCGGGTCGGCCGCGACGGGCGCCGCCACGGGGTCCGCGTCCGACGTCGGCCCGGACACCGCGACCTCGGGCCCGGTGCCCGCGGGGGCGGGCGCCTCCCCCGTCGGGTCGGTGTCGATCTCGATGATCGGGGTGCCGACCTCGACGGTCTCGCCCTCGGCGACCATCAGCCGCGTGACGACGCCGGCGAACGGGCTGGGCAGGTCGACCAGCGACTTCGCGGTCTCGATCTCCACGATGGTCTGGTTGATCGCGACCGTGTCCCCGACGGCGACGTGCCACGCGGCGATCTCGGCCTCGGTGAGGCCCTCGCCGGCGTCGGGGAGGCGGAACTGCTGGTAGGACGGCACGGGTGCTGCTCCTCGTCGGTGGTGCGGGAGGTCGGTCAGTGCGCGAGCACGCGGTCGACGGCGTCGAGGACGCGGTCGAGACCGGGCAGGTACTCGTGCTCGAGCTTGGCGACGGGGTACGGGGTGTGGAACCCGCCGACCCGCAGGACCGGCGCCTCCAGGTGGTAGAAGCACTCCTCGGTGACCCGCGCGGCCACCTCGGCGCCGGTGCCGTACAGCACGGGGGCCTCGTGGACGACGACGCACCGGCCGGTGCGGCGCACGGACGCGGCGACGGTCGTGAGGTCGAGCGGGGAGATCGCGCGCAGGTCGACGACCTCGACGCTGCGGCCCTCGGCGGCGGCCGCGTCGGCGACCTTCAGCGCGGTGGCGACGGTCGGGCCGTGGGCGACGAGCGTGACGTCGGTGCCGGCCCGCAGCACGCGGGCGCCGTCGAGCGTGGAGGCCGCGGCGAGCGGGTCGGCGTCGGTGTCGACGTCGCCCTTCTCCCAGTACCGGCCCTTGGGCTCGAAGAACATCACGGGGTCCGGCGACGCGACGGCCTGCTGGATCATCGTGTACGCGTCCTGCGGGTCGGACGGGCTGACCACGCGCAGGCCGGCGGTGTGCGCGAACAGCACCTCGGGCGACTCGCTGTGGTGCTCGACCGCGCCGATGCCGCCGCCGTAGGGCACGCGGATGACGACGGGCAGGTTCAGCCGGCCGCCGGAGCGGTAGTGCATCTTCGACAGCTGCGTGGTGATCTGGTCGAACGCCGGGAAGATGAACCCGTCGAACTGGATCTCGCAGACCGGTCGGTAGCCGCGCAGCGCGAGGCCGATGGCGGTGCCGATGATGCCGGACTCGGCGAGCGGGGTGTCGACGACCCGGTCCTCGCCGAAGTCCTTCGCGAGGCCGTCGGTCACGCGGAACACGCCGCCGAGCGCGCCGATGTCCTCGCCCATCAGCATGACCTTGGGGTCGCGCTCGAGGGCCTTGCGCAGCCCGGTGTTGATCGCCTTGGCGAACGTCAGGCGCTGGGTCACTTCTCACCTCCGGCGAACGAGGCCTCGTAGCGCTCGAACCAGGCACGCTCGGCGTCCACCACGGAGTGCGGGGTCGCGTACACGTGCTCGAACATCGTGCTGGTCTCCGGCCGGCCGAGCGCGCGGACGGTGGTGCGGATCCGCTCCCCCAGGGCGTCGGCCTCCGCGGCGACCTCGGCGCGGAACGTGTCCGGGAGCCCGCCGGTCGCGGCGAGGTGCGCCTCGAGCCGGTCGATCGGGTCGCGGCGGCGCCAGTAGTCCTCCTCCGCGGAGGAGCGGTACCGGGACGGGTCGTCGGACGTGGTGTGCGCGCCCATCCGGTAGGTGAACGCCTCGACGAGGGTGGGGCCGCCGCCGGACCGGGCGCGCTCGAGCGCCTCGGCGGTGACGGCGTAGCAGGCGAGGACGTCGTTGCCGTCGACGCGGACGCTCGGGACGCCGAAGCCGGGGCCGCGGTCCGCGATCGGCACGCGCGCCTGGCGGGTCGTCGGCTCGGAGATGGCCCACTGGTTGTTCTGGCAGAACAGGACGAGGGGGGCGTTGTTCACCGCGGCGAACACGAGCGCCTCGTTGACGTCGCCCTGCGCGGTCGCGCCGTCGCCGAAGTAGGTGACCACCGCGGTGTCGCGGTCGGGGTCGCCGGTGCCGACCGCGCCGTCGCGCTGGACGCCCATCGCGTACCCGGTGGCGTGCAGCGTGTGCGAGCCGATCACCAGCGTGTAGAGGTGGAAGTTGAACTCCTGGGGGTCCCAGCCGCCGTGGTCGACACCGCGGAACAGGCGCAGGACGCGGGTGAGGTCGAGGCCGCGGGTGTGCGCCACGCCGTGCTCGCGGTAGGACGGGAAGACATAGTCCTGCGGGGCCAGCGCGCGGCCGGAGCCGACCTGCGCGGCCTCCTGGCCGAGGCACTGCGCCCAGAGACCGAGCTCGCCCTGGCGCTGCAGGGCCGTCGCCTCGGTGTCGAACCGGCGCACGATCACCATGTCGCGCCAGAGGCCGCGCAGGGCGTCGCCGTCGAGGTGGGCGACGCGGGGGCTGTACTCGGGGTGGTCCACGCGCTCGCCGGTGGGCGTGAGCAGCTGGACCAGGCCGTCGTCGGTGAGCGGACCGCTGGGGCTCACGCGGTTCTCCTTCGCCTGGGGGTGCCCCCGGGCGCCGGGAGCCTGTCTAACCTACGCCAGCGTAGGCTACGCAACCGTAGGTCCAGCCCCCCGCCCGCCGTCAAGACGGGCGCTCCCCCGTTGTCCGTTCCCGACAACCCCCGCTCCCGGCGCTCCCGCGGCGGTCGAGGTCGAGGGTTCATGACCGGACGGGGCCCGGAAACCCTCGACCTCGCGCGAAACCCTCGACCTCGGCTGCCGAGGCGCCGGGGGGAGGGAGGGGTCAGGGGGTGGTGGCGCGGGCGAGCAGCGCCGCGAGCTGGGCGCGCTCGGCGGGGGCCAGCGCCTGGACGCCCGGGAGGGTGGCCGCGCGGTCGAGCAGGGCGGCGCGGGCGGCCTGGCCCTCCTCGGTGAGCTCGAGCGTGCGGACGCGGCGGTCGTCGGCGGCGGGGACGCGGCGCGCGAGGCCGGTCTCCTCGAGGCGGCCGGCGATCAGCGTGACGTTCGACGGGTCGCACCCGAGCTGCCCGGCGAGCTGCCGCAGGGGCTGCGGCTCCCGGTCGCCGTCGGCCAGCCAGAGCAGGTTCGCGCACGCGCCGGTGAGCCCGAGCTCGTCGAGCAGGGGCCGCATGTGCTCGGTCGTGGCGGCGTGCAGCTGCGCCACGAGGTAGGCGATGTCGGCTGAGTCGGGGTCGGACATGAGGCGATCGTATCCCTTGACAGAGTCATTGAGTTGCTCAACGATCGATACCTGAACCACTCAAGCACCACCCGGAGCGGAGCATGCCCATGACCCTGACCGCCACGCCCCCGACCAGCACGACGACCCGGTTCCCCCTGACCTGGACCGAGGCCGACGCCCCCCACCTCAGCGGGCGCACCGTCGTCGTCACGGGAGCCACCAGCGGTCCGGGCCTGCTGCTCACCGGCCACCTCGGCGCGCTCGGCGCGCACGTGGTCCTCGCCGCCCGGGACGAGGCGAAGGCCACGGCGGCCCGCGCGGAAGCTCCTCGCCCGCGGCACCGGCACCGACCTGGCCGAGCGGCTCGAGGTCCGCCGGCTCGACCTCGCCGACCAGGACTCGGTCCGCCGGTTCGCCGACGACTGGCTCGACACGGGCCGCCCGCTCGACGTGCTGGTGAACCACACCGGCGTCGCCCACCAGCCCGACCGGCTGAGCCCGCAGGGCCACGAGAGCCGGCTCGCGACGCACGTCCTCGGCCCGTTCGCCCTGACCGGCCGGCTGCTGCCGGCACTGCGCGCGTCCGAGGCGACCGGCCCCGGGCCCCGGGTCGTCACCGTCGGGTCGACCTTGTACCGGCGGGTCCCGGGCGACGACCTCGACGCCCTCCGCGGCACCGGCCCCCACGCCGGCGGCATCGCCTACCTGCGGGCCAAGGCCGCGGTCACCGCGTGGGCCCGGGAAGCTCGACCGTCGCCTGGTGGGGGACGCGGGGACGGGCACGATCGGCGGCACGACGGACTCGGGCAGGGCCGTCGTCCGCAGCCTGGTCGCGCACCCCGGCACGGCCTCGACCCCGCCGCAGGCGTCGTCCCGGGTGCTGGCGCTGGTGACGCGGCTGCTCGCCGCCCGGCACGGCCGCCCGGCGGACCAGGGCGTGCTGCCGCTGCTCTACGCGGCGACCGACGCGGGGGCACCGGCGGACCGGCTCCTCGGACCCGGCCGCACGCACGACGACCGGGTGCACGCGACGCGGTTCGTCCGCGCGGCCGCCGACCCGGCGTTCGCGCGCCGGCTGTGGGCGTTCGCCGAGGACCTGACCGGGGTGCGGTACCTGTAGGCGCTCAGCGACCGAACCCGAGCGGCCGCTCCCGTCGAGCGGCGTCCTCCAGGCTGCGGACCCGACGCTCGGCCTCCTCGGCCCGCCGCTCGACCGGCCAGGCGGAGAACGCGAACACGAGGACGACGACGACGTTCACCAGCGGGACGAGGACGGCGAGCGCCCACCAGGGCGAGAACCCCGCGCGTGACGCGATGCGGGAGTAGGCCCACAGGAAGAACGGGAGGGCCACGAGGAAGATGACCACACCGAAGAGGTCGCCAGAGCTGTTCATCCCCCGATCCTGGCGCCGGGCGCACCACTCACGACGCCACCGGCCGGACTCGCCCGCCGCTGGGTAGGTGGGGTCTACGAGGGTCGCCGGCCGCACCCGGCGCCGTACTCGTGGTGGCGCAGGCGAAGGCTCGCCTCCTCCGCCTGCCGCTCGATCGGCCAGGTGGTGAACGCGAACCCCACCACGGCGATCAGGTTGACGAGGGGGACGAGCAGCAGCAGGACCCACCACGCCGAGTAGCCGGCGCGTTGCAGCACCTGCACGCCCGAGCAGAGCAGGAGGACGGTGGCGACGAAGGAGACGACCGCGGCGGCATCGGAAAGATCGCTCATGCGGCGAGCATGGCGCGCCCTGCCACCACTCAACCGACCGCCGTCGACGCCGGGCGCACCCGGGTAGGTGGCGCCTCAGCGCTGGGGCAGGCGGACGACCTCGACGAAGAACTCGTCGATCTGCCGGACGACCTCGATGAACCGCTCGAAGTCCACCGGCTTGGTGACGTAGGCGTTCGCGTGCAGCGAGTACGAGCGGACGACGTCCTCCTCGGCCTCCGACGTCGTGAGCACGACGACCGGGATGCTGCGCAGCTTCTCGTCGCTCTTCATCGCCTCGAGGACCTCGCGCCCGTCCATCCGGGGCAGGTTGAGGTCGAGGAGCACCAGGTCCGGGGTGGGCGCGTCGGCGTGCTCGCCCTCCTTGCGCAGGAACGCGAGCGCGCTCACGCCGTCGGCGACGACCTGGAGCCGGTTGGCGACCTTGTTGTCCTCGAACGCCTCGCGGGTCATCAGGACGTCACCCGGGTCGTCCTCCACGAGCAGGACGTCGATGACCTTGCCGGTACGTGCCACGTTCACTCCGCTCCCTCGGGCCGGTCGGCCCCCGCGGCGTCGACGGCGACGGCCGGCAGCGTCCAGCGGATGCTGGTGCCGGGTCCGTCGGTCTCGCCGAGCCAGATGCGACCGCCGTGGTACTCGACGATCTTCTTGCACAGGGCCAGGCCGATGCCCGTCCCCTCGTACACGTCCTTCGGGTGCAGCCGCTGGAAGATCACGAAGACCCGGTCCGCGTACTGCGCGTCGATGCCGATCCCGTTGTCCCGGCACTCGAGCTCCCAGAAGTCTCCCACCCGGGTGGCGGTGATCCGGACCACCGGGGGGCGCTCGGGGTCGCGGAACTTGATCGCGTTGCCGACGAGGTTCTGCAGCAGCTGGACGAGCAGGGGCCGCTCGCCGCGGACCACGGGGAGCCCGTCGGCCTCGATCACCGCGCCCGTGTCGTCGGCCAGCTGCTCCAGGTTCTCGAGGGCGTCCGCGACCGCGTCGCCCAGCGGGACGTCCGCGAGCTCCCCGCCGAGGCGCCCGACGCGGGAGAAGCCGAGCAGGTCCTGGATCAGCTGCTGCATGCGCTTGGCGCCGTCGACGGCGAAGGCGATGTACTGGTCGGCGCGCTCGTCCATCTGGCCGCCGTAGCGCTTCTGGAGCAGCTGGGTGAACGACGCGACCTTGCGCAGCGGCTCCTGGAGGTCGTGGGAGGCGACGTAGGCGAACTGCTCGAGGTCGCGGTTGGAGCGGCGCAGCTCCTCGGCCTGGTCGGCGAGCCGGTCGTGGGCCTCGGCGATCGCCGCGCGGGACGCCTCGACCTCCTGCACCTGGGCCACCAGCGCCAGGCGCATCCGCTCGACGGTCGCCGCCAGGTCCGCGATCTCGCCGGGCCCCGTCGACGTCACGGGGTGGTGCAGGTCGCCGGTGCTGACCGCGTGCGCGTCGGCGCCCAGCGCCTCGAGCGGCTCGGTGATCCAGCGCCGGAGTGTGCGCCACAGCACGACGCCCGCGACCCCGCCGGCCAGCACCAGCGCGACCAGCGAGCCGATCACCACCTGCGTCCACGTCGCGAGGTCGGTCGCGGCGGCGAGCCGGCGCTCGCGCAGCAGGTCGATGTAGGCCTCGACGGCGGTGCGGGTCTCGTCGAACAGCACCCGGCCCTGCTCGATCTGCTCGCCGGGGACGGCGGCGGGACCGCCCGCGGCGACCTCCTCGATCACGGGCTGCGCGAACCGGGCGTCCCAGCGCTCCGCGGCGTCGACGGCCTGGGCCGCCGCCTCGCGCACGGGCTCGCTCGCACCGGTCGCCGGGTCGGCCATCCGCTCGAACGCCGTGACCGCGTCCTGCGCCCGCTCGTACGGCTCGAGCGTGCCGTCGAACCCGGTCAGCGCGTACCCGCGGACGGCCGTCTCGGCGTCGACGAGCCGGGTGTAGGAGGTCTCCGCGTCCGTGATCGCGGTGAAGTACCGCTCGGTGACGAGGTCCTGGGTGTCGAGCATCCGCCACAGCGCGACGCCGGAGCCGACCAGCACCAGGCCGAGGACGATCCCCGCCGCGGTCAGCGCGAGGCCCAGGCGGTGCCGCAGGGTGGCACGCGCGCGCAGGGGTGCGCTCACGCGGTCTCCCCCGCCCAGCCGACGACGACCACGGCCGTGTCGTCCACGAGGTCGCCCCCGTGCCGGCGACGCACCTCCCGCAGGACGTCGTCGACCAGGTCGGCGGAGCCCGCGCGCAGCGCGTCGTCGACCACGGCGAGCAGACCGGCGTCGCCGACCCGGTCCCGGGTCCCCGCGACCGTCGCCTCGAGGACGCCGTCGGTGTACATCATCAGGCGCCAGCGCTCCCCGAGCTCGAGCCGCAGGGGCTCCCACGTGCCGGGGACCGGGATGCCGAGCGCCCGGCCGCGCGCGTCGGTCGGCAGCAGCCGCGACGCGCGGCCGGCCGCCGGGTCCCCGAGCAGGAACGGGACCGGGTGGCCCGCCAGGTACAGGTGCACGGCGGTCCGGTCGGCGGCGACCTCGATCATCGACATCGTCGTGAAGACCTCCTCGCGCGCCCGCTCCGCGACGAGCACGCGCTCGAGCAGGGGCAGCAGGTCGGGCGTCGGGACGTCCGCGAGCACGAGCGTGCGCCAGGCGGTCCGCAGCACCGCGCCGAGCGCGGCCTCGTCGGGCCCGTGGCCGCAGACGTCGCCGACGACGGCGAGCACCGTGCCGTCCGGGCGCTGCACCACGTCGTAGAAGTCGCCGCCGAGCACGCCGTCGCGGCCCGCCCGGTAGCCGACCAGGACCTCCAGGTGGTCGTCGGCGACGGACGGCCGCGGGAGCAGGGCGCTCTCCAGGCGGACGGTCTCCTGCGCGCGGACCTCGCTGCGGTAGAGCTCCTGGTCGGCCTCCTGGAGCAGGCGGCGCTGCACGGCGTACCGCACGGACCGGCCGAGCAGCTCGCCGTCGACCTCGCCCTTGACCAGGTAGTCCTGCGCGCCCGCGGACACCGCGCGCAGCCCCGTGTCGGTGTCGGTGCGCCCGGTCAGGACGACGACGGCCGGGGCGCCGGCGGCCAGCAGCCGCTCCAGGGCGCCGAGCCCCACCGAGTCCGGCAGGCCGAGGTCGAGCAGGACGCAGTCGACGTCGAGCCGGGCCGTGGCCTCGTCGAGCGTGCGGGCGCGCCGCAGCCGCACGTCGAGACCGGCGTCGGCCAGGTGCTCCTCGACCAGGAGCGCGTCGCCGTCGTCGTCCTCGACGAGCAGGACGGTCAGCGTCTCGGGGTCGAGGCGCCCGGACGGGTCACCCGCGCGACCGTGCCCGGACAGGGCGGACCCGTCCGGCTTCGTGCTCTCGGTCACCCGGTCCCCCACTGTCGGCTGCAGGCAGCATATGCGCGACCTGCGGCAGCGCACGCCGGGACGGTGCGCGCGCCGGTCAGCGGCGGGTGTCGCGCGCCACCGCGAGGACCACGTCCGTCGCCTCCGGCTCGCCGACGCTGATCCGCACCCCGTCACCGGCGAACGGCCGCACGACCACCCCGGCCGCCGTCGCCTCCTGCGCGAACCGCGCGGCGTCGTCCCCGATGCCGAGCCAGACGAAGTTCGCCTGGCTGTCCGGGACGTCCCAGCCGAGGTCGCGCAGGCCGGTGAGCATCCGGGTCCGCTCGTCGACGATCCGGTCGACCCGCGCCAGCAGCTCGTCCGAGGCGCGCAGCGACGCCACGCCCGCCAGCTGGGCCAGGTGGGAGACGCCGAACGGGGTCGACGCGGCGCGGATGCCCGCGGCCAGGCGCTCGTGCGCGACGGCGAACCCGACCCGCAGGCCCGCGAGCCCGTAGGCCTTGGAGAACGTGCGCAGCAGCACCACGTTCCGGTGCGCGGCCAGCACGGCGAGCCCGTCGGCGGCGTCGGGGTCGCGCACGAACTCGACGTACGCCTCGTCCAGCACCACCAGCACGTCGCGCGGCACGGCGGCCAGGAACTCCGCCAGCTCGTCGGCGTGCACCGCCGGGCCCGTGGGGTTGTTGGGCGTGCAGACCAGCACGACGCGGGTGCGGTCGGTCACGGCCGCCGCGAGCGCCGGCAGGTCCAGCCGCCCGTCGGCGTGCACGGGCACCGGGACGCCGGTCGCACCCGCGAGGGTCACCGCGATCGGGTACGCCTCGAACGACCGCCAGGGGTGCACGACCTCGTCGCCCGCGTCGCAGAACGCCGCCAGGACGTGCCCGAGCACGGCCACCGACCCGCAGCCGGCGACCACCTGCGCGGGCTGCACGCCCAGGTGCCCGGCGACCGCCTCGACCAGGTCGGTCGCGTACATGTCCGGGTACCGGTTGACGTCGACCGCGCCGTCCGCGATGGCCGCGACCACCGACGGCAGCGGCGGGTACGGGTTCTCGTTCGACGACAGCTTGTACGCGGCCGCCCCGACGGGGACGCGGGCGCCCGGGACGTAGGGCGGCAGGCTCGCGAGCGCGGGGCGCAGGGGGACGTGCTTCACGGCGCCGATCCTGCCACCGAGCGGCGCGGGCCCGGCCCGCGTGACCGGTGCGTGGGCGCTGCGGCGGTGGCAGGATCGGCGCATGAGCTTCCTGCTGCGTGTCCTGATCAGCGGCGTCGCCCTCTGGCTCGCCGAGGTCCTGCTCCCCGGCATCACCGTGGTGGGCGCCGACACCCCGGGCGGCCAGGCGGTCGTGATCCTCGCGGTGGCGCTGGTGTTCGGCGTGATCAACGCCGTGGTGAAGCCGATCGTGCACGTGCTGTCGATCCCGCTGTACATCCTCACGCTCGGCCTGTTCACGCTGGTCGTGAACGCGCTGATGCTGCTGCTCACCGCGTGGATCACCGAGCAGACGTCCTGGGGCCTGCGCATCGACGGGTTCGGGGACGCGTTCATCGGCGCGCTGATCGTGTCGGTGGTGTCGTTCGTCCTCAGCGTGGCGATCCCCCGCAGCCGCGACCGCTGACCCCGGGGCCGGGCGGCGGTCAGCCCGCGCGGAAGCTGCGGGCCATCTCGCGCTGCTGGTCCAGCACCTCGCCGATCCGGGCCTGCACCTCGTCCATCCGCCGGATCGTCGTGCTCACCGAGTCGATCCCGCGGGACACCGCGGCGGTGTTCGCCTGGATGTCCGCGACCTGCTGCTCCACGCGCGACGTCGCCGCGGAGGTGCCGCCCGCGAGGTCCTTGACCTCGGTCGCGACGACCGCGAACCCACGGCCCGCCTGACCCGCGCGCGCCGCCTCGATGGTGGCGTTCAGCGCGAGCAGGTTGGTCTGGTCGGCGATCGTCGAGATGACCCGGATGACGTCGCCGACGGCGGAGGACGACGCCTCGAGCGTGCGGACCTCGTCGGCCATCGCGGCGGTCTGGGCGACCGCCTCCTCGGCGACCCGCACGGCCTCGGACGCGCTCTCCGAGAGCTGCGCGACGCTGCCGAGCAGCGCCTCGGACGCGGCCCGGTCCCGCGACGCCGCCCGGAGGATGTCGAGCCGCTGCGACACGAGCTGGGCCACGTTGCGCAGCGAGCCCCGGCGACTGTCGCTGAGCTCGATGGTCTGGGTGGTGAAGAAGTCCATCGTGCCGAGGACCTCGTCGCCGACGATCACCGGGATGCACACCCCGGACCGCACGCCGGCGCGCTGGGCGGCGGGGGCCCGGACGCAGTCGGTCAGCTCGCCGAGGTCCCGCACGAACACCAGGTCGCGGGCCCGCCACGCCCGCCCGGCCAGGCCGACGCCCTCGGCGAAGCTCGCGGCCAGCGTCACGCGGCGGAACTCCTCGCCGGCGGTCCCGGACTCGACGGCGAACCGCAGCACCCGCGCCTCGGTGTCCACCGCCCAGAACGAGCCGTAGTCCCAGCCGAACTCCTCGCGGACCGTGTCCAGCGCGGTGCGCAGCGCCTGCTCCTCGTCGCGGCACGCGCCGACCTTGGCCACCGAGGTGGTCACGGCCTGCTGGTCGCGGGCGGTCTGGGCGATCTCCTCGGCGGCGTGCTGCGCCTCGAGGGCCTGCGACACGGTGCGGGCGAGGACGTCGAGGACGAGCACCTGGTCCGGGCCCTCGGTGCGGGGCGTGCGGGACAGGAAGTCCAGCACCGCCACGACCGTGCCGTCGCGCCACAGCGGCATGGTCATCGCCCCGCGCGCCCCGGCCCGCAGGAACACCTCGCCGCGCGCGCAGGTCGGGGCGTGGTCCTGCAGGTCCGCGACCGGCAGCACGCCGTCGCGCTGCCAGGCCAGGCCGCACAGGCCCACGCCCTTGGCCATCCGCCAGTCCGGCGTCATCGCGGTCAGCTCGGCGGACAGCTCACCGGTCTGGGCGAGGAACGTCAGCTCGCCGCGCCGCTCGTCGACCTGCCACGCGGAGGCGTAGTCGAAGCCCAGGCCGCGGCGGATCGTGTCGACCACGTCCCGCA
This sequence comes from Cellulomonas sp. KU4C, assembly GCF_056868065.1. Classification (NCBI taxonomy): domain Bacteria; kingdom Bacillati; phylum Actinomycetota; class Actinomycetes; order Micrococcales; family Cellulomonadaceae; genus Cellulomonas; species Cellulomonas sp. KU4C. The sequence goes on along the minus strand of NZ_CP200322.1, from coordinate 1,185,182 downwards.
GGTCCCGGGTGCCGCCCATCTCGCCGAGCGCGCGCACCACCTCGTCGAGCGCGCGCAGCTCGCGGCGCACGTCGACGGCCGGCGCGGTGTCGACCGTCCTGGCCCGTCGCCCCAGCAGTCCAGCCATGTCGATCTCCTCGTCGCCCGCCGTGCTCACCCGCCGCATGCCGCAGCTGTCCCGCACGGCTCCCCCTGAGTGGTCCTCCGATCGGCAGGCGAGGCGGTTGCCTGAGGGATGCGGCCGAACCCGACGCGGACAGGGCCACGACCAGCGCGGGAGGGCGTGGGAGGATGCGACCCATGCCCGCGCACGCCGCCCCCGCCCCCCGCGCGTCCCTCGCCGAGGTGGAGCCGCCCATCGCCCTCGGACCGCTGGACGGCCGCTACCGCCGGACCGTGGCCCCCCTCGTGGACCACCTGTCCGAGGCCGCGCTGAACCGCGAGCGGGTGCACGTCGAGGTCGAGTGGCTGATCCACCTCACCTCCCACGGAGTGGTGCCCGGGGCACCGGCGCTGTCGGACGCCGAGCAGGCCTACCTGCGCGCGGTCGTCACCGACTTCGGCGCGCAGGACGTCGCGCGGCTCGCCGAGCTGGAGCGCACGACCGTGCACGACGTGAAGGCCGTCGAGTACTTCCTCAAGGAGAAGATCGCCGCCGCGCCCGAGGTGCTGGGCGACACGGTGCTGCCGTCGGTCGCGGAGCTCGTGCACTTCTGCTGCACCAGCGAGGACGTCAACAACCTGTCCTACGCGCTGATGGTCCGCGGCGCGGTGCACGACGTGTGGCTGCCCGCCGCGACCGGCCTGGTCGACGACCTCGCTGCGCAGGCGCACGCGCTCGCCGACGTGCCGATGCTCGCGCTCACCCACGGCCAGCCCGCGACGCCGACCACCCTCGGCAAGGAGCTCGCCGTCCTCGCGCACCGGCTGCGCCGCCAGCTGCGCCGCGTCGCCGGGGCGGAGTTCCTCGGCAAGCTCAACGGCGCGACCGGCACCTACGGCGCCCACGTCGTCGCGGTCCCCGGGGCGGACTGGCCCGCGGTGAGCCGCGCGTTCGTCGAGCACCTCGGCCTGACCTGGAACCCGCTGACCACCCAGATCGAGTCCCACGACTGGCAGGCCGAGCTGTACGCGGACGTCGCCCGGTTCAACCGGGTGCTGCACAACCTCGCGACCGACGTGTGGAGCGACATCTCCCGTGGGGTGTTCACCCAGATCCCCGTGGCCGGGGCGACCGGCTCGTCGACGATGCCGCACAAGGTGAACCCGATCCGGTTCGAGAACGCCGAGGCCAACCTCGAGCTGTCCTGCGCGCTGCTCGACACCCTGTCCGCGACGCTGGTGACCAGCCGCCTGCAGCGCGACCTCACGGACTCGACGACGCAGCGCAACATCGGCCCGGCGTTCGGGCACGCGCTGCTGGCGATCGACAACGTGCGCCGCGGGCTCGGCGCGCTGTCGGTGGACCGCGACCTGCTGGCCCGCGAGCTCGACCAGAACTGGGAGGTGCTCGGCGAGCCCGTCCAGTCGGCCATGCGCGCCGCCGCCGTCGCCGGGGTCACGGGGATGGAGAACCCGTACGAGCGGCTCAAGGAGCTCACCCGCGGCCGCCGGCTGACCGCCGACGACATGCGCGAGTTCATCGCCGGCCTGGGCCTGCCCGCCGACGTGGCCGAGCGCCTGCAGGCCCTGAGCCCCGCGACGTACACGGGCCTGGCCGCGTCGCTGGTGACGTACCTCGACGCCTGACCCGCTGCGGGCTGCCGGGCTGCCGGCGCGCGCCTGCCGGCGCCGAGACAGGGCGTCCGCGTCGAGTCAGGACCGCCGGACGCCCTGAGTCGGCGCGACGGTCCTATCTCGGCGAGCCGGCGGGGGCGGGCTCGACGGCGGGCGCGGGCGCGGCAGCGGGTGGGACCGCCAGGGCGGCCAGGTCCGCGAGCGCCGACGCGTACGCCGCGGCGTCGCCGTCGGCAGCGGCCGCGCGGGCCCGGACCGTCGGGCCGTGCAGCGCCGACCGGACCTCGCGCCGCAGCCGCCGGGCGGCACGCTCGTCGAGCCGGTCGACGGCCGTCGCCAGCTGCTCGAGCACGCGACGCCGCTCGGCGACCACCGGGGGGTTCCACTGCCGGGTGCGCCGGGTGCGCTCGAACGCGGCGGCGGTCGCGGCGACCAGCGTGCGGGCCTCCGCCACGGTCGCGGAGTGCCCGTCGGGCGCCTGGTCCGCGACGGTGGTGAGGCTGACCAGCCGGACGCCGGGCAGCTCGCCGACGGCGGGGTCGACGTCGTGCTGCAGCGCCAGGTCGAGCACGGCGAGCGGGCGGGCGCCGATGGACGCCTCGGCGGACCGGGCGCGGATCAGGGCGTCGACGTCGAGCACCGCGCCCGCGGCACCGCTGCACGCGACCACGAGGTCCACGCCGGTGAGCGCGGCGGCGAGGTCGTCGGTCGCGGCGGTGACCCCGCGCTGGGCGGCGAACTGCCCGGCCCGGCCGCTGGCGGAGTAGACGACGACGTCCGCGCAGCCGCGGGCCTTGAGCGCCGCGAGGCTGGCGCCGGCGTAGGAGCCGGTGCCGATCAGCAGGCAGCGCACGTCGGACCAGACCGGCAGGCCGTCCTCGACGAGGTCCAGCGCGACGCCCACGACGGAGCGGCCGGCGGCGCCGAGGCCGGTGCCGTGCTCGACGGCGCGCGACGCGCGGGACGCGGCCTGGAACAGGCCCTCGAGGTCGGAGGTCGTGGTGCCGTCCCGGCGGGCGGCGGTCAGCGCGCGGCGCACCTGGCCGGCGATCTCGCGCTCGCCGACGACCATCGACTCGAGCCCGGACGCGACCGCGAACAGGTGCTCGACGACGCGCTGGCCGGTGGCGGGCACGAGCGAGGCGGCGACGCGCTGGGCGGGGTAGCCGGAGCGGGCGGCGACGGTGGCGGCCACGGCGTCCCGGGCGGACTCGGCGTCGGCGGCGTCGTCGACGTCCAGGTACAGCTCGAAGCGGTTGCAGGTCGCCAGGACGACCGCCCCCGCGACCGAGTCGCAGCCCGTCACGATCTCCCGTCCGACAGCGTGCGTGTCGGCGGAGAGCCGCTCCAGCACGGACAGGTCGAGGTCGTGATGGCTCGCCACCAACGACAGCATCACCACGTCCAGAATTTAATCACTCCAGGGAAGAGGGGGCACAATCGCCCTGATGTCTGCTTCGTCACGCACCCACGCGCCCACCGCCCCGTCGACCGCACCGCTGCCGTCGCTCCCGGACGGCACCGGCCTGCCCGCCGACCACCCGCTGGTCGACGGCCGGACCGCCGGCTCGCCCCTGGTGGACGCGTACCGCGGCCGCACGCCGTCCCGCCGCCCGGTGTGGTTCATGCGCCAGGCCGGCCGGTCCCTGCCGGAGTACCGGCGCGCCCGCGAGGGCACCGCGATGCTGGACGCCTGCCTCACGCCGGAGCTGGCCTCGGAGATCACGCTGCAGCCGGTGCGCCGGCACGGCACGGACGCGGGCATCTTCTTCTCGGACATCGTGATCCCCCTGCGGCTGGCCGGCGTGGACGTCGAGATCCAGCCCGGTGTCGGCCCGGTCCTCGGGCGCGCGGTGCGCACGGCGGACGACGTGGCCCGGCTGGTCGCCGAGAGCCCCGCGGATTCGCTGACCCCCGAGGTGCTGGCGCCGGTGACCGAGGCCGTGCGCCTGACGGTCGCCGCGCTGGGCAGCACCCCGCTGATCGGGTTCGCCGGCGCGCCGTTCACCCTCGCCGCGTACCTGGTGGAGGGCCGCCCGTCCCGCGACCACCTGGCCGCGCGCACGCTGATGCACGCCGACCCGGGGACGTGGGAGGCGCTGACCCGGTGGGCGGCCGACCTCACCGGCGCGTTCCTGCGGGCCCAGGTGCTCGCCGGGACCAGCGCCGCGCAGCTGTTCGACTCCTGGGCGGGCTCGCTGTCGCTGGCCGACTACACGCAGCGCGTCGCACCGGCCTCCACCCGGGCCCTGTCCCACGTCGCCGACCTCGGCGTCCCGCGGGTGCACTTCGGCACCGGCACCGGCGAGCTGCTGGCCGCGATGCGCGACGTGGGCGCGGACGTCGTCGGGGTGGACCACCGGATCGGCCTGGACGAGGCGGTCCGGCGCCTGGACGGCCGCGTGCCGGTGCAGGGCAACATCGACCCCGCCCTGCTCGCGGCGCCCTGGCCGGTGCTGGAGGCGCACGTGCGGGACGTGGTGGCGCGCGGCGCGGTCGCGCCCGGGCACGTGGTGAACCTCGGGCACGGCGTGCCGCCGGAGACCGACCCGACGGTGCTGACCCGCGTGGTGGAGCTGGTCCACACGATCTGACGACGGCAGGACCCGGGGGGTCCCGGGCGCGCGGCGTCGCGGACGGGCACCCTGGTCGACGACGGCGGACGCCGCCGGCACGAGCGACGAGCGGCAGGAGCAGCCACGAGCGAGCACGAGATCACCACGGCCCCGGCACCCCTCGACGCCCTCGTGGTCGGCGGCGGGGTCGCCGGCCTGGTCGCGGCGCGCGAGCTCGCGCTGCGGGGCCTGCGTCCGCTGGTCGTGGAGGCGTGGCGCGCACCGGGCGGCGTCGTCGCGGGGCACGAGGTCGACGACCTGCGCCTGGACGCGGGCGCGGAGTCGTTCGCGACCCGCGGCGGGGCGGTCGCCGCGCTCGCCGAGGAGCTCGGCCTGGGCGACCGGGTGGTGGTCCCGGAGCCGCACGGCGCGTGGGTGCGACTGCCGCACGGCTCGGGCCCGCTGCCGCGCACCGGCCTGCTGGGGATCCCCGCCGACCCGTGGGCCCCGGACGTCCGGCGCACGATCGGCACGGCCGGCGCGCTGCGGGCGTCGCTGGACCGGGTGCTGCCGGGGTCGGTCGGCACGCGTCCGGGCGGCTCGCTGGGCGCGCTGGTGCGGGCCCGCGCGGGCCGGCGGGTGCTGGACCGCCTGGTCCGGCCGGTGGTCGCGGGGGTGCACGCGGCGGAGCCCGACGACGTGTCGGTCGACGCGGTGTCCCCCGGGCTCGCCGCCGCGGTCCGGCGCGAGGGGTCGCTCGGCGGCGCGGTCCGCGCGCAGCGCGCCCTGGCGCCCGCGGGGTCGGCGGTCGCGGGGTTCCGCGGCGGGCTGCACGTGCTGGTCGACGCGCTGGTGACGGACCTGACCGCGCACGGCGGCGCGGTGCGCACGGGCACGGCGGTCCGGGCCGTCGGGCGCCGCGACGGCGTGTTCCACGTGACGGTCGAGCGTGACGGCGCGCGCGAGGTCCTGCGCGCCCGCCGCCTGGTCGTCGCCACCCCGCGCGCCACCGACCTGCTCGCGGAGGTCGCGCCCGCGGTCGCGGGGCTGCCGACCGACCCCGGCGCGGACATCGTCCTGGCGACGCTGGTGCTCGACGCGCCCGCGCTCGACGACGCCCCCCGCGGCACCGGCGTGCTGGTGGCCCGCGGGGTCGAGGGCGTCCGCGCCAAGGCGCTCACGCACGCCACCGCGAAGTGGGCGTGGCTCGCCGCGGCCGCGGGCCCGGGCCGGCACGTGGTCCGGCTGTCCTACGGCCGCGCGGGCGACGGGCCTGCGGGTGACGGGCGCCCGGGCCACGGGCGCCCGGCGGCGGACGGTGCCGGCGGCGAGGCGCTGCCCGGCGACCTGGCCGGCCTCACCGCGCTGGCGCTGCGCGACGCGTCCGCCGTGCTCGGCGTGCCGCTGCGGCCCGACCAGGTGCGGGCGTCGGCGCGGGTGCGCTGGCGTCAGGGACTGCCCGTCCCGAGCCCCGCGCACCGGCGGACCGTGCAGGCCGTCCGCGCGGCCGTCGCGGACGTGCCCGGGCTCGCGGTGGTCGGGGCGTGGGTGGCCGGCAACGGGCTCGCGTCCGTGGTGCCGGACGCGCGCACGACCGCGGCCGCGCTGGTCACCGCGCCGTCGTCCCCGTCGACGCCCGCGGGGGCCTGAGGCGTGGCGGCCCGCGTTTCGACAACGCCGAGCGAGGTGACCGAGACTGGGGCCATGCCCCTCCCCGTCCGTGTCGGCACCCGCGCGAGCGCCCTCGCCCTGACGCAGACGGGGCACGTGGCCGACGCGCTCACGGCGCTCGGCGGCGGTGAGCACGAGCTGGTGCGGGTCCGGACGGACGGCGACCGGCTGACCGGCTCGCTCGCGACGCTGGGCGGCACCGGGGTGTTCGTCACCGCGCTGCGGGACGCGCTGCTCGAGGGCCGCTGCGACGTCGCGGTGCACTCGTTCAAGGACCTGCCGACCGCGGTGGCCCCCGGCCTGGTGGTCGCGGCGGTCCCCGTCCGGCAGGACCCGCGCGACGCCCTGTGCGCCCGCGAGGGCTGGACGCTCGCGACGCTGCCCGCGGGGGCCTCGGTCGGCACCGGGTCGCCGCGCCGGGCCGCCCAGCTGCGTGCCGCCCGCCCCGACCTGCGGGTGGTCGACATCCGCGGGAACGTCGACACCCGGCTGCGCCGGATCGAGGACGACCTCGACGCCGTCGTGCTGGCCCGGGCGGGCCTGGCCCGGCTCGACCGGCTCGACGCCGTGACCGAGGCGCTGCCGCCCGAGGTGATGCTCGCGGCCCCCGCGCAGGGGGCGCTGGCCGTGGAGGTCCGGGTCGAGGACGCCGCCGACGGCTCCCCGCTGGCGCTCGCGCTCGCCGCGCTCGACCACCGGCCGACCCACCTGGCCGTGCTCGCCGAGCGCGCGCTGCTCACCCGGCTCGAGGCCGGCTGCGCGGCGCCGATCGGGGCGCAGGCGCGGCTCGGCGACGACGACGTGCTCACGCTCGACGCGGTCGTGCTCCGCCCCGACGGCTCGGCGACGCTGCGCCGCTCGGAGTCGGTGTCGCTCGCGGGCTCCCGACCGGCCGGCGACCCCGAGGGCGACCCGGCGCGCACCGCCCTCGCGGCGGCGGCCCTGGGCACGCGGCTCGCCGAGACGCTGCTGGACGCGGGCGCCGCGGACCTCGCCGGGCTGAGCGCGACCGGGGCGGGCTCGACCGGGGCAGACGCGTGACCGGCTCCACCCCGGCCTCAGGCCCGCTCGCCGGCCTGACCGTGCTGGTCCCGCGCGAGACGCCCGGCCCGGACCCGCTGGTGATCGCGCTGCACGCCGCCGGCGCGCGCCCCGAGGTGGTCCCGCTGATCCAGACCGTGCCGCCGCACGACCCGACCGAGCTGGACGACACCCTGCTCGCGCTCGAGGTCGGCTACTACGGCTGGGTCGCCGTGACCAGCGCGGCCGCCGTGCCGGTGCTGGTCGACCGCGCCGAGGAGACCGGCCACACCCTGCCGGAGCTGCTCGCGGACGTCCGCGTCGCGGCGGTCGGCGGCACGACGGCACGCGCCCTGCGCGACGCCGGGGTGCGGGTCGACCTCGTGCCCCGGGGCCGCAAGCTCCGCGGTCGCGCTGCTCGCCGCGTGGCCGCCCGCGGGCGAGGAGCCCGAGCGCGTCCTGCTGCCGCTCGGCGACCTCGCCGCCCCGACGCTGGCCGACGGTCTGCGCGCGCACGGCTGGCCGGTGGACGTGGTCGTCACGTACAGCACCGTGCGCGGCCCCGCGCCCGAGCCCGAGGTCCGCGCGGCCTGGGCCGCGGGCGGCATCGGCGCCGTGCTGCTGACCTCGGGCAGCACCGCCCGGAACCTGCTGACCATGCTGGGCGCCCCGCCCGCCGGCACGCTCGTGTGCTGCATCGGCGAGTCGACGGCCACCGAGGCGCGGCGCGCCGGCCTGCCCGTGCACGCGGTCGCCGAGGACCAGACGCCCGGCGGTCTCGTCGCGGCGCTGGTCGAGGCACGGCTCGCGGCCCCCGACGCGGCGGCGCCCGGCACCACCGCACCACCCCACCCCGACGGAGAGCACGCATGACCTCGCACCCGGCCGGATCCCCGACCTCCCCCGCCCTGACCTCCCCCACCCTGTCCGCCGCCGCGCTCGCGGCCGAGGCGGTCGCCGCGGCGCGCCCCGGCCGGGTGCGCCCGCGCCGGATGCGCGGGAACGCCGCGCTGCGCCGCTCCGTGAGCGAGGTGCGGCTGCACCCCGCCGACCTGGTGCTGCCGGTGTTCGTCAAGGAGGGCCTGACCGAGCCGCAGCCGATCGCGTCGATGCCGGGCGTCGTCCAGCACAGCCGCGACTCGCTGCGGCGGGCCGTCGCCGAGGCCGCGGCGGCCGGCGTCAGCGGGGTCAACCTGTTCGGCGTCCCGCTGGTGCGGGACGCGGTGGGCTCCGGCGCGACCGACCCGGACGGCATCCTCAACCTGGCGCTCGCGGACGTCCGCGCGGAGGTCGGGGACGCCCTCGTCATCCAGGCCGACCTGTGCCTGGACGAGTTCACCGACCACGGCCACTGCGGCGTGCTCCGGGTGGACGGCACCGTCGACAACGACGCCACGCTGGTCCGGTACGCGGAGATGGCCCTGGCCCAGGCCGAGGCCGGCGCCCACATGGTCGCGCCCAGCGGGATGATGGACGGCCAGGTCGGCGTGATCCGGGACGTGCTCGACGCGGCCGGCCGGCACGACGTCGCCGTGCTGGCGTACGCGGCCAAGTTCGCGAGCGTGCTCTACGGCCCGTTCCGCGACGCCGTGGAGTCGACGCTGGACGGCGACCGCCGGACCTACCAGATGGACCCGGCGAACCGCCGCGAGGCCCTGCTCGAGGTCGACCTCGACATCGCCGAGGGCGCGGACGTCGTCATGGTGAAGCCCGCCGGGGCGTTCCTGGACGTGCTCGCCGACGTCGCCGCCGCGAGCACGGTGCCCGTCGCGGCGTACCAGGTGTCCGGGGAGTACGCGATGGTCGAGGCCGCCGCCGCCCAGGGGTGGCTCGACCGGCGCCGCGCGATCACGGAGTCGGTCCTGGGCATCCGCCGGGCGGGCGCCGACCAGGTGCTGACCTACTGGGCCGTGGAGCTGGCCTGCTGGCTGCGGGAGGAGTGGCGATGAGCGAGTCCGGGACGACCACGTCCGAGGAGCTGTTCGAGCGGGCGCTGGGCGTCGTGCCCGGTGGCGTGAACTCGCCGGTGCGCGCGTTCGGGTCGGTCGGCGGCGCCCCGCGGTTCCTGGCGTCGGCGCGCGGCGCGTACGTGACGGACGTCGAGGGCCGCGAGTACGTCGACCTGGTCGGGTCGTGGGGCCCGGCGCTGCTGGGTCACGCGCACCCCGAGGTGCTGGCCGCCGTGCACGAGGCCGCGGCGCGCGGGCTCGGGTTCGGCGCGCCGACGCTGACCGAGGTCGAGCTCGCGGAGGCCGTGCGGACGCGCGTGCCCGCCGTCGAGCGGCTGCGCCTGGTGTCCACCGGGACCGAGGCGACCATGACCGCGATCCGGCTGGCCCGCGGCGTCACGGGACGCGACCGCGTGGTGAAGTTCGCCGGGCACTACCACGGGCACTCCGACGGCCTGCTCGCGGCCGCGGGCTCGGGCGTCGCCACGCTGGCGCTGCCGGGCTCGGCGGGCGTGCCCGCGTCGATCGCCGCCGAGACGATCGTGCTGCCGTACCACGACCTCGCCGCCGTCGAGGCGGCGTTCGCCGAGCACGGCGCCACCATCGCCGCGGTGATCTACGAGGCCGCGGCCGCGAACATGGGCGTCGTGCCGCCGGAGCCGGGGTTCAACGCCGCGCTCGCCCGGATCGCGCACGCCCACGGCGCCCTGCTGATCCAGGACGAGGTGCTGACCGGGTTCCGCGTCGGCCCCGCGGGCTGGTGGGGGCTGGAGGCGCAGCGCGAGGGCTGGTCGCCGGACCTGCTGACGTTCGGCAAGGTCATCGGCGGCGGGCTGCCGGTGGCGGCGCTCGGCGGTCGCGCCGACGTGATGGACGCGCTCGCACCGCTGGGGCCCGTCTACCAGGCGGGCACGCTGTCCGGGAACCCGGTCGCCACCGCCGCGGGGCTGGCGACGCTGCGGCTCGCGGACGACGCGGTGTACGCCCGGGTCGACGCGGCGTCGGCGACCGTCCAGGCCGCGGTGTCGGAGGCGTTCACCGCGGTGGGCCTGGCGCACACCGTGCAGCGCGCGAGCAACCTGTTCAGCACGGTGCTCGGCACGGACGCGGGCGCGCGGGACTACGCGCAGGTGCTCGCGTCGGAGTCGTGGCGCTACCCGGCGTTCTTCCACAGCCTGCTGCGCGACGGGGTCTACGCGCCGCCGTCGGCGTTCGAGGCGTGGTTCCTGTCCGCCGCGCACGACGACGACGCCCTCGACCGGGTGGTCCGGGCGCTGCCCGCGGCGGCCCGGGCGGCGGCCGCTGCGACCGCACCGGCTGCCTGAACCCGCGGGTCCCGCGCCCCTGACCGCGCCCGGCTGCTCCGGCGGCCGGGCGCGTCGTCGTACCCGCCTGACCTGCATCGTGACCTCCCGGTAACGCGGGCGTTACACGCGGGTGCCGAACTCGGACGCAGACTGTGCTAATCCTATGAGCCACATCACGGCGGTCTCACCCGCCGGACTTCTCATCTCGCGGCGAGAGACGATGTCGCTGCGCGGGCGTCCGGCAACCGACACCGCCACGGGCACCCCGAGCCCGCACTTCAGGGAAGAGGTACACGCATGACTGCGGTTCCCCACGGCCGCCGACGCGGCTTCGCGACCGGCGCCGGCCTCGTCGCCACCGCCCTGGTCCTCGCCGCGTGCGGCGGGTCGGGCGACGACGACGGCGCCTCCGACGGCGGCGACAGCGGCGGCGGCGCCCTGCTGATCGGCACCACGGACAAGATCACGACCATCGACCCGGCCGGCTCGTACGACAACGGCTCGTTCGCGGTGATGAACCAGGTCTACCCGTTCCTCATGAACACCACGTACGGCAACCCGGACGTCGAGCCGGACATCGCCGAGTCGGCCGAGTTCACCTCGCCGACCGAGTACACCGTCACCCTCAAGGACGGCCTGACCTTCGCGAACGGCAACGCGCTCACGTCCTCCGACGTGAAGTTCACGTTCGACCGGCAGCTCGCGATCTTCGAGTCCGGCGCCGACGACGGCAACGGCCCCGGCTCGCTGCTCTACAACCTCGACAGCGTCGCCGCGCCGGACGACACCACCGTCGTGTTCACCCTGAAGTCCCCCGACGACCAGGTGTTCCCGCAGATCCTGTCGAGCCCCGCGGGCCCCATCGTGGACGAGGACGTGTTCGCCGCCGACGCGCTGACCCCGGATGACGAGATCGTCGCCGGCAACGCGTTCGCCGGCCCGTACGTCCTGACGGACTACGCGCAGAACGACCTGCTGACCTACCAGGCCAACCCGGACTACCAGGGCCTGCTCGGCGCGCCGAAGACCGAGGAGATCAACGTCCAATACTACACGGACGCCTCCAACCTGAAGCTCGACGTGCAGCAGGGCAACGTGGACGTCGCGTTCCGCAGCCTGTCCTCCACGGACATCGAGGACCTGCGCGGCGACGACGACGTCAAGGTCGTCGACGGCCCCGGCGGCGAGATCCGCTACATCACGTTCAACTTCAACACCCAGCCGTACGGCGCGACGACGCCGGAGGCCGACCCCGCCAAGGCGCTCGCCGTCCGCGGCGCGGTGGCCGACCTGATCGACCGCGAGGAGATCGCGGACCAGGTCTACAAGGGCACCTACACGCCGCTGTACTCCTACGTCCCCGAGGGCCTGACCGGTGCCACCGACTCGCTCAAGGGCCTGTACGGCGACGGCGAGGGCGGCGCGGACGCCGACGCGGCGGCCGAGCGCCTGGAGGCGGCGGGCGTCGAGACCCCCGTCCAGCTGTCGCTGCAGTACAGCAACGACCACTACGGCCCGTCCTCCGGCGAGGAGTACGCGCTCATCAAGGACCAGCTCGAGTCCACCGGCCTGTTCACGGTCGACCTGCAGACCACCGAGTGGGTCCAGTACGCCAAGGACCGCACCTCCGACGTCTACCCGTCGTACCAGCTCGGCTGGTTCCCGGACTACTCGGACGCGGACAACTACCTGACGCCGTTCTTCCTGACGGACAACTTCCTGGGCAACCACTACGACAACCAGGAGGTGAACGACCTGATCCTGCAGCAGGCCGTCACCGTCGACCCGGCCGAGCGGACCGCGCTCATCGAGCAGATCCAGGACGCGGTCGCCGCGGACCTGTCCACCGTCCCGTACCTCCAGGGTGCGCAGGTGGCCGTGGTCGGCGCCGACGTCACCGGCGCCGAGGACACCCTCGACGCCTCGTTCAAGTTCCGCTACGGCGCACTCGCCATCGGCTGATCCACCACTCCCGACGCCCGGCGCGGGTCGCTCAGCACCACCGAGCGGCCCGCGTCGGGGCGTCACCGGGCGACGAAGAGCGAGCGACATGACCTCCACCCCCACCGCAGGACCGCTGCAGCCCACCACCAGCGCAGGACCCGACGCCCCCACCCCCGCCGCGCCGAAGAAGAAGCGCACCGGTGGCGGGCTCGGCGGCTACCTGCTCGTGCGGTTCCTGCTGATCATCCCGACCGTGTTCATCCTGGTCACCGTCGTGTTCGTGCTGATGCGCGCGACCGGCGACCCCATCACCGCCGCCCAGGGCGGCCGCCTCCCGGCCGACCAGCTGGCCGAGCGGATCCACGCCGCCGGCTACGACCGGCCGGTGCTCGTGCAGTACGGGGAGTACCTCGGCCAGCTCCTGCGCGGCGACTTCGGCACCACGCTGAGCGACAGCCGCCCCGTCACCGAGGTGCTCACGACGTTCGGCGCCGCCACCCTCGAGCTCGCGTTCTACGCGCTGCTCGTCGCGTTCGTCGTCGGCATCCCCCTGGGCCTCGCCGCCGCGTACTTCCGCGACCGCGTGCCGGACGCCGTGCTCCGCGTGTTCGCGATCGCCTGCTACGCCACGCCCGTGTTCTTCGCCGGCCTGCTGCTCAAGCTCGTGTTCGCCGTCCAGCTCGACTGGCTGCCGGTCGCCGGGCGCGCGTCGACGCGCTCCGAGATCGAGATGCGGCAGCTGGACGACCCGACGGGCATCTTCCTGATCGACGCGTTCCGCACCGGCAACCCCGACGTGATCGCGGACGTGCTCCAGCACGCCGTGCTGCCCGCGCTGGCGCTCGGCCTGCTGACCGCGGGCGTGTTCCTGCGGCTGGTCCGCACCAACGTGATCGGCACGCTCGGCTCCGGCTACGTCGACGCGGCACGGTCCCGCGGCGTCCGCGAGTCCCGGCTGCTGCGCAAGCACGCCTACCGGCCCGCGCTCATCCCGATCGTCACCGTGATCGGCATGCAGGTCGCGATGCTCCTGGTCGGCGCGGTGCTCACCGAGACGACGTTCGAGTGGCGCGGCCTCGGGTTCCAGCTGTCCCAGTACCTGCAGGCCCGCGACTTCGTCGCCGTGCAGGGCATCGTCGTGATGCTCGCGGTCATCGTGGCGGTCACCAACTTCCTGGTGGACGTCATCGCCGCGCTGATCGACCCGAGGGTGAGGTACTGAGATGACCACGACCACCACCCCCGCGGCCCCGCGCCGCGGCTGGCGGCGGCTGCCCGTCGTCCACCAGCTCCGGCAGAGCGTCGGCCTGCAGCGCGGCATGCTCGTCACCGGCCTCGTGCTCACCGCGTTCCTCGTGATCGGCGCGGCGCTCGCCCCGCTGCTCGCGCCCTACGGCTACGGCCAGCTCCGCGACGCCGACGGCCGGTTCGGCGCCCAGCAGCCCCCGTCCGCCGAGCACTGGTTCGGCACCACCGTCGGCGGCTACGACGTGCTGTCCCGCGTGATCTGGGGCTCGCGGACCGCGCTGCTCGTCATCGTCATCGCGATCGTCGCGTCGCTGTTCATCGGCGTGCTGCTCGGCCTGGTCTCCGGCTACTTCGGCGGCTGGCTGGACCGGGTGCTCGTCGTCATCGCCGACGCGGTGTACGCGTTCCCGTCGCTGCTGCTCGCGATCGTCCTGGCCATCGTCATCAGCGGCGGGCAGTCCGACATGTGGGGCGGTGTGCTCGCGGCGGCGCTGTCGATCACCGTCGTGTTCACACCCCAGTACCTGCGGGTGGTGCGCGCGGAGACCATCCGGATCAAGTCCGAGGCGTTCGTCGAGTCCGCGCGCGTGATCGGCGCCAGCAACGGCCGGATCATGATCAAGCACGTGCTGCGCAACGCGACCCGCACCCTGCCGCTCATCATCACGCTCAACGCGTCGGAGGCCGTGCTCACGCTCGCCGGCCTCGGGTTCCTCGGGTTCGGCATCGAGCCGAGCCAGGCCGCCGAGTGGGGCTACGACCTCAACCGCGCGATCTCGGACGTGACCAGCGGCATCTGGTGGACCTCCGTGTTCCCCGGCGTCGCGATCGTGCTGACCGTGCTGGGCATGACCCTGGTCGGTGAGTCGCTGAACGACCTCGCGGACCCGCGGCTGCGCACCCGGCGGGCGTCCGCGGACGTCGCCGGCGACGTGTCCGCCACCTCGGTGGTCCCCGGCGGCGCGCTCACCGCGCCCGGCGGGCTGGAGGGCCTCGAGCCCGGGACGGAGGGCGGCCGATGAGCGCCGACCAGCAGACCGGCACCGCGCCGGTCGTCGAGATCACCGACCTGTCCGTGTCGTTCGCGACCGACGCGGGCAACGTCCGCGCCGTCGACGGGGTGACCCTGTCCGTCGGCGCCGGCGAGGTGCTCGCGGTCGTCGGCGAGTCCGGCTCGGGCAAGTCCGTCACCGCGAAGACGATCCTCGGGCTGCTGCCGTCGACCGCCACCACCCGCGGCGCCGTCCTGCTGTCCTCCAAGGACGGCACGTCCCGCAGCGAGGTGCTCGGCCTGGACAAGCCGGGGCTGCGCCGGGTGCGCGGCCGGGACGCGGCGATGGTGTTCCAGGAGCCGTCGACCTCGCTCAACCCCGTCTACACCGTCGGCTGGCAGATCATCGAGGGCCTGCGCGCCCACGGGCGGCTCAGCAAGGCCGAGGCCCGGACCAAGGCCGTCGACATCCTGCGCCGCGTCGGCATCCCCGACCCGGAGCACCGGATCGACCACTACCCGCACCAGTTCTCCGGCGGGCAGAAGCAGCGCATCGTCATCGCCCAGGCGCTGGTCCTCGACCCCGGCGTCATCATCGCCGACGAGCCGACCACCGCCCTCGACGTGACCGTGCAGGCCGAGATCCTCGACCTGCTGCGCCGCTGCCGGGACGAGTTCGGTGCCGCGATCGTCCTCATCACGCACAACATGGGCGTCGTCGCGGACCTCGCCGACCGGGTCGCGGTGATGTACGCCGGGGAGATCGTCGAGGAGGCCCCCGTCCGGGAGCTGTTCGCCGACCCGCAGCACCCGTACACGCGGTCGCTGCTCGACGCCGTGCCGCGGATCGGGACCGGCGGCGCGCACGCCCGGGCCCGGGCCGCCGCCCGCGCGCCCGGCTGGGCCGAGCAGACCCCCGTCGTCGAGGCGCGGGACCTGGAGATCACCTACCCCGGCCGGCTCCGGCAGCCCGGGTTCAAGGCCGTCGACCGGGTCTCCCTGGCGATCCGCCCCGGCGAGGTGGTCGGCCTGGTCGGCGAGTCCGGCTCCGGCAAGACCACCATCGGGCGCGCCATCGCGGGGCTGACCACCGTCACCGGCGGGTCGCTGCAGGTGCTGGGCGTCGAGATGAACGGCGTCCGCGAGCGCCGCATCCGGCCGATCCGCAGCCGGGTCGGGTTCGTGTTCCAGGACCCGGCGACGTCCTTCAACCCGCTGCTCACCATCGCCGAGTGCGTGGCCGAGCCGCTGGTCGTGCACGGGCGGGCCGGCGACGCCCGGGCCGCCCGGCCGAAGGTCGACGAGCTCCTCGAGTCGGTGCAGCTGCCGCGGGCGTTCGGCGACCGGTACCCGCACGAGCTGTCCGGCGGGCAGCGCCAGCGGGCGTCGCTCGCGCGGGCGCTGGCGCTGGACCCGGAGCTGCTGATCGCCGACGAGCCGACGTCCGCGCTCGACGTGTCGGTCCAGGCCCGGGTGCTCGAGCTGTTCGCCGAGCTGCAGGAGTCCCTCGGGTTCGCCTGCCTGTTCATCAGCCACGACCTGGCCGTGGTCGACCTGCTCGCCGACCGGATCGCGGTGCTGCACCGCGGGCGGCTCGTCGAGGAGGGCACCGGCGAGGAGGTGCTCGGCGCCCCGCGCGAGGAGTACACCCGCCGGCTGCTGGCGAGCCTGCCGGTGCCGGACCCGGTCGAGCAGGCGACCCGCCGCGAGGCCTGGCGCGCGCTGGTCTGAGGCACCCGCACCCGCGAGGGCGTGCACCCGATCCGTCGGGGGCGCGCCCTCGCGGCGTCTGCGGCCCCCGGCGGCGGAACCGGGCCTGGGGACGACGACCGCTCCCGGCGTGTCGGGTGCGACGGTGGTGGCTCGGCACCCGGGGAGGCGGTGGCATGGAGACCAGACGGAGGCGACGGCGGACGAGTGCGACGTGGGCCTCGGGCGTCGTCGGCACCCTCACCACTCTGCTCGTCGCACTCGTCGCGTCGGGGGTGCGGGACGAGTCGACCCGCCAGGTGATCCTCGCCGTGCTCACGTGGACCGACTCGTTCGTCCGCAGCCCCGGGCTTGGCGGGTGTGCCGCGGCCGGAGCCGCGATGGTGGCGCTCGCCCAGTGGCGACGCCAGACCCGGGACGAGTCGCGGCGACGCCAGGAGCGACGGCGAGCGGACCTCGTCGCGCGCCGGGACCAGCAGTGGTGGGACGCCTACCGGCTGGCCCGCGCCGACCGCTGGGCGCACCCCGAGCCGCTGCGCGACGGCGAGAAACTGCTCTTGCAGGTGCTCGCGGCGCAAGCCGAGACTGTGATCCAGACCGCCGCGGCCCGCTCACTGCTGGATCCGCTGGCCCCTGACTCCGCCACTTCCGACGACGACGAGGAGCATCGCCATGACCGTCGAGCCCCGGCCTGAGACCCGGACTGAGACCCGGACTGAGACCCGGACCGACTCCGCAGGCCGGCCGTGGGAGCCGTGGATGTACGAGCAGCACGAGTGGGTCGAGATGCTGCGGGCCCAGCTCGACGCCCGGTTCCAGGAGCTGCAGGACGAGCTCGTCCGCAGCGGCCGGAGGACGAGCGAGCGCATCTGACCCTCCGACCGGGTCGGCGCTCCCGGCAGGACGTCCGGCCCGCTCCGGAATACCCCCAGGGGGTATAGCGTTCCTCTCGAGGACGGGCACCCGAGCGCCCGGACGGGAGGAGCGCGACGTGCACGGCTACACCAGCGACAAGGACGACTACCTCAAGCGCCTCAAGCGCATCGAGGGCCAGGTCCGGGGCATCGCCCGCATGGTCGACGAGGACGTCTACTGCATCGACGTGCTCACCCAGATCTCCGCCGTCACCAAGGCGCTGCAGGCCGTGAGCATCGGCCTGGTCGAGGACCACCTCGGCCACTGCGTCGTCGACGCCGCGCGCGAGTCCGAGGAGGCCGGGGCCGCCAAGGTCCGCGAGGCCGCCGACGCCATCGCCCGCCTCGTCCGCTCCTGAGCGCACCCACCCCCTGAGAGGAACACCCCCATGAGCACCACCACCTTCGCCGTCGACGGCATGACCTGCGGCAACTGCGTCCGGCACGTCACCGAGGAGGCTCACCGCCCTGCCCGGTGTGACCGACGTGCAGGTCGACCTGGTCGCGGGCGGGTCCTCCCCCGTGACGGTCACCTCCGACGCCCCGCTGTCCCCCGAGGCCATCGCCGGCGCGGTCGACGAGGCCGGGTACGCCGTCACCCCGCGCGGGTCGCTGCTGTGACAGCCGACGACCGGCCGCGCCCCGCGGTCCCCACGCTGCCCGTCGCCACCGTCGACCTGGCGGTCGAGGGGATGACCTGCGCGTCCTGCGTCGCGCGGGTGGAGAAGCGGCTGAACCGCGTCCCCGGCGCCCAGGCGACCGTGAACCTCGCGCTGGAGAGCGCGCACGTCGAGGTCCGCCCTGCCGAGGACGGCACGACCGCCGACACGGACGCGCTCGTCGAGGCGGTGCGCAAGGCCGGGTACGACGCCCGGGTGACGGCGGCCCGCGGGCTCGACGCCCCGGCCGGGTCGGCACGCGCGCCCGCCGCCGCGCACGCGCACCACGACGCGGCCGGCCACGACGGCGCTGCCCACGTCGGCGCCGGCCACGACGGCGCCGGCCACGACGCGCCCGGCACGGACCCCCGCGAGCACGCGCTGTCCGGCCACAGCATGGCGCCCGGCCACGACATGGACCCGGACGAGGACACCTCCGCCCCCACCGACGCGCGCGGGACCGACCTGCGCCGCCGGCTGCGGGTCGCCACCGTGCTGACCCTGCCCGTGCTCGTGCTGTCGATGGTGCCCGCGACGCAGTTCCGCGGCTGGCAGTGGCTGGTCGCGGCGCTCGCGCTGCCGGTCGCCACCTGGGCGGCCTGGCCGTTCCACCGCGCCGCGGCCCGCGCGGCCCGGCACGGCGCGTCGACGATGGACACCCTGGTGTCGATCGGCATCGTCGCGGCGACCGGCTGGTCCCTGTGGGCGCTGCTGCTCGGCGGCGCCGGGCAGCTCGGCATGCGGATGGAGCCCACGCTCTGGCCCGCCGCCGACATGGGCGGCCACATGCCCGAGCTGTACTTCGAGGTCGCGGCCGTCGTGACGACGTTCCTGCTCGCGGGCCGGTACGCCGAGCACCGGTCGCGCCGGCGGGCGGGCGACGCCCTGCGCGCCCTGCTGGACCTCGGGGCGAAGGACGTCGCGCTGCTGGTCACCGGCCCCGACGGCCGTCGCACCGAGCAGCGCGTCCCGGTCGAGCGGCTCCGGGTCGGCGACGAGTTCGCCGTGCGCCCGGGCGAGAAGGTCGCGACCGACGGCGTCGTGGTGTCCGGCACCAGCGCCGTCGACGCGAGCCTGCTGACCGGCGAGCCGGTGCCCGTCGACGTCGGCCCCGGCGACGAGGTCACCGGCGCGACGATCAACGCGGGCGGCCACCTGGTCGTGCGCGCCACCCGCGTCGGCGACGAGACGCGGCTGGCGCAGATCGGCCGGCTCGTCGCGGCCGCCCAGACCGGCAAGGCACCGGTCCAGCGGCTCGCGGACCGCATCTCCACGGTGTTCGTCCCCGTGGTGCTGGTGCTCGCGCTCGGCACGCTCGCCGGCTGGCTGCTGACCGGCGGGTCCGCGCAGGCCGCGTTCACGGCGGCGGTCGCGGTGCTCATCATCGCGTGCCCCTGCGCGCTCGGCCTGGCCACGCCCACCGCGCTGCTGGTCGGGACCGGCCGCGGCGCCCAGCTCGGCGTGCTCATCAAGGGCCCGGAGACGCTGGAGCAGACCCGCACCGTCGACACCGTCGTCCTGGACAAGACCGGCACCGTCACCGAGGGCCGCATGGCGCTCGTCGACGTCCTGGTCCCGGCGGGGTCCGCCCCCGCGCAGGCCGACGAGGTGCTCCGGTACGCCGGGGCGGTCGAGCAGCTCGCCGAGCACCCGATCGCCCGGGCCGTCGCCGAGGCGGCCGCTGCGGCAGCCACGACCGACGCACCCGACGGTGCCGGTGGGGACGGGGTCGGTGGCGACGGGGTCGCGATCGGCTCGGACCAGGTGCACGACTTCCTCGCCACGCCCGGCCGCGGCGTCAGCGGGGTCGTCCGGACCGCCCACTCCGGCGTCGGCCTGTCCCGCCGGGTCCTCGTCGGGCGGCCCGGGTGGGTCGCCGAGCAGGGCGCGGAGGCCGACCCCGGCCTCGCGGACCGGTTCGCCGCCGCGGAGGCGGACGGCGCCACCGCCGTCCTGGTGGCCTGGGACGGCGCGGCGCGCGGCGTCCTCGTCCTGCGGGACCCGGTCAAGGAGACCTCCCGCGCGGCGGTGGCCGACCTGCGGGCGCTCGGCCTGCGCCCGGTGCTGCTGACCGGCGACAACGCCGGTGCCGCCCACGCCGTCGCCCGCGAGGTCGGCATCGACGCGGACGACGTCATCGCCGAGGTGCTGCCCGCCGACAAGGTCGACGTGGTCCAGCGCCTGCAGGCCGAGGGCCACCGGGTCGCGATGGTCGGCGACGGCGTCAACGACGCCGCGGCCCTCGCGTCCGCCGACCTCGGGCTCGCGATGGGCACCGGCACGGACGTCGCCATCGAGGCGGCCGACGTGACGCTGGTCCGCGGCGACCTGCGCTCCGCCGCGCAGGCGGTCCGGCTGTCCAGGTCCACGCTCCGGGTCATCCAGCAGAACCTGTTCTGGGCGTTCGCCTACAACGTCGCGGCGATCCCGCTCGCGGCGCTCGGGCTGCTGAACCCGATGATCGCCGGCGCGGCGATGGCGTTCAGCTCGGTGCTCGTCGTCGGGAACTCCCTGCGGCTGCGCCGGTTCTCCTGACCGCGCACGACGGCGCCCCCGCCCCACCCGGCGGGGGCGCCGGGCCGAGGGGTGAGGGGTCCCGCCCGCGGCCGTCCGCAGCGGCTACGGTTCGGTACCAGAGCCGTCCTGCTGCCGAAGGAGCCCCTGCCGTGTCGCGTCCCGTCCTCGAGATCGCCGTGCAGGACCTCGCGGGCTTCCGCGTGGCCGCCGACGCCGGCGCCGTCCGGGTCGAGCCTCTGCGCCGCGCTCGCCGCGACGGGCGGCCTCACGCCGAGCGCCGGGCTCCTCGCCGCGCTGGTCGCCGAGCGGGACGCGCGCGCCGCCACCGGCGCCACGCCGCCGGGCGTCCACGTCCTCGTGCGACCCCGGCCCGGGTCGTTCGTGTACGACGCCGACGAGCTCGACGTGCAGGTCCGGGACGTGCGCGCGGCCGTCGACGCCGG
The DNA here is from genome assembly GCF_056868065.1 of Cellulomonas sp. KU4C. Classification (NCBI taxonomy): domain Bacteria; kingdom Bacillati; phylum Actinomycetota; class Actinomycetes; order Micrococcales; family Cellulomonadaceae; genus Cellulomonas; species Cellulomonas sp. KU4C. The sequence continues at coordinate 1,164,517 of NZ_CP200322.1, read as the reverse complement.
GGCCGACGGGGTCGTCGTCGGCGTCCTGACGGCCGACGGGCACGTCGACACCGCGGCGCTCACCGCCCTGGTCGAGGCCGCCGCGGGCCGGGACGTGACGTTCCACCGCGCGGTCGACGCGGTCGAGGACCCGTTCGCCGTGCTCGACGCGCTGGCGACCGCGGGAGTCACGCGCGTGCTGAGCTCGGGCGGCGCGGACCGCAGCATCGACGGCGTCCGCCGGCTGGCCGCGATGGTCGAGCACACCGCCGGCGCGGTGCAGGTGATGGCGGGCGGCGGGGTCCGGCCGGTCGACATCGGCGCCCTCGTCGCCGCCGGCGTCGACGCCGTGCACCTGTCCGCCGGCCGACCCGTGACGGACGACGGCGGCCCCGGGGGCGGCGGCACCGCCGGGTACACGGTGACCGACCCGGCCGTGGTCGCCGACGCCGTCGCCGCGCTGGCCCGCGTCCAGCCCAGCGACGCGTAGCCGCCGCGCGCCCACACCGCCCGCAGGCCCCGCGACCCGCCCCACCTCCACCCGGTCGACGCTCCGCCCGCCCCTCCGCGCCTCCGCCCGGTCGACGAGTGGTCACGACACGCTGGCGTGCAGCCCACCGCACCCGCGTGTCGTGACCACTCGTCGCCGCGGGGCGAGGGGCGGGGGGGCGGGGGGGCGGGGTGCGCGGGTGCGGGGGGGCGGGGGGCGGGGTGCGCGGGTGCAGGGGGTCAGCGGAAGCGGCGGCCCTCGTCGCGGCGGTAGGCCAGCACCGCGAGGACCGCGAACACGACCGTCCACCCGAGCAGCACCGGCAGCGCCGACGCCGACGGCCCGTACCCGGTGGTCACCTGGACGGCGAGGTCCCGGGCCGCGCGGGACGGCAGCGCGTGCGAGACGGCGTCCAGCCAGCCGGGGAACGCCTCGGGCGGCAGGAACAGCCCGCCGGCGAACGCGAGCGGGAACAGCACGGCCTGCACCACGGCGAGCGCCGCCTTCGCGGTCATCGCGTAGCCGATCGCGAGCCCGAGCAGCAGGAACGGCACCGCGATCAGCGGCACCAGCCCGATCCCGCCGAGCAGCCGCCACGGCGACGTGGACGCCTCGGTGAGCAGCACGGCGATGGCGATCACCGGCACCTGCGCCGCGAGGCAGAACACGACGCCGGTGACGATCCGGCCGGTCAGGCGCGGCCCGGCGCCGGCGGGCAGCGTCCGCAGGTAGGGGTCGAACGCGCGGGCCCGGTCCTCCGCGACACCCGCACCGAGCGAGAACAGGCACGCGGACATCACCGCGAACGTCCCGAGCTGCGCGACCGCCGCGACGGCGACGAGCGGCTCACCGGCGACGGCGGGCTGCGGCACGACGAAGAACAGCAGGGCGACCCCGGGGAACAGCAGGTTCCCGATGACGGCGATCGGCACCCGCACGGTCTCCAGCAGCTGGAACCGGGTGTGCAGCCACGCCAGGTGCAGCCAGGACCGGGTGACGGGGGCGGCGCGCAGGGCGGGGGCGGTCATCGGGGCTCCTGGGTGGGCGTGGTGGCGGTCGCGGTCAGGGCGAGGAAGGCCTCCTCGAGCGAGGCGCCGCGCACCTTGAGGTCGCGGAACGGCACGTCGGCGCGGACCAGGGCACGCACCACGGCGTCGGCGTCCGCGACGAGCAGCACCGTCCGGTCGCCCTCGCGCTGCACGTCGAGGACCCCTGGCAGCGCGGCGAGCCCGGCGTCGTGCGCGGGCGGTACGGCGAGCAGCACCCGCCGGGCGGACGCCATCGCGAGCACCGTCGCCAGGTCGTCGTCGGCGAGGACCCGGCCCTGGCCGATCACGACGACCCGGCGGGCCAGGGCCTCGATCTCCTCGAGGTAGTGGCTGGTGACGACGACGGTCGCGCCGTCCGCCTGGTAGTCGCGCAGCGCTCCCCACAGGACGTGCCGGCCCTCGACGTCGAGGCCGGTGGTGGGCTCGTCGAGCAGCACGAGGCGGGGCCGGCCGACCAGCGACAGCGCGACCGCGAGCCGCCGGCGCTGACCGCCGGACAGACCACCGGTCTGGCGGCGCGCGAGGTCGGTGAGGCCGAACCGCTCGAGCAGCTCGCCGCGGGGCATCGGCGACCGGTAGTGGCCGGCGACGAGGTCGACGACCTCGCCGACCTTCAGCGTCTCGGGCAGTCCCGTCTCCTGCGGGGTGCTGCCGAGGTCGGCACGCGCCGCCGGGTCGCGGGGGTCGAGGCCGCAGAGGCGCACCGTGCCGGTGTCGGGGCGGCGCAGGCCGCTCACCAGCGACAGCAGCGTCGACTTCCCGGCGCCGTTGGGCCCGAGCAGGCCGACCATCTCCCCCGCCCCGACGGTGAGGGAGACGTCGTCGAGGGCGGTGACGTCGCCGTAGCGTCGGGTGACCCGGTCGAGCTCGACCAGCGGCGCCCCGACGGCGGCGGTCACAGCGCGCCGCCGAGCAGCTCGGCGAGCGCGCGGGTGTAGCGCTCGAACGCGGCGCGGCCCTGCCCGGACAGCTCGACGTAGGTGGCGGGCGTGCGGCCCTCGAAGGTCTTCTGGACGGTCACGTACTCCGCCTCCTCCAGCTTGCGCAGATGGGTGGACAGGTTGCCGGCGGTCATCTCGAGCAGCTGCTGCAGCCGGGGGAAGGTGAGGCGGTCGCCGGGGGCCAGCGCCGCGAGCGTCGCGACGACGCGGAGCCGGGACTGGGCGTGGATGACGGGGTCGAGGTCCGCGTCCGTCATGCCACCGCTCCGCGGCGGGCGGCCCGGCCCCGGCGCTGGGCGACGTGCGCGGCGAGCACGCCGACCGCCATCCCGCCGCCGCCGGCGAGGCACATGACCGCGAACGTGCCGGGCAGCCCGACCAGCGTGGCGACGCCCGCGACGAGCGCCATCCACACGCCGAGGACGAACTGCGCGCGGTCCTGCCAGAGCGCGCCGCCCGCCATGTAGAGGATCCCGACGATCAGCGCGGAGATGCCGTTGGCCGCGAGCGCGACGCCCTCGTCCGGCAGCCCGGCGCGGGCGAGCCCGCCGATCAGCACCTGCGCGGCGACGAAGGACACGAACCAGGACCAGCCGTACAGCGCGCCGGTGCGGCGACTGACCCCGTCGAGGCCGGACATCCGGCGCAGCGAGTGCAGGACGGTGGTGACGACGCCGGCGAGGATCAGCGCGCCGAACACCCCCCAGGCCCAGCCCGGCATCCGGTCGACGCCGTCGCGGCTCGTCGCCCACAGGACGCCGTAGCCGACGGTCCACGCGGTGGACCAGATCGCGAAGATCACGCGGTCGTCCGTGTACGCGGTGGTGCGGACCCGGGTGCGCTGGGCCTCGATGATCGCGCGGGCGGCGGCGAGGTCGAGCGGGGCGTCCGGGGTTCCGGGACCGTCGGCGGCGTCCGGGGTCTCGGCGGGCTGCGGGGTCATCGGTGGTCCTCTCTCGGCCGCCGACGGGATGCCAACGACTTTGCGTCGCAAAGTACTCGCTGGCAAGACCGGGAGGCAACCCGCGCCGAGTCCCGGCGGTGCGGTCAGCCGCGCGGTCCAGGCCCCGTCCAGGCGCCACCCAGCGAACGGCCCTACGCTGCCGCCCGTGACCGACGCACCGGAGCCCGCCCTGCCTGGCACCAGCGCGCCTGGCACCAGCGCGCCCGGCCCCAGCACGCCGGGCCCCAGCACGCCCGGCCCCAGCACGCCCGGCACCCCGCCCGTGTCCGACCGCGCCTGGCGCCGACGCCTCACCGTCGAGGTCTGGATCGTGCTCGGCCTGTCGCTCGGCAAGTCCGGCGTGTACGCGCTGGTCAACATCGTCGCGCGGCTCACCGACAGCACGCCGCTCGGCCAGCAGACGGCGACGCTGAACGCCAGCCGCTCGGCCCGGCTGTACCTCGACCTCACCTACCAGCTGCTGTCCATCGGGTTCGCGCTGGTGCCCGTCGCCCTGGCCCTGTACCTGCTGTCCGCGAACGGGCGCAGCGCGGTGCGCCGGATCGGCCTGGACCGCACGCGCCCGCTCCGTGACCTGGCGGTCGGCGTCGGGCTGGCGGCGCTGATCGGGCTGCCCGGTCTCGGCCTGTACGTGGCGGGGCGGGCGCTGGGCATCACCGTCGAGGTCCAGGCCGCCGCCCTCGGGGCCGCGTGGTGGACCGTCCCGGTGCTGGTGCTGTCCGCGCTGCAGAACGCCCTGCTCGAGGAGGTGGTCGTCGTCGGCTACCTCATGGAGCGGCTGCGCGACCTGCGGTGGCGGACCCCCGCGATCCTCGTCACGAGCGCCCTGGTCCGCGGCTCCTACCACCTGTACCAGGGCATCGGCCCGTTCGTCGGCAACGTCGTGATGGGCCTGGTGTTCGCGGAGTACTTCCGCCGACGCCGCCGGACGATGCCGCTGGTCGTCGCGCACACGGTGCTCGACGTGGTCGCGTTCGTCGGCTACGCGCTGGTCCCGGCCGCCTGGCGCGAGGCCCTCGGCATCACCTGACGCCCGCGGCCGGCGCCGGCCCCGACGACGCCGGCCCGGACGACCCCGGACCCGACGACCCCGTGCCACCACCGCGCGCCGCGTCGAGCTGCCGGGCCAGCGAGCGCGTCGCCAGCCCGGACACGACGAGCACCACCCCGGCGACGAACGCGAACAGCCCGTACACGGTGAGGATCACGTCGACCGTGCCCTGCGGCTTGATCGCCAGCAGCAGGCCGAACAGGAACCCGACCAGGCCGAACACCAGCGTCCCCGACCACGCGAGGTCCCGGGCGCGGAACTGCGTGACCGCGACGATCACCGCGGTCACCCCGAGCACCAGCACCCACAGGGCCAGCAGGTAGAACAGCACCAGCGCCGTCACGCCCGGCCAGAGCATGATGAGCGCGCCGAACCCGACGCTCACCAGCCCCTCCGCGACCAGCCACGAGCTTCCCGGGGCGGCCGCGCGCCAGCAGCGCCTGCAGCAGCACGACCACGCCGTCGACCACCGCGAACACGCCGAACACCCACACCAGGGCGACGAGCGTCCCCAGCGGCTCGACCAGCAGCAGCAGGCCGAGCACCACCATCAGCACGCCGCGCAGCAGCGGCAGCCACCACACCGAGCGCAGCACCGCCGCCACCCGGCCGTCCAGGTCCTTCGCCACGTGCGTCTCCACCTCTGTCCGTGCTGGTCACGCTCCGTGCGGGTCACGCTAGACCCGGCGGGTCATCCTCGCGACGGAGCAGCCCGCGCGCGGGGTCATCCCCGGGGACCGAATCCGGCGCGCAGACCCCCACCGGGCCCCCTCGCGGGGGTCGCGCTGCCTAGACTCCACACCATGTCCGACGCCTCGACCGACGCGCCGGCGGCGCCCGGTCGACCCGACGGGCCGGCCGCCGACGCGCCCGCAGGCGCACCCGCTGCCGACGGCCCCGCGACGGACGGGCTCGGCCGCCCGCAGGTGGTCGACTCCCCCGAGGTCCGGGTGCACCACCCCAGCGACCTCCTGGGCGTGGTGCTGTCGCTGCTCGGCGCGGTCGCGGTGATGGTGCTCGCGACGTACGCGCACAACACGACCACCGGCGTCGCCGAGGACGTGCAGGGGTTCGCGACGCTGCTGCGCCAGCTGCTGATCGTCCCGGTGGCGCTGCTGGAGAGCGTCGTCACGTTCATCGTCCCGATCGCGGTGCTGGTCGAGCTGGCCGCCCGACGACTGGGCCGGCAGATGGTCGAGGCCTCGGTCGCCGCCATCGCCGCGGTCCTGGTGGCGTCGAGCGCCGCGTGGCTGATCGAGCACGTCGGGTCGGAGCAGCTGGTGGCGGGCCTGTCGGTCCGGCTCGCCGGGCAGCTCACGCTGACGATCCCCGGGTACATGGCGCTGATCGCGGGTCTGCTCACCGCGACCGGGCCCCGGAACCGGCGCCGCACGGTCGCCTGGTCCTGGAACCTGGTCTGGGTGGCGGTCGGCATCCTCGTGATCACCTCCGGCGTCTCGCTGCCCGGTGTCGCGGTCGCGCTGCTGATCGGCCGGGCCAGCGGGCTCGCGGTGCGGTACGTGTCGGGCGTCCGGTCCGAGCGGGCGTACGGCGCGAGCCTGGTCGCCGGGGTGCGGCGCGCCGGCTGGCACCCGCTGCTGCTGGTGCGGGTGCCGGACGAGGAGGTCGAGGTCCCCGGGCCGGGCGCGACCGCCGGGACCCCGGCCGCCCGCGGCATCGCGCGGTCCACCGACCACCGCGTGTACGAGATGACGACCGACGACGGCCGGATGCTCGACGTGGTCGTCCTCGACGGCGACCGCCAGGTGGTCGGCCTGCTGAGCCGGCTGTGGCGGTCGCTGCGGCTGCGTGGGCTCGACGGCCGCTCGGTGGTGTCGCTGCGGCAGGCCGCCGAGCGCGCCGCGCTGCTGTCGTACACCGCGACCGCCGCGGGGGTGCGGACGCCGCAGCTGCGCGGGCTCGGCGAGGCCGAGTCGTCGATGATCCTCGTCCAGGACCGGGTGCCCGACGCGGTCCCGCTGGCCGACCTCGAGCCCGAGGAGATCACCGACGCCGTCCTCGAGGAGATCTGGGCGCAGATCGGCACCGCGCACGAGGCCGGGCTCGCGCACCGCACCCTGACCAGCGACACGATCCTGGTGGCGCCGGGCGACGGCCGACCGACGGTCTGGGTGGTCGGGTGGGAGCAGGGCGACGTCGCGTCGTCCGACCTCGCGCGCCGGATGGACCGCACCCAGCTGGTCGCGCTGCTCGCGCTCCGCGTCGGACCCGCGCGCGCCCTGGAGTCCGCGGTCGCCGTGCTGCCGGAGAGCGACATCGCCGCGATCGGCCCGCTGCTGCAGCCCATCGCCCTGCCGCGCCGCACCCGCGAGGAGCTGCGTGCCCACAAGGACGTGCTGGCCGAGCTGCGGTCCGCGCTCGTCGCGCGCCTGCCCGAGGCGGACGTCGAGCCGCAGCAGCTGATCCGGTTCGGCGCGCGCACGGTGCTCACGATCCTGCTGACCACCGCGGCCGTCATCATCCTGCTGACGTCGATCAACCTGCGGACGATCCTCGACGCGCTGTCCACGACGGACTGGCGGCTCAGCGTGCTGGCCTTCGTGCTCGGCATGGCGACGCTGTTCGGCGCGGCCCTGTCCCTGGTGGCGTTCTCGCCCGTGCGGCTGTCGCTGTGGCGCGCGACGGTCGCGCAGTCCGCCGCGACGTTCGTGGCCCTCGCGGCGCCGGCGGGCATCGGCCCGGCGGCGCTGAACCTGCGGCTGCTCACCCGGCGCGGCACCTCGGCCTCGCTGGCGACGGCGACCGTCGCGCTGGTGCAGGTGGCGCAGTTCGTGGTGACGATGCTGCTGCTGCTCGTGCTCTCGGTCGCGTCCGGCACCAACCAGCTCGAGCGGTTCACGGTGTCGCCGGTCGTCGTAGTTGTCATCGGCGTCCTGGCGGCGCTGGCGGCCGGCGCCCTGCTGGTCCCCCGCGTCCGGCAGTGGGTGGCGACCAAGACGCTGCCGACGCTGCGCCAGACCTGGCCCCGGCTGATCGAGGTTGTCGGCCAGCCGTCGCGCCTCGCCATCGGCATCGCCGGGAACGTGCTGACGACCTTCGGCTACGTGCTGGCGTTCGAGGTCTGCCTGCGCGCGTTCGGGCAGGAGCTGTCGCTGGTGCAGGTCGCGGTGGTGTTCCTCGCGGGCAACACCGCCGGGTCGGTCGCCCCGACGCCCGGCGGCATCGGCACCACGGAGATCGCGCTCGCCGGCGCGCTGTCCGTGGTCGGCGTGAACCCCGGTGTCGCGACCTCGGTCGCCGTGCTGTTCCGGGTGCTCACCTACTGGCTGCGGATCCCCGTGGGCTGGGCCTCGATGCGCTACCTGCAGCGCGTCGGCGAGCTCTAGCCGGGACGACGACTGCCCTCAGGAGGCCGAGGTGCACTCGCGCTGGGCGGGCACCAGGTCGGCGCGCGCGGCACGCGCCGTGGCGATGCGCGACCAGGTCGCGAGGCGGGAGGTGCTGACCTCGGGCCGCAGGTCGGAACCGCTGCGATCGCGGTCGGTGGGCTCGTAGAAGCCGCGCTGGTCCATGACGGAGTCCTTCGTTCGGCAGCCCGGCTGACCGTCGAGGGTCCCGTGGCTTTGCGTCCCCTCCTCGCGGAGGGTTTGCTCTTGTCGCTGACCCGCTGACTGTAGGCCGGGGTGCAGCTCGGGCGGAAGGGGGTTCCGCCGACCAGACGCAGAAGTCCGAGCATTTCACCCACTCAGGACAGAACGGACATCCCGACCGGGTGGTCCGTCGGCGCCGCTCAGCCCGCCGGGACCGCCGCGGCCCGCAGGAACGTCTCCAGCAGCGGCCCGGACGTCGTCGAGCCGAAGTCGCCGGTCTCGACGAACACCGCGACCGCGAGGTCGCCCTGCGCCGCGATCATCCACGCGTGGTTCGCGAGCTCGGCACCGGACCCGTACTGCGCCGTCCCGGACTTCGCGATCACCTCGGGCCCCGGGACGTCCTGCAGGAAGTCGCCGCCCCCCTCCGTGACGACGGCCCGCATCATCTGCCGCAGCGCGTCGGCCTCGGTCGCCGTCAGCGGCGCCCCGGGTGCGGGGGCTGCGGTGGCGTCCGGGTCGTCGACCACCAGGCGCGGGGTGACCCGCGACCCCGCGACGACCGACGCGGCCACGGTCGCCATGCCGAGCGGGGTGGCCTGGACCCGGCCCTGGCCGATCATCGACGCCGCGTGGTCGGTGCCGGTCGCGTCCGCCGGCACGACGCCCAGCGTCCCGGCGAACCCGAGCTCGGCGTCGTCCGCGAGCCCGAGCGCCTGCGCCGCGGACGCGAGCGCCGCCTGCGGGGCCTGGTCGGCGGCGGTGAGGAACGCGGTGTTGCAGGACTCCGCGACCGCGGTGCGCAGCGGGATGTCGCCGAGCGCGGACGCCGGGTAGCCCGGGTAGTTCTGGAACTCACGGCCGTCGACGGTCGCGGTCGGGGGGCAGGTCACGGTGCTGTCGGGGGTCAGCCCCGCGCGCAGCAGCGCCAGCGACGACGCGACCTTGAACGTCGAACCCGGTGCGTACAGGCCGAGCGTCGCGGTGGACATCCCGCCGCCGCCGGGTCCGCTGGCCACCGCGAGCACGTCGCCGGTCGAGGGACGCAGGGCCACGACCGCGCTCGCGCTGGCGGTGACGGTCGCGACGACGTCCTCGGCGGCCTGCTGGAGGCCGGGGTCGAGCGTCGTGCGCAGCGGCTGCCCCACCTGCGGTTCCACGTGGAACAGCTCGCGCGACTGGGACCCGCCGGCCGTCGCCGCGACGGTCAGGCCCGGCAGCCCGCGCAGCTGCTCGTCGAACTGGCGCTGCAACCCGCCGAGCCCGGTGAGGTCGCCCGCGGCGACGGCCCCCGACGACTCCTCGACGATCTCCGCGGTCGCCTGCCCCACCGTGCCGAGCACCGGCCGCGCGAAGGCGCGGGTCGGGGCCAGCGGCAGCGTGTCCGCGAGCACGTTGACGCCCGGCAGCGAGGCCAGCGCGGCGACGTCGTACGCGGGGTCGCCGTCGCGCACGACGATCGCCTCGACATAGGCCTTCTCCCCCGCCGCCGCGACCTGGGCGGCGTACGCCTCGACGTCCAGGCCGAGCGCGGTGGCGAGCCCGCGCGCGGCCCCGTCGGCGGCGGCCGCGTCGACCCGGGTCTTGTCGATGCCCACGCGGGACACCGGTCGCGAGGTCACCAGCACCGCGTCGCCGGCCCCGAGCACGTCCGCCCGCTCGGCCTGCTCCTTGCGCACCGTCAGCGCCTCCCCCGGCGCGAGGTCGGGCGCGAGCAGCATCGGCGTCCAGCGGACCTGCCAGCCGTCCTCGCCACGAGCCAGGTTCGCGTGCGTCGTGTAGGTCCAGTCGGCGTCGCTGCTGTCGACGTCCCAGGTGAACGCCAGCTCGACCGACGCCGCGTCGTCCACGCCCTCGGGCACCACGACGTCGCCCGCCTCGACCTGCGGGACCCACGGGTCGAGCCCGGTGTAGGCGGCCGTGCGCTGCTCCGCCGCCTCCGCCGCAGTCGCGCCGTCGAGCGGGACGTCGGCGAAGTCGCCGGAGCCGATCGCCGCGGCGAGCGCGTCCGCCGCCTGCTGCCGCTCGTCCTCGCCGCCACCCGTGCACGCGCCGAGCACGACGACCAGCGCCGCCACCGCCCCGACCGCGACCGACGCGCGCGCGCCGCGCCGCGCCGCGACGGCGACTGTGCCCCTTCCCGTGCCCGTCACTGCCGTCCCCCTGCGCACCGAGCTGCTCCCCATCGACGTCCCCTCGCTGACCTGCGCCAGCCTAGGGAACGGGGCCCCGCCGGGCGGGCGGATCGGGACCCGGTTTCGCGACGGATCTGTGCGGGTGCTGTGCGTGCCCGTCCGGTTGACGGGTACGGACGTGGTGCCTGCAATGGGGACATGAGCTCACCGCCGCCCCCGTCCGACCCGCCCGGCAGTCGCCAGCGGTGCACCCGCTGATGGACGCCGAGACCTGGGGCAGCATCGCCCTCGTCCTCGCCTTCATCCTCGTGGGCGGCGTGTTCGCGGGGACGGAGATCGCGCTGGTCTCCCTCCGCGAGAGCCAGATCAACCACCTCGAGCGGCAGAGCGCGCGCGGCGCCCGGGTCGCCTCCGTCGCACGGGACCCGAACCGGTTCCTCGCCGCCGTGCAGATCGGCGTGACCGTCGCGGGGTTCTTCTCCGCCGCGTACGGCGCCTCGACGATCGCCCCCGACTTCGCGCCCGTGATCGCGGCGCTGGGCGTGCCCGACCAGCTCGCCGCCACGCTGGCGCTGGTCGTCCTGACGCTCGTGATCGCCTACCTCTCGCTGGTGCTCGGCGAGCTCGTCCCCAAGCGCATCGCCCTGCAGCAGTCCGGGCGGGTGGCGCTGGCCGTCGCGCCCCCACTGGACCGGTTCGCCACCCTGATGCGGCCGGTGATCTGGCTGCTGTCCGCCTCGACGAACCTGCTGGTCCGGCTGTTCGGCGGCGACCCGCAGGCCACCGGGGAGGAGATGTCCGAGGCGGAGCTGCGCGACCTGGTCATCGCGCACCAGGGCCTGCCCGAGGACGAGCGGCGCATCCTCGGCGACGTCTTCGAGGCGACCGACCGGTCCGTCGCCGAGGTGATGCGCCCCCGGGGCGAGGTGCACTTCCTCGAGGCGGACCTCACGCTCGCCGAGGCCCTGGTCCGGGTGCGGGCGCAGCCGTGGTCCCGGTACCCCGTGACGGGCGAGGACTTCGACGACGTGCTCGGGTTCCTGCACATCCGCGAGCTCCTGGAGGCCACCGACCGCGACGGCGCCCGGGTGCGCGACGTGATGCGCGAGATCGTCGTGCTGCCGGGCACCAACAAGCTGCTCCCCTCGCTGTCCCGCATGCGCCGCGAGGGCGTGCACATCGCCGTCGTCGTCGACGAGTACGGCGGCACCGACGGGATCGTGACGCTCGAGGACCTGGTCGAGGAGCTGGTCGGGGACATCCGCGACGAGTACGACATGCCGGGGTCGTCCGGGGCCGAGGCCCGCGAGGGGGCGCCGGGCTCGTACGACGCCGGGATCACCATCGAGGAGTTCACGGAGCTCACCGGCGTGCGCCTGGCGGACGGGCCGTACGAGACGGTCGCCGGGTTCGTGATCGCCCGGCTCGGCCGCCTCGGAGCGGTCGGCGACGGCGTCGAGGTCGACGGGCACCGGATCGAGGTGACCGCCGTCGACGGCCGGCGGATCGCCCGGGTGCGGGTGCTGCCGCCGCCGGACGACGCCGCCGGGGAGGCCCACCCGACCGGGTGACCGACCGGTCGGGAAAGCGCCTTCTACCAGCAGGGACGTCCTCCCGCCGCTGGTCACGGCCCCGCCACGCGCCGCGCCACCGGATGCGCGACCGCGCCCGGGGCCGCACCCTGGTCCCACCGGCGGATCTCCACCGGGGACGACCGACGAGGACCGACGACGAACGGGGAGGCGCGGTGACCGACGCGATCGACCGGCTCGTCCTGGAGCCCGACACCCGCTGCGTGGCCGAGGGGCGGCGCTGGGCGCTGCGCCAGGCCGTGCGGGCGCACGCCGACGCGGAGGCGTCCAGCACGCTCGAGCTCCTGACCAGCGAGGTGCTGACCAACGCCGTCGTGCACACCCGCGCGCACGAGCGGATCGCCCTCGCGGCGCTGCAGCACGACGACTGCGTGCGGGTCGAGGTCACCGACACCGACCTGACGCTGCCCGTCGTGCGGCCGGGGAGCGCCGGCCGCGCGGGCGGCAACGGGATGCGGATCGTCGACGCGCTCGCCACCCGCTGGGGCATCGAGCTGCACCCCGGCCGAGGCAAGACGGTGTGGTTCGAGACCCCCGTGCACCCGGTCGGGCACGTCCTCACGGCCTGACTGCGAGGATTCGGCGACATCACGCCCGTGAGCCAGGCCGCGCGGGTGGCGGTGACGGTGCAGATGGTCTGCGGCCTGGCGTTCGTCGGGCTCGTCGGTCGGCAGCTGCTCGCCGCCGCGGGGCGGCCGCGACCGGAATTCCTGGACGCCGACCGGGGTTCGGGCAGGACATGAAGGCTGTCACGTACTCCGAGTTCGGCGGGGCCGAGGTCCTGCACGTCGTCGACCGCCCCGAGCCGCACGTCGGCCCGGACACGGTCCTGGTCAAGGTCGTCGCCGCGGGTCTCAACCCCGTCGACTACAAGATCCGCGAGGGCTACCTCGAGGGGCTGCTCGACACCACGCTCCCCGCCGTGCCGGGCTGGGACGTCGCGGGCGTCGTCGTGAAGCCCGGGCTGGACACCCCCGAGCTGGCCGTCGGGGACGAGGTGCTCGCGTACGTCCGCAAGGACACCGTGTCGGACGGCACCCTCGCCGAGTACGTCGCGGTCCCCGTCCGCACCGCCGCGAAGAAGCCCGCCGGGCTGTCGTTCGAGGAGGCCGCCGCCCTGCCGCTCGCCGGGCTCACCGCGCTGCAGACGATCCGGCGCGCGGGCGTCACCGAGGGCCAGACGGTCCTCGTGCACGCCGCGGCCGGCGGCGTCGGGTCGATCGCCGTGCAGCTGGCGGTCCACGCCGGGGCGCGCGTCGTCGGCACCGCCTCGCCGCGCAACCACGACTTCCTGCGCGAGCTCGGCGCCGAGCCGGTCGCGTACGGGGACGGGCTGGTCGCCGCCGCGCGGGAGGTCGCGCCCGACGGGTTCGACGTGATCCTCGACTACGTGGGCGGCCAGGCGATCGACACCGCCGCGGAGCTCCTGCGCCCCGGCGGCACCGTCGTGTCCATCACCGACGCACGCGCCCGCGACGAGCTCGGCGGCCACTACGTCTGGGTCCGCCCCGACCCCGAGGGCCTGGCCGAGCTCGCCGACCTCGTGGCCCGGGGCACCGTCCGCGTCGAGGTCGCGGAGACGTTCGACCTCGACCACGCCGCCGACGCCTACCGCGCCCTCGAGACGGGCCACACCCGCGGCAAGATCGTCGTCCGCGTGTAGTCCCCGTCCCGCGAGGGCGCATCCGCCACCACGAGGGCGTACTCCGCGGGATGCGCCCTCGCGGTGTCGCGTACGCCCTCGCGGGGGGAACCCGCGCGGGGGTCAGAGGGCGCGGGCCTCGAGGAGGGCGCGGGTGAGGGGGTGCGTCGGGGTCGTCAGGACCTCCCGGACCGGACCCTGCTCGACCACGCGGCCCGCGCTCAGCACCAGGACGCGGTCGCAGACGCGGCGCACCACGCCGAGGTCGTGCGACACGAGCACCAGCGCGAGGCCCTGCGCGCGTCGCAGCTCGACGAGCAGGTCGAGGATCGCCGCCTGGACCTGCACGTCGAGCGCCGACACCGGCTCGTCGAGCACCAGCACCCGGGGGTCGGACGCCAGCGCGCGGGCGATGGCGACGCGCTGCCGCTGACCCCCGGACAGCGTGCGGGGGCGTCGGTCCAGCACCTCGGGGGCGAGGTGCACCCGGGCCAGCAGGTCGGCCGCGGCGGCGTCCCGCTCCGCCCGGCCCGGGGGTCGGGGGCCGGTCGCCAGGGCCGCGCGCAGCACCGCGCGCACCGTCAGGCGCGGGTCCACGGTGCCGAGCGGGTCCTGCGGGACCAACCGGATCCCCGACCGCGCCGGGCGACGGGCCCGCTCGGGCAGCGCCGACCAGGGGGCGCCGTCGAGCAGCACCTCCCCCGCGTCGGGCGCGTCGGCCGCCAGCAGCAGCCGCGCCAGGGTCGTCTTGCCCGACCCGGACTCCCCGACCAGCCCGACGGCCTCGCCCGCCCGGACCTCGACGTCGACCCCCGCGACCGCGTCGACGTGCCCCCCGCCCGGCAGGTCGAAGGTGCGGACCAGCCCGCGCCCGGTGAGCACCGGCTCCCCCGGCGGGGGTACCTCGCCCGGACCGTCGGGCAGCCGCGCCGCAGCGACCAACGCCCGCGTCGACTCCTCCCGCGGCGCGGCCAGCACCTGGGCGGTCGGGCCCTCCTCGACGACCACGCCGTCCCGCAGCACGACGACCCGGTCCGCGACCCGGGCGACGGCGCCGAGGTCGTGCGTCACCAGGACGATCGCGGTGCCGGCGTCGCGGAGCCCCGCGAGGAGGTCGAGCACCCGCGCGCCGACGGTCGCGTCGAGGGCGGTGGTCGGCTCGTCGGCGACCAGGAGCGGCGGCCCCGCGACGAGCGCCGACGCGATGAGGGCGCGCTGCCGCATCCCCCCGGACAGCTCGCCCGGCCGCTGCCGCGCGCGGACCGCGGGGTCGGGCAGCCCGACGTCCGCGAGCGCCGCCAGCACGCGCTCCGCGCGGTCCACCCGGGGTGCCCGGGGCCGGCGCACGTCGAGGGCCTCGGCGACCTCCGCCCCGACGGTCCGCAGCGGGTCGAGCGAGCCGAGGGCGTCCTGCAGCACGAGGCCGACGTCCCGCCCGCGGACGGCGCGCCAGTCGCGGACGCCGAAGGTCGTCGCGTCCCGGTCGAGCAGGCGGAACCGGGACGCGGTGACGTCGGCACGGCCGCCCTCGCCCGCCAGGCCGACGAGGGTGCGCGCCAGCACGGACTTCCCCGCGCCCGAGCCGCCGACGACGGCGACGCACTCCCCCGCCGCGACGCGCAGGTCGACGCCGTGCAGCACCTCGCCGCCGCCGTCGCGGCGCCGACCCCGCGGGAAGGCGACCCGCAGCCCGACGACGTCGAGCACCGGCGCGGGCACGTCGACCCCGGGCACGTCGACCCCGGGCGCCGTCACGCGGCCACCGCCCCGATGCGCCGGCCGAGGACGGTCAGCGCGGCCGCCGTGACGGTGATCGCCAGCCCGGGGAACACCGTCAGCCACCACGCGCTGTCGATGTAGACCCGCCCGGCGTTGAGCATCGCGCCCCACTCGGGCGACGGCGGCAGCGTCCCGAGCCCGAGGAAGCTCAGCGCGCACACCCAGACCACGGCCTGCCCGATGCCCAGCGTCGCGACGGACACCAGCGGCCAGAGCGTGTTCGGCACCACGTGCCGGACCAGCACCCGCGCGGGCCCGTGGCCCTCCAGCCGGGCGGCCTCGACGTACCCGCTGGTCACGACGGACCGGACCCGGGCGCGCAGCATCCGCGCGTACCCGGGGGCGGTCGCGGCGCCCACCGCGAGCACCGACGCCTCCACGCCCGCGCCCAGCACCGCCACGAGCAGCAGGGCGAGCACGAGGGTCGGCAGCGCGAACAGCACCTCGAGCACCCGGCTGACCGCCGCGTCGAGCCACCGGGGCCCGAGCCCGGCGGCGAACCCGAGCACGAGGCCCGCGCCGACGCCGATGGCGGTCGCGGCGGCGCCGATGCCCAGGGACGCGGCGGCGCCGTGCACGACGCGCGTCCACACGTCGCGACCCGACTCGTCGGTGCCGAGCCAGTGCGCGGCGCCGGGCTCGGCGAAGCCCGCCCGCGGGTCGATGGCGTTGGGGTCGCCGGGCGCGAGCAGCTCCGGCCGGACCACGGCCACCGCCATCACGAGGACGGCCGCCGCGGCGAGCACGCCGGGGACGCCGAGCCCGCGCAGCACGGCGCCGACCCGGCCCGCGCCGAACCGACCCGCGCCGACGGGGCCCGCGCCGACGGGGCCGGCGGCGGACGTCACGGCGGTCACCCGAGCACCGCCGGCTCGCCGGCCCGGGGCACCGGGGCCGCGGCGCGGGTGCCGCCCAGCCGCGGGTCGAGCAGCCGCTCGGCCACGTCGACCAGCACCATGACCAGCACGTAGACCACCGCGACCACCACCACCGCGCCGACGACGACCGGCACGTCGCGCTGCATCGTGGCGTCGAGCAGCAGCCGGCCGAGGCCCGGGCGCCCGAACAGGGTCTCGACGACCACGGCCCCGCTGAGCAGCGACCCGAACGCCCACCCGGACAGCGACACCGCGGGCAGCACGCCGTGCCGCAGGGTGTGCCGCCAGAGCACCCGGGTCGGCGACGCCCCCCGGGCGCGTGCGCTGGTGGTGAACGGCGCGGCCGTCGCCTCGGCGAGCGAGTCCCGCATCACCTGGCCGAGGAACCCCGCGACGGGCACCGCCAGGGTCACGGTCGGCAGCACCAGGCCGGCGGGGTCGGTGCCGCTGCTGGTCGCCGGGAACCAGCCGAGCGTCGAGGAGAACACCACGATCAGCACGGCGCCCAGCCAGAAGTGCGGCACGACGGCGGCGACCACCTCGACGCCCCGCAGCGCCGCCGCGCACGCCCGGCCGACCGGCCCGGTCGCGCGGACCGCGGCGGTCGCGACCGCGAGCGCCAGCACCCACGCGAGCACCAGGGACAGCACGGCGAGCAGCATCGTGCCGGGCAGCTGGTCCAGCAGCAGGTCGGCCACGGGCACCTTGCGCGCGTACGAGTCGCCGAGGTCGAGGGTCAGCACCCGGCCGAGCTGCACCAGGTACTGCACGACGAGCGGCTGGTCGAGCCCGTACTGGGCGCGGGCCTGCGCGACCGCCTCCGGCCCGGCCTGCGACCCGGGTCCGCCGAGGATCGCCTCGGTCGGGTCGCCCCCGGACGCCCGCAGCGCGAAGAACACCACGGTCGCCACGACCCACGCGACCAGCACCGCGGACGCGAGCCGGCCGAGCAGCCAGCGCAGCCAGGCGGGGCCGGGCACCCGGGTCGTCAGGCCCCCAGCCGCGCGTCGAGGAACGTGGGCGTCGACACGGTGTCGAGCGTCCGCACGCCGGTCACCCCGGAGGTGAGGAAGTGGTTCTGCTGGTCGTACAGCGGGAGCACGTAGCAGCCCTCGAGCACGATCTGCTGGGCCTGCCGGTACAGCTCGGTGCGCTCGGCCTCGTCCGCGGTCGCCGACGCCTGGTCGAGCAGGGCGTCCAGCGCGGGGTCGGTGACGCCGGCGTGGTTCGCGAAGTAGCCGCTGGGGGCGGGGACGGTGCCGTCCGAGTGGTAGAGGATCCGCAGCACGTCGGGGCCGACCTTCGTGTACGGCGCGGAGACGGCCTCGTACTCGTGGGCGCCGAGCGCGCCGTACCAGCCGGACAGGTCGAGCGGCGTGAGCACGACGTCGAACCCGACGGCCTTGGCGTTCGCCTGGATCTGCTCGAACAGCGACTGCTCGGCGGCGACCGACTGGTTGGTGCTGACCGGGAACCGCACGGTGAGGCGCTGCCCGTCGCGGGTCCGGTAGCCGTCGGCGTCGCGCTCGGTCCAGCCCGCCGCGTCGAGCAGGTCGTCGGCCGCGTCGGCGTCCGTGGCGAACAGGTCCTCGTCGGCGTAGGCCGCGGGCTCGACGCTGGACAGCGGCGAGTACGAGCGCGTCGTCGTGCCGGCGAACAGCGTCTCGATGCCGGGGCCGGGGTCGGCGGCGCGCACGAAGGCCTCCCGGACCCGGACGTCGTCGAACGGCGGCTGCGCGCTGTTCAGCTCGATGCGGTTCACCGACCCGGGACGCGGGGCGTCGATGTGCGCGATGTCCCCGCCCGCGTCGGCCTGGGCGATCGCGTCGGGCTGCGGGTTGTCGATGACCTGCACCTCGCCGGACCGCAGGGCGGCGTACCGGGTGGCGGCGTCGGGGATGAACCGCCAGACGATCTTCTCGAGGTGGGCGGCGCCGTCGTGCTCGGCCTGCGGGTCGAGGCCCGCGTAGTCCTCGTTGCGCACGAGCTCGACCTGCTGCTGCGGCGTCCAGGACTGCACGACGAACGGGCCGGTGCCGATCGGGGCGGCGCAGTTGTCCTCCTGGCCGCGCGCGATGCCCGCGGGCGACTGGATCGCGGTCCACTGCTGGCTCATCGACTCCGGCAGCGCGGAGTCGGGCTCGGTCAGGTGGAACCGGGCGTGCGTGGCGTCGACCGCCTCGACGGACGCGACCTTCTGCACGGCGAGGTAGCCCGTGGAGGAGCCGGTGTCCGGGTCCTGCAGGTGCTCGACGTTGACCTTGACCGCCTCGGCGTCGAACGGGGTGCCGTCGGTGAACGTCACGTCCTGCGCGAGCGTGAAGTCCCAGGTGAGGCCGTCGTCGCTGACGGTCCAGTCCGTCGCGAGCCACGGCAGGATCGTCCCGTCGGCGTCGCGGCCGACCAGCGGCTCGAGGTACTGGGTGCTGAGGAGCGCCTGCGGGTAGTTGCCGCCGACGTGCGGGTCGAGGCAGGTCGGCTCCGCGTCGCCCGTGGCGTACACGAGGGTGCCGCCGTCGGTCGGGGCGGACGCGCCGTCGGTTCCGTCCGACCCGCCGCTGCAGGCGGCGAGCGCGAGGGCGGCCGCGGCGGCGAGGGCGGCGGCGGTGCGCGCGCGGGCGGGACGGAGGGCGTGGGGCACGGGTCCACCTTCGAGGCGTCGTGGTCCGGCGCGGGTCGACCCGGCCGGCTGCGGTCCTGGTTGTTGCACTGCGTCCAACAATAGGCCCGCGCCGGGCGTCACCCCAGGCCGCGGGGTGTGATCCCCGTCCCACGGCCGCCCTAGCATGGGCGCCGTGACCCCGCCCGCCCCGCGCCGCTCCGGCCGCCCGCACGCCTCCTCGCGGGCGATGCTGGAGGAGGCCGCCGGCGAGCTGTTCCTCGAGCGGGGCTACGCGGCGACCTCGGTCGCGGACATCACCCAGCGCGCGGGCGTCTCGCGCAGCACGTTCTTCAACTACTTCCCGGCCAAGTCCGACCTGCTCTGGGCGGGGTTCGACGAGCGCGCCACCACCCTGCGCGCGACCCTGGCCGAGGACGCGCGCGACCCGGCCGGCAGCGCCGCCGACGTGGTCGCCGGCGCGCTGCGGACGCTCGCCGCCGACCTCCCCGCGGAGCACGTGGCGCTGGCGTTCACCCAGGCCGACACGATGGGCCTCGGGGAGGACCTGCGCCTGGCCGCCGCCCGCCGCGCCGCCGACCTCGGCACCGCGATCGGCGACTACGCGACCGGCCGGGGCGTCGAGCCCCTGCACGCACGCGTCGCCGGGGCCGCCTGGGCCGGCGCGCTGGTCGCCGCGGTCGAGGCGTGGGCCCACGCGGGGGCGGGACGCACCCGGCTGCCCGACCTGCTGGACAGGGCCCTGGAGCCGGTGCGAGGGGCGCTCCCGCGCGACTGATCCGGGCCGAGAAACCCGACCTGTGGACGACCGCGAGACAGGCCATCACCGCACCTACGGTCACGACCATGACCCGTACCGCGCACCACCCCCTGGACCTTCTGTGATCACCAAGGTAACTTGGCTCTCGGACGAGCAGCCCCTCGTCCTCGGCAGCGCACACCGACATGGCGTGCACGACGAGGACATCCGGCACGCCCTGGATCTCCACGTCGACGCCTTCGACGTGGGCGAGGGCATGACGATGGTGATCGGCCCCGACCGCACCGGCACCCTCATCGAGGTCGGCGTGGTGGAGCTCTACCAGGGCAGGTGCGTCGTCCACGCCATGCGCCCCGCGCGCGCCAGGTTCTTCCGGAGGTGACCTTCGTGCCCCGCTCCCTCGACGACATCCTCGCCCGGTCCGACGAGCTCGCCGACCGCTTCGAGTCCTACGACCCCGCACCTCAGGACCGCACCACGGTCTCCCCGACGACCGCTCTCTGGCTCGCCGCCACCCACCGCGCGACCGCCGAGCGGGAGCTCGCCGACGCGGTCGCCGCCGCGCGACGCGCGGGGATCCCGTGGAAGGAGATCGGCTCACTGGTCGGCACGTCCGGCGAGGCGGCGCGTCAGCGCTACGGCCGGTACGTCGCGGGCTGACGGCGTCCCGCGACGACGTCACAGCGCGGTGTGGTCGCGGCACCTCGCCCGCAGTTCCTAGGATCGGTCCCATGAGCGACACCGGACTGCGGCAGGCCCAGGACAAGATGGCGGCCGCCGGGGTGGCCCCGACCGCCATCGACGTGTTCACCCACTACTACCGGGAGCTGGAGGCCGGCGCGACCGGCCTGATCCCCGAGGACACCATCGACCCCCTGCTCGACCCGCCCCGGCTGGCGGACGTCGACATCGACGACGAGGCCGCGCGCGAGGCGTTCGCGAAGACGGCGGTCATCAAGCTCAACGGCGGCCTCGGCACGTCGATGGGCATGGACAAGGCGAAGTCGCTGCTGCAGGTCCGCGACGGGAAGTCGTTCCTCGACCTCATCGTCGAGCAGGTCCAGCACGCCCGCGCGCAGACCGGCGCCCGGCTCCCCCTGATCCTGATGAACTCGTTCCGCACCCAGGACGACTCGCTGGCCGCGCTCGCCCGGCACGACGGCCTCGCGGTCGACGGCCTGCCGCTGGACTTCCTGCAGAACCAGGAGCCGAAGCTCCTCACCTCGGACCTGACGCCCGTGTCGTGGCCCGCGGACCCGACGCTCGAGTGGTGCCCCCCGGGCCACGGCGACCTGTACACCGCGCTGCTCGCGTCGGGCGTGCTCCGCCAGCTGCTCGACGCCGGCTTCCGGTACGCCTCGGTGTCCAACTCCGACAACCTCGGCGCGGCCCCGAACCCGACGATCGCCGGCTGGTTCGCCGCGTCCGGCGCGCCGTACGCCGCCGAGCTGTGCCGCCGCACCGCCGCCGACCGCAAGGGCGGCCACCTGGCGGTCCGGAAGTCCGACGGCCGGCTGATCCTGCGCGACACCGCGCAGACCCCGCCGGACGAGATGGACTACTTCACCGACGAGCACCGGCACCCGTACTTCCACACGAACAACCTGTGGTTCGACCTGGAGCAGATCGCCGCGGCCCTCGAGGAGCGCGGCGCGGTGCTCGGCCTGCCGCTGATCCGCAACGTGAAGACGGTCGACCCGACCGACGCGTCCTCCCCCGAGGTGTTCCAGATCGAGTCGGCGATGGGCGCCGCGATCGAGGTCTTCGAGGGCGCGACGGCCATCGTGGTGGGCCGCGAGCGGTTCCTCCCGGTCAAGACGACCAACGACCTGCTGCTGATCCGGTCGGACGCCTACGACCTGGCCGACGACTCGACCCTGCGCCTCGCGGTCGAGAAGGCGCCGCTGGTGGACCTCGACACGAAGGTCTACAAGACGGTCGCGAAGTTCGAGGAGCGGTTCGCCGCGGGCGCCCCGTCGCTGCGCGACGCGCAGTCGCTGACCGTCCAGGGCGACTGGACGTTCGGCGAGGGGGTCGTCGCCACGGGCGCGGCGTCCGTCACCGCCGAGGGTGCCCCCGGCACGATCCCCGCGGGCACGACGATCGCGGGCTGACCGCCCCGCAGGACACCGACGAGCCCCGTCCGGCACGCGACCCGCGCGCCGGGCGGGGCTCCGTCGTCGCGGCGCCGCTCAGGCCCGGCCGCGCCGACGGCGGGCCGTCAGCAACCCGGCCCCGCCCAGCGCCAGCGCGAGCGCCGTCACCGCGAGCACCGCGGCGTCGTCGCCGGTGACCGCCAGGCGGTCGCGGCCACCCCCGGCGCTCGGGGTGCCCCCGGGTGCGGCGGGCCCCGTCGCGGCGGGCCGACCGGGCTGCGGGACCGCCGTCGCCCCCGCGAGCCGCAGCGTCACGGGCTCGGTGGTCGTCGTCCCCGCGGGGTTGGTGATGCTGAGCCGCAGCTGCAGCCCGTCGTCCGCCGCCGTGGGCGTGTAGGTCAGCGTGTACCGGGTCGGACCGGACGCGGGGGTCGCCGCGAGCAGCGCCGCGACCCGGAACGTCCCCGGCGTCGCGGGCTCCTGGGCGACCCGGGCACCGTCGGGCAGCGCACCCCAGGTGCGGCCGCCGTCGCGGGACGCCTGCCCGGTGGCGGTGGCGAGCTCGCCGTCGACGACCCAGGACAGCCGCAGCGGGTCGCCGACCCGGGTCGTGAGCACCCCGTCGGGGGTCACCCCGTCCGGGACCCGGACGACCTCGGGCAGCGGCAGCACCGTCAGGACGGCCGCGGCGCTGGTCGCCGAGGCCGGACCGCCGACGAGCGTCGACGTGGCGACGGCCCGCACCCGCACGCCGTCCGTCGCAGGGGTGGCGGGCAGCAGCAGCTCCGGTCCGGCGACCCCGGGCACGTCCGTCCAGGCGAGCCCGTCCGGGGAGGTCTGCCAGGTGACGACCGGCGCCGGCCGGCCCGTGGTCCGGACGACGAACCGGGCGTCGGTCCCGGCCGCCGCGGTGACGTCGGCGGGGTCGGTGACCGTGGGCGCGGTGAGCACGCGCAGCGTCGCGACGGCGCTCGGCAC
The DNA here is from genome assembly GCF_056868065.1 of Cellulomonas sp. KU4C. Classification (NCBI taxonomy): domain Bacteria; kingdom Bacillati; phylum Actinomycetota; class Actinomycetes; order Micrococcales; family Cellulomonadaceae; genus Cellulomonas; species Cellulomonas sp. KU4C. The sequence goes on along the minus strand of NZ_CP200322.1, from coordinate 1,142,012 downwards.
GTCAGCGGCCGCCGCGTTCGACGCGAGGGCGCGGTACTGCGTGCCGTCGAGCACGGCCGTCGCCGCGACGGTGAGCGTCCCCGTCGTCGCGCCGGCCAGGTCGGTCCAGGCGCCGTCGGGCACGCGGCTCTGCCAGCGCAGGGTCGGGGCGGGGTTCCCGTCCGCGATCGCGGTGAGGACGGCGTCGGTCCCGGCGTCGGCGACGGTGTCGGCCGGGTCGGTGGTGAACGCGGGCGCCCGGTGCACGGTGAGCACCGCGGGGGCGCTGGTCCGGCTGCCGACGGGGTTCGTCACGGTCACCCGGACCTCGGCGTCGTCGTCCGCGAGCGTCACGGTCCGCTCGTAGACCGGGCCGACGGCGCCGGGCACCGGGGTCCAGGCGCCCCCGCGGGTGCGGACCTCCCACTGCCACGCCAGGGGCGCCGAGCCGTCGCCCGCGGCCTCGAACCGGGCGGTGGCACCGTCGAGCACGGTCGTCGCGGCGGGATCGCGGGTGATCTGCGGGGCCCAGTCCACGACGAGCGTCGCGGGGGCGCTGGTCGCCGACCCGAGGGCGTTCTCGGCGACCGCGCGGTAGCGGGTGCCGGTGAGCGCCCGGTCCGCGGTGACGGTCAGCCGTGGGGCCACCTCACCGGGCAGGTCGGTCCACGCGTCGGTGCCGGCGGCGGCCTGCTGCCAGCGGATCGTGGGGGTCGGCACGCCGCTCGCGACGACGTCGAAGCCGACCGCGGCACCCTCGAGCGCGCGGGCGTCGACGGGGTCGGTCGTGATCACCGGCAGGGTGCGGATCGTCACGGTCGCGGCGGCGCTGTCGACGGTCCCCGTGGTGCCGGTCGCCCGTGCGCGGAGCTGCACGCCGTCGTCCTGCGGGGTCAGGACCCGGTCGTAGGTCGCGCCGACGGCCCCGGGCAGGTCCGTCCAGGTGCCGGGGCCGGTGAGCTGCTGCCACTGCACGGTCGGCGCGGGCGTCCCGGCCACGGCGACCGTGAACCGTGCCGTGGCGCCGTCGGGCAGCGCGACGTCCTGCGGCGCTGCGGTGATCTCGGGTCCCCACCGCACGAGCAGGGACGCGGCGGCGCCGAGGGTGACGCCCTCGGTGTTCGTCGCGACCAGGCGGTAACGGGCGCCGTCGTCGGCCCTGGCCGCGGTCAGCGTGAGGCTGCCGGAGGTCGCGCCCGGCACGTCGGCCCAGACCGACGTGCCCGGCGCGGCGCGCTGCCACTGCAGGGTCGGGGCGGGCACGCCGGAGGCGGTCGCGGTGAACGTCGCGGCGCCGCCCTCGGCGACGTCCACGTCCGCGGGTCGGCCGACGGTCGGCGGGACCGGCTGGGCCAGGTCGACGCGGTTCGTCGCGACCCCGCCGACCGTCGCCTGCACGGAGCCGGTGGCGGTCGCCGACCGCACGAACCGCGCGGTGGCGGTCCCGTCGGCCCGGAGCGTGGCGTCCGTGGTCGGTGCTCCGTCGGCGACGCCGCCGCCGAGGTCCCACACCACGGCCGTGCCGCTCAGGCGGGCGAGCAGCCGAGCGGCCGCGGCTCCGCCGTCGCTGAGCACGACGCCGGCCGTGGCGGTCACCGCGCCGCCCGTCCGGGGCTGCTGGGGCTCCGCCGTGACCTGCGGGACCGCGCGGGGGTCCACCGCCGTCGTCCCGATCGCGCCGATCTGCGCTGCGGGGGCCGTCGCCGCGGCACCCCACCAGCTCCGGGTGGCCGACACGGGTCCGACGACGGCGGCCGGCCGCGCGCCCCCGGTGAGCGTGTCGGTGTTGCCCACCAGCACGGAGTCCGTGACCGACCCGGCGGTCAGCCAGAGCGCGCCGCCGTCCGTCGGCGCGCCGGCGCCGGTGGCGACGTTGGCCTCGACGCGCGTCCCGACGACGGTGGTCGTCCCGGTCGCGTGCACCGCGGCGCCGCGGGCGGTCGACGGGGCGACGGTGGTGACCCGGTTGCCGGTGAGCACGGAGTCCTCGACGGTGAGGGTCGCGCCGACGACGTGCAGCGCGCCGCCGGTGAGGATCCCGGAGCCGGCGTCGCCGGTCACGACGTTCTGGTCGAACGTGCTCCGGACGACCCGGACCCGGTCGGCGGCCGACCCGCCGACCACCGCGACCGCGCCGCCGGGCGCGCCCGTGGCGGAGTTCTGGCTGAACGTGCAGTCCTCGACGGTGAGGTCGCCGCCGTTCATCTGGACGGCGCCGCCGGGGGCCCACGCGCCGCCGGGGCCGTTGGCGTTCCCCGTGACGGTGCAGCGCCGCAGCGTCAGCGCGTCGGGCGACCCGGGGTCGCCCGTGCCCGCGAGCACGGCGCCGCCACCCGGTGCGGTCGCGGCGTCGGTGGCGTCGGGCACGCCGCCGGTCAGGGTCACGCCCTCGAGCGTGACGTCCACCCCGCCGACCAGGCCGGGGTCGAGGTCGAGGACCCGGCGGCCGTCGCCGTCGACGGTGAACGTCCCCGGGGAGGTCACCAGCAGCGTGGCCGGTGCGCCCGGCGCGTAGGTCAGCGGCCCGGCGACGAGCGTCGTCCGGGTGCCCGCGGGGACGGTGACGACCGCGTCGGGGACCGCCGCGGCCTGGCACAGCGCCTCGCGCAGCGTCGTCCCGGCCGCGCCGTCGGAGCACCCGGCGGTCAGCGGCGCGTCGGTGGGGACGTCCACGGCGATCGGCACCGGCTCCGCGGCGAGCGCGCGCGGCAGCACCGCGGGGGTCGCGGCGAGGCCGGTGGCGGCGGTGACGGCGACGAGCGCGAGGGTCGCGCAGGCGCGCCGCAGCGCGGGTCCGAGGGGGTGCACGCGACGAAGACTAGGCGTTTCACCCGTCTGGCAGACCCGTCATCCGGGTGAATCCTCATAGGCTCACGCCCGTCCCGTCGTCCCCGCAAGGTCCAGGAGTCCCGTGCCGACCCGTCGCACCGTGCTAAAGGCCGGCGCCGCCGCCGCTGCGCTGGCGGCCGCCGGCACCGGGGGCGTGGCGCTGGCGACCCGCCGGCCCGCGCTGGACCTGACGCTCGCCGCGCTGCTGCCCCTGGTCGGCACGCGGTTCGCGACCGAGGGCACCGACCTGACGCTCAGCGCGGTCACCGGCCTGCGGGGCACGGCGGCGCGCGAGGACGCGTTCCGGCTGGAGCTCACCGCGGACCGGCCCGTCGACCTCCCCGGAGCCACCCGGACGTTCGCGCACGCCACCGGCGACCTCCTCCTGCACACCGAGCCGGTCGGTGGCGCGGGCACGGTGCTCGAAGCCGTCGTCGTCCGGTCCGCCTGAGGGCGGGAGAGGAGCACCCGTGGACCCCTACCTGGGCGAGATCCGCATGTTCGGCGGCACGTTCGCGCCGGCGGGCTGGCTGTTCTGCGACGGCTCGCTGCTCCGCATCGCGGACAACGACGTGCTGTACGCCGTGATCGGCACGACGTACGGCGGGGACGGGGTCGAGACCTTCGCGCTGCCCGACCTGCAGGGCCGGTGGCCCGTGCACACCGCGCCGGACCTGCCGCTCGGCGCCCGGGGCGGCTCCGAGACGGTGACGCTCACCGCCGCGCAGCTCCCCGCGCACACCCACGGGGTGCTGGGGTCCGCCGCCGCCGCGACGGCCACCTCGCCGGACCGCGGCGTGTGGGCGGCGACCACCGAGCCCGGCTACGCCCCCGGTGCGGTCACGGGCACGCCGCTCGCGATGGCACCGGACGCGCTCGCGACGACCGGCGGGTCGGCGGCCCACGACAACCTCCCGCCGTACCTCGCCGTGCACTTCATCATCGCGGTCGTGGGCGTCTACCCCTCCCCGAGCTGACAGGACGTCATGGACCCGTACCTCGCCGAGATCCGGCTGTTCCCGACGCGCTCCGTGCCGAAGGGGTGGGTGCCGTGCGAGGGCCAGATCCTCGCGATCAACCAGAACCAGGCGCTGTTCAGCCTGATCGGCACGGTCTACGGGGGCGACGGTCAGACCACCTTCCGGCTCCCGGACCTGCGGGGCCGGGTCGTGGTGCACACCGGCTCGGGGACCGCGGGCGAGGTCGGCGGCGAGCGCACCCACCGGCTGACCACGGCGGAGTCCCGCCGCACCGGCACGCCGCTCGGGCGACGGCGGCCCCGGCGACCACGGCCGACCCGGCGGGCGCGCGCTGGGCCGCGACCGAGGAGCCCCACTACGGGCCGTCCGCCCAGGTGGCGATGGCCGGCACGGTGGCGATCGCCGGGGCGAACGAGGCGCACGACAACATGCCGCCGTACCTGGCGATGACGTACGCGATCGCGGTCGCCGGGGTGTACCCGAACGAGGACACCGACGCGACGTTCGAGGCGTTCGTCGGCGAGATCCGGCTGTACGCCGGGCTGCGGACGCCGGGCGGCTGGGCCGAGTGCAACGGCCAGTCGGTGCCGATCACCCAGAACGTGGCCCTGTACTCCGTGCTGGGCGTGCAGTTCGGCGGCAACGGCACGAACGAGTTCCGGCTCCCGGACCTGCGGGACCGCACGCCCGTGCACACCCGGCGGAACAGCCCCGACCGGTTCAGGTCCCCGGGCGAGGTCGGCGGGCAGGCGGCCGTGACGCTCACCGAGCAGCAGCTCCCGGCGCACGGGCACGCCGTCGCGACCGCGGCCGCGGGCACCCGCGGCACCACCGGCAACCCGTCGGGCGCGTCGTGGGCGGTCGCGCAGCAGGGCCGGACCCGCCGCGCGCTGTACGGCACCGGCCCCGCGGACGTCCTGATGCCGGACGCGACCGCGGTCACGGGCTCCGGCCTGCCGCACAACAACCTGCCCCCGTACCTGCGGATCCGCGCGCTCATCGCCCTGACCGGCGTGTACCCGCCGCGCCCCTAGGCGCCACTCACCCCCGACGACCAGGCGTGTTGACATCCCGACCGCCCGGTCGTAATTTCTCCACTACCTTCCAAACGGTAGGTAGTGGTGGCGCCGACGACGACGCGATGCCGGCACCACGACGTCTCGACGTGGAGCCGTCCGACTCCCAGGACCGAAGAAGGTTCAGATGGAAGCGCAGGCAGCGGTCGCCCCCGAGGAGTCCCCCTCCTCGGCACGGGACGACATCGCCCCCGACACCGGCACGCCGTTCACCCGGGCCCGCACGCTCAGGTTCGGTGCCGGGTTCTTCGTCTACGGGCTGCTGTGGATCGTCGGCCTGCAGATCGTCGCGGCCGTGCTCCTGCCGCAGCGCCTGCGGGACATCGGCGTGGACTCGCCCGAGACGCTGCTCGGCTCGATCAGCGCGATCACCGCGGTCGTCTCGCTGGTCTCGAACCTCGTGTTCGGCAACCTGTCCGACCGCACCCGCAGCCGGTTCGGGCGCCGCGCCCCGTGGATCCTCGCGGGCGGCCTCATCGGCGGCGTCTCCCTGTTCGCGATCGGGGTCCTGACCAGCCCCGCGCTCATCACGCTCGTCTACTGCGTCTGCATGGTCGGCCTCAACATGATGCTCGCCCCGGCCGTGGCGGTCCTCGCCGACCGGGTGCCCGGGCGGATGCGCGGCACCATGTCCGCGTTCTACGGCGGCGGCCTCGCCGGCGGCGCCCCCGTCGGCTCGCTGGTCGGCGCCGCGTTCCTCACCCACGCGCTGCCCGGCTTCGTGCTCGGCGGCGCCCTGATGGCCGGATCGGCGGTCATCGCGCTGATCGTGTGGCCGCGCGAGACGTCCGCCGCGGACCTGCCGCCCGCCGCCGCCGGGTTCGGCGAGCTGCTCAAGTCGTTCCGCCCGCCCCGCAAGGCCCCCGACTTCTACCTCGCGTTCGCCGGCCGCCTGTTCATGCTGGTCTCGTACCAGATGGTCATGGCCTACCAGCTGTACATCGTCCAGGACCACGTCGGGCAGACGACCGCGGAGTCCGCGAAGACGATCGCGACGATGGCCGTCATCACCCTGGTCGTGTCGCTCGTCGGGTCGGTGGTCTCCGGCCCCGTGTCCGACCTGATCGGGCGCCGCAAGCTTCCCGGTCGTCGTGTCCAGCGTCCTGTTCGCCGTCGGCATCGCGATGCCGTGGATCTACCCGACCCCCGCCGGCATGTTCCTGTTCGCCGGCATCGCGGGCTTCGGCTACGGCGTCTACACCTCCGTGGACCAGGCGCTCAACGTCGACGTCCTCCCGAACGAGGAGGAGGCCGGCAAGGACCTCGGCATCCTCAACCTGTCGACCACGGCCGGCCAGACCGTCGGCCCGCTCCTCACCTCCGCGATCGTCGTCGCGACCGGCGGGTACGGGTTCGTGTTCCCGGTGTCGATCGCCGCGGCCCTGCTCGGCGCGTTCTTCATCACGCGGATCAAGGGCGTCCGGTGAGCGCGCCCACCTGGACCGTGTCCACCGCCGACGCGCTGTGGGCCGACGGCGGCACCCCCGCCGCCGGGGCCACGTCCGCCCGCGGGCTGACCCTGACCGGGACGCGCGGCCAGACCCTGCGCGGGTTCGGCGGCACGTTCAACGAGCTCGGCCACCGCGCGATCAGCGCCCTGCCCGAGGACGACCAGGAGACGATCTACCGCGAGCTGTTCAGCCCCGACGAGCTGAACCTCCGGGTCAACCGATCCGCCGTCGGCGCGAACGACTTCGCGACCTCCTGGTACTCCTACGACGAGACGCCGGGCGACTACGCGCTCGAGCACTTCTCCGTCGAGCGGGACGAGGAGCGGGTCATCCCGTTCATCCGGCAGGCGCAGCGGTACCAGGACGAGATGGTCCTGCACTGCTCCCCGTGGAGCCCGCCGACGTGGATGAAGAACCCGCCGGTCTACAACTCCGGCACCCTGGTCATGACCCCCGAGAACCTCGACGCGTACGCGCGGTACTTCGTGCGGTTCGTCCAGGCGTACGCCGAGCGCGGCATCACGGTCAGCCAGATCCACGTGCAGAACGAGGTGTTCGCCGACCAGAAGTTCCCGTCCTGCGTGTGGACGTCCGAGCAGCTGCGGGTGTTCATCCGCGACCACCTCGGCCCCGCGTTCGAGGACGCGGGCCTGACGACGGCGATCTTCCTGGGCACCCTGAACGGCCCGGAGGACATGACCTTCACCGCGACCGGGCAGGCGCTGACCAACTACGCGCGGTTCGTCGACAACATCCTGTTCGACGACGACGCCCGCCGGTACATCGCCGGCGTCGGCTACCAGTGGGCCGGCCAGCACGCGGTCGCCCGCACCCACGAGGCCTGGCCCGAGCTCGAGATCATGCAGACCGAGTCGGAGTGCGGGTTCGGCGACAACAGCTGGGAGGAGGCGGAGTACGTCTTCCACCTGGTCCGGCACTACCTGCAGCACGGCGCGACCGGGTACACGTACTGGAACACGGCGCTCGAGCCCGGCGGGCTGAGCACCTGGGGCTGGCCGCAGAACTCCCTGCTCACCGTCGATACCGCCGCGGGCACGTTCACGCGCAACCCCGAGTACTACGTGCTCAAGCACTACTCGTCCGCAGTCCGACCCGGCGCCGTCCCGCTCGGCGTCACCGGCCGGTTCAGCGCCCAGGGCTCGGCGTACGCCAACCCGGACGGCTCGCTCGTCGTCGTCGTGCAGAACGCGCTCGACCGCGCGGAGGAGTTCTCGTTCGAGGACCCGGCCGACACCACCCGCGCGTTCACCGCGACCCTCGCGGCCCGGAGCCTGAACACCTTCACGCTCCCGGCCTGACCGCCGCGCAGCGGCCGCACGAGGCCCCGCACCCGCTCGTCGGGCGCGGGGCCTCGTCGTCCCGAGGGCCCGCGAGACGGGGCTTGCGCGGGTCAGAGCACGGGGGGATACGGTCGCCGGGTCCGGGGGGGGCACAACCCGGGAGGTGTCGATGGTCAGCGCGCGAACGCAGTACCCGTCAGAACCGGCTAGCAGGGGTCCGGTTTCCGTATTACGGTATATCCGTTGAGGTTTCACCCGTCCGCAGACCGTCACGGCATCGACCGCGCGGACGCCGAGCACGTAGCCCACCGGGGTACGACGGTCGTTCCGCTCGGCGAAGACCCCGTCCGCACGCTCGTCATCGGCTTCGACCGCATGGCTCGCCCGCTGGAGGTGGTCGTGATGCACGTCCGTGGCGAACCGGTCCTGATCCACGCGATGCGCCTGCGCGCCGGCTACTACCGACTACTCGAGGAGTGACGTGTCCAACCCGAACGACACCTCGGACCTGACGCCGGACGAGATCGCGGCGCTCGACACGGCCGCCGCCGAGGCCGAGGCCGGCTACGACCCGGCGTGGCTGGAGGCACGACGGCGCCCGGGTCGCGCCCGGAGCATCGGGCGCGACCCGGGCGTCGTCGTCCCCGTGCGGCTCGACCCCGAGAGGCTGCGGGCGCTGGACGCCCTGGCGGAGCGGGAGCACCGCACCCGCAGCCAGGTGATCCGGGATGCCATCGACCACGAGCTCGCCACGGCCTGACGGAGCCCGGAGCCTGAACACCTTCACGCTCCCGGCCTGACCGCCGCGCAGCGGCCGCACGAGGCCCCGCACCCGCTCGTCGGGCGCGGGGCCTCGCCGTCCCGAGGGCACGCGAGACGGGGCTTGCGCGGGTCAGAGCACGGGGGGATACGGTCGCCGGATCTGGAGGCCCGACCCGGAAGGCGACGATGGTCAGCGAGGCGACACCGGGGACACGACGAAACCCCGGCCGTGTGATCGACTCGCGAGCGAGTTACAGGGACGGTTCCGGGGTGTTGTCGAGCACGCTATCCGACGCACCGACCGTCGGCAAGCACCCCGCGTTCGACCTCCTGGAGCACCGGTTCGGCGCGGACAGGATGCACGTCTACCTGCAGGCTGCGGGCGGCGACCGCGACCTCGCGCTCCGGTCGTACGAGTGGAACAGCCGGATCGCGGCTGCACCGCCAGCCGTTCGCGGACATCGAGGCGGCCCGCCGGCGGGTCCGGCAGAACCGGAAGCCGCTCAGCCACGGACAGGTGCTCTCGGAGACCTCGTTCCGCCTCTGGCACCAGCTCGTGTCGAAGCGGTGGACGAACCTCTGGCCGGACCTCGCGGACGCCTTTCCCCACGCTCCCGACCGCCGGAGGGAGACCGTCGCACGCCGCGTCTCGGGGTTGCGCGAGCTGCGGAACCGCATCGGCCACCACCACCGGGTCTGGGCACTGCCCTGCGCGACCCGCCACGACGACCTCATGACGGTCGCCGGCTTCGTGGATCCCGACCTGCGGGAGTGGATCGCCCGGGCGTCGAGCGTCCCGACCCTGCTCGCCGGACGGCCGACCCCGCGACGCTGACCCGGCCGCCCCCCTCAGCGCTGGACGTCCTGCCCGGTGTAGTCGATCGCCCGCACGTCCACCACGCCCTCGCGGGCGTACGGCCCGACGACGCGCCCCGTGAACGACTCGGTGAAGTCCGAGGACAGGAACGCCCCGTCGACCCCGCCGAGCTCGACCCAGGCGCCGCCGTCCTCGACGAGCCCGGTGAGCCGGTCGCACGAGGAACCGAGCACCGACCGGCCGACGGGCGGCGGGTCGGCGACGACCCGCAGCCGGACCTCGCCGCCCCCGGTGCGCGGGCGCGCCCAGGACTGCTGGAGCCCGCGGGCGGTCATCGTCATGGTCACGAGGTCGGCGGTGGCCTCGACGTCGAGGTGCGAGTGCTCGTCGTACCGCAGAGTGAGGCCGCCGACGCCGGCGGAGACGTCGAGCGTCACGGTGACGACCGCCGCCTCGGTGCACTGCCGGATCCCCAGGAACACGGGGTGCTCGTCCGCCATCCCGACACCGCGGCCGGTGAGGCGCGCCCACCCGGGGCGGGCGGTCAGGTCGGCGACGTCCCGGGGGAACGCACGCACGGCGACGACCTCGCCGTCGAAGCCGTCCAGCGCGGCCGGCGCCTCGGTGGGGAACGTGATCGTCCGGTCGACGGGTGCGTGCCGGTTGTCGAGGAGCACGGGCTCGGCGTGCGGCCACCCGGCGTCGTCCCAGGTCACGGGGACGACGAACGTCTCCCGGCCCATCGGCGCGAACGCGCGGGTCATCGACCGGGGTCGGGTGCCGAGCAGCACCATCGCCCAGGTGCCGTCCGCGCGCTGCACGAGGTCGCCGTGGCCGGTGTTCTGCACGGCCCGGTCGCTGCCGCGTGCGGTGACGAGCGGGTTGTGCGGTGCGCCCTCGAACGGGCCCTCGGGCGAGGGGCCGCGCGCGATGGTCACGCTGTGCCCGCGCTCGGTGCCGCCCTCGGCGATCATCAGGAACCAGGTGCCGTCGACCTCGTACAGGTGCGGGGCCTCGGGGAACATGCCGCCGGTGCCGGACCACAGCGGGATCGGCTCACTGAGCGCGGCGCCGGTCTCCGGGTCGAGGCGGACCTGCGTGATGCCGAGGTGCTTCATGGAGCCGTCGTCCTCGATGCCGAGCCCGGACATCGTCACGTAGCAGGTGCCGTCGGCGTCCCACGCGATGTCGGGGTCGATGCCGAACACGTCCATGACGACGCCGTCGGACCAGGGCCCGGCGGGGTCGTCGGCGGTGAACAGCACGTTGCCGCGGCCGGTGCCCATCATGTCGGGCACGACGACCCAGAACCGGCCGTCGTGGTGCCGGATGGTCGGCGCCCAGGTGCCGCCGCCGGTCGGGACGCCCGTGGTCCCGAGCTGGCCGTCGCGGACGGCGACGTGCCCGATCAGCTCCACGTGCTCGAGGTCGTCGGAGCGGAACACGGGGATGCCCGGCAGGTACTCGAACGTCGAGGTGACCAGGTAGTAGGTGCCGTCGACCCGGCAGACGCTGGGGTCGGGGTGGAAGCCGGGGATCAGGGGGTTGCGCACGGGGCGCCTCCGGGGGTCGTCACGGGCGGGACGCGTCGCCGCGGGCCGCCAGCGCTGGGGGCCGGTCCCCGTCGACGGACCCAAACCTACCAAACGGTAGGTAAGACGCGACCCCTGTCGGCGGGCCGCGCCCCGGCGTACCGTCGGCGCATCGGGCCCGACCCTGGGAGGCTGCCGTGCCGGACGAGACCGACCCCCTGCGCGTGTCCGGACCGCCGCTCGCCGGGGACGAGGTGAGCACGCTGCTCGGCTCGCTCGAGCGGCAGCGCGCGACGTTCGCGTGGAAGGTCGGCGGCCTCGACCGTCCGGCGCTGTCCACGTGGGTCGGTGCGTCGACGATGACGCTCGGCGGGCTGGTCAAGCACCTCGCGTGGACCGAGACCCTGACGTTCCAGACCCGGCTGCTCGGCCACCGCCCCGGCGCCCCGTGGGAGGACGTCGACTGGGACGACGAGCCCGACTGGCCGTGGACGTCCGCGGAGGACGACACGCCCGAGGAGCTCTACGCGCTCTGGCGCACCGCGGTGGTCCGGGCGCGCGCCGGCGTCGCGGAGGCGCTCGCCGCCGGCGGCCTCGACCACCGCAACGTCTGGTCGGAGGACGACGACGCCCCGCGCCCGAGCCTGCGCCGGGTCCTGGTGGACCTCATCGAGGAGTACGCGCGGCACACCGGCCACGCGGACCTGTACCGGGAGGTGGTCGACGGCGTCGTGGGCGAGGACCCGCCGGGGCCGCCGGACCTGTACCCGGCGCCGGGCGAGGAGGACTAGGGCCCGGACCCCTCGGCCCCCCAGCGTGCGAGCGCGTCGACGGCCTCCTGCAGCGCGCGCCCGCGGTCGGTCAGCGCGTACGCGCGGGTCTTGCTCCGCAGGGGCAGGCGCGTGAGCACGCCGGCGGCCTCGAGCTCGCGCAGGCGGGTCGCGAGCACGTTGGTCGGCACGCCGAGGTCGCGCTGGAGGTCGCCGTAGCGCTGCGGGCCGTCGAGCAGGCGCTCCACGACGAGCAGCGCCCAGCGCGCCCCGACGACGTCGAGGGCGGCGGCGAGGTCGCTCACGCGGTCGGGGCGGCGTCCGGCTTCATCCAGAACGGCGAGTAGTGGTAGCCGTCCGGGTCGTCGAACTGACGCTGGTACATGAACGGGTAGTCGTCGGTGTCGCCGACGCGCCCACCGGCGGCGGCGGCGCGCTCGACCAGCGCGTCCACGGCCTCGCGGCTGTCGAGGTCGAACGAGACGGTGACCTTCGAGGGGGTGCCGGGCCCGCCGACGAGGTCCTCCGAGCCGCCGACGCTCGCGTACATCTCGCGGCTGCCGAGCATGACGTACTGGCCGGGGGCGATCGCGAAGCAGGAGACCTGGTGGTCCGACATGGCCGGGTCGAGCGTCCAGCCCAGGGCGGTGTAGAAGGTGGTCGAGCGCTCGACGTCCTCGACCGGGCAGGTGATGAAGAGGCTCATGCGTAGACACTTGCAAAATGCAAGTGCGGCGTCAAGGCCCTCCGCCGACCGGGTTCAGCCCAGCGGCGCGGGCTCCCGCACCCGCATCCCCGCGGCCAGGTACGCCGCGTCCACGACGCGCATCGCCTCGACCGCCTGCGCGGTCCCCGACACCGGGTCCTCCCCGCGCAGCACCGCCCCGGCGAACGAGCGCAGCATCCACACGTACGAGCCCTCGGGGTCGACCGGCTCCTCGACCTCGACCCCGTCGCGCTCGACCACGATCCGGCCGCCGTTCTGCGGGGCGTACGGCGCGTGCACGGTGATCGTCCCGGCGGTGCCGGTGATCCGAGCGACCACGCTCTGGTCCTGCCCGGTCGCGACCATCGACGCGCGGACGGTGCCCGGGACACCGCCCGGCAGGTCGAGGTGCACGACGATCTCGGCGTCCACGCCGTCGACGTCCACGGCCTCGGCCGCGCGCACGGTCGGCGTGCCGAACAGGTGGGTGAGCAGGCGCAGCGGGTACACGCCGAGGTCCATCAGCGCGCCGCCGGCCATCGACTCCTGCCAGCGGATGTCCGACCGGTCGGCGATCTCCACGCAGAAGTCCGCCTCGGCGGACACGACGTCCCCGACCGCACCGTCCGCGAGCAGCGCGCGCAGCCGGGCCCACGACGGGTGGTGCTGGGAGTGGAACGCCTCCATCACGACCAGGCCCGAGCCCGCCGCGAGCGCCGCGATCTCCTCGGCCTCCGCCGCGTTGGCGGTGAACGGCTTCTCGCACAGCACGTGCTTGCCGGCGGCGATCGCCCGGCGCATCCACGGTCCGTGCAGCGCCGCGGGGGTCGGGACGTAGACCGCGTCGACGTCGGGGTCGGCGAGCAGGGCGTCGTAGTCGTCGAGCACCCGCGGGATGCCCTCCGCGTCGGCGGTGGCCTGCGCCCGCGACCGGTCGCGGGCGGCGATCGCCGTCACCTCGACCTCCGGGACGGACGCGGCGGGGACCGCCACCGCGTCGTGCAGGATCCGGGCGGCACCGAGGACTCCGAGGCGAACGGTCGACATGCCGTCGACCCTAGCCCGCGGCGACGGTCCCGGCGCCGGCCAGCGACGCCCGCGCCCGGTCGAGGTCGGCCGCCGCCGCAGCCAGCAGGGCGCCGTCGCCGAGCTCGCTGCGCAGCGCGACCGCGATCTCCAGGTCGCCCACCGCGGCGCCGGGGTCCCCGAGCGCGACCCGCGCCCGCCCGCGCGCCAGGTGCGCGGCCGAGACGATCCGCGGCACCCCGAGCGGGGCGGCCAGGCGGAGCGCCTGCTCGGCCGCCTCGACCACCTCCGGCCACCGCCCGACCTGGGCGAGCGTGCTCGCGAGGTGGGTGTAGGCGTTCGCCTCGGTGAACGCCGCCACCTGCGCGCGGGGCCGGGTCGCGGGGTCGGTGACGCGGGCGATGGTCGCGCGGATCGTCCGGACGGCCTCGTCGTGCCGGCCGAGCCGGGCCTGCGCCTTGGACAGCGACAGCATCGCCTGCGGGGTGCCCTCCCGGTCGCCGGCGGCCCGCATGCACGCGACGGCCGCCCGGGCGTCCGCCTCGGCCGGGCGGAGGTCGCCGAGCTGCGAGCAGATCCACGACCGGTAGCTCAGCGCCCAGCCCTCCTGGGCCGTGTCACCGCACCGGCGCGCCGCGGCGAGGGCGCGGTCCGCGGCCACCCGGGCGCGCGGCAGGTCACCGCGGCACACGGCCTGCGCCCACGCCCGGTAGCCCTCGTGCACGGCGATCAGGTGGTCCTCGCCGAGGGCCGTCGCGGCGTCAGCGGACCGGTCGTAGACCTCGGCCCACCGGTCCCACGTCGCCCACAGGTCGGAGAACCAGTGCAGGGCGTCCGCGACCTCCGCGACCCGGGCGTGCGCGCCCGCGGCGGACGCCCGGCGCAGCGCCTCGAGCCAGCTCGCGGACTCGGCGCGCAGCCAGCGCTGGGCGGCGTCCGGGTCCCCCAGGTCGACGTCCCCGCCCGGTGCGTCGACGCGTCCGTGGTCCGGGTCGGCCGCGTGCTCGGGCTCGAACCGCCGGCCGGCGCGGACGGTCGTCGTCAGCAGCCAGTCGTCGGCGCGGTCCCGGGCCTGCGCGCGCGCCGCGGCGTCCTCCTGGAGGTCCAGCTCCGAGCGCGCGTAGAGGCGCAGCAGGTCGTGCAGCTGGTAGCGGTCGCCGGGCAGGTGCTGCACGAGGCTGAGGTCGACCAGCTCGTCGAGCAGGTCCTCGGTGCGCCACAGCGTCTCCCCGAGCAGGGCGGCCGCGAGCCCGGCACCGATCGTCGGGGCGTCCACCAGCCCGAGCCGGCGGAGCAGCCGCTGGGCGCCCGGCCCGAGCTGCTCGTAGGAGGACGTGAACGCCGCGCGGACCTGCTGGTCGCCCGCCGTGAGGGAGTCCAGCCGACGCTCGTCGACGGCCATCCGCCGCACCAGCCCGCCGATCGACCAGCCGGCACGGGCGGCGAGCCGGTTCCCCGCGATCCGCAGCGCGAGCGGCACGTCGTCGCACAGCGCGGCGAGCCGGGCGAGGTCGCCGTCGTCGCCCCGCCCCGGCAGGATCTCGCCGAGCAGGGCGACGGAGTCCTCCGGCGCGAGCCGGCCCAGCGCGGACCGGTGCACCCCGTCCAGCCCGGCCAGCGCCCGGCGGCTGGTCACGAGCACCGCGGCCGGGCCCTCCGCGGGGACGAGCGGGCGGACCTGCTCCTCGGACGCGGCGTTGTCCAGCACGAGCAGCACCGCCCGCCCGGCCAGCAGCGACCGCACGTGCTCGACGGCGGCCGCGGGGTCGGGCGGCACCGTCCCGGCCGCGAGCGCCTCCGCGACCCGACGCACGGCGGTGTCGGGGGCGACGGGCTCGTGGTCGACGCCCCGCAGGTCGAGGAACAGCTGCTCGCCGAACCGGTCCCGCAGGTCGCGGGCCACCTGCGCCGCGAGCGTCGACTTGCCGAACCCGGGCGGCCCGGTGACGACGGCCACCGGCGCCGCCTCCCCCGGCCGGGCGCCGCCGAGCGCGGCGGCGAGGGCGGCCCGCTCGGCCGCGCGGCCGACGAAGTCCGGCACCCGACGCGGCAGCGGCAGCGCGTGCGGGGTGCCGGTCCCGGGGCGTCGGCGCCCGGTGCGGGCCACCCGCAGCAGCAGCGCGCGGTCGTCGGCGGTCAGGTGCAGCGCGTCCGCGAGCGCCTCGACGGTCCGGCGCTGGGGGCCGCGGCTCACCCCGCGCTCGATGTCCCCGATGCCCCGGTCGCTCACCCCGGACGCCGCGGACAGCTCCTCGATGGTCAGGTCCGCGCCCTGGCGGTGCCGTCGCAGCAGCGCCCCGAGGTCCGTCTCGCCCACGTGACCGCCCGTCTCCCCCGTCGGCCGCACCCGCGGGGTGCGAGTTCTGCCGGTCTTCTTCCTGGTGCCCGCGCGGCGCTGCGCGGTCTCATCGTGGTGGGGACGGACGCCGGGGGCAAGCGCCTGCGGCAGGTCGGTCCGGACCCCGCACGCGAGGAGGAACCATGCCCTACGTCAGCACGCCCGACGGCGCCGAGATCTTCTACCAGGACTACGGCCAGGGCCGCCCCGTCCTGCTCAGCCACGGCTGGCCGCTGAGCTTCCGAGGCCTGGGCCTACGAGCTCAAGGTCCTCGCCGACGCCGGCTACCGCGCCATCGCGCACGACCGCCGCGGGCACGGCCGGTCGTCCCGCACCACCGGCGGCAACGACATGGACACCTACGCCCGCGACCTCGCGTCGCTCGTCGAGCAGCTGGACCTCACGGACCTCACCGTGATCGGCCACTCCACCGGCGGCGGCGAGGTCGTCCGCTACGCCGCGCAGCACGGCAAGGGGCGTGTGGCGAAGGTCGTCACCGTCGGCGCCGTCCCGCCGGTCATGGTCCAGTCCGCGACCAACCCCGAGGGCACGCCGATCGAGGTGTTCGACGGGATCCGCGAGGGCGTCCTGACGGACCGGTCGCAGTTCTACCAGGACCTGTCGGAGTCGTTCTTCGGCGCCAACCGCGCCGGCTCGTCGATCAGCCAGGGCCTGCGGGACGACTTCTGGCGGCAGAGCATGCTGGCCGAGCTGCAGGCCGCGTACGACTGCGTCGCGGTGTTCTCGGAGACGGACTTCACCGAGGACCTCCGGGCCCTGGACGTGCCGATCCTCATCGCGCACGGCGACGACGACCAGATCGTCCCGATCGCGGCGGCCGCGTACAAGTCCATCGACCTGGTCAAGCTCGGCACGCTCAAGGTCTACCCGGGGGCGCCGCACGGCATCTCCGGCGAGTACCAGCGCACGCTGATCCAGGACATCCTGGCGTTTATCGCCGACTGACCCGGCCCTCGCTCGTCGAGCGGTCACGACACGCTGGTCCGCGGGGGACCGGGCCGGCGTGTCGTGACCTCTCGCGGGGCCGCGGCGGCGCGGCGCGGGACGGGACGGGATGCGGCGCCGCGGGATCCTCGGCAGGGTGGATCCATGCTGACCTGGACACGGACCCGGACGACGACGTTGCTGGCCGTGGGCGCGCTCGCCCTCGGCGGCTGCGCGAGCGCCGACGCCGACCCTGCCGCGACGTCGGCGGCCCCGACCGCCGACCCGACCACCCCGGCGGAGCCGTCCGCCCCGGCCACCGGGACGGGCGACGTCGCCGCCGACCTGCCGACCGAGGTGCTGCTGCCCGAGTCCGCGTGGCACGCCGACCCCGGGCAGCGGCAGGAGTCGGCGGGCGTCGTGGCCTGGCGGTTCCCCCAGGCGTGCGACACCGGCGCCCCGGAGTCCGCGACCGCGATGCGGTCCGTGTCCCAGGGCGACGGCGAGGCCGAGGCCGCCATCGGCGTGCAGCAGGTCGCGGTGTTCGCGGACGCCGACGCGGCCGTCGCGGAGGCCGACCGGATCACCGCGGCGCTGACGGCGTGCACCACGTACGCCTCCGACACCAGCACGACGTACGTCGTCGAGCCGCTCGACGTCGGCGCGCAGGGTGCCGGGCTCGCGACCGACTACTACGGGTCGTCCGCCTCCGCGCCCCTCGACGAGGCCATCGGCAGCTACCTCGCGGTCACACGCCGCGGTACCGCGATCACCCTGGTCGGGTCGGAGGGCGGCGAGAGCCTGGTGGGCACGGCCCGCACCGACGCCACCACCCAGGCGCAGACGGCGTGGGAGCTGCTGTGCCGCTACGACGAGGCGGGCTGCTGACGGTCCCCGGTCGAGCCACCGCCACCAGCGCGGGGCTGCTCCTGCACCGACCGGGGACGGGCGGGACCGAGGTGCTGCTCGGGCGGATGGGCGGGCCGTTCTGGGCGCGCCGCGACCACGCGTGGACCGTGCCGAAGGGCGAGCCGGAGCCCGGCGAGGACCCGCACGCCACCGCGCTGCGGGAGTTCGCCGAGGAGGTGGGCGTCCCGGCCCCGGTCGGGGTGCGGCCCGACGTCGACCTCGGCGAGGTCCGGCAGCGCGCGGGCAAGGTCGTGCGCGCCTGGGCGCGGGAGGCGGACCTCGACCTCGACGCGCTGCCCGCGACCCGCGGCCCGGTCAGCGAGGCGACGATCACCTGGCCGCCGCGCAGCGGCCGGACGGTGACGTTCCCCGAGCTCGGCGAGCTGCGGTGGCTCACCGTCGACGAGGCACGGCCGCTCCTGGTGACCGCGCAGGTCGAGCTGCTGGACCGGCTGGTGGCGCACCTGGCGGGGTGAGGCGACTGGGCACAGGTCCGTGTCAGACCCCGCCCGTACGGTGCGTCCCATGAGCACCCGGCCGATCGATCACGCCCGGCTGACCGAGGTCAGCGATCGCTTCCGTGCGACCCCGCCGCCCCGGACGCCGGCCGAGCTGATCGCGTACGACCGGCTCCGGGGCGAGCTCATCGAGGCGATGGGCCTGACGCGGGAGGAGTTCGACCAGATGGCCGCGGCGTACGCGGCACGGCGGGGTGCCGGTCGCGGTCGCGCGGCCTGAGCACGCGGCGCTCGCACCACCGGGCCCGCGTCGGCGACCAGACGGGCGGCCGGCGACCAGACCCGGGCCGGCGACCAGACGGCGGCCGGCTACCAGACGGGCGGCCGACGGTCGGCCCAGCGGAGCCGGTCCTCGAGCTGCGCGGCGAGCGCGAGCAGCGTGTGCTCGCCACCGGGTCGGCCGACCAGCTGCACGCCCATCGGCAGCCCCGCGGGCGCGGTGTCGTCGGGGTCGGCCCAGTGCACCGGCAGCGCGATGGCGGGCAGCCCGCAGACGTTGATCATCGACGTGTACGGGGTGTACTCGCACTGCTGCGCGAAGTTCCGCTCGGGGTCGCCGGCGTCGTACCAGCCCAGGGGGCGCGGCGTCATCGCCATGCCCGGGAGCAGCACCGCGTCGTAGCGGGAGACGCGCTCCACCATCGTGCGCTCGAACGCCGCGAGCGCCCCGACCGCCTCGACCAGGTCACGGGCGGGGACCGCCCGGCCGCGCTCCACGAGCCAGCGGGTCAGCGGCTCGAGCAGGGCGAGGCGCTCCGGGTCGTCGAGCGGCACCGCCGCGGCGCCGGCCATCCACAGGGTCCGGAACGCGGGCGCGTACCCGGGGTCGGGCTCCCAGGGACCGGTGGCGTCGACGGCGTGCCCGAGGTCGGTGAGGGCGTCGGCGGCGACGTCGAGCGCGGTGCGCGCCTCGGGTCCGAGCACGATGTCGTATGCGCCCTCCCAGGCGCTGAACGTGCTGACGCCGACCCGCATCGCGCGCGGGCCGTCGGGGGTCCGCCCGCGCTGCGCGGCGTCGAGGTAGGACCCGCGCGGCCCGGCGGCGGTGCGCAGCGTCCGCGGGTGGTCGACGGTGCCGTCCGCGGTCCGCGGCAGCAACCCCTCCAGGAGCAGCGCGGCGTCGGCGGTGGTGCGCGCGAGCGGCCCGTGCACGACGAGGCCGCCCAGGGAGTCGACTCCCCCGCCGGCGGGCAGCAGCCCGCGGGTGGTCTTGAGGCCGACGAGCCCGCAGGCCGCGGCGGGGATGCGGATCGACCCGCCGCCGTCGGACCCGGGGGCGACGGGCAGCAGGCCCGCCGCGACCGCCGCCGCGGCGCCGCCGCTGGACCCGCCGGTGCCGCGGGTCCGGTCCCAGGGGTTGCGGGCGGGCGGCCCGGCGAGGCTCTCGGTGTAGGAGGGGAAGCCGAGCTCGGGGGCGGCGGTCTTGCCGAGCGAGACGACGCCGGCGGCGTCGAGCACCTGCGTCACGTCGCTGCTGACCTCGGGCACGTACCGGTGGGCGCCGGCGAACGCCCGCGACCCGAACCCTGTCGGCACGCCGGCGCGGTCGGTGAGGTCCTTGTCCCCGGTGGGCAGCCCCCAGAGCACGGCGGTGCCGTCGGGTCCCGTGGCCGCGAGCGCCGCCGCCCGCGCTCGGGCGAGGTCGGGCGCGACGGTGACGAACGCGCCGACGGCCTCGTTGCCGGTGGCGATCCGGTCGAGGTAGTGCGCGGTGAGCTCCTCGGGCCCGGTCTCGCCGGCGCGGAGCCGGTCGCGCAGGTCGACGGCGGTGCGGTCGTGCGGTGCGGTCACCGGGTCAGCGTAGGCACGTCCTCCAGCGCGGCGAGCCAGCGGCGCAGCACCCGCTCCAGCGCCGCGGCGTCCTGCTCGCCGACCAGGTCGAGCAGCCGCCGCTCGTTCGCCATGTGCGCGGTGAACGCCCGGTCGATGAGGGCGAGCCCGTCGTCGGTGAGCGCGACGACCCGGCCGCGGCCGTCGGTGGCGCTGGGCCGGCGGGTGACGAGGCCGGCGCGCTCGAGCCGGTCGACCCGCTTGGTCATCGCGCCGGTGGTGACCATCGTGTGGGCGGCGAGCTCCCCGGGGGCCCGCTCGTAGGGCGCACCGGCCCGGCGCAGGGCGGCGAGGACGTCGAACTCCCCCTCGCCCAGCCCGTGCTCCCGGTAGACGACCGTGATCTCGTCGGTCAGCGCGAGGGCGAGCCGGTGCAGGCGGCCGATGACGCCCTGGGGGCGGACGTCGACGTCGGGTCGCTCACGGGCCCACTCCTGCTGGATGCGGTCCACGTGGTCGGGCGTCGGGCTCATGCGGCGATACTACCTTCCGGGGAAGGTAGTATCGCTTCCGTGGAAGACACCCGCCGCTGGATCCCCGTCGCCGCGCTCGCCCCCGTCCTGTGGGGCACCACCTACTACGTCACCCGGCACGCGCTGCCCGCCGACAGCCCGCTCTGGGGAGCCGTCATCCGCGCGCTCCCGGCCGGGCTGCTGCTGCTCGCGCTCGGTCGGCGGCTGCCGCACGGGGACTGGTGGTGGCGCTCGGCCGTGCTCGGGACGCTGACCACCGGCGCGTTCTTCGCCCTGGTCTACGTCGCCGCGCAGACCCTGCCCACCAGCATCGCCTCGACGGTGATGGCCGTCGGACCCGTCGCCATGATGCTCGCCGCGTGGGTGCTGCTCGGCCAGCGCCCCCGGCTCCGCGCGGTGGTCGGCGGCGTGCTGGGCGTCGCCGGGGTCGCGGTCATGCTCGGCGGGGGCGGCGGGACCGGCGGGGGTCTCGACGCGGGCGGGGTGCTCGCGTCCGTCGCCGCGATGCTGCTGTCCTCGGTCGGCTACGTGCTGGCCACCCGCTGGCGCGGGGAGGTCGACGTCCTGCCCCTGACCGCGTGGCAGCTGGTGGCCGGCGCGCTGGTGCTGCTCCCGGCGGCGGTGGTGGTCGAGGGCGCACCGCCCGCGCTCGACGGCACCGCCCTGCTCGGGTTCGCGTACGTGTCCCTGGTGGCGACGGCCCTGGCGAACGTCGCGTGGTTCGCGTCCCTGCGCCGGCTCGGGCCGGCGACCGTCGGGCTCGTGGGCCTGCTCAACCCGGTCACCGGCGTGCTGCTGGGCACGGTCCTCGCCGCCGAGACGCTGTCCGGCCGGCAGGTCGTGGGCGTGGCCGTGGTGCTCGGGGCGATGGTGCTCGGCGCGACGGCGAGCACCCGGCGCCCGCCGGCCGGCGCCCCGCTGGCAGCCGTCGCCGTCGCGGGCGATGATCGGCGCCCCGGGTCCAGCCCACGGCCCTGACCGACCTCCGGCGAGGAGACGCATGTCCGAGGGCACCCGCACCGTCCGCATCGGCACGACGGCACCCGCCGCCCCGGCGCCGCCGGTCCCGGCGGACGTGACCGACGCGCTGCGCGCCGTGCCCGGCTGGTCCGACGACCTGCGACCCGGCGGTGGCGCCACGACCGCGCTGTGGGAGCACCTCGCGACGCTCGCGGCGCACGACCTCGCCGTCGCCCGGGCCGCCGAGCCGCACCTGGACGCGCGCGCGGTCCTCGACCAGGCGGGCGCCCCGGCGCTGCCGTCGACCGTGGGCGTGGCAGCGACCTGGGGCGTGTACGCCGCCGAGGGACCGGGCGCGACGCTGGTCGCGACGCCGGACGGCGACGGCTGGCTGCTCGACGGCGTGAAGCCGTGGTGCTCGCTGGCCGCCGACCTCGACGCCGCGCTCGTCACCGCCCCGGTCACCGCCCCCGTCACCGGCCCGGCCGGGGACGGCGGCCGCGTGCTGCTGGCCGTCGACCTGCGCGGACCCGGCGTGGTGCCCGTCGACCAGCCGTGGTCCGCCCGCGGCCTGGTGGAGATCCCGAGCACCCCGGTCCGGTTCGACCGGGCGCGGGCCACGCTCGTCGCGGACGCCGGGTGGTACCTGAACCGGCCGGGGTTCTGGTGGGGCGGGATCGGCGTCGCCGCGTGCTGGTACGGCGGCGCGGTCGGCCTCGCGCGTCGGGTGCACGCGCACGTGGCGACCCGGCCGGACGACCGGCTGCTGGCGATGCACCTGGGCGCCCTGGACGAGCGGCTCACCGCCGCCCGCACCACGCTGGCCGCGGCGGCGCTGCGGGTCGACGCGTCGGGGGCCGCGACCCGGCTGGGGCGGGACCCCGAGGACGACGCCGCGCGCGCCGAGGGCCGGCTGCTGGCGAAGCGGGTCCGGGCCACCGTCGCCCGGACCTGCGAGGACGTGCTCCGGATCGCCGCGCACGCGCTCGGCCCCGGACCGCTGACCCAGGAGCCGGAGCACGCCAAGCGGGTCGCCGACCTGGAGGTGTACGTGCGCCAGCAGCACGCCGAGCGCGACGACGCGTCGCTCGGCGCCGCCCTCGCCGCGGGGCCCGCGCCGTGGTGACGTTCGACGGCCGGGCGGCCGGGACACCCGCCGCGGTGTGGGAGGCGAGCGAGCGGTTCGCGGACCTCCCGGGCCTCGCGCTGCCCGCCGGCCGCACGGTGGTCGTGGCCGCGCACCCCGACGACGAGACGATCGGCGCGGGCGGCCTGCTGCGGCGGCTCGCGGTCACGGGCCGCCCGGCCGAGGTGGTGGTGCTGACCGACGGCTCCGGGTCGCACCCCGGGTCCCGCACCCTGCCGCCGACGGAGCTGACCCGGCTGCGCGCCGCCGAGGTCACGGACGCGGTGGCGTCGCTGTCCCCCGCGTCGCCGGTCCGGCTGCTCGGCTTCCGCGACGGCTCGGTGCGCGAGGACCGCGACGCCCTGACCGCGGCGCTGCGCACGGCGATCGGCACCGACCCCGTCGACACCCTGGTCGTGCCGTGGCGCGGCGACGGGCACCGCGACCACCGGGTCGCCGGGGAGATCGGTGCGGTGCTCGCGACCGAGCTCGGCGCGCGGCTGCTGGAGTACCCGGTGTGGCTGTGGCACTGGGCGACGCCCGACCACCCGGACGTGCCGTGGGACGACCTGCGGGTGCTGCCGCTCGACGACGCGGACGTGACCGCGAAGCGGCGCGCCCTGGCCCGGCACGTCACCCAGACCCAGCCGTGGTCGTCCGCCCCCGAGGACGCCGCCCCGCTGCACCCGGAGCAGCTGCGGCGCGCCGACCGGGACGTCGAGGCGTACGTGGCGTCCGCGCCCCCGCCGGCGGGGGTCGGCGCCGAGCACTTCGAGGCCGTCTACGCCCGCCGCGCCGACCCGTGGCGGCTCGCGACCCGCTGGTACGAGGAGCGCAAGCGGGCCCTGACCCTCGCCGCGCTGCCGGACCCCCGGTACGTCGCGGTGCTCGAGGTCGGCTGCTCCGTCGGGGTGCTGACCGCCGACCTGGCGGGTCGCGCGGACCGGGTGCTCGCGACCGACCTCGTCGAGCCCGCCGTCGCGTCGGCCCGCGCGCGGCTCGCGGACGCCCCGCACGTCACGGTCGAGCAGCACGACGTCCGCACCGGCGTGCCCGGCGGCCCGCACGACCTGGTCGTCCTGTCCGAGGTCGGGTACTACCTCACCCGCCCGGAGCTGATCGCCCTGGCCGGCCGGGTCCGCGCCGCGCTGACGTCGGGCGGCACCGTGCTGGCGTGCCACTGGCGGCACCCGGTCGCGGACTACACCCAGCCGGGCGACGACGTGCACCGCACCCTCGACCGCGCGCTCGGCCTGACCCGGCTGTCCACCTACCGGGACCTCGACGTCGCGCTCGATGTCTGGTCCGCCGACCCGAGGTCGGTCGCGCAGCGCGAGGGGCTGGCGCCGTGACGACCCGGCCGCCGCTGGCCCGGCTGGTGGTCGTCGTGCCGGTGCACGACGAGGAGGCCCTGCTGCCGGCGTGCCTCGCGTCGGTCGCCGCGGCGCGCGGCGCGGTGGACCTGCCGGTCGACGTCGTGGTCGTGCTCGACGACTGCCGGGACGGGTCCGCACGGATCGCCCGCGCGACCGGGTGCACCGTGCTCGAGGTGCGGCACCGGGCGGTCGGCGCGGCCCGCGCGGCCGGCGTCCGGCACGCCCTCGCGCTCGGCACCGACGACCCGGCCGCGGTCTGGGTGGCGTGCACGGACGCCGACTCGGTGGTCCCCGTCCACTGGCTCGCGGTGCAGCGCGCGCTCGCGGACGACGGCGCCGACGTGGTCGTCGGGACCGTCACCCCGGACCCCCGGGACCTGACCGGGCGCCAGGTGGCGGCGTGGCGGTCCACCCGTGTGCCCGGCCGGCCGAACGGCCACGTGCACGGCGCGAACCTCGGCGTGCGCGCCGACGCGTACCTGCGCGCGGGCGGGTTCGCGACCCTGCCCGAGCACGAGGACGTCGACCTGGTCGCGCGGCTGCGCGCGGACCCGCGGGTGGACGTGCGGCCGTCCGACGCCGCGGACGTCCTGACCTCCGGCCGCACGACGGGCCGCACCCCCGGCGGCTACGCGGGGTACCTGCGGGCGTCCTTCCCGCCGTGACCCCGCGCGCCGCCGCCGGTCAGGCGGGGACGGACTCGCGGGCGGGGGCGGCGTCCGTCGCCTCGAGCGCGTGGCCCTCGGTGTCGACGTGCGGGAGGGCCTTGTCGAGCCACGCGGGGATCCACCAGGCCGACCGGCCCAGCAGCGACAGCAGCGCGGGCATCAGCACCATCCGGACCACGAACGCGTCGGCCAGCACGCCGACCATCAGGCCGAACGCGATCGACGCGGCGACCGAGAACGTGCTGGTCGCGAACCCGGCGAACACCACCGTCATGATCGTGGCCGCGGCCACCAGCACCGGCGCCGACCGGGAGAACCCCTCGAGCACCGCCTGCTTCGGCGTCAGACCCCGGTGGTGCATCTCCTGGATCCGCGACACCAGGAACACCTGGTAGTCCATCGCGAGCCCGAACAGCACCCCGACCAGCAGGATCGGCAGCAGGCTCATCATCGGGTCGCCCTGCGGGGCGTTGATGAGCTGCGGCAGCCAGCCCCACTGGAACACAGCCGTGCTCGCCCCGAACGAGGCGCCCACCGACAGCAGGTAGCCGAGCGTCGCGACCACCGGGATCAGCAGCGACCGGAACAGCAGCACCAGCAGCGCCAGCGAGATCAGCACGATCACGACCAGGTACTTCACCAGGGCGGTGTTCAGCGCGGCGGTCTGGTCGACGCCGACGGCCGTCTCCCCCGTGACCTCGAGGTGCACGCCGGCGACCGTGTCGGCGTCCGCACGGAGCAGGTGCACGAGCTCGGTGGTCGAGTCGTCGATCGGGCCACCGGTGGGGATCACGGTGACGCGGGCGAGGTCCCCGCTCGCCGCGACCTCGGCCGGCAGCACCCGGGCGACCCCGGGCAGGTCCGCGAGCCGCGCCTCGACGGTGGCGGTCGCGTCGGCCACGTCGTCGCCCTCCGCGAGCACGATCAGCGGGCTCTGGATCCCGCCGAACTCGGCGACGACCCGGTCGTACGCCGCGCGCTCGGTCGACTGCGGGTCGGTGCCGCCGGGGATGCTGAACGCCGTCTTCATGCTGAGCATCGGCGACGCGACGACGAGCAGGACACCCACCGCCGCGAGCACCGCGAGCACCGGGCGGCGCACCACCGCGGAGCCCCAGGCCGCGAGGAACCCGCGGCGCGCGTGGTCGCCCTCGTGCCAGGTCCGCCCCTCGGCGAGGTCGCGGCGGTGCTTGGTCGACAGGGCCCGGTGCCCGAGGGAGCGCATCAGCACCGGCAGCAGCGTGAGCGAGAGCGCGACGGCGACGAGCACCCCGAACGCCCCGGCGACACCCATCTCGGTGACGAACCCGATGCCCGCCACGATCAGGGCGACCAGCGCGACGATCACCGTCAGGCCCGCGAACACCACGGCCGTCCCGGCGGTCCCGGCGGCGCGCGCGATCGCGTCCTCGACGGACCTACCGCCACGCAGCTCGGTGCGGAACCGGGACAGGATGAACAGGCTGTAGTCGATGCCCACCGCGAGGCCGAGCATCGACGCCAGGATGATGGAGTTCTCGCCGATCGGGGTCAGCGACCCGTACGCGAGCACCCCCACGACGCCCACGCCGACGCCGAACACCGCGATCAGCAGGTTCGCCCCGGCCGCGAGCAGCGAGCCGAACGTCAGCATCAGCACCAGGAACGCGACCAGCACGCCCACGCCCTCGCCGATCCCCGGGTCCGGGGCGCCGAGCGGGACGAGGTTCCCGCCGAGCTCGACACCGAGATCCTCGGGCGCGTCCTGCTGGAACGCGAGCGCCGCCGCGTACGCGTCCTCCTGGCCGGTCTCGGACAGGGCGCCGTAGGTGACCGTCGCGACCGCGACCTCCTGGTCGGGCGACACGAACGGCTGCGCCGCGTCGTACGGGTCGCTGACCGCCTCGACGCCGGGCAGCTGCGCGGCCTGCGCGAGCAGGGCCTCGACCTGGGCGACCACGGCCGGGTCGGTGACGGGCGCGTCGGTGGGGGCGACCACCAGCTGCAGGGTGTCGCCGGTCGGCTCGGCGGCGGGGAACGCGTCGTCCATCCGGTCGAGCGCCTGGGTGGCGCGGGAGCCCGGGATGGTCTCCTGGGCGCTCTCGCCCGAGCCGTTGACGGCGAGGATCCCGGCGAGCGCGGCGAAGACCGCCAGCCAGGCGACGACCACCACCAGCCGGTGGCGGGCGCTGAAGCGCCCGACGCGTGAGAGGAACGTGGACATGGGGACTCCTGGGGCAGGACGGCTGGGGACGTCCTCCAGGCTTCCCGAGCGCGCCGCGCGGCGAATCGTCCACCGCGACGATCCGCACTACCGCGTCCGCGGTACCCCGGTGCCGGTCGCCTGCCGCGTCGCGAGCCCCGCCGACATGTGCCAGTCGTCGAACCCGGCGGGGGGCGAACACCGGTGCCACCGCCGCCGCGGCCCGCCCGTCCACCCGTAGGGCAAGTCCCGGACGCCCGACCTGGAACGCTCGGGCGGCAAGGCTGGAGTCCGCGACCCCCGCTCGTCGTCTCCCATGACGACGACCCCCATCGACCGCGCACCACGAGATCGAGCTCCTGGGTCCGGACGGGTTCACAGCCGATGTCAGTGCCATGGGCGATGATCCTGTCGACATGGCTGCCGAGTTCATGGAGGACGTCGACGCGTGAGCGAACCCGCCGGTGAGCTGATCCTCTACCGCGCCGACGACGGCGGTGCGGTCGTTCAGCTGCGCGCGGTCGGCGGGACGGTGTGGCTCACACGCACAGAGATGGCAGACCTTTACGGCACCACACCGCAGAACGTCGGGCAGATCGTCGCGAGGGTGCTCGCCGACGGCGAGGTCGGCGAGGCAACCCGAAAGTCTGAGTTTCTGGTTCGCCAGGAGGGCACACGTGAGGTCCGGCGCCGCGTCGACCTCTACAACCTCGACATGGTTCTGGCGGTCGGGTACCGGGTGACCACGCCCCGTGCGGTCCAGTTCCGTCAGTGGGCCACGACGGTGCTGACGGAGTACCTCGTCAAGGGCTTCGCACTCCAGGACGAGCGTCTCAAGGACCCGGGCGCGGACTACTTCGACGAGCTGCTCGAGCGCATCCGGGACATCCGGGCCTCGGAGAAGCGATTCTACCTCAAGGTCCGCGACCTGTTCGCAACCACGAGCGCGGACTACGACAGCACCAGCGACACCGCGCGGACCTTCTTCGCCACCATCCAGAACAAGCTCCTGCACGCTGTGACGGGCCGCACCGCTGGCGAGCTGATCCGGGAGCGCTGCAACCCGGCGTCGGGCACCTTGGGCCTGACGACGTGGAAGGGCAACCGGCCGCGCAAGGCCGACGCCACCGTGGCGAAGAACTACCTCACCGAGGCAGAGGTCAGCGATCTGAACCTGCTGACCACCCAGTTCCTGGACTTCGCCGAGGGCCGGGCCCGACGCCGTCAGACGACGTCGATGGCGGACTGGGCCGTGCAGACGGACCGGTTCATCGAGTTCAACGAGTATCCCGTGCTGACCGGCGCCGGATCGGTGGCACACAGCCACGTCGAGCAGATCGTCGCTGAGCGGTATGCCGACTGGGATGGCCACCGTCGCGAGCTGGAGTCGCAGCGCTCAGAAGCCGAAGAGATCCATGACCTCGATGCGTTGCTCGGGGCCGAGCGGAACCTGACACAAGGGCCGCGGCACGGCGGTCACCAGCCTGGATGAGGAGAGCCTCGAGGCGCTCGATCGTCGCCCGGATGACCGGCGACACGGTCGGCGACGCAGTGCGCCGGGTCGAGGGGTTCCCCGAGAAACACGCCCGCGGCGGACCGGTTGCCGCTGAGGGAGCTGCCCGCGATCCACGCGGAAGCCGAGGCCGGGCGGGTGCACGGCAAGGTCGTGGTGGTCGGCGTCGGCGCGGTGAGCCACGGTGCTCCTGCTCAGCGCCTCGCCGTGCGAAGCTGTGACTCGTGCGAGGCGCCGAGCAGGAGCGTGCGTGGCTGCTGATGGCCGCCGGCAGCGACCGGGGGCACGGAGGCAACGACGGCTACGCGGACCAGGTCGACTCGTTCTACTCCTGGGACAGCAAGGTCCCGAACCACACGCAGATCCGCGTCGGTGACCCGGTGGCCCTGTGGGACAAGCGGCGGCTACTCGGCGTCTCCGTCGTCGAGGAGATCGCGACCTCCGCCGGCACCAAGGTGCTGAACCGCTGCCCCCGGTGCGACACCACCCGCATCTCCGACCGTGCCACGGTCCTGCCGCGGTACCGGTGCATGAAGTGCGGGCACGCGTTCGAGGTCGCCCGCGCCGACGTCGTCGACGTGGTCCGCTACCAGGCGCGGTACGACGCAGCCTGGACCAGCCTGGACGGCCTCCTCGACGGCCCCGAGATCCGGTCCCTCACCGTGCACCCTCGCGAGTTCAACGCGATGCGACCGCTCGACTGGCCCCGGTTCCACGAGGCGCTCGTCGCCAGGGGTGCCCGGCGGGCCGTCGACCGGGTGGCGGCCCGGGTCGACCTGAGCTGGGGGCCGCCCGGCGTCCGGATCCAGATCCCGCAGGGATTCGGCCACGCCCTCGTCCGGGTCCGACGCGGTCAGCGGCAGTTCCGGGACCATCTCCTCGCCAGCCAGGGCAGCGTCTGCGCCTTCACCGGCGACGCTCCCGCTCGCGTGCTGGAGGCCGGCCACCTGTACAGCTACGCGCAGCTCGGCACCCACGACGAGCACGGCGGCCTGATGCTCCGCCGGGACATCCACCGGTTGTTCGACGACGGGGCCCTGGCCGTCGACCCGTCCGACCTGCGGGTGGACGTCGCTCCGGACCTGGCGGCCTATCCGCAGTACGCCCGCCTGCACGACGAGCCCCTGACCGTGCACCTGCGCGACCGGCAGGTCGACTGGCTGGCCCGGCACTGGGACGAGCACCGCGGCGCGCCGGACCTCATCGGCGCGTGACGCGTCAGTGCGGCGGGCGCAGGTCCGCGAACGCCGTCGACGCCCGGCACCCAGCTTCCCCGGGCATCAGGTACACCGACGGGACGTACACGTCCTCGACCACCCCGTCGGCGTACCGCGCGACCAGCACGCAGTCGTCGTCGTCCCCGGTCGCCACCGCGACCACCCCGTCCTGCACCTCCACCGTGACCTCAGCCAGCGGCGTGACGCCGTTCGCGTGCGGCTCCAGCGCCGCGGTGACCCGCTGGGCGATCGTCGACCCGGACGGCAGGTCCGCGGGCAGCGCCGAGAGGACGGACCAGACGGCGTCCTCGGCGTTCGTCGCGACCTCCGGGTGCTCCGACGGCGGCGCCGGCACCGCCACCAGCCGCTCCGGGCAGTCGGTCCCCCGGATGTCCTCGACGCCCCAGTGGTCGAACGCCACCCGGTAGCAGTACGGACCGGGATCCTGCTCGCGCTCGGACTCCCAGTAGCCGGTCGGCGCCCGGGTGTCGGAGACGGTCAGGCCGAGGCTGATCCAGCCGATCGCCTCGCCGTCGTCCCGTGCGGCCGCGTCGCCCTCCTCGACGGCGAACATGACGATCCCGGTGTCCTGCGTCGCTCCCTGGACGTGCTCGGCGAACTCCACGACGTCCGGCGCGTACGAGTGGAACACCGCCGGGGCCAGCAACCCCTGCACCGCGTCGCTCGCGACCTCCTCGCCCAGGTCGGTCGGGCTCGCGCAGGCGGTGAGGACGACCGCGGTGGCGAGGGCGGCCGTGACCGCGAGCCGGGTGCGGGAGGACATGGCGGCACGCTAGCGGGGGCGCGGCCGGCGCGGGGGCGGTTCCGCGCTCGACCGCGGCGCGGGCGCGGTGTCGCGGCGCGGGCGCGGAGTCAGCCCGCCCGGGGGGTCAGCCGCGCGAGCGCGTCCTCGACCAGCTCCGCTCGCCCCGGCTCGAGGGACCGCACCCACCGGGTCCGCAGCTCGTCGAACGTGGCCGCGCCGATCGCCATCATCTCGACACCGCGCGGCGTCACCCGCAGCCGCTTCAGCCGGGCGTCGGCGGGGTCGGCGACGCGGTCGACGTAGCCCAGCTGCTCCAGCGTCGCCACCGACTTCGCCGCTGCCTGCCGGCTGACCCCGAGCGCCCGCCCGAGGTCGGAGGCGTTGTCCGCGCCCTCGGTGATCGCGGAGAGCGCGAACTCGAGGTGCGCGCTGACCCCGGGATGGCCGCGGCGGTCAAGCTCTGCGACGACCTCCTGGACCAGCGCCTCGAACCCCTCGATCAGCAGGCGCGCCAGGCGCACCCCGCTCCCGCTCGTCGCCATGCCCCGATGCTAGGTCGACCCCGGGGCATTGACAACAAGGTTGCGCACTCAGAGACTGACAACCACGTTGTCTATCGAGGAGAAGACCATGTCCCACCCCACCGCGACCATCCCCCCGGTCCAGCACCACCGCACCGAGGTCAACGGCACGACCCTGCACCACGTCACCGCCGGCACCCGCGGCACCACGGTCCTGCTCGTGCACGGGTTCCCCGAGACCTGGTGGGCGTTCCACCGGCTGGTCCCGCTGCTCGCGGAGCACCACCGCGTGGTGGCCGTCGACCTGCGCGGGTTCGGCGACTCCGCCGTCGCCGACGACACCGTCACGAGCACGGTCGCCGCCGAGGACCTGCACCAGCTGATCGCGGCCCTCGGCGCCGGGCCGGTGCACCTCGTCGGTCAGGACATCGCCGGCGGGACCCTGCTGCGCCTCGCGACCGCGTACCCGCAGGACGTCGCCAGCCTCACCGCGGTCGAGATGGGCCTCGCGGGCTTCGGGCTGGAGGCGTTCGCCGACGTCACCCGCGGCGGCTCCTGGCACATCGGCGCCCTCGCGGCACCGGGCATCGCCGACCTGCTGCTCACCGGCCGCGAGCGCGACCTGCTGGGCTGGTGGTTCCCGACCACCACCGCCGTCGCGGGCGCCGTCACCGAGGCCGACCTCGACGAGCTCGCGCGCACGTTCGCGCGACCCGGCGGTTGGCGCGGCGCCGCCGGCCTGTACCGGTCGATGCTGGCCGAAGGAGCGCAGAACCAGGAGATCGCGCGCCGCCACCCGGTCGCCGTCCCGGCCCTCGCGGTCGGCGGCTCCGGGGGCGAAGCTCACGGCGGCGACGCTCCGGCAGGTCGTCAGCGGGGACCTCACCTCCGTGCTGCTGCCGGGGGTGGGGCACCACGTCGCCCTGGAGGCGCCCGGCGCGCTGGCGGCGGCGGTGCTCGACCTGACCCGGGCGGTGGACGGGTGAGTCACCGCGGGTCCGAGGTCCGCACGGCTCAGGGCGCGCCGGTCGCCACCGGCGTCGGCGCGGGCTGCTCGGCGTCCGCCCGGCTGTCGCGGACGACAGCCAGGACGAGCACCCCGCACACCAGCGCGCTCACCCCGCAGACCAGGAACACGTCGTCCAGCCCGGACGCGAACGCCCGGTGCGCCAGCGCCGTGAGGGCCGCGCGGTTGGGGGCGGGAGCCGCGGCGAGGACCTGCGCCGCTCCGCCGCTGGACAGCCCCCCGGCGACGGCACCGGGGTCCGGGACCGAGCCGCCGGCGACGACGTCCGCGATGCGTCCCGCGAACACCGTGCCCAGCACGGCGATGCCGACGGCCATCCCGAGCTGACGGAAGGTGGTCACCGCTCCCCCGGCCATCCCGGTCCGGTGACCGGGCACCGTCGCCAGCACCGCGGAGACCAGCACCGGCGTCGCCAGGCCGACACCGAGCCCCGAGACGACCAGCCCCGGCAGCAGCACGACCCAGCCCGACGTGCTCGCGACGAGCATCATCAGCAGGGAGCCCGCGCCGATGAGCAGCATCCCGACGCCCACCGGCAGCCGGGGCGAGCGTCCGTGCAGCAGGCGGCCGAGGAACGCGGACACGGCGAACGACGCGACGCTCAGCGGCAGCACGACCAGCCCCGCGCGGATCGGGCCGAGCCCCAGCAGGGACTGCAACCAGATGGACGTGTAGGCGAAGGGCCCGAACGCGGCCGCCGACAGGATCACGGCGGTCAGCATCAGCACGACGAAGGACGGCCGGCGGAACAGGCCGAGGTCGAGCAGCGGGTGCGCGCCGCGCCGCTCGACGACGAGGAAACCGGCCAGCGCGGCCGCGGCCACCGCGAAGGACGCCACGGTCGTCGTGTCCCCCCACCCGTGCTCGCCGCCGCTGATCAGCCCGAACACCGCGGCCGCCGTCGCGAGGGTGAAGGTCAGCCCACCGAGGGCGTCGACGCGGCCGCTGGTGCTCTTCGTCTCCGGCAGGACCCGCAGCGCGAGCACGACCGCGACGACGGCCACGGGCAGGTTCACCAGGAAGATCGCGCGCCAGCTGATCCCCTGCGTCAGCACGCCGCCGAGCAGCGGGCCGGCGGCCGCGGACGCGCCGTTGACCGCGCCCCAGACGCCGAAGGCGGTCCCGCGGTCACGACCGCTGTAGGAGCTCTGGAGCAGCGCGGTCGTCGCGGCGAACATCGCCGCCGCCCCGACGCCCTGGACCAGCCGGGCGGCGATCAGCGCCCCGGCGGAGGGCGCGAGCCCGCAGGCCAGCGACGCCAGGGCGAACACGATCAGCCCGACCACGTAGGCGCCGCGCCGGCCGTAGCGGTCGGCCAGCGACCCCGCGACGAGGAGCAGGGCGGCCAGGGAGAGGGCGTAGCCGTCGATGACCCACTGCAGGGAGGTGAAGGAGTTGTCGAGGGCCAGCGCCATCGAGGGGAGGGCGACGTTCACGATGGTGACGTCGACGAGCAGCATGAACGTGCCGAGGCACACGGCCACGAGCGGAGACCACTTGCGCATCGAGGATCCTCACGAGTCAGGTGCGGCGTCCGTCGCCGCTGCCGCCACCCTCGGCGCCGCTCCGCCCTACCCCCAGCCGGGCGTCGCATCACGGCGGATATCGACACCGCTACCGTGTCGACGGTGAGACTCGACACCTTCGACCTCCTCGACCAGCAGATCCTCGCCGCCCTCCAGATCGACGCCCGCGCCCCGTTCCGGCACGTCGCCGACGTCCTCGGGACCTCCGACCAGACGGTGGCGCGCCGGTGCGGTCGCATGCGCGCGTCGGGCCGGGTGCGGATCGTCGGGCTCACCCACCCCGAGCGCCTCGGGGAGGTGTCGTGGTTCGTCCGCGCGCGGACCACCCCGGACGCCGCGGTGCCGATCGCCGAGGCCCTGGCACGCCGACCGGACACCTCCTGGGTCAGCATCACCTCCGGCGGCACGGAGGTCGTCTGCTCGACCCGCGCCCGCGACCTGCAGGAGACGGACGCGCTGCTGCTGACCAAGCTTCCCGCGGACGCAGCGCATCGTCGACGTCAGCGCGCAGCAGCTGCTGCACGTCTTCTTCGGCTACGCGGCCGGCCCGCTGCTCAAGGCGGGCCTGCTCACCGACGAGCAGGTACGGCTGCTCGAGGCCGGCGTCCCGCCGGTGGACACCGAGCGGCCGGCCGACCTGGACGACACCGACCGCGCCCTGCTGGCCCTGCTGGCCGCCGACGGGCGGACCTCCGTGGAGGACCTCGCCGCCCGGACCGGCACCCCGGCCAGCACCGTCCGACGCCGCGTCACCGCGCTGCGCGCCAGCGGCGTGCTCTACTTCGACATCGACTACGACCGCAGCACCCTCGGGGCGGGCGTCCCGACCCTGGTCTGGCTGACCGTCTCACCGCGCGACATCGCGACGGCAGGTCGGGCCCTGGCCGCCCAGCCGGAGGTCGCCTTCGCGGCGGCGACGACGGGGCGGACCAACCTCTACGCCAGCATCGTCCCGAGCAGCACGACCGCGCTGTACACGTACCTCACCGGACCGCTGGCCGCGCTGCCCGGCGTCCAGCAGATCGAGACCGCCCCGGTGATCCGGAGCTTCAAGGGCGCGGCGCACGCCCACGGGTCGCTGCCCCGGCCGCCACGCCCCGTCCCGGCACCCCCGGGATCGAGTCATCCGGTCCTCGACGAGCGCGGTAGCCTTCCCGACCCGGACCTGAGGAGGTCGGCACGGTGAACGCCGCGGTCGAACCAGACCCCGCGCTCGGGGTCGCCTTCCGGGAGGCCGTCTCCAGGGGGTACCGCAACGGACTCGACTTCTACGTCGAGGGATTCGACACGGCCTTCAGCAGCGAGCTCGTCATCCTCGAACGTGCTCCCGAGGGAGGCTATCGGGTCGTCTACACGGACATGGGACGAGAGAACCTCCGAGCTACCGGCGAGCGCGTCGAGGACGTCGTCGACGAGTTCGTCCACACGCTCTCGACCGTCGCCTGGGGTCGGGGCCGCGGGCCGCAGCACGCCTGCCACGGTTACCCGCCTCAGCCATGATCATCGCTGCTCGCTCCCACCACCGCGGCCAGCAGGCCCTCGGTCAGCGGCTCCGCAGCTCCCCCGATGCGCACCCACGCACGTGCGCCCAGCGCGGCGGCCAGGTCCTGCAACGTCACCCACAGGGCACGAACGTCCTCCCGGGCCACCGGCGGGTCGCCGTACACCTCGCCCGCGAGCTTGCTTGAGCACCCCTTGCGCGTCGGTCTCGAGGGCGACCTGCCAGAAGACCGTGCCCCCACCGGCGTCGAGGATCCCCTCCGGCGCAGCAGAGACGTCCACGCCCAGCGCGCTGAGCAGCGTGTGGGCGAGCGGCTCGTCGAGCGCGGGCAGGACACCGACGAGGAAGTCGTCCGGGTGGCCCGCGGCGAGGACGAGCTCCTCAGCCACGGGCGCTCCGATACGCCTCGAACTGCGCGAGGGTCCGCACGACCTTGTCGTGCAGGTCGTCGGGCACGAACGGTCGTCCGCTGCTCACCGCCGCCGGGACGCTGCCGTGCGCGAGCACGATGACGTCCACCGGGTTGTCGGGCCAGCCGATGTCCAGCATCGGCTTGCCGTTGCGGTCGTCGCGCCGGTCGCCGTTGCGGAAGCAGATCCACGTCGAACCGGGTAGCTGCGCGCGCAGGACGTCGGCGACGTGGACGGTGACGAGGTCCCACAGCCGCATGACGGCGTCGCTCGCCGGGCGCGGTCCCCCGGGCCGGGGCACGAAGTCCGGGTTCGGCGGCGGCGCCCACGGCGGACGACCCGGCGACGGGTCCTCCTGCGCCTCCACGGCTCGCGCGTGGTACCAGACGTTCAGCGGACGCAGGCTGTCGAGCGTCGGCGCCAGGACCGGGCCGCCCGTGGCAGCGACCCGCGCGTGGAGCATGGCGCGGCGGTCGTCCTCAGCCCCCACCCACTCGGCGAACCTGCGCTCCGCCTCGTCGCGCGTCATCTGCACGTACACCGTCGACTCCCGATCTCGACGACCCGCGGCAACAGCCGACCTCAGGCCTGCATGTCCACGAACCGCGAGTAGTGCCCCTGGAACGCCACGGTGATGACGTCCGTCGGCCCGTTACGGTGCTTGGCCACGATCAGGTCGGCCTCGCCCGCTCGGGGCGACTCCCGCTCGTACGCGTCCTCGCGGTGCAGCAGCACGACCATGTCGGCGTCCTGCTCGATGGACCCGGACTCACGCAGGTCGCTCATCGCGGGCTTCTTGTCGGTGCGCTGCTCGGGGCCACGGTTCAGCTGGGACAGGGCGATCACGGGGACCTCGAGCTCCTTGGCGAGGAGCTTGAGCGCACGGGAGAACTCGGAGACCTCCTGCTGACGGGACTCGACGCGCTTGCCCGAGGACATCAGCTGCAGGTAGTCGATGATGACGAGCTTGAGGTCGTGCTTCTGCTTGAGCCGCCGGCACTTCGCGCGGATCTCCATGAGGGACATGTTCGGCGAGTCGTCGATGAAGAGCGGCGCCTCGGTGAGCTTGCCCTGGATCTGCGCGAGCTTCTGCCAGTCCTCGTCGCCCATCGAGCCGTTGCGCATCTTCTGCAGGGGCACGCGGGCCTCGGCGGAGAGCAGTCGCATGGTGATCTCGGACCGGCTCATCTCGAGCGAGAAAACCACCGATGCCTGTCCGTGCTTGATAGAAGCCGCGCGTGCAAAATCCAAAGCCAAAGTGGATTTTCCGATTGCCGGCCGCGCCGCGATGACGATCATCTGACCGGGGTGCAGTCCGTTGGTCAGCCGGTCGAGGTCGGCGAACCCGGTGGGCACGCCCACCATGCCCTCGCCGCGGTGCCCGGCGGACTCGATCTCGTCGAGGGTGCCGGCGACGACCTCCCCGAGCCGGTGGTAGTCCTCGGTGGTGCGCCGGTCGGAGACGGCGTAGACCTCGGCCTGGGCGTTGTTGACGATCTCCTCGACGTCGCCGCCGTCGGTCGCGTAGCCGAGCTGCACGATGCGGGTGCCGGCCTCGACGAGCCGCCGCAGGACGGCGCGCTCGCGCACGATGCGGGCGTAGTACCCGGCGTTCGCGGCGGTCGGCACCATCGAGATGAGGGTGTGCAGGTACGGGACGCCGCCGACGCGGCCGATCTCGCCGCGCTTGGTGAGCTCGTCGGCGACGGTGACGGCGTCGGCGGGCTCGCCGCGGCCGTACAGGTCGAGGATCGCGTCGTAGACGGCCTCGTGCGCGGGGCGGTAGAAGTCGCTGCCGCGGATCTCCTCGACGACGTCGGCGATGGCGTCCTTCGAGATCATCATGCCGCCGAGCACGCTCTGCTCGGCGTCCAGGTCCTGCGGCGGGGTGCGGTCGAACGCCGCCCGGCCCTGGCCCGCCGGTGCCCCGTACTCCAGGTCCTCGATCGTCACGTGCTCGCCCGCCCTCGTCGTCCTGCCTCCACCGCCGCCACCAGGTGTAGCACCGGCATCCGACACGCCGACCCCCGGAGGGCTTCCCGCGCGACGCGAGAGTAGGCCCGTCCCGGACTCCCATCAAGCGAGACGTCCACAGGGGCTGGGGACGACGTTGTGGAAGGCTGTGGACCGCACCGGGGGTTTGTCCACAGGTCGTGGACACAGGTGTGGATGAAGCCGGACAACCGCGTCATCACGGCCCTCTCACCCGCACGAACACCGTCAACCGGTGTGGACAGGAAAGAAGTTGGCCCGGATGTCACGCCTCGGACAGATCCCGTCCACCGTCGACCGCCAGATCCTCGGGCTCGCCGTCCCGGCGCTCGGCGCGCTCGTCGCGGAGCCGCTGTTCGTGCTCGTGGACTCCGCGGTCGTCGGCCGCCTGGGGACCACCGAGCTGGCCGGCCTGTCGCTCGCGTCGACGCTGCTCGTGACGGTCGTCGGGTTGTGCGTGTTCCTCGCCTACGCGACCACGGCCGCCGTCGCGCGGCGCTCCGGTGCGGGCGACCGGGCCGGCGCCCTCCAGATGGGGGTGGACGGACTGTGGCTGGCCGCCGGGCTCGGGGTGCTGCTGGCCGCGGTCACCCTGCTCGTCGCGCCCTGGGCCGTCGGGGCGCTCGGCGCGACCGGGGCCGTCGCCGACCAGGCGACGACCTACCTGCGCGCCTCCGCCCCGGGCCTGCCCGGGATGCTGCTCGTGCTCGCCGCCACGGGCGCGCTGCGGGGCCTCCGGGACACCCGGACGCCGCTCGTGGTCGCCGGGGCCGGGGCGGCCGTGAACGCGGTGCTCAACGTCGTCCTGGTGCACGGCGCGGGCCTGGGCATCGCGGGCTCGGGACTCGGCACGGCGGCGACGCAGCTCGGCATGGGCGCCGTCCTCGTGGCGGTGGTGGTCCGCGGTGCGCGAGCCGCCGGCGCGTCGCTGGCCCCGGCGGTCGGCGGCGTCGTCGCCGGCATCCGCGCCGGGACGCCGCTGCTGCTGCGCACGCTGTCGCTGCGGGCCGCGATCCTGCTGACCGTGTGGGTGGCCACCGGCCTCGGCCCGGTCGCGCTGGCGGGGCACCAGGTGGTCAACGCGGTGTGGGGGTTCGTCGCGTTCGCCCTGGACGCGCTCGCGATCGCGGCGCAGGCGCTGGTGGGGCACGCCCTCGGCGCCGGGGACGTGCCCCTGGTCCGGGCCCTGCTGCGCCGCACGCTCGCCTGGGGCGTCGGCGCGGGAGCGGTGCTCGGCGTCGTCACGGGGGCCGCGGGCTGGTGGCTGTCGGCGGCGTTCACGTCCGACCCGGACGTCCGGCACGCCGTCACGGTGAGCCTGGTGGTCGCGGCGGTGCTGATGCCGATGGCCGGGTGGGTGTTCGTCCTCGACGGCGTGCTGATCGGCGCCGGGGACGGCCGGTTCCTCGCCGGAGCCGGGATGCTGACGCTGGTGGCCTACCTGCCGGTCGCCCTCGCGGTACGGGCCTGGGCGCCCGACGGCTGGGCCGGGCTGGCGTGGCTGTGGGCGGCGTTCGCCGGGGTGTTCATGCTCGCGCGCGCGGCGACCACGGGCTGGCGCGCCCGTGGCGACCGGTGGATGGTCACCGGGGCGTGACGTCCGGGCCGGCGGGCTCGGGGACGTCGTCGTCGTCCGCCTCGTCGTCGCGCGTGATGAGGCCGAGGATCAGGAACGTGATCCCGATCGGCAGGAACGCGAACCCCGAGGGACGCATCGACTGCGAGGCGAGGCCGATGAGGCCGAGGACGAAGAAGGTGATCCCGATGGGCAGGAACACCGACCGGTAGCCTCCGCGGTCGCGGGCGGGCTCCGGCTCGTCAGGGGTCTCGGCCATCACGCCACGCTACGGGACGACGAACGCCCCGCACCCGGAGGACCGGGGCGGGGCGTTCGTGGTGCGTCGGATCAGGCCGCGACGACCTTGACGGTCAGCTTCGCGGAGACCTCGGCGTGCAGGCGGACCTGCACCTCGTACTCGCCGGTCGCCTTGATCGGCTGGGCGACCTCGATCTTGCGGCGGTCGATCGACGGGCCACCGGCCGCCTTGACCGCGTCCGCGATCTCGGCGGTGGTGATGGCACCGAACAGGCGGCCCGAGTCGCCGGACTTGGCGGACACGGTGACCGGGTTGCCCTGGAGAGAGTCACGCACGGCGCGCGCCTCCTCGAGGGTCTCGATCTCGCGGACCTTGCGGGCACGGCGGATCGCCGTGACCTCCTTCTCGGCTCCCTTGCTCCACGCGGTCGCGAGACCACGGGGAACCAGGTAGTTACGGGCGTACCCGTCCTTGACGTCGATGACGTCGCCAGGAGCGCCGAGACCCGTGACCTCGTGGGTCAGGATGAGCTTGGCCATGTGTGTGCTCCTTCTCAGCGCGCCGACGACGAGTACGGCAGCAGGGCCATCTCGCGGGCGTTCTTCACGGCCCGCGCGATCGCGCGCTGCTCCTGGACGGTCACGCCGGTCACGCGACGGGCGCGGATCTTCCCGCGGTCGGAGATGAACTTCCGCAGCAGGGCGGTGTCCTTGTAGTCGACCGACTCGATCTTCGCCGCCTTGAGCGGGTTCTGCTTCTTCTTGGGCTTCCGGACAACGGCCTTGGCCATCGTGGTGCTCCTTGTCTCAGGCTGGAGCCCGGGGCGTTGCCATGCCCCGGGATGGGATGTGCTGTGCGGGCGCGCGCCCGTGGTGGTGCCGACCGGTGCGGCCGGCGGTGCTCAGACCGGGTGGATCAGAACGGGGGCTCGTCGGAGTAGCCACCGGCACCGGCACCACCCGCGGGCGTCGCCCACGGGTCGTCCTGCGCCTGGCCGCCACCGCCGCCGTTGAACCCGCCGCCACCGCCCTGGTTGAAGCCGCCGCCACCGCCGCCGCCACCGTTGAAGCCACCACCACCGCCACCACCGGACCGCTGGGTCCGGGTGACCTTGGCCGAGGCGTAACGGAGCGACGGGCCGACCTCGTCGACCTGCAGCTCGTAGACGGTCCGCTTCTCACCCTCGCGGGTCTCGTAGGACCGCTGGACGAGCCGGCCGCTCACGATCACGCGCGTGCCCTTGGTCAGGGACTCCGCGACGTTCTCGGCCGCCTCCCGCCAGATCGAGCAGCGGAGGAACAGCGTGTCGCCGTCCTTCCACTCGTTGCTCTGGCGGTCGAACGTGCGCGGCGTGGACGCCACGGTGAAGTTCGCGACCGCGGCACCGGACGGCGTGAACCGCAGCTCCGGGTCGGCGGTCAGGTTCCCGATCACCGTGATGGTGGTGTCACCAGCCATGCCAGCTCCTCGTTCTCGTCACAGGGGGTGGTGGTCGTCGCACGGTACGCGCGCGTTCCGACACTCAGGCGTCCTGGCGGAGGACCTTCGTGCGGAGGACGGCCTCGTTCAGGCCCAGCTGACGGTCCAGCTCCTTGGCGGTGTCCGACGTCGAGGAGAAGTCCACGACGGCGTAGATGCCCTCGGACTTCTTCTGGATGTCGTACGCCAGGCGGCGACGGCCCCAGATGTCCACCTTGTCGACGCTGCCACCGTCGGTCTTGATGACCGACAGGTACTTGTCGAGCGAGGGAGCGACGGTGCGCTCCTCGATGTCGGGGTCGAGGATGATCATGATCTCGTACTGACGCAGGCTCATACCCACCTCCTCTGGTCTCGGCGGCCACGGTCGTTCCGTGGCAGGAGGGTGTCTCGTGCGTCGCTGCTCCCGCGGCCGGAGTCGATCGGCGACCCGGACGGGCACAGCAGCGTGTCAGTCTAGCGTGCCCGGGCGGTGCCGGATGACCGCGGCTCAGCCGTTGGCGCCGGGCGCGCCGGCGTTGCCCTGGCCCTGGCCCTGGCCCTGGCCTTGGCCCTGCGCGGGCGGCGCCGGGCTCTGCGTCGGCGCCGGCTGCTGCGGCTGCGGCCCGCGGGACACGCGGAGCGTCACCGTCGAGCCGGGCGCGACCTGCGACCCCGCGCCCGGGCTCACCGCGATCACGGTGCCCGACGGGAGCGCGTTGTACTCCTCCGTCACGGCCGGCACGAGGCCCGCGTTCGTGATCGCTGCCTGGGCGTCGCCCACGAGCGAGCCCTCCACCCCCGACGGCACGGCCACCGTGGTCGGCTGCTC
Organism: Cellulomonas sp. KU4C; assembly: GCF_056868065.1. Lineage (NCBI taxonomy): Bacteria > Bacillati > Actinomycetota > Actinomycetes > Micrococcales > Cellulomonadaceae > Cellulomonas > Cellulomonas sp. KU4C. The sequence goes on along the minus strand of NZ_CP200322.1, from coordinate 1,100,878 downwards.
GGGCGCGGGCGGGGTCGTCTCGACGGGGGCCTGGGTGGTCGGCGCCTGCGTGGGCTCGACCGCCTTGTTCACGTTCGCCCGCGGCGGGAACGCGACCTCGTCGACGTAGGCGGGCAGCGTGAACACCGGTCCCATGTAGGACGCCCAGAGCGCCGCGGGCCAGGTCGAGCCCGTGATCTCCTCCACGCCACGGCCCCAGGGGGTGATGGTCACCTGGTCCTTGCCGTTCTCGCCCACCTGGCTGAACGCGACGGCGGTCGCGATCTGCGGGGTGAAGCCGACGAACCACGCGGACTTGTTGTCGGTGGACGTGCCGGTCTTGCCCGCGATCTCGCGGCCCAGCGGCTTGACGTACCGCTCGCCCGAGCCCTCCTCGACCACCTGGGTCATGGCGTAGGTCGTGTCGGCCATGACCGCGGCGTCGAACACCTGGGTCGGGGCGGTCTCGCCGGTGTACGCGACGGCACCGTCGGGGTAGACGGCCTGCCGGACCATGAACGGCTTGTGGTAGACGCCCTGGGCGGCGATCGTCGCGTACGCCGACGCCATGTCGAGCGGTCGGACGGTGGCGCTGCCGAGCACGTTCGACGGCACGGACTCCACCGGCGTCGTGATGCCGGCCCGGGACGCCACGTCGACCGTCTTCTCGGGCCCGACCTCGAGGTTGAGCTGCGCGTAGACGGTGTTCACGGACTGCTCCGTGGCCTTGACCAGGTCGATCCGCCCGTAGTCGGTGCCGCCGAAGTTCCGGACGTTGTCCCAGCCGGGGAAGTCCTGCGGGGACCGCCCGTCGTACCTCTTGGTCAGCGGGACGCCGTTCTCGAGCCCGGCGATCAGCGTGAAGGGCTTGAAGGTGGAGCCCGCCTGGATCCGGTCGCGGCTGACGCGGTCGATCTGGTCGACGAGGAAGTCCTCGCCGCCGTAGAGGGAGACGATGCCGCCGTTGGCGGGGTCGACGGACACGACCCCGACCTTCAGGGCCGGGTCGGGCGTCGCGCCGTCGGACAGCTGACCGGTCCGCAGCCGGCCGACCGCCGCGACCGCCTCGTTCTGGACGGTGGGGTCGATCGTGGTGGTGATGGTGAGGCCCGCGGTGCCGAGCATCTCCTCGGTGATCGAGCCGGTCGCGGTGAGCTCCTGCTTCACGTACTGGAGCAGGTAGCCGTTGGTGCCCCCGTAGGTGTCGCTCCGCGAGTACGCGACCAGCGTGTCCGTGGGGAACACCAGGGCGTCCCGGTCGGCCTGCGTGAGGTAGCCGTCGCGGACCATGCCGTCGAGCACGTAGGCCCACCGCTGCTGGGACTTCTCCGGGCTGACCGCGGGGTCCCAGTTGTTGGGCGACGGGATGAGGCCGGCGAGGACAGCGGCCTCGGACACGGTGAGCTGGGCGGCGGGCCGGCCGAAGTAGGCCTGGGAGGCGGCCTCGATGCCGTACGCGTCCCGGCCGAAGTAGATGGTGTTGAGGTAGCGACCGAGGATCTGCTCCTTGGTCTCGGTCTGCCCGATCTTGATGGCGAGCAGCGTCTCCTTGGCCTTGCCGACGTAGCTCGTGGTGGTCTCGCCCACGTAGAACCGCTCGACGTACTGCTGCGTCAGCGTCGAGCCGCCCTGGGTGTCGCCGCCGCGCAGGTTGTTCAGCAGCGCGCGGCCCATGCCGGTGATCGACACGCCCTGGTTCTCGAAGAAGGTCCGGTCCTCGGCGGAGACGACGGCCTGGCCGATGAACGCCGGCAGCGTCTCGTAGTCGACGATCGTGCGGTCGGGTCCGGGGAAGGTGCCCAGCGGGGACCCGTCGGAGAACGTCACGGTCGACGCCTGCTGCTCGGCGAAGCTGTCCGGGTCCGGCACGTCCGTCAGGGCGTACGCGGCGACCCCGACGCCGAGGCACAGGAACACGAGCGCGAGGAAGCTGCCCACCACGAACCGCCAGGAGGGCAGCCAGCGGTGCAGTCCGGTGTACCCGCGCCGGGGGTAGTCGAAGAACCGGCGACGACCGCCGTCGCGGGGCGCTGCGCCGCGCGGGGCGGGTCCCGTGGACCGTCGGGTCGAGCCTGCCAACGCACTGCCTTCCTCTGGACTGCCTCCGGGCTCCCTGCGGCGTCGGGTGCGGCGTGCGCCGACCGAGCCCGGATCAGTATGCGCGAGGCACCTCGTCCTGCCGCTGCCGCGAGGCCCCCGACCGTGGACTTTCACGTGATCGCCACGAGGCCCTCCCGGCCGCGACGCGCCGGTCCGGAACCAGGTGTTGCCCGGATCGCCCGGTTCGCCCTAACCTCCTCGATGTATCAGTTCGATACATCGAGGTTCCACGACGACCGAGGGAGGCCAGCGTGCGCGGACGTTCCGACGTGCTCGAGTCGGCCATCCTCGGTCTGCTGCACGACTCCCCGATGCACGGGTACGAGCTGCGCAAGCGGCTCAACCTCCTGCTCGGGTCGTTCCGCGCCCTGTCGTACGGGTCGCTGTACCCGTGCCTCAAGTCGCTCGTCGCCCGCGGTCTCATCATCGGGTCCGACCCGCACGACGCCCCCGCGCACGGCCTCGCCGGCAAGCGCGCCCGGATCGTCTACCAGCTCACGGCCGACGGCAAGGAGCAGTTCCAGCACGTGCTGGCGTCCTCCGGCCCGGCCGCGTGGGAGGACGAGACCTTCGGGTTCCGGTTCGCGTTCTTCGGCCAGACCGACCGCGAGACCCGCCTGCGGATCCTCGAGGGCCGGCGCACCCGCATGGCCGAGCGCGTCGAGATGATCACCGAGTCCGTCAGCCGGACCCGGGTCCGCATGGACGAGTACACCCTCGAGCTCCAGCGTCACGGGCTCGAGCAGGTCGAGCGCGAGGTCCGCTGGCTCGACGACCTCATCGACCACGAGCGCAGCGCACGCAGCGCCCGTCCCCAGGACGCCGGTCAGCCGACCGACGCCCGCACAGAAGCTGTCGAGGATGACTCCATCGTCGCGGCACAACCCTCTGAGAAGGAGCGAGGATGACCTCCATCCGCGTCGCGATCGCCGGTGTCGGCAACTGCGCCTCGTCGCTGGTCCAGGGCGTGCAGTTCTACGCCGATGCCGACCCGAGCACCAAGGTGCCCGGCCTGATGCACGTCCAGTTCGGGGACTACCACGTCCGCGACCTCGAGTTCGTGGCGGCGTTCGACGTCGACGCGAAGAAGGTCGGCTTCGACCTCTCCGAGGCCATCGTGGCGTCCGAGAACAACACCATCAAGATCGCCGACGTCCCGCCGCTCGGCGTGACCGTCCAGCGCGGCCCGACCCTCGACGGCATCGGCAAGTACTACGCCGAGACCATCGAGCAGTCCGACGCCGAGCCGGTCGACGTGGTCCAGGCCCTCAAGGACGCCAAGGTCGACGTCCTCGTGTCCTACCTCCCGGTGGGCTCCGAGGAGGCCGACAAGTTCTACGCCCAGGCCGCCATCGACGCGGGCGTCGCGTTCGTCAACGCCCTGCCCGTGTTCATCGCGTCCGACCCCGAGTGGGCCGCGAAGTTCGAGGCCGCCGGCGTCCCGATCGTCGGCGACGACATCAAGTCGCAGGTCGGCGCGACCATCACGCACCGCGTGCTCGCCCGCCTGTTCGAGGACCGCGGCGTCGTGCTGGACCGCACGTACCAGCTGAACGTCGGCGGCAACATGGACTTCAAGAACATGCTCGAGCGCGACCGCCTCGAGTCCAAGAAGCTTCTCGAAGACCCAGGCCGTCACCTCGAACATCGAGGACGGCCCGCTGGCCGGCAAGAAGGCCGACCGCAACGTCCACATCGGCCCGTCGGACTACGTCGCCTGGCTCGACGACCGCAAGTGGGCGTACGTCCGCCTCGAGGGTCGCGCGTTCGGCGAGGTGCCCCTGAACCTCGAGTACAAGCTCGAGGTCTGGGACTCCCCCAACTCGGCCGGCATCATCATCGACGCCGTCCGCGCCGCGAAGATCGCGCTCGACCGGGGCACCGGCGGCCCGATCCTGTCGGCGTCGACCTACTTCATGAAGTCCCCGCCGGTCCAGCACGAGGACCAGCACGGCCGGGAAGCTCGTGGAGAAGTTCATCCGCGGCGAGATCGAGCGCTGATCCGGAGTGCAGCGGAGGGTGGGGCGCGAGCGCAGCGAGCGGCCCGCCCGTAGCGGAGCGCAGGATCGGCGCGACCACGAGATCCAGCGCTGATCTCCGCTTCCTGACCGAGGCCCCGACGACCCACCCGGTCGCCGGGGCCTCGGTGCGTCCGGCCTGCGACGATAGAAGGCGTGACGACGACTCCCTCCCCGAGCTTCCCGCAGGCCGAGACCACCCAGCAGCGCAGTCCCGACCGGCGGGCCGCGCTCATCGGTGGCATTGCCGGGGGCTCGGGTGCGGTGCTGGCCGTCGCCCTGATCGTCTTCTTCGCGATGCGCGCCGGGGCGTGAGCGGCTCGACGGCGCCCGACCGCCTGCGGCGGCGCCCGGCACGCCGGCCGCTGAGGCAGGATCCGCGCATGCGGAAGTCCTGGGGGCAGCTGCCGCGCTGCTCGTGCTCTCGGTCGGTGCCTGCTCCGTCTCGGTCGGGTCGGCCGCCGTCGCGCCCGACGACCTCGAGCAGCAGGTCGGCGCCCGTCTCGCCGAGCAGGTCGGTCAGGAGCCCGACGCGGTCGACTGTCCCGACGCGCTCGAGGCGAAGGAGGGCGCCGAGGTCCGGTGCGTCCTCACCTCCGGCGGGTCCTCGATCGGGCTGACCGTCACCGCCACCGCGGTGGACGGGGACGACGTGTCGCTCGGCATCCAGGTCGACGACGACGTCATGGACGAGGGCGCGGGCGCATGAGCGGCGGACCTGCGGCGGAGGCGCTGCGCCGATCGGTCGCCGAGCGTGTCGCCGGCACCCCGTACCAGATGGTCGAGACCCCGGACGGGTTCGACCTGCGGATCGAGCTGGCGGACGCCCGCTGGTACGGCCTGCTCGGCACGGCCGGCCGCAAGCGCGTGGTGCAGCACCGGGTCACGCTCGACGAGCCGCGGATGAAGTACGTGGTCCTCGACGACCTCTACGACGTCCGGTGGGACGCCGTCGCGGACGTCCAGGGCGGGCGGGTGCCCCGCCTCGTCGCCTCCGGCGAGCGGCGCCGGACCACCGGCCGCGTGATGTTCGAGTACTCGTTCGAGAAGACGATCGGCGTCGACGCCGAGACCAAGAAGCCGGACGTGGTCGTCGACTACGTGTTCGACGCCTCGCAGGGGCAGCGGATGATCCGCGAGCCTGCGAAGGCACTGGGGTGGTCCGAGCGATGGAACACGCCGGCCAAGGTGGGCGTGTTCTTCGCCGTCCTGGCGGGGGTCGGGCTGCCCGTGGTTGTCGGTCTCGCGATCTGGGGCTCGGTCACGGGCAACATCGGCTGAGCCCCGTCAGTCCTCCGCCACCACCTGCAGGCTCGCGACGAACTGCTGGAACGCCGGCAGCAGCGACGGCGCCTGCCTGCTGGTCGCCGTGAACGCGCTCTTGAGCACCAGCTGACCCTCCGGGCCGAGCCGTCGGCGGTGACGAGGCCGATCTTGCGCTCGCCGGTCTCCGGGTCGATCTTGAGCAGGGTCCCGGAGACGCCAGCGTGCGTACCAGCTCGGCCTCGGCGCGGACCGCGTCGGGGTCGCCGGGTACGAGCGCCTTCGGGTCGCTGGTGCTGCCGAGCGCGGCCATCAGCGCGAGCCGGACGGGGTCGGCGCCGGGCCGGGCGACGGGCTGGGCGACGGGCTGGGCGTCGGCAGCAGGCTCGACCCGAGCCCGGTGAACGTGCCATCCGCCCGCGCGTCCGCGGCGCGGTACGCCTCGGCCTGGGTGGAGAGCTCGACCGCGAGGACGTCGAGCGTGGTCGTGAGCTGACCGACGGCGAGTCCGGTCTGCGTGCCGAACGTGGCAGCGGCCGCCTTCAGGCCGTCGTGGCCGTAGTCGGCCGCGCCGATGGCGAGCTCGGTCTCCCCGTGGCTGTCGACGACCCGCCGACGACGACGCTCGCCCCGTCCAGCTCGTCCGGGTCGACGTCGATCGATCCGCCCGCCACGTGCACCCCCTGCTCATCGGTCCGGCGAGGCTAGCAACGACCGTGCCGACCACCGTGGTCAGGGGAACCCTGCGGACCAGAAGTCCCCGATCGGATCAGGCGCCGGCGATCTCGGACCGGAGCGCGCCGAGCAGCTCCGCCAGCCCGTCCGCGAGCACCTCGGCCTGCGCCCGCGTCGTGGTGGCGGACACGGTCCAGACGGTCACGGGCCCGCCGTCCGCGCCGGGGACGGCGACGAACTCCTGGACCTGGGTCATCGGCACCGCGACGCCGTCGACGGTCGTGGTGAAGTGCACCTCCTGCGCGACCGCGAGGTCGCCGGACTGCTCGCGGCGCGCGAGCGCGACGTCCTGCTCGGTCGCCTCGATCGCGCGGAGGGCCTCCGCGCCCAGCTCGACCGCGAGACCCGGGTCGTCGGAGCGCTGCACGCCCACGGTGACGTTGGCGGTGAAGCCGGCGTCCGGGGTCTCGTGCGCGGCGGCGAACGCGATGCCCGCGGTGCCGAGCGCCTCCGGCGGGATCAGGTGCCAGCCCGCCGGCAGCGGGGCGGCGTCCTGGGGGTCGGTGGTCATGCGTCTCCTCGGTTCCGGGGGTCCGCCGAGTCTAGGTGGCGGTCCCGGCTAGCCTGTCCCGGTGCAGGTGGTCGCGGATCTGAAGCAGCTCTGGCCCCTCGTGGACTTCCGGCGGCTGCTGACGGTCCGCCTGGTGAGCCAGTGCTCCGACGGGCTGTTCCAGGCCGGGCTGGCGACGCTGTTCTTCTTCTCGCCCGAGAACGCCACCACCGCCACCGGGGTCGCCGCCGCGTTCGCGGTGCTGCTGCTGCCGTTCACGGTCGTCGGGCCGTGGGCGGGTGTGCTGCTGGACCGGTGGCGGCGCCGGCAGGTGCTGCTGGTCGGCAACCTCGTGCGCACCGGGCTCACGCTGGTCGTGGCGCTGACGATGGCGACGGCGGGTGTCGGCCCGCTGGTCTACGTCCTGGCGCTGGTGACGCTGTCGGTCAACCGGTTCCTGCTGTCGGCGCTGTCGGCGTCGCTGCCGCGCGTCGTGGACGGGCCGCTGCTGCTGACGGCCAACTCGATCACGCCGACGCTCGGCACCGTCTCCGCCGGGATCGGCGCCGGCGTCGGGCTGCTGCTCGGGCTGGTGCTCCCCGACGGTCGGCCGAAGGACGCCGCCGCCCTGGTCGTGGCCGCCGCCCTGATGAGCACCGCCGCGGTCGTCGCGACCCGGCTCGGCCGCGACCGGCTCGGGCCGGACGCGCTGGTGGGCACCGCCGAGGTCCGCCGCGCGCTGTCGACGCTCGCGCACGGCCTCGTCGACGGCGCCCGCTACCTCGTGCGGCGCGGCACCCCCGGCCGCGCGCTCGGCGTCATGGCGGTGCACCGGTTCCTGTACGGGGCGGTGTTCATCGCGAGCCTGCTGATCTCCCGCAACCTGCTGTCCGACCCGGCCGACCCGCGCGCGGGGCTGCTGATGTTCAGCACGGTCGCGGCGTTCACGGGCGTCGGGTTCGCCCTGGCGATCGTGGTCACGCCGCTGGTGGCGCCCGTCCTCGGGCCGCACCGGTGGATCGTCGTGTGCCTGCTGGTGGCCGCCGCGACGCAGCTGCTGCTGGTGCTGACCGTGGCGCTCCCGGCGGTGCTCGCCGGGTCGCTGGTGCTGGGCCTGGCGGCGCAGGGCGCGAAGATCGCCGTCGACACGATCGTGCAGCGGGACACCGACGACCGGTTCCGCGGCCGGGCGTTCGCGCTGTACGACGTCCTGTACAACGCGGCGTTCGTGGGCGCGGCCGCGCTGGCCGCCGTGGCGCTGCCGGACACCGGGTGGTCGCGCGGGGTGTTCGCGGCGATCGCGGTCGCGTACCTCGCGGCGGCGCTGGTCTACCGCACCCGCCCGACGACCCCGACGCCGACCCTCTTCCCGTCCCCGTCCCCGTCGGCAGCGCCGAGATAGGGCCTCCGCGCCGAGACAGGGCGCCCGGAGGTCCTGTCTCGCCGCGGAGGTCCTGTCTCGGCGGCGCGGGCGGGCCGGCGCGCGAGCGGCGGCCCCCTACGGGTGCGGCTGGTCCGCCCACCAGGCGAGCAGCGCCGCGCGGGCCTCGTCCGGGCTCATCGGGCCGTGCTCCATCCGGAGCTTCCAGCAGGTGCTTGTACGCCGCGCCGACCTCGCGACCCGGGCCGATGCCCAGGATCTCCATGATCTGCGTGCCGTCCAGGTCCGGACGGATGGACGCCAGCTCCTCCTGCTCCCGGAGCTCGGCGATCCGGGTCTCGAGGTCGTCGTACGCCTCGGACAGCCGTCGGGCCTTGCGCTGGTTGCGGGTGGTGCAGTCCGACCGGGTCAGCCGGTGCAGCCGCTCGAGCAGCGGGCCGGCGTCGGTGACGTAGCGGCGCACCGCCGAGTCCGTCCACGCGCCCTCGCCGTAGCCGTGGAACCGCAGGTGCAGCTCGGCGAGGCGTGCGACCGCCTGCACGGTGGCCTTGTCGAGGTGCAGCGCCCTGAGCCGGCGGCCGACCATCTTCGCGCCCACGACCTCGTGGTGGTGGAAGCTCACGCCGCCGCCCGACTCGAACCGGCGCGTCGCCGGCTTGCCGATGTCGTGCAGCAGCGCCGCGAGCCGCAGCACCAGGTCCGGCCCCGGCACGGCCCCGTCCGGCCCGGTCTCCAGGGCGATCGCCTTGTCCAGCACGGTGAGGGAGTGCTCGTAGACGTCCTTGTGCCGGTGGTGCTCGTCGATCTCCAGGCGCAGCGCCGGCAGCTCGGGCAGCACGTGCTCCGCGAGCCCGGTGTCGACCAGGACCCGCAGGCCGGGCCGCGGCTGCGGGGACAGCAGCAGCTTCACCAGCTCGTCCCGCACCCGCTCGGCGGACACGATCGAGATCCGCTCCGCCATGTCGGTCGCCGCCGCGAGCGCCGCGTCGTCCACCCGGAAGCCCAGCTGCGCGGCGAACCGGGCCGCCCGCATCATCCGCAGCGGGTCGTCGTCGAACGACTGCCGCGGGTCGACCGGCGTGCGCAGCACCCCGCGCGCGAGGTCCCGGAGCCCGTCGAACGGGTCGACGAACGTCAGGCCCGGCAGCCGGATCGCCATCGAGTTCACGGTGAAGTCCCGGCGGGACAGGTCGCCCTCGAGGGAGTCGCCGAACGCGACCTCGGGCTTGCGGGAGGTCGGGTCGTACGCGTCGGTGCGGTACGTCGTGACCTCGACGACGACGTCCTCGGAGCCGCGGCGCGCGTGCCGCCGGGCGCCGATCGTCCCGAACGCACGGCCGATGTCCCAGTGCGCGTCACCCCAGGCGGCGAGGATCCGCTCGCTCTCGTCGGGGGTCGCGGAGGTGGTGAAGTCGAGGTCCGCGGACACCCGCCCGAGGAACGCGTCCCGCACGGGGCCACCCACCAGGGCGAGCTCGTGGCCGGCGCGGGCGAACAGGTCGCCGAGCTCGAGGGCCGCGGGGGCGAGCCCGGCGATCACGCCGAGGGCGCGCTTCTGCAGCGCGACCAGGGCCTCCGTGTCGACGTCGCCCGCGGGGCCGTCGGACGGCGCACCCTGGGGGGCTCCGGGGGCGGGGGCGGGGGTCAGGTCGTCGGACGGCACGGCGCCCAAGCCTGCCAGATCCACCGCGTCGGGAGGAGCGCGCGCACGGGTCCTCCCCCGGGCCCGCACCCCCGTCCGGGCCGCTGGGCAGGGCGGAGTCGTTACAGTGGCCTGCATGCCTGAGCCCGCGCGTGCCCTGCCACCGGCAGGTGTCCCCGCGCCCCCGGGCGGGCACGCGCTGCGGATCGACCCCCGGTCGTCGCGTCCGCGGCAGCCGCACCTGCCCGTCGTCGAGGAGACCTCGGCCGGCGGCCTGGTGGTCCGGATCGACTCGGGTGTGCACGTCGCGGCCGTGATCGCGCGGCGGAACCGGGCGGGCCGGCTCGAGTGGTGCCTGCCGAAGGGCCACCTCGAGGGCGACGAGACGCCGGAGCAGGCCGCGGTCCGCGAGATCGCGGAGGAGACCGGGATCGTGGGGCGCATCGTCCGACGCCTCGGGGTCATCGACTACTGGTTCACGGGCGACGACCGGCGTGTGCACAAGATGGTGCACCACTTCCTGCTCGGGGCCGTGGGCGGCGAGCTCACCGTCGAGGACGACCCGGACGGCGAGGCGGAGGACGTGGCGTGGGTCCCGGTGCTCGACCTCCCGGGCCGGCTGGCGTACCCGAACGAGCGGCGCCTGGCCGAGTCCGCGCACGTCGTCCTCGTCGGCGAGGCATGAGGCTGCGCGGCACGGTGGCGCGCGGACGGGCGGCAGCGGCAGCGGCGGTCGCGGCGTGCCTGCTCGCGCTGACGGGTGCGCCGGCCCTCGCCTCGAGCCCACCCGCGACCGTGGTCGCGGACGCTCCCGCCTCGGTCACGACCCCTGCGGCCCCGTCGACGTCGTCCCTGCCGGTGAGCGTGGCCGTCACCCAGGTCTCCCCGCAGGTGGTCCAGCCGGGTCAGGACCTCACGGTCACCGCGACGCTGCGGAACGACGGCGAGCGCGTCGTCGAGGCACCCCGCGCGTCGGTGCGCATCTACCGGTACCGCATGACGTCCCGCGACGAGGTCGCCGCCTGGGCCGAGGCCGGCACCACCAGCCCGATCGGCGACGTGGCGGCGACGACCGTGCTCGACCAGCCGCTCGCCCCCGGCGCGACCGCGACCGTCCAGGTCGTCGTGCCCGCGGACGACATCCGGCTGCTGCGCAACGACGACGCCTGGGGCCCGCGCGGCCTGACCCTCGACGTCGGCGACGGGCGCACCCGCGTCGGCGTCGACCGCACGTTCCTGCTCTGGGGGTCGGCGCAGGAGGTGCCGCAGACGCACGTCGGCGTCCTCGCGCCCGTCGTCGGTCCCGCGGCCGTGCCGGACGAGGACCCCGCGGACACGACCGCCCCCGACGGGTCGCCGACGGGCACTCCCACCGCCGGCGCCACCCAGGCGCCGGGCGGCACCCCGGGCCCCGCGGCGACCGAGGAGCCGACCGAGCAGGCCGAGGACTCCGCGTCCGACGACGCGCTCGCGGCGCTCACCGCCTCGGGCGGGCGTCTCGGGCGTCTGCTGCAGGCCACCGCCGACCTGCCGTTCGTGAGCTGGGCCGTCGACCCCGCGGTGGTCGACCAGGCCGCCGACGGCGAGCGCGGTGCCCAGTCGTGGCTCACCGCCCTGACGGGCGCCGCGGACGGCCGGGAGCTGCTCCGGCTCCCGTGGGCGGACACGGACCTGGCCGCCGTCGCGCACGCCGGCGCGCCCGAGCCCGGCGCCGACCTGCTGGACGTCGCGCTCGGCGTCCGGGGCGGGCAGACCGCCGGCACGCTGCTCGCCGACGCCGACCCGCTGCTCTGGTCCGCGGACCCGGTCACCGACGCCGCGACCGCCGCCCGCGCCGCCGCGACCGCCCCGGGTGTGCCGCTGGTCGTCGGTCCCGACAGCCTCCCCGCCGACGACTCCCAGGCACCGAGCGCGCCGTCGACGGTGAGCACCGCGGCGGGCGCGGTGACCGCCCTGGTGCCCGACGAGCCGCTGAGCGACCTGCTGGCCGACCCCGCGGCGGTGCAGCCCGGCGTGACCGCCGCGACCGCCGCGCAGCGCGTGCTCGCGGACACCGCCGTGCTCGCGCGCTCGGACGACGCGGCCGACACGTACCTGCTCGCCGCGCTGCCCCGCGACTGGGCGCCGACCGCGATCTCCCGGGCGCAGCTCGTCGCGCTCGACGCCGCGCCCTGGGTGGAGACCACCTCCGTCGCGGGGATCCTCGACGCCCACCGGGCCGGGGACGCCGCCGGCGACGGGGCCGAGCGGGCCGACCTGCCCGCGTCGCAGCGGTCCGAGGCCGAGCTCACGCCGGCCTGGGTCGACGCCCTCGCGGCCGGCTGGCGTGCGGCAGGCGAGTTCGCCGCGGTGGTCGACGACCCGGACGCGCTGCTCGCGGGGCTCGACGCGGACCTCGTGGCGCCGCTCGGCGTCGCCTGGCGGCTGGACCCCGACGGCCGCACCACCGCGGTGAACGGCGCCCTCGCGCAGGCCACGCGACGGCAGTCCGGGCTGTCCGTGCTGCTCAACGAGCAGTTCACCGTCATCTCCAGCTCCGCGCAGATCAGCGTCGCCGTCCGCAACGAGCTGGACCAGGACGCGCGCGTCCGCGTCGAGCTGCGCCCGCAGAAGGGCTGCCTCGACACCGCGCGCTCCGGGCTGACCACGGTCGCGGCGGGCTCCGACACCACCGTGCTCCTCACGCTGCGTGCCAGCGCGAACTGCGACGTCACCGTGGACGTGAGCCTGGTCTCCGAGCAGGGACGGGTGCTCGCGGACGAGGTGCAGTTCTCCGCCCGGGTGGCGCCGACCATCGAGAGCGTGGGCGCGGTCGTCGTCGGCGCGCTGCTCGCCCTCACCCTGGCGTTCGGCATCTGGCGCACCGTCCGCCGCGGCCAGACGTCGCGGCGCGGCGCGAAGGTCGCCCCCGACGCCGCCGAGACGGACGGCGCCGCGCACCCCACCGACCCTCCCGGACGACTGGACACCTGATGAGCACCCCCGCCACCCCCGCGGACGCCGCCGACCCGGACGGCACCGCCGCGGGGACCACCGCCGGCGGCGGCACCGACCCGGCTGCCGTCCCCCCGGCTGCCTCGGGCCTGCGCCGGTCGTCGCTGATCATGGCGTCGGGCACTGCCGCCTCGCGGGCGCTGGGCGTGCTGAACACGATGCTGCTCGCCTGGGCCATCGGCGGCACCGGCGCCTTCGCGAACGCGTTCTCGGTCGCGAACAAGCTTCCCGAACACGCTGTACCTGCTGATCGCCGGCGGCGTGCTCAACGCCGTCCTCGTGCCGCAGGTGGTGCGGGCCTACCGGCGCGCCGACGGGCAGCAGTACGTGGACCGGCTGCTCACGGTCGGCGTCGTGCTGCTCGGGGGTCTCGCCGTCGTGCTGACGGCGGCGGCGCCGCTGCTCGTGCTGCTGTACTCGGACTTCGCGGACCCCCGGGTGACCGCCATCGCGACGACGCTGGCGTACTGGTGCGTGCCGCAGGTGTTCTTCTACGGCCTGTACTCGCTGCTGGGTCAGGTGCTGAACGCCCGCGGCTCGTTCGGCCCGTACATGTGGGCCCCGGTCGTGAACAACATCGTGTTCATCACGGGCCTGGTCGTGCTCGTCCAGGTCCACGGCCGGGTCGACGAGTCGAGCCCCGTCGGTGGCTGGAGCGCCGCCCAGAGCGCCGCGCTGGGCGGGACGGCGACGCTCGGGATCGTGGTGCAGGCGCTCGTGCTGCTGGTCCCGCTGTACCGCAGCGGGTTCCGGTACCGCCCGCGCTGGGGCCTGCGCGGCTCGGGTCTCGGCAGCGCGGGCCGGGTCGCGACCTGGACGTTCCTCGGGCTGCTGATCGGGCAGGTCGGGGTGTGGCGGATCAGCGTGGTCGCGAGCTCGGTGACGGACGCCGGCGTCGCGGGCAACGGCGTGTACGACCGGGCGTTCCTGATCTTCATGCTCCCGCACTCGCTGGTCACGGTGTCCCTCGCCACGGCCCTGTTCACCCGCCTGTCGGGACGTGCCGCGGCGGGCGACACCGCCGGGGTCCGCGGGGACCTGTCGCTCGGGCTGCGGACCGTGGGGGTGTTCACCGTGCTCGCGACCACGGGGCTCGCCGTGCTGGCCTACCCCCTGAGCCGCGTGATGTTCTGGGACGAGCGGGACACGGGCGTGCAGGCGCTCGCCACCGCGGTGGTGGTGCTGGTGCTCGGGCTGGTCCCGTTCGGCATCTGGTCGCTGTGCCAGCGGGTCTACTACGCGTACGAGGACGCCCGCGGGATGGTGCCCGTGCAGGTGCTGATGGCCGCGCTCGTCGTCGGTGGCACCGAGCTCGGCCGCGTGCTGCTGGACCAGCAGTACTGGGTCGCCGCCGCGTGCGCCTCGATGGCGCTGTCCTACCTGGTCGGGGCCGCGGTGGCGCTGGTGGCGGTGCGCCGGCGGCTCGGGCGCGTGGACGGTCGCCGCGTCCTGGGGCTGCACCTCAAGGCCGCCGCCGGTGCGGTGCTCGCCGCCGCAGCGGGTCTCGGGCTGCTGGCGGCGCTCGGCCCGGTGCAGGACGTGCGGGACGGGATCGTCGCGTGCGTGCTCGGGGCGGTCGTGATGACCGTGGTGTACGTCGGCGTGCTCGCGCTGCTGCGGACCCCCGAGCTGCGCAGCCTGGTCTCCCCGCTGCTGCGTCGGGTGCGCCGCCGCTGACCCGCGACGCGCCGCTCGTCGTCCCCAGGCACGGGCGTCGACGGACCCGCGGGGCCGCGTCCCGTCTAGCATGACGGGGAGCCCCTGGCCCACGGCGGGCCCGGCTCCGCGCACAGCACGGCGGCCCCCGGGCCGCCCCGACGACCGGACGGAGGACCACGTGGTGCAGTCCCGCCCCGGCGACCCCACGCCCGTCGACCGGTCCGGTACGTCCACCGGCCGCCCGGGCGCCGTCGTCGCCGGCCGCTACCGCCTGGACGAGCCCCGTGCCGCCGCCCTGCCCGGCGCCCAGCGGTGGTCCGCGACCGACCAGATCCTGGCCCGACCCGTCACGGTCACGCTCGTCACGGGTGACCGGACCTCCGCGGTGCTCGACGCGGCCCGCCGTGCCGCGCTCGTCGTGGACCCGCGCCTCGCCCGGATCCTCGACGTCGGTCAGGCCGACGGCACCGGCTACGTCGTCAGCGCCGCCGTCGAGGGACGCACGCTCGCGGACCTCGCGGGCCGCGCGCCGCTCGGCGCCGACCAGGCCCGCGCAGTCGTCGGGGAGGCCGCCGGCGCGCTCGAGGCCGCCCGGCGTCGCGGTGTCCACCACCTCGCGCTGCGACCCGGGTCCGTCATCGTCACCGCCGACGGTCGTGTGGTGCTCGAGGGTCTGGCCGTCGACGGCGAGCTCATCGGTGCCGCGACCGGCGGCGCGCACGCCATGAGCCGCGCGGACACCGTCGGCCTGGTGCGGGTGCTGTACGCCGCGCTCACGGGGCGGTGGCCCGCGACGCCGTCCGGCAGCGGACCGGCGCCGCTGCGCAGCTTCGAGGAGTGGTCCGCGGCCCGGTCCGCGGGGCCCGCAGCCGGTGACGGCGCGGGGCGACTGAGCGCCGACCTCCCGGACGCGCCCGAGCACGACGGCGCACCCCTGCCGCCCGTCGACCTGCTCGCCTCCGTGCCCGCTGACCTCGACACGCTGTGCGCCGTGACCCTGGGCCCGCACGAAGACGGGCCGCACAGCCCTGCCGAGCTCGTGCGCGAGCTCGAGCCCTGGCGCGCGGTCCGCGCCGACGAGATCTTCCGCGCCGCCGACGCGGGCCGCTGGCCCGCCCTCCCCGACCCGGGCGCACGCCCGGACGACCCCGCCCCGGGGACCACCGGCACGACCACCGCACCTCCGACGGGAAGCAGCCCGATGAGCGACGACACGACCGGCACCAGCCCGGAGCCGACGACCACGCCGTCCGACCCCGCCGGCCCCGCGGGAGCCGCCGGAGCCGCTGCCGCCGCGGCCGGCGGTGCGGCAGCGGCCGGTGTCGCCCGCCAGTCCGTGCGGTCCGCCTTCGGCGGGCCCCAGGGCCCCGGCACCCGCCGCCCCGGCACGCCCCCGCCCGCGATCCCCACGTCCGCGTCGTTCTCGCCGGCTGCGGGGACCGGTCGGACCCCCACCCGCCCGACACCCGAGGTGCCGTCGTCCGGGACCTCGGCCCCGGCGGACGCCGGGGCGCCCCCTGCGATCCCGCCCGCCCGGTCCGGCGCCGCCGCCGAGCCCGCGACGCCTCCCGCCGCGCCGGACGAGACCCGCCCCGCCGACCTCGCCGTCGCGGGCATCACCTCGGTGACGCCCGACGCGACCCCGCGCGCCGTCGAGCCGCCCACCCCGGCGCCGTCCCCGGTGCGCCGCTCCACGTCCGCACTCGGGCGTGCGACACCCGCGGGCACCGCGACGACCCCGGCCACCGGCACGCAGGTCGCCGAACCGGCACCCCGCGACGAGGCGCCCGCCGCTCCGGCGGTCGTCGCCGCCGCCCCCGGCACCGACGGCGGCGGCCCGGACCGCCCCGACTGGGACCTGCCCTTCTCCGCGGAGCAGCCCGGCGACAGGCCCGGCCGCCAGCGGTTCGACCCGACCCGGTGGGTGCTCGGCGCGGTCGCGATCGCCGTCGTGATCGGGGTGGTCATCGCGGTCGGCAACGTGTTCAAGCCGTTCCGCTCGGACGACGGCACCGCGCAGAGCACGCCCGCGGTCACCGCCACCGCGCCGCCGGCCGAGGCGCCCGCCGACGGCGCGGACGACGGCGCGGCCGAGCCCGCACCGGCGACCGCGCCGCCTGTGGTCGTCGGGGTGAACTCGATCGACCCCTCCGACGGCGACGGCGAGCACGAGGAGCTGGTCGGCAGGATCACCGACGGCGACCCCGCGACCACCTGGTACACGCACACCTACAACCGTGCGGACTTCGCGGGCTTCAAGGACGCGGTCGGCCTCGTCATCACGCTCCAGGCCCCGGCGACCGTCAGCACCATCACGATCGACGGCACGGGCACCGGCGGCAACGTCGAGGTCCGGGCCACCGACGCCGCGAACCCGACCGCGGGCGACGTCCTCGCCGGCGGCGCGCTGGCCAGCCCGCAGACCGTGCTCACCCTGGCGCAGCCGACCGAGACCCAGAGCATCGTGCTGTGGTTCACCTCGCTGTCCCAGACCCCGGACGGCGCGAACAAGATCGAGATCTCCGGCCTCGCGGTCTCCTGACCGCACCCGGGCGCGGAACAGACCGCGCGCGGCATCTGTTGTCCGGGCATCAGCCCGACCCCGACCTCCGAGGGAAGCACCGTGACCGAGACCCCCGTCCGCGACATCGTCATCGTCGGTTCCGGCCCCGCCGGGTACACCGCGGCGATCTACGCCGCGCGCGCCGGCCTCGCCCCGTACGTCGTCGCGGGTTCCGTCACCGCCGGTGGCGCCCTGATGAACACCACCGACGTCGAGAACTTCCCGGGCTTCCCCGACGGGATCCTCGGCCCGGACCTCATGGACAACCTGCAGAAGCAGGCCGAGCGGTTCGGCGCCGAGGTCCTCTGGGACGACGCCGTGTCCCTCGACCTCGCCGGCCCGGTCAAGACGATCGTCACCGGCGGCGGCGAGACGATCCGCGCCCGCGCGGTGATCCTGTCGACCGGCTCCGCCTACCGCGAGCTCGGCCTGGACGACGAGAAGCGGCTCTCCGGCCGCGGCGTCTCCTGGTGCGCGACCTGCGACGGCTTCTTCTTCCGCGACCAGGACATCATCGTCGTGGGCGGCGGCGACTCGGCCGT
Organism: Cellulomonas sp. KU4C; assembly: GCF_056868065.1. NCBI lineage: Bacteria > Bacillati > Actinomycetota > Actinomycetes > Micrococcales > Cellulomonadaceae > Cellulomonas > Cellulomonas sp. KU4C. Next base: position 1,083,512 of record NZ_CP200322.1, on the reverse strand, counting down.
CGAGGAGGCCACGTTCCTCACCCGGTTCGGCAAGTCCGTGACGATCGTGCACCGCCGCGACGAGCTGCGGGCGTCGAAGATCATGGCCGACCGCGCCGCCGCGGACCCGAAGATCCAGTTCGCCTGGAACAGCGAGGTCGTCGGCATCGAGGGCGCCGACAAGGTCACCGGCGTCACCCTGCGCGACACCGTGACCGGCGAGACCCGGCACCACGACGCGACCGGCGTGTTCGTCGCGATCGGCCACGTGCCGCGCACCGAGCTGCTGGTCGGGCAGGTCGACCTGGACGACAACGGCTACATCGTCGTCGAGGGCCGCTCCACCCGGACCAACCTCCCCGGCGTCTTCGCGGCCGGTGACGCCGTCGACCACACCTACCGCCAGGCCATCACCGCCGCCGGCTCGGGCTGCGCCGCCGCGCTCGACGCCCAGCACTTCCTGGCCGCGCTCGGCGACGTGGACCCCGCGTCGCCGTCGGAGATCCCCGCCGCCGTCGCGTCCGCGGACGTCGACGGCGCGGACGCGCTGGCCGCCCAGGGCGCCGACACCGCCGCGGCCGCGGCCGCCGCCGGGCACTGACCGCACGATGAGCACCGCGCCGGCGGTGACCGGGGCGACCTTCGAGCAGGAGGTCCTCCGGTCACCGCTCCCGGTCGTCGTCGACTTCTGGGCCGCCTGGTGCGTGCCCTGCCGGATGGTGTCCCCGGTGCTCGCCGAGCTCGCGGACGTGTACGCGGGACGGCTGCGGTTCGTCGCCGTCGACACGGAGGCCGAGCCCGAGCTCGCCCGGCGCTACGGGGTGGTGTCGATCCCGACCCTGTACGTGTTCCACGAGGGCGAGCTGGTGCGCACCGCCGTCGGCGCGCGGGAGAAGCGCGCGTACGCGGCCGAGCTCGACGCCGCCCTCGCGGAGATCGCCGCGGGCTGAGCACACCCGGCCGTCCGCGTGGGGGTCCCGTGGACGTGCGGCGCGCCCGTCGTGGACGCACCCCGGGGGCGTGCGGGCGCCGTGCGACACTCGGGAGATGACCGCGACCCCGCGGCCCGGCGACGTGTCGGGCCCCACCCCGACCCCCGCCGCCGGAACCCGTCTGGACCGGTGGCTCGGCGCCTACGCGCAGCGCACCCACGGGATGCGCGCCTCCGAGATCCGCGCGCTGTTCGCCGTGGCGAACCGCCCGGAGGTCGTGTCCCTCGCCGGGGGCATGCCGTACCTCGAGGGCCTGCCGCTCGACGTGATCGGTGAGCTCGCCCAGCGCGTCGTCGCCACCCGCGGCACCACGGCCCTGCAGTACGGCTCCGGCCAGGGCGACGAGGGGCTGCGCGAGCAGATCCTCGAGGTGATGCGCCTCGAGGGCATCGACGCGCACCCGGACGACGTCGTCGTGACCACCGGCTCGCAGCAGGCGCTCGACCTCGTGACCCGGCTGTTCATCGACCCGGGCGACGTGGTCGTCGCGGAGGCACCCTCGTACGTCGGCGCCCTGGGTGTGTTCCGGGCCTACGAGGCCGACGTCGTGCACGTCCCCCTCGACGCCCACGGCATCGTCCCGGAGGCGCTCGAGGAGACGCTGGCGTCCCTGGCGCGCGAGGGACGCCGCGTGAAGTTCCTCTACACGATCCCGAACTTCCACAACCCGGCGGGCGTCACGCTGTCGCTGGAGCGCCGGCCCCGGGTCCTCGAGATCGCCGAGCGCTACGGCGTGCTCGTCATCGAGGACAACCCGTACGGCCTGCTGGGCTTCGAGGGCGACCCGCTGCCCGCCATGCGGTCCACGAACGACGACGGGGTCATCTACCTCGGGTCGTTCTCCAAGACGTTCGCCCCCGGCTACCGGGTCGGCTGGGCTGTGGCACCGCACGCGGTGCGCGAGAAGCTGGTCCTCGCGTCGGAGTCGGCGATCCTCTGCCCGTCCAACGCCTCCCAGCTCGCGATCAGCGGCTACCTGGCCACCTGCGACTGGAAGGGCCAGGTCAAGGCGTTCCGCGAGCTCTACCGCGAGCGGCGTGACGCCATGATCGGCGCGCTCGCCGAGCACCTGCCCGACGCCACGTGGACCGTCCCCGACGGCGGCTTCTACACCTGGGTCCGCCTGCCCGACGGCCTCGACGCCAAGGCGATGCTGCCGCGCGCCGTCACCGCCCGGGTCGCCTACGTGCCCGGCACCGCGTTCTACGCGGACGGGCAGGGCGCGGACCACATGCGCCTGTCGTTCTGCTTCCCCACGCCCGACCGCATCCGCGAGGGCGTGCGCCGGCTCGCCGGGGTGGTCGCCGGCGAGAGCGAGCTCGTGTCGCTGTTCGGCACCGGCGGGGCGCGCGCCGGCGACGACGTGCAGTCACCCGGTCCCGACCTGGCCTGACCGCGTCCACCGGTCCGGCTCCACCCCGCACCCACCCGCAGCGGCGGCCGCCTGTGCCGCCACCCGCCCAGGAGGCCTCCACCCGTGCCGCACGACTCCGTCCCCGCCACCCCGCGCGTCGTCGTCCTCGCGGGCGGGCTGTCCCACGAGCGTGACGTCTCCCTGCGGTCCGGACGCCGGGTCGCGGAGGCGCTCCGCTCCGCGGGCGCCGAGGTGTCGGTGCACGACGTCGACGCGGACCTCGTGCCCGCGCTGACCGAGACCCGGCCGGACCTGGTGTGGCCGCTGCTGCACGGCGCCAGCGGCGAGGACGGGGCTGTCCGGGACGTCCTCGAGCTGCTCGGCCTGCGCGCCCTCGGCACCGGCCCGCGCGCCAGCCGGGTCGCGTGGAGCAAGCCCATCGCCAAGACGTCGGTGACCCGTGCCGGGATCGACACCCCCGAGTTCGTGACGCTCCCGCAGAGCCTGTTCCGGGACTCGGCGCCGGTCGGGTCATGGACGCCGTCGTCGCCCGCCTCGGCCTGCCGCTCGTCGTGAAGCCGTCGCGCGGCGGTTCGGCGCTGGGCGTCACCCTCGTCCGCACCGCCGAGGACCTGCCCCGGGCGATGGTCACGTGCTTCGCCTACGGCGACACCGCGCTGATCGAGCGCGCCGTCGAGGGCACGGAGCTGGCGATCAGCGTCGTCGACCTCGACGGCGAGCCCGTGGCGCTGCCCGCCGTCGAGGTCGTCACCGACGGCCCCTACGACTACGACGCGCGCTACAACCCCGGTCGGACCGAGTACTTCGCACCCGCACGGCTGCCCGAGGACGTCGCCGCTCGTGCCGCTGACGTCGCCGTGGCCGCGCACCGCGCACTCGGCCTGCGGCATCTGTCCCGCACCGACCTGATCGTGGACGCCGACGGCCGGCCCTGGTTCCTCGAGGTCAACGTGGCGCCCGGGATGACCGAGACGTCGCTGTTCCCGCAGGCCGCGGAGGCCGGCGGGCACCACCTCCCCACGCTGTACCGGGAGCTGGTCGAGGCAGGCCTCGCCGACGCCTGACCGGGAGGTCAGCCCCGGAACACGCCCGGGTCCTCGGGGGCGAGGCTCGACAGGATGCGGTTCAGGTCCTGCACCGAGGCGAACTCCACGGTGAGCTTGCCCCGCTGCTTGCCGAGGTCGACCTTGACGCGGGTCTCGAACCGGTCGGAGAGCCGGCTCGCGAGCTCGTCGAGGGCCTCGTTGCGCACCCCGGCGCGGGTGCGGCGCTTCGGCTTCGGCGTCCCGCCCTCGCCACCGAGCGACACGATCTCCTCGACAGCGCGGACGGACAGACCCTCGGCGACGATCCGCTGAGCCAGCCGCTCGATCGCGGCGCCGTCGCTCAGGCCGAGCAGGGCGCGGGCGTGGCCGGCGGACAGCACCCCGGCCGCGACCCGGCGCTGCACGAGCGGCGGGAGACGCAGCAGGCGGAGCGTGTTGGAGATCTGCGGACGGGACCGGTGGATCCGGGTCGCGAGCTCGTCGTGGGTGCACCCGAAGTCGTCGAGCAGCTGCTGGTACGCGGCCGCCTCCTCCAGCGGGTTGAGCTGGGACCGGTGCAGGTTCTCCAGCAGCGCGTCGCGGAGCAGGTCGGAGTCGTCGGTCTGCCGGATGATCGCGGGGATCGTCGTCAGGCCGGCCGCCTGGGTCGCGCGCCAGCGCCGCTCCCCCATGATCAGCTCGTAGCCGTCGCCGACGTCACGCACCACGACGGGCTGGAGCACGCCGATCTCGCGGATCGACCCGACGAGCTCCTCCAGCGCGTCCTCGTCGAACACCGAGCGCGGCTGCTTGTGGTTCGGTCGGATGGTACCGACCGGGAAGCTCGGCGAACGTCGCGCCCGGGACGGGCAGCAGGCCGTCGCTGTCGGCGGAGGGCGCCGTCGCGGTCACCTCGGCGTCGTCCGCGCTGGACACCGCGCCGCGCTCGGGAGCGGACTGCGCGGCGTTTGCACTGTTCAGAGCCTTGTCGGCGGCCTCTCGCGCCGCCTCCTCCGCCCGCTCCGCGTTCCGGTCGGGGAAGAAGACGTCGACGGGTCGGTTGCCCTCGCCGCTCCGGGTCTCCAGACCCGTCGGGATCAGGGCCCCCAGGCCCCGTCCGAGCCCACGCCGCTTCTCGCTCACACGTCCTCCTTCTGCCGGTCCGCGACGACGCCGCGCTCGGCGAGCTCTCGCGCTGCCTCCAGGTAGGCGAGCGCACCGCTCGAGCCCGGATCGTACGTCAGCACCGTCTGCCCGTAGGACGGCGCCTCCGAGACGCGGACCGACCGCGGCACGGTGGTGCGCAGCGTCTTCGTCGGGAAGTGCTCCCGCACCTCCCGCGCGACCTGCTGCGCGAGGTTGGTCCGTCCGTCGTACATGGTGAGCAGGATCGTCGACACGTGCAGGACCGGGTTCAGGTGGGCCTGGATCAGCTCGATCGACTTGAGCAGCTGACTGAGACCCTCGAGGGCGTAGTACTCGCACTGGATCGGGATCAGCACCTCGTCGCCGACGACGAACGCGTTCACCGTGAGCAGGCCGAGGCTCGGCGGGCAGTCGACCAGCACGTAGTCGATCCGGGGCTCGCCGTCGCGCTCCCGCTGCTCGAGGTACGCGCTCAGGGCGTTCCGCAGGCGGGTCTCCCGCGCCACCATCGAGACGAGCTCGATCTCCGCGCCGGACAGGTCGATCGTCGCGGGGACGCACCAGAGGTTCGGGACATCCGGGCACGGGTGCACGGCGGAGGCCATCGGGGCGCCGTCGACGAGCACGTCGTAGACCGAGGTGATCCCCGACCGGTGGTCGATCCCGAGCGCGGTCGAGGCGTTGCCCTGCGGGTCGTTGTCGATCACGAGCACGTGGAGCCCGGACTGCGCGAGCGCGGCCGCCAGGTTCACCGTGGTCGTGGTCTTGCCGACGCCGCCCTTCTGGTTCGCGACGGTGATGACGCGGGTCCGGTCCGGCTTCGGGAACACCCTCCCCCGCAGCTCGATGCGACGACGCGCGTCGAGGCGGAGCTCCGCCATCAGGGGCGTGTCCTCGTCCGCCGACGGCAGGCTCTCCACGAGTGCGGCCCGACGGCGCTCCTCCCCGTCGTCAGTCCAGCGGGTGGGGTCCGTCGTCACGGGCGCGATCCCTTCGTCGAGCGTCGCGACCGCCGCGACCCGCTCTCTGTTCCACGTGAAACAGGCTTCGCCGTGGACGTGCCGGGTGTGGTCTTCTCGACGACGACCACGCTCGTGGGGTCCAGGCCCGCCAGCGTCGGAGCGGTCAGGATCTCGGCGGTTCCCCCGCCGAGTCGCTTCCCGATGGACGCCGCCTCCTCGACCTCGACCTGCGCGCGGCCACCCTTGAGCGCGACCATCCGACCGCCGACCCGCAGGAGCGGCAGGGTCCACCCGTACAGCTTGTCCAGCGAGGCAACGGCCCGTGCCGTCACCGCGTCGGCATCGACCTCCCCCGCCAGGTCCTCAGCACGCCCGCGGAGCACCCGGGCGTTGTCGAGACCGAGGTCGTCAACCACCTCGGAGAGCCAGTCCGTGCGGCGCTCCATCGGCTCCAGCAGGATCACCTCGCACGCAGGCCGCATCGCCGCGATCACCACTCCCGGGAGCCCCGCGCCACTGCCGACGTCGACGATCCGACCCGACTCCGGGAGGAACGGGACGACAGCAGCGGAGTTGACCACGTGCCGCTCCCAGAGGCGGCCGACCTCACGAGGGCCGACCAGGCCTCGGAGGACGCCCTGGTCACGCAGCTTCGCGTGAAAGCGCTCGATCGCGGGCCAGGACGGCCCGAAGAGGGCGGGAAGACGGTCGTCGCCGTCGAGCGGGTCGACCTCGGGCGCGCGCGGGTCACGGTCCTGGTGGGACACCGACTCAGACCGCACAGCTCTCCCCTGGTTCGGTACGTGGTGGGGCGCGCTGTCACCGGGAGGGTGCGGCGCGCACCCCCAACGGTACCCCGCACGACCCTGTCCTCCGTCGTCGTCCACAGGGGCGCGCGGCGCGTGTTTCACGTGGAACCGGAACCGCCCGTGCGTCTCGCCGGATGCGTCGCGGCGGAGCGCCGGGCCGCTGCCACCGCAGTGAGAGGCGGCGCCCGGGAGGGCTCAGCGCAACGGGTGCCGCTCCGGGGCGCTCAGCGCACCGATGCTGACGCGATCAGCGACGGTACGAGCACGACAGAGCGGCCTGCGCCTTCCAGGGCCCATCGTCCGTGGTTTCACGTGGAACCGTGGAATCCACGCCCCGGACCGGCCGAGCGCACACCAGCCGCTTCGAAGCTGCGTGCGCCCGGTCCGCCTCGCGCGTCGCGCCCCCTAGCCCGTTCCGGCTATCGGCTCGCCACGTGGCAGAGCAACGCCGGCCCGGAGGGGCGGGGCCAGCGAGCGTGCGCGCGAGTCCTGCGTGCGCTCCGGCGGCGCATCCAGCGACGCGGTGGGCATGAGCGCCTGGCGGGACGGTGCGGTGGTCGGTCCTTTCGAGCGACCCGAGGGCATCGCTGCAGTGGCCGCCCCACCTCGCCTCGCCCCGTCCTGCTCGCCCCGCCCCACCTCGCCTCGCCCCGTCCTGCTCGCCCCGCCCCACCTCGCCCCGCCCCACCTCGCCCCGCCCCGCGCGCCCGCCCTGCTCGCCCGCCCTGCTCGCCCGCCCTGCTCGCCCTCCCCTGCCTCGCCCTCCCCTGCCTCGCCCCGTCCTGCTCGCCCTCCCCGCCCTGCCCCGCGCGCCCGCCCTGCTCGCCCGCCCTGCCTCGCCCCGTCCACGTGGTGGTTTCACGTGGAACAGACAGCGCCGCGATGTCACTCGCCCTGCCAGCGCTCGTGCGGCGACGATCCGCGCACATCTGCCCACGACCACGACCACGACCACGACCACGACCACGACCACGAGCCTTGCCCGTTGTCAGGCCGCTGGGCGGTCTCGCGCCCCCGGGACCAGACAGCGGACGACCCCGGCCTCGCACCCCTTCGTGGCGCGCCGCCCTCGCCGGGTGCTGGCGGGCCCCACTCCCCCACGTTGGTAGGCCCGCTCATCCAACCCCATAGACGCGCCCGCACGCGGGCTCCCGCGGGGCCGTGCCGAGAGACCAGACCGCGCCGACTCCGCGGACCTGGTCTCGTCGCGTGGCTACTGCCTCGCCGTACGGGCATCGAAGCCAGGCCAGCATCCTGCACGAACGCCTCGAGCGACCGGCCGCACACGCGCCGGAGCACACCCCGTTCCACGTGAAACCGTGCGGTCCATCGGAACAGCCCACTCCCCTGCGCACGCACCGCCCGCGAACCCGGGGACCCGCCCCCTGACGCTGGGCGGTACGCCGTGGGAGGCGAGCGAGCCTCAGGGAGTGCACCGCACCCACCGGGCGTGGCCGCCCGCGTACTCGGCCGCCTCCCGCCGTCCGAGGCTCGCCAGCTCGCGCGCCGTTCCGCCGCTCTGGGGCGCACCTACGCCGGTCATCTCGCGATCGGGCGCGGCGACCACCGTCCCGCAGACCCCAGCGGCGACAGTCACGGTGCCGCATGCCTCAGGCGCGCCGCCTCGGTCGAGCCGCCCCGGTCGCGCCCACCCGGGGCCGAGCCACCCTCGATCACCACTCCCCCGCAGGCGCGCCGACCCGGTCGTAGCGGGCTGGCTACGCCGATCCGGCAGCTCCGCCCCGCTCGCGCCGCCCGACGCGCACTGCCTGGCTCCCGCCGGCCCACTCCCGCCTGGCTGGGCGTGCGGCGCTCCCCCCGCCGGTCCCAGCCCGCCATGCTCTCCGCTTGCCCGCTTGACCTGCACGCCCATGGGTCGCGCCGCGCCAGGCACCAGCGCACCGGCGTCTCCGAGGACGGACTTCCCCGCGCGGCTACCGAACGTCCCTACGCCCCGCCCACACCGACCACACCACCGCGCTACGGCCCGCGTGACCCCTGACGTTCCACGTGAATCTCCGAGCGCGCGCGGCGCACCTCACGCAGAGCGCCCGGCGTCGCCTCGGCAAGCGCGCCGGCAGGCACACGTCGCGCCGTCCACCGCCAGCAGCCCTAGCGCGTCACAGCGTCACCCGGCGGGCCGGGGACTCCAGGCTCCAGACCACGTCTCGACGCGAACTGCCCCCGGGGAGCACAGCACCACCGGGACGTTCCACGTGGAACCTCGGCGGGTGCTCCGGGTTTGCGCCCGCGCCACGGCACGACCAGCCGGACCCGTCGAGCCACCTCCCCGCCGGCGTGCGCAGCCACTCGACGGCAGCGGCCTCGTCGGGCACGGTGCCGCTCCCCCGCAACCCGCACCGCACCCGCGTCGGGCACCGGGGTGGACCGGGCTCGACCACACGGGACCGGTCGACGCCGACCGACAGTCGACCTCATCACAGCGGACGCTCCGGCCCCGGACCCGTCGCGCCATCGGCGCCCGGGCCGGCCAGGACGTCGCCAGCCGCCCGCCCGCGTCTGCCGACGTGCCTGAGGGACCATCCGGCCACACGCGTCCGCGGCGCGCACCTCAGACCGCGACCGCCGGGCGCCGAGCCGTGCACGTGTCTATTCCGCGGGACCGCCCGCCGTGCAGCCCGGATGGCACGAGCACTTCGACAGGAAGTCGACGGCCAGGCCCGTCGCGGGCCCAAGTCCGCCTCGAGACCGACTGGCCGAGACGTGGGAGCCTGCGGAAACGAGCACCGGTCGCGGCTCGCCGGTCCGCGGCGGCCGGGCGTCCTTTCGCCTCTCCGACGAGCTGGGCGGATGCCGTGGCACCAATTCAGCGCACGACCACATACCGCCATTCGTTCACACGGGAACTACTTCGCTCAGATCCATCCTGAGAGAGCCGCAGACGACGCGAGAGGCCGGTCCCGAACGGAACCGGCCTCTCAGTGCCTTCGGACGAAGGCGTCCAGATCAGCTCGCGGGCTTCACCACGACGAACCGGGACGGCTCGACACCGTCCGAGTCGGACGTCAGGCCCGCAGCGGCGACGGCGTCGTGCACGACCTTCCGCTCGAACGGGTTCATCGGGTCGAGCGCGACCTCGTCGCCGGACTCGCGCACGCGGGCGATCGCCTCCTCGGCGACCTTGACGAGCTCGACCTTGCGGCCGGCGCGGTAGCCGGCGATGTCGAGCATCAGCCGGCTGCGGTCGCCGGTCTTCGCCTGGACCGCGAGCCGAGTCAGCTCCTGGAGGGCGTCGAGCACCTCGCCGTCCTCGCCGACGAGCCGACGGAGCGCACGCTCGGTGCCCTCCTCCGCCACGATCTCGACAGCAGCGCGACCGTGGTCGACGTCGATGTCGATGTCACCGTCGAGGTCCGCGATGTCGAGGAGCTCCTCGAGGTAGTCCGCGGCGATCTCGCCCTCTTCTTCGAGGCGCGACGCGGACGCCGTGCCGGCCTCGCCGGTGGCGCCGGTGGGAGTGGTCATCTCTGCTCCTTGCTGGGGGAACGGGGTGCGCGTCGGGACGCGAGGTCTAGCCGGCGTCCGGAGTGCCGCCGGGCGTGCTGCCGCCCGTGCCGCCGCCGGTGCCGTTGCGCTTCTTCTTCGCCGGTGCGGGGCCGCCGGTCGCGCCCGGCTCCGGGGACGCGGTGGACCCGGACGGGGACTCCTCGGCTGAGCTCGACGCGGCCGCGCCGGCGGAGGTGGTCGCCGTGGCGGAGGCCGCGGGTCGGGGCTGCTGCTTCTTCGCGCGCGCCTTGCCGACCGGCTGCTGCCGCTGCCCCGAGACCGGACGCTCCTCGATCGTGGGGCGGTCCTCCTCGATCGTGATGCCCTTGTGCGCGGCCTTCTTGGCCTGCCGCGCCTTGAGCGCCTTCTCGGCCTGCGAGCCCGGCGCCGGCATCCGGCGGATCGTGTAGAACTGCTGCCCCATCGACCACAGGTTGGTGGTGGTCCAATAGAGCAGCACACCGATCGGGAAGTTCACGCCGGAGAAGGCGAAGATCAGCGGGAAGACGTACATGAGCATCTTCTGCTGCTGCGCCATCGGGCCCTCGAGGGCGGCCGGCGGCATGTTCTTCATCGTCAGCTGGCGCTGGGTGAGGAACGTGGTCGCGGACATCGCGACGACGAGCAGGATGGTGACGATCCGGACGTGCACGGCGGCGTCACCGAACTCGGCCGCGTTCATGAAGGTCGCCGACAGCGGGGCGCCGAAGATGCTGGCCTGCTCGGCCTGCGACGCGAGGTCCTGGGTAAGGGGGCCGAGGTTGTCCCGCACGTAGTCGCCGGACGCCAGCGCGGGCAGGGAGTTGAGCACGCGGAACAGCGCGAAGAAGATCGGCGACTGCGCGAGGATCGGCAGGCAGGACGAGAACGGGTTGGTCCCGTGCTTGCGGTACAGCTCCATCGTCTCGCGGCTCATCGCCTCGCGGGACGCGGGGTCCGTCTTCCCCTTGTACTTCGCCTGGATCTTCTTCATGTCCGGCGCGAGCAGCTGCATGCCGCGCGACGCCTTGATCTGCTTGAAGAACAGCGGGATCAGGATGATCCGCATCACGATCACGAGGCCGACGATCGACAGGCCCCACGCCAGACCACCGGCCGGGTCGAGGCCGAGGAAGTCGAACAGGCTGTGGAACTGGACCATGATCCAGGCCACAGCGACCATGATCGGATACAGCAGGCCGTCGAACCAGCTCATCGGGGAACTCTCCAGGGGAAGGTCAGTGCGCGGAGGCGACCGCGCGGTGCGGGTGTCGACGGTGCGGCCCCGCCGGTGGAACGTCGTCGACGCCCCCCGGGTTCCACGGGTTGCAGCGCAGGACCCGCCAGACCGCCAGCCGCGTCCCGCGCAGGACGCCGTGCCGCTCGAGGGCGATCACGGCGTACTGGCTGCACGAGGGGTAGAACCGGCAGGTCGGCGGGGTGAGGGGGGACAGGAACCGCTGGTACCCGCGGATCGCGAGCACGAGCAGCCGACGCGGGAACCGCAGGACGCCACGCAGCGCCGCGGCGCCGCGCGGGGTGCTCATCGCCGACCCTCGGGCGCGGTGCCGGCAGCGCCACGTCCGCGTTCGGCGCGGCGACGTCCAGCGGTGCGCAGGGCACCGTCGAGCTCCTGGCCCAGCGTGGCGTAGTCGGCCGTCGCGGCGGGTCCGAGGGCCCGGACGACCAGGTCGGCGTCCGCGGGCAGCGCACCGATGCGCTCCGTGGCCAGCGCCCGCAGGCGCCGCTTGACCCGGTTGCGCGTCACGGCGTTGCCGACACCCTTGGACACGACGAAACCGACCGCCGGACCAGGTCCGGGGTCGGTTCGCGTCACGAGGTGCACCACGAGCGTGTTCCGCCCGGCGCGCACACCGCTGCGCACGGTCCGCTCGAAGTCGGCGGACCGGCGCATCCGGTGTGCGGCGGGCAGCACCGCGTCAGGTGGTGTCAGGCCGACAGCTCGGCGCGACCCTTGCGCCGACGGGCGGCGAGGATCGCGCGGCCGGCACGCGTCCGCATACGCAGACGGAAACCGTGCGTCTTGGCACGACGCCGGTTGTTCGGCTGGAAGGTCCGCTTGCTCACGATGGTCTCCACGTACTTCGGTGCGTCGACTGCACGCGCGCGTGCAGCCAGGTCTGTGCCGTGCTCGACTGCTCCGGTACCCACGTCGCAAGACGGGTCTAGCGTCAGGGCACGCCAGCAGGAGCCATCAGGAAGGCTGCACAACGTTACGTCGGGAGCGCGCGAGGGTCAAACCCGCCGCCCACCGGAGCACGATCGACGCCCCGGCCCCTCTCCCGCGTGCCCGTCGCGGCTACTAGCATCGTCCGTCGAGCGTCCCGCAGCGACCGCCTCTCCCCACCCGGTGGACAGAGCCGTTCAGGGCTGTGGACAACGCCGCACCGCGGACCCCGGTCCGACCCCGGCATCGCCGGGATCGTGCGCGACCGACCGTCACGCACAGGTGTGGACAAGTCTGTGGACGCCCGACCGCGGCGTGCGACACTCGACCACCGCGACACACGACGGCAGCGAGGTACAGGTGTCAGGACAGGACGATCAGCTGAGCCAGGTCTGGTCGGCCGCGATGGCTCAGCTCGACGCGAGCCCGGACATCACGCCGCGCCAGCTCGCGTTCGTACGGCTGGCGAAGCCGCTCGGGCTGCTCGACGGCACGATGCTCCTCGCGGTCGGCAACGACCTCACGAAGGACTACCTCGAGACGCGCGTGCGTCAGGAGGTCTCGGACGCCCTGGCGTCGGCCCTGGGCCGCGAGGCCCGGTTCGCGATCACCGTGGACCCCTCGCTGGAGACGGGCTCGGCCGATGCCGCGCTGACCGCGTCCCCGCCGCCCGCCCGACCGACCGACGACGAGCCGGTCGCTCCCGCGCTCGCCGCCACCGGCCACCCGAGCACCGGTGACAGCGCGCACCTCGACGCCCCGGTCCGCTCCGAGGGCTTCCGACGCGAGCCCGCCGGCCCGACGCCGAGCGTGGAGCCCGCGCGCCTGAACCCCAAGTACCTGTTCGAGACGTTCGTCATCGGGTCGTCCAACCGGTTCGCGCACGCGGCGGCCGTGGCCGTGGCGGAGGCGCCCGCGAAGGCGTACAACCCGCTGTTCATCTACGGCGACTCCGGGCTGGGCAAGACGCACCTGCTGCACGCGATCGGGCACTACGCCCGGAACCTGTACCCCTCGGTGCGCGTGCGGTACGTGAACTCCGAGGAGTTCACCAACGACTTCATCAACTCCATCGGTGAGGGCAAGGCCGGTGCCTTCCAGCGCCGCTACCGCGAGGTCGACGTCCTCCTCATCGACGACATCCAGTTCCTGCAGGGCAAGGAACAGACGATGGAGGAGTTCTTCCACACCTTCAACACGCTGCACAACGCGAACAAGCAGGTGGTGATCACCTCGGACCTGCCGCCCAAGCAGCTGAACGGGTTCGAGGACCGGATGCGTTCCCGGTTCGAGTGGGGCCTCATCACCGACGTGCAGCCGCCGGACCTCGAGACGCGGATCGCGATCCTGCGCAAGAAGTCGGCGAACGACAAGCTGCAGGCCCCGCACGACGTGCTGGAGTACATCGCGTCGAAGATCTCGACCAACATCCGCGAGCTCGAGGGCGCGCTGATCCGGGTCACGGCGTTCGCGAACCTCAACCGGCAGCAGGTCGACCTGTCGCTGGCGGAGATCGTGCTGAAGGACCTGATCACCGACGACGACCAGGCGACGATCACGGCCACCGCCGTCATCGGCCAGACGGCCGCGTACTTCGGGCTGAGCATCGAGGACCTGTGCGGCTCGTCGCGGTCCCGCGTGCTGGTGACGGCGCGGCAGATCGCCATGTACCTGTGCCGCGAGCTGACCGACCTGTCGCTGCCGAAGATCGGCCAGGCGTTCGGCGGCCGCGACCACACGACGGTGATGCACGCGAACCGCAAGATCCGCGAGCTGATGGCGGAGCGCCGGTCGATCTTCAACCAGGTCACGGAGCTCACCAACCGCATCAAGCAGGAGAGCCGGGTCTGAACGACCCGGACCCGCTCGTGAAGGCCCGCCCCGGTACGCCGGCGGCGGGCCTTCGCCGTTCCTCGGACCTCGACCTCAACCGCTGCCTGAAACATGCCTGGGACGATTACTCACACCTGTGGACGCACCTGTGGATACCGGTGGACGACCCCCAGGATTCGTGTGGACGCATCGTGGGCTCTCGGTGGACGCAGAAGGACGCCGGGAGCGTCGTCCACGTTCGCGCTCGTCGTCCCCAGCGGGTCCACAGGGGCTGTGCACAACCGAAAAGGTGCCCGGACCTGCGCCTGGACGCGTCGTCCCCAGGATTCACAGAACCGACGATGACGACGACTGATCCCTAGGAAGAAGATCCACAGGCCGTCAGTGCTCTGCCGAGCCGATCCGACGACCGGCCGGCCGAGACCGGCCGAACGACGCCGAGGACCACGACGTCCTCGCCCGCACGACGGCTCCTGACGAACGATCCAGGCCCACCGACCTCGTCCACAGCCCGTCCCCACATCGGTACCGCCAGGCCTGGCCTCTCGCGTAGTGTTCGGGGCTACTGCTGCCGACCCTCCCGGGTCCGCGGCGGGTCCTCGCACCAGCACCGCTACGCACCGCACGGGATCCGCGTGATCCCCCAGACCGAGAGGGTGGGGCATGAAGTTCCGCGTCGAACGTGACGTCCTCGCAGAAGCCGTCACGTGGATCGCTCGCAGCCTGCCCACCCGTCCCCCGGTCCCCGTGCTGGCCGGCGTCCGCATCGAGGCCGACACCGACGGCACGCTGCGCCTCGCGAGCTTCGACTACGAGGTCTCGGCCCGCTCGGAGATCCCCGCCGACGTCAGCGAGCCCGGCACCGTCCTGGTCTCCGGCCGGCTGCTCGCGGAGATCTCCCGCGCCCTGCCCGCCAAGCCGGTCGACGTGCAGCTCGACGGCACCAAGGTCACCGTCACCTGCGGGGCGAGCCGGTTCACGCTGCTGACCATGCCGGTCGAGGACTACCCCCAGCTCCCGTCGATGCCCCCGCTGACGGGCACGGTCGACGGCGACGAGCTGACCAAGGCCGTCGCCCAGGTCACCGTCGCCGCGAGCCGCGACGACACCCTGCCGCTGCTCACCGGCGTCCGCGTCGAGATCGAGGGCGAGAAGGTCACGCTGCTCGCGACCGACCGGTACCGCCTCGCGCTGCGGGAGCTCACCTGGAAGCCCGCGTTCCCCGACGCGTCGCAGGTCGCGCTGGTCCGCGCCCGCACGCTGTCCGACGCGGCGAAGTCGCTCGGGGCCTCCGGCTCGGTGAACGTCGGCCTCGCAGCCGGCCAGGGCGTCGACCTCGTCGGCTTCGAGGCCGGCGGCCGGCACACGACGTCGCTGCTGGTCGACGGCGACTACCCCGCCGTGCGCCGCCTGTTCCCGGACGAGTCGCCGATCCACGCCGTGGTCAACACGCAGCTGCTGGCCGACGCCGCCAAGCGCGTCGCCCTGGTCGCGGAGCGCAACACCCCGATCCGGCTGACGTTCACCGACGGCCAGGTCGTCCTCGACGCCGGCCAGGGCGACGACGCCCAGGCGTCCGAGGCGCTGGAGGCGACGCTGGTCGGCGACGACATCGCGGTGGCGTTCAACCCCCAGTTCCTGCTGGACGGGCTCGGGGCGCTGACCACGTCGTTCGTCCGCCTGTCGTTCACGCACCCGAACAAGCCGGTCGAGTTCACCGGCCAGGAGTCGCTCGAGGGCGAGGACCTCAAGGAGTACCGCTACCTCCTGGTCCCCATCCGCTTCGCCTCCTGACCCGGGCGCTCCGGCGCCCGGGGTGTGACCGGCGAGACGCCCGTCTCGTTCGTCAGGACCAGCCCGCAGCAGGACAATGGCGGGCGACAGATGTCGCCGCGGGACGCAGGACCACCCGCCGGCGGTCGGGCGAGGAGAGGTGGAGCGATGCGGATCGGCCTGGTGGGTCTCGGCAGGATGGGCGCGAACATGCGCGACCGGATGCGGGGCGCAGGGATCGACGTCACGGGGTACGACCAGAACCCGGAGGTCTCCGACGTCGCGTCGCTGGCCGACCTGGTGCAGGCCCTCCCCGCCGGTGAGCGCGTCGTGTGGGTGATGGTCCCCGCGGGTGCCGTGACCCACGCGGTGATCGAGGAGCTCGGCGGCCTGCTGGGCGAGGGCGACCTCGTCATCGACGGCGGCAACTCGTACTTCGGCGACGACAAGGGCCACGCGCAGCAGCTCGGCGCGAAGGGCGTCCACTTCCTCGACGTCGGTGTCTCCGGCGGCGTCTGGGGCCTCGCGAACGGCTACGGCCTCATGGTCGGCGGCGACGCCGCGCAGGTCGAGCGTGTCATGCCGGTCTTCGACGCGCTGCGCCCCGAGGGCCCCCGCGAGGAGGGCTTCGTGCACGCCGGCGAGGTCGGCGCGGGCCACTACGCGAAGATGGTGCACAACGGCATCGAGTACGGCCTCATGCAGGCGTACGCCGAGGGCTACGAGCTGCTCGCCGCGAAGGACATCGTCACCGACGTCGCCGGCACCATGAAGGCCTGGCAGCGCGGCACCGTCGTGCGGTCCTGGCTGCTGGAGCTGCTGGTCAAGGCGCTCGAGGAGGACCAGGCGTTCGAGGCGATCGACGACTGGGTCGCCGACTCGGGCGAGGGCCGCTGGACCGTGGACGAGGCGATCGACGCCGCCGTGCCGCTGCCGGTCATCACCGCCGCGCTGTTCGCGCGCTTCCAGTCCCGCCAGGAGCAGTCCCCCGCGATGAAGGCGGTCGCGGCCCTGCGGCAGCAGTTCGGCGGCCACGCCGTGAGGGCGGCGGGCGCCCCGGTCTCCGGTGCCACGCCCCCCGGCGTGCGCTCGGAGGGCTGACGCCGCTCGATGTACGTCTCGCACCTGTCGCTGACGGACTTCCGGTCGTACCACCAGGTCGACCTCACCTTCGAGCCCGGGATCACCGCGCTCGTGGGGCCGAACGGGCAGGGCAAGACCAACCTCGTCGAGGCGATCGGCTACGTCTCGACGTTCTCCAGCCACCGCGTGCCGACCGACGCCCCGCTCGTGCGAGCCGGGGCGTCGGCGGCGGTGGTGCGGTCCCGGATCGTGCGCGCGCAGGACGACGGGTCCGAGCGCGCGCTGGTCATCGACCTGCAGCTCGGGTCGGGCCGGTCGAACCGGGTCAAGCTCAACGGCACGGCCGCGCGGTCCCGCGACGTCGTCGGCGCCCTGCGGTCGGTGCTGTTCGCGCCCGAGGACCTGGCGCTGGTGAAGGGCGACCCCGACGGCCGGCGGCGGTTCGTCGACGAGCTCGCCGTGCAGGTCACGCCGCGGCTGGCCGGGGTGTTCAGCGAGTACGACCGGGTGGTGCGGCAGCGGACCGCGCTGCTCAAGTCCGCGGCCGGGTTCCGCGGCTCGCGGTCGAACCTGGACCTGAGCACCCTCGACGTCTGGGACGCGAAGCTCGCGGAGCTCGCGGCGCAGGTGATCGTCGCCCGGCAGGCCGTCGTCACCGCCCTCGGCCCGTACGTCGCCGACGCCTACGAGCGGGTCAGCGACGGGCAGGGCGACGCGCGGGTCACGTACCGGTCCTCCCTCACCGCGGTGCTGGACGGCCCGGACGCCGACCGGCTGCCGCCCGAGGAGCGTGCGGCGTCCGGGGCGGGCGCGACCGCGCAGGTCGTCGAGGCGCAGATGCTCGAGGCGCTGGCGCGCGTGCGCCCGAAGGAGCTCGAGCGGGGCGTGTGCCTGGTGGGTCCGCACCGCGACGACCTGGTGCTGACCCTCGGCGAGCTGCCGGCCAAGGGCTACGCGAGCCACGGCGAGTCCTGGTCGTTCGCGCTGGCCCTGCGCCTGGCGTCGTACGAGCTGCTGACCCACGGCCCGCAGGCGGGCACGCCCGACGACGCCGCCCGGCTCTGGGTGGCGGACTCCGGCCCCGACGGCGAGCCCGTGCTCATGCTCGACGACGTGTTCGCCGAGCTCGACGCGAAGCGGCGGCAGCGCCTGTCCGAGATGGTCGCCGGTGCGCGGCAGGTGTTCGTCACCGCCGCGGTGCCCGGCGACGTGCCCGAGCGGCTCGCGGGGGCACGGTTCGACGTGCTGGCGTCCGAGGTCGCCCGTGCCGGCTGACGAGGTCTCCCCCACTCCCGACCTGGACGCCTCCGCCGTCCCGGCCGTCGACCCCACCGTGCCCGTCTGCGAGCAGCTCGAGGTCACCCCGGGTGCGCAGATGGCGCGGATGTCGCTGGCCCGGTTCCGCTCGGTCGCCCGGTCGAAGGGCTACCGGCCCGGCGAGAAGGCGCGCGGCCGCTCTCCCCTGTCCCCGACGGAGCGCGGCGGCCCGGGCGCGCACGCGCGGGACCCGCAGACGGTGTCCAGCACGATGGCGTCCCTGTTCCGGGACCGCGGCTGGGTGCAGGAGGTGTCGGTCGGCGGGGTCGTCGGCCGCTGGCGCGACGTGGTGGGCGACCAGATCGCCGACCACTGCACGCCCGAGACCTTCGCGGAGGGCGTGCTCGTGGTCCGGACCGACTCGTCGGCGTGGGCGCAGCAGCTGAAGATGCTCGCCCCGCAGCTGGTCAGGCGGCTGTCGGAGGACGTCGGCGAGGGCGTGGTGCGCGAGGTGCGGGTGCTGGGACCGGCTGGTCCGGGGTTCGGCAAGGGCAAGCGCTCGGTCCGCGGGCGGGGCGCCCGGGACACCTGGGGCTGACCGCGCGGGCGCCGCGCCGGCCGTCGTCCCCAGGAGGGCCGCGAATCCGGGGCTTCCGGGCCGGGGGCGGGTACACTGGGAATCGACATCTCTGGCGCGTCTGCGCCGGTCCAGGACGCACGATCTCCGTCGTCGTGGAGTGATCTGCTCTCCCAGCGGGAGGACGGGCGCCTCCGCCGCGTGTGAGAACTGAGGAGCACTTCCGCCCGTGGCTGACCAGAGCCCCTCCACCGGACCGACTCCCGCGCAGGACGCACCCGGGGGGACGGTGAACGGGACTCCCGCCTACGACGCCTCCCAGATCACGGTCCTCGAGGGTCTCGAGGCGGTCCGCAAGCGTCCCGGCATGTACATCGGCTCGACCGGCGAGCGCGGCCTGCACCACCTCGTCTACGAGGTCGTCGACAACTCGGTCGACGAGGCCCTCGCCGGCTACTGCGACCACATCGAGGTCACCCTGCTCGCCGACGGCGGCGTGCGCGTGGTCGACAACGGCCGTGGCATCCCGGTCGCGATCCACCCGACCGAGGGCCGGCCGACGGTCGAGGTCGTCATGACGATCCTGCACGCCGGCGGCAAGTTCGGTGGCGGCGGGTACGCGGTGTCCGGCGGCCTGCACGGCGTCGGCATCTCCGTGGTCAACGCCCTGTCGACGAAGGTCCAGACCGTCGTCAAGCGCGACGGCTACACCTGGGAGCAGGACTTCCACGACGGCGGCAAGCCGAACGGCGAGCTGCGCCGCGGCGACGCGACCGACGAGACCGGGACGGCGCAGACGTTCTGGGCCGACCCGAGCATCTTCGAGACGGTCGAGTACGACTTCGAGACCCTCCGGTCCCGGTTCCAGCAGATGGCGTTCCTCAACAAGGGCCTGCAGATCTCGCTGACCGACGAGCGCCCCGCGCACGCGGACACCGAGGACGAGGTCGCGGGCGAGGGCACGGACGCCACCGACGCCACCCCGCAGCCGTTCCGGTCGGTCACGTACAAGTACGACGGCGGCCTGGTCGACTACGTCAAGCACCTGAACTCGGCCAAGAAGGTCGACCTCGTGCACCCCGACGTCATCGACTTCGAGGCCGAGGACACCGAGCGCCGGCTGTCGCTCGAGGTCGCGATGCAGTGGACCAGCGCCTACTCGGAGTCGGTGCACACCTACGCGAACACCATCTCCACCACCGAGGGCGGCACCCACGAGGAGGGCTTCCGCGCGGCGATGACCTCGCTGGTCAACCGCTACGCCCGCGACAAGGGCATCCTCAAGGAGAAGGACGACAACCTCACCGGCGACGACATCCGCGAGGGCCTGACGGCCGTCGTGTCGATCAAGCTCGGCGAGCCGCAGTTCGAGGGCCAGACCAAGACCAAGCTCGGCAACACCGAGGCGAAGACGTTCGTGCAGCGCGTCGTCAACGAGCAGCTCGCCGACTGGCTGGACTCGCACCCGAACGAGGCCAAGGACGTCATCCGCAAGGCCATCCAGGCGTCGCAGGCCCGGCTCGCGGCCCGCAAGGCCCGCGAGGCGACCCGCCGCAAGGGCCTGCTCGAGTCCAACTCGATGCCCGGCAAGCTCAAGGACTGCCAGTCCAACCACCCCGCCGAGTGCGAGATCTTCATCGTCGAGGGCGACTCGGCCGGCGGCTCGGCCGTCCGCGGCCGGAACCCGCAGACGCAGGCGATCCTCCCGCTGCGCGGCAAGATCCTCAACGTCGAGCGCGCCCGGCTGGACCGCGCGCTCGGCAACGCCGAGGTCCAGGCGCTCATCACCGCGTTCGGCACGGGCATCGGCGAGGACTTCGACATCTCGAAGCTTCCGGTACCACAAGATCGTGCTCATGGCCGACGCCGACGTCGACGGCCAGCACATCCGCACCCTGCTGCTGACGCTGCTCTACCGGTACATGCCGGAGCTGATCCTCAAGGGCCACGTCTACATGGCCCAGCCGCCGCTCTACCGCATCAAGTGGTCGAACTCCCCGCACGACTACGTGTACTCCGACCGGGAGCGCGACGCGGTGCTGGCCGACGGCCAGGCCAAGGGCAAGCGGATCCCCAAGGAGAACTCGATCCAGCGCTACAAGGGTCTGGGCGAGATGGACTACTCGGAGCTCTGGGAGACGACCATGTCCCCCGAGCACCGCACGCTGCTGCAGGTCACGCTGGACGAGGCCGCGGCCGCCGACGAGATCTTCTCGGTGCTCATGGGTGAGGACGTCGAGTCCCGCCGCTCGTTCATCCAGCGCAATGCGCGCGACGTGCGGTTCCTGGACATCTGACCTCCCCCGACTCCCCGACCTCGCGGCGCGCGCCACGCGCCGCGTCCAGTCCCACCGAAGGACCTGACCTGTGACTGAGCTGACCGGCGACAACATCGAGCACGGCCGCATCGACCAGGTGGACCTGCAGCTCGAGATGCAGCGGTCCTACCTGGACTACGCGATGGCCGTCATCGTGGGCCGCGCGCTCCCGGACGTCCGCGACGGCCTCAAGCCGGTGCACCGCCGCGTCCTGTACGCGATGTACGACGGCGGCTACCGCCCCGACCGGCAGTTCTCCAAGTGCAGCCGCGTCGTCGGCGACGTCATGGGCAAGTACCACCCGCACGGCGACACGGCGATCTACGACGCCCTGGTCCGCCTGGTGCAGGACTGGTCGCTGCGGTACCCGCTGGTCGCCGGCCAGGGGAACTTCGGCTCCCCCGGCGACGACCCGGCGGCCGCCCCGCGGTACACCGAGTGCAAGATGGCGCCGCTCGCGATGGAGATGGTCCGGGACATCGACGAGGACACCGTCGACTTCCAGGACAACTACGACGGCCGCACCCAGGAGCCGTCGATCCTGCCGTCGCGGTTCCCGAACCTGCTGGTCAACGGCTCCGCGGGCATCGCGGTCGGCATGGCGACGAACATCCCGCCGCACAACCTGCGCGAGGTCGCCGAGGGCGTCCGCTGGCACCTCGACAACCCCGAGGCGTCGAAGGAGGAGCTGCTCGCGGCCCTCCTGACCCGGGTCAAGGGCCCCGACTTCCCCACCGGCGCGACGATCCTGGGCCACAAGGGCATCGAGGAGGCGTACCGCACCGGTCGCGGCTCCATCACGATGCGCGCGGTCGTGGAGGTGGAGGAGATCCAGGGCCGGATCTGCCTCGTCGTCACGGAGCTGCCGTACCAGGTCAACCCGGACACCCTCGCGAAGAAGATCGCCGACCTGGTCCGCGAGAACCGCGTGCAGGGCATCGCGGACATCCGCGACGAGACGTCGGGCCGCACCGGCCAGCGCCTCGTGGTCGTGCTCAAGCGCGACGCCGTCGCGAAGGTCGTGCTGAACAACCTCTACAAGCACACGCAGCTGCAGGACACGTTCGGCGCGAACATGCTCGCGCTGGTCGACGGCGTGCCGCGCACGCTCAGCCTCGACGCGTTCATCCGGCACTGGACGACCCACCAGCTCGAGGTCATCGTCCGGCGCACCAGCTTCCGGCTGCGCAAGGCCGAGGAGCAGATCCACATCTACCGCGGCTACCTCAAGGCGCTGGACGCGCTGGACGAGGTCATCGCGCTGATCCGCCGCTCCCCCGACGCCGACGAGGCCCGCACCGGCCTGATGGCGATGCTGGACATCGACGAGGTCCAGGCGAACGCGATCCTCACGCTCCAGCTGCGCCGGCTGGCGGCCCTCGAGCGCCAGAAGATCCTCGACGACTACGCGAAGCTCGAGCAGGAGATCCAGGGCTACCGCGCGATCCTCGAGTCCCCCGAGCGGCAGCGCGGCATCGTCCGCGACGAGATGGACGAGATCGTCGACAAGTACGGCGACGAGCGCCGCACCACGATCCTGCCGTTCGACGGCGAGGTGTCCGTCGAGGACCTCATCGCCGAGGAGGAGATGGTCGTCACCATCACCCGCGGCGGCTACGCGAAGCGCACCCGGTCCGACAACTACCGGGCCCAGCGGCGCGGCGGGAAGGGCGTCCGCGGCGCCCAGCTGCGCGAGGACGACATCGTCGACCACTTCTTCGTCACGACGACGCACCACTGGCTGCTGTTCTTCACGAACCTCGGCCGCGTGTACCGCGCGAAGGCCTACGAGCTGCCCGAGGGCGGCCGCGACGCCAAGGGCCAGCACGTCGCGAACCTGCTGGCGTTCCAGCCGGGCGAGAAGATCGCCCAGGTCCTCGACCTGCGGGACTACGACCAGGCCGAGTACCTGGTGCTCGCCACCGCCCGCGGCCTGGTCAAGAAGACCCGCCTCACCGAGTACGACTCGAACCGGTCCGGCGGCGTCATCGCGATCAACCTGCGCGAGGACGAGAACGGCCTCCCCGACGAGCTCGTGTCCGCGCGGATCGTCGACTCCGTGAACGACCTGATCCTGGTGTCCCGCAAGGGCCAGTCGCTGCGGTTCACCGCGACCGACGAGGCCCTGCGCCCGATGGGCCGCGCGACCTCCGGCGTCACCGGCATGAAGTTCCGCGCCGACGACGAGCTGCTCGCGATGGACGTCGTCCGCGAGGAGGCGTTCCTCTTCACCGTCACGCAGGGCGGCATCGCCAAGCGCACCGCCCTCACGGTCGAGAACTACCGCGTCCAGGGCCGCGGCGGCCTCGGCATCAAGGTCGCCAACCTCCCCGAGGCCAACGGCGACCTGGTCGGCGCGCTGGTCACGGACCCGGAGGACGAGGTGCTGGTGATCATGGAGCGCGGCAAGATCGTGCGCTCCGCGACGTCCGAGGTGAACGCCACCGGCCGCACCACGCAGGGCGTCATCTTCGCCAAGCCCGACAACGGGGACCGGATCATCGCGGTCGCCCGCAACATCGAGCGTCACCTGGCCGAC
This sequence comes from Cellulomonas sp. KU4C, assembly GCF_056868065.1. Lineage (NCBI taxonomy): Bacteria > Bacillati > Actinomycetota > Actinomycetes > Micrococcales > Cellulomonadaceae > Cellulomonas > Cellulomonas sp. KU4C. The sequence continues at coordinate 1,060,170 of NZ_CP200322.1, read as the reverse complement.
GAGGCGGGTACCGTGGGCGAGTCGGTCGAGCCGGACGAGACGTCCACGGCCCTCGAGGACCCCAGCTCCACCACGGCCCCGGACGCACCGGCGGCTGACGAGACCTCCCAGGAGGATGCGTGAGCAGCGACACGCCGCCGTCCATCCCGCCCCGCACGTCGTCGGGTCAGGGCAAGAAGCCCGGCACCGCCAAGCCCGCAGGCGGCCGCACGGCCACCGACACGAGCGCCCGCGGCACCGCCACGACCCCGAAGGCCGGCGAGAAGCCCGGAACGGGCTCGTCGACCGCGACCAAGCCGGGCACGGCCAAGCCGGCCGGCGCCGCCGCGACCAGCACCGCGCCCCGGACCGGGTCCACCTCGGGCACGGCGTCCGAGGGCAAGCCGCCCGCTGCGCAGCAGGCTCCCGCGAAGCCCGCTGCGACGTCGTCGACCGCGAGCTCGTCGCTGAGCAGCGGGTCCGGCCCGCGCCGGGTGCGGCTCGCGATCTCCCGGGTCGACCCCTGGTCGGTCATGAAGCTGTCGTTCCTCATGTCCGTGGCGATCGGCATCATGATCGTCGTCGCGACGTCCGTGGTCTGGCTGACGCTCGACTCGCTGCAGGTGTTCGCCACGGTGAACGGCCTCGTGACCGAGATCCTCGCGGACTCGAGCATCGACCTCATGCAGTACGTCGAGTTCGACCGGGTGATCTCCGTGTCCGTGCTGGTGGCCGTCGTCGACGTGCTGCTCATCACGGCGCTGGCCACGATCGGGGCGTTCCTCTACAACATCACGGCCGCCCTGGTCGGCGGCGTGCACGTCACTATGACCGACGAGTGACGCACGGTTTGGGCGGGCGGCCCCTGCTGGGGTAGTCTCGTCCGGCACGCCCAGCGCGTGCGGAGGGCCTATAGCTCAGACGGTTAGAGCGCTTCCCTGATAAGGAAGAGGTCAGAGGTTCAAGTCCTCTTAGGCCCACTCCCGAGTTCCCTGGGGGACTGATGAAGAAGCTCCTGCTCCTCGCGGCGGTCGCCGCCGTCGGTTACGTCGCCTGGACGCGGTACGCCGCGGAGCGCGACGACCGCGACCTGTGGGCCGAGGTCACCGACACCGTCGAGTAGGACGCTCCCCCGCCGCACGTGGCCCGATCCGGGTGCTCACCGCGGCACCGACGGGGCCATGGCGCAATTGGTAGCGCACCTGCTTTGCAAGCAGGGGGTTAGGGGTTCGAGTCCCCTTGGCTCCACCAGCACGGCCCGGAGGACCCGGCACCCACGAGGGTGCCGGGTCCTTTGTCGTCCACGGGGTGTCCGCCGTACCGCGGCGAGCGCTCAGGGACCGGGACAGCACGAGGGCCCGGCACCTCGCGGTGCCGGGCCCTCGTGACGTGAGGCGGTCGTCAGACCGCGGTGCCCTCGCCCGTCGCCGGGGTCTCGGGCTTCTTCGGGGCCGCGCGACGGGGCGCGGCCTTCTTCGCGGCGTCGGTGACCTTCTCGGTCGCCTCGGAGAAGCTTCTCGGTGGCGTCGGCGACCCGCTCCTCGACGTCCTCGCGGACCTCCGCGACCCGCTCGGCGGCCTTGTGCGTCGCCTCGCGGCCGCGGGCCACGGCCTCGCCCGCCGCCTGGCCGACGGCCTGCGCGGCGTCACCCGCGCGGGCGCGGAGCTGCTCGGCGGTCGGGGCCTCGGGCTCCCACGGCTCGGCCCAGGGGTCGGTGGTGGTCCGGGACCGGGTCCACGCGAACACCGCGGCACCGGCACCCACCACGGTCGCGACGAGGAAGAAGCGCTTGGCGCCCGTGTGGGACTTCTTCTCCTTCGTGGCGGCCTTCGCGGCGGCTGCGGTCGCGGCGGCGACCGCGCCGCCCTTGGCAGCAGCCTTGTCGGCCACGTCCTCGACGGCAGCACCGGCGCGCGACGCCGCGTCGTTGACCGCCTGGACCAGCTTGGGCAGCAGGTCCTCGACGAGCTTGTCGTGCGCCGTGTCGATCACCGGGGTCGCCTTGGTGGCGGCCTTCTCCACGCGGGGCGCGGCGGCCTTGACGCTCTCCTTGTACAGGTGGTCGATCCGCGGGATCAGCCACTCGATCGCCGCCTCGACGCGGGGCTGGGTCCACTCGACGGCGTGCTCGGCGGCGCTCTTCGCCGCGACGCCCGCGTCGGCGGCCTGCACCTTGGCGGCGGCGGCCAGCTTGCCGGCCCCGTCACCCGCCTTGCCGCCCGCGTCCGCGAGGACGGCGCCGACGTCGGCGGCCCTGCCCTTGAGGCGTTCGGCGGTCAGGTGGTCGGTGACGGTCTCGAGCTTGCTCCGTCGGGTCAGGAAGGCCATGTCCACACACTCCTGCTCACAGCTGGTCCGGTGGCCTCCCACTCTGCCACCGTCCGGCCTCCCGCGCAGGTGGCAGCAGGTGAGAACGGCACGCACGTCCGCTCAGAGCGCAGGATCCACCCCGTCCCGTCACAGGCGGGCCCCCCGGGGGCCGTGACAGGATGACGACCATGAAGGCGACCCTGCACACCAACCGTGGCGACATCCGGCTCGAGCTCTTCGAGAACCACGCCCCGACCACCGTCGAGAACTTCCGCGGCCTCGCCACCGGCGAGAAGGAGTGGACCGACCCGGCGACGGGCGAGAAGCGCACCTCCCCCCTGTACGACGGCGTGATCTTCCACCGCGTCATCGACGGCTTCATGATCCAGGGCGGCGACCCCCTCGGTCGCGGCACCGGCGGCCCGGGCTACAACTTCGACGACGAGATCCACCCCGAGCTGCGGTTCTCCGAGCCGTACCTGCTCGCGATGGCGAACGCCGGCCTGCGTCGCGACCCGGTCACCGGCCAGGTCGGCGGCACCAACGGCTCGCAGTTCTTCATCACCGTGACGGCGACCCCGCACCTGAACGGCAAGCACACCATCTTCGGCAAGGTCCTGGACGACGAGAGCCGCGCCGTCGTGGACGCCATCGCCACCACGCCGGTCCGCCCGGGCGACCGCCCGGTCGAGGACGTGGTGATCGAGTCGGTGTCGTTCGAGTCCTGACACCTCGATGACCCACCCGCAGCCGGTCCCCGGCCCCGAGGCCCCGCCGGTCTGCCCGCGGCACCCCGACCGCATCGCCTACGTGCGGTGCCAGCGGTGCGGCAGGCCGACCTGCCCCGAGTGCCAGCGGCCGGCTGCGGTGGGCATCCAGTGCGTCGACTGCGTGCGGGACGCGCAGCGGAACCAGCGCCCCGCGCGCACGGCGTTCGGCGGCCGGGTCACCGGCGGCCGGCCCGTCGTGACGATCACGCTCATCGTGCTGTGCGTCGTGAGCTTCGGGCTGCAGCGGATCAGCCCGACGTGGACCACCGACCTCGCGTTCGTGCCGGTGGTGGGGGAGGCGCAGCCCTGGCGGTTCCTCACGTCGGCGTTCCTGCACTCGCCGAACCAGATCCTGCACATCGCGTTCAACATGATCGCGCTGTGGTCCGTCGGGCCGTTCCTCGAGCACTCGCTCGGGCGGTGGCGCTACCTCGCGCTGTACCTGCTGAGCGCCGTCGGCGGCTCGGTGATGTACCTGCTGCTCGCGAGCCCCGACGCCCTGTCCTGGTACACGATCCTCGTCGGCGCGTCCGGTGCGGTGTTCGGCCTGTTCGGTGCGGTGCTCGTGGTGCTGCGGCGTGTCGGGCGCAGCGCGGGCGGCATCGTCGGCGTCCTCGTCGTCAACGCCGTGCTCGGCTTCGTGCTGCCCGGCGTCGCGTGGCAGGCCCACCTCGGCGGCCTGCTCGTGGGTGCGGGGCTCGGTGCGGCGTTCGCGTACGCCCCGCGGGAGCGGCGCCTGCCGGTCGCGGTGGGGTCGTGCGTCGCGGTCGGCGTCCTGCTGGTGGCGGCGTCCGCGCTCAAGTACGCGCTGGTCTGAGCGGCGTCCCCAGCGTTGCTCACAGCTGTGGAATTACACCGGTGTAGTTATCCACAGGGTTGTGCACCCCTGGGGACAGCGGCCCCGTGCGACGCGGTCACGCTGGACGGGCGCCTGTTGACAACCGGGCCCGACCTGGGGACGAACCTGTGTCGACCTGGAGCCCCGAGGACGACCCCGCCCGCCGCGACGGCGGGGGCAGGGCCGACCCGGTCACTTCCAGCGGGTCGCCATCCCCATGCCCACCAGGGCGAACGCGAAGCCGATACCCAGGTTCCAGGCGCCGATGCCCGGGACGGGGTAGTCGAAGTTCGACAGGTACGTGACGACGATCCACACCAGGCCCAGCACCAGCAGGCCCACCAGGACGGGGACGAACCACGGCGGGCTCACTTGCGGTCCCTTCGGCCGCTCCTGGGGTGCGGTGTAGTGCGACTTCTGCCGCGTCCTCGACTTGGGCACGGGATGCTCCTGACCTCGTCCGTCTGACCTCGTCCGGCGCCGGGGACATCATCTGTGGACGAACGCACGGAGCCGCGTGACGTGGCCTAGCGTAGTGGCGAGAGCGAGGGGGACGAGCGTGCCGGACCAGCACCCCGAGCGCCGTGTGCACGGCGCCCACGCGGCGGGCCGACCCGAGGCAGCTGCACCGTCGGCGCGCCTCGACGACGCGCGCGCCCGGGCCGCCCACCGGCTGGCCCGGCAGCGCCGCGGGCGCGCCCTGCGGGGGACCGTGTCGATCGGCCTCGTCATGGCCCTGTCGGGCGCCCTGTTCACCGCCAACGCCCGCCTCGCCCGCGGCACCGACGCCCGCCAGCCGCAGGACCTCGCGGGCCTCCAGGCCAACGAGGACGCCCGGCGGGAGCGGCTCGCGGACCAGGTCGCGGACCTGCGCGCCCGCGTCGACGACCTCACCCAGCAGCAGACGGACGCGGGCCTGGAGTGGCAGTCGGCGGGTCAGGCGTTCGACATCGCCTCCGGCAAGCTCGCCGTCACCGGTACCGGCATCACCGTCAGCCTCGACGACGCGCCCGCGGACGGCCCCCGGCCCGCCGGCACCGGGCCGGACGACCTCGTCGTGCACCAGCAGGACCTGCAGGCCGTCATCAACGCGCTCTGGGCCGGGGGAGCCGAGGCGATGGCGCTGATGGACCAGCGGGTCATCTCCACCAGCGCGTTCCAGTGCATCGGGAACGTGCTGTCCCTCCAGGGCCGGCGGTACTCGCCGCCGTACGTCGTCACGGCCGTGGGTGACCCCGCCGACCTGCTCGCGGCGCTCGACGCCGACCCCGCGGTCCGCGCGTACCGGTCCTGGGTCGACGCCGTGGGACTCGGTTGGGAGGTCGGCCGCCCGGCCGGGGACCTCGAGGTGCCCGCGTACGACGGGTCCGTGGACATGCGGTACGCCAGCGTGCCCGAGGGGACCGAGATCCTGCCCGGGCTCGTCGCAGGGGAGAGCACCGCCACCAGCACCCAGACGCGGCGGCAGGGCACCGGGGGATGACCGGCACCGGCCAGGCCGTCGACGCCCCGCGAGGACGTGACCGGGGCACGCGTGCACCCCGGCGGGGCGGTGGCGTGCTGCTCGGCGCCGTCGGCGTGCTGGGCGAGCTCCTCATCACCGCCGGCGTGCTGCTGCTCGCGTTCCTCGCCTGGCAGCTGTGGTGGACGGACGTCGTGGCCGACCGTGCCCAGGCCGAGGTCGTCCGCGAGCAGGGCTGGGACGCGCCCCTCGCCTCGCTGACCGAGCCGGCGCCGGCGGTCGTCACGCCCCGGTACGACGACCCGCCCGTGCTGGAGGAGCCGCCCTACCTCACCACGTTCGCGTCGATGCGCGTGCCGCGGTGGGACGGCGAGCCGACCCGGACCATCACGCAGGGCACCGACCGGCCCCGGGTGCTCAACCCGCTCGGCGTCGGCCACTACGAGGGCACGGCGATGCCCGGGGGCGTCGGCAACTTCGCGCTCGCCGCGCACCGCACCACCTACGGCAAGCCGTTCAACCGCATCGAGGAGCTCCAGGAGGGCGACCCGGTGGTCGTCTGGACCGAGGACACCTGGTACGTCTACCGCGTCACGTCCTCGCGGGTGGTGCTGCCCCACCAGGTCGAGGTCATCGCACCCGTACCCGGCGAGCCCGGCGCGGAACCCACCGAGCGGTTCATCACCCTCACGACCTGCCACCCGATGTTCTCCGCCCGGGAGCGCTTCATCGTGCACGGTGTGCTGGACTACTGGGCGCCCGTCTCCGAGGGCGTCCCCGCCGAGCTTCCTGGAGGCGTCCTGATGTACGGCTGGCTGTGGCGGCACCTGCCCGGGCCCGCCGTCGTCCGGGTGCTGCTCCTGCTCGTGCTCGCCGCCGCCGTGCTGGCCGCGTGCTTCGTCTGGGTGTTCCCCTGGCTCGCCCCGTTCATGCCGTTCAACGACACCACCGTGGGGGAGTAGACCCGTGAGCCGCATCCTCGTCGTCGACAACTACGACTCGTTCGTCTACACGATCGTCGGGTACCTCGACCAGCTCGGCGCCGAGACCGAGGTCGTCCGCAACGACGCCGTCCCGTCCGCCGCCGAGCGCGCCGCGTACGACGGGGTGCTGGTGTCGCCCGGCCCCGGCACGCCCGCCGGCGCGGGGGCCTCGATGCAGGTGATCCGCGACTGCGCCGCGTCGGGCACGCCGATGCTGGGCGTGTGCCTCGGCCACCAGGCGCTCGGCGAGGTGTTCGGCGGCACCGTCACGCACGCGCCCGAGCTCATGCACGGCAAGACGAGCCAGGTGACCCACGACGGCCAGGGCGTCCTCGCGGGCCTGCCCACGCCGTTCACCGCCACCCGCTACCACTCGCTCGCCGTCGTGGACGGGACGGTGTCCGACGACCTCGTGGTCACCGCGCGGGCCAACGGGATCATCATGGGGCTCCAGCACCGCGAGCTGCCGCTGCACGGGGTCCAGTTCCACCCCGAGTCGGTGCTGACCGAGGGCGGGCACCGGCTGTTCGCCAACTGGCTGGCGCTGACGGGCCTGACGGACGCGGTGGAGCGCTCCGCGGGCCTGCACCCCCTCGTCCGCCCCTGACGCCGACCCCCGCGCGCCCGACCAGCGTGCGCCCGGCCTCTGTGCGCCCGGCCTCTGTGCGCCCAGCGCCTGCGTCGAGGCTAGGTCCTTCCCGCCGAGACAGGACCTCCCGACGCCCTGTCTCGACGCGGAGGACCTGTCTCGGCGTCCGGTCCGCGGGTGCGGCCGACGCCCGACCGACGCCCGGGCCGACGCCCGGGCCCCGGTCGCGGTGCGGGTCCGCCGTCCCGGCAGGGCTGAGCTGGGGACGACGGCCCGGCGTGTCGTGAGGGCTGCGACATGGTGGGGAGATGACACCGCTCACCAGCCTTCCCGCCGCCACCACGACCACCTCGACCGCGCCGCGCGCGACTGCTCGGGTCGGACCGGCGCCGGGCGCGGAACCCCCGGCGCGTCCGCGGCCGGTGGTCGAGCGGCCCGCGGCGCCCCCGGTGCTCTCCGCGGCCTCGCTGCCGCCCGACGTGCTGCGAGCACGGCACCGATCGGGCGAGCTCGTCCGCGTGCTGCGCGGCTGGTACGCGCCGCGGCCGCCGGACGGTCCGCCCTGGGAGCGGGAGCGGCACCTGTTCCTGGCCCGGGTCGCTGCCGCGCACCGCACCCGCACGGGTGAGCACTGGTTCAGCCACGGCACGGCGGCGCTGCTGCACGGGTGCGCCCTGGTCCGGCTGCCCCGGGCCGTCGACGTGACCGCACGCGTCGTCCCGCACGTGCGCGGCACGGTCGCCGGCGTCCGGCCGCGGTGGACGGCCTCGCCGGTGCGCCTCGCGCACGTGGAGCGGGTCGGCGGGCTGCCGGTGAGCACGCTCGAGTGCGCCGTGGTCGACGGTGTCGCGGAGCTTCCCGCGCGAGCAGGGGATCGTCCTGCTCGACTCGGCCCTGAGGATCGGGGCCGACCTGGAGCTGATCGACGCGATCGTGTCCGCGTCGCCCGGCGTCCGGGGGATCAGGCGGGTGCGCGAGCTGCTGGCGCTCGGCGACGGCCGCGCCGAGTCCGTCGGCGAGTCGCTGCTGCGCTACGTGGTGCTCGGCGCGGGACTGCCGGCACCCGACCTGCAGGTGCCGATCCGGACGCGGGTCGGCTGGCGGTGGGTCGATCTGGGGTGGCGCTCGCACCGGCTGGCCGTGGAGTTCGACGGTGCCGGGAAGTACGGGGCGACGGCGGTCGGCGCTGCCTCGGCGGTGCTCGCGGAGAAGCGGCGCCAGGACGTGATCGAGGAGGCGGGTTGGCGGGTCCTGCGCGTGGACTGGCGCGACCTGTCGGCCCCCGCCGCGACGACCGCCCGCATCGGCGCCGCGCTCCGCGTCACCCCGCGCCGAGACAGGTCCGCCGCGCCGACACAGGGCCTCGGGAGGTCCTGACTCGACGCGGCGGTCCTACCTCGGCGACTGCGGGTCGGCGACTGCGGGTCGGCAGGCGGGGTCAGCCGTTGGTGCCGGTGCCGCCGGTGCTGCCGCCCCCGTTGCCGTTGCCGTTGCCGTTGTTGCCGGTGTTGCCCGGCGACAGGATCAGCGTCACCGAGCTGCCGATGTCGACGGTGCGGCCCGGGGCCGGGTCGGACGAGATGACGGTGCCGACGGGCTGGCTGGACGCGCCGTCCGAGGCCACCGAGTCGACCGTCAGCCCCAGGGCGGTGAGCTGCGCCGTGGCGTCGGCCTCGGACTTCCCGACGATGTCGTTCGGGATGACGACCGTGGTCGGGGCCGCGGCGACGGTGAGCGTCACGGAGGTGCGCTGCTGCAGCAGACCGCTGCGGTCCTGGTCGATCACGGTGCCGGGGGCGGCCTCGGCGGTCTCCTGCTGGACGATCGTCGACCCGAGGTTGAGCCGGTTGAGCTCGGCGACCGCAGCGTCCTGGGCCTGACCGCGGAGGTCGCCCAGCTCGACGTTGCCCGACGAGATGTAGAGGACGACGGACGAGCCGTCGGCGACGGACTGGCCCGCCGCGGGGTCGGTGCGCAGCGCGCGGCCGGCCGGCTGGTCGGGCAGGTTCTCCTGCTGGACCTCGCCGACGGTGAGGCCGAGCTCCTCGATCTGCCCGCGGGCCTGGTCCTGGGTGAGCCCGCTGATGTCGGGGACCTCGACGGAGGTCGGGCCGGTGGAGACCCACATCGTGACCCGGGAGCCGTCCTCCGCCTGCTCACCGGCGGCCGGGTCGGTGCGGATCACGGTGCCCTCGGGCACGTCCGTGCTGGCCTCGGCCTGGCGCGCGGGTTCGAACCCGTCGGCCGTGAGCGCGGCCGCGGCATCGGCCTCGACCTGGCCCACGACGTTCGGCACGGCCGTCGTCTCGACCGGCGGCGTGCGGTCCTGCATGAGCAGGGCGACGATGCCGCCGACGGCGAGCACGGCGACGATCGCGAGGGTGATCCAGAGCCAGCGGCGGGACTTCTCCTCGGGCTCGTCCTCGGGGGTCGTCTGGGCGGGCAGCACGGAGGTGCCGGGGCCGGTGGGCGCCCACGCGGGCGCGGCGCCGGGCATGACCTGGGTGGCCGCCCCCTCGGCACCGAGCACCTGGGTGGCGGGGCCGGTCGAGACGGCAGCGACGGCGGGCGCGTTGACGTGACCGCCCCGCATCGCCGCCTCGAGGTCGGCACGGAACTCCGCCGCAGTCGAGTACCGGGCGTCGCGCTCCTTGGCGAGGGCCTTCGCGGTGATGCGGTCCAGGACCTCGGGCACGTCGGACGCGACGGACGACGGCGCGGGCGCCATCTCGCGGACGTGCTGGTAGGCCACGGCGACGGGGGAGTCGCCGATGAACGGGGGCCGGCCGGTCAGGAGCTCGAAGAACAGGCAGCCCGCGGAGTACAGGTCGGAGCGGGTGTCCACGGTCTCGCCGCGGGCCTGCTCGGGGGACAGGTACTGGGCGGTGCCGATGACGGCCTGCGTCTGGGTCATGGTCGCGGCGGAGTCGGCGATGGCGCGGGCGATGCCGAAGTCCATCACCTTGACCGCGCCGGTCGGCGTGAGCATGACGTTCGCGGGCTTGATGTCGCGGTGCACGATGCCCGCGTGGTGCGAGTACTCGAGGGCGGACAGCACGCCCGCCGTGATCTCGACGGCCTCCTCGATCGGCACGGCCTGGCCGTCGCGCAGGATGTCGCGGACCGTGTGGCCCTCGACGTACTCCATGACGATGAACGGCACGTGCGCGACAGCGCCGGTGGGCTCGGTGTAGACGTCCTCGCCGGTGTCGTAGACCGCGACGATCGCCGGGTGGTTGAGGGCGGCCGCGGCCTGGGCCTCGCGTCGGAACCGGGCCTGGAACGAGGGGTCCCGGGCGAGGTCGGAGCGCAGGATCTTGATCGCGACGGTGCGCCCGAGGCGCGTGTCGTGCCCGATGTGCACCTCGGCCATGCCGCCGCGGCCGATGAGCTCACCGACCTCGTACCGTCCGGCGAGGATCCGGGATCCGTCGTCCACCACTAGGCGTCCTTCGCTGTCGTCGTTCGCGCGTCCGGTGCGGTTGCGCCGGGCACGTGCGGAGAGATCATCCCACCTGCGGGCTCGGCGCGGGCGTATCCCGGGTCGCCGAGGGGTCCGTCGAGGCCGGTGGCGCCCGTGAGGCGGTCCGCGAGGGCCGCGCCGAGGAGGGCGACCACGAGGACGGCCAGCACGAGCAGCGGCCAGCGCACGTGGAAGCGGCCCTGCCCGGCGCCGGGCTGGACCCGGGCGTGCGCGCGGGTCGTCGGGTGGCTGTGCGCGCCGGGGGTGCGGTAGGTCGGGGCGGGGACCCCGGCCGCACCGGTCGGGCGGCCCGTGCGCGGGTCGAACGAGGGCGGGGCGGCGTCGTGCGCGCGGGACGGCGGTGCCGCGGAACCGCGGACGCGTTGCGCGCCGGCCTCGCTCGGTCGCCCGCCGGTCGGGGCGCCGCGCCGGGGCGACGCGGGCGCCGGAGCACCACGGGACGCGGACCGACCGGGCACGATCGACACGGGCGCGTTCCCGCCCGCGGGGGTGTGCGGCACGAGGGCGTCGAACATCCGCGCCAGCTCCTCGGCGTCGCCGGGCCGCTCGCTCGGGTCCTTCGACAGCAGGCGCATCACGAGCTGCGCGATCGGCCGGTCGACCGAGGACGGCAGCGGCGGGACCGGCGTGTTGACGTGCGCCACGGCGATGTCGACGGCCGTGGGCCCGGTGAACGGCCGGTGCCCGACGAGCGCCTCGTACGCGACGATGCCGAGCGCGTACATGTCCGACGCGGCGGTGGCGGGTCCGCCGACGGCCTGCTCGGGGGACAGGTACTGCGCGGTGCCCATCACCATGCCGGTCGCGGTCATCGGCACCTGGTTGCTCGACAGGGAGACACCGAAGTCGGTGATCTTCACCTTGCCGGTCGGTGTGATGAGGATGTTGCCGGGCTTGACGTCGCGGTGCACGACGCCGGCCAGGTGCGCGGCGTGCAGGGCCCGGGCGGTCTGCGCGAGGATCGGCAGCAGCCGGCGCGGCGGCAGCACGGGCTCGCGCTCCAGCAGGTCGCTCATGGGCTCGCCGACGACGAGCTCCATCGCGAGGAACGCGGAGCCGTCCTGCTCGCCGTAGTCGAACAGCGCGGCGATGCCGGGGTGCGACAGGCTGCCGGCGTTCCGGGCCTCGGTGCGGAACCGCTCGAGGAACCCGACGTCACCGGCGAACTCCTCGCGCAGCACCTTGATGGCGATGTCGCGCTGCAGGGACTCGTCGTGCGCGGCCCAGACCTCGCCCATGCCGCCGACGGCGATCTGGCGGGTCAGCCGGTAGCGGCCGCCGAGCACGACCTGGGGTGCGGCCCTCACTGCCCGATCACCGCCTGCATGACGGCGCGGGCGACGGGCGCGGCGACCTTGCCGCCGGTGGCCTCGGACCCGACGGACCCGCCGTGCTCGACGATCACCGCGACGGCGACCTGCGGGTTCTCGGCGGGCGCGAACCCGGTGAACCAGGCGTGCGGGGCCTCGCCGTCGACGCCGGTCTGGGCGGTGCCGGTCTTGCCGGCGACGGTCACGCCGGAGATCTGCGCGGCGGTGCCGGAGCCGGACTCCACGACGCCGACCATCATGTCCGTGAGCTGCTGCGCGGTGGTCGGGGAGACGGCCTCGGACAGCTCGGACGGCTCTGCCTCGCTGACGACGTCGAGGTCGGCGGTGCGGACGGTCTGCACGAGGTACGGGGTCATCAGCGAGCCGCCGTTGGCGATCGCCGCGGCGACCATCGCCATCTGCGTCGGGGTCGCGCGCACGGAGTCCTGGCCGATCGCCGACAGCGCGGTCTGCGCGGCGTTCAGGTCGGCCGGGTAGGTCGACGCGGCGACGCCCATCGGCACCGTGAGGTCGGCGGAGTCGAAGCCGAACCGCTCGGCCTGCTGACGGATGGCGTCGTCGCCGAGGTCGGCGCCGAGCTGCGCGAACGCGGTGTTGCAGGAGATCCGCAGGGACTCGGCGAGGGTGGCCTGGTCGTTGGCGCCGCAGGAGGATCCGCCGAAGTTCGGCAGGTCGGTGCGGGTGCCGGGCAGGGTCAGCACGGTCGGCGCGGCGAGCACGGAGTCCGGCGTGTAGGCCCCGGACTCGAGGGCGGCCGCGGCGGTGACCAGCTTGAACGTCGACCCCGGGGGGTAGTTCTCGCGGATCGCCTTGTTGCTCAGCGGGTTGCCCTCGGCGGCCAGGAGCTGCTGGTACGCGGCGTTCGCGGCCGTGGTGTCGTGCGTGGCCATGAGGTTGGGGTCGAACCCGGGGGTCGACACCATCGCGAGGATCTTCCCCGTGGCCGGCTCGATCGCGACGACCGCGCCCTGCTGCCCGCCGAGCGCGTCGACAGCGGCCTGCTGGGCCGCCGGGTCGATGGTCAGCTCGATCGAGGACCCCCGCGGCTGCGCGCCGGTGACGAGGTCCTGGATCCGGCTCCAGAACAGGGAGTCGGCCTGGCCGGTGAGGACGTCGTTCATCGACCGCTCGAGCTGCGTGCCGCCGTGGACCACGGAGTAGAAGCCGGTGACCGAGGAGTACAGCTCGGGCTGGGTGTACGACCGCTGGTACCCGAACGGGTCGTCGACGGCGGTCGACTGCGCGACCGGCTGCCCGGCGACGATGATCGGCCCGCGCGGCTTGCCGTACTCCCGGTAGAGGGTGCGGACGTTGCGGGAGTCGTTGTTCAGCGCGGACGCCTGGCCGAACTGCACCCAGGTGGTGCCGCCGAGCAGCACCAGGAACATGACGACGACGACCGACGCGAGGCGGCGCAGGGCGGTGTTCACGCGGGACCACCCCCGGTCGTGCGGCGCAGCTGCTCGGTCGGCTGGTCGTCACCGGGGCCGGCGACGGCGACCGGGTTGCGGGCCTCGTCGTCGAGCGGGATGCCGCCGGCCGGGGTCTGCAGCAGCATGCCGGTGACCTCGGGTGCGGGGCGGCGGGCGTCGTCGGAGATGCGCAGGAGCAGGGCGGCCACGATCCAGTTCGCGAGCAGGGAGGACCCGCCGTACGCGAGGAACGGCGTGGTGAGTCCGGTCAGGGGGATGATCCGGGTGATGCCGCCGACGACGACGAAGCACTGGAACGCGATGACGAACGCCAGGCCGGCGGCGAGCAGCTTGCCGAACCCGTCGCGGACGCCGATCGCGGTGCGCAGGCCGCGCTGGCAGAGCACCAGGTACATCACGAGGATCGCCATGAGGCCGGTGAGGCCGAGCTCCTCGCCGAGCGACGCGATGATGAAGTCCGACTCGGCGAACGGCACGAGGTCCGGGCGGCCCTGGCCCCAGCCGGTGCCGAACAGCCCGCCGCTGGCCAGGCCGAACAGGCCGCGGACCAGCTGGCCGGATCCGCCGGGCGCGCGGTCGAAGACGTCCTGGTCGAGCGCGTGCAGCCAGATGTGGAACCGGGCGGCGACGTGCCCGAACGCGGTGGTCGCGGCGACGACGCCACCCGCGAACATGACCAGCCCGATGATGATCCAGGACAGCCGCTCGGTCGCGACGTAGAGCATCGCGACGAACAGGCCGAACAGCAGCAGCGAGGTACCGAGGTCGCTCTGGAACACCAGGACGGCGATCGACGCGGCCCAGACCACGGCGATCGGCCCGAGGTCGCGCAGGCGCGGGAGCTGGAGGCCGAGGACCTTCGGGCCGGCGAGCGCGAGCGTGTCGCGGTGCGTGACCAGGTAGCCGGCGAAGAACACGGCGAGCGCGATCTTGGCGAGCTCGGCGGGCTGGAGCGAGAACCCGAGCGCGCGGACCCAGATGCGCGCGCCGTTGATCTGCACGCCGAGGCCCGGGATCAGGGGCAGCAGGATGAACACCAGGCCGGCGACCATCGCCGTGTACGTGTACCGGCGCAGCGTCCGGTGGTCGCGCAGGACGATCAGCACCCCGCAGGCGAGCAGCACCGAGATCGCCGACCACGCGAGCTGCCGGCCGGCGAACATCTCCGTGCCGCCGCGGGCCTCGCGGGCGAGGTCGATGCGGTAGATCATCGCGAGGCCGATGCCGTTCAGCGCGATCACGACCGGCAGGATCACCGGGTCGGCGTAGGGCGCGCGCCAGCGCAGCACCAGGTGCACGACCAGCGCCAGGCCGGCCATCCCCGCGCCGTAGCCCAGCACGTCGGCGGGCAGCGCGTCGGTCGCGCCGAGCCCGACCAGCGCGTACGCGGAGATCGCGATGGCCAGGGCCACGACGATCAGCCCGAGCTCCGTGCCACGACCGGCGCGCACGCGGTGCGCCTCGACCGTCGCCATCAGGGCGCCGCCGGCTGCTCGACGGGGGGCGTGGTCGCAGCGGCCGCGGCTGCGGCCTCGGCGGCGGCGGCGTCGAGCGCGGCCTGCTCCTGGGCGGCCTGCTCGGCGGCGGCGTCCTGCTGGGCCTGCGCGACGTCGTCGGCGAGCGTGTCGATCCGGTCCCGTGCGTCCGCGAGCGACGCGGAGTGGATGGTCTGCTCGACGCGGTCGCGCACGAACGGCGGCAGGTCCTCGACCAGCACGTCGGACGTCTCGACGACCTCGGAGAAGCTCAGCGGGCCCACGGACTGGGGGATGCCCCGGTAGACGGCGACCGCCTCCCCGTCGACGCCCACGTAGTACTGGGTCTGCGTCCAGCGGTAGAACCCGAACGCCGCCCCGGCGAGGACCGCCAGGCCCACCAGCCAGAGCACGAGCGCCCGCACGCGGCGGCGGCGACGGGTGCGCCGCTCGTCCGCGTCGTCGTCGGCGGTCTCGTCGACGACGGCCACCCCGCCGCCCGGCGTGCTCGCGGCGGCCTGGCGGGACAGCTCCGCGGCGCGCGCCGCCGGGCCGTCCTGCGCGGACGTCGGGCGGTTCCGGGAGATCGCGGCGGAGCCGACGACGGCGGCGTTGGTCGTGGGACCGGCGCCGTCGCGGACCTGGTCGAGCTCGAGGACGTCCGCGACCACGACGGTGACGTTGTCGCCGCCACCCGCCCGCAGCGCGAGCTGGACCAGCCGGTCGGCGCAGGTGTCCACGTCCGTGATCTCGTGCAGGGTGCGGGCGATCGTCTCGCCGCTCACGAAGCCCGACAGCCCGTCGGAGCACAGCAGCCACCGGTCGCCGGCGCGCGCCTCGCGGACGGACAGGTCGGGGGCGATGTCGGCGTCGAAGTCGCCGAGCACCCGCATGACGACGGAGCGCTGCGGGTGGTGCTCGGCCTCCTCCGGCGTGATCTTGCCGGTGTTCACCAGGTGCTGGACGAACGTGTGGTCGGTCGTGACCTGGGTCAGGACGCCGTCGCGGAGCAGGTAGCCGCGGGAGTCGCCCAGGTGCACCATCGCGAGCTTGTTGCCCGCGCGCAGGATCGCGGTGACGGTCGTGCCCATGCCGGCGAGCTCGGGCTCGACCTCGGAGCGCGTGATGATCTCCTCGCGCGCCTCCTCGAGGGCCCGCTCGAGCTCGTCCAGCGCGTCGTCGGGGCCGTGCGACTCGCCGTCCAGGGGCGCGAGCGCGGCGATCGCGACGGACGACGCCACGTCGCCGCCGGCGTGCCCGCCCATGCCGTCGGCGACGACCAGCAGGTGCGGGCCCGCGTAGGCGGAGTCCTGGTTGTTCGACCGGACCAGACCGACGTCGGACCGGGCGGCGTAGCGCAGCGCGATGCTCACGGTCCCCGCTACCCCTGCAGCTCGAGGACGCTCTGGCCGATGCGGATCTGCGCACCCGGGTTCACCGGGACCGGGTCCGTCACCGGCTGGTCGTCGAGGAACGTGCCGTTCGTGGAGCCCATGTCCTCCACCAGCCACTGGTCGCCCTCGGGGAACACCCGGGCGTGCCGGGAGGAGCTGTAGTCGTCGTCGAGCACCAGCGTGCAGGACGGCGCGCGGCCGATCAGAACGGCCGACGCACCCAGCGGCAGCGTCGTCCCGCGCAGCGGGCCCTCGGTGACGACGAGCCGGGTCGGCCCGCTCCGGCGGCTGCGGCCGCGCGGGGCGGGAGCCGGCGCCGCGGGGGTGCCGGGGGTCGCCGCCGGCGTCGTCGCGGGGCGCTTGCGGCTGACGATCCGGGTGCCGTACAGGTCGCGGCGCAGCACCCCGATCGCGGACAGCACGAACGCCCACAGCAGCACGAGGTACCCGAGCCGCAGCAGCGTGACCGTCAGCTCACTCATGCGTGCCGATCGTGGAGCCGCTCACTCGTCCAGGTCCTGTCCGTCGCCGTCGCCCGTCCAGAACATGATGCGGGTCCGACCGATGGTCAGGGTGTTCCCGTCGAGGAGTGTCGCGGCCGGGACCTGGTGGCCCTCCACGAACAGCCCGTTCGTGGAACCGAGGTCGGAGGCGACGACGCCCTGCGAGGACACGCGGATCTCCAGGTGCCGACGGGAGACGCCCGGGTCGTCGACGACGATGTCCGCCTCGGAGCCGCGGCCGATCACCGTCACCGGTCCGGTCAGCAGGTACCGCTGGCCGTCGATGTCGATGAGGGGGTGGCGGGGGCTGGGCGCCGCGGTCGTGGCGGGGGCGGCCGTGCCGCGCACCGTCGCCGACTTCACGCGGAACCGTCCGGTCTCCAGGTCCTCGTACTCGTGGAACGCCACGGTCACGGGGCCGACGAACGCGTACCGCTGACCGGTGGCGTGCTCGGTGACGTTCGCCGCCAGCTCGTCCGCCAGCGCCTCCGCGCCCCAGGCCTCGACCTGGTCGTAGTCGCCGGGCGACAGCTCGACGGTGAACTCGTTCGGCACCACCGTGCGGTCGCGGCCCACGACGGCGGCACGGTCGTCCACCTCGCGGCGCAGCGCGCTCGCCAGCTCGACGGGCTTCACCTCGCTGCGGAAGGCCTTGGCGAACGCGGTGTTCACGACGCGCTCCACACCGTGCTCGAACCGGTCCAGGATGCCCACGTCCACCACCTCCTCACCGCACGCGCGTAGCGCCGAGCGCCCGGACGGCACCCGACTTCCTGCGTAGATGGTAGCCACGCGGCGGGTCCGGGGCCTCGACCTGGGGACGGCGAGGCGGCGCGGACCTGGTGAAAGGGTTGCGGGGGACCGTGGGGGAGCGGTGTGCGGGGGGTCCGGGCGGGCCGTCGAGGGGGTGGTCATGGACCACCCCCGGATCGTGCTAATCTTCTGCGGCGCGCGAGTGGCGGAACGGCAGACGCGCTGGCTTCAGGTGCCAGTGTCCGAAAGGGCGTGCGGGTTCAAATCCCGCCTCGCGCACACAGGCTTGTTCGTCTAGGACAGGCAGAGCAGTTCGGGTAACCCCCGGTCGGAGAGTCTCCGGCCGGGGGTTCCTTGTTTGTTGGTCTGACCTGCGGTTTCGTTAGCACGCTGGTGTGCTGGACCTGCGGACACGGGGCCTACGCCGCCGCTGAGCGTGCACGCCACAGTGCCCGCTGACCGAGTTGGTCAGCGGGCTGCGCGGGTGGTGCTGTTCAGTTCGTGCGGGCGGGGCGCCCGCCGGTCGGGCTAGCCGGGCTGGTGCGGCGGAGTGTGGCCGCCGGTGTCGTGGGCGATGCCGGCGCTCTCGGACTCGACCGCGGCGGTGATGTCCGCGGCCGCGCGCAGGTGCCTGGGGCGCAGGTGCTTGGGCACGAACGGGTACTTGGGGCGGGGTTCGGTGCGGCGGGGGATGTCACCGGTGGTGAAGCGGACGTGCAGGGCGGTGCCGCGAGGCTTGGCGGTGCGGCGAGCGTGGACCAGAGAGAAGTCGGGGTCCGTGGTGTCACCGATCGCAACCATCCACGGGTCGGCTTGGCCGCGGGTGGTGTACCAGTCGCGCAGAAGGCGGACGTTCACGCCGACGAGACCGAACGTCACCAAGGCGTGGGTGCGGGCGGCGCCAAGGACCCGGCACCAGTCGCGGCGGAACTGCATGCCGCGGTGGGTGCGCATCTCGGAGTTCACCGCTTCGATTGCGGTGCGCCGGCCGTAGGACGCGTGCCAGATCGTCGTGCCGTAGAGCAGCCGCTGGCGTTCGCGTGCGTACTCGTCCATCGACACGGTCACGGTCTTGGAGCAGCCGCACGAGACCACCCTCTTAGCGGTGACCGGGTCGGTGTGCGCGGGCTTGCAGGTCGTCGTCGGGTGGTCGTAACCCCGCATCGACTCGGGGTCGTTCGCGCAGCGGACCAGCTTCCTCAGCCCGGGGCCGCGCCACCGCTGCGTGCCGCGTTCCGTGTTGACGTCCCCGAACGGTGCGAACGCGTACGGGGCGCGCTCGTCGTACTGGGACTGCAGGGCGATCTTGTCCTCGACGGTCAAGCCGAGCCTGAACCCGGGGAGGTTGCGCAGATGCTCGGGGAGGGCGTCGGACAACAGACCACCGTCAACCCAGATCGACCCCATCACCGGTGACCCTGCGGCGCACGACACCGGTCGTCGCGATCGACGAGCTGCCGGAGGCGGGGCCGCGTGTCTGACGACGACCCCGACTTCCAGCTCGTCGGTCACGACCTGATTGCGATCCGCGAGCGGGCACGGACTGCGACCGCGGGCGGCGTCCTGGAGCGCTACCAGCGCTCCTCGGGCTCGTTCGCCGACGGCCTCCAGGATCTCCTCGTGTCCAGCGAACGCCAGCCGCCTCTCAACTTCGCTGGCGCGTCGCGAACGGCATGCCCGACTCCGACGGAGCCTGGGGGGAGGTTGACCCGGTTTCCCGGGACAGGTGCGGTGTGGTGATGCCGCCGCAGTAGCGGCGCCCGGGCGGGTCAGCCGGGCTGGTGTGGGGCGGTCCGAAGGCGGATGAGGGGAGTGGGCGGCGGCCGAAGTCCGCTAGGGACTTCCGGGTGGCGCGGACGCGAAGGTCGTGGGGTTGCTGCCTGAGCTTCTCGGGGAGAACGCGGACCCGGGGGTGGCGCTTGCGGTTCTCGTGCTTCTCGGCGAGCTGCGAGCCGTCGTCGCTGACCGTACCGGGCAGGGAAGCGAGCCAGGGATCGGTGGTCAGGCGGACGCGGTGCCAGTCACGGATCATCCGGACGTTCATGCCGACGAGACCGGACGTGATCACCGCGTGGTTGCGGCGGGCGCGTCCCTGTGTGATGCAGATGGACGAGGACCCAGTCGTCCTCGACCACTATCTCGAACGTCTCGTGGTGCACGTCGAGGAACACCTCGGCGTTCCACCCCGACCCCGGCGACAACGTCGGCAGGACGTGGACTCATGGCTCTTGCTCGGATGCGGTCACCCAGACGGCCCCTGCCGTCGAGCCTGCAGGGCAGGACGATGGGATGCGTTGGTGGCGCCGTCAGTGCCGGCGTACGGCCGCTTGGGAGGAGCAGCATGCGGAAGCGTCGGGTTCAGGTCGCGATCGGGGCCGTGGTCGTCGCTGTTGCAGCGATCGCGGTGTTCATCGCGAGCTCTTCGCGATCGGTCGACATTCCCGAGCAGGGTCCCTGGCTCATCGGCGTTGCGGCGGACCCCAGTAGCTTCGAGAGTTGTCTTGATGACGAGGCAATCGCAGTGATGACGCAGACCGCGTCCGCTCCTTCTACCGCTTCCGCCCTCCAGATGGTGAGCGATGCATCCCTCGACGACGTTCATCGGGTCGTCGGCTGCGTCACCGAAAGCGTCGCCGCGGACCGTGTGAGCGTCGAGACTGTGAGCTGAACAGCGACGGGTGCACTCCGGAAGGGAGTACACCCGTCGCCGTGGCTGCATCGGTCGATCAGTTGAGGACCTGCAGGGCCCACCCGGTCGCGCCCATCGCACCGGACACAGAGGTGCTGAAGACGGTCGCGCTGCAGCGCCTGTTGGTGTAGTCCTCGCCGAGGCAACCGGTGGTGCCTCCGCTGATGCCCGAGATGATCGTCGCGGCGTACCGCTTGTAGCCGTCGGCGGTGGGTCTGCTGCATGAGTAGGTGACAGTGGTAACCGAGCCGTAAGGCAGGTCACTCCGCGTACGCATCTGCGACGCGCGAAACCTCGCCGATGAGGTCGTCGGCGTGAGCGAGGGTCGCTGCCACCGGCAGGTGACGGTCGGGAAGCCACGTGAGATCGAGGGCCATGACCGTGACGGTAGTCGTCGAGTTCGCGCTCCCAGCGGGGCTCCGTCGAAACCTCGTTGCCCGCAGAGACGGGCTCTGCCTTACGAACGGCTCGAACGGGCCTGATTTGCGGGTGAAGTTCCCCACGTCCGTCTGGTGGAGGTTCGGTGCTTACATGTATTCGTCATCGACTGGTTGCGGCACAGTCGCCACTCGAAGTAGTCAAGCAGGGGGCTTGTACGCGCGACGTCGCTTCCCCCTGCCCTAGTAGGGGGTTCGATTGAACAAGCACTTCCGGCGCCTGACCGTCTTCGCTGCCTGCGCCGCACTCACCGCCACACTCACTTCGGCGGCTGCGGCCGCTGAGCCCGCACCCATCGTCGATGCTGTCCCCAGCGGGTGGGGCGTAGTAGTCAACGGTGAGTACACCGCCGGCTCGGACATCGAGGCGCTGCTCAGTGCACCTCAGGATGACGACGTCGTCACGCCGTTCCTGCTCGACCCGGTCGACCTCACCGCCTGCAACGCTCTCAACAAGACGGGGCACGAGATCCGCCGAATCGACGACGTCAAGTACTACTCGTCGTTCACCGGCGGCAGCATCAGCCTCACGTGCGGCAACGAGAGCTACGGCTACCGGCACATCCGCGACCGTCACGAGGGGCAGTGGCGAGACCGCCTCGCGCAGGTCGGCGGTGCCGGGTCGAACTGGGACGACTTTATGTTCTGGACGGCGCTGCAGGCCCTCCTCAGCCCGGAGCGCATCGTCGACGAAGGCAGCGGCAAGCTCTGCTACACGACGCCTGTCATCCTGATGTACGGTGACATGATCCCCGTGGTGGAGTTCGAGCCGACGATCGTCATCTCGGCGAACAACAGGTACGTCGTCACGGCGTTCCCGGGCGGAGGTTGCTGATGCGAGACGGGCACGCCGGCGTGCGGCTGATGAACGACTACGCGTGCCGGTGGCCGATCTGGTGGGTCGAAGGGCAGCAAGCAGAGCCGAATGTCCTGGGGCTGAATGCGAACTTGGAAGCGGACGTTCGCGCTTGGGCGCAGCACTTCCAGGATCACTACGACCCGTACACGAGGTGGGACTCCGACGAAGCCGAGCGCACTCACGCGCGGCTTGCGGAGTCGCTTCAGGAGCGGCTCCAGGTCGAGATCGGCCACGACCTCGAGATCCACGCCGACCTGTGGGAGCTTGAAGCACCCACGACGTGACGTACAACCACGGTGAGGCCAAGGTGTGCAGACTGCCTCGGCCTCACCGTGGCGTACTTGTTCGCGGTGATCACCGAGCAGAAGCGGGTGCCTGTACACAACGCCACCCTCAGCCTGTACACACGCGCTGAACTGCGGATACGTACCGGCTGGTCGGAGAGTTAGCCGAACAAGCCACACAGGTAGGACGGGGAACCCCCGGTCGGAGAGTCTCCGGCCGGGGGTTTCCTATTTCTGCAGTCTGACCTGCGGACCCGCTGGTGTGCTGGGCCTTGGCCGTCCACGTCGCGGCCTCACGGCAGCCGGCGCAGCGTCCCCGGCCGGCGGACCCCCGGCCCGAGCCGGGGCGCGGTGAGCGACCGGGCGGCCGCGGCCAGGCGGTCGCGGAGCCGGGCGTTCTCGCCCTCCAGCGCGGCGACCCGCTCCCGGAGCGCGGCGACCTGGTGCTCGGAGCGGGCGAGCCGCCGGCGCAGCGCGGTGTCGCGGTCGTCGAGGGCGGGGTCCGCGGGGACGGTGGCCTGCAGCCGGCGGATCCGGTCGGCGAACTCGCGGTGCTGGCGCAGGTAGCCGACGGAGCAGTGCGCGGCGATCGCGACCGACAGGAAGTCGAACGGTCCGCCCTGCTCCTCGGCGAGGGCCAGCGCCTGCTCGACGTGGTCCCGCACCACCTCGGCGCGGTGCCGCGCCTGCTCGATGACGTCGCCGTGCGGCGACGGGTCCTCCTGGTGCACGGGGCTCACCCTGCTCCTCAGGGGTGGGGCGGGGTCAAACCCGCAGGGCGCTCGCGGACCCGGACGTGACGGACGAGACAGCGGGCCCTCCGCGGACGTGCCGGAGTTCACCCCGGACGGGCCCCGAGGTCCCTTGCGCGAGCGTCGCAGCGCGCTCACCGGGGACGTGGGCCTCCGATCGGCGGAAGCGAAGCGGTTCGACCCCTCAGGTCCGAGGACGCCCGCGCGATCGGCGCGGTGTCGGGCAGCCAGCCCGGCCCGACGAACACGGAGAACCGCATGAGCACCGCCCGCACCACGCCCGCGACCGACCGAGGGCGTGGCCTGCACCCGCGCGACTGGTCGATCCGCACGAAGATCCTGGCGGTCGTCGCCCTGCTCGGGGTGGTGGCGGCGGGCACCGGCGTGATCGCGGTCCAGTCCCTGCGGTCGCTCGCGGACACCACGGCGGAGATCGCCGCGCTCCAGGCCGGGCCCGTGTACCTGCGCAGCCAGATCCACATCAAGCAGCAGGGCGCGCGCATGACGCTCGCGAACCTCGCCGCGGTGCACACCCCCGAGGCGAAGGACGACTGGCTCGCGAAGCAGCAGGCCAACGACGAGGGCATGCAGGAGAAGATCGACGAGTTCAACGCCACCGCCTACGCGGACCTCGACGCGTGGCAGGCGTTCCAGACCGACTACGCCGCGTGGCTGGACGTCCGCGAGGAGCAGCTCGAGCCGGCGGCCCTGGCGAGCCCCGCGAGCGACGAGTACGGGACGCTGCTGCAGGAGGTCTCGGTGCCGCTGGCGACCGTGTTCGCCGGGGACCTCGACGAGCTGGACGCGGACCTCACGGCGATCGCGACCGACCTCGCCGACGAGGCGGCCGACCAGTCGCGGACCTCGACGCTGCTGCTGGTGGCCAGCCTGAGCACGGCGCTGGTGGTCGTGCTCGGGCTGGCGTTCGGCGTCGCGACGTCGATGCGCCGCAGCGTGGAGCGGGTGCGCGGGGCGCTCGCAGCGATGGCGCACGGCGACCTGACGGTGGGCGCCCCGGTGCGCGGCCGCGACGAGATCGGGCTGATGGCGGCGGACCTCGCCGTCGCGCAGGCGTCGCTGCGGCGCACGATGGCCGGCGTGGTCGAGCGCGCCCAGACCCTGTCGGCGGCGGCCGAGCAGATGGCCGCGGCGAACGCGCAGGTCGAGTCGGGCGCGCGCGCCACGGGCGACCAGGCGGGGGTGGTCGCCGCGGCGGCCGAGCAGGTGTCGCGCAACGTCCAGACGGTCGCGGCCGGCGCGGAGCAGATGGGCGCGAGCATCCAGGAGATCGCGCGGAACTCCACCGAGGCCGCGCGGGTGGCGTCCCAGGCGACCGCGGTGGCCGTCGCCACGAACGACCACGTGGCCCGGCTGGGGGCGTCGTCGCAGGAGATCGGGAACGTCGTCAAGGTCATCACGAGCATCGCCGAGCAGACCAACCTGCTGGCGCTGAACGCCACGATCGAGGCCGCGCGCGCCGGGGAGGCCGGCAAGGGGTTCGCGGTCGTCGCCGGCGAGGTCAAGGAGCTCGCCCAGGAGACCGCGAAGGCCACGGAGGACATCGCGCGCCGCGTCGAGACCATCCAGTCCGACACCGGCGACGCGGTCACCGCGATCAGCGAGATCTCGAAGATCATCGCGTCGATCAACGACTACCAGCTGACGATCGCCTCGGCCGTCGAGGAGCAGACGGCGACGACCGACGAGATGTCGCGCGGCGTGCAGGAGGCGGCGACCGGCTCGGGGGAGATCGCGACCAGCATCACGGCGGTCGCGTCCGCGGCGTCGGGGGCGGCCGCGATCGTCACCGAGCAGGGCGAGTCGGTGGAGGAGCTCGCGCGCCTCGCGGCGTCGCTGCGGGGTGACGTGGAGGCGTTCACGTACTGACGCACACGGCCCGACCTGGTGTTCCACGTGGAACATCGGGTCGGGCCGCCGCCGACGGGCGGAGCGGCCCGGCCGATGCCACGCTCGTCCCATGACCGGACACGTGCAGCAGGCCGCCTCCCGCGCGGGGGACCACCCCGTCCTCGAGAAGGGCGCCCGCCTCGGCTACGGCGCCAGCGGTGTGCTGCACCTGCTGCTCGCCTGGGTGACGATCCAGCTCGCGTGGACGTCCGGTGGGGAGCAGGCCGACCAGTCGGGCGCCCTCCAGCAGCTCGCGGGGAACGGGTTCGGGCAGGCGCTGCTCTGGGTGCTGCTGGTCGGGTTCGTGCTGCTGGCGCTGTGGCAGGCGACCGAGGCGGTCGCGTGGGGCGAGGCGAAGGACCGCGCGAAGGCGGCCGCGAAGGCCGCGACCTACGCGGTGCTGGCGGTCACGACCGGGTCGGTCGTCCTGGGTGGGTCGAGCGGCGGCGGGTCCGGCGGTGCGACGTCGGGGCTGATGTCGTCCGGGCTCGGGCGGGTGGCCGTCGGGGTCGCGGGCCTGGTCGTCATCGGCGTCGGGGTCTACCACGTGGTGAAGGGCTGGACGGAGAAGTTCCTCGAGGACCTCGAGAGCAGCCCGGAGACCTGGGTGCGCCGGGCCGGGAAGATCGGCTACATCGGCAAGGGCGGCGCGCTCGGCGTGGTCGGGGTGCTGCTGGTCGTCGCCGCGGTGCAGAGCGACCCCGAGAAGGCCGAGGGCCTGGACGCGGCGCTGCACGCGCTCGCCGGCCTGCCGTTCGGCGCGGTGCTGCTGACGCTGGTCGCGCTCGGGTTCGCCGGGTACGGGGTCTACGGGTTCGGCCGCGCGAAGCACGCGAAGGTCTGATCCCCTTCTGGTCCGGGAAGCTCCGGGGCTAGCGTCGGCGCATGGGCCAGGTCATCGCGTCCGCGACCGCGTCGCTGGACGGCTTCATCGCACGCCACGACCACGGGGTCGAGGAGCTCTTCGACTGGTACGGAAACGGCGACGTCGTCGTCGAGAACGCCGGCGACCTGCCGCCGTTCCGGCTGACGCAGGCGTCCGCGGACCACTGGCTGGCCTGGCGGGAGTCGCTGGGCGCGCTCGTCGTCGGCCGGGAGCTCTTCGACCTCACCGACGGCTGGGGCGGGACGCACCCGCTCGGGGTGCCGTTCGTGCTGCTCACCCACCGACCCGTCACCGCGTCGGCCGCGCTCGGGTCGCCCGACCTCGTCGTCATGCACGAGGGCGTCGGGGAGGCCGTCGCGGCCGCGCAGGAGATCGCGGGCGACAAGGTGGTCGGGGTCGCCGCGGGCACCATCGCGACCCAGGTGCTGCGGGCGGGGCTGCTGGACGCGGTCAACGTGGACCTCGTGCCGGTCGTCCTCGGGTCGGGGCGGCCGTACTTCACCGGGACGGAGGGGTTCCCGGCGGTGCTCGGGGACCCGACGACCGTCGTGCCGGGGCGGCGGGTGACGCACCTGTCGTTCCCGGTGCTGGGGTGACGACGGCACGAGCTCGGACCGAGCGGGTGGGTGGCGCTCGGCCAGCTCCGCATCGCGTCGCCCGCGGCCGAGGTGGGTCGGTGAGGGCTACGCCGAGACCGGCCGATCGGGAAGCGGCGTCCATCGCGGCGCAGACGGATTGCGGCAGCTCCTCGCCACCGGCGGGTTCTTGCTCCTGACCCATGAGAACAGCGACCGCTCAGGTGAGGCACACGACTCCTGGGGCGAGTCTCCCGCAGATGTAGCCAGGTACTTCGAGGAGTGCGGCTGGGAGGTCGAGTGGCCCGAACGACCCGGGAGCGAGGGCACCAGCGGGCCCGGAGCGGATGGTGACCGGGATCGACGGGTCGGACTTCTCCACCCAGGGACCACCTCGTCGATCAAGAACGCGGCGAATCGTATGGGGCAGCCGATCTCGTTGGCCGGCAGCCGTGCTCGGGCACTTCCGGGGCACATCCTGACTGGGACGACGTGATCCCAGGGATCGAGGCGTCCACCCGGCGCTCGGTGACGAGCTCGCTTCCCCGAGGCGCGACGGAACCGGGGTGGGGCGTCAGATCGACGTCTTCAGAGGTCCGCTGGATCGGCACCGAGGCTCGACAACACCGGTGAGCGTGACGATGCTGAGCCGTCTGGCGCACGAGCGGCTGCGGCTACGGCCGCGCAGCCGGGGCGCGACGGTGGTGGCTGCGGGGGCCGACCGGGGGTCGGCCGTCAGCACCGCGGGTGACGAGGTGGGCCTGTCGCTCAGGTACGAGCCTGGTTGGACCCCGGCTCAGCAGGCTGTCGCAGACGGGAAGGTGGCGGCAGTGAATGATGCGGCGCTGGCGGGCGATCTTCGGGTCGCGACGGCTCAGCGGTCGGGGACGTCGGCGTCGTCGAGGTACCAGCGCGCGGGCGGTCATGTTCCGCGTGACACGATTGATCTGCAGCTCGGCGGCTTCGATGACATCGCGAACGTGAGTCCTCTCGACGCGTCGGTGAACCGGAGCCTGCGGCTCGCAGATCAGGTGGCAGCTGCGTGGAGTTGAGCTCGGGACGCGTGTCGTGGCAGCAGGAACCGCTGAGGAGATATCGGATGTTCGAACGCTTCCGCGCGCAGTACGTCTCACGTCGCGACCCCGACACGGCCGGGTCTGCGTGGGACCACCCGAGGTTCGCGGCCGTCGAGGGCTACGGCGAGTTCATGGCTGAGTTCGCTGGCGCCTCGTTCGGCGACGGCCTCTATCGGGTGCACGACGCCCAGACTGGTCCCGAGGCGCTTGCTCTCGTCGCGGAGGCCTTCCCGGAATTCGCCGAACGAGTGTGTCCCTTCGGGTACGACTGGCTTGGTCGGCAGTTCGCCATCGACTCGGGGCGGATTCACGCGGGACAACCCCTCGTGTTGTTGCTGGAGCCAGGAACGGGGGGGCTCTCGAGATCCCGCTGCCGTTCTCGGCCCTGCATGAGGAGGAGCTGATCGAGTACGCGGATGCTGCGTTGGCGGCGGCGTTCTTCAGGGCCTGGTCGGAATCGGACCAGTCCGGACCCTTGAGGCGCGATCAGTGCGTGGGCTACCAGGTCCCGCTGTTCCTCGGCGGTCAGGACGAGGTCGAGAACCTCGAGCTCAGCGACATGAGTGTCTACTGGTCGATCTGTGGGCAGCTCCGCCGTGGTGTTCTGAAGCTGCCATCCGGCACTTCCGTGAACCAGATTGCGCGCGACTAGGGCTCCCCTGATCCTCGCTGCCATCGACGCGAAGATCGGGCGGTTCGTATCGGTCGACCCCGTGTTCGACGTGTCGAGCCCGCAGCAGGGTGAGCACGGTCGGTGCGGCGAGCACGCGGTGGGGGGCGGACTCGTAAGCGGACAACAACCCGGTGGTGACCGCCGCGTGCTTGGCCCTGACCGCGGGCGCCGGGAGTGTCGGGTGCGCAGCGCTCGGCGGTGCGGCGGCCGGGGCCGCGACGGACCTGTGGAGGTCGCAGGTCCAGAAGACCCAGAAGTTCTCGTGGGGGAGCCTGGTGCGGGACACCGTCATCGGGGGTGCCGTCGGCGCTCTGACCGCGGGACTGGGAAGCGTGGCTGCACCCGTCGTGCGTCGCGGCACCGCTGCGGTGGCAGCGGCGGCGTCACGCGCGTCCGGGGCTATCACGTCCGGCGCACGAGCGGCTGCGGCTACGGTGCGCAGCCGGGTCGCGACGGCGGTGGCTGCGGGGGCCGACCGGGGGTCGGTCAACTTCTTCGCCTCGGCGGGGAAGGGAGACTTCGGCCGCAAACACGGCAGCCGGTCCAGCACAAGTGGCTTTCGGGCCGGCGCCTGAGAGTGCGTGGGCGACGTTCAGCCGGGTGCAGTCGAAGGGCTCACCACTGCCCGGGTACAAGGGTGGGTCGACGTTCTCGAACCACGGGAAGCCTGGCAATGAGGTCCTGCCTCGGTCGACCGGCGGGTGGGACCCGATCACCTACCGGGAGTGGGACGTTGACCCGACCGTCAAGGGCGTCCCGCGCGGACCTGAGCGGATAGTGACCGGCAGCGACGGGTCGGCCTACTACACTGGCGATCACTACGCCACCTTCACCCAGTTCGGCTCCGGTGCCTGATGGACTCGCTACCTCTGCTCAAGATTCACGGCTCGGCGCCGCTGATGCTCTTCCACGGTGACCCGAAGCAAACTGCCGTAGAGGCGTGCGCGTGGCGTAAGACGGGCCTGACCGTGTGGTTCGTTCGTGGGCACAAGATGCGAACTGTGGACAGGCTGTTCGACGAGGTATCGGCTGCGCTCCAGTTCCCGCACTACTTCGGCGAGAACTGGTCGGCATTCGATGAGTGCCTCGCCGACATGGAGTGGTCGCCGTCTCGCGTCGGATTCGTCGTTGTCGTCCTCGATGCGATCGAGGTGTTGTCCGACGAGTCCGAAGCGGAGCTGAGGCACGCTGGTGAGCGTCATCGCTCACGCCGCCGAGACCTACGCCGAGGCAATCGACTCGGGTGAGTGGTGGGACCGCTCCGCGCTGCCTTTTCATGTGGTGCTGCAGGCAGATCAGGGTGAGAGCGCGCTTGTTCGCCTGCGCTGGGGGGCGTCCGGAGCGACGGTCTCGGTGCTCCACGCGACCAGCACGTCGTAGAGCCGGCGGCCATAGAGGTGGGTGCCGATGGTGCGCTGCACGTCGTTGACGGCCCGGTGCACCTCCTCGTCGGGGACGCTCCAGTCGAAGCGACCGTCGGCGTCGGCGACGTAGCCGTCCAGCGACGTGATCGCGGCGTACACGAGCCTGGCCGTGCAGCCTCTCGGTGTCGGGGCCCAGCAGAGCACACCCGGCTCGCACGCGACGCCCGAACGGTGAACACGCTGGTCACGGGCTGCGTACAGTCGTCCCCATGAGTCCCGCTGCTGAGACCCTGCCCGACGTCGGTGTGCTGCTGCCCCGCGACCTGCCCGCCGACCAGCGGAGCGCGGGCTACCGCGCGGCGAACCCTTATGGCTCGTCGATCACGAGATGTAGCGGCAACTAGTGCCTGATCTTCTGCCGGAGGAGGATCTACCTCCCGGCTTCTGGTACCCGTCTTCGTTCGTGAGGGTGGTGCAGCTGGGGCTGACGAACCTGGAGCCGTGGCATGTCCTTGAGGGTGAGGCGCTCTGTGAGCGCCGGGACGGCTTGGCCCGGCGGTTCCCTTCTCGGGAGCTCGTCCCCTTTGCTGCTCGCCAGGACAACGACGACGTGGCCTGTTGGGACCTGGTCCTCGGGGGCGAGCGGGTGGTAGTCATCCATGACTTCGCTTCTCCTGGTTGGGAGGGTCGCGGTGAGTATCCGGACTTCTACGCCTGGCTCCGCCAGGCCGTCGAGGACTTGATCGACTTTGACTGACCTGAGTCGTCTGGTGTCCCACGCGTTGCGCCATGAACCCTGGCTGTACGAGCTTGAGCTGGACGAGGCGGGTTGGTCGTCGGTGCAATCCCTCGTCGAGGCGTTGCGCCTAGAGCGTGGTTTGTCGTCGCTGACTGTGGCTGATGTCGAGACGATGGTGGCCGGGGCGAGCAAGCGACGCCACGAGATGCGGGACGGGAGGATCCGGGCGCTCTATGGACACTCGGTGCCGGGCCGAGTCGTGCGGGCGCCCGCGTCGCCACCAGCAGAGTTGTTCCACGGGACGTCCCTGGCCGCCGCCGAGATCGTTCGGCTCGAAGGGCTACGTCCGATGGGACGACAGTACGTGCACCTGTCGGTGGAGCGATCCACAGCGCGGTCGGTCGGCTCACGCAAGGCTCGGGAGCCGGCGATCTTCGTGGTTGCGGCTGGGCTGGCCGCTGAGGCCGGGACCGAGTTCTACGTCGGCGACGATAGGGTCTGGCCCCGCACCAGCCACATACTCGACGGCCACATGCCGCCGGGCGAGTTGGGTGACACGTTGTTCCCGAGGTCCTGGTCGCCACAACAGATCATGCACAACGTGTCTGACGTCGCCACAGATCCCGGTCTCCAGTGGATTCAGCAGACGGGGAAGGTGGGGGCCGAGTTCACGAAGAACGGTGCGCCAGTTCGGTAGATCGTCGACGGGGTGCGCCAGGGTGTGCCGATCCGGGTGATCATCGAGCCCGGTGGCGAGGGCATCATCACCGGATTCCCGCTGCCGTGACGGGAGAAGCGATGGACTTGAACCTTGTGACCAGCGAGTTGCGACGGGCGCTTGAAGGCGCAGCTGGACTGCCTGCGAGCGACGTTGACTCGATTGCGGTCTTGATCAATGCCGGCGAGCGGCGGCTCGCGCTCGAGACGCTCTGCACCCAGACGTACGAGTACGACGTTGAGGTGAGTGAGGAGCAGCGATCGCTCCTGGGCCGTCTCGGCCGCGTCCTCGACGTGCCCACGGGTTACCTGCTCGAGAACCCGTGGGCGCCTGCACCGGGTGAGCAGTGACGATGCTGAGCTTCGACGCAACTGTCGCGGCCGAGGCCTTCGTTGAGCCCGAGATGGCCTGTGGCCGGAGGGTCGCGAGGTCCGTGGCCCGCGCCCACCCAAGCCAGATGGCCGGCCTGGGTCCCTTCGTTGGTGGCCGCGGTGTACACGAGCCTGGCCCTGCATCCTCGCGGTGTCGGGGCCCAGCAGAGCACACCCGGCTCGCACGCGACGCCCGGACGGTGAACACGCTGGTCACGGGCTGCGTACAGTCGTCCTCATGAGTCCCGCTGCTGAGACCCTGCCCGACGTCGGTGTGCTGCTGCCCCGTGACCTGCCCGCCGACCAGGTGCTGCCGTACGCGCGGCGCGCCGACGCGCTCGGGTTCGCCGAGCTGTGGGTGGTCGAGGACCTGGGGTTCCGGGGCGGGATCGCCCAGGCCGCGGCGGCCCTCGCGGTGACCGAGCGGATCCGGGTCGGTGTCGGCATCCTGCCGGTGGGGGCGCGCAACGTGGCGTTCGCCGCGATGGAGGTCGCCACCGTGGCGGAGCTGTTCCCGGGGCGCCTGCACCTGGGGGTCGGCCACGGCATGCCGGACTGGATGCGCCAGGCCGGTGCGTGGCCCGCGAGCCCGTTGACGGCGTTCGAGGAGTACGTGACGGCCCTGCGTGCGCTGCTCCGCGGCGAGGAGGTCACGGTCGACGGCCGGTACGTGCAGCTCGACGCCGTGCGGCTGGAGTCGCCGCCGGCGGTGGTGCCGCCGGTGCTCGCCGGGGTCCGGGGGCCGAAGTCGCTCGCCGCGGCCGGCCGGGTCGCCGACGGGACGGTGCTGGCCGAGCCGGTCGGCCCCGAGTACTCCCGCGCGGCGCGTGCGCAGATCGGCGACGTCCCCGGGCACCGGGTGGCGGCGTACGACGTGGGCGCCGTGGCCGACGACCCGGCCGAGGCCCGCGCGCTCGTCCGTCCCGCGCTCGCGTACATCGGCGACCCGGGCTGGGCGCCGCACATCGACCCGATGCCGTTCGCTGCGGAGTTCCGGGCCCTGCGCGAGCGCACCCCGGACCGCGCGGAGTTCGCCGCCGCCCTGCCGGACGCGTGGGTGGACCAGCTCGCGGTCGTCGGCACCCGCGACCAGGTCCGGGCGCGGCTCGCCGCGATCCACGCCGCCGGGACCGACTCCGTGGTGCTGGCGCCCGCCGGACCGGACCCGCTGGCCGCGCTCGACCGGCTCGCGACCGTGCTCTGACGCGACCGGCTCAGACGGCCGTCCAGCAGTACAGGGCCTCGCCGCGGGCCCGGCCGGCGCGCGCGACCGCCGCCAGCGGGACCAGGAACGCGTGCAGCTCACCCGGGTCCGTCCCGGCGAGCTCGTCGGTCCGCGACCACGGGACGGCGACCTCGGCGAGCCGTGCGTCGGACGCGTCCGCCAGCGCCGCGCCGAGGGTGTCCGGCAGCCGCAGCACCACGCAGTCGCCGTCGTCGGACAGCGCGACCGGCTGCTCCCCGGACCGGGCTGCGCGCACCGCGTCGTACGTCGTCCCGGTGAGCAGCGCCTCGAGCGTCGCGATCTGGATGAACGGGTCGATCCGGTAGCCCGGGACGGTGGGGAAGCGCGACGGCCCGGGCGTCGCCGCCGGGGTGGAGCCGAACAGCATCCCCCGCACCGGCGGTGCCTCGACCGGCGCGCCCGGTCCGCCCGGGAGGTCGAGAGCCAGGGCGGCGTCCTCGTCCGACGGCGCGGTGAAGTAGTCGTTGAGCATGCCCATGCGGACATACTGCTCGTCCGAGGACGAGAGGTGGGGCGGTGGGCCGGTCGAGCGTCGGGTGGTGCGCGGTCGCGGCGACGACGCTGCTGGCGGTCGCCGGGTGCTCGGGGCCCGCGCCGGCGCGCCCGGGACTGCCGCCCGCCGGGGTGGTCGTCGACTACCAGCTCGGCGGCGGGTACGCGCCGCCCGACCGGATCGGTGGCGTCGTCCGCGACGTGACCGACGCCCCCGACCCCGACCGGTGGTCCGGCTGCTACGTCAACGGGTTCCAGACCCAGCCCGCCGAGCGGGACTTCTGGCTCGCCCAGCACCCCGATCTTGTGCTGCGCGACGACGCAGGCGACCCGGTGGTCGACCCGGGCTGGCCCGACGAGCTGCTGCTCGACACGTCGACCGGGGCGAAGCGCGCGGCCGTCGCGGAGGTCGTCGGCGCGCAGGTCACCCGGTGCGCCGACCGCGGGTTCGACGCGGTCGAGCTCGACAACCTCGACTCGTGGACCCGGTCCGACGGGCGGCTCACCGAGGACGACGCCGTCGACCTCGCCGCACGGCTGGTCGACGTGGCGCACGCCGCGGGCCTGGCCGTCGCCCAGAAGAACGCGCCCGACATCGGCTCCCGCGGCCGCGACGAGGCCGGGTTCGACTTCGCCGTCGCCGAGGAGTGCCTCGCGTACGACGAGTGCGCCGCGTACACCGACGTCTACGGAGACGCGGTGCTGGACGTCGAGTACGACGCGGAGCCCTTCCCGGACGGGTGCGCGGACCCGCAGCGGCCGACGTCGACCGTCCTGCGGGACCGCGACCTGCGCACGCCCGCCGACGACGGGTACGTGCTCGCGACCTGCTGACCGCGCCCGGGCCGACGACTACTCAGCGCTGGGCCGACCGTGCGCCGTGAGTGGTCGGTTGAGTGGTGGCCCCGCCCTAGCGTCGACGGGACTGCTGGTCGGCGACGCGGACGGGTGTGGTGACGATGGGTGAGCTGGTGGCGGACGTCGACACGGTGCAGGAGGTGCTGACGTCGATCCGGGCCGTGGGGCAGCACGTCGAGCCCGACCGGGTGCCACCGGCGATCGGCCTGTGCGGGTCGGACGAGGTGATCGAGGCCTTCGTCCAGGCGTTCCGGATGATCGAGCAGCAGGACGCGAACGCGTGGGCCGGCTGGGTGGAGGTCGCCCGGCGCGGCGAGGAGGGCCTGGCCGCGCTCGTCCGGGCGGACGCGGCGCTCGCGGCGGAGGCACGGTGAGCGACCAGCGGTACCCCGACCACGGCGTGCCGGAGGTCTGCGGCGCGGCGGCCACCGAGGTGGACCGGCTGGCGGACGCGCTCGCGCAGGCGTCGTGGGACGTCGACCGGTACGCGGGCGACGCCGACGAGTACACCTGGTCCGGGCAGGGCGCCGACGCCTTCCGTGAGTCCGTGGCGGACACGCGCCGGCGCGCCGAAGCGGCGGTCGACTCCTGGCGTCGGGTGTCCGAGGCGCTGACGACGTACGCGCGCCGCCTCGCACTGGTGCAGGACGAGGCGGACGGGGTGCGCTCGCGGCTGCGGGTCGCGGAGGACGACCTGGACGACCACCGACGGCGCCTCGCCCGGGCGAAGGCCGAGGTGCTGAGCGGCGACGGCTCCAGCGCCGGCCGGGTGGTCGCGCTCACGCGGCTGATCGCCGAGACGCAGCGGACCATCGACGCGCGCCTGCTCGAGCTCGACGAGATCGGCCGGGACCGTGCGCGGCAGGACCAGCGGACCGCCGCCGACCTGCTCGACGCGGCGGGTCCCGGTGCGCAGGCCTGGGCCGGCGTGGCGTTCCGGGGCAACGGGACGCAGCGGCCCGTGGCGGACGTGGTGGCCGAGGTGCTGCGTCGGCTCCGCGGCGGCAGGGAGCTGACCGGGCGGGACCACGACCTGGTCGCGCAGCTGCTCGCCTTGTACTCCAGCGACCCGGAGGTCATGTCCGCGTTCGTCGCCGGGCTCGGGCCCGCCGGTCTCGTCGGGCTGATGAACTCGTTCGCCGCGACCGGTGGCGGCGGGTTCCCGCGCCGCGAGGTCGCGGCGACCGACCTCGCCGCCGCGCTCGCCACCGGGCTCGCGACCGCCTCCCGGACCTGGCCGCCCGCCGAGCAGCACTGGTTCGGCCGGACCCTGGTCGACGCGACCGGGACCGGTGTCACGGACCACCCGGGCGCGGACGTCGTCGGCGTGCAGGTCGTCGCGCACCTGCTGTCCGTGGCCGGCCTCGCGCCCCGTGTCGCGCTCGGGGCGCTCGAGCGCGTCGAGGAGATCCGGGTCCACGACCCCGACCGGTTCGTGCTGCTCACCCACACCTCCGGCCGGCACGACGCAGGCTCGGGGATCTTCGCGCACCGGTCGATCAGCCTGGCCGCGTCGGTCTTCGCGCAGGTCGCCCGGATCCCCGACGACGCGCTCGACTTCTTCGCGTCCCGGCCGGCCGAGGTCACCACCTACTGGTTCGGGCAGCACGACTGGTCCGGCAACCGGTTCGCGGCGCCGGCCGCGGTCCTGGACGCGGTGGTGAACAGCCCGACGGCCCAGGCCGCGCACCACAGCGTCCCCGTCGGCGACGCCTGGGTGGCCGTGACGGGGTTCGCGTCGCGGGCGTTCGAGGCGCTCGGCGGGAACCTCGCGCTGCGGGTCGGGACGGTGTCGCCCGACGCGGCGCGAGGGATCGCGGCGGCGCTGGGGGCGTACGCGGGGGAGACGGCGGCGGGGTTGGTGGGGGTGGCGGAGCCTGGATTGAACGCGCACTTCTTCACCATCATCGGACCGGACGGGATGGCGGCCACGGCGCCACGCCTAGACGTGAGTGCCGGCAACCTCTCCCGCCTGCTCGGCATCGCGACGCTCGACCCCGGGGCACTCGCGGTCTACGGCGGCCACGTCGCCGAGTACGCGACGCGCGTCCGCGACCACCTGACCGGCCCGACCCACCCCGCCGCCGCCGAGGCCGCCGCGCTGCTCGGCCAGGTGGGCGCGCTGTACGGCCTGACGTACGCGTCCTACTCGCTGGAGGGCCACCTGCAGGCGCAGGAGGTCAGCGACCGGGCACGCCGCGACCTCGACGCGATCCTCACCCTGGCGGCCCTCGTGCCGGGATTCTCGACGGGCAGCGGGGTCGTCGACTACCTGGCCCAGGTGGCACAGGTCGGACTCGGCCAGGTGGGCGCGGCGCGGATGCCGGGGGTGCTGGCGGACGGTGAGCTCGACGCGGTGATCGACCGGGGCCTCGACTCCGGTCAGGTCGCGATGGCCGCGTTCGCCGACGCCCTCACCGCGGGGTGGGACCAGATCGACCCGCCGTACACCCGCGACGACGGTCGACCCGTCCCGGCGGCGGAGGTCGTCGGGCAGCTCGCCCTCGACTACGGCACCGTCGCCAGTGCGTACAGCAACCGCGCGGGGAGCGCCGCCCTCGACGTCCGCGTCCTCGGGGAGGACCAGCCCCGCAACCGCGGGGCGATGCCGTGAATCGCTGGGGGTCGCGCGCCCTTCTCGTCGCCTGCGCGGGCGCCCTCCTGACCGGCTGCGCTCCGGGCAAGCCGCACCCGGTGGTGTCCGTTCCGACGCCGGTCGTCCACCCGCACGCGCCGATCCCGGACCTGGTGCCGGCCGAGGCGGTGGCGCCTGAGGTGTCGGAGCACGAGGGTCACCCGGCGGTGCGGAGCTCCGCACGACCGAGGTGGTGGTCGCGTGGGCCGACCTGGTGGACTCGGGGGAGTTCGCGCAGTTCACGCAGCACATCGACCCCTCGTCGGGTCTGGTGACGATCGGGCTGGACTCGCGTAGCGCCCGGCACCCCACGGTGCCGATCGGGCCGACGCCGGCAGTGGTGCTATCGGTCGCGGAGGACGCGGGCGTGGTCACCGTGCAGACGTGCCAGGGCTGGCGGCCGCAGGTGATGAAGGCCGACGGGAGTCCGTACGTGCCCTCCATCGACGAGGCGATGCTGGCCGACATCACGCTGTCTCCGCTCTCCCAGCAGGAGGCGGCCGAGCTCGCGACGCTCGGTCTGGAGGCGCCGGAGTACCGGGTGCGGCACTACCGGACCCCGGTGGGTCTCCCGGATTGCGGTGCGGTGGGTGCGGTGGTGCAGGAGTTCGCCGGCTGGCGTGACGTCGCCCCGATCGGGGAGTACCGGCAGTGGTGAGCAGTGCCGGGGTCCGTGCCCGTGGTGCGCGGTGGTGGGCCGCGCTGGTGCTGGCCGGTGCGGTCGTCCTGACCGCCTGCGCGCCCGGGAAGCCACACCCGGTACGCGTCGAGCCGACGCCGGTCGTGCACCCGCACGCGCCGATCCCGGACCTGGTGCCGGCCGAGGCGGTGACCCCCGAGGTGTCCGAGCACGAGGATCACCCGGCGGTGCGGCAGTTCCGCACGACCGGGGTGGTGCTCGCGTGGGCCGATCTGGTGGACTCGGGGGACTTCGCGCAGTTCACGCAGCACATCGACCTGTCCTCGGATCCGGTGTCGATCGGGCTCGACCCGCGCAGGAGCGCCCTGCGCGTCACCGTGCCGATCGGGCCGACGCCCGCAGTGGTGCTGTCGGTGACGGAGGACGCGGACGTCGTCACGGTGCACACGTGCCAGGACTGGCGGCCGCAGGTGATGAAGGCCGACGGGAGCCGATACGTGCCCTCCATCGTCAAGGCGATGCTCGTCGACATCACGCTGTCGCCGGTGTCGGAGCAGGAGGTGGCCGAGCTCGCGGCGCTCGGTCTGGAGGCGCCGGAGCACCGGGTGCGGGACTACCGGACGTTCCTGAACCTGCCGGACTGCGGTGCGGAGGGCGCGGTGGTGCAGGAGTTCGCGGGGTGGCGGGACGTCGCGCCGATCGGCGAGTACCGGGAGTGGTGACGTCCCGGACCGCCGCCCCCGGACGCGACGATCCCCGCAGCCCCCAGGTCCTGGGTGCTGCGGGGATCGCGTCGTGCGGGGTGCGGGTCAGCGGGTGGCGCGGACCCGGCGGGCGACGAGCACGAGGCCGCCGCCGACGAGCAGCATCAGCCACGCGCCGGCCATCAGGGTGCCGGACTGCGAGCCCGTCACCGCGAGGGCGGGCGACGCCGCCGCGGTGGCCGCGGGGGCGGCGACCACGGGGTTCGCGACCGGCGTCACGGCGGCGGGCACGGCCAGCTCGACGGCCAGGGTGGCCCAGCGGCCGCTCGTGCCACCGGTCGCGATGACCGTGTGCGACCCGACCGGGGCACCCGCGGGGACCGTCGCCAGCAGACGGGCGACGCCGTCGGCGCCGGCGACC
The DNA here is from genome assembly GCF_056868065.1 of Cellulomonas sp. KU4C. NCBI lineage: Bacteria > Bacillati > Actinomycetota > Actinomycetes > Micrococcales > Cellulomonadaceae > Cellulomonas > Cellulomonas sp. KU4C. The sequence goes on along the minus strand of NZ_CP200322.1, from coordinate 1,022,538 downwards.
GCGGTGCCGAGGAACATCGGCTCCGAGTGCAGGTAGAACGCGACCGTCTCACCGGGCTCGAAGCCCTCGGCGACGAGCTCCATCTGCTGCCCGGGGACCGTCGCGGCCTTCGGGGTGGCGAGGACGGTGCCGACGGTCGGCGTGGTCCCGACCTGGGCGGGCTCGCCCGTCACCGTGACCGTGATCGTGCGGGAGGTGGCCACGGTCAGCTCGGTCGCGGGCACGGAGAGCACCAGGGTGTGGGTGCCGACGGAGAGCACCGGGAGCGTCACCGAGATGGCACCGCCCTTGCGGACCTCGCCCTGGACCAGGATCGAGCCGCCCTCGCGGACGGTCCACGACTCGGGCAGCGGCTGCCCCTGGGTGGTGACGGTCGCGTCGAAGGCGCCCCGGGTCGCGACGGCGACCTGGACCGTGCCCGGCGCGGAGAGCGTCGGGGTGGCGGCGACGACCTTGAGCGTGCCGGTGCCCGTCGCGGGCAGGTAGGCCCGGCTGCCGCCGATGTCCTGGATCGAGATGCGGGCCCAGATGGTCGACTTCGACACGTAGGACGCGTCGACCGTGTAGGTGCCTGCGGCCAGGTGCGGGACCGAGAAGGTCGCGACGCCGTCGACGAGCGTGACGGGGTGCAGTGCGACCGGCTGGCCGCCGGCCTTCGGGGTCAGGACGGCGGAGACCGCGCCGGTGACGACCGGCCCGTTCGCGGGACCGGTGACCTTGACCGGGATCACGGCGGTGTCCCCGGCGGCGATCGTCGAGGACGGCACCGACACGGTCGGCGTCGTGACGACGGTGCCGATCCAGCGGTGGTCGAGGTACGGGTTCATGCCGGCCGCGGTGACCTTCACGAAGACGTCGACCTCCCGGCCGAGGTCCTTGGCCGTCGGGGTGAACGTGCGGCCCTCGGCGCGCACGTCGCCGTTCACGTACCAGACGATCGTCTCGTCGGCACCCGACGGCCAGCCGTTCAGGCCCACCGAGAGCGCGCCGCCGAGGGCGATCTCGTACTGGGTCGCACCCGGGTACGTGACGGTGCCCTGCTGGACCGGGGGCGCCTCGACGACGAAGTCGGCGACCCGGACACCGGTGAAGCGCGGCTCGTAGCCCGCCGCGGACACGTCCGCGTAGACCCAGACGTCCCGACCCATGTCCGAGACGTCGGGGGTGAAGCTGCTGGTGGTCGAGCGCAGGATCCCGCCGACCTCCCACATCCAGGTGACGTCCGCGCCGGCGGGCCACTGCGCGTCGAGCGCGACGGTCAGGGTGCGGTCGACGTACGCGACCTGCTCGCCGTTCTCGCTGCCGGCCCCGCCGACGACCAGCTGGCCGTACATCGTGTCGAGCGCCCCGGGCAGGACCTCCTGGGCGACGGACATGCCGCCGTTGGCGTCCTCGTACCCGGGCGCGGTGACGGTCCAGGCGATGCTGAGGTCCTTGCCGGCGTCGGCCTGCGTGGGCTTGTACCAGAGGCCGTTGCCGACCCAGGTGCCGCCGTCGGTGTACCAGTCGATGTCGTACGAGGCGTCCGACGGCCACTCGCCCGACGGGACGGCGTCGACGCGGGTGCCGACCTTCGCGGTCGTCCACTCCTCCTCGGGGTCGTACTGGACCCCGGTGAAGGAGAACGACCCGCTCATGGTCTCGAGACCGCCGCCGTTGGTGGTGACCTGCTCGGTGGACGAGGTCGTGGTCGTCGAGCTGGTGGTGACCGCGGACCGGGTGTCCGGCTGCTCGGTGGCGACGGGCTCGGTGGTCGTGGGCTCGGTGGCGACGGGCTCGGTGGTGGCCGGCTGCTCGGCGGCGACGGGCTCGGTGGTCGTGGGCTCGGTGGCGACCGGCTCGGTGGTGGCGGGCTCGGCGGCGACCGGCTCCGCGGGCTGCTCGGCCGCGGGCTGCTCCGCGACGACGCCGGAGTCCTCGGTCGGGCTGATGGTGTCGGCGGCTGCGGCGCCTGCCGGGACGAGCATGGCCGCGATGACCGCGACCGCCAACGCGGCGGGACGTGCCCCGCCCCGCCGCTTCTCTCGCACTGCGTGCACTGGGGATCCCCCTCCTCGGACGGGGATGCGACCCCGCTCCTGTCTGGACGGAGCGTTGATCGACCGGGGTGGCGGCCGTGTCAGGGATCTTGAGGTTCGAGTACCCGAGCAGGGGGTGCCAGCACCCAGGGGGCCGCCTCGACGCTCCCCGTGCCGTGCGGCGCGGTCCGCCGTACCGTGGGGCGATGACGACTGGGGCAGGACCCGGCCGGACGGACGGGCAGACGCTGGTGCGCGGCGACCTCGTGGTGGAGGTGCCCGCGCGGTGCGTGCGGGTGGCGGACGAACCCGTCGAGCTGACCCGCAGCGAGTTCGAGATCCTCGTGGCGCTCGCGGAGCGGGCAGGTCAGCCGGTCTCGAAGGACGAGCTGGCCGTCGCGGTCGCGGTGCACGGCCCGCACGCGGTGCCGAGCCCGACCGACGCGGACCGCCGGAGCATCGAGGTGCACATGGCGAACCTCCGCCGGAAGCTCGCGGACCGGTTCGGCCGCCGGGGTGGCATCAGCACGGTCCGCGGCCTCGGCTACCTCCTGGCCCCGGACCCGCGGGTCCCGGCCCAGCGCGACGCCACGGACGACTGACGAGCTGACGAGAGGTCACGACTCGCGGGCACGCCGGTCGGGGCGCTCGCGTGTCGTGACCTCTCGTCAGGCCGGGCGGGGCGTCAGGCCTCGGCGAGGGCGGCGCGGAGGGCGTCGGCGTCGAGGTCCGGGCCGTAGGCCGGCAGGTCGCGCTGGTAGCGGCGGCCCTCCGCGAGCGGGCCCGCGTCGACGACGTCGAAGCCCCACCGGTCGATGAGCTCCGCGACGACGGCCTTCGCCTCGGCGTCGTCGCCCGCGATGGCCAGCGCGCGGCGGCCGGGGGTGCCGGCGGGAGTGCTGCGGGTGCCGAGGTCGGCGGCGGTGATGTGGTTGAACGCCTTGACGACCCGGGCGCCGGCGAGGTGCTCGGCGAGCATCTCGGAGCTGGTGGTGCTGCCGTCGTCGAGGGCGGCGACGTGGCCGTCGCGCTCCCAGTAGTAGTTGTTGGTGTCGATGACGACCTTGCCCGCCAGCGGTGCGGCGGGGACGTCGCGGAACGCCTTGAACGGGACGGTGACGACGACGACGTCCCCGTCCGTGGCGGCCTCCTCGGCCGTGCCCGCGCGGGCGTTGTCGCCGAGCTCGGCGACGAGGTCCACGAGCGTGTGCGGGCCGCGGGAGTTGCTGACGACGGCTGCGTGGCCGTGCTCGACGGCCAGGCGCGCGAGGGCGCTGCCGATGTGGCCGGAGCCGATGAATCCGATCGTGGTCATGCCGGGGCAACTCGCGGCGGGCCGCCGTTGTTCCTGGTCACCGCGACGGGTGTCCGCGATGCGGGAACGGTGCCGAAAACCCGTTGCCGGGCCCGGGGGCCGGACGTAGGTTCGAGGCACACGGGAAGGAGGTGGTCCAGGACATGAAGTTCTCCAGGACGCGTGAGGTGACTGCCCGCTAGTCGCCCGAGCACATCGGACGGATTGCCCGATCCGCCCGCACGCTCCGCCGGTCAGCACCGGCAGGGTGGCGAGCGAGTCCACGGCGGTCACCGCAGCCCGTGGGAGCCGCGACCTCGTCCTTCGCGGCAGGACCTCTCCATCAGGAGGACCGGCCCACGGGCTGTTCCCTGCCCGCCCCCGCCTGCCCGGCCCGGCTCAGGCGCCGAGACGCGCGAGCAGCCCCGCCCGCACGGCGGGCCACTCCTCGGCGACGACCGAGAAGTACGCCGTGTCCGCCAGGGTCCCGTCGGGCGCGAGCCGGTGGCGCCGCAGCACGCCCTCCGGCGTGGCGCCGAGCCGGGTGATCGCGCCGATCGACCGGGTGTTGCGCGAGTCCGCGCGCAGCGCGACCCGGGCGCAGCCCCAGACCTCGAACGCGTGCGTGAGCATCAGCAGCTTGCAGGCGGGGTTCGTGCCGCCGCCCCACCAGCGGGGCGCGTAGAAGGTGTGCCCGATCTCGACGCGGGGGACGCGGGTGTCCCGGTCGTAGAACGACGTGCTGCCGCGGAGCTCGCCGGTGCCGGCGTCGAGGACGGCGAACGCGTAGCGGCCCGGGGTGGCGTGCGCCGTGGCGACCTCGGCGCGCCACGCGTCGTCACCCGCGGGGAGCGGCGTGGACATCCCGGCCCAGATGCGGTCGTCGACGAACGCGGCCAGCGCGGGCGCGTGCGTGGTGTCGAGCGGGACGAGGCGGACTCCGTGGCCCTCGAGGGCGAGGTCGTGCTGCACGCGTCGAGGATCGCAGACACCTCTTGCACGCCGAGGCTAATGGCATTAGCCTTTGGGCTATGGACATGATCGAGCGACGCACGGAGCACCTCCAGCGGCCCGACGGGGTCATCGCCTACGACGACGCCGGCACCGGCCCGCTCGTCGTGGCGGTCCCCGGGATGGGCGACCTGCGATCCACCTACGACGAGCTGCGCGCCGCCCTGCTGACCGCGGGGTACCGGGTGGTCACCACCGACCTCCGTGGGCACGGGGAGTCGAGCACCGGGTTCGCCACCGACGGCGACGAGGCCACCGCGCAGGACGTCATCGCGCTCGTCGAGCACCTCGGCGCCGAGCCCGCCGTGCTGGTCGGCAACTCGATGGGCGCCTCGGCGGTCACCGTCGTCGCCGCCGACCGGCCCGACCTGGTCCGCGCGCTCGTGCTGCTCAGCCCGTTCCTGCGCAACCCCGCGGGCGGCGCCGCCAAGAAGGCGGTCCTCGGGCTGGTGCTGCGGGCGATGCTGGCCGCGCCGTGGGGCGCCGCCGCGTGGGCCGCGTACTACGGCACGCTGAACAAGGGCACCCGGGCCCCGCGGCTCACCGAGCACCGGGCGGCCCTGCGCGCGAGCCTGCGCCGCCCGGGGTACCTCGCGGCGTTCCGCCGGCTGGCCCTCGGGCTCGACCACGCGGTGGTGGAGCGGCGGCTGCCCCGGGTGCAGGCCCCGGCGCTCGCGGTGGTCGGCGCGCTCGACCCGGACTGGTCGGACCCCGCCGCGGAGCTCGCCTGGATCGGCGCCACGACCGGCGCCCGCACCCTGCTCGTCGCCGACGCGGCGCACTACCCGCAGCACCAGACCCCGGGCGTCGTCGCCGACGCCGTGCTCGCGCTGCTCGGCGAGGTGGCCCGTGCCTAGGGCCGGGCTGTCGCACGACGCCGTCGTCCGGATCGCGCTCGACCTGGTCGACGCCGGCGGGACCACCGGGTTCGCCGACCTCACGCTCGCCAAGGTCGCGGCCGAGGCCGGCGTCGCGACCCCGAGCCTGTACAAGCACGTCGGCTCGCTCGCCGCGCTGCGCCGCGAGGTGGCCGTCGTGGCGGCACGCGACCTCCGGGCCGAGCTCGTCGACCGCACGCTCGGCCGGTCCGGCCCGGACGCGCTGCGCGCGCTCGCGCACGGGATGCGGGACTACGCGCACGCGCGCCCCGGGCGGTACGCCGCCGTGCAGACCGCCCCCGACCCCGACGACCCCGCCGACGCCGAGCTCGCCGCCACCGCGGCGGAGGTCGTCGGCCTGATGGTCGCGGTGCTGCGCGGGTTCGCGCTGCCGGAGGCCCGGGCCGTCGACGCCGTGCGGGCGCTGCGTGCCGGGGTGCACGGGTTCGTCATGCTCGAGCTCGGCGGCGGGTTCCGGCTGCCCGACGACCTCGACCACAGCTTCGGGGTGCTGGTCGACATGCTCGCGGCGGGGGTCGCGGGGCTGGGCGGGGACCCGGGCACCCGCGACTAGGGTGGGTCGGGTGGTCGAGCTGAAGACACCCCGGGAGATCGAGCAGATGCGGGCGGCGGGCGCGTTCATCGCCCGGGTGCTGAGCAGCCTGCAGGACGTGGCCCGGGTGGGCATGACGACGAAGGAGCTCGACACCCACGCGCACCGGCTCATCGACGAGGCCGGCGCGCACTCCGTCTACCTCGGGTACCACCCGTCGTTCGGCGCCATGCCGTACCCGGGCGTCCTGTGCACCAGCGTGAACGACGCCGCCCTGCACGGTCTGCCGTCCGACCAGGTGCTCGCCGACGGGGACGTGCTGAGCATCGACTTCGCCGCGCAGGTGAACGGCTGGGTCGCGGACTCCGCGCTGAGCTTCCAGCTCGGCACCCCCGACCCCGACTCCCAGCGGTTGATCCGGGTCACGGAGGAGGCGCTCGCGGCCGGCATCGCCCAGGCGCGTCCCGGCAACCGGATGGGCGACATCTCCGCGGCGATCGGCGAGGTCGGCCGCGCCGCGGGGCTCGGGATCAACGCGGACTTCGGCGGGCACGGCGTCGGCCGGACGATGCACGAGGACCCGCACGTCCCCAACCTCGGCCGCCGCGGCACCGGCATGAAGCTTCCGGGCGGGCCTGGTCATCGCGATCGAGCCCTGGTTCATGGCCGGGGGCGACGGCTACACGGTCGACGGCGACGGCTGGACGATCCGGACCGCCGACGGCTCCCGCGCGGCGCACGCCGAGCACACCGTGGCGATCACGCCCGACGGGCCGCTGGTGCTCACCGCCCGGAAGGGCTGACACCGGCGGATCGACGCCCGGTGGACGCCGGTCGTTCACCCGCCCGACGGACCCCGGCCAGCGGGGCGCAGCAGCCTGCGGTCAACCCGACCGAAGGAGCTCTCGATGCTGCCTGTGCCCGTCCGGCGCGGCCTCGCCCTGACCACCTGCACGGCGCTCGTCGCCGGGCTCGCCGGCCTCGTCGCCACGGCCGCCGTCGCGTCGCCCGTCGCGTCGACGGCACCGGCCGGTGCGCCGGCGGCGTGGACCTCGCCCGCGGCCGACGAGACGTTCCACCGGCTGTCCACGTACCCGGTCTACCTGAACCGCCCGGCGGGGACGGACGCCGCGGACGAGACGGTCGCCGAGATCTCCGCGATCTCGGACGACGGGAGGACGTTCGTGCACACCGACGCCGCCGCTCGCCGGATCGGGTTCGTCGACATCACCGACCCCGCCGCCCCGCAGGGCCGGGGGAGGCTCGACCTCGCCGCGCTCGGGCTGCCGGGGCACGCGTCGCCGACCTCCGTCGCCGTCGTGGGCGACCGGGTCCTGGTCGTCGTCGACACGTCGGCCGACTACCTGCACCCGACCGGCGCGCTCGTCGTCGCCGACCTGCGCACGCACGCCGCGCTGCGGACGATCGAGCTGGACGGGCAGCCCGACTCGATCGTGCTGACCCCGGACCGCGCGACGGCCGCGATCGCGATGGAGAACCAGCGCGACGAGGAGGCCACCCCTGCCGGCGGGGACGAGGGCGACCTCCCGCAGCTCCCCGCCGGGTTCGTCCAGCTGCTCGACCTGTCCGCGCCCGACGTGGCCGCCTGGACCACCCACCGCGTCGACCTCGTGCAGCCGGACGGCTCGCCGCTGCCGCAGCTCGCGGGCCTCGACACCCCGCAGGACCCGGAGCCCGAGTACGTCGCGGTGAACCCCTCCGGCACGACCCTGGCGGTCACCCTGCAGGAGAACAACGGCGTCGTGCTGATCGACCTGGCGACCCGCGCGGTGACCTCGGCGTTCAGCGCCGGCTCGGTCGCGGTGTCCGGCATCGACGTCGAGGACGACGGTCGGATCGACCAGACCGGCTCGATCCCCGCGACCCCGCGGGAGCCCGACGCGATCGGCTGGCTGGACGACACCCACGTGGCGACCGCGAACGAGGGCGACTGGAAGGGCGGCACCCGGGGCTGGTCGGTGTTCGACGCCACGACCGGCGCCGTGGTCTGGGACGCGGGCGCCGAGCTCGAGCGCCTCGCGGTCCGCACCGGCCTGCACGCCGAGAAGCGGGCCGGCAAGAAGGGCGTCGAGATGGAGGGCCTGGCCGTCGCGACCCTCGGCGGCACGCCCTACGCGTTCGTCGGGTCGGAGCGGTCGAACTTCGTCGCCGTCTACGACGTCTCCGCGCCGGCCGCGCCGCGGTTCGTCCAGGTGCTCGCCACCACCAACGGGCCCGAGGGCCTGCTGCCGGTGCCGGGCCGCGACCTGCTGGTCGTCTCCTCCGAGACCGACGACGCCGACGCGCGCGTCCGGTCCGCGGTCACGGTGTTCGGGCGCGGCCCGGCGTGGGCCGCGCAGGGCGGGACCCCGCAGTTCCCGACCGTGGTGTCCGCCGACGACGCCGCCGGGAGCCCGATCGGCTGGGGCGCGCTCGGTGCGCTGGCCCCCGACGTGACGGACCCGGACCGGCTGTGGACGGCCACCGACGCGGCGTTCGCCGAGACCCGGCTGCTGTCGCTCGACGTGTCCACCAGCCCCGCGGTGATCGACCGCGAGATCACCGTGACCCGGGCGGGCGCGCCCGTCGCGCTGGACGCCGAGGGCGTCGCCACCCGCGCGGACGGCGGGTTCTGGCTCGGCGTCGAGGGCGCCACGGGGGCGGGCAACCAGCTCGTCCGGCTCGACGCGACCGGGGCGGTGCAGGAGACGGTGCCGCTGCCCGCCGACGTCGCCGCCGGACTGACGAAGTGGGGCGTCGAGGGCGTCAGCACCACGGTCGACGCCACCGGCGAGCACGTCCTCGTCGCCCTCCAGCGCGGCCTCACCTCCGACCCCGGCGGGCTCGGCGGCACGGCGCGGATCGGCCGGTACGACGTCACCGGCGGCACCTGGACCTGGTTCGCGTACCCGCTGACCAGCACCGGCGCGGCCGGCGACTGGATCGGGCTGTCCGAGGTCGTCGCGCTGGACGCGGACTCCGTGGCCGTCGTCGAGCGGGACAAGCTGAACGGGCCCGACGCCGCCGTGAAGGCCGTCTACCAGGTGGACTTGCCGGCGGCGACGCCCGGCCAGGCGGCGGTCGTGCCGGTCACCAAGACCCTGGCGGTGGACGTGCTGCCGGCGCTGCGGGCCACCCGCGGCTGGACCCAGGAGAAGCTCGAGGGGCTCACGGTCGGCGGCGACGGCCGCGTCTACGCGGTGACCGACAACGACGGCCTCGACGACGCCACCGGCGAGACGGTGCTGCTCGACCTCGGCACGGCGGCGGACCTGTTCGCGGTCGACCCCGGGACGCCCGGGACGCCGGGCACCCCGGGGACGCCGGGTGGGCCGGGTGCGCCCGCCCAGCCCGGACCTGCGCAGCCCGGACCCGCCCAGCCCGCGCCGGGCGCTGGCGCGACCCCGCCGGCGACGCCGCTGCGCACCGTGTCCGCCGCGGACCTCGTCCCGGGGAACGCCGGTCGGATCACGGTCACCGGCGCGCTGGTCCCCGGCGGGCGGGTCACCGTGTCCGCCACCGGGTTCACGCCCGGCGAGTGGGTGCTGGTCCGGCTGTTCTCCGCGCCCGCCGACCTCGGCTACCTCCGCGCCGCCGCCGACGGCACCGTGTCCGGGTCCGTCACGCTGCCCGCCTCCCTCGACGCAGGCACGCACCGGCTGGCGCTGGTCGGCCAGGTCAGCGGCCGGGTGGTGTGGCGGACGGTGGTCGTCCGCGCGGACGGCTCGCTCGCGGTGACCGGGTCCGCCGGTGCGGGTGCGCTGGCGGGGGTCGCCGGGGCGCTGGTCGCGCTCGGCGCGGGCGGCGTGCTGCTCGCGCGGCGACGGTCGGCGCCCGTCGGCGTGCACGCCGACCTGCACGCGGACCTGCCCGCGGGCGACTGAGCCGGGTGGGGGCGGCGCGCGCTCGGGGGAGGTCGCGCGTCGTCCCCACCCCCACGCCGGGCGGGGTGACCCTCGTCGGTCAGGCGCGCAGGTGCGCCCACTCCTGGGGGTTGACGGTCAGCCAGTGGTCGAACGACTGCGCGGGCCGCCCCGACAGCCGTCGCACCGTCGGGGACGTGGCCGCCAGCTCGCCGGCGCCGATCGCCGCGTAGGACGACACCCAGCCCTCGACCTCCCACGGCTCGGCGTCGTACCCCGCGCGCGACGCGTACGCCTCCTCGAGCGTCTCGGGCACGTAGGTGATCGCCCGGCCGGTCGCCCGCGACAGCACCTCCGCCGCCTCGGCCAGGGAGTACGCGGCCGGGCCGGTGACGTCGTAGGCCTGACCGTCGTGGTCGTGCGCGCGCTCGTCCAGCAGCACGGCGGTCGCCACGTCCGCGACGTCGTCGTGCGCGACCGCCGCCACCCGGCCGTCGCCCGCCGGGCCGCGCAGCACGCCGTCCTCGCCCACGAACCGCATGATCGCGTCGTGGTACAGGCAGTCCCGCAGGAACGTGAACCGCAGGCCCGAGGCGCGGAGGTGCTCCTCGGTGACCCAGTGGTCGCGGGCGAACGTGAACGTCGCGTCGGGGGCGGCGCCCATGAACGACAGGTAGACCACCCGCTCGACCCCGGCGTCGACCGCCGCGTCCACCGCGGCCCGGTGCTCGTCGACCCGGTGCGCGGACTCGCGGCCGGACACCAGGAACACCGTGCGCGCCCCGGCGAACGCCGCCCGCATCGACGCGACGTCCTGGTAGCCGGGGCTCAGCGCGACCTCGGTCTCCGTGCCGGGCAGCTCGGGGGCGCGGTCGGGGGCGCGCACCACCAGCCGCTGGTGCGCGCCCTCGGCGGCCAGGCGCACCGCGAGGCGGCGACCCACCCGTCCGGACGCGCCCGTCACCACGATCAGCTCGTCGTCCATGCGTCTCCTCGTCACCAGGTGGTGGCAGCGACGGTAGTCGTCCGGCCTCGCGCGGGCGACGGGCAACCCTGACGTGACGTGAGAGTAGAGTGCGGCAGCCCCCACCATCGCGCCCGAACGGATCCCGCGTGCCCGCTGAACCGACGCCCGCCCCTGTGCACCCGCGGGTCCCCGAGGCCGACGAGGCGCACTCCGTCCGGGCCGCGCTGCGCTCGCCGCGGCGGCTGCGGACCGAGGTGCTGGCCGGCCTGGTCGTTGCGCTCGCGCTGGTCCCCGAGGCGATCTCGTTCTCGATCCTCGCGGGCGTCGACCCGGGGGTCGGGTTGTTCTCGTCGTTCGTGATGGCGGTGTCGCTCGCGTTCCTCGGCGGTCGGCCGGCGATGATCTCCGCCGCCACCGGTGCGGTCGCGCTGGTCGTGGCGCCCGTCGTGCGGGACCACGGTCTCAGCTACCTGCTCGCGACCGTGGTCCTCGGCGGCGTCGTCCAGGTCGCGCTCGGCCTGCTCGGGGTCGCGCGCCTGATGCGGTTCATCCCGCGGTCGGTCATGGTCGGGTTCGTCAACGCCCTCGCGATCCTCGTGTTCGTGGCGCAGCTGCCGCACCTGATCGGCGTCCCGTGGGCGGTCTACCCGCTGCTGGCCGTCGGGATCGGTGTCATCGCGCTGCTGCCCCGGCTCACCACCGTCGTGCCCGCCCCGCTCGTCGCCATCGTGCTGCTGACCACCGTGACCGTCGTCGCCGGGCTCGCGGTGCCGCGGGTCCGCGACCAGGGGGCGCTGCCGGACTCCCTGCCGTCGTTCCTGCTGCCCGACGTCCCGTACACGGTCGAGACGCTGCGGATCATCGCGCCCTACGCGGTCGCGATGGCCCTGGTGGGGCTGCTCGAGTCGCTGATGACCGCCAAGCTCGTCGACGACATCACGGACACCCACTCGGACAAGACCCGCGAGGCCTGGGGCCAGGGCGCCGCGAACGTGCTGTCCGGACTGTTCGGCGGCATGGGCGGCTGCGCGATGATCGGCCAGACGATGATCAACGTGAAGGTCTCCGGCGCGCGGACCCGCATCTCCACGTTCCTCGCCGGGGCGTTCCTGCTGGCGCTCGTCGTCGGGCTCGGCGACGTGGTCGGGGCGATCCCGATGGCCGCGCTGGTCGCCGTGATGGTGATGGTCTGCGTCGCCACGTTCGACTGGCACTCGATCCGCCCGTCGACGCTGCGCCGGATGCCGCTCAGCGAGACCGCCGTCATGGTCGTCACCGTCGCGGTGGTCGTCGCCACGCACAACCTCGCGTACGGCGTCGTCGCGGGGGTGCTGGTCGCGACGCTGCTGTTCGCGCGCCGGGTCGCGCACCTCACGACGGTGACGCGGGTCGACGGCTCCGACGACGGCGAGCGCGTGTACGCCGTGACCGGGGCGCTGTTCTTCGCGTCGTCCAACGACCTCGTGCACCAGTTCGACTACGCCGGCGACCCGGAGCGCGTCGTCATCGACCTGTCCGGCGCGCACGTCTGGGACGCGTCGACCGTCGCCACGCTCGACGCGATCACCACCCGCTACGCGGCGAAGGGCAAGACGGCGGTCGTCACCGGCCTCGACCCGGACAGCGCCGCCCGCTTCGGCCGCCTCGCCGGCACCCTCCCGCGCTGAGCCGCACGCGCTGACCGGCCATCCCGCCGCGCCCCGCCCCCCTACCCCACCCCGCCCCGGCCGCCGAGACAGGACCGGCGCGTCGAGACAGGACGTCCCGCGGTCCTGTCTCGACGCGCGGGCCCTGACTCGGGGACGTGGCTGGCGGTGTCGGTGGTGTCGGTGGTGTGAGGATGAGCCGGGCGGGCATCGACGTCGACGGCGGCGCGGGTGTGCTGCTGCGACACCCCGGAGGAACAGGAGCACCGATGACGGACGACCAGGGCCGGTACCGCGTGATGACGGTGTGCACGGGCAACATCTGCCGGTCGCCGATGGCCGAGGTGGTGCTGCGCGACCGGCTCGAGGCCGCCGGGCTGGGGGACCGCGTGGTCGTCGACTCGACCGGCGTCAGCGACGAGGAGCACGGGAACCCCCTCGACCGCCGGGCCCGCGCGGCGCTCGCGGCCCGCGGCTACCCGGTGCCCGACCGCGCGGCACGGCAGGTGCGCGCGGGCGACCTGGCGGAGCGGGACCTGGTGCTCGCGATGACCGCGTCCCACGCGCGGGCGCTGCGGCGGCTCGCGGCCGACCCGGCCGAGGCCGAGCGGGTCGTGATGTTCCGGACCTTCGACCCGGCCGCCCCCGCGGTGGCGGACGCGCGCGACGAGCACCTGCTCGACGTCGACGACCCCTGGTACGGCGGGCCCGAGAACTTCGAGTCCTGCCTGGACGAGATCGAGGCGGCCGCGGACGGCGTCGTCGACGCGGTCCGCGCGGCCCTCGCCACCGGCTGACCCGCCCGACCCGGCCCCCGACGCCGCCCGCTTGCCCCGCCGAGACAGGACCTCCGCGCCGAGACAGGACCGTCGGAGGCCCTGTCTCGGCCCGGCAGTCCTATCTCGGCGCCCAGTGGCGGGCGAAGGGCGGGGTCCGGCGGGAGCGGGCGGGGCGGGGGAGGATGGGTGGATGAAGGTCTCCGTGCGGTCGCAGGTGCCCCCGTTCGCCGTGATGGACATCGTCGCGGCGGCCAACGCCCGCCGTGCGGCGGGGCAGTCGGTGCTCAACCTCTGCGTCGGGGAGCCGGCGACCGGCGCGTCCGACGTGGTGCGCGAGCGCGCGGTGCAGCTGCTGTCCGGTGGCGACCTCGGGTACACCGAGGCGCTGGGCTCGCCGGCGCTGCGGGCGGCCATCGCCGGGCACTACCGCGCCTGGTACGACGTCGAGGTCGACCCGGCGCGGGTCGCGGTGACCACCGGCTCGTCGGGCGGGTTCATGCTCGCGTTCCTCGCGGCGTTCGACGTCGGCGACCGGGTCGCGCTCGCCCGGCCCGGGTACCCGGCGTACAAGAACATCCTCGCGGCGCTGGGCTGCGAGGTCGTGGAGCTCGCGTGCGGTCCGGAGACCCGCTACCAGCCGACCGTCGAGCAGCTGGAGGCCCTGGACGCGCCGGTCGACGGGCTGGTCGTCGCCGGGCCGGCGAACCCGACGGGGACGCTGGTCGACCGGGCGTCGCTGGACGCGCTCGCGGCGTGGTGCGCCGACCACGGGGTCCGGCTGGTGTCCGACGAGATCTACCACGGCATCACCTACGGGGACGCGGCCGGCGAACCCGGTCCGGCGGGTGCCCCGACCGCGGCGACCGCGCTGGGCAGCGGTGCGGTGGTGGTGAACTCGTTCTCGAAGTTCTGGGCGATGACGGGCTGGCGGCTCGGCTGGCTGCTGCTGCCCGAGGACCTCGCCGGCCCGGTGGACGCGCTCGCCGGGAACGTCGCCCTCTGCCCGCCGGCGCTCGCGCAGCACGCGGGCGTCGCGGCGTTCACGCCCGAGGGGTACGCCGCGGCGGAGGCGAACGTCGCGCAGTACGCGGCGTCCCGCCGGACCGTGCTGGACCGGCTGCCGGACCTGGGCTGGACGCGGGTCGCCCCCGCGGACGGGGCGTTCTACGTGTACGCGGACGTGTCGTCCTCCGGGCTCGACTCGCGGACCTGGTGCGCGCGGCTGCTGGACGAGGCCGGCGTGGCCCTGACGCCGGGGACGGACTTCGACCACGTCGACGGGCACGACTGGGTGCGGCTGTCGTTCGCGTCGTCCCCCGCGGTGGTGCGGGAGGCGGTCGACCGGATCGCGGACTGGCGCGCGCGGCTCTGACACGGCCCGTGCCGGCCGGAACCGTGCCGGCCGGAACCGCGGGATCGTCCCGTTCGTTCGCCAGCGCAGGGAGCAGCACGACCCACGAGCAGGCGAGGAGTCCGACATGAGGTGTCCCACCGACGGGGCCGAGCTGGTGATGGCCGAGCGCCAGGGCGTCGAGATCGACTACTGCCCGTCGTGCCGCGGCATCTGGCTGGACCGCGGCGAGCTCGACAAGATCCTCGACCGCGCCGCGGGGGTCCCGAGCGCGTCGTCGGCCGCGCCGGACCCCGGCCCGGACCCGCGGTTCGCGGACTACCCGCCGGCCCCGGCGTACCCGCCCGCCCCCGGCTACCCTCCGGCCACCCCGGCCCCCGCGCCCGGCTACGGGTACCGCGACGACCGGCCCCGCGAGGGCTACCGCGACGACCGCTACCGCGACGACCGCCCGCGCTACGACGACCGCCGCGACCCGCGCTACCCGTACGGCAAGAAGAAGAAGCGCGAGTCCTGGCTGGGCGACCTGCTCGACTTCGACTGAGCCGCACCCCGCCCGGCAACGCCCCGGACACGTGCCTGCCCTAGGGTCGGGCCCGTGGACGTGGCGGTGCTGGGTGCGACAGGGGACGTGGGGCGCCAGGTGTGCGCCCAGCTCATCGAGCGGCGGGTGCTGCCGACGTCGTCGCGGCTCCAGCTGGTCGGTCGGCCCGGGGGGTCGTCGGGGCGGGCGTCGTACGGGTTGCGGGCGGACCTGGTGGACGCCTACGACGAGCACGCCCCGCTGATCGACGTCGCGCTCGACCCGGAGGACGTGGTCGCGGACGTCGTCGTGCTCGCCGCCGGGCGCACGGCCCCGGCGCGCGCGGGTGCCAGCACGGACCGCGCGGCGCTCGCGGCCGAGAACCACGCGGTGTTCGAGTCGTATGCGCGGGCCATCGCCCGCAACGGCTCGGGCCACGAGGTCGTGGTCGTCGTGTCGAACCCGGTCGAGCTCGGCGTGGCCGTGGTCGCGCGCGAGCTGGGCCGGCACCGGGTGATCGGGATGGGCGCGTGGCTGGACACGCTGCGGTTCCGCCGTGAGGTGGCCGTGTCCCTCGGGGTCCGGCGGCACCGGGTCGGCGGGTTCGTGGCCGGCCAGCACGGCGACGACCTGGTGCCGCTGTGGTCGACCGTGCGGATCAGCGGGCTGGACGCCGACGAGCGCCGGCGCGCGGTCGCGGGGCTGCGCGGCGGCCGGAGCCTGGACGGGTTCGGCGCGGAGATCGAGGCGGCCAAGGAGACCCTCGCCGGCCTGATGGCGGACGACGTGGCGGCGGCGTTCGACCTGGTGGAGACGTGGCCGCCGGACCTGCGGGGCGTCGCGCGGCCGTGGCTGACCCACCAGAGCGGCGCGAAGACCGCCGCGGCGACCGCCAACGCGACCGTCGACCTGGTGGACACGATCCTCGACGGCCGGGACATCGTCGTCGCCGGGCAGGTCGCGCTGGACGGCGAGGTGGACGTCGCCGGGGAACCGCTGCGCGGGGTGCTGGGCGTCCCGGTCGTGCTGGGCCCGGAGGGCTGGACGCGCGTGCTGCTGGACGAGCCCGAGCCGGACGAGGCGCGCCGGCTGCACACGACCGCCGCGCGGGTGGACGCGATGCTGCGGCCCTGGGGCCTGGCCTCCGGGACGGGGGTGTCGCTGTGACGACGGTCCCGGCCGCGACCACCGCGCCGCCCGCGCCGACCGACCGGCGCTGGGTCGCGTTCCTGCGGGGCGCCGACGCGACGGGCACGCTCACCGCGCTCGCCGGGGTGTTCTCGACCCGCGGGGTGTCCTTCGACTCCCTCGCGACGGGGCACGCGGTCGACGGCGAGGGCCTCATCGTCGTGACGTTCTCCGCGACGGAGCGCCGGCAGCGCCTGCTGGTCCGCACCGTGCGGCGGCTGGCGGTGGTGCGGGCGGTGCAGGTGCGCGCGGCGGACGACCCGGAGGTCCGTGCGGCGGCCGTGGTGCACCTGCCGGCGTCGTCGGGGGGGTTCGTCCCGCCGGGCGGGACCGCGGTGCGCTGGTCCGGCGACCCGGCTGCGGGTCAGCCCGTGCTGGTCGAGGGCGGGTTGCCGGACGTGGAGCGGGTGGTCGCGGACGCCCGGGCCCGCGGCGCGGTGTCCGCCGCGACCGTCGTGCTCCCGCTGCCCGACCCCGAGCCCGCGAGGCCCTGACCTCCGCGCACCGGACGGGTGACGACCCCGTGCGGCGGCGCGGTTACGCTGTGACCCAGACAACTCAACACGCTGCTCGAACCGCGGCGGGAGAGCCCTCCCGCACCGGCCGCCGACCCCCGTCGTCGGCCGCGCGAGGCGCCGAAGGAGCAACCCTCCCCGGGAAACTCTCAGGCCCCCGTACCGTCGCGGCGAGGCAACTCTGGAAAGCGACCGGCCCGCTGCGGGCCCGGTCCACCGACGGTGCAAGTCGGCGCGCCCCGGCCCTCGCGGGCACGGCGGACCGGCAAAACTCTCAGGTCGTGCGCGACCGGGCCCTGGCCCGTGCGCGGCGGATGACAGAGCGGGGAGACGCGCCACCCCCGCACGTCCGCCCCCGTCCGCCCGTCCTGCCCGGAGCTGCCGCGTGACCCACCTCGAGATCCTCCCGACCGACGCCCGCGCGACCGACGCCGGCACGCCCGCGCCCGACCACGCCCGCACCGACGCCGCCCGCGGGTTCGCGGACCGGCACGTGGGCCCGCGCCCGGGCGACCTGGACGGCATGCTCGCGCACGTCGGCGCCGGCTGGCCCGGCCTGGACGCGCTGATCGACGCCGCCGTCCCCGCGAGCATCCGCACCGACCGCCCGCTGGACCTGCCCGCCGCGCGCGGGGAGTCCGAGGTGCTGGCGGCGCTGCGGGCCATCGCCGACAAGAACACCGTGCTCACGCAGATGATCGGCCTGGGCTACCACGACACCGTGACGCCGCCGGTGATCCGCCGGAACGTGCTGGAGTCGCCCGCCTGGTACACGGCGTACACGCCCTACCAGCCGGAGATCTCCCAGGGCCGGCTGGAGGCGCTGCTGAACTTCCAGACCGTGGTCGCCGACCTCACCGCGCTGCCGGTCGCGAACGCGTCGCTGCTCGACGAGGCCACCGCGGTCGCCGAGGCCGTCGCGCTGATGCACCGGAGCGCGAAGGGCCGGACCGGCGTCGTCGTGCTGGACGCGGACTGCCTGCCGCAGACGCTCGCCGTCACCCTCGGGCGCGCGGAGGCCGCCGGCCTCGCCGTGCGGGTCGCGGACCTGTCGACCGGGCTGCCCGACCTGGGCGGCGAGGCGCTGGTCGGCCTGGTGCTGCAGGCGCCGGGTGCGTCCGGTGCCGTCCGCGACCTCGGCCCGCTGGTCGCGGCCGCGAAGGACGCCGGCGCGCTCGTCACGGTCGCCGCGGACCTGCTGTCGCTCACGCTGATCACCCCGCCCGGCGAGCTCGGCGCGGACATCGCGGTCGGCTCGGCGCAGCGGTTCGGCGTCCCGCTGTTCTACGGCGGCCCGCACGCCGCGTACATGGCGGTGCGGACCGGCCTGGAGCGCTCGCTGCCGGGCCGGCTCGTCGGGGTGTCGATCGACGCCGACGGGGCCCGCGCCTACCGGCTCGCCCTGCAGACCCGCGAGCAGCACATCCGCCGCGAGAAGGCGACCAGCAACATCTGCACCGCGCAGGCGCTGCTGGCGATCGTCGCGTCGATGTACGCCGTCTACCACGGTCCCGACGGGCTGCGGGAGATCGCCGAGCGCGTGCACGCCCGGGCCGTGGCGCTCGCGGACGGCCTGCGCGCCGGCGGCGTGACCGTCGAGCACGCGCAGTTCTTCGACACCGTCCGCGCCGTGGTGCCCGGCCGGGCGCGCGCGGTGGTCGCGGCGGCGGCGGCCCGCGGGATCAACGTCTGGGCGGCCGACGACGACCACGTCCAGGTCACCTGCGACGAGGTCACCACCGAGGCGCACGTCGAGCAGGTGCTGGCGGCCTTCGCGGCGACCGTGGACCCCGGCGCGGCGGCCGACGGCCTCGACGCCCCCGCGATCCCCGCCGCCCTGCGCCGGACGACCGCCTACCTGACCCACCCGGTGTTCCACCGGCACCGGTCGGAGACCGCGATGCTCCGGTACCTGCGCGCGCTGTCCGACAAGGACCTCGCGCTGGACCGGACGATGATCCCGCTGGGCTCCTGCACGATGAAGCTCAACGCGACCGTCGAGATGGAGGCCATCTCCTGGCCCGGGTTCGCGGGTCTGCACCCGTTCGTCCCCGCCGAGCAGGCCGCGGGCTACGCCGAGCTGATCGGCGACCTGACCGCGTGGCTCGCGGAGATCACCGGTTACGCCGCGGTGTCCGTGCAGCCGAACGCCGGGTCGCAGGGCGAGTTCGCCGGGCTGCTCGCGATCCGCGGGTACCACGAGGGCCGCCGGGCCGAGGCGCTCGCCGCCGGCGAGCAGGACGTGCCGGTCCGCGACGTCTGCCTGATCCCCGCGTCCGCGCACGGCACCAACGCCGCGTCGGCCGCGCTGGCCGGGATGCGCGTCGTCGTCGTGGCGACCGCCGAGGACGGCTCGGTGCAGCTGGACGACCTGCGCGCGAAGCTCGAGCAGCACGGCCCCCGGGTCGCGGCGATCATGATCACCTACCCCTCGACGCACGGCGTCTACGAGGAGGACGTGCGCGAGGTCTGCGACCTGGTGCACGCCGCGGGCGGGCAGGTCTACATCGACGGCGCGAACCTCAACGCCCTGGTCGGCCTGGCCCGGCCGGGCGAGTTCGGCGGCGACGTCTCGCACCTCAACCTGCACAAGACGTTCTGCATCCCGCACGGCGGTGGCGGCCCGGGCGTCGGCCCGATCGGCGTCGCGGCGCACCTGGTGCCGTACCTGCCGGCGACCGACGCGGTGTTCACCGGCGTCGCGGACGGCGGGGCGGCCCCCGCGGTGTCCGCCGCGCCGTTCGGGTCGGCCGGCATCCTGCCGATCTCCTGGGCGTACGTGGCGCTGATGGGCGGCGACGGGCTGCGCCGCGCGACCGAGACCGCGGTGCTGTCCGCCAACTACCTCGCGTCGCGGCTCGCCCCGAGCTTCCCGGTGCTCTACACCGGGCCCGCGGGGCTCGTCGCGCACGAGTGCATCCTCGACCTGCGGCAGATCACCAAGGACACGGGCGTGACCGCCGAGGACGTCGCCAAGCGGCTGATGGACTACGGGTTCCACGCCCCGACGCTGTCGTTCCCCGTCGCCGGCACGCTGATGGTCGAGCCGACCGAGAGCGAGGACGTGGCCGAGCTCGACCGGTTCGTCGACGCCCTGGTCGCCATCCGCGGCGAGATCGACGCCGTCGCCGCCGGCCGCTGGTCGGTCGCGGAGTCGCCGCTGCGCGGTGCGCCGCACACCGCGGCCGCCCTGGTCGCGGACGACTGGGACAAGCCCTACGGCCGCGAGCTGGCGGCCTACCCGGTCGCCGCCCTGCGCGCCGGCAAGTACTGGCCGCCGGTCCGGCGGATCGACGGCGCGCACGGGGACCGGAACCTCGTCTGCGCCTGCCCGCCCATCGAGGCCTACGCCGAGGAGCCCGCGCTGTGAGCGACCTGACCACCACCGCCGCCACCGAGACCCCTGCGACCGACACCGCGACCGACGCCGTGCTGTCGCCCCTGCACGCGGAGCACCTGGCGCTCGGCGCGACGATGGTGCCGTTCGCCGGCTGGACGATGCCGCTGCGCTACACGTCCGACCTGGCCGAGCACCAGGCGGTCCGCACCGCCGCCGGCCTGTTCGACCTGTCCCACATGGGCGAGCTGCACGTGGACGGCCCGGGCGCGGGCGCGGGCCTCGACCTGGCGCTGGTCGGGAACATCTCCGGCCTGGCGGTCGGCCGCGCCCGCTACACGATGATCGTGCAGCCCGACGGCGGCGTGCTCGACGACCTGATCGTCTACCGGCTCGGCGAGGAGCAGTACCTCGTCGTCGCCAACGCGTCGAACGTCGCGGTCGTCCGGGACGCGCTCGCCGCGCGGCTGGCCGACGTCGACGCCTCGCTGACCGACCGGTCCCTGGAGACCGCGCTGATCGCGGTGCAGGGCCCCCGCGCGGTGGAGATCGTCACCGGGCTCACGGACCCCGCGCACGTCGAGGCGGTCCGGGACGTGCAGTACTACGCGGGCCTGGCCGCGACGGTCGGCGGCGTCGAGGCGCTGGTCGCCCGCACCGGCTACACGGGCGAGGACGGGTACGAGCTGTTCGTGCCCGCCGACGCCGCGCCCGGCCTGTGGCGGGACCTGCTGGCCGCCGGTGCCCCGCTGGGCCTGGTGCCCGCCGGGCTGTCCGCACGCGACAGCCTGCGGCTCGAGGCGGGCATGCCGCTGTACGGCAACGAGCTGGACACCACGACCGCACCGCACGACGCCGGCCTCGGCCGCGTGGTGCGGCTGGACAAGGTCGACGCCGACGGCGCACCCCTGCCGTTCGTCGGCCGGGAGGCGCTGGCCGCCCGCGCC
Source organism: Cellulomonas sp. KU4C (assembly GCF_056868065.1). Taxonomy (NCBI): domain Bacteria; kingdom Bacillati; phylum Actinomycetota; class Actinomycetes; order Micrococcales; family Cellulomonadaceae; genus Cellulomonas; species Cellulomonas sp. KU4C. The sequence goes on along the minus strand of NZ_CP200322.1, from coordinate 1,001,668 downwards.
CACGCCACCCCGTCGCGGGTGCTGGTCGGCCTGGTCGGCTCCGGCCGGCGCGCGGCCCGGCACGGCTACGAGGTCGTCGCGTCCACCGAGCCCGACGCCGCGACGGTCGGCCGGGTCACCTCGGGGGCGCCGTCCCCGACCCTCGGCACCCCGATCGCGATGGCGTACGTGACCCCCGAGGTCAGCGCCGTCGGCACCGAGCTCGCCGTCGACGTGCGCGGCCGGCGCGAGCCCGTCCGCGTCGTCGCCCTGCCCTTCTACCGGCGCGCCTGACCCCCACCCCGCTTCCCCCGAGGAGAGACCCGTGAGCGAGATCCCCAGCACCCTGCAGTACACCGCCGAGCACGAGTGGATCGACGGCGCGTCGCCGGCCACCATCGGCATCACGAAGAACGCCGCCGACGCCCTCGGCGACATCGTCTACCTGGAGCTGCCGACGGTCGGCAGCGAGATCACCGCCGGTGCCGTGGTCGGCGAGGTCGAGTCGACCAAGTCGGTGTCCGAGCTGTTCTCGCCCGTCACCGGCACGGTCGTCGAGGTCAACCAGGACGCCGTCGACGAGCCGTCCGTGGTCAACGGCGACCCCTACGGGGCGGGCTGGCTGTTCCGCGTCGACGTGACCTCGACGGGCGAGCTGCTGTCGGCGGAGGAGTACGCGGCGCGGATCACGGACTGAGACGGGGCCGCTCCGCGTTAGTCCGTTCGGGTGGTTTCGGCCCCGGGAGCCGGATATCGCTTCCCGGTGGTGGTGACCAGGCCTTTGGCCCTAGCACGTCCGGCGGTAATACGCATTCCTTCCGGCCCACTTTCAGGCGGGTGAGATCCGAACTGCGATGCCGGTGCCCAGACTTGCCGATCAAGCGGTCATAGGCCGCCGGACCCCCCAGCAGCCGGTCACTCGCCACACGTACACCGGAGGACAGCATGGCCACCCTGGAGCTCGCACCGACCGCGTCCACCACCAGCATCCTCGGCGAGCCGCTCACGACGCGTGAGCGGGTCGTGCTCGCGGAGCTCGGGGAGGACGTCACCCTCGAGGACATCGCGCGTCGCCTGTTCGTCACCCGCAACACGGTGAAGTCCCAGGTCCGCTCGGTGTACCGCAAGATCGGCGTCTCCACGCGCGCCGAGGCGGTCGCCTGGGCGAAGGCCGCCGGCATCCGCTGACCGACCCGCCGTCCCCTCCCCCCGGGGGACGGCGCCACGACGCAGGGCCGCGTCCCGCCACCTCGGCGGGAGCGCGGCCCTCGTCGTCCGCGGGCGCGTCAGCCGGGCGCGGTGGACCGCAGCACGTGCTCGGCGAGCTCGCGGGCGGCCGGAGACGGGCGCCGCGACCGCGCCCACACGACCCGCAGGGTCCGCCGCAGGTCGACGCCCTCGACCGGCACCCGGCGCAGGTCGCCGCGGGCGATCTCGTCGGCGACCGTCAGGCGGGACAGCACGGCCGCCGCGGACCCGCCGCGCACCACGGCCTTCACCGCCGACGTCGACCCGAGCTGCGCCGGCGACCCCGTGACCGGGTGCCCGGCGGCGGCCAGCGCCCGCTCCAGGACGGCCCGGGTGCCGGAGCCGGCCTCGCGCACGGCGAGCGGCGCGGCGGCGAGCTCGGCCGCGGTCACGGGTCGCCGCCGGCGTGCCCACGGGTGCCCCGGCGCGACGACGACCACCAGCTCGTCGTCCCCGACGGCACGCGCGTGCAGGCCGTCGGGGACGTCCGGGCCCTCGACGAACCCCAGGTCCGCGCGCCCGTGCAGCACGGCGTCCACGACGTCCCGGGAGTTCGCCACCTCGAGGTCGACCACCGCCGCGCCGGCCGGGCGCGCCGCGAGCCACCCCGGGACCAGGTACTCCGCGATGCTCAGGCTCGCGGCGACCCGCACCCGCGCGCCGCTGGCCGTGCGCAGCGCCTGGACCTCCTGCTCGAGCGCGTCCGACGCGGCCAGCACGTCCCTTCCCCGGTGCAGCACGGCGGCGCCGGCGTCGGTCAGCCGGGTGCCGGACGCCGACCGGGCGACCAGGGTCAGGCCGGTCTGCCGCTCGAGGCGGCGCAGCCCGGTGCTGACCGACGGCTGCGCCAGCCCGAGCGACCGCGCGGCCCCGGACAGCGAGCCGTGGGCGTCGACGGCCTCGAGCAGCTCCAGGGCGCCGAGCGGGACCCGACGCGCGGGGGGTGCTGGGGGTGCGGTCGGGCCGTCGGGCCGCGGGTCTGCCATAGCCTCAGGCTAGGGCCCGCCAGGTAGGTCGGCGTTCCGGCGCGAGCCCCCGACCGGCACCGTGGACCCGTGCCCAGCCCTGCCGCCCCGCGCCCCGCCTCCCCGCGCGCCGACACCACGCGCCCCGCCGCGACCGCGGCACCGGGGGCCCGGGGGCTGGCGCCGGGGGTGCTGGTGGCGCTGCTGCTGGCCGCCGGGTGCGTCGCGCTGACGGCGGCGGTGCCGGTCGTCCCGGGGCTGCTGGTCGCGATCGTCCTCGGTGCGGCGGCCCGCGCGGTCGGCCTGGTGCCCGCGGTGCTCGACGCGGGCCTGGCGTGGACCGCACGCCGCGTGCTGCGCACCGGGGTGGTGCTGCTGGGGCTGCAGCTGTCCCTGGGCGACCTGCTCGGGCTCGGCCTGCGGGAGGTCGCGGTCCTGCTGGTCACGGTGGCGGCGACGTTCGGCGTCACGCTGTGGCTCGGTCCGCGGCTGCGGGTCGGCCGGGCGCTGACCCTGCTGATCGCGACCGGGTTCTCGATCTGCGGGGCCGCCGCCGTCGCCGCGATGAGCCCGGTGGCCGACGCCGAGGAGGACGACGTCGCCACGGCCGTCGCGCTCGTCACGCTCTACGGCACCCTGGCGCTGCTGGTGATCCCGGTCGCCGCGCGGGTGCTCGGCCTCGGCGACCGGACGGCCGGGCTGTGGGCCGGGATGTCGGTGCACGAGGTGGCCCAGGTCGTCGCGGCCGCCGGGACGGTGTCGGCGGCGGCGCTGACGGTCGCGGTCGTCGCGAAGCTCGCGCGCGTCGTGCTCCTGGCGCCGCTGGTCGCCGGCACCGGCATCGTGCGGCGGCGCCGTACCGCCCGGGCGGACGCGGCCGTCCCGGAGCAGGCGCCCGCGCGTCGTGGTGGCCCGCTGGTCCCGCTGTTCGTGGTCGGGTTCCTGGTCGCCGTGCTCGTGCGGTCCGCCGGCCTGGTGCCCGACGCCGTCCTCCCGGCGGTGAAGCCGGTGACGACGCTCGCGCTCGGCGCGGCGATGGTGGCGCTCGGCACCCAGATCCGGGTCGGCCGGCTCGTGCGCACCGGGGGTCGACCGGTCCTCCTCGGCGGCATCGCGACCGCGGTGGCCGCCGGCGTCAGCCTGACGGGCCTGGTGCTCGCCACCTGACGGGCCCGGTGCTCGCCACCTGACCCGGCGCCGCTGGCAGACTGCGCGCATGATTCCCGTGCTCGTCGTGGCCGCCGCGATCGTCGACGACCTCGACGCGCCCCGGACGCTGCTGGCCGCGCGCCGCCGGTCGCCGGCGAGCCTGGCCGGCCGGTGGGAGTTCCCGGGCGGGAAGGTCGAGCCGGGCGAGGACCCGCAGGACGCGCTGCACCGCGAGCTGCGCGAGGAGCTGGGCGTCGAGGTCGGTCTCGGCGACGAGCTGGTCGGGCCCGACGACGGCTGCTGGCGTCTCACGCCGACGTACACGATGCGGCTGTGGCGCGCGGAGCTCGTGGCGGGGGAGCCGGAGCCCCTGGTCGAGCACGACGCGCTGCGCTGGCTGCCGGCGGGCCGGTGGCTCACGGTGCCCTGGCTGGACGCGGACGTGCGGATCGTCGAGGCCCTGGCCGCCACGCACCGGTCCTGACCAGGGCGTTCATCTCTCAGCGAACAGACGGCCGCTCGATCTCGCACTCGGCACCCTCGAGTGCTAGAACAGGTCGCGTAGCCCCTTCCGGTGCGACCAGGCGCCGGGGGAGTACCCGGTCCCGGACCGCCCGGGACCACGCTCGTGAGGGAGGTGACGGGCTGTGGCTACGCGATTCGACCCGTTCCAGGAGATGGACCGCCTGATGGGGCAGGTGCTCGGTGCGCAGCGCGCGTCGGCCTCGATGCCGATGGACCTGTACCGCGCCGGCGACCACTACGTCCTGCACGTCGACCTGCCGGGTGCCGACCCGGGCTCGATCGACGTGAGCGTGGACGACCGCACCCTGACGATCCGGGCGCAGCGGACCGCGCGCACCGAGGACGGCGTGCAGTGGCTGGCCAAGGAGCGCCCGGTCGGGACCTACGCGCGGCAGCTCACCGTCGGCCGGGGCCTGGACCTCGACGCGATCTCGGCGTCCTACGCGGACGGCGTCCTCACGCTGACGATCCCCGTCGCGGAGGAGGCCCGGCCGCGCCGCATCGAGGTCGCGACCGGATCCGCGCAGACGACCATCGAGGCCGGCAGCGAGACCCCGCAGCACGCGGCCGGCTGACGGCCGACCGACCTGTCGGCCCACCGACCGCGGCCCCGGCCCCCACGACGGGGGACCGGGGCCGCGGCGCGTCGGCGGGACCGGGTCAGGCGGTCGGCACCGCCAGCGACGCGCGGACCGTGCGCGTCGCCGCCAGCACGTGCTCCAGCGACGGGGTGACCTCGGCGTAGCGCCGGGTCTTGAGACCGCAGTCGGGGTTGACCCACAGCTGGGCGGGGTCGACCACGCGCACCGCCGCCGCCAGCAGCTCGGTCACCTCGGCCTCGGACGGCACCCGCGGGGAGTGGATGTCGTAGACGCCGGGGCCGATGCCGCGCGGGTAGCCCTCGCTGGCGATGTCGGCCAGGATCTCCATCTTCGACCGGGCTGCCTCGATGGACGTCACGTCGGCGTCCAGGCCGTCGATCGCCGCGAAGATCTCGCCGAACTCCGAGTAGCACAGGTGCGTGTGGATCTGCGTGTCCGGGCGCACCCCCGCGGTCGCGAGCCGGAACGACGCCACCGACCAGTCGAGGTACGCGGCGTGGTCGTCGGCGCGCAGCGGCAGCAGCTCGCGCAGGGCGGGCTCGTCGACCTGCACGATCGCGGTGCCCGCGGCCTCCAGGTCGGCGATCTCGTCGCGCAGTGCCAGGGCGACCTGGTTGGCGGTGTCGGCCAGCGGCTGGTCGTCGCGGACGAACGACCAGGCGAGGATCGTCACCGGGCCGGTGAGCATGCCCTTGACCGGCTTCGGGGTGAGCGACTGGGTGTAGGTGGTCCACGGCACGGTGATCGGCGCCGGGCGGGACACGTCGCCCCAGAGGATCGACGGCCGGGTGCAGCGCGACCCGTACGACTGCACCCAGCCGTTGCGGGTGACCGCGAACCCGTCGAGGTTCTCGGCGAAGTACTGCACCATGTCGTTGCGCTCGGGCTCGCCGTGCACCAGCACGTCCAGGCCGATCTGCTCCTGCAGCTCGACGACGCGGCGCACCTCGGCGCGCATCTCGTCCTCGTACTGCTCGGTGGTCAGGTCACCCCGCGTGAACGCGGCGCGGGCGTGCCGGATCTCCGGGGTCTGCGGGAACGAGCCGATCGTCGTCGTCGGCAGCGCCGGCAGCCGGAGCCGCTCGGCCTGCGCGGCGCGACGGGTCTCGAAGTCGCCGCGGCGGAACGCGTCGGCGGACAGGCCGGCGAGCCGGTCGCGGACCTCGGGCCGGACCACGCCGGGCGCCTCGGCACGCGAGCGGCGCGCGTCGGCGGCCGCGAGCAGCTCGGCGTGCACGGCCTCGCGGCCCTCGGTCAGGCCGGTCGCGAGCGTGACGACCTCGACGGTCTTCTGGTCGGCGAACGCGAGCCAGGACCGCAGCGTCGGGTCGAGCTGCGGCTCGTCCTCGACGTCGTGCGGCACGTGGAACAGCGACGTGGACGTGCCGACCGCGACCTGGCGGGCGCCCAGGCCCTCCAGCCGCTCCAGGCCGCCGAGCGCCGCGTCGAGGTCCGCGCGCCAGATGTTGTGACCGTCGACGACGCCGCCGACCAGCACCTTGCCCGCCAGCCCGGGGACGGGTCCCGCCGGGACGGAGCCGCGGACGAGGTCGAGCGCCAGGCCCTCGACGTCGGTGGCCGCGAGCACCGGCAGCGCGTCGCGCAGGTCGCCGTACGGGGCGGCCACCAGCACCGCGGGCCGCTCGGCGGCGGGCAGGTCGGTCGCGAGCACGCGGTACGCCTCCGCCGCGGCGGCGAGCAGGCGGTCGGCGGGCACACCCGTGGAGTCGGACACCAGCGCCGGCTCGTCCAGCTGCACCCAGGTCGCGCCGGCCCGCGCGAGGTCGCGGAGCAGCTCGACGTACACGGGCAGCACGTCGGCGAGCCGGTCCAGCGGGTGGAAGCCCTCGGGGGCGTCCTCGGTGGGCTTCGCGAGCGCCAGGTACGTCACCGGTCCGACGAGCACCGGTCGGGTCAGCACGCCGTCGGCGAGGCCCTCGGCGAACTCGCGCACCGGGCGGTCGCTCGCGTACCGGAAGGCCGTCGCCGGGCCGATCTCCGGGACCAGGTAGTGGTAGTTCGAGTCGAACCACTTGGTCATCTCGAGCGGCAGGTCGTCGCCGCGGCCGCGCGCCACCGTGGAGTAGCCCGCGAGGTCCAGGGCGCCGTCGGTCGCCAGGTCGGCGAACCGCTCCGGCACGGCGCCGAGCACGGCGGTCGCGTCGAGCACCTGGTCGTAGAAGGAGAACGCGCTCGGGATGGCGGGGAGCCGGGTGTCGAGCCCGAGCTCCGCGAGCCGGGTGCGGGTCCGGCGGCGCAGGTCCGCGGCGGTGGCCTCGACCTCCTCGGCGCTCGCGCGGCCGGCCCAGAACGCCTCCAGGGCCTTCTTCAGCTTCCCGGCGGGGTCCGATGCGCGGGTAGCCCAGGACGGTGCCGGACGGGAAGGGGTGGGTCTGCTCGGTCATCTCTCGCCTCAGGTGGTGGGGACAGGGGTCAGGTGGTCGTCGGTCGCGACGGCGGCGCGCGCGGGCGGCCCGTCGCCACCCAGGCCGGCGCCCTCGAGGAGGTCGAGCGCGGGGCCGTGGGTGTTGAACGTGTAGAGGTGGATCCCCGGCGCGCCGCCGTCGAGCACGGCGTGCGCGAGGTCGACGCCGAGCCGGGTGCCCACGCGGTGCCGCCGCGCGACGTCCGCGGGGTCGTCGCCGTCGAACGCGTCGAGCCGGTCCAGGACGTCCGCGGGGACGGGCACCCCGGTCAGCTGGGCCACGCGGCGCAGCCGGGCGGGGTCGGTCATCGGGATGATCCCCGGGATCACCGGGATCGTGACGCCCGCGTCGCGGGCGAGCTCCAGCAGCTCGCGGTAGGACGCGGCGTCGTAGAACACCTGGGTGATCGCGAAGTCCGCGCCGGCCTCCTGCTTGGCCAGCAGCGCCGCGACGTCCTGCTCCCGCGTGCTGCCGGCTCCGGGGTTGCCCCGGGGGAACGCCGCGACGGCGACGGACAGGTGCCGGGTCGCGGCGCGGACCGCCTGCGCGGGGCTGCTCGCGCAGCGACGGGCCTCGACCTCGCGGAGCAGGCGGACCAGGGCGGCCGCGGTGGGCAGGCCGTCGGGGTGCGGGGCCCAGGAGCCGTCGGCGGGCGGGTCGCCGCGCAGCGCCAGGAACGACCGCACGCCCTCGTCCAGGAACTCCTCGACGGTCGCGGCCAGGTCCTCCCGCGACGCGGCGACGCACGTGAGGTGGGCGATCGGGTTCAGCGAGGTCTCCCGCAGCAGGCGGCGGACGAGGGCGCGGGTGGTGTCCCGCGTGCTGCCGGACGCGCCGTAGGTGACCGAGACGAAGTCGGGCCGGACGGCGGCGAGCTGCTGCACGGTCGACCACAGCCGCGGCGCGGCGTCGGGGTTCCGGGGCGGGAACAGCTCGAAGGACACGGTCGGCCGGTCGACGGCGCCGAGGCCGTCGACCACGGCGGCGCGCGGGTGGTCGAGGTCGTGCGGGTGCACGGGTACGTCGTGACTGCTCATCGTCAGCTCCATCGGACCTGGCGGAAGCACCCACACCCTCACGGGGAGGGGGGTTGCTGCGACGTCGTCGAGCCAGGTCTCTCGGTCGCTCTGGATGGTGCGGCCACAGTAGGGCGGCTCCGGCGGGGCGTCCAGTGCCCCTGACGCGTCACGTAGTGGTGGCGCGCGTCACACCCGCTCACATCGTGGGCCGCTGCGTCGTCCAGGGGGTGAGCGGGCCCGCCGGGCCCGCACGACGGAGGGACCGGACATGCGGATCGTGGTGGTCGGGGGAGCAGGACTGGTCGGGGCGCGGCTGGTGACCGTGCTGCGCGGGCGGGGGCACGACGCCGTGGCCGCGTCGCGCCGCACCGGAGTGGACACGTGGACGGGTGCCGGGCTCGCCGCGGCGGTGGCCGGGGCGGAGGTCGTCGTGGACGCGACGAACACCCCCGACTTCACCCGGGCGGGCGAGTTCTTCCCGGCGTCGGCGGTCCACATCGCGGACGCCGCGGCCGGCGCCGGGGTGCGGCGGTCGGTGCTGCTGTCGGTCGTGGGGGTCGACCGGGTGCCGGGCAACCCGTACTTCGCGGCGAAGGTCGCCCAGGAGCGGGCGGCGGTGGCCGGGGACGTCCCGACGACGGTGCTGCGGGCGACGCAGTTCTTCGAGTTCGCCGACGCGGTGGCGGACCAGGGCACCGTCGACGGACGGGTCCGGGTCGGGGCCGACGTGGTGCGGCCCGTGGCGGTGGACGACGTGGTCGACGTGCTCGCGGACCTGGCGACGGGCACGGGCGGACAGGCGGGTCGGGTGGACGTCGCGGGGCCGGAGCGGATGCCCACCGACGTCTGGGTCCGCCGGGTGCTCACCGCCGCCGGCGACCCCCGCGAGGTGCAGGTCGACCCCGCGGCGGACCCGTTCGGCACCGGGGGCACGCCCGGTGCGCTGGTGCCGTCCGACGCGCCCGACGCCGGGGTGGCGGTCCGGACCGCCACCACGACCCTGGCCACCTGGCTCGCCGCTCGGGCACGCTGAGCCGGTGACCGACGACGACGCCCTCGTGGCCGCGGTCGAGGGCGAGCGGCGGCACCTGCTGGCCCTGGCCTACCGGATGCTCGGCACGCTCGCGGACGCCGAGGAGGCGGTCCAGGAGACCTACGTCCGCTGGTACCGCATGGACCCGCGCGACCGCGAGGCCGTGGTGTCCCCGCGCGCCTGGCTGACCCGCGTGGCCGGGCGGGTGTGCCTGGACGTCCTCGGCTCGGCCCGGGCACGCCGCGAGCGGTACGTCGGGGAGTGGCTGCCGGAGCCGCTGCCCGGCGCCGCGCCGCTCGCGGGCGCGCCGGCGGTCGACCCCGCGGACCGGGTCACCCTCGACGAGGCGGTCGGCAGCGCGCTGCTGGTCGTGCTCGAGCGGCTGACCCCGGCCGAGCGGGTGGCGTTCGTCCTGCACGACGTGTTCGGCACGCCGTTCGCGGAGATCGCGGAGGTGGTCGGCCGGTCGTCCGCGGCGACCCGGCAGCTCGCGACGTCCGCGCGCCGCAAGGTGCACGCGCACCCGGCCCTGGACACCGCACCCGCCGCGCACGCGGAGGTGACCCGCGCGTTCGCCGCAGCGGCCACCGGCGGTGACCTCGGTGCGCTCGTCGCGCTGCTCGACCCGGCGGTCGAGCTGCGGGCCGACGGCGGCGGGCACGTGTCCGCCGCCCGCCGCCCCGTGGTCGGCGCGGACCGGGTCGCCCGGTTCCTGCTCGGCGTGCTGGCCAAGAACCCCGGGGCGGCACTCGAGCCGGCGGCGTCGGTCGACGGTCCCGTGCTCCTGCTGCGGCACGCCGGACTGCTGCTGGGCGTGGTGTCCGTCGGCGTCGCGGCCGGGGCGGTCGTCGACGTGTGGATCGTGCTCAACCCGGAGAAGCTCACCGCCTGGTCGGGCGTCTGAGGCGCGGGACCGCCGAGCCCGTGCCATCGTGCGGGGGATGACTCCCGTCGACCTGTCCACGCTGCCCCGTCCCGCCGCCCGCGACCGCCTCGACGTCCGCGACCTGACGACGGGGGCCCGGACCGACGGGGAGGTGGTGGGCGACCAGCGCGCGGGAGCTCGGCGAGCGCCCGCTCTGGGACGCCCGGACCGGGACGCTCGTCTGGGTCGACATCGACGGTCGCGCCGTGCACCGCTGGGCGGACGCCGACCCCGACCGGGACGGCGTCCTCAGCACCCCGTCGCCGGTGGGCCTCGCGTGGCCGGCCGCGTCGGGCGGGCTGCTGCTGGCCACCGCCGACGGGCTCGGCGTGCACGACGGCACCCGGCTCGGTCCGCTGACCCGACCGGACGGCATGCCCGCGGACTACCGGTTCAACGACGGCGCGTGCGACGGGGCCGGGCGGCTCTGGATCACGACGATGCCCCGCGCCGGTGTCGCCGGGGACGGCGTGGTGCACCGGGTCGTCGCGGACCCGGACCCGGACGCGGGGCCGGGCGTGCTGCGGGTCGAGACGCCGTTCACCGGTGTGGGGATCGGCAACGGCCTGGGGTGGAGCCCCGACGGCGGGACGCTCTACCTCACCGACACCTGGACGCGCGTGGTCTACCGGGCGACGTACGACGGGGGAACCGGGGTGCCGGGCACGCCGGAGCCGTTCCTGGCGCTCGCGGACGGCGGGCCGCGTCCGGACGGCACCACCGTCGACGCCGAGGGCGGGCTGTGGGTGGCGCTGTACGGCGGCGGGCACGTGCTCCGGTTCGACGCGGACGGCACCCCGCGCGGCGCGTACGCGGTGCCGACGCCGAACGTCACGTGCGCGGGGTTCGGCGCGCCCGGGTCCGGCGACCTGTTCGTCACCACGGCGTCGACCGGCGGGTCCGGGACGGGCGGCGACGCCCTGCCCGGTCCCCCGAACACGGAGCAGCGCCTGGGTGGGGCGGTGCTGCGGTTCGCGGTGGACGTCGACGGGTCGCCGGTGCGCGCGTTCCAGGACGTCGCGGCGCGCTGAGCCGGCCGGTGCGCGCCGTGCGGGTGCGTGCCGCCGCGCGGGTGACTGCGGAGCCGCCGCGGTCGGGATCCCGCTAGGGTCGCCCCGGCGCGGCGCCGGCCGCGGCCGTCGACGACAGGGGTGGCAGTGATCTTCTTCGGCTGGGGACGCAAGAACGTGTCGCGGCAGGTGAGCCCGACGCAGGCGCTCGTGCTGAACTACGGGTACTTCCACTTCTTCTGGCTGTTCCAGGTGGCGTTCGGGTACCGGTACGCGCTCGCGACCGCGACCGACCAGGGGTGGGCCACGCGGCCGCTGTCCCCGGAGGAGGTCGCCGCGTCCGGTGCGGACCGCGAGGTGACGGTGGCCTGGTGGTGGCGCTGGGGGCTGTTCGTCGGGCTCGGCGCGCTGGCGCTGACGATCGTGGTGTCCGTCGTCATCTCGTCGCTGACCGCCTCGTACTGACGGGCGGTCACGCGCACCCCTGCGCCGGGGCGCGCGTCAGGCGGTGAGCAGCTGGTGCGCGCGCTGGTGCGACACGCCCAGCACCGTGCCGACGTCCCGGACCGAGAGCCCGGCCTCGCGCAGCGCGCGGGCTGCGGCCCTCGACTCGCGCGCTGCCGCGCTGTTCGCCCGCTGCGCCTGCTCGCGGTAGCGGGCGGCGAGCTCGACGTGCTCGTCGACGGTGGGCGGCACCACCGGCTGGAGGACGATCTCGACGTCGCTCGGCTCGACCTGGGCGACGAAGGCGATGGCCTCACGCATCGCGTCGTCCGCCTGGTCGAGCCGGGCCACCTCGGACAGGGCTCCGGGGACCTCGACGCACTGCAGCAGCCACCACCGTCGGCCCCGCTCGGCCGTCACCGTGTACCGGGTCATCGCCACCATCCCTTCCCGAGCACGTCCGCGAACTGGCCGAAGAACCGGCGGGCGGTGACGTCGTCGATCTCGGAGTGCCGGCCGAGTGTCGACCGGACCTCGCCCACCACGACGCCCGTGTGGTTGGTGAGCTCCACCGTCCGGTAGGGCAGGCCCGCCGACTTCGCCGCGCGCTGGATGCGACGCAGCACCGCCGTCCGCTTCATCAGGGTAGTCCTCCCTGGGGTAGACTTGCAAGGCAATTCCGCACTAGACACGCGCGTCGACCGCGTGCGGGACGTTGCCCGTCCCTGACGGGCGTGTGGTGTCAGTCGCCCGTGCGGGCCAGCACGACCGGGCACCCCGCCAGGTGGTCGTCGACCATCCCGCACGCCTGCATCGCCGCGTAGGCCGTCGTCGGGCCGACGAACCGGAAGCCGAGCCGCTTGAGCTCCTTGGCCAGCGCCACCGACTCCGGCGTGCTGGCCGGGACGTCCGCGAACGAGCGCGGCCGGTCGGCCTCGTCGCGCGGCGGCGCGGCGGACCAGAACACGTCGTCGAGCGTGCGGCCCGCGGCGTGCAGGTCCAGCAGCGCGCGGGCGTTGGCGATCGCGGCGGTGATCTTCGCCCGGTTCCGGATGATGCCGGTGTCGGCCATCAGCCGCTCGACGTCGTGCTCGTCGTAGCCGGCCACGACCTCGGCGTCGAAGTCCGCGAACGCCGCCCGGAAGCCCTCGCGCTTGCGGAGCACCGTGATCCAGGCGAGACCGGACTGGAACGCCTCGAGGGTCATCCGCTCGTACAGCGCGCGGTCGCCGTGCACGGGCACGCCCCACTCGTCGTCGTGGTACGCCTCGTACAGCGGGTCGCCGTCGCCAAAGCAGCGGCGTGCCGGGGCGACGGGTCCGGGGTCGAGGGCGTCGGTGCTGGTCATGGCTGCCACTCTGCCGCACCGGCCCGACACGCCCGCCCGTGCGCGCACAGCCCTCGCGCTCCGAGTGGCTGTGGACGCCCGCGGAGGCACCGTCCATTCCGTGGACGCGCTCTGTCTGCTGGCTGAGACGGCGTAAGGTCGCAGACGCGCTGGAGCACCGACCGTCCCGGGGCCGACCTGCGAGCCGACCGTCACCGACGTCCGCCGGTGCCGGCGTGCCCGCCACCGCCGCACCACCGGAGTCGACCCGCATGTCCGCCACCGCAGCGCCCACCGCCACGCCGGCCGAGAGCCGGCCGCTGAACTCGCCGTCGCGCGTCATCGCCGCGAGCCTCGTGGGCACCACCATCGAGTTCTACGACTTCTACGTGTACGCGACCGCCGCGGTGCTCGTGTTCCCCAAGCTTGTTCTTCCCCACCGGCAACGACACCACCGCGCTGCTCGCGTCGTTCGCCGTGTTCGGCGCCGCGATGATCGCCCGGCCCGTCGGCGCGGTGTTCTACGGCCACCTCGGCGACCGGCGCGGCCGCAAGACGACGCTCGTCTACTCGTTGCTGACGATGGGCATCGCGACGTTCCTGATCGGCGTGCTGCCGACGTTCGACCACATCGGCGTCTCCGCGGCGGTGCTGCTGCTGGTGCTGCGGCTCGCCCAGGGCTTCGCGCTCGGCGGCGAGTGGTCCGGCGCGGCGCTGGTCGCCACCGAGAACGCCCCCGCCGGCAAGCGCGCCTGGTACGGCACGTTCCCGCAGCTCGGCGCCCCGCTCGGCTTCATCATCGCGAACGGCATCTTCCTCGTCATCAACGGCGTGCTCGGCCAGGGCTCTGCGGCGTTCATGTCGTGGGGCTGGCGCGTGCCGTTCCTGTTCTCGGCCGTCATGGTGATCATCGGCCTGTGGGTCCGGCTGCGGCTGGTCGAGTCGGAGGCGTTCTCCGCGGCCGAGAAGAAGGGCCGGATCACCAAGATCCCGCTCGGCACGACGCTGCGGTACCACTGGCGCGAGACGATCCTCGGCACGTTCATCATGCTGGCGACCTACGTGCTGTTCTACCTGATGACGAACTTCACGCTGACGTTCGGCACTCGCGCGGTCGCGCCCGAGGACGGCGAGCCCGGCGGCCTCGGCATCCCCTACGTGCACTTCGTGCTCATGCAGATCATCGGCGTGATCTTCTTCGGCATCTTCACGATGCTGTCCGGCCCGCTCGCGGACCGGGTCGGCCGGCGCGAGCTGCTCATCGGGGTGACGTCGCTGATCATCGTGTTCGGGCTGTCGTTCGGGCTGTTCCTGACCGTCCGCGAGGACCTGGTCTTCACCGGCGCGCTGACGCAGGCGTTCCTGGTGCTCGGGTTCATGCTGATGGGCGCGACGTTCGGCCCGATGGGCGCGCTGCTGCCCGAGCTGTTCCCGACCAACGTCCGCTACACGGGCTCGGCGGTCGCGTACAACGTGTCGTCGATCCTCGGTGCGGCGCTCGCGCCGATCGTCGCGCTGGCCCTGTGGGCGGCGGCGGACGGCGGGACGTGGCTGGTCGGCGTGTACCTGTCGGCGATGGGCGTCCTCACCCTGGTCGCGCTGCTCCTGTCCAAGGAGACGAAGGACCAGGACTACGCGCGGCTCTCGCACGAGGGCTGAGGCCGCGCGGTCCGCGCCCACCGGCACGTCCGGCACCGCGCTCGTGGGCCGGGAAGGCAGAGAAAAACCCGGCCCACGAGGGACCGGGTGAGTTATGTGCACCACTATACAGGACCATCGGCCGCGGGCGACCTCACCATCTCGGTGGGCGCGTGTACCCGCCCACCGTCTCCGGGAGCTGGTGCGCTGTGAAGTCGGCGAGGCCGAGGCGCCGCCACCAGTGCCGCCCGGCGCCGTCGTCCGGGCGGCCTCGGAGGTCGCCGGCGTGGTGACCTCCTCGCGGGTTCACCACGCCGAGTGGGATGCGGGTCCGGACGAGCTGGACGGGGTACTTCAGATCCGAGTCGTTCGACACCACGACCGCGGCGTCGATCCGCCCGCTCAGCGCGTCGACCAGGAGGTGCGAGGCGACGTTGACGTCACTGCCCTTCTCCTCCTGGTGGAGGGTCGACACCATGAACAGGGCGTCCGGCTGCGCGGTGCCGAGAGCCGACTGCACCATGATCGGCCAGTCCGCCCGCACGAGCGTCGGCGCCGCCGCGGGCGTCGGGCCCCTGACGGCCAGGGGACGCGCACGGACCCCGGTGACGTACTTGCCGTACTCGATGTGGTCGACGCTCGCGGAGGCCAGCAGCGCCTTGAGGTAGACGTCCTGCTCGGCGTGGCCCTCGGGGTTGATCCGTGCGTCGATGCGCGCCGTGCAGTACACGATCCGCTCGATCGACGCCCCGGGCCACCCGCGCTGGGCGCCGACGACGTCCGACAGCAGGCTGCGGACGTCCAGCCACTTCCAGCGCGCCGTGCTCGACGCAGCGAGATGCCGCCCCCCGTAGTAGAGGTTGTACCCGTCCACGTAGATGCCCACCCGCATCCCGTGACCGTATCGGCCCGATGAGGGGACGGGCGGGCGCTCCGACCACCTACGCAGACCCCGGACCGCGCCTCACGCCAGGGCGGACAGGGCCTTGCGGATGCGCTTCTCGCTGACCGGCGTCGGGGTGCCGAGCTGCTGGGCGAACAGGCTGACGCGGAGCTCCTCGAGCAGCCAGCGGACCTCGTCGAGCGCGGCCAGGTCGGCGGGGACCAGCGTCCGGGACGTGACGCGGGCCCGGGTCTGGCCGAGCAGCTGCTCCAGGTCGCGCACCTGCCAGGCGAGCTGCTCGTCGCGCGCCGGGTTGTCGCCGGCCTTGTCGAGGCGGCGGGCGGCGGCGCGCAGGTAGCGGGCGAGGTGCGGCAGCCGCTCGGCCCCGGTCTCGGCGACGAACCCGTCGTGCACCAGCGCCTCGGCCTGCTGCTTCACGTCCTGGACCGCGCCGAGCAGCGCGAGCGACCGGGTGCCGCGGACCGCGCCGTCGAGGTCCCGGGCGGCGGCGAGCACCGCGACGAGGTCGCCGACGACGCCGTGCACCGTGTCCTCCAGCCCGGCCCGGACGGCGGTGCGCGCGGCGGCGTAGGTGTCCGCGGTGCGGACCGAGGTCGCCGGGCGGTCGCCGAGGTGCGCGGTCAGGAGCCGGTCGACGGCGGCGAGCTGCACATCCGTGACCAGCGCGTCCGTGCTCGGGTACGGGCTGGCTGCGAGCGTCAGCGCCTGCGTCCCCGTCCACCGGCTGGTGATCCGGCCCGCGGGCAGGCCGACGTCGAGCAGCAGCAGCCGGCGCAGGCCCGCGCGGTGCCGGACGGCCTGCTCGCCGGCGTCGGCCAGCACCTCCACCCGGACCCGCACGCCGGACGGTCCGCCGTGCTCGACGAGCGCGGGGTAGCCGCGGACGGTCAGGCCGCTCGGGTCCTGGGTCTCGACCCGCTCGGGCAGCGCGCCGCCCGGCAGGTCCGGCCACGTGGTGAGGTCGGTGCCGTCGAAGCCGGGCAGGGCCGGGGTCGGCGCGGGTCGTCGGCCGGGCACCGGAGCCGTGGGTGCCGGTGCGGCGCCGCCGGCTGCGCGGGCGTCCGCCATCGCGTCCCGGACCGCGGTGCGGACGGCGCTGCTCACCGCGTCCTGGGTGCGCGCGGCGAGCCGGCGCTGCAGCACGGCCAGCTCCTTGCCCTCGTCGACGACCCGACCCCGGTCGTCGACCACGCGGAACGTGACCCGCAGGTGCGGGGGCAGCTTCTCGGCGTCGAACGCGTCCGCCGGGACGTCGACGTCGCGCAGCGCCCGCACCGCCTGCCGGAACGCGTCGTGGAACGACGGCGCGGCGTCGGCGGCCCGGACCGTGTCGGCCCAGGAGGCGGCGTGCGCGTCCAGCCAGGCCACCACGTCGCGCGCCACGTCCGGCGCCGGGACGAGCTGGACCCGGACCGGCTTCGGCAGGGCGCGGATCGTGGCGGTCGCCAGCTCCTCGCGCAGCCCCGGGACCATCCAGTCGAACCCCTCGGGCCGGACCCGTGCGAGCGCGACGAGCGGCACGTGCACGGTGACGCCGTCCGCGTCGGTGCCGGGCTGGAACTGGTAGGTCAGCGGCAGCTCCAGGTCGCCCTGCGGCCACGTCGACGGGAACGACGACTCGTCGACACCGGAGTCGTCCGCGACCAGCAGCTCGCGCGTGAACGTCAGCAGGTCCGGGTGCTCGCGCCGGGCGCCCTTCCACCACTGGTCGAAGTGCCGCGCCGACACGACGTCCTCGGGGATGCGCTCGTCGTAGAACGCGAACAGCGCGTCGTCGTCGACGACCAGGCCGCGGCGACGGGACCGGGCCTCCAGGTCCTCCGCCTCGTCGAGGAGCCGGCGGTTCTCCGCGAAGAACGCGTGGTGGGTGGTCCAGTCGCCCTCGACGAGCGCGTGCCGGATGAACAGCTCGCGCGCGTGCTCGGCGTCGACCTTGGCGAACAGGACGCGGCGGCCGGTGACGATCGGGACGCCGTAGAGCATCACCCGCTCGACGGCCATCGCGGCGCCCTGCTTGGACGACCACGACGGCTCGGAGTAGGAGCGCTTGACCAGGTGCGACGCCAGGTCCTCCGCCCACTCCGGCTGGATGCGCGCGGCGTCCCGCGCCCACAGGCGCGAGGTCTCGACGAGCTCGCCCGCCATGATCCAGGCCGGCGGCTTCTTCGCGAGGCCCGAGCCCGGGAAGATCGCGAACCGGGCACCGCGCGCGCCCAGGTACTCGTTGCGGCCCCGACGGTCCGGGGCGCGGCCGTCGCGACCGCCCTGCTGACGGCCCTTCGCGGCGCCGCCGCCGGTGAGGTCGGAGGCCTCCTGCATGCCGATCTGGGAGAGCAGCCCGGCCAGCAGCGCCACGTGCACGCGGTCGCCGTCCCACTCGAGGCGCAGCGCGCCGCGGCCCTCGGTGGCCGGGTCGCGGTCGGCGGCCAGGTCCCGGTCGGTCTGCCGCGGGGGGTTCACGGCGATCCCGAGCGGCTTGGCCATCTCCTTGAGCTGCGTGACGACGTCCTGCCACTCCCGCAGCCGCAGGTAGTTGAGGTGCTCCGCCTTGCACATCCGCCGGAACGCCGACCCGGACAGGTCGCGCTGGGCGTCCCGCACGTACTGCCACAGGTTCAGGTACGACAGGAAGTCCGACGACGGGTCGGCGAACCGCGCGTGCAGCTGGTCGGCGTGCGCGCGGTTCTCGACGGGACGCTCGCGGGGGTCCTGGATCGACAGCGCGGCCGCGATGACCATGACCTCGCGCGCGACACCACGCCGCCCGCCCTCGACGATCATCCGCGCGAGCCGCGGGTCCATCGGCAGCTGCGCCAGGGCGCGGCCGGTGTCGGTGAGCCGCGTGCCGGCGGGTCCCGCGTCCAGCGCGTTCAGCTCGGTGAGCAGCTGCACGCCGTCGCGCACGGCCCGCGTGTCCGGCGGGTCGACGAACGGGAACGCCGCGACGTCGTCCGGCCCGGTCGCGACGCCCGCGGAGATCATCTGCAGGATCACGGACGCCAGCGACGTGCGCAGGATCTCCGGCTCGGTGAACCGGGGCCGGGAACCGAAGTCGTCCTCGGAGTACAACCGGATCGCGATGCCGTCGGCGACGCGCCCGCACCGGCCGGACCGCTGGTTCGCGGACGCCTGCGAGATCGGCTCGATCGGCAGCCGCTGGACCTTCGTGGCCTTCGAGTACCGGGAGATGCGCGCCGTGCCCGGGTCGACGACGTACCGGATGCCCGGCACGGTCAGCGACGTCTCCGCGACGTTCGTGGCCAGCACGACCCGTCGCGTGCCGTGCTGCTGGAACACCCGGTGCTGCTCCGCGGCGGACAGCCGCCCGTACAGCGGCAGCAAGCTCGACCGCGTCCGGCCG
This sequence comes from Cellulomonas sp. KU4C, assembly GCF_056868065.1. Taxonomy (NCBI): domain Bacteria; kingdom Bacillati; phylum Actinomycetota; class Actinomycetes; order Micrococcales; family Cellulomonadaceae; genus Cellulomonas; species Cellulomonas sp. KU4C. The sequence goes on along the minus strand of NZ_CP200322.1, from coordinate 983,113 downwards.
GCGGGAGTCCTGCACCCGCACGCCCAGGTGGCCGCGCAGGGCCTCCTCCGCGTCGCGGATCTCCCGCTCGCCGGACAGGAACACCAGGACGTCGCCCGGGCCCTCGGCGCTGAGCTCGTCGACCGCCTCGCAGATCGCGGTCATCAGGTCGCGGTCCTCGGGCGGCGGCGGGGTCTTCGCGGGCGCGCCCCGGCCCGGGCCCTTCGCCGGACGCGCGGGCGTCGGGTCGTCGGGGTCGTCCGTGGGGACGTCCGGGGACAGCGGGCGGTACCGGATCTCCACCGGGTACGTGCGGCCGGTGACCTCGACCACCGGCGCGGGCACGCCATCCGGGTGCTCGGCGTCCGCGGGACCGGCGAAGTGCGCCGCGAACCGCGCCGAGTCGATCGTCGCGGACGTGATGACGACCTTCAGGTCCGGGCGCCGCGGCAGCAGCTGCGCCAGGTACCCGAGGATGAAGTCGATGTTGAGGGACCGCTCGTGCGCCTCGTCGATGATCAGCGTGTCGTACGCCCGCAGCTCCGGGTCCCGCTGGATCTGCGCGAGCAGGATGCCGTCGGTCATCACCTTGACGAGCGTCCGCTCCGACGACTCGTCGGTGAACCGCACCTGGTAGCCGACCAGCTCGCCGATGCTGGTGCCGAGCTCCTCGGCGATCCGCTCCGCGACCGTGCGCGCCGCGATCCGGCGGGGCTGGGTGTGGCCGATCTGACCGTCCCGGCCGAGACCGAGCTCGAGGGCGATCTTCGGCAGCTGGGTGGTCTTCCCGGAGCCGGTCTCGCCCGCGACGATCACGACCTGGTGGTCCCGGATCGCCGCGGCGATCTCCGACCGGCGGGCCGAGACCGGCAGCTGCTCCGGGTAGGTGACCGGCGGGAGGACGGCGGCGCGGCGGGCGTCGGCGAGCGCGGCGAGGCGGCGGGTCCGGTCACCGCGGGGCCGGTCACCGCGGGTCTGGTCACCGCGGGCCGGGCGCTGCCGGTCGGGCTGCTGCGACGTGGCGGTGGCCGGGCGTCGGCCGCGCCCGCCGCGTCGACGCCGGGGCCGACCCGCGCCGTCGCCGGCGTCCCCGCCACGAGGGGCGGGAGCGGGGGAGGTGGGGTCGGCGGCAGTCACGGCGGTCCATTGTCACCGCACCCGCCCCGTCCACGCGATCTCGATTCGCCGAGGGCGGATCCCGGGCCCCCGCTCCCGCCCCGCCCCCGCTCCCGCCCCGCTCCCGCCCCGCCCCCGGCCCGGTCCGCGCCGACGGCCTCGCCGAGACAGGGCCTCCGCGCCGAGACAGGACGTCTGCGGGTCCTGTCTCGGCGGGGCGGTCCTGTCTCGGCGGCGTCCGTGGACGCCGAGCGGCCCCGGCGACGCCGGAAACAGGTCGACGGCCGGCACCGGACGACCGTACGGTCGGCGTCATGTGGATCTGAGCCGCCCCGAGTCCTGTCCCGACTCGCGCCGACGCCGCCGACGCGGCCCCGGTGCTCCTGGTGGTGATCTGCGATGCCGGTACCCGGCAACCCCGTCCGTCCTCCCGACTCCCCGGTCCTGCGCGCCGTGGGGGTCTCCCGCCTGTTCGGCGACCGCCGCGTGCTGACCGACGTCAGCCTCGCCGTCGCGCCGGGCCACCGGCTCGCCGTGGTCGGCGAGAACGGCGCGGGCAAGTCCACCCTGCTCCGGCTGCTGGCCGGAGCCGACCGACCCGACTCCGGTGCCGTGCACCGGCCCGACGACCTGGCGCACCTGCACCAGGAGCCGCCGTTCGGGCCGGAGGCCACGGTGCACGACGTCGTCGAGGACGCGCTCGCGGCCGTCCGGGCGGTGGCGGCCGAGCTCGAGGACGCCGCGGCGGCGCTCGGGACCGAGGGCGCCGACGGCGCCGACGACCCCGCGACCCGCTACGACCTCGCGCTCGCCCGCGCGCAGGCCGCCGAGGTCTGGGACGCCGACGCCCGGGCGCAGCGGGTCCTCGCGGGCCTCGGCCTGGCGGGCGTGGACCCCGCGCGCCCGAGCCGCACCCTGTCCGGCGGTCAGCGCAGCCGGCTGGCGCTCGCGGCGGTGCTGGTCCGACGCCCGGGCGCCGTGCTGCTGGACGAGCCGACCAACCACCTCGACGACGCGGCCGCGGAGTTCCTCGCGGCGTCCCTGGTCGACCTGCCGGGCGCCGTCGTGCTCGCGAGCCACGACCGGGTGTTCCTCGACGAGGTGGCGACCGAGGTGCTCGACCTCGACCCGGTGCTGGGCGGCGTCCGCGTGGTCGGCGGTCGGTTCGCGGACTACCGGGAGGCGCAGCGGGTGGCGCGCCGGCAGTGGCAGGAGCGGTGGGAGGCCGAGCGCGACGAGGTCGCGGCGCTGCGCGCGTCGCTGGGCTCGGACGGGTCCGCGCGGTCGGTCGCGCCGGGCCGGGCGATGACGGACCGCAACACGATGTCCTACGGCCGCTACGCGGACCGGGTCGCGCACCAGGTGTCCCGCCGGGTCCGGGACGCCCGCAGACGCCTCGACGACATCGAGGCCGCGCCGGTGCCGCGCCCGCCGCGTCCGCTGCGGTTCCGGGGCACGCTCACGACCGGCGGCACCGCGACCGGCACCGCGGCGGACGGTGCGCTGCTCGCGGTGCGCGACGCGCGGGTCGCGGGCCGGCTCGCGGTGGCCGCGCTCGACGTGCACCGGGACACCGCCCTGCTGGTCACGGGGCCGAACGGCTCCGGGAAGTCGACGCTGCTGCACCTGCTCGCCGGTGACGTGGCGGCCGGGGCGGGGGTCGTGCACCGGGCCCGCGGCGCCCGGGTGGCGCTGCTGGAGCAGGACGTCGGGCTGTCCGACGACGCGCGCACGCCCCGGACGGTCTACGGCCTGGTGACCGACGGGGTGCCGGACGTCGTCCCGCTGGTGGAGCTCGGTCTCGTGGCGCCGCGGGACGTCGACCGGCCGCTGCGGGAGCTGTCGGTCGGGCAGCGGCGCCGGGTGGTGCTCGCGCTGCTGGTCGCGCAGGCGCCGGACGTGCTGCTGCTGGACGAGCCGACCAACCACATCTCGCTGGCGCTCGCGGACGAGCTGGCCGAGGCGCTGCGGCAGGCCCCGGGTGCGGTGGTCGTCGCGTCGCACGACCGCTGGCTGCGGCGGACGTGGCACGGGTCGACGGTCGCCGTGGTGGACGGCGGGCTCGTGTCGTAGGTGGCTCGTAGGGTGGCGGCCATGACGAGCACGGGGCAGGACGACGGGGCGGGACCGGCCGAGGGCGAGCGGCGGGCCGCCGACGCGCTCGCGGCGTCCGGCATCGCGCACACGATCACCCGGCACGGGCGCGTGGGGTCGCTGGCCGAGGCCGCCGCCGCCCGGGGCGTCGACCCCTCGGGGATCGTCAAGACGCTGGTCGTGCGGCGCGGCGACGACGACTACCTGTTCGTGCTCGTGCCGGGCGACCGGACCATCTCGTGGCCCAGCTTCCGCACGCTGCTGGGGGTCAGCCGGATGTCGATGCCGGACGCCGCGACCGCCCGCGAGGTGACGGGCTACGAGCGCGGCACGATCACGCCGTTCGGCTCGCTGCGGGCGTGGCCCGTGGTCGCCGACGCGCGGGTGCCGGGGCGACCGGCGTCGATCGGCGGCGGCGGCCACGGGGTCGGCGCGACGGTGGCGGGGGACGACCTCGTGCGCGTGCTCGACGCGACCGTGGCGGACGTCACTGACCCGATGCCCCAGGACGCCGGCTGACCGCCGTGCACCGCCCCGCCGCCACGCGTACGGTCAAGGGACGGTCAAAGATCACCCGCGCACGGGAACGAACGGCGGCCCGGCCGCGTTGACCACGGCAGAAGCGCCCGAGCAGGACCGACGTGAGCCAGTGCCGGCCGACGGGAGCGGGACACCTCCGGGTGCGCACCGCTCCGCAGCGGTCCATGATCTCCGCGGCCCCGCGCACGGCCCCGGGCAGCCACCCCCGAGGGCACGCACGGCACCACCCCAGGACGAGAGAAGACGAGAACCGATGGACCCGACCGACCAGCCCGCCCCGATCGGGGGCATCGAGGTGCTGCCCGTCGCCGGGCGCACGGTGGTCCGGCTGTGGGGCGAGGTCGACGGCGCCCTCCGCGCGGAGGCGAGCTCGTCGATGGCGCAGGCCCTGACGAGCACCGACCCGGTGGTGGTCGACGCCGGTGACGTGACGTTCATCGACTCCTCCGGCCTGGCGTTCGTGCTGCAGCTCCACCTGGCGGCGACCGAGACCGGGCAGCCGGTCACCCTGCGCGACCCGCACCGGGAGGTGCTCGACAAGCTCGACATGCTCGGCATGGCCGGTGTGATCGAGGTCGAGCCCGAGCGCGCCATCGCCTGACGGGCTCCCGCCACGCCCGTCGTCCACAGGCGATGCCCGGGAAGTGCGGGGATGTCGGTGGTCCCGGCTAGTTTCGACGCATGCGGCTCCTGCACACCTCCGACTGGCACCTGGGCCGCACCCTGCACGGCGTCGACCTGACGGCGCACCAGCAGGCGTTCCTCGACCACCTGGTCGAGGTCGTGCGCGAGGAGCGCGTGGACGTCGTCCTGGTCGCCGGCGACGTCTACGACCGCGCGATCCCGCCGGTCGAGTCGGTCGCCCAGCTGTCCGACGCGCTGCGCCGGCTCGCCGAGCACGCGGTCGTGGTGGTGACGCCGGGCAACCACGACTCCGCGATCCGGCTGGGCTTCGGCGCGGCCGTGATGCAGGACCGGGTGCGGGTGCTCGCGCGGGTGGAGGACGTGGACCGGCCGGTCGAGCTGAGCGGCCCCGACGGCGACGTGCTCGTCTACGGGCTGCCGTACCTCGACCCCGACGCCGCCCGCCGGGCTCTCGCCGCCCCCGACGCGGAGCAGCCGCTGGCCCGGTCGCACGCCGCCGTGCTCGGCGCGGCGATGGACCGGGTGCGCGCCGACCTGGCCGCGCGCACCACGGCCGCCGTCGCCGCCGGCCGTGCGGCCCCGCGGTCCGTGGTGCTCGCGCACGCGTTCGTCGTCGGGGGCGCGGCCAGCGAGTCGGAGCGGGACATCCGGGTCGGTGGCGTGGACCACGCGCCGGCGGCGGTGTTCGACGGGGTGGACTACGTCGCCCTCGGGCACCTGCACGGCGCGCAGCGGGTCGGCGACCCGGACGGCCCGACGGTGCTGCGGTACTCGGGCTCGCCGCTGGCGTACTCGTTCTCGGAGGCCCGGCAGGCCAAGTCGACCGCGCTCGTCGACCTCGGCGGCGTCGGCGCGCCCGAGGTCCGGCTGGTCCCGGCGCCGGTGCCGCGGCGGCTCACCGACCTGACGGGCCCGCTCGAGGACCTGCTCGGCCCCGCCGGCGACGCGCACGTGGCCGACTGGGTCCGGGTGACCGTGACCGACGACCACCGCCCGACCGACCTGTACCGCCGGGTGCGCGGCCGGTTCCCGCACGCCCTCGTGGTGCAGCACCAGCCGCCCGCCCGCGTCGGGGCGCCCCGCGCCGCGGAGGTCACCGCCGCGCGCGACCCGCTGGAGGTCGCCGCCGAGTTCGTCGAGCACGTGAGCGGCCGGCGCCCCTCCGAGGCCGAGGCCGCGGTGCTGCGTCGCGCCTACGAGCACGTCGCCGCCGCGGGTCGGAGCGCCTGATGCGGCTGCATCACCTCACGATGCAGGCGGTCGGGCCGTTCGCGGGCCGGCACGTCGTCGACTTCGCCGCGCTGTCCGCGGGCGGGCTGTTCCTGCTCGAGGGTCCGACCGGGGCGGGCAAGTCGACGGTGATCGACGCGATCGTGTTCGCGCTCTACGGGAAGGTCGCGTCGGCGTCGGCCAGCGAGGACCGGCTGCGCTCGGCGTTCGCGGCGGACGACACGGAGACCGTCGTCGAGCTCGTGTTCGAGACCGGGGCGGGCGTCTACCGGGTGCGGCGCACGCCGGCCTACGAGCGTGCCAAGCGCCGGGGCACCGGCCGCGCCCGGCAGCAGGCGACCGTGCAGCTGTGGCGGCTGACCGGGGCGCCCAGCTTCCCGCGTGACGGCGACGAGCCGCCGGCGGGGGAGCTGCTGTCGACGCGGCTGGACGAGGCCGGTGCCGAGCTCACGCGCGTGGTGGGCCTGGACCGGGCGCAGTTCGTCCAGACGATGGTCCTGCCGCAGGGCGAGTTCGCGGCGTTCCTGCGCGCCGACCCCGAGCAGCGCCGCGGCCTGCTGCAGCGGATCTTCGGCACCGAGGTCTACGAGCAGGTGCAGCAGCGGCTCGACGAGCTGCGTCGCGAGGCCCAGCGGGGCGTCACCGACGCGCGGGCGTACCTGCAGGAGTGCGTCGCGCGGTTCGCGGGGGCGTCGGGGGCGGACGAGGACGCGGTCGCCGTGCTGCGCGACGCCGCGGCGGACGACACCGCGGCGGTGCCGGCGCTGGTCGAGGAGCGGCTCGCCGCGCTCCGGCAGCAGGTCGACGAGGCGCGGCTGCTCGCGACCCGCGCCGCCGCGCACGCGGCCGAGGTGCGGACCGCGGCGCAGGCGGCGGCCGACCGCCTCCGGCTCGTGCAGCGACGGGTGGCCCTGCTGGACGAGCAGCTCCGGCTGGAGTCCGCCGCCGAGCAGCACGCCGCCGACGTGGCGCGGGTGGACGTGGCCCGCCGGGCCGCTGTCGTGCGCCCGGCGCTGCGCGGCCTGGACGACGCCGTGGGCGCCCGGTCGGGGGCACGCAAGGAGCTGCGGGCGGCGCTGGACGCCGCGCCGACCGGTCTCGCGCCGGGTGACGCCGACGCCGCCCTGGCGGACCCGGGCCTGCCCGGAGCGCTGCACGCGGTGCGGGAGGCGGGGGCGGCGCTGGTCGCCACGCTCGCCCGGGTCGTCGCGATCGAGGACGCCCTGCCCCGCCGGGAGCGCGAGCGGGAGCGGCTCCGGGACGAGCTCGAGACCCGGGTGCGGGTGATGGCGGAGGCCGACGCGCTGCTCGCGGACCGGCCCGCCGGGCGCGCGACGCTGGTCGAGCAGCTGGACGCCGCCACCGACCTCGCGGCGACGGCCCCCGCCCGCGCGCGGGACCTCGCGGACGCGCAGGCCGTGCTCGGCGCGGTCCGGGACCTGGTCGCCGCCGAGCAGGACCTGGCGGCGGCCGTCGAGGCGCGGACGGCCGCCGCCGCCACCGCCCGGTCGGCGGTCCAGGAGGAGGCGCGGCTGCGCACCGCCCGCCTGGACGGGTTCGCGGGGAAGCTCGCGGCGGGCCTCGTCGCCGACGAGCCGTGCCCGGTGTGCGGGAGCGCGGAGCACCCGCACCCCGCGCCGCTGGGCGCGGACCACGTCCGCGAGGAGGACGTCACCGCCGCCGAGCAGCACCGCCGGACCGCGGAGCAGGCCGTCAACGCGTGCGACGGGACCGTGGTGTCGCTGACCGCCCGGTGCACGGGGCTGCGCGAGCGGATCGAGGGGCTGCCGGCGGCGGAGGACGCCGCGGATCTCGCCGAGGCCGCTGCCGAGCGGGTCCGGCTCCGCCGGGACGACCTCGCCGAGGCCGAGGCCGCCGCCCTGGCGCGGGACCGGCTGAAGGCGTCCGTCGCCGAGCACGACCGCGACACCGAGCAGCTGCGGTCCGACCGGGTGCGCCTCGGGGACGCCCACGTCGAGGCGTCGCACGCCCTGGCGCGCGCGGAGCAGCAGATCGCCACGGACCGCGTCGAGGTCGAGCAGGCCCGCGAGGACCACCCCACCGTGCTCGCCCGGCAGGGGGCGGAGCAGGCCCGGGTCGACGGCGCCGCCGGGGTGCTCGCCGCCCTGGACCGCTGCGCCCAGGCCGACCGTGCGGTGACCGCCCGGGCCGAGGAGCTCGCCGGGCTGCTGGACGAGCAGGGCTTCGCGGACGAGGACGCGGCCCGCGCCGCGGTCGCCGCCGGGACCGACGCCGCCGCCGCGGAGCGGGCCGTGCAGGCCCACCGGGCCGCGGTCGCGCGGGTCGCCGACGGGCTGGCCGACCCCGAGGTCGCCGCGGTCGCGGACGAGGACCCCGCCGCCGTCGCGGGCCAGGTCGCGGAGCTCGACGGCGCGCTCGCCCGGACCCGCGCCGAGGCGGAGGTGGCCGCGGCCGCGCTCGGCTCGGTGCAGGACCGCGCCGAGCGGGCCGAGGCCGCCGCCGTGCACGTCGGCGCCGCGACCGCCGCGCTCACCGCCGCCGCGGCCGCCGCCGGCCCGGTCACGCGGATGGCCCGGCTCGCCGGGGGCGCCGACGCGGACAACGCGCGCGCGCTGTCGCTGGCGACGTACGTCCTGGTCCGCCGGTTCGAGGACGTGGTGGCCGCGGCCAACGACCGGCTGCGCGAGATGTCGGACGGGCGCTACGAGCTGGAGCGCAGCGACGAGAAGGAGGACGTCCGCAGCCGGCGCACCGGTTTGGCGATGCGGGTGCTCGACCACACCACGGGCGCCGGGCGCGACCCGCGGACGCTGTCCGGCGGCGAGACGTTCTACGTGGCGCTGTGCCTGGCGCTCGGGATGGCCGACGTCGTCACCGCCGAGGCGGGCGGCGTCGAGCTCGGCACGCTGTTCATCGACGAGGGGTTCGGCAGCCTCGACCCGCACACGCTCGACGCCGTGCTCGGCGAGCTCGGGCGGCTCCGCGCCGGCGGTCGCGTGGTCGGGGTGGTGTCGCACGTCGAGGCGATGAAGCAGGCGGTGGCCGAGCGGATCGAGGTCCGGCGGCGGGGCGACGGGTCGAGCACCCTCACGGTCGTCGCGGGCTGACGCCCACCAGGTCCACGCGCACCAGATCCACCCTCACCAGGTCCACCCTCACCAGGTCCACCCTCGTGCGGCGAGCTCGACCTCCTCGCGCAGCCGCTCCCACGGGTCGCCCTTCGCGCGGGGCAGCACCTCCACCCCGGCGAGCCGGCACGCGTCCGCGAGCAGCGCGTCGTAGGCGAGCTGGCTCGCGATGATCCGCTCCGCGCGCGCCCACGCGTGGGTGTCGTCCTCGAGCTCGCGCAGGTGGTCCGCGACGATCCCGAGCCGCACCTGCACGTGCAGGGCGTCGAACGGGTCGGAGTCGGGTGCGGGGTGCCGACCGTGCCGGACCCGGGACGCGACCCCGTCGAGCGCACCGGCGACCCGCGCGCGCAGCCGGGCGGTCGGGCCCGTGCGGCGGCGCGACGTCGACCAGCCGCCGCCGAGCAGCCGCAGGGCGAGCGCGAAGGTCAGCGCCGGCAGGGTCAGCCACAGCAGCAGGGACCACACCATCGGAGCACCTCGTGCCCCACACTAGGACGCAGGTGTGACGCGCGCCACAGCGCCAGCAGGCCCCCCGGGTCCCGGACCCCGGCTGCACCCCGGGGGGAGGATCAGGGGCCGACCAGGGGTTTCACCGATGCCGCCGGTCACGGGGCCCACGGGACGATCGACGGGCCGCACCCGCAACCGAGGAACTGAGGACCATGACGACCAACGAGGTCACACCGATCGCCAGCGCACGCGGACTGGTGAAGACGTACGGCAGGGGCGACACCACCGTGCGCGCGCTGGCGGGGGTGGACGTGGACTTCGGCCGCGGCGAGCTGACCGCGATCATGGGCCCGTCCGGGTCGGGCAAGTCGACGCTCATGCACTGCATGGCGGGGCTGGACCGCGCGGACTCCGGGACCGTGGTCGTCGACGGCCTCGAGGTCAGCGGGATGCCCGAGCGGCAGCTGACCCGGCTGCGGCGCGACCACCTCGGCTTCATCTTCCAGGCGTTCAACCTGGTCCCGACCCTGACGGCGCTCGAGAACATCACGCTGCCCCTGGACATCGCGCGCCGCCCGGTCGACCGCGCGCACCTGGACGCGGTCGTGCAGGCCGTCGGGCTCGCGGACCGCCTCGACCACAAGCCGACGGAGCTGTCCGGCGGGCAGCAGCAGCGCGTCGCGTGCGCGCGCGCCCTGGTGTCCCGGCCGTCCGTGGTGTTCGCGGACGAGCCCACCGGCAACCTCGACTCGACGTCCTCCGGCGAGGTGCTGGGCTTCCTGCGCCGGTCCGTCGACGAGCTGGGCCAGTCGGTCGTCATGGTCACGCACGACCCGACGGCGGCGTCCTACGCGCACCGCGTGCTGTTCCTCGCGGACGGGGACCTGGTCGGCGAGCTGACCGACCCCACGCCCGACTCCGTGCTCGCGGCGCTCGCCGCGCTGCGTCCCGCCGCCGCGGTGGCCGGCTGATGCTGAGAGTCGCCCTGCGCGGGATCCGCGCGCACCTGGTCCGGTTCCTGCTCTCGCTGCTCGCGGTCGCCCTCGGCGTCGCGTTCGTGGCCGGGACCTTCTCGCTGCGGGCGATGATGTCGGGGACGTTCTCCGGGATCGTCGACGCCGCCGCCCCCGCGGACGCGTACCTGCGTCCGACCCCCGCCGAGGGTGCGTCCCTCGTGGAGGACGGCGCCGTCACCGGCACGGTCCCGCGGGACCTCGCCACCGAGGTCGCCGGGGTCGACGGCGTCCGGCAGGCCATCCCGGAGGTGCAGGGCCCGATCGTCCTGGTCGGCGCCGACGGCACCGCGGTGCAGAGCACCCAGGCACCCAGCTTCGCGTTCCCGTACCTGGACGAGGACCCGGCGGTCGAGGTCGTCGAGGGCCGCGGCCCGGAGCGCGCCGGGGAGGTCGCGCTGGAGACGGCCACGCTGGAGTCCTCCGGCCTGGCGATCGGGGACGACACCCAGGCCGTGATCGGCGGTCAGGTCACCGACGTCGAGGTGGTCGGCCGGGTCGACATGGGCGGCCCGATGGCGGGCGCCACGATCGTGCTGATCGACGCCGACACCGCGTACGCGCTGTTCGCCCCGGACGACGGGGTCGCGGACATCGCGGTGTACGCGGCGGACGGCACCACCCCGGAGCAGCTCGTCGAACGGCTGACGCCCCTGGCGCCCACCGGCGCCGAGGTGGTCACCGGGCAGGAGCTGCGCGACGACTCCAAGGCCGCGATCGACGACATGCTCGGGTTCGTCACGACGTTCCTGCTGGTGTTCGCGGCGATCGCCCTGTTCGTGGGCGCGTTCATCATCTCCAACACCTTCGCGATGTCGGTGCGGCAGCGCATGCGGGAGTTCGCGCTGCTGCGGGCCGTCGGCGCGTCGCCGGCGCAGGTGTTCGCGTCGATCCTGGTGCAGGCCGCGGTGGTGGGTCTGCTCGGGTCGGCCATCGGCGTGGCGGGCGGGCTGGGGCTGGTCCAGGGCCTGAAGGCCGTGCTCGCGTCGGCGGGCATGGACCTCGGCGGCGACATCCCCGTCGACGGCGCGACCATCGGCGTCTCGCTCGCGGTGGGGACGCTGGTCAGCGTGCTCGCCGCCGCGGTGCCCGCCCGACGTGCCGCGCTGGTGCCGCCGGTCGAGGCCATGCGGGACGAGGTGACGGTGCCCGAGCGCTCGATGCGGGTGCGGGCCCTCGGCGGCCTGGTGCTCGTGGGCCTCGGGGTCGCCGGGGTGCTCGCCGCGGTGCTGAACCCGGAGGCGGAGGCCGCGGGCACGGCGCTCGGGGCCGGCGCGGCCGGGGTGCTGCTCGGGGTGCTCGCGCTCGCGCCGAGCCTGGCGCGCAGCGTGCTGTCGGTGCTGGCGTGGCCGTTCGTGCGGCTGCTGCGCCCCGTCGGGCGGCTCGCGCGCGGCAACGTGGTGCGCAACCCGCGCCGCACCGCGAACACCGCGGGCGCGCTGATGATCGGTATGGCCCTCGTCGGCGGCGTGTCCGTGATCGCGGTGTCGGCGCAGGAGTCGGTCGCCGGGGTGGTCGAGTCCCAGACGCACGCCGACCTGGTCCTGCAGTCCGCGACCCGGGCGATCCCGGCCGGCGCGGTCGCCGACGTGGCCGCACTGCCCGAGGTGGGCGAGGCGGACGCGATGGCCTTCGCGCCGCTGACCGTGACCTCCGGGGACGGGACCGACGCCGGGGTGCAGTACGTGGCGGGCGTGCCGGAGGACATGTTCGGCCGGTCCGTCGACGCCGAGACGATCGACGGCGACCTGGCGACGATCGCCGACGGCGACGCCGTGGTGCAGGAGTCTGCGGCGGAGACGCAGGGCTGGTCGGTCGGCGACACGCTCGTCGTCACCACCCCCGCAGGCGAGCAGGAGCTCACGATCGGCGCGGTGTTCTCCAGCAACGTGCTCGGCGCGGGCGTCGTGGTCGCGCAGGACACGCTCGACGCGCTGGTCCCCGCGGAGCAGCAGACGGTCGACACGGTGCTCGTCTCCGCCGCTGACGGCGTCGACGTCGCCGAGCTGAAGGACGCGGTCGCCGCGACGGTCTCGCCGTACGTGGTCGTGTCCGTGCTCACCCGCGACGAGTTCGTGTCCAACCTCGCGGACCAGGTCAACCAGGTGCTCGTGATCCTGTACGCGCTGCTCGGGCTGTCCGTGGTGATCGCGGTGCTCGGCATCGTCAACACCCTCGCGCTGTCCGTCATCGAGCGGACCCGGGAGATCGGGCTGCTGCGCGCGGTCGGCCTCGGGCGCCTGCAGCTCGCGGGGACGGTGGTCGTCGAGTCGGTGCTCACCGCGGTGTTCGGCACCGTCGTCGGGCTGGCGGTCGGGGTGTCGCTGGCCGCGACCCTGCCGACCGTCTACGCCGAGGACGGCCTGTCCGAGCTGGTGATCCCGTGGGGCAACCTGTCGGGGATGCTGGTGCTCGCGGTGGTCGTGGGTGTGCTGGCCGCGGTGTGGCCGGCCACCCGTGCCGCCCGGATGCGCGTGCTGGACGCCGTCAGCTACGAGTGAGGACCCACCCGTCCGGGCCGGCGAGCGCGTCGGCCCGGGCGGGACCCCACGACCCCGGCGCGTACGGCTCGGGGTCCGGGCGGTCCGGGCCGAGCAGCGGGGCGAACGCCGCGAACGCGGACCGCAGCCCCTCCGGCGTCGTGAACAGCGTCCGGTCCCCGACCAGCACGTCGTGCAGCAGGGACGCGTACGGGGGCAGCGGGTCGCCCGGCTCGACGTCGGTCAGGGCCAGCGAGGCCGTCCCCGTCGCGAGCCGCAGGTCGGGCCCGGGCATCTTCACGGTGGTGGTGATGTCGATCGCGCCGTCCCCGGCCAGGGAGACGCTGATCCGGCCCGGGCCGGCGGGCTCGCCGAACAGCTCGTCCGGGGTGCGCAGCACCAGCGTGACCCGCTGCGCCTGCGCGGCCATCCGCTTGCCGGTTCGCAGCAGGAACGGCACGCCCCGCCACCGGTCGGCGTCGACCCACAGGCGCGCGGCGACGAACGTGTCGGTGGTCGAGTCGTCCGCGACGCCCTCGATGCCCCGGTAGCCGTCGAACTGCCCGAGCACCACGTCCTCGGTCGGGTCCAGCGGCCGGAACCGGTGGATCACGTCCTCGCGGGCGGCGGCCAGGTGGTCCGGGTCCATCCGGGCCGGCGGCTCCATCGCGACCTCGGCCGCCACCTGGAACAGGTGGGTGACCAGCATGTCGAGCGCGGCGCCGGTCTCGTCGTAGAAGTCCGCACGGTCGGCGACGTCCAGCGTCTCCGGGACGTCGATCTGCACCTGCGCGACGTGCTCGCGCGACCAGACCCCGCCGAACAGCTCGTTGGCGAACCGCAGCACGTGCAGGTTCTGGGTCGCCTCCTTGCCGAGGAAGTGGTCGATCCGGAACACCTGCTCCTCGTCGAGCACCTCGTGCACCAGGGCGTCGAGCTCCTCGAACGACTCCGGGGAGGTGCCGTAGGGCTTCTCGAACACGACGCGCACGCCGTCCGCGAGGTCGTGCACCCGCAGCGCGCGGGTGGTCGGCGCGAACGCCGACGGCGGTACGGCGAGGTAGTGCACGACGAGGACGTCCGCGCCCTCGTCGCCCGCGAGCTCCCGCGTCGCGTCGCGGATCGCGTCCACGAGCTCGCCCGGCTCGTCCTCGGTGAAGGTCGTCGCGTACCGCACGTGGCCGTCGAGGGCGTCGGCGTGCTCCGGGTCGCCGTGCTCGCGCAGGGAGTCCCGCACGAGGTCGGCGATCTCGTCGTCGCCGACCGGCTTGCGGCCGGTGCCCACGACCAGCCAGCGCTCCGGCATCAGCCCGCCCGCGGCGAGCGCCGCCAGGCCGGGGTAGACCATGCGCTGCGCGAGGTCGCCGCGCGCGCCGTGCAGCACGAGCAGCACCGGTCGGTCGGGGGTGGTGGGGTCCGGCTGTCCGGTGTCGCTCACGCGGTTCCTCTCTACAGGGCGGGCGGGTCGGGGCGCTCGTCGTGGCGGACCGGCGGGCGGTCAGCGGCGTCCCGCTTCTGCTTCTCCAGGAAGTCCCGGGCCTTGTCGGTGGCCTGGTCGATCTTCCGGTCGGTCGAGTCGCCGGTGCGCGCCTTCACGGCGTCCGCCGCCTTGTCGATCGCGCCGGCGATCTTGTCCTCGTTGCCCGCGACGGCCTTCTTGGCCTTGTCGACGAAGTCCCCGATGCCCATGCTGGCGCTCCCGTCCGCTCGGTGCCGCTGCGTGCCCCTGCTCCCTGGAAGTCAACGTCGGGCAGCGGGGGCCCGCAACCGGGCGAGGAGCGTCGCGTTCCCAGCCGCCGCCCCGCCGCGCCTCGTACCCTCGGGGCGTGACCCGCTCTCCTCGCCGCCGCCTCGGCTGCCTCATCGGATCCACGCTCGCCGTCCTGGTCGTCGTCGGGGGCGCGCTGCTCGCCGACCGCGTGACCCACGGGATCGCCGAGGACGCCGCCGCCGACGCCGTGCGCTCGCGGCTGTCCGCCACGGACCTCGCGGTCCGCATCGACGGGTTCCCGTTCCTCACCCAGGTCGTCGGAGGCACGCTCGACGACGTGCACCTCGCCGCGTCGGGCGCGGTGCTCCAGGGGCTCGAGGTCACCGACCTCGACGTCGCCGCGTCGGGTGTGGCGATCCGCGGGACCCGTGGCGCCGAGCACGTCGTGGCGACCGCGACCGTGCCCACCGCCGTGCTCCAGACGCTGCTGCGGGAGAAGACCGGCTGGGACCTCGAGCTCACCGTGGACGGGGAGACGCTGGTCGCCGGCGGGTCGCTCGCCGGGGTGCCCGTCTCGGTCGGGCTCACGGTCGCGCCCGCCGGGGCCGAAGGGCTGACCGCGACCATCACCGGTGCCACGCTCGCGGGGCTTTCGATCGACGCGGGGTCGCTCCCGGACGGGATCGCGGGGCGGCTCGCGGAGCTCGGGGTCGTCGACGAGCTGCCCGCCGGCGCCTCGATCACCGGGGCGACCGTCGCCGCGGACGGCCTGCACCTCGTGGTCGAGCTCGACGACATCACCCTCGACCAGCTGTGAGCGGCGTGCTCGACACCCTGCGGTCGCTGCCCGGGGAGATCTGGGACCGCGCGACGACCGTGCAACCGGCGCCCGGACAGGTGGTGCTGGTCGGCACGCTGCTGGTGGCGCTGGCCCTGCTCGCGGTCCCGACGCTGTGGCACCTGTCCCGGCACGTGCTGACGATCGTCCACGAGGCGGCGCACGGGCTCGTGGCGGTGTTGTCCGGCCGTCGGCTGTCGGGGATCCGGCTGCACTCCGACACCTCGGGGCTGACCGTGTCCGTCGGGAAGCCCCGGGGTCCCGGGATGGTCGCCACCGCGTTCGCCGGGTACGTCGGGCCCGCGGTGCTCGGGCTCGGGGCGGCGTGGGTGCTCGGGCAGGGCTACGCCGTCGGGCTGCTGTGGGGGCTGCTGCTGGCGCTGGTGCTCGTGCTGGTGCAGATCCGGAACTGGTACGGGCTGTGGTCGGTGCTGGTGACCGGGGTCGTGCTGGTCGGCGTGAGCTGGTGGGGGAGCGCCCCGGTGCAGGTCGCCGTGGCGTACGCGGTCACCTGGTACCTGCTGCTCGGCGCGCCGCGGGCGGTGCTGGAGATGCAGTCGCAGCGGCGGCGGACCCGCGGGCGGGGCACCTCCGACGCGGACGTGCTCGGGCGGCTGACACCGCTGCCGGGCGGGTTCTGGGTCGGGGCGTTCCTGGTGGTGTGCGTCGGGGCGCTGGTGCTCGGCGGGTCGTGGATCCTGCAGCGACCGCTGCTCTGACGCGTCAGCCGGCGACGACGCACCGGTCCAGCTGGCGGTCCATCGCGGCGCGCTCGGCCTCGGTGACCCACAGCCCGTAGGCGGCCTTCACCCGGACCTGCCGGACGACGTACGCGCACCGGTAGCCGGTGCTCGGCGGCAGCCACGTCGCGGTGTCGCCGTCCCCCTTCGCCCCGTTGGTCGGGCCGTCGACCGCCAGCAGGTTCGCCGGGTCGTTCGCGAACTGCCGGCGCGTCTCGGCGTCCCACTGCTGCGCGCCCTTCTGCCACGCGTCCGACAGGGCGACGACGTGATCGATCTGCACGGCCGCGCTGGCCGGCCCGCGCACGAAGTCGATCGCCTCCCCCGTGTACGGGTCGTCCAGGGTGCCCGACAGGACGACGCAGTCGTGGGTGTCCTCCTGGAACGTGACCGCGGTGAGGTCCCGGGCCAGGACGTCGTTCCGGGTGTCGCAGCCGTTGCGGTCCACGTCCGCCCACGCGGGCCCGAACTGGTCCCGGTCGTAGCCGGTGCGCGGCGCGCGGCCCTTCACCGTCAGCCCGTCCAGCTCCGCCCGCGCTCGGTCCAGGTCGACGGCGGTGACGGGGAACCGCGCCGACTCGCGCGCCTCCGACCAGACGGGCAGCCCGGTGCCGAGCCCGACGGCCAGGACCAGGACGAGCCACACCCAGCCGAGCCGGCGCCCCCGGCGCGGTGGTGCGGACGTGCGGCGGCGGGGACGGGTGGCGCGACTCACCGCGGAACCGTCGCACACGGCACCGACACAGCACCTCCTCCGGCTGCCGCCCGGCGCGTCGCCCGGCGGGCGTGCGCGTCCCCTAGCGTCGTCGACGGTGGGGGCACGAGGCGCGCCGCCGTGGACGCGGGAGGTGGCGTGGGCGACTCAGGACCCGAGCGCGGCGCCGGTGCGGCTCGTGCCGGTGCCGGTCGTGCCGGGGTCGGTGCAGCTCCCGGTCGCGTGCGCCGGCTCCGACCGGTGCGCCCGTGGCGGTCGACCGTGCTCGCCGGGGCCGCGGTCGTCGCCGCGGGCCTGGCGACGGCGCGGTTCGGCTCGGGCGCGGTCGGGGACGCCCTCGGCGACGCGCTGTACGCGGTGCTGGTGCTGCTCCTGCTCCGGTGGGCGCTGCCCCGGTGGTCGTCGGCGGCGCACGCGGCCCTCGCGGTCGGTGTGTGCTGGGCCGTCGAGGTCGCGCAGGCCACCGGAGGGCCGGCGCGGGCGGTCGAGGCCTGGCCGCCGCTGCGGTACCTGCTCGGTACGACGTTCGGGCCGCTCGACCTGCTCTGGTACGCGCTGGGCGTGCTGGTGGCGTGGGGGGTCATCGTGGGGCTCTCCCGTCGTCCGGGCGGTGCCGTGCGCGCCGCGTCGGGCCGACCCTGACACCGCGGGGGTCGCGTCCGCCGGGGGCGGAGGCCCGGTCTGGGGACGACGCGCGGGGACGTCGCCTGTGGAGGGCTCGGTGGCCGCGTCCCGAGCGGGGTCAGTCCCGGTGCGGCGCGATCCCGCGCACCGAGTCGACCGGGAACCGCCGCCGCGCCTCCGCCTGCTTGTCGAGCGTCGCCTGGAGCACGTCCACGCCGAGCACGTCCGCGAGCCGCAGCAGGTAGACGAGGACGTCGGCGATCTCCTCGCCCGCGCGCCGGTGCCGGTCGGGGTCGGCGAAGTGCTCGGCGGCGGCGTCGGCGGGGAGCCACTGGACCAGCTCGGCGAGCTCGCCGACCTCCCCGACCAGGGCGAGCACCAGCGACTTCGGGTCGTGGAACTGCACCCAGTCGCGCTCGACGCTGAACTCGCGGATCAGGTCGGTCAGGCGGGCGAGGTCGCCGGTGCCGGGGTGCGCGTCGCTCATCGCCCCACCCTGCCACCGCTCCGACGCCGAGTCAGGACCTCCGCGTCGAGACAGGGCCTGCGCACGTCCTACCTCGGCGCGCCGGACCTGTCTCGGCGTCCGCAGCGGGGGGTCGGTGGCCCAGCGGGGTCGGCGGCGCAGCGGGGCCGGGGCGGGCGCAGCCGCGGTCACGTCAGCAGCCACGTCGGCGACGCGAGGTACCGCTCCGCGACCAGCACCGTCCCGGCGGGCTGCTCGGCGCGGAGCGCACCGGACGGGCCACCGCGGGGGTCCGTGGCGGTGCGACCGAGCAGCTGCAGGCGGCGGAGCATCGACAGCGCGCAGGCGATCCGCTGGTCGGTGGCGGTCAGGGGCCGGACCTCCTGGTAGCCCTCCGCCCACGCCCGGGCGCGGTCCGGGGCGTCGGGGAGGTGCTCGACGTAGGACAGCGCGGCGGCGAGGTCGAGCACGAACCACGAGAACCCGCAGTCGTCGAAGTCGATCACCGTGAGGTCGTCGCCGTCGACCAGCAGGTTCCCCGGTCGGAGGTCGGCGTGCACGAGGCCCCAGACGTCGGGTGCCCGCGACGCGTCGTCCAGCACCGCGAGGGCGGCGTCGCGCGCGCGAAGCAGCAGCGCCCGGTCGGCGTCCGGCAGCGCAGCGGCCTCCCACGGGCCCCAGCGGCTGTCGGGCCCGACCAGGTCGGCGGGCTCCCAGGTCGGGCGGACGAAGTCCCGGGGCCGGTGGAACGCCAGCGCGTGGTCGTGCAGCAGCGCCGCCGTCCGTCCGACCCGCCGGTGCAGCGCCGCGGGGTCGGGCGCGGTCGGCAGCACCTCGTCGAGCGGCAGCCCGGGGGTGAACGTCGTGGTCAGGCACATCCAGTGCCGTTCGCGGTCGTCGGTGGCCATCGCGACGCCGCTGCCGTCGGCGGTCGGCACCACCGTGGGGACGCGGACGGTCCCGTCGACCGCCAGCGCCCGCAGCCAGGCGATCTCCGACTCCGCGGCCGCCGTGTCCTCCATGTAGGCGGGGTGCGCGACCCGGGTCATGGCGACCGGGACCGCGCCGACGCGGACGCGGAACGTCGCGTTGTGCGACAGCCCGACGAGGTCGACGGCCGTCCGCACCGGGTCCCAGCCCCACGCGTCGCAGAGCGCGGCGTGCAGCCAGCGCGGTGCCGGCGCGCCCACCGGCAGCAGGCCGAACGGCGGGTCCGGGTCCGCGAGCCCGGTGCTCCCGAGCGTGTCGTCGGTCGTCATCGCCACCTGCCCCCGGGTGTCTCGCGTCTCCGCGCCCGTCGTCGGGCGCGCTGCGGCGAGTCTCGGCGGCCGGGATCGGGCCCGACAAGGACGCCGGGCAGGATTTCACGCAGGTGTCACCCGCCGGGGCGGGCGGTGACGCCACCGAAACACGCCCGTCCCCTGACCGTCCCGCCGGGGGTCCTAGGGTGCTGGTCGTGACCTCGTCGCCCGCGCCCGCCGCCCGCCCTGCCGCGACCCGTCCCGGCGCCACGACGACCGGACCCCTCGCGGTGCCGCCGGTGCTGGTGCGCGACCACCGGGTGCGGGTGCCCGTCGACCGCGCTGACCCGACGCGCTACCGGGACATCGACGTGTTCGCCCGCGAGCTCGTGGACCCGGCGCGCGACGGCGAGGACCTGCCGCTGCTGCTGTTCCTCCAGGGTGGTCCGGGCGGCATGTCGCCGCGCCCCCTCGGGGGCGGCTGGTGGACCACCGCGCTCCGCACGCACCGCGTGGTGCTGCTCGACCAGCGCGGCACAGGCCGGTCGGGCCGGGTCGACGGCCGGACGATGGCCTGGTTCGACACGGCGGACGACGCGGCCGACTACCTCGCGTGCTTCCGCGCGGACGCGGTCGTCGAGGACGCCGAGGCGGTGCGGCACGCGGTCTACGGCGGGCGGCGGTGGGCGACGCTCGGCCAGTCCTACGGCGGGTTCCTCACGCTGACGTACCTGTCGCGGCACCCGGAGGCGCTGACCGCCTGCTACGTGACCGGCGGCCTGCCCGGCACGACCGCGACCGCCGAGGACGTCTACGCGCGCACGTTCCCGCGCCAGGAGGCCCGCGTCGCGGCGTCGGCCCGCCGGTACCCGGACGACGTGGCCCGGTTGTCGGCGCTCGCGGACCGGCTGGCCGCGGGCGACGTCCGGCTGCCCGACGGGGACGTGCTCACCGTCCCGCGGCTCCAGACGCTCGGGATGCCGCTCGGCATGAGCACCGGCGTCGACGGCCTGCACTGGCTGCTCGACACCCTCGACGCCGACGCCGACGGCACCCCGGACGACGCGTTCGCGCTGGCCGTGCAGACGCAGACCGGGTTCGACGCCAACCCGCTGTACGCGGTCCTGCAGGAGACGATCTACCACCAGGGCGAGCGTGCCGGGGGCTGGGCCGCGCAGGCCGAGCTGGACCGGCGCCCCGGGCTCGACCCCGCCGCGCGCCCGCTCGGTCTGACCGGTGAGGCGGTGTTCCCGTGGATGTTCGCCGACGTGCGGGCGCTGCGGCCGTTCCGTGGCGCGGCGGAGGCGCTCGCGGCCCGGACGTCGTGGCCCGCGCTGTACGACCCCGACCGCCTCGCGGCCAACGACGTGCCGCTGGCCGCGGTGCAGTACGTCGACGACCCGTACGTGGACCTCGACCTGGCGCTCGGCACCGCGGACGCGGTCGGCAACGCGCAGGTCTGGGTCACCAACGAGTACCTGCACGACGGGCTGCGCGCCGCCGGCGACGTGATCCTGCCGCGCCTGGTGGATCTCGCGGCGGGGCGGTGGTCGGTCACCCGAGGGTGAGGTAGCGGGTGGGGCGTGGACCTGGTTACGATGAAGGTCGATGCCAGCCCATCCGCGGAGCGGCTGGAAGTGAACCCCGGGACATCCTGCCGGACGACAGGGCCCGGGGTTTCGCGCGTCTAGGGCGCCTCGATGACGCGGAGCCGGGTGCCGAGCGCCTCCGCGTGCTGCGTGTCGCCGCAGCGCGCGGCGACGACGGCCCCGCAGATGGAGTCGGCGAGCCACAGCCCGGGCTGCGAGCGTCCCACCGGGTGATCCATCCGCATCGCCGGCTGCGCGGTGTCGAACATCCGCGACCGGCGCATCTGGTCGAGCAGCGCGCGGTCCCGTTGGTCGGCCTTGGCGCCGCGCGACTCGACGTCGAGCCGGCTCACGCCCAGTGCCGCGAGCTCGGGGAGCAGCGTCCGGAGGGCACGATGCCGACGGGCCTCGGGGCGCCGTCGGGGACCGACGTGCACCGCGAGCACCGCCTCGACCGGCATCGCCCCGATCGCGCGGATGATCGACCGCTGACGTCGGTCGCTCTCGTCACGCCAGTGCAGCTTCGCCTGGCCGGGGAGCCTGAACGTCGCGATGCGGTCGCAGACCTCCGCCACGTGCTCCTCGAGCAGCACCGCGGCACCCACCAGGTACGTGTGCGGGTCCTTCGCGCCGTTGGACTCGGACTCGTCGAGAAACGCACGGATCACCGGACGAGCCTGCCAGCACCGCGGCCACCCGGGAACGTGCCTAGGTGCTGCTGCGCCGACCACTCACGCGCGCCGCCGGGCGCTCACGGCAGCCGGCTCGCGTTCACAGCAGCCGCCGCGACCCCGGCCGCACCACCCGCAGCCACCGGTACCCGTACCCCGGCAGCTCGACGTCCACCCGCCCGTCCTCCCCGACGGGGTACGCGCCGTCCTCGAGCAGGTCGACGAGCCGCACGGACCGGTCGTCGGCGGCGTGGCTGCGGGTCGACGCGGTGCCGTCGGCGGGTCCGGGGTCGCTGGGGTCGCGCTTCAGGTCCGCGAGCCGCAGCGGCACGGTGACGGCGTCGGGCCCGAGGTTGTGCAGCGCGACCATCGACGCGTCCTGCCAGGTCGCCCGGTGGGCGAGGACGGCGGGGTGCGGCTGGTCGAGGATCTCGGTGCTGGTCGCCCAGCCGAGCTCCGGGCACTCCCGGTACCGGCGGATCAGCGTCTGGAGGAACGTCAGCAGCGAGTCGGGGTCGCGCCGCTGGTCGGCGACGTTCACGTGCTCGGGGGCGTAGCCGTCCTCGACGACGGGCCCGGCGAGGCGCCGGCGCTCCGCGGCGGAGAAGCCGCCGTTGCGCCCCGACGTCCACTGCATCGGGGTCCGTACGGCGAGGCGGCCGTCGGCGGCGAGGTTCTCGCCCATGCCGATCTCCTCGCCGTAGAACAGCACGGGCGTGCCGGGCAGCGTGAACAGCAGCGAGTAGACCATCCGCACCCGGCGCGGGTCGCCGCCGAGCATCGGGGGCAGGCGTCGGCGCAGGCCGCGGCCGTAGAGCTGCATGTCCTCGTCGGGGCCGAACGCGGCGAACACCTCGGCGCGCTCGTCGTCGGACAGCTTGTCGAGGGTCAGCTCGTCGTGGTTGCGGACGAACGTCGCCCACTGCGCGTCGTGCGGGATCTCCGGGCGGTCGCGCAGCGCCTGGGCGATCGGGCCCGCGTCCTGCCGGGCGAGCGAGAGGTACATCTGCTGCATCGCGATGAAGTCGAACTGGAGCGTGAGCTCGTCGCCCTCGGCGGAGCCGTCGCCGTCCTGGTCGCCGAAGAACTGCCGCTGCTCGTCGTACGGGAGGTTGACCTCGCCCATCAGGATCGCGTCGCCGACCCGGCGGGACAGGAACGACCGCAGCGCCTTGAGGAACTCGTGCGGGTGCTCGATGTCGTCGTGGGGGCTGTTCGCGGCGTCGGCGAGCATGAACGGCACGGCGTCGACCCGGAACCCGGACAACCCGAGCTCGGACCAGTAGCCGACCACCTTCGCGATGGCGTCCCGGACCTGCGGGTTCGCGGTGTTGAGGTCGGGCTGGTGGCGGTAGAACCGGTGCCGGTACCAGGCACCGGCGGTCTCGTCGTACGTCCAGATCCCGTCCTCCTGGTCGGGGAAGATCACCTCGTCGCCCGTGGGCGGCGGCTCGTCGGTGCGCCAGACGTAGAAGTCCCGGTAGGGGCTGTCGGGGCTGCTGCGCGCGGACCGGAACCAGGGGTGCCGGTCGGAGGTGTGGTTGACGACCAGGTCCGCGATGACCCGGATGCCGCGGTCGCGGGCGGTGCGGATCAGCTCGACGAGGTCGCCGGCGTCCCCGAGGCGCGGGTCGACGCCGAAGAAGTCGGTGATGTCGTAGCCGTCGTCGCGGTCGGCGGTCGGGTAGAAGGGCATCAGCCACAGGCAGGTGACGCCGAGCTCGGCCAGGTGGTCGAGGCGCTGGACGAGGCCGGGCAGGTCGCCGACTCCGTCGTCGTTCCAGTCCATGTAGGTCTCGACGTCGAGGCAGTAGACGACGGCGTTCTTCCACCAGAGGTCGCCGGTGTCGCGGATCCTCACGCGGCCGCCCCCTCGGTGCCGGCGTCGACCTGGCGCAGGGCGGGCAGCAGGTGCTCGGCGGCGAGGTCGATGAACGCGTCCAGCGACGACGGCGGGTGGGTGACCGTGGGGGTGGCGTCGGCGTGCTTGTGGTGGTCGGGGCGGACGTCGGTCGCGACCTGGTGCAGGTAGACCTCGTCGAACCCGATCTCGACCAGGTCGACCAGCCGGTCCCGGAGCCGCGCGGGGTCGTGCTCGATCACCACCGAGGTGCCGAGGGTGTCGTCGTCGACGGTCTGCGCGACGCGGTCGAACTCCTCGGTGGTCGCGATGTCCCACGCCCGGGGCGGCCCCGCGGCGTTGCCCGCCCACTGCTCGCGGGCGAGCCGCCAGGCCTCGGCGGGGTCGGTCGCGTACGAGACGTGCACCTGCAGGGAGATCGGCCCGCGACCGCCGGCCTCGCGGTAGGCCTCGACGACGCGGCGCAGCTTCCCGGGCTCCTGGTTGACCGTGACGAGGCCGTCAGCCCAGTCGGCGTGCGCCCGCGCGGTCTCGACGGACACGGCGGGGCCGACCAGCCGCGGCGGCACCTCGGGCAGCGTCCACAGCTGCGCCCGGTCCACGGTGACGAGCCCGTGGTGGGTGACCTCCTCCCCGGCGAGCAGCGCGCGGATGACCTCGACCGACTCCCGCAGCCGGGCGTCGCGCTCGGCCTTGGGGGGCCAGGCGTCACCGGTGATGTGCTCGTTCATGTTCTCGCCGGACCCGAGGGCCACCCAGAACCGGCCCGGGAACATCGCCCCGAGCGTCGCCGCGGCCTGCGCGATGATCGCCGGGTGGTACCGCTGCCCGGGGGCGTTGACCACGCCGAACGGCAGCCTGGTCGTCGCCATCGCGGCGCCCAGCCACGTCCAGGCGAACCCGGAGTGGCCCTGGTGGACGCTCCACGGGGCCCAGTGGTCCGAGCACATCGCGGCGTCGAAGCCGGCCTGCTCGGCGTGCTGGGTGGCCGCGAGGAGCGCGGAGGGGTGGACCTGCTCGTGCGAGTTGTGGAATCCGACGCGGGTCATGACGTCGTTCCTACCGGCTGCGGGCCTGGTCCGCGCGGTGGGAGGGCCTGCGGGGACCGGCGCGAGGGACCCCGGCGGACGGTCGCCGGGAGGCGGCGACGTAGACTGCCGCCACGTGGCAACCTTCTCCGCGGTGACGCGTCAGCACATCCTCCAGGCGATCGCCGAGCACCGGTCCCGGGGTGCCGAGGACTTCCTCGGCGTCTACGGCTTCGGGGGCACCGACACGGCCACGTTCGAGCACGAGGGCAAGCAGTACCCGACCCTGGCGATCCTCGGCGTCGCGCACCGGTTCGCGACCGGGCGGCTCGCGACCGCCGACGAGTTCCACGGCGGCGAGACGTCCGCGCAGGCGCTGCTCGGGCGCCGCGGGTTCACGGTCCCCGTCCCGGAGCGTGCGGCCGCGCCCGCCCGCGCGCCCCGGGCCAAGGCCCCCGCCAAGCCCCGCGCGGGGTCCACGACCAGCACCCGCGCGGTCAAGCGCGAGCCGGTCGAGATCGCCTGCCCGACGTGCTTCACGATCCTCCCCGCGACGGGCGTCTGCGACACCTGCGGCTGAGGCCCCGCGACGCGCTCACCCCGCCGGCGTGAGCGCGTCCACCGCCTCGAGGATCTTGTCGAGCACGACGGACCGGTCGAACTGGAGCGCGAACTCCCGCGACCGCCCGGCCCACGCCTCGCGCTCCTCGGCGGAGACGCCCAGCGCCCGGTCGAGGGCCGCGGCGATGGCGGCCGGGTCCTCCACGGGCACGATCAGCGCCGTGTCGCCGACGGCCTCGGGGATGCCGCCCGTGTCGGTCGTGATGACCGGCCCGCCGCCGGACAGCATCTTCTCGACCAGCGCGATGCCGAACGTCTCGACGAACTCGGGGCGCGGCTTGCTGGGCAGCACGTAGGCGGCGGCGCCGGCCATGAGGTGCGGCTTCTCGTCGTCGGACACGTCGTCGAGGAACAGCACCCGGTCCGCGACCGGCGACGCCGCGGCGTGCGCCCGGAGCACCGCGGCCTCCGGGCCGTTCCCGGCGATGACCAGGCGGTGCGTGCCGGGCGCCGAGCTGGCGGCGTACCCGTCGATCAGGTCGTCGACGCCCTTCGCCGCCGCGAGCCGCGACAGGTAGAGCACGTAGCCGTCGCGGTCGAGCCCGCGCGCGGCGAGCGCGGCGTCGGTCTCGGCGTCGTCGCGGGACAGGTACTGCTGCACGTCGACCGCGGGGTAGGAGATCCGCACGCGCTCGCGGCACTGCGCGGCGAACGTGGTGCCGTGCTTCGCGTCGACGGCCTCCGCCTCGGACACGATCAGGTCGCGGGTGTACTCCGAGACCGCGAGGCAGACGTCGTGGGCCAGGTAGGACGTCAGCACGTGCGCGGCGGCACCGAACCGGTCGGCCTCGACGGCGGCACGCACCACGTTGGTGACGTCCGACCCGACGGCCTCCGCGACCGTCGTGACCTGCACGGGCAGGCCGGTGCGGCGGGCGACGTGCACGGCGTCCGCGACGGCGGTGGCGTGCGGGCTCAGGTACAGCGACAGCGCGACGGTCGGGACGCCGTCGGTGAACAGCTCGACCAGGCGGCCGATGAGCCCCGCGACGTACCGGCCGTCCGGGACCTTGTAGTCACCGACCGGGTCGGGGCGCTCGACGACCACGCCGTCCCGGTACGGCAGCACCCGGTCCAGCGGCTTCAGCGGCAGCCCGGCCGCCTGCAGGCGGTCGATCGGCCACGTCACGATCCGGACCTCGTCGAACCCGCGGTCCAGCGCCGCCTCGGCGAGGTTCCGGGCCTCGCCGGAGTGCCCGCAGATCACCGGGTCGGCGCGCACGACGATGACCAGGCGGCGGTCGACCCGCCGGGGCGCGGCGGCGTCCTCGGTGGTGCGCAGGGTGGTGTCGGTCACGGCGTGCCTCCGAGGGGGTGCGGCGCGGGCTGCGCGGCGGACGAGGTGCTGGTCGAGGGGGGTCGTGCGGCGGCGTTCCACGGGCCGGGCTCCGGGCCGAGGTCGACCTGGAGGCGCCCGCCGGCGTGCAGCTCGGTGCCGGTGAGCCAGGTGCGGTCCAGCTCGACGCCGTCGAGGCGGATCCGCTGGACGTGCTGCGCCGGCCGGTCCGGCTCGGGTTCGACGAACCCGGTGGTCTCGATCGTGAACGGCCGGCCGCCCACGTCGATCCGCGCCTCGCGCCAGGCCGGCGCGTTGAGCAGGAACAGGTTCTGCCCGGCGACGGGGAACAGGCCGAGGCTCGCCCAGACGTACCAGGACGACAGCCCGCCGGAGTCGTCGTTGCCGGGCAGCCCGCCGCGTCCGGTGCCGAACTGCTGCTGGGTGACGGCGTGCACGACCTCGGCGGTGCGGTCCGGGCGACCGGCGTACTGGTAGGCCCACGGGGCCTCCATGTCGGGCTCGTTGTTCAGGCCCTCGAACCGGTGCAGGCCGTAGCCGGCGAGCATCTCGTCCTCGGTGGGCGCGAGGCCCGGCTGCCGCACCGGGTCGGCGCCGAACCCGAAGAACCGGTCGAGCAGACCCACGAAGGCGTCGTCGCCCCCCGCGCCCTCGATCCGCGCCGCCATGTCGTGCAGCAGCCGGAACGAGTAGTTCCACCGGCCGCCCTCGTAGAACGTGGAGTCGACCAGCAGACCGGTCGCGGGGTCGAACGCGTTCCGCCAGCGCGCGGCCAGCGGCGCGAACTGGTCGACGAGCGTCCGGTCGCCGACGTGCCGGGCGATCACGGACGTGCAGAAGTACCCGAACGCGAGGTCCAGGGTGTGGCTGATCGGGTGGGTCCGGCCGTGCAGCAGGAACTCCTCGCCGTACGTCCGGCGCAGGTCGTTGTGCAGGTGCACCAGCGCCCAGTCCCAGTCGAGCGGCAGCCCGAGGGCGCACAGGTCGGCGAAGAACGTGTGCGCCAGCGCGCTGCCCTGCCGGGAGAACCGGTCCGCCCCGCGGGCCATCCGGTAGCCGATCGGGAAGTTCCCCTCCTCCTCGGCGATGTGCAGGATGGCCGTCGCCAGCTCGACCGCCTTGTCCGGTACCAGCGCGGTCAGCAGCGGCAGCTGGGTCCGGTAGATGTCCCACATGGTCGCGATGTCGTACGCGAAGGGGGTGTCGGTCGGCCAGAACGGGCTCTCGTCCGGCGCCAGGCAGGGCTTCACCAGCGAGTGGTAGAGCGCGGTCGACAGGACCGTCTGCTTGTCCGCCGACGGGGTGTCGACCTGGACCTTCGCGAGGTGCTGCCGCCACGTGTGCGCCGTGCGCGCCCGCCGCTCGGAGAACGACGACGGGCCCGGCCCGCACTCGCGGACCAGGTTCTGGCGCGCCTGCTCCACGCCGCGCAGCGAGAACCCGAACCGCAGCTCGACGACCTGCCCCGGTTCGGCCCGGCCCGCCCACATCAGGCCGAACGGCCGCAGGGTCGTCGGGCGGATCCGGTCGAAGTCGAGCCGGGTCCCGCCGGGCATCAGGCGGCGGTCGTACCAGAGCAGCTGCCGCCACTGGGCCGCACCGGGTGCGTCGCACTCGACGTGCACCGCCAGCGGCGCGCCCTCCACGGTGATCTCGCCCTGCGCGACGCCCGGTGCCAGGGACTCGAGGTGCGCCCGCAGCGGCACGGTCCGGCCGTACGGGATGTCCAGGCCGCCGAGGCTGAGGTCGATGACGAGGCGCGCGTCCCGGTGGGCGGGGAACGTGTACCGGTGCACCGCCGACTTCGGCCCGACCGTCACCTCGCACCGGATGCCCGACTCGAGCGTGGCCGCGTAGTAGCCGGGCTCGGCGGTCTCGTCGGTGAGGTCCCACAGCCGGCCCAGGTCGTCGAGCGGCTGGAGCATCGGCGTCACGCGCACGTAGTTGTAGTACTTGCGGATCGCGCCGGTCCCCGACTGCTGGAAGTGCGTGAACCCCGACGCCCGCTGCGACGTGTGCAGCTCCGGCGGCCGGCCCTCCGTCGACAGGTCGTACCGCCCGTACCCCGTCGGGTACGCCCCCGAGTACGCGCACGCGCTCACCATCCCCAGCGGGTACGTGGCGCCCGGGTGGGTGTTGCCGACCTGCGGCTTCGGCCACCACCAGGTCGCGGCCAGCCCGGACTGCGGCGGCAGGGCCGTGGCCTCGGTCCCGATGAACGGGTCGACGTGCTCGAACACGCGGCGTGCCCCCTGTCGATCGGTCGGGTCCTGCGGTGCGCCGCGCGCCTCGGTGCGGCCGGTGGACGGACGGTACGCGGCGGAGGTGTCCGGGGGGTTACGGGGCGGGGTGTGTCGCGCCGGCGGGCGCGGGGGCTCTCCCCGGGAACCGGTTGCCCCCGCGGGATCACGCGTCGGTGACCCGTCCGGGGACTGGGCCGAACGGGGGACGGTCGAGGTCGGGGGTCATCACCGGGCCGCGATCTGCCGACCCCCACTCCATGACGGAGTCGCTGCCCCTGCCTGCGCCCGGGTGGTACCCCGACGGCGTGACGGCCGGGGTGCTGCGGTGGTTCGACGGTGCGGGGTGGACCGAGCAGGTCACGCCCGACCCTGCGGCCGCGCCGGCTCCCGTCCTGCCCCGCCCCGTCCCCGTCCCCGGGCCCGGGCGCGCGGCGCCCGGCGGCCCCGCGACGGCTGAGGACGCCGCCTCCTGGGCGCCCGTGCGGGGTCCCGGTGCGCACTCCGCGTCGGGGCAGCAGGCGCCCGCCCACGCCCGCCGCGCACCCGCGGCCCCCGTCGCGGCGCCGGCCGGCGGTCCGTACGCCGCCCCGGCCGGCGGTCCGTACGCCGCCCCGGCCGGGCCGGGGGCGCCGTCGGCCGGGTACGCCGCGCACGCGGGGTTCGCCGGCTACGCGGCCCAGCCCGCGGTCACGTCGTGGCAGCCCGCGCCGGAGCGCCCCGGCGCGCACCCCACCGACGCGCTGCACTGGATCGCACCCGTGGGCCGCTCGTGGCAGTCGATCGTCGCCGGCTACGTGGGCCTGTTCTCGCTGCTGCTGTGGCCGCTCGGTGTGGTCGCGATCGGGCTGGGCTTCTGGGCGCTGCGCGTCGGCCGCCGGGGCGGGCACGGCCGGGGGCGGGCGGTGTTCGCGATCATCGCGGGCGCGCTCGGCGTCGCGGCGATGGTCCTGGTGCTGGTGAGCGGGGCGCTCACCAGCACCTGACCGGGGCCCTCAGCCCCAGGAGCCGCGCGCGTACTGCACGGGCCAGCCCGTGGGCTCGCCCGGGCGGACGGTCGCGCCCGGGTCGCCGAGGTGGTCCAGGGCGGGCGTCTTGTCGTCCAGCGCGTGCGCGGCCCGCAGCGGCCAGCTCGGGTCGAACAGGGCCGGGCGCCCGATCATGACGGCGTCCGCGGCGCCCTCCGCGAGGACCTGCTCGGCCTGCTCCGCGGTGGTGATGAGCCCGACCGCGGCGGTCGCGACCCCGGCGGTCGCCCGGATCTGCCCGGCGGCGGGGACCTGGTAGCCGGGGCCGACGGGGATCGTCGCGTGCACGTTCCCGCCGGTGGACACGTCCACGAGGTCGACGCCGTGCTCCCGGAGCCAGGCGGCCACCCGGGCGACGTCCTCGACGGTGAGGCCGCCCTCGGTCCAGTCGGTTGCCGAGACGCGGACCAGCAGCGGCCGGTCCTCGGGCAGGACGCCGCGCACCGCGTCGACCGTGTCGAGCAGCAGGCGCGCGCGGGCCTCGAGCGGGCCGCCGTACGCGTCCGTGCGGTGGTTCGACAGCGGGGACAGGAACTGGTGCAGCAGGTAGCCGTGGGCCGCGTGGACCTCGACCACGTCGAAGCCGGCGTCCAGCGCCCGCCGGGTCGCGGCGGCGAACTGCCCCGGGACGTCGGCGACCTGCGCGGCCGTGAGCTCCTGCGGCGCGGCGTAGCCGGCGAACGCCTCGGCCGACGGGCCGACCGTCTCCCACCCGCCGTCGTCGACCGGGACCGTGCCCGAGCCCTCGCCGAACCCGCGGTACGTGGAGGCCTTGCGGCCCGCGTGCGCGAGCTGCACCCCGGCGACGGCGCCGCGCCCGCGCACGAACGCGGTGATCGGGCGCCACGCCGCGACCTGGGCGTCGTCCCACAGGCCCACGTCCTGCGGGGAGATCCGGCCCTCGGGGACGACGGCGGTCGCCTCCGCCATCACGAGGCCGAAACCGCCGACGGCCCGCGCGCCCAGGTGGGCGAGGTGCCAGTCGGTGGGCACGCCGTCGGGTCCGGCGGAGTACTGGCACATCGGGGCCAGCCAGACGCGGTTGCGGAACGTCGTGCCGCGCAGGGTCAGGGGGCTCATCAGCAGGCTCACACCCGGGACGAACCGCCCCGGCGGGGCGCGCATTCCCGCCCGACCACCACCGCCCGAGGTCGCCACCGCCGAGGTCGCCCCTCGCAGCCGAGGTCGCTGCTCGTGGCGGGCGACCTCGGCCGGGAGGTGCGACCTCGGGGCCGGCGCCGGCTGCGGGCGGGTCAGGGGCCCAGGAGTGCGGCCGGGACCACCGCGACGCCGTCCGGACGGCGGTAGGCGTCGGCGCCCGTGCTGACGACGACCGCGTCCACGAGCTGGTCCCCGACCCGGTCCCGGAGCCAGCGCAGGTGCCGGGTGTCGGCGTCGGTGACCACGCGGGTCAGCTTGACCTCGATCGCCAGGACCCTCCCGTCCGGCCGTCGGACGATCAGGTCGACCTCGCGATCGCCGTTGCGGGTGCGCAGGTGCAGGACCGACGCCTCGGCGGCCTGCGCGTAGGTCTGGACGGACATCGCGACGAGGTGCTCGAAGAGGCCGCCGAGCACGGCGCCCCGGCTGGGACCGTCGTCCCCGGTCGCGAGCAGCGCGCGGGCGTCCAGGCCGAGGAGCCGCGCGGCGAGCCCGGGGTCGGCTGGCTGGTGCTTCGGGGCGCCGGCGAGGCGCCCGAGGTCGTTCGTGCCCGGCTGCCAGGCGTCCAGGGAGTCGATCAGCCACAGCGAGGCGAGCACGTCGCGGTACGCGATCGTCGTGGTCTTCGCGGGCTTGTCGACCTCGCCGGGCGTCGCGGCGTCGAGGATCGCGTTGTAGCTGGCGGTCGTGCTGGTGGCCGCCGCGAACGCACGGAGCCAGGCGCGCAGCCGCTCAGGTCGCCGTACGGCGAGCCCCTGCTCGGCGAACTCCCGCTCGACGACCGTGTCGAGGTAGGCGTCGAGCAGCTGGCGGCGGGCCCGCCCCGGCCGCGGCCGGATGCCCGGGAAGCCGGAGGCGACGATCTCCTCGACGTAGGTGGCGAGCCCGACGGTCGTCCGGCCCCCGGGGGTGGCCTCGCCGGCGAGGAGGTCGGCGAGCGAGACGGTGGGGGTCTCGATCCCTCGCTCGGCGAGCGAGAGGGGTCGCATGCGCAGCGGGACGATCCGCCCGGCACCGGAGTGCGTGGGGACTCCGGCGGGCGTGGCGGACCCGGTCAGGAGGTAGCGGCCGGGGATGCCGCGGTCGTCGACGTCGCGCCGCACCGTGTCCCACACGTCGGGGTGGCGCTGCCACTCGTCGATCAGCACGGGGGCAGGCAGGGTGGTCGGCAGGTCGGGTCGGGCTTCGAGGAGCGCCCGGTCGGCCGGGTCGTCGAGTCGGAGCACCGAGCGCGCCCGCTCGCGTGCCGTGGCCGTCTTGCCGACGCCCTTCGGCCCCTGGAGCGCGAGCGCGGGAAGGTGGGGCACGAGGTCGTCGAGCAGGGTGTCGACGACGCGGCGCTCGTACGGGAACATGCCCTCACGCTACCGTTAGCAGAGTCGCTACGCTACCGTTAGCAGAGTCGCTACGCTACCGTTAGCAGAGTCGCTACGCTACCGTTAGCAGAGTCGCTACGCTACCGTTAGCAGAGTCGCTACGCTACCGTTAGCAGAGTTGCCCGTACCCGGGACGTCACTCCCCCGTCGACCCGTCCACGGCCTCCCGCAGCAGGTCCGCGTGCCCGTTGTGCCGCGCGTACTCCTCGACCATGTGCGCGAGGATCCACCGGACGCTCGGCGCGCTGCCGTCGGGCAGGCGTCGCCGCGCGAGCGCCCCCGCGTCGCCGACCGCCAGCGCCTCCGCGAGCAGCGCGCGGGACCGCTCGACCGCGGCCTGCCAGAGCGCGCGCAGCTGCTCGGGGGAGTCGTCCGCGGCGGAGTGCCAGTCCCAGTCGCGGTCGGCGGCCCAGTCGACGGACCGCCACGGCTCGGCGCGCTCGTGGTCGTGCAGGGTGCGGGAGAACCAGTCGTCCTCGACGTACGCGAGGTGCTTGAGCAGCCCGCCGAGCGTCATGGTCGTCGGGTGCAGGGTCGCGCCGAGTCCGGCGGCGTCGAGCCCCCGGGTCTTCCACTCGAGCGTCGCGCGGTGGAACTCCAGGAACCCGACCAGGGTGTCCAGCTCGTCGCCGTCCAGGGGGATCTCGGGTCGGCCCTCCTCGTCGTGGCGGACGTCGTCGGACGGCGGCGCGGGCAGCACCTCCTGCGGGGCGGCGGGGACGTCGAGCTCGCGCGCGACCGCGGAGATCTGCTGGGCGAGGTCGCTGTCCCGGGTGGTGAGGCCGCCCACGTCGTGCGACACCAGGCGGACCGTCACGCTCCCGTAGCGGAGGTCGACGTCCGGGTGGTGGCCCGCGGTGTCGGCGAGCTCGCCGATGGCCTCGACCAGCTCGACGCCGGCCGTGAACGACCCGGTGCGGAACCGGGTGCAGGCGGTGCCGTGCACCACCCGCCAGTCACCGACCCCGTCGGCGGCGAGGAACTGGTCCGCGGTCAGCCGTCCGTCCATGCGCGTCACCGTAGACCCGGGTCGCGCAGGGCGCCCGGCGGGTGTCAGTGCGTCGCGTCCAGCCAGGCCAGGAGGACGTTGCCGACCGTGAGCAGGCCCAGCACGAGCATGCCGAGCCGCAGCAGCCCGTCACCGACCGCGGGGCGGCGCCGGTCGGGGGCGACGCTCGGCGCGGGGCGGTCGACGTCCTGGTCGGGGTGGCCCTCGGGGTGGACGTTGTCCGGCTGGTCGTACCCGGGGGCGTCGTGGGACGGCTCGGCGGGCAGCGCGGTCCGGGCCGGTGCGCCCGCGGGGACGGTCGGCGCGTCCCACACGACCGCCGGGCGGAACACGTCGTCCACCGTCAGCAGCTCGGGGCTGGCGGGACCGGCGAGCTCCGCGGTCAGGTAGTCGACCACCAGCGGGACGTCGGCGGCGACCAGGCGCTGCGGCAGGGCGGTGAGGTAGTCCGCGAGCTGGTGCTCGCCGACCGCGACGGCCCCGCCGCAGACGGCGACCGGCTCGAGGTCCCGGCCCGCGAGGCAGACGACGGCGTGCACGGCGCGGCGGTGCGTGGGGGCGAGCAGCGCGGTGAGGGCACCGGCGGCGCCGGCGACCTCCGCGACGTCGGGGGTGCGGCCGTAGCCGCGGTGCCGGAGCGTGCCGCCGGCGACGGAGACCTCGCCGTCCCAGTGCAGCGTCTCGACGACGACGATGCCGCCGGGGCCGACGGCCAGGTGCTCGACGGTCGCGCGGGTGCTGCCGGGGCGGTTCAGGCCGCTGAGCGTGACCCAGCCGGACGCGGCGGCCTGCGCGAGCGCGCGGCCGGTCCCGGCGCTGTCGGCGGGGGTGCCGGTGAGCCAGTCGTCGAACCACGAGTCGGGGGCGTCGGCGCCGGACCGCGCCCGGGGCACGTCGGAGGTGCGCGCGTCAGCGCCCCACCAGCGGGTCAGCCGCCGTGCGCGTCGCGCCGTGCGGTGCCCTGCACCGTTCCCCTGGACCATCGCGTCACCACCCCGAGGACTTATCGGCCGGGTGGGGCCCCGTGCTGAGCGGAACGGCGCATCCGGTGCGGACGCGGCGGGGGTCAGCGGCCGCTGCGGCGGGCGTAGGACACCGCGTCGACGCCCCGCAGCTCGCAGAACTCCCGCACGGGGCCGGTGATCAGCAGGTCCACGTACCGCAGGTCCTCGACGGTGTGCGCGCCGAGCAGCGTCATGATGTCGCCGATCTGCGTGAGCCAGGCCTGGATCCGCGTGATGAGCGCGGCCTCGCCCTCGGTGAGCAGGACCCGCAGGAACCCGCCGGCGACGCCGACCGCGGTGGCGCCCAGGGCGAGCGCCCGCACGACGTCCAGCGGGTGCCGCACGCCGCCGGAGGCCAGCAGGTCGACGCCGTCCACGGACGCCGCGTCGAGCAGGCCCTCGACCGCCGACTGCCCCCAGCCGGCGAGGTAGTCCATGCCGCCGTCGTCGCGCCGCGCGGACTCGATGGCGGTGAAGTCGGTGCCGCCGCGGCCGGACACGTCGACGGCCGCGACGCCGAGGTCGCGCAGCTGCTGGACGGTCCCGCGCGTCATGCCCGCGCCGACCTCCTTGACGACCACCGGCACGCCGACGGTGGCGACGACCGCCGCGATGTTGTCGACCCACCGCGTGAAGTCGCGGTCGCCCTCGGGCATCACGATCTCCTGCGCGGGGTTCACGTGGATCTGCAGGCCGTCGGCCTCGAGGATCTCCACGGACCGCCGGGCCTGCGCGGGCGTGAGGTTGGGGTTGACGTTCGCGAGCACGAACCCGTCGGGGTTGAGCTCGCGCAGCACCCGGAACGACGGGATCGCGGCCGGTTCGCGGTGCAGGATGCCGGTCGACCCGGAGGCGATCGGGACGCCGGTCTCGCGGGCGGCGAGGGCGAGGGCGCGGTTGATCGTCGCGGTGTGGGCGGTGCCGCCCGTCATGCCGTTGATGTACAGCGGCACCGGCCAGGACAGCACCCGGCCGTGCGTCGCGAGGGACACCCGCGACCGGTCGCCCGCCGCGAGCGGGTGGTTCAGCGGCCGGACGTGGTCGAAGTCGTGCGCGCGGGGCTCGGCGTGCTGGGCGGACGCGAGGCGGACGTGGTCGTCCTTGCGGCGCGCGTCCTGCTCGGCGGGACCCGGGTCCTGGGCGGGGCTCACGGGCGCGGCTCCCGCGGCGGCTGGACCCGCAGCGACAGGTGCCGCACGTCCGAGAGCTCCCAGTCGCGCAGCATCGGCTCGAGGTCGGTGTCGGCGTCGACCAGGACGATCCCGCAGTCGCCGCCGCCGGCCCCGGAGGACTTCGCGGCCGCGCCCACGCTCTCGGCGGTCTCGCACAGCGTGCGCAGCGCGGGCGTCTCGATGTCGACGCCCGCGGCCCGGGCCAGCGAGGTCAGCAGCCCACGGGCCCGGCGGATCTCGGCCTTGGCGGCCGGGGCGTCGTCGCGCTCGATGGCGTCGGACAGCGCGTCGACGCACTCCCGCGAGGCGGCGAGGAAGTCGGGGTAGTGGCTCTCGGCGGCGCCCTTGCGGGACTGCATCGCCTCGACCAGGCGGGTCGTCGACGCGGGGACGCCGGTCCAGCCGACGACGAGGCGCATCGACTGCGGCATCGGCAGCCGGCGCACCGACAGGCCGGGCCAGTCGGCGTCGAGCAGGTCGGTGAGCGGGGTCGTGCCGGACCCGCCGGCGGCGATCGCGGCGCGCAGCCAGTCCCGGTCGAGCGCGGCGTACCGGATCCAGCCGCCGTAGAGGCTCGCCGCGACGTCGCCGCCGGAGCCCATCGGGTTGACCTGGACCGTGGCGAGCAGCGCCAGCTTGAGCAGCCGCTCGGTGGGCAGCCCCAGCTCGTAGAACAGGTCGAGGGCCCGCACGGTCGCGGCGGTCACGGCGGCGGAGGACCCGAGGCCGAACTTCCGCCCCGACGAGTCGTCGAGCTCGCTGGAGATGGTGATGTCGTAGAACCCGAGCGTGCGGCCCTGCTCGGCGGCGAACCGCTCGACGACGTCGATCGCCGCGAGCACGTAGTCGAACGGGCGGCTGTCGTGGTCGAGCACGACGCGGTCGCCGTCCCGGCGCCAGACGACGGGCATCCGGCCGTACTGGTCGGACGCGATCGACCCGGCGCCCTCCGCGCGGTCGAGGCGGACGGTGACGTGCCGGTCGACGGCGACGATCACCGCCGGGTAGCCGGCCTCGACCACCGCGTACTCGCCGGCGACGAACAGCTTGCCGGACGCGCAGACCTCGATCACGCGGGGACCTCCGTGGGGGACGGCGCCTCGGCGCCGGGGACGACCCGCAGGTCCGGGCCCGGGCGGGCGGTGACGACGCGGCGTGCCTCGTCCCCGCCGGGCCCGCGGGCCAGGGCGGTCGCGACCACGTCGAGGTCGGCGGCGGCGCACAGCACCTTGACGTTGGGGCCGGCGTCGATGGTCGCCCAGCACGGCAGGCCCTCGGCCCGCAGCGCGAGGACCTCGTCCAGCACCGCGACGGTGTGGGCGGTCCAGTACCGGACCGGCGGACGGGCGCCGAGCATCGTGGCGTGCATCCGCAGGGCGTTCGACTCGGCGAGCCCGCCGAGCGTCGCGAGGTCGCCCGCGGCCACGGCGTCGAGCATCAGCGTCACGTCGCGCTCGGTCGCGTCGACCCACGCGGGGAAGTACGGGGAGGTCTCGACGGTGCGGCGCATCGCGACGCGGCTGGACACCGCCTTCTGGCCCGCGTCCAGCACCACGACGGCCATCGCGGGGTCGAGGGGGCCGCCCGCCTCGCCGCCGGGGACGGGCTCGGCGTACGAGGTCGCGTCGTCGGTGCCGCCGTGCCAGACGACCAGGCCCCCGAACACGGACCGGGACGCCGAGCCGGAGCCGCGTCGGGCCAGCCGGGACAGGTCCCGGGGGTCGAGGTCCAGCCCGTACGCGGCCGCTGCGGCACCGGCGAGCGCGGCGAACCCGCTCGCGGACGACGCCAGGCCCGCGCCGGTCGGCACGGTGGAGGTCGAGGTCACGGTCGCCCGCTCGGTGGACCCGGCACGCTCGCGCACGAGGTCGAGGAACGCGCTGACCCGGCCCAGCTCGCCGTCGGACATCGGCCGGCCGTCGAGGGTGCCGGCGTCGGCGTCGCCGCCCACGGTCACGGTCGTCGTCGCGTGGAACGCGTCGAGCGTGAGGGACAGGCTGGACGTCGCGGGGATCGCCAGGGTCTCGTCGCGCTTGCCCCAGTACTTGGCGAGCGCGATGTTGGCGTGCGCGACCGCGGTCGCGGAGTTCGTCATCCGGGGGACACCTGGGCGGAGGGGGCGGAGGGGAGCCGCACGTCGGTCCGGTGCAACCAGGTGCGCGCCGCGCCCGCGCGGCGCAGGGCAGCGGCGATCTTACCAGCGGCGTCCGCGTCGGTCGCGAGCGCGAGCAGGCATCCCCCCTGGCCACCGCCGGTGAGCTTGGCCCCGAGGGCGCCCGCGTCGAGGGCCGCGTCCACCAGGCGGTCCAGCTCGACGGAGGACACCCCGAGCTCGGCGAGCGCCCGGTGCGCGCGGGTCATCCGCACGCCGAGCTCCGTCGGCCGGTCCAGCGCGAGGTCGTCGACGACGTCCCGGGTGATCTGCCCGAGCTCGGCGATCAGCTCCGCCCCCCGGGCCGGGTGCCGCTCCCGGAACGACCGGACGTCCGCGACGGCGACCCGGGTCCGCCCGTGCACACCGGTGTCGGCCACGACCAGGTGCGCCTGCAGGCGCAGGTCGAGGGACCGGATCTCCCCGGCCTGGAACCAGACGGGCTCGGTGGAGGCGGTGGTGCGGGCGTCGAGCCCCGACGGGTTGCCGTGCGCGACGCGCTCGCCGACCTGGACGAGGTCGAAGTGCTCCTGGGCGGTCAGCGTCCGCCCGGCGAGGTCCGCCAGCGCGAGCGCGAGCGCACCGGCGGTCGCGGCGCTGGACCCCAGGCCGCGGGCCGCGGGGATCGTCGACTCCGTCGACAGCGTGATGCCGGTGTGCGGCAGGCCGAGGTGGTCGAGGGTCGCCTCGATCGCGGCCCGCGGCGCGGCCAGCACCTCGGGGGCGTCCGCGAGGGTCCCCGAGTACAGCACCGACTCCAGCACGAGCGGCCCCTCCTCGCGGCGCGCGGTGGCCCGCATCGGCAGGCTGGCCAGCGGCAGCGCGATGGCGGGCTCGCCGTACACGACGGCGTGCTCGCCGACGAGGATCGCCTTGGCGCGGGTGCTGCCGGTGCCGCGGGTGCGGCTGGGCACGGGGCTCGGGATGGTCGGCTCCTTCACATCAGGTGCAGGACGAACCACGGGGCCGCGTACAGCGACATGAACTGCACCCCGAAGTTGACGCCCAACCGGTTCAGCGTGCCGCACGTCAGCCCGACGAGCAGCACGGCGAAGACGTTCACGAGTCCCGCGTCCAGGTACGCCAGCAGCAGGACGAACACCACGAACAGCGCCAGCACGGCCTCGTGCGGCACGTACCGGGTCACGATCGCGGTCAGCCGGAACGAGTACCGGACCGCGAGCACGTACGACAGCACCAGCGCGAGCACCCCGCCGACCAGCACCGCGACGACGAACTGCGACGTCGACAGCAGGTGGTGCAGGTTCTGGTCGAGGGTCAGCACCGGCGGCGCGTTGAACAGCGCGTTGGCCGGGCCGACCGCGACGGGGGACAGCGGCAGCCCGATCGCCAGCAGCGGGATGATGACCCCGGCCAGGTACGTCGAGTGCGCGAGGGCGGCCATCGCCGTGATGACCCGCGACGACCGCTGCACCGGGTCCTTCGCGCGGCTGCCCGCGGCCTCGCCCATCAGCAGGGTCAGGGCGACCGGGCTGAGGAAGAACAGCGGCGTGGACGCGGCGGACACCGCGGCGCTGGTGCCGAGCTCGGCGCGGGTCAGCAGCCGCCGCGGGCTCAGCGGTGCGCCCTGCAGCTCCGTGCGGGTGATCCGCACCGGCGTCCGGCCGGCGCGGGGGAGCGCGGCGCGCAGCGTGGGGTTGAGCAGCGTGGTGAGCGACAGCAGCAGCGGACCCGCGGTGATCGCGAGGAAGAACGACACGGTGATCGTGCCGTCCTCGGGGATCACTCCCTGCTGCCGGTAGAGCGCCTGCACCCCCTGGAACAGCAGGCCCAGCGGCACGATCGCCAGCAGCGAGAGCACCTTGTTCCGGCCGAGCAGCGCCAGGACCACGGCGCCGCCGACGAACAGCAGCGACCCGTACTCGCGCAGCTGGTCCGCGAACGGGGTGATCGCCCCGGCGATCAGCAGCGCCAGCGGCACGGAGATCAGCGTCCCGACGACCGAGCCGGCGGCCATCTTGCGGATCGTCTCCGCGGCCCGGCCCTGCTGCTTGAGGTGCAGCGCGTGGTCGATCATCGGCGCCGACAGCACCCCGCCGGGCAGGCCGACGAGCGCGGTCGGGATCGAGTTGGTGAGGTTCAGCGTCACGACGGCGGCGATGAAGAACGCCAGCACGACCTGCGGGTCCGTCCCCGCCAGCACCAGGGCGAGCGTGACCGGCAGCAGCACGGAGGTCTCGTCGGTGCCGGGGATGAACCCGATGAGCGTGTAGAGCGCGACCGCCGCGAGGGCGGCGCCGACCATCGGCAGCAGCAGGGTGAGGTCCACGGCCGGGCTCAGGCGGCGGGGTCGTCGTCGGCGACGATCTGCACGTCGCGCTTCGGGCGCACCAGGGCGACCGCGGCGGCGAACCCGACGACCGCGCCGCCGAGCCCCCAGAAGAACTCGGACTGCCCGAGCACGCGCCCCAGCACCACGGCGGCGACCGTCGCGGCCGCGCACGCCGCGAGCGCGACGACCAGGTCCCGCATCGACACCCGGTCACCCCAGATCTCGACGTACTGCTCGTCGTCGCTCACGTCCGCTCCTGCCGTCATGTCCGGGTCGACACCCTAGGGCGCCACCTGCGCGGACCCTGTGCGGCGGGTGTGCGTGCGTCGTGCACGTTCTCCTGCGCGGACGCGGGGCGGGGTGGCGCGGGTGGCCGGGGGCCACTGTGCGCGGGCGGCGCCCGGTGCGGCAACTCGGGGGAGCGAGATCACCCCTCCGGTGGCGCCCGGCGGCAGGACCCGGAGCATGGAGAGGTATGAGCGACCAGACGACACCCCAGGACCCGACCACCCAGCACCCCGCTCCCCAGCAGCCCGACCGCGACATCGCGCACCCCGGCCTCACCGGCGACATGCAGCAGCAGCCGGACCACGGCGAGGACACCTACGTCGGCTCCGGCCGGCTCGAGGGGAAGCGCGCGCTCATCACCGGCGGCGACTCGGGCATCGGACGCGCGGTCGCGATCGCCTACGCCCGGGAGGGCGCGGACGTCGCGATCGTCTACCTGCCCGAGGAGGAGCCCGACGCCCAGGAGACGGTGCGCCTGGTCGAGGCCGCGGGCCGGCGCGCGCTCGCCCTGCCCGGCGACATCCGCGACGAGGCGTTCTGCGCCGAGGTCGTCGAGCGGACCGTCGCGGAGCTCGGCGGCCTCGAGGTGCTGGTGAACAACGCCGCCTACCAGATGGCCCAGGACGGCGGCCTGCTGGACCTCACCACCGAGCAGCTGGACCGGACGATGAAGACCAACGTCTACGCGCTGTTCTGGATCACGAAGGCCGCGCTGCCGCACCTGCGCCCCGGGTCCTCGGTGATCAGCACGACGTCGGTCCAGGCGTTCGAGCCGAGCCCGCAGCTCATCGACTACGCCAGCACCAAGGCGGCGATCCTCAACTTCACGAAGGCGCTCGCGCAGCAGGTCGCCGAGCAGGGCGTCCGGGTCAACGCCGTCGCGCCGGGGCCGATCTGGACGCCGCTGATCCCGGCCACGATGCCGGGTGAGAAGGTCAAGGAGTTCGGCGGCGACACCCCGCTCGGCCGCGCCGGCCAGCCCGCGGAGCTCGCCCCCGCGTACGTCTTCCTCGCGAGCCAGGAGGCCAGCTACATCACGGGCGAGCGCATCGTCGTCACGGGCGGCCGCATCGTCGGCTGACTCGCCGGGCGAGGTCGAGGGTTTCGCGCGAGGTCGAGGGTTTCAGCGGGCCTTC
Organism: Cellulomonas sp. KU4C; assembly: GCF_056868065.1. Classification (NCBI taxonomy): domain Bacteria; kingdom Bacillati; phylum Actinomycetota; class Actinomycetes; order Micrococcales; family Cellulomonadaceae; genus Cellulomonas; species Cellulomonas sp. KU4C. The sequence goes on along the minus strand of NZ_CP200322.1, from coordinate 942,192 downwards.
CAGCACGAAACCCTCGACCTCGGCCCCCTCACCCGCCCGCGAGCGTGAGGGAGCGGCGCAGGACGGCGTCCAGCATCGCGGGGGTAAGGCGGCCCGTGAAGGTGTTCTGCTGGCTGACGTGGTAGCAGCCCAGGAGCATCAGCCGCTCCCCGGTGCCGGGGCGGTGGAGCACCTCCTCGGCGCCGTGGGCGAACCGCGGGCGGGGGCGCGGGACCGCCCAGCCCTGCTCGGCGAGGGTCCGCAGCAGCGCGTCCCAGCCGAACCCGCCGAGCACCACCGCCACCCGCGGCCGCACCAGCTCGAGCTCGCGCGCCAGCCACGGACCGCAGCGGTGCCGCTCCTCCGGCAGGGGCTTGTTGTCCGGCGGGGCGCAGTGCACCGGTGCGGTGATCCGGACGCCGGTGAGGGTCAGGCCGTCGCCCGCGTGCACGGAGGTGGGCTGCGAGGCCATCCCGACCCGGTGCATCGCCGCGAACAGGAAGTCGCCCGACCGGTCGCCGGTGAACATCCGGCCGGTGCGGTTCGCCCCGTGCGCGGCCGGCGCGAGGCCGACCACCAGCACCCCGGCGTCGGGGTCCCCGAACCCCGGCGCGGGCCGGGCCCAGTAGGTCTCGTCGCGGAACGCCGCGCGCTTCACGGTCGCGACGTGCTCGCGCCACGCGACCAGCCGCGGGCACGCCCGGCACTCGACGACGCTCCCGTCGAGCTCGGCGAGGTCGAGCGCCCGCGCCGCCGCCGCCGCGGGGAACCCGGGGTCCTCGGGCCGGCCGGGGTCGCCGGGCGGGCCGGCGGGTGCGGGGTCCGGGTGCACCGACGGCACCGTCAGGCGAAGCGGTCCGGGTCGCCCGCGCCGACGCGGACGACCTCGGGGTAGCCGTCCGACCAGTCGACGACCGTGGTCGGCTCGGTGCCGCACTCGCCCGCGTCGACGACCGCCTCGACCAGGTGGTCCAGCTCCTCCTTGACCGTCCAGCCGTCGGTCTCCGGCTCGGTGCGCCCCGGCAGGATCAGCGTCGAGGACAGCAGCGGCTCGCCGAGCTCGCGCAGGATCGCCTGCACCACCCGGCTGTCCGGGATGCGCACGCCGACGGTCTTCTTCTTCGGGTGCGCGAGCCGGCGCGGCACCTCCTTCGTCGCCGGGAGGATGAACGTGTACGGGCCCGGGGTCGCGGCCTTGATCGCGCGGAACGGCGCGTTGTCCAGCCGGACCAGCTGGCCGAGCTGCGCGAAGTCCGCGCACATCAGCGTGAAGTGGTGCCGGTCGTCGAGGTGCCGGATCGACCGGATCCGGTCCGCGCCGGCGTGGCTCTCCAGACGGCAGCCGAGCGCGTAGCCCGAGTCCGTCGGGTAGGCGATCAGCGCGTCGTCGCGCAGCAGGGCGACCAGCTGGGCCACCGACCGTGCCTGCGGGTCGTGCGGGTGGACGTCGAGGTACCGGGCCATGTGCCGAGCGTAGGACGTGGGCGGCGGTCGCGGCAGGTCGAAGGGGCGCACGAGGCCGCACCAATTCGAGAGGAAATGCCCGAAATGTGACCGGGGAATCTTGGGGTTGTGCCCTGTGCGCCGGTGTGGATACGTTGATTTTCGGCCGGCGGGGAGAAAGAAATCCACCCGTCGGGTCAGCCGCGCGTCATATCCGCCGACGACGAAGGAATGATCCGACATGCGAGCTCGACACTCGGTCTCAGCGGGGGCCCTAGGAGCGCTCCTGATCCTCGGCAGCACGGGCGCCCTGCCCGCGGCCGCCGACGAGAAGCGGGGCGACGCGGCGAGGTGCCCGAGCGGGCTCCAGCACGTCATCACCTCGCACACCAGCGGCGCGACGACGCACCGCGACCTCACCCACGCCAGGTCCTGGGACAAGGGGACCGGAACGAACGCGACCCGGACGACCCGCACCGGGTCGGAGGCGGCCTACACCTGGCAGATCGTCTCCGGGACGGTCACGACCGGGGGTGACTCGTGCAGCATCCTCTGACCCGACGCCCCGCCGTCGGTGCTCTGTGCGTCGCCGCGCTGAGCGGCGCGCTCGCCCTCGCCGGGGCGACGGTCGCGCAGGCGGCGTCGACCCAGACCATGTACGAGCGGGGCTGCCCCCTCCGTGAGGTCGTCATCGCGTCCCAGACGACCGGCCGGACGACCCACGGTGCCGACGGGAAGTCCTGGGACAAGGGCGAGAAGACCAACTCCGGCGCGACGACGTACACGGGTCAGCAGTACGTCGTCCGTGCGAGCGTCCACGCGACGACGAGCATCTACTCGGCGGGGACCAGGTGCCCGTGACGCCGCGAGCGGCCGCCGCGCGCGGGGCCGTCCTGGTCGCGTGCGCGGCGGTCGCGCTGTCCGGGTGCGCCGGCGCCGGGGATGACGTCGGCGGGGTGCCGTTCGAGCGGCCGGGGTGGATGGCGGACCAGGCCCAGCGGCAGGCCGAGCACCGGGAGGCGTTGCAGGGCTGCGTCGCCGGGAAGGGCTGGAACGTCACGGTCGACCAGTTCGGCGGCGTGGTCGAGCCGTTCGACGACGCGGACTTCCCGCGCTGGGAGTCCGACCGGGACGCGTGCCGGGCCGAGATGGGGCTCGGGACCTCGCCGACCTCGCTGTCCCGCGACCGCGCCGAGCTGGTCTACGAGCGTCAGGTCGACACCTGGCGCTGCGTGCTGGATGCCGGGCACGACGTGCCGGCGCCCCCGTCCCAGGAGGCGTTCGTCGAGGAGATCACCGGTGCCGTTGGTGCAGACGGTGCGGGCGTGACGGTCTGGGGGCCCTACGGAGACCTTCCCGTCCGTCTGTCCGCTGCCGAGATGAACGCGCTGGCCGACACCTGCCCGGAGCCGTGGTGGGCCGAGTGAGGCGCACCGGCCGGGCGCGCGGGACCGCTGCGGCGTGGTCGTTGGCGTGCGCCCTGGGTACCGGCGCGGGGGTCGTCGCGGGCTGGCAGCTGCTCGGGCCGCCGCCGGCTCCCGCGGAGGACGGGACCGACCGGCTGACCTACCGGGTGCAGGACGGGTCGGTCGGGCGGACGGCCTCGTACACGGCGCACGCGTCGCGCCAGCAGGTCCCGCTCGGCGTCGCGTCCGGCAGCGGTGTGGTGACCGGGCACGGCCCGCGACCCGGCGAGGTCGTGGAGTCCGGGACGGTCCTGCTGCGCGTGGACGAACGACCCGTGGTGGTGCTGGACGGCGTGGTGCCGTCCTACCGCGACCTCACGCTCGGGGACACCGGCGAGGACGTCCGCCAGCTGCAGCGCCACCTCCGCGCGGTCGGGCTCCTGACGGCGGCCGCGGACGGGGAGCTCGGGCCGTCGACGGTGCGGGCGGTGCGCGCCTGGCAGCGGTCGCTCGGCGTCCCGCCGGACGGTGTCGTGCGCGCGGGCGACGTGGTGTTCAGCCCGGCCCTCCCCGCGCGGGTGGAGCTGGACGAGGCGGTCGCCGTCGGCGTCCCGATCCAGCAGGGTGCGCCGCTGGGGACCGCGTGGGCCGGCGACCCGGAGATCGCGCTCGTGGCCGAGGACGGGCAGCGGCGGCTTCCCGAGCCCGGTGACCAGGTGGTCGTCGTCCTCGGTGACGCCCGGTGGCCCGCGGTCACGGGGCCCGCGGTGACCGACGCGAGCGGCCGGGCGACCGTCCCGCTGCTCGCGCCGGACGGCGGCCCGGTCTGCGGGGCGCAGTGCGCGGCGGTGCCGTCGTCGACGGGCGTCGTCGTGCTGACCGCCGAGGTCGTCGTCGTCCCCGAGGCGCGCGGTCCGGTCGTCCCGGTGGCCGCGCTGCGCACCGACCCGGGCGGCGAGGTGTCGGTCGCGCTGGACACCGGCACGGAGGTGGCCGTTCGCGTGCTCGCGGACGACGGCGGACGCGCCGTGGTCGAGGGGGTGGTCGCCGGGCAGGTGCTGGTGCTGTTCGAGGGTGCCCGCCCGTGAGCCGGCGATCCGAGCCCGCTGCGCCCGTCGACCGTCCCCGGACGGGTCGCACCGTCGCGACGGAGGCGGTACGCAGCCTGCGCGCGCAGAGGGTCACGAGCGTGCTGCTCGCGGTGCTCGCGGGGACCGTCGCCCTGCTCGCCGCGGCGAGCGCCGGGCGGTCCGACGCCTCGCGCCGGGCGGTCCTGGACACCGTCGACGGCCTGGGGTCGGCCCTGGTGGTCGTGAGCGACGGGGGCGCCGAGCCGGTGATCGACGGGAGGTTCGTCGCGGCCGCCTCGGGCGTGCAGGGCGTCGCGTGGGTGCTGGGTCTGGGGCCGGTCGTCGACGTCGAGAACGCCGGCCTGCGGGTGGGGGCCGTCGGCGTCCCGCTGCGCCCGGTCGTCGGGAGGCTGCCGCCCGAGCTCGCGCCGCGTGCGGGGCGGGCCCCGGAGCCGGGTGAGGCGTGGGTGGGCGAGCGCGCCCAGGCGGCGCTCCGTATGGCCGCACCGTCCGGGACCCTCGCGTCGGGTGACCGGCGGGTCGCGGTCGTCGGGGGGTTCACCGCCGAGGGGCCGCTGGACCGGCTCGCCGACCTCGCGCTGCTCGTCCCCGAGGGGGACCCCGCGGCCACCCGGCTCCTGCACGTCTACGTCCGGGCCGACGGTCCCGAGTCGGTGGCGGCGGTGGCCGAGGGCGTCCGGAGCCTGCTGCCGGAGCAGGCTGCGGGGGGCGGGACGGTGACCGTGGAGACCTCGCAGGGGGTGGTCGCGCTCCGGGACGCGCTGGCGAGGCGGCTCGACCGGGAGGCGCTGCTGCTGCTCGGGACGGTCCTCGGCGGGGGTGCGGTCGTGTCGTTCGTCGTGTCGTGGATGAGCACGCTCGCCCGGCGTACCGACCTCGGCCGCAGGCGTGCCCTCGGGGCCACCCGGTCCGCGGTCGTGGCGCTCGCGCTGCTGCACACCGGGGCGGCCGCGTCCGGCGGTGCGCTGCTCGGCGTGGTCGTGGGGGCGGGGGTGGCCGCCCAGGCCGCGGGCCGCCCGCCGGGTGGGGGCTTCCTGGCGGCCCTCCTCGTGCTCACCGTGCTCAGCACCGTGGCGGGCGCCGTCGTCCCCGCGGTGGTGGCGGCGCGGTCCGACCCCGTGCGGGTGCTGCGGGTGCCGTGAGCGGTCAGCCCAGCACCGCGACCAGGAAGTCCGCGTCGGGCTCGAACGGCCGCAGGTCCCAGGTGCTGAACCGCTGCTGGACGCGCAGCCCGGCCGCGCGGGCGTCGTCGTCCAGCGACTCGAACGCGTAGCCGCGCCCGGCGCCGAAGCCGACGACGAGCCGCCCCCCGGGGACCAGGTGCGCGCGGATCCGGCGGAGCACCTCGACCTCCGTGCCGGGCGCGACGAACGTCAGCACGTTGCCCGCCATCACCGCGACGTCGAACTTCTCCGTGACGCCGGCCGCCGGCAGGTCGAGCTCCGCGAGGTCGCCGACGTGCCAGTCCCCGCCGGGGTGGTCGGCGCGGGCGGCCTCGACGAGGACGGGGTCCACGTCGACGCCGACCACGGTGTGCCCGCGACGGACCAGCTCGCCGCCGACCCGGCCGGGCCCGCAGCCGGCGTCGAGCACGCGCGCGCCCCGCGGGAGCATCGCGTCGACCGTCCGCGCCTCGCCCGCCAGGTCGGCGCCCTCGGCGGCCATCGTCCGGAACCGCTCGACGTACCAGGTGGACCGGTCGGGGTTCTGCCGGCCGATCTGCTCCCAGCGGGTGGGCTGACGCACGGGTGGCTCCTCGGTTCCGGCGGGTGGGGCACCGGCGAGCCTAGTCAGTGGTGGACGGCCTTCCTCGCCTTCTTCGTGGCCTTGACGCCGGCCTTCTTCGCCGAGGACGTCAGGGCGTCGACCAGGTAGGACGCGGCGGCGCCGAGCATGATGACGTCCTTCGCGACGCCGATGCCGTCCGGGCTGGGGCGGGGGTCGTTCGCGCCGCGCCGCAGCGCCGGGGTGCGCCAGAACATGCCGACCAGGCCCGCGGAGAACGCCGTGAACCCGGTCGCGACGGCGACGCGCGGCAGCACCGGCACCAGCAGGGCGACGCCGAGGCCGATCTCCGTGGCCGCGAGCGCCCTCGTGAACGTCTTCGGGTCGACGTCCTCCAGGAACGGGTACGCGCCGGCGGCCATGCCGTGGTAGCCGGCGGCGGCCTGCTCGTCGGCGCTGAGCTTGTCGACGCCGGAAGCTGAGGATGTACGCGCCGGCACCGAGCCGGACGGGGAGATGGCGGAGCTTCACGGGGTGTCCTCCTCGACGAGCGGGTGGTGCTCCGACGCTACGACCGGTCGGCCCGGTCCGCAGCGCGTTCGCGGTCCGGCTTGACTTCGAGCGCGCTCGAAGGAGGACGGTCGCACCCATGAGCCTCAGCACCCGCACCCTCGGCAGCGCCGCGCACGGCACCGCCCTCACGGTCTCCGCCCTCGGCCTCGGCTGCATGGGCATGTCGGAGTTCTACGGCGCGACGTCCGCGCCCGGCTCGGACCAGGAGCGTGAGTCCGTCGCCACGATCCACCGGGCGCTCGACCTGGGCGTCACCCTGCTCGACACCGCCGACATCTACGGCCCGCACACGAACGAGCGCCTGGTCGGCCGGGCGATCGCCGGACGGCGCGACGAGGTGGTCCTCGCGACCAAGTTCGGCGTCGTGCGCGACCCCGACGCGGCGGGCGCGCGACGCGTGGACGGCCGCCCGGAGTACGTCCGGGCCGCGCTGGACGCGAGCCTGCAGCGGCTCGGCGTCGACCACGTCGACCTGTACTACCAGCACCGCGTCGACCCGCAGGTCCCCGTGGAGGAGACCGTCGGGGCGCTCGCCGAGGCGGTCGCGGCCGGCAAGATCCGGCACATCGGCCTGTCCGAGGCCGGCGCGGACACCATCCGGCGCGCGCACGCCGTGCACCCGGTCACCGCGGTGCAGACCGAGTACTCGCTGTGGACCCGCGACGTCGAGGACGCCGTGCTGCCGACCCTGCGGGAGCTCGGCATCGGCCTGGTCCCGTACTCGCCGCTCGGCCGCGGGATGCTCACCGGGTCGATCACGGCCGCGACCGACCTGGCCGACGACGACTTCCGCCGTGCCAACCCCCGGTTCTCGGGTGACGCGTTCGACGCGAACCGTGTGCTGGTCGAGCGCGTGCAGGCGCTCGCCGCGGACCGCGGGGTCACCGCCGCGCAGCTCGCGCTGGCCTGGGTGCTCGCGCAGGGCGAGGACGTCGTGCCGATCCCCGGCACCCGGCGGGTCCGCTACCTCGAGCAGAACGTCGCCGCGGCCGACGTCCGGCTCACCGCCGAGGACCTCGCGGCGCTCGCGGCCGCCGTCCCGCCGGAGGCCGTCGCCGGGGACCGGTACCCCGACATGAGCAGCATCGGGCGGTGAGCGGGCGCATGCTGGGTGCCGTGACCGACGACACCCGCACGCTCACCATCGCCGAGGCCGCGGCGGCGACCGGGCTGACCCCGCACACGCTGCGGTACTACGAGCGCGACGGGCTGCTGCTGGACGACGTCGGGCGGGCGTCGTCCGGGCACCGCCGCTACACCCGGCGCGACCTCGCGTGGCTGCACCTGCTGACCCGGCTGCGGTCCACGGGCATGCCGATCCGGGAGATCCGCGCCTACGCCGACCTGGTCCGCCGGGGCGAGAGCACGGAGCCGGAGCGGCTCGCGATGCTCCAGGCGCACCGGGACGCCGTCCGGGCCCAGCTCGCCGAGGCGGCGGAGCACCTGGCGGCGATCCAGCTGAAGATCGACGTGTACGAGGGCCGGCTCGGCAGCGGGGTCCCGGTGCCGGAGGCGGTCGCGGGCTGACGCCGGCCGGCGCTCAGGCCGGGGCCAGGTGCCCCGGCCGCAGCTCGTACGGCCCGGGGGTGAACACGACCTCCCCGTACCCGCCGGTCAGCGCCCGCAGGTCCAGCGCGTACCGGGCGAGCTCGGCCTCCGGGGCGACCGCCTCGATCCGGACCCGGCCGTCGTCGGTGGTGCCGGTCGCGCTGATCCGGCCGCGCCGCCCGGAGAGGTCGCCGAGCACGTCCCCCTGCGCGGCCGCCGGGACCAGCACCTCGACGTGCAGGGTGGGCTCCAGCAGCACCGTGCCCGCCGACGCCAGCGCCGCGCGCACCCCGGCGGCGGCGGCCGTGCGGAACGCCATGTCCGAGGAGTCGACGGCGTGCGCGCGCCCGTCGTGCACCTCGACCTGCACGTCCACGACGGGGTGGCCCAGCGGACCGCCCGCCGCCAGCGCCTCGGCCGCTCCGCGCTCGACGGCCGGCAGGTAGGACCGCGGCACCGCCCCGCCGACCACGGAGTCGACGAACGCGAACCCCGTACCCGCCGGCAGCGGCGTCAGGCGCAGCTGCACCACGGCGAACTGCCCGTGGCCCCCGGACTGCTTCTTCAGCCGCCCCTCGGCCGCCGCGGGTCCGGCGAGCGTCTCCCGGTAGGAGATCCGGACCGGCTCGGTGGTGACGTGCACGCCGAACACCCGCGCGAGCCGCTCGACCGCGACGGCGAGGTGCGCGTCGCCGAGCCCGCGCAGCACGGTCTGGTGCGCTGTCCGGTCGACGTGCAGCGTCGGGTCCTCGGCGACGAGCCGGGCGAGCGCACCCGACAGCCGGTCGTCGTCGGCCTGGCTGACCGGCGCGACCGCGACCGCCAGCACCGGCGGACGGGCCGGCAGGTCCGCGGGGCGGACGGGCTGGGCGCGCCCGGCGAGCAGGCTGCCCGTGGGCGTCCCGGTGAGCTTGGCGACCGCGGCGATGTCGCCCGCGCGGACCACGTCGGTCGGCACGTGCTCGCGTCCGCGCAGCCGGAACAGCCCGTGCAGCCGCTCCGTGACGCCCGTGGTGGTGTTGACCAGGTGGTCGCCCGGGCGCACGGTGCCGGACAGCACCCGGAACACCGACACCTGCCCGACGAACGGGTCCGCGACCGTCCGGAACACGTGCAGCACCGGCTCGCCGTCCGGGTCGGCCGGCAGGGTGGTCTCCGCGGTCGCGCCGTCACCGCCGACCCGCACCCGCGCCGGCCGGTCCGCGGGCGCCGGACCGACCTCGCACAGCAGGTCCGCCAGGCGGTCGACGCCCACCCCGGTGGTCCCCGACGCGACCAGCACCGGGATCGCGTCGCCCGCGAGGACCTCGTGGGCGAGCGCCCGGACCAGGTCCGCGGTGCCGGGCGCCTCGCCCGCGAGGTAGCGCTCCAGCTGCTCGTCGTCGTGGGCGACGATCTCCTCCGTCACCGCGTCGTGCAGCAGCCGCTCCTGCCCGGCGACGTCCGCGGGCAGGTCGCCGTCGTGGTGCCGCCCGTCGGGGTCGTAGTCGAGGGCCCGGCCGGACAGGACGTCCGCGACGCCGTGCAGCGCCTGCTCCTCCCCGAGCGGCAGCTCCAGCGGCAGCACGCCCGCGGGGTCGTGGCCGGTGCGCGCCGCGAGGTCGCGGACCTGGTCGAGCACCCGGTGGAAGTCCGCGCGGGCGCGGTCCTCCTGGGTGACGACCACCAGCCGCGGGAGCCCGGCCTCGTCGCACCGCCGCCACGCTGCCTCGGTGCCGGACTGGACCCCGTCGACCGCGCTCACGACGACCACCGCGAGGTCCGCGACGGCCAGGGCCGCGTCCACCGCACCGGCGAAGTCCGGCGACCCCGGGGCGTCCAGCAGCGTGATCCGGTGCGGGCAGCCCCGGCTGCACGTCCAGTCGAGGTCCGCGACGCCGAGCGCGACCGACGAGCCGCGCGCGACCTCCTCGGGCTCGTGGTCGCACACGGCTGTGCCGTCGGCGACACGGCCGGCCCGGGGGACGGCCCCCGCCCGCAGCAGCAGCGCCTCCGCCAGGGTCGTCTTGCCCGCACCGCCGTGGCCCACCAGCGCCACGTCGCGCACCGTCGGCGTCGTCGCCGTGTCCATCCGGGCCTCCTGTGTGCCGCAGACCACCGCAGGCCGCCAGGTTATCGGCGCGGGTCCACGCGCAGAAGGGCCCCCGGTCGCGGTGTGCGACCGGGGGCCCTCCCGAGGAGCCGGGGCTCAGGAGGCGGACAGGATGTCCACCACGAAGATCAGCGTCGAGCCGCCGGGGATGGAGTCGTTGCCCTCGGCGCCGTAGCCCAGGTCCGGCGGGATGACGAGCAGCACCTGGCTGCCGACGGTCTGCCCCGCGAGGCCCTGCTGCCAGCCCGGGATGACCCCGCTCAGCTGGAACGACGAGGCCGAGCCGCGCTCCCAGGAGGAGTCGAACGGGGTGCCGTCCCACAGCCAGCCCGAGTACTGCACGGTGAGCGTCTGGCCGGCCTCGACCGCGGCGCCCGCGCCCTGGATGAGCGGCTGGACGACGAGCTCGGCCGGCGGCTCGCCCTCGACGGTCTCGATCGACGGGGCGCCGTCCTCGGCCAGGGTGACCGTGGGCAGGCCCGCGGGGATGTCGGTGACCGCGGTGCCCTCGGCGCGCGTCGGGATCGCCTCGGTGCTCATGATCTCGACGGCCATGAGGATGGCGTCCTCCGCGGCCGGGCTCGCGTAGAGCGCGCGGGCGCCGACCTGGGCGCCGACCAGCACGTCGAGCAGGGCGTCGGGGACGTTGCCCTCCTCCATGACGTAGGCCTGCGGCTCGGCGCCGTAGGTCCCGCCCTGGGCCGAGCCGTCGGTGCCGGAGACCGCGGCGATGTTGAGCATCACCTGGTGGCCCCGCTCGACGGTTTCGCCGTCGCCGGGGACGGCGATGCGCGCGACGTCGGCGGAGACGGTGAACGGCTGGTCGAACTCGAGGGTCGGCTCCGCGCCGGGCTCGCCGGTGACGGTGACGGCCTCGAGGGCGGCGACGTCCGCGGCGCTCGCGGTCGCGGCGGCGGAGGCCGTCGCGGACGGGGTGGGGTCCGCGTCCGAGGACCCGCCGCTGCACGCGGCGAGCAGGACCAGGGAGGCGGCGAGGAGGGTGGCGGTGGCCGTGCGGCGCACGTGCTCGTCCTTCGTTCGGGGTCGTGGGGTTCGCGGCCATCGTAGGCGCCCCGGATGTGGCCGCCGGGGTGAGTAGGTGGTGGTCCCGTGCAGTGCTCAGGGACGGGCGACGATGGTGTCCGCGTGCCGGGTGATCCAGGCCATCAGCGGCAGCAGGTGCGCGGCCAGCTCGTCGCCGAGCGGGGTCAGGGAGTAGTCGACCCGCGGCGGGATCGACGGGGTCGCCTCGCGCAGCACCAGGCCGTCGGCCTCCAGGGTGCGCAGCGTCGAGGCCAGCATCTTCTCGCTGATCCCCTCGACGAGCCGGCGCAGCTCGCCCCAGCGCAGCGTGCGCTCCGACAGCGCCACCAGCACGAGGACGCCCCACTTGCTGGTCACGTGGTCCAGGACGACGCGGCTGGGGCAGGCGGCGGGCAGCACGCCGCCCGTCATCAGTCCGGCGAGGACGGATTCCTGCACCTGCGGGGCCGTGGCCTGCATGCTTACGCTCACGCCAGTACCTTACGTCAAAGTGGGTACCGGCGATCCGGAAGGCACCCCGGGCGTCGGCGGTTGCACGGGGTGATCACGCACGCACCACCGAGAGGAACCCCCATGTCGATCGTCGTCACCGGTGCCACCGGCCACCTCGGCCGCCTCGTCGTCGAGCACCTGCTGGCCGACGGCGTCCCCGCCGACCAGGTCGTCGCGACGGGCCGCCGCACCGAGCGCCTCGCCGACCTCGCCGAGCGGGGCGTCCGCGTCGCCGCCGTCGACTACGCCGCCCCCGAGACCCTCGACGCGGCGCTCGCGGGCGCGGACACCGTGCTGCTCGTGTCCAGCAGCGAGGTCGGGCAGCGCGTCGCCCAGCACACCGCCGTGATCGACGCGGCCGTCCGCGCCGGCGTCGGCCGCCTCGTCTACACCTCCGCGCCGAAGGCCGACACCAGCGCCCTGGTGCTCGCGCCGGAGCACAAGGCCACGGAGGAGGTGCTGCGCGCGTCCGGGCTGACCTTCACGATCCTGCGCAACGGCTGGTACACCGAGAACTACCTCGGCGACCTGCAGCAGGCCCGTGAGACCGGCGAGATCGTCGCCGCCGCCGGCGAGGGCCGCGTCGCCAGCGCGCCCCGCGACGACTTCGCGGCCGCCGCCGCGGTCGTGCTCCGCACCGAGGGGCACGACGGCGCGGTCTACGAGCTCGCCGGCGACTACGCGTGGGGCTACGACGAGCTCGCCGCCGCCGCGACCGAGGTGCTGGGCCGCCCGGTCGTCTACCGCGCCGTGACCTCCGAGGAGCGCCACGCCGGTCTGGTCGCCGCGGGCCTCGACGAGGGCACCGCCGGGTTCGTCGTCGCGCTCGACGAGAACACCCGCGACGGCCTGCTGGCCGAGTCGGACGGCACGCTGGCGCGCCTGATCGGCCGCCCGACGACGCCGCTGGTCGACGCCCTCCGCGCGGCGCTCGCGGCCTGACCCGGGCGCGCCGACACAGGACCGTGCCGCCGAGACAGGGCCTCCGGGCGCCCTGTCTCGGCGCGGCGGTCCTGTCTCGGCGGCCGAGCGGCGGCCGGCGCCTCCGGGTGCCGGAGCGGCCGTGCGGTGTGAGAGTCGGGGGATGACGCGATTCGGGTACACCCTCATGACCGAGCAGTCCGGGCCGAAGCAGCTCGTGGGGTACGCCGTCGACGCCGAGAAGGTCGGCTTCGACTTCGAGGTGTCCAGCGACCACTACTTCCCGTGGCTCGACGAGCAGGGCCACGCGCCGTACGCCTGGTCGCTGCTCGGGGCGGTCGCCCACGCGACGTCGCGGGTGGACCTGATGACGTACGTGACCTGCCCGACGGTCCGCTACCACCCGGCCGTCGTCGCGCAGAAGGCCGCCACGGTCGGCGTGCTGTCGGACGGCCGGTTCACGCTGGGCCTCGGCGCCGGCGAGAACCTCAACGAGCACGTGGTCGGGGAGCGCTGGCCCGCTGTCGGTGAGCGGCACGACATGCTCGAGGAGGCCGTCGAGATCATCTCCGCCCTGCTCGACGGCGAGCGGCTCACGTTCGACGGCGTGCACTTCCGCACGGACTCCGCGAGGCTCTGGGACCTCCCCGAGGACCCGGTCGAGCTCGCGGTCGCGGTCTCCGGCTCGCAGTCGATCTCCCGGTTCGCCCCGCTGGTCGACCACCTGGTCGCGACCGAGCCGAAGGCCGAGCTGATCCAGGGCTGGGACGACGCCCGCGCCGAGGCCGCGGGCGACCGCACCCCCGCGCCGTCGCGGAAGATCGGCCAGATCCCGATCTCCTGGGACCCGGACGCCGAGGTCGCGACGCGGCGGGCCCACGAGCAGTTCCGCTGGTTCGCCGGTGGCTGGCACGTGAACGCCGACCTACCGACCACGGAGGGCTTCGACGCCGCCAGCCAGTTCGTGCGGCCGGACGACGTCGCGCAGACGATCCCGTGCGGCCCCGACCTGGACGCGGTCGTCGAGGCGGTGTCCGCGTACTGGGAGGCGGGGTTCACCGACATCGCGCTGGTGCAGGTCGGCGACGCGGCCCAGCAGCGGTTCCTGGACGAGGCGGCCGGTCCGCTGCTGGACAAGCTCCGCGCCGCGGCCCCGTCGTCCTGAGCCCGGTGGTTGCGCAACCGGACGTCTGAGCAACGCCGGGGTTGCGAGGGCGTCCGGCCGCGCGCGCCGGGGTCGTGCGGACGGGTCGATTCGGGCGCCCGAATCGGCCCGGATCGCGTGACTCGGCGTCTGGCTGCACGCACCATGGATCACCGTGCCACCCACCGACAGCCCTGCGGGCGCCCGTTCCGCCACCCCGACCGCCCGCCAGGTCCGCCGCTGGCGCCGCTACCTCGCGGACGAGCGCGCCGAGGCCGCCGCCTACCGCGACCTCGCCTCGCGCCGTACCGGTGAGGAGCGCGCCATCCTGCTCGCCCTGGCCGACGCCGAGAAGCGGCACGAGCAGCACTGGCTCGACCTCCTGGGGGACCAGGTCGGCCGCCCGCTGCCGGGCGACATCCGGTCGCGCGGCCTCGGCTGGATGGCGCGCCGGTTCGGCGGGGTGTTCGTGCTCGCGCTCGCCCAGCGCGCCGAGGCCCGGTCCGCGTACGAGCAGGACGTCGACGCCACCGCGACGATGGCCGCCGACGAGCGGATCCACGAGGAGGTCGTGCGGAGCCTCGCGATGCGGGGCCGCAACCGGATCTCCGGGACGTTCCGCGCCGCGGTGTTCGGCGCCAACGACGGCCTGGTGAGCAACCTCGCGCTGGTGCTCGGCATCGGCGCGAGCGGCGTCGCGACCTCGACCGTGCTGCTGACCGGACTCGCGGGGCTGCTCGCCGGTGCGCTGTCGATGGGCGCGGGCGAGTACGTGTCGGTGCGGTCCCAGCGGGAGCTGCTGGAGGCGTCCCGGCCCAGCGCGCAGGCCCGCGAGGCGCTGCCGCACCTCGACCTGGACGCCAACGAGCTGGCGCTGGTCTACCGGGCCCGGGGCATGTCCGCGGACGAGGCCGCCGCGCGCGCGAGCGAGGTCCTGGCCCGCGCGGCGCTGCTGGACGCGGCGTCGCCCGTGCTCGCCAGCGACCTCGGCGGCGGCGACGCGCCCGAGGACGGCGCGCCGGAGGTCGACGAGCACGAGTCCGTGGGCAGCGCGGTCGGCGCGGCGGCCGCGAGCTTCTGCTTCTTCGCCGGCGGCGCGATCATCCCCGTGCTCCCGTACCTGTTCGGTCTCGAGGGCTGGCTCGCCGTGGGCGTCGCGACGACGCTGGTCGGCATCGCCCTGCTCGGCACCGGCGCGACGGTGGGCGTGCTGTCGGGGTCGTCGCCCGCGAAGCGCGCGCTGCGCCAGCTCGCGATCGGCCTCGGCGCCGCGGCGGCGACCTACCTCCTGGGTCTCGCGTTCGGCACGTCGGTCGCCTGACCGGCGGTGCCCACGGTGTGGGACACCTCATAGAGGTAAGCCTTACCTTCGATGTACGGTGATCGCATGACCGCGTCCACCACCGCCCCGGCCGTCACGACGCCGTTCCGGTTCTTCGCCGTCCGCGTGGCGCGGATCACCGACCTCAGCCCGTCGTTCCGCCGGTTCACGTTCACCGGCGACGACCTCGACCAGTTCGCCGACAACGGGTACGACCAGCGCATCAAGCTGCTGCTCCCGCTGCCCTGCGGCTACGACGTCGTCCCCCAGGGCGAGTCCTGGTACCTGGACTGGCGCGAGCTCCCCGACGAGCTCCGGCACCCCATCCGCACCTACACGGCCCGCGGCGTCCGGCACGACGTCCGCGAGCTCGACGTCGACGTCGTGCTGCACGGCGACGCCGGCCCCGCCTCCCGGTGGGCGGGCTGCGCGCAGGTCGGGGACACCCTGGTGGTCCTCGGCCCGAACCGCGAGCACGACGGCCCCGCCGGTGGCATCGACTTCGTCCCGCCGGCCCACGCCGACCGCCTGCTGCTCGCCGGAGACGAGACCGCCGCCCCCGCGATCGTCGGCATCCTCGACCGGCTGCCCCGCGACGCCCGCGGCGAGGCCGTCATCGAGGTCCCGCACGCCGGCGACCACATCCCTGTCGACGCGCCCGCCGGCGTCACCGTCCGGTGGCTGCCCCGCGACGGCGCCGCCCACGGCTCGCTGCTCGTCCCCGCCGTGCAGGCCGCGTGCAAGCGCCTCATCCCGCACGACGCCCCGCTGCCCGAGGGCATGGAGCTCGAGGACGTCGACATCGACAGCGGCATCCTGTGGGAGGTCCCCGTGGACCACGCCACCGGCGAGCCGCTGCGGCAGTCCACCGCGCTGTACGCGTGGCTCGCGGGGGAGGCCGGGGCGATCAAGACCCTGCGGCGGCACCTCGTCGGGACCTGTGGGGTGGACCGGAAGTCCGTGGCGTTCATGGGGTACTGGCGCGAGGGGCGGGCCGAGGGGGCCTGAGGCACTGCTGCCTGGGAGGCGATCGGCCGAACGCGAGAGGGTGCCACGGTCCCGGACGCAAGGGATCGGCGGCGCGCGATGTGTGAGGCGGTGTCCGGTCCAGGGGGCGATCGAATCATGAGTGATTCATCGGGCTTCCAACGAGAACATGCATCAGATATGACGCAAACCGTCCCGGGGGACGCGGCAGTGGCGCACCCCGGCATGCTGGACGCATGACGACCGCGCAGCCGACCGGTCCCGACGTGCCCGCGACGCTCGCGGCCACCTGGCGGACCCTGACGGAGGCGACCTCCCGCCGCACCGGCTCGACCCTCGCGGCCCTCGCCACGGTCGACCCGACCGGCGCCCCGCAGGTGCGGTCGGTGATCCTGCGGGCGTGCGACCCGGACCGGGGCACGGTCGCGTTCGCCACGGACGTCCGCTCCGCGAAGGTGCACGAGCTGCGGGTGGAGCCGCGGGTCGCGGTGACGGTCTACGACGACGCCACCGGCGTGCAGCTGCGGCTGACGGGACGGGCCACGGTCGTGACCGATCCCGAGGAGCGGCGCCGCCGGTGGGCCGGGTTCGGCGCGCACACCCGCCGCGCGTACGCGTCCCCGACGCCCCCTGGCGCGCCGCTCGCGCCGGACGCGACAACGACGGCCGCGGGCGTCGATGAACCCGACGACGCCTGGTTCGACCGGTTCGCCTGGGTCGAGGTGCGCGTCGACGCCGTCGACCGGCTCGACGTCTCCGCCGACCCGCAGGAGCGGGTGCTGCTCACGCGGGACGGTGACGCGTGGACGGGCGGGCCGGTCACCCCGTGAGCGCGTTGCGGCGCGCCGGCTGCGAGCGCCCCGCGTAGCCTCGGCGGATGGTCGACGTCGTCCTGTTCCACCACTCCGGCGGGCTCACCCCGGACGTGCACGCGTTCGCCGACCTGCTGCGGGTCACCGGCCGCACGGTGCACACGCCGGACCTGTTCGACGGGGCGACGTTCGCCGACGTCGCCGACGGGGTGGCGCACGTCGAGACGCTCGGCGAGGCGGTGTTCGCGCGGCGTGCGGCCGAGGCGGTCGAGGACCTGCCGGCCGACGTCGTCTACGGCGGGGTGTCGTTCGGTGCGGCCCGGGCCGCCGAGCAGGTGCTCGCCCGACCCGGCGCGCGCGGGGCCTTCTTCCTCTCCGGTGCCGTCGCGCCGTCGTGGTGGGGCGCGACCTGGCCCCCGGGCGTGCCGGCGCAGGCGCACGTCGCCGACGGCGACCCGTGGCGCGAGGTCGACGCCGAGCAGGAGTTCAGCACGGACGTCCCCGGTGCCGAGCTGTTCGTGTACCCGGCGACCGGGCACCTCTTCGCCGAGCCCGGGCACCCGGACCACGAGCCCGCCGCCGCGGCGGTCGCGACGCAGCGGGTGCTGGCGTTCCTCGCGGCGCTGGACGCCGTCGGCTGACGGGGCGGGTCACCACCTACCCGGGTCCGGGGCCGCGGGTGCGCGCCCCGGGTGAGTGGTCCTCGACGGGCTAGGACTGTGCTGCGACCTCGAACGCCCGGGGGACCGCGCACCGAGAGGATCCGACGTGAGACACCACCTCGCCGCGCCGGCGCTGGTCGCCCTCGTGGTCGCCGGGTGCGCACCGAGCCCGACGACCCCGGCGCCGGACGCGTCGTGGTCCGAGCCGGGTTGGATGGCGGAGCAGGCGCAGCGCGCCGAGCAGTTCGTCGTCCGGCTCCAGGCCTGCATGGACGGGCGGGGGTGGCAGCTGACGGTGGACGAGTCGGCCGGGTTCGCGGAGCCGTTCGCGTCCCAGGCAGAGGCCGAGCGCGCCGGTGCGGACCGGGACGCGTGCCTGGTGGAGCAGGGGATCGACACGTCCTTCGTCTCCGAGCCGCTGACCGCGGAGACGCTGCGCGCGATGTACCGGTACGACGTCGACACCCACGCCTGCCTGGTGGCGCAGGGCGTCGAGCTGGAGCGTCGCCCGCCGTCGGTCGACCGGTACGTGGAGGAGGGTCTG
Organism: Cellulomonas sp. KU4C; assembly: GCF_056868065.1. Lineage (NCBI taxonomy): Bacteria > Bacillati > Actinomycetota > Actinomycetes > Micrococcales > Cellulomonadaceae > Cellulomonas > Cellulomonas sp. KU4C. The sequence goes on along the minus strand of NZ_CP200322.1, from coordinate 924,408 downwards.
GCGGCGCAGGCGGGCGAGCCGGTCGGTGATCCGTGGTGGCCCTACGGCGACCCGGCGCTGGTCCCGCTCGGGCAGCAGGCCATCGCGGAGCTCCAGGAGGTGTGCCCCGAGCGCTGGACGTTCGGGGGCGTCTCGTGAGGCGCCGGGTCCGGGTCCTGGCGGGCTGGGTCGTCGTCGCCGGGGTGCTCGCGACCGCGGGCTTCGTCGCGGGGCGCGCCACGCTCGTCCCGCCGGAGGCCGCGGCCGACGTGCAGCCGGACGTCGTCCACACCGTCCAGGAGGCGGTGGTGGGACGGACGTCGACGTTCCGGGTGGGGGTGACCTGGCCGCGTCGGACCGTGGCCGTCGCCCCCGCGTCGGGCACGGTCACCGGGATCGCGGTGGAGTCCGGGTCGTCCGTGGACGCGGGGGCGGTCCTGTTCCGGCTCGACGAACGGCCCGTGGTGCTGGCTGCGGGCGAGGTGCCCGCGTTCCGTGGCCTGGCTCGCGGCGACACCGGCCAGGACGTGACGCAGCTCCAGGGCCTGCTGCGCGGCGAGGGCCTGCTCACCCGTGCGACGGACGGCTCGTTCGACGCACGCACGGAGCGGGCGGTCCGGGCGTGGCAGCGGTCGCTGGGTCTCGAGCCGACCGGCGAGGTGCGCGCGGGTGACCTGGTGTTCGCCCCGCAGGTCCCGGCGCGGGTGGTCCTCGGCGAGGACGTGGTGGTCGGACGCCGGGTGGACGAGTCGACGGCGACCGTGGACGTCGTCCTGGACGAGCCGATGCTGACGGTCACGGTGGACGACACCTCGACGGTCCCGCGGGAGGGCGCGCCCGTCGAGGTGCGGTACCTCGACCACGTCTGGGCGGCGGTCGTCGGGCCCGCGCTCCCCGCCGAGGACGAGCGTGCGACGACGGTCCTCGCCCTCGTCGGCCCGGACGGGGGCCCGGTGTGCGGTGGCGACTGCGCGGTGCTCCCGCTCCAGCCCTCGGCGGGCAGCCTGACCGCCGAGGTCGAGATCGTCCCGCAGGCGTCCGGTCCTGTCGTCCCGGTGGCGGCGCTCGGCCAGGACGCCACCGGCGGCTACGTCGTGTCGACGCCGGACGGTGCCCACCTCCCGGTCACGGTGCTGGTGACGGACGGGTCGCGCGCGGTCGTGGACGGGGTGGTCGTCGGTCAGCAGATCCTCACGGTGTCGCGCGAGGGCGGGACGTCGTGACCGGCGCGCGGCTGGTGTGCGCGGACGTGACCTTCGCGTACCGGCGGTCCGCGCCACCGGTGCTGGACGGGGTCGACCTGCGGTTCCCGGCCGGGGCGGTCACCGTCCTCACCGGGGCGTCGGGCTCGGGCAAGTCCACGCTCCTGTACGTGCTGGCCGGGCTGCTGCGGCCACGGGCCGGTCGGGTGCTGTGGGACGGGCTCGACGTGGCCGCCCTGGCCGACGCGGACCGGTCCGCCTGGCGGGCCTCGACCACGGGCTTCGTCTTCCAGGACGCGATGCTCGACCCGGCGCGCACCGTCCTGGACAACGCGTGCGAGCCCGCGGTGTTCGCCGGGCTGCACCGGCAGGAGGCGCGCCGCCGGGCGCGCGACCTGCTCGAGCGGTTCGGCCTGGGCGACCGTGCCGGGCACCGTCCCGGTGAGGTCTCCGGGGGCCAGGCCCAGCGGGTCGGCCTGTGCCGGGCGCTGCTCACCGAGCCGGAGCTCGTGTTCGGCGACGAACCCACCGGCAACCTCGACCCCACGTCGGCGGGGGTGGTGTGGGGCGCGCTCACCGACCTCGCCGCGGCGGGTGCGACGGTCGTGGTGGCGACCCACGACGCGGACCTCGCGCGGCAGGCCGACCACCGGGTGGTCCTGTGAAGGCCGCCCGGGCGTTCCTCGCCGAGGCCTGGGCCGCGTCGCGTGCCCGACCGCTGACGTCCTCGACCCCGGGGCTGGTGATCGCGCTCGTGTGCCTCGTCACCGTCGCGACGACCGGACGCACGGCGGCGACCGAGGACCAGGTGCTGTCGACGGTCGACCAGCTCGGGACCCGCCTCGTCACCGTGACCGACAGCACCGGGTCCGCGCGCATCGCCCCCGACGTGGTGGACGCCGTCCGGGCGGTCGACGGCGTCGAGTGGGCCTTCGCGCTCGGCCCGGCCGCCGACGCCACGCTGCCGGGTGTCGGCGGCACCCGCACCGGGGTGCCCGTGACCGCCCGGGACGTGCTCGGCGACCTGCCCCCGGACCTCCGCCTGACCGCGGGCCGCGCGGCGCGGGCCGGCGAGGCGGTGGCCGGGACCCGGGCCGCCGCGGAAGCTCGGTCTCGCCCCCGGCACCGGCTCGGGGGCGGCCGGCGTGGCCGGCGGGGTCGTGCCCGTGGTCGGGACGTTCGCCGCCGTGGAACCCCTGGCCGCGCTCGCCGACAGCGTGCTGGTGAGCAGCGCCGAACCGGGCACGACGACCGTTCGCTACGTCTACCTGCGGGTCGCGGCGGGGTACGACGTCCAGGCGGTGGCCGACCTCGTGACGGCGGTGGTCCCGGCAGGCACCCCGGCGGCGGTCGACGTCGAGGTCGCGCAGGGGGCGCTCGACCTGCGGGAGGTGCTGTCCGGAGCGCTGGGGGAGTCGTCACGCCAGCTGATGGCGACCGTGCTGGTGGTCGGGCTGCTGCTCGTCACCCTGACGACCGCGGCCGGGGTCGCCGGACGCCGACGGGACCTGGGTCGGCAGCGCGCGCTCGGGGCGTCCCGCAGCGCGATCGTCGCGCTCGTCGTGCTGCAGAGCGCCGTGGCCGGGGCAGCCGGTGCGGTCGCAGGGACGGCGGCCGGCACGCTCCTGGTGCTCCAGACGTCGGGGCGGGTGCTGCCGTGGGGGTTCGCGGCGGGGGTGGTGGTGCTCAGCGGCGTGGTCGGGGTCGTGGGCGCGGTGCCGTCCGCCGTGCTCGCCGCCCGTCGTGACCCGGTGCGGATCCTGCGCGTGCCGTGACCCGCGACAATGGCCCCATGAGCGCCACCGTGCAGGCCAGGGGAGTCGGGGCCGGCTTCGGCGACCGTCAGCTGTTCGCGGGGGTGGACCTCGTGGTCGCCCCCGGGGACGTCGTGGGGCTCGTCGGCCCGAACGGCGCCGGCAAGTCCACGCTGCTGCGGATCCTCGCGGGGCACCGCGCGCCGGACGCGGGGTCGGTGGCGGTGTCCCCGCAGGACGCGCGGCTCGGGTACCTCGCGCAGGAGATCGAGCGGCGCGCGGACGAGTCGGTGCGCGAGCACCTGGAGCGGCGGACCGGTGTCGGGCCCGCGCAGGTCGCGATGGACGCGGCGGCGGACCGGATGGCCGCGGGTGAGCCGGGCGCGGACGACGCGTTCGGCGACGCGCTGGAGCGGTGGATGGGCCTGGGCGGCGGGGACCTGGACTCCCGGACCGGGTCCGTGCTCGCGGACCTCGGGCTGGACGTCGACCTGGACCTGCCGATGACGGCGCTGTCCGGCGGGCAGGCCGCCCGGGTGGGGCTCGCGGCGCTGCTGCTGTCCCGGTACGACCTGTACCTGCTGGACGAGCCGACGAACGACCTCGACCTCGACGGGCTCGCGCGGCTCGAGGAGTTCGTCGACCGGGTGGACGCCCCGGTGGTGGTGGTCAGCCACGACCGGGAGTTCCTCAGCCGCACGGTGACCTCGGTCGTGGAGATCGACCGGAGCCTGCAGCGGGTCGCGGTGTACGGCGGCTCGTACGACGCGTACCTGGAGGAGCGGTCGACCGCCCGCCGCCAGGCCCGGGAGGCCTACGAGGACTACGCCGCCCGCCGCGACGCGCTGTCGGCGCGTGCCCGGATGCAGCGCGCGTGGATGGACAAGGGCGTGAAGAACGCCCGGCGGAAGTCGACGGACAAGGACAAGATCGGCCGCAAGTTCCGCGCGGACTCCTCGGAGAAGCAGGCGGCGAAGGCCCGGCAGACGGAACGGCTGATCGAGCGCCTGGACGTCGTCGACGAGCCCCGCAAGGAGTGGCAGCTGCAGATGACCATCGCCGCGGCGCCCCGGTCCGGGACGGTCGTCGCGGCGGCCCGGGCGGCGACGGTCCGTCGGGGCGCGTTCGTGCTCGGGCCCGTCGACCTGCAGCTGGACTGGCAGGACCGGGTCGCGATCACCGGACCCAACGGCGCCGGGAAGACGACGCTGCTCGGGCTGCTGCTGGGCCGGCTCGCGCCGGACGACGGCCGGGTCGACCTCGGCTCCGGCGTGCTCGTCGGGGAGGTCGACCAGGCGCGCGCGGCGTTCGAGGGCGACACCCCGCTCGCCGACGCGTTCTCCCGCGTCGTGCCGGACTGGACGACGGCGGACGTGCGGACCCTGCTGGCGAAGTTCGGGCTCGGCGGGCACCACGTCGCCCGCCCGGCGTCGTCGCTGTCGCCGGGCGAGCGCACCCGGGCCGCGCTGGCGCTGCTCCAGGCCCGCGGGGTCAACCTGCTGGTGCTCGACGAGCCGACGAACCACCTCGACCTGCCGGCCATCGAGCAGCTGGAGCAGGCGCTCGAGGCGTTCGACGGGACCGTGCTGCTGGTGACCCACGACCGCCGGATGCTCGACAGCGTCCGGCTGACCCGGCGGTGGCACGTCGAGGACGGCCAGGTCGCGGAAGTCGAGGCCGACGGCTGACCCGTCACCCCGCGGCGCACCCCTGCTCCGCGAGCCACGCGCGCCCGGCGGCCTCGGCGTCGGGGCCGGCGGTCGGGTGGGCGGCCGGGAGCGGGACCTCGTCGAGGACGACGCCGTCGCGGTCGACGTAGACGCTCTCGGTCACGACGAGCTCGGCGCCGTCGTACAGCCGGTAGGGCGTGTTCGCGGAGGTGTAGCCCGCGCTGGGCGCCCCGAACGTCGCGACGTGGTCGAGCCCGCGGAACGCGGTGAGCACGACCTCCCCGCTCGAGGCGGTGCGCTCGTCCTGGAGGACGGCGACGGCGCCGGAGACCCCGGGGGTCGCCCGGACGCGGGTCGTGGTCCGGCCGTTCAGGCCCGCGCCGTCCTCCTGGACCGTGACCTGGGCGGTCGTCCGGCCGTGCCGGTCGCTGAAGAAGAGCGCGGGCCCTTCCGGCAGCAGCGCGGAGACGCCGGACAGCATCGGGTACATGGTGCCGCCCGTGTTCCCGCGCAGGTCGACGACCCAGCCGCAGGTCGCCGGGGCGGCGGCCGCGATCCCGTCGGCGAGGGTGTCGGCGTACCGCTGCTGCGTCCGGGGGGAGCCGCCGGCCAGCTCGGGGAGGACCAGCGTGGTGACGCCGCCGGTGGTGGTGACGGTCGGGCCGGGCGCCTCGTCGGCGGCGGTCTGCGTCGCCGCGGCCTCGTCGGGGGTGAGGAAGGCCGAGTGCGGTCCGCCCGCGACCCGCACGGCCTCCGCGAGCACGGCGTGCAGGTCGGCGACGTCGTCGGCCTGGGCGGCGGCGGCGCGGACGGCCTCCTGCGCCGCCTCCCACGCGGGGCCGTCCGCCGCGTAGCCGCCGGACATCAGGTCGAGCGCGACGTCGGCGTACCGCTGCGGGCCCGGCGGCACCAGGTACACGCCGAACCGCGGTCCGTAGCGCCCGACCCCCCAGACGGCGGCGCCGGCGACCACCAGGACCACCGCGGCGGCGGCGGTCCAGGCGCGCCGGCGGCGCCGGGAGCGGGCGGACGAGGGGCGGGTGCGGGGGTGGCTCACGGGCCACGACGCTACGGAGACGCAGGTCGGTGACGCGTCAGCCTCCGGTCGGACCGCCCCGGTCCGGGCGTCGTGCTCAGGCCCGAGCGTCGCCGGTCGCGGGTCGGACCGCGGGACGCCGGCGCGCGGGCCGGACCCGCCAGACCCGGGCGCCGAGCAGGAACGGCACGGTGAACGCGAGGACGTGCAGCAGCAACCAGCCCCAGGACGGGCGCAGCGTCGACATCAGCCCGTCGGGGCCGGCCTCGAACGTGATGCGGGCGCCGACCACCTCGCGGTGCGCGGTCAGGGTGTCGGTCCCGGCGAGACCGGCGAGCGCGTCCAGGGTGCCGAACGCGTAGGCCATCTGCGTGTAGAGCACGAACGCGAGGACGATCCCGCCCCAGACCGCGCCCGCCGTCCAGCGCGGCGCCGGGCCGTCGAGCTCGGCGAGGTGGCCGTCGGCGAGCGCGCGGGGGCTGCCGAGGTCGGCGATCGCGCGGGCCATCCCGATCTCGGCGGCGGTGGTGTCGAGCTCGCGGCGCAGCTCGCGGGTGAGGTGCCGGGACTGCGGGTGGTCCTGCACGGCCCAGGAGAACCGGGTGATCGTGAGGTCGCGATGCAGGCGGTCGCGCAGGGAGGTCATCGGGTCTCCTCGTGGTGGGGGGTGCGGGCGGCGGACAGCACCGTGCGGACCGTGCGGTCGAGGGCGTCCCAGGCGGCGGACGCGGCGGTCAGCTCGTCGGCGCCGTCGTCGGTCGGCCGGTAGTACTTGCGGGCGGGTCCGGAGGTGGACGGGACGAGCCGCGAGCGGATCTGCCCGTCGCGCTCGAGGCGGTTGAGCACCGGGTACACGGTCCCGGTGGTGAGGTCGGTGAGACCGGCGTCGTGGAGGCGGTTCACGAGCTGGTAGCCGTAGGACTCCTGCTCGGTGAGCGCCGCGAGGACGAGCATCGGCAGGACGCCCTTGAGGAGCTGGCTGTCGCGGACGGGTGGGGCCATGGCTCCACGGTAGCGCCCACTACCTGGTATCGCCAACTAGTGCCGTGGGCCTCGGTGCGGCGATGCCGAGACAGGACCTCCGCGTCGAGACAGGGCCCCCGAGCGCCCTGTCTCGACGCGCCGGTCCTGTCTCGGCGCTGCAGGAGGGGACGCGACGGGAGGGGACGCGACGGGAGGGGGCGCTGCGGGAGGGGGCGCGGCCGGCGTCCGGGAGGCGACCGTACGATCGCCCCGTGCCTCCCCGTTCACCGCTCCCGCCGCGCCACGGGCTGGGGGCCGCGTGGGTCCGGACGCCCGACCGCGACCGCGCGCACCCGGTGACGTGGTCGACGATGGGCGCGTGGCTGCGGGATCGCCTGCCCGAGCACGTCGACGTGCCGGCGATGCTGGCGGCAGGGCGGTTCGTCGCGGAGGACGGCCGCGCGCTCCGGGAGGACGACCCGTACCTGCCGCACCTGTTCGTGTTCTTCCACCGCGACCTCCGCGAGGAGCCGGAGGTCCCCGGCGAGGTCCACGTGGTGCACCGGGACGAGCGCCTGGTGGTCGTCGACAAGCCGCCGTTCCTGTCGACGATCCCGCGCGGGCGGCACGTGCGGCAGAGCGTCGTCGTGCGGATGCGCGAGGAGCTGGGCCTGCCCGAGCTGTCGCCGCTGCACCGCCTGGACCGGGTGACGTCCGGCCTGCTGCTGCTCGCGACCGAGGCCCGCTGGCGCGCGCCGTACCAGACGGCGTTCGAGCGGCGCGCGGTCGAGAAGACCTACCGGGCGCTCGCGCCGCTGCGCCCGGACCTGGAGCTGCCGGTCGTGGTGCGGGACCACATCCGCAAGGAGCGGGGCTCGTGGCAGGCGGAGGTCGTGCCGGGGGCGCCGGTGAACGCCGAGACCCGGGTCGAGCTGGTCGAGGAGGTCGACGGGCTCGGGGTCTACCGGCTGTCGCCCCGCACGGGCCGCACGCACCAGCTCCGGCTGCACCTGCTGGGGCTCGGCATCCCGATCGTCGGCGACCCGCTGTACCCCGAGGTCCGGGACGTCGAGGTCGACGACTTCCGGCACCCGCTCCAGCTGCTGGCCGCCGAGGTGGCGTTCACGGACCCGGTCGACGGGCAGCCGCGTCGGTTCCGGTCCGTCCGCGCCCTGCCGCTGACCGGTTCCGCCTGACGGCGCACGACCTCCACCCGGAGGCGGATGCCCGCGCCCGGGGGCCGGGCTAGCGTGGCACGGACCCACCAGCCGACCAGGAGGGACCGTCATGCCGACGACCCCGCCGGCCTCCCGCGTGCTCGTCGCCGCGGTGACCGGGGCCGCCACCACCGCCTACTACGCCACCCCCGACCTGATCCGGTCGCGCACCGCGCGCGGCTGGGCCAAGGCCGGGTGCGCCGCCGTCGTGGCCGCCGCCGCCGTGCCGGACCTGCGCAAGGCCCGGGCGGACGCCTCGGCCCGGCGCGTCCGCCGCGAGCAGGAGGCCCGACGGGCGACCGGCACCGCCGAGCCGCCGGAGGAGCCGGTCGGGCTGCGCGACGCGCTGGGCGGCATGTCCCCCCGCGCCCGCGTCGTCGTCGGTGCCACCGCGGCCGCGCTGGTCGCCGGGTCCGTCGCCATGACCGTCGCCGGGGAGCGCTGGATCTTCCGCCGCGGCGAGGTGCGCCGCGCGGCGGGCCGGTCGTGGCCGCACACCCGGGCCGCGGTGGTCTGGGGGCTGGTGTCCGCGGGCATGCTGCTCGTGCCCGACCCGCCCGAGGAGCAGGACACGACCGGCGCCTGACGTCCGGTCACGCCGGGGTCGTCGGGCCCCGGCGGAGGTCCCCGGCCCCGGCGGGGTCGTCAGGTCCCGGCGGGCCGGCCCTGGGCGGGGAAGACCGCCCAGACGTGCTTCGTCTGCTCGTCGGTGTACCAGCCGACGTCCTGCGACAGCCGGCGGGCGATCAGCAGGCCGAACCCGCCCGCGCCGACCGCGCGCTCGCCGGCGATCATCGGGACCGACTCGAGGTCGCTGTCGCAGACGTCGAGCAGATAGTCCCGCCCGTCCGTCCCGAGGGACAGGACGGTCGGGGGCAGGCCGTGGTCGAGGGCGTTCGTGGCGAGCTCGGAGGCCACCAGGACCATGTTCTCCGGCACGCGGCCGAGCTCGAGCTGCGGGGTGGCGTGCGGTGCCGTGACCTCGGCCAGCAGCTCGCGGCGGACCCGGGCCAGGTCGGTCACCGTGTCCAGCTCCCACCGGCGGACCGTCGTGAACCGCTGCGGGGGTCGCGACGACTCCAGACCGCTGTCGGTCTGCGGGCGCGGGCCCGTGGGGTCGTCCTGAGCCACGTCATCTCCTGGGTCTCGAAGGAAGGGCCGACCTGACGGTAGGTCGGGGTGCGTCGGGACGCCAGCCGACGCGATCGCCGTCGGGCGTCGCCGGGCGTCCTCGTGCGTCAGCGGGCCGTCAGGTCCAGCGTCATGAAGGTCGAGTGCGGGCTCGGCAGGTACTCCGCGAACGGCCCGCACGCCACGAACCCGGCGCGCGCGTACAGCGCACGGGCCGCCGCGAACCCGTCCTCCGGGCCGGTCTCGAGGCTGACCCGGGCGTACCCGCGGTCGACCGCCAGGTCCACCAGGTGGGCGAGCAGCGAGCCGGCGACCCCGCGGCGCCGGGCGGCCGCGGCGGTGTGCATCGACTTCAGCTCGCCCTGCCCGGGCGCGATCTCCGCCAGCGCGCCGACGCCCAGCAGCGTCCCGTCGGCGTCGCGCGCGCTGACGAACGTGATGTGCGGCGCGGTCAGCGCGTCGACGTCGAGCGCGTGCACGTCCTCCGGCGGGCTCTGCTCGTGCATGAGCTCGAGGTGCCGGGTCAGCAGCGCCAGCACGTCGGGCGCGCGCGGGTCGTCGGGGGCGATCGTGGGCGGGGCGGTCGTCGTCATCGCCCAGGACGGTACCCCCGGTGCCCGGACCCGTCGCTCAGGCGTCCGCCTCCGGGTCGCCGAGCAGCTGGGCGGCGTGGTCCGGGACGGAGGTGAACAGCTCGCGCGGCGGGCGCCGGTAGTCGTCGGCGGCCGGTGGCCGGTCGGGCAGGTGCACGGGCTCGTGCGGGACGGGCCGGTACGGGATCGTCGACAGCAGGTGCGCGATCATGTTGAGCCGCGCGTTCCGCTTGATGTCGGACTCCACGACGAACCACGGGCTCGCCGGGGTGTCGGTGTGCGCGAACATCTCGTCCTTCGCCCGGGAGTAGTCCTCCCACCGGGCGATCGACTCCAGGTCCATCGGGCTCAGCTTCCACCGCCGCACCGGGTCGTCCAGCCGGGAGCGGAACCGCTTGAGCTGGACCTCGTCGGACACCGAGAACCAGTACTTGCGCAGCAGGATGCCGTCGTCGATGAGCATCTGCTCGAAGCCGGGCGCCTGGTCGAGGAACCGCTCCTGCTCGGCGGGCGTCGAGAACCCCATCACCTTCTCGACCCCGGCGCGGTTGTACCAGGACCGGTCGAACAGCACGATCTCCCCGGCGGCGGGCAGGTGCGCGACGTACCGCTGGAAGTACCACTGGGTGCGCTCGCGGTCCGTGGGCGCGGGCAGCGCGGCGATCCTCGCGACGCGGGGGCTGAGGTACTCGGTGATCCGCTTGATCGTGCCGCCCTTGCCGGCGGCGTCGCGGCCCTCGAACACCACGACCACCCGGGACCCGGTGGCCCGCACCCACTCCTGGAGCGTCACGAGCTCGGACTGCAGGCGGAACAGCTCGGCCTCGTACACGCCCTTGGGTACCTTGCGCGTCGTCATGACGGGACCGTACGCCCGCGCGCGACCCGGTTCACCAGGTACAGCACGACGCCGATGGCCAGCAGCACGCCGGCCCGCGCGTACACGCCCGGGTCCCGCCCGGTCAGCGGGGACGCGAGCACGAGCGAGACCACGGCGCCGAGCACCGGGGCCCACGTCGGCGCGCGGAACGACCGCGCCGAGTCGCCCTCGGGCCGCTCGGCCTCGTCGTCCTCGACCGGTCGGCGGCGCAGCACGAGGACCGCGACGTTGACCACCGCGAACACCAGCAGCAGGAGCAGCACCGTGGTGTCCGCGAGGTCGCCCAGGTCGCCGGTCGCAGTCAGCGTCAGGGCCAGCACCACCGTGAACGCGATCGCGGTGACCGGCGTGCGGCGGCGGGCGTGCACCCGGCCGAGGAACGCCGGGACGATGCCCTCGCGCGACATCCCGTAGACCAGCCGCGACGCCATCATCATGTTGATCAGCGCGGTGTTCATCACCGCGAGCAGCGCGATCAGCGCGAACAGCCACGGCGGGAACGCCAGGCCCGCGACCTTGACCACCTCGAGCAGCGGGCCGGTCGAGTCCGCGAGCACGTCGGTCTCCACCAGCATCGACGACGTGAAGGCGACGGCCAGGTAGATCAGCCCGGCGACGAGCAGGCCGCCGAACAGGGCCCGGGGGAAGTCCCGCCGCGGGTGCCGGGCCTCCTCCGCCAGGTTCACCGAGTCCTCGAAGCCGAGCAGCGCGTAGAACGCCAGCGCGGTCCCGCCGAGCACGCCCATCCACGCCGGCCCGGCGGTCTCCAGCTGCAGCGCGCGCCCCGGGTCGCCGTCGCCCTGCAGCAGCGCCCACGCGCCGATGCCGATGATGACGAGCAGCCCGCTGGCCTCGACGAGCGTGAGGACGACGTTGACCCGCACCGACTCGGACACCCCGAGCACGTTGACCAGCGTGATGAGCCCGAGGAACACCCAGGCGGCGACGACCACGGGCACCCCGAACGGCAGCAGCTCCGCGAGGTAGTCCCCGCCGAACGCCCGGGCGGCCGCCGACGCGCTGGTGATGCCGGACATCATCACGGCGAACGCCACCAGGAACGTCAGGAACGGCCGCTGGAACGCCCGGTTCGCGTACAGGGCGGCGCCGGCCGCCTGCGGGTACCGGGCCACGAGCTCGGCGTACGCGGTCGCGGTCAGCGCCGCGAGCCCGAACGCGAGCAGGAACGGCAGCCAGATCGCCCCGCCGACCTCCGCGGCGACCGTCCCGGTGAGGGCGTAGATGCCCGCGCCGAGGATGTCGCCGACCACGAACAGCAGCAGCACGGTCCGACCGATCGTCCGCTTCAGCGCGGGCTGCTGGTCGGACTCCTGCACGGCCTCGGCCATCGGACCACCCCCTCCGGCGCCCACTGTGGCCCTGTCGGGACGACCGCGCGCGGGGAACGCCCGCTCACCGGGCACGGCCCGTGGCCCGCGCCTACTGTCGGACGGACCACCAGGCACCGACAACCGGAGGTCACGCATGAAGGGCAAGCTCGCATTCGTCCTCGGCGCGGGGGTGGGCTACGTGCTCGGCACCCGCGCAGGTCGCGCGCAGTTCGAGAAGATCAAGGGCTGGGCGTCCGACGCCTGGCACGACCCGCGCGTGCAGTCGCGGGTGGACGACCTGGAGTCGACGGCCGCGCAGTTCGCCAAGGACCAGGGCGTCGCGCTGAAGGACAAGGCGGTGGACGCGGTGAAGAGCGCCGTGTCCCGTTCCGGCGACGACGAGCCGGCCACGCCGGCCCCGTCGGCCCAGGGCGCTCCGGCGCCGACGACGCCGGTCACGCCGCCGCCGGCGGGCTGACGCCAGGGACGCAGCAGGGCCCCGCCGGACGAACCGGCGGGGCCCTGCTGTCGCGTGCGGGGGACCGCTAGATCACGAGGCTGAGCAGCAGCACCACGATCAGCGCGGTCACCGACAGCACGCACTCCATGAGCGACCAGGTCTTGAACGTCTGGCCGACGGTCATCTTGAAGTACTCCTTGACCAGCCAGAACCCGGCGTCGTTCACGTGGCTGAGGAACACCGAGCCGGCGCCGATCGCCAGCACCATGAGCGCGACGTGGGTGGCCGGCAGACCCTCGGCGAGCGGGGCGACGATGCCGGCGGCGGTCACCGTCGCGACGGTCGCGGAGCCCGTGGCGACGCGGATCAGGACCGCGACCAGCCAGGCGGCGAGCAGCGGGGAGATCGGGGCGTCCGCGAGGCCCTTGGCGATCACGTCGCCGACACCGGAGTCCACCAGCGTCTGCTTGAAACCGCCGCCCGCGCCGACGATCAGCAGGATGCTGGCGATCGGGGCGAACGAGGAGTCCACGAGCTTGCTGACCTGGCTGCGGGTGCGGCCCTGGGCGGTGCCGAGCAGCACCAGCGCGACCAGCGACGTGATGAGCAGCGCGACCAGCGGGGTGCCGATGAAGTCGAGCACCTGGCCGGCGCCGGAGTCCTGGAACCCGATGGTCTCGGCCAGCGTGCGGGCCAGCATGAGGACGACGGGCAGCAGCACGACGGTGATCGCCACGGCGAAGGACGGCTTGGTGGCGTCGTCGTCGCGGTCGGCCCCGCCGATGATCTCGGTCGGCGGCTCCAGCGGGACCCAGCGGGCCATCGGCTTGGCGAGCAGCGGGCCCGCGATGGCGACGGTCGGGATGGACACCAGCAGGCCGAGGCCGAGCGTGAGGCCCAGGTTGGCGCCGAGGGCGTCGATGGCGATCAGCGGTCCGGGGTGCGGGGGCACCAGGCCGTGCAGCGCGGACAGGCCGGCCAGGGCGGGGATGCCGACCGCGATCATCGACAGCTTGGACCGCCGGGCGACCAGCATGACGACGGGGATCAGCAGGACGACGCCGACCTCGAAGAACAGCGGGATGCCGATGATGAACGCGGCGAACGCCATCGCCCACGGCAGGCGCTTCGCGGGGGTCTTCGCGAGCACGGTGTCGACGATCTGGTCGGCCCCGCCGGAGTCGATCAGCATCTTGCCGATGATCGCGCCGAGCGCGATGAGGATGCCGACGCCGGCGACGGTCGATCCGAGGCCGTCGGTGAAGCTGCTGAACGCGTCGACGTAGGACAGACCGGCGGCGACCGCGAGCACGCCCGCGCCGAGCATCAGCGACAGGAACGGGTGCAGCTTGACCCAGACGATCAGCGCGACGATCACGGCGATGCCGATGACGGCGGCGACGATCAGGCGGGTGTCGGACACCGCGGGGGCGGCGTCGTCGGCGGCGGCGAGCAGCGCGCCGGCCGTGGGGAGCAGGGACATCAGGACTCCTGGGCGGGGGTCGAGGGCGCCGGCGTCGTCGCGCGGGCCGTGGTGACGTCGATGCCGAGCTCGCGCAGCGCGGCGTCGGCGACGGAGTGCGGGGAGACCTCGACGGGGACGACGACGCCGTCCTCAGCGTCGGTCAGCCGCTCGAGCGTCTGGAACTGCGAGGGCAGCAGCGACGTCGGCATGAAGTGCCCGGCGCGGCCGGACATGCGGTCGCCGATGGACTCGATCGTCCCGTCGAGGTGCACGAACCGGACCCGGCCCTCGGCCTCGCGGAGCACGTCGCGGTAGACGACGCGCAGCGCGGAGCAGGTGACGATCGTCGACCGGCCGGCGCGGGACTGCTCGGTCAGCCAGTCGCGCATCGCGCGCAGCCAGGGCCAGCGGTCCTCGTCGGTCAGCGGCGTGCCGGCCGACATCTTGTCGATGTTGCTCTGCGGGTGGAACTCGTCGGCCTCGGCGTACGGCCAGTTCAGGCGTTCGGCGAGGATCTGGGCGGTCGTGGTCTTCCCCGACCCCGAGACCCCCATCACCACCAGGTGCTGGACCTCCGGCATCGCTGCCCCTCCTTGACGTCGTTGTCCGGGCGGCGAGCGTCCGGGCCACCCCGGATCGCCCCGAGGTGACGGACACTCTGGCACAAAGGTGCGATCTTTAAAAGCCAAAGGTCGCACCTAACGCGTCGTCGCTGGTCGTGGCGGCCGTGCCGCCGTCGCCACGCCTGTGTGCGACCCTGGCACGGCCCTCCGGGGGCCGCGCGTCGAGGGGACGCACCGCCGGGGGCAGAGGGAGTGGGCGTGGCCGTCGAGGTGCTGCACAACGGGCTGCTCGAGGTGATCGGCGCCGAGATCACCTCCGGCGTCCTCGCCGAGGGGTCGGTGCTCACGCTGGAGCAGCTGCAGCAGCGGTTCGGCGTCTCCCGGACCGTCGCGCGCGAGACCATGCGGATGCTCGAGCACCTCGGCCTCGTCACCTCGCGCCGCCGCGTCGGCCTGGTCGTGCGCCCCGCCGCCGACTGGGTCGTGTTCGACGCCCGCGTCATCCGCTGGCGGCTCGCCGGCCCCGGGCGCCTCGGGCAGCTGAGGTCGCTCACCGAACTGCGCGCCGCCGTCGAGCCCGTCGCCGCCGCGGCCGCCGCCCGGCACGCCGACGCCGCCGAGGTCGACCGGCTGCTCGCCCTCGTCGCGCAGATGCGCGCGCACGGGGAGGCCGGCCGGCTCGACGAGTTCCTGGCCTGCGACGTCGAGTTCCACGCGCTGCTGCTGCGCGCCGGCCGCAACGAGATGTTCGCCGCGCTGACCGACGTGGTCGCCGAGGTGCTGGCCGGACGCACCCGTCACGGCCTGATGCCGAGCCGCCCCCGCGCCGAGGCGCTCGACGCCCACGAGGCCGTGGCCGACGCGGTCCGGCGCCGCGACCCCGACGGCGCCGAGCGCGCGATGACGACGATCACGGCGGAGATCCGCGCCGCCCTCGGCGACCTGCACTGACGCCGAGACAGGACCGCGGCGCCGAGAAAGGGCGTCCGGCGGCCCTGTCTCGCGGCGGAGGTCCTGTCTCGGCGGGGCGGTGGGTCGGGCGCGTCGGTCAGGGGCGCGGGATGTTGCGGAGGTTGCTGCGGGCCATCGCCATGACCTCGCCCATGCCGCCGCCGAGGATCTCCTTGCTCATCGCCGCCGTGAAGCCGCTGACCTGCGCCCGCGTGATCTTCGGGGGCAGCGACAGCGCGCGCGGGTCGGTCACCAGGTCGATCAGCGCGGGGCCGTCGTGGCTGAACGCCTCGCGCAGCGCCGTGCGGATCTGCGTGGGGTCCTCGACGCGGACCGACGGGATGCCGACCGCGCGCGCCACCGCCGCGTAGTCGATCGACGGGGAGTCCGTGCCGTAGCTCGGCAGCCCGTCGACCAGCATCTCCAGGCGGACCATCCCGAGCGTCGCGTTGTCGAACAGGACGATCTTCACCGGCAGGTCGTAGTGGACCAGCGTGATGAGCTCGCCCAGCAGCATCGACAGGCCGCCGTCGCCCGCGATCGCGACGACGTGCTTCTGCGGGGCACCGGTCTCCCGGGCCGCGAACGCCGCGCCGATGGCGTGCGGGACCGCGTTCGCCATCGACCCGTGCAGGAACGACCCGATCACCCGGCGGCGGCCGTTCGGGGTCAGGTAGCGCGCCGCCCAGACGTTGCCCATGCCCGTGTCGACCGTGAACACGGCGTCGTCGGCGGCCTCCTCGTCGAGCAGCACCGCGGCGTACTCGGGGTGGATCGGCGTGTGGTGCTCGACGTCCTTCGTGTACGCGCCGACGACGCCCGACATGGCCTTCTCGTGCTTCTTGACCATCGAGTCCAGGAACCGCCGGGACTTCTTGCGCGTGACCAGCGGCAGCAGCGCGCGCACGGTCTCGCCGACGTCGCCGACCACGGCCAGGTCGGTCCGGGTGCGGCGCCCGAGGTGGGTGGGGTCGATGTCGACCTGCGCGGTGCGCACCCCCGAGGGCAGGAACTGGTCGTAGGGGAAGTCGGTGCCGAGCAGGACCAGCAGGTCGGCCTCGTCCATCGCGGACTGCAGCGCGCCGTACCCGAGCAGGCCGGTCATGCCGACGTCGAACGGGTTGTCGTACTGGATGAACTCCTTGCCGCGCAGGCTGTGGCCCACGGGCGCGGCGATCGCGTCGGCGAGCGCGAGGACGTCGTCGTGCGCGCCGCGGACACCGGCGCCGGCGAGGATCGTGACCTTCTTCGCGGCGTCGATCGCGTCGGCGAGCGCGGTGACGTCCGAGGTCGCCGGGATGACGCGGGGCCGGCTCGGCCGGGTCAGGGTGTCGGTGCCGGCGGCGGGCGCCTCGAGGTCGGCGACGTCGCCCGGGATGGTCAGCACGGCGACGCCGGGGGCGCCGTAGGCGTGGTGGATCGCGCTGCGGATGACCCGGGGGGCCTGCTCGGCGGACGAGATCATCTCGGAGTACACCGAGCACTCGAGGAACAGCCGGTCGGGGTGCGTCTCCTGGAAGAACTGCGTGCCGATCTGGGCGCTCGGGATGTGCGAGGCGATGGCGAGCACGGGGACCCGGTTGCGGTTCGCGTCGTACAGGCCGTTGATGAGGTGCAGGTTGCCGGGGCCGCAGGAGCCCGCGCAGACGGCGAGGTTGCCGGTGATCTCGGCCTCGGCGGCGGCGGCGAACGCGGCGGCCTCCTCGTGGCGGACGTGCACCCACTCGATGTCGGCGCCCGCGGCCCGCGCCCGGCGGATCGCGTCGACGACCGGGTTCAGGCTGTCCCCGACGATCCCGTAGATGTGTCGTGCCCCGGCGGCGATCACCTGGGCGACGAGCTGGTCGGCCACCGTGCTGCTGCGTGCCATGCCGTGCTCCTCACGTCGATCCTCGGGTCCATATTCATCCCATGAATCGCGACCGGCCACCGGTGGGCGGTGTCTCGTCGGTCACGCGGGACGGGCCCCGGTCGCACGCCGAGGCGCCCCCAGCGTCGCCCGGTGCGCGGACGTCGGCACCCCGGGAGCGGGTCCGACCTGGTGAAGAACTAGGTAGGTCCTGTGGACGACGGGGGTTGAGTACCCGCGGGCTGGCACGCTACGGAGCGTGGAACCGACCTCGGCGGACGCCGCCCGCCGCGAGCTGACCGACTTCTCCCGCTGCCCGGCGTGCGGCGCGACCCTCACCGGGCCCCGGTGCGCCGCCTGCGGGCTCGCGCTCGACGGACCCGTGGGCGTCCGGATCGCCGACGCCTCCCGGGAGGCCGTGCGCGCGCTCGACGCGCGGCACGCGGTGATCGAGCAGGCGCGCGCGGCGCAGTCCGGCGGCTCTGCGGCACCCGCGCCCGTCGCCGGGGGCGGCTGGTTCGTGGCACCCGCGGGTCCGCCGGTCGGGCGACCCGCCCCGGTGGGGCCGGCCCGGCCCGGCTGGGGACCGCCGCCCGTCGGCCGTCCCGGTGCCCCCGCCGCCGGCCCGTTCCAGCCCCGCCCCTACCCGGTCCGCCCGTACCCGGCCGGCCCCGGCCACCCCGGACCGTCGGCGGCACCGACGGTCGACGTCGCACGGCTGCTCGCCCTGGCGGGTGCCGGGCTCGTCGCGGCCGCCGCCCTGGTCTTCGCGTTCTTCGTGCTCGCCGACCAGCCCGGCGCCCGCGTGCTCGTGCTGCTGCTCGCGACCGGCCTCGCCGCGACGGGCACGCTCATGCTCCGCCGCACCGGGATCGGCTCGTCGGCCGAGGCGGTCGGGGGGCTCGTCGCCGCGCTGTGCGTGGTCGACGCCTGGGTCGCCGCCTACCTCGCGGACGGCTCGTGGCGGTGGGTCGTGCTCGCCGTGCTGCTGCTGGTCGTCGGCGTGGGGGTCCCCGTGGCCGGACTCGCCCTGCGGGTGCGCTCGTGGACGACGCTCGTGCTGGTCCTGCCGGTGGTGCCGCTCTCCGTCGCCGGGGCCGTCGGGTCCGGCTGGGCGTGGAACCTCGGGCTGCTCGGCGCGGCCCTCGCGACCCTGGTCCGGACCCGCTACCGACGTCGGGTGCACGAGCGGTTCGGCGGCACGACCGACGCGGTCGACGCGCTCCTGACCGTCGCGGCCGTCGGCCTGCTGGCCGGCGCCGTCGCGCAGTCGGTGTCCTTGGACCCGCCCGCGCGGGGCTGGGTCGCCGGCGGGACGGCGATCGCGCTGCTGCTCGCGGCCGGGGTCGCCCGCGCCCAGGCCGTCGCCGGTGGTGCCACCGCGTGGACCGCGTCGGCCGGGGCGCTCGCGGTGCTCGCCGGCGGGCTCGCCCCGGTGGGATCGGTCCGGGCCGCGTCCGGGGTGGCGGCGCTGGCCGCGGCCGCGGTCTGGGCGGTCCTGGTCCTGGTCCCGCGACGCCGCGGGCGGGAGCGGGACGCCGGTGCCCGGTACCGGGCGCTGGTCTCGGGCGGCTGGGTCGCCCTCGTCGTCGTGGCGCTGCCGGGCGTCCTGGCCGGGGGCGTGGCCACGCTGGCCCTGCTCGGCGCCGTCGACCTGACCCTGCCGACGACCCTCCCCGGCGACGCGTACGCCGCGTCGGTGCCCGGCGCAGGGCTCGGACCGGCGCTGGCGGCGGTCGTGCTCGCCGGGGCGTGCGCGGGGGCCGCCCGCCTGCGGCTGGCGGCGGTGCCGGCGCCGGCGCTGCCCCTCGCCCCCGCGTCCGGGTCGGCGCTGCCGGCCGCGCCCCGGTTCGGGTCGCTGACGCCGGTCGCCGGTGCGCCGGGTGCGCCCGCTCCCGTGGCGGCGCGGCGGGCGCCCGCGGTGGTGCGGGTCGGCCAGGCGTGCCTGCCGCTGGCGGCGGTGCTCGCCGTCGTGCTCGGTGCCGGTCTGCTGCGCCCGTGGGCGGTCCCGCTGCTGGTCGCCGAGGCGCTGGTCGCGGTCGCCCTGGTCGAGGTCGCCCGTCGGGTGCCGCCCCGCCGTGCGCTGCGCGCCGACCACCCGCTGCCGGGTCCGTGGCGGGGCACGCTCACGGCCGTGGCCGCCGGGCAGGTCGCGCTGCTGGGCCTGCTCACCTGGTCGTCCCGCCCGACGATCGCCGTGGGGGCGGTCGTCGTGGTCCTGCTCGTGCTGCGGGCGCGGGCGCTGGTCGCCGCCGAGCTGCGGGGCGTGCTGGTCGGCGTCGCCACCGGCTACGGCGCCGCGGTCCTCGCGGTGCTGCTCGGGGCCGATGGCTGGGACGCGTTCGGCGTGATCGGGACCGTCGCGGTCGTGCTGCTGGCGCTCGGCGCGCTGCTCACCGTGCTGCGGCGGGTCACCGACGCCACCTGGGCCGGCGTCCTCGTCGTCGCGGCGCTCCCGGCGGTGCTCGGCATCGGGTCGGTCGCCGTCGAGCGCACGTGGTGGGGCGCCGGCGTCGCCGCCGCGCTGGTCCTGCTGGAGGTGCTGCTCCTCGACACCCGCGCCCGCCAGGTGCCGGCGTGGCTGCGGCTCGTCGCGGCGGGCCTGGTCCTGCCGTCCGTGGCGGTGGTCGTCATCACCGCCGGCGCCCTGCTGCTGCCCGGCTCGGGCTCCCCGGTGCTGCTGCCCGTCGTCGCCGTGCTGGCCGCTGCCGCGGTGGTGGCGGCACCCGGCGTCGCCGACCGCGTCCGCCGCCGGGCCCCGGGCGTCACGTCCGAGCAGGTGCGCCCGGTCGTCGAGCTCGCCGCGGCCGGGACCGGCACGCTGGCCCTGCTCCTGGGCGTGGGTCGCTCGACCACCGGCGCGGACACCGTGCTCGTGCTCTGCGCCGTGCTCGCCGCCGGTGCCTCCGTCGTGGCCCGGCAGGCCGACCGCCGACCCGTCTGGTGGGGCGCTGCTCTGCTGTGGTGCGGCGTGGTGTGGTCCGCGCTCGCGTGGCGGGACGTCGGCCTGGTCGAGGCGTACACCGCACCGCCCGCTGCCGCGGCGATCCTCGTCGGGGCCCTGCTGGCCCGCCGCTCGGACCGGTGGCGCGGGCTCGTCGGGGCGGGCGTCGCGCTCGCGGTCGTGCCCTCGCTGCTCCTGGCGGCGTCGGGCCGCGCCGTCGGCGTCCGCTCGGCGGTGCTGCTCGGGCTCGCCGCGGCGACGGTCGCCGTCGGCCTGCTCGCCGCCCGCCGGGCCCGCAGCCCCCTCGGGGAGCGCGGGACGCTGCGGGCGCTCGCGGGCCCGTCGGTGCTGGGTGGCGGGGCGGCCGCGCTCGCCGGCACCGTGCGGGCGGTGCACCTCGCCGCGACCACCCCGGCCGGGTCGGGCGTGGCCAACGCCCGGCTGCTCGGCGCAGCCCTGCTCTGGTCGCTGATCGGGGCGCTGCTGCTCGGCGCGCTCGGGCTGCTGCTCGCGGACCGTGCGGCCCGCGCGGCGGCGGCCGTGCGGGCGGCCACCCCGTCGGCGGTGCCCGGTCCGACGGGTGCGCCGGGCCGGCCCGGTGTCCCGGGTGTCCGGTGGCCCGTCCCGGTCGACCCGACCGCGACCCGCCTCCGTCGCGCCGCGCTGCTGCGCCGGTGGTCGCTGGCCCCCGCGCTCGTCGCCGGGACCGTCGGCACGCTCGCCGCGGCCCGGCCGTCGTGGGCGCTGACCTGGACCGGCTGGGTCGTCGAGCTCGCCCTGCTGGCGCTCGCCGTCGTGGCCGTGCGGTCGGAGGCCCGCCGGACGGGCGACCTGCTGGCCACCGCGGTGCCGCCCGGCTGGGCCCTGTGGTGCCTGGCGCTGGCGTGGGCCATCGGGGCGTGGAGCCCGCGCGAGCTGCGGGTCGAGGTGTTCGCGCTGCCCCTCGGGCTCGCGCTCACCGCGATGGGCGCGGTCGCGCTCGCGGCCACGACGCGGGCGGTCGGGCCCACCGGTCACCCGACCGGTCCGACCGGGACGACCAGCATGACCAGCCCGGCCGGCGTCACCGGGCTGGCTGGCCCGCCGGTCGTGCGGGCAGCGTCGCCACCCTCACGCCGGGTGTGCTCGCCACCCTCGGCCCGTCGATGCTGGCGATCTGGACCGACCCGATGACGTGGCGGGCGATCCTCGTCGTGGTGCTGGCCCTCGGGTTCATGCTGGTCGGCGCGCGGCAGATGCTCCGCGCCCCGCTCGTCGTCGGCGCCGCTGCGCTCCCGGTCGCGGTCGTGTCGGTGTTCGCGGCCCAGATCGGCCGGACGATCTCCGCCGGACCGTGGCTGCTCACGCTGCTCGCGGCCGGTGGGCTGCTGCTGGTGCTTGGGATCTTCGCCGAGCGGCGGTCCGCGGCCGGCGGCGACGGGGAGGCCGCGCGGCGCGGCGTGCTGCGCTGACCCTCTCGCGCGGGGTGGTCGCACGCCCCGCGCGGTGGGTCGGACGTACCTGTGGGGCGGCGTCCCGGGCTGCGGTGCCAACGTGCCGACGGGGTGGCTACGCCTCGCGCGGCGGGGCGGGCGGTGCCGGGACGTCGGCGGCGTCCAGGCGTGCGGTGCCGACCCCGGGCGCGCCGCCCACCCGGGGCGCGGCCACGACCTCGGCGGCCACGACCTCGGCGGTGGCGTCGAGCCCGGTCGCGGACGCGCTGTCGACCCCGGCCCTGGTCTCGCCGAGGTCCGCGGTCCCCGACCGCAGGGCGCGCAGCGACGCGGCCACCGCGAGCACGGCCAGCACCGCCGCTCCGACCACCACGAGGTACCCGCCGTGCGAGCCCTGGCGGTCGATCAGCGTCCCGGCGAGCCACGACCCCAGCGACACCCCGACGCCCAGCGACGTGCCGACCCAGGTCAGCCCCTCGGTCAACCGCTCCCGGGGCACGAAGTGCTGCACCAGCCCGTTGCCGTTGATCAGCGTGGGCGCGATCGCGAACCCCGCGACGAACATGACGACCGCGAGCACCACCATCGTGTCGACCAGCACGAACAGCGACGCCCCGGCGGCGAGCGCGACCATCCCGACCGCGAACCGCTGCCACAGCGGCGTCGTCCAGTGCCGGGCGCCGTACAGCAGGCCGGAGATCATCGACCCGCACGCGAACACCGCCAGGACGACGCCGGCGAGCCCGGGCCGGCCGTCCTCCTCGGCGAACGCGACGGTGCTGACGTCGGTCGCGCCGAAGATCGCGCCCATCGCGACGAACACGACCGCGAGCACGACCATGCCCCACGACCGCATCACCGACCGGCGCGCCTGCGGGCGGCCGTCGCTCCCGGTCGGGGCGGGTCGGGGGTGCGGCGGCGGCTGCGTCGCCCGCTGCGCGAGGAACCAGAACCCGCCGACCAGCATCCCCACCACCGGGACGACGAGTCCCGCCGAGGGGGCCACCGAGGTCGCCAGGGTCGTCGCGAGGATCGGTCCGACGACGAACACCAGCTCGTCGAGCGCCGACTCGAGGGAGTACGCCGTGTGCACCGAGCGGGGGTCGTCGAGCAGGTGCGACCAGCGTGCGCGGACCAGCGCGCCGAACGACCCGATCGTCGCGCCCGCGGCGCCCGCCGCCACGTAGAGCGTCCACACGGGCGCACCGCCGACCGTGCACAGCACCAGCGTCACGAGCGCGGTGGCCGACACCGCGATGGCGGGCCGCATCACGCGCGCCTGGCCGTGCAGGTCGACGAGGCGGGCCAGCTGCGGCGAGCAGACGGCCTGGGCCAGCACCGACACTGCGGACACGCTGCCGGCCAGTCCGTACGAGCCGTGCACCGCCTCGATCATCAGCACGATCCGGATGCCCACCATCGACATCGGGAGCCGGGCGATCACGCCGGCGGCGGAGAACGCCAGCGCCCCCGGCCGGGCGAGCACGTCACGGTAGGGCCCCAGCACCCGGCCAGTCTCGCACCCCCCGCCGACACGGCCCGCACCGATATCGCGCGGGCCGCTGCACCGCCGCCGATACTCGGTCGCATGAGCGCACCGACCGTCACCGACCTGCCCGACGAGCACCGCTTCGAGGCCCGCGACGCCGACGGCACCGTGCTCGGTGTCGCCGAGTACCGGCGCCGCCCGGGCGTGGTCGTCTTCACCCACACCGAGGTCGACCCGCGTCAGGAGGGCCACGGCGTCGGCTCGGCCCTCGTGCGGGCGGCCCTCGACGCCGTGCGCGCGGCGGGCGACCGGATCGACCCGCAGTGCCCGTTCGTCCGCGCCTTCGTCGACGACCACCCCGACTACGCCGACCTCGTCACCCCCGACGCCCGCTGACCCGCCCCGGACTCGTCGCCCCCCGGGGGGGGCGTGGATCCATGCTGTCCGACACGCCCGGCGTGTCGGGCCGAATCTTCCACCCTGCGCGGCCGACCCCCCGGGGCTACGGTGCCGCGGTGCCGACCCCCGACCGACCCCAGCCCCCGAACCGGGCCCAGCCCCCGAACCGGGCCGAGCCCACGCCCCGTGCCTGGGCGCTCGTCTCCGCGGCAGCGGCGCCCGTCGCGATGATCGGCGGCTGGACCCTCGCGGCGGCGGTGCAGGACGGGTTCGACCCGGTGCGCGCGACGATCAGCGAGCTCGCGACCGCGGCGGTCGACAGTCCCGGGGTGATGACCGCGGGGCTGCTGGTCACGGGTGCCGCGCACCTGGTGACGGCGGCGGGGTCGCGCGGCGTTCCGCTGCCGGGGCGGCTGCTGCTGGCGCTCGGGGGCGCGGGCACGGCGGCGGTCGGCCTGCTGCCGGTGGACCGGGTGCCGACGGCGCACGCGGTGGCGGCCGGGATCGCGTTCGGCGCGCTCGCCCTGTGGCCCGCGGCAGTGGCCCGGCGACGGGGCGCGCGCCCGCTGCGGCGCGGCGTCGCGCTGCCCACGAGCGCGGCCCTGCTGGCGCTGCTCGGCTGGTTCGTCGTCGAGCTCACCGGAGACGGCGAGCTGGTCGGGCTGACGGAGCGCCTGGTCGCGGGGGCGCAGTCGGTCGCCCCGCTCGCGCTGGTGGTGGCGCTGCGCCGCGCGGCCGCGTCCTGACCGCGCGCGCCGGCCCTCAGGGGTTGAGGTAGGAGGCGGGGTCCTGGTCGCTCGTCGCCGCGTCGGGCATCGAGCGGGCGACCTCGTCGTCGGAGATCTCGTCGTCGCGGACCTCGTCGACCTGCGGGTCGGCGAGCGCGTCGGGTGCGCCCTCGGGGTGCGGTGCGTCGGTGCTCATCACGTCCTCCTGGGGTGTGCGGGTGTCCCGCCCACGCTAGGTGCGGCCCGCACGGCACGCGCGCCGGGCCGGTGGTCACGCGGTCCGTGGCGGACGCGCGACCACCGGCCCCGGTCGGGTCAGCCGCCGAGCGCGTCGGAGACGACGTCCTTCGCCGCGGCCTGCACCTGGGTCAGGTGCTCCGGGCTGACGAACGACTCGGCGTAGATCTTGTAGACGTTCTCGGTGCCGGAGGGCCGGGCCGCGAACCAGGCGTTCTCGGTCGTGACCTTGAGCCCGCCGATCGGGGCGTCGTTGCCGGGCGCCGCGGTGAGCTTGGCGGTGATGTCCTCGCCGGCGAGCGTCGTGGCGGTGACCTGCTCCGGGGACAGCTTGCCGAGGGTGGCCTTCTGCTCGAGCGTCGCGGGCGCGTCGACCCGGGCGTACCAGGACTGCCCGAACTCGCCGACCAGCTCGGCGTGGTGCTGGGACGGGGACTTCCCGGTGGTGGCGAGGATCTCGGACGCGAGCAGCGCCAGGATGATGCCGTCCTTGTCGGTCGTCCACACGCTGCCGTCGGTGCGCAGGAACGACGCGCCCGCCGACTCCTCGCCGCCGAACCCGACCGAGCCGTCGAGCAGGCCGGGCACGAACCACTTGAAGCCGACGGGCACCTCGAGCAGGCGGCGTCCGAGGCTCCCGGCGACCCGGTCGATCAGCGAGGACGACACCAGCGTCTTGCCGATGGCCGCGTCGGCGGGCCAGCCCGGCCGCGCGCCGGAGTACAGGTAGCGGATGGCGACCGCGAGGTAGTGGTTCGGGTTCATCAGCCCGGCGTCGGGGGTGACGATGCCGTGCCGGTCGGAGTCCGCGTCGTTGCCCGTGGCGATGTCGAACGGTGCGTCGCCCTGCATCGCGGTGACCAGGGAGGCCATCGCGGACGGCGACGAGCAGTCCATCCGGATCTTCGCGTCCCAGTCGAGCGTCATGAACGCCCACTGCGGGTCGACCTTCGGGTTCACGACCGTGAGGTCCAGCCCGTACCGCTCGGCGATGGCGCCCCAGTACTCGACGGACGCGCCGCCCAGCGGGTCCGCGCCGATCCGCACGCCGGCCGACCGGATCGCGTCCAGGTCGAGCACGTGCACGAGGTCGTCGACGTACGCGCCGAGGAAGTCGTGCTTGCGGGTCGTGTCCGCGGCGAGCGCGGCGTCGAGGCCGACCCGGGGGACCCGGTCCACCCCGGAGGCGAGCAGGTCGTTCGCGCGGTTCGCGATCCAGGACGTCGCCTCGGACCCCGCGGGCCCGCCGTGCGGCGGGTTGTACTTGAAGCCGCCGTCGCGCGGCGGGTTGTGGGACGGGGTGACGACGATGCCGTCCGCGAGGCCGGGGCCGGCGGCCCGCACGCCCTCGGAGGTCGCGGCGCCGTTGTGCAGGAGGATCGCGTGCGAGACGGCCGGCGTCGGGGTCCATGAGTCGCGGGCGTCGACGCGGACCTCGACCCCGGCGGCCGCGAGGACCTCGAGCGCGGTCTGCCAGGCCGGCAGCGACAGGCCGTGGGTGTCCCGGCCGATGAACAGCGGGCCGTCGGTGCCCTGCGCGCGGCGGTACTCGACGATCGCGGCGGTGATCGCGACGATGTGCGCCTCGTTGAACGCGCCGTCGAGGCTGGAGCCCCGGTGGCCGCTGGTGCCGAACACCACGCGCTGGGCGGGGTCGTCGAGGTCGGGGCGACGGTCGACGTACGCGGCGAGCATCGCCTCGACGTCGACCAGGTCGGAGGGCTGGGCGGGGGTTCCGGCGCGCGGGTCCATGCCCCCGATCCTGCCACCGAAGCCGACCTCCCGACGGGTCGTACGGCGAACCTGTGGACGACCGTCCGCGGGTCCCGTGCGGCGGCCGGTAGCCTGGGGCGCATGGCCACCGCATCTTCCGTCGAGTTCGTGCTGCGCCCCTTCGAGGGGCTCCCCTCGGAGCCCGACTGGGTCGCCCTGCGCGAGCTCGTGCCCGCCGCCACCGCGACCGCGCGCACCACCGCGGAGCACGGCGCCCGCGACATCACCGTCACCACCGTCCTGCCCGACGGCTGGGCCGCGCTGCACCGCGCCGACGGCGTCGTCCTGCTCGCCCTCCAGACCGTCAGCAGCTCCGGCGACGCCAGCCGCGACCTCGCCGCCGCGCTGGTCGAGGCGCTCGAGTCCGAGCCGGGTACCGCCGTGCAGCAGGTCGGCCTCCCCGGCCCCGGCCCGCGCCTGCAGGACGTCCTCGACCTGACCGTGCCGTTCGAGGTCACCGTCGAGGAGTCGTTCGCGTACTGGGTCGCCGCCGACACCGAGATGACGCCCGAGCTGAAGGCCGCCATCGAGGAGGCCGACGCCGGCGTCGTCGACACGCACAAGGTCGCGGCCGTCGACGCCGCGTACTGGGTCCGCATGGGCGCCCGCGAGTACCTGCGCTGGGCGCAGCCGCACGACGAGCAGCAGGTCATCGACGGCCTCGCCCGCCTGCACGGCCGCCGCGAGTCCGGGTTCGAGGGCGCGAAGTTCATCGGCTACTTCCGGTCCAACGGTCTGGTCGTGCCCGTCTGGGAGCTGGCGCGCGGCAGCGAGGCCGAGGACGTCGAGGCGCCGCTCGCCGCGTTCGCCCCGCAGTTCGCCGAGGCCCTGGCCAGCACCGAGCCGCTCGACGCGAACGCACGCCGCGCCCGCGCCGGCATCGTCGCCCGGCAGGTCACGCTCCGCTGACCACGTGACGCCCCGCAGGCCGCCCCCCGGGAGACCCCGGGCGGGCGGCCTGCGTCGTCCCCGGGTGGGCGCCCCGCGTCGTCCCCCGGCCCCGCGCCGTCCCCGTGGGGCCGGCGCCGTCCCCGTCGGGCGGGCGGCGGACCCGCAGGTGACGGGGACGCGCCCCGGTCGTGGCCGTCCTGTGCAGCATCCGCGTGTCCGGCCCCCGCAGGACGCGGGTGGCCCGCCACGTCGTTAGGCTGTGCCAGGTGACAGGCGAGGCGGACGAGACCACCGAGGCGCGACCGGGCGAGGACCGCCCTGCTCAGGGCGAGGACGCCTCCGGCACCCCCGACGCCGCCGCCGAGGCCGGGCAGAAGCCCGCCCGCAAGCCCCGGCGCCCCAAGGCCCAGCCGCCGGCCCCGCTCGACACCCCGACGACGACCGCCCGCACCGGCCGGACGCGGCAGCGCGTCGCCGTCGTGATCCCGGCCAAGGACGAGTCCCGGCGGATCGCCGCCACCGTCCGCTCGGCCCGGGCGATCCCGCACGTCGACCTCGTGCTCGTGGTCGACGACGGGTCGGAGGACAACACCCAGCACGTCGCCCGCGAGGCCGGCGCCGTCGTCGTGCGGCACTCGCACAACCGCGGCAAGGCCGCCGCGATGGAGACCGGCGCCGCCGTCGTCGCCATGCGCGACGCCCCGGACCGCCCGCCGCGCCTGCTGCTGTTCATCGACGGCGACCTCGGCGACACCGCCGTGAACACCGCCCCGCTCGTCCCGCCGGTGCTCGAGGGCACCGCCGACGTGTCGATCGCGCTGCTCCCGCCGCAGCCCGGCGCGGGTGGTCGTGGCATCGTCGTCGGGGCCGCGCGCCGGGCCATCCAGTCGATGACCGGCTGGACGCCCACCCAGCCGCTGTCCGGGATGCGCTGCCTCACCCGGGAGGCGTTCGAGGCGGCCACGCCGCTCGCGCGGGGCTGGGGTGTCGAGACCGGCATGACGATCGACCTGCTCCGCAAGGGGTTCGTCGCCGTCGAGGTGCCGTGCGACCTGCGGCACCGGCCCTCGGGCAGCGACCTGCGCGGCCAGATGCACCGCGCCGCGCAGTACCGCGACGTCCAGCTCGCCGTCGCGGCGCGCAAGCTCCGCACGGTCGGCGGCGGCAAGCCGAGGCGCTGACCCCTGGCCCCGGGTGCACCGCGTGCGGGACGATGACCGGAGTCGACCCCGCACCGGCGCGGGGCGGCCCGGGTTCCTGGGGGCAGCGATGGCACACGGCGACATCACGCACACCGACATCCCCGTCGACGACGTGGACCGCGCGAAGCGGTTCTACGGCGGGGTGTTCGGCTGGTCGATCGAGGAGATGCCGGGGTTCGAGGGCTACCCCATGTGGCAGGCCCCGAACCAGATCAGCGGCGGCGGCCTCGCGCCCCGCGACGAGCGGCTCCAGGCCCCGCGCAGCTACGTGGAGGTCGACTCCATCGACGACGCGCTCGGGAAGGTGACCGAGCTCGGCGGCCGGGTCGTGATGCCGCGGACCGAGATCAGCCCGACGAGCTGGTGGGCGGTCTTCGTGGACACCGAGGGCAACGAGCTCGGGCTGTACGAGTCGACCGACGAGGGGGAGCAGCCGGAGTGATCCGGCGGGTACGACCTGGGCGCTGTTCCCGCGGGACAGGACCGTCCGACGGGTGCGACGCCTAGGCTGCCGGCCGGGACGCGAGAGCTGCCGCCACCCGCGACTGGGAGTCGTGCCACGTGCAGATCGACGGTTCGATGTATCCGATCACACGGCGGAGTGCGGCCGTGCCGTCCTCGATGGCGCGCGGACGGAGCAGCGGCTCCAGGTGTGCGACGCGGTTGCGCAGGAGCCAGAGCGTTTCCACGTCGTCCACGACGTGGGTGTGGCCGGGAGCGTGGGGGAACGCCTTGTGGAGCTCCGTCTCCCACAGCTCGCGCTTGGCCGGCCGCTTGCGAAGGTTCCGGGCCGGCAGCATGTACCGCCACGAGCCGAGGGTGAGCTGGGCGACCACATCCCCGTGCGTCACAGGACGACGGGGGCTCCGGGAGCGGGCGACGGCTTTGGCTGCACGCCGTCTCGCGTCATCGAGGTCGTTGCCGAGGATCAGTGTCAGCCGCTGACGCGGGTCGAGCGTCCACTCGGCGGAGTGCGGGGCGTCCTGATCCGGAGCGTCCGAGCGGGTGTTCCAGGTCCGCAGGTGCGTGTCCATGGCGTTCCGGAGGACGACCTCCGCGAGGTGCAGCGTCTCGTACACCGCAGCCGAGGCGGCCACGTTCCACCGGTAGAGCGTGAACGCACCGGCGACCTTGCCCTTGGCCGAGACCATGTACGGCCGGAGCCGCTCTGCGCTCAGGTACCGGGTCAGGGTCGCCGGGTCGAGAGATGGTGGTTGAGACGCTGTGGTCACGGTGCGTAGACTCCAGGGCGAAGGCGGGGAACGTATCCCGTTACAGGTATTCATCGAAGGCCCGTCGGCGTGACGCCGACGGGCCTTCGGCTTGTTCCACGACCTGCGGGCGGGGGGCGTGGGCCGGCGGTATGGCCGGCGCTCCACGGTCGGGCAGGCGGCCGACCCGCCCTTTCTACCGCTGCACGGCTGCTCGGGCGCAAGCCCCTCTTCGTGGTGCTCACCTCCGGCCGGGCCCGTGCCCGGGCATGACGAAGGGCCCGCCACCTGCGCGAACGCGGTGACGGGCCCTTCGACCTGCGGAGGATGGGGGATTCGAACCCCCGAGGGCGTTAACCCAACACGCTTTCCAAGCGTGCGCCATAGGCCACTAGGCGAATCCTCCCGGCCTGTAGAGGGTACCCGAGCCGGGGGCCTGCACCGAATCCGGCGCTGAGGGGGGCTGTCCGGGCGATCTCGGCGCCCCTCCCGGTCCCGCGCGCCGGTCAGACGACCGCACCGCCGTCGAGCGCGAGCAGCTGGTCGACCTGCGGGGTCATCGCGCGTTGCAGCAGCACGAGGTTCACCCCGGCGTCGACGACCACAGCCAGCGCGTACCGGTCGCCGACCGGTGTCGCGACGACGGCGCCGTCGTCGGTCCTGACCGTGAACGTCGCGAGGCCGGTGAGGTCGGCGCCGGCGGCGGTGTGGTGCGCCATCTCCATGCCCGCGATGACGAGGGACGCGAGGTGGTCGCGGGTGTCCTCGGGGCCGTCGTCGCTGAACGGCGTCCCGTCGCGCTGCACGAGCATCACGCGGCGGATCCCGGTGACGGCGTGCCGCAGGCTGGCGGCAGCCTGCTGCGCGTTCTGGCGGATGATCACGGGGTGTCGCTCTTCCTCGCTCGGTCGGGCCGCGCGTGCGGCGGTCGGGTCGTCAGATCGTCAGGTCGCGCTCGAGGTTGAGCAGCTGGCGGCGGGCCATCGCGAGGTTGGCGCGGCTGCGGTCCAGGGCCAGGTAGAGGAACAGGCCCTTGCCGTGCTCGCTCTGCAGCAGCCGGATCAGGTGCATCTGCGAGGACAGCGTGATGAGCATGTCCTCGATGCCGTCGGTGAGGCCGAGCGCCTGGAGGGTGCGCATCTTGGCGCGGACGACCTCGGTGTTGCCCGCCGCGGCGATGTCGATGTCGAGGCCCGACCCCGCGGACCCGAGGGTCATCCCGCTGTCGTAGTCGACGAGCGCGACGGCGATCGCGCCCTCGATCGACATGGCGGCGGTGAGGGTCGAGTCGACGTTAGCCACGAGGAGCCTTTCGCAGGGGCGGCTCGTGGCCGCCGGGATGTCGGGGTGGCGCCGGTCGTCCGGTCGCACTGACCCGTATCGACAGGCGCGGCAGGCGTCTGAACGGCGCGGACGGGTGATCCGCGCCCCGAGCGAGCGATTCCCCTGGTCGCGCGACCCGTGACCGGGACGGGCCCGTGGCCGTGCCGGACCGGTGCCGCCGCTGCGTTACGCTGGTCCCCGACCCCTCGTGCGGCGTCATCTCGCTGAACCCCCCCAGGGCCGGAAGGCAGCAAGGGCAGGTGAGCTCTGGCGGGTGTGCGGGGGGTCCTTCCGTGCCCGCACCCGGGCTCCCCCCACGGGCGGACGCCCCCGGTCCGGTCCACCCCCGGTCGCACGGCGTGACGCGCACGGACGCGACCGCGGGCCGACGCGCCGCCCGCGGGTCCCGGCGGACGCTGGTCGCATGAGCCAGCAGACCCCCGCCCCGCCACCGCCCGCCACCACCGCCCGCCTGTCCGCCCGTGGCCTGGTCAAGCGGTTCGGCCCGACCGTCGCGCTCGCGGGCGTCGACCTGGACGTCGCGGCCGGGGAGTCGGTCGCCGTGATGGGGCCGTCGGGCTCGGGCAAGTCGACGCTGCTGCACTGCCTGGCGGGCATCCTCGTGCCGGACTCCGGGACGGTGGCGCTGTCG
The DNA here is from genome assembly GCF_056868065.1 of Cellulomonas sp. KU4C. Taxonomy (NCBI): domain Bacteria; kingdom Bacillati; phylum Actinomycetota; class Actinomycetes; order Micrococcales; family Cellulomonadaceae; genus Cellulomonas; species Cellulomonas sp. KU4C. Next base: position 893,082 of record NZ_CP200322.1, on the reverse strand, counting down.
GGCCGGGGGCTGCACGACCTCGACGAGCGCGCCCGCTCGCTGGTGCGGCGGCGGCAGTACGGGTTCGTGTTCCAGTTCGGGCAGCTGCTCGCGGAGCTGCCGGCGATCGAGAACGTCGCGCTCGCGCCGATGCTGCTCGGCACCCCGCGCAAGGAGGCCACGGAGCTGGCGGGCCGGTGGCTGGCGTCGCTCGGGCTGGCGGGGATGGAGCAGCGTCGTCCCGGCGAGCTGTCCGGCGGCCAGGCGCAGCGGGTCGCGGTGGCACGGGCGCTCATCACCGGGCCGGAGGTCGTGTTCGCGGACGAGCCGACGGGCGCCCTCGACCAGGCGACCGGCGCCGAGGTGATGCGGGTGCTCACGGAGACGACCCGGCTCGCGGGCGCGTCCCTGGTGGTGGTGACGCACGACGCCGGGGTCGCTGCGTGGTGCGACCGGCGGACCGAGGTCCGGGACGGCCGGGTCGTCGCCGACGTCCGCACGGGCGGTGCGCGGTGAGGGCGGTCCTGGCCCTCGCCCCGGGGCTGCGCCGGGCGGGCGGGCGCGACGGGCGGCTGATCACCGGGCTCGCGGTGGCGGCGTTCGCGGTGATGACCGCGCTGACCCTGTCGGTGGTCGGCGGCCTGCTGGGGTTCCTGGGCCGCGCGGACGCGCCGGTGGGGGCGTACCAGCGGGAGAACGCCGAGTTCTACGTGATCCTCGCGTGGATCGCGGTGGTGCTGCTGGTGGTGCCGCTGGTGACGCTCGGCGGGTCGGCGGCGCGCCTCGGCGTGGCCCGGCGTGACGCCCGCCTGTCCACGCTGCGCCTGCTGGGGGTGACCCCGCGCGAGGTGGTGGCGCTGACCGTGGTCGAGACCGCGTGGCAGGGCCTGGTCGGGGCGCTCGCGGGGATGGTCGGCTACGCCGTGCTGCTGCCGGTGTGGACCCGGGTGCCGTTCCAGGGCAGCACGTTCTCGGTCGCGGAGCTGTGGGTCGGCTGGCCGGTGCTGCTCGCGGCGTGCGTCGTCGTGCCGCTGCTCGCCGTGGTCAGCGGGGTCGTGTCGCTGCGTCGGGTGGTCGTCTCCCCGCTCGGGGTGGCGCGCCGGCACACGCCGCCGGCGATGCGGGCCGTGCGGGCGGTCGTCGCGGTCGCGGCGATGGGGACGTTCATGGTGGTGACCGCGGCGCTCGGGGCGTTCGGGGCCGCGGCCGCGGCGTTCGGCGTCGGGTCGCTGGCGCTCGGGTTCGGCGCGCTGAACCTGATCGGCCCGTGGGTGCTCGGGCTGCTCGGCCGGTGGCGTGCGCGTCTGGCGCGCACGCCCGCGCAGCTGCTCGCGGCGCGGCGGCTCGTCGACGACCCGCGGGCGATCTGGCGCGTGGTCGGCGGGCTGGGGCTGGCGGGGTTCGTCGCCGGGGCGCTCGCGGTGATCCCCACGATCACGTCGGCGACCATGCCGCAGGACGCGACCGCCGCCGAGCGCGCGGCCGCGCAGACCCTGTCCGGCGACCTGATGCGCGGCGCGCTGCTGACGCTGACGATCACGTTCCTGGTGGCGGCGGCGTCGGCGGGGATCACCCAGGCCGCCTCCGTGCTGGACCGGCGGCGCGAGTACGCGCTGCAGGTGCTGGCGGGCACGCCGGCGGAGCTTGCTCGACTCGGTGCGCCGCCGCGAGGTGCTGGTGCCGATGCTCACCGTGGGCGTCGGGTCGGCGGGCGCCGCGGTGGTGATGATGTCGCCGGTGCTGGGGTTCGCCGGGGTGACGGACCCGTCGGGTCTGCTGCTGCTGGTCGGCTGCCTGGCGGGAGGCTGCCTGCTGGTGCTGGGGGCCACGGAGTCCAGCCGTCCGCTGCTGCGGTCGGTGCTGGCGCAGACGCAGGTGCGGCCGGACTGACCCGCCCGGGGCGCCGCACCCGTCGGGGTGAAGTCGGGCACGCCGGGTCGTCTCGACGCGCGGAACCCGCCCACCCCGGTGATCCTGGAGGCTCGTCGTCCAGGAGGTCCAGCGTGAGCGAGCAGCCCGAGGTGGCGACCGCGCCCGCGTTCGGCACCCCGCCCGGCCAGGGACCCCGGCCACGGGACGTCCCGCTCCCCGAGGGGACCGTCCTGGGCGACCGGTACCTGCTCGCGGAGCGGCTCGGCCAGGGCGGGATGGCCGAGGTCTACCGCGCCGACGACCGCGTCCTCGGGCGCGAGGTGGCCGTCAAGGTGTTCCACCCGTCCGCCGCGGGCCAGGCCGGTGACACCCGGCACCGCGCGGAGATGCGCCTGCTCGCCCGCCTGAACCACCCCGGTCTGGTCACGATGCTCGACGCCGGCACCACCGCTTCCCCGACGGCGAGCTGCAGGACTTCCTGGTGATGGAGCTGGTCCGCGGACCGTCGCTCGCGGAGCGCATCGCCGCCGGCCCGATGCCCGTCGAGGACGCGGCGCTCGTCACCCTGCACGTGGCCGAGGCGCTCGCGTACATCCACGACCAGGGCGTGGTGCACCGGGACGTGAAGCCCGCGAACATCCTCATGCCGGCGCAGGACCTGTCCGGCACCGCCGGGCCGTGGACCAAGCTCGCGGACTTCGGCATCGCCCGCGCGCGGTCCGACGAGTCGCTGACCACCACCGGCGAGCTGCTGGGCACCCCCCCGTACCTCAGCCCCGAGCAGGCGATCGGCGGCCGGCTCACCGCCGAGTCCGACGTCTACGCGCTCGGGCTCGTGCTCGTCGAGTGCCTGACGGGCGAGCGCGCGTTCCCCGGCGACGCCCTGACCTCGGCGGTGGCGCGCCTGCACCAGCCCGTGCCCGTCCCGGAGCGGTTCGGCGCGCGGTGGGCGGAGCTCGTCGGCGCGATGACCGCGCTGGACCCGCTCGACCGGCTGACCGCCGCCGGCGCGGCGGAGGAGCTGCGTGCGCTGCTGCGGCCCGGCGCCGTCGGGCTCGGGCCGGCCGTGGGTGGGGTCGGGGCGGCGACGGTGCCGGTGCCGGTGCCGGTGCCGGTCGGCACGGTGTCGCTGCCGCCGGTCGCGATGCCCGCCGTCGACCTGCCGCCGGTCGCGCTACCCGCCGCCGCGGCCCGGGCGGACGCGCCGACCACCCGGCGGGACCTGCGTTCGGCGCGGCGCGACCACACTCGCCGCCGGGGCGCGCGGGTCGCCGTCGTGGCGGTCGCCGCCGTGGGCGTCATGGCCGTCGTGCTGGGCGTCGGCGCCGCCCTCGGGCAGGACGCCCCGCAGGCCGGTCCCACCGTGGCCACCGACCCGACCACCGGCTCCACGACCGCCGAGACGCCGACCACCGGGGAGCCCGTCGAGCAGCAGGTGGCCGACCTCGGCACCGCGCAGGAGCCCGCCACCGAGGACCCCGCCACCGAGGAGCCCGCGGCCGGGGAGACGTCCGTGGAGCCCGTCGTGGCGGAGGTCGCGCCCGCGGCCGAGCCGGAGCCCCCGGGCGACCCTGCTCGTGCCGACGGCGCGGCGACCGGGCAGGCCGGTCCCGCGGCGAACGCGAACGAGCGGGCGCACGCGAACGCGGCCGAGCGCGCCGCGCAGGGCAGCAGCACGGGCGCGGACCCGGGCACCGACCCTGCGGCCGGTCCCGGCAAGGGCAAGGGCAAGGACAAGGGCTGACGCGGCGCCTCGTCCGCTGAGACGCCACCGTCGACCCCCGCCGCGCGGGGCTACGGTGCGCGGGCGTGCCCGGAGCCGCCGGGCCGACCCGACCGAGGAGCGCCTGAGGCCGCCGTGACCGCCGAGACCCCCGCCGACCTCCCCGCCGACCTGCTAACCGACCTCGCCGCGGCGCTGCCGCCCGAGGCGCTGGTCACCGACGTCGCCGCGCTGCGGGCCCGGGGCCAGGACGGGTCCGCGACACCGCCCACCGGCGAGGCGCTCGCCCTCGTCCTGCCGTCGACGACCGCCGAGGTGTCGGCGGTCCTGCGGGTCGCGCACGCCCACGGTGCACCGGTCGTCCCGCAGGGGTCGCTCAGCGGGCTCGCGGGCGGCGCCAACGCGGTCCCCGGCGCGATCCTGCTCTCGACCGCCCGGATGACGGCGATCCGTCGCATCGACCCCGTCGACCAGGTCGCCGTCGTGCAGCCCGGCGTCATCACGAAGGACCTCGTCGACGCGGTCGCGGCGCGGGGGCTGTTCTACCCGCCCGACCCGGCGTCGTACGCGCTGAGCACGATCGGCGGCAACATCGCCACCAACGCCGGCGGCATGCGGTGCGTGAAGTACGGCGTGACGCGGGACTTCGTGCGGGCGCTGGAGGTCGTGCTGGCGGACGGCACCGTGATCCGCACCGCCGCGGGCACCGTGAAGGCCGTCGCCGGGCTGGACCTCACGGGGCTCGTGGTCGGGTCGGAGGGGACGCTCGCCGTCGTCACGGAGGCGACGCTCGGGCTGCTGCCCGCGCCCGGCCCGGACCGCGGGGTGTGCGCGACGTTCGCCTCGGTGGCCGACGCCCTGGACGCCGCGAACGCGATCGTCGCGAGCCCGCACCGGCCGTCGACGCTCGAGCTGCTGGACGAGGTGGTCCTCGCCGCCCTCGCCGCGTACGACCCCGAGGCCGGACTGCCCGTCGGGGCGCGCGCGATGCTGCTGGTCATCACCGACGAGCCCGGCGCCCGGGGCGTCGAGGACGTCGCGTCGTACGCGGCGGTCGCGCGGGAGCACGGCGCCGTGGGCGTGGACGTCGCGCACGACCCCGAGCGCCTGCACGCCCTGATGCGCGCCCGGCGGTCGTTCAACCAGGCCATGCGCGCGGTCCGCGGCGGCAGCGTCAACGAGGACGTCGCCGTCCCGCGCACCCGGCTCCCGGAGCTGCTGGCACGGCTGGCGGGCGTCGCCGCGGCCACGGGGCTGCCGATCGGCACCGGCGGCCACGTCGGCGACGGGAACCTGCACCCGGTGATCGCGTACGACCCGGCGGACCCCGCGCAGGTCGCGGCCGCGGCCGACGCGCACGGGCGGATCCTCGCGCTCGCGGTGGAGCTCGGCGGCACGGTGACCGGCGAGCACGGCATCGGCACCGAGAAGCGCGCGGCCCTCCGCGGCGAGCTGGGCGACCGGGTCCTGGCGATCCAGCAGGCCATCAAGGCGGCCCTGGACCCGAAGCGCATCCTCAATCCCGGCAAAGCCTCGCTTCCCCTCCTCCCCCCGAGCCGGGCGCGAGGTCGAGGGTTTCGGTCGAGATCGCGGGCTGAAACCCTCGACCTCGCGTGAAACCCTCGACCTCGGGCCCCGGGTCCGGGTCAGCGGCGCAGGACGCGGCGGGCCAGGAAGTTGCCGAGGAACTGGGCCAGCTGGACCATGACCACGATCACCGCGACGGCGGTCCACGTGACCACGTCGTTGAACCGCTGGTAGCCGTACACGATCGCGAAGTCGCCGAGGCCGCCGGCCCCGATCGCGCCCGCGACCGCCGTCATGTCGACGATGCCGACGAACAGGAACGTGAACCCGAGGATCAGCGGGCCCAGGGTCTCGGGCACGATGACGGTCGCGATGATCCGCAGCGGCCCGGCGCCCATCGCGCGCGCCGCCTCGACGACGCCCGGGTCGAGGGCGACGAGGTTCTGCTCCACGATCCGCGAGGTCGCGAACGTCGCCATGATCGCCAGCGCCGGGATCGCCGCCTCGACGCCGTACGACGCGTTGGTGAGCGCCTGGGTCAGCGGCCGGACGGCGGTGATGAAGATGATGAACGGGATCGGCCGGACGATGTTGACCAGCACGTTCAGGACGAAGAACACCGGGCGGTTCGCCAGGATGCTGCCCTTGCGGGTCACGTAGAGCGCGATGCCGAGGACGAGCCCGGCCAGACCGCCGATCGCCAGGGCGGCGATCGCCATCTGCAGGGTCTCGCCGAGCGCCTGCCAGAGCTCGGGCCAGAGGCTGGTGCCGTTGCTGTTCACGCGGAGACCTCCTCGGCCGTGTGGTCGATGACCTCGGTGTGCGCGCGCAGGTCGGCCAGCAGCGCCTCGACGGCGGCGTCCGGGCCGGTGAGCGCGAACGTGAGCGAGCCGAGCGGCCGCGACCCGACCTCGGTGATCCCGCCGAACACCACGGAGCCGTCGACCCCGTGGGCCTGCAGGCGCTCGGTGATCTGGATGCCGGGCTCGCCGGCGACCTCCCGGATGGCGACCGTGACCAGCCGCCCCGGATGCCGCTCGCGCAGCCGGGCGACCACGTCGGGCCGCGGCCGGTCGTGCAGCGCGGCGCCGATGAACCGCCGGGTGACGTGCTGCTCGGGCTGGGCGAACACGTCGTAGACGTCCCCGGACTCGACGACCTTGCCGTCCTCCATCACCGCGACCCGGTTGCACAGGTACGACACGACGGACATCTCGTGGGTGATGACGACGATCGTGATGCCGAGCTCGCGGTTGATCCGCTGCAGCAGGTCGAGGACGTCCTTGGTCGTCTCGGGGTCGAGGGCGCTGGTGGCCTCGTCGGCGAGCAGCAGGGCGGGGGACGTCGCGAGCGCGCGGGCGATGCCGACGCGCTGCTTCTGCCCGCCGGACAGCTGGTCGGGGTACTGCTTGGCCTTGTCGGACAGCCCGACGAACTCCAGCAGCTCCGCGACCCGCTTCCGGCGGTCTTCCCGCGACCACTTCGCGACCCGCAGCGGGTACGCGACGTTGGCCGCGACGGTGCGGGACCGCAGCAGGTTGAACTGCTGGAAGATGAAGCCGATCCCGGCCCGGGCGGGGCGCAGGCCGCGCTCGTTCAGGCCGGTCAGGTCGACGCCGTCGACGACGACCTGACCGGAGGTCGGCAGCCTCGAGCGCGTTGATGAGCCGCACGAGGGTGCTCTTGCCGGCACCGGAGTAGCCGATCACGCCGAACACGTCGCCGCGCTCGATGTCGAGGGAGACGCCGTCGACGGCGCGGACGGGCCCGGAGGAGCCGTCGAACACCTTGGTGACGTCGCGCAGGGAGACCATCGCGGTCATCGGTTCACCGTCCTGGGTGGGGTGGTGGGAGGGGGGACGTGGCTCAGGCGTTGTCGGCGACCAGGGTCTGCAGCTCGTCGAGGCTGGTCTGCAGCTCCTCGGGCGTCAGGTTCTGCTCGACGGCGGTGCCCTGGTTCTCCTCGAGCAGCTGCCCGATGACCTCGTCGCGGTGGTAGATCTCGATGAGCTGCGCGTACACCGGGTTGTCGGCGTCCTCGGCGCGGGCGACCCAGATGTTCACGTACGGGCGGGCCGTGTCCGTGTCCTCGAGGTCGGAGTAGATCGCCGTGGTCGGGTCGATGCCCGCGTCGGCGGCGAAGTTGTTGTTCACCACGGCGCCGTCGAGGTCCTGCAGCTGGATCGCGGTCTGGTTGGCGTCGACGGGGACGACCTTCACCCGCGAGGCGGCCTCGTCGATCTCGGCGGGCGACGACAGCGCGTTGCCGCCGTCCTTCAGCTCGATGAGCCCGGCGGACTGGAGCACGAGCAGCGCGCGCGCCTGGTTGGTCGGGTCGTTCGGGATCGCGATCTCGCCGCCGTCGGGGATGTCGTCCGGCGTCGCGTAGCCCTGGGTCGTGTAGAGGCCGAGCTGGTAGATCACGGTGCTGCCGATGGGTGCGAGGTCGTCGCCGGCGCTCTCGTTGTAGTTCGCGAGGAACAGCAGGTGCTGGAACTGGTTGAGCTCGAGCTGGCCCTCGGACAGGACCGGGTTGGGCTGCTGGTAGTCGGTGAAGTTCACGAGCTCGACCTCGATGCCCTCCTCGGCGGCGAGGTCCGTGAACGTCGTCCAGTACTCCTTGCTGATGTCGGTGACGCCCACGCGCACCGTCACCGGGTCGTCCGTGCTGGCGGCCGTGGGGGCGGCGGCGGGCCCGCCCGACGAGCAGGCGGCGAGCGCCGCGACGGTGAGGGCGGCGAACGCGGCGGTCAGGGTGCGCTTCATGGGGGAGTGCCTTCCAGGTGCGGTCCGTGTCGGGACCGGTGGTGCGGGCGGTGACGGGTGGCGCGGCGAGGGGCGCGGCGCCGGGGCCGACCGGCGGGGGTCCGGGCCCGTGCGACGTGCGTCGGGGGTCCGGGGGTGCGCCCCACCCGCGGGCCGGCCGCGCGGGGCGCGGGCGGCGTCAGGGACGGGGGCGGGTTCCGCCGGGGGTGGCCGAGCTGCGTGGGAGCAGCGTCAGCACATTCGGAGACGACAGCACAGGAGACCGCGGCACGACCCGTCGAGGGCGCGCACGGACGGCGCGCGGCGCTCGGAGGCGGCGTGGGTGCTCACAGCAGGGCTCCTGTCCCGGGAGGGGGCGGACGGCGGCGACAGTAGCACCCGGCTGCGACGGCCCGTCCGGCGGTCTCACGGCTCCACGAGCGGGTGCCGCGCTCCACGGTCCCACCCTCGCGAGGGCCCCGCCAGCGCGGCCGACGGCGCCGGCCCCCGCGGAGGGGCCGGCGCCGTCGGTGGCGTGCGGGTCGTGGATCAGGCGCCGGAGGTCCGCACCAGCTCCTCGAGGTCCGCGAGGTCGGACTGCAGCTCCTCGGCGGGGACGTCCTCGACCACGGCGGTGCCGCCGTTCTCCTCCAGGAGCTGGTCGGTGACCGCCTTCGAGTGGTAGATCTCGATGAGCTGCGCGAACACCGGGTTGTCGGCGTCCTCGGCCCGGGCGACCCAGAGGTTCAGGTACGGGCGGGCCGTGTCCGTGTCCTGCAGGTCGGAGTAGATCGCCGTGGTCGGGTCGATGCCCGCGTCCGTGGCGAAGTTGTTGTTGATGACGGCGCCGTCCAGGCTCTGCAGCTGCACGGCGGTCTGGTTGGCGTCGACGGGGACGACCTTCACGCGCGAGGCGGCCTCGTCGATCTCGGCCGGGGTCGAGAACGCGTTGCCGCCGCCGGCCAGCTCGATCAGCCCGGCGGACTGGAGCACCAGGAGCGCACGCGCCTGGTTCACCACGTCGTTCGGGATGGCGATCTCCGCGCCGTCCGGGACGTCCTCCGGGGAGGCGTAGCCCTTGGTGGTGTAGAGGCCGAGCTGGTAGATCGCGGTCGAGCCGATCGGCTGCAGGTCGTCGTCGGACGCCACGTTGTAGTTGGCCAGGTACAGCAGGTGCTGGAACTGGTTCAGCTCGAGGTCGCCGGAGCTGAGGATCGGGTTCGGCTGGGCGTAGTCGGTGAAGTTCACCAGCTCGACCTCGATCCCCTCCTCGGCGGCGAGGTCCGTGAACGTCGTCCAGTACTCCTGGGCCTTGTCGGTGACGCCGACCCGGACGGTGACGGGGTTGTCGGCGTCGGCGGGCGCGGTGGCGTCGCCCGCGGAGGCGCTGCCGCCGGACGCGCACGCGGCGAGGGACGCGGTGGCGGCGATCGCGGCGATCCAGGCGGTCAGTCTGCGCTTCATGGGGGGAGTGCCTCTCGGGGGGTGCGGGTCCCGGCGGGGTGCCGGGGAGCGGGTGGGGTGGGGCGAGCGGGTGTGCGGCGCGGGCCGCACCGGTGGCGCCCGGCGCCGTGCGGCCGCGGGTGCGGCGGGTCGGCGCGGGCGGCGGCGGTCGGACCGGCGGGCGGGCGGCCGTGGGCCACCTCGTCGTCGCGGGAGGGTCAGACCGCGGGGGTACAGCGACAGGCGACCAGGGTCACGGCGGGGCGCGCGGTGCGGTGGTGCATCGGTCGGCCTCCTCCCGTGCGGCGGTCCGCCGGACCCGGTCGGTCGGCGCTGTGCGGGGAACGTAGCGCATTCGTCTCGTTTGATGGAACGCGACGTCCATCTTGTGAGACGGGGTGTCCCGGGACCGTCCCGCGGTGTGGGTGTCCCCCTCTACAGTTCTGGGGTGACGACAGCCCTGTACCGCCGCTACCGGCCCGAGACCTTCGCCGAGGTCGTCGGGCAGGACCACGTCACCGCGCCGCTCCGGCAGGCGCTGCGCAGCGGGCAGACCAACCACGCGTACCTGTTCTCCGGCCCCCGCGGCTGCGGCAAGACGACCTCCGCCCGGATCCTCGCGCGCTGCCTGAACTGCGCCGAGGGCCCGACCGACACCCCCTGCGGGCGCTGCGCGTCCTGCGTCGAGCTCGCCCGCGGCGGCCCCGGCAGCCTCGACGTCGTCGAGATCGACGCGGCCAGCCACGGCGGCGTCGACGACGCCCGCGACCTGCGCGAGCGCGCCACCTTCGCCCCCGCGCGCGACCGGTACAAGGTGTTCATCCTCGACGAGGCGCACATGGTCTCGCCACAGGGCTTCAACGCGCTGCTCAAGATCGTCGAGGAGCCGCCGGAGCACGTGAAGTTCATCTTCGCGACCACGGAGCCCGACAAGGTCATCGGCACCATCCGCTCCCGGACCCACCACTACCCGTTCCGGCTCGTGCCGCCGGACGTGATGGTCGGCTACCTCGAGCAGCTGTGCACCGCCGAGGGCGTGCAGGTCGGCTCCGGCGTGCTGCCGCTCGTCGTCCGCGCCGGCGGCGGGTCCGTCCGCGACTCCCTCTCGGTGCTCGACCAGCTCATCGCCGGGTCCGGGCCCGAGGGCCTCGGGTACGAGGACGCCGTCGCGCTGCTCGGGTACACCCACGCCTCCCTGCTGGACGACCTGGTCGAGGCGGTCGCCGCCCGCGACGGCGCCAGCGCGTTCCGGGTCGTCGAGCGCGTCATCTCCACCGGCCACGAGCCCCGCCGGTTCGTCGAGGACCTGCTGGAGCGGCTGCGCGACCTCATCGTGCTCGCGGCCTCCGGCGACGCCGCCGCGGCCGTGCTCCGCGACGTGCCCGGCGACCAGATGACCCGGATGCAGACCCAGGCCCGCCAGCTCGGCGCCGCGGAGCTTCTCCCGGTCCGCCGACCTCGTCAACGCCGCGCTGTCCGAGATGACCGGCGCGACCTCTCCCCGGCTGCACCTCGAGCTGCTGATGGCCCGGCTGCTTCTGCCCGCCCTGGACGACACCGCCGCCGGCATCGGGGCGCGCCTCGACCGGCTCGAGCGCGAGGGCGTGCGCGGGGCGACCGGCGGGACGGCGCCCGCGGCTACGGCTGCCGTGACCCCGGCGCCCCCGGTGCCCACGCCCGCGACGCCGGTCGAGCGTGTCGCGGTGGTGACGCCCGCGGTGGCGGCGCCCGCGGTGGCGGCGCCCGCCCCGCCCGCCCCGCCCGCGCCGGTCGCCGCCGTCGTCGAGCCCGAGCCGGTGCCCGTCGAGCCCGCGCCTGCCGAGCCCGTGCCCGCCGAGCCCGGGCCCGTGGCGCCGGTGCCCGAGCCCGCCCCCGAGGCCGACGCACCCGAGGCCGAGCCCGTCGACCACGTCGAGCCCGCCGCCGCTCCCGCCGCGCCCGTAGCCCTGGCCGAGCCCGTCGCCCCGCGCGACGTCCCGACCGCGGAGCCGCAGGCCACGGTCGAGCGCCCCGGCGGCACGCCCGGCGGCGGCGACACCGAGGTGCTGCGTCGTCGCTGGCCGGAGGTCCTCGAGACCCTGGGCCGGCTGAAGAAGACCACGTGGGTGCTGATCAGCCAGAACGCCCAGGTCGTCGAGCTCGACGCGACCACCCTCAAGCTCGGGTTCGCCGCGCCGGGCCTCGCGTCGGCGTTCCGCGGCGGGTCGCACGCGGACCTCGTCCAGCAGGCGGTGCGGGAGACGCTGGGCTTCACCGTCAAGGTCGAGCCGGTGCTCGTGGGCCAGGGCGCCGACGCGTCCGCCGCGCCGCGCGGTGGCGCACCGACCGCCCCCGCGGCGCGCACCGGTGCGCCCAGCGCCGCCGAGGCCGCCGCGTCGTGGGACGCCCCGGCCGCCCGCCCGGCGCCGGTGCCCAGCCCCACGACCGAGGCCGCGCGGGCGCCGCAGGGCGGTTCCGGCCCCGAGGCCGCCACGGCGGTCGACGCGTCGCCCGACGAGGACCCCGAGGCGGCCGTCGACCCCTGGAGCACCGCCGAGGTCGTCGGCGTCGTGGCCCCGGCCCGCCGTCCGGACGCCCCCGCCGCCCCGACGGACTCCGGGCCCGACGCGTCGGCGCCCGGCACGTCCACGTCCGGCGCGTCGACCGACCCCGCTCCCGGCCGCCCCGGGAGCCCTGCCCGGGGCGCGGCCGACCCCGCCCCCGCCGCCCGCGCGACGTCCGCCGCCCCGCCGCCGTGGGACGTCCCCGAGGGCGACGTCCCTGGCGCGCCGGAGCCGCCGCCGGACGACGACTGGGCCGCCGTCGAGCCGCCCACCCCGGACGGCCCGCCCGAGCCCGCCGGTGGCGCGTCGCGCTCCGGTGCTGGTCCGGCCGCCCGTCCGAGCGGTGCCGACCGGGTCCGTGCCGCCGCGCGCGCGGGTGCGTCCGCCGCGCCGAGCGCCCCCGCCCGCAACCGGTGGGCCGACGACGAGCCGTCGATGGACGACCCCGACATCGGGGCGAACGGCCTGGCCGGCGTGCCGCTGGTCGTGCAGATGCTGAGCGCCACCGTGGTCGAGGAGCTCGTCGACGAGGGCTTCTGACGCGCCTGCCGGCTGAACGGGCCGGGGGCCGTACCCTGGACAGGTGTACGAAGGCGCGGTCCAGGACCTGATCGACGAGCTCGGGCGGCTGCCCGGCGTCGGTCCCAAGAGCGCGCAGCGGATCGCGTTCCACCTCCTCGCGGCGGACGCGACGGACGTGCGGCGCCTCGTCGACGCGTTGACCGAGGTCAAGGCCCGCGTGAAGTTCTGCACGGTGTGCGGCAACGTGTCCGAGGAGGACCTCTGCCGGATCTGCCGCGACCCGCGCCGGTCGGCGGCGGTGATCTGCGTGGTCGAGGAGCCGAAGGACGTCGTCGCGATCGAGCGCACGCGGGAGTTCCGCGGGAAGTACCACGTGCTCGGCGGGGCCATCAACCCGATCGCGGGCATCGGCCCGGACGACCTGCGCATCAAGGACCTGCTGACCCGGCTCGCGGACGGCACCGTCACCGAGGTGATCCTGGCGACGGACCCGAACGTCGAGGGCGAGGCGACCGCGACGTACCTCGCGCGCCTGCTGGTGCCGATGGGGCTGACGATCAGCCGCCTGGCGTCGGGCCTGCCGGTCGGCGGCGACCTGGAGTACGCCGACGAGGTCACGCTCGGCCGGGCGTTCGAGGGTCGGCGCCGCATCAGCGCCTGACCGTCCGCGCAGGTCAGGGTGTCGCGGCCGGATCCGGCGGGCGTCACGCGACGCTGCGGTGCACGATGGCGGCGTGACCGGCGCCGACGACCTCCCGCAGCAGCCGAGCCCGCCCCGGGTGGACGACCTGGCGCTGGACCCGGAGTCCGCGGACCTGCGCGGGGTCGCCGACTCGGTGGCCCGCGAGTGCCGCGCGTACCTGACGACGGTCACGGAGGTCGGCGCCGGGAGCAACCCGGACGCCGCGATCCCGCTGCTGCTGCTCGCGGTGTCGGACGTGCTGGCGGTGGGGGCGCGGCTCGGCGCGATCGTCGACGTGGTGCCCAGCGAGCGCTACGAGCCGGACGTCGGGCCCGACCCGGACGTCGACCCGCTGCGGGTGGCGCTCGGCCGGGTGCTCGAGGGCGTCGACGAGTACGCCGAGGTCGTCGACCCGGTGCTGGGCGGGGAGGTCGCGACCGCCACGCTGTCCGGGGACCTGGTCGCGGTCGCCGGCGCGCTGGTGCAGGGGCTGCGGCACTACGACCGGGGCCACGTCCTCGAGGCCCTGTGGTGGTGGCAGTTCTCGTACCTGTCGAGCTGGGGCGAGCGGGCGTCGAGCGTCCTGCGCACCCTGCAGACCCTCCTGGCCCACCTCCGCCTCGACGTCGAGGACGACGTGGCAGCCGAGGCGGAGTACGACGCCCTCCACCCCTGACCCACCCACGCACCCCACCCGCGCACCCCACCCGCGCACCCCACCCGCGAGGGCGGCAGGGACACCACGAGGGCGTACTCCGCGGAGTACGCCCTCGTGGTGTCTCGTGCGCCCTCGCGGCCAGAGCGCGGCCGGCGAGGGGGGCGGGGGTCAGGCGACGGTGGTCTCCAGGACCACGTCGATGTTGCCGCGGGTGACGTTGGAGTAGGGGCAGACCTCGTGGGCGCGGGCGACGAGGGCCTCGGCGGTCGCCTGGTCGACGCCGCCGATCTCGACGTGCAGCGTGGAGGTCAGCGTGAACGCGCCGCCCTCGACGGGGACGATGCCGATGTCGGCGACGACGGCGCTGTCCTGGATCACGGTCTTCTGCGCGGCGGCGACGGACTTGAGCGCGGAGTGGAAGCACGCGGCCCACCCGGCGGCGAACAGCTGCTCGGGGTTGGTGCCGCCGCCGGCGCCGCCCATCTCGGTCGGGATGGCGAGCGTCACGTCCAGGACGCCGTCGCTGCTGGTGACCTGGCCGCCGCGGCGGCCCTCACCGGTCGAGGTGGCGGTGGCGGTGTAGATGGCGCTCATGAGTCCTCCGAGAGGTAGACGAACTAGTACGTCTACACTAGCCGAGTTCGCGCGCGTCCGTGCCAGACTGGCGGCCGTCGACCACGTCGCACCCCAGGAGGACCCGCATGCCGACCACCGTCGAGGCCGCCCCCCGGCCCGCCGGCGCCGCCGCGCGGGTCCTCGACGCCGCCTCCCGGCTGTTCTACGCGGACGGGATCCGGGCCGTGAGCGCGGACCGCGTGATCGCGGCGGCCGAGGTCAGCAAGGTGACGTTCTACCGGCACTACCCGACCAAGGACGCGCTCGTCGTGGCGTACCTCGAGGCCGTGGACGCGGCGGAGCGCGCGGCGCTCGACGTCGTCCGGGCCGAGCACCCCGGCGACCCCGGGGCCGTGCTGCGCGGGTACGCCGACGCGCTCGGCCGGCAGTCGTGCACGGCGGGGTTCCGGGGCTGCCCGTTCATCAACGCGGCCGCCGAGTACGCCGACCCCGCGCACCCGGTCCGCCTCGTCGTCGCCGAGCACCGGCGCTGGATGGTCGGGGCCGCGGCGGACCTGCTCGCGGACCTGGACGTGCCCGACGCCACCGCCGTGGCCGAGGACCTGGTCATGCTCCGGGACGGCGCGATGGTCGCGGGGTACGTCGGCGGTGCGGAGCGCGCGCGGGTCGTCACGGCCACGCTGCGGCACGCGGGTGCGGCCATCGTCGCCGCCCACCGCGCGACCGGCACCGCCGGCGCGTGACCCTCTCCGGCCTGGACCTGTCGCTCGGCACCGTCCTGCTGCTCGTCCTCGCGGGGTTCGCCGCGGGCTGGGTGGACGCGGTGGTCGGCGGCGGCGGCCTGGTGCAGCTGCCCGCGCTGCTGCTGGTCCCGGGGATCAGCCCCGTGCAGGCGCTGGCGACGAACAAGCTCGCCGGCATCCTCGGCACCTCGGTCAGCGCCGCGACGTACTACCGCCGCGTCCAGCCGGACCTGCGGACCGCGGGACCGATGGCGGCGGCGGCCCTCGCCGGCGCGGGGGGTGGTGCGGCGCTCGCGTCGCTGCTGCCCGAGGACGTGTTCGTGCCGGTGATCCTGGTCGCGCTGGTCGCGGTCGCCGGCTACACGGTCGCGCGCCCGCAGGTCGGCCGGGCCACGGAGCTGCGCTGGCAGGGCCGCACGCACCTGCTGGTCGCGCTCGGGCTCGGCGTCGTCATCGGCGGCTACGACGGCCTGCTCGGCCCGGGCACCGGCTCGTTCCTGGTGATCGCGCTGGTCGGTGTGCTGGGCTACGCGTTCCTCGAGGCCTCCGCGCAGGCGAAGATCGTCAACGTCGCGACGAACCTGGGCGCGCTGGTCGTGTTCGCGGTGCAGGGGGCGCCACTGTGGCTGCTCGGGCTGCTGGTGGGGGCCGCGAACGTGCTCGGCGCGTACCTGGGCGCGCGGACCGCGGTGGCGCGGGGCAGCGGGTTCGTGCGGGTGGTGTTCCTCGTGGTGGTGGCGGTGCTGATCGTGCGCCTGGGGTGGCAGCTGCTCTGAGTGGGCGCGCGTGCCCGGGCGGCGGTCCCGCCATGCGGGCGGACCCGGGGCTGCCGCGTGCCCGGGTCCTAGACTTCGCCCGACCCCGCCGGTCGCCGCGCGCGACCGCACCCCGCACCCGGAAAGCTCCCTCTCGTGGCCCTCATCGTGCAGAAGTACGGCGGTTCCTCGGTCGCTGACGCCGACAGCATCAAGCGCGTCGCGAAGCGGATCGCGGAGGCGAAGCGCGCGGGCGACTCGGTCGTCGTGGTGGTCTCGGCGATGGGCGACACGACGGACGAGCTCATCGACCTCGCGCAGCAGATGACGCCGCTGCCGCCGTCGCGGGAGATGGACATCCTGCTGACCGCGGGCGAGCGGATCTCGATGTCGCTGCTCGCGATGGCGATCTCCAGCCTCGGCGTGGACGCGCAGTCGTTCACCGGCCAGCAGGCGGGGGTCATCACCGACTCGGTGCACGGCCGCGCGCGGATCATCGACGTGACGCCGGGCCGCATCCAGCAGGCCGTCGAGGGCGGCGCGGTCGCGATCGTGGCCGGGTTCCAGGGCGTCACGCAGAGCACGAACGACGTGACGACGCTGGGCCGCGGCGGCTCGGACACGACGGCGGTGGCGCTGGCCGCCGCGCTGGGCGCCGACGTCTGCGAGATCTACACGGACGTCGACGGCGTGTTCACCGCCGACCCGCGGATCGTCCCGACGGCCCGCAAGATCGACCGGATCAGCTACGACGAGATGCTGGAGATGGCGGCGAGCGGCGCGAAGGTGCTGATGCTGCGCTGCGTCGAGTACGCCCGGCGGTACGCGGTGCCCGTGCACGTGCGCTCGTCGTTCTCCGCCCACACGGGCACCCTGGTCACGGACGCCACCGAGGAAGTCGAAGGAGCACCGATGGAGCAGCCGATCATCGCCGGCGTCGCGCACGACCGCAGCGAGGCCAAGATCACGATCGTCGACGTCCCGGACGTGCCCGGCAAGGCCGCGCGCATCTTCGAGGTCGTCGCGGGGTCGGGCGTGAACCTCGACATGATCGTGCAGAACGTCTCGGTGGCCTCGACCGGCCGGACGGACATCTCGTTCACCCTGCCCGCCGCCGACGGTGCCGCCGCGACCGCCGCGCTGACCGAGCACCAGCCGGACATCGGCTTCGGCTCGCTGCAGTACGACGACACGATCGGCAAGCTCTCGCTGATCGGCGCGGGGATGAAGTCGCACCCGGGCGTCTCGGCGCGGCTGTTCGCCGCGCTGTCGGACGCGGGCATCAACATCGAGATGATCTCGACCTCCGAGATCCGCATCTCGGTCGTCACCCGCGCCGACCAGCTCGACGAGGCCGTGCGCGCGGTGCACACGGCGTTCGACCTGGACAGCGCCGACGGGCAGGCCGTGGTCTACGGGGGGTCGGGACGATGAGCGAGCAGCACGCGCGCGGCCTGCGGGTCGGCGTCGTCGGGGCCACCGGCCAGGTCGGTGCCGTGATGCGCCGCCTGCTCGAGGAGCGCGACTTCCCGGTCGCGGAGATCCGCTACTTCGCCTCGGCGCGGTCGGCGGGCACGACCCTGCCGTGGCGGGGCCGGGACGTCGTGGTCGAGGACGCGGAGACCGCCGACCCGACCGGGTTGGACATCGCCCTGTTCTCCGCGGGCGGCGCGACCTCGAAGGCGCAGGCCCCGCGGTTCGCGGCGGCCGGTGCGGTGGTCGTCGACAACTCGTCCGCGTGGCGGATGGACCCGGACGTCCCGCTGGTCGTGTCCGAGGTGAACCCCGGCGCCCTGGACGAGGTGCGCAAGGGCATCGTCGCGAACCCGAACTGCACGACGATGGCCGCGATGCCGGTCCTGCGGGTGCTGCACGAGGAGGCCGGGCTGCGTCGGCTGGTCGTGTCGACCTACCAGGCGGTGTCCGGCAGCGGGCTCGCGGGCGCGCGCGAGCTCGACGACCAGGTCCGCGCGGCGGTTGGCCAGGACACGCTCGGCCTGGTGCACGACGGCTCGGCGGTGACGTTCCCGGCACCGGTGAAGTACGTCGCCCCGATCGCGTTCAACGTGATCCCGCTGGCCGGCAACCTCGTCGACGACGGCTCGCTGGAGACCGACGAGGAGCAGAAGCTCCGCAACGAGTCCCGCAAGATCCTCGGGCTGCCGGACCTGCTGGTCTCCGGGACCTGCGTGCGGGTGCCGGTGTTCACGGGCCACTCGCTGTCGGTCAACGCGGAGTTCGACCGGCCGATCACGCCGGAGCGCGCGCAGGAGCTGCTGGCCGGGGCCCCGGGCGTGCGGCTCGCCGACGTGCCGACCCCGCAGCAGGCCGCCGGCGCGGACCCGTCGCTGGTCGGCCGGATCCGGCAGGACGAGGGCGCGCCCGAGGGTCGTGGCCTGGCGCTGTTCATCTCGAACGACAACCTCCGCAAGGGCGCGGCGCTGAACGCCGTGCAGGTCGCGGAGCTGCTCGCCGAGCGGCTGGGTGCCGCCACCGCCTGATCCGCGCAGCGCGCCACGCCGCACCACGCCGAGCCCGGGACCGCCACGGTCCCGGGCTCGCGCGCGCCCGGGGGTCTTGCGCGGTACGAGGCTCTGTGGTTCATTAGTGGAGTAATGAACCACAGAAGCCCACGGGCATCCGCAGGAGAGGAGGTCACCCGTGTTCGACGGCCGTGACCCCATCTACGTGCAGATCGCCGACCAGATCCGCCAGGACGTCCTGCGGGGCGACCTCCAGCCCGAGGAGCAGGTGATGAGCACCACGCAGTACGCCACCACCTTCCGCATCAACCCCGCCACCGCGGCCAAGGCGTTCGCGCAGCTCGTGGACGACGGCATCCTCTACAAGCGCCGCGGCGTCGGGATGTTCGTCGCGGCGGGCGCGCCCGACCGGCTGCGCGCCGAGGGTCGCGAGTCGTTCTTCGCGGACGTCGTCGACCCGGTCGCCGACCAGGCCCGCGCGCTCGGCATCCCGCTGGAGGACGTCGTCGCCCGGCTGCGCGCCCGGACCGCCCGCGCGACCACCACCACCGAGGCCGAGGGGGCCGCGTCATGAACCCGCTGGGTGTGGAGGTGCGCGGCCTGACCGTGCGCTACGGCCGGACGACCGCGCTCGACTCCGTGGACCTTACGTTCCCCGCCGGTGCGATCACCGGCCTGCTGGGCCGCAACGGTTCCGGCAAGACGACCCTCGCGTCCGTGGTCGCCGCGTTCCGTCGCCCGACGGCGGGCACGGTGCTGGTCGGCGGCGAGGACCCGTGGGAGAACGAGGACGTGGTCCCGCGGGTGCTGCTGGTCCGGGAGTCGGGCGACGTGCTCGACACCGAGAGCCTGCGCACCAACCTGCGGTACACCGAGGACTGCCGGCCGCAGTTCTCCCGCGAGGTCGCCGAGCGGCTGATGGACCGGTTCGAGCTGGACCCGACCCGCAAGCCGCAGAAGCTGTCCCGCGGCCAGAAGTCCGCGTTCGGCATCGCCCTCGCGGTCGCCACCCGCGCGGACCTGACGATCCTCGACGAGGTGCACCTCGGCCTCGACGCCCCCACGCGGTACGCCTTCTACGACGCGCTCATCGAGGACTACATCGCCCACCCGCGCACGATCGTGCTGTCCAGCCACCTGATCGGCGAGGTCGAGCGGCTGCTCGAGCACGTCGTCGTGCTGGACCACGGCCGGGTGCTGCTCGCGCAGGAGACCGACGCGGTCACCGCGCGCGGCATCGCGGTGACCGGGCCGACGCGCGAGGTCGAGCGGTTCGTCGTCGGCCGGACCGTGCTCAGCCGGCAGCAGCTCGGCGGCACCGCCCAGGCGACGGTGCTGGCGACCCTCGACGACGGCGAGGCCGCCGACGCGCGGGCCGCCGGGCTCGAAATCGGCCCCGTGCCGCTGCAGGACCTGTTCGTGCACCTGACCGCCGACGGCGCCGCCGACGCGGCCCGCGAGATGGGGAGGGCCTCATGAGCACCACGACCACCGAGCGCGGCCGCACGGCCCTGTTCCCCGCCCGCCCGGTCCGCCGCCAGGGACCGGTGCTGCGGACCGCGGTGTCGCTGCTGTCCTGGTTCTGGGCCGTCGCGCTCTGGTACTGGGCGATCGTCCTGGTCATCGTGATCGGCGTGCCGTTCCTGGTGCGCGCCGTCGCGGGCGACGTGGACGTGTCGATCCTGTGGAACGCGCGGCAGAGCGGGATCTGGTTCCCGTTCTCCGTGCTGATCGGCGTCGCCACCACGTACCCGGCGGTGCACGTCGCCAACGGGATGACCCGCCGCAGCTACGCCCGGGGGGCGCTGGTCGCCGTCGTGGTCAGCGCGGTGGCGTTCGCCCTCATCATGTCCGGCGGCCTGCTCCTCGAGCGGGCCTGGTACGACGCGATGGGCTGGGGCTGGCGCCTGCAGGAGGGCTGGTTCGCCCCGGGCGACGGCGGCATCCTCGGGGTGCTCGTCGCGTACCTCGCGACGTTCCTGGTGTCGTACCTCAGCGGCCTGCTGGTGGGGACCGTCTACCTGAGCGCCGGCGGCTGGTGGGGCACCCTCACCCTGCCGCTCACCGTGGGTCCGGTCGTGCTGCTGATGATCCTGGTCGACAACCCGTACGACTGGGTGCCGTACTCGCACCTGTTCGGCACGGCGGCCGACGGCGGGACGCCGCTCGCGCTGATCGCCACCGTCGCCGCCGTCCTGGCCCTGGCCCTGGCCGCGGCGTTCTGGGCCCTCGCGACGCGGTGGTCCGTCCCGCCGCGCCGCGGCTGATCCGCGCACCGACGAGGGGGACCGATGACCACGCACGACGACGACGCGGTGATCCGGGTCGAGCACCTGAGCAAGCGGTACGGCAGCACGGTCGCCGTCGCCGACGTCAGCCTGACCGTCGCCCGCGGGGAGATCGTGGGCGTGCTCGGCCGCAACGGCGCCGGCAAGACCACGACGGTCGAGATGATCGCGGGCCTGCGGGACCGGGACGGCGGCGCGGTCACGGTGCTCGGCCTGGACCCCCGGCGGGACGGCGCGGCGCTGCGCGACCGGGTCGGGCTCCAGCTGCAGGAGAGCGCGCTGCCGGCCCGGATCACCGTCCGGGAGGCGATCGAGGAGTACGCGGGGTTCTACGACGAGCCCGCCGACCCCGACCGGCTGCTGCACGACCTCGGGCTGGTCGACAAGGCCGGCACCCGGTACGCCGCGCTGTCGGGCGGCCAGAAGCAGCGGCTGTCCATCGCGCTCGCCCTCGTCGGCGACCCGGAGATCGCGATCCTGGACGAGCTCACCACCGGCCTCGACCCGCAGGCGCGGCGGGACACCTGGGACGTCGTCGAGGGCGTCCGTTCCCGCGGGGTCACGGTCGTCCTGGTCACGCACTTCATGGAGGAGGCCGAGCGCCTCTGCGACCGGGTCGTGCTGATCGACGCCGGCCGGGTCGTCGCCGAGGGGACGCCCGCCGAGGTGGCCGCCCGGGTCGGGGCGGAGCAGACCCTCGTCTTCCGGCCGTCCGCGCCGGTGGACCTCGCGGCGCTGGCCGCCCTCGGCCCCGTGGCGACCGCGGAGGCCCGGCCGGACGGCGCGGTCGAGGTCCGCGGCACCGGCAACGTCGTGCAGGACGTGATGGTCGCGCTCGCCGCGGCCGGGGTGCGCCCCGACGACCTGCACGTGCACCGCAGCACGCTCGAGGACGCGTTCGTCCGCCTGACCGGCGCCGATGCCGACGCCGGGTCACCGACCCCCGTGGAGGCCTGACATGTCCGCCACCAGTGCCCGCACGCTCGCCCGGGTCACCGCCGTCGAGGGGCGGCTCGCGCTGCGCGACCCGTCGAACTTCTTCTTCGCCGTGCTGTTCCCGCCGGTGCTGCTGACCGTCCTCGGCCTGCTGATGCCCTGGGGCTCCATGCCGTTCAGCGAGGACGACCCGCTGCTGTCGCGGATCAACGGCATCACCGGGTACACCCCCGTCGTGCTGGCGCTCGCGATCGGTACGGTCGCGCTGTCCTCCTACCCGATCACGATCGCCACCTACCGCGGCCAGGGCGTGCTGCGCCGGCTGTCGACGACGCCGCTGCCGCCGTCCCGGCTGCTGATCGCGCAGATCGCCGTGAACGTCGTCGCGCTGCTCGTCGCGGCCGCGCTGACGCTCGCCCTCGGGATGCTGGTCGTGGACGTCGCCGCCCCGCGGGACCCCGGTGTCGCGCTGCTGGCGTTCCTGCTGTGCGCGACGGCGACGTTCGGCCTCGGCTCGCTGATCGCGGCGAGGGCGCCCACCGCGGGCTCGGCCACCGGGTTCGGCATGACCGCGTACTTCGTGTCGCTGTTCTTCGCCGGGGTCTGGCTGCCGCTGCCGATCATGCCGGACGTCATCCAGCAGATCGCGGCGTGGACCCCGCTGGGCGCGGGCTCGCAGGCGATGCTGGACGCGTGGGTCGGGGCCGGCGTCCCCACGCGCGAGCTGCTGGTGCTGGCGGGCTGGACCGTCGTGCTCGTCCCGCTGTCCGCGAGGATCTTCCGCTGGCGCTGACCGGACGCGCAGATCACGGGAGAGTTCGGCGCGAGGGGTGAAGGAACCTGGACCTTCGGCCGATGACAACGGGTATGGACGCCGCCCGGGACGACGCACCCCGCGCCGGCGACCGTGCGCCCGACGGGCCGCCGGTCGTCGTGCGGCTCGCCGCGCGCGTCCCGGCGTGGGCACGGGTCGGCGGGGAGGCGGCGACGGCGGGCCGGCTGCTGCTGGTGTTCAGCGGGGCGGTCCTGGTCGTCGGCGCGGTCGCCCTCGGCGTCGACGCCCACGAGGCGCGCGTGCTGCTCGGCACCGTGGGCGCGCTCGCGGCCGCGGTCGTCCTCAGCCTCCGCCGGCGCGGCCCCCGGTTACCCCGGGCGACCGTCGCGTACCCCGTCGGCGTGCTCGTGCTGCTCGGCGTGCTGGCGCTCACCACGACCGGCACCGCCACCGCGTTCCTCGGCCTGATCCCGCTGTGCTTCGTCTACCTCGGGCTGTTCCACCACGGCCGCACCGCGCTGGCCGTGCTCCCGGTCGCGTGGGCCGCCTACCTCGCGATCCTGCCGGTGTTCGACGCCGCCTCGTGGATCCGGCTGGGCGTGTACGGCGTCACCTGGTGGGCGATCGCGCAGACGCTCGCCGTGACCACCGCCTACCAGCGGTCCCTGCGCCGCCGGCTCTACGCCGACTCCCGCACCGACCAGCTCACCTCGCTGGCGAACCGCCGCGACCTGGACGAGCGGCTCGCCGAGGCCGTCCCGGGCGACACCGTCGTGATCGCCGACCTCGACCACTTCAAGCGCGTCAACGACACCCTCGGCCACGCCGCCGGCGACCTCGTCCTCGAGCGGTTCGGCCACGCGATCGGCCAGCACCTGCGCCGCCGCGACTACGCCGCCCGCTACGGCGGCGAGGAGTTCGTGCTGATCCTGCCGCGCACCGAGCCCGTCCAGGCGGTGAACGTGCTGCGGGCGCTGCGCACCGAGTGGGCCGAGGAGGGGCACGGGGTCACGTTCTCCGCCGGGATCGCGCTCATCACCGAGGGCACGCCGCCCGGCAGCGCCCTGGCCGCCGCCGACGTCGCGCTGTACCGGGCGAAGAACGCGGGTCGTGACCGGTTCCGGATCGCCGCCGAGCGGATCGTCCCCCGCCCCCGCGCGCAGGCCCCCGCCGCGGGGCCGTGACCCCCACCCGACCCCACCCCGCCCCGACGCCCCCGCCCCTGACCCCCACCCGCACCTGCGCCCCCGCCCCCCACCCGCACCTGCGCCCGACGAGAGGTCACGACACGCGGGTCGCCGGCTGCGTCGGCCAGCGTGTCGTGACCTCTCGTCCGGCGGGGGGAGTGCGCGCGGGGGGGTGTGCGGGTGGGGGTGGGTGCCGGGCCCGGACGACGCAAGGCCCGGACCGTGGCGGTCCGGGCCTTGCGTCTGTGTCTCACCGGTCGGGGTGGCGGGATTCGAACCCACGACCTCCTCGTCCCGAACGAGGCGCGCTACCAAGCTGCGCCACACCCCGGTGAAGCCTGCCCAGCATAGCCGACGTCGGACGGTGGTCGTGAATCGGGCGTCCGCCGCGTGGCCTCAGCCCGCGACCAGCGTCAGCAGCGTCGCCTCCGGCCGGCACGCGAACCGCACGGGCGCGTACGGCGACGTCCCGAGCCCGCCGCACACGTGCAGCCAGGTGGAGTCCGCGCCGCCGCGGGCGTCCGGGCGGGGGCCCGGCCAGCCGTGCAGGCCCTTCGCCCGTCCCCGGTCGAGGTCGCAGTTCGTCACCAGCGCGCCGAAGCCGGGCACCGCGAGCTGGCCGCCGTGGGTGTGGCCGGCGAGCAGCAGGTCGACGTCGTCGGCGTGCATGGCGTCCAGCACCCGGCGGTAGGGCGCGTGCGTCACGCCGAGGTGCAGGTCGACGTCGCCGGCCGCGCTGCGCAGCACCCCGGCGTCGTCGCGGACCGGCGCGGGGCGGGCGTCGTCGGGGCCGCCGGCGGCGGGGAACCGGTCGCGGTCCAGGTGGGCGTCGTCGGTGCCCACCAGCGAGATCCGCCGGCCGGCGGTCTCGACGACCCCGCGGCGGTTGGTGAGGTCCACCCAGCCGGCCTCGGTGAACCGGGCGCCCAGCTCGCGCCACGGGAGCGCGGCGGGCGGGGCGGCGGGCGTCGTGCGGGCGTCGGGCAGCAGGTAGCGCGCGGGGTTCTTCGGCGACGGGGCCACGAAGTCGTTCGACCCCCACACGAACGCCCCGGGCCGGGCGAGGTGCGGCTCGAGCGCGCGCAGCAGGGCCGGCATCGCGTCGACGTGCGCCCAGTTGTCGCCGGTGTCCACGACCAGGTCGGGCTCCAGCGACGCGAGGTCGCGCACCCAGTCGACCTTGCGCCGCTGACCGGGTGTGAGGTGGAGGTCGGACACGTGCAGGACGCGTAGGGGGTCCTGGCCGGGCGGCAGCACCGGCACGGTCACCTCGCGCAGCGTGTACCAGCCGGCCTCGACGAGGCCCCACGCGACGGCGCCCGCACCGGCCAGCGCCGCGGCGCCGAGCGCGCGGGCGACCGGGTGCGTCACGGGCCGTTCCCGCCGCCGTTGCCCCTGCCGTTGTCACCGGGCTGCCCCGCCCCCGGCTGACCGGCACCGGGCTGGCCGGCCCCCGACCCGTCGGAGACGGTCAGCGTGATCGGCGTCCCGGCGGGAGCGCTGCCCGACGGGCTCTGGCTGACCACGGACCCGGCGGTCTGCGGGGAGGGGGTCGTCCCGCCGACGGTCGCGGGGAAGCCCGCGGCCTGCAGCGTGTTGATGGCCGCGGCCTGGTCCTGGCCGACCACCGAGGGCACCGGGATCGCGCGACCGACGCGGATCTCGCTGCTCGGCTCGGTGAAGCCGGGGTTCGGCTGACCGTCCGCGAGGATCTGGTCCATCGTGCGCTTCCACGTCTCGCCGGCGATCGTCGCGCCGAACACGCGGGTCCGGTAGATGCCGTTGATCGGCATCCGCTGCATCGGCTTGAAGGCGTCCGCGAACCCGACCCACGTCGCGCCGACCAGGCGGGGCGTGTACCCGACGAACCAGGTCTGCTCGTTCTCGCTGGTCGTGCCGGTCTTGCCCGAGGCCGTGTAGCCGGACGGGGCGCCGACGCTCCGGGCCGTGCCGTTCCACACGTTGCTCAGCGCGTAGTTCATGCCGGCGGCGACGTTCGGGTCGATCGCCTGGCGGCAGCCCGCGTCGGGGATCGGGAGGTCGGTGCCGTCCGCGTTCTTGACGTTGGTGATCGCGGTCGGCTTGCAGTAGATGCCGCCCGACGCGAACGTCGCGTACGCACCGGCGAGGCTCAGCGGGGTGGTGGAGTCGGAGCCGAGGACGCTGGACGGGTAGGCGTTGAACGGCTTGCCCTCCGAGCTCGCGCCCGACTGCGTGACGCCGAGGTCGGCGGCGCCGTTCATGATGTTGCACAGGTCGAGCTGCATCGCCATCGTCAGGTACGCGAGGTTCACGGAGTTCCTCGTCGCGTCCATGATCGTCATGGTCCCCGCGCCGCCCTCGGAGTTGCCGGGGGTCCAGCTCTTGCCGCCCAGCCGGGAGCCGCACGCGGTGAACTGGTTCTCGTTCAGCGGCCGGACGGAGCCGTTGACCCGCTCGTTCAGGCTGTGGCCCTGCTTCAGCCACTCGAGCAGCGTGAACGGCTTGAACGTCGACCCGGGCGCGAACCCGCCGGAACCGCCGTACGAGTACGAGGTGTTGTAGTTGACCGCCAGGTTGCGGCCGGTCGCCTCGGCGGTGTTGTCGTAGACGCGGTTCTGCGCCATCGCCTTGATGAACCCGGTGCCCGGCTCGACCACCGACATCGCGGAACCGACGCCCGACGGGTCGTCGACCGGGACGCCGGCCTTGACCTCCGCGTCGGCGATCGCCTGCTGGCGCGGGTCGAGCGTCGTGGTGATGGTGAGGCCGCCGCGGTACAGGGTCTCCTCGCGCGCCTCGGGCGTCTCGCCGAACGCGGGGTCGTTGCGGATCACGCGCGTCACGTAGTCGCAGAAGTAGCCGGAGCCCGCGACGACGTCGCCCGCCGCCATGCAGCCGCTGCGCGCCTCGCTGACGACGAGCGTCGCGATCAGCGGGGTCGCGAGTCCCGCGTCGAGCTCCTCCTGCGTGATGTAGCCCTCGCGCAGCATGAGCCGGAGCACGGTGTCGCGCCGGGTCTGCGACGCCTCGGGGTTCTTCACCGGGTCGAGCGCGGTCGGGCTCTGCGTGACGCCGGCGATGGTCGCGGCCTCGAGGTAGCTGCAGCTCCGCCGCGGACTTGCTGAAGTAGCGCCGGGCCGCCGACTCCACGCCGTAGGTCGCGACGCCGAACTGCGCGATGTTGAGGTAGTTCTCGAGGATCTGGTCCTTCGTGAGCTCCTTCTCGAGCGCGATGGCCAGCTTCGCCTCGCGGAGCTTGCGGGCGTAGCCCTCGGGGCCCTCGGCCTCGCGGGCCGCCTCGACGGCGGCGAGGTCGTCGTTGCGCACCGCGGTCTCGATGAGGACGTTCTTCACGTACTGCTGCGTCAGCGTCGAGGCCCCCTCCTGGGAGCTGTTCAGCGAGTTCTTCACCAGCGCGCGCATCATGCCGGCGGGGTCGATGCCGCCGTGCTGGAAGAACCGGCGGTCCTCGGTCGCGATCACGGCGTTCTGCATCGGCAGCGACACCTGCTCGAGCGACACGACGACGCGGTTCTCCGCGAAGAACTCCGCGAGCACCGTGCCGTCGGCCGCGAGCATCACGGACTTCTCCGACAGCGGCTTGCGCTCGAGCTCGGACGGGAGGTCCTCGAACGCCTCGGCGCTCAGCTCGGTGGCGGTGTTCGCGACGGCGACGGTCGGGAGGATCAGCCCGGCGGTGAGCAGACCGCCGACGCCGGCGGTCAGCACGAAGGCGAGCAGCAGGGCCAGCGCCTGCACGACGGTGACCTGCCGCCCGCGCGGCGTGGGGGAGGGAGCCATGCCCGCCAGGGTACGGGAGGCCGCTGTCCGCGTGGGGGGCGTCGACCGGGGCCCCGGGGGACCTGCACGGTACCTGCACAGGGCACCCGGCGTGCGGTTTCGAGGAGATCCGTGCCCGAGGCAACCCGAACGGAGGATGACTCGGGAAAGCGCCACCCGGTACGGTCGGGCCAGCAGGGGGACTGCCGACCGGGCTCCGCCGCACCCAGGTGCGCGTCGTCGGGCCGGTGACGTCCCGTACTCAGGGGGCGAGGGACGAGGCATGGCGATGACGGGGCCCGACGGGCACTGGACGGCACAGGCGGCGTGCGGGGCGGGCAAGGTCTCGCCCGACACGCTGTTCGTGGAGGGCGCGGCGCAGCGGGACGCACGATCGGTGTGCCAGTCGTGCCGGGTGCGGCTGGAGTGCCTGGCCGACGCGCTGGACTCGCGCACGGACTTCGGCGTGTGGGGCGGCATGACCGAGCGGGAGCGCCGGGCGCTGCGCCGGCGCCGGCCCGAGGTCGAGTCCTGGCGCGACGAGCTGGTCGGCGCGCAGGCCGAGGAGGCCGCGCAGCCCGCGGAGGCGATGGCCACGTGACGCCGCCCCGCTAGGGTGGCGGCATGGCCACCACCACGTGGGAGTACGCGACCGTCCCCCTCATCGTCCACGCCACCAAGGCGATCCTCGACCAGTGGGGTCAGGACGGCTGGGAGCTCGTCCAGGTGCTGCAGTCCGAGACCGGGCTCGTGGCGTACCTCAAGCGCCCGACGGGCGAGAAGTGACGGGCCGCGTCCTCGACCGCCTGGCCGAGCTGGGGATCGAGCTCCCGCAGGTCGCGGCGCCGGTCGCCGCCTACGTGCCCGCGGTCCGCACCGGTGACTACGTCCACACGTCCGGCCAGCTGCCGTTCGTCGGGGGCGAGCTCCCCGCGCGCGGCAAGGTCGGCACCGGCCCCGGGCAGGTCTCGCCCGAGACGGCGCAGGACCTCGCCCGCACGGCCGCGCTGAACGCGGTCGCCGCGGTCGCGTCCCTGGTCGGTGACCTGGACCGCGTGGTCCGGGTGGTCAAGGTGGTGGGGTTCGTGTCGAGCGACCCCGCGTTCACCGGCCAGCCCGGCGTCATCAACGGCGCGAGCACGCTGCTGCACGAGGTGTTCGGCGAGGCGGGCGTGCACGCGCGGTCCGCGGTCGGCGTCGCGGTGCTGCCGCTGGACTCGCCGGTCGAGGTCGAGATCGTCGTGGAGCTGGCCCCGGAGGCCTGACCCCCACCCGGACGCCACGACGGCCCGCACCCTGCGAGGGTGCGGGCCGTCGTGGCGTGCGGAGACGGACGCTCAGCGCGCGCGGCGCTCCAGCCGCTCGAGGTCGAGCAGCACGATCGCCCGACCCTCGCGGCGGACCCACCCACGGGCGGCGAAGTCGGCGAGGGCCTTGTTCACGGTCTCGCGGCTCGCGCCGACGAGCTGCGCCAGCTCCTCCTGCGTGAGGTCGTGGGCGACGCGGACGCCCTCGTCGGTCTGCTGGCCGAACCGGTGCGACAGGTCCAGCAGGGCCTTGGCGACACGGCCGGGGACGTCCGAGAACACCAGGTCGGCGAGCGCGTCGTTGGTGCGGCGCAGCCGGCGGCCGAGCGCGCCGAGCAGGTGCTTCGCGACGGTCGGGTTCTGCTCGAGCCACGGGATGAGGTCGCCGTGGCCGAGCTCCAGCACGACCGCGTCGGCCAGGCCGGTCGCGGTGGCGGTGCGGGGACCCGGGTCGAACAGGGACAGCTCGCCAAACATCTCGCCCGGGCCGAGCACCGCGAGGAGGTTCTCGCGGCCGTCCGTCGAGCGGCGGCCGAGCTTGATCTTGCCCGAGCGGATCACGTACAGGCGGTCGCCCGGCTCTCCCTCGTGGAACAGCACCTCGCCGCGGGCGACGTGCAGGGGCGCCATCGAGGCGAGCAGGGTGCGCGACGCCTCGGGGTCCATGTTCGCGAACAGGGGCGCCGAGAGCACGACGTCGTCCTCCACTGGGAGAACCTCACCTTCTGACCGGGATGTGACGGTTCTCAGTCTGCCTCATCAGGCGCGTGCGGGACCGCGGAGCGCGTCGACACCGCCCTCGGCGACGTCGTGCGCGAGCTGGTCGATGTACTGGTCCGTGAGGTCGCGCAGCGCGTCCTCGAGGCGCATCTCGTACCGGGCGAGCCGCGTGTCCAGGTCACGCAGCCGCGGCAGCTCGTGCACCTCCGCGATGGGCAGGGCGCCGCGGACGGCGGCGGCGAGCTCGGCGGCGGCCGGCACGTCGGCGGCGGCGGCGGGACCGAGGGCGGCGCGCACGTCCGGGCAGGCGCCCGGGGTCTGCGGCGGGGCGGCCGCGGCGACGGCGAGCTCCAGGCGGTCGCGCACCAGCCGGCGCCACCGCACCACGTGCTGGTGCTCGAGCCGCAGGGCACCACGTCGTCGGCGCAGGTCCACCAGCTGCTCGGCAGCCGTTCCGGCCAGGGTCATGCGGTTCCGCCGTCCTTCTCGTCGCACCCGCGGGGGCAGGCGCTCACCAGATGACGTGTCGACGCCCGGCGGCGCGGACTTGAGCACTTGGTCATGTGATCCACTCCCCCGGAGGAATGCGTTCCCCGGGGGAGCGCGCGGCCGCCCTACGCTGGTCCGGTGCCCGCCTCCCCGACGCCCGCCGAGCGGCCCGACGTCGCGCTCGTCCGGCGCGCGCGCCGCGTGAACCGGGCGCTGGCCGCGCGGTGGCCGGACGCGCGCTGCGAGCTCGACTTCCGCACCCCGCTGGAGCTGCTGGTCGCGACCGTGCTGTCCGCGCAGACCACCGACGTCCGGGTCAACCAGGTGACGCCCGCGCTGTTCGCGCGGTACCCCGACGCCGCCGCGTTCGCGGGCGCGGACCCGGCCGAGCTCGAGGCCCTGATCCGACCGACCGGGTTCTTCCGCGCGAAGGCCCGGTCGCTCCAGGGCCTGGGCCGGGCGCTGCTGGAGCGGTTCGACGGCGAGGTGCCCGCCCGGCTCGAGGACCTGGTGACCCTCCCGGGCGTCGGGCGCAAGACCGCGAACGTCGTGCTCGGCGACGCGTTCGGGATCCCCGGCATCACGGTCGACACGCACGTGGGTCGCCTCGCGCGGCGGCTCGGCTGGACCACCCAGGACGACCCGGTCAAGGTCGAGCGGGACGTCGCCGCCCTGATCCCGCGGGCCGAGTGGACGCTGCTCAGCCACCGCCTGATCTTCCACGGCCGACGCACCTGCCACGCCCGCACGCCGGACTGCGCGAGCTGCCCGATCACGCGGGACTGCCCGTCGGCGCTCGTCCGGGCGGAGGCACTACCGTTGCCCCGTGCTGCTCTCCGACCGTGACATCTCCGCCGAGCTCGACTCCGGCCGGGTGGCCCTCGACCCGTACGACCCGGCGATGCTCCAGCCGTCCAGCATCGACGTGCGGCTCGACCGGTTCTTCCGGCTGTTCGACAACCACAAGTACCCGGTCATCGACCCGGCGCAGGACCAGCCGGACCTGACCCGGCTCGTCGAGGTCGAACCCGACGAGCCGTTCGTGCTGCACCCGGGGGAGTTCGTGCTCGGGTCGACGTTCGAGCAGGTCACGCTGCCCGACGACATCGCGGCGCGCCTCGAGGGCAAGTCCTCGCTCGGTCGGCTCGGCCTGCTCACGCACTCGACCGCGGGGTTCATCGACCCCGGGTTCTCCGGGCACGTGACGCTGGAGCTTCTCCAACGTGGCCACGCTGCCGATCACGCTGTGGCCCGGCATGAAGATCGGCCAGATGTGCTTCTTCCGGCTGTCGTCCCCGGCGCTGCAGCCCTACGGGTCCGGTGCCAGCGGGTCCCGCTACCAGGGCCAGCGCGGACCGACGGCCTCGCGCTCCTGGCAGAACTTCCACCGCACCCAGGTCTGACGGGCCGGCGATGGTGAGCCTGCTGCCCCCGCTGCCGGACGTCCCCGCCGCGGCCGGCCCGACCCCGCCGCCCGGACGGCACCTGCTGGTGCTCCCGGAGGGCGTGGCCGCGGACGAGGTCGAGGTGCTCGCCGTCAGCCGGTTCCCGCACGCCCGCTGGGAGCGACCGCCGCGGGTGCCGTCGGGCCGTCGGGCCTCGGGTGCCGCGCGCGGCGCCGCACCGGGCGCGACCGCGGGGGTGCTGCGGCTCGGCCGGCTGTCCACGCTCACCGGGCCGTTCGCCCTCGAACCCGGTCAGGTCGCGCGCTGGGGCCTGCCGACGGGAAGCCGCGTCGCCTGGGTGGTCGACTGCCCGCGCGAGCGCGTCGAGGCGCCCGCGTACGGCGGCGACCGCGACGGCCTGCGCCGGGCGTTCGGCACCGCCGGCCCGGTCCGCGAGGAGCTGCGGGTCGTGCAGTGGCTGGTCGCCGCCGCGCGCCGGCTCGGCGGCGCGCTGCGAACCGAGACGGGTGTCGTGCTGGAGCCCGAGATGGACGCGGCGCTCGACCTCGTGGTGCTGACCGACCGGTGGGCCGAGCCCGCGGTCGTGCTCGACGCCGCGCGCCGGGTCGTCGCCCGTGCCCGGATCGACGGACCCGGCGCGGACCCGGGTCGACCGCGCGCCACCCCCGCGGAGGCGGGTGCGGCGCTCGCGCAGCGCGAGCAGGCGGGTGCGGGCGTGGCCGACCCCGCGGAGCGCCGCCGGCTGCACGCCGAGGCCGACGCGTTCGACCAGCACATGCGCGAGAACCCGCCGCCGTCCGAGGCGTTCGGCGTGCAGGTGGACCTCGGGGTCGACGGGATCGTCGTGGTCGAGGTCGCCGTCGAGCACGAGGTCCCGTCGGTGCTGGGCGGGCTCGACTGGGCGCGTGGCGAGGTCGTCGCCTACCAGGTCCGGTGGGAGGCGCCCGACGTGGAGGAGCTCGAGTCCGAGCGCCCGTCGCTGACCCACCGCGTCGCGCGCGGCCGGGCCGCCCGCGCGGTGCGGGGCATCGCGCGGGAGCTGCACGGCGAGGTCGGCGGCGAGATCGCCGACATGGGCGGGTTCCTGGTCGACCCCGCCGACCTCTGAGGGACGCCGGCCGCCCCCGGTTGCGGCCCCCGGGAGCCCGTCCGACGATGACGGGACACGACGCCCGCTGTCGCACGACGGCGGGCGTCGGCGTTCCCCGAACCGGATGTGAGGCATCACCCGTGGCCGACCAGTACACCTTCCAGGACCCGATCGCCCAGTACCCGACGCCCGAGCCGCCGGAGCAGAGCCAGGACGGCCCCGGCCTCGACGCGGACCTGGAGCCGCTCGCGGACCACGGCCAGGACACCTACCGCGGCACCGGCCGGCTGACGGGTCGCAAGGCGATCATCACCGGCGGCGACTCCGGCATCGGCCGCGCCGTGGCGATCGCGTTCGCGCGGGAGGGCGCCGACCTGGTGCTCAGCACCTGCCCGAGGAGCAGGAGGACGCGGAGGTCGTGGCGCAGCTGGTCCGCGACGCCGGCCGGACGGTGGTGCTGGCACCGGGTGACGTCGCCGACGAGGCCTACTCGCGCTCGCTGGTGCGGACCGCGCTGGACGAGCTCGGCGGTCTCGACACGCTCGCGGTCGTCGCCGGGCGGCAGCAGTTCGTCGAGGACATCGCCGACCTGACGTCGGAGTCGTTCGACCAGACGTTCCGGACCAACGTGCACGCCCTGTTCTGGCTGGTGCAGGAGGCCGTCCCGCACCTGCCGAAGGGGTCCAGCATCATCACCACCTCGTCGATCCAGGCGTACCAGCCCGCGCCGATCCTGGTGGACTACGCGACCACGAAGGCCGCGATCAACACGATCTCCAAGGCGCTCGCGCAGCAAGCTCGCCCCGAAGGGGATCCGCGTGAACGTCGTGGCGCCGGGGCCGATCTGGACGCCGCTGCAGACGGCCGGCGGGCAGCCGCCCTCGGCGCTCCCGGACTTCGGCACGCAGACCCCGTTCGGCAGGGCCGGTCAGCCCGCCGAGCTGGCGCCGGCGTACGTGTACCTCGCGTCCCAGGAGTCGAGCTACGTGAGCGGCGAGACGCTCAACGTCAACGGGGGGATGCCGACCCCGTGACCGAGCAGCCCGGTCTGGAGAACCTGGACGGGGACGCCGGCACGCGGACGCAGGGGTCGGGGCACGCCGCGGCGGAGGAGCCGCGTGACCCGACCCCGCGCACCGACGGGTACGCCGACCTGCGGGCGTACGCGGTGCTCGGTGACGGCCGGACCGTCGCGCTGGTCGCGGACGACGGCCGGGTGGACTGGTTCCCCGTCCCCGACCTCGACACCCCGCCGGTGTTCGCGGCACTGCTCGACGCCGACGCCGGCGGACGGGTGGAGCTCGCGCCGACCGTCCCGTTCCGGCTGCGGCGGCAGTACGTCGTCGGCACGAACGTGCTGGAGACGACCTACGTGACCGCGGGCGGGTCGGTGCGCGTGACCGACGCGATGAACACCGGCGTCGCCGGCCGGCTGCCGTGGAGCGAGCTCGCGCGGCGGGTCGAGGGGCTGAGCGGGTCGGTGCCGATGGCCTGGCGGGTCGCGCCCGGCACGGTGCTGGGCACCGCGTCGCCGTGGGTGCAGCGCACCGTGCGCGGCCCGGTGCTGCGCGACGACGGCGTGACCCTGACCGTCCGCACGCTCGGCGAGATGACGTCCGTCGTCGACGACCAGGCCTGCACCGGTGCGTTCGAGGCCACCGCGGGCTCGCGGCACCTCGTCGCCGTGGTCGGTACCGAGCGCGAGCCCGTGGTGCTGCCCGACCCGGAGGACGTCGACCGCGGCATCGACCGGACCATCGAGAACTGGCGGGCGTGGACCCGCGAGTTCCACTACGACGGGCCGTGGGGCAAGGCGGTGCAGCGCAGCGCGCTCGCCCTGAAGCTCCTGCTGCACGAGCCGACCGGGGCGATCGCCGCCGCCGGGACCACGTCGCTGCCCGAGAGCCGCGCGGGCGGCAAGAACTGGGACTACCGCTACGCCTGGGTGCGCGACGCCGCGTACACGCTGGACGCGTGGATCGGCTTCGGCCTGCGCGAGGAGGTGCACACGGCGATGTCCTGGACGCTGCGCACCCTGCGCGAGCACGGCGTGCGGGTGTTCTTCACCCTGGACGGCGGGCTGCCGGGCGGAGACGACCGCGCGCACGTGCCGGGCTGGCGCGGCATCGGGCCCGTCGTCACCGGCAACCGCGCGGACGGCCAGCTCCAGCTCGGCGTGTACGGCGACCTGCTGGCCGTCGTCCGGGGGTACGTCGACGCCGGCAACCTGCTCGACGCCGACACCGGTCGGCTGCTCGCCGCGGTCGCCGACGAGGCCGCGGACGCCTGGCACCGGCCCGACGCCGGCATGTGGAAGCTGACCGAGGAGCGCCACTACACCTCGTCGAAGCTCGGGTGCTGGCAGGCGCTGCGCTGCGCGGTGCACCTGGCCGAGCGCGGGCAGATCCCCGGCGACCCCGACCGGTGGCGCGCGGAGGCCGAGCGGATCCGCGCGTGGGTCGACGAGCACGGCTGGTCCGAGGAGCGCGGCGCCTACGTCATGCACCCCGGGAGCGACGCCCTGGACGCGTCGGTGCTGCTGCACGCCCGCAGCGGGTTCGACACCGGCGAGCGGATGAGCCGCACCGTCGACGCCCTGCGCGCCGAGCTCGGCGACGGACCGCTGCTGCACCGGTACTCCGGGATGCCGGCCGAGGAGGGCTCGTTCGTCGCGTGCGCGTTCTGGGGCGTCTCGGCGCTGGCCCTGGTGGGCCGGACCGAGGAGGCGCAGGCGTGGATGACGGACCTGCTGGCGCTCGCGAACGACGTGGGGGTCTGGCCCGAGATGATCGAGGCCGGCACCGGGGCGTTCCTCGGCAACCTCCCGCAGGCCCTCAGCCACCTCGCGCTGGTGCAGGCGGCGCTGACCCTCGCGCCGGCGCTGCGCGGCGGGCCCGCGCCCGGCGCCACCGACCCGACGGGCTGACCCGCCCGCCACCCCCGGCGCCCGTCGACCGACGCCGCGCCCCCGACCGAGGAGGACCTCATGGACCTGGGCATCACCGACCGCGTCGCGCTCGTCACCGGCGGCGACTCCGGCATCGGCCTCACGACCGCCCGGCTGCTGCTGGCGGAGGGCGCGCGCGTCGTGCTGACCGACCAGGACGCCGACGCGCTGCACGCGGCGGTCGCGGACCTCGGGGCGGCGCCCGACCGGCTGCTGCCCGTGGTCGCCGACCTGACGTCGCCCGGCGACGTCGCCGCGCTGGTCGAGCGGGCGGGGGCAGCGTTCGGCGCGCCCGAGATCCTCGTGCACGCCGCCGGCGTCACCGGGGCGCAGGGCCTGTTCCACGAGATCGACGACGAGGGCTGGGCGCGGACCATCGAGGTGGACCTGCTCGCCGCGGTGCGGGTGGTCCGGGCGGTGCTCGGGCCGATGCGCGCCGCCGGGCGTGGACGGATCGTGCTGCTCGCCTCCGAGGACGGCGTGCAGCCCTACGTGGACGAGCTGCCCTACTGCGCCGCCAAGGCCGGGGTGCTGTCCCTGGTCAAGGGCCTGTCGAAGGGCTACGGCCCCGAGGGCGTGCTGGTGAACGCGGTGTCCCCGGCGTTCATCGCGACGCCGATGACCGACGCGATGATGGACAAGCGCGCCGACGAGCGGGGCACCGACCGCGACGAGGCGATCCGGTCGTTCCTCGACGAGGAGCGGCCGCTGATGGCCCTGAAGCGCCGCGGGCAGGCCGACGAGGTCGCCGCGGTGATCGGGTTCCTGGTGTCCGAGCGGGCGAGCTTCGTCAACGGGTCGAACTACCGGGTCGACGCGGGCTCGGTCGCGACGATCTGAGCCGCGCCGGCGCGCGGTGCCCGGTGCCCACCGCGCGGCGCCCGCCGCGCGACGCCGAGTCAGGACCTACGCGCCGAGTCAGGACCTCCGCGGGTCCTTCCTCGACGCGGGGGTCCTGACTCGGCGTGGCTTCCTGGGTGCGGCGCCCCGGGGGACGTCAGGCGTCCGGGACGCCGCGGTCGACGGGCTCCGTCGGCGGTGCCGGCTCGGCGCGGCGGGCGCGGCGGCGCGGGGGCGGGGCCGGGGTGGAGTCGGTGACCGGCGCCATGACGACCGTGGGGTGGTCGTCGGCGGCCGCGGCGGGCGAGCCCGCGAGGTGGTCGACCGGGGCGTCGACGACCGTGACCGCGTCCGTCGCGTCCGTCGCGTCCGCCCCGACCGCCGGGTCCGCGACGTCCGGAGCCGGAGCCGTCGGGGTCGGCGCGGACGGCCCCGCGGCAACGGCCTCGCCGCCGGCCGGGTCCGCCGCGGTCGCCGCCTCGGGCAGCGCGGGCGGGTCGAGCTGGATCGCGGTGGTCGTGGCCGCGGCG
This sequence comes from Cellulomonas sp. KU4C, assembly GCF_056868065.1. Lineage (NCBI taxonomy): Bacteria > Bacillati > Actinomycetota > Actinomycetes > Micrococcales > Cellulomonadaceae > Cellulomonas > Cellulomonas sp. KU4C. The sequence continues at coordinate 856,554 of NZ_CP200322.1, read as the reverse complement.
ACCGGCGCACCGGCCGCCCGCCCGGTGGTCCGCCGGGCCGAGCCGCGCGGGGGCACGATCTGCGCGACCGCCCGGCCGTCCTGGGTCAGCGTGACCGTGCGCCCGGTGGCCGCCACGGTGACGAGCTCGGGCAGCCGCGCGGCGGCCTCGGCCAGGTCGACGGCGTCGGGGGTGGGGGCGACACCGGTCCGCGGGGCGGTGCCGCGCGCGTCGACGGCCCGGGTGACCGCCTTCAGGGCCTCGACCAGCAGGAACACCAGCAGCGCGAAGCCGAGCGTGAGGCCCCAGGCGCGGATGCCGATGGGTGCGGAGTCGAACCAGGAGTTCATGAACGGCACGTAGGTGAAGACCAGCTGCAGCACGAGCAGCGCGCCCGCGGCCAGCCAGACCACCCGGTTCCCGCGCAGCACCTGGAGGGTCACGCTGGACGCCCCGAGGAACCGGCAGTTGAACAGGTAGGCGAGCTGGCCGAGCGCGAGCATCGTGACGGCGGTGGTCTGGGCGACGTCGGTGGCGGTGCCCCGGGCCTGCTCGATCGCGAAGACCGCGAGGGTCGCGCCGCCGATCAGCAGGGACACGACGACCACGTGCAGCAGGGACCGTCGGGAGATCACGGACCCGGTGGCGGTGCGCGGCGGCCGGCTCATCAGCCCCGGCTCGCCCGGCTCGTACGCGAGGGCCAGCGACAGGGTCACGGCCGTCACCAGGTTGACCCAGAGGATCTGCACCGGGGCGAGCGGCAGCGTCAGCCCGAGCAGCACGGCCACGAGGATCACGAGCGACTGCGCACCGTTCGTCGGCAGCAGGAACACCACCGACTTCGCGATGTTGTCGTAGATCCGCCGCCCCTCCTCGACCGCGCGCTCGATGGTGGCGAAGTTGTCGTCCGCGAGGACGATCTCGGCGGCCTCCTTGGTGGCCTCGGTGCCCTTGATGCCCATCGCGATGCCGACGTCGGCCCGGGTGAGCGCGGGGGCGTCGTTCACGCCGTCGCCGGTCATGGCGACGACCTCGCCGTGCGACTGCAGCGCCCGGACGATCCGGATCTTGTGCTCGGGGCTGGTGCGCGCGTAGACGTCGACCTCGCGGACCCGGGTGCGCAGCTGCTCCTGGGTCATCGCCTCGAGGTCGGCCCCGGTGAGCGACGGGACCCGGCCCTCGGGGGCGGCGATGCCGAGCTCGCGGGCGATGGCCGTGGCGGTGCCGACGTGGTCGCCGGTGATCATCTTGACCCGGATGCCCGCCCGGTGGCAGTCGGCGATGGCCTGGACGGCCTCGGGTCGCGGGGGGTCGACGATCCCGAAGACGCCGAGGAACGTCAGCCCGCCCCCGAGGTCGTCGGCGTCGAGCGTGGCGGTGCCGTCGGCGACGGGCCGCTCCGCGGCGGCGAGGGTCCGCAGCCCCTGGCCGCCGAGCTCGTCGACGACGGCGTCCCAGCGGGCCTGGTCCAGCGGCTCGAGGGTGCCGTCGGCGGCGCGCTGGTGGGTGCAGCGGTCGAGCAGCCGGTCGGGGGCGCCGACGGCGCGCACCCGGGTCCCGGCGCCGGGGACGCGGTCGAGGGTGGCCATGAACTTGGTGGCCGACTCGAACGGCAGCGACGCGAGCCGCTCGACCCCGGTCAGGTCGGCGCCGGACTTCTGCACGACCGTGGTGATGGCGCCCTCGGTGGGCTGGCCGACGACGCGCCAGCTGCCGCCGTCCTGGACCACCCGCGCGTCGTTGCAGGCGCCGGCGGCGACGAGCAGCGCCCGCAGGTCGGGGTGCGCGTCCAGCGGGGCGTGGGCGCCGTCGCGGGTGATCCGCCCCTCGGGCGCGTAGCCGAGGCCCTCGACGGCGTACGTGCCGGCTGCGGTGACGACCGTGCGGGTGGTCATCTCGTTCTTGGTGAGGGTGCCGGTCTTGTCCGAGCAGATGGTGGTCACCGAGCCCAGGGCCTCGACGGCCGTGAGCTTGCGGGTGATCGCGTTGCGGCGCGCCATCTGCTGGACGCCGAGCGCCAGGGTGACGGTGACCAGCGCGGGCAGGCCCTCGGGGACGGCGGCGACCGCGAACCCGATCGCGGCGGACACCAGGTCCGGCAGGTCCCAGTCGTGGATGACGCGGCCGATGACGAGCATGACGGCGGCCATGCCGAGGATGCCGAGCGACAGCGTCTTGCCGAACCGCGCGAGCTGGCGGGACAGCGGGGTGTCGAGGTGGTCGACCTCGGAGATGAGCGCCTGGATGCGGCCGATCTCGGTGCCGCTGCCCGTGCTGGTGACGACCCCGACGCCGGTGCCCGCGGCCACGATCGTGCTGGAGAACAGCATCGACGCGCGGTCGCCCACGCCCGCGTCGGCGCCGACGGCCTCGACGTGCTTGGTCGCGGCGACCGACTCGCCGGTGAGCGCGGCCTCCTCCACCTGGAGGTTCGTCGCCTCGATCAGGCGCAGGTCTGCGGGCACGCGGTCGCCCGAGCGGACGCGCACGACGTCCCCGGGCACCAGCGTCTCCGCGTCGACGACCTGCCACTCGCCGTCGCGGCGGGTCTGGGCGTCGAGCGAGAGCATCGTGCGGATGCCGTCGAGCGCGCGCTCGGCCTGCCCCTCCTGGAGGAAGCCGACGCCCGCGTTGATGACGGCGACCGCGAGGATGACGCTGAAGTCGATCCAGTCGCCGAGGATCGCCTTGAGCACCGCCGACGCCAGCAGGATGTAGATGAGGATGTCGTCGAAGTGCCCGAGCAGCCGGCGCAGGGCGCTGGGCCGGGGCGGTGTCGGCAGCCGGTTCGGCCCGTGCTCGGCGAGGCGGCGCGCGGCCTCGCCCGCGGGGAGCCCGTCCGGGTCGGAGCGGAGGCCGGCCAGCACCTCCGTCGGGTCCTGCGCGTAGGGGCGCGGCTGGTCCGTGACCTCGGTGGAGGGCGAGGACGGCGTGCGGGTCGGGGTCGACATGTCACCACCTGACTGATCGGCTGCCCGCCATCGTGGCACGGGGGTGCCCGCGCGGACGAGCCCGTCCGCGCAAGGGCCGTCCGGGTGACCCCCCGGGTGAGGTTTTACGTGGAGTTCACCCGCCGAGGGTGCGCGAGCGGCGTCCGCCCCGCAGGATGGCACAGTCCGAACGGATCGAGGGGGGCGTCATGGAGATGGCATCGAACGACCAGCAGACGGCGGAGTCGCAGTACGAGGACGCCGGCTGGACGAGCGTGAGCAACCCCCGGCGCGTGCGCATCTGACGCGTCGGACCAGACCCGCCCGGTGACCTCCGCACCGGGCGGACACATCCTCCCCGACGGCCCCGCGGCCTGCGCTGCGGGGCCGTCGGCGTGCCCGGGGTGGACGGGCCCGGGCCGGGGCCTCAGCCCCGCAGCCGCCCCAGCACGGTCAGTGCGTCGTCGAGCGCACCGGGGTCGCGGACGCCGGTGACCGCGTTGTAGTACATGCCGTCGCCGAGCAGCTGGACCACGTGCGCGACGGCGGGGTCCGCCAGCTCGGCGAGCAGGGCGTCGTACCAGTGGGTGCGCAGGTCCTCGAGCACGGCGGTGGCGTCGCCGTCGGACTCCTCGGCGAGCCGCACCGCGGCGATCAGGGCCCGGTCGAGCGGCCCGCCCGACTGCATCGACTCGCGCAGGTAGTACTCGGCGGCGCCCTCGGGTGCCGCGCGCATCGCGGCGACGTCGGCGGTGCCGAGCTCCGCGAGCCGGTCCCGCTGGCCCTGGACCAGGGCCGCCTTGCTGGGGAAGTGGTAGAGCAGGCCGCCCTTGGACACCTCGGCGGCGGCGGCCACGGCGTCGAGCGTCGCCGCCCGCGGGCCGTGCGCGATGAGCAGGCCCTCGAAGGCGTCGAGCAGCCGGTCTCGGGTCTCGGACATGGGAATGACCGTAGCGGTCCGCGGGTTCACCTTCCGTGTGAACCGTCCAGACGGTACAGTCGCTGTGCTTCCCGATGATTGAGGTCCCCGCCATGTCCAGCCCCGCCGCGCCCGCGACGGTCCCCGCCCCCGCGACGCGCACCCCCGCGCCGACCACGCTGACGCACCGCGGCCGCCCCGTGCGGCCCTGGGCCGTGCTCGTCGTGCTGATGCTCCCCGTGCTGCTGATCTCGGTGGACAACACGGTGCTGAGCTTCGCGCTGCCGTCGATCACGGCGGCGCTCGGCGCGTCGGGGTCGGAGCTGCTGTGGATCGTGGACGCCTACCCGCTGGTGCTGGCCGGGCTGCTGGTGCCGATGGGCAGCCTCGGCGACCGGGTCGGGCGCAAGCGGCTGCTGATGATCGGCGCGACCGGGTTCGCCGTCGTGTCGCTGCTCGCCGCCTGGTCCACCAGCCCGGCGATGCTGATCGCCGCCCGCGCGGCCCTCGGCCTGTTCGGCGCGACGCTGATGCCCTCGACCCTGTCGCTGATCCGGAACGTGTTCCTCGACCGCGCGCAGCGCCGCCTCGCCATCGCGATCTGGGCGTCCGGGTTCGCCGGCGGCGCGGCTCTCGGCCCGGTCGTCGGCGGCGCGCTGCTCACCCACTTCTGGTGGGGCTCGGTGTTCCTGCTCAACGTGCCCGTGCTGCTGGTGCTGCTGCCGCTCGCCGCGGCCCTGGTGCCGGAGTCGAAGGACCCCGCGCCCGGCCCGCTCGACCCGTGGAGCAGCGTCCTCGCGCTCGCCACGATGCTGCCGCTGGTCTACGCGATCATCGCGACCGGCGAGCACGGCCTGACGGCCACCACCGTCGGCAGCGCGCTCGTGGGCCTGGTCGCGGGGTGGGCGTTCGTCCGCCGCCAGCGTCGGCTGCCCGTGCCGATGCTCGACGTCCGGCTGTTCGCGAACCCCGTGTTCTCCGGGGCGGTGTCGGCCAACCTGCTGTCGGTGCTCGGGTTCTCGGGGCTGCTGGTGATCGTGTCGCAGCTGCTCCAGCTCGCCGCCGGGCTGTCCCCGATGGCCGCGGGCGTGGTGCTGCTGCCCGGGCTCGTCGGGTCGGTCGCGGCCGGGCTGCTCGCGGTCCGCCTGGTCCGGCACGTCCGGCCCGGGACGCTCATCGGGTCGAGCTTCCTGCTCGCGGCGGTCGGCTACGGCGTGCTGACGCTGGTGGGCGACGTGCCGACCCCCACCTCGGTCGCGGTGGCGTTCCTCGTGATGGGCGTCGGCGTCGGGCTGGCGGAGACGCTGACCAACGACCAGATCACCACCGCCGTCCCGCCGGAGAAGGCCGGCGCGGCGTCGGCGATCTCGGAGACGGCCTACGAGCTCGGCACCACCCTCGGCGTCGCCGTGCTCGGCTCGGTGCTGAACGCGACCTACCGCGCGCGGCTGACGGTCCCGGAGACGCTGACCGGCGACCAGGCGCACGCCGCCGCGGAGACGCTCGGTGGCGCCACCCGCGTGGCCGGCGACCTGGGCCCGGCGGTCGCGGACTCCCTGCTGGAGTCGGCCCGCCTGGCCTTCGACGCCGGCGCCCAGCACGCGTCGGCCGTCGGCGCGGTCGTGGCGGTCCTGGCGGCGGCGGTCTCGTTCGCCACCCTCCGCCGCGCCACCGCCCTCTGACGGGCTCGAGGTCGAGGGTTTCGTCGCGGACCGGGGGCTGAAACCCTCGACCTCGCGCGAAACCCTCGACCTCGACCGGCGGGTCAGGGGATGCGGGCGAGGAGGAGCTGGGCGATGTCGGTGACCTCGGGGACGCCGACCGTGGCGCGGTCGACGTCCGGCTGCGTGGCCGCCGCGACGCCGTCCGTGAGCATCACCGTGCAGTAGGGGCACGCGGTCGCGACGACGTCGGCGCCGGTGCCGACGGCCTCCTCGGCGCGGGCGGTGCCGATGCGGGTGCCGATCGACTCCTCGACCCACATCCGCGCGCCGCCGGCGCCGCAGCAGAACGAGCGCTCGCGGTTGCGGGGCATCTCGACGACCTCGACGCCGGGGATCGCGGCGAGCAGCTCACGCGGGGGCTCGTAGACCTGGTTGTGCCGGCCGAGGTAGCAGGGGTCGTGGTAGGTCACGCGCTGCGGGGCGGCGTCCGGGGCCGCGACCGGGCGCAGCCGGCCCTCGCCGACCAGCCGGTCCAGCAGCTCGGTGTGGTGCACGACGTCGTACCGGCCGCCGAGCTGCGGGTACTCCCGGGACAGCGTGTTGAAGCAGTGCGCGCAGGTGACGACGACGGCCCGGGCCTCCGCGGCGGCGAGGGTCTCCACGTTCGCGGACGCGAGCATCTGGTAGAGCACCTCGTTGCCGGCGCGGCGGGCCGGGTCGCCGGTGCAGCCCTCGCCGTCGCCGAGCACCGCGAACGTGACGCCGGCGGTGTGCAGCAGCTCCGCGACCGCGCGGGTGGTGCGACGGGCCTTCTCCTCGTAGGCGCCCGCGCAGCCGACCCAGAACAGGTAGTCGACCTCGGCGGCGGTCGCGACGTCGGCGCCGACCACCGGCACGTCGAACGGCAGGTCCTTCGCCCAGTCGAGGCGCTGCCGGGCGGGCAGGCCCCAGGGGTTGCCGCGCCGCTCGAGCTTGGTGAACGTGCCGCCCAGCTCGGCGGGGAACGCCGACTCCATCAGGGTCTGGTAGCGCCGGATGTCCACGATGGTGTCGACGTGCTCGATGTCGACCGGGCACTGCTCGACGCACGCGCCGCAGGTGGTGCAGGCCCACAGGGCGTCGGCGTCGATGATCCCGGACGCCACCAGGTCGACGTCGACGTGCCCGGGCTCGACCTCGTCGCCGGCGCGCGCGGCCCGCAGGTACGGGGCGGTCGCGGCCGCGTGGTCCCGCAGCGCCAGGGTCAGCAGCTTCGGGGACAGCGGCTTGCCGGTCGCCCACGCCGGGCACTGGTCCTGGCAGCGCCCGCACTCGGTGCAGGTGGTGACGTCGAGCAGGCCCTTCCAGGTGAGGTCCTCCACGGCGCGCACCCCGAGGCGGGCGTCGTCGGGCAGGTCCTCCAGGGCGGCGACGTCGAGGTCGCGGTCGCCGACCCGCAGCGGCTGCAGCGGGCCGAGCGCGACCGCGCCGGACGGGGAGCGCTGCGCGTACACGTTGAGCACCGCGAGGAACCGGTGCCAGGCGACGCCCATCGTCGGCTGCAGGCCGACCACGACGAACCACGACGCGGACACCAGGATCTTCACCGTCGCGCACAGCACGACGGCGGCCTCGACGGCGGCGGTCGACGCCCCCGACCACAGCCCGCCGATCCACGCGGTGGTGGGGAAGTGCCACGCGGACGCCGGCGCCGACCCGTCCCGCACCGCGAGCTCGTGCTCCAGCCCGCGCAGCAGCAGCACCGCGAGCACGACGAGCAGCACCGTCGCCTCGACGACGACGGCCTGCGCGGTGCTCGACCCGAAGAACCGCGACCGGCGGACCGGCACGGTCGGGGCGGGCCCGCTGCCGTCGCCGACACCGGCCCCGGCGGCGGCGACCGCCCGTGCGGACGTCCGCGGCAGCCCGCGCGGCGTCGCCCGGACCCGCACGGCGATCAGCGCGAGGATGCCGACCAGCGACAGCCAGGCGATCCCCTCGGTCAGCAGCTCCCACGGCGGCAGGTGCCCGAGCAGCGGCAGCGCGGCCCGCGGGTCGACGACCTGCGCGTACCCGGTGACCAGCGTGAAGAACAGGATCGGGAACGACACCATGACGACCCAGTGCGCGGCCCGGACGACGGGCGTGTGCCGGAACCGGCCGTGCCCGACCATCTCCCGCAGCACCAGCAGGGTGCGTCGGCCGACGGGTCGCAGGCGCCCCGGCGCCGGCCGGCCCGACCGGACCGTCCGCGTGATCCGGGTCGCGCCGTGGGCGAACACCCCGACGCCGACGACGGTCGCGACGAGCACCACGACGAGGCAGGTCAGCCGGAGCGTATCCACGCCGTCACGGTAGCCGCCGCCACCCCGCGGGCCCTCCGCCGGAGGTCCCGCCAGTGGCGAGGACCACCTGTCCGCGCCGAGTGCGTGTGGGCATCGCTTGATAGAGTGCTGGCAATCCCTCGACCCTCGGTCGGCCCCGTCGGTGAGCCCTGCTCCCACGGCGTCGGCGGCGGCGACGGGTCCCGACCTGCTGACAACACCACACCCCGCCGGCCGCCGTCGGCACCGACCGACCGACCACCCGCCCACGACAGGACGGAGCGGACGTGCTGCAGCTCCTCGCGGTGCACCTCGTCGCAGCCCTGGTCGCGCCCGCGCTCGTCGCGTGGATCGGCCGGAGGGCGTTCTGGGTCCTCGCGCTCGCCCCCGCCTCGGCGGCGGTCTGGGCGCTCACCCTCACCGGCGAAGTGATGGACGGCCGCGGGCCGGTCCAGTCCGTCGCCTGGATCCCCGGCCTCGGCCTCGAGCTGTCGTTCCGCCTGGACACGCTGTCCTGGCTGATGACCCTCCTGGTCGGCGGCGTCGGGTCGATCGTGCTGATCTACTGCTCGGCCTACTTCAAGCCGCACGCGAGCGGCCTCGGCCGGTTCAGCGGCGTGCTGGTTGCCTTCGCGGGCGTGATGCTGGGGCTGGTCACCGCGGACGACACGCTGCTGCTGTTCGTGTTCTGGGAGCTGACCACGGTCTTCTCCTACCTGCTCATCGGGCACTACCACGAGCGCAAGGCCAGCCGCCGCGCGGCGATGCAGGCCATCGTCGTCACCACCGCGGGTGGCCTGACGATGCTGGTCGGCGTCGTGCTGCTGGGCGAGGCCGCGGGCACCTACCGGCTGTCCGAGACGATCGCGAACCCCCCGCACGGGCCCCTGGTCACCGCCGCCGTGGTCTGCCTGCTCGTCGGTGCCGCGAGCAAGTCCGCGCTGATCCCGCTGCACTTCTGGCTGCCCGCGGCGATGGCGGCCCCGACCCCGGTCAGCGCGTACCTGCACGCCGCCGCGATGGTGAAGGCCGGCGTCTACCTGGTGGCGCGGTTCGCGCCCGCGTACTCCGACCTGTCGGTCTGGCGCTGGATGATCGTGCTGCTCGGCGGCGGGACCCTGGTGCTCGGCGGCTGGCGCGCGCTGCGGCAGCACGACCTCAAGCTCATCCTCGCGTTCGGCACCGTCAGCCAGCTCGGCCTGATCGTGCTCCTGATCGGCTACGGGACGCGGGCCACCGCGCTCGCGGGCCTCGCGATGGTCGGGGCGCACGCCATGTTCAAGGCGGCGCTGTTCCTCGTCGTCGGCGTGGTCGACGCGGCCACCGGCACCCGCGACCTGCGGCGGCTGTCCGGGGTCGGCCGGGCGCTGCCGGTCACCGCCCTGGCCGGCGGGCTCGCGACGCTGTCGATGATCGGCGCGCCCCCGTTCGCGGGCTACGTCGCGAAGGAGGCCGCGCTCGAGGCGTTCGGCCACGGCGGCGAGCCGCTGGACGTCGTCGTGCTGGTGGTCGTCGCCGTCGGCTCCGCGCTGACCGTCGCGTACGGCCTGCGGCTCTGGTGGGGCGCGTTCTGGACGAAGCCGGTGCTGTCGCCCGCCGCGGTGAAGCGGCTGAGCGCGGCGAAGGACGCGCGGTACGCCGCGGAGGACAAGGCCGCCAAGGACGTGGCCGAGGCCGCCCCGACCTGTGACGACGACCGCGCCGACCCCGCGCCCGTCGGCCGCCCGTCGCTGCTGCTGGTGTGGCCCGCGATGCTGCTGGCCGTGCTCGGCCTCGCGGTCGCGCTGCTGCCCGGGCTCGGCGAGCAGCTGCTCGCCCCGCACGCCGACACGTACCCCACCGGCGAGGCCGGGCACCTGCTGCTGTGGGGCGGGTTCACGCCGACGCTGGCGATCACGGTCGCGGTGCTGCTGTCCGGCGCGCTGCTGTTCGTCGCGCGCGGACCGGTCGAGGCCGTGCAGGCGCGCGTCCCGCACGTGCCCGAGGCCGACCGGTTCTACCGCCGGATGATGCGCAAGCTCGACGACCTCGCCGCGGACGTCACCGCCCTCACCCAGCGCGGCTCGCTGCCGTTCTACCTCGGCGGGATCCTCGTGGTCTTCGTGCTCATGGTGGGCATCCCGCTGGTCGCGCTCACCGAGCTTGCCGACCGAGGTCCGGGCCTGGGACCGCCCCGCCCAGCTGGTGATCGGCCTGTTCGTGGCCGTCGCCGCGGTGCTGGTCGCGCGGGCCCGCCGCCGGCTCAAGGCCGTCATCCTGCTCGGGGTCGGCGGCTACGGCGTCGCCGCGCTGTTCCTGCTGCAGGGCGCGCCCGACCTGGCGCTCACGCAGGTGCTCGTCGAGACCGTCACGCTCGTCGTGTTCGTGCTGGTCATGCGCCGGCTGCCCCCGTACTTCTCCGACCGGCCGCTGGTCGGCTCCCGCTGGGTGCGGCTCGGCATCGCGCTGGCCGTCGGGCTCACGGTCGGCGGGCTCGCGCTCGTCGTGCCGGGCGCGCGGGTCCACGACCCGGTGTCGGTCGACTTCGCCGAGGAGGCGTACTCGTTCGGCGGCGGCAAGAACATCGTCAACGTGACGCTGGTCGACATCCGCGCGTGGGACACGATGGGCGAGATCTCGGTGCTGCTGGTCGCGGCGACCGGCGTCGCGTCGCTGGTGTTCCTGCGCAAGCGGTCCGGCGCGATCTTCCGGGCCGGCGACGCCCCCGAGCACCGGCAGGTGTGGGGCGGCGGCGGGGAGGACCCCACGGCCGCGCTGCGCCGGCCCGTGACCGACCGGCCGACCTACCAGTCGCGCGAGTGGCTGCGCGCCGGGCGGACCCTCGCCCCGCGCCGCCGGTCCGTGGTGTTCGAGGTCGTGGTCCGGCTGCTGTTCCACACGATGATCGTGTACTCGCTGTTCCTGCTCTTCTCCGGCCACAACGCGCCGGGCGGCGGGTTCGCGGCCGGCCTGGTCACGGGGATCGCGCTGATCGTGCGCTACCTCGCGGGCGGCCGGTACGAGCTCGGCGAGGCCGCCCCGGTCCAGCCGGGTCTGCTGCTCGGCAGCGGCCTGTTCCTGTCCGCGGGCGTGGGCCTCGGCGCCCTCGTGTTCGGCGGCAGCGTGCTGCAGTCCTGGATCATCGACGTCTCGCTGCCGCTGGTCGGGGACATCCACCTGGTGACGTCGCTGTTCTTCGACGTCGGTGTCTACCTGGTGGTCGTGGGTCTGGTGCTCGACATCCTGCGCAGCCTCGGCGCGGAGATCGACCGGCAGTCCGAGGCGGACGGCGACCCCGAGGGCGTCGGCGGGCACGCCGACCCGGGCGAGCCGGTGCAGGTGCTCGCCCCGACGGGCGAGGGCCTGGACGTGGGACGCGGGACCCCCCGCGGGACGGGAGGCGCCGCGTGACCATCGACATGAGCCCGAACCTGGTGCTGGTCGGCGTGATCGTCGTCCTGGTGACCACCGGCGTGTACCTGCTGCTGGAGCGCAGCCTGTCCCGCGTGCTGATCGGCGTCGTGCTGATCGGCAACGGCGCGAACCTGCTGTTCCTGGTCGCCGGGGGCGCGGCGGGGCGGCCGCCGATCGTCGGGCTGGAGCCCGAGGGGCGGATGAGCGACCCGCTGCCCCAGGCGATGGTGCTGACCGCCATCGTCATCACCCTCGGCATGACGGCGTTCCTGCTGGCGATGGCCTACCGGTCCTGGCAGCTGCACCAGCACGACGAGGTGCAGGACGACGTCGAGGACCGCCGCATCGCGCGGCTCGCCGCCCGCGACGAGCGCGCGTTCGAGGACGCCGACACCGAGGACTCGACCACCACCCTCGACGAGGAGGCGGCCGAGACCCGCGACGAGACCGACGAGGGCGAACCGGTGCCCGCGGGCGCGGACCGCCACGACACGACCGACCGAGGGCAGGAGGGCCGATGAACGACTACGCGTTCCTGGTGCCGCTGCCCGTCGTCGTCCCGCTGTTCGGGGCGGGCCTCGCGCTCGCGCTGTACCGCCGGCCGCGGCTGCAGCGCATCATCAGCGTCGTCTCCCTGAGCATCGTCCTGGTCGTCGCCGCGACGCTGCTGGTGCTCGCCGACGACGGCCCGCTGGTCGTCGACATCGGCGGCTGGGCGGCGCCGGTCGGCATCGACCTGGTCGCGGACCGGCTGTCGGCGCTGATGCTCACCGTGTCGGCGGCCGTGACCCTGTGCGTCCAGCTGTACTCGCTGGCCCAGGGCGAGGCCGACGGCGACGAGGCCGCGCCGGTGTCGATCTACCACCCGACGTACCTGATCCTGACCGCCGGCGTCGCGAACGCGTTCCTGTCGGGGGACCTGTTCAACATCTACGTCGGCTTCGAGATCCTGCTCGCGGCGTCCTACGTGCTGCTGACCCTGGGCGGCACCGGCGAGCGGATCCGCGCGGGCAGCATCTACGTGGTCGTCGCGCTGCTGTCGTCGCTGCTGTTCCTCGTGGCGATCGCGATGATCTACGCGGCCACGGGCACGGTGAACCTCGCCCAGCTCGCGGAGCGGCTGCCGGAGATCGACGCCGACGTGCGCCTGCTGCTCCAGGCCATGCTGCTGCTGGCGTTCGGCATCAAGGCGGCGATCTTCCCGCTGTCCGCCTGGCTGCCGGACTCCTACCCGACGGCGCCCGCGCCGGTGACGGCCGTGTTCGCGGGCCTGCTGACCAAGGTCGGCGTGTACGCGATCATCCGCACCCAGACGCTGCTGTTCCCCGAGGGGCGGATGGACGACGTCCTCATGTGGGCGGCGCTCGCGACGATGGTCGTCGGCATCCTGGGTGCCGTCGCGCAGGACGACCTCAAGCGGTTGCTGTCGTTCACGCTGGTCAGCCACATCGGCTACATGATCTTCGGCATCTCCCTGGCCTCCGAGACCGGCTGGGCCGCGGCGATCTACTACGTCGCGCACCACATCATCGTGCAGACCGGGTTGTTCCTGGTCGCGGGGCTGATCGAACGGCGGGGCGGGTCGACGTCGCTCGACTCGCTGGGCGGCCTGGCGAAGGCCGCGCCCGTCCTGGGGATCCTGTTCTTCGTCCCCGCGATGAACCTCGGCGGGATCCCGCCGCTGTCCGGGTTCCTCGGCAAGGTCGGCCTGATGCAGGCGGGCGTGCAGGACGGGTCCGGGCTCGCGCTGACCCTGGTCGTCGGTGGCGTGCTCACCTCGCTCCTCACGCTCTACGCGCTGATCAAGGCCTGGAACAAGGCGTTCTGGCAGACCCCGCCCGAGCCGCTGCCCGACACGCACCTGCCGAAGGGCATGGTCGGCTCCGCCGCCGCGCTCGTCGTGCTCGGCCTGACCCTGACCGTCGCCGCCGGCCCGCTGTACGGGTACGCGGAGCGCGCCTCCGCCGCCCTCGCCGACCGGTCGGTGTACGTGCAGGCGGTGCTCCCGGACGGCAGCCGCGGCTCCGGCGAGTCGGTGGACGCCACCCGCGAGGACGAGTCGGTCGACCCGGCCCTGGAGGAGGACGGATGAGCCTGCACCCGCGCCGCCACCGGCTGGCGACCCAGTGGCCGACGATCATCTGGCTCGTCGTCGTCTGGGTGCTGCTCTGGGGCGACCTGTCGTTCGGCAACGTCCTGGCCGGCACCGTGGTCGCGGTGCTCGTCACCGGGCTGCTGCGGATGACGCCCATCGACTTCCACGGCCGGCTGCACCCCTGGGGCCTCGTGGTCCTGGTGACCCGGTTCGTCTGGGACCTGCTGCACGCGTCCGTCGAGGTGTCCTGGGTGGCCCTGCGCCCCCGGCACACCCCGCGCGGGGCCGTGATCGGCGTGCAGCTGCGCAACCACTCCGACCTGTACCTGACGATGACCGCCGAGCTGTGCTCGCTCGTGCCCGGGTCGCTCGTCGTCGAGGCGCACCGGCTGACCGGGATGCTCTACCTGCACGTCCTCGACGTCGAGCAGTCCGGCGGCGTGGAGCGGGCCCGCCAGAACGTCCTCGACCAGGAGGAGCGGGTGCTGCGCGCGTTCGCCTCCGACGCGGAGCTGCGGGAGGCCGGCCTCGAGCCGCACCCGCGCCGCGCCGCCCGACGCGCGGAGGTGCGCGCATGACCGTCGTCCTCATCATCTGCGCCGCGCTGCTCACGGTGGCGGGCGTCCTGGCCCTGATCCGGGCCGAGCGCGGGCCGTCGATGCTCGACCGCACCGTCGCGCTGGACATCATCGTGACCGTGGTCGTCGCGGCGGTGGCGCTGTACGCCGCGTCCGAGCGCCGGACCGACGTGGTGCCGATCCTCGTGGTGCTGTCGCTCGTCGGGTTCGTCGGTTCGGTGACGATCTCCCGGTTCGCGTCCGTCGAGCCCGCCGGCGAGGGCCGGGTCCGGTCCCGCGAGGAGATCGCCCAGGAGGAGGCCGAGCGGATCCGCGCCGAGGAGGAGGCGGAGGCCGCCCGCAAGGCCCGTCGCGCCCGCGAGGTCGAGGCCGAGGTGTCGACCGCGGAGGCGGTCGCGCAGGACGGGCACCACAAGGAGGCGCCGGCCGAGGACGGCACGGCGAGCGACGAGGGGAGTGCCCGATGAGCTGGGACCTGGTCGCCGACGTCGCCGCGGCCGTGTGCATGCTGGGCGGGGCGCTGCTCGCGTTCGCCGCGGGCGTGGGCGTGCTGCGGTTCCCGGACCTGCTGTCGCGGATGCACGCCGGCACGAAGCCGCAGGTGCTCGGCCTGATCCTCGTCCTGGTCGGCCTCGCGCTGCGGCTCCGGTCCGGCGGGGCGGTGTGGGCCCTGGTGCTGGTCGCGCTGTTCCAGATGCTCACCGCGCCCGTCGCGGCGCACCTGGTGGGCCGCGCGGGCTTCCGGACCGGCAAGGTGCGCCGGGACCTGCTGGTGGTCGACGAGCTCACCGAGGCCCAGGACATGGCCACGGAGCGCGACGCCCCGGACCTGCCCCGCAACACGGCCACGTCGCTGCCGCGCAGCGAGGAGCCGGACCGGCGCTGACGCGCGGCCGCACCCGACACCGCGAGGGCGCATCCGACACCGCGAGGGCGTACTCCGCGGAGTACGCCCTCGCGGTGTCTCATGCGCCCTCGGGGGAGGCGTCACCGCCGCAGGAGCGCCACCTGGAGCAGGTCCTCGCCGTACGTCGTCGCGTCCCGGACCCGGCGCATCGGGCGCAGCTCCACCTCGGTCAGCCAGTCGAACGCCCGGCGCAGGTCGTCGGGGGCGTAGGCGAGGCCACCGCCGAGGCCGCCGGTGCGGTACAGGTCGAGGTCGTCCGCCTCCGTGCCGCCACCGGCGTGCCCGGTCGTGAAGCAGGTCAGCGCCAGGTGCCCGCCCGGCCGGAGCACGCGCTCCAGCAGCCACCGGTACGAGAGCCGGCGGTGCGGGGGCAGGTGGTGGAAGCAGCCGGAGTCGACGACGACGTCGTAGGGCGCCTCGCCCTGCCAGCCGAGCACGTCGGCCCGGACGAACCGCACCGCGACCCCGGCGGCGTCGGCGCGCTCGCGGCCCCAGGCGAGCGCGGTCGCGGACAGGTCGAGCGCGTCGACCACGCAGCCCTGCTGCGCGAGCCAGACGGCGTTCCGGCCCGGCCCGCAGCCGAGCTCGAGCACCCGGGTCCCGGGGTCGAGCGGCAGCCGGCCGTCGGCGTGCCAGGCGACGAGGCTCTCGTCGGGGGCGTCGCGGAAGAACGGCACGCCGCGGCCGCGGTCGGCGTAGAACGCGTCCCAGAAGTCCGTGCCGCCGCGGTCGGACCACCGGTCGGCGCGCTCCTCGAACAGCTGGTCGAGGAGCGCGAGGACGTCGTCGACGGTGTACACGGAGCGACCCGTCGCACGGCGCTGACCTGGGGTTTCGTCGGTAGAGGGCATGGCCCAGGCTACCGTCGCGCGCGGGCGCGACGGGGGGACCTGGGGGCCTTGCGCGACCGCGTCAGCGCGGCAGGCGGCGGTTCGTGTCGACGCGCTGCGCGAACTTCTTCGTCCCGCGGGTCGCGAGCACCCGGGCGATCGTCACGGCCGCGGACGTGATGGCCGCGGCGGCGACGACCTCCCCGATCCGGATGTCGTCGGCGTCGTCCTCGGGCTTCGGCGGCTTGTGCCCGGACGCGGCCTTCCACGCGGTGTCGACGGCCTTCGTCGCGAGCCACGCGACGGCGCCCGCGACGATCAGGCCGGTGACCTTGGCGATGGTGGACTGGGTCTCTTCGTCGGCCACTGCGACCTCCTGCGCTCGTGCGTCGTCCGGGCGGCGGCTGCCGGGCCCGGTGCTGCCCTCACGCTAGTGCCGCCGCCCCCGCGCCGCAGGTCACCGGGCCCGTGCGGGACGCCCGCCGGACCGGGTGTAGCCTCGGCCCCGAACGACAGGGGAGCGTCCCGGGCGTCACCGCAGGTGGCACCCGACCGACGCTGAGAGTGCGGACGGAACCGCAGACCCTCGAACCTGATCCGGTTAGCACCGGCGGAGGGAGTCGGGATTCTCAGCCACCTCGTGCCGTCGTGCCCCGTGCTCGCGCGCGGGTGCGCGTCCGGGACGGGGCGGCCCCCTCGGTGCACATCGAGGAGGAACCACCATGACGCGCACGCGCGCGCACCGCCGGACGCTCCGGCACACCGCCCCGGCCGCGCTGGCCGCCACCGCCCTGGCCCTGACGGGCTGCTCGGTCGCCGGGGGTGCGTCCGACGACGCGTCGACCGGCGCCGGCGGCGGGACCGTCACGCTGGTCACGCACGACTCGTTCGCGCTGAGCGACGGGCTGCTCGAGCAGTTCGAGGCGGACACCGGCCTGACCGTCAAGCAGGTCGCCCCCGGCGACGGCGGCGCGCTGGTCAACCAGCTGATCCTCACCAAGGACGCCCCGCTGGGCGACGTCGTCTACGGCATCGACACGACGTTCGCGTCGCGGGCGATCGACGAGGGCGTGCTCGCCCCGTACACGTCGTCGGCCCCCGCCGCCGCCGACGCCGCGGCGTACGCGCCGGACGACTCGGGCTCGCTGACCGCGGTCGACGTCGGCGACGTGTGCCTGAACGTCGACCACGCCTGGTTCACCGCGCAGGGCGTGCCCGAGCCGACGACGCTCGAGGACCTCACCCAGCCGCAGTACCGGGACCTGACGGTGGTCACCAACGCCGCGACGAGCAGCCCGGGCCTGGCGTTCCTGCTGGCGACGGTCGGCGCGTTCGGCGAGGACGGCTGGCAGCAGTACTGGACCGACCTGACGGCGAACGGCCTCAAGGTCGCCGAGGGCTGGTCCGACGCGTACTACACCGACTTCTCCGGCGGCGGTGGCGGCGGCTCCCGGCCGATCGCCCTGTCCTACGCGTCGTCCCCGCCGGAGACCGTGCCCGAGGGCGGCGGCGAGCCGACCACCGGGGCGCTGCTCGGCACCTGCTTCCGGCAGGTCGAGTACGCGGGCGTCCTCGCGGGCGCGCAGAACCCCGAGGGCGCGCAGCAGCTGCTCGACTGGCTGCTGTCCGACGAGGTCCAGGCCGACATCCCGGGCTCGATGTACATGTACCCGGTGAGCTCCGCGGTGGACCTGCCGGAGGAGTGGGCGCGGTGGGCCCCGCAGGCCGAGCAGCCGATCGAGGTGCCGCTGGCGGACATCGCCGAGCACCGCGACGAGTGGGTCCGCGACTGGACCGACCTCGTGATCGGCTGACGGCGCGACGATGAGCACCTGGGCGCAGGCGTCCCCGACCGGCACCGCCCGGCCGGGGACGCCCGCGCGCCCGGGCGACCGGGTGTGGGCGTGGGGCCGCGCGGCGGCGTGGGCGCTGGCCGCCGCGGTGCCCCTGGTGTTCCTCGGGGTGTTCTTCGCCTGGCCGGTGCTGACGCTCGTGAGCCGCGGGTTCGTGGCCGACGGGGCGCTGGACCTGTCCGGGTTCGCCGAGGTGTTCGCGCGGCCGCGCACCTGGCGGATCGTCGGGCTCACGCTGGCGCAGGGCGCGATCGGCACGGTGGTGTCCGTGCTGCTGGGCGTGCCCGGCGCGTACGTGCTGTACCGGTGCCGGTTCCCCGGGCGCGGGGTGCTGCGGGCGTTCGTGACCGTGCCGTTCGTGCTGCCGACCGTCGTGGTCGGCGTCGCGTTCCGGGCGCTGCTCCGCGAGGGCGGACCGCTCGGGTCCCTGCACCTCGACGGGACGTTCACGGCGATCGTCGCGGCGCTGGTGTTCTTCAACTACGCCGTGGTGGTCCGCACGGTCGGCGGCCTGTGGGAGCGGCTCGACCCGCGGCCCGAGCAGGCCGCCCGGTCGCTGGGCGCGTCGCCCGCCCGCGCGTTCTGGACGGTGACGCTGCCCGCGCTGACCCCGGCGATCACGTCGGCGGCGTCGCTGGTCTTCCTGTTCTGCGCGACCGCGTTCGGCACGGTGCTGGTGCTCGGCGGCCTGCGGTTCGGGACCGTCGAGACGGAGATCTGGATCCAGACGACGCAGTTCCTCGACCTGCGTGCCGCCGCGGTGCTGTCCGTGGTCCAGGTCGTGGTGGTCGTCGCGGCGCTGGCCGTCGCCGGTCGGGCCCGGGCGCGACGCGAGCGGACGCTGCAGCTGGTCGGGGAGTCCGAGCCGGGCACCCGGCGGCCGCACCCGCTTCCCGCCGCGGTCACCGCCGTGACGCTGCTGCTGATCGCGCTGCCGCTGGGCGCGCTGCTGCTCGGGTCGCTGCGCACCGGCGACGGCTGGGGGCTCGACCACTACCGTGCGCTCGGCACGACGGGCGGGCGCAACGCGCTGACCGTCACCGTGTGGGAGGCGCTGGGCAACTCGCTGCGGGTCGCCGTGGACGCGACGCTGCTGGCGCTCGTGGTCGGCGGCCTGGTGGCGCTGGTCGTCTCGCGCCGGCCCCGACGGCCCGGGGCGCGCCGGGCCGTCGGCGTGCTCGACGGGGTGTTCATGCTGCCGCTCGGGGTGTCCGCGGTGACCGTCGGGTTCGGCGCGCTGCTCACGCTCGGGCACCCGTTCGGCATCGCCACCGACCTGCGCAGCACCGGCGTGCTGGTGCCGGTCGCGCAGGCGGTCGTCGCGGTGCCGCTCGTCGTCCGGTCGCTGCTGCCGGTGCTGCGGGCGATCGACCCCCGGCTGCGCGAGGCCGCGGCCACGCTCGGTGCGGCGCCCGGCCGCGTGCTCGCCACCGTGGACGGCGCCCTGGTCGCCCGGTCGGTGGGCCTCGCGACGGGGTTCGCGTTCGCGGTCTCGCTCGGGGAGTTCGGGGCGACCTCGTTCCTGTCCCGGCCCGACCGGCCGACGCTGCCGGTCGTGGTGTTCCGGCTGATCGGGCAGCCGGGCGCCGACAACTACGGGATGGCGCTCGCGGCGGGCGTGGTGCTCGCGCTGCTGACCGCGGGCGTGATGGCGCTCGCGGAGCAGCTGCGCGGGCCGGTGGGAGGAGAGCTGTGACGGACCAGGTGACCAGCCCGACGACGGCCGGGGCGACCTCCGACCCCGACGCCCGCGCGGCCGGGCTGGCGGTGCGCGATCTCGTCGTGCGCTACCCGGGCGGGCGCGGGTCCGCGGGCGTGGTCGCCGTCGACGGCGTGACCCTCGACGTCCCCGCCGGCGAGGTGCTGGCGCTGCTCGGCCCGTCCGGCTGCGGCAAGTCCTCGCTGCTGCGCGCCGTCGCAGGGCTCGAACCCCCCGCGGGCGGCTCGGTCCGGTGGGCCGGCGGCGACGTCGCGGCGGTCCCGGTGCACCGCCGCGGCTTCGGGCTGGTGTTCCAGGACGGCCAGCTGTTCCCGCACCGGGACGTCGCGGGGAACGTCGCCTACGGGCTGCGCGACCTCGACCGCCGTGCCCGGGCCGACCGGGTCGCGGAGCTGCTGGACCTCGTCGGACTGCCCGGGTACGCCCGGCGCCCGGTGGCGACCCTGTCCGGCGGCGAGCGGCAGCGGGTCGCCCTCGCGCGGTCGCTCGCGCCCCGACCCCGGCTGCTGCTGCTCGACGAGCCGCTGTCCGCCCTGGACCGGTCCCTGCGCGAGCGGCTGGCGGACGACCTGCGCGAGGTCCTGGTGGCGACCGGCACCACCGCCCTGTTCGTCACCCACGACCAGGACGAGGCGTTCACCGTCGCCGACCGCGTCGCGGTGATGGGCGGTGGGC
Organism: Cellulomonas sp. KU4C; assembly: GCF_056868065.1. Lineage (NCBI taxonomy): Bacteria > Bacillati > Actinomycetota > Actinomycetes > Micrococcales > Cellulomonadaceae > Cellulomonas > Cellulomonas sp. KU4C. Next base: position 836,708 of record NZ_CP200322.1, on the reverse strand, counting down.
GGCTGCTGCAGGTCGCGGCACCCGAGGAGCTGTGGCGGCGGCCGGCGACCCGGGCCGTGGCGGAGTTCCTGGGGTACCGGACGTTCCTCGCGGGCCCGGGCGCGGGCCCGGGCGCGGGGCCGGTCGTGGGGCCGGGCGACGCGGGGCCGGGCGGGCCCGACGCCGAGCTGGTCCCGGGCACCCTCGCCGTGGCGCCGGGCGGCTGGCGGGTGCTCGCCGCGGACGAGCCCGTGCCGGACGGTGCGCCGGTCCGGTCCGCGGTCGTCGCCGGTCGACGCACCCGTCGCGGACGCGTGGAGGTCGAGGCGGTGCTCGAGCCCGAGGACGTGCGTGTCACCGCCGCGCTGCCCGCGAGCGGCACGGACCCGGCGGCGGGGGACCGGGTGCGGCTGGTCGCCGACGAGGGCGCGGTGGCGGTCGTCGGGGGCTGAGCCGGCGCCCCTGCCGTCTCAGCCGAGCCGGAGCTGCCACTCCCCGGAGCCGCCCGCCGGCCGGAACCCGAGCGCGACGTTGATCGCGAGCATGTGCGCGTTCTCCTCGGCGTTCCAGGTCCCGATCCGCCGGGCGCCGGGCTGCACCTCGGCGAGCCGGGCCAGGTTGGCGGTCTTCACCAGCATCCCGAGCCGGTGCCCGCGGTGCTCGCGCAGGACCAGCGTGTCGTCCTGGAACACGAACTCGTCGGAGTCCGGGCGGCTGACCAGCGACGTGTACGCCACGAGGTCGCCGGTCGGCTGGTGCAGCGCCGCCGCGACGCGGTAGGGCATGCCCCGGTCGACGTAGGTCTGCTCGGCGGCGCGCACCCGGGCGGCGTCCCAGACGTCCTCGCGCAGGTCGAGGCCGCCCTTCGGGGCGTCGGTGCTCATCCGGGTCTGGAGGTGGGCGAACTGGTCGACGAGCTCGTCGGGGCAGCGCGCCTCCCACCGGACCACCCGGTAGTCCGGTCCCGCGGCCCGTGCGGCCGCCGCGGCGTGGCCGGCCAGCACCGGGGCGTCGACCGGCAGGTCCAGCACCGACCGCCGGACGACCTGCTCCAGCGTCCAGCCGCGGTGGGCGAGGAAGGCGACGCCCCGGTCGTCCGCGCGGACCCGGCCGGTGCCCGTGCTCGGGGCGAGCGTCCCGGGGCCGGCGTCGGGCTCGGCGGCGTGGTCGGACGAGGCGGTCAGGGTGCTGCGGCCGTGCGCGCGGGCGGTCGCGATCACCAGGTCGTGCAGCGCCGCGCCGATGCCGCGTCCCCGGTGCGCGGGCCGGACCTCGACGCCGGCCGAGCCGGTGTGCGTGTTGTCCTGCCGCGGCAGGTCGAGGACGGCGCGCCCCAGCACCCGTGCGGGGTCCGGCGGCCCGGCCTCCGGCGGCGCGTCGAGCGCGACGAACCGCAGCCTGGTGACGTACTCCTGGTCGCGCAGCGCCGCGAGCTGCTCGCCGGCCACCCGGGCCTCGTCGCGGGTGCCCCAGGTGTCGAGCAGCACGTCGTTGACGGCGTCGACCATGCCGTGCAGCAGCCACGCGTCGGGGGCGTCGAGGTCGGTGGGCAGCGGGAGCGGGACCAGGACGGGTGCCGTCCGCGGGTCGGCGGTCATCCGGCCATGCTGCGCGCGGTCGGGGTGCGGGTCGAGCGATTTCGGGCCGGGTCCCGGGTTGTCGGAGCGTCGCTACGGATACCTCCGGGCCTGGCGGGCGGTACCTTCTCGCCATGCCAGTGCTGGAGATCATCGGGTGGGTCGGGTCCGCGCTCGTCGTCGTGTCGCTGATGCAGGCACGGGTGCTGCGGTTCCGGTGGATGAACCTCGCGGGGTCCGCGATCGCCGCCGGGTACAACGCGGTCGTCGGGATCTGGCCGTTCGCGGTGATGAACGCGGTGATCGCGGTGATCGACGTCTACTGGCTGTGGCGTCTGACCCGGGAGCGGCACGACGCGGACGTCTACCAGGTGGTGCCCGTCGGCGCGGCCGACCACTACCTGCGGCACGTCGTCGGCGTGCACGCCGAGGACATCGCCCGGTACTACCCGTCGTTCCGCGGTGCGGCGGAGGCGGACGGCCGGTGGGCCTACCTGGTGCTCCGGGGCGACGAGACCGTGGGCGTCGTCGTCGTCCGCGACGCCGGCGACGGGGTCGGCGAGGTCGAGCTCGACTACGTGACGCCGCGGTTCCGCGACTTCACCCCGGGTGAGTTCGTGTACCGCCGCAGCGGGGCGTTCGACGGCACGGGGCTGCGGGCCCTGGTCGTCGCGCCGGACGCCCGCGACACCGGGGACTACCTCGAGAGGGTCGGGTTCCGCCAGGAGGACGGGCGCTGGCGGCGCGAGGTGGTCACGGCCGCCTGAGCCCGCGCGGCCGGCGGAGGGGCTCGGGCGCGGCCGTGTGCCTAGACTGAGTTCGGACATCCGAACTTGGAGGTGCGGTGACTACGAAGACCGAGCGGCGCGCGGGGGTGCGCCGCCCCGTCCTGCCCCTGCTGGGCCCGGCGTTCGTCGCGGCGATCGCCTACGTCGACCCCGGGAACGTCGCGGCGAACCTCACCGCCGGCGCCCGGTACGGGTACCTGCTGCTCTGGGTGCTGGTCGCCGCGAACGTGATGGCCGTGCTGGTGCAGTACCAGTCGGCCAAGCTCGGGATCGTCACCGGCGACTCGCTGCCCGGGGTGCTCGGGCAGCGGCTGCGACGCGGGCCCCGGCTGGCGTTCTGGGCCCAGGCCGAGGTGGTCGCCGCGGCCACGGACATCGCGGAGGTCGTCGGCGGGGCGATCGCGCTGCACCTGCTGTTCGGGCTGCCCCTGGTCGCCGGCGGGCTGGTCGTCGGCGTGGTCTCCATGCTGCTGCTCGCCACCCAGAACCGGTACGGGCAGCGACGGTTCGAGGCGCTGGTGGCGGCGCTTCTGCTGGTCATCGTCGTCGGGTTCCTCGCGGGGCTGCTCGTGGGGCCGCCCGACCCGGCGGGGATGCTCGCGGGCCTGGCGCCGCGGTTCGCCGGCACCGACTCGGTGCTGCTCGCCGCGTCGATGCTGGGCGCGACGGTGATGCCGCACGCGATCTACGTGCACTCCGCGCTGAGCCGCGACCGGTTCGGCCGCACACCGGCGCCCGAGGAGCGGCGCGGTCTGCTGCGGGCGACCCGCTGGGACGTCGGCTCGGCGCTGACCGTCGCCGGGACGGTGAACATCGGGCTGCTGCTGCTGGCCGCGGCGAACCTGCGCGGGGTCGAGGGCACCGACACCATCGAGGGCGCGCACGCGGCGATCTCGTCGGCGCTCGGCGGCGGCATCGGCGTGGTGTTCGCGGTCGGGCTGCTCGCGTCGGGGCTCGCCTCGACGTCGGTCGGCTGCTACGCGGGCGCGGCCGTGATGGAGGGGCTGGTGCACCGCCGGGTGCCGCTGCTGGTCCGGCGCGCGGTGACGCTGGTCCCCGCGCTGGTGCTGCTCGCGGTCGGCGCGGACCCGACGTGGACCCTCGTGGTGAGCCAGGTGGTGCTGAGCTTCGGCATCCCGTTCGCGGTGATCCCCCTGGTGCGGCTCAACCGGGACCGGGCGCTGATGGGCGAGCACGCCAACGGTCGCCGGCTGCAGGCGGTCCTCGTCGTGGTGGTCGCCCTGGTCGTCGCCCTCAACCTCGCCCTGCTGGCCCTCCTGGCCACCGGCGCCTGAGCCTCTCCCATTTCCGTAGCACCACTCCCACAACCCGCCCCCAACTGCGCCCGCGCGCTGCACGAGTGGTCACGACACGCGGGTCCGAACCCCGCGACGCCCGCGTGTCGTGACCACTCGTCGGCCGCGCGGCCCGAGGGCGGGGGAAGTGGGAGTGGCGCTACCGGAAGGAAGTGGTAGTGCTGCTACGGTTACCGGCGTGAGCAGCGCAGACGGGCGGACGCGGCGGGCTGCCGCCTCGCGGGGGCGGATCGCCGACGCCGCCACCGGGCTGTTCGTCGCGCAGGGGGTCTCCGGGACCGCGATCACCGCGATCGCCCGCGAGGCCGGGGTCGGCGTGCAGACCGTCTACTACTCCTACCCCACCAAGGCCGACGTGCTCGTGGGCTGCCTCGACCGCGCCGTCGACGGCGCCGACCGCCGGGACGCGGCCCCGGACCTCACCGACCAGCCCTGGGTCCGCGCCGTCGCCGCCGAGCCCGACCCGGTCCGCCGCCTGTTCCTGCACGTCCGCGGGGCCGCCGAGCTGATAGGCCGCGCGGGCCCGGTGCTCGACCTCGTCCGGCTCGGCGCCGCGGGCGAGCCGGTGCTCGCCGCCGCGTGGGACCGCGACGAGACCCGCCGCCGCGCGGTGCACCGGGTGCTGGTCGACGCCTGCGACCGGGACGGCGTGCTGCGGTCCGGGCTCGACGCCGACCAGGCGGTCGACCTCGTGACCCTGGTGCTCGGCCCCGAGACCTGGAACGCCCTGGTGCGCCGCGGCGGGTGGAGCGGGCTGGCGTGGGTGCGGTGGGCGCACCGGACGCTGCTCGCCGACCTGGTGCCGTCCCGGTTCGAGGCGGACGCCTAGCGCTGCGAGGCCCGGCGGGACAGTGGAGGCCCACCCCGACGAGGAGGTCGACATGTGCCGGTGGATCGCCTACACAGGCTCACCCGTGACGCTGGACGAGCTGCTGTACAAGCCCGAGCACTCCCTGGTCATGCAGAGCAGGCAGAGCCTCCTGGGCTCCGAGCCGATGAACGGCGACGGGTTCGGTGTCGGGTGGTACGACGAGCACTCGCCGATCCCCGGCCTGTTCCGGAGCGTCGAGCCGGCGTGGAGCGACCAGAACCTCCGCGAGCTCGCCCAGCACATCCGGTCGGGCGTGCTGTTCGCCCACGTGCGTGCGACGACCGGGTCCCCGGTGCAGCGGACGAACTGCCACCCGTTCCGCCACGGCCAGTGGCTGTGGATGCACAACGGGATGATCGACGGGTTCAGCGCGCTGAAGCGGGACCTGCAGCTCGCGGTCGACCCGTCGCTGTACCCGCTGATCGAGGGGTCGACGGACTCGGAGACGCTGTTCTACCTGGCGCTGAGCGCGGGCCTGACGGACGACCCGCCCGCGGCGGTCGCGGCCGCGGTGGGGCTGGTCGAGGAGGTCGCCGCCCGGCACGGCGTCCACTACCCGGTGCAGGGCACGGTCGCGACGACCGACGGGCAGCGGCTGTGGACGTTCCGGTACTCCTCCGAGGGCCGGTCGCGGTCGCTGTTCCGCAACCGCGACGTCGCCGTCCTGCGCGCGCAGTACCCGGACAACCCGGTGCTGCACGGGCTCGCCGACGACACGCGGCTGGTGGTGTCCGAGCCGCTCGGCGGCCTGCGCGGGGCGTGGCTCGAGGTGCCCGAGAGCTCGTGCCTGGTCATCGCCGACGGGGCCGAGGAGCTGCTGCCGTTCGCGCCGGCGATGTCCGCGGCGTGACCACCGCGCCGGTCACCGCCGTGCCGGTCACCACCGCACCGGTCACCACGGCGCCGGTCACCGCCGTGCCGGTCACCACTGCGAGCGGGCGTAGTCCTTGAGGAAGCAGCCGTACAGGTCCTCGCCCGCCTCGCCGCGGACGATCGGGTCGTACACCCGCGCGGCCCCGTCGACCAGGTCGAGCGGCGCGTGGAACCCCTCCTCCGCGAGCCGGACCTTGGTGTGGTGCGGCCGCTCGTCGGTGATCCAGCCCGTGTCCACGGCGGTCATGAGGATGCCGTCGGCCAGCATCTCCGCGGCGCTCGTGCGGGTCAGCATGTTGAGCGCGGCCTTGCTCATGTTGGTGTGCGGGTGCCCGGGGCCCTTGTAGCCGCGCGAGAACACGCCCTCCATCGCGGACACGTTGACGATGTACGTCCGGCGGGCGGGCGACGCCGCGAGGGCGGGGCGCAGGCGGCTGACCAGGATGAACGGCGCCGTCTGGTTGCACAGCTGCACCTCGAGCAGCTCCATCGGGTCGACGGCGTCCACGGTCGCGACCCAGCTGTTCGTCTCGGCGACGTCGGGGACCAGGCCGCCGGCGTCGATCGACGTCCCGGCGACCAGGCGCTCCAGGCTGGCGGCCTCGGCGGTCAGCGACTGGGCGGCGAGCTCCTCGGCGGCGGCGCGGGCCGCGCGCTCGATCGCCAGCGCCGGGCTGGTCAGCTCGCTCACGGACCCGGCGAGCGCGCGCGGGTGGGCGTCGCTGGTGTGCCCGAACGTGGTGATCATCCGGGCGCCCTCGCCGGACAGCGGGGCCTGCTCGGCCTCGGTGATCCGCGAGTACGCCCCGGGCAGCCGGCGCACGGTCTGGGCGGCGTTGTTGATGAGGACGTCCAGCGGACCCTGCGCGGCGACGTGGTCGGCGAGGGAGACGACCTGGGCCGGGTCGCGCAGGTCGATGCCGACGACGTGCAGCCGGTGCAGCCAGTCCGCGGCGTCCGGCATCGCGCTGAACCGGCGGACGGCGTCCTTCGGGAACCGGGTGGTGATGGTCAGGTCCGCGCCGTCCCGCAGCAGGCGCAGGGCGATGTACATGCCGATCTTCGCGCGGCCGCCGGTCAGCAGCGCCCGCCGGCCGGTGAGGTCGGTGCGGGCGTCGCGCTTGGCGTGGTGCAGCGCCGCGCAGTCGGGGCAGAGCTGGTGGTAGTGGGCGTCGACGACCGTGTAGTCCTGCTTGCAGACGTAGCAGGGCCGCGGGCGCAGCAGCGTCCCCGCGACGGCGCTGGTCGCGGCCGAGGTCAGCGCGAGGCCGGCGGTCTCGTCGTCGATGCGCCCGGGGCTCCCGGTGGCGGTCGCGGCGACGACGGCGGCGTCGGCCGCGGAGATCGCGCGGTGCCGCTCGCCGCGGCGGTGCTTCTTCGCGGCCTTGTAGAGCCAGGACGACGCCCGCCGGGCCGCGGAGTGCTGCGGGTGCTCCTTGGGCAGCGCGGCGACCTGGTCGACGACGCGCAGGAACGTCGCGAAGTCCTCGGGGTCGATGCCGGGCTGCTCGGCGGGGGTGTCGCCGGTCTGCGGTGCCGGCTCGGTGGTCTGCGCGCTCATGCGCCGTCCGTCCTGGGTGGGGAGAGCTGCCGCGGTCGCGCGGGCCCGGAGAATCGTACGCGTGCGGCGCGCAGGGCCCGCGGTGCGGCCGGTCACACCGCTGCGCCCGCAGGGGGGACACTGGGGGGAGCATCTGCTGTCGTCACGAGGAGTCCGAAGTGCCCCAGGGAACCGTCCGCTGGTTCGACGCCGAACGAGGCTTCGGCTTCCTCGCCCTCGGTGACGACGCCGAGGACCTGTTCGTCCACGCGTCCGAGATCGTCGACGGCGACGGGACGCGCGCCCTCCGCGAGGGCCAGGAGGTCGAGTTCGAGGTCGGCGAGGGCGACCGCGGCCCGCAGGCGCGGCGCGTGCGGGTCACCGCCGAGGCCCCCGCGAGCACCCTCGGCGTGCTGGGCACGGTCGCCTGGTACGAGTCGACCAAGGGCTACGGCTTCGCGACGGTCGACGGCGGCGGCGAGATCTTCGTGCACAGCTCGGCGATCGTCGGGGGCGGTGTCGTCACCGAGGGGCAGCGCGTCGCGTTCCTCGTGGTCGACGGGGAGAAGGGGCCGCAGGCGGACCACCTGCTGCCGCTCGGGCCGCAGGCGGGCCGGCAGGCGACGTCCGACGGCGCCGACGGCACCGTGGTGTTCTTCGACGTCGCGAAGGGCTTCGGGTTCGTCACGCCCGACGACGGCGGCGAGGACCTGTTCGCGCACGCGCGGTCGCTGGTCGGCGGCGCCACCGAGCTCGTCGAGGGCGACCGCGTGAGCTACCGCGTCGCGGACGGCGAGCGCGGCCCGCAGGCGCAGGACGTGCGGATCGTGGGCGGCCAGCAGCGTCGGGGCCCGTCGGGTCCGTCGCGCGGCGGCCACGGCGGGCGCGGCGGTCAGGGCGGGTTCGGCGGAGGTCGGCAGCAGGGTGGCGGCCGCGGCTCGGCGCGCGGCGGCGAGGGCACGGTCGCGCGGTACGACGCGGACCGCGGCTTCGGCTTCATCTCGCCCGACGACGGCGGCCCGGACCTGTTCGTGCACGTCTCGGTCGTCCGGGACGGCGAGGTCCTCGAGGAGGGCGACCGCGTCCGGTTCCAGGTGCGGCAGAGCGACCGCGGGCCGCAGGCCGACCGCGTCGACCTGGTCTGACCCCGCGGCGGGTCGGCCCGGGGACCTCAGTCGGTCTCGTGCCGCAGCAGGTCCCCGGGCTGGCACTCCAGCACCTCGCAGAGCGCGTCGAGCGTGCTGAACCGCACGGCCCGCGCCCGCCCGTTCTTGAGCACCGCGAGGTTGGCGGGTGTGATGCCGACGCGCTCGGCCAGCTCGCCGACGGTCATCTTGCGGCGCGCGAGCATCACGTCGATGTCGACGACGATCGGCATCAGATGACCTCGTCGAGCTCGGTGCGCAGCGTCGTGGCCTTCGCCAGCAGGGTCCGCAGCACGAGGACGAGCAGGGCGATCCCGGCCGCGCCGACGCCCCCGAGGACGACCAGCAGCACCAGGCCCGGCGCGACGGCCTCCCCGGGTGCGAGCACGAACGCGAGCACGATCGCGAGCAGCCACGCGGCGACGGCCGCGCCGATGACGACGTCGACCCAGCGGAACGCCGCGCGGGAGAACACGGTGTCGCGGCGGGCCATCGTCAGCAGCTGCCAGACGCCGACGAGGGCGACCTCGACGGTGCCGGCGCCGAGCAGGGCGATCAGCCCGAGGGGCCAGCGCAGGTGCGCCGCGTCGGGCTCGGCGGCGAGGTCGCGCACCATCGCGGGCACGACCATCACCTGGACGGTGACGAGGCCCGCCGCCAGCAGCACGATGAGCGCCCGCAGCGCGAGGACGGTCCAGCGGTTCATGGGGCAGCCCTTCGTCGGCGTCTATCGAAAAACGATAGTAAACCATCGACCGTCGATCGTCACTGGTGCTCGTCGACGGCACGCGAGCTGCTGAGCGACAGGGCGCCCACGCCTACCAGGAGCCCGACGACGACGGCCAGCGTCGTGAGCACGACCCGCTCGCCGTGGAAGAACGACGCCACCAGGTCGCCGGTCCAGGTCCCGTCGGGCAGCACGGTCGTGACCAGGACGGCGATCAGCGTGCCGACCACGGCGGTCCCGACGCTGCTGCCGACCTCCTGCGCGGTGTCGTTCAGCGCGGCGCCCAGCGACGTCCGGTTCTCCGGCATCGCGGACACCAGGGCGACGGCGCAGATCGTCATGACGGTGCGCAGGCCGAACGTGAACGTGACCATCAGGGCGGCGATCGCGGGGTAGCCGTGCTCGACGCCCCAGGCGAGGCCGCCGAGCGACCCGGCGAGGAACACGGCACCGACCAGGCAGGCGACCCGGTGGCCGCAGCGCCGCGCGAGGCGCTCGGAGAGCGGTGCGGCCAGCACCATCGTCGCGATGAGCGGCAGGTTGGCGAGGCCCGCGCGCACCGGGCTCCACCCGTACGCGTACTGGAAGTGCAGGATCAGGCTGAACATCACGCCGGCCATCGCGATCGCCGTGCCGACCTGGGCGACGGCCGCGCCGCGGACGATGCCGTCGCGGAACAGGGTGAGGTCCAGCATCGGCTGGGCGGTGCGGCGCTCGTGCCGCAGGAACCCGACCAGCGCGAGCACCGCGCCCGCGCCGGAGGCCCAGGTCCACGGCGACGTCCAGCCGTGCTCGACGCCGCTGGTCGCGGTGAGGCAGGCCAGGCCGATCGCGGCGATGCTCAGCAGCGACCCGGGCAGGTCGAGCCGGTCCTGCGTGAGTCCGGCGGGGTCGTCCGCCGCGACGCCCTTGCGGACGCCGAGCCACGCGACCAGCGCGACCGGGGCGTTGACCAGGAGCAGCCACTGCCAGCCGACGTGCGCGAGGGCCGTGCCGCCGAGCAGCGGCCCGAGGACGAACCCGCTCATGCCGACGACGATCATCACGGTCATCGCCCGCGTCCTCAGCTCCTGGGAGTCGAACAGCCGGAACACCAGCGAGTTGGTGATCGGGGCCATCGCGGCCGCGGCGACGCCGAGCGCGGCGCGCAGGGCGATGAGCTCGCCGGACGTGCCGACCGCCGCGGCCAGCAGGCTGATCAGCCCGAACGCGGCGAGGCCCCAGAGCAGGACGCGGCGCCGGCCGATCCGGTCGGCGGCCGAGCCGGCGGTCAGCAGCAGGCCGCCGAACGTGAGCGAGTACGCGCCGGTGACCCACTGCAGCGCGGTGGTGCCGGCGCCGAGGTCCCGGCCGATGGTCGGCAGGGCGATCGTGAGCAGGGTGTTGTCGACCATCTCGACGAAGAAGGCGAGGCAGAGCGCGGCCATCGGGATCCACGCGGCGCGCAGGGACGGGTAGGCCCGCGGGGTCGCGGGTGCGGTGAGAGCTGACATGACGGAGTCCAATCGAACGGCGTTCGGTTACCGAACAGTGTTCTACACCCTCGAACGGTGTTCGGTACAGTGCTGCCATGCGTGAGGACGAGGTCGTGGCCGGAGCAGCCCCCGGGAGCCGGGGGAGCCGGCCCGGCGTCGCGGGGGTGCACGCGCCGCCGGTGGCCGGCGCCGCGCCTCGCACTCGATGGACGCCGTGGTGGCCGAGGCCGTCGCCCTGCTCGACGAGGCCGGCGAGCCCGGACTCACGTTCCGCGCGCTGGCCGGGCGGCTCGGCGGCGGGGTCGGCAGCATCTACTGGTACGTGTCCAGCAAGGACGAGCTGCTCGAGCGCGCGGCGGACCACGTGCTGGCCGACGTCGTCGCCCGGACGGCCCACCTCGGCGCGGGCGCCGACCCGCTCGACGACCTGCGCGAGCTGGCGATCGCCTTCTACGAGGCCACCGTGCACCGGCCGTGGCTCGGCGCCTACTTCCTCCAGGACTCCGGCACCCAGGTGAACGGGCTCACCCTGTACGACCGGATGGGCCAGCAGCTCATGCGCCTCGACCTGACCCCCCGGCAGCGGCTCGACGGGGTCGCCGCCGTGATGGCGTACGTGATCGGCGTGGCGGCCGACCGGGGCCAGGACCCGCCGCCGGAGGTCCGCGACGGCCGGGTCGACCGCGAGGAGTTCGTCGCCGAGCTCCGCGGCGACCTGCGCGCGCTCGACGAGGACGCGTTCCCGTTCCTGCACCACGTCGCCGAGGAGTTCGCCGCGCACAAGGACGACGAGCAGTTCCGGGCCGGGCTCGACCTGCTGATCGCGGGGCTGCGGAGCCAGGCGGCCTCCGGGGGCTGAGCCAGGGCGAGCGGCCGGCCCAGGTTGGGCAGCACTGTGACGGCAGAACCGTGCTGGTGACCAAAATCGGCCTCAGTCTGGCGCACCCGGCGCACCCGGCGCACCCGGCGCACCCGGCGTGCGCCGCCCCTATTAGGCGCTCGATTTCGGTCACCGATTGCTCGATCACGAGGCGGGCTTCGTGTTTGCAGCCGGCGCGAACGAACTGGGTTACTACATCACGGAGCGCGACAGTCGCGCGATCTGCTCTCTGACGACTGCAGAAGAACGGGCGGGCTGACGTTGGCCGCATGACGCTGGCGGCGTCGGGCAACGACCGATTGGCATCGAATGGGCAGAGAACCCGTCACCGCCGATAGGCCGCGCTTCACGCCGCGGTGTCCAGCAGAACCTGGCTAGTAGAACTGCGCTCATGGCGAGCGCCAGTTGAAAGAACCGATTGAAGTAGCAGACTCTGCGGCTGACGACACGCTAGCGTGCTGCTTGTCGTCGTCGAGGGGCCTCGCGTGTGGCATGCAGCGGGCTCAAGGCAGCGGAAGCGCCGTCGGAAGAGTTTGATGGGGGTCAATCGCACGTAGGCAAGAGCCCGCGCGAACCGTGTCGCGCCGTCGTTGAGGTGCTCGTCGACGCCGCGGCGCTGGTTTGAGCCGCGATGAAATCGGAAGAAGGGTTGCCTGATGGCGAATGGCGAGAGCTTCGACAGGGGCGTGAGCCGGTTTGGGCGGTCTTTGGCCGCCAGGCGTTTCCGGGTCGACATGTCTACGGTTAATGCGTACTTTTGGGTCGGACGCCTATCTGAAGGCGGACTTAATGATGCACTTAAGGGTGCTCAGCCGACGGACGACCCAATGAGCCACCTTTCACTCCCTGCGCTGTTTGAGCGCCGGCTGGGTCATGACGTTGCACGACTCAGCGAAATGGCGAAAACCGCTAGTCGGTGGCGCCGCCTGCTGACCCTCGTGATGATAACTTCCTCTTTCGAGCGCTTTCTTTCTGACATTGCGAGGGTCGCGATGGATTCCGATCCACTGCTCCAAGAGGGTTTCCCGAAATTAATCGACGGAGCCCAGTTGATCAAGAGGGGCATTGTGTTTCCTCCTCGGGAAGTAAGTGGACTTGTCGTTGGCGACTGGAACAGCAGGCTGGCATGCTACGCGTCATATTTTGGAACTCCACCTGACGGCTTGAGGTCCGCGCTGAGCGACCTCGAGTTCCTGCGCCGCACTAGGAACCAGGTAGCGCACTCTCTTGGAGTCGACGATGGGTTCAATGGCGGCGCGCGGGGGGGTCGTGATCCACAGGCGTCCATCCTCGATCAACTATTGGGTGTCAGGCGGCCGGAACTGCTCCCGGGCGCGACGGTGTCGGACGCGCGACTCATGAAGCTCATGGCGACCGTTCAAAGAGCAGCGGATGGGATCGACGCGGCGCTGCTCGGATCGCACATCGGGGCATATGAAATAGTCGAGCTATATTTGGATTGGGTTTCGAACCCTGAAGGCTTCGAGAGTCGAACGGGTGTCGTGCTCACCGGGCACCGGTTGCAGCAAGAGAACCGGTTCCGATTCGTGATAGGTGAACTCCTGGGAGTCGGGCTGGGCGATAAGTACTTGGAGGGATTGTCACGATTCGTCGGCGGACTTTAGTCCAGTACCGCCAGGCGCGCCTTCGTGCGAGTGTGCCGATCGATTGGCGCTGCGCCGCTTGCGACGCGGGCTGGCACGACCGGCCGCCGCGCGTCGCCCGGGAACAACTGGCGGCCACCCAGGGTTGAGCGTGGTGGACTCAAGTTCGCCCCCGCGGAGTTGCCAGCACGGCGACCGCGTCGCAGACTTGAGCGCAGCAGGCTCAAGGCGCCCCGGCCACCACGGCCACGGACGCCCCACGGACACCGCACGACGAAGGAAGAGGCACTCACATGGCACGAGCAGTCGGCATCGACCTGGGCACCACCAACTCGGTGGTCGCCGTCCTCGAGGGCGGGGAGCCCACCGTCATCGCCAACGCCGAGGGCGCGCGCACGACCCCCTCGGTCGTCGCGTTCTCCAAGACCGGTGAGGTCCTGGTCGGCGAGGTCGCCAAGCGCCAGGCCGTCACCAACGTCGACCGCACCATCGCCTCGGTCAAGCGCCACGTCGGCACCGACTGGACGACCGAGATCGACGACAAGAAGTACACGGCGCAGGAGATCTCCGCCCGCGTGCTCGGCAAGCTCAAGCGCGACGCCGAGGAGTACCTGGGCGAGCCCGTCACGGACGCGGTCATCACCGTCCCGGCGTACTTCAACGACGCCGAGCGCCAGGCGACCAAGGACGCCGGCCAGATCGCCGGCCTCAACGTCCTGCGCATCGTCAACGAGCCCACCGCTGCGGCCCTGGCCTACGGCCTCGAGAAGGGCAAGGAGGACGAGCTCATCCTCGTCTTCGACCTCGGCGGCGGCACGTTCGACGTCTCCCTGCTCGAGGTGGGCAAGGACGACGACTTCTCCACCATCGAGGTCCGCGCGACCTCCGGCGACAACCGCCTCGGCGGCGACGACTGGGACAACCGGATCGTGCAGTGGCTCGTCGGCCAGGTGAAGAACAGCACCGGCGTCGACCTGTCGAAGGACAAGATCGCCCTCCAGCGGCTGCGCGAGGCGGCGGAGCAGGCCAAGAAGGAGCTGTCGTCCGCGACCAGCACCAACATCAGCCTGCAGTACCTGTCGATGAGCGAGAACGGCCCCATCCACCTGGACGAGAAGCTCACCCGGGCGCAGTTCCAGGAGATGACCAAGGACCTGCTCGAGCGTACGAAGGCGCCGTTCCAGGCCGTCATCCGCGACGCCGGCATCAAGGTCGCCGACATCGACCACATCGTCCTCGTGGGCGGCTCGACCCGCATGCCCGCCGTCACCGACGTGGTGCGCGAGCTCACCGGCGGTCGCGAGCCCAACAAGGGCGTCAACCCGGACGAGGTCGTCGCCGTCGGCGCCGCCCTGCAGGCCGGTGTCATCAAGGGCGACCGCAAGGACGTCCTGCTGATCGACGTGACCCCGCTGTCCCTGGGCATCGAGACCAAGGGTGGCGTGATGACCAAGCTCATCGAGCGCAACACGGCCATCCCGACCAAGCGCAGCGAGATCTTCTCGACCGCCGAGGACAACCAGCCGTCCGTGCTGATCCAGGTGTTCCAGGGCGAGCGCGAGTTCGCGCGGGACAACAAGCCGCTGGGCACGTTCGAGCTGACCGGCATCGCGCCGGCCCCGCGCGGCGTCCCGCAGGTCGAGGTCACCTTCGACATCGACGCGAACGGCATCGTGCACGTGTCCGCCAAGGACCGCGGCACCGGCAAGGAGCAGTCGATGACGATCTCTGGCGGCTCCGGCCTGCCGAAGGACGAGATCGACCGCATGGTCAAGGAGGCCGAGGCGCACGCCGCCGAGGACAAGCAGCGTCGCGAGGAGGCGGAGACCCGCAACTCCGCCGAGCAGCTCGTCTACTCCACGGAGAAGCTGCTCACCGACAACGACGACAAGCTGTCCGACGACGTCAAGTCCGAGGTCCGCGGCGCGGTCGACGACCTGAAGAAGGCGCTGGAGGGCGAGGACCTGGCCGAGGTCACCGCCAAGCAGACCGCCCTGGTCGCCGCCAGCCAGAAGATCGGCGAGGCGCTGTACTCCCAGAACCAGGACGCCCCCGCCGGTGAGCAGCCCGCCGCGGAGCAGCCCGCCGCGTCGTCCGACGACGACGTGGTGGACGCCGAGATCGTCGACGACGAGGGTGACAAGAAGTGACCGACCAGCCGAACCCGCAGGGGCGTGATCCCGAGGAGGAGGCCCCGCGCGTGACCGACAAGCGCCGCATCGACCCGGAGACGGGCGAGTTGCGCGAGCCGACGCCCGAGGAGCAGGTCCTCGCCGAGGCCGAGCAGGCGGCGTCCGCCGCCGAGCAGGCCATCGCCGGCGAGGGCCTGGCCGAGGCGCAGCAGCTGGCGGCCGAGCGGCTCGACGAGCTGCAGCGGCGCAACGCCGACTACTACAACCTCGAGCAGCAGTACTCGGCCTACGTGAAGCGGTCCAAGGCCGAGGCCCTGAACGCCCGCGACCAGGGCGTGGCCGCGGTCGCCGAGGCGCTGATCGGGGTGCTCGACGACATCGAGCTCGCCCGCCAGCACGGCGACCTGGTCGGGCCGTTCGCCTCGATCGCCGAGAAGCTCGAGGCGACCGTCGGCCGGTTCGGCATCGAGCGGTACGGGGCGCCCGGCGAGGCGTTCGACCCGCAGGTGCACGAGGCGCTCATGCACGGGCACTCGGCCGACGTGACCGAGCCGACGGTGCAGCAGGTCCTCCAGCCGGGCTACCGGCTGGGCGACCGCATCGTCCGGCCGGCGCGCGTCGCGGTCGTCGACCCGGAGGCGTGACGAGCAGGATGAGGACCCGCCGGGCGCACGTGCCCGGCGGGTCCGCCCGGTCCGCGGCCGCGCGCCGGCGGACCGGGGACCACCGACCCACACGGAGGGAGGCGCAGTGAGCGGTCAGGACTGGCTGGAGAAGGACTTCTACGCCGTGCTCGGCGTCCCCAAGGACGCCGACGCCGCCGCGATCAAGAAGGCGTACCGCAAGCTCGCCCGCACCATGCACCCGGACCACAACCCCGGGGACGCGGTCGCGGAGGCCAAGTTCAAGGAGGTCGGCGAGGCGTACGCCGTGCTGTCCGACCCCGAGCAGCGCCAGCAGTACGACCAGCTGCGCGCGATGGCCGGCGGGGCGCGGTTCCGCGCCGGGACCGGCGGCGCGGGCGGGGGCGGCGGCGCGAACGGCGGCTTCGAGGACCTGTTCGGCGGCGTGTTCACCGGCGCCGGCGGCGGGGGCAGCCGCGTGCGGTTCCCGCAGGGCGGCGGCGGAGGTGCCGGCGGTGGCGGGTTCGAGGACCTGCTGGGCGGCCTGTTCGGCGGGGGCGGCGGCTTCGGCGGCCAGACCCGCGGCGGGCGGCGCGGCGCGGACCTGTCGGCCGTGACCACGCTGCCGTTCCGGCAGGCCGTCGAGGGGTCGACCGTGGCCCTGGGCGTCGAGGGGCGGACCGTCAAGGCCCGCATCCCCGCGGGCGTCCGCGACGGCCAGAAGATCCGGCTGCGCGGCAAGGGCCGACCCGGCGAGCACGGCGCCCCGGCCGGTGACCTCGAGGTCACCGTGCGGGTCACGCCGCACCCGGTCTTCGGGCTCGACGGCACCAACCTGCGGGTCACGCTGCCGGTCGCGTTCGACGAGGCCGCGCTCGGCGCCGACGTGACGGTGCCGACGCTCGACGGCGGCACGGTCCGCCTGAAGATCCCGGCGGGCACCCCGTCGGGGCGGACGCTGCGCGTCAAGGGCCGCGGCGTCACCACGGCGAGCGGCACCGGCGACCTGCTGGTCACCGTGCAGGTCGTCGTCCCGCAGCGGCTCAGCGCCGCCGCGAAGGAGGCCGTGCAGGCGTTCGGCATCGCGACGTCCGGCGAGGACCCGCGCGCCGACCTGCTGGCGCGCGCCGCGGAGTGAGCCACGACCGGCCGGGTGCGGCGCACGCCACCCCGGCCGGTCCCCGAGCGAGGAGGGTGTGATGGCGTCCGAGGACGCGCAGGTCTACGTGATCTCGGTGGCCGCCGAGCTCGCCGGCATGCACCCCCAGACCCTGCGGCAGTACGACCGGCTCGGGCTCGTCCAGCCCGGCCGCACCCGGGGTCGCGGCCGCCGCTACTCGCTGCGCGACATCGCGACCCTGCGCGAGGTGCAGCGGCTCTCCCAGGAGGAGGGCGTCAACCTCGCCGGGATCAAGCGGATCCTCGAGCTCGAGAACGAGGTCGACCGGCTCCGCAAGCAGGTCGAGTACCTGCGGGCGTTCGCCGAGCCCGGCCGGCGCGTGTTCACCGCGCACCCGTCCGGGGACGTCGTCGCGATGGGACCGATGGGCCGCAGCCAGCGCCGGCGTGGCGAGGCGCCCGTGGACCCGCGCGCCGTCGGAGCGCCGGGGGCCATCGTGCTGTGGCGCCCGGCGGGGCGGTGACGTGACCCGCGGTCTGCGTGCCGTCGCGGGGGCCGTGGGCGTCGCCCTGCTGCTCGTGGCGTGCGGCGCCCCCGCGGACCCGCCTCCCGCGGACCCGACCGCCCCCGCGCCGTCGACCTCCGCGCCCGCCGACCCGCCCCCGACCCCCACGTCCGCGGACCGCACCGCGTCGGTGGTGGACGCGCTGGTCGCCCTCGAGCGGTCGTCCGGCGCCCGCGTCGGCGTCTACGCGGTCGACACCGCGACCGGCGACGTCGTGGCCTACCGGGCCGACGAGCGGTTCGGGTACGCCTCGACGCTCAAGGCGCTCGCGGTGGGGGAGCTCCTGCGAGGGCAGCCGGCCGCGGCGCTCGACGAGGAGCTGCCGCTCGCGCCGGAGGACGTCGCCGACGCGGGCTACGCCCCGGTGACCGGCGGGCGGGTCGGGGAGCGGCTGACCGTGCGCGAGCTCGGCGCGGCCGCGGTGTCCGAGAGCGACAACGGCGCGCTGAACGTGCTGCTGCGCCGGCTCGGCGGCCCGGAGGCGCTGCAGGCCGCGCTGGTCGCGGCGGGCGACACGACGACGCTGGTCGACGCGGACGAGCCCGACCTCAACCGGTTCACGCCCGGCGACCCCGCCCGCACCAGCACCCCGCTCGCGCTCGGCGAGGGCCTCCGGCGGTACGCGCTGGGCGACGCGCTGACCCCGGAGGTCCGGGACGTGTACGTCGGCTGGCTGACCGGGTCGACCACCGGGGACGCGACCATCCGCGCCGGGGCGCCCGCGGGCTGGGTGGTCGGCGGCAAGACCGGGTCCGCCGGCCGGTACGGGTCCCGCAACGACGTCGCCGTGCTCTGGCCGCCGGACCGCGACCCGGTGGTGCTCGCGGTGCTGACCGACCGGCCGGAGCCCGACGCCGAGCCGGACGACGCCGTGCTCGCCGCCGCCGCGTCCGTGGTGCTGGCGGCGTACGGCGGCTGAGCCGCGAGCAGCGCGCGCTGCCACCGGCCGGCCCGTCCGCGGGGTGCGACACGCCGGTGCGCCGCGACACGCCGGGACCTCCGGGGGTCGTCGCCTGGGACGTGCGTCACCCCCGGACGGCGGTCCGCCGGTCGTCCACATGTGGGTCCGGGTGTGGGCGGGTCTGGGGATATCTGTGGACGACCGTGCAGGCCCGGCGCGTGGCCAGCGGGAGGGCCGCGTGTCGGTGGTCGGTCGTAGCCTGTGGATGAACCCGGACACCGGGAGTTCTGCACAGGCTGTGGACGAACGACACGCGTGTAACACCAGTCCTAGTGGTCCGTTGCGGGACGCACCACTAGGTGTAGTGTTCCAACTCGCTGCTCGACGCGGGGACCGGACCACCGGGAGACCCGCCCGGAGCGGCCCCAGAACAGCATTCAGACCGGGGAGACCACGATGACCATCACCGTCTACAGCAAGCCGTCGTGCGTCCAGTGCAACGCGACCTACCGCGCGCTGGACAAGGCCGGCCTGCAGTACGAGGTCGTCGACATCACCGAGGACGCCGACGCCCGTGACTACGTCATGTCGCTCGGCCACCTGCAGGCGCCGGTCGTCGTGGCCGACGGCCAGCACTGGTCCGGCTACCGCCCCGACCAGATCAAGGCGATCGCCGACCGCGCCGCGGTCTCCGTCGCCTGAACCGACCGCACGCCGCCCGATGACCCGGGCGGCCCGGTCGCACGGCAGCACGATCGAACGCAGGCGCGGGGGAGGGCGAGCATGAGCTCCCTGGTCTACTTCTCCAGCGTCTCCGAGAACACCCGCCGGTTCGTCGACAAGCTCGACATCGACGCCACGCGGATCCCGCTCCGACCCTCGGAGCCGTTCCTGCGCGTGCAGGACCCCTATGTGCTGGTGGTCCCCACGTACGGCGGCGGCAACGAGGGCGGGGCGGTCCCGCGGCAGGTCGTCAAGTTCCTCAACGACCCGGCCAACCGCTCCCTGATCCGCGGCGTGATCGCGGCGGGGAACACCAACTTCGGCGCGCACTACTGCATGGCCGGAGACATCATCGCGGCGAAGTGCCAGGTCCCGTACCTGTACGCCTTCGAGCTCATGGGAACGACCGAGGACGTGTCACGCGTCCGAGACGGATGGGGACGGTTTTGGCAGCGACACTCACAGATGACGGCGTGACGGACGCGACCGAGGTCATCACCCTCACGCCCGAGATGGACTACCACTCGCTCAACGCGATGCTGAACCTCTACGGCCGCGACGGCGAGATCCAGTTCGACAAGGACCGGGAGGCGGCGCGGCAGTACTTCCTGCAGCACGTCAACCAGAACACCGTCTTCTTCCACGACCTCGAGGAGAAGCTGGACTACCTGGTCGAGCACAAGTACTACGAGCCCGAGGTGCTCGCGCAGTACGACCGCGCGTTCATCAAGAGCCTGTTCAAGCACGCCTACTCGAAGAAGTTCCGGTTCCAGACCTTCCTCGGCGCCTTCAAGTACTACACCTCGTACACGCTGAAGACGTTCGACGGCAAGCGGTACCTGGAGCGCTTCGAGGACCGCGTCGCGATGGTGTCGCTCGCGCTCGCCGAGGGCGACGAGACGTTCGCCCTCCAGCTCGTCGACGAGATCGTCTCCGGCCGCTTCCAGCCGGCGACCCCGACGTTCCTCAACCTCGGCAAGGCGCAGCGCGGCGAGCCCGTGTCCTGCTTCCTGCTGCGCATCGAGGACAACATGGAGTCGATCGCCCGCGGCATCAACTCCGCCCTGCAGCTGTCGAAGCGCGGCGGCGGCGTGGCCCTGCTGCTCTCGAACATCCGCGAGCACGGCGCCCCGATCAAGCACATCGAGAACCAGTCGTCCGGCGTCATCCCCGTGATGAAGCTCCTCGAGGACTCCTTCTCCTACGCGAACCAGCTCGGCGCGCGCCAGGGCGCGGGTGCGGTCTACCTGCACGCGCACCACCCCGACATCATGCGGTTCCTCGACACCAAGCGGGAGAACGCGGACGAGAAGATCCGCATCAAGACCCTGTCGCTGGGCGTCGTGATCCCGGACATCACGTTCGAGCTCGCCAAGAACAACGAGGACATGTACCTGTTCTCGCCGTACGACGTCGAGCGCGTCTACGGCAAGCCGTTCGCCGACGTGAACGTGTCCGAGAACTACCGCGCGATGGTCGACAACGGGCAGATCCGCAAGCAGAAGATCAAGGCCCGCGACTTCTTCCAGACGCTCGCCGAGCTGCAGTTCGAGTCCGGCTACCCGTACATCCTGTTCGAGGACACGGCCAACAAGGCCAACCCGATCAAGGGCAAGATCACGCACTCCAACCTGTGCTCGGAGATCCTGCAGGTCTCGACGCCCTCGACCTTCAACGAGGACCTGTCGTACGACCACGTCGGCCGTGACATCTCCTGCAACCTCGGTTCGATGAACATCGCCCTGGCGATGGACTCCCCGGACTTCGGCCGCTCCGTCGAGACCGCGATCCGCGCGCTCACCGCCGTGTCCGACCAGACCGACATCGAGTCGGTCCCGTCGGTCAAGCGGGCGAACCGCGGCGGGCACGCCATCGGCCTCGGGCAGATGAACCTGCACGGGTACCTGGCGCGCGAGCGGATCTTCTACGGGTCCGAGGAGGGCCTGGACTTCACGAACATCTACTTCTACACGGTGGCGTACCACGCCATCCGCGCGTCGAACCTGCTCGCCAAGGAGCGGGGCCAGGCGTTCGCCGGCTTCGAGGACTCGACCTACGCGTCCGGCGCGTACTTCGAGAAGTACGTCACCGGCACCTGGACGCCGAAGACCGCCCGCGTCGCCGAGCTGTTCGCGACCTCCGGCGTGCACATCCCCACGCAGGAGGACTGGAAGGCCCTGGCCGAGTCGGTGCGCGAGCACGGGCTCTACAACCAGAACCTCCAGGCCGTCCCGCCGACGGGCTCGATCTCCTACATCAACAACTCGACGTCGTCGATCCACCCGATCGCGTCGAAGATCGAGATCCGCAAGGAGGGCAAGCTCGGCCGCGTGTACTACCCGGCGCCGTTCATGACGAACGACAACCTGGAGTACTACGACGACGCGTACGAGATCGGCTACGAGAAGATCATCGACACGTACGCCGAGGCCACGCAGCACGTGGACCAGGGCCTGTCGCTGACGCTGTTCTTCAAGGACACCGCCACCACCCGCGACATCAACCGCGCGCAGATCTACGCGTGGCGCAAGGGCATCAAGACGATCTACTACATCCGCCTCCGGCAGATGGCCCTCGAGGGCACCGAGGTCGAGGGCTGCGTGTCCTGCATGCTCTGACGTGACCGGTGCCGGCCGGGCCCCTCCCCCGCGAGGGCCCGGCCGGCGCGTCACCGTGAGGGTGCAGTATCAGCAGCAGACGTGAACGACACCACGATGGAGCAGTGATGGCTGAGAAGCTGAAGTTGGTCGACCGCGTGCAGGCGATCAACTGGAACCGGGTCGAGGACGAGAAGGACGTCGAGGTCTGGGACCGGCTCGTCGGCAACTTCTGGCTGCCCGAGAAGGTCCCGGTGTCCAACGACATCCAGTCCTGGGCGACGCTCTCGGACGTCGAGAAGCAGATGACGACCCGCGTGTTCACGGGCCTGACCCTGCTCGACACCATCCAGGGCACCGTCGGCGCGGTCTCGCTGATCCCCGACGCGATCACCCCCCACGAGGAGGCGGTGTACACCAACATCGCGTTCATGGAGTCGGTGCACGCGAAGTCCTACTCGTCGATCTTCTCGACGCTGATCTCCACCCCCGAGATCGACGAGGCGTTCCGCTGGTCGGAGGAGAACCCGAACCTGCAGCGCAAGGCCGAGATCGTCCTCGACTACTACCGGGGCGACGAGCCGCTCAAGCGCAAGGTCGCCTCGACCATGCTCGAGTCGTTCCTGTTCTACTCGGGCTTCTACGCGCCGATGTACTGGTCCAGCCGCGCCAAGCTCACGAACACGGCCGACCTGATCCGCCTCATCATCCGCGACGAGGCCGTGCACGGGTACTACATCGGCTACAAGTTCCAGAAGGGCCTGGAGAAGCTCACCGAGGCCGAGCGCACCGAGCTCAAGGACTACACGTTCGAGCTGCTCTTCGAGCTCTACGACAACGAGGTCGAGTACACCCAGGACCTCTACGACCCCCTGGGTCTCACCGAGGACGTCAAGAAGTTCCTGCGCTACAACGCCAACAAGGCCCTGATGAACCTGGGCTACGAGGCGCTGTTCCCGCGGGACGAGACCGACGTCAACCCGGCGATCCTCGCCGCGCTGTCGCCGAACGCCGACGAGAACCACGACTTCTTCTCCGGCTCGGGCTCCTCGTACGTCATCGGCAAGGCCGTGAACACCGAGGACGAGGACTGGGACTTCTGAGCCCCGGCCCGGGTACAGCAGCGACACTTGTGTCGTTTGACAGCGAACATTGGAGTTGTGCCAACGAAGGTTGGAACTCCAATGTTCGCTGTCGCCGGCTGTCGACCAGGCGCCCGGTGACCGCCCGCCAGTGGGGTAGCCAGCCGGTCTGGCGTGAACGGGTGACGGTTGGCGCGACCAGAGGTGCTCTCTCCACGCCTCAAGGCAGTGCCTCGAGCCAGTCGCTCATGTCCGTGCGAACCACCGAGCCGGTTCGGTATTGGCCGAGGTCGAAGCTGGACCCCTGCCTGAGCAGTCCCTGGTTGTGCTCGTTGAGGTTCTGGGCGAACGTCTCCCCGACCCAGATCGGGGCCGCCCCCGCGCGTCCGGCCTTGTGTGCGAGGTGCGCAGCCCGGTTGACGACGTCGCCCATGTAGATCACGTCGTTGATCCCGCTACCGGCGTATCCCGCCTGGATCATCAGAGCGCGCCCGTAGTCCAGCCCGATACCGAGTTTCAGCTCGGTGTCGTACCCGTGCTTCTTGAGCTTGTGGTTCAGCAGATTCTTGAGGGTGTTCGCCGTGTATGCGAGGCTGAAAACGTCGTCGATGGCTCGTGTGCTCGGGGTGTTGTAGACCGCCCAGACGCAGTCGCCGACGATGTTGACCTCGCGGACGTACACGTCGCTGTTGAGGACCGCGACCATCTCCGAGATGAACGACCGGTAGAGCTTCGCGAGGGTCGGCCTCTCGTAGTGCCTCGTGAGTCCCGACGAGTCCCGGATGTCGACGAAGAGCGCTGAGCAGTACGCGTAGTACCCGTTGGTGTACGTGAGCTTGTCGCGGTCGGGAAGGCTGTCGGCTTCCTCGAACTGACCAGCTGGCTGATCGAGGATGTCGTCGATGCGGCGTGCGCTGGCCACGTAGTCGTACGGGCGGTAGTTGCCGTCCATTACTCGCTCCCGATATCTCCAGCGCCGCCGGCGCTGCTGCCCTGCATCCGGCTCGACCACTCCTGCCCGCCCGAGGGCGTCGAACCACCGAACTCCGCGTCCCGCGAGGCTAGCGGCCTCGTGGACCGTTCGGGCCCGGATTCGCAAACAGAACCCCAGTGCGACGCTCGTGGCCGGTCTGACGGCACGCGGCGGTTGCTGCTGTGTCGGTGGGTGCTCGTATCTTCCAACCAAGGAGGCAACTATGGAACTGAACGCACTTCTCGGGAATCTGTCCAGCAACGTCGATGACGTACTCAAGACCGTCCCCGCCGTGCCGGAGATCGACGACCCGACGCTCGACGACATCCCGGGCCAAGGCTCCAGCAAGTGGCTGAAGATTCCCAACGTCGTGACCGTCGTGTTCGACTTGAAGGGCTCCACGCACCTCGGGACGGGCAGGCGCGACACGTCCACCGCGCGGATCTACAAGTCCGCGGTCGAGTCCGCGGTAGCCGTCTTGAACGAGTTCGAGGCGCAGTTCATCGACATCCAGGGTGACGGCGGCTTCGGCGTGTTCTGGGGGGACCTCGCCTTCGAGCGGGCCCTGTGCGCGGCCGTCACGATCCGCACCTTCAGTCGCACTCTCGTCGAGAAGTTCGAGGCCAAGTGGAACGACGGGAAGTTCCCCAAGACGGGGTTCAAGGTGGGCATCGCGTGCGGCCGAGTGCTGGTGAAGCAGCTCGGGACCCCGCGGAACGTCGACGAGCAGGAAGCGGTCTGGGCGGGGAAGCCGGTCAACTACGCCGCGAAGGCCGCCCAGGAGGCTGACGCCCACCAGATCGTCGTGACCGGCTCTGTCTGGGACCACTTTGAGAAGAACGACTACGTGGCGTTCAGCTGCGACTGCCACGGCGGAGCGAGCGCGACCCTCTGGGACGACTTCACGATCGAGCGGCTGCAGGACGAGAAGGAGAAGTACGGCCGGTTGCTCGAGGCCGGGTGGTGCGAGAACTGCGGTGCCGAGTACTGCGAGGCCATCCGGACGGGCCAGCGCAAGCGGGACGACATCGAGGACCGGGCCCGTCTCGACCTGACCAAGACGCAGATGGTCTCAGCTCTGGCTGCGAAGGCTCAGGAAGACCGGCGACGCAGGACCTCGCTGCTCCACTTGCGTCGGGGGTGACTCCGTCGTCAGCACCACAGGACGAGCGCAGCGGCGCCTCCGACGGCAGCCAGACCGGTGAAGGTCACGTACATGGACACGCTGGCCAGGACGTGCTTGTGCCAGGCGATTTTGCTCATACGGATGAGCTGGTGGGACAGTGTCGGAAGCAGCAATCTGCCGTCACGGAACGCGTCCTCGAGGGCTGCGGGGTCCCAGTGACGCAGGTGTCCGAAGTACACGACCCCGGTCCTCCACTCCCCGGCGCGTCGTCGGGTCGCCCACGCCCGGATCCTCGGGATCACAACGATCGCTGAGAGCGCCGCGCCAGCGAGCAGCAAGCCCACGCCACCGCCGCGCAGCCACTGCTCCAGGGGAGTCTCCACTCGTGAGAGCACCCATTCCTCGTCGCTCAGGGTCAGCACGACGACGATCGCTGCGGACTGGACGGCGAACAGGAAGGACGCCTTGGCGTCGACGGCGCTGGTGGCCCCGGCGACCTTGTCGTGGACTCGCCACGCGGCGTCGAGCGCGCGGCTGCCGTCCGGTACGCCTGCGGCGGTCTCAGGGGTCGGATGGCGGCGCCCGAACCATCCCATGGACCGGGACCTCCTCCGTCTCGTCTAGTGTCGCGCGTCCGTGCTTGGCCGCGGCCACACCTTAGCGATCGCGGGCCGTCCTCGAGGCGGTTGCATGGCCGTCAGAGTCCGCGGTCTCGACGTGCGGGAAGAACGACCGCGGCGATACACCAAGGGCCGTCGCGATCCGCCAGACGACCACGATCGTGGGGTTGCGCTGCCCGGTCTCGATCTCGGTGAGGTAGGTGCGCCGGATGTCGGCCGCTTGGCTCAGCTGCTCCTGGGTGAGTCCGGCGTTCATCCTGATCAGCCGGACTGCCGCCCCAAACGTCAGAAGCTGCGTGGCAGCGGGTTCGTCGCGGGGCACTCGCTTGACGCTAGGGAGCCGCGCGGGGCCTTTCGAGCCACTATGAGTGACATTTGGAACACCGCTCACTGTCTAGACAGTAGGCGGGCAGCAGCGGGCCAGCAACCGACGGGATCGCTTCCTTCCTCTTGACGCGCGCGCCCGTGACGTCCACGATGAGTGACATCGCACAGGGCGCTTGACGGTCGGAGGGACCCGTCTCGACGGCTGACAGCGGCGCCACATGACCGGGCGAGGGGAGCGGGTCATGAGTCCAAAGAGGGGCCGCCGGCCGCAGGCGCCGGCGATCGACCGATACGCGCAGGTTCGATGGTGGGCGTCGTCGATCGCCCTCGCCACCACCGGCCTGGTCGGCGGACTCCTGTCCTTTGTGGCGGGAGAGCCAGGCGCTCTGGTCCTTGCCCTGTTCGTCATCGCGATCGTCGCGGGTACGGGCAGGTTGCGGGCGAGGGACGAGTTCCGTCGGGGTTGGCGCTTCGGCTACGAGAGCGCCGTGCGGGCGCTGATCGAGGCGAAGCTCGGGCGTACCTCCGACGTGGAGGTCCGCGCCACCGTCGAGGGGGACCCGACACCGGAGCCGTGGGAGCGACACGTCCCGCCGAGGATCCCACCGAGGTCGCGATGAGCGCCCCGACGGTCGACGAGCTCGTGCTGGCAGATGCCCACGGTGTGTGGGCGATCTGCTCGTCGAGCCCGACCGTCTACTACGTCGACGCGGACTCGTTGCTGATGCTGCGGTGGCTCGGTCCCGGTTCGACTCCGGGCTTTGCCGATGGATGTTGGGCCCCGCTGATCCAGGTCGAGTCGCTGTTCGGGCGCGACCAAGGCGTGATCCGCGTGGGGGACCGACACAAGTACACGTACGACTACGACCCGTCCGGCACCGACTACGGGTGGTGGCTCCAGCGGCTGGTGACCTCGATCGACTACGTCGAGGCCGAGGAGCTCGCCGGGTTGCCGGCCTTCCCGCAGGACGACCCGTTGTGACCGGTGCCAGCGGGATCCGCGCAACGGCGGACCCGTCGGTGCCCGACGACAACGACACTGCGAACGGTGGTGACCGCGATGAGCGAACCCGATGACCGGCCCAGTCCCGACGCCTGGGGCACACCGCGTCAGGTCATGCCGGCTCATGCGGTCATCCCGGACTTCGCACGACTCGGGATCGACGAGTGGGGGCCCGTCGTCCTCGTCCAGGACGGCAGGCGCGTCGCGGTGGTCGTCGGGTGGGACTGGTGGGCGGCGCAGCACGAGCGGTACCTGCACGCAGCCGCGGTCGGCTGGGCGCACTGGCGCGACGGGACCTTCGACGCCCAGGGCTTCGGGTGGAGCGTCCTGCCGTACCTGAGCCCGCCGCAGCCCCCGCCGGTCCACCCCGAACCAGCCCCGCCCTGTGATGACCTCGACGACGACAGCGACGACGATGTCCGCCACGGTTGACCCGATGCACACCGCCGGGCGGTGGCTCGTGACGACCGCGTCGGGCGCGATGCACCTGATCGAGTCCACCGGCCCGGACGGCACGGTCACCGCGACCCGGGTCACCGCTGGCCCGGTCGGGGACGACCCCCGGTTCCCGCTCGGGACGCTGCGCCGCGACGACCAGGCGTTGACCGTGGCGGGCATCCGCCACCTGACGGGCGACTCCATGACCGATGGGATCGTCGTGGGTGAGGACATGTGGCTGCAGCTCGAACCCCTCGACCCTGCTTCGGCGCTCACCCTGCGTCGGACGACTCCCGTGGTCTCGGTGGAGGAGCTGCCGGAGATGCACGCACATGGCTGACGGCGACTCCGAAACCGCGCCACCGGATGCCGACGACGAGCGGGAGCGCGCGCGTCAGGAGAGGGCCGCGGCCCGCCGCCAGCTGCTGGACGTCCAGCCGGGGAACATCATCGACCTCGACGCCGCGGCCGCCTGCGAGTGCACGTGCCACCCACGCCCCGGACAGGCGGACGAGCACGGCAGCGGCCTGTGCTCGTGCCAGTGGACCACCACCGAGCACGCAGCCCAGCTCGCGGAGCTCGGCCGCCTCCTCGCACCGCAGTTCACCGACACCGAAGCCTTGCAGCGCGAGGACGCGCGCGCCCTGGCCGCCGCCGCAGCAGAGCTCGACATCGAAGCCACCGAAGAGGTCCCGGGTGCACCCTGGGTCATCACCGGAAGCGTCGACGGCCGCCGGTACTACCTGCGCGACCGGTGGGACACCTACACCGTCGTCATCTCACCCGCCAACGACCCCGACCTCGACCCATGGCGTGCCCCCGAACGTGCCCAGCTCGTCGTGGCGCGCAGCGGTCACTTCAGCGACCTGTTCACCGGCCGGTGGGTGAACCCCCGCCGGGCCCTGCACGTCGTCGCCGCCGCGGTGCGCACCCAGCTACGCCGAGAGGTGTGCCCGCACCCCCACGCCGACGCCGACCGGTTCTGCCCGGCGTGCGGGGTGCCCCTGCGCGACGAAACCGCGCCCATCCGCGCCGGACGCGACGCCCCGGACCCTCAATGACGAGAGGACGACTGGCGAGCCGGCCTGCACCTGCGGGCGGTGCGGGCGGCGCCACCTCGGTCGCCCACCGGTGCTGACATAGGACGGTGGCGATGCCGATCCAACGAGCGGGTTCGAAGGGGAGTCTCTGCGTGCGTGCTTCTGTCGGGGGCGCCTGGCGGGATTCCGGCCCCGCCAGGCGCCCGGCGCGTGCGCCGTTCGCTTGTCAGATCTGCAGTCCCCACCCAGCTGGGAACGCCGGGTCGTCGGTGCTGTTCGGCAGGTCCTCCGGGCTAGCCTCGACCGCTTCCATCGTGCGGGGGATCTCGAAGGGCAGCCGCCCGCGCGGGTGGACCTCGCCGAACAGGGCTCGTGAGGTGTCGAGCGCGAGCAGCCTCGGCGACGCCGCGACACCGTGGGCACGACGCAGGAAGTCCGCCTCCGTCCGCATCAGGTCGTGCTCGTAGGTCAGCAGCGGAGTTCCGGCTGGGGGCGCGACCTTCACGACCACGCGCCGGCCGTCATCGAGGTCAACGGCATACGCGGCGTTGAATTTTCTGGGGCGACCCACTCGCGGAGCTCGTCTCGACGTCGCTGTTCCGCGACCCGCGGCGTGCTGCTGACTTCCTGAACGGGTACGCGGCAGTCGCTGGAGAACCCCTCGATCTCGGCCCGGGCGCTCTGCTGCGCCTGGCTCTCTACCGGGCGTACCTCGACATCATCATGGTCGTCGAAGGAACTCCGCGCGGCTACCGCGGTCCGCAGCACGCAGCTGCGCGCGCTCTCGCCCGGCGCCACCTCGCCGCGCAACTGCAGACCATTACCCGCCACCTTGGCTGAGCGGACATCATCATCACCATCGCGGCGATTCAGATCGGCGCCCGCAGTACCTCCCCGATGGGAACGTCATCGCGAGGAATCGCCGTCTGGTCCGCGGCCGAGCTCACGCTCGCGTCCGACGGCGGGCGGGGCTGCCGTCTGCCAGGGCGTCCGGTCGGTGCCCGCCAACGGTCGGCAGGCCGTGTGCCGGTCAACGACCTGGGCGAGCGCGTCGTGGGTCGGCGCGCGGGGGAACGTCATCGGGAGGGTGCAAGCGCTCGAGCTCATCGGGTCCCACTAAGCCGTCGGGAGACGGTGGTGCTATGTCGCGAGCAACCTGCCAGCAGGTCGAGCCGAACTGCGAATCTAGGTCCGCGTGAGTGAACCACGGCCGAACTCGGCAAAGCGCCCGGGCACCCAGGTTCCGGTCGAAACGGCCACCCCGAGCACCTACTCAGGGCCAGACTGCAGGCATGACCCAGCCCGACGACTCCGCGCGCGCCGCTGAGGCGGCCGCGACGTTCCACCGCGCCCGGCTCGCGATGCAGCGGGCGCAAGGCCGCCTCCGCGACGCTGAGGAGGAGGTCTCCACCGCATTCGCCCTGGGCGGCCCGATCGACCTCGACCGGGCATGGTCGGCAGCGGTTGAGTGGACCGTCTGGGTCATCGCGATCGACGATGTCGTCACCAAGGCGCTCACCCGCGACGAGCGCGACCGCCTGGTGGCAGACGGAGCGCGGGACGCGCTCACCGGCATCGGCGGGCGCCTTGCTGGCCTGCGGTACCTGCGCAACCTGCACGCCCACCAGCTTGTCGACGCGCTGCAGGTCCTTCCCCGCGACGCCGCCGCCGGACGCCTCACCCCACGGCTCGCCTGGGCCGCGTTCGACGACCTCCCCGCCCCCGACAAGCTGGACAAGAAGCACGGACCAGGGCAACAGGATGCCTACCGAAAGAACCTCAGCGGGCAGTGGGTGGGACCCATCGTCCAGCGCATCAGCGTCGGCTACGCCTCCAAGACCTGGACCGACGCACTCGCTCGCCCGCGACCGAGCCACGGCGCCCGCTGACGGGGGTCACCTACGCCCCGGGGAACCCGGCGGCCCGCGCAACCCTGTTCCACTCGTCCAGGCGCTCGAGCAGCGCGTCACTCAGGGCGCGCGCCGTCGTCGAGTGCAGGTAGTGCTTCACGCCGTGCACAGTCACAGCGATGCACTCCTCGAGCACGAAGGCCCTGGAACCCTAGAGCCAGCAGCCGTCGTTGCGGTGAACCCGGCGGGCGCTCGGGGGACGTGGAGCGAGGCACCGTTCAGTCTGCGTGGTCCATGGTTGCGCGAACCTCGGAGATTACTGCTGCTGTGGTCCGCTGGAACTCGGCAGACCTCGCGGGGACCTCGCCGATCAGCGGGTGCAGCAGGGCGAGCGTGTGCGAGAGGTCGATCTCGGGCTTGAGGAGCCACTGGACGCGTTCACGTGTCGGCTGCATCGGTCGGCTTGGGGAACAGGTAGTTCGCGACTACGAACGCCAGCCCGATGACCTGGACAACGGTCGAGGAGAACCAAGCGATGAGCACCGCTGAGTCGAACTTGGCGCGATAGAAGGTCGTGAGTACCAAGTACGCGGCCATCAGCAGCGCGGTGGCGCACAGGGTGCCGATCATTGCCCACTTGATCGCGGCTCCGAATGACCACCGCAGCGCAGTCGTCTGACGACGGTCGTGGAGATCCGCAGCGAGCATCTCGATCGGGTGTTCCTGGCGCCGCTGGTTCATGCGAGCGAACACGCTGCGGTTGTCGTCGCGCGTGCGGTCCTTCGCCGCCTCGACACGCACGGACAGCGGAACGTCGGACGCCAGCTCGTCGACCGTGCTGCTCTCCAGTTGCGAGAGGTCCGGTTCCGAACTGTCAGACATCGAGACGCTTGCGGCGCATGCGAACGGCCGCGGGGCTCACCCCGAACTCGGCTGCGATCCGATAGTCGGATCCGTGCTCCTTGACCGCCGCCTTGAACTCCTTCTCCGGCATGAGCAGGCTGCCGGCGAACTCATCAGCGTAGTACTCGTGGAGGTCGTAGTTGCCTGGCTGACGAACTTCGACGAACGAGTAGTCCACGTCGCCGTTGCGCTTGCGCTCGAAGTAGTGACCGATCTCGTGCGCGCAGGTGAAGACCTGACGGGCGATGGCGTCGCTCTCCTCGATGAGGATCGTCACGTGGCCGCCTTCAGAGATGATCGCGCCGGACAGCTCAGGGCGCAGTTGCGTGACCTCGACGTCGAAGCCCAGCTTCTGCGCGATGGCGAAGGGGTCCCACAGGAAGGTTCGGCCCGCCGTGCTCCCGGAGTACCTTCGCGGCCTCAAGCCGTGCGGCCTCCTTAACCAGCATGTTCCACCTCCTGCCGTGAAGATCGCCTCTGTGTGTACAGCAGCAAAGTATGCCCTTATGTTCCGACCGATCTGACGGGCTTCCCCATCGACGCGCACGCGGGATCGCGAGCGACGGGCGGGGCAGGCTCGTCCGGACGATCAGGTGAGTTGGAGTTCCGCGTGCAGTCGGACCTGGGCGCTGGTGTAGGCACCATGAGGGTTGATGTGCAGGTAGCGGAAGCTCTGCGGGGCGGTGAGGCTCTCGTCAAGCTCGGTGAGGCGAAGCGGGCGCGCGAGGCTCCTTGCGTCCTTCACAAGGATCCCGACGGCCGTACGTGCCCCCCGGTAGTACGCCCGGTAGCCCGCGCGGCTGATTCCGGCGTGTGCTCGGTGTCGAGTCCAGACTGCGGTCGGGCTCGCGATGTCGTACCCGCCGACCTCGAACGCGCCGACGAGCCGCCCGACGGGCATCGTGGCGTAGATGAGCACGGTCGTGACGTCGGGAGCCAAGCTGCGCTTGCGGAACTCTACGAGCTTCGTTCCTGCGAGGATCGCGTCGGCGAACTGCGGCTTGATCGACATCACTGCGACGCGGCCAGCTGCTGGTGCACCCACGGTCGTCCTCCTTCTCGTACTTCGGTGATGCTCTGCGGAGGTCCGTTCAACACTCCCATGAGACGTAGGGTCCTGAGCGAGACCACAGGGTCGAGCAACCGGTCCTGACGGAAGACCATTGCGTGCAGCTCGCCGTGCTCCAGCTCCATCAGCGAGAGATCCAGCGGGGTGTACACGGTTCGCCTGCCGACGAACTGTTGGATCGTCCTGGAGTCGCTCGAGACATGCACATCCTCCACCACACCTACGACAGTCACCGCCTGCAGGTCATCGGACCTGTAGAACAGCAGCGTGTCGCCGGCACCGACGCGCCGTGAACGGGTGCCGCTGACGTACGCCTTGCGCAGAGCGTTCCCGTACGCGTGGCTACCGGTCCACAGCCCGAAGCCCATCTCGAAGTCCGGAAACAGTGCGTCGTGCCACACCGGAACCACCGGGACGATGAAGGTGCGGGCCGTCGGGTGGATGTACGGGGGGCCGTGCAGGCGGTGTGCCGCTAGCGGGTCGGTGACGGCCGGGTCGATTGGCCGCCGGTACTTCACCAGGACCAGCTCTTCGTCGTCCCCAGCGGGAGTGTTGGAGCGGGTGAACCCGAAGTCCTCCAGGAGTTCGATCAGCCTGTCTTGCTTGAGGTAGGTCGTGACGTAGACCGTGTCGTAGCTGCCGACGTGCAGCACCCCGAAGAGGGTCTTGAGCAGCAGCTCGCCGTACGCCCTTCCCAACGCGTGGGGTGCAACCTTGAACGTGCAGAGTTTCAGGACCTTCCCCGGCAGGTCGGTCGCTCCCGGTGGTTCGTCCTTGACGATCATGAGTGCGCCGTACGAACCGTCGTCGGCCGTGATCACCCACGCCGGACGTCCGGGAGCGAGTCGCACCCTCGCGAACCATGTGTCGAACCCGTCGTAGTCCTCGCGCAGGGACGCGAAGATCTCGTCGTGCGGGTCGAGGTTGTACGTCCTGAGCGGGGTGACCGCGGGTGGTGGGACGCTCGCGCGTGGCGTCAGCCGTTGCAGGAACGCGACTGCTTCGACGATGGTCAGCACGCGGTCGCCGAGGCCCGCGCGCACGCCGCGACGCCGCAGCCGAATATCCTGGGTGACGAGGAAGTCCACGGCCCCGACCCACACCGCGGACAGCATCTCTAGGTCGACGTCGTTGTTCGAGTGGCGTCCTGCAGGCGGCGCCGCTTCGCCGAGGACCGCTAGCAGGTCGGGCGGTGCGGGGATGGGGTCGAGGTGCTGGTACTTCCGTGCCAGGAGGTGGTTCGCTCGGCGGCGCTGCTGTTGGGGGTCCCGGTCGATGTCGTGCGCGGTACCCGCCGACAGGTAGAAGCCGTGATTGCCTTGCTGAGCCAGGCGTACGAGATCTGCGGCGTCGGGCAGGTCAGCTTGGAAGGACGGCGACGAGGGCTCCAGGGCGATGAACGCGTTGGTGTCCAGCAACAGCGCATACCGGGAGCTCTGGTGCACGTCGTCGGCACTCACAGGGGCAGCCTTGCGCGCACGAGCACTTGTCGGCACGGGACACGCCGGACGTGCCGCAGGGATAGGTGCCTGAGCGGTGATGGAGTTCCTGACGGTTCGCGTGAGGTGATCGACGGTAAGCTTCACGACGCAGGTCGCGTGCCGAGGTCGTAGATGGCTGCAAACAGTGATCGAGAGATGCGGCTAGGACCTCGCAGGTGCGCGATCTCGTGCGCACCGGGCAGTTCGCGCAGCTTCTCCAGGGGCACCTGTCGAGGCAGGCGCTCCGTGTCGACGAAGCGCATCGCGGATGCGAGCCCGGCCCGTCCGTGGCCTTTGAGGTCCTCGCGCCGGTAGACCCCGAGCCGTCGGTAGCGGCGGTAGAGCACGTCGGGGGAGGCGGTGTCGATCTCGACGAGCTGCGACACCGCGACGATCGAGCTGATCGGGTCTTTCCCGTCGTTGCTCGACGCGTACCAGGCGATACGCGCCGGCACAGCGGGGCTCGCTCGCGGCGAGCGGTAGTAGACGTGTTCGCGGCTCAAGCCGAGCAGATCGCTGTCGACCCAGAGGGTCTCGTCGAGGGCGAACAGCGGGCGTGCCCACCGGGGTTGGATCGGTACGAGGTAGCACGGGATGTCCGTGTCGAGGAACTTCGCGGGCCACAGGGTCCGTTCGAGCGCTGCCACTCGCTCAGACGTTGAGGCGTTGGCGATCGCGTCGCGCACGACGTGATGTAGTTCGTGCGCCGCAGGCAAGATCGTGACTGCTGATTCGCGGTCGCGAACGTCGAGCACGGCTGCCGCGAATCCTGACGGCACTGGAAGATAGCCGTCGGACTTCAGGTCGTGCTGCAGCGTCGACGGCAGCGCTGGGTCGCTCACCCGGATCGAGGTCAATCCGTGGCGGCGGGCATCCTGACGCAGCTGGAACGAGATCAGCCGCCCCAGGGTCGCTCCCGCCGGGGTGTCCACGGTGCGGAAGAACGGCACCTCGAGGGCGTTGGCGGCCTGGTCCGGTCGCCACGACCAGGCGGCGACGAGTTCCCCGGTTGGGGCGCGAACCCACCACCGTCGGGCGTCCGCGTCGCCGGCCACCTCCCGCAAGATGCGATGGTAAGTGTTCTTGTGCTCACCGGCTCTGTTGGCAAGGAACAGGTCTAGCTTCTCGTTCGGCACCGGCGCCGTACTGGCTGACCTGGTAGTTCGTACCGCGAAGCTCGACCGGTAGGTACCGAGCGCCGTTCGCGAGCTCGTCAAGGTGGAGGGTCAGCTCGGACGGGCGGATGACCCGGATCCCGAACGTGTTGTACGCATGGTCCGCGTACCGCTCGATGAGCTTGTCGTCTCTCGTCACGAACATCCGGGCTGAGCCCGCCGCTGCACTGATCAGGTGGTCACAGTCAGCGCGGTCCTTGTCAGGCACCAGGGGCACCGCGGCCCGCCATCGCTCCGCAGCAGCGTCGGCGTCCTGTGCGGAGTGTTCCAGCGTCGGGAACACGCTCAGTGTGTGCAGCTGGCGGTGACGTTCGCGCTCGTCGGTGTTCTGCAATGCCTCCTTCGCAGAGACTCTTGTGACCTTCAGGATGACGTGCTCAGGCAGCCACTCGTCGGTCAGCCACCGGGACTCCTCGGCACCTGGGCGGCCGGGGTCGAGCACGAGGTCGATGAAGATGTTGTGATCGATCGCGACGACGATGTCGTTGTCTGCCTCGGACATCGAGAACAAGTCCGGGAGGTGGTGCGAGAGCCACCAGTGCGTGAGGAGCGTCTGATCCTTGCCCCGGCCGACCCGCTCACCGGTCGGGACGAAACCGAGCGGGGGCCAGGTCGCCATTGCTGCGGTGTAGTCGCGTCGGCACCGCAACCCGATCCCGGTGACGTTCGGGTGCAACTCGCTGATACGTCGGACCAGCGACCGCGCCACCCCGGAACGGCGATGGTCGTCGGCGACGCACAGATGGATGAGTCGGACCCGCCCCCGCGCGACCGAGAACAGCGCGTATCCGGCAAGCGTTCCGTTGCTGTAGCTCGTGAGCAGACCGCCTTTGGCGGCAAGCTTCCGGAAACGCGCCGCGTGGCATCAGGCCGAGAGTTGCTTTGTTCTTGTCCGCCAACTCGATCACCGCGTCGAGCGTGGCCGTGTCCTCTGGAGCAACCAGCGCGAGCGCGTGAGAAGGAGATGAGGGCGGCATAGAAGATTCGTACCGCTGGTCAACCCGACGGTGCGTCCGCCAATCGGGTGCAGTGACAGCGGGGTCCTACTGCGGGCGCATGTGGCGGCGGAGGTGCCGAACATGCCTCCTCGAAGGGCACCGCGGTCGCATGCTTCGTTGACGGTTCGCCAGCCTGCACAGACGCCCTTGAGCCGTCATCTCTCCGACCCGTCAGAACCACGCGGACGCAAACGGGTGAGGACCGACCAAAGCCGCACAGACGTGACCGCTCCCTGCGATGCTGCGACGTACCGCCCCCACCGTGCGACCGAAAGCAGGCTGACGTGCGTTCCATCCCCGAGAAGACTCTCGAGCACTGGGCATCGCTCTATGCGGCGTACCGGTACCGCTCGTTCGCGGGGCTGTGGTGGCCCACCCAAGGGGAGGACATCGCGGTCGGTCGGCTTCCTGTCCGCGGACCGGGCAAAGTCTTCAATCTCGAGATCAAGACGACCGAGGCGAGCCGATCCGGGAAGGAGCATCAAGCCGAGATCCGGGTCTCGCAGCCTTGAAATATCTGGCGAGCCCTGTCCCGACGTACTACGTCTTCCCGGTACCGATGTGGCGTGGCTCGCTCGCTCCCGGCGCACCCAGCGGATGGCTGGGCGGCACGAACCCCACCGAGCTTGGATTCACCAGGTCCGGGACGCTGTGGTTCGGGCAATGGTGCGTCGTGATCCCGGACTACGAGCTGTACGCGCCGCTTGCTGTGAAGTACCCGCTCGGCACCGCGGTTTCGACGAAGGTGCAGGAGCCGCTGTTCACGATCGACGTCTCTGGGACCGTGCCCGTGATCACGATGGAGAAGCGGTACGCGGGGCTGACTCCTCCGCTCGTCGCGACGGGCATCGGGTCGCCGCCGTCGCCGTCCCCGTTCCTCGAGTGGCGCGAGTTCTGGGACGACATGGACGTTTGCGGCGGCCCTCGTGGGCTTCCTGCGCTCTTCGCGGTGCCCCGTGGCGGCGCGTCGGCGAAGTTGTCGCACAGTGAGCTCGTGTCCAAGATCGTCGCAAGCGTCGAGGGCGGAGACGGGGACGAGGTCACACCAGGTCCGATGGACTTCTACGCACCGATCGCCCGCTCCGCCGAGCTCGAGCAGCAGACGTACGCGGTGGTACCTACGGACGGTCCGGCCGTCGTCGAGCGGGAACCTCAGACCGCGGGGCACGAAGACACGAACCTGACGACGGTCTTCATCTCGGCGGACAGGATCGCCGCCGCTCGGGAGAGTCGGCCCTAGGCTCCACGCACGAAAGCGCCAGGCATCACGTCAAGCGGGTCACTGTACAGGTGAAGCTGCCTACTTACGCGGACGCGGCGAGCTTCGCGGCCTGTGGGCGCGGAGGATTCGCAAGAGCGTGCCCATCCTCGGCGCCGAGGATGGGCCGGTCCGGGAACGAGTGGAACGGCTGCAGCCGTTCCACGACCCCGTCACGCGTCCCGTCACTAGGCCCCGCGCTCGCCGCGCTGATGAACGTCAAACCCGAGCGGGCCCATCCACTCGAGCTCCTGCATGCGTGTTCGAATGCCGACAAGCATCGTTCAATCCGGGTCATGGCGGCGCGCGAGCTCGTGACCAAACTCGGGGAGCCGTACTTGCCGCAAGACCGATCGCTGCGCGAGATCCCCGTTGGCGCAGTCCTGGCGCAGGGCACTTGGGGGACGTTCATCCCCCTCAAATCGAGCGCAATGGTCGTTGTCGAGCGACCCGAGCCGTGGCGTGCGCCCGTCAGTCCAGCGACCGAGGTGCAACTCATTCGTGACTGGGTCTTGGGCAAGGCGCCACCAGTCCTCGTTGCCGGGTCGACGTCCGTTGCTCCTTCGCTGCCGGAGAGGGTATCGCTCGGTGACGACGGCAGAGACCTCCGCGCCCGGATCCACGACCCCCCAATGTGAGCCGGCCCGCGTCCGCTTACGCGTTCTGCACGAGCAGCGTTGGGCCGAGGCCGATTCGGCGCCTTGGTCTTTCCCCGAGGTCGTCGACGAAGAGTTTCCGGACTGACAGTCCGGCGCGGATCTGCGGAGAGTGGGTGCGTAGCGGCGCCTTCGTCCATGCCTTGATCGTCCGGCGGGGCGCCAGCTCAGGCGACGAGCACCGGAGATCGGCAGCGATCGTGTGACCCATCACGGGGAGGAACCT
This sequence comes from Cellulomonas sp. KU4C, assembly GCF_056868065.1. Taxonomy (NCBI): domain Bacteria; kingdom Bacillati; phylum Actinomycetota; class Actinomycetes; order Micrococcales; family Cellulomonadaceae; genus Cellulomonas; species Cellulomonas sp. KU4C. The sequence goes on along the minus strand of NZ_CP200322.1, from coordinate 799,047 downwards.
GTGGCGGACCGGCTGGCGTGCGAGAGCAGCGTTGCGCGTGTCGCCTACTGCAGATCCCGCTCGACGTCTTCGGCGAGGATCCAGGTCAACAGGTCCCGGCCGAACTGAGTCACTGGTGTTGGGGTGGGCACGAACATCAGGTCCAGAGCGATGCTCTCCACCGTTGCCGTGCTGCACCCTGTGCGGATGAGGGTAGCTCGGACGGGAATCGGCTCCGCTTCCCAGACCTTCTTGAGCGCCTCGGCGCGCTCGCTCCCTTCAGCCTGCTGATCTGCCGCGTTGAGCCGAGCAAGGGCACGCAAGTGTGGACCGTCGAGCTCGCGAAGCGCGGAGACGAAGAGCTGCGCCTCGTCCACCTTGGCGTCGTCCTTCATCGCTTGGGCCACAACGCGAGCGAGCATGCGCCTCTTCGCCGCGACACCGGTGTCGGCAGCGGCGCGTAGCGCCCAGCCGAACATGGCGTCGGTCTCCGGTCGATCCATCGCACGCCCGAAGGAGTCTTCGTCGATCTCGCTCTGCAGCTCGCCGATGAACTGCTCGGCTCTCCGCGCCTGACCGGCGTTCCACCTGTTGACGATGATCGGTAGCGCGTTCCCAGTCCACTTCGTGGTGGCCGCGGCGGCAGCCCGGAGCAGGGTCGCTCGCCACGGCTCGAGTGCAGAGCCGTCGGATTCCATACGTTGCAGGCTAGAGGCCCGCCTCCAGCGGGGCGCGCCAGCCTGCCGCGAGCATCCTGCGGCGACGATCATGAGGCTTCGTCGAACGTAAGGCCCCAGGGGACAATTCGTCCCGGGTCGTTTGCCGCCTGAGTGCGGTAGAGCCATTCCCCGAACCTCGATCAGCCACCACAGCCGTCGTCGCCGCGGTCACCGCAGCGTTCGGTGGACGCTATGCGTGCCTGAACACGAGCAGTCGATCCGGTACACCCCGGTGATCGCTAGGGGCCAACCACGGATGTGCGCGCTGAAGCATGGGCTCATCGGACTCGAGCTCGAACCCGTGTCGGGCGAGGACCGGTGCCAGCGGCTCATGACGACCATCGGCCTCCGTGCTCTGCAGCCGATCCGGATCGTTGGGCACGACGACCACGTGCTGCACGCCCGCGCGGGCGGCGAGCTCGATCCACGCATCCACTGCGGCGAGCGGCATCTCGGAGATCGAGTGCACAGCGACTGCGAGGTCTGCCGGCGGTGGGTTCTCGAAGTCGATCTCTGTCAACGATGCTGCCCGGACAACCGGGGGGAGCGTGCGGTAGTCGAGGTAGAACCGGCAGATAGCCGTCGAGAGGGGAACGCCATCGAGACACAGGTAGCTCTCGATGTCGACCCCCGCTTGGACCATGCGGTGGGCGAGCCTTCCATAACCGGCTCCGATGTCGAGGATGCGCCAGCGCGACCGCCCGAGCAGGCCGACCTTGTGGTCGAGGGCGTAGATCTCGGCGATCGAGTCCAGGAGGTCCCTGCTCACCAGGAGACCGTCGGGCGTCCGCGCGACGTGCGCACCGAAGGCGCCGTCTTCCGTGCAGCGGTGCAGGAGGTCGTGCGGGTCGTCCATGGCGAGGTGGTCGGCGAACGCGACGAGGCGCCTCTGCTCGGCCTCGGCCTCCGTGCGCTGCCAGACGTAGAGGCTGTCGTCGCGGAAGCGTTCCGTCTGGATCGCCTCGTCGACGTTCTCCTGAGTCCACAGGCGGGAGCGCCGTGAGGCCCCACCGTGATTGTGGTACTTGGTGCCGATGTCCCTTGCGTACGAGCGGATCATGGCGACGTCGCTCGGGTTGACGGTGTCGGGAGCGGTCACGAGGGGATCTCCTGTTCCGAGTGGTCCGCCATCTCGAAGTCACGGGTCGCGTCGACGAGGTTCAGGACGGCGGACAGGTGGGTGATGCGTCGTACGGGCAGTGCTCGGCTGCGGAGGTAGGGGTCGAAGGTGATGGCGGCTCCGTATCCGGCCTCGAGCGCGCCGAGGTAGTCGTTGACGACCGAGTCACCGACGTACCAGCAGTCGCCCGGCGGTGTGTGAAGGCGCTCGCTCATGGCACGGAAGGGCTCTGCGTCGGGCTTCGACAAGCCGATCTCGTGGGAGGAGACGTGCGCGTCGACGTGATCGATCAGCCCGAACCGCGTGAGCTCGTCGCTGAGCTCGCCGTCGTCGTTCGCGAGCACGCCGACGGCGAGCCCGCGCTCGTGGAGTGCGCGCAACGTGGGAACAGCGCCGATGTCGAGCTGGGTGTAGAGCGCGCCGCTGTGGGCGACTTCCCGGAGGACGTCTGGGGCGCGTGAATCGCGGATTCCCGAGATGAACGCCCAGATGTCGAAAAACGCATCTCGCGACGGGATGTCGCGCAGTCCGAAGCGTGACACGTCTCCGGTCCTGGACAACGTCGCTGCTAGGTCCACCTCGGGTGGGTAGATGACTCCGGCGCTGTCGAGCGCGTTGCGCAGCAGCCGGACGTCGGGATGCAACAAGGTGCCTCCGCAGTCGAACGCGACCGCGCGCGGACGCTTCATCGTGCGTCCCCAGCGCCAGCACCAGCAGCGTGCGTGTACCGGCGGAGCCACCCGGCGTTCTGCTCGGCCGGGCGGGCGACCTGCCTGGCCCGTTCGTTCAGCCGGGACCCGTCGGGGCGCACGGAGACGGCACGGGGGTGGTGCATGTGAGGCATCACGTGGTCGCCGTGTGCGGTGCGTCCGCGTCCGGAGGCGAAACGGTAGAACGCGTTGTCCTCGTCTCCCCACCCTTCGAATCGCTCGTCGTGACCGCCGATGTCCAGGTAGAAGCCCTTGCGCACCCCGATGCAGGCGCCGACGGAGCCCTCGATCGCGAACCCCCTGGCACGCGCGCCGTCGTAGCGGAACGCCGCACGGTGCTCCCGGGGGCGCTGCGCCGCCTCGAGAGTCCGACGCGTGGAGCACGGGTCCATCCAGATGACCCGCCGATGCGGCACCACGAGGTCCGCGTCCTCCAGGAGGTCCCAGACGGTCGTCAGAAGCCGCGCGTCGGTGAGCATATCGGCGTCCAGGACGCAGACCCGGTCGTGCATCGAGCGGAACACCCCGAGATTGACGGCCCATGCCTTGTTGAACGGCCCGTTGTTCACGGCAAGCAGATGGGTGTCGTACAGGTGGCGCGGGATGTCACGCAGCCGGGTGTCCGTGTCCTGCTCGACGACGGTGATCTCGACGTCGCCGGTGTGCGCCGAGGCGTCTCGTACCGCCCGCAAGCACGCCGCGAGGTTCCTGGTGCGGTCAGATGAGCTCGCTCGGAAAGGGACCACGACCGTCATCGGCCGGGAGATCGGGCTCTCGGGAGGGTCGCAGACCTCGAAGGCGCCGTCCTCCGAACCGTCACCCGGGGCGAGACGTGTGTAGACGTGCTCGTCGATGTCGCGCACCGAGGCAGTGAGGTCGGAGCCGTCGACAAGGATCTCGAGCTCGGCGACGAGCTCGTCCAGATGCTTCCGGTCGCCTTCCTCCGTCGCGGCGGCCGCCACGAGGCGCGCGATGTCGGCGTTCCGTGCGTCGGCGGGCCCGGCCTCGACGGCCCGCTGAAACCGCTCGCGATCCGCGGCCCACGCGTGGTCGTTCAGGTGCGGCGTCTGCTCGGCCAGCATGATGAGCGCCTCCGCGAGATGGGCTCCTGCGCTGGACGAGCCGAACTCCCCGCTCACGGTGTCTCCGAGTCATGCGTCGCGAGCGCCACGGCGGCGATGGTCACGGCGTCGGTGATCTCGCCGGACCCGACGAGCAACCAGAACTCGTCCTCGTGGACCCACCGGGTCGCGATGAGACCTTCCGAGGGTTCGGGCTCCGGCGACGTGTCACCTCCGTGATCGGCGACGTAGACCTCGCACGTTCCGTCGGAGTACCCGTACGCCTCGTGGAGCGTTCCGACGTGGCGCAGGTGGGCGGCGACGATGCCGGCCTCTTGGCGGACCTCGTCCTCCGCGACGACCGACAGCGGCGTTCCCGGTGCTCCCGAGCCTTGCGGTAGTTCCCAGCGTCGTGCCCGGACGGGATGGCGGAACACGCTGACGAGGCAGATGCGCTGGGCGCTATCGCGGGCGACGACCGCAGCGAACGGGGTGCGCTCCATGACGTAGTAATCACCCGTCGAGCTGTCAGGGAACCGGACCCGGTCCCTGCGGATGGTGAACCAGGGGGTCTGCAGCGCGAGGTCGCTGCCCAGAATGACGAACTCATCGCCCATGTCACCGGACCTCCGTGAGCTCACCGGCGTCTCGCCAGCTGACGCGGGTGCGCAGGGCGGAGAGATACGCGTCCCTGATCCGCGTCATGGTGTCGCCCGCTCCGTAAGAGACGTGGTCGAGCTGCGCGACGGGAGTCAGCGGGGTGAGCGTCCCCGCCAGAGCGAGTGCAGCCGCGCCGTGTGCCTCGGCGAGGCTGATCGGCTGACGCCGGAACGGGATGCCGATCTCGTCAGCGACCTGCTCGAGCAGGTCGATCGTGACGGAGGGGAGACAGTCCTCGGAAGTCGGGGGTGTGATCAGGGCGCCGTCCTGCTCAAGGAGGACCGCGGACCCCGCGGCCTCGGCGACCCGGCCGCCCGAGTTCAGCAGCAGCGCTTCGTCGAAGCCTGCGCGCGCGGCCTGCCGGCGGACCAACCGGGTCAGGTGGTAGTTCGCGGTGGCCTTCACCGCGGGAGAGATCGTGTCACCTGGAGGGCGTCGGTAAGCAGACGTCTGGAGCCGTGCGCCCACGGCCTCGGCGAAGTACGTCGGCTGCGCGAATGCTGTGACCACGAGGCTCGTGCCTGACGCCTGCGTGCTCATCGGCGCGCCGATCAGCATGGGTCGGACGTACACCACGTCGGTACGGGTGCTGGTGAGCTCGGCGTCGGCCACCGTCTGGCACGCTCGCAGGACGTCGTGGGCGGTGAAGGTGTGGTCGAGGTCGATGACGCGCGCACTGCGGAGCAGCCGGCTGGTGTGCGCGTGGGCGGCGACGAGAGCAGCGGCCCCCTCGTCGCGAACGGCGATCAAGCCGTCGAAGACCGACAGCGCTCGCAGCACGGCATCGCTCATCACGGGAACTGTGGCGCGGTCCCAGGACGCGAGCGACGTGTCGATCCAGAGCGAGCCGTTCTGCTCGCGGGAAGCGGGTGATGTCATCAGTACTCCGATCCTCGGGGGAAGGCCCAGGACTCCACGAGGGCCGCGAGGACCCTCCGGGTGTCCGCGATCATGCGGTCGCGGGTGAACCGTTGCAGGACGAGGTCGCGACCGTTCTGCGCGATCGCCTGGGCGTCGTCGGGGTGGTCCATGAGGTGCTCGACCACGTCGACCCACGCGTCGACGTGAGTGGGGTCGACCCGGATGCCGTGCTGGACGCTGCGGATGACCTCGCGGAGCCCGGAGGTGTCGGCGACGACGACCGGGCGCGCGCACGCCATCGCCTCCAGCACGGCCAGACCCAGACCTTCGGCCAGGCTGGGTTGGATGACGAGGTCGCTCTCCCGGTAGACGGCAGGCATGTCGCGCAGTCCCAGGTCTTCGAGGAGATGGACGTGGGCGGCGATGTCCGCCCGGGCCACGTCCGCGCGGATCCGCTCGGCGTAGTCGACCGTGGAGGAGTGCGGCCGGCCGGCGAGCACGAGCTCGACGTCCCGGCCACGCTCATGCCGCAGGCGACGGACGACTTCGACGGCCAGGTGCTGCTGCTTGCGGGGGGCGATCCGCCCGCTGAGGGTGATGCGGAAGGCGCCGTCGGGAGAGCGGGACGGACCGGGCGCGAACATCTCGGTGTCCACGCCGTGGGGGATGTGGTGGACGCGCGTCGCTGGAGCACCGAAGCGGATGGCCTTCTGAGCGTAGAAGTCGCTGCCGGCGAGGTAGCCGTCGAGCTCGAGCCTGCGGTAGACGAGGCGGGCACGTCCCGGTCCCAGAGGGCCGCTCTCCGGTTCCTGCTCGTGGAACGCCCCGACGACCGGGACACCGTAGGTATCACCGATCATCCGTCCCAGAGCGGCAGTGTCGTTGCTGTTCGCGATGACCAGGTCCGGCAGGCTCGGGGCCACGACGGAGGCGACATCCTCGGTGAGCGCGAACGCCATCTGCTCCCAGGGCAGCTTGTTCCGGTCCGCGAGGGCTGAGGCGAAGGCGGTGAGACGCTCGACGCTGACGCCGTCCGCGGCGCCGCTCGGAGTGTCGGTGCGGGTGCCGTCGGTCACGACCGTGACCTCGTCACCCCGTGAGGCGAGACCCTCAGCCAGGACCCGGGCGTACGTCTCTGCGCCTCCCATGTGCGGGTGGTAGGCGGGCGCGAGGATCAGGATGCGCACGAGGCTTCCTCTCGTTGGGATGCTGTTCCGATGACGGCGTCGCAGACCAGCTGGCCGGGAGCGACGACGGCGCCGGGAAGGACGACCGAATCGCGGACGACCGCGCGGGCGCCGACCCGGGCGCCGGCTGCGACGTGGACGACGCCGCGGAGCTCCGCAGTCGGGTGCACCCATGCCGTCGGGTGGACGATCGTCGGGGCGGCATGCCGCAGAGCGACCCTGCGGTAGGTCGCGATGTCCCCGAGGTCGTCCCACTGCCCCGTCAACGAGTGGGTCAGCAGCGCCCCGGGCTCGTGGACGAGCTCGGGAATGAGATCGGCGCCGAAGTCGTAGACCGTCCCGCGGGGAATCCTTCCCAGCAGGGATGGCGCGACGACGTACGTGCCCGCGCTCACCCGGTGCGGACGACCTCGCGCCCACGCGGGCTTCTCGACGAAGTCGGTCGGCACGCCGTCCGGTCCCGTCGTGAACACCCCGAACCGGTGTCCGTCGAGCACCTCCGAGGTCGCGACCGTGAGCAGCGCTCCGGCGTCGAGGTGGGCGGCGACCATCGGCCCGAGCTCGTCGTCGAACGACAGATCACCCGACATGACGACGATGGCCTCGGCGCTCGCCAGGACGTCGTCGAACGCGTGCAACGCGCCCGCGGGACCGGTGAGAGCCGGTTCGCGTCGCGCGTCGACGGGGAGATCCTCGGCGGCCTCGAGGATCGCGGCGCTCATGCGTTCCGGTTGGTGGTAGAGGTTCGCACGCACTGACGCGACGCCGAGCCTGCGCGCCTTCGCGACGAGCTGCCCGACGATCGTGGACTGGCCGAGCGGCAGCGCGGGTTTCGGGGTGCTGCGGGTCAGGGGGTCGAGCCGCGATCCGACGCCGGCGGCCAGGATGAGCACCTCGATCATGCGGACCTCCGGAACAGCGTGTCGCGGCGCACCAGGGGTGTCAGGCTCCAGTCCTCGCGCGCCCACGGGGCGCGGTCGATCGGAATCGCCCCCGGAACCGGCGCACATCCGCCGCGGCGGACGCCAGCCAGAGTGGCCACGACGTCGTCGGCGACCACGGGTGCGGTGGTGAGCTTCCCGGGGTTCACGGCGACGATGCGGTCGTCGAGACTCCGGTGGACCGAGGCGCCGGGCACGCCGAGCGGGACGTCTCGGATGCTCTCGAGCTTCTCCGCGGGATAGATGCCCCACCGGGCGTCGGGATCCGACCAGACGGTGGGCAGGTAGCGGCGCAGGACCGGCTCGGTGGCGCGTCGCCACATCTCTGTCTCCAGCAGTCCGTGATCGGCGGCCGGACCCGAGGACAGGAATCCGGAGAGCAGGTAGGTGTCCCTCGCACCGCGCGAGCGGCGGACCGCGAACAGGCCGAGGGCGTGCTGCTCGGGGAAGGCGAAGGCAGCGGGAAGCGACGCGGACGTCTGCACGACGAGCATGTGAGCGGTCCTTCGGCCGAGGCCGACCGAGACGTGAGGGAAGGACGCGGTGCCCACGCCGGCGGCGATGACGACGTTGTCGGCATGCAGCACGTGCCGAGCGGCGGCGCCTGTGTCGATCTCCACGCCGAGCGGGCCGGTCGCCGAGCGCGTGACGCCCGTCGCCCTGCCGCGCACCGCCCGCACCGCTGTCCCCGCGACAACCCGTCGCAGGACCCGGCCAGGGCTCAGAGCAATCTCCCCGGTGTCGTAGGTGAGGAGCCCGGGGAAGTCGCCGGTAGCGCCGACGTAGTCGTCGATCCCGGCGCGCTGCCACCTACGTCGGGCACTCCGGGCCTCCCCGGCGCCGCTGAAGGCGACGACGTTGCCGCTCGAGATGAGCGGGACGTCGTGCTGCTCGGCCATCGTCCGCCATCGGTCGGCACCGGCGCGCAGGACGCTCGCCTGGTCCGCCGTGATGTCGTCGTAGATGTGGCCGTGGTGCAACCAGCCGTGGGCGTGCGCGGTCTGTCCACCGCCGAGAGCCTGCTGCTCGACGACGACCACGTCGATGTCCAGGCGCGCGAGGCCGACAGCCACCAGAAGGCCCGTGCAGCCGCCACCGATGACGACCACGGCGGGTCCGTCGTGGCCGCTCACCGCGAGCGGTCCACCGTGAGCGGCCATCCGGGCGCCTGGACCTGGGCGACAGCGGCGCCAGCGTCGTCGAGCACACGGATGGAGTGCTGGATCTCCGCGTGAGGCACCGAGACGATCCACTCGGGACCTGACTCGCCGACGAGGGTGAGCTCGGCCCACGAGGGCGCTGGCTGTCGGGCGAGCTCCTCGAGCGCACGGCTCCACGAGGGCGCGGGCATCCAGGCGTAACCTCCGGCGAGACCACGGGAGATGGTGAACGTCATCGCCTCGGCGGAGCGCAGACCGAGGAGCGCGAACAGGTCTCCGCACCGCACGAGCACGGCGTCTTGCGTGAGCCCTGACAGCACGACCCTGCGGCCGAACGGTCCGGACCAGATCAGGGCGCCGTCGTCGATCCCCAGCATCCCCGGGGCGAGGGTGAGCGGAGACCGGAGCACCCGGGTCACCGCTGCGCCACGACGCCGATCGGGCGCAGCGCGAGGTGGGGGTTGTCATCGAAGATCGCTCTGCGGCCTTCTTCGTCGACGCCGATGCGGGCGAGGTTGTCCAGCTGCTCTCGCCAGGGGACAGAGCCTGCCGCGACGATGCCGTCGCTTCGGTACCACAGGCCGTGGTCCTCCTGCTGGTGCAGGACCTCCCCGGCGAGCACGCTGACCGGCGTGTCGTCAGTGATCCCGATGAGGTTGCTCGGTGTGAGGTACTCAACGGTCTTCTTGCAGATCTCCAGGTCGACGTGGTCACCGTCGAAGTTCAGGAACGGCAGCACCTCCCCGGCACGGGCCGCCTCGAGCAGCGTGGCGGGTACCGGGCCCAGGAGCTCGTGAAGGTCCGTGGTGGACCAGTCGGCCTGGAGAGTCGGAGCGAGATCCGTATCTCGGTGAACACGCTGCTCGGCGGTCCGCCACGCGTGCCCGACGTACGCGGGCATGTCGTTGTAGAGGTGGTCGGTGAGGATCAAACCCTTGGCCTTGCCGAAGCGCTCGCGGATGAAGGCGATCACTTCCCGGGTGCGCCGCGCGCTGACGGTCGGGTCGTCGTGCTGGAAGTGACCGAGCGCAGCCCTGACGCCGTTGGCGTAGAGCAGCTCGATCACGCCGCCCAGCGTGAGGTCACCGAGGGGCTCGTCCAGCTCGCCACCGTCGGGCCCGATCACCACGTACCGCAGTCCGAGCGGCCCCAGCGCGGCGATCCGGCGCCACTCGTCGGCGGTCGGCATCCAGATACCGGCGCTGGGCACGCCGCCCGAGTTGCCGAGCAACGGACCCTCGATCGAGAACCCGAGGATGTGCGGGAAATCCTCGCGAGCAGCGTCGTACTGCCGCAGCACCTCTTCGAGCACGTCCAGGTACTCACGGGCCAGGAAGACCCCCGGCACCACCAGGACGTCCGACTCGGTGGCGTGGCGTTCCACTGCCGCGAGGTCGCCGGGAGCCATCGAGCTGTAGTCGATCTCCCCGATTCCGTGGGTGTGGATGAGCACGTTCATGTGAACCCCCTGCTCGTGACGAAACTTGCTGGTGGAAGGAACTAGCAGCGGACTTCCGAGACGCGCACGTGCTCCGGCGCCCGCCGAGCAGCGACGGAGTAGCAGATCGCGCCGAGTGCGAGCGAGGCGGAGGTCAGCGCCCACAACGCCTTGGGCTGCTCGTCGAGGAGTCCGAGAGTCGCCGGATACACCGCCATACCCACGGCCATCGACGTCTGGAACACGGAGATCGACACACCACGCACGGCGCGCAGGGGGATCTCCGCCATCAGGGCGTTCGTCGCCGGCATGTAGAGGATGTCGGCCGCCGCCAGGGCGAGACCCACGAGCACGACGAACGACCACGCGGCGAGGCCAGAGAGGGTCGGGAGCAAGGCGATCGCCACGAGCACGGCGACGAGCAGCGCACATGCCGCCACGATCAGACGCGCACGCGGGACGAAGCGCACCAGGCGCGAGGATGGGCTCTGCAGTGCGGCGACCACAGCGGCGTTGATGCCGAAGAGCACCGAGGCGACCGCAGGATTCATCCCCCAGGCGTCGACGAAGAAGACCGAGAGCGCGACGTTGGGCAGCACCATGATCGGAGCGAGGAAGAACTGACCCGCCGTGAGCGAGAGAAACCCGCGCTGGCGGACGAGACGCCCGATCCGGGTCGGAGACGATGGTTCGGGCTCGTCCGACGGCTCGTCAGCGACAGGCTCGGGCATCGGGATGCGGGCGTAGATCGTCGCCGCGACGACGGTCAGCACGATGTTCGCGATGACGAGCCAGCGGGCTCCGGTCGCAGCACCGACGGCCAGCACTGCCGCCGAGATCGCGGCGCCGACGCCCATCGCCGCCATCTTCGCCGACTCGAGCTTCGCGAACAGCTGCTCGTACGGGCGCCCCGCGGAGAGGTCGTGGATATACGAGGTCCAAGCGGCCCAGTAGATCCGGTCGCCGATCGCGACCAGGAGGAATGCGAGGAACACCAGGACGAAGTTGTCCGCCACCAAGTACAGGATGTATCCAGCGGCAGCGAGACCGTTGTTGAGAACCATCGCCAGACGCGAGTCGTAGCGGTCGCACAACCAGCCACCGAGCACCCCCAGCGGAAGCGCGGCGATTCCTGCCGCCGCCACCGCGAATCCGATCTCGGCCAGCGGTAGGTCGGTGAGGAGAGAGAAGTAAAGGACGGTCATGGACATGACGAGACCGGAGCCCAGAGCGTCGACGAATGCCGCACTGGACGCCGATGCGCGTTGTTGCCGCATCAAGCAAAGCCCCCCGAATTGCATGACAGAAGCGTCGGGTCAGCGGTGACCACGTGCGGTGATCTCCAGCGACCGTAAGCAACGTATCCGCGACCGTGGCGGTCATGGGAGCGATTCCAGTCACTCGTTCGGGTGATCCACGGCGCTCCTCGGTGCTCCCGGACCTCCCACCTCGTGCGTTGAGGCTCTCTGCGGGAGATGGCGTGGGGTCCGCGAAACTCGTGCTGGACGAAGGTCCCTGGACGATGCGCCGACACCCTGGTGTGGTGACTTGAAGGGTGGCCGCGCTGGCGTCCAGCAGGCACGGAGTCGTGCAACTCTCAGGGGGATGTCATGGTCCTGTTCGTCTACGTCGACAACTCCAATGTGTGGATCGAAGGCATGCGGATCAATGCCGTCCGCCGTGGCCTCGCGACTAGCCCGAAGGACGCGATGGAGAAGAAGATCGTCGACCACTCGTGGACGTACGACTTCGGTGCTCTCTACCGCGAGGTCTGCCCCGAGACGGAGATGATCGGCCGGTCGAGCTTGTTCGGGTCGCGGCCGCCGGCGAACGACAGTCTCTGGGAGATCGCCCGGGACGCAGGGTTCGAGGTCACCACCTTTGACCGGAACTTCCAGAACAAGGAGAAGGAGGTCGACGTCGCGATCGCGGTGCAGATCACCGCGGACTCCTACGAGTACATGAAGCCTGAGCGGGGAGACCGCGTCGTCCTTGTCTCCGGCGACCGTGACTACGCGCCCGTTGTGGAGGCGCTGGCCCGTAGGTCCATCCCGACGACCGTGGTCTTCTGGGAGCACGCCACCGCGGTACACCTGCGTGAGGTCGTCGACGAGTTCCGCCTGTTGGACGACGCGTTCGACGCGATCTCTCGCCAGCGCGACGAGTCCGGAGGGGTGGAACAACCCTGAGAGCTGGTCGCGCTCGGCGCGGACGGGCGACGCTCCCAGCGGGCATTGCGACGTAATCGCTGCTGCAGTTGGCCACGGGAACGGGGCTCGTCCTGTCACCGGTCGAGCCCCGAAACGCCTGCAAGGCACCTATTCTCCGGTGCATGCTGCACGACGCCTTCATCAGCCACGCTAGCGAAGACAAGGACACCTTCGTGCGCGCGTTGGCTGAACGGCTCCGCGACGCGCACATCGACGTCTGGTACGACGAAACCAGTCTGCACGTCGTGGACAGCCTGCGCCGGTCGATCGACGCCGGACTCGCGCGGTCCCGGTTCGGGATCGTCGTCCTGAGTAAGGACTTCTTTCGCAAGCAGTGGTCGCAGTGGGAGCTCGACGGACTGGTCGCCCGACAGATGGCCGGAGGCCACACGGTCATCCTGCCGATCTGGCTCGGACTGACACGCGACGACGTGCTGCAGTACTCACCGCCTCTCGCTGACACGTTCGCGCTGAACGCCGACGCCGGCCTGGACGAGGTCGTCCGCCGACTCGGCGAGGTGATCCGCCCACAAGGATCGACGCTCGTGGTCGCCCGCGACTTCCTCATCGACAAGGGGTTCGAGCCCCCGGTCGTGACCGACGACTGGTGGCTGGACGTCGCCGCCGCAGCCGAGTCGAACGACATGGAAGACACCTGGCAGTCGCCGATGGGCTGGGGCAGGTGGGGCTTCCCGTTGCCAGAGTTCTCGCGCGACCCCGCCCAGCGCGGCGTGCGGCTGGGATGGGCGGCCCTCCAGCAGCAGTGGCAACGGGCCGCGGACGAACGCCCGGTCACACAGATAACACCACCTGAGCAGGTGCTCGACTTCATCGACTCCGAGACCGGGCTCGCGGAGATGTGCGCGGCGCACCCTCACTACCTGACGGCGTACGCGCCCCAGCTGCTCATCCCCGGGAACGCGGGGCCGTTCGAGTCCGCCATCGACGACATGTACCTCCGGTCGCTCGACTGGCACGAGAGCCAGGCGATCGACGGGTCGTCGTTCGGAACCGGCACCACCCGGGACCGCCGCAACCCCCGATGCTCCGTCGAGCTTGCCCTGCGTGACCCTGAGTTCGGCGGCTACGAACCCGAGCACGTCGCATGTGCCTTCGTTCAGGGCGACGCGGTCGCCAGCGGCCCACCGGTCAAGCACTACGGAACGATCGACTACCTGGCCTGGCTGCTGTCCACCGAGAGCCTGTGGCTCGGAACTCGCGTACGGGACTTCCTCACCGTGGGGATGGCCCGGTGGGGCGTGTGGACCTGGGACGGCGACGACTACTCAGCGGAACGCTTCGGCTACGAATCCGACCGGCGCATCGCGGGGAGGTTCGGGGAAGCGATGCAGGACGCGCAGTCAGTCGACACGTTGAAGATCACCACACGTGCCCGCGAGGACCTGCTGCGCAGGCTCGACTTCAGCGTGCGGCTCCTCGGCCTGCCCGAAAACGCAAACGAGCTGGCCGCACATGTGACCGACCCGAGGTTCCTCGAGCACCTATTCGATCAGCGCTTGAAGCGCGCCCACCGCCGCAGCGAAGACTGATTGCTGGCCCTAGTGGCGGCGCATCCCGTTCGTCAGTGTCAGTGGTAGTCGGCATCCTCACCTGCGTCGCTCACATCGCGAGGCTCGGAGGCGCAGGTCGGATGGACACGTGGGTCGGATTGGTGCTCGTACCGCTGCTCGTCGCGGGCATCGGGTGGGTCGGTGTCGAGTTCAACGGTGGGGCCGAAGGCCGCCAGCAGCGCAAGGTCTTGAACTACCTGCAGATCGCCGACCGTCTCGGCGACACCCCCGAGGGCCGTGCCGCACGGGGAGTGGCCGAATCGGAGACCGTGCAGCTGTTGGAGGAGCGCGGCACGAAGGCTCAGTTCGTGTTCGCGATCCTGGGGTTCTTGTTCTGCGCCGCGGTCGCGGTTTTCTGCGTGATCGTCGTGGTTGCAGTGGCTGTCACCGACTCGGCCGCTGACGTGTGGCGTCCTGCACTCGCGGGGGGAAGCCTCGCCGCGATGTACGTGTTCGCCGCGTACCAGTGCTGGGTCAACGTCAAGCGTGTGCAAGCCCGACGCCGTGAGCAGAGTCCGTCAAGCTTCGTGCTTGCGGCTGATACCAGCGTGCTCGCGAGGCCGGCTTCGGGTTGAGGACCTCCGCTGTAAGCCGGGGTTCGGTTCGCTGCCCGCTCGGTCATGAGGCGCATGACGAGCGGGTGCTGGCCAAGCGTGTACGACGTGATCTCGCAGCAGGACTCCCAGGAGGCCGGGCGGATCATCAACTCCTCCCTCCTGCGGTACTGCTCGACCGCCGGCGCGCTCAACGGCCAGGAGCACCTGCTCGGCTGACGAACTTCGTCGGGCCGGAACGTTCGCGCTCGCCTCCCGGGTGCCGCAGGCGTCGGCGGCTCAGCCACCCGGAGTCGGCGGGAGGGACCTTCGGCCTAACCTCGCCGTGGGCGGGTGCCGATGGAATGGAGACGGGCCGGCAGGGGGCCGTCCCACGAAGCCATGGAGGCGTTCGTGACCACGTCGCTCATCCCGGGATCGCGCCTGATGCTGATCCAGCGGTCGTCGCGGGACACCACCGCCACCGCCGCGCAGGTCACCACCCTGAGCGCTCTCCCGAGCATCGCGCCCACGCAGTACGGCGCGGTCGCGCGCCTCGGTCGAGACCATCCGTCGACGATCCGGCACTGGCTGGCGGCTGGGGGCGCCACCGCGCTGAAGATCGCCGACCCCGAGTCCTGGACCCGCGCCGAGGAGCTCGACGAGACGTCGAGCACCCACCTGGCCCACTACCCGCACCTGTGCCTACCGCGCGGGGCGACCGGCTCGCCGGAGGAGCGGGCGTGGCTCGACGCCGTGCATGCTGCACAGACGAGCGCGGGTGCGAACGTCATCCTCACCCCGGGCCTGTGGGTCGCGCCGAACGGCACCGTGCAGCGGGAGCTGTCGCTCGTGAACGAGGTCGCGGCACGTGCGGCCGGCGCGCCGGTGTGGCTGAACGTGGCGGTGCACCACTCGCACGTGATCGACCCGGTCGCTCGCAAGGTCCTCCTCAGCGACCTGCTGGGTGCCGGCATCGGCGAGGACGGGCGGCCCGAGGCGGTGTACGTGCGCGCCCAGCTCCCCGGTTACGACCCGTCGTACACCGAACCGCGCCGCAAGCTGTTCCCCGAGGGGCTGGTCGACCTCGTCGGCACGCTCGCCGACGCCGGAGTGCCCGTGGTGCTGCCGAACACCGGTCTGACGGGCTGGCTGATGCTCGGGTTCGGTGCCCGGGGGTTCGGCGGCGGCGTCGGCTGGGCTCAGCGCGTCTGGCTGCAGCCCGGAGGCGGCAGGCCGGGACCCGGCCGGTACTTCCACCCCGACCTGCTGCACTCGACGACCGCCGTGACGTACCTGGCGCTGCAGCGGCGGCTGCCGTCCGCGGCGCGCTGCCGGTGCCGGTGGTGCCGGGCGCTGTGGACCGCCGGCCGGACGACGATGCCGTCATTCTGGGACTACGAGCTGGGCGGGCAGCACTACCTGCAGCATCTGGCGCAGCTGACGGCTGCCCTTCCCATGGTGGACCCCAAGGCTCACATGCTCGGTCTGGTGACCGCCGCCTCGGCGAGGGCCGCGACGATCAAGGCGCTCACGCCGAACCCGCTGGCGGGCGTGATGCCCACCCACCTCACAATCTGGGATCGGCTCCTGCGCTGACGAGCATCCGACCGAACACCTCACGAACCGGGCCGCTGTGCGCGCCGCTCGCCCGCATGTGCGCGAGCTGCTCGGCCAGTGCCACCCGGGCGAGCGGGTCGAGGTCAGGCTGAGGCGACGGCGCCTGCCAGCTCGTGACCGTCCCGTCGGGCCGCACCTGCGCGACGCCGATGCCTGACCCTGCAGTGCGTGCCGCCGTGCGCTCGGCCGACCCGTCGGGACCGAGGGCCAGGGCAACGCACTCCGCGGCGGCGGAGTAACGGCCCGCCTGCGCCAGGCCCCGGCTCGCGTCGGTCTGCTTGATCTCGACCGCGACGACGGCGTGCACCGGTGAGACCAGCGGTGCACGTAGCCGCCAGCGGCCGTCGTCGATCGTGATCCACCCGCGGGCAGCGAGCTCGGGGCCGATGACCTTACGCATCCGCGCCTGCGACACCATGCTCAACCCCGCCAGCCGGGAGATGTCCCCGACGCCACCCTCCGATGCCAGCAACCGTAGCGTCGACAGCAGCCGACGCTCCGGTACCGCGACCAGGCCCAGCTCGTCGCGGCGGTCGAGCTCGTCCGCGTCGAACCTGGTGTGGACGACGTCGATCACGCCGTACTCGCACGGGACCTCGAGGAACGTCGCCGTCAGCCCGGTGTCGCCGTCCGGCAGGAACGCCGCACGCGCGTTCATCACGGGCGCGATGAGGTCGGCTTCGCCGCCGCGGACGACGCGGAGCTGACGATCCTGACCCGTGGACACGAGAGCGACGGTACCGGCACGTCCCGATCGTCGGCGCCAGAGGGGGCGCACCGGGGGCATTCGTTCAGGTCCGGACGCGTGGATCGTGGACATCCTGCGTAGAAGCGCTGAGCACGTGGGCACGTCCAAGGCTGGTCGGGGTGAGCGGCACCAGCCCCGGAACCACGGCCTCTCCGGTTCGGTCCCGGCGCGGCGACGGCCGCCCTAGGCTCGAACGGTGTTCACACCGTTGCATCGCGAGCTCGGCCTCGGTCCTACGGAGTCGCTGACGTTCGACATGCTCGAGCAGGCCGTCGCCGAGGGCGTCCTCGAGCACGAGGACCTCGACTGGAAGGCCGGGTTCTCCGACAAGCCGGGCTGGCCCGACGAGTTCGGCAAGGACATCGCCGCGATGGCGAACGGCATCGGCGGGATGATCGTGCTCGGGGTTCGCGAAGTCAGGGCGACCTCGGCGGCGCGCGAGCTGAACGACATCGGCGCGATCGACCAGGTGCAGGAGAAGAAGCTCCGCCGAATCGCGTTCACGACCATCCGTCCGGCAGTCACGAACTTGGCGTTCGACCGCCCGGAGTCCCCGGACGGCAGCATGCATGCCTTGGTGGTTCGAGTTCCGGCGAGCGTCGACGCGCCGCATCTCGTCATGCGGCACCAGGACGCGTTCGGCGTGCCGATGCGGGTCGGTAGGGACACCGAATGGATGCAGGAGTGGCAGATCGAACGTGCCTACCGCGCCCGGTTCCGTGGGCAGGAGGCGAGGACGGCGCTGCTCGACACGATGTGGTCGCAGGAGGCCGAGGCGGTCCGTTTGCGCCAGCAGGCGACCGAGAGCGAGGTCTGGATGGTGATGACGGCGATGCCGGTCGACCCGACGCCGGCCGGTGTCGGGCAGGTCGTCGCCGAAGCAGCGGCTGACGTCCTGTTCGCCGGGTACCGCCTGGGTGAGCGCATCATCGCGGGCAGCAACGGCAGCGTGATCCGGCGGTTCCCCGTGCGGCCGGGACGTCGCAGGTGGCAGACGTTCGATGCGGACGGCTGGAGCTCGGGGAGTACCGCGCTGTCGGGCACGACGGCTCGGTGGTCTACGCCCAGCGTGTCGGCACGTGGAGCGACTACGACGTCGAGGGGTCGCTGACGGTCATGACGCGCGAGGATCTCGAACGTGCCGTCGCTGAGGCGTTAGGGACGGTGGCCGCCTCCGGTCGGCGGCTGAGCGACCCCACCCGGTTCCGGGTGAAGACCGGCCTCGTATGGTGGCCGACGAGCACCCCCCTCATCATGGCCCGGGAGGACCCCATGGGGAAGGTTCGGCTGAACCGGCCACTCATCCGGGTGTTCGAGGTGCATCCGGAGGTCACGGAAGTCGACGCCGCCGGCACGGACACGGACTTGCGCGCGTCGATGCGGGACATCGTCGTGCTTCTGTTGTCCCAGGGAGGTCTCGAGGGCGTCACGTTCCTCGACCGGAAGGACTGACCGATCCCGTCGCAGGCGCAATGAGCCGCGTCACCGAACCCGCAGGCGCAAGGGCAGTTCCACCCGTAGACCGTCCCGACACCGACGCCGACGCCGACGTCGACGTCGACGCTACAGCTCGGCCAGCGGTCGATGGAGGTGGGCGTCGATGAACGCGCTGACAGCGGCGAGCATGTCGACCTCCGGGCGCAGGAGCCACTGGACCTGTCGGCCATCGAGCACGGCGACGAGGGGGCGGGCGAACGTGAGGGGGGCCGTGTCGGATCGCAGGAGACCCTCGGCCGGCGAGTCACCCGCTCCCCAGTGAGGCGGGCCAGTGGCGGTCGGCGCACCCCGTTGATCTGAGCGTGCATCTGCGCGATCCAGCTGCGCGGGTCGGCTACTTCCGGTGATCGGCGGTGTCGCGACCGGCGTCGTCCTCGGCGAGGTCACGTCGGCGGAGCACAGCGCTGTAGCCGCCGATGATGTCCTGCTTGTACGCCAGCTCGACCATCGCGAGGATCTCGATCCCGGGCCAGCGGTTCCCGTCCGCCACATGGCGCAGCGTCCCGGCCGGGACGCCCGACCTCGCGGAGACCGTCTTCAGACCGTCGCCCAAGGAGCCGCCGACCCGGTCCGCCTCGGCGCGGAGGAACGCCGCGAGCTCGGCGACGTACAGCACGGCCTCGGGCGCACCGGGTTCCGGTGAGCCCGAAGGCCATGCGCCCTTGGCGAAGTGCGCGTTCGGCGCGCGCCGCTTGGCAGCCGCGCTCCCTGATGCCTGGTCCACACCCTCGACGCTACTCATCAGCCCCTCCAAGCGGTGTCAAGCTTGTACCCAATCCGTAAACTCGCAGGTAAGGCATCTGAAGATCGAGTCCGCAGCGATCCCAGCTGAACTCACGGTCGTAGGGTGATGCACTGGCTCTACCTGTACGTCTATACACAAAGGTACGCCCGCCTGGTGATCTGTGCGAGAGTCGCTCGTGCCCACCTGGCGGTGCAGGGTTGCCAAACGGGAACAGGTGGAGCAGGCTGGTTGACTCTCGCGTGGGCGTCCGGTCACCACCGCCGCCCAGGTTCGCCAAGCTCGACTCGCGACCCCGTCGGACCGACGAGGCCACACCGAACCGCATGCCACCCGTCCCGGGTGGTGAGTCCACCATCGGTTGGGACTGCGATGTCCGCAGCATCCACGTTCACGGGACCGGGCGGCTTCCCGCTCCCCGGGATCATGCCCCCGCGCCTGGGGCGAACCGGGCCCAACGTCGTCGCCCGGCACCTGGCTGAGCGTGTGCGTGTCGCCACCACCGGTCGGGACAACATCATCGTCTGGCGCACCCGAGACAACCGGCTCCGACGTGCCGAGATCGGACCGCGCTGCTGGGGCCTCGGGATGGAGCGGAGCTACCCGATCCGCCTCGAGTACCGGTGGCCCAAGCGTCACGCGTACTCCAACGAGAGGTGGTTCTCCCACACAGGTGAGTCCCTGCACTGCGAGTCGATGAACGAGCGCCTGGCGCTCATGCAGATCGAGTACTTCTTCAACGGTCCGGGGATGCCGCGCGTCACCGCTGCGGCGGCGCAGCCGATGCTCATGCTGAGCGAAGGCCGCGACCGCTACCCGGACTTCCTGCTCGCTCTGAGTGATGGGCGCCGCCTGGTGATCGATGCCAAGCCCCGCGACAAGATGTCCGATGAGGTCGTGGCCAATCTCGCGGTGACGCGGGAGGTGTGCGGGACAGTCGGCTGGGAGTACGCCGTGGTGCACGAGCCCCTCGTCAAGGTTACGGAGTACAACCTCGAGACGCTGTCGTCGCGCCGGCAGCAGCGCTACGCTCCGTGGCCGGAGCTGCGTCAGGCTGTTCGCGACCAGTGCGCGCTGCCGCGGCCCCTCGGTGACGTCGTCGACGCGATCTCGCCGATCGCGCGTGGCCTGGTGATCTCCTACGTCCACCACATGATGTGGCACCGTGAGATCGACCTTCTTACGCTGCAGGAGCCGTTGGGCTGGGACTCGCTCGTGGTCGCGACGCCGCGCGAGGTGCGGTGATGGACCGCACCTTGGTCCGGGGGCAGCTGCTGAGCCTCGATGACGGTGACTACGAGGTCGTGCGTCCGGTTGGTGCCGCGGTCCTGCTGCGCAGCCTCGATGGCCTTGCAGACCTGCTTCTGCCGCTCGAAGACGTGCCGGTGGCTATCAGTGCGCCGCTCATGATGCGGGACCCTCGGTTCGATCGACGGCTGTCGGCCCGGCTCGGGCCGGCGGAGCGAATGCTCGTCGAGTCCAAGCAGCACGCCGTCGAAGTGGTCCTGGGGATCGTCCCCCCGGACGATGAGCGCCTTCGCGTGAGCCCGGAACCCAGCCTCACCGCACTCATGGACAGCCAGATCAACGTTCGGAGGAAGGCGCAGCTGCCGGCCTCCGCCAACTCGTTGCGCAACTGGAAGAAGCGGTACCTGACGGGTGGAGCGCTTGCTCTGCGGGATATGCGGTCGGTCCGGCAGAAGAGGCCGTTCGGCTACACGGACGAGCGAATTCTGTCCATCATCGACGAGGTGATCGAGGAGTATTCAAGCCGGTCCGATGTCTCGGTCAAGCTGCGGATCAGGAAGGTCAGGGAGCGGGCGATCGCCCGCCATGCCGATGACGAGAAGCCGCTCACGATCCCGAGCGATCGGACGCTTCGCCGGCGCTACGGGGAGCGGGAGGAGTACGCGAAGACGCACGGGACCGCTCGCCAACGGCAAGCCCAGTCGCTCGTCCCCGACCGCATGTTCAACCGGCGCCCTGTGTTGTTCCCAGGGCAGGAGATGCAGGCCGACACGTCGTCGATCGACCTCCTGCACGTCGACCAGAAGGGGCGGGTGAAGCGCGGCAAGGTGGCTTTCCTCGTAGACGTCGCTACGCGGTTGCGTCCAGGGATGGTCGTGACGGAGGGCGCGCCCACCGGCAAGGACCACGCCTTCATGTTGGTCGCAGGATGACGTCCACCCGACCGGCGCCGCGTCCCGGGGCCTGATCCGGTGCTCGTCGTCCTCGTGCTCGTCGGGCTGGCCGTGGCTGTCGCGTCCCGGCGGCTTGCGTGGGTGCGGGACCGCCTGCCGGTCGCCGCGACGACGATCCTCGCGTGGACCGCTGCGGGCGTCGTGGGCCTCGTCCTCGCGCCCGTCGCCGACGGCGCGCCCCGGGTCGTCCTCGCCGGCGGCGTCGCGGCCGTCGCCGGTGCGGGGGCGATCGCGGCCGGCGGCTGGGTCGCCGGCGCGGTGCGGCCCCGGCTCGAGCAGCGGCGCGCGCAGCGTGCGGGGACGCCGACGGTGCCCGAGCGGGCCGTCGCGTTCGCTGACCGGCACCCGGTCGCGATCGGCGGCCGGGACCTGGCGTCGATCGCGGTGCGGTCCGTGGTCCGGGCCGGCGAGGTGCGGGTCACCGGGCTTGCGGCCGAGATGACGTACTACGCGCTGATCTCGCTGGTGCCGCTCGCGACGGCACTGGGTGCCAGCCTCGGGTACCTGCGCCCGCTGCTCGGCGACGCGCAGGTCGACGAGCTCCGCGCCACCGTGATCGACGGGCTGGCGGCGGTGTTCGCGCAACAGGTCGCGACCGACGTGCTCGCGCCGCTGGTCGACGGGCTGCTCGACGAGGAACGCGGCGGGTTCGCGGTCGGTGCCCTGCTCGTGACCCTGTTCCTGGCCAGCCGGGTGTTCCGTGCCGCGGTGCGGGCGCTCGACGACGCCTACCGGGCGGGTTCCCGGCGCAACGTCGTGACGCAGTTCCTGCTCGGCTTCGCGTTCACGATCGGTGCGCTCGTCACCCTCGTCACCGTGCTGCTGCTGGTCGTGGTGGGCCCGCTGTTGGGCGGGGGCGACGCGATCGCGGACCGGCTCGGGCTCGGCGACGCGTTCCGCGCGGCGTGGTCGGTGCTGCGCTGGCCGGTGGTGCTGGGGGTGCTCATCGGGTTCCTGACGCTGCTGCACCGGTACGCGCCGAACGTCTCGACCACCTGGCGACGCTGCCTTCCCGGGTCGGTGCTCGGGGCGGTGGGCGTGGTGCTCGTGTCGACGGGCTTCATGGTCTACGTCGACGCGGCGGTCCCGGACACGCCGGGCGCGGACGCCGGGAGCGCGGCGGTGGTGCAGGCCGGGGCGCAGATGCTCGGCCTGGTGCTCGCGGCCGCCCTGTGGATCTGGCTGTCCAGCATCGTCGTGCTGCTCGGCGGGGTGCTGCACGCGGAGCTGCGGGCGGACCGCGAGGGCGAGAACGGCTGAATTCCGTGACGCCGGCGTGACGTATTCGGCCCGCCTGTCGAATGTCGAGAGATGGTGCGCCTCGAGAACGAGTTCTGCGGCATATGACGCGCTGACCTGCGGGTACGTGAGTTAGCCAGGCCTTCCTGGCTGGACGGGCCCGGAAAGGCGTCCTAACGTCGACGAGGTCAGCAAGAACGTCCCCACCCGGAGGTCATCATGAGCACCCTCATGGAGCAGCCCCCCGTCTCCGAGTGCTCGGTCGACGGATGCTCGTACAACCACGCGCACGCCTGCAGCGCCGCGGCCATCACGGTCGGCGGGGGCAGCGGCGACGCGCAGTGCGCGACGTTCATCCCGCTCGGCGTCAAGGGCGGCCTCGACCGCGTCGTCTCGCACGTCGGCGCCTGCCAGCGCGGCGACTGCGCCCACAACGAGCACCTCACCTGCGGGGCCTCGTCGGTCCGCATCGGTGCCGGTCACGACCTGGCGGACTGCCTCACCTACGCCCCGGCCTGACCTGCGGCGCCACCGACCCCCGTTCCCCTCGCCGGGACCGGGGGTCGTGCCGTGCCCGGGTCAGTCCTCCGGCTCCAGAGCGGCGGCGATGGCCGCGGGGACCGGGGTCTGCCCCTCGGACAGCTCGAGCACCAGACCCGCGGTGAGGGGCTCGTCGAGCAGGGCCACCAGCACGGCGGCGACGTCGTCGCGGGGCACCTCGCCGCGCGGGATGTCGGGACCCAGGCGCACGTGCCCGGTGCCGGGGTCGTCGGTGAGGGCGCCGGGGCGCAGGATCGTCCAGTCGAGGTCGCGGGGGCGCAGGTCCTCCTCCGCCGCGGTCTTCGCGCGCAGGTACGCGACGAAGGTCGGGTCGGTGCCGGCGGGCGGCTCCGAGCCCGCCCCGACGGACGACACCAGCAGGTAGCGGCGGATCCCGGCGAGCGCGGCGGCGTCGGCGAGCAGTCCGGCGGCCCCGCGGTCGACCGTGTCCTTGCGCGCGTCGCCGCTGCCCGGACCGGCGCCGGCCGCGAACACGACGGCGTCCACGTCCGTGAGCCGCGCGGCGAGCGTCTCGGCGTCGGTGTGCTCCAGGTCGAGCACCACGGCGGTGGCCCCGTCGGCCTCGACGTCGGCGACGTGGTCGGGGTTCCGCACGATGGCGAGGGGGAGGTCCCCGCGGGCCGCGAGCTGGCGGCTGAGTCGGCGGGCGATCTGTCCGTGGCCTCCGGCGATGGCGATGCGCATCTGCCCACCGTAGGAGCGCGGGTCGCGGGTCGCGAGCGGGGAGCCGGTGGGGTGGGACGTGGTTCGCCCCCCGGGCCGCGTCAGAGGGGGGCAGTCCGCGGGCCCGGGGGGCGAGTGACCGCACTCGGCCGGGGGGTTGGCGTCGTGCGGGTCGCAGGCCCCGCCCCGGGGAACGAGTCCGCCGGGGTGGGGCTGCTCCGCCAGATTAGGTCCGGCCGCGGGCGGTTGAGTACTGATGAGTAGCGCGATCCCCCGAGCCTGGGTGGTCGGACGTCGAGGTTGGGTGCTCCTCGGGTGGGACTCGTGCGGTCCGCTGAGTGGTGTCAGCCCGTCGCGGCGTCGCCGGCAGGGTGCTCGAGGGTCCGTAGCGACGCGAGGCGTGCGCGCAGCGACGGCACGTCGTCCGCTCCGGTGCCGGGCACCAGCGACAGGGCGGTGAACGTCTCGGCGGCGGGCAGCAGGTCCCGTGCGAGGTCCCGCAGCGCCTCGGCGACCTCCGCCAGGTCGGCCGCGTGCGCCGCGTCGAGCTCCGGCCCGTCGCCCTGCAGGCCCACGTACAGGACGAAGCCGGCCCGGGCGGGCTGCCCGTCGGGGGTCGTGGTCGTGCGCCGCGGCGGGGCGAGGGGCAGGACGGGCGCGCGGCGTCGGGCGCCCGACGCAGGGCGGGCGACGGTCGCGGGAGGTCGGGTTCGGGCCACGGGGTGCTCCAGGGTGCTGCTCGGGGGTGCGCGGGGACCGCGGGCCTCGGCGGGCGGCGGTCGGGGAGTCGGGCGGGGACGGCGGTGCGTCAGGCCCGACAGCGCGGATACGTCCCGGGGCGGTCGCCGACGGACGCCGGGGCGGCGTGGGTCGGGCGGCGGCGGGACGTCATGCGTCGATCGTGGCAGGCGCGGCGGCCACGGCCAAGGGGATAGCGCGCGGTCTCAGCGTCCGAGACCGGATGTCCGGGTCCTCGCGGGCCCGGGGGCGGTGCGGCCGGGGCTCAGACCACGCCGTACAGGCGGTCGCCGGCGTCGCCGAGGCCCGGGATGATGTACGCGTTCTCATCCAGGTGGTCGTCGACCGCTGCCACGACGATCGAGACGTCGATCCGGTCGCCCAGGTGGTCCTCGAGGACCTTGAGGCCCTCCGGCGCGGCCAGCAGGCAGACGACGGTGACGTCACGCGCGCCGCGGTCGAGCAGGAAGTCGATCGCCGCGACCAGCGTCCCGCCCGTGGCGAGCATCGGGTCGATGAGGAAGCACTGCCGGCCGGTCAGGTCGTCGGGCAGCCGGTTGGCGTACGTGACGGCCTCGAGCGTCTCCTCGTCGCGCTGCATGCCCAGGAACCCGACCTCGGCGGTCGGCATCAGGCGGGTCATGCCGTCGAGCATGCCGAGCCCGGCGCGCAGGATCGGGACGACGAGCGGCAGCGGCTCGGCGATCTTCACGCCCGTGGTCGTCGCGACCGGGGTCTGGACCTCGACCGGCGCGGTGCGGACGTGGCGCGTCGCCTCGTACGCCAGGAGGGTCACCAGCTCGTCGACGAGCTTGCGGAACGTGGGGGACGACGTGTCCTTGTTCCGGAGCACCGACAGCTTGTGGGCGACGAGCGGGTGGTCGGCGACGTGCAGGCGCATGTGCCCAACCTACCGCGCGCCGGGGGTGCCGGACGCCGCACGCGGGCCCGCCGGCGCCCGCGTGCGGGAGGATGGCGGCATGTTCGCGCGCGCCGACGACCTCACCGCCATGGGCCTGGCCCTCACCGAGGCGGCGGGCTGCGCGGCCACCGGCGACGTCCCGGTCGGTGCCGTCGTGCTGGGGCCGGACGGCGCGGTCGTCGGGGCGGGCCGCAACCGCCGGGAGGCCGACGCCGACCCGACCGCGCACGCCGAGGTGCTGGCGCTGCGGGCGGCGTCCTCGGTGCTGGGCCGGTGGCGCCTCGACGACTGCACCCTCGTCGTCACCCTCGAGCCGTGCCTGATGTGCGCGGGGGCGACCGTCCTGGCCCGGGTGCCGCGGCTGGTTCTCGGCGCGTGGGACCCGAAGGCCGGGGCGTGCGGGTCCCAGTGGGACGTCGTGCGCGACGTGCGGCTCAACCACCAGGTCGAGGTCGTCGGCGGGGTCCGCGAGGACGAGTGCGCGGCGGTGCTGCGGGAGTTCTTCGCGGGGCACCGGGGGCGCTGAGCACCCGGTCAGAGCCGCGCGGCGAGCTCCTGCAGCGTCTCCGAGGCACCGGCGTCCAGCGTCATCGTCGCCAGCGGGTCCCCGCGGGTCGCACCCCGGTTGAGGATCACCACCGGTCGACCGCCGGCCGCCGCGTGCCGCACGAAACGCAGCCCCGACTGCACCGTCAGCGACGACCCCGCGACCAGCAGGGCGTCCGCCTCGTCGACCAGCGCGTACGCGGCCGCCACCCGCTCGGCGGGCACCGTCTCCCCGAAGTAGACGATGTCCGGCTTCAACATCCCGCCGCACGGCCCGTCGCCCCCGTCGGGGTCCGGCTGCCAGCAGCCCGCGACGACGAAGTGCGACGTCTGCTCGATCACCGCGTCCGCGTCCGGGGCGATCTCCACGTCCCCGACCGCCCCCACGGACTCCGCGAACCCCGGGTTCAGCGCCTCCAGCCGCTCCGCGAGCTCCGTCCGGGACACCACGCGGTGGCAGCGCAGGCAGATCACCCGGTCGTACCGGCCGTGCAGGTCGATGACCCGCCGCGAGCCCGCCTGCTCGTGCAGCAGGTCGACGTTCTGCGTGATGAGCCCGACCACCGTGCCGTGCGCCTCCATCGACGCCAGCGCCCGGTGCCCGGCGTTCGGGTGCGTGCGGTGCACGTGCTGCCACCCGATGTGGTTGCGCGCCCAGTAGTGCTGCCGGAACGCCGCGTCGCCCACGAACTGCTGGTACGTCATCGGGTTGCGCGGCGGGGAGTCCGGGCTGCGGTAGTCGGGGATCCCCGAGT
Organism: Cellulomonas sp. KU4C; assembly: GCF_056868065.1. NCBI lineage: Bacteria > Bacillati > Actinomycetota > Actinomycetes > Micrococcales > Cellulomonadaceae > Cellulomonas > Cellulomonas sp. KU4C. The sequence continues at coordinate 772,665 of NZ_CP200322.1, read as the reverse complement.
CCGTCGACAGTCCCGCACCGGTCAGCACCGTCAGCCGGCTGCCCCGCAGCAGCGCCACCGCGTCGTCGACCGTGCCGGGGTTCGGCCGGACGTCGTCGTGGGCGGGAACGGGCAGGCGCAAGGACGTCACACCCCCACGGTACGACCCCGATGCGGGAGATCCGTCCGGCATCCGGTAGTCTCCCTTGCCGAGGTAGCGTGTCCGAGCGGCCTAAGGAGCACGCCTCGAAAGCGTGTGTGGGTGAAAGTCCACCGTGGGTTCAAATCCCACCGCTACCGCGTGTGATGCCGAGAGGCGTCCGCGACAGCCCGAACCCTGATCAGGGTTCGGGCTGTCGTCATCTCCGCGGTGGTCCGTGGACGCCCCGACCACCTACCCAGGCAGGTCGGTGATCTGCCCCGCACCACCTCATTTCGCGCGATCTACCCCGTCTGAGGGGTCGCCGCACCACCTCATCGCCCGCGAGATCGGACCAGATGGTCCGTTGAGTAGTGCCGGTTCCGCCTTGCTTGTCGTCAGCCGCTGCCCGTCCCGGGGTGCGGCGACCGACGAACGAGGGGGTCCGGCGTGGGTGCCGCGTGCCGCGTGCTGCTCGTCCTGCTGCTGGGCTGCGTCGGGACGGCGGGGGGTGCCGCCGTCGCGTCGGCCGCGCCGCCGCCCGCCGACCTGCGGTGCGCCCCCGGTGAGCGCGCCTGCGACGGCGACGGCGACCGGATCCCCGACGCGGTCGAGCAGGTGGTCTGCGGGTCGGTCACGTGCGCCACCGGGCACGAGGACGCGGACGCGGACGGCCTGCCGGACTGGGTCGAGGTGCTGGCGTCGGGATCGACCACCGACGCCGACCCGGGTGCGGACCGGGACGCCGACGGGATACCGGACCACGCCGAGCTGCTGACCTGCGGCTCGACGGTGTGCGCGACGGGGCGCGAGGACGTCGACGGCGACGGCGTGCGCGACTGGGCGGAGGTCGTCATCTGCGGCGACACCACCTGCGCCACCGGGTCGGAGGACTACGACGGCGACGGGGTGCCGGACGCCGACCAGCTGCACGCGTGCGTCGTCTACGACCGCGGGTCGTGGTGGGGCGACCGGTGGGCGGGGCGCCTGGCACGGACCGGCGGCGACTGGTGGCCCGTCCTGCTCGCCGCGCTGGGGGCGGTCGTCGGCGGGACCTGGCTGGTGCGCCGGGCGGGCCGGACGGTGACGACCGCGGCGCCCGGACCCGGCGGTGGACGCGGACCCGGCGGTGACGGCGGGGTCGCGCCGTGACGCCGCCCGGTCGGGGTCGCACCCTGCGGACGCTGCGCGCGTGCCGGGCGCTGCGCCGGGGCGTGGGGATCGCGGTCGCGGGGACGCTGCTGGTGTCGGTCGGCGGTCCCGTCGCCGCCGACGAGGGCCTCCGGCTGCTGTCCGGCGCGGAGGTCGTCGAGCGCGCGCGGGCGTGGGCGGCGCAGCTCACCGGCACCGACCCGGCCCCGGCCGCCACCACGGAGCCGCCGGACGCCCCGGCGCCCGACCCGCTCACCGGGGACCAGGCCGCGGCGGTGCTCGGCGACCTCACGCGGACCCTCACGCAACCCGCCCAGGGCCCGGACGGCACCGTGGTCGCCGGCGAGGGCGGGACCGTGGTCGCGGACGACCTCGGGGTGAGGGCGGAGTTCTCCGGGCACGAGGTGCCGGCCGACCTGGCGGTGCGGGTCGATGACCTCCCCGGCGCTCCCTCGGCCCGGTCCCGCGCGGGCGTCGACCCGGGGCTGCCGGCGGACGCGGTGCTGCTGGTCGACCCGTTCGAGGTCGTCGCGACCGACGGGGCCGGCGGTGTCGTCACGTCCTTCCCCGCCCGGTCGGCGGCGGTCGAGCCCCTGACGCCCGACGACCCGGCGACCGACGCGGACGTCGTGCCGGGGCTGCGGCTCGAGGTCGCCGTCGACGCGGCACGGGTGCGCGCGGCGGACGTCGACCGGGGCACCGTGCGCCTGTTCACCCGGGAGACCGCGGCCGAGCCGTGGGTGCGGGTCGCGTCGTACCTCGACGCCGCGACGTCGACCGTGGTGGGCGAGCTCGACCACCTGTCGCAGTTCGTCGTCGTCGGCACCCCCAACGACCCGGAGCCGCGCCCGCGGATCGTGCTGGACCCGGACAACGACGTCGCGAGCGTCACCGCCCCGAACGGGGCGCACGTCACCGAGCTGCCGTACAACGTGCGGCTCGCCACCGGGCTCCAGCAGCTGTTCGGGCAGGCGTGCCACGCGGACGTCGTGCTGACCCGCGACGGCAGCACGCCCACCGTGTCCCGGCAGCTGCGCGCGGGCGTCGCGGCCGCGGCCGACCCGGACCTGCTGCTCACGATCGGGTTCAACTCGTTCGCCGGCGGCCCGGGCGGCAGCGAGGGCGGCGGCGGGTCGCGGGTGTACTTCCGGGGCGACCCGCTGTCGGTGGACGCGGGGATCCGCCTGCACCAGGAGCTGCCGGGGTACACCGGGCGACCGTCCCTGGCGATCGACGTGCACCCGAGCCTGCCGTACGCGGACTACGCCGGCCTGCCCGGCGCGAAGGTGCACCTGGAGGCGCTGCACCTCAACCACAACTACGACTGGCCCGTCATCGACGGGGGCTTCGACCACCTGGTCAACGGGGTGTTCACCGGGCTCGGCAAGCACCTGGAGGGCCAGGGCTTCAACTGCACGGACTACTTCGGCGGCGGGTGGCCGGACCGGCCCAGCGCGGCCGACCTGGCGCGGTGGCGGCTGCTCGGGCACCTGAACTACCTCGTGTACGGCGCCGACCCGGTGTCGTTCTCCACCGGCAACCTGGTCGAGGACGAGCCGCTGTTCGCGCTGCCCGGCCCGGGCGGCACCGACACCGAGGTGACCCTGGTCCACAACTCCCAGGACGGCCGGCCCACCCGGGTCGGCGCGGGCTGGTCGTTCGACCTCGGCGGGCGCGCGCAACGGTTCTCCGACGGGTCCGTGCTGGTCGTGCGCGGCGACGGCGCCTCGTTCGTCCACGAGCCCGACGGCGCCGGCGGGTTCACCGCCGACCCGGGCGACCCGTCGGTGCTGCGGGAGGTCGCCGGCGGCGTGCTCGAGCAGACCGACGCCGACGGCACCCGCCGCGTCTACGACACCAGCGACCTCGAGGGGATCGGCGAGCTCGTCTCGGTCACCGACCGGGCCGGGAACGTCACGACCCTGACCTACGGGCAGCCGGACGGCGACGACGCGTTCGTGCCGCTGACCGCGATCACCGACGCCGCCGGGCAGCGGATCGCCGTGACGAACGACGACGCGGGGCGGATCACCGCGTTCACCCTGCCGGACGGCCGGGCGTGGGGGCTGACCTACGACGGGGCCGGCGACCTCACGACGATCACCGGCCCCGACGGCCGCACCCGGGGGTTCACCTACGACGGCGCGCACCGGATGGTGACGGCCACCGACCCCGCGGGCGTGCGCTACCTGCACAACGTCTACGACGCCGCGGGCCGCGTCGCCGAGCAGCGGGACGCGCAGGACAACCTCCGGACCTGGGCCTACGCGGACACCCCCGACGCGGACGGGCTGCGGCACGTCGTCTACACCGACAACGAGGGCAACCCGTCGACGTACTGGTTCGACGCCCGCTACCGCGTGGTCCGCACCGAGGACACCGCCGGCCAGACGGAGCGGTTCACGTACGACGGCGCGGACCGGGTCACCCGGTTCGCCGACGGCGAGGGCCGCGTGACGCGCTACACCTACGACGCGCGTGGCGACGTGGCGACGCGGACCGGGCCGGACGGCGCCGTCACGGCGTACGCGTACGACGGCGCCGGGGCCCTCACGTCGGTCACCGAGCCCGGCGGGGCGGACGGCGGCACCCGCAGCACGACGTGGGCGCTGTCCCCGCGCGGCCTCGTCGACGCGGTCGTCTTCGCGGACGGCACGACCGCCACGGCGACGTACGACGCGGCCGGGGACGTGCTCACCGAGACCGACCCGGCGGGCGGCACCCGCGGCTACGCGTACGACGGCCGGGGCAACGTCGTGACCTCGACCGACCCGACCGGCGCGGTCACCGCGTACGCGTACGACGCGGCCAACCGCCTGACCGCCGTCACCGACCCGGCCGGGTCGACCACGTCGTACGCCTGGGACGACGGCGACCGACTGGTGGCGCAGACCCAGCCGGACGGCGGCGTCGTGCGGATCGAGTACGACGCGAACGACCACCCGACGTCGGTCACCGACCCGGGCGGAGCGGTCACCCGCTACGCCTGGGACGCGATGTTCCGCCTCACGTCCGTCACGGACCCGGAGGGCGGCGTCACCACGTACGCGTACAACCGCGAGGACGCCCTCGTGCGGCGCACCGACCCCGAGGGCGGGGTCGTCGCCTACGAGCTCGACGACGCGTACCGGCCCGTGACCGTGCGGGACCCGGTCGGCGGCGCGTGGCGCGTCGCCTACGACGCGACGGGCGCGGTCGTCGCCGAGACCAGCCCGGAGGGCGGCACCACGACGTCGACCTACGACGCCGCGGGCCGCCTGGAGTCGGTCACCGACCCGGCCGGCGGGACCACCGCCTACGCCTACGACGCCGCCGGCCGGCTGGTCGCCGAGGTGGACCCGGTCGGCGCCACCACGACCTACGCGTACGACGCCGTGGACCAGCTCGTCGCGGTGACCGACCCCGTCGGGGAGGTCACCGGGTACGCGTACGACGCCGTGGGGAACCTGACCGGGGTCACCGACCGGCGCGGGCAGACCTGGACGCGCGAGCACGACCGGTCCGGCCGGGTCGTCGCCCTAACCGACCCGCTCGGCGCGCGCACCGCGTACGCGTACGACGCCGCGGGCCGGGTGGCCGCCGTCACCGACCCGCTCGGCGCGGTGACGGGCTTCTCGCACGACGCGGCCGGCCGGGTCGTCGCGGTCACGGACCCGCTGGGCGACGTGAGCACGACCGCGTACGACCTCGCCGGGCGTGTCGTGGCCGCGACCGACCCGCTCGGGGCGGTCACCGCGTACGGCTACGACCTCGCCGGGCGCCTGACCTCGGTCACCGACCCCACCGGAGCCGTCGGCCGGTACGGCTACGACGCGGCCGGCCGCCAGACCAGCACCACCGACCCGCTCGGCACCGCGACCCGGTACGCGTACGACGCCGCGGGGCAGCTCGTGGAGGTGGTCGAGGGCGCGGGCACCGACCTGGCGGCCACCACCGCGTACGCCTACGACGGGGACGGCCGGCTCGCCGGGATCACGGACGCGCGCGGCGGCGTGTCGTCGTTCGCGTACGACCCGGCGGGGCGGGTGGTCCGCGAGACCGACCAGGTGGGGTCGGTCACGACCGCCCGCTACGACGCCGCCGGCCGGGTCACGCGGACGCGGGCGGCGGACGGCCGGGTCACCGGCTACTCCTACGACCCTCGCGGCGACCTGGTCCGCACCCGGTACGCCGACGGCAGCACCGTCGAGCTCACGTACGACGCCGGCGGCCTGCCCATCGCCATGACCGACCCCACGGGCGCGACCGCGTGGGCCTACGACGCCGCCGGTCGGCTCGTCCGGCAGACCGACGCCGCCGAGCAGACGCTCGCGTACGACTACGACGACGCCGGGCAGGTGGTCGGCCTGACGCTCCCGTCGGGCGACACCGTGGCCTCGACGTACGACCTCGCCGGCAGGCTCGTCGCCCAGCACACGCCGTGGGGCGACCTCGACCACGCCTGGGACGCGACCGGACGGCTGACCGCCACCACCCGCACCGAGGCCGACGGGGCACCGGGCATGGCGTCCACGTTCGCCTACGACCCGGCGGGGCGACTCACCGCGCTCGCGCACCTCACGCCCGTCGTCCCCGACGCGCCCCGGCCGTCGGCGGCGGTCACCGCGTCGGAGCCCGCGTCGCTCGCGTCTGCTGGTGCGCCGGCCACCTGCACCTCCGCGTCCGCGTACCTGGCGGGCCGGACGATCCCGGAGTCCGGCGCCGGCACCCGGTGCCGCGCCGCCGCCGACTACCTCGGCGCCCGCACCCTGCCGACGTCCGACCCGGTCGCCGCGCACGGCGAGGGCGTCCGCCTGGACTACGCCTACGACCCCGCGTCGAACGTCACCGCCCGCACCCGCACCACCGGCGACGTGTCCGCCGCGACCGAGCCCGCCGCGGCGCTCGCGGCCCCGGCCGCTGCCCACCGGACGACGTACGCCTACGACGCGCTGTCCCGGCTGACCGGGTCGAGCAGCACCGACGGCGCTACCGCCACGTACGCGTACGACGCGACGGGCAACCGGACCGACCGGTCGAGCACCACCCGGGACGGCACGAGCAGCTGGGCGGCCACCTACGACGCGGCGCACCGCCTGGTCGCCGCCGACGTCACCCGCGACGACGCCACGGCGCACGTCGCGTACGCCGTCGACGCGAACGGCGCCCGGCGGTCCGCCACCGCCACCGGGGACCCGGCCCTCGCCTCCGAGCTTCCGGATGACCGCCGACTACGACGCCGCCGGGCGGATCCGCTCCTACGCGACCGACGACGCCACGACGACCACCACCCGCGACGGCCTGGGCCGTGCCGTCGGCACCGCGACGCAGACCGCGACCGGCACCGTCTCGACGTCCTGGGCTTACGACGGCCTCACGGCTGTGGCGGGCCGGTCCGGCGGCGACACGATCGCGCTGGTCCGCGACCAGCTCGGGACCCTCGCGCTCCAGGCCGACGACCGCCTGGCGGGCACCCTCGACGGACCGGTGCGCTGGGGCCTGGTCGACGCGCTCGGCTCCGTGATCGCTCAGGCCTCCGGCGCAGGTGGCCCGACGGCGATCACCCAGGAGGTGACGTACGACGACCTCGGGGCGGCGACCGCGCGTACGGACGGGTGGGCGTCCGACGTCGGGTACTCCGGGGAGCTGCAGCGACCTGGCGACCGGGACGGTCGGGTACCACCAGCGGCTCTACGACCCGGTGTCCGGGACGTGGGCCACGCGCGATGCGTGGCGCGGGCTGCTCACGGCGCCGGCGACGCTGAACGGGTTCGCGTTCCTGACCGGGAACCCGGTGTCGCAGGTCGACGTGCTCGGGTTCGCGGGGATGCTGATCGACGGGCAGTGGGGCAGCGTCCAGGCGTACAAGAAGGCTCAGGCAGCCAAGAAGTCCGCGGCGCCGACGTCGGCCTATGCGCCGGGGTGGAGGCCTGGGGTCTCACCCGAGGAGACGGTGCAGCAGAAAGCCAACCCTCAGCGGGGCAAGCGCACCGTCGTTAGTCCGCAGAGCCCAGGGGGTTTGGTGTCCAAACCCACCGCACGTGAAAGTATGACGCATGCACGGCATGCATTCTACGACGCAATTGCTTGGCTTGAAGAGCATGTAGCGGGATTAATCGTCGACAGCATCATTGCTTTCAGGGCCGCTCCGAGGGTGGTTCTCGGGGCGTGCGCGTTCATCTGCCTCGACCTTGCCGTTGGGTACGAGGATGCGGGGTCAGGCTTCTTCTTCTACGCGGGAACCGGTTTGGGGGCTCGGGTAGACGCCGGATTGACATTCGCAATATCAAATGGCGCAGATGGCGGATACTCCGTGACTCCTGAATGCACGGCGAAGGTAGGACCAGGAGGGGCGACAGTGGGGCTCGAATTCTCGCCTGACATGTCCCCGAGCGTCGGATTTTCGCCAGGCGCAGGAGCTGGTTGCGCTATTAAAGTCGGCTACACATGGAGATGAGGTTGGATGTTAGTCCAGTTCATAGTCGCCAGCATTTTGCTGGTCGCGGGAGTTGTGTGTGCGATCAAGCATCGCTCGGTCGAGGTTCTGCTGCGAGAGTTCGCCGTTCGCGCGCCGCGACTCACGCGCGAGCCGACGAGGATGCCTGCCAGGATGCTGTCGATTCTCTATCCCGTGGTGATGGTCCTCGGGTCGTACCTCTTGTTCTTCGAGATTCGCTGACATGGACGATCGGCACCCAGTCGGCGCGGTCGCGCGGTCGAGTCTCCTTCTCGGAGCTCCTGCCACTTTCTTAGCGGCATACGCGCTGGTTCGACCTGGGGTAGTCGCGCTATTGTCCGTGGCTGTGTCGGCTGGCGCGACCGCCGTGGTGGGGCGGCTTGCTCGCCGGCTTCGAATTGAAGCGGCTCAGGTTCCTGATAAGGCGACCAGGGCCGGGTCCGAGCGCTTCTACCGCTGGTGCCTCGTGGCCAGTTTTTGCGCCTTGGTCGCGGCCGCCTCAGGCCTCTGGCTCGGTCGCGCGCTCATCGCGCCGCTGGCGGCGGCGGTGGCCTACGGAGTCATGACGCTCGCTTGGGCGGGATACGCGCTGGCCGCCTCTCGTACTCCCGATTGAAAGGTACATGTCGAATGAAAGAGTGGAGACTTCTCGAGCGTGTTCCTATCGTGAATAGAGCGTGGCAATTGATACTGACTTCAGCGCCCCCGGTGACGAACGAGATTCGGCACAGGTGCCCACCGCGACGACCAGCCAGTTCCTGACATGCTTCATCCCGTCTCGGTGAGATTGATGTCTCGTGGTCAAAGCGAAAGCGAGCCGGCGACCGCGGAACGTTCTCGTGCAGGAGGCGGTCGAGCAGATCGAGGCGTGCCGGCTCGCCGCTGATCGGGGGCCGTCCTCGAGAGCGGAGGTGAGCCGACGCATCGCGTGGCTGAGCCTGCGCGAGCTGGCCGCGGTCGCCTGGTTCGGTCCCGGCGTCTACGCGCTCGGGCTGTGGCTCTGAGCGGCCACTTCCGGCCGCGCTCGTGATTCACGTGGAGGGTGATGTGCTGAAGCTGGAGCTTGCCGCAGGGTTCTTCGCCTGTGCGGCGATGGGCGCGATCGGCGCGTATGCAGGAAACCCGGAGGGAGCGGTCAGGATCATCGGGGCGGGCTTGATGGGCATCGTGTGGGGATCGCTCCTCGCCCAGGTTCCGACCGCCGTGCCGGGACGTGCCGACAAGCCACCACGTCAGGAGGCGCTCTCCGCCTACTCGACCTTTCTCTCCAGCCTGGCGGTCCCGGTCATGGCGTTCGTCGTGGGCTCGACCGTCGGGGGGGACGTTCGCCCTGTGGTTGGGGTTGGCCGCCGTGGCTCCGGCTCCGCTCGGTGGCTACTGCCTGGCGAGACTGGCGATCAACTACCCGCAGTCACGGGCGCGACGGATCATCGCGCCCGAGGTCCTCTTCAGAGATCATCCACGCCAGTGAGAAGCCAGGTGGGCCCACGATGCGTGGGGTATTCCGGCACTGGCATGCACCGCCTCTCAGCGGCGCTGAAAGCAGGAGAGATGCTCTTCAGGATTTCGGATTCAACGCGCTCCGTGGGTGTCGTGGTTCTCGTTCTTGCCGCGGCTACGGCCACGATGGTCGCTGATCCACGCCTCGAGTTCGGGGCTCGCGTGTTCTCTGTGGTGATTGCGCAACTTGCGGTGCTGGCATGGTTCTTCGTGGCTCGATCCTGGATCTACGCCAGCCCTGACGCACTTGATAGCAGGAATCTCGTGTTCGAGTGGCGGATCGAGTGGGCTGCCATAGCTGCGATCGAGGCCGCCGATCGCGTCGTCGTCCATGACCGGTACGGACGGAGTCACCGCCTCTACGCCGTCCAGCGAGCCAACATCGCGGCGATGAACGGCGCAGAGTCCCGTGTCGATCGAGTGGTCCAGGAGCTCCGCGGCGCGCTGGATCTCTTCGGGGCGAGAGGTGAGCATCCGCCGGGTCCGGTCCGACGCCGGTTGATTCGACCGACTCGCGTCGAGCTCGCTGCGCTCGTCGGCGTGGTCCCACTGGGTGCTCTCGTCGGGGGGTACGTGCATGGGTGACCACGTGCACGCGACGGTTCCGAGTGCCCCGATGGTGGTGTCCCTCGAGGGTTCACGCGGAACGCACCACCGTGTCTCGTGCCCGGGAGGCGGCCTCGTGGCGGCGCGTTCGCGGGAGGCGGGGTGAGGCCGGCGGGACGCGTGCGGAGGCTCCTCGATCGGCTCAGGGGCGGCGCGGAGCACGCGGGTTGCGGCGTTGATCTGCGTAGCGAGCAGGCGTCGCTCGAGCGGATCCTCGTGATGGGTCTGATCGACTGGCTGCCGAACCAGACTCTCAACTACGAAGGGTCGGGACGCGAGTACCCGCTGAGCACAGTGGGCCGGACACGGGTGCTGGGCGTTGCTGCGCGCGTCTTCGACGACGGTCTTCTGGTACCGGGCGAGCTCCGCGCGTCAGGGTTCGAGGATTGGCGCGGGACGCCCGCCGACTGGCTCGACCGGGCGGCGAGAGAGCTCGACCGCTTCGACTGGCACTCGATGGGTGACGGCTTCTGGTTGCGTCTGACCGAGCGGGGCGTGCAGGTGGCGGAGCGGTCGGAGGAGGTCCTGTGAGCGTCGCGGTCACAGAAGTCCCGCTGGTCTTCGGGATGTCGCGCGGGATGCGGGTCATGAGAGTGGTGCTCTTGGTGCTGGCCGCGGTCATCGCGTTCGTGTCGGGTGTGGACGTCGGGGGCGATGCCGACGCCGGGCTCGGCCTGGGGCCCGCGCTCTTCTCGGCTTCTCTTCGCCCTCGTGCTGAGCCGCGGCACCATCACCTGCGACGCCACGGGCATCCACGCCCGCAACCTCCTGCTCGACCTGCACGTCCCGTGGCGCGCGGTCCGGGAGGTGGTGGCGCGGGACCTGGTGGTGGTCGTGACCTCCTCGGGTGCACAGCACCGGTTGTGGGCGGTGCAGCGGGCGAGGATCGCGATGATCCTGAATCGGCGGTCGGTGGTGGACGACGTGGTCGAGCGGATCGAGTCGGTGCGCCCGGCGTTGACCGACCGGGCGCCCGACGATGACCGGGTCGTGCGTCGTCCGGCCTGGCCGAGCCTGGACGACGTCGCGCTGGTCGTGGCGCTCGCGCCCGGCGCGTTCGTCCTCGGGATGCTCGTCTAGTCGGGTCCCGCGCCCGCCGCCAACGGCCCCCACTTGCCTGTTAACGTTCACTACAGGAACCGGCACCGGCGCGCGGACCCTCGTGCGTGCGCCGCGGTCGCCGCAGTCGTAGCCAGAAGGGTGGACGGGCGATGCAGTCCGGATCCGACACGCCGCGCCTGGACCAGGCGGGACGGGCGGTTCCGGAGACCCGGGCCGGTCGGGACCCCGACGGCCGCCCCCGACGCCCCGGCATCCTCGACGTCGCTAGCCGCGCGGGCGTGTCCCACCAGACCGTGTCGCGGGTGCTCAACGACCACCCGAACGTCAGCGCGCGCACCCGCGCGAAGGTCGAGGCGGCGATCGCCGAGCTGGGCTACCGGCGGAACTCCGTGGCGCGGGCCCTGGTCACGCGCCGGACGGGGTCGATCGGCGTGGTCACGGAGGACTCGCCGCTGCACGGTCCGACGATGACGCTGATCGCGGTGGAGAACGCGGCCCGCAGCTCCGGGATGTACGTGAGCGTCGCGACGGTGACGCAGTGGGACGTGGACTCGGTGCGGGGGTCGCTGGAGCACTTCCTGGACCAGGGTGTGGACGGCGCGGTGGTGATCGCGTCGCACGACGACGCGGTGCGGGCCGTGGAGGGCTTCGCGCACGAGCAGCTGCCGGTGGTGATGCTGGGGCCGTCGGACCTGTCGGGCGGGGTGTACACCGCGGCGGTGAACCAGTACGCGGGCGGCCGGATGGCGACGCGGCACCTGCTGGAGCTCGGGCACACCGACGTGCTGCACGTGGCGGGGCCGGAGTCGTGGCTGGACGCGCGGTCGCGGTCGCGGGGCTGGCGGGACGCCATGCGGCAGGCGGGCATCACCCCGCGCGAGCCGATCCCGGGGGACTGGCGGGCGAGCACCGGCTACCGGATCGGGCAGGAGCTGGTCGCGAAGGCGCGCACCGCGGGCGAGGAGCTGCCGACGGCGGTGTTCGCGGCGAACGACCAGCTCGCGCTGGGTCTGCTGCACGCGTTCGCGGAGGCGGGGGTGCGCGTGCCGCGGGACGTGTCGGTCATCGGGTTCGACGACGTGGAGGGGTCGGCGCACTTCTTCCCGCCGCTGACGACGATCACGCCGGACTTCACGGAGCTGGGTCGGCGGTGCCTGGACCAGATGGTCGCGGCCATCGCCGGCGCGCCCGCGGTGGACGGCAACGTCGGTGCGACGGTCCGCGTCCGCGCGAGCACCGCCCCGCCCCGCGCCGGCGCGCCGGCGTCCCGCACCGTCCCCGGGTAGTTACCGGATCGTGACCACCCACCCTTGACCCGCCGGATTGTGAACGATCACAATTTCGCCACCGACACAGGCGTCGGTCCAGTGACTCAAGGAGGAGTTCATGTTCGGACGACAGTCCCGGCGGGCCGCGTTCGGTGCCGTCTCCCTGGCCGCCCTGCTGGGCGTGGCCGCGTGCAGCTCCGGTTCCGGCGGCGGTGGCGGCGACGACGGCGGTGACGACCTGATCCGCGTGGGCTTCTCCCAGCTCGGCGCCGAGAGCGGCTGGCGCACCGCGAACACCGAGTCGGTCAAGGCGAGCCTCACCGAGGACGCCGGCTTCGACCTCAACTTCGTCGACGCGCAGCAGAAGCAGGAGAACCAGATCAAGGCGCTGCGCGACTTCGTCGCCCAGGACGTCGACGTCATCGCGTTCTCCCCGGTGATCGAGACCGGGTGGGACGAGGTGCTGCAGGAGATCAAGGACGCCGGCATCCCGGTGGTGCTGGTCGACCGCACCGTCGACACCACCGTCGAGGACCCGTACGTCACCTGGATCGGGGCCGACTTCCGCCAGGAGGGCACCACCGCGGGCGAGTGGGTCGCCGAGAACGCGCCCGACGCGAAGATCTTCGAGCTGCAGGGCACGCTCGGCTCGGGCGCCCAGATCGACCGCGAGGAGGGCTTCGACGAGATCGTCGGGGACCAGGTCGTCGGCAAGGCCAGCGGCAACTTCACGCGCGCCGAGGGCAAGACGGCCGTCGAGGCCGCGCTGCAGGCGTACCCGGAGACCACGCTGATCTTCACGCACAACGACGACATGGGGCTCGGTGCGATCGAGGCGATCGAGGCCGCCGGCAAGGTGCCGGGGGAGGACATCCAGATCGTGTCGGTGGACGGGGTCCGCGACGGCCTCCAGGCGCTCGTCGACAAGAAGTTCAACTACGTCGTCGAGTGCAACCCGGTGTTCGGCGACCAGCTCGCCGAGCTGATCCAGCAGGTCGCGGACGGCGAGGACGTCCCGAAGGAGACCATCGTCGTCGACCAGGCCTTCGACCAGACGATCACGCAGGCCGACGTGGACGCCCGCGCCTACTGAGCCACGCCGGGCGGGGTGGGCGGTCCCGGCCCACCCCGCCCGACCACGGCCCGGGACCAGGAGGACACCGATGTCCGCAGGGAGTCACCCCGACGACCGCGCCGTCGTGCGCATGACCGGCATCACCATCACGTTCCCCGGGGTCAAGGCGCTCGACGGTGTCGACCTCACGCTGCGCGCCGGCGAGGTCCACGCGCTGATGGGGGAGAACGGCGCGGGGAAGTCCACGCTGATCAAGGCGCTGACCGGCGTGTACCGGGTGGACTCCGGCGGCATCGAGGTCGACGGCGAGGAGCACGTGTTCGACGGCCCGGACCGCGCGCAGCGGGCCGGGATCAGCACGGTCTACCAGGAGGTCAACCTCTGCTCGAACCTCACCGTGGCCGAGAACGTCATGCTCGGCCACGAGGTGCGCCGCGGTCCGTTCATCAGCTGGCGGGCGACCCGGCGGGCGGCGCGGCGGGTCCTCGAGCGCCTCAACCTCGACATCGACCCCCGGTCGCAGCTCGCGAGCCACAGCATCGCCGTGCAGCAGCTGTGCGCGATCGCCCGGGCGCTGGTCGTCGACGCGAAGGTGCTGATCCTCGACGAGCCGACGTCGTCGCTCGACAAGGCGGAGGTCGCCGAGCTGTTCCGGGTGGTCCGCCAGCTGCGCGAGTCCGGGGTGGCGATCCTGTTCGTGTCGCACTTCCTCGAGCAGGTGTACGCGATCTCCGACCGGATGACGGTGCTGCGCAACGGGCGGTTCGTCGGCGAGTTCCGCACCGCGGACCTGAGCCGCCGGGACCTCATCTCGCACATGATCGGCCGCGCCGAGGAGGACCTCGCGGGCATCGAGGAGCGGGCCCGCGGCGCGGTCACCACCCACTCCGCGCAGGAGGTGCCGGTGCTCGCGGGCGTCGGCCTCGGGCGCGACGGGGCCGTGGAGCCGTTCGACGTGAACCTGTACGCGGGCGAGATCGTGGGCGTCGCCGGGCTGCTCGGCTCCGGCCGGACCGAGGCCGCGCGGCTGCTGACCGGCGCGGACCGCCCCGACCACGGCGAGCTGCGGGTCCAGGGCACGCCCACCCGGTTGAGCACGCCGCTCGCGGCCCTGCAGCGCGGCATCGCGATGTCCAGCGAGGACCGCAAGAAGGAGGGGATCATCGCGGACCTCACCGTCCGGGAGAACATCGCCCTCGCGCTCCAGGCCCGCCGCGGCACGCTGCGCCGCGTCCCCGCCCGCCAGCTCGACGAGCTGGTGCAGAAGTACATCGTCGCGCTGAACATCAACCCGCCGAACCCGAACGCGCTGATCAAGAACCTGTCCGGCGGCAACCAGCAGAAGGTGCTGCTCGCGCGCTGGCTCGCCACCTCCCCCCGCGTCCTCGTGCTCGACGAGCCCACGCGCGGCATCGACATCGGCGCCAAGGCCGAGATCCAGCGCCTGGTCACGGAGCTCGCCGCCGACGGCATGTCGGTGGTGTTCATCTCCTCCGAGCTCGAGGAGGTGCTCCGGCTCAGCCAGCGCATCGTCGTCATGCGCGACCGGCAGAAGATCGCCGAGATCGAGAACGACGACGCCGTCACCACCGACACCGTCCTGGAGACCATCGCGATGAGCGCGGAGACGTCCCGATGACCGCCCCCGCCCCGGCACCGGCGCGCACCCTCGACCTGCGGGCGCTGCGGCGCGTCGCCGACCACGGGATGTTCTGGCCCGTCGTCGCCCTGCTCGTGCTGCTGGTCGCGTGCGGGCTGAAGAGCCCCGGGTTCCTCGACGTGACCCTGCGCGACGGGCACCTGTTCGGCCAGCTCATCGACCTGCTGCGCAACAGCGCGACCCCGCTGCTCCTGGCGCTGGGCATGTGCCTGGTGATCGCGACCGGCGGCATCGACCTGTCCGTCGGCGCCGTCATGGCGATCGCGCTGGCGGTGTCGCTCACCTACCTCGACGGGTCACCGGACCCGGGCTCCGTCGGCGCGGTCGCGGTGGCGATCGCGCTGGGGCTGGCCGTCGGGCTGGTCGTGGGCGCCTTCAACGGGTTCATGGTCGCGGCCCTGGGCATCCAGCCGTTCATCGCCACGATGATCCTCATGGTCGCGGGCCGCGGCATCGCGATGCTCATCACCCAGGGGCAGATCACGACCGTCACCAGCCCGCCGTTCAAGTCGATCGGGTCCGGGTTCCTGCTCGGGGTGCCGACGCCGGTGGTGATCGCGGCGGTGGTGTTCGTGCTGGTGACGCTGCTGGTCCGCCGCACCGCCCTCGGGATGTTCCTGGAGTCGATCGGCGTCAACGGCGAGGCGAGCCGGCTCGCGGGCGTCCGGGCGCGGTCGACCACCTGGACCGTGTACGTGATCGCGGGCGTCCTCGCGGCGCTCGCCGGCCTGGTCTACGGCGCGCCGACGATGGCGGCCGACGCGAACAACATCGGCCTGCTCAAGGAGCTCGACGCGATCATGGTCGTCGTCCTCGGCGGGACCAAGCTCGACGGCGGCCGGTTCAACCTCGGAGGGCTGATCGCGGGCGCCCTGCTGCTGTCGACCCTCGAGCGCGCGGTCATCATCTTCGAGCTCCCCTCGCAGACGACGCCGCTGTTCAAGGCCGTCGTCCTGATCGCCGTGTGCGTCGCGGCGTCCCCGTACCTGCGCTCGCTCGTCGAGTCCCGCCGCGCGCGGGCGAGCCGGCCCCGACCCGTGGAGGTCGTCCGATGACCGACCAGCTCACGCACGCCCCGGCCCCCGCGCCGGAGCGTCCCGTGCGACGCCGGCTCGCCGGTCTCGTGCAGCTCGCGCACCTCGACCGCCGGTTCCTGCCGGTGCTCGGCACGGTGCTGACGCTCGTGCTCATGCTCGGCGTCGGGCAGAGCCGGTACTCGACGTCCCGGTCCGACTTCATCAGCATGAAGCTGTTCTCGAACCTGATGATCGACAACTCCTACCTGCTGGTCCTCGCCGTGGGTATGACGTTCGTGATCCTCACCGGCGGCATCGACCTGTCGGTCGGCGCCGTGGTGGCGCTGGTCGGGCTGGTCGTCGCGAAGCTGTTCACCGCGGGGCTCCCGCTGCCGGTCGTGCTGGTCGTCGGCGTGCTGATCGGCACCGCCTGCGGGCTGCTGATCGGCGTCCTGGTGCAGGTGTTCGACATCCAACCCTTCATCGCCTCGCTCGCGGTGATGTTCCTCGCCCGGGGCCTGGCGAACGTCGTCAGCACCAGCTCGCTGGCGATCAAGGACGAGGGGTTCGCCGCGCTCGCCTCGTGGAGCCTGAAGTTCGGCGAGGGCCGCACCACCTGGCGGATCAACGCGAGCATCCTGATCGCGGTCGCGGTGCTCCTGATCGCGTTCGTGGTGCTGCACTACACGCGGTTCGGGCGGACCGTCTACGGGCTCGGGGCCAGCGACCGGGGCACGGCCGTCAGCCTCATGGGCCTGCGCCCCGCGCGCACCCGGATCTGGGTCTACGTGATCAGCGGGACCTGCGCCGGGATCGCCGGCATCCTGTTCGCGCTCTACACCAAGTCCGGGTACAACCTCACCGGCATCGGGATGGAGCTCGACGCCATCGCGGCGGTCGTCATCGGCGGGACGCTGCTGTCCGGCGGGGTCGGGTTCGTGCTCGGCACCGGCGCCGGCGTGCTCGTGTACGGGCTGATCCAGGTGCTGATCGCCCGCGAGGGCCTCGACTCCTGGTGGACGCGGGTGTTCATCGGCGGGGTGCTGCTGCTGTTCGTGATGCTGCAGCGGCTGATCGTGGCCCGCCGGCGCTGACGGACCCACCTGCGACGATGGGCGCAGCGACCCCGCCGACCCGGAGGTGCCCCGTGCCGCCCACCGTCCGCCTCGCCCCGATGACGCCCGCGCACGCCGACGCGGTGCTGCGGATCTACGGCGCCGGCGCCGCCTCCGGGCTCGCGACGTTCCAGGCGCAGCCGCCGACCTGGGTCGAGTTCGACGCGGGGCACCTGCCCGACCACCGGCTCGTGGCGCTCGACGCCGACGACGCCGTGCTCGGCTGGGTCGCGGTCTCGCCGGTGTCCGGCCGGTGCGTGTACGCCGGGGTGGTCGAGCTGTCGGTGTACGTGGACCCGGCGGCCCGCGGGCGCGGCGTCGGCCGGCTGCTCGTCGACGGCCTGGTCGACTCCGCGCGGGCCGGCGGCGTGTGGACGATCCAGGCCGGGGTGTTCCCGCAGAACCGGGCCAGCCTCGCGCTGCACGCCGCCGCCGGGTTCCGGGTGGTGGGCACCCGCGAGCGCCTCGGGCTGATGGGGCACGGGCCGCTCGCCGGGTCCTGGCTCGACGTGGTGCTGCTGGAGAAGCGGCTCTAGGCGGTCGCCCGGGGGCCGGGTGCGTACGGCACCCAGGTACCGGGCGGACGCTACTCATCCGCGCCCCGGGCCTACTCACCGCGCGCCGGCGCGCCGTCGTGCGGCGCAGGGGCGACGGAGGCTGGGGGCGACCGGGCGGGCACCCCCGTGCGTCGCCGGTCGCCCCGAACCCCGCCGGAAGGACCTCGCATGCGCACGCCCCGCACCCGGGCCGCCGCCCTCGCAGCCCCGCTGTGCCTGCTCGTCGCCCTGACGGCGGCGCAGGTCGTCGACCGTGACGACGTCCGGATCGACTTCGACGGCACGACCTTCGCGATCGAGGCCGCGGGCAGCACGTCGCCGGGCTGGCAGCCCGGCGACGTCGACTGGCACTCCTCGACGGACGCGTGGACGGTCGACCTGGCCCACGACGTGCTCGTCCCCGGGGTGCCGCTCGAGCTGCGCGTCGCGGTGCGGAACGTCTCGGGCACCCCGGCCGCGGTCGACGTCGCGTTCGACGACACGGCGCCGGCGTCCGACGGCTTCTTCGACTCGCTCCACGTCGTGGTCCGCGACGACGGTCGGGTGCTCGCCGCCGGACCCGCGCACGCGGTGCGGGCCACCCTGCCCGGGGACGTCGGCCCGCACGGCGCGGACGTCCGGGTGCTCGACGTCGAGATCACCAGCCCGGCCACGGGCGACGACCGCTGGGCGGGTGCCCGCACCGGCCTCCAGGTCCTCCTCGAGGGGACGAGCCGATGAGCCGCCGACGGACTCCCCAGCCGCCGCGCGGTCTCCGGCTGGTGGCCGCGGCCGCCCTGGTCGCCGTCTCGGCCGCCGCCGGGGTGCTCGTCGGGTCGGCGGCGACCGCCCGGGCGGCGGGGCCCGGGATCGACCTGGTCGAGGGGTCCACCACGACCGCACGGCTCGCGGTGCCCTACCCGGGGCACGCCACGGAGCTCGACATCACCGCGCACCCGGCGACCACCGGGCCCAGCGCGCTCTCGCTCGTCGTGACCGGAGGGACCGGCCCGCTCGCCGACGGACCCGACGCGCTGGTCCTCACCCTCGCGGACTCCGCGGGTGCCGTCCTCGCGCAGGGGACGGCGGCCGACCTGGCGGGCCGGCCGGTCGACCTCGGCACGCTCGAGGGCGAGCCCGTGACGGTGCACGGCGTCGCGGCGCTCCCCGCCACGGCCGGCGACGAGCTCCAGGGCGTGGGGCTGAGCCTGACGTTCGGGCTCACGGCCACGCAGGACGTCTCGACCGCACCGACCCCCGGGTGGGGTGCGCTGGCGGTGACCGGAGCCCCCGCGCTGGGCGGCGTCGCGCTGGCCGGTGCCCTGGTCGCGCTCGGGCTCCTGCTCCTCGCCGCGCGTCGCCGTCGCCGGGCCGGGGACGCGCCCGCCTAGTCCTGCGCGGGCGCGACCGCGTCCACGAGCACGGTGACCTCGTCGTCGTCCGCGACGACGAAGCCGCCCGTGATCGCGACCTCGACCGGGTCCCCGTCGGCGAGCCGGAGCCGCACGACGCCGGCGCCGAGGACGGCGGCGACGGGCGCGTGCCGGGCGAGGACGCCCAGCGAGCCGGCGGTCGACGGGACCGTGACCCCGCGCGCGGCACCCGACCAGAGGACGCCGTCCGGGGCGACCACCTGGACGGTCAGCGAGGCGCCGTCGGTCGGCGCGTCGGACGCGGGGGTGCGGGGCTGCTCGGCGGTCACGGACGGGTCTCCTCGGGTCGCGCGGGGCTCTGCTCCGCCCGAGTCTCGCCGCGTGGCGCGCGGGGCCCGTCGTCCTTTGGTCCGGGGGTGGTCGACCTGGACGTGGTAGCGGGGCTCGTCAGGCGAGGCGGGCGCGGTGCCGGGGTTGACCCGCGGCGTCCTGGTCGCTGACCCACTCGCCGTCCACGCGGCGGCCGATGGCGTCCAGGCTCGGCTGGACGAGGTGGTCGAGCGGGAGGATCCCGTCCTCCGCCACGATGTCGCGCGCCAGCACGCGGCCGCCGAGGTCGACCAGGCTGAGCAACCACGTGGTCCGGCCGTCCGCGGGCCGCGGACCGTGCAGCACCACGATCCGGGCGTGCGGGCGCGCGTCGGGCCCGAGGTCGCCGATCAGGGGGACGCTCCGCTCCACGATCACCTCCGCGCTCGGTCGGTCCTCGTCGAGTGTGCTGCGCTCGCGCCCCGTGGGGACCGCCCGAGGAGGGTGAAACCGCGGATGATCGCCGCCGACGCGCCCGCGCGCCGCCGGGCCGACGCCGGCGCGGGCGGGCGGGGGTCAGGGCGGGGGCGGGTCGCCCGGGCGGGGGAGGACCGCGCCGGGCGGGAGCCACGTCGTCGCGGGGACGTGCCCCTCGACGAGTCGGTCGGGCGGGTCGGGCAGGCCGGCGACCGCGCGCAGGACCTCGACCCCGGCGGCCGCGCGGGTCGCACCGGTGCCGACGACGCGGCGGGCGGCGACCAGCACCGGCAGCAGGACGCACGCCACCACGGCCGCCGGCCCGGCGAGCAGGACGGTCAGCGGCTGCGCGACGGCGGCGAGCGCCGCGGCCACGACGAGCAGCAGCGCCAGCCGGACGGAGGTGCCCGTGCGCAGCGGCGCGACCCACCGGTGCGGCTGCGGGCCCGGCGTCCAGCGCCGCAGCCGGGACGCCGCGCCCCGGGCCAGGAGCAGGCCGACCAGCGCGCCGACCACGCCACCGGCCAGGACCGTCCAGCGGTGGGCGGGCGGCACGGGTGCGGTCGACACGGTGAGGCACGCGGTGCCGCACGGTGCCGAGGCGGCGACGCGCGGCGCCAGGGCGACGACCGCCGAGCAGCCCGCCAGCACCGCGACGGTCACCGTGAGCGCGACCGTCAGCCACGGGCGTGCGGCGGTGCGGGTGCGGGCGACCTGGGCGTACAGCCGGCCGCTGGGGGTGACGACCTCGCCGGGCTGGACGACGAGGTACCGGGAGACCGCGCGGCGGCGGCGGACCGGCGCGCCGACGGCGCCCACGAGCGCGGCGACCCCCAGCCAGGCGCCGACGAACCCGACCGGGACGCCGCCGTCGTGCCCCGCCCGCGCGACGAGGTAGACCATCAGGCCGCCGAGTCCGGACGGGACCGTCCGGCGCGCCGCGTGCAGCGGGCCCTCGATGTCGTCCCGCACCCAGTCGCGGTACCGGGGGTCGAGCCGGCGCTCGAGCAGCACGTACCCGAGCCAGGCTCGCAGCGGGGGGTGCTCCCGCCACCGGGTCGCCCACCCGCCGCGGACGAGGCCGAGGCCGGACCGCAGGTCGAGCCGACGGGAGCCCTCGGGTGCGAGGTCGGCGAGCAGGGCGGTCACCTCGGCGGCGCGCGCGGTGCGCCAGCGCCGGGGGTAGGCCCGCAGCCACCGGGCGGCGGACCGCGCGAAGGCCGGGTCGGCGCCCGTCGTCACGCGATGCCCGGGGCGGGTCGGGCGGTGCCGCCGAGCAGGCGGTCGGCACGCCGGGCGAGCGCGGTCAGCCGGGCGGTCTCGGTCGTCAGGGCGGCGCGCCCCTGCGGGGTGAGGCGGTAGTAGCGGCGCAGGCGCCCGTCGACCACGACCTCGCCGGACGCCTCCGCGTACCCCGCGGTGACCGCCCGGTCGAGGATCCCGTACAACGTGCCGGCGCCGAGGCGGACCGCCCCCCCGGACAGCTCCTGCACCTCCTGGACCACCCCGTACCCGTGCCGGGGCTCGTCCGCGAGCGCGAGCAGCACGAGGTACGCCTGCTCGGTCAGCCGCATCGTCATCCCCGATATATATCGCCCCCCGACCCATAGGGGCAACCCCCCCCCCGCGCCGGCGGGGCGGGGGTGCGGGGGGCTAGGAGGCCAGGCGGTCGGCGGTGGGGCGGTCGAGCTCGGACCAGAGGTCGTCGAGCGAGAGGCTGAGGACCGCGGCGACGGCGGCGACGGTGGAGAACGCGGGGGTCGCGACCCGGCCCGACTCGATCTTGCGGAGCGTCTCCGGCGAGATGCCGGCGTCGAGCGCGGTGGTGAGCATCGAGCGGTCGCCGCGGGCGCGCCGCAGCAGGGCGCCGAGGCGCTGCCCGCGCTCGATCTCCGCGGCGGTGAGCGGGAGTCGGACCATGCGCCGACTCTAACCCGGGATAGTCTTACCGGGATAGTTATCACCACCGCCGGGAGGCACCCCCGCATGATCGAGATCCTCGACGCCGCCGAGCTGACCCGGGCGCGGGCCACCGGCGCGCTGGTCGCCGACATCCTGGACACCCTGCGCGAGCGCGCCGTGGTCGGGACCAACCTGCTCCAGATCGACGCGTGGGCCCAGGAGATGATCCTCGGCGCCGGCGCGGTCTCCTGCTACGTCGACTACGCCCCGTCGTTCGGTCGCGGGCCGTTCGGCCACTACATCTGCACGGCCGTCAACGACGCCGTCCTGCACGGCCTGCCGCACGACTACGCGCTCGCGGACGGGGACCTGCTCACCCTGGACCTCGCGGTGCTGCTCGACGGGATCGCCGCCGACTCCGCGATCAGCTTCGTCGTCGGCGCCGCGCGGCGGGACGAGGACGTCGCGATGATCGAGACCACCCGCCGCGCGCTCGGCGCGGGCATCGCCGCCGCCCGGCCCGGCGCGCGGACCGGGGACATCGCGCACGCGATCGGCACCGTCCTCACCGGGGCCGGCTACCCGGTGAACACGGAGTTCGGCGGGCACGGCATCGGCTCGACGATGCACCAGGACCCGCACGTCGCGAACACCGGCCGCCCCGGCCGCGGGTTCCCGCTGCGCCCCGGGATGCTCCTGGCGATCGAGCCCTGGATCATGGCCGACACCGACGAGCTCGTCACCGACGCGGACGGCTGGACCCTGCGCAGCGCCACGGGCTGCCGGACCGCGCACAGCGAGCACACCATCGCGATCACCGCGGACGGCCCGGAGATCCTCACGCTGCCGACCCGCGCGCGCTGAGACCGGCGGGCGGCGGGGGTCTGGTCACGGCGGGGTCGCCCGGGGTGTGATGGCCGGGTGCCGCACCCGGCGGCCCGACCGCGGAGGTCCCTCGATGGCGACGATCGTCTCCACCCTGTTCATCTCGCTCGACGGCGTCGCGGAGATCGACCCGGCGTGGCACTTCCCGTACTTCGACGACCGGATGGGCGCCGCGGTCGGGGAGGACTACGCCGACGTCGACCTCCTGCTGCTCGGGCGCGTCACCTACGACAGCTTCGCCGGCGCGTGGCCGGACCGGGAGGCGGCGGGCGGCGAGGACGCGACGTTCGCGGCGCAGCTCGGCGACACCCGCAAGGTCGTCGCGACCCGCGGCGACCAGGACCTCGGGTGGCGCAACACCGAGCGCCTCGACGGGGACCTGCCCGCGGCCGTCGCGGCGCTCAAGGCCCAGCCCGGGCTCGGCACGATCCTCGTGCCCGGCTCGCTGTCCGTGGTGCGCCAGCTGCTCGCCGCCGGGCTGCTGGACGAGCTGCGTCTGCTGGTGCACCCCGTCGCGGCCCGGAAGGGCGAGCGCCTGTTCGACGAGGGCGAGCCGATCTACCCGCTGCGGCTGCTGCGCTCCGACGTGCTGCCGACCGGCGTCGTGCGCCTGGTCTACGCGCCGGCCGCGCTCCCGGGTGCGCAGGGCTACGAGGACGTCACCGGGTCGCTGCCCGGCGCCTGACCCTCAGCCGGCGACGCCCGCGACGGCCGCCTCGACCGCCGCGCGGGCGTCGTCGACGGCGCGGCGCGCCGCGATCACCAGGTCGATGTCCTCCGGGTCGGCGACCGGGGTCGCGCGCGCGACGACGGCCGCGTCGAGCGCCGCCCTCAGCGCGTCCCGGGCCGCCGGGGCCCCGGAGCCCGCCGCGTAGGCCTGCTCGCCCGCGGCGACGGCCTGGTCGACCGCCACGAGAGCGGCCTCGTACACCTCGACCTCGGCGGCGAGCTCCCAGTAGTCAGCTCCCCTCCAGGACGTCCGTCGAGCCGGAGTCGACGGCGGCGAACCGCTCGCGGGCCTGGTCGGTCCGGCGGTCAGCCTCCGCCGCGCGCTCGGCGACCGAGCCGTCCGTCGGCGCGCTGGTGTCCAGCTCCGCCGCGTCGTCCACCACGGCGGTGAACTCGTCCTGCACCGCGGGGTCGATCCGGCCGTCCGTCGACGCGAGCAGGTCGCGCGCGGTCACGACGCGCTCGTCCAGCTCCGCGGCGGTGGACGCCAGGCGCTCGAGCGCCTCGTCCAGGTCCGCCTGCGCGGCGACCCTCGCCCGCTGCTGCCCGACCAGCCACAGCCCGCCGAGCACCAGCACCGCCAGCACCGCGACCACGAGCCCCGTGACCAGCACCGGGCTCGGCCGTCGACGCCCCCGGGCCGTCGCGGTCGCGTCGGACGTGCTGCTGACCATGCGGGACCTCCGGACGACGGCGACGGGCCGCCCCATCGTGCCACCCCCCCACCCCCCACCCGCACCCGCTCCCGCACCCCCACCCGCTCCGCCCGACGAGAGGTCACGACACGCGGGCGTGCGGGCGACGCACCCAGCGTGTCGTGACCCCTCGTCGGGGACAGCGACGCGGGAGCGGGGACAGCGACGGGGGAGCGGGTACGGGGCGGCGCGGCGGCGGGGGCGCGCCTAACCTGGGCGGATGCCCGAGGGTCACACCGTCCACCGCATCGCCCGCCAGTTCGACCGGGACCTCGTCGGGCACCGCCTGGCGGTGTCGTCGCCGCAGGGGCGGTTCGCGGCGGGGGCCGCGCTGCTCGACGGCCGGGAGCTGCTGGGGTCGTCGGCGGTCGGCAAGCAGCTGTTCCTCACGTTCGAGGGCGGGCACGTGCTGCGGGTGCACCTCGGGCTGTACGGGGCGTGGGACCTGCACGGCGTGGTGTCCCCGCTGGTCGAGGGGGCGGAGGCGGTCGCGAGCCTCGGGGCGCCGCGGGTGCGCCGCTCGGTCCGGATCGGCGAGGAGGAGCGCGAGCGCGACGACGCCGGGGCCGACGAGCCGGACGCGCCGTTCCCGCCGGCCCCGGTCGGGCAGGTCCGGGTGCGGCTCGCCGCGGAGGCGACGGTCGCGGACCTGCGCGGTCCCACGGCGTGCGAGGTGCTCGACCCGGCGGCCGCGGCGCTGGCGGTCGCGCGCCTGGGGCCGGACCCGGCGTCGGACGACGGCGCGGGCGGGGACGAGATGGTCCGGCGGCTGACGTCGCGGGGGACGCCCGTCGGTCAGCTGCTGATGGACCAGGCGGTGGTCGCGGGGATCGGCAACATCTACCGCGCGGAGCTGCTGTACCGCGCGCGGCTCGACCCGCACGTGCCCGGCAGGCGGGTCCCGGCCGGGACGGCGCGGGCGCTGTGGGACGACTGGGCGGTGCTGCTCGCGGACGGGATCCGCACGGGCGTGATGCTGACGCGCGAGGACCTGGACGACGCGGGCCGCGCGGCGGCGCTGCGGGACCGGTCGCTGCGGCACTGGGTCTACGGGCGCGGCGGTGAGCCGTGCCGGACGTGCGGCACCCCGGTCGTCGTCGAGGAGATGGCGGGGCGCAAGCTCTACTGGTGCCCGACCTGCCAGCGCTGAGTCAGGCGGCGGGGCCGGGTGCGACCAGCGTCATCGGCAGGTGCGGGATGCCGTCCTCGACGTCGTCCTCGCCCGCGCGGGCGAACCCGAACCGCGCGTACCAGTCCTCGAGGTGCGCCTGCGCGTGCAGGTGCACCGTCGCGCCGGGGCGCACCAGGGTGAGGCCGTGCCGGATCAGCGCGGCGGCGACGCCCCGTCCCCGGGCGGCCCCGGCGGTCGCCACCCGGCCGATCGCGGGCTCGGCGCCGGAGGACCGCAGCACCCGGATGCAGCCGAGCACCTCGCCGTCCTCGTGCGCCCAGACCTGCAGGGTGTCGTCCAGCAGGTCCTGGCCGTCGAGGTCGGGGTACGGGCAGTCCTGCTCGACGACGAACACGTCGACGCGCAGCCGCAGCAGCGGGTACAGCTCGGCGGCGGTGATCGTGGCGGCGGTGCGGGTCTCGATCGTCAGGGGCACCGGACCAGCGTAGGCGGCGCTACTCGAGCTCGAAGTCGGCGACGATCAGCGGGTCGGGCTGCTGCTCGCCGACGGGGACCTCCGCGTCGAGCACGTTGCCGCGGGTCGCGAGCGGGCACGCCCACGCCGGGTCGTACGCGCACGACGGGTTGTAGGCGAAGTTGAGGTCGAGCACGAGGCCGCCGTCGGCCGCACGGCCCAGGTCGGCGTGCTTGACGGTGTCCAGCAGGTACCGGCCGCCGCCGTAGGTGCCGCGCCCCGCGGTGCGGTCCTTCACGGGGATGAAGATGCCGCCGCCGTAGCTGCGCAGCGCCCACACGGACAACCCGCCGAGGCCGTCGAGCTCGACGCGGCCGACCCGGTCGAACGGGACGACGCCGTCGGTGCCGGTCGCGACCTCGAGCCGCTGCGCGGAGGTGGCGCGCACCCGGACCTCGAACCGGAAGGCCGGGTCGTAGGGCGCCACCGACAGGCCGGTGAACACGGCCTTGGCCGCGGGCCGCAGGGGGGACGCGGCGTGCTCGGCGAACAGCTCGTCGCGGCGGGCGACCCACTCGGCGTGCGCGGCGGCGGGGTCGGACTCCGCGATCCGGCGCACGTCCGCGTAGGTCTGGGCGGTGCGTCGGCGCCAGTCCGCGACCGCGAGCGCGTCGAGGGCCAGGCCGAGCTGCGTCACCATGCGCTCACGGTCTCACGGACGGGCGCGTCCGCGCGGGTCGAGCGCGCGGGGCCCGGTCGAGCCGGCGCAGCGCGCGCACCTCGCGGACCGCCGTCGCGGCGCTCACCAGCGCGACGAGCAGCGCCCACACGGCGCCGCGTGCGGCCAGCACCAGGCAGACGACCGTCAGCGTCAGGGCGCCCGCGACCACGGCGAGGCTCGACCACCGGATGCTGCGCAGCACGCCGACGACGCTACCCCGGCGTCGGCGTGCACGGCTCCGCGGGCGTGAAAGGCTCGGGGGCATGGACCTGAGGATCTTCACCGAACCGCAGCAGGGCGCGACCTACGACGACCTCCTGGCCGTGGCGCGTGCCACGGAGGAGCTGGGCTACGACGCGTTCTTCCGCTCCGACCACTACCTGACGATGGGCGGCGACGGCCTGCCCGGCCCGACCGACGCGTGGACGACGCTCGCCGGCCTGGCGCGCGAGACCAGCCGGATCCGGCTCGGCACGCTGGTCACCTCCGCGACGTTCCGGCACCCGGGTGTCCTCGCGATCCAGGTCGCGCAGGTCGACCAGATGTCGGGCGGCCGCGTCGAGCTCGGGCTCGGCGCCGGCTGGTACGCCGAGGAGCACGCGGCGTACGGCATCCCGTTCCCGGAGAAGCGGTTCGGCCCGCTGACCGAGCAGCTCGAGGTCGTCACCGGCCTGTGGGGCACGCCGGTGGGCGAGACGTTCGACTACGCCGGCGAGCACTACACGCTGACGCGCAGCCCCGCGCTGCCGAAGCCCGTGCAGACCTCCCCGCTGGACCCGTCGAAGGCGGGGGTGCCGGTGATCGTCGGCGGCCTCGGCCCGAAGCGGACCCCCGCGCTGGCCGCCCGGTTCGCCACCGAGTTCAACCTGTCGTTCCCCGCGCTGGACGTCGTGGGCGAGAAGTTCGAGACCGTCCGCGAGGCGTGCCGGACGATCGGCCGCGACCCGGAGTCCCTGACGCTGTCCGCGGCGCTCGTGCTGTGCGCGGGCCGTGACGACGCCGAGGTCGACCGCCGGGCCGCCGCGATCGGCCGCGACCCGAAGGAGCTGCGCGAGGTCGGCATCGCCGGCACGCCGACCGCGATCGTCGACCGCCTGGGCTCGCTCGCCGAGCTGGGCGCGACCCGCGTCTACCTGCAGGTGCTGGACCTGCACGACCTCGACCACCTGGAGCTGGTGGCCTCCGAGGTCATGCCGCAGCTGCGCTGAGTCCGGGCGCCCGCGACCGGTCCGCACGCCCCGTGCGGACCAGGTCGCGGGCCACCACCACCGCGAGCACGACCAGCAGCACGTTGCGGAGCGCGAGCACCAGCGTCGGGCCCGCCTGCTGCAGGGTGATCGCGTCGTAGGCGACCGGGAACACGACCTGCGTGAGCCCCGCGACGACGAGCACCAGCACCGCCGGCACCCGCCAGGACCGCAGGCCGGCGAGCCCGGGCCGGGCGAGGCCGACGACCACGGGCCCGGCCAGCCAGCCGACGAACTGCGGCGAGCCGACCTTGTTCGCCAGGATCAGCACGACCGCGAGCAGCAGCGCCCCGCGCGCGAGGAACCCCGCGGTGTCCAGGGCGTCGCCGGCGCGCAGCCGCACCCACGCGAGCAGGCCGGTGACGAGCGCCAGCGCGACCGGCAGGACCAGCCCCAGCGCGGCGGCGACGCCCGCGGTCCCCGGCCCGGCGATCTCCCAGGTCGTGATCGCGTCGTTGAGCACCACCCGCACGTCCGGGCTGGTGATGCCGGCGACCAGCCACGGCGTCGCGGCGACGGACTCGAGCTGGAGCCCGCGGTCGCCCTGCTCGGTGAGGAAGCTCGTGAGGTGCCCGAGCCCGCCGCCGGCCGCGACCGCGCCGACCACCACCGCGCACACCGCGGCGGCGGGCAGCACGAGGTCCCGCCAGGGGCGGCGGACGACGAGCACGAGGGCCAGCAGCAGCGCGCCGGGGGCGACCTTGACCCACGCACCCGCCGTGAGCAGGGCGGACGCCACCGCCGGGTGCCGCAGCGCGACCGTGAGCGCGACGACGACGACCGGCGCGACCACGGCGTCCAGCCGCCCGACCGCCACCGGACCGAGCAGCAGCACGAACCCCAGCCACCACCACGCGCCGACCGCCGGGTCGTGCCGGGGGGCCTCGACGACGCCGCGGACACCTGTCGCGCCCGCGCCGGCCCGGCGCAGCAGCACCAGCACCGCGACCGCGTTCAGCAGCGCGACCATCGCGGACCAGGCGAGCGCGTACGGCCGGGTGCCGACGGCGTCGACCAGCGCGGGCAGCGCCATCGGCACGACGGCCCCGGCGGGGTACACCCAGTCGCCGTCCAGCACCGGCCACACGCCCTGGTGCAGGCCCTGCCACATCCACCAGCGGTACAGGTCGAGGTCCCAGAAGGCCCGCGCGGGGATCAGGACGGTGCCGACGTACGTGATCCAGCCGTGCACCAGCACGAACGCGGTCCACAGGGCGGGGCGCGAGCGCAGCAGGCGGTCGATGACGTCACCTCGGGCGTGGGCGGGCGGGTGCGGGCGTCCACACCCTACGCGGGCGCCCGACCGGGTGAAGCGGGCCCGGTAGCCTGCCCCCGGCGCGCGGACGGTCCGCCGCGCCACGAGGAGGCGGGACCGGCGTGAGCGCGATCGGGTGGCGGGTGCACGGCGACGGCAGGCGCGTCGAGCCGGGGGCGGTCGTCGCCCCGGACGAGCGGCTGTCCTGGCCCCGGACCATCGGGATCGGCATGCAGCACGTCGTCGCCATGTTCGGCGCGACGTTCCTGGTGCCGCTGCTCACCGGGTTCTCCCCGGCGACGACGCTGCTGTTCTCCGCCCTCGGCACCGTCGTGTTCCTGCTGGTCACGGGGAACAGGCTGCCCTCGTACCTGGGCTCGAGCTTCGCGTTCATCGGCCCGATCGTCGCGGCGACCGCGTCCGGCGGGCAGTCCGCGGCCGTCGGCGGCGTGCTGCTCACCGGCGTGCTGCTCGCGCTGATCGGCCTCGTGGTGCACCTCGCCGGCTCCCGGTGGATCGACCTCGTGATGCCCCCGGTCGTCACCGGCACCGTCGTCGCGCTGATCGGCTTCAACCTCGCGCCGACCGCGTGGGGCACCTGCGACGACAGCGGCGCGTGCAGCGGGTTCCGTGCCGCACCGGTGACCGCCGTGGTCACCCTCGCGGCGATCGTGCTCACCGGCGTGCTGTTCCGCGGCATCCTCGGCCGGTTGTCGATCCTGGTCGGCGTCGTGATCGGCTACGCGGTGGCGACCCTGCGCGGCGAGGTCGACTTCACCGCCGTCGGCGAGGCCGCGTGGGTCGGGCTGCCGGAGTTCGTCACCCCGACGTTCGAGCCGCGGCTGCTCGGGCTGTTCCTGCCCGTGGTGTTCGTGCTGATCGCCGAGAACGTCGGCCACGTGAAGTCCGTCGCCGCGATGACCGGCAAGGACCTCGACCCGCTCACCGGCCGCGCGCTGCTCGCCGACGGCCTGGCCACCACGCTCGCGGGCGTCGGCGGCGGCTCCGGGACCACCACCTACGCGGAGAACATCGGCGTGATGGCGGCGACCAAGGTGTACTCGACGGCGGCCTACTGGGTCGCGGCCGCCACGGCGCTGGTGCTGAGCCTGTCGCCGAAGTTCGGCGAGCTGATCAACACGATCCCCGCCGGCGTCCTCGGCGGCGCGACCACGGTGCTCTACGGGATGATCGGCGTGCTCGGCGCCCGGATCTGGGTGCAGAACAAGGTCGACTTCTCGAACCCCGTGAACCTCACCACGGCGGCCGTCGCGCTGGTCATCGGCATCGCCAACTACACGTGGGCCGTCGGCGACCTCACGTTCGAGGGCATCGCGCTGGGCTCGGCCGCGGCGATCGGCGTCTACCACCTGATGCGGGCCGTGGCCCGGTGGCGCGGCACCACCCAGGAGCCGGCGTCCCCGGCGTCCGTGCCGGGCGGGACCGAGCTCGGCCGCTGAGG
The DNA here is from genome assembly GCF_056868065.1 of Cellulomonas sp. KU4C. Classification (NCBI taxonomy): domain Bacteria; kingdom Bacillati; phylum Actinomycetota; class Actinomycetes; order Micrococcales; family Cellulomonadaceae; genus Cellulomonas; species Cellulomonas sp. KU4C. The sequence continues at coordinate 742,480 of NZ_CP200322.1, read as the reverse complement.
CGGACCGGCCGGGGGCGTCAGCCCTCGGCCGGGGGCGCGGTCGCCTCGGGTGCCGGGGGCGGCGTCGGCTGGGGGACCGCGGTGACCTGGTCGAGGGCGATGCAGCCCTCCGGCACGGCGAACGGCTGGTCCGCGACGAGCACGACGTCGGCCGCCGCGACCAGCGCGTTGTAGGTCTTGCCGACCACGACGTCGACGGTCGCGTCCGCCCGGGTGTCGAGCACGAGCTGCGGGGTGTCGAACTGCGCGGCGACGGTGTACGCGGCGGCCACGCCCTGCGTGCCGAACTGGATCAGCGCGGTGCCGTCGTAGCCGGTGTAGCCCATCGCGGCGGCGTTGTTCTGCGAAGCGACGACGAACCCGCGCGACGCCAGCGCGGACGCGGTGTCGCCCGCGAGCCCGATCCGGCTGGTGGAGTTGAGGACGTTCACCGTCACCTGGCCGTACGGGACGGGCGTGGCGCCCTCGGGCGGGCACGGCGAGTTCGCCGCGGCCAGGCCCGTCGGGGCGGGGGACGAGAAGCCGCGCGCGAGCAGGGGCGGCGTCCAGCTGCCGGTGTAGACGGCGGCGGCGCCGAGCGCGGCGACCGCGAGGCCACCCAGCAGCACGCCGAACACGACGGCCTGGCGCTCGCGGACGTGCCGGTGGCGTCGCTGGCGGGCGGCGTCCGGGGTGCGGTCAGCGCTCATCGTTCTCGATCACGAGGACGCGCGCGTGCAGCACGGGCCGCTGGTGCAGGGCGGCACGCACGGCACGGTGCAGGCCGTCCTCCAGGTAGAGGACGCCGCGCCACTGCACGACGTGCGCGAACAGGTCCCCGTAGAACGTGGAGTCCTCCGACAGGAGGTTGTCCAGGTTGAGGTCCCGCTTGGTGGTGACCAGCTCGTCCAGGCGGACCTGGCGCGGCGGCACCTCGGCCCACTGCTTGGGCGTGACGAGGCCGTGATCGGGATAGGGCCTGCCCTCGCCCACCGACTTGAAGATCACGTCGGCGAGTCTAGGGGCATCCGCGCTGCCGCAGGGGATCGGCTCGCCCGGCGGCGCGCACCCGGGTGAAGTTCGCCACAGGGGTCGCGTCCGGACCCCTCGCGACCGATGGGAGGTGTACGCGCTGGTCCGCCGCCGGCGGCGCGGACCGCCGTGACGAGCCCGAGGGAGGTGCGGATGCCGCTCGACGCCCGTCGGCGCGCCCGTCGCCGGCTGCGCTTCATCCTCGCCGTGCTGATCCCGCTCGGCCTGGTGCTGACCCTGGCGTTCTCCGCGCTCGACGCGCAGCAGCAGCGCGAGCGGATCCACGCCGCGACCCGCGCGCAGCTCGCCGTCACGGCGGAGTCGGTCTCCGGCCGCGTGGACGTGCAGACCCGGCTGGCCCGCGCCGCCGCCCGGCTGCTCACGCCCACCGAGGCCACCTCCTGGGACGACGGCGTCGCGGCGTGGGACGTGCACGTCGAGGTGCTGGGATCCGCGGAGGGAGCCGTGTCGGGCGGCGGTGCCGACGGCACCGCCGGTGTCGCGACCGCCGGGATCGGCTGGGTGGCGGCGTCCGACGGGGCCGACCCCGCCGCACCGGTGCACCTCGCGCCCGCCGGGACGACAACCCCGCACGGCGTCACGGTCGGCGGCATGGTCCGCTCGGGCGCGCCGTCCCTGCTCGACGGCCTGGTCGCGGGCACCGGCGCCCCCTCCGCGCTGTCCGCCGTGGCCGCGGCGCTCACCGTCGCGCGGGACACGGGCCGGCCCGCCCTGTCGGCCGTCTACCCGGTGGACGCCCTGACCGCCGACAGCCACCCGGCCGACACCGGCCTGGTGGCTCGGGCGGGTTCGGCGGTGGGGCCGGAGGCCGCGGTGGTCGCTCCGGTGTACGACGCGCCCGCCCCGCCCGACGACGTCGCCGCACGGCAGCGGCTGCTGCTCGGCTGGACGGTCGTCACGTTCCGGGTCGCCCCGCTGCTCGACCAGGTGCCCACCCGGCCCCGCGACGCGATCGTCGTGCGCGACGGCGCGACCGTGCTGGGCGAGCTCGCGGACGGCACGGCGGGCACGGTCCCCGCCGCCGCACCGGACCGCGCCGGCTCCGGGACCGCGCAGACCCTCGACGTGCCCGTGGCCGGCCGGACCTGGACCCTCGTCGCCGCCCCGCAGGCCGAGCCCGGGCCCCTCGCCTGGTTCCCGCTGGTGCTCGGGCTGCTGCTGACCGGGCTGGTCGTCGGGCTGATGGGCTCCCGGGCCGCAGCGGAGGTGCGGGCGGTGGTGCTCGCCGCGGAGCGGACCCGGGCGCTGGCGCTGCGCACCCGGGACCTGGAGTCGATCACCCGCAACACGCCCGACGCGCTCGCCCGGGTGGACGCGGACGGCTGCCTGCAGTTCGTGAACGAGGCGATGCGGCGCGCGGCCTCGCTCACCGAGGACGACCTCGGGCGCACGGTCAAGGAGCTGTCCGGTCGGTCCGCGGTGATGGACGCCGTCCGCGCGCTCGCGCACCACATGATCGCCCTGGGCACCGAGCCCGGGGTGGACGTCGACGCCGACCCCCGGCGCCTGATCAGCATGTCGGCGCCGTCCGGCGGCCACTGGTACGACGTGCGCGCCGTCCCCGAGCCCGGGCCCGACGGGGGCGTCGACTCGGTGCTGGTGGTGGCGCGGGACGTCACCCGGTTCCGCGAGGCGCAGGACCGGCTCACGCACGCGGCCACGCACGACTCGCTGACCGGCCTGCCGAACCGGGACCTCGCGCGCGAGCGGGCCGTCGCGGCGCTGGCGACCTCGCGGGAGGGCACGGCGCTGCTGCTGCTCGACCTCGACCGGTTCAAGCTCGTCAACGACTCCTACGGCCACGTGGTCGGCGACGAGCTGCTGCAGCGGGCCGCGGGCCGGGTCGCCGCGGACCTGCCGGACCGGGCGACCGCCGCGCGGCTCGGCGGCGACGAGTTCGTGGTGCTGCTGCCCGACGTGGACGCGGCGACGGCCGAGCGGGTCGCGCGGCGGCTGGTCACCGCGTTCGACGAGCCGTTCGTGCTGCGCGACGAGGAGTTCGCCGTCGGGTGCAGCGTCGGCGTGGTGCACGCCGAGCCCGGCGCGATGCCCTGGGACGAGCTGCTGCGCTGCGCCGACGTCGCGATGTACGGGGCGAAGGCCGCCGGCGGCAGCACCCACCACTGGTACGAGGAGCACGGCGCCGACCACGCGCGCCAGCGGCTCACGATGGCCGCCGACCTGCGGCGCGCGGTCGAGGAGGGCGAGGTCACGCTCGTCTACCAGGCCGAGGTCGACCTCATCACCGGACGCGTCGAGGGCGTCGAGGCGCTGATGCGCTGGACCAGCCGCACCCGCGGGCCCGTGTCCCCGGCGGAGTTCATCCCGGTGGCGGAGGAGACCGGCCTGATCGGCGACCTCGGCGCGTGGGCGCTGGACCGCGCGCTCGGCGAGGTCAGCGCGCACAACCGCCGCACCGGGGCGGACCTGCGCGTCTGGGTCAACGTCTCCCCGCGGCAGTTCGCGGCCGCCAAGGACCGCCCGGACCTGGTGACGCTCGTGGTCGACACGCTCGCCGCGCACGACGCGCCGCCGAGCTGGCTCGGCATCGAGGTCACCGAGAGCGCGCTCGCCGACGACGCCCGCGCCGTCCCCATGCTGCGGGCGCTGCGCGAGACGGGCATCGGCGTCGCCATCGACGACTTCGGCACCGGCTACTCGTCGCTGTCCCGGCTGCACGACTACCCGGTGACGCTGCTGAAGATCGACCAGTCGTTCGTGCAGGGGCTCGGCGGCGGCGGCCCGGTGGGCTCGCGCGCGGGCGGCGTGGTCGAGGCGATCGTCGCGCTCGGCCGGTCGCTGGGCGCCGACGTGATCGCCGAGGGCGTCGAGGACGAGCCCCGGTACACGGCGCTGCGGTCCCTCGGCTGCGACCTCGCGCAGGGCTACCTGTTCGGGCGGCCCTCGGCGTTCGAGCTGGCCGTGCGGCCGGTCGACGTGCCCGGTCCGGCGCTGCCGGGGATGGTCGGCGCGAGGCCGCCGGCGTTCCGGACGGTGCGCTGAGCCTCGGCCCCGGCGCCGTCGTCCGTGAAGGGATCGGCTCCCGGCACGGTCGCCGACGCCGGTAGCAGCAGCATCCAGCTCGCGCAGACCGCGGCCAGCAGCGGGACCGCCAGGCCGATCCCCGTCGCGGGGATGACCACGCCGGAGTCGTTCAGCGCGAACCCGATGCCCAGCGTGACGGCGAGCGCGATCAGGCCCTTGAGCAGCATCGGCGCGTCCGTGGCGAGCCGGCGTACGGGCGCCCCGCCGGACAGCCACGCGTACGGGCCGCCGTCGGGGGCGCTGACCGCCGACCGCGCGGGCCGCCCGACCAGCAGCACGACCAGCAGCAGGCCGCCGATCGCCAGCAGCGTCTGCTCGCTGCCGAACAGGATGCCGAGGTTCGCCTGGCCCTTGCGCAGCAGCACCGTCCACAGGCCGCCGTCGAGCACGGTCTCGATGAACGCGCCGAGGTGGGTGCGCTCGTCCGGGGGGCGCAGGTAGTCGAGGGTGGCGATGCCGATGACCGTCACCGCGCCGGCGGCGAGCACCAGCAGGACCCGGCGCCAGTTCAACCGGATCCCGGCGGCCAGCAGCGCGAGGATGCCGAACCCCGGCACCAGCGCGGGGGGGCCGCCGAAGTCCGCGCCGATGCTCGGCGTGCCGTTGACGACCGTCGCGGTCACGCCCATCACGGCCACGACGCCGACCGCCAGGCCGCGGCGGCCCCGGCGGAGCAGCGGGTCCGCGAGCGCGACCGTCGTGAGGATCATCGCCGTGGCGAACAGGGCGAACGCCGGGTTGCCGAACCCGTAGAACCGGCCCGCGACGAGCGACCCCGGCCCCATCATCGAGTCCAGCGCGAGGCGGGCCCCGGTCGCCACGTCGACCGCGAGGACCAGTGCCGTGACCGCGCCGACCACGCCCAGCGGGCCCAGCAGCCGCGTGCGCCACCAGGGCGCCGCGAGCGTGAGCGCGGTGATGAGCGCGGCGAACCCGACGACCACGACCACCAGCGCCCACGCGGGCGAGGACGACCGCCACCACGGGACCAGGTTCGCCAGGAACGTCGACACCGGCACCGCGGCCACCAGCACCGCCGCGACCCGCAGGCCGTGCAGCACCCGGCGCGGGTGCTCGGGACCGGCGTCGTGCCCCGGGCGGAGCCGGTGCAGGAGGTCCAGCCACCAGCGACGGACCCGGCTGTTCAGACCGACCATCACCAGCAGGTACAGGGCGAGGTTCGCGCCGACCCACCACACGTAGAAGCTGCCGACCAGGGGCTTGGCGGCCTGCGCCTGGCGGTTCTGGTCCATCAGGTACGCGACCCGCTCGCCCGCGGTCGCGTCGTCCGGCGAGAACCGGATGCCCGACCCGACCAGCGCGCCCGCGGGGGCGCGGTCGCGGACGCCCAGCGCGTCGAGCACGGTCGGCGCGATGTCCGTGGCCTGGAGGTAGCCGGGCTGCCGGGTCGACTGCGAGCCGATCGTGCCACCCGCGTAGACGCCCCCGGACGGCGTCGGACCCGTCGCGGCGGCGACCTGCAGCTGCGCGCGGCGGCTGGAGTCCGCGAGGGAGAACAGCAGCACGGTGATGTCCGTGCGGGACGCGGCGACCGCGTCGAGCACGGCGCCGACGTGCGCGTCGATGGCCTGGACCTGCTCCGCGCGGGTGGGCTCGATGACGACGTCCGTCCCGGACACGTCGGGGGCCTGCTCGCCCTCGCCGGTCGCGGTGCCGTCCGCCTCCGAGCGACCGCGCGTCTGGTAGCCCGGGTCCCGCACCACGCCCGCGTCGACCACGACCAGGCGGGACGTGGCGAGGGCGTCCCCGACGACCGCCTCGAGCGCGTCGGCGTCCGCGGGCTCGCGCACGTGGGTCCCGACGGGCATCCCGTCGGCGCCGGCCAGGGCGATCGCCGCGCCCGGCCCGACGCCCGTCGCCGTCACCCCGGCGGCCGCGACGGTGTCGCCCAGCAGCCCGAGGCGGGAGTCGTACGGCGAGGCGTCGGTCGCGTCGAGGTAGTCCTGCCACCCCGGCACCGCGCCGTTCGCCAAGGGGTCGCGCAGCGTGCGGCAGGTGCCGTCGGCGACCCGCACGTCGTCCGAGCGCCCGCCGGCCGAGACCGCGAGCCAGCCCGCGCTGGGGCAGGTGTACGACCAGCGGCTGCGCACCACCGTCGTCCCGACCGACGCCTCGCGGGACAGCTCCCACAGCGACGGCGTCGTGAGCGACCCGAGGTCGTCCCAGCGCAGCCCGGTCACGCCGAGCAGCACCACCGGCTGCTCGGGCGCGGGCTCCTGCGCGGCGGCGGCCGTCGGGGCGGCGGTCAGCCAGCCGGTGCCGACGGCGACCAGCGCCAGTGCGACGGCGAGCAGCCGGGCGCCGGGCGCGCGGCGCCGCGCCGGCTGGGGCGGTCCGCCCGGGTCGGACGGGCACGGCACGGGCGTGGACAGGAGCACCGTGCCAGCGTACGGGCGCACTACTGTCGGTCGCGTCGTGCCGGGCGTCCCCGCCCGCACGTGCACCCGCGCCGCACAGGGCGCTCACCGCGTCCTCACGAGCGCCGCCCGCACCACCCGGAGGTCCCGATGCCCGGCCGCACCCGCTACGCGTACCTCGGACCCGCGGGCACGTTCACGGAGGCAGCGCTCCGGCAGGTCGCCGACCCGCGCGAGGCGGAGTACCTCCCGCAGGCCGACGTGGTCTCCGCGATCGAGGCGGTCCGCACCGGGCAGGCCGACCGCGCCGTGGTCGCCATCGAGAGCACCATCGAGGGCGGCGTCACGGCGACCCTCGACGCGCTCGCCGTCGGCAGCCCGCTGGTGCTGCACCGCGAGGTGCTCGTGCCTGTGGGCTTCACCCTGGTCGGGCGGCCCGGGGTCGCGCTCGCGGACGTCCGCCGCGTCGCCGCGCACCCGCACGCCTGGGTGCAGTGCCGCCGGTGGCTCGCCGCGCACCTGCCCGGCGCCGTGCACGTGCCCGCGACCTCGAACACCGCGCCCGCCGCGCTGCTGGCCGAGGCCGCCGGGTCGCCCGACGCCGGGGAGGCGCTGGGCTTCGACGCCGCGCTCGTCCCGCCCGCCGCGCCGACGCACTACGGGCTCGACGTCCTCGCCGACGGCGTCGCCGACAACCCCGACGCGGTCACCCGGTTCGTCGTCGTGGGCCCGCCGGGGGAGGTCCCGCAGCCCACGGGTGCCGACAAGACCACGCTCGTCGTGCACCTGCCCAGCAACGAGGCGGGCGCGCTGCTGACGATGCTCGAGCAGTTCGCGGCGCGCGGCGTGAACCTGTCGCGCATCGAGTCCCGGCCGATCGGGGACTCGCTCGGCCGGTACTCGTTCTCCCTCGACGCCGAGGGGCACATCGCCGAGGAGCGGATGGGCGAGGCGTTCATGGGCCTGCACCGGGTGTGCCCGCTGGTCCGGTACCTCGGGTCCTACCCGCGGGCCGACGGCCGCGCCGCCGACGTGCACCTCGGCACCGCCGACCCCGACTTCCGGGCCGCGCGGGACCGCCTGCGCTCCGTCCGCGGCGGCACGTCGGTCTGACGCGGCGCCGCTCCCGGGCCGCTGCCGCTCCCGGGCCGAGGACCGGGCCGAGGACGGGGCCGGGCCCTCGCTCGGGGACGGCGAGGTAGGACCATCGGGCCGAGGTAGGTCCGTAGGAGGTGCGACCTCGGCCGGGACGTCCGATCTCGGCGGGTGCGGGTGCGGGTGCGGGTGCGGGTCGGGCGCGGTGCGGGTGCGGGTGAGGCGGGTCAGGGGTGCGCGACGCGGACGACCAGGGCGCCCGGGTCGACGCGCGCGGACAGCTCCGTGACCTGGCCGATCACGTCGCCGTCGACCTGCACCCACTCGCCGCCGTCGATCTCCACGTGCACCTCGCGGGCGCGGGCGTGGTCGATCCGGCCGATCTTCGCGGGCAGCTCGGTGCGGACGCCCACGCCCTGCAGGACCACCTCGCCGAGGAGCTGCGCCCAGCCCGCGACGCCGCCCCGGGTGTCGATCGCCGCGACGTCCAGCCAGCCGTCGTCGAGGACCGCGTCGGGCAGCAGCGTGATGCCGCCGGGCAGCCGGCCGCAGTTGCCGATCAGCAGGCTGCGGACCCGGGCCGGCTCGGCGTCCTCGTGGTCGAGGCGGACGGTCGTGCGCAGGCGGCGGCCGTGCAGGTGCTTGATGCCGGCGACGAAGTAGGCCATCCAGCCGACCCGCGCCTTGAGGTCGTCGTCGGCGTCCGCGACCATCGCCGCGTCGAACCCCACCCCGGCGATCACCAGGAAGATGTGGTCCCGCGGTACGTCGGTGTCCGCGGGCAGGTCGTCGGCGGCCTCGGCGATGTCGTCGTCCACCCCGGACTCGAACTTCAGCACCCGCAGCCAGCCGACGTCGATCGTGCGGTCCGTGCCGTCCAGCGCGATCTGCAGCGCGGCCAGCGGGTCGCCGATCGGGATGTCGAGGTTCCGCGCCAGCAGGTTCCCGGTGCCGACCGGGACCAGCCCCATCGGGACGCCCGTGCCGACCAGGCCCTCCGCGACCGCGCGCACCGTGCCGTCGCCGCCCAGCGCCACCACCACGTCCGCCCCGCGGGCGACCGCGTCGCGCGTCTGCCCGACGCCCGGGTCGTCGAGCGTGGTCTCCAGCCACAGCGGCTCGGGCAGGTACTGCTCCGCGCACGCGCGCCGCACCTGGGCGCGCAGGTCCGGCACGTCGGGCTTCGAGGGGTTCGCGACGAACGCCACCAGCGGCCGGTGCGGTGCCGGCTCGTCGGGCGCGGACGCGGTCCCCACGACGGTCCCGGTCCGGCGCGTCGGGGCGGTCCGCCGCCAGACGACCGCGGAGACCCCGAGGGCCACCACGGACAGCACGGCGGCGACGAGCGCGAGCCATCCTTCCCAGGTCATGCGCCGAATCTACGGCCCCGCGTCCCCGTCCCGCGCGGGGTGGATCCACCCGGGACGGCGCGCCGGGCGTGTCGAGCGCGACCCCGCCATCCCGGACCGGGTGGATCCACCCGGGGGACTGGGGGCGGGCCGGGGTGGCGGCGGTCGGTACGCTCGCCTGGTGATCGATCTGAAGCTGCTCCGGCAGGACCCCGACGTCGTCCGCGCCAGCCAGGTGGCCCGCGGGGACGACCCGGGGCTCGTGGACCAGGTGCTCGACGCGGACGCCCGCCGCCGCGCCGCGCTCACCGACTTCGAGCAGCTCCGCGCGGAGCAGAAGTCCCTGGGCAAGCAGGTGGCGTCCGCGCAGGGCGACGAGAAGCAGGCGCTGCTGGCCCGCGGCAAGACGCTCGCCGAGCAGGTCAAGGCGCTGCAGGCCGACGCCGACGCCGCGGAGGCGCACGCCACCGAGCTCGCGCGCCGGATCGGCAACGTCATCGAGGACGGCGTCCCGGCCGGCGGCGAGGACGACTACGTCGTGCTGCGGCACGAGGGCACCCCGCGCGACTTCGGGGCCGAGTACGGCGCGGACTTCCGGGTGCGCGACCACCTCGAGCTCGGCGAGGGCCTGCAGGCGATCGACACCGAGCGCGGCGCCAAGGTGTCCGGCGCGCGGTTCTACTACCTGACCGGGATCGGCGCCCGCCTCGAGCTCGCGCTGCTGAACGCGGCCGTCGACCGCGCGCTCGCCGCCGGCTTCACCCCGGTCATCACGCCGACGCTGGTGAAGCCCGAGATCATGGCGGGCACCGGGTTCCTGGGTGCGCACGCGGACGAGATCTACCGCCTGGAGGCCGACGACCTGTACCTGGTCGGCACCAGCGAGGTGGCGCTCGCGGGCTACCACTCGGGGGAGATCCTCGACCTGTCGGCGGGTCCGCGGCGGTACGCGGGCTGGTCGGCGTGCTACCGGCGCGAGGCCGGGTCGTACGGCAAGGACACCCGCGGCATCATCCGGGTGCACCAGTTCCACAAGGTCGAGGCGTTCAGCTACACGACCGTCGAGGACGCCGCCGACGAGCACCGCCGCATCCTGGGCTGGGAGGAGCAGATGCTCGCCCTGGCCGGCCTGCCGTACCGGGTGATCGACACGGCGGCGGGGGACCTGGGGTCGAGCGCCGCGCGCAAGTTCGACTGCGAGGCGTGGCTCCCGAGCCAGGAGCGGTACCTCGAGCTGACCTCGACGTCGAACTGCACGACGTTCCAGGCCCGGCGCCTCGGCGTCCGGGAGCGGACCGCGGACGGCGAGGTCCGTCCGGTCGCGACCCTGAACGGCACCCTCGCGACGACCCGCTGGATCGTCGCGATCCTGGAGAACCACCAGCAGGCCGACGGCTCGGTCCGGGTGCCGGAGGGGCTGCGTCCGTACCTGGGCGGCCTCGAGGTCCTCGAGCCGACGGCCCGCGCCACCACCGGAGGCGGATCCCGATGACCCACCCGCGCACCGCGGCCGGCACGCTCGTCGCGCTGGACGTCGACGGCACGCTGCTCACCTACGACGGCGTGGTCTCGGACGAGGTGCGCGGCTGCCTGGCGTCGCTGCGGGACGCGGGGGCGCACGTCGTCCTCGCGACCGGTCGCGGCGTGCGCAGCGCGGTCCCGGTGGCGCAGGACCTGGGGATCACGTCCGGCTGGGTGGTCTGCTCGAACGGCGCCGTGACGGCGCGGCTCGACCCGTCGCTGCCCGGCGGGTACGAGGTGACCAGCACGATCACGTTCGACCCGGAGCCGGCGCTCCGGCTGCTCCAGATGGAGCTGCCCGACGCGCTGTTCGCCGTCGAGGACCTGGGCCACGGGTTCAAGGTGTCGCGGGCGTTCCCGGAGAACGAGCTCACGGGCGACCAGACGGTGGTGCCGTTCGACGACCTGGTGGCCGAGCCGGCGACCCGCGTCGTCGTCCGGGACCCGGGGAGCACGCCGGAGGAGTTCCACGCGCTCGTCGAGCGGGTCGGCCTGCACCAGGTGTCGTACGCGGTCGGCTGGAGCGCCTGGCTGGACCTCACCCCGGGCGGGGTGTCGAAGGCCAGCGCGCTGGAGGAGGTCCGGCGCGCGCTGGGCGTCGAGCCGTTCGCGACGGTGGCGGTGGGCGACGGCGGCAACGACGTCGAGATGCTGCGCTGGGCCGCCCGCGGGGTGGCGATGGGGCACGCGTCCGAGCACGTGCGGCTCGCGGCGGACGAGGTCACCGGCTCGATCGACGACGACGGCGCCGTCGCGGTGCTGCGCAGCATCGGGCGCTGACGGGCCCGACGGGCACTGACAGGCGCTGACCGGCACTGACAGGCGCTGACGGGCACGTCAGTGCTCGTGCGCGCGCGAACCCAGCGTCCCCGGGACGGCACGTGCCGTCCCGCACGATGCGGTCGCGCTCCCACGGCAACCCGGTGTCGATGAGGGTGGACCCGCCCGGTCGGCGCAGAGCACAATCCCCCGCATGGCTCACGGCATCGTGGACGTGGCCCGGGCGGCCGGGGTGTCCACCGCGACCGTCTCCCGCGCGCTGCGGGGCCTGCCGAACGTCACGGCGGCCACGCGCGAGCGGGTGCGTCGTGCTGCCGACGAGCTCGGCTACGTCCCGTCGCCGTCCGCCGCCTCGCTGGCCTCGGGCCGGACCCGGACGATCGGCCTCATCACGCCGTGGGTGGCGCACTGGTTCTTCGCGAACGTGATCGAGGGGGCCGAGCGGGCGCTGCGTGCGGAGGAGTTCGACGCGCTGCTGTACACGTTCGAGGTCTCCCGCGAGCGGCGGCGGCGCCCGGTCGACCCCGACGTGCTCCGTCGGCGCGTGGACGGGGTGCTGGTCGTCGGCCTGCCGCTGGAGGCCGAGGAGGTCGCGACGCTGGAGGGCCTGGAGCTGCCGCTGGTGTTCGTCGGGGCCGGGGCGCCCGGCCAGGTGACCGTCGGCGTCGACGACGTCGCCACGGCCCGGCGCGCGGTCGCGCACCTGGCGGACCTCGGGCACGTCGTGATCGCGCACCTGAGCGGCGAGCCGGACGACACGCTGCCGTGGTCGCCCGCGGTGCGGCGGGCGCAGGGCTGGCAGGCGGAGATGCGGGACCGGGGCCTGGCGCACGCCGGGCTGGAGGTGCACGGGCACTTCGACGTGCGCGGCGGCCGGGCGTCGATGCACGCGCTGCTGGACCGGCGACCGGACGTGACCGCGGTGTTCGCTGCGTCGGACGAGATGGCGATGGGCGCTGTCCTCGCGCTGCGCGACCGGGGGCTGCGGGTGCCGCAGGACGTGTCGGTCGTCGGGGTGGACGGGCACGAGATGGGCGAGCACCTGGGGCTGAGCACGATGGCCCAGAACGCGCACGAGCAGGGGGTCACGGCGGCCACGATGCTGCTCGAGATGATCACCGGGACGCCGGTCCCCGCGGACGTCGTGTTCCCGACGGTGCTGGTCGACCGGGGTTCGACGGCCCCTCCCTGTGACCGAATTGTGACCACGGTCTAGCCCGAAGTGGTTGTGCGCGAGCCATGTAAACGCTTGCATGGTGCCCACGCACCGAGGCGTCCCCCGCCTCGGGCTACCACGACGAGGTGGAGGCAACGCATGACCAGGATTCGTCGTCGCGGCACAGGTGCCGCGATCGCCGGCGGGCTCGGGCTGGCGCTCGCGCTCACGGCTTGTTCCGGTGGCGACTCGGGAGGCGGCAGCACGGACGACTCGGGCGGCGACACGGGCGCCGCGTCGGAGATCGACTGCGCCCCCTACGAGGAGTTCGGTGACCTCGAGGGCACGACCGTGTCGATCTACACGTCGATCGTCGAGCCCGAGCAGCAGACCCAGGAGGACTCCTACGACCCGTTCGAGGAGTGCACCGGCGTCACCGTCGAGTACGAGGGCTCCCGCGAGTTCGAGGCGCAGCTGCTCGTCCGCATCCAGGCCGGCAACGCGCCCGACATCGCCTACCTGCCCCAGCCCGGCCTGCTGAAGACGATCGTCCAGGACTTCCCGGACGCGATCGTGCCCGCCCCCGACGCGGTGAACGCGAACGTGGACGAGTTCTTCACCGAGTCGTGGAAGGAGTACGGCTCGGTCGACGGCACGTTCTACGCGGCCCCGCTCGGCGCGAACGCCAAGTCGTTCGTCTGGTACTCCCCGGCCATGTTCGAGGACGCCGGCTACGAGGTCCCCGAGACCTGGGACGAGATGATGGACCTGTCCCAGCAGATCGTCGACGACGGCGCGATGCCGTGGTGCGCGGGCGTCGAGTCCGGTGACGCCACGGGCTGGCCGGCCACCGACTGGATCGAGGACGTGGTGCTCCGCACCGCCGGCCCCGAGGTCTACGACCAGTGGTACACCCACGAGATCCCGTTCAACGACCCGCAGATCGTCGACGCGTTCGACACCGCGGGCGAGATCCTCAAGAACGACGAGTTCGTGAACGCCGGCCTCGGCGGCGTCGACTCGATCGCGACCACCCCGTGGACCGACGCGGGCTTCCCGATCCTCGACGGCACCTGCTGGATGCACCGCGCGGCGAACTTCTACGCCACGCAGTGGCCGGAGGGCACGGAGGTCGCCGAGGACGGCGACGTGTACGCGTTCTACCTGCCGACCAACCAGACCGACATCAAGCCGGTCCTCGGCGGCGCGGAGTTCGTGGCGGCGTTCGACGACCGTCCCGAGGTCCAGGCGTTCCAGGCGTACCTGTCCAGCGCCGACTGGGCCAACGCCAAGGCCAAGGCCACCCCGATGGGCGGCTGGGTCAGCGCGAACAACGGGCTCGACCCGGAGAACCTCGCGACCGACTTCGACAAGCTGTCGGCCGAGATCCTGTCCAACCCCGACTCGGTGATCCGGTTCGACGCGTCCGACCTGATGCCGGGCGAGGTCGGTGCCGGGACGTTCTGGACCGGGATGGTCAACTGGTTCACCGGTTCGTCGACCCAGGAGGTCACCGACCAGATCGAGGCGTCCTGGCCGGCGTCGTCCTGACCGTCAGGCACTGATCGGAACCGGCCTGCCCGGCCGGACGGGGGACCTCCCTCGTCCGGCCGGGCGGGCCGACCTGGCTCGGAGGGGCACATGGACTGGTTGACGAATGCGAGCACGGTGGGCGAGAAGTTCGCCCTGATGTTCGTGGCGATCGCGTTGTTCGTGGTCGTGATGGGGGCGATCCTCTTCCTGGTCGACCGACCGAAGCGGATCCCGAAGTGGGTCGTGGCGACCGCGTTCGCCGGGCCCGCGCTGCTGCTGCTGGCGTGGGGCCTCGTGCGGCCCGCGCTGATCACGATCTGGAACTCGTTCTTCGACCGGCGGGGCAACGAGTTCGTCGGGCTGGACAACTACCAGCGCGCGGTGACCGAGGGCCAGTTCCAGAGCGTGCTGGCCAACACCGCGGTCTGGGTGATCCTGGTGCCGATCGGGTCCACCCTGATCGGCCTGGTCTACGCGGTGCTGGTCGACCGCACCCGGTTCGAGCGCCTCGCGAAGGCCCTGGTCTTCATCCCGATGGCGATCTCGATGGTCGGCGCGTCGATCATCTGGAAGTTCGTCTACGAGTTCCGCCCGAACCAGCCGGGCGTGAAGCAGACCGGCCTGCTCAACCAGGTGCTGGTCTGGATCGGCCTGGAACCCCAGCAGTTCCTCATCAACGGGCCCTGGAACACGATGTTCCTCATCGTCGTGATGGTGTGGATCCAGACCGGGTTCGCGATGACGGTGCTGTCGGCGGCGATCAAGGCGATCCCGGACGACATCGTCGAGGCCGCCCGCCTGGACGGCCTGCACGGCGCGAAGATGTTCCGGTTCATCACGGTGCCGTCGATCCGGCCGGCGCTCGTGGTCGTGCTCACCACCATCGCGATCGGCACGCTCAAGGTGTTCGACATCGTCCGGACCATGACCGGTGGGCAGTTCGACACCCAGGTCATCGCGAACGAGTTCTACACGCAGGCGTTCCGGCAGAACAACCAGGGGCTGGCCGCCGCGCTCGCGGTGATCCTGTTCATCCTGGTCATCCCCATCGTGATCTACAACGTGCGGCAGCTGCGCAAGTCGGAGGAGATCCGATGACCACCACCCCCCTCCCGCCGACGGCACCCGTCGGCCAGGCGATCGACGAGACCGCGTCGGGCAACGGGCAGCTGCGCGAGCTGAGCCGGCTCGAGAAGCGCGCGATCGCCACCAAGGGCAAGCTCTCGTCGCCCTGGGCGTCGTTCATCGCGATCCTCATCGCGATCCTGTGGACCATCCCCTCGGTCGGTCTGCTGGTGACGTCGTTCCGCCCCGAGCTCGACATCCGGCGCTCCGGCTGGTGGTCGGTGTTCGCTGGCCTGTTCAACGGCGAGGCCGAGTTCACGCTCGACAACTACGACCAGGCGCTCTTCGGCTCCGGGGCGAACCTGGCGACGTACTTCGTCAACTCGTTCGTCATCACGATCCCGGCCGTGATCATCCCGATCACCATCGCGCTGCTCGCGGCCTACGCGTTCGCGTGGATCGACTTCCGGGGCCGGAACCTGCTGTTCGTGGCGGTGTTCGCGCTGCAGGTCGTGCCGCTCCAGGTGGCGCTGGTGCCGCTGCTGCGCGACTACGTCGGGTTCGGAATCGAGGGCTCGTTCTGGACCGTGTGGCTGTCGCACTCGATCTTCGGCCTGCCGCTGGCGATCTTCCTGCTGCACAACTTCATGAAGGACATCCCCGCCTCGCTCGTCGAGGCGGCGCGCGTCGACGGCGCCGGGCACGTGAAGATCTTCTTCCAGGTGCTCATGCCGCTGCTGGTGCCGGCGATCGCCGCGTTCGGGATCTTCCAGTTCCTGTGGGTGTGGAACGACCTGCTGGTCGGCCTCACCTTCGCGAACACCGGCTCCCGGCCGCTGACCGTGGCGGTCGCGGAGATGGCGGGCAGCCGCGGCGGCGACTGGCACGTGCTCACCGCGGGGGCGTTCATCTCGATGGTGGTGCCGCTGATCGTGTTCATCTCGCTCCAGCGGTACTTCGTCCGCGGCCTGCTGGCGGGGTCCGTCAAGGGCTGAGCCGCCGGTCGCGAGCCGTGCGCCCCGGTCCCCGCCGTCGTGGGGGCCGGGGCGTCGTGCGTCGTCAGCCGATCATCGCGGACAGCGCGTCGTGGACGGTGTCGAGGTCGGCGCCGAGGTCCCGGGCGTTCTCGGCCAGCGCGTCGACGGCGTCGGCTGCGTGGTCGTCCAGGTGGTGCGCGACCTCCGCGAACGCGAGCCGGGACCGGTCGACCAGGTTGCGGCACCGGCGGTACCCGTCCTCGGCGGCCTCCAGCACGGCGTCCGCGAGGAAGGTGTCGCGCAGGTACGGGACCAGCTCGTCGACCAGGTCGGGCAGCTTCGCCCAGCGTGCTGCGCACCCGGCGGATGTCGTCCTCCACGCGCTCGAGCTCGACGCGGACGCACGTGGTGACGTACTCCAGCTCGTCGTCGAACCGGCGCAGGTCCCCGGTCGAGCCCGCGGCGGTCATGGCCAGGCCGACGGGGGTCAGCAGGTACGCGCCGATCCCGGCGCGGACGCCCCGGAGCGCGGTCGTCAGTGCCAGGCCGACGACCTCGACCGCCGCGACCGCCACCGTGCACGCCAGGTCGAGCTGGGACAGCAGCTCCGCGAGGTCGGAGGCGAGCTCGCGGGCCAGGGTCCCGGCCGCGTCCTGCCGCTGCTCGACGGCGTCCCGGAGCGACCGGGCGCGGGCGTCGGGCACGGACGGCGACGCGGACCCGGCCGGCCAGGGCGGCGCGCTCGCCGGCAGCGCGTCGGGCGGGCAGGTGCGCCCGGCGATGGCGGCGGCGAGGTCCTGGTCGACCTGGGCGAGCGCGGTGCCCAGCGTCTGCGTGCCGGCGGCGAACGCCAGCCACTTGTCGTCGACGAGGCGCAGGTCCGCCCGCAGGTCCTCGCTGCTGTCGAGCAGCGACCGGGTGAGGTGGCGGGACTCCGCGAGGAACCCCTGCTCGCACAGGTCCCAGACCTGGACGGCGCCGAGCCGGGTGGCGAAGTCCGCGACCCGGCCGCACCCCGCGGCCAGGTCGGCGAGCGCGTCCAGCACGGGATCACGCAGCGGGGTCCAGAGCACCCGCAGCGGCCCGGGCGGCCGCATCCGGACCCACGGGGACCGCAGCGCCCGGTCGATCTGCTCGACCACGTCGGACATCGTGCGGCGCACCGGCCGGTAGGCCTCGTCGACGTCGGCCGCGAACGACTCGCGCATCTGCGCGGCGCGCCGGTCGAGGTCGTCCTCGTGGGCGCGCAGGGTGTCGGCGACGTCGTCGAGCTCGGACGCCAGGACCGCGACGAGGTCCTCGCGCTGCCGGGACAGGCTCGCGCCCATCCACCCCAGGACGTCCGCGTCCACCGCGACCGGCGCGCCGGGCCGTCGCAGCGCCCCGTGGCCGTCGGACCGGAGCACCACGCCGGGGTGGAACAGCGAGAACGGCACGCCCATCGACGCGTCGTAGACCCCGTCCGAGCGGTCGCTGCCGACGTGGTTCGCCCCCAGGAACGCGAGGTTGAACCCGGTGCCGGCGATCCGCACCTGCTCCCCGAGGATCCGGCTCTCGAGCTTGCCGGCGACGACCGCCCGGTGCAGCGGGTCCGTGGGGGTGATGTAGTTGCGCACCTGCGGGGCGTGCACGTCCGCGACGGCGTGCGGGACCGGTGCGGGGTTGACCGTCACGGCCCGGATCCGGGGGTTCTTCGCGGACACGTAGGCGGCCAGCCCGCCGCCGAGCGAGTTGCCGCAGACGGACGACACGACCTGGCCGCGGTCGCGCTCCACCTGCAGGACGTAGGCCTCGGCGGCCGCGAACTGCGACGGCGTCAGGGAGGTGATCAGGGCGATGTCCTGGCGCACGTCGGTGCCGCCCTGGGTGCCCTGGAAGCCGACGGTGAGCTCCAGGGTCGCCATGTTGCGGAAGGTGAAGGCGTCCAGGCCGGTCACGGTGTCGTGCTTGACGTCGACCACGACGAACGGCTTGCCGTTGGGGTCGACGACGGCGCCGCGCTTGAGCTCCTTCTCGTAGCTGAACCTGCTCGCGAGGTCCATCAGGTCGTCGTCGTCCGTGCCCGGTCGCCCGGTCACGGTGCCGACTCCGGCTCGGTCGTCTCGTCGTCGCGCCAGTTGATCGAGCCGCCGTCGAGCGTCTCGTCGACCCGCCACTCGACCCGGTCGCGGTCGGCCCAGACCCCGACCTCGTGGTGGAAGTCGTTCCCGTCGCGGGTCATGAGGTGGGTCGCGACGCGGACGTCCCAGGCCGTGTACGGCGCGAAGAGGGGGTGCGCGCGCAGCTCGTCCGCGAGGCGCAGGGTGTCCTCACGGGTCACCTCGGCCGCGGGGTCGGTGTGCACCAGGTCGATCTGGATCGACCAGGTGAGGTCCCCGGCGACGGCGTCGACGATCGTCCGCCACTCCGCGTCCGTGCGGTCGTGGTCGTCGCGGTAGGCGAGCTCGATCGCGTCCTCGGCGGCCAGCCTCGCCGGGACGTCTTCGAGCCGCTCGCCGTCGAACCGGAACCGGAACGTCCGGTCGGGCCGGGACATGGCCTCCGCGTAGCCCTCGGGGAGCGGCGCCAGGTGCGGGTACGCCGTCGCCAGGTGGTCGCGCAGCGCCTGGATCTCCGCCCGGTAGGCCAGGTGGTAGATCGAGTCCACGTCGAAGGGCGACAGCACGTCCCCGCCGCTGCGCGAGATGTGCGCCTCCGACTTCAGGGTCCCGTCCGCCTCGATCTCCACGAACTCGTACGACGCCACGATCGGCTCGTCCGCGGTCCGCCACTCGACGTTCGCCGCGGAGTAGGGGTACCCGGTGCTGATCCCGGTCATCCGCACCTCGCGGCCGAGCTCGCGCTCGACGTACGGCTGCACGACGGAGTAGATCTGCTCGCGGTGCTCCCAGACCTTGCGCTGCAACCCCGGGGTGCGGGAGTCCTCCGGGCGGAAGTACCCCAGCCGCTCCTTCTCGGCCACGGTCACGAGCACGGGTTCGTCCGGTCCGATCGCGTCCAGCAACGGCACCACGGCACAGCCTCCTGACGTCAGGACCAGCGCCGCGGCCGCCAGGACCGCGCACCAGCGTCGTCGATGATCGCCTCGCACCGTCGCGACGCTAATGCCATGTGCGGGCGCGCCGAAAGTACCAACATCGCATTCCTGACTATTCGGGCGACATTGCTGACGCAATGCCCGAGATGTTCCCTGTGGTCCTGCTCGCCGGGCGTCGCACGGGTGTCGGTGCGGCCCGCGTACAGTCGGCCACCGGCACGCCAGGGCGACGGGAAGGGCCACGAGATGCGCGGCGAGGGGCCGACCCGATGACCCCGGGCGCCGGCGCGGGTCGCGCCCTCGGCCGGGTGCCCGCGCCCGGGCTGTTCCTGGTCTCGGGCCTGGCGCAGTACGGCGGCGCGGCGCTCGCGGTGGCCCTGTTCGCCGTGGTGGCCGCGCCGACGGTCGCGTGGCTGCGGATCGCGGTCGCGGCCGTGGTGCTGCTCGCGTGGCGGCGCCCGTGGCGGGCGCGGTGGACCCGGGCGGAGCTGGTGACCGCGGCGGCCTTCGGCGTGGTGCTGGCGGCGATGAACGTGACGTTCTACGTCGCGATCGACGTGCTGCCGCTGGGGACGGCCGTCGCCATCGAGTTCCTCGGGCCGGTCGCGGTCGCGGCGGTCACCGGTCGGACGTGGCGGGAGCGGGCGGGCATCGTCGTCGCCGCGGCGGGAGTGGTCGCGCTGGCCGGCGTCGAGCTGCGCGCCGGTGGCGAGGACGGCGTGCGCGGGCTGGTCGCCATCGGGCTCGCCGCGGCCTGCTGGGCGGGGTACATCCTGCTCGGGCGGCGCGTGGCGGTGGGCCGGGCCGAGGTGGACGAGGTGCCGGGCGCCGGCCCGCGCCCCGACCCCCGGCCCCGCCCCGACCCCCGGCCCCGCCCCGACGGCATCGCCTCGCTGGCGGTCGGCATGACCGCGGGCGCGCTGGTCGGCGCGCCGTTCCTCGCCGCCCCCGCCGCGCCGGTGCTCGCCGACGCCGGTCTGGCCGCGGCGGTCGTGGGCATCGCGGTGCTGTCCTCGGTGGTGCCGTACGCGATCGAGCAGGTGGTGCTGCGCCGGGTGAGCGCGGCGACGTTCGCGGTGCTGCTGGCGATGCTGCCCGCGACGGCCGCGGTGGTCGGGGCGGTGGCGCTGCGGCAGCTGCCGCACGGGTGGGAGGTCGTGGGACTGGGATGCGTGTCCGTGGCCATCGTGCTGACGGCGACGCGCCGGTCGCCCGACCCGGACGTGCGGGACCGGTGAAGATCCGGTCGGACGACTTGGTCAACTGACCTGAACTGCCTACGGTGGGGTGGTCCGCTCGTCGTCCCCGCCGTCAGGAGCCGTCATGGTCGTCGTCACCCCCGCCGCGCCCGTCCACGTCGACGAGGCAGCCCACGTCCTCGCCGGCACCTTCCGCGAGGACGCGCTGATGTCCTCGCTCGTCGGCGGCCGCCCCGCCGACCGCGAGCGGCGCCTCACGCACCTGTTCCGTGCGCTGGTCCGGCGCGGCCTGCGGCACGGCGTCGTCGACCTGGCCCGCGCGGAGGGAGACCCCGCCGTGCTCGGTGTCGCGGTCTGGTCGGCGCCCGGGCACCGGTCGGAGGGCCTGCTCGACCTGCTGCGCGACGTCGGCTCGTACGTCCGGGCCCTCGGCGTCACCGGCCTGCGCGCCGGGGCGGCGTTCGACCGGCACCTGCACGCGTCCCGGCCGGGGGAGCCGCACTGGTACCTCGGGGCGATCGGCAGCAGCGCCGCGGCCCGCGGTCGCGGCATCGGCTCGGCGCTGCTGCACACCCGTCTCCGCGCGGTGGACGGGTCCGGAGCGCCCGCACCCGCCTACCTGGAGGCGTCGACCGAGCGCAGCGCCGCCCTGTACGCCCGGTTCGGGTTCGTCCCCACCGGTAGGGTGGCGGGCTTCGGCGCGACGGCGCCGATCGCCATGTGGCGCTCCGGCGCGCTCGACCGGGACCTCGCGCGGCAGTCCTGACCCCGGCCCGAGGAGACCCGACGGTGGCACGCACGACCCGGGAGCACCGTCCCGCCGCCGAGCGGCGCGAGCAGCTGCTCGACGCCGCCGTCGAGGTGATGCGCGCCGGCGGCGTCGGCGCGGCGACCACCCGCGCGGTCGCCGAGCGTGCCGGCCTGCCGCAGGGGGCGTTCCACTACTGCTTCCGGTCGAAGGACGAGCTGTTCGCGGCGCTCCTGGAGCGGGAGCTCGACGCGTCGCTCGGCCGGGCCTGGGACGCCGTCGCCGGCGGCACGGACCTCCGGGCCGGCATCGCTGCGGCGCTCGGCGCGGTGCTCGACCGGGTGCGGTCGGACCCCGAGTACCACCTGCTGACCGCCGAGCTCGTGGCCGTCGCCGCCCGCACGCCCGACCTCGCGCACGTCGCCCGCCGGGAGCAGGTCGCCTACGCCGAGCACGTCGAGGAGATGCTGGACCGTTGGCAGCAGGACACCGGTGCGGTGCTGGCGGTCCCGGCACGCGCGCTGGCCGAGACGCTGGTCGCGGCGTCGACCGGGGTCACGACGGCGTGGCTGAGCACCCGGGACGACGCCGCGGCGGACGCCTCGGTGGCCCTGCTCGCCGCGGGCCTGGGTGGCGCGGCGGCGCGCTGACCCGCCATGCCACCCCGTCGCGCCCCCCAGCCCGGCGCCGCCACCCCGCGTCAACCGCGGAGCCTCCGAGCGCGGACGAGCAGCGACCCGGCCAGCACGAGGACCAGACCGCCGACGGCCCACACCAGCACCGGGGCACCGGTGGTGGCGAGCGCGCCGACGCCGGCGGGATCGGGGTCGACGGTCCCGGGCGTCGCGGCCGTGTCCGCGGTCGCCGCGGGCACCGCGCCGGGCAGCGGGAGGCCCGCGAGCTCGACGACGTCGGACGTCACGCTGCCGGCGCAGCTCGTGAACACCGCGCGCAGCCGGGTCCCGTCCTCGACCCGGGCGGCCAGCTCCTCGGAGGTCGCGCCCACGACGTCGGCCCAGTCCGACCCGGGCGCGGACCGCTGCCACTGCACCGTCGGCGCGGGGTCGCCCTCGGCCGCCGCGACGAGCCGCACCTCGGTGCCCGTCCCTGCCGCCGGCGGGGCCACCGGCTGGAGCGTCACCGTCGGCGAGGTCCCCGCGGTGAAGGCGTTCGTGGACGTCGTCGTGGTGACGTCCAGCAGGCGCGACGTGACGGTCACGTCGACGGGTCCGCACAGGCCCGCGGGCGTCGTGACCGTCCAGCCCGCGGCGTCCTGGCGGAGGTCGGTGCCGGGCACGCCGCCGAACGCGACCTGGGTGACCAGGGGCTCCGGTCGCAGCGCGACGGGGACGGTCGATCCGTCGGGCCCCGCCGGCTCGCCGAGCTGGCCGACGGTGTTCTGGCCCCACGTGTAGGTGAGGCCGTCCGACCCCTGGGCGACGGTGTGCCGCAACCCGGCGGCGACGTGCGTGAACGTCACGCCAGGGGGAGTCCGGACCAGCGCCGGGGTCGGGCTGTCGTCCGTGGTGCCGTGGCCGACGCTGGTGCCGTCCCCCCATGCGTAGGTGAGGCCGTCGGACCCGATCAGCACCGAGTGGTACTGCCCGGCGCCGGCCGAGAGCCCGCGGACGCCCGCCGGCAGCGCCACGGGTACCGGGCTCCACCGGTCCGTCGTCGTCCCGTCGCCGAGCGTCCCGAAGATGTTGTGGCCCCACGCGTACGCGTCGCCGTCGGCGGTCAGGCCGAGACCGTGCGTGGAGCCGGCCACGACCCGGGCGAAGGTCACCCCGACGGGCGTGCGGACCGGGACCGGGACGGAAGACGCGGTGAGGTTGCCGGTGCCGAGCTGACCCCGGGTGTTGCTGCCCCAGGCGTACGTGACGCCGTCGGACCCGACCGCGTAGGCCACGCTGGTCCCCAGCGACACCTCGCTGAAGGTGACCCCCGGGGGCGTCGTCACCGCGACGGGCGAGGCCGCGTTCTCGGTCGTGCCCGTTCCGAGCTGGCCCCAGTTGTTCCGTCCCCACGCGTACAGCGTCCCGTCGGACGCGGTCGCGACGGTGAACTCGCCGCCCGCCGCGACGGCCGTGAGCTCGACGCCCGCCGGCGCGAGCACGCGCACCGGGACGGAGGAGTCGGCGGTCGTGCCGTCACCGAGCTGCCCGTTCGCGTTGCTGCCCCAGGCGTACGTCGCGCCGTCCGAGCCGACCGCCACCGTGTGCGACCCGCCGGTGGCGACCTGGGTGAACGAGACGCCCGCCGGTGCGAGCACCCGGACGGGACGGCTCGTCGACGTCGTCGTGCCGTCGCCGAGCTGGCCGGCGACGTTGTCCCCCCACGCGACCGCCGCGCCGTCGGGGTCGAGCAGCACCGTGTGGCGCCCGCTGCTTCCCCCGCCCACGGGGGACAGGACGAGGTCGGTCCGCTCCGGGAGCGGACCGGCGACCAGGGTCCCGCCCGCCGTGGGGCCGTGGTCGGGCGAGGGCAGCGCCCACGCGGCGGACGGTGCGACGAGCACGACGACCGCGGCCAGTGCGGTGGCCCCTGCTCGGCGGAGGCGCGCCGACGCCCTCAGTGGTGCGGACATGGTGGTCCCGTTCGTTCGGTGGTCCGGCGCCAGGGCCGGGCCGGGCGCGTCCCACACGGCGTGGCTCCCGGTCGACGGGGACGCTAGATCCGCTCCGGTACCCAGGCGGGACTGCTGACGTCACCTACGCACGACCTGACCTGCGGCGCCGCGATCGGCCGCGGCGCAGCTGAGCGGTGGTCCGCCGTCGCCCCCGACCACCTACGCAGTGCCCGCGGCGGGGCCACGGCCCTAGAGGTACTGACCCGGCCCCGCGTCGCCCTGCGTCGCCGGGTGCGCCGGACCCGAGCCGCCCGGCAGCGCCCGCATGTGGCTCAGCTGCGCCTGCGCCGCCATCTGCTGCGCCACCAGGGCCGTCTGGATCCCGTGGAACAGGCCCTCCAGCCAACCGACCAGCTGCGCCTGCGCGATCCGCAGCTCCGCGTCGCTCGGCGTCTGGTCGTCGCCGAACGGCAGCGTCAGCCGGTGCAGCTCCTCCACCAGCTCGGGGACAGGCCGTCCTCGAGCTCCTGCAGCGACCGCTCGTGCACCTCGGCGAGCCGCGCGCGGGCGGCGTCGTCGAGCGGCGCCGTGCGGACCTCCTCGAGCAGCTGCTTGATCATCGTGCCGATCCGCATCACCTTCGCGGGCTGGCCGACCGTCCCGGCCGGGGCCGGACCCGGGTCGCCCTCGCCGTCGGCGGGCGCGTCCTGACCCACCACCACGATCCGCGGGGTCGGGGCGCCGGGGGTGCTCGGGTCGCTCATGCCCGCCATCCTCCCCCGCCCCGGCCCGTGCGTCACGCCCTCACGGGACGAGCAGCACCTTCCCGAACACCTCGCCGGAGTCCAGCAGCCGGTGCGCGTCGCCCGCGCGGTCCAGCGGCAGGCGCGCGTGCACGACCGGCCGCAGCCGCCCGTCGGACAGCATCGGCCACACGTGGGCGCGCACGTCCGCCACGACCCGCTCCTTGTCCGCGAGGGGACGCGGGCGCAGGGTCGTCCCGATGACGCTGGCGCGCCGGGTCATCAGCAGCCCCAGGTCGATCTCCCCGCGGGAGCCCCGCTGGGTGCCGATCACGACCAGCCGGCCGCCGGTGGCCAGCAACGCGAGGTGCGTCGCGAGCCCACCAGCGCCGAGGACGTCGAGCACCACGTCCGCGCCGTGCCTGCCGGTGGCCGCGCGGACCGCCTCGACCACGTCCTGGGTGCGGTGGTCGATGACGTCGCGCGCGCCCAGGTCCCGGCACCGCGCGGCCCGGTCCGCCCCGCCGGCGGTGGCGACGACGTGCGCCCCCAGGGCCGCGCCGATCTGCACCGCGACCGAGCCGACGCCCCCGGACCCGCCCTGCACCAGGAGCACCTCGCCCGCGGCGAGCCGTCCGGCGTCCACCAGGTTCGTCCACGAGGTGAGCACCGCCTCGGGCAGCCCGGCGGCGTCCACGAGGTCCAGGTCGTCGGGCACGGGCAGCAGCATCCCGGCCGGGACCACGGCCTCGGACGCGTAGCCGCCGCCCGGCAGCAGCGCCGCGACCCGGGCACCCAGCGGCCACGCGGCGACGTCCACGCCGGGGCCGTGACCTGCGACGACGCCGGACACCTCGAGCCCCGGCCAGTCGGGTGCACCGGGCGGCGGCGGGTAGTGTCCCTGGCGCTGGAGGAGGTCCGCGCGGTTCACGCCCGCGGCCGCGACCCGCACCAGGACCTCACCGGGGCCGGGTCGGGGACCGGCGCGCTCCACCGTCTCCAGCTGTTCCGGTCCGCCTGCTTCCTTGACCTGCACCACCCGCATCGTGCGAGCCTACGCACGGCGTCGGCGCAGCACACAGCGGATGAAAGTGCGCCCGGGGCTTCAGTCGGGCGGGTGGGGCGCCGATGAGGTTCGGACGGGCGCCCTGAACGGGGTGCCCGCGCCGGGCGGCCGCACCACGGTCGCCGGGCGGACGACAGGGAACGGGAGGCAGGTCGACATGCTGCGCAGGCTGGGCATCCGCGCCAAGGTGCTGGCGGTCCTCGCCGTGCCCGTGCTCGTCCTGCTCGCGATCTCGTCCTTCGTCACCGCGCAGTCCGTGAACCAGGCCCGCACGGCCGCCACGGTCCGCGACGTGGTGGCGGTGCTGCCGTTGTCCGGCCGCGCGGCCGAGTCGCTCCAGCAGGAGCGCACGCTCTCCGTCCAGGAGGCGGACGACAAGCCGCTCGGCGGCAACCTGGAGGCGTCCCGCGCCGCGACCGACGCCGCGATCGCCGAGCTCACCGACGCGGTCCGCGCGCTCGACCTGTCCGCGCTGGACGCGCGCGTCCGCGAGGCGGTCGTCACCGCCGACACCCAGCACGGGCGGCTCGCGGAGATCCGCGCCCGCGTCGACGCCGACACCATCCCCGCGACGCTGGTGTCCAGCAACTACACCGACATCGTCGACTCCGACAACAACGTCACCGGCGTCGTCGCCGAGACGCTGTCCGAGCGGTCCCTGGCCAGCCAGATGTCCGCGTACGCCGCGATCGCCGAGACCATCGAGCAGGTGCTGCGCGCCGGCCCGGTCGCCGACGACGTCCTCGCGGACGACGGCGCCGACTCCGGCACGGTGCGCGAGCTGGCCGCCCTCCTGGCCGTCGGCGACAACGCCCGGTCCGAGGCCCGTGAGCTGACCAACAACCTCCGCATCGGGAACATCCAGCTCCCGTCGCGCGACGCCGACCTCACCGCGATGCAGCTGTCGCTGACCTCCGGCAACGAGCTCACCGTGTCCGCGCTGGACGCGACGCGGTGGAACGGCCTCGTCAACGCCGAGCTCGCCGCGCTGCGCCCCGTCGCCGCCGACCTGCTCGAGTCCGCCGCGAGCGACGCCGACGCCCTCGCCACCCAGGCGCAGGAGCAGACGCTGCTCACCGTGGGCCTGACCGTCGCCGCCGCCGTGCTGTCGATCGTCATCGCCTTCATCGTGTCGCGGGGGATCGTCGTCCCGATGCGGCGCCTGACGGCCGCGGCCGGCAACGTCCGCGAGGAGCTGCCGCGCCTCGTCGAGCAGGTGGCGGTCCCGGGCGAGAGCCCCGACCTCACGCTCGCCGACATCCCCGTCGAGTCCCAGGACGAGGTCGGCCGGCTGGCCCAGGCGTTCAACGACGTCAACGCCACCACCATCCAGGTGGCCCGCGAGCAGGCCGCGCTGCGTGGCTCCATCGCCGAGATGTTCGTGAACGTCGCCCGCCGCGACCAGGTGCTGCTCGGCCGCCAGCTGTCGTTCATCGACTCCCTCGAGCGCTCCGAGGAGGACCCGGCGGTCCTCGCGAACCTGTTCCGCCTCGACCACCTCGCCACCCGTATGCGCCGCAACGCGGAGTCGCTCCTCGTGCTCGCGGGCATCGACTCCGGCCGCCGCCTGCGCGAGGCGATGCCGCTGTCCGACGTGGTCCGCACCGCGTCCTCCGAGATCGAGCAGTACGACCGCGTCCAGCTCGACCTGCGGGCCGACCCGCTGATGCACGGCTTCAACGCCCTCGCCGCCGCGCACCTGCTGGCCGAGCTGCTGGAGAACGCGACGCTGTTCTCCGAGCCCGGCACGCCGGTGGTCGTCGAGACCGGCGTCGACGGCGACCACGTCGTCGTCCGGATCGTCGACCAGGGCCTGGGCATGTCGCCCGCCGAGATCGAGGCCGCGAACCGCACCATCGCCTCCACGTCCCCGACCGAGGCGCTCGGCGCCCAGCGCCTGGGCCTGTTCGTGGTGGCCCGCCTGGCCCAGCGGCTCGGGGCCCAGGTCTCCCTGGTCCGCGCCACCGGCGACGTCTCCGGCACGGCCGCGGTCGTCCGGTTCCCGGTCGCGCTGTTCACGTCGAACGACCCCGCGCTCACCGGCGGCCCCGGCGCCGCTCGGCCCGCCTCGGGTCCGGCCACGGGCTCCGTCCCGGTCGCCGACGCGCCGGTCGCGGTCCCCGTCGACCTGGCGGCGCTCACCGACGGCGCCACGACCACGGGCCTGCCGCGCCGCCGGACCGCCGACGCGCCCGCGGGCGGCCGCTCCGAGCTGCCGACCGAGCAGGACGTCGTCCTGCCCGCGCCGACCGAGACCACGCTCTCGCCCGAGATCACCGCCGAGGCCAGCGGCTGGACCCCTGCCGTCGCCCCGTCCGCCGCCGGTCCCGCCGCGCTGCCGTCCCGGGGCTCGCTGCCCAGCCGGACGCCCGCGCTGCCGCCTGTCGACGAGGCCCCCGTCGCCCCCGCGGCGCCCGCCGGTCCCCGCAGCGGCCTGTTCTCCGCCTTCCGGGCGCGCGAGCTCGCCGCCGGGGAGCGCGAGACGCCCCAGCAGGACGGGCCCGCCACGTCCGTCGCGCCGGGCGGGACCGAGGCACCCGCTCCGGAGGCCGCCGCGCACGAGGCACCCGCTCCGGAGGTCGCCGCGCAGGTGGAGGCCGCGCACGAGGACGCCGCGCACGAGGACGCCGCGCACGAGGACGCCGCGCGGCAGGAGCACGCGTACCCCGAGGACGCGCCCCACGAGCCGGTCGCCGCCCCCGCCGCGTCGGTGTTCGACACGGCCGTCTTCGACACCGCCTCGTTCGAGGCAGCGATGGCCGACCACGAGCCCGAGCTGTCCCCCGAGGACCACGCGCGCCTGGACGCGCTGTCGGCGCCGCTGACCGGCGACCTGCCCCTGGTCACGCGCCAGCCCGTCGCCGACACCACCGCCGATCTCGGGGCGTTCCGCACCGCCCCCGAGCCCGAGCCGGCCCCCGAGCCCGAGCACGAGCCGGCCCCCGTCCAGCCCGCCGCGTTCGTCGTGCCGGGCCTCGTGCCCGACGAGACGCCCGACGCCGGCGACGCGTGGGACGGTGGCTGGGCCGCGAGCGAGCCCGCCGCCACCGTCACCGAGCCCGCCGCCACCGTCAGCGAGCCCGCCGCACCCGGCTGGGAGCAGCCCGCCGCCTCGTGGGACGCCCCGGCTGCCGCGTGGTCGCAGGACGCGCCGGCTCCGTCGTACGACGCGCCCGCACCCACCTGGCAGGACGACGCCCCGGCGCCGTCGTGGTCGCAGGAGGCGCCCGCCGCACCGGCTCCCTGGGCCGAGACGCCCGCGTGGTCGGCGCCCGTCCCCACGGAGTCGTCCCCCGCGCCGCTGGCGGCACGGCACGCCGAGCCGCAGCACGCCGAGCCGCAGTCGGTCGAGCAGCACGCGCCGTACGCGCAGCAGCCCGCACCCCAGGCCTTCGCCGAGCAGCCCGCGCCGCAGCCCGTCGCCGCAGCGCCGGTACCCGCCGCGCCCGCACCCGCCGCGCCCACCGCCCCGGCCCTGCCGGACTTCGCCTCCCTCGTGCAGGGTGACGAGCCGGCCGAGCCCGCGCGCCGGCAGCGCGAGCGCCGGTCGTTCTTCTCCTTCCGGCGCAAGCAGGCCGAGCCGACGGCCCCGGTCGCCGCCACGCCGGCGCCGTCCGCGGCCCCGGCCTGGCCCGCCACGTCGTCGCCGGCGGGCGTGCCCGTGGCGCCGCCGGCCCCGGCCGTCGCGCGGCAGCCCGTGCTCCAGCAGCCCGTCGTCCAGCAGCCCGCGCCCCAGCCGGTCGCGCCGCAGCCCGTCGCCCCGGCGGTGGTCCCCGTGCTGTCGCAGACGTGGCTCCCGGCCGCCGCCGCGGCGGTCGAGGCGGAGCAGCCGGCCGCCGCAGCACCGGTCTGGACCCCGCAGGCGCCGGCCGAGTGGGCGCCCGCGCCCGCCGCCGAGGCCCCCTCCTGGGGTGCCCCGCAGGCCCTCGTCCCGGAGCAGGTCGCGCCCGCGCAGCCGGTGGCGACCCCGCCTGCGCCCGTCGCCCCCGCGGAGCCCACCTGGGCCGCTGCGGCCCCGGCGGCCGCACCGCTGCCGACCCGGACCCGCGGCGCCGTGCCGCCGCCCGTCCCGGAGCCGACCGCGGCCCCGATCGCCGAGCGTCGCGCCCCGCGGGACATCAGCGCCTGGGCGTCCTCCTGGTCGCCCGAGGGCGGCAGCGTCCCGCAGCCGGCCCCGGCCCCGACCTGGTCGTCGCGCCCGGCGGCCGCACCCGCCGCCGCGAGCACCCCGGCGTCGACCGGCGAGTCCCCCCGTCGCCCCGGAGGCATGGACGCCGAGGCGGCCGCGATGCTCTCCCTGCGCGCCGACATCCAGGAGCAGGCGTTGAGCGAGCTGACCCAGCTGTCCGCGTACCGGCCCCAGGTCGACGTGCCCGCCGGCGGTTCGCTCACCCGGCGCGTGCCGACCGCCATCCCGGCGGCACCCGAGATCTCGACCCCGGACTCCGGCCCGGCCCCGGCGCGTGACGCCGACGGCCTGCGGTCCCGGTTGTCGAGCTTCCAGTCCGGCAGCCGGCGGGGGCGTCGTTCCCTCACGGACGCCGGGGAGGGGCAGCCGGGTACCATGCCCGACCAGCAGCCCCGCACCGAGTCCGACCAGCAGCCCGTCCCGCCGTCGCCCTCGTGGTGACACCCGTCCCCGCAGCTCCGGCTGCTTCACATCAGGAGGATGTGTGACCACCCTCAGCACCGAGGCAGCCAACTTCGGCTGGCTGCTGGACAACTTCGTCCGGACCGTGCCCGGCACCCGGCACACGCTGGTGGTGTCGGCCGACGGTCTGCTCATGGCGATGTCCGAGCAGCTCGACCGGACGAGCGGCGACCAGCTCGCCGCCATCGTGGCCGGCATGTCCAGCCTGACCCGCGGGGCGGCGCGCCAGCTGCGCGCCGGCGACGTGCGTCAGTCGATCGTGGAGATGGACAACCTGTTCCTCTTCCTCATGAGCGTCTCCAACGGGTCCGTCCTGTCGGTCGTGGCCGAGGCCACGTGCGACGTCGGCCTCATCGGCTACGAGATGGCGATGCTGGTGTCCCGCACCGAGGCGACGCTCACCCCGCAGCTGATCAGCGAGATGCGCGGCAGCCTGCCCGTCGACGGCGCCATGCGCGCTCCGTCTGCGTGAGGTAGCCGATGAGCGAGAGCGAGTTCGAGACGCGGACCGTCCGCCCGTACGCCCTCACGGGCGGCCGGGTGAAGTCGGAGCGGTCCGACTACCCCCTCGAGGCGCTGGTGGAGATGCTGCCCGCGGCAGCCTCCGCGCAGGGCCTGACGCCGGAGAAGCGCGCGATCCTGCAGCACGCGTCGCACGGGTACATCTCCGTCGCGGAGCTGTCGGCGCTGCTGCACCTGCCCCTGGGCGTGACGCGCATCGTCACCTCCGACCTGGCGGACGCCGGATTCATCAAGGTCCACACGTCCGACCCGGTCGAGGCGAAGACCGGCCAGTCGCCTGCCCTGTCCCTCAGCGTCCTGGAGAGTGTTCTCAATGGCATTTCCGCCCTCTGACGCCGGCACCGCGACCGGCCAGGCCGCTGCCGTCCCCACCGCGCGCCCGTCGGGCGACGCGGGCACGATGGGCGCCGCGCCCACCGTCGTCAAGATCGTCGTGGCCGGCGGGTTCGCCGTCGGCAAGACGACCTTCATCGGCTCGATCTCCGACATCGAGCCGCTGAACACCGAGGCCGCGATGACCGAGCACTCGGTCGGCGTCGACGACGCGGGCGGCCAGACCGACCGCAAGACGTCGACCACGGTCGCGATGGACTTCGGTCGCATCGCGCTGCCGGGCTCGCTGTGGCTCTACCTGTTCGGCACCCCGGGCCAGGACCGCTTCCTGTTCATGTGGGACGACCTGGTGCGCGGCGCGATCGGCGCGGTCGTCCTGGTCGACACCGACCGTCTCGACCAGTGCTTCCCGGCCGTCGACTACTTCGAGTCGCGGGGCATCCCGTTCGTGGTCGGCGTCAACTGCTTCGACGGCGTGGCCAAGCACCGGCTGGAGGACGTCCGCGAGGCGCTCGCCATCCCGGCGCACGTGCCGGTGCTGTACACCGACGCCCGCTCGCGCACCGCGACCAAGCAGACGCTGATCTCGCTGGTCCAGCTCGCGATGGAGCGTCTGCGCGGCGCCTGACCGTCCGGCGGACCCGCGCGTCCCGATAGGGTTCGGGGCGTGCGGGTCTACGCCGACGGTTCGGCGCTCGTGCGCTTCCTGCCCGCCCCGGACCAGTCGGTCGACTGGCAGCGGTGGGCGGAGCAGCGGCTGCCGGACCTCCTGGTCACGTCGCTGTCCCTGGCCGAGCTCCGGCTCGCGGCCCTGTGGACGCCGGCGCACGTCCGCGCGCGCCTGCACGCCGTGACGGAGCGGCTCGAGGTCACGCGGTTCTCCGACCAGGCGGTGCACGTGGCCGCACTGGACGAGTCGGGCCTGTCGCCGTTCGGGCGGCTGCACCTCGGCGTCGCGGTCGCGCATCCCGAGGTGACGGCGTTCGCCTCCTACGACCCGCTGCTGGCGGCCGCCGCGGCGGTGCGCGGTCTCGCGGTGGTGACCCCGGGGCGCCCCGAGCGGTGGTGGGACCCGCTCGCCGGGGTGCCGCACGGTGACGCGCCGCCGCGCTGGCCCGCCGTTGCTGCGGGGCCCCGGACCGGCCGGTAGGGTCTTCGCGTCCGGGAGGGCTGGCTGAGCGGCCGAAAGCGACGGTCTTGAAAACCGTTGGGGCGTCGAAAGGCGTCCTCGTGGGTTCGAATCCCACGCCCTCCGCCCAGCGGGCTGCGGAGGTCGGTCGACCGCCACCTCGCAGCCCGCCCGTGTGCAGGCACCTCGATGGTGTGCTCCCGCGGTCGACCGGGCGCTGGCGGAGCTCGCGACCGCCGTCGGGGTCACGGGGTCGTTCGTGGCCACGCCGGGCGACGTCACCACCGAGGAGGGCGTCGCCGCAGTCCGCGCCGGCTCATCGAGCCCGAGGAGATCGCGCACACGGTCGTCTACCTCGCGTCGCCCCTGGCCTCGGCGACCACGGGCGGGGCGCTGCGCGTCGACGGCGGGTACGTCGACGCGATCCTGCCCTGACCGGGCACCGCGTCCCCCACGGCCAGCCGCGCCGCTGGGCGTGTCTCACGCCTGCGGGAGCGCGCTCTCGTCCTGTGCCGGACGGACGTGCGCCGTCCACGAGGTGCCGTCGTGCCAGCGGTAGTGCCGCTGGTCGGCGGTCAGGTACCAGCCGGCCGCGATGAGGGGCTCCGGCGGTGCCAGGACGGGAGCCGTGACGGCGGGCGCACCCGCCGCCCACGCCGGACCCGCCTGCCTGGGCGCGGCCGCGGGTGCGGAGCCGGATCCCGCCGGCGTCGTGGCCCGCCGGACCGTGCGCCGGTGGCTGAGCAGCGCGGCCGTCACCGCCTGCCGCGCCTCCTCGACCAGGCCGGCGTCCTCGGCCGTCCGGGGGTGCCGCTTCATCTGGGACGAGCCGGTCGCCACCAGCCGGAGGCCGAGCACGATGGAGGCGCAGCGCAGCACCACCTGGCCGAGCGACACCAGCGCGACGAGGGCGCCGACGGCGACGAAGAGCAGCGGGACCCAGCGACCGGTGGCGTCCGCGGTCTCGCTCCGGCTCGGGTCAGCCGAGTCGTAGTCGACCCGGATCGCGTCGCCGACGTCCTTCGAGCAGAAGGAGCTCGACCGGGCGGTCGAGCTCGTCCGGTACTCCTGCCCGTCGACGGTGAAGACGGCCCGGAGCGCGCACGTGTCGTCGTGACTATCCACCGCGGTGACCGAACCGGTGGTGGAGGCGTCCGTCTCCGGGCCGAGCCCGACGACGAACAGCCCGGTCGCGACGAACGCCAGCCCGAGCAGGACGCCGCCCAGTGCTCCGACGACGCCCGGGCGCGACTTCTTCCCGCCCGGCACCTCGAGGCCGACCAGACCGTCGGCGACCAGCACCGCGCCCACGGCCCGCCGGACCTGTCCCGCCGTGTGCGGGTTGGTGGTCTCGGTGCGGGCGATGGTCGCCCGCGCCTCGGTGATGCCGCCGAGGGCGGTGCGGAAGACGTTCACGTGGTGGGACTCCTTGGACGACGGATGCCCCGACTATCGGCGGCCCGGCGGGCGCACGGGAGCGGATCGAGGACTCAGAGGGTGAGAATCACCTGGTCGGAGCAGGGCCGCGGGGAGGTCACCACCCGGCCCGTGCCGCCATCCCCAGCAGGTACGGCTCCCAGTACGTACCCGCCGCCGGGCCGCCACCGCACACGCCGTCGGAGCGCCCGACCGTCTTGATCCACAGGTTCGCGACGTGCGGACCGCTGCCGGTGGCGGCGGGCAGGGCGCCGAGGGCGCGGCCCTCGGGGTTGCACCAGACCGTGCCGTCCGGGCCGGGGAGCGGGCCGTTGCCGTTCCGGGAGGTGTCGACCACGAACGCGGGGCCGCCGAGCAGCGCCGACAGGTAGCGGCCGTAGGCGACCTCGTGGTCGGTGCGCTGGAAGTTGGACACGTTGACGGAGAACCCGGCGGCGCGGTCCACCCCGGCGGCCCGCAGCCGCAGCGCCATCTCCTGCAGCTGCGCCGCGCTCCAGCCGTAGCTGTTGCTGCTGGCCGCGTCGAGGTAGACCTCCGCGCCGACGGCGGCGTACGCGGTCACCGAGTAGCGCAGCAGGGCGGTGCGGTCGTCGCGGTTCCCGCAGCGGTCGAGGTGCAGCAGGGCGTCCGGCTCGACCACGACCACGGCGGCGGACCCCCGCAGGCCCGCCGCGACGGCGTCGACCCAGGTGCGGTACTCCGCGGGCGTCGCGAACCCGCCGGCGGAGTGGTTCCCGCAGTCCCGGTCGGGGATGGCGTAGGTGACCACGACCGGGGTCCGGCCCGCGGCCGTCGCGGCGGCGGTGTACGCGCGGACCTCCGCGGTGCCGTCGGCCGGACCGAGCCAGCGCGCGGCTCCGCCGGATGCGGCACGCGCGAGCAGCGCCGCGTCGGCGGACCGGCCCTCGGCCTGGGCGGTGCGGGCCGCCTCGGCGACGGTCGACGCCGGGTCGGCGTACTGCGGGGCACGCTGCAGGACGGTCCGGTAGACGCGCTCGTCCGTCCCGCCGCCGGCGTCGGTGCCCGCGCCGCCGCCGAGACCCGCGCCGCCGCCGAGACCTGCGCCGGGGCGGACCGGGACCGGCAGGGCGGCGGGCAGCGGCAGGGACACCACAGCGGGCACGGCGGGCACCGGCGCACCGGTGGGCGTCGGGGTCGACCAGGCGCTCGCGCCCGCGGTGGTGATGAGGTAGATCCGGGCGTGGTCCTTGACGACCAGGCGGGCGCCCGGGGCGCTGGTGCCGGACGTCCAGCGGACCGACCCGTCGACGGCCACCACCTGGAGCGCCCCGTCGGGCGTGACCCGCGCGTGGGCGCCGCGCGCAGCGGTCCCGCTGCGCCAGACCGGGGTGCCGGCGCGCGTGAGCACCAGGTCGCCGTCGCCGCCCATCGCCAGGCGCACGTCGCCGACGCCGACGGACTCGCCGGCCAGCAGGACGCCGCCGGACGGGATGCGGTCGCCGGCGCCGCCGGTGCGCAGCGCGGGGCCGTCGGTGGTGGACTTCCACGCCAGGGACCCGGCGGTGTCGACCGTGTAGAGGACGCCGTCCGGCTTGATGACCGACCGCGCGCCCGGCGACGCGACACCGGTGCTCCACAGCACGGCGCCCGCGGTCGACCGGACCTCGAGCGCGCCCGACGGCTGCTGCACGAGGCGCGCGCCGGGGTTGCCCGTGGTGCCGGTGTGCCAGAGCACCGGTCCGGTGCCGAGCCGCACGGTGACGTCCCCGTCGGCCTGGACGCTCAGCCGGTGCGCGCTGCCGACGGCGACCAGCGTCGCCCCCGACGCGAGCTGCGCGCCGCTGGTGAGGCGGTCGCCGGTCGTGGTGCCCGCTCCGGGTGCGGCGGGCGCGGCCGCGGCGGGCACGGGGGCGAGCAGCGTCAGGGTCAGCAGCACGGCGCCGGCGAGGGCGACCGCGGCGGTCAGCAGGTCGGCGCCGCGGGCGGGCGGGGTGGCGGTCGGGCGGGTGAGCAGGCGCGGCATGGTGAGGTCCTCGTCGGGGGCGGTCCCCTCCCGATCGACCGCCCCACGCCCCCACCGCCCCCACCCCCCGGGTGAAACCCCCCACCCCCCGGCCCGCGCCCGTCGAGGTCGAGGGTTTCGCGCGAGGTCGAGGGTTTCCGGGCGCCCCAGCCCGCGAAACCCTCGACCTCGACCGCCGCGGCGACCCACGCGGCCTCCGATACCGGTAACGAAAACGTTATCGATAACGGTTGACATGCCGTTTTGTCCCTGTCAGAGTCGCTCTGCCCGGTCAGCGACGACCGCGAGACGGTCACTCGACGAAGAGGACAGATCAGATGATGGCGAGGAAGACACTGGCGCTCTCGGCCGCCGTGCTCATGGGAGCGTTGGGCCTGAGCGCGTGCGGCGGAGGCGACGACGGCGGCTCCGGCAGCAGCGACGGCGCCGTGGAGATGACGTTCTGGCACAACTCCACCACCGGGGAGGGCAAGGCGTACTGGGAGGACACGGTCGCCGCCTTCGAGGAGGCCAACCCCGGCGTCACGATCACCATCCAGTCCATCCAGAACGAGGACATGGACGGCAAGCTCCAGACCGCCCTCAACTCGGGCGACGCCCCCGACATCTTCATGGCCCGCGGCGGCGGCAAGCTCGCCGACGTCGTCGAGGCCGGGCAGGCGATGGACCTGACCGACCTGGTCGACGACGCCACCAAGACTGCTGTCGGCGACGGCGCGTTCAGCGCGTTCACCGTCGACGGCAAGGTCTACGGGATGCCGGTCGCCGTGCTCCCGGGCGGCATCTACTACAGCAAGGACCTGTTCGCCCAGGCCGGCATCACCGAGACGCCGACGACGATCGCCGAGCTCGAGACCGCCGTCGACCAGCTGAAGGCCGCCGGCACCGCGCCGATCGCCCTCGGTGCCAAGGACGCCTGGCCGGCCGCGCACTGGTACTACTTCTTCGCCCTGCGGGCCTGCTCGCAGGACACGATGGACCAGGCGGCCAAGGACCGGACGTTCGACGACCCGTGCTGGGCCGAGGCGGGCGAGGCGTTCGCCGACTTCGCCGGGACCGAGCCGTTCAACGACGGCTACCTGACGACCTCCGCGCAGCAGGGCGCCGGCTCGTCCGCCGGCCTGATCGCCAACCACCAGGCCGCGATGGAGCTCATGGGCGCCTGGAACCCCGGTGTGATCGCCAACCTGACGCCCGACCAGCAGCCGCTGGCGGACCTCGGCTGGTTCCCGTTCCCCGCCGTCGACGGCGGTGAGGGCGA
This sequence comes from Cellulomonas sp. KU4C, assembly GCF_056868065.1. Lineage (NCBI taxonomy): Bacteria > Bacillati > Actinomycetota > Actinomycetes > Micrococcales > Cellulomonadaceae > Cellulomonas > Cellulomonas sp. KU4C. Next base: position 705,870 of record NZ_CP200322.1, on the reverse strand, counting down.
CCCCACCGCGATGATGGGCGGCGTCGACGGGTTCTCCTGCTCCGCGCAGGCCCCGCAGGAGGAGTGCGCCGCGTTCCTCAACTTCATCCTGGGTCAGGAGCAGCAGGAGGGCTACGCCGAGGCGTTCCACACCCTGCCCGCCAGCAAGGACGCCCAGTCCGTCGTGACCGAGCCCGCGCTGCAGGACATCCTCGCCGCGTACAACGACGCCGCGTACGTGTCGGTGTGGCTCGACACCCTGTTCGGCCAGAACATCGGCAACGCCCTCAACACCAGCGTCGTCGACATGCTCGCCGGCTCGGGTGACGCGGACGGCATCGTCAGCGCCGTCAACGACGCTGCTGCCAAGGAGTAGTCGACAGCGATGAGCGACGCGCGACTCGTGACGACGTCGCCCGCGGCTCCGGTCGCGGCCGGGGACGGTGCCACCACGGCGCCGGCCCCGGCCGCCCGGCTCCGGCGCAAGCCGGGGAACCGCGGCGCCTGGCGCCAGCGGATGGAGATCGGGCTGCTCGCCGGCCCGGCCGTCCTGATCTTCCTGGCGTTCGTGATCTTCCCCGTGCTGATGGCGGCCTACTACGGGTTCTACAAGTGGAAGGGCTTCGGGCCCCCCACGGACTTCGTCGGGTTCGAGAACTACCTGACGATCCTCAAGGACCCGACGTTCCTCGACGCCCTGCGGCACAACGGCGTCATCGTGGTGCTGTCCCTGCTGCTGCAGGGTCCGGCCGCGGTGGTGCTCGCCCTGCTGCTGAACCGGCGGATCCGCGGCCGCTCCCTGATCCGGGTGCTGATCTTCGTGCCGTACGTGATCGCCGAGGTCATCGTCGGGACGGGCTGGAGCCTGATGCTCCAGACCTCCGGGGCCGTCAACGACCTGCTGGGGAAGATCGGCCTGGAGGGGTGGGCCGTCGACTGGCTGTCCGACCCGAAGGTCGCGATCTGGTCGCTCATGCTCATCATCACGTGGAAGTACATCGGGTTCGCGGTGATCCTGTTCCTCGCCGGGCTGCAGTCCATCCCCGAGGAGCTGCACGAGGCCGCTGCCATCGACGGCGCGTCCTACTGGCAGAGCCAGCGGGCGATCACCCTGCCGCTGCTCGGCCCGACGATCCGCATCTGGGCGTTCCTGTCGATCATCGGCTCGCTCCAGCTGTTCGACCTCGTCTACATCATCTGGGGCCAGTACGTGGCAGCGACCGCGGGCACCTCGACGATGGCGACGTACATGGTGGCCAACGGCCGCAACGCCGGGAACTACGGCTTCGGCAACGCCGTCGCGGTCGTCCTGTTCGTGATCTCGCTGGTGATCGCCCTGACCTACCAGCGCTTCGTGCTCCGCCGGGACACCGAGGGCGCGCTCACCGGAGGGAAGAAGTGATGGCCGCCGTCGCCGTGCAGGCTCCGCCCGTCCCGGGGCCGCGGTCCCGGGGCGCCGTCCGCAAGGTCTCCCGGTTCGAGAAGGTCAACCCGCTGGTCTACGTGGTCGCGTGGCTGCTCGTCGCCGTGTGCATCGGGCCGGTCGCCTACATCATCCTCGGCGGCCTGCGGACCAACGCGCAGATCACCCAGGACCCGTCCGGCTTCCCGACCACGTGGGAGTTCGGGAACTACGGCGACGTGCTGGGCAGCTCGCTGTTCTGGCGGCAGGCCGCGAACTCCGCGATCTGCGGCATCGGCACCACCATCGGGGTCGTGGTGCTGGGCGTGATGGCGAGCTTCGTCCTCGCCCGGTACCGGTTCAACGCCCGCGGCGCGCTCTACGCGCTGTTCGCCGCCGGCCTGATGTTCCCGATGACCGTGGCGATCACCCCGCTGTACCTGATGATCAAGAGCCTCGGCCTGATGAACAGCCTCGCGGGGATCATCCTCCCGCAGATCGCGTTCGCGCTGCCGACGACGATCATCATCCTGGTGCCCTTCCTGCGGGCCATCCCGCAGGAGATCGAGGAGGCCGCGGCCATCGACGGCGCGAGCCGCCTCGGGTTCTTCTTCCGGATGGTCGTGCCGCTGTCGGTGCCCGGCGTCGTCACGGTCGGCATCCTCGCGTTCGTCGCGAGCTGGAACAGCTACATGCTTCCGCTGTTCATCCTCAACGACGAGACCTCCTACACGCTCCCGCTGGGCGTGCAGTCGTTCGCGTCGCAGTACTCCGTCGACACCGCCCGGGTGCTGGCGTTCACGTCCCTGTCGATGATCCCCGCGCTGATCTTCTTCTCGCTCTTCGAGCGGAGGATCGTGGGCGGTCTGACCGGTGCCGTCAAGGGCTGAGCGCAGCTCACCGATGACCACGTCGAAGGAGAAGGCCCGCGTGCCCGAGACCCCCGCAGCCCACCCGACCTCCGAGCGGGTGCAGGCGCTGCACGCCCGGATGACCCTGGAGGAGAAGCTCGCCCAGCTGGTCGGCTACTGGCTCGACCAGAACGGCACCGTCGCGCCGATGCAGTCCGAGATGGCCGCCGGACAGGCGGACGCGTCCGCGCTGCCGGAGATCACCCGGCACGGCATCGGGCACTACACCCGGGTGTACGGCACCCGGCCGGTGGAGCCCGACGAGCGCGCCGCGTGGCTGTGGGCCGAGCAGCGCCGCCTGCAGCGCGACACCCGGCTCGGGATCCCCGCGCTGGTGCACGAGGAGTGCCTCACCGGTCTGGCCGCGTGGCGGGCCGCGACCTACCCGACGCCGCTGGCGTGGGGCGCGTCGTTCGACCCGGACCTGGTGCAGGAGGCCGCCCGGGCGATCGGGGACTCGATGCGGGAGATCGGCGTGCACCAGGGCCTGGCACCGGTGCTCGACGTGGTCCGCGACCCGCGCTGGGGGCGGGTCGACGAGTGCATCGGCGAGGACCCGTACCTGGTCGGCACCATCGGCACCGCGTACGTGAGGGGCCTGCAGGAGGCGGGGGTGCACGCCACCCTCAAGCACTTCGCCGGGTACTCCGGGTCGGCCGCGGGGCGCAACCACGCCCCGGTCAGCGCCGGGCCGCGCGAGATGGCGGACGTCTACCTGCCGCCGTTCGAGATGGCCGTCCGCGACGGCGGCGCCCGGTCCGTGATGAACTCCTACGCGACGGTCGACGGCGTCCCGATGGCCGCGAGCACGGAGCACCTGACGACGCTGCTGCGCGACACCTGGGGCTTCGACGGCGTCGTGGTCGCGGACTACTTCGCCGTCGCGTTCCTCGAGGTGATGCACGGCGTCGCCGCCGACCGGGGCGAGGCCGCGGCGCAGGCGCTCGAGGCCGGGATCGACGTCGAGCTGCCGACCGGCGACGCCTACCTGGAGCCGCTCGCCGCGCGGGTGCGCGCCGGGCTGCTCGACGAGGCCCTGGTCGACCGGGCCGTCCTGCGCGTGCTCGCGCAGAAGGAGGAGCTCGGCCTGCTGGACCCGGACGCGTTCGCCGACGGGCCGCCGACCGGCGTCGACCTGGACTCCCCGCGGCAGCGCGCGCTCGCCCGGCGGCTCGCGCAGGAGTCCGTGGTGCTGCTCGCCGACGACGGCGTCCTGCCGCTCGCCGGTCCGGGACGCACCGCGCCGGCGCGGGTCGCGGTGCTGGGCCCCAACGCGGCCCGGCCCGAGGCGCTGATGGGCTGCTACTCGTTCGCCAACCACGTGCTGGCGCACCACCCGGGGCTGCCGTTCGGGTTCGAGATCGCCAGCGTGCTCGACGCGCTGGGCCCGGCGTTCGACCGTGCGGGGGCCGAACGGCCGAGCTCGTCGTCGCCGAGGGCTGCACCGTCGAGGGCGACGACCGCAGCGGGTTCGCGGCGGCCGTCGAGGCGGCGACGGGGGCGGACGTCGCGGTGGTCGTCGTCGGCGACCAGGCCGGGCTGTTCGGCCGCGGCACGGTGGGGGAGGGCAACGACGTCCAGTCGCTCGACCTGCCCGGTGTCCAGCGCGAGCTGGTCGAGGCCGTCGTCGCCACGGGCACGCCGGTGGTGCTGGTGCTGCTCACCGGCCGGCCGTACGCGATCGGCTGGGCCCTGGACGGGACCGGCCCGCGACCCGCGGCCGTCGTGCAGGCGTTCTTCCCCGGCGAGGGGGGCGGCGACGCGCTCGCCGACGTCCTGACCGGGGTGGTCAACCCCTCGGGCCGGCTGCCGGTGTCCCTGCCGCGCGCCGCCGGGGCGCAGCCGCACGGCTACCTGCACCCGGTGCTCGGCGGTCCCTCCGACGTCACGTCCACCGACCCCACGCCGGTCCGGCCGTTCGGGTTCGGGCTCGGCTACACGACGTTCGCCTACGCGGACCTCGCGGTCGACCCGTCCGTCGCCACCGACGGCGCGTTCGAGGCGGCGGTGACGATCACCAACACCGGGACGGTCGCCGGCACCGAGACGGTCCAGCTCTACGCCCGGGACCTGCTCGGCAGCATCCCGCGCCCGGTGGCGCAGCTGCTCGGCTACGGCCGCGTGGACCTCGAACCCGGCGAGTCGCGGCGGGTGACGTTCCAGGTGCCCACGACGCGGCTCGCGTTCGCGGACCGGCGGGTGGTCCGGGTCGTCGAGCCCGGCGACGTCGAGGTCTGGGCCGGGTCCCACGCCGCAGCGGCGCACGTCGACCCCGCGGGCGCCGCGCCCGGTGAGCTCGGCGGGACGACCGGTGGCGCGATCCGCAGCGCCCGCGACCGGGACGTCGTCGACCTGCCCGGCACCGCGACCCCGCGGGGGACGCTGGTCGTGACCGGCGACGTGCACGAGGTCACCGGCGCGGACCCGCGGCTGGTCGAGGTGAAGGTCATGCCCCTGTGACGGTCCGGGTCCCGAACCCCGTCCTGCCCGGGTGCTACCCCGACCCGTCGGTCTGCCGGGTCGGGGACACCTACTACCTCGTCACGTCGACGTTCGAGTACCTGCCCGGCCTGCCGGTGCTGCGCAGCACCGACCTGGTGGGCTGGGAGCAGGTCGGGCACGTCGTGCACCGGCCCGGGCAGCTCGGCCCCGGCGGGCTGGACTACACGGGGCTCGCGTCGTCCAGCGGCCTCTACGCCCCGACGCTGCGGCACCACGACGGGCTGTTCTGGCTGGTGTGCACGCTCGTCGACCAGCAGGACGACTCCCGCGGCGGGCACGTGCTGCTCACCGCCGAGGACGCCGCGGGCCCGTGGTCCGACCCGGTGCACCTCGAGGGCGACGGCATCGACCCGTCCCTGCTGATCGACGACGACGGGCGCGCGTGGTTCCACGCGACCCGGCTCGCCCGCGACCCGCAGTGGCACCACCAGACGGAGGTCTGGGTCCGCGAGCTCGACCTCACGACCCGGCGGCTCGTCGGGCCCGAGCACGTCATCTGGACCGGCGCCCTGCACGGCGCGGTCTGGGCGGAGGGCCCGCACCTCTACCGGGTCGGCGACGGCTACCTGCTGGTGGCGGCCGAGGGCGGCACCGAGCACCACCACGCCGTCTGCGTCGCCCGGGCCGACCACGTCACCGGGCCGTACACCGGCAACCGCGGCAACCCGGTGCTCACCCACCGGCACCTCGGGCACGGCGGCGACGTGGTCGGGGTCGGGCACGCCGACCTGGTCGAGGCGCCCGACGGCACCTGGTGGGCGGTGCTGCTCGGCATGCGGCCCTACGGCGGCTACCACTACCCGCTCGGCCGCGAGACGTTCCTGGTCCCCGTGACCTGGGAGGACGGCTGGCCGGTGCTCGCGCGCGGCGTGGGACGCGTGCCCACGGAGGTCGAGGTGCCGGGCGACGCGTGGCACCCGGGCGCGGTCCAGGGCGCCGTCGCGGGCCCGGTCCCGTCCGACGACCTGCGGTGGTGCGCCGTCCGGGCCCTGCCGACCGACGTGGCGACGCCGCGCGGCACCGGCTGGGACCTGCCCCTGCGGCCCGCGGCACCCGCCGAGGTCGAGGTGCCCGCGTTCCTCGGCCTGCGGCTCCAGCACCACGACGCGGACCTGCACGTCACGCTGCGCGCGGCGCTCGCGGACGGCGAGGAGGTCGGGCTGACCGTCCGGCAGTCGGAGCGGCACCACGTCCGGCTCGCGGTGACCCCCGACGGCCGCGGCGGGCTGCGCGCGGCGGTGCGGCACCAGGACGGCGACGCCGAGCACGACCTCGGGAAGGCGGCGCTGCCGGGCGACCCGGCGCTGCCGCTGACGCTGGTCGCCCGCGTCCGGGGGGTCGACGTCGACCTGCTCGCCGGGCTCGGCGACGCGGACCCTGCCGTCGTCGGCCGCGCCGACCTGCGCACCCTGGACAGCGTCGCGACCGGCGGGTTCCTCGGCATCTGGCTCGGCGTCCACGGCACGAGCCACGGCCGCCCGACGACGACGGTCGCGCACGTCGACGCGGTGACGTACGCCCCGCTCGCGCCCGCGCTGCCGCTCCCGGTGCCGCTCCCGGTGCCGCCGAGATAGGACCGCCGCGCCGAGGTAGGTCGTCCGGCGGCCCCGTCTCGGCGCGGACGACCTATCTCGGCGCCCAGGGTTGGGCGGCCTGGGTCGGGCGGACCGGCCGGCTCAGGCCAGCGCGGTCGCGACGAACTCGACGGCCTCGCGGTCGTCGACCGGGCCGCCGGCCTCGTGGCCGTTGTACCGCCAGACCCGCAGCTCCTTCGGCCCCTGCCAGGCCTCGTGCGCGGCGACCACCGTCGACGGCGGCACCACCGGGTCCATCAGCGCGACGGCGAACCGCGCGGGCGCCGTGCCCCGGCGGGAGAACGCCACGCCGTCGACGTAGGACAGCGTCCGCAGCACCCGCTCGTCGGTGTCGCGGTGCACGCGCAGGTACTCGACGACCTCCCCGAACGGCTTCGCGTCGGTGATCGTGATCGCCCGCGCGACGTCGCAGAGGAACGGCACGTGCGCGACCACCGCCCCGACGTCCGTGGCCAGCGCGCCCGCGGCCAGGGCCATCGCCCCGCCCTGGCTGCCGCCGACCACCGCGACGCGGTCGGGGTCGACCCCGGGCAGGGCGCGCGCGGCGTCCACGGCCAGCGCCGCGTCGGCGAGCAGCCGCCGGTAGTAGTAGGTCGACGGGTCCTCGATGCCCCGGGTCATCACGCCGGGCGACTGCGGGCCGGTGCCCCACGGGTCGGGGGTGTCGCCGCGGCTCCAGCCGGAGCCCTGACCGCGGCTGTCGACGTACAGGTGCGCGTACCCGGCGGACGCCCACAGCAGGTTGTCGGTGGGCTCGCCGCGCCCGCCGCCGTACCCGATGAACTGCACGACGACCGGCAGGTCCGCGTCGACGCCCGCGGGCCGGCGGTACCAGGCGCGGACCGGGTCGCCCCCGAACCCGCCGAACGTCACGTCCCACACGTCGACCGTCGTCAGCGGGGTGTGCACCCGACGCACCTGCGGGGCCCCGCTCGCGGCGCGGCCCTCGGCGAGGGTGGACGCCCAGAAGCCGTCGAAGTCGTCGGGCTCCACGAGCGCGCTCGTGTGCGCCCACAGCTGCGGCTCGGCCAGGTCCAGGTACACGGTGCGGCTCCGTCCTCGGCGTCGTCGCCGTCGGCCAGCACGCTAGCGGACGCCGGTCGGTCCCGGGACGCCGGACGGCCTGGTCAGCCGGTCACGCCGTCCACGTACAGCCAGCGGCCGCCCTCCCGGGTGAACCGGCTGACCTCGTGCAGCGAGCCGGTCGGGTGCCGGTGGTGCGCCTGGAACTCGACGGTGCCCGCGCGGTCGAACGGCCCGCCGCCCGAGGTCGCGAGCACGTCGAGCCGGGACCAGCGCACCGCCGGGTCGAGGTCCAGGTCCGCCGGCCGGGTCGACGGATGCCAGGTGGCGCGCAGGTAGGCGGCGTCGCCGACCGCGAACGCGCTGTACCGGGACCGCATCAGCTGCTCGGCGGTCGCGGCCGTCGCGGTGCCGGCGTGCAGCGGGCCGCAGCAGGCCGCGTAGGTCTCCCCGCTGAGGCAGGGGCAGCGGGTCGGGGGCGTCGGGGGCGTGGGTGGGGTCGCGGGCACCCGGTCAGTATCGGCGCGCGGCGGACCGACGTCCCGTCCGCCGGGCCCGCGGGCCGCCATCATGGAGCCCGTGCCCACCCAGCCCACCGACGACGAGCTCCTGCTCATCCGGCAGTCCGGCGTCGCCCTGCGCGTCGGACGCCTCAGCCTGTCCGCCGGCACCGGCTCGTACCGCGTGAAGTCGTCGATGGCGCGCGTCGCGCACGCGCTCGGCGTCGACCGGCACGCCGCGCACGTCACCCTGACCGAGATCACCACGACCTCCCACCGCGGCCCGAGCTTCCGCACCGAGGTCGCGGAGGTCCGCAGCGTCGGCATCAACGCCGACCGGCTCGCGGAGCTCGAGCGCCTGGCGGGGTCGCTCGCCGCCCGGACCGCCGCGGGCGGCTCCGCCACGGTCGAGGAGGTCTCGGGCGCCCTCGACCGCATCGAGCGCAAGCCCCCGCTGTACCCGGCGGCCGTCAACGCGCTGTGGGCGGCGGTCGCGTGCGCGGCGTTCGCGTTCCTCAACCACGGCGGACCGATCGAGATGGCCGGCGCGTTCGTCGCCGCGTGGCTCGGGCAGCTCGCCCGCCGGCTGCTGGTGCACCGGGGGTTCAACCAGTTCGGCGTCACGATGCTCGCCGCCGCGCTGGCCTGCCTCGCCTACCTCGGGGTGGTGTCCGCGCTGCACGGGCTCGGCGCGACCGAGGTCCGGCACGCCGCGGGGTACGTGTCCGCGGTGCTGTTCCTCGTCCCCGGTTTCCCGCTGGTCACGGGCGGGCTGGACCTCGCGAAGCTCGACTTCTCCGCGGGGGTCGCCCGCCTGACCTACGCGATGATGATCCTGACCTCGGCGGCGCTCGCGGTGTGGGGCGTGTCCATCGCGGTGGGGCTGACCCCGGACCCGGAGGTCGCGGTCACCATCGAGCCCGCCGCGCTGCTGCCCCTGCGCGCGGCCGCGAGCTTCGTCGGCGTCCTCGGGTTCGCGCTGATGTTCAACAGCCCGTGGCGGATGGCGCTGGGCGCCGCGGCCGTCGGGATGCTCGCGAACACCGGCCGCCTGTACCTGGTCGACACCGGCCTCGCCCCGCAGGCCGCGGCCGCCGGTGCGGCGCTGCTCGTCGGGCTGCTGGCGGCCCTCGTCGCACCCCGGCTCGGCGTCCCGCGGATCACCGTGTCCGTGCCCGCGGTCGTCATCATGGTGCCCGGCGTGGCGGCGTACCGGTCGGTGTTCTACCTGTCGAACGGCGACACCACCGAGGCGCTGGCCTACGGCGTGCAGGCCGGTCTGGTGGTGGTCGCGCTCGCGATGGGGCTGGCCATCGCGCGGATGCTGACCGACCGGGAGTGGGCGTTCGAGCGCTGACCGTCCGGCGTTTTGCCCGGTGCCCGTGCCGCCCGGTACTGTGGCGCAGTCTGGAGACGTCGCATAGCCAGGTCTAGTGCGCGACCCTGCTAAGGTCGTGAAGGGGCAACCCTTCCGTGGGTTCAAATCCCACCGTCTCCGCATCACGAGGGCCCGGTCACGGCGACCGGGCCTTCGTCGTCCCCGGGGACCTGCGTCCCCGCCCCGCCCCCCCTGCCCCGCCCCCGCTCCCGCTCCCGCTCCCGCTCCCGCGGCCGACGAGAGGTCACGACACGCTGGGTCCGGCGCGGCTGCGTCAGCGTGTCGTGACCTCTCGTCCGCGGACGGAGGGGGGCGCGGCGGGGGTGGGGTGCGGCGAGGTGGGGCGCGGCGGGAGGGAGCGCCGGGTCAGAAGCGGCCGCCGCCGCCGCGGCGACCGCCGCCGGAGCGCCGGGAGGACGAGCTCGACCGCGTCGCGCCCGACGAGCGGCCGGACGACGACCGGCTCGACGACGACCGGCTCGACGAGGACCTGCCCGACGACGAGCGCCCGGACCACGACGACCGCGACCGTGAGCCGGACGAGCTCGACGAGCCCCACGACCACCCGCTCGACGACCCGCCGGACCAGCCGCCCGACGAGCCGAGCCCCGCGGCGTCGTCGCGCCGGCGCTGCGCCGCCGCGATGTCCGACCGCGCGGCCCGCGCGGCCTGCTCGGCGCGCTCGGCGGCGGCCCGCAGGTCGCGCAGGGCGCCCACGGGGTCGGTCCCGGACGCGGCGTCGGCCTGGGTGGCGAGCCGCTCGGCCTCGGCGAGGCGGGTGCGGGCGGCGGAGCCGACGTCGGACCGGTCGCGGGCGATCGTGGCGGTGGCGGAGGTGATCCGGGTGCGGGCGGTCTGCAGCGCCTGGGGGATCCGCTCGATCGCGTGGTACCGGGCGGCCTCCGCGGCTCGCAGGGGGTCGAGCAGCCGGTCGAGGTCACGCTCGGCGGCCTGGAGCGCGGCCAGGGCAGCGAGCGGGTCGGCGGCCTGCTCGGTCGCGGCGGCCCGGGCCTGCGCGGACCGCGCGGCGTCCACGAGGGTCGCCACCGCGACGTCGCCCGCGGCGAGCCGTGCGGCGTCGCCGAGGTCGGCGTCGACCTCCGCCGAGATCGCCGCGATCGCGCGCGGGGCGGCCTCGAGCTTCCGCGGCCCGCTGCTCGAGGGCGTCCAGGTCCGCGGCGGCGAGCCGGAGCTGCGCCCACGCCGCCTGGGCGTGCTCGACGGCGGCGACGCGGTCGGTGTCCAGGACCGCCAGCCCGGACGTGGCCTGCGCCGCGGCGGCGGCGGCACCGCCGGCGGCCCGGTCCGCCGCGCCGGCGACGTCACCCAGGGCGGTCGCGGCGAACCGCTGCGTGAGCCCGGCGGTCGTGACCCGCGCCGCCTCCACCCGCTCGGTGGTCCGGGCGGCCTCGTCGCGGGCGGCGGCCAGGTCGCGCGGCGCGTTCTCGTGCAGGTCGCGCAGCCGGTCGAAGGCGGTCCGCTGCTCGGCGATCACCGCGTGCACCCGCGCGCAGCCCGCGAGGACCGCCTCGGACAGGGCGCGGCGCTCGGCGGCCGTGTCGGGCTCGTCGTCGTCGAGCAGCTGCCGGACGCGGAACGCCTCGGCGAGCGCCGAGCGCCCGGTGCCGAGCGCCGCGGCGAACGGGGCGACCGCCGCGGTGCCGTACCGAGCCTCGGCGAAGCCGATCTCCTGCGCGGCGGCCGTCACCGCGTCGTCGGCGGCGACCAGGGCCAGCGCGGCGCTGTCGTCGAGCGCGTCGAGCTCGGCCGCGGACCGCCGCCGGCGCACCAGCCAGACACCGCCGACGACCAGCGCCGCGAGCAGCGCCAGGACGCCGACCACCGCGAGGAACGTCCGCATCCCGGCGCCCCGGGACCCGGGGACGTCCGCGTACGCGTCCGCCGCGGCGGTCGCCGCGCCCGCCCAGTCGTCGTCGCCCAGCGCCGGCTCGATCGCGTGCTGCTCGACCGACGTCAGCTCGCGGTCGGTGAGGTCGATGTCGTCCTGCACGGACACCTGGTAGCGGCGGTCCTCGACGGCGACGGCCAGCAGGATGTCGTCGCGCCCGAGGCCCGACGCCGCCGCGGTGTCCGCTGCCCACTGCTCGTTGCCCAGACCGTCGAACGAGTCCACGTAGACGACGAACAGCTGGTACGGCGTCGCGTCGTCCAGCCGGTCCAGCGCCGCCTCGACCTCCTGCTCCTGCGCCGGTGACAGCACCCCGGCGAGGTCCGTGACCGGCCCGGGCAGGTCGAGCGGCGGCTCGGCGGCGGCGGGCTCGGCGAGCGCGAGCATCGCGGCGGTGCCGACGACCGTGCACGCCAGGGCGAGGGCGCCGCGTGCGGCGGCGGACGGGCGGGCGGTCACGGGCATGCGGACTCCGGGGCGTCGGGCGGTCGGCGGGTCGGGTCTGGCCGGGGTGGCGGCGACCGGTCCCAGTGTGGCGGAGCGGACCGGATCGCGGGTGCGGACGCAGCGGTTCCTCTACTGTCTCTCCCGAGGTCACACGGTCGACAGGGGGGAACCTGCGGTGGGAGAGATCAAGCCGGGCGAGGTCCGGACGGCGGCGACGGCGGTCGAGGGGGTCGCGTCGAGCGTCCGCAACCACGTCCCCGACGAGGTCGGGCAGATCGCGGCGGCGCTCCCGGGCAGCGCCAGCGGCGCCGCCGGGTCGACGCTCGCGACCACCTGGACGGACGCGTACGCCGCGTGGGCGACCAGCGCCGAGACGCACGCCCAGTCGATGCGCGACGCCGCCGACGCCTGGACGGCCGCGAACACGACCACGGCGGACCGGTTCAACCGGTACGGCCAGACGGCGATCTGATGGTCACCCCCGCCGAGCTCGAGTCCTGGCAGCCCTCGTCGCTGACCGACATCGCCGAGTCGATCCTGAGTCACCGCCGCACCCTCACCGCCCTCGACGACGACCTCCTCGACGGCCGCCCGCCGGCGTCCTGGACGTTCGCCGACGGCGACGCGGCCCGGACGACGCACGACACCCTGACGGCCGCACTCGCGACGCAGGTCTCCGAGACCACGGGGGTGATCGACGCGCTCGACGCCGCCGCCGCGGCCATCACCACGGCGAAGAGCAGCCTCGCCGGCGCGAAGAGCACCGCCCGGTCCTACGGGATGACGGTCGACCCGACCACCGGCGCCGTGCGCTCCACCCGGACCTACGAGGACGACGCCGAGCGCGCCGACGCCCGGCTCGTCCAGCAGGACCTCGCCACCCAGATCACGTCCGCGCTGACCGACGCCCAGGCCGCCGACGACGCCCTCGCCGCCGCGCTCACCACCGCCAGCACCACCGACACCAACACCCTCGGCACGCTCACGCAGCAGCGTCAGCTCGCGGAGTTCGAGGCGAAGACACCCGCCGAGCAGGTGCAGTACCTGCTCGACCACCCGGAGGCGTACGCGTTCCTCGGGGAGCACGTGTCGCCCGAGGTGAAGGCGCAGCTGGGGAGCAGCTCGGTGCCGGGCTGGACGCCTTCGCGCGGGACGCCACCGGGTTCACCGACGCCGACGCCGTCCAGCGCCAGACCGATCTGCTGAGCGCGTTCGGCGACGACCCCGCCGTCATGGGGCCGATGTACGAGCGCCTCGGACCGGACGGGCTCCTCGGGACCCTCAGCGGTCTGAGCGACGGGCTGTACGGCGTGCGCGACCGGAGCGGCCTCGAGGCCCTGGCAGCGGAGCTGCGCGGCGGACTCGCGACCGCCACCCAGGCACCCGGGTTCGCCGGCAGGACGTTCGGCGAGGACCTCGTGCGCCTCGCGACCGGCACTGCGGAGGGCGCGGACCAGAACGACTTCGACCGGGCGTTCCCGGGGCCCACCGCGCTGAGTGGGGCCCTGGACTACCTCCTGCGCGAGGGGACGTACGGCGAGTCGTTCGTCCGCGGTGCGCTGTGGAAGCTCGACGCGTTCGAGCGCAGCAACCCGGACCGTGCCGCGCTGTGGATCGAGGCGGGCGCGACGCAGTCCCCGTTCGGCGGGCTCGGGATGGACCCTGGCGACCTGCGCCAGCCGGATCCGACGGCCGCCGCGATGGGCCAGCTCGTCGACCACCCGGTGCTGGGCCTCGAGTTCTTCTCCGGCGACGAGGAGCGGGGCGCGTACTACTTCGCCGAGCGTGACTGGAGCAGGGACGGGTTCGCGGGGATCTCCGAGGCCGCGCTCGCGATCGGGACGGACCCGGAGAACATCGCAGCGGACCCCGAGAAGACCGGGTTGTTCGTCTCCGACTTCTTCGGCCGGCTGCCGGACAACGAGCACTTCACAGCGGAGGACGCGGGAGGTGCGTCCGAGCCTCTGGGCGCGCTGCTGAAGCAGTACATGCCGAGCGTGCAGATCGCCGTCGGTAGTGAGACGTCAGCGAACGGCGCGGCGGCGGTGACGACACTGTCTGACGACTTCCTTCCTCGGCTCCAGAACCAGCCGATCCTCTACTCGAAGGATCTCGACAGCATCCTCAAGGTCGCGCTCAGCACCGACGAGGGCATGGCCCGCATCGCCGAGGGCGTTGCGAACTACCGGCAGGCGTCCATCGGGGGCTGGGCGGCGTTGAACGGAGCTGGCGTGGAGGCAGCGACGCACCAGGCGCTGGAGCACGTCCTCACGACGAGCACGAAGCTGGAGGGCCACATGCAGGAGGCCCTCAGCCAGATAGACATCGCCGGGGCGAAGTCGCGCGACCAGCAGGTCGCCGCGTTCACCGGGTTGGTCTCGAAGGCGACCGGACTGGTTCCTCTCCCAGGCGCAGACATGGTGGTCGACACCGTTGGATCTACGGGCAAGCAGCTGGCCGACGCCGCGTGGTCGCAGATCAAGAACGTCCCGAGCGGTCAGATCACCCAGATCTTCGGCGGCAACGAGGACGCTGCCCGCGCCGAGGCGACGGACGCTTTCAAGGACGGGCAGGCGCGGGCACTCGTGTCGAGCTACCTGGCGCTCGCTCAGGCGGGCGTCGTGGAGATCCCTGCCGAACAGCTGGGCACCTGGATGCCGGAGGGGCGGTTGCTGACGCTCGACGAGATCTCGGTCGACGAACTCGGCGCCCGCGATTCCGAGGCCGCGAATGCGTTGCGGTGGATCGTGTCGCCGGACGCGATCAAGGGCGCATATGCCGATCCTTACGGCGTGATCAGTGTCGGGAAGCAACCGTGAAGCGCGCACGGCTGCTCGCCCTCGGTGCGCTGCTGGCCCTGGCGGGCTGCTCGTCGGCGCCGGTGCTGCTGCCGGAGGACGAGTTCGACGACGTGACGATCGTCGAACACGACACGAAGTACTCGATCGCACCCGGGTGGACGTGGTGCCGGGCGATGAGCCCGGTCGAGTACGGGGGCGATCCGGACCGCGGAACCTGGTTGGAGATCGACGGAGGCCCGTCCGTCGGGGCGACGGTGCTGGACCAGTCGGGGATCGGCGAGGACTCGGCGGGCTTGGTGGCTGAGTTCGTGGCTGACGCGGACCAGTGCACGCTCTCGGCTGCGACCATCGGCACGGGACGCTCGATCGAGCCGCTCGACGGGCAGGGCGACGGCGTGACGGCGTGGCGGACCGAGGACCCGAACGGGGTCTGGGGCGAGTTCGCCGTGCTGCCGCTGGACGACACCCGGGTGCTGGCGGTGGGTTTCCAGACGGATCGTGACCAGGCCCCAGCCGAGCTGACGGACCTGATCGCCCTGGCTCGCGAGGGGGCAGGGTGACGTCCACGCGTCGCGTGGGTGCGGCGCTCGCCGCGATAGGGGCCGCGTTTCTCTCTGGCTGCTCGTCCGCGCCGGTGCTGCTGCCGGAGGACGAGTTCGACGACGTGACGATCGTCGAGCAGAACACCACGTACTCGATCGCGCCCGGGTGGACGTGGTGCCAGGTGATGAGTCCGGGGCTCTACGTGGGTGATCCGGTGCACGGGACGTGGTTGGAGATCGACGGTCGGCCGTCGGTCGGTGCGACGGTCCTGGACCGGTCCGGGTTCGGTCAGGACGCGTCGGACCTGGTCGCCGAGTTCGTGGTGCACGCCGACCAGTGCGCGCTCGAGGGCCGGGAGATCGGCGTCGGGCGATCGGTCGAGCCGCTCGAGGGACTCGGGCAGGGTGTCACCGCGTGGCGGACCGAGGACCCGAACGGGGTCTGGGGTGAGTTCGCCGTGCTGCCACTGGACGACACCCGGGTGCTGGCGGTGGGTTTCCAGACGGATCGCGACGAGGCTCCCGCGGAGCTCGAGGACCTCATCTCCCTCGCACGGCAGCGGGCGACCACGGACGGGTGAACCGCTCCGCAGGTCAGCGCGTGCCGTCCTCTACTGTCTCTCCCTGTGCCAGGTGGTCGACGAGGGGGATCTGCGGTGGGAGCGAGTCGGTCGGGCGGGACCGTGCGCCGCACGGCCGCACGGCGTGGCTGGCTGCTGACCGTCGGTGTGCTGCTCGCGCTCACCGCCTGCGCCCCGGCCGGCGCCGTGCTGGACCCGGCCGCCGGCCTGGCGGAGCAGCTGCGGGCCGTCGCCCGGGACGCGCGGGTGCTCGCCGACGCCGACGCGGTGGACCGGCTGACGGACGCGGTCGACGCCGCGCGCGACGACGCCGCGTCGGTGGTCGACGCGCTGGGCCCGGACGGGGTCCTCGCCGCGGTCGACGCCGTGGCCGCGGTGCTGCGGGTCGCTGGCGCCGACGACGTGGCGGGACTGACGCGGTTGGCGGACGCCGTGCGGTCGACGGTGCAGGCGGCGTCGGTGACACCGGGGTTCGACGGCGCGACGTTCGGCACGGACCTGGTGCGGTACGCGACGGGGACGGCGGACGAGCAGCGGCAGCGCGCGTTCGAGCGGCTGGACCGGTCAGCGGGTGGCCACGCGGCGGTGCTCACCCACCTGCTCGCGGAGGGCGCGTACGGCCAGGACCTGGTCCGCGGCGTCGCGTGGGCGCTGGACGAGGTCGAGCGCGCGGACCCGGTCGGGGCGGCGTCGTGGGTGCGGCACGGGACCACGGGCGCCCCGCTGGGCGGGCCGGGTGCGGACCCGGTGGCCGAGGCGATGGGGCAGCTCGCGCAGCACCCGGCGCTGGCGCTGGAGTTCTTCGTCGCCGACCCGGCCCGCAGCGGCTACTACCTCGCGGAGCGGGACTGGAGCCGGGACGGCTTCGCGGGGATCGCCGCGGTGGCGCTCGCCGTGGGCACGGACCCGGACAACCTGGCGGCGGAGCCGGAGCGGACGGGGCTGCTGGTGTCCACCGTCGCCGACCAGCTCTGGAAGAACCCGGCGTTCACCCCGGAGCGCGCCGCCGGGGCGTCGGAGGCCGTCGCGGACCTGCTCAAGCACTACGTGGTGGCGGTGGACGTCGCCACGCCGTTCGGCGTCCCGGGCCCCGACTACCCTGCCCGGACCTGGGACCTGTCGCTCAGCAGCATCGGGCCGTTCACGGCGTACCCCGTGATGGACGGCCCGGACGTCGAGGGTCTGCTCGCCGTGGCGCTGAGCACCGACGAGGGCGTGGCGCGGATCGCCGAGGGCGTGGCGGGCTACCGGCAGGCGGAGCTCGCGAGCTTCGCGGCCCGGTACCCCGAGCCCGACGCCGCGCGCGTCCACGCGATCGAGCTGGAGAACATCCTGTACGCGTCGACCGGTCTCGACGCCGTCGTGCGCGGCGAGCTGCGCGCGACCGGACCCGATGCCGACCGGCGGGTCGCCGCGTACGTCGACCTCGTGTCGCGTGCCGAGGCGGACCTGCCGGTGCCGTTCGTCTACCGGACGACCGACGTGCGCGAGGACCCGGGTACCGACGGCGGCCCCGCGTGGGTCGACGTCCGGCAGCTCCCCGCCGACGTCGTCGAGCGGGCGTTCGCCCGGGCGTCGTCCCGGCCCCCGTCCGAGCAGGACGGCCGCGACCGGGTGTGGGTGACGGCCTACCGCGCGCTGCTCGAGGCGGGTGTGCTCGCCCTGCCGGACGACCTGGCCGGCGCGTGGGCGCCGGGCGGGGAGCTCGTGACGCTCGGGGACATCCCGGCGGACGCGCTCGGGGAGCGCGCCGTCGAGGCCCGCGAGCCGATCGGGTTCCTGCTCAGCGACCTCGACGTCGAGCGGTGGGCCGCCGAGCTGGACGGGGACTGACCGGCGACGTCGCCGGTCGCTACAGTCGCCCCACCGGTGCGGGCGACGGCGCCCCACCCCGGGCGGTCGAGGGGGCGGCGTGGACGCGGACGTCATCGTCGTGGGTGGTGGGCTGGCGGGTCTGGTGGCGGCGGACGAGCTGGTCCGGGCGGGCCGGCGGGTCACGGTGGTCGAGCAGGAGGGACCGGCGGACCTGGGCGGGCAGGCGTTCTGGTCGTTCGGCGGCCTGTTCCTGGTCGACAGCCCGATGCAGCGCCGCGCGGGGATCCGGGACTCCCTCGACCTGGCGTGGCGGGACTGGCAGGGCAGCGCGGGCTGGGACCGGCTCGACGGTCACCTGCCGGAGGACGCGTGGGCGGTGCGCTGGGGCCGGGCGTTCGTGGAGTTCGCCGCGGGCGAGGCGCTGCCGTGGCTGCGCGACCGCGGGGTGCGGTTCACGCCGGTGGTGGGCTGGGCGGAGCGCGGTGACGGGCGCGCGGGCGGGCACGGCAACTCGGTGCCGCGGTTCCACGTGCCGTGGGGGACCGGCACGGGGGTCGTCGAGCCGTTCGCGGACCGGGTGCGGGAGGCGGCGGCGGACGGGCGGCTGACCCTGCTGCACCGGCGCCGCGTCGACGGGCTGGTCCGCACCGGCGGGGCGGTGACCGGGGTGCACGGGTCGGTGCTGGCGGAGGACCCGACGCCCCGCGGGGTGGCGTCGAACCGCGACGTGGTGGGCGACTTCACGCTGAGCGCGGGCGCGGTGCTGCTCGCGAGCGGGGGGATCGGCGGGAACCACGACCTGGTGCGGCGCTGGTGGCCGGAGCGGCTGGGCACGCCGCCGGCGACGATGCTCACCGGCGTGCCCGCGCACGTGGACGGCCGGGTGCTGGATCTCGCGGAGGCCGAGGGCGTGCGCCTGGTGAACCGGGACCGGATGTGGCACTACACCGAGGGCATCGCGAACTGGGCGCCGGTGTGGCCGGGGCACGGCATCCGGATCCTGCCGGGGCCGTCGTCGCTGTGGCTGGACGCGCTCGGGCGCCGGCTGCCCCCGCCGGGCCTGCCCGGGCACGACACGATCGGCACGCTCCGGCTGCTGCGCACCGACCCGGACCTGGCCCCGCACGACCACTCCTGGTTCGTGCTGACGCGGCGGATCATCGCCAAGGAGCTCGCGCTGTCCGGGTCGGAGCAGAACCCCGACCTCACCGGCCGGGACTACCGGCTGCTGCTCGCGAGCCGGCTCGGGCGGGGCGCGCCGGGGCCCGTCGCGGCGTTCCAGCGCGGCGGCGCGGACTTCGTCACCGCGAGCACCCTGCGGGAGCTGGTCGCGGGGATGAACGCGCTGACGCCGGAGCCGCTGCTCGACCCGGGCGCCGTCGAGCGGCAGGTGCGCGACCGCGACGCCCAGCTGGCGAACCCGTTCACGAAGGACGCGCAGGTCCAGAGCATCCACAACGCCCGGCGGTACCGGGGCGACCGGCTGCTGCGGGTCGCGGCACCGCACCGGCTGCTGGACCCGGACGCCGGGCCGCTGGTCGCGGTCCGGCTGCGGGTCATCACGCGCAAGACACTCGGCGGCATCCAGACCGACCTCGACGGCCGGGCGCTGGGCCGCGACGGCGCACCGGTGCCCGGGCTGTACGCCGCGGGGGAGGCGGCGGGGTTCGGCGGCGGCGGGATGCACGGGTACAACGCGCTGGAGGGGACGTTCCTCGGGGGCTGCCTGCTGACCGGACGGACAGCCGGTCGGGCGCTCGCGCGAGATTCCTGAGACCCGGTGCATCCACGGACGGGGGTGCGGCCGTAGTAGGGGTGTCAGCACATCCCGCCCCGCAGGGGGCACGGACCGAGGAGCACGCATGCGTCACCGTCCGTTCGTCACCGGAGCCGCCGGACTCGCCGCCGCGGCCGTCGTCGCGGCCGTCGCCGCGCTGCCCGCGTCAGCCGCCACCGCGAGCACCGCCTCGCTCTCCGTCCTGCACGGTGTCCCCGACGTCACCGTGGACGTCTGGCTCGACGGCACCCGCGCGCTGGACGACTTCACGCCCGGCACGCTCGCCGGGCCGCTCGACGTCCCCGCCGGCGCGCACTCGATCGTCATCACCGCGTCCGACGCCACCGACATCAGCTCGCCGGTGATCGGCCCCGTCGACGTCACGCTCGACGCCGGCGCCAGCTACACCGCCGCCGCGCACCTGGACACCGCGGGCCAGCCGACCGCCACGCTCTACACGAACGACCTCTCCGCGATCCCCGCGGGCCAGGCGCGCCTGACAGTCCGGCACACGGCAGCGGCCCCGGCCGTCGACGTGCTCGCCGGCGGCAGCCCGGTGGTCACCAACCTGTCGAACCCCGGCGAGCAGTCGCTCACCGTCCCCGCGGGGACCGTGTCCGCGGCCGTCGCCGCCACGGGCACCACCACGCCGGTGATCGGCCCGACCGACCTGCCGCTCGCCGAGGGCGTCAGCACGATCGTCTACGCGTGGGGCTCGCTCGACGCCGGCAACCTGCAGCTCGCGGTGCAGACCATCGACGGCCTCCACTCCGCGCCCGGCGGCGTGCCGTCCGGTGAGCTCGGTCTCGCGGCCGACGGCGGCAGCAGCACCCCGGCGCTGGTCGGCGGGGCGGTCCTGCTCGCCGGTCTCGGCGCCGCGCTGATCGCCCGGCGCAGCACGCGTCCGGTCGCGCGTCAGCAGGCTGCGGGGCGCTGAGGTCCGGATGACCCCCACCGACGCCCGGCCGCGCCGTCGCCCCCACGGCGCGGTCGGGCTCGTCGCGGCGGCCCTGCTGCTGGTCGGCGGCGCGGGCGTGCTCGGTGCGCTGTCCGGGGACCCGGACGCACCGGGCGCCCCGCGCACGACCGTCGGCGCCGCGGCGACGGCCACCCCGACGGCCCCCGCGCCGACGGGACCCGCACCGGCGGACCCCGCCGCGCCGGACGTCCCCCGGGTCGCGGCCACCCCGCCGCCCGTGGACGCGGCGTCGTCCCCGGCGGGTGCCCCGGTGCGGGTCGTCGTGCCCGCGCACGACGTGGACATGCCGGTCGACCCCGTCGGGGTCGCCGCGGACGGCCAGATGGAGATCCCGCCGCTCGCCGAGCGGGGCGGCTGGTACCGGTTCGGCGCCGACCCGGCCGACGCCGCCGGCACGACGGTGATCGCCGGGCACGTCGACTCGGTGGCCTCCGCCGGGACCGGGCCGTTCGTCCGGCTGCCGGAGGTCCGGGCCGGGGACGCCGTCGAGCTCACGCTCGCCGACGGGACCACCCGGGCCTACGCGGTGCAGAGCGTGACGAGGGTGCCGAAGTCCGAGGCGCGCTGGCCCGACGTGTTCACCCGCGAGGGCGAGGCGCGGCTGGCGCTCATCACCTGCGGCGGCGCGTTCGACACCGCGACGCGGCACTACACCGACAACGTGCTGGTCATCGCCACCCCGGTCGGCGCATGATGGGGGCGGTGCCGTCCCCGGCCGGCGGCGTCCCCCGGACCGCGAGGATGGTCCCCCGGACCGCGAGGAGGCGCGCCCTGTCCAGCACCGTGGCGCACCTGCGGCCCCCGCCCGAGTGGGACGACGACGCGCTCGCCCGGGCGTTCGAGGCCGGCGACGAGCAGGCGCTCGCCGAGGCGTACCGGCGGTGGTCGACGTTCGTGCACACCGTGGCCCTGCGCTCCCTCGGGTCCGCGGCCGACGCGGAGGACGTCACCCAGCAGGTGTTCGTGCAGGCGTGGCGCGGGCGCGCCGGGTACCGGACCGACCGGGGCCCGCTGCGCGGCTGGCTCACCGGCATCACGCGCAACGCCGTCGCCGACGCCCTCGGGCGCCGCACCCGGGACGTGCGGGACGTGCACGCGGTCGCCGCGCGCACCGGGCGGGACCCGGAGCCGGAGGTCGCCCAGGTCGCGGACCGGGTGGTGGTCACCGACGAGCTCGACCGGCTCGGCGAGCCCCAGCGGACGATCCTGGCGCTCGCGTTCTACGCCGACCTCACCCACGACGAGATCGCCCGGCGCCTCGAGCTGCCGCTGGGCACCGTGAAGAGCCACATCAGACGTAGCCTGCTGCGACTGCGCGACCGGTTGGAGGTGGAGGGTGCCGCACATCGACCCTGACTCCGTCGCGCTCGCGGCGCTGGGCGAGCCGCTGCCCGCGGCCGACCGCGCGCACCTGGCCGACTGCGCCGACTGCGCCCGGGAGGTGGCCTCGCTGGCCGCGACCGTGGCCGTCGGCCGCGCCGCCGGTGGCGAGCCGCCCGTCCCCGCGCCCGACGCGGTGTGGGAGCGGATCCGGGGCGAGCTCGGCCTCGACCCGGCGCTGGTGCCCGCCGCCGACGACCCCGGTCCCGGGACCGTCGGGACCGTCGGGACCGTCGGGGCCGGGCACGCCCCGGACGTGGGGCGGCGCCCGGGCGCACCCCGGGGCCGGTCCCGGTTCGTCGCGCTCGCGGCCGCCGCCGGCCTCGTCGTCGGCGCCGCCGGGGGTGGCCTGGTCGTGGCCGCCACCCGCGACGACGGCCCCGCGGAGCCGTCCGTGCTCGCGGAGGCCGTGCTCGACGCGCTGCCCGGGTGGACCGCCACCGGCGACGCGCTCGTCGAGGAGGACCCCGACGGCCGGCGCACGCTCGTCGTGCGGCTGGCCGGCGACGAGGGCGACGGGTTCCGCGAGGTGTGGCTGCTGGACCGCGACGCCACCCGGCTGGTCGGCCTGGGCGTGCTCGACGGCGACGAGGGCCGGTTCTCGATCCCGGTCGGGCTGGACCTCGACGACTACGCGCTGGTCGACGTGTCCGCGGAGCAGTTCGACGGCGACCCGTCGCACTCCGGCGACAGCATCCTGCGCGGGGAAGCTGAGCACTCCCGCCTGACGGGGCCCGCGCCGCGCGGGGCCGAGGTCCGCCGCGCGGGCGAGCCGGGCTTGCGACGAAGGTCGTAACCCCGGTGGGCACCCGCGCCCGATGTGCCGTGGCTCCGCGCTGACCAGGCTGGACGTCAGGCAGGGGGTGACGCCGCACGGGGTCTCCCGGACACCGCCCCGCCGTCGAGGAGGGCCCGTGCCCACCACCGACCTGACCCCCGACCACGCGCCCCCGGTCCCCGTCCGTGGCCGGCGGGTGACCCGCGCGCTCGCCGCGGTCGCCGCCGTCGCGCTGCTGGGCGGCACCGTCGCGGCCTGCGCCCCGGGTACCGCGCCGGTCGCCGAGCCCGCGCCGCCGATCACCGCGCCGGCTGCTCCGGCTGCCGACTGGTCCGCCACGGGCGCGCCCGCGCTCGACCGGGCCGACGTCGACGCGTGGCTCGACGGCCTGCTGCCGGCCGCCCTCGACCGCACCCGCATCGCCGGGGCGGCCGTCTCCGTCGTGCACGACGGCGAGCTCGTCACCGCCCGCGGCTACGGCTGGGCGGACACCGGCGCCGACGGCGGCGACCCCGTCCCGGTCGACCCGGAGTCCACGCTGTTCCGGCCCGGTTCGGTGTCCAAGCTCGTGACCGCCACCGCCGTCATGCAGCTCGTCGAGGCCGGGGAGGTCGACCTCGACGCACCGGTTGCCGACTACCTCGACTTCGCGGCGCCGACGACGTTCGACGAGCCGATCACGCTGCGGCACCTGCTCACCCACACCGCGGGGTTCGAGGAGCGCGTCGCCGGGCTGATCGGCGTCGAGGGCGACCCCGTCGACCTGCGGGCCGCGCTGTCCACCGACGCGCCCGAGCAGGTGTACCGCCCCGGGACGGTCCCCGCGTACTCGAACTACGGCAACGCGCTCGCGGGCTACGTCGTCGAGCACGTCAGCGGCGAGCGGTTCGAGGACTACGTCGCCGAGCACGTCCTCGAGCCCGCGGGGATGACCACCGCGACGTTCGAGCAGCCGCTGCCCGACGCGCTGCGTAACCAGATGTCCCGCGGCTACGCCACCGCGGACGGCCCCGCGTCGCCGTTCGAGGTCGTCGGCGTCGCCCCCGCCGGCGCGCTGTCCGCCAGCGCGACCGACATGGCCGGCTTCATGCTCGCGCAGCTCGGCGAGCCCACCGGCGAGCCCCTGCTCGTCCCCGAGACCCTGGAGCTCATGCACGCCCCGGCGCTCGACGCCGACACCCTCGGCACCCTCGCCGACGGCCCCCGGATGGCCCTCGGGTTCTTCGACGAGAGCCGCAACGGGCACGACATCGTCGGCCACGGCGGCGACACGAACGTCTTCCACTCCCACCTGCAGCTCTACCCGCAGGAGCGCACCGGCATCTTCGTGTCGTTCAACAGCTCGGGCGAGGGCGCCGCGGACACCGTCGAGCTCCGCGACCAGCTGATGCACGGGTTCGCCGACCGGTACTTCCCGGCCGATGACCCCGCCGCCGCCCCGGTGCCCACGGTCGACGCGGACACCGCCCGGGAGCACGCCGCGCAGGCCGCGGGCAGCGACGTCGGCTCGCGGAACATGCACAGCACGTTCCTGGCGGTGCTCGACGTCCTGCAGCCCACCCACGTGACCGCGCAGGACGACGGCCGGATCCTGATCGCCCCCGGTCCCGGCACCGACCACCCGGTCCTGTTCGAGGAGGTCGAGCCCTGGGTGTGGCAGGAGGTCGGCGGGCAGCAGCGCATCGCCGCCCGCGCCACGGACGGGAAGGTCGAGGCGATCTCCTGGCAGTCCGCGTTCACGCTGCTGCGCGCCGAGCCCGCGAACGCCGTCGCGGTGCCGGTGCTGCTGGCCTCGGTGGCCGTGCTGCTCGTGACCGCGCTCGCCTGGGCCGCCGCCGCGGTGGTCCGCCGGGTCCGTCGCCGCCCCGCCCCGCCCCGCGAGGGTCGCGTCCTGCGGGTGCTGACCCGGGTCGCCGCGGGGACGGCCGTCGTCGCCCTCGCCGGGTGGTTCCTGGTGATCCAGACCGTCATGGGCCTGCAGGAGGTGCCGACCGCACCGATCCGCGTGCTGCAGGTGCTCCAGGGGCTCGCCGTCGTGGGCCTGGTGCCCGCGGTGCTGCGTCTGGCCGGTGACCTCCGCGCCCAGGCCGGCTGGCGACGGGTGCTGGCGAGCGTGCTGGTGCTGGCCGCGCTGGCCGGGGTCGCCTGGTTCGCGGTCACGTACCGGCTGCTCGCGCCGAGCGTCTCGTACTGACCTGCCCGTCGCCACCGCCGAACTGCGAGGATGCCGCGCATGGCCCTGACGTCCGTACCGCCGTCCACCGGCGACGACGACGTGCTCGCGTCCCCGCGCCCGTCCCGCGTCGACGCGCTCCTCACCCGCATCGGGGTGACGGGCGTGCCGGCGCGGGACGCCGCGCTGGCGTCGGTCGTCGCGGTGCTGACGCTCGCGCTGATCGCGCTCGGGTCGACCGGGACGGCCGCCACCGAGGGTGTCGTGCTCACCGACCGCGGGATCCTCGTCGCCCTGTGCACCGCCCAGGCCGGGGTCCTCGCGCTGCGCCGCAGCAGGCCGGTGCTGTGCCTCGGCCTCGTGGTCGCGTGCCAGATCGGCGTCACCGCGGTGCTGCCGCCCGACCTGAACATCCGGGCGTTCGCACCGCTGGTCGCCGGGTACACCGTCGGCCTGCTGCTCCCGACGTCCCGGGCGCTGGCCGTCACCGGGGTGGCCGTCCTGGTCGAGACCGTCGGCGCCACGCTCGTCGCGACCCCCGACGGCCGCACCGTCGGGGAGCTGCTCCTGCAGCACGCCGCCGGGGCTGCCCTGTCCTACCCCCTGCTCGCCCTGATCGGCTCGTCGGTCGCCACCCGCCGCCGCTACCTCGACCTGCTGCGGCTGCGGGCCGTCGAGGCCGTCCGCGCCCAGCAGGCCACCGCCCGGGCCGCGGTCGTCGCCGAGCGGTCCCGGATGGCCC
The DNA here is from genome assembly GCF_056868065.1 of Cellulomonas sp. KU4C. Classification (NCBI taxonomy): domain Bacteria; kingdom Bacillati; phylum Actinomycetota; class Actinomycetes; order Micrococcales; family Cellulomonadaceae; genus Cellulomonas; species Cellulomonas sp. KU4C. Next base: position 680,656 of record NZ_CP200322.1, on the reverse strand, counting down.
GCGAGCTGCACGACGTCGCCGCCCACCACCTGTCCGGCATGGTCGTGCAGGCCGCCGCCGTCGAGCGCCTGGTCGACCGCGACCCCGCCGCCGCCAAGGAGGGCGCCGCGTGGCTGCGCCGGCAGGGCAAGCAGACCCTCGACGACCTGCGGCTCGTCGTCGGGGTGCTGCGCGAGGGCCCCGAGGACGGCCGCGCACCCGTGCCCGGCCTCGCTGACCTGCCCGAGCTCGTCGCGACCGCCCAGGACCTCGGCACACCGGTCACGCTCGACCGCACGGGCCCGCCGGTCGCGCTCGGCCCGCTCGCCGACGCCGCCCTGTACCGGGCGGCCCAGGAGGCGCTCGCCAACGCCCGGCAGCACGCGGTCGGCGCGCCCGTGCGGGTCGCCCTGCGGACCGACGACGCGACCGTGACGCTGGAGGTGGTGAACGACGCCGGCGGCGAGCCTCCGCCCCCGGACCGCCCCCGGCGCGAGGGCGCCGGGCTGATCGGGATGCGGGAGCGGGCGCAGCTCGTCGGTGCGACGCTGGCCGTCGGCCCGACACCCGACGGCGGGTGGGCGGTGCGGGTCAGGCTGCCGGTGCCGGAGGGCGCTGCGGTCGACGAGGTCGTGACGGAGGAGCAGGGATGATCCGGGTGGTGCTGGTCGACGACCAGGCGGTGGTGCGCGCGGGCTTCCGCGTCATCCTCGAGGAGCACGGCGACATCGAGGTCGTCGCCGAGGCCGCCGACGGCCCGTCCGCCGTCGCCGCGGTCGCGCGCACCCGCCCCGACGTCGTCTGCATGGACGTCCGGATGCCCGGCGGCGACGGCCTCGCCGCGACCCGTGCCATCACCGCCGCCGGCCCCGACGCGCCCGCCGTCCTCGTCGTCACCACGTTCGACCTCGACGAGTACGTGTTCGGCGCCCTCGAGGCCGGCGCCAGCGGCTTCGTCCTCAAGGACACCGAGCCCGAGGACCTCGTCGACGCCGTCCGCCGCCTCGCCGCCGGCCAGGGCCTCGTCGACCAGACCGTCACCCGGCGGGTCATCGCGGAGTTCGCCCGCCGCGGCCCCGGCGCCGACCACGTGGTGGCGACCCCCGCCCTCGTCGACGCGCTCACCGCCCGGGAGACGGAGATCGTCCAGCTCCTCGCCCGGGGGCTGTCGAACGCCGAGATCGCCGCCGAGCTTGTCGTCGAGACCTCCACCGTGAAGTCGCACCTCGGCCGCGCGATGGCGAAGATCGGCACCCGCGACCGGCTCCAGACCGTCGTCTGGGCGTACCAGCAGGGCGTCGTCCCACGGGTGTGACACGGGCCTCGGCCGGTCCGGTTTGGGCCCGGCCCCCTCGACCTGTACTCTCTTCATCGGCCCTCCAAGGGCCGATGCGCCCGTACGCTCAATGGATAGAGCATCTGACTACGGATCAGAAGGTTGGGGGTTCGAGTCCCTCCGGGCGCACAGCGCACAACCCCCGTCCGGGTCACCCTGGGCGGGGGTTTCTGCATGCCCCGTCTGGATCCAGTGGACCTGGACTCCCACGCACCAAAGAAGATGAGCAAACTCAGGAAAGAAGATGAGCAAACTCAGGCCGTACCTACGCGCGACCCGGCGGCTGGAGCGGCGCGGCAGCGCTCTACCGCTCGATGCTGCGCGAGGGTGAGGAGCTGCGGTCGGTCGCCGCGGCCACGCCGCTGGACGTCCCGGTCCTCGCCGTCGGCGGGTACGGCGGCCCGTTCACCGAGGCCACCGTGCGCCAGGTGTCGACCGGCGACGTCACCGCGGTGCTGCTCGAGGGCGTGGGGCACCACGTGGCGCTCGAGGCACCGGAGCGGCTCGCGGACGCGATGCTCCCGTTCCTCGCGCGCGTCGACCGCGCCCGGCGCTGACGGGCCGTCAGCGCACGGGGATGTCGGTCAGCCGGAACGCCTGCTGGCCGAGTCCTCCGCCGACCTGCACCGCGATCTCGTCCACGTCACCCACCTCCGGGTAGACGATGCTGAACGTCCGCGTCGCTCCCTCGGCGATCGTGCCCAGCGTCTCCAGGTCCGTCACCGGGAGCCACTGCTCGGCGCCGTCGTCGGCCACCGCATCGAGGTGGTCGAGCGGGTGGACCGCCGTCGCGCCGCGCAGCAGGACGACGCCCGAGGCCGACCGCTGCACCGAGTAGGTGCTGCCGCGGTAGTGCCAGACCCCCGACAGGAACGAGACGCCGGACGTCGCCCGGTCGTCGAGCGGCGTGACCTCCAGGTCGAGCACGACGTGCCCGTCGACCCTCCGGGCCGCGGGCACGGTGACGCGGTACGAGCCGAGGTTCTCGACGACGACGCCCTCGGCGCCCGTCCCGGTGGGCCCCGCCTCGAACGGCGGCAGCTCGCCCGCGGTGCTGACCTCGACGGTCTGCGTGATCTGCGAGGTCAGCACCAGCGTCACGCGGCGGTTCGCCGCACGGCTCGCGTCGTCGACGTTCGGCACGACGGGTTCCGACTCGCCACGCCCCGACGCCTCGACCGGGAACCGGGTGGTGTCGATCCGCTGGGACAGGGCGTCGGCGACGGCGCGCGCACGCCGCTCGGAGAAGCTCCTGGTTGTACGCGTCGCCGGCGACGTCGTCGGTGTGGCCCACGACCTGCACGGTCCCGGGCTCCCGGCTCGACAGGTGCGCGGCGGCGACGTCGAGCGCCCCCCGCGCGGCGTCGCCGAGCTCCGCGGAGTCGACCGCGAACAGCACGTCCGACCCGAGGGTGACCTGGACCTCCTCGGTGCTGGTGAGCGTCTGCACCGCGCCCGCGAGCTCCGCGGTGTACGACTCGAGAGGCACGACCGGCGCCTCGGCGACCGCGTCGAGGTCGAGCGGCTCGACGGGCCCGTCGGCGTCGTCCGCGTCGCCGGGGTGGGACGGCGGCGGCACGGCGCCCTCGACCACCGGGACGTCCTCGACGAGCGGCCCGCCGGGCAGGAAGAGCGCCAGCGCGTCCACCTCCTGTGCCGGCGCGGCGTATGCCGTCTGCAGCCGCATCGACTCACCCGGTCGCAGCGTGATGAAGTCGGTGCCGGTCGTGACCGCGCGGTCGGAGGCGTCCACGGCGACGGTGTGCACGGCGTCGGCGCCGAGGTCGAGCAGGCGCAGCCCCGCGAGCGCGGGCAGCTTCAGGACGGGCACGCCGCTCAGGTCGCTCGCGAGGAAGACGCCGTCGCCGTCGCCGTCGGGCATCGCCAGATCCAGCGTCAGCACCGCGAGCTCGTCGACGCGGACCACAGGCAGCACGTCGACCGTGATGTCCGTGCCGCCGAGGTGCAGCGTCGACGTCGCGACGACCTCCGCGGTGTCGACCGCGGCGTCCGTCGCGGTCCCCGAGGGAGCCGGGGCGGGGTCCGGGTCACCGCCCCCGGCGCACGCGGCCAACGCGGCCAGGCTCAGGGCGAGCACGCCGCAGGTCACCAATCGACGCATTCGTGATACTCCCCAGGTCGCGGACTGCGGCCTCACCCTAGCGGGGCGCGCGGCGGCCACGTGCAGGAACGGAGCGGCGCCCCCATCGCGGCGCCGGCACGATGGGTCAGGCCTCCGGCGGCTGGTCGAACGCCCGGTGCAGACGCCCCACTCGTCCCCGAGCAGCGGCAGCACCCCGCCGTGCTCCGTGTCCGACGACATGCGGAACCCGTCGCGCGGGATCGGGTGCCCCCGCCCACCGCCCGCCGACCAGGTCCTGAGTTTGCTCACGTCGGCTCGATCCGGTGTGCCGCGGGCCTGTGACCTGGGGTGATGGTCGTGTGGCGGAGCCGTTTCACGCACCAAGGTGGTCGGTAGGGTTGGTGCGTGGCGTTCATCCGGCGGGTCCGGACACCCTCGGGAGCGACGGGGGTGCAGATCGCTGAGTACGTCGGTGACCGTCGCCAGCGGATCGTGAAGTACGTGGGCTCGGCGCATACGCCGGCCGAGCTCGGGGTCGTGATGGCGCGGGCCCGCCAGTTGCTGGAGGGGTACGAACGCCCAGGTCAGGGAGCTCTCGACCTTGGGTTCGACGCGGCGCCCGCGGTGGATCTCGTCGCTGAGACGCTCGAACGAGACGTGCTCGATCTGCCCTTGACGGCGCCGCCGCGGCCGGCGGCGCGGGTGCTGGTCGGACCAGGGCGGGTGCTGGACACGGCGTCGGGGTTGCTGTTCGACGTGCTCGCGGGTGTCTACGACCAGCTCGGGTTCGACGCGCTGGGTGACGAGGTGTTCCGTGACCTGGTCGTGGCGCGGATCGTCGAGCCGACGAGGGGACTGCTGCGGGTTCGGTTGGCACCAGGTGAGTGGTGATCATGCCGCAGGCGCGGCGGTCTGAGCGGCGAAGGCGAGCTCGAACTCGACCGGCGTGAGCTTGCCGAGCGCACGCTCCAGATGGAGTGTCAACCAGCCCTGCATCAGTCCCGCCGATCCACCGCTTCACCGTGCCCCCCTCGGTCCAGGTCCGCGTGCCGCCACGGTAGCCCGCCCGGGCCTCCCTCGCGGGGCGGAGCCGGCACCCGGTGCTCCGCCGCCGGGCTGGCGCCCGGGCACCCGCCCACGTGCGCCTCCACCGCCGGGCGGAACGGCAAGATCGGCCGCCGGACCGATCCCCGGGCCGGGGTCGCCGCCCTAGCGTTCTCGGCATGACGAACCAGCCGAAGTCCCGTCCCGTCCCGTCCGCCGCGCAGGTCGCCCTGCAGCGCCGCGTGAGCGCCGTCGCCCTGCCGGTCGGCCTGCTGCTCCTCGTGCTCGCTCTCGTCGACCTCGCCGGTGGCGAGCCGTCGACCACGGCGTACGCGTTCTTCCCCCTCGGTGCCGCGCTGCTGCTGCTGTCGACGCAGCGGTACTGGAAGCGCCCGGTCGCCGTCGAGGAGTAGGCCGGACCCGCTCAGGTCCCGGCCGCCGGCAGCGCGACCGTGACCACCAGCCCGCCGCCGGGCCGCGGCGCGACGTCGAGCGTGCCCCCGTGCGTCCGGGCGATGCGGTCCACGAGGGCCAGGCCGAGGCCGTGGCCGCGCTCGCCGGTGGCGACCCGGCCGGCGCCGCGCAGGAACGGCTCGACCAGCTGGGCCGCGGCCTCGGGGGTGAGCACGGTCCCGGTGCTCTCGACCCGCAGCACGGCGCGATCGCCGTCGCGACCGGTGGTGACCACGGCAGCGCCGGGGTCCCCGCTGTGCCGGACCGCGTTCTGGACCAGGTTGGTGGCGAGCTGGGCGAGCAGCGTCGGCTCGCCGACGACGGTCGCCGGGTCCAGGCGTGCGGTGATCGTGACGTGGCGCCGCGCGGCCTCGGCGGTGTTCTGGTCGAGCGCGGTCCGCACCACCGCGTCGAGCGCGACGGGCCGGGCGACGGCGCCGACCGCCCCCGCGTCGGCGAGCCGGAGCAGCGACTCGGTGAGGGCGACGGCCCGGTCGTTGGTCTGCCGCAGCCGGTCGACCAGCGCCGGGTAGTCCTGGCCGTCGGGGTCCCGGGCGGCGACGTCCAGCATCGTGGCGGTCACGGCCAGAGGGGTCCGCAGCTCGTGCGAGGCGTTCGCGGCGAACCGCTCGTGCGCCTCGGCGGCGCTGTGCAGCTGGTCGAGCATGTGGTCGACGCTGTCCGCGAGCTGGCGGAACTCGTCGTTGCGGCCGCCGAGCCGGACGCGGCGCGTGCGGTCCCCGGTCGCCGCGACCAGGACGGCCTCGTTGATGCGGTGCAGCGGCCGCAGCACCCACCCGGCGAGGAACCACCCGCCGACCACCCCGACGACGGCGAGGCCCACGAGCACGGCCGCCGAGACCCCGACGACGGCCTCGAGGATCTCCTGCCGCGACGCCGCGTAGGTGGTGCCGCTGTCGCGGGGGTTCGCCGCGGTCAGCGGGTAGTCCGGCACGAACCGGAGCACGACGTAGACGCCGAGCAGCAGCACGGCCCCGGCGGCGACGAGGAACAGCGCGTAGCCCAGCGCGAGCCGCAGGCGGGCGCTGACCCGGACGCCGGGCCCGGGCGCGCGGCGCGGGCTCACGGGGCCGGCTCGGCGACGCGGTAGCCGACGCCCGGCACCGTGCGGATGAGGTCGGGCGCCCCGAGGGCCTTGCGCAGCGTGGAGATGGTGACGCGCGGGGCCGTGGTCAGCGGGTCGGCGTGCTCGTCCCAGGCCTTCTCGAGCAGGGTCTCGGCGCTGACCACGCCGCCGTCCGCCTGCATGAGCAGCCGCAGGACCGCGAACTGCTTGCGGGTCAGCCGCACGTAGCGGCCGGCGCGGTACACCTCCTGCCGGAACGGGTCGAGGCGCAGGTCCGCGACCTGGAGCACCGGCGGGGTCGCGGCGGCGGGTCGGCGGGCCAGGGCGTGCAGGCGTACGACCAGCTCCTCGACGGCGAACGGCTTCGTCAGGTAGTCGTCGGCGCCGAGCTCGAAGCCGTCGACCTTGTCCCGCAGCCGGCCCGCGGCGGTGAGCATCAGGACGCGCACTTGCGGGTGGTCCCGGACGATCGCGGCGCACACGTCGTCGCCGTGGGTGCCGGGCAGGTCGCGGTCGAGCACGACGACGTCGTACGCGTGCACGGCGATCCGCTCCAGGGCGTCGTCGCCGTCGAGCGCGACGTCGGCGGCGATCGACTCGTGCCGCAGACCCGCCTGGAGGGCCTCGGCGAGGAACACCTCGTCCTCGACGACGAGCACGCGCATCGTGGCCCCCTTCGTGGTCGTGCGGCGCGGCCGAGTCTAGGCAGCGCGGTGTTGCGGAATCGTGAGGCGGACGGCTCACGGCCGCGCAACGGCCGCGCTGGTGGTGTGGCTCCCATGAACCGCCGCACCCACCTCCGCACCGCCCGCCGCACGTCCCGCCGGGCGACCGCCGCCGTCGCGCTCCTGCTCGTGCTGGGGTCGGCCGCCTGCGCCGCCGCCGAGCACCGGCTCGACGTGCGAAACGGCGTCGCCGACGCCGACGCCGCGCCCGCGAGCACCGGGCTGTCCGCCGCCGACGGCCTGCTCCCCGGTGGTGACCCCGTCTCCCCGTTCGACGAGGACCTGCCGGCGATCGCCCGGATCAAGCCGGACCTGCTGGCCGCGGTCCAGGCCGCCGCGACCGCCGCCGACGCCGCAGGGATCGAGATGGTCGTGACGTCGGGGTGGCGCAGCGCCCAGTTCCAGCAGTCGCTGCTGGACGACGCCGTGCAGAAGTACGGCAGCGCCGACGAGGCCGCACGCTGGGTGAAGTCGCCCAGCGCGTCCAGCCACGTCAGCGGCGACGCGGTCGACATCGGCTTCACCGACGCGGCCGACTGGCTGACGCGGCACGGCGACGACTTCGGCCTCTGCCAGACCTACGCGAACGAGATGTGGCACTTCGAGCTCGCGACCGAGCCCGGCGGTACCTGCCCCGAGCCGCTGACCGACGCCGCGGGCTGAGCGCGCCGCGCCGGTCGGGCTGGCGTCACCCGCGTGGCCCGCTGCGACCGGCGCGCCGGGTGCGGTCGCGCAGGAGCAGCACCACCCCCGCCACCAGCAGACAGCCGGCGAGCAGCGCGGCCGGGACGGTCCCCGCCGCGCCGGTCCCGGCGATCACCCCGGTCCCCCGGACAGCGCCGCCCGCGCCCGGCGCGGTGGACACCGTGTCGCCGAAGCCGGTCGCGGTGACCACGAGCGCGGTGCGCCAGGCGCGGGGCTCTGCGTCCGCCGGCACCGTGACCCGGAACCGGAACCAGCGCGTCTCGCTCGACGGCACCTGCTCGAGCGGCTGCCCGCCGAGCACGTCCGGAGGGCCGGCGGGCACCAGGTGCCGGAGCAGCCCGGGGCACCGCGTCGACGACCAGCGCTCGGTGCAGGAGTCGACGGCCACCACCGCGGGCACGTCGGGGTCGTCGGCCACGGCGGACACCGTGACGACGCCCGGCTCCGGCGCCGTCGTGCGCAGGCCGACCAGCCAGTCGGCGCTCGCGCCCGGCCCGAGCGTGCGCATCGCCGGGTCCTCGACCGAGATCAGGGTGACGTGCGGGTCCGCGCCGACCACGTCGGCGGGAGCGGGGCGGGCGACCGCGGCGGGGGGCGCGAGGACGAGGACCCCCGCCACCGCGAGCGTGCGGAACCGGGGCGGGTCGCCCCCTGCCGCCGGGGCCGCCGGGACCCTGGCGCCGTCGACGTCGATGCCGCGCCGCGGCCAGAACGCCCACAGCACCAGGCCCGTCGCGAGCACCGTGGTCCCGGCGAGCGTGCCCGGCTCGGCGAACCAGCCGAGCACGGGTGCCACGCGCGGGACGACCACGACCACCCGGTGCGCCGTGCGGACCCGGTACGGCTCGGGGTCGGGCTCGGCGTTGGCGTCGCCCCGCAGGACGAGCTCCCGCGCGACTCCGGCGCCCGAGGTCGACACCACCCGGTGGGTGATCGGCAGCAGGCCCGGGCGGTCGACGGTCACCACGTCGCCGGTCCGGATCTCCGCCGCGGGGACCGGGACCGTCAGCGCGGCGGCGCCGACGTCGATCGCCGGGCTCATCGACCCCGACGCGAACAGCGCGACCCGCACGCCGAACAGGTGCGCGGCGAGCGCGCCGACGACCGCGAGCGCGCCGAGCACGGCGGCGACGGTCAGCGCCCCGTCCGCGACCCGGTGCAGCACGCCGCCGCGCCGCGCCGCTCGGGACCGCGCCGGCGCGATCACGGTGCGATCCCGGTGAAGCCCCACGTGACGCTCCCGGTCAGGCCGGCCGCGCCCGCCGCGGTCGCGGGGTCGAGCCGCACCTCGAAGCACAGCCCGAGGTCGTCCAGCGCGGGCCCGATCGGGAACACCGCCGGCGCGGGCGGGTCGTCGTCGGTCGGCTCCCACTGGGTCGGTCCGCCGGCGATGTACACCGAGGTCGGCTCCGTGAACACGGCGGCCGTGCACCCGCCGGGCGCGAGCGCGACCTCGGTGCGGACCGCCCGGTACTGCAGGAACGCGGTCAGGGGCCCCTCGGAGTCGGTGCTGGACAGCCGGACGGTCCCGGCCGTGGTGGTGGTCGGGGTGGTCCGCAGGTTCAGCCACGCGAACACGGACGTGCCGGGCACCATCGCGTCGGCACCGAACGCCATCGCCGGTCCCGGGGGCGTGGAGTTCGACGTGAACGCGGTGCCCTCGGTCTGCGACTCGAGCTCGAAGCCGCTGGCGGCCAGGGTCGCGGTCCCGAGCTTCCTGGTCCGTCCACGCGGCAGCGGTCGCGAGCGTGCCGGTGGCGCCGACGACCCCCGCCGCGAGCAGCGCGCGGGTCCGGCGCCAGCGTCCCCCGCCGGGTGGTGGTCCGGTCATCGGGCGCCGCCCGGTCAGGCGGGTTCGGACGTCGCCGTGAACCCGAAGGTGACGGTCCCGGTCTGCCCGGACACCAGGCCGGGACCGGCCGTCACGGTCAGGCAGAGGTACGCGGGCTCGCCGGCGGTGCCGCCCGCGCCGGCGGCGAGCGGGCCGACGGTGGTCGTGGGCAGCGCCGCCAGGGCCGTCCCGGCCGCGACGACCGTGCCGGAGACCGCGGACGCGCAGCCCCACGCGCCCTGCTGGGTCAGGCCGTAGGTGAGCTCGGCGGTGGTCCCGGTCGTCGTGGACGACACGGTGAGCTGCGCCGGGAACGTCGTGCCCGCCGCCAGACGCACCGCGAGCGGCGCCTGCAGCGTGTCGCCCGGGCTGAGGTTCGTCGCGTCGAGGTCGAACTCGAGCACACCTGCCGATGCGGTGTCGGGGTGCTGCCCGAACTGCGGGGCGCCCGCGGACTCGGTGAACGCGCCCTCGAGGTCGAAGGCGCCGGCGGTGAAGGTGCCTGTCGCGTACTCCAGGTCGGTCCAGGCGGCGAGCGTCGCGATCACCCCCGTGCCGAGGACGAGACCGGCCGCGAGGACGGCGCGGGGACGGGTGGAGCGGACCATGACGACCTCCCAGGTGCAGCGGTGGACCGGGTGGAACGACGTGCTCAGCCGAGGACGATACGCGCGCGGGTCGCGGGCCTGGTGCGGCGGTCGCGCGTGCGCGGCGTCACCGGTAGGTGTCCCGCAGGAACTCGAGGACCGCGGCGACGCGGGCGTTGCGGTCCTTGGGGACGTGCAGCGCGCGGTAGATCGCGCTGAGGTGCGACTCCACGGTCTTGGTCGCGATCGCGAGCTCGTGGGCGATCGCCTCGTTGGAGTACCCCTCGACCAGCAGCGACAGGACGTCGAGCTGTGCGCGGGAGAGGGCGTCGAGGTCGGTGCCCTCCCGCCGGCGCGACGCCCGGACCAGGCCCGGGTCGATCACCATGCGCCCGGCGGCGGCCGACCGGATCACCCGCGGCAGGTCGCGCGGGTCGAGGGCGGACCGCTTGGACAGGTAGCTCCACGGGTTCTGGTGGAGGTCGGTGCGTGCGCTCCGGAGCAGGCCGAGCAGGTTGTGCGCCGACAGCAGCACGATCCGCAGCGCGTGGTCGCGGCGTTGCAGGGCGGCCGCCAGGGCCAGGCCGTTGCCGTCGCCCAGCACGATGTCGACCAGCGCGACGTCCGCCGCCCCCGGCGCGATCGCGTCCAGCGCCTCCCGGTGGCTGGTGACCCGGTGGCTGACGAGCATGTCCTGCTGTGCGCCGATGACGTCGGCGACGAGGCGGCCGAGCAGGGCGTCGTCGTCCACGACGGCGACCCGCAGCGGGTGGCTCCGGCGGGCGCCGGCCGGGAGCACGCGCACCGGGCGCGAGATCACGGTCACGGTCCGACCCGCTCGTGGTCGCGGGCGCCCGCCGGGCGCACCAGGGTGGGCCGCGGGCCGCCGACGGCGACCCGCGCGGTGAGACGGGCCCCGCCGCCGGGCGCGCGCACCAGGTCCAGGCCGCCGCCGCGCCGGGCCAGGCGGTCCGCGAGCAGGCGCAGCCCGTGGAGCCGGAGCCCCGCGTGCGGCCCCACGCCGTCGTCGTCCACCTGGACCACGAGCACCCGGGCGTCCGGTTGCGGGAGCGGGCCGGACTGCCACCGGTCCCCGGCGTCGACGTCGAGCCGGACCTCGATCGACCGGGCGGACCCGTGACGCACGCTGTTGCCCACCGCCTCCACGACGAGTGCGATCAGCAGGAGGCGCTCGTCCTCGGACAGCGGGTGCGCGGGGTCGTCCAGGACGCACCGGGCGCGCGCCGACACGCTGAGGTGGCCCACGACGTGCCGGGGAGCTGGTCCAGGACGAGCGCGACGGCGTCGTGCACGGCGAACAGCGCGGCCGGCGGGCTCAGCTCGTGCGCCACCTGCCGCACCTCGGACTCGCGGAGGTGGTCGAGGATCCCCGCGAGCCGGGCGAGGTCCTGCGCGAGCCGGTGCTCGGAGCGCAGCGCCGCGGCGCGGCCGAGCTGCTCCAGGTCGCTGACGACCATCACGAGGTGCTGCTGGAGCGTCCCGTGCAGCCGGTGCGCGAGGTCGGTGCGGATGCGGAGGTTGTCGCGCTCCAGCCGCTCCACGAGGTCGACGGCACGGCGGCGCTCCGCCACCACGGCGCGCTCGAGGTACGCGAGCCACAGCCCGAGCTCGACGGCGCACGCGGCCAGCAGGCCGGTGCACAGCGCGACGACGGGGGCCCGCCCGGTCCCCGCGTGGGCTGCGGCGGTCGACCACGCCAGGCACGTCGCGCCGGCCGCGGCGACGGCCGCCACGGGCTTGCGCCAGCCCGGCCGCGAGGCCCCCGCCGACGCGGTCAGGGCCATCCCGGACAGCACCGCCAGCGCGACCACGGCCCCGGCGAGCGCGCCGTGCAGCACGCGCCCCTGGTGCCGGCCCAGGGTGCAGGCGATCAGCACGCCCGCCACCACGCAGTACCCGCACACCCGGACCAGGGCGAGCCGCCCGCGCCGGAGGACCGCGCCCGACGAGGCGACGTCCGCGAGCGGTCGCGCGGCGGGCTGGTCGCGGTTCGTCCACGTCCGGTGCCCGCGGGCGGACGGCGGCCCTGCCGTCCCGAGCCGTCGGCGTGCTCGTCGCATGTCCCTGCCCCCGGGGTTCGGTGGCGCGGCGCCGGTCGCGCGCCGCGTGCGTGCCTGGTGCCGATGCTGCGCCCGCTGTCGGACCCGCGGCACCGACCGGTCAGGGCTACCCCCGACCGGTCCGCGCGCCCCCTCGCGCCCGGTGCCGAGACTGGCCGGGCGCCGGGGACGGACCCCGGCCCGACAGGTCCAGCAGGACAGTAACCGCAGAGAGTGGAGCACCGCGATGAGCGCATCGACCGTCACCCCTCCGACGCTGTACCACGGGTTCGTCGGGGGGCCCCTGTCCGCCGTGCGAGCCCGGGCGGCGATCCGGGAGAACGTCAACCTCGGGCCCATCCAGTGGGAGCCCCAGAGCGTCGAGGGGCCGCAGAACTTCCCCCAGGCGGGTCCCGCCGACGGCCGGCTCGCCTCGGCAGGCCAGGCGATCGCCGCCAACCTCGACGAGCAGTCGAGCACCCGCTGGATCAAGAACGCCGTCAGCCCGGGCGTGATCGACGTGGAGTGGACCTACACCGCGCCGCACGCGACCGCGCAGTGGCGGTACTTCCTCACGCGGCCCGGCTGGGACCCGAACGCGCCGCTGACCCGGGCGCAGCTCGACCTCGACCCGGTCCTCACGATCCGGCACGACGGGTCGATCGCGCAGCGGCACGTGGTGCACCACGTCAACATCCCGACGACCCACGAGGGCTACCACGTGCTCTACGCGGTGTGGGACATCGCGGACACCCCGAACGCGTTCTACAACGTGGTCGACCTGGACATCTACGGGGAGCCGAACATCGACGGCGGCCGGCCGAGCCGCCCCGAGCGGCTCCAGGCGGTGCACGTCTCCGAGGACGTCATCGACCTCGAGTGGGCGCCGGCGACGGACGGCACCGGGGTGAACGGCTACTCGGTGTTCCGCGACGGGCACCGGATCGCGCAGGTCGTGCTCGAGCAGTACTCCGACACCTCGGTCGTCGCGGGTCAGACCTACCACTACGCCGTGCAGGCGTTCGACGCGAGCGGCAACACCTCGGAGCTGTCGAACGCCATCACGGTCACCGCGACGTCCGGCCCGTCCGGCGAGCAGGTCCAGCCGCCGACGAGCCTGCACTCGATGGGCACCACGGCGACCTCGGTGGACCTCATGTGGTTCGCGCCGGCCTCCGGCCCGGCCGTCGCGCAGTACATGGTCGAGCGCGCGGAGGGCTCGGGCGGCTTCGGCACGGTCACGAGCACGACCGCCACCCGGTTCCTCGACCAGGGCCTGACGCCGAGCACCACCTACCGCTACCGGGTGGTCGCGCAGGACGGCGCCGGCGGGTCCGCCACCAGCGCGGTCCTCACGGTCACCACCCAGGCCGCGGGTGGCGGCGGGACGTACCCCGCGTGGAGCCCGTACGGCACCTACGCGATCGGCGACCGGGTGTCGCACAACGGCCTGAACTACATCAACATCCAGGCCTACACCGGTCACGGCGACCCGAACTGGATCTTCGCCCCGTCGCTGTGGCAGGTCCTGAGCCAGGGCGCACCGCCGCGCCCTGCTGACGGGACGGGAGACTTCCCCCGGCCGCGCCCGTCCCACCCACGCCGGTCGTCCCCTCCGGGGCGGCCGGCGCGGCCGTGGGAGGGGGGCGGCTCGCGCGCGCCACTCAGGCAGCGTCGCATCTCGGGCTCCGACTACTCATTTTGAGCGGACGCGCTACGCGCTTGTCCACCTAGTGGCACGCAAATCACCTGCCGGCAACGAGCCCCGTCGACGGCATCGTCCACTCTCGTCCCCGGTGAGCTGGAGGGCGTCACCGTCGGCCGAACGCGTCGACCGCCCCCCGCTCGACCGGAAGGACTCCTCCTCCCATGCAGAAGAACTCCCGCAAGAAGAAGTACGTCGCCGCGGCTGCGATCCTCCTGGTCGGCGGGTCGCTGGCCACCGGCGGCGCGCTGGTCACGCAGAACAGCACGATCGTCGGCAACTGGTTCGGTGTCGACACGACCACCGAGGGCGGGGTCGACCCCCAGGGCGGCGAGCTGCTCGTCACCGGTGCCCCGATGTCGAAGAAGTTCACCGGCCTGAGCGCGAACGAGTCGACCAGCGCCTACTACACCGTCAAGAACACCTCGACGGTCGCCGCCGCGACGTTCGACATCGGCACGGTCCTGGACCTCTCGGGCGAGAAGGCCACCGAGCTGTCGAACGTCCTGAGGACCCGCGTCACGCTGGGCGGCACCGAGGTCGCCACGGGCTCGCTCGCCACGATGGCCGTCCCGAGCGCGTCGCGGATCACGGTCCAGCCCGGCGAGACCACCTCCGTGCGCGTCGAGGTCTACGTCGCGGACCAGGCCGCGTTCGCGGCCGCCGGGTTCACCGCCGCGTCCGAGGTGACCGCGGACTTCGCGTTCGACGCGATCTTCGTCGCCCCCTGACGACGTACCCGGGCGGTGCGGCCACCGCGCACCGCCCGGGACGCCGTCCTGCCCGCACCTCGCAGGCCGCACGCCCGGCCCGGCGCCGCCCGACCGTGAGGAGATGACATGCACGTGCTGTCCCGGACCCTGTGGGTCCTGCTCGTCCCCGTCCTGGTGGTCTTCGCCGCCCCGTTCGTCTGGCAGGTCACGACCGGCGACACCTTCATGAGCGTCACGGGGGTGTCCATGGAGCCGACCTACCGCGTCGGCGACGTGCTCGTCGTCCAAGAGGCCACCGGCCACGACCTCGACGTCGTCGGTCAGCCGGTCGTCGTGGAGTTCACGCCCGGTGACGCCGCGACGCGGTACGTGCACCGGGTGCACGAGATCACTCCCCAGGGCGTCGTCCTCAAGGGCGACAACAACGAGGTCGCCGACCCGGTCGTCGTCACCGAGGACCATGTCGTCGGCACCCCGCGCGTCGTCCTGGCCGGGGACCTCGGGACGCTCTACCGCGTCTCGCAGTCCTGGGGTGCCCGGGGCGTCGTCGCCCTGCTCGTCGTCGGTCTCGCGCTGCTGCCGACCGGTCCGCGTCCGGCACGCGGGGACCAGCCGGCCACCCCGCTCACGGGTCGCCGCGCCGCCCGCGCCGCCGTCGACGTCACGCCGTGACGCTCTCGTGACCCCGCGGTCCGCGCTCGTCGACGTCGCCCTGCGCCCCGGTGTCGTGCACCCCCTGCCCGTCGCGGCGGCCCACGCCGCGGCGACGGACCTCGCGGCAGCCCTCCTCCTGCGGCGCCGTACGCGCACCACGGACCAGGCCCAGCTCCAGCCCACCACCGAGGACCTCACATGACCAGCGCCGTCACGACCCGCCGAGCACGGACCGCCACCCGTCGGCGCGCGTCCGCCGCCACGGCGCTGGTGGCCGTCCTGGCGCTGACGGTCCCGGCAGCGGTCGTGACGGCTGCGGTGACCGCCGGCTCGACGATCGCCGGCAACCACTTCGGTGCGGCCGACCGCGTGCAGCTGGGAGTGCACGACCTCACGGCGGCTCCCGACGGCGGGCACGACGCCTTCCGGCCGGGTGATGCCGGGACGGTCTCGTACCGGATGACCCCGGTGGGCCGCGACAGGGTCCCGACGGACCTGCGGGCCGGCGACGCCGTCGTGTTCTCGACCACGCTCCCGTCCTGGCTCGAGCCCGGGACGCTTCCGGCCACGTCGACGTTCGCGAACGGACGCATCGAGTGGGCCACGACCCAGGACTCCGACAGCGGCGCCTGGACGGTGACCCGCACGTCGCGGTTCACCGCGGCGCAGGCGGAGTTCGCGGCGCCGACCCGCCTGTCGATCCCGGTCGTGGCGCGCGGCGTGCTGACCGCGGGGGACGTCGTGGCGTCCGTGAGCACTCCCGAGCAGCTGGCCTCGACCGCGCCCAGGGCCTCGGTCGCGGTCTCCGGGATCAGCCACGCCGACGTCGGCGCCTACGCGCTCACGGTGGCGCCCACCGACGCCGAGCGGTTCGCCCCGGGGACCGCCGGGACCCTGTCGTTCCTGTCGACCCCGGCCAGCGACGTCTGGGCAGCGCTGCACGCCCGCACCGGCGAGCAGCTGTCCTACACCGTCACCCTCCCGCGCGGTCTGACCCCCGGTGCCCTGCCCGCGCCGGCGACCTACCCGACGAGCACCAGCAGCTGGACCACGCACCAGGACCCCGACGGCGCCTGGACCGCCACCTTCACCGAGACGTTCACCGCCCCCCGGGCCTCCTACAACGCGGGCACGCTCCTGCGGTTCCCGGTGACCGCGGACGACACCCTGGCCCCCGGGGCCACCGCCAGCGTCCGCGTCACCCTGCCGGCCCTGACCAGCACCCATCCCGAGTCCAGCACGACGGTCCCCGTGACGGCGCGCACCTCGGTCGGGGTGCACGGCCTGAGCGTGACGCCCGCGACCGGCCCCGCGTTCCAGCCCGGCATGCCCGGGACGGCCCGGTTCACCGTGACACCCGACGGCGCCGCGGCCGCGCTGCGCCTGGATGCCGGCGACACCGTCCGGCACACCCTGACCCTGCCCGTCGGCCTGGTCCCGGGCCCGCTGCCCGCCGACACCGCGACCCTCACGTGGTCCACCGCTCCCCAGCCGGACGGCACCACGACCGTGACCCGCACCCGGACCTTCCCCACCGCGACCACCGAGCACCCCGCGGAGACGATCACCGTCCCGGTCGTGGGCACCCTCACCCCCGGGCCGACGACGGGGCCGGTCACCGCCGCCACCGTCCTGCCCGCCCACACCGTCAGCACCACACCCCGCGGGACCGCCCTCGCGACGTTCACGACCGACACCTCGGCAGGCGTCCACGCGCTCACGGTCACGCCGACGGACGCGACCTCGTTCGTCCCCGGCGCAGCCGGGACCGTGTCGTTCCACTCCACCCCCGACCTCGCGGTGTCGTCGGCGATGCCCGTCCAACCCGGCCAGCAGCTGTCCTACACCGTCACCCTCCCGCGCGGACTGGCCCGGGCACCCTGCCCGCGCCGGCGACCTACGCGACCAGCACCAGCAGCTGGGCCAAGCACCAGAACCCCGACGGCGCCTGGACCGTCACCTTCACCGAGACGTTCACCGCCGCGCGGACCTCGTACAACGCCGGCACCCTGCTGCGGTTCCCCGTGACCGCGGAAGCCACCCTCGCCGAGGGAGCCACCGTCACCGCCGTCGTGACCCTGCCGTCGCCGCTGACCAGCGCCAGCCCGGACCAGACGGTCACGGTCGCCGTCGCCCCCACCACGGACGTCGGCGTGCACGCGCTCAGCCTCCGACCGGAGGCCGGCGACACGTTCCAGCCCTGGATGCCCGGCACGCTGACCTTCCGCACCACCCCCAGCGGTGCACCCGTCTCCGCCGAGCTCGCCGCCGGCTCCACCGTGACCCACACCATCACGCTCCCGGCCTGGCTCGAGCCGGTCGCGCTCCCCGGGGTCAGCACGACCGCGATCAGCACCGTGCAGTGGGCGCAGACCACGACCTCGACGACCCGGACGATCACGCGCTCCGAGACCTTCCTCGCCGCGCGGTCCCAGCACCCGGGCGGCAGTGTGAGCCTCCCGGTGCGGGCCACCGCGACCGCCGGCACCGCCACGGCGAAGGCGACGGTGACCGTGACGATCCACCGCGCGGCCCTCACCAGCGCCGCCGCGTCCGCCGAGGTCACCGCCGCCTCCTCCACCAGCACCGAGGTCGGCGTCCACGCGCTGGCCGTCACGCCGGGCGACGCCTCGGGGGAGTTCGCCCCCGGGTCCTCGGGCACGGTGTCGTTCCAGACCAACCCGGTGCCCACGGTGTGGCTCCCGATGACGGCCCGCCCGGATCAGGCGATCACCTACACGATCACGCTCCCCGGTTGGCTCGAGCCCGGGACGCTGCCGAACGGGGTCACCTGGCCCTCCAGCACCACCACCTGGACCAAGTCGAAGCGCGGCAGCACCTGGACCGTCACGTTCCGCGACGCGTTCACCACGGACCGGACCTCGTACGACGCAGGCGTCCTCAGCTTCCCCGTCCAGGCCACCGGCGTCCCGGTCGACCAGGACGAGGTCAGCGTCACGGCGGCGGTGCCCTCGCACCTGACCAGCACCTCCCCGACGGCCACGGTCGTCCTGAGTGCGTCCCCCCAGGTCGCCGACGGCGTCTACCAGCTCAAGGTGACGTCCGGCAGCGGCTCCGACCTGTTCCGCCCCGGCGAGTCCGGCACCCTCACGTTCTCGCCTCACGAGTCCGCGGCGCAGCGCGCCGGCGCGCTGACCTACCTCGCGGGAGACGTCCTGACCTACCGGGTCGTCCTCCCCACGTGGCTCACCCCGACGCTGCCGGCCGGGAAGGACGACGCCACCAGCACCGTGACCTGGGAGTCCGCGTCCCACGCCACCAGCGGGCACGCGATCACCCGCACCGAGAGGTTCAAGACGAGCACCCGGGCCACCGGTGCCGTCCCCACCTGGACCGTCGACGTCAAGGCCGGCGACCCGCTGACGGCCCAGCAGTTCTCGGCCTACGTCACCGTGACTCTGCCCCGCGGGCTCACGGCCGCGCAGCCGACGATGACCCAGACGGTGCGCGCATCGAGCGAGCCCCACACCGTCGGCATCTACCAGTTCGGCCGGATGAACACCGACTTCGTCTCCCAGGGATCACGCTTCT
The DNA here is from genome assembly GCF_056868065.1 of Cellulomonas sp. KU4C. Classification (NCBI taxonomy): domain Bacteria; kingdom Bacillati; phylum Actinomycetota; class Actinomycetes; order Micrococcales; family Cellulomonadaceae; genus Cellulomonas; species Cellulomonas sp. KU4C. The sequence continues at coordinate 662,142 of NZ_CP200322.1, read as the reverse complement.
TCTACAGCAGCACCCCCTACGACGCGCCGATCACCGCGTCGCTGCGCGCCGGCGACGTCATCACCGAGAGCATCTCCACGTCGATGGTCGCCTCGTGGATCGTCGCTTACCCCGCCAACTCCGAGGACGCCAACTTCCGCATCACCTGGGCACGAAGCACGGGCAACAACACCCTCGTGCGCACGATCACCGTCAAGCGCGACATCACCGGCGTCAGCATCCCCCAGGCCTGGTTCGTCGCCCAGGGGGACGCCGTCCAGGTCGGACCTCGGTCCGCGACCGTCAGGGTCTCGTCCGCATGGCCGGAGCGGTTCGGGCGCATCGCGGCGACGGGAACCTCCCTCACCATCAGCTGGCGGAACTGACCGCTCCAGGGGAACCCCCGAGACCGTCCTGGCCCACCGGCCCCGGCCCTGCGCACGATGCGGGTGCCGGGGTCGGTGCGGTTCCAGGGAGGGTGTCATGTCCGTGTCGCAGAACGGCTGGCCGGCGATCCGGTCCGGGTCCGACCCGCGGCTGGTCCCGTTGCGGTGGATCACCGGCCGGGTGCTGGCGGGGCCCGTGCACGCGGTCCTCGACCACCTCGGGCGCCGGTTCGACGCCGAGGTCGAGGCGATCAACCGCGGCCACTCGTGGGGTCACCACTACCGGGCCATCTCAGGGTCGGCGAGCCTGTCGAACCACGCGTCCGGCACCGCCGTCGACTTCAACGCCCCGCGGCACCCCCTGGGCGCGGTCGGGACGTTCACGCCCGCTCAGACGGCGGTGATCCGGGCGATCGTCGCGGAGGTGAACGCGGCCGGACGTGCGGGTGTGCTGCGCTGGGGCGGCGAGTACGCCCGCCGCAAGGACGAGATGCACTTCGAGATCATCGGCACCGCGACGCAGGTCGCCGCCGCGGCTGCGGGCCTCGGGGCCGGCGCTCCCGAGGCCACGGCCCCGGGGCCCGGTGCCGCCGCGCACACGGGGGCGCTGACGGCCGACGGGAACCTCGAGCTGGCGCTCGACGGTGTGCGCGGGCCCGGCACCGTGGCGCGGTGGCAGCAGGTGATGGGCACCGAGATCGACGGCGTCGTGTCCCGGCCCGCGTCGCACCTGATCGCGGCCGACCAGCGGTTCCTCGCCGGCGTCGTGGCCGCCGAGCGGATCGCGGAGCTCACCGGGTCCCCGGAGCTCGCCACGGACGGCGTGGAGGGACCCGCGACGATCCGGGTCCGTCAGGCGTGGCTGTTCGCCACCCACGGGCCGGCGGTCCTGGGGCGGGGCCCGGAGCCCGGGGACACCGACGGCAGGCAGGGACCGACCACCACCCGGCTGCTGCAGCACGCGCTCAACCACGCGCACACCGGCGAGGGCAGGTACTGACGTGCGCCGCCCTCGCGGGGTCCGGCGCCACCGGCCTCGAATCGCCGGACCGCGCGGGACCGTCCTGCTCTGCGCGGGTCTGTTCTGCGCGGCCCACGTCGTCTCGTGCCTGCCGGTCGGCGGCGACGACCTGGTGCTGCCGATCGGGCTCGACCGGCTGGACGACGCCGTGCCGCTGCCGGTGTACGCGGCGCTGTGGGGATGCGCGCTGGTCCTGTGCGCGCTCGGGGCGGTCCGCCGACCCGACGGTCGCACGCGCGACGGCGTCGGCACCGCGGCGTTCGCGCTGACCGCCGGGATGACGCTGGCCTGGTCCGGGACGTTCCTGCTCGGGTGGGTCGTCGACCGGTCCGACCCGACCCGGCAGTGGGTCCTGGCCACGGCGTACGCCGCCGTCGCCGCGCTCGTCGCGTCCTCCGCGCGGTTGGTCGACCCGGTCGACGGGACGTCGGCGCCGTGAGCGAGAGCGTCGTCGTCGCGGCCGTGACCGGCGTCCTGGCGCTGGCGGGCACGACGACCACGGCGCTGCTGACCCAGCGCGCCCAGCACCCCGACGCGGGACGCCGCGGCGCGGCGGACCTGCGCGACCCGCGTGACCTGCTCGAGGACGAGCGCCGTGCCCGCCGCGAGGTCCGCGACCGGTACCGGCACGCGCTCGAGCACATCCAGGCCCTGCTCGCCTACGTCGCGCGTGAGCGCGGCACGCTGCCGGACGACCTACCCGCCCCGCCCCCGGACCTCGAGGGCGACCTCTGAGGAGGGACCACGATGACCCGAGGACGCCGTCGCGCCGAACCCGCCACGTCCCGCTGGCGCCGCCTGCTGAGCCTCGAACCCGCCCTCGTGCGCGGCGCGGTGGGGTCGGTGGTGACCGTCGGGCTCGTGTGGGGCGTCGACCTGTCCGACCTGGGGGAGCGTGTCGCGACGACCGCCGACGTCGTCCTGGGCACCCTGCTGCCGCTGCTCGCGGCGTGGTGGATCCGCGGTGCGGTGGTGCCCCGCGCGAAGGTCGGGACGCCCGACGACCCCCCGGACGGCGCCGCCGGCACCCGACGGTGACGCCCCCGTCACGCGGGCAGCCGTCCGCCCGGGCGGTCACAGCGCCAGGTCGGGGTCCGCGGTGATCTCGACGGTCGCCCACACGTCGTACGGCAGCAGCTGCAGCGGGTCGACGACGGCGTGCCGGACGGCGTCCTCGTCGTCCACGTCCCAGGCGGACCCCGTCGCGACGACGAAGTCCACCTCGACGTACAGGCGGCGCCCGAGCTTCGTCGCCCGCACGAGCGCCTCCGGCAGCGCGAACCGCGCGCGGGCGGCGCCGACCACCCGCGCGATCTCCGCCTCCACCTCCGGCGGGGGCGCGCCCTCGAGCAGCTCGTGCATCCCGCCACGCACCAGGCGCACCGGCAGCGGCGCGACGAGCAGCACGGCGAGCAGGAGCAGCACGGGGTCGACGTGGCCCGCGGCTGTCGACTGTCCCGCGTCCTGCAGCAGCCGGCCCGCGACGCCGCCGAGCGCGACGACCACGCTCAGCCACGCGCCCGCCCGCCAGGACACGACCTCCGCGTGCACGAGCTCGGAGTCCGGGGCGCGCCGGCGCAGGGCGACCGCCGCGACCGCGCTCGCGACCGCCGTGACCGCGCCGTAGGCGAGCAGGCTGGTGGGATCGCCGTCGGAGCCGCCGGCGAGCAGGGTGCCGGCCGCGTCGGCCGCGCCGTAGACCAGGGTCGCGATCAGCGCCGTGCCCTGCATCGCCACCGCCAGGGGCGTCGCGGCGTGCCGGCCGAACGGGTACCGCTCGCTGGGTGAGGAGCGCGCGGCGCGGGAGGCGAGGAACGAGACCGCCACCAGGGCGATCCCGGCGAGCGAGTAGACGCCGTCGAACAGGATCACGCCGGACCCGGCGACGAGCCCCCACACGACCCCGGCGGTCCCGAGGACACCGGCGACGGCCGCCGACCCGAGCAGCGCGCCCCGCTCGCGGCGCGCAACGTCCGCAGGTCCGGCGTCGGCACCGCCCATCGGGTCACCTCCGGTCGACCCCCGCAGTCTGACGCACGGTGTCGCGGGTCACCCGCAGTCGTAGAGCACCGCGTCCCCGTAGCCCGGGAGCGGCAGGTCGTCGGCGTCGGTGAACGGCGTGCCGCCGTACTCCCGCGGGTCGACGACCGTGCAGCTCGCCTGCACCCAGCCGACGCGCGCCCGCGCCTCGTCGCCGCCCATGCCGGCGATCCCGCCGACGCGGTCGGGTCCCGGGGCGGCGGACAGCACGAACCGCATCGTCCCGTCGCGCTGCCACGCGGTGAGCGTCCCGACCGAGGGCACGGGGTCGGCGCCGAGGAACCCGCCCATCCCCACGACCGCCTCGTCGCTGTCGAGGATGAACTCCGAGGACGCCAGGCCACCGCCCTCCGTCAGCAGCGTGATCGGTGCGCCGTCGGCGTGCTCGCGGGCGTAGGCGAGCACCGCGGCGTTCTCCGCGGACATCTCGTGGCCCGCGAACCCGCCGGCGCGGACCGGGCCGGTGTGCTCGGGGTCGGTCAGCGCGAGCAGCTCCGGCGGCAGCTCGGTGGGGATCTCCGTGTCGCCCGGCGCGGGCGCGGGCATCGGCAGGTCGGTGAGCTCCACCGGGATCAGGACGCCGTCCCGCATCGCCTCGAACCGCTCGTTCACCGGACCGGCCTTCGGGAAGCCGCCCGAGGTCGGCGCGCTCGCGGCGCTGGCGACGGACCACGACGCGGACCCGGCGAGCACGGCGACGACGACCAGGGCCAGCGGTCGCGCGGACCGGTGCAGGCCCGTGGCGAGCGCGGCGGCGGCGACCAGGCAGAGCAGGAGCGCCACCCCGCCGATCCAGCCGTGCCAGTCCGCGGAGCGGCCGACGAGCACCAGCGCGGTGACACCGGTCGCGACCACCCCCGCCGCGAGCGTCGCGCGGGCCCGGCTGTCCCCGGCGCGCTGCGCGTCCCACAGCCGGACGAGCCCCGCGCCGGTGACCGCACCGACGGCGGGCACCAGGAGGGAGACGTAGTAGGCGTTGAAGATGCCCTCGGTGAAGCTCAGCACCGTGAACGCCATCGCGAGCCAGCCGCCCCACAGCGCCCAGCCGCCGGCGGTCGGACCGAGGACGAACGGCTGCGCGCGCCACGCCCGCTGGTACGCGGTCGCGCCCACGTGCAGCAGCAGCACCGCGCACAGCGGCAGCAGCCAGGCGATCTGCCCGCCGGTCTCGGGGGAGAACATCCGGCCCAGCCCGGCCGCCCCGCCGAACAGGCCCACCACCGCGAGCGGCACGTCGAGCCCGGACCCGCCGGCCGACTGCCCGGAGCCGAGCAGCGCGCCGAAGCCGTTGTAGCCGAACACGAGCTCGAAGGCGCTGTCGCCCACGGTGCCGCCCATGTAGGGCTTCTCGCCCGTCCACAGGTCACGCAGTGCGGACCACGAGAACGAGACCACGAGCAGGACCGCGCAGGACCGCAGCAGGTCACCGAGCCGGGCCCGCCACGACCGTCCCGCGACCCCGAGGCAGACCGCGGCCACGAACGCGGGCACCACGATCCACGCCTCGAGCATCTTGGTGTTGAACCCGAGCCCGATCAGCGCGGCCGCCGCCATGAACCACGCGCTCCGGCGCCGGTCGCCCCCGGTCGTGTGCAGGCCGCGGGTCAGCGCCCACGCCGCGAGCACCAGCAGCAGGATCAGCAGCGTGTCCGTGTTGTTGTGCCGGTTCAGCGCGACGGTGACCGGGGTGGTCGCCATCACCGCCGCGGCGATCAGCGCCGCGCGCTCGCCCGCCCAGGGCCGGACCGCGCGGTGCAGCACGAACACCGTCGCGACGCCCGCGACCACCTGCGGCAGGAACAGCCCCCAGCTGGTGAAGCCGAGCAGGCTGACGCTGAGCGCCTGGAGCCACAGCGCCAGCGGCGGCTTGTCGACCGAGACCACGCCGCTCGGGTCGGCCGCGCCGAACAGGAAGTTCGTCGGGCTGGCGAGCATCGACTTCACGGCGGCCGAGTAGTAGGTGTTGCCCAGGTCCGCCTCGGCGACGCGCCAGGACGTCAGCGCCGCCGCCGTCAGGCAGATCAGGACCAGCGCGACGACGGGGCCGACGCGGCGGGACGGGGTCGGCTCGGCGGCCGCGGGGGGTCCTACGCGGGCCTCGGGGGTCGCAACGGCCATCGTGGGTCCCTTCGTCGTGGCGGTCGCGATCACGCTCACAGGCGCACGGCACCGGGCCAACTCACCACTTGCCGGCGCCCGTGCGCGGCGCGGCGCGGTGCGGGCCGAGGGGGCGGCGCAGCACGCGGGAAGAACCCGGGTCGGGCGCCCCGACCTAGCGTGGAGCGCGGCCCGGGCGCCCGGCTCGGGCCCCTGACCCGGGAGGTCCGATGAGCCCCACCGACACGACCGTCGACCAGCGCGGCCCGCTGCCGCTCGACGCCGACTACGCCGCCGGACGCGGCCTCCCGGTCGAGCACGTGACCTCCGCGGACGGCACCCGGATCGCGTTCGAGCGGTCCGGCACGGGCCGCCCCGTCGTCATCGTCGGCGGCGGGCTGAACGACCGTGCGATGTTCCGCCCGATGGCCGGCATCATGTCCGAGCGGTTCACGGTGGTGAACTACGATCGCCGCGGCCGCGGGGCCAGCGAGCTGGGCGACCCGGACGCGTGGACGCTCGACACCGAGGTCGAGGACCTGCGCGCGGTGATCGACGCGGTCGGCGAGCCGTGCGACGTGTTCGGCAACTGCACCGGCGGCATGGTGGCGATCGAGGCCGCCGCCGCGGGCCTGCCGATCCGGCGGATGGCGCTCTACGAGCCCCCGTACCGCTCCCCGGAGGCGACGACCGAGCAGCTCGCCGTGATCCGCGGGCTGATCGACGAGGGCCGGCGGGGCGAGATCGTCGAGCTGTTCGGGCGCGACATCGTCGGGTTCATCAGCCCGGAGAAGATGGAGTACTTCAAGCAGCACCCGGCGTGGGCGGCGTTCGAGTCGATGGCGTTCTCGGCGTACTACGACGCGATCATCAGCCGCGACCACACCGGCATCCCGTTCGCGAAGCTGCCGCTGGTGCAGGTGCCGACGGTCATCATGCGCGGGGACGTCGGCGACGGCGGGATCCACGACGCGTGCGTGCAGCTCGCCGAGGGCATCCCCGGCGCTCAGCTGCTCACCATGAAGGACCGGGACCACCTGCTCGACCAGGCCGCGTGGTCGCGGTACGTGATGGCGTTCCTCGAGGGCTGAGCCCCGGGTCGTCGGCCGTCCGCCTGGTCCCCCGGAGCGCGCCGGTCGCGCGCCGGGGGATCAGGCGCGGGTGACCTGGACCGGGATGCTCGACCACGCGCGCAGCGTGTTGTTCGCGCGCGGGACCGCGGGACCCGCGGGCTCGATCGTGGCGACCCGGCGGGCCAGCGCGGTGAGCAGCGCCTCGGCCTCCAGCCGCGCGAAGCTCTGCCCGAGGCAGGCGTGCAGCCCGGTCCCGAACCCCACGTGCCCCGCCGGGTCGCGCGTGACGTCGAAGACGTCCGGGTCGGTCCACCGCCGCGGGTCGCGGTTGGCGGCCCCGAGCAGCACCATCACCTTCTCGTGCCGGCCCAGCGGGACCCCCGCGAGCTCGACCTCGCGCGTCGTCGTCCGGAAGAACGTCTGCACCGGCGTCGACCAGCGCAGCGCCTCGTCCAGGGCGCGCCGGCGGACGCCGGCGTCGTCGCGCACCAGCGCCCACTGCGCCGGGTGCGTCGCGAGCGCGTGCAGCAGCGAGCCGAGCGCGTGCACGGTCGTGTTCACCCCCGCCGCGAACAAGGACCGGACGACGTCGGGGGCCTGCTCCGCGGTGATCTCCCCGCGGTCGGCGGCGGCCCAGATCCGCGCCCCGAGCCCGCCGGGCGTCAGCGCCTCCCGGCGGCAGCTGCGGTCCACCCACTCCGAGTGCGACCGCGCGTCCGCGCCGGCGTCGCGGACCAGGGCGTTGCGCGGGCCGAACGCGTTGAACAGGAAGTCGCTGAACGCCATCAGCCGGTGCCGGTCGCCCTGCGCGATGCCGACCGCGTCCGGGAACGCCTGCAGCGGGTACGCCATCGCCAGGTCGGTGAGCGCGTCGAACGTCGTCGTCCGGTCCAGCAGGGCGTCGACCAGCCGCTCCGCCTCCGCGAACCAGGACTCGCGCAGCGTGCGCTGGGTCCGCGGGGAGAGGATCTCCGCGAGCACCCGGTGCGGGGCGTCGTGGTGCGGCGGGTCGGCCTCGAGCAGGATGCTCGTCTGCCGCCACGCCCGGCCCGTCGCGAAGTTGGACAGCCCGACGCCGGCGGCGGAGCCGTAGTCCTGCCAGTTCCGCAGCACCGGCACGACGTGCTCGTGCCGGCCGGTCGCCCAGCAGCCCAGGCGGTCGAGGCGCACCACGTCGGCGGTCTCGCGGACCGCGACCTGGAACGCCGTCGGGTCCGTCGAGCCGTGCTCGCCGTACGGGTCGGCGTCGATCGTGGGGACGGTCGACGGGTCGGTCGTCGGGGCTGTCGTCACGGGTGCCTCGCTCACAGGTCCAGCTCCAGGAGCCCGGTGCGGGCCCGGGAGACGCAGGGGAACATCACGCCGGCGTCGTCGTCGGTGAGGATCGTGTCGCGGTGCTCGACGGCGCCCCGGAGCACGGGGGTCTCGCACGCGCCGCACGACCCCACGCGGCACGACGACAGCACGTCGACGCCGGCGGCGTGGATCGCCTCCAGCAGGGAGGCCGTCCGCGGCACCTCGACGGTGACGCCCGTGCGCCGGAGCCGGACGGTGAACGCCTCGTCGGTGTCCTGACCGACCGGCCGGCCGAACGCCTCGGTCCACAGGGTGTGCTCCGGCCACCCGCGCGCGAGCTCGGCCAGCGCGACGTGCAGGCCCGGCGGACCGCAGCCGTAGACGCGACCGCCGTCCGGGACGGGACCGACGGCGGCCGCGAGGTCCGGGCGGCCCGCGGTGCCGGTGACGTGCACCTGGAGCCGCCCGTCGCCCAGGCGCCCGGTGAGGTCGGCGAGGTACGGCATCCGGTCCGCGTCGCGCCCGAGGTAGACCAGGCGGTACGGCACGCCGAGCCGGTCGGCGGCCTGCAGCATCGGCAGGAACGGCGTCACGCCGATGCCCCCGGCGACGAAGACGTACGCGGACGCGGGGACCAGCGGGAACGACGTCCGGGGCGCGCCGACGCCGACCGTGCTGCCCACGTCGAGGCGGTCGTGCACGTACGCCGACCCGCCGGAGCCGGCGACCTCCCGCCGCACCGCGAGCGTGTACGACGCGGGGTCCCACCGGTCGCCGCACAGGCTGTAGGGCCGGACCATCCCGTTCGGGAGCGTCACCGCGACGTGCGCTCCCGGTGCCCAGTCCGGCAGCCGGTCGCCGTCGGGGCGGCGCAGGGTCAGCTCGACGACGTCGCGGGCGAGCGTGCGCCGCGCGACCACGTCGAGCTGGGCTGCGCCGATCTGCATGGGTCCCCGTCCGGTGGCAGTGGTGACGCCCCGACGCTAGGCAGCGGGCCCGGGCCGCAGTTCTCGCGGGTTGCGTCTCGCGGGTCGCGTCGCCGACGCAAGTCAGGAGTGGGCCCGGCCGACCGGGCGACCTAGCGTGAACGTGCACGTCAGCACCGCGGTCCCGGAGGAAACCACCGATGCCCACCCGCCAGAAGCAGCCCGTCGTCCACCCGCCCGGTGCCGACCCCCGGCGGTGGAAGGCGCTCATCGTCCTGTCCGCGCTCCAGTTCATGATCCTGCTGGACATGACGATCGTGAACGTCGCGCTGCCCGCGATCGAGGACGGGCTCGCGTTCAGCCAGTCGGGCCTGACCTGGGTGGTCAACGGGTACGCGCTCGCGGCCGGGTCGCTGCTGATCCTCGGTGGGCGGCTCGCGGACTACTTCGGCCGCCGGCGGCTCCTGGTCGTCGGCGTCGTGCTGTTCGCGGTGTCGTCCGCGCTGTGCGGGTTCGCGACCCACGGCGGCGTGATGATCCTCGGCCGGTTCGGCCAGGGCGCGGCCGAGGCCATCGCGGCCCCCGCGTCGCTCGGCCTCATCGCGCTGCTGTTCACCGACGCGAAGGAGCGGACCAAGGCCCTCGGGATCTGGGGCGGGCTGGTCGCGCTCGGCGGCACGCTCGGCTACGTGTTCTCCGGGCTGCTGACCAGCTTCACGTCGTGGCGGTGGATCTTCCTCATCAACCTGCCCGTCGCGGCGGTCGCGCTGATCGCGATCCCCCTGCTGCTCAACGAGTCGCGGATGTCCGCCGAGCGGCGCGGGAAGCTCGACATCGGCGGCGCGGTCACCTCGACCACCGGGCTCATCGCGATCGTCTACGGGCTGCTCCAGGCCGCGGAGAACCCCTGGGGCTCCGCCGCGGTGGTGCTCCCGGTCGGCCTCGGCGTGCTGCTGCTGCTCGCGATGCTGCTGATCGAGCGCCGGGTCGCGGACCCCCTGCTCCCGCGCGGGTTCTTCAGCAACCGGACCCGGTCGGTGGTCAACTTCACCAGCCTGTTCTTCATGGCCGCGTTCATCGGCTACACGTTCATGCTGACGCTGTTCGAGCAGGACGTGCTCGGGTACTCGCCGCTGAAGAGCGGGCTGGGGTACCTGCCGCTCGGCATCGGGATCGGCGTCGGCATCGGGCTGTCGTCGGTCCTGGTCCCGAAGATCGGCGTGAAGCCCGTGGTCGTCGCCGGGTTCATCGGCGCGGGCGTCGGGCTCGGGCTGACCAGCCTGGTGACGCCCGAGAGCTCGTACGCGCTCGGCATCCTGCCCGGCATGGTGATCTTCGCGGTGTTCGCCGGGGCGACGATGCCCGCGGCGACCAACGCCGCGCTGCACCAGGTCACCGCGCAGAACTCCGGGCTCGCGTCCGGCGTGCAGAGCACCGCCCAGCAGATCGGCGGGGCCCTCGGCCTCGCGGTCCTGGTGACGTTCGCGACCCGGCGGTTCCTCACCGATGTCACCGCGGGGGAGCCCGTCGAGGTCGCCATGACCAACGGCTTCACGCTCGGGTTCCAGATCGGCTCGGTGCTCATGCTCGTCGGCGGCGTGCTGCTCGCGGTGTTCCTCGAGCGCGTCGACGGCGAGCTGCGCGACCCGGTGCTCGAGGAGGTCGAGGCCGGGCTCCAGCCGGCACCCGTCACGCAGGACGCGCGCCCGTGAGGGTCGCCGTCACCGGCGCCGACGGGTTCATCGGCTCGCACCTGGTGGACGCGCTGGTCCGGGACGGCGCCGAGGTCGTCGCGCTCGTGCAGTACACGTCGGTCGGCTCGTGGGGCTGGCTGGAGGACCTGGACCCGGACGTGCTCGCCGCCGTCGACGTGCGCGTCGGGGACCTGCGCGACGCGACGTCCGTCCGGGACGCGCTGGCCGGCGCCGAGCTGGTCTACCACCTCGGCGCGCTCATCGCGGTCCCGTACTCGTTCCGGGCACCGCGCTCGTACGTCGAGACCAACGTGCTCGGGACGCAGCACGTCGTCGACGCGGTCCGGGCGCACGGCGCGCGCCTCGTGCACACCTCCACCAGCGAGGTGTACGGCAACACCACGAGCGACCCCCTCACCGAGGACCACCCGCTCCAGGCCCGCTCCCCGTACGCGGCCACCAAGATCGCGGCCGACAAGCTCGTCGAGGCCGCCGTCGCCGGGTACGACCTGCACGCGGTCACGATCCGCCCGTTCAACACGTTCGGGCCCCGGCAGTCCGCGCGGGCGTTCATCCCCGCGGTGCTCGCGCAGGTGCTCACGGGCCGCACCACCCTCGCGCTCGGCTCGCTCGAGCCGCGCCGCGACCTCACGTTCGTCACCGACACCGCGGCCGCGTTCCGCGCGGTCGGCAGCCTCGACGACCCGCGCTGGGCCGGCGCCGTGCTCAACGCCGGCACGGGTGTCTCGTGGCCGATGAGCGCGGTCGTCGACGAGATCGCGCGGGTCGTCGGCGTGCCGCTCGACGTCGTCGCGGACGAGGCGCGGGTCCGCCCCGCCGGCGCCGAGGTGCACCACCTGCAGTGCGACAGCTCGCGGCTGCGGGCGGCGACGGGGTGGGAGCCGCGCGTCACCCTGCACGACGGGCTGGAGGCGACCCGGGCCTGGATGGCCGAGCCGCGCCACCTCCGGGCGTACAAGGCCGACCTCTACCAGGTGTGACGTCGCACGACCGGGCGGACGCCGAAGGGACCGACGATGGAAGCAGTGATCCTGGCCGGCGGGCAGGGCGTGCGCCTGCGGCCCTACACGACCCGGCTGCCGAAGCCGCTGATGCCGATCGGCGCGGACCACGCGATCCTCGAGATCGTGCTCCACCAGCTCGCGCAGCAGGGGTTCCGCAAGGTCACCCTGGCGATCGGGCACTTCGGGCACCTGATCCGGTCGTTCGTCGGCGACGGCCAGCGGTGGGGCCTCGACATCGCGTACGTGAACGAGTTCCAGCCCCTCGGGACGCTCGGTCCCGTCGTCGGCGCCCGCGACGCCCTGCCCGAGCACTTCCTCGTGATGAACGGCGACGTGCTCACCGACATCGACACGATGCAGCTGCTGCGCACCCACGCCGCGACCGACGCGCCGCTCACCGTCGCGACCCACCGCCGGCAGGTGACGATCGACCTCGGCGTGATCGAGGCGCGCGACGGCCGGATCGTCGGGTTCGTCGAGAAGCCGGCCTACGACTACCGGGTGTCGATGGGCGTCTACGCCGTGTCCCGCGAGGCGCTCGCCACCTACGGGGTGGGGGAGGCGCTCGGGTTCGACCGGTTCATCCTCGACCTGATCCGCGCCGGCCGGAACCCCGCCGAGTACCTGCACGAGGGGTACTGGCTCGACATCGGACGACCCGACGACTACGACCGGGCGAACGAGGAGTTCGGCCGGATGCGCGGCGCGCTGCTCCGCGGCGCGTGAGGCGGGCCGGCGCGTGAGGTCGGCCGGCGCGTGAGGCGGGCGGTGCTCGTCGGGGCGGCCGGGTTCGTGGGGGCGCGCGTGCACGCGGCGCTCGTCCGGGACGGGTGGGACGTCGACCCGGTGGACCGGGCCACGTGCGCGGACGGGGACGTGCCGCGCGCGGTCGCCGCCGCGCTGGCGTCGCCCGCGGACGCGGTGCTGTGCTGCGCGGGCGCGACCACCGGCGCGCCGGACGTCCTGGCGCGGGCGAACGCGGACCTGCCGGCGGCGCTGGCCGCGGTGGTGGCGTCGGCGGCGGGCGTCGAGCCGGGGTCGGTGCCGGGGTCCGTGCCGCGGTCGGTGCCGCGGTCGGTCCCGCGGTCGGTGCCGCGGTTCGTGCACGTCGGGTCCGCGGCCGAGTACGGGGCCGCGTGCGGCGACCGGCCCTGCACCGAGGACGACCCCCCGGCGCCCTTGTCCGACTACGGGCGCAGCAAGGCCGCGGGGACCGCGCGCGTCCTCGCGACGCTGCCGGACGCGGTCGTGCTGCGCGCCACCACCGTGATCGGCCCGGGCGGGCGCGGGTTCCTCGCGACGCTCTGCCGGCAGATCGCCGCCGCCCCGCCCGACGGGGCCGTGCACGTCGGGCCGCTGGACGCCGCGCGCGACCTCCTCGACGTCGACGACCTCGCGGCGGCCGTGGTCGCCGCGGCGCACCCCGACGGGTCCGGCGCTGCCCGGGGCGTGCTGAACGTCGGGACCGGTGTCGCGGTGCCGCTGTCGACCCTCGTCGCCCGGGTCCGCGCGGTCACGGGCTTCCGCGGCGCCGTCGTCCCGGACGCCCCGGCGCCGGCGACCTCCGCGCAGGTCCGGACGCAGTGCTCTGACACCACCCGCATCACCCACGCCCTCGGCTGGACCCCCCGCATCCCCCTCGACGCCACGATCCGCCGCACCTGGCTCTGGGTTAGCGCGCGCTGACGGCCGCGACTGGGCGGGCTGCGAGGACACCGGGCAGACGGCTCGACCGCACGAGGTGCTGGTGCAGGTCGGCGGACAGGTGCCGAGCGACGAACATGATGTACCGGCGGTGGTTCTCCGGCTGGCGGTCGAACACCGACTCGTGGTGCGCGACCCGGTTCCGGAAGTCGCGCAGGGCGCTGAGCGCGGCGTGCAGCCGAGCCCGCTCGGCCCCGGGGGCGTAGGCCGTGTGCAGGGCGGGTACCCAGAGCGACTTCTCGTGCAGGTCGTCCGTGAGGTACGACCAGAAGCCGAACATCAGCTCTGCCACGGCTTTGCCGCGAGGCACCACACCCTGGTCGAAGCCCGACTGCCTGCGCGCGGACCGCACGTTCGAGCGGGGAGTCGCGTTCTTGTCCCGAGCGTCTCCATCCCGGTCGTTCGACATGTGCCGCGGGAAGAGCCGTTCGCAGGAGCCCGGCGTCAGCCACTCGCCGTCCACGACGTCCGGGTGACGGCGCAGCGCACGGTCGTACGCGTTGCGCACGGCCACCTCGAGGTGTCCCAGGTCGCGAAGGAACGCGGACGCGATCTCGGCGTTCCACTCGTACAGCGCGAGTCCCAGCCCAGGGTCCCCGCCTGCCGCACGGAGGTACTTCGCGAACCGACCGGGCGTCAGCCAGTCGTCCACCCACTGCGGTGTCGCCACCAGCCTGGTCCCCCTGTAAACTCGTGAATGCGTGAGAGTTCCACACGACCGCTGCTACGCATGTTGGTGGAGCCAAGGCTTGGGGAGGCCCCGGTATCGACGAGAGTCGACCCGGGGCCTTCTGCCGTCCGGCCTGCGACACCACCGTACTGGGCCTGCGTAGGCCCTCGGTGCGTGAGTGAGCGCGTCAGCGGCGGCGGGCGTGGAGGGTCCAGCGGGCGGCGTTGTTGCCGAGGTTGCGCCCGAGGGGGTGGGCGTCGAAGCCGTGGGCCGCCACCGTCGCGGTGAGGGCGTCGACCGTGTGGGTCGCCAGGCCGTGCCGGCGGCGCGTCCGGGCGTAGGTCGACGCGGGCAGGGCGGCGAGCCGGGCCAGCGCCGACCGCAGGAACCGGCCGCGCGCCGCGAACCGCACGAGCTCCGCGAGGTCCGCACCCGGTCCCGCACCCGGTGCGACCAGGTCGCCCAGCAGCAGCACCCCGCCGGGCGGCAGCAGCCGGGCGGCCTCCGCCAGCAGGACGTCGAGCTCCGGGGCGGTGAGGTACTGCAGGACCGACTGCACCAGCACCACGTCCACCGACCCGGGCGCCAGGTCCGGGAGGTCCGCGGGTCCGATCACCCGCACATCCGGGTGGTCCCCGAACCGGTCGCCCAGGCCCGCGCGGATGCGGGGGGCGGCCTCGCAGAGCACCACCTGCCGGCAGCCGGGCACGACCGCGGGCACGTGCAGCGCGTCGCCGGGGCCGTAGTCCAGCAGCACGCCGCCGGCGGGCAGGTGCGGCTCCAGGCTGCGGGCCAGCGCGGCGAAGTGCGCCGCCTTGTGCCGGTCGCCGAAGTAGGCGTGCTGCCCGCGGTCCCACTCCTCGAGCCACGGCGTCGGACGGGTGTCGGCCATCGACCCAGGCAACGCCGCAGGTCGGGCCCGGGCAACTCCCGGGTGGCGGGGCCCGGCGCCCACCCGCAGGTCAGGAGTCGTGCCGCGTCGTGGCGCGTCAGTAGCGTCGCGACGCGAGGAGAGGGGGACCCGTGAACCGACCCACGCGCGCACCGGCCGTCGACGTCGTCGTCCCGGTGTACAACGAGGCCCGGGTGCTGCGGGCCAGCATCAGCACCCTGCATGCGTACCTGGCGGCGAACCTGCCGTACCCGGTGACCCTGACGATCGCGGAGAGCGGGAGCACCGACGGCACCGCCGCCGTCGCCGCGGAGCTCGCCGTCGAGCTCGACGGGGTCCGGGTGCGGTCCGACCCGGCGCGGGGGCGGGGACTGGCGGTCCGGCGCGCGTGGGAGAGCAGCGACGCCGAGGTGGTCGCCTTCATCGACGCGGACCTGTCGATCGGCCTGGACGCGTTCGTGCCGCTGCTCGAGCCGCTGGTCGCCGGGCGGTGCGACCTGTCCGTCGGCAGCCGGCACCGCCGGGGCGCGACGGTCCGGCGCTCGCTGCACCGCGCGGTGCTGTCCCGGACGCTGAACCTGCTGCTGCGCGTGACCCTCGGCGCCCGGTTCACCGACGCGCAGTGCGGGTTCAAGGCAGGCCGTCGGGACGCGCTGCTCCCGGTGATGCGGGACGTGCAGGCGCAGCACTGGTTCTTCGACACCGAGCTGCTCGTCGTCGCGCAGCGCCGCGGGCTGCGGCTCCACGAGGTGCCGGTGGTGTGCCTGGACGACCCGGACACGTCGGTGGACCTGCTGCCGACGGTCGGCGGGTTCCTGCGGGAGATCGCCCGCCTGGTGCGCAGCCGCCGGACGCCGACGCCGCGGCCGTCGGCAGCGGGCGCGGACGCCGGCGCGGTCGGTGCCTGACGTCGGCACCCCCGTGACCGCGGCGCGTCGTCGCGGGCCGGGCCGTCGCGTGCCCGTCCGTCGCGTGTCGGTGCGGGCGCTGCTCGCGCACCCGGTCGCGCGGTTCGTGCTCGTCGGCGCCACGACCGGCGTGCTGCACCTGGGCGGGTTCTGGCTGCTGCGCACCTGGTGGGAGCCCGTCGCGGCGAACGCCGTCGCGCTGGTGGTGGCGACCGTCGTCAACACCGAGGGGAACAGGCGCCTGACGTTCCCCGGGCACGAGCCGGTCCCGGTGTGGCGCCAGCACCTGAAGGCCGGCTTCGCGCTGGCGGCGAGCCTCGGGGTGAGCGCCGTCGCGCTGACGCTGGTGACCACGTCGCACCGCGTCGTCGAGCTGGCGCTGGTCGTGGCGGCGGACGGCGTCGCGGCGGCGGTGCGGTACCTGCTGCTGCGGCACTGGGTGTTCCGGGCGGCCCGCCCGGCCCCGTCGGCCCGCTCCAACCCTCCGGGACCCGAGGGGGCGTCGTGGTCGAGCTGATCGTCACCGCGGACGACCTCGGGATCAGCGAGGGCATCAACCGCGGCGTCCTGGACGCGCACGCGCGCGGCGTCGTGACGGCGGCGTCGCTGATGGCCAACGGCCGGGCGCTGCGGCACGCCGTCGACGCGGCGGCCGACCTCCCGGACCTCGCCCTCGGGGCGCACGTCGTGCTGGTCGGGGAGGACCCGCCGCTGCTGACCCACGCGGAGGCGCCGACGCTCGTCGACCGGTCCGGCGCCCTGCCCGCGTCGTGGCGGCACCTGTCGGCCCGCGTCCTGGCCGGCCGGGTCGACCCCGCGGACGTCCGCGCGGAGGCCCGCGCGCAGCTCGACCACCTCCGCACCGGGTGCGGCCTGCACCTCAGCCACCTGAACACCCACCAGCACGTGCACCTGCTGCCGCTCGTCGCGCGGGTCGTCGTGGACCTCGCCGTCGAGCACGGGATCGGGTACCTGCGGGCGCCCACGAGCCGGCGACGGTCCCCGCAGGCCGCGGTCATCCGCGGCTGGCGGCGGTCGCTGGTGGCGGTCGCGGACCGCGCGGGGGTCACCACTCCGGACGCGTTCGCGGGGCTCGACGAGGCAGGCGGCCTGACCCAGGACGACGTGCTGGTGGCCGTGCGGCGGTCCACGGGCCGCGCCCGACGGCTCGAGATCACCTGCCACCCCGGGCTGCCGACCCCCGCCGACCGCGAGCGGTACCGCTGGGACTACGGCTGGGAGGGCGAGGTCCGCGCGCTCACCGACCCCGGCCTGCGGGAGGCGCTGACCCGTGCGGGAGCGGTCCTCGCCCGGCCCGGCCGCTGACCGCACCCGGGAAGAACTCCCCGTCCGAGCGCGCGCCTAGCGTGCCGGGCATGAGCAACGACACCAGCCCCGCACCGAGCTCCGCCCAGCCCGTCTGGTTCGACATCTCCAGCCGTGACCCCCGGGCCACCGGCGACTTCTACAGCGGCGTGTTCGGGTGGACCGTGCACTCCCTCGAGGGCGAGGACTACGCCATGATCGCCGCCGGCGACGGCCCGCCCGCCGGTGGCATCGGCCACGGCTCGGACGACGCGCCGTACCTCGGCGTCGTCCCGTACTTCCCCGTCGACGACCTCGACGCGGCGCTGGAGCGTGCCACTACGCGCGGCGCCACCGTCGTGCTCGACCCCGCACCCACCCCGATGGGCCGGATCGCCGCGATCCGCGACCCGCAGGGCCACACCGTCGGCCTGCAGGGACCGTGAACCTCCGCAACGGAAAGGCGATGTCATGACCACGACCGAAGCATCCGCGTGCCCCTACCTCCTGGACCCGCAGGGCCTGGACACCCACGGCGAGACCAAGCGCCTGCGCGAGCAGGGCCCGATCGCCCGCGTCGAGCTGCCCGACGGCGTGCTGGCGTGGTCGGTGCACGACTACGAGGTCGCCCGGAAGATGATGGGCAACCAGGAGCTGTTCTCCAAGGACCCGCGGCGCAACTGGCCGGACTACATGGAGGGCCGGATCTCCGACGGCTGGCCGCTCATCACGTGGGCGGCGATGAACACGCTCGCGACCAACGACGGCGCGGACCACTCCCGGCTGCGCAAGCTGCTGCTCCAGGCGTTCACCGGCCGCCGGGTCGAGAAGATGCGCGGGCACATCGAGCAGCGGGTCGGCGAGCTCCTGGACCGGATGGAGGAGGCGGGCCGCGACGGCGCGACCGTCGACCTGCGCGGCATGTTCTGCATGGAGCTGCCGACGCAGCTCATGTGCGACCTCTTCGGCGTCCCGGACGACCGCCGGGCCGACGTGCTCGCGGGCGGCCACAAGAACGTCGAGACGACCCTCAGCAACGAGGAGGCCGAGGCGAACCTCGGCCAGTGGCAGGACGCGATCGCCGAGCTGGTCCAGTACAAGAAGACCCACCCCGGCGACGACCTCACGACCGGCCTGATCGCCGCGAAGGAGGAGGACGGCTCCCGGCTGTCCGACGACGAGCTCATCGGCACGCTGCACCTGCTGCTCGGTGCGGGCTCGGAGACGCTGGTCAACGGCCTCGCGCACTCGCTGCTGCACGTGCTCGAGGACCCGACGGTGCGCCAGGAGCTGCGCGACGGCACGGTCACCTGGGAGGAGGTGTTCGACGAGACGCTGCGGGTGCAGTCGCCGGTCGCGCACCTGCCGTTCCGGTTCGCGGTCGAGGACTGCGAGTTCGGCGGCGTCCGGATGAAGCGCGGCGACGTGATCCTGATGGACTTCGCCGGCGTCGGCCGCGACCCGGCGGTGCACGGCGACACGGCCGACGTGTTCGACGCGCACCGCGAGGACAAGCAGCACCTGTCGTTCGGGTTCGGGGTGCACTACTGCCTCGGCGCCCGGCTCGCGACGCTCGCCGCGATGATCGGCCTGCCCGCGGTGCTCGACCGGTTCCCGCACATGGAGCTGGCCGTGCCGCGCGCCGAGCTGAAGCCGCAGGGCAGCTTCGTGGTGAACGGCTACGCCGCGATCCCGGTGCAGCTGGACGCCCGCGTCCCCGCCCGCGCCTGACCCACCCCGCACCGGACCCGGCGCCGCACCCGCGACGCCGGGTCCCGCCGCGCCCGGCCCCCCGCGCCCGCCCTCCCGCCGCGCCCGCCCCTGCCCTCGCCCCCTGCGCCCGCCCTCGCCGCGGGCGCCCGGGCGGCGAGTGGTCACGACACGCGGGTGTCGCGGCGGGCGCGCCGGCGTGTCGTGACCACTCGCCGCTGCGCGTGCGGCGTCCCGCCGAGATGACGACGCTCGCCTGGGGAGCGCACCCCGGTCAGAGGCGCGGACTGCCATCTCGGCGCGGGCGGCGGTGTGCGGCGCGGGCGGCGCGGGCGGCGCGGCGCGCGGCGGGGTGCGGGGGATGGGCGGGTCAGCGGGCGGGGTGGGGGGTGAGGGCGGCGGCGTCGCGCAGGAGGCGGGCCGCGTGCACGGGGGTCCGGATCAGCGTGCCGTGGTCGCCGCGGAACACCGACCCGGACGACCCGGGGCCGCCGAGCGCGGCCCAGCTCGCGACGTCCTCGGGCCCGGCGAGCGGGTCGCGGTCGCCGGCGACCGCGACCACCGGGCAGCGCAGCGTCAGGGCGTGCGGGCGGATCGACTCGGCGACGCGCGAGTCCGCGCGCCACACCGACATGAACAGGGCGACCAGCCACTCGTCGTCGAGCACCTCCGCGGGCGCGATCCCGAGCCGCCGGAACCGCGCCACGAAGTCGACGTCGGACAGCGTGGAGGTGCCGCGGTGCTCCCACCGGTCCGGTGCGGCGGCGCCGCCGACGACGAGGGCCCGCACCGTGGCGCCGGCGGCCTCGACGCGGCGGGCCATCTCGGCGGCCATCATCCCGCCGAGGCTGTAGCCGAACAGCACCAGGTCGCCCGCGTCCCGGGTCTCGAGCTCGCGGGCGAGCTGCCCCCACAGGTCGTCGGCCAGCGCCCCGAACGCCGTGTGCGACGGCTCCCGGTGCCGGCGGTCGCGGCCCGGCAGCTCGGGGACGTGCGCGTGGTGCCCGGCGAGCATCGGCAGCAGCGTGCGGTAGCTGGTGACGCCGCCGCCCCCGTACGGGTACAGCGCGAACCAGGCGGCGGGGTCCATACCCGTGGGAGAAGCTCATCGTCACCTCATGGCGTGCGGTCGTGCGGCGGGGACTTCTTCTGACGTGCTGCGCGGGTGCCGCGCGTCGGGTGCGGCGGCCGGCGCGGGTGCCGCGAACAGGTCCGCGAGCAGGGCCTCGTAGTCGGGGAGCGTGCCCGCGGCGGCGTGCGCGCGTGCCCGGGTCACCGGGGCGTGCAGCAGCCGGTTGACGACCCGGTCCAGCGACCTGCGCAGCAGCTCCGCGGTGTCGGCGCCGCCCGCCGTCGCGGTGGCGTGCGCGACGCGGCGGAGCTCGTCCTCGACGGCGGCGGCCGCCCGTTCGCGGAGCGCCTGGATGGTGGGTCCCGCGGTCGCGGCGCGCCGCGCGGCCTCCCACGCGCGGGCGTCGGCCAGGGCCAGCTCCTCGGCGGCGCCGGGGTCCGGGCGGCCGGGGTCCGCGAGGTCCGGCAGGCCCAGGCGCAGCACGCCGGGCAGGTCGCCGACGCCGGTCGGGACGTCGCGGGGCCGGGCCAGGTCGACGTACACCTGCGCCGGGCCCGGTGCCGGGGCCGACGCGGCAGCAGCCGGGGTCCCGACCTGCGCGCCCACGGCCCCCCGGGCGCCCCGCCCCTGCAGGGCGCCCCGCCCCTGCCGGGCGCCCCGGGCGCGCACCGCCGCGGCGGCCGCGTCGAGGCCGACGACGGGCTCGGGCGCGGAGGTCGCGCAGACCACCACGTCGGCGTCGGCGAGCGCGTCGCCGAGGGGCCCGAGGGCGACGGTGCCGCGGACCTCCTCGGCCAGCGTGCGCGCCCGCGCGGCCGTGCGGTTGTGCACGACGACGTCCGCCCCGCGCGCGGCGGCTGCGCGGGCCGCCTCCCGGCCGAGCGTCCCCGCGCCGACGACGAGCACCCGCGCGCCGGGGCCGACGGGGACGCGCGCCGAGGCGAGGTCCAGGGCACGCTGCACCAGGCCCGCGCCGGGCGGGGCGTCGTCGAGCGCGCGGATCCGCCGGCCGGTGCGCAGCGCCTGCTGCACGAGCCGGTCGAGCTCGGTGCCGAGGCGTCCCTGGCGCTGCGCGCGGGCCAGCGCGCACCGGACCTGGTCGACGACGTGCGACTCCCCGACGGTCGCGGACCGCCGGCCGCCGACCACCGCGAACAGGTGCGCGGCGGCCTCGGCCCCGACCCGGGTGCGCAGGTGCCCGGCCGCGACGGCGGCGCCGGCGCGGTCGGTGGCGGTGGTCCAGGCGTCCCGGACCCGTGCGGCGTCGTCAGGCCCGTCGGGGGCCTCGACGTAGACCTCGGTGCGCTGGCAGGTGCTCAGCACGAACACGCCGCGGGCGACGCCGTCGCGCACGAGCGACCGGCTGAGCCGGTCCTGGGCGGCGGGGTCCAGCGCGAGCGCGTCGAGGTGGTCCTCGGTGGCGGACCCGAGCTCGGCCCCCACCATCAGCAGGCTCACCGCTGCTCCGTGCCGGCCGGCCGGAGCTCGACGACGCCCATCCAGGCGCGGCCGGGGACGGGGTGCGTGGCGACGAGGTCCAGGCCGGCCGCGCGACCGAGCGCCGCCAGCTCGCCGACGCCGCGCTCCTGGCCGCCGGTGAACGCGAGCATGCGCAGGTCCATGCGGGGGTCGACGGACTCGCCGTCCCCGCCGACGGCCTCCACGACGAGCAGCCGGTCGTCGGCGCCCATCGCGGCGCGGCAGGTGCCCAGCACCCGGCGGCAGTCGTCGTCGTCCCAGTCGTGCAGCACGGCGCTGAGCACGTACGCGTCGCCGCGCGCGGGCAGCGGGTCGAAGAACGAGCCGACGACCACGTCCGCCCGGTCACGCAGGTCCGCGGCCTCGAAGGTGGCGCGGGCGCGGGCGGCGGGCCCGTCCAGCTCGACGACCACGCCGGTCAGGGCCGGGTGGGCGCGCAGCACGGTCGCGAGCAGCGTGCCGTCCCCGCCGGCGACGTCGACCACGGTGCGGTGCCGGTGCCACGGGTACGCCTCGGCGATCCCGGCGGCGTCCGCCCGGACGTGCCGGCGCATCAGCGCGTCGAACGAGGCGCGCAGGCCGGGGTCCTGGTCCAGGTCGTCCCAGAACCCGCGGCCGTACCGGGCGTCGTAGGCGGACGCGCCGGTGGTCACGGTGTGCAGCAGCTCGACGAACGCCAGGTCGCCCCGGCCGACGCTGCCGCGGATGTCGAGCCAGTCCCGCCGGCCGGCGGGGTGGTCGGCGCGCAGCTCGGCGCCGAGCGCCGTGAGCCGGTAGGTGCCGGGCGTGCCCGGGGCGCCAGCGCGCTCCAGGAGGCCGAGCCACGCCCAGTGCAGCAGCAGCCGCTCGAGCGCGGGCGCGTGGGCGCCGCACCGCTCGGCGACGGCCGTCGCGGTGGTCGCGCCAGCGGCGACGTGGTCGGCGACCCCGAGCGTCGCGCCGACGCGGATGGACATCGGCGTGGCGAGGTCGGCCATCGCCCGCAGCCCCGCCCGTGCGGGCGCCGGTGCGCCAGGGGCTGCGGTCGCCGTCGCGCCAGGCGCAGCGGTCGCCACCTCGCCCGGCGCAGCGGTCGTCGGTGCGGTCCCTCGTGCGGTCACGGTGTCCTCCGCTCCTGGCGGTCGCGCGGCGCGGGGAGCGCCCCGCCCGCCGTGGTGGACGCTAGGTCGGCGCCCGCGGGTCGTCCAGGGCCGGCGGCGGGGTCCGCAACCGGGGAGAGCCCGGCGGCGGCCAGCGCGCGCAGCCGGCGGCGGTCCACCTTGCCGATGCCGGTCAGGGGCAGCGCGTCGACGACGAGCACCTGCCGGGGCGTCTTGTACCCGGCGAGCCCGCGGTCCCGCAGGTGCGTCGCGACGTCCTCCAGCGTGACCGCGAGACCGGTGGTGACCACGACCGCGCACACCTCCTCGCCGTAGACCCGGTCGGGCACCCCGACGACCGCGCAGTCCGTGACGCCGTCGAGGTCGCGGAGCAGGTCCTCGACCTCGGCGGCGACGATCTTCTCCCCACCCCGGTTGACGGTGTCCCCGGTGCGGCCCTGGACCACGATCCGGCCGTCGGGTCGGCGCACCACCAGGTCGCCGGTGATGTAGCGGCCGTCGGCGGTGAAGGCCCGCGCGTCGACCTCGGGGGACCGGTAGTAGCCGCGCACCGTGTACGGGCCGCGGACGGTCAGCGTGCCGACCTCCCCGTCGGGGACCTCGGCGCCGTCGTCGTCGACGACCCGCAGCTCGTCGAGCGGGCTGAGCGGCCGGCCCTGGGTGGTGCGGCGGACGTCCGTCGGGTCGTCGACCCGGGTGACGCAGGTCAGGCCCTCGGACATCCCGTAGACCTGCTGGACCACGCACCCGAGGTGCCGTTCGGCGGCGGCGGCGAGCTCGGGCGGGAGGTACGCCGCGCCGCTCTGCACCAGGACCAGCGACGGTGCGGCGTCCGGCTCGGTGTCGAGGTGGTCGACCCACCGCTGCAGGATCGCGGGGACCACGCTGGTGGCGGTGGCCCGGTGCCGGGCGGCGATCGGCAGGGCGGTCTCGGGCGCCGGCGACGGACTGAGCACCACGGTGCCGCCGGAGAGCAGGGTGCCCAGGACCCCGGGCCCGGTGTTCGCGAAACCGTGCCCGACCGGCAGCACCACCAGGTAGGTGCTCGTGCGGTCGAACCGGGCGGCGGCGCACGCGGCCCGCAGCATCGCGCCGAGGTCGTTGTGGGTGCGGGGCACGATCTTCGAGGCGCCGGTCGTGCCGCCGGAGGGGATGAGGACGGCGACCGCGTCGGCGGACGGCGGGCCGTCCACCACCAGCGGGGCGTCCTGGGCGGCGCCGCGCGCCAGGTCCGTGAAGGGGACCGAGCCCGCCCGGGCCGGCTCGCCGACGACGACCACGTGCTCCAGCACCGGCGCCTGGGCGCGCACCTCGTGCGCGAGCGCCTCGGAGTCGAACCCGCGGTGCACCGCCGCCGTGACCAGCGCGCGGGCACCGCAGTGCCGGACGAACGCGCCGAGCTCGCGTTCCCGGTGCTGCGGCAGTGCCCACACGGGCACGACCCCCGCGGCGAGGCAGGCCAGCGTGGTGAGCACCGCCTCGGCCTGGTTGGGCAGCTGGACCACCAGGCGGTCGCCGACGTCGAGCAGCGTGCGCAGGCCGGCGGCGAGCGCCTCGACCTCCACGACCAGCTCGGCGTACGTCCACGCCCGGTCGCCGTCGACCAGCGCGGGCCGGGTCGCGACCTGCGTGGCGGCGTCGACCAGCAGCGCGAACAGCGTGTCGTCGGTCCACGTGCCGGAGCGGCGGTAGGCCGCGGCGACGTCGGACGGCCAACCCGGCGCGGCCGGGGGTGCGTCAGCAGTCACGGGCGGGTCCTCCTCGGGTCGGTCGGTGTCATCGCACGTCATGAGGTGCGGACGCCCTGGTGGCGTCAGGAGACTCGTCGCAGCGACTCGAACCTATGGAGCCCGGACGTCGGCGGAGTCTTCGGAGTTGCTGGCACCCAGCACTGCGCCGACAGCCGGGCACGGACGGAAGGACAGGTCCTTGAGTCACTCCCAGGACAACGAGAACGCGATCGCGATCATCGGGATGAGCTGCCGGTTCGCCCCCGACCTGACGTCGCCGGCGGCGCTGTGGGCGGCGCTGCTCGCCGGGCGCTCGGCCGTCGGCCCGATGCCGCCGAAGCGGTGGCGGGCGTACGCGGACGCCTCGCCCGAGGCCACGGCGGTGCTGCGCGGCACGACCCTGCTCGGCTCCTACCTCGACGACATCGAGGGGTTCGACGCGGAGTTCTTCGGCATCACGCCCAAGGAGGCCGCGTACCTCGACCCGCAGCAGCGGTTCATGCTCGAGCTGACCTGGGAGGCGCTGGTCGACGCGGGCATCCCGCCGACCTCGCTGCGCGGCTCCGACACCGGGGTGTACGCGGCGGTCAACTCCACCGACTACGGGCGCCGGCTGCTGGAGGACATGGCGCTGACCGGCCCGTACGCGGTGAACGGCACGACGGACTACGGCATCGCCAACCGGGTGTCGTACCTGCTGGACACCCGCGGCCCGAGCATGGCGGTGAACACCGCGTGCGCCGCGTCGCTGACCGCGGTGCACGTCGCCTGCCAGGGGCTGCGCGAGGGGGAGACGTCGCTGGCGGTCGTCGGCGGGCTCAACCTGATCTCGACGCCCGCGCTGAACGTCGCGCTCGAGGGCGCCGGCGCCCTCGCGCCCGACGGCCGCAGCAAGGCCTACGACGCAGCCGCCGACGGGTACGGCCGTGGCGAGGGTGCGGGCGTGCTCGTGCTCAAGCGGGTCGCGGACGCGGTGCGGGACGGCGACCCGGTGCTCGCCGTGGTGCGCGCCAGCGGCGTGTTCCAGGACGGCCGGTCCGAGGGGATGATGGCGCCGAACGCGGACGCCCAGGCCCACATGCTGCGCACGGTCTACCGGCGCGCGGGCATCGACCCGGCCACGGTCGGGTACGTCGAGGCGCACGGGACGGGGACGCCCACGGGCGACGCGGCCGAGCTGGACGCGCTGGCGCGGGTCGTCGGCGCCGACCGCGAGCAGCCGTGCGTGGTCGGCTCGGTGAAGCCGAACATCGGCCACGTCGAGGGCGGCTCGGGCATGGCCGGGATCATCAAGGTGGTGCTGGCGCTGCGCAACGGCGTCATCCCGCCGACCGTGCACGAGCACGCCACGACGGTCACCGACTGGGCGACCAACGGGCTGCGGCTCGCCGACGGACCGCTCCCCTGGGCCCGGGGCGACGCGCCCCGGCGCGCGGGGGTGTCGAACTACGGCGTCGGCGGGACGATCGCGCACCTGGTGCTCGAGGAGGCGCCGGCGACCGCCGTGGCGCCCACCAGCACCGACGACGCCCCGGCGCGGGCCGTGGTGCCGGTGTCGTCGGCGACGGCCGCCGGCGTCCGCGCGCTCGCGGGCCGGACCGCCGCGTGGCTGACGGAGCACCGGCCGGACGTCGCCGACGTGCGGCACACCCTGCGGTCGCGGCGTTCGCACCTGCCGGAGCGGGTCGTGGTCCTCGCGGCCGACGTGCCCGACGTGGCCCGGGCGCTCGCGGCGGCGGGGCGCGGCGACGCGGACCCGGACGTGGTCACCGGGCGCGCGGTCGGCGGCGCGGAGCAGGGGCCGGTCTGGGTGTTCTCCGGGCACGGGTCGCAGTGGGAGGGGATGGGCCGGGCGCTGCTCGACGTCGACCCGGCGTTCACCGCGGAGGTCGACGCGCTCGCGCCGGTCTACGTCGAGGAGCTCGGCTGGACGCCGCGGCAGCAGCTCGAGCGCGGCGGCCCGTGGACGACGTCGGAGGTGCAGGCGCTCACGTTCGCGGTCCAGGCGGCGCTCGCCGCGACCTGGCGCGCGCACGGCGTGACGCCGGCGGCGGTGATCGGGCACTCCGTCGGGGAGATCGCCGCGGCGCACGCCGCCGGGGTGCTCGACCGGGACGCCGCGGCGCGGTTCGCGTGCCGCCGAGCCCGGGCGCTCGACGCGGTCGCCGGCACCGGTGCGATGGTGATGGTCGGGCTCGGGTTCGCCGACGTCCGCGCGCGGCTGGTCGACGTCGTCGGCGCGGTCGCCGCCATCGAGGCGTCCCCGACCTCGACGGTCGTCTCCGGGGAGGCCGACGCGGTCGCCGCGGTCGCCGCCGCGTGGGAGGCCGAGGGCGTCGGCGTGCGCCGGGTCGCCACGGACCTCGCGTTCCACAGCCCGCTGGTCGAGCCCGTGCTCGCGGAGGTCGTGGAGGCGGCGGGCGCCCTGCACCCGGTGCCGGCGACGGTCCCGCTGTACAGCACGGCGCTGGACGACCCGCGGTCGGACGCGCCGCGGGACGCCGCGTACTGGGGTCGGAACCTGCGGGCCCCGGTCCGGTTCGCGGGCGCGGTCGCCGCGGCGCTGGACGACGGCTACCGCGTGTTCGTGGAGGTGTCGACGCACCCGGTGGTGACGCACTCGCTCGCGGAGGTCGCCGAGGCCCGGGGCGTCGAGGTCGCGGCGCTGGGCACGGTCCGGCGCGGCGCGGACGGGCCCGACGACGTGCTGCGTGCGGTCGCGACGCTGTACTGCGCGGGCGTGACCCCGGCCTGGGGCACCGGCGCGGGCGCCGGCACCAGCACCGGCACGGCCACCGAGCCCGGCGCGCTGCTCGCGCTGCCCGGCGTGGTCTGGCAGCACCGGCCGTACTGGCTGTTCGAGGACGCGCCCCGCACGGGGTCCGGGGCGGGGCACGACCCGGCCGCGCACGACCTGCTCGGCGGCGCGTACGCGGTCGGCGGCGTGCCCGCGCGGCAGGTCTGGCAGACCCGGCTGGACCTCGGCACCCGCCCGTACCCGCTGGACCACACCCTCGACGGCGTGGAGGTCACCCCCGCCGCCTCGATCCTCAACTCGTTCCTCAAGACCGCCGGCAGCCCGGACGACGTGGTGCTGCGCGACGTCGTGCTCCGGACCCCGCTCGCGGTCGAGCCGCCGCGCACGGTGCAGATCGTCCGCGAGGGGCGGGGCATCTCGCTGTCGTCCCGGGTCGCGGCCGACGACGAGGGCGGTGACGACAGCTGGATCCTGCACGCGACCGCGGTGCTGGAGCCGGCGCGGGCACCGCTCACCGGCCGGGTGGACGCCGACGCGCTGCGTGCCCGCCTGCCGCTCGGGGACTGGCAGCGCCTGGACGCGATGTTCCACAACATGGGGGTCGGCGGCTACGCGTTCGGCTGGGACCTGGACGAGCTGCACCGCTCGGACGCCGAGCAGCTCGCGGTCCTCACGCTCGTGGACGACGACGGCGCCCCGCACGGCGACGGCTCGCCGACCTCGTGGGCGCACGTCGTGGACGGCGCGCTGACCATCAGCGCCACGCTGGTCACCCCGGTCGACGCGCAGACCCTGTGGATGTCCCGGGCCATCGCGGACGTCGCGGTGACCGGGGAGCCGCCCGCGCGGATCCTCGTGCACACCCGGCGGTCCCCGGGTTCGCCGCACGACAGCGTGGACGTGGACGTGGCGGGCCCCGACGGGCGCGTCGTCGCCCGGGTGCACGGCCTCGCGTTCAGCGACGTCGAGCGGATCGGCGCCGCGCAGCCCACCGAGCTCGTGCACGAGGTCGTCTGGCGCGAGCTGCCCGGCGCGACGGCGGCCGCGGTCCCGGCGGCGGTCACCGTGGTCGGCGACGGCTCGCGCGCGGCGGGGGTCGTCGCGGCGCTGGACCGCGCGGGCGTGCGGGTGGTCGCGGCGGACGGGCCGGTCCCGGCGGAGGTGGTGCTGCTGGTCGCGGCGCCGGAGCCGGTCACCGCGCCGGAGGCGACCGCGGGCCTGGTGCAGCGGACCGTCGACGCGCTGCTCGGCACGCTGGACGCCGCGCCGGCCGGGGTGTCGCCGCGGGTGTGGGTGCTGACCGAGGGCGTGCGCGACCCGGACGGCGTCGACCAGGTGGCGCAGGCCGCCGCGTGGGGCCTCGGCCGGATCGTCGCCGGGGAGCACCCGCAGGCGTGGGGCGGTGTCGTCGACGTCCCGTCGGTGGCCGACCTGGCCGGTGCGGCGCTCGCCCGGGTGCTGGGCGGCGCGGCGGGGCAGGAGGACGTCATCCACATCGCGTCCGACGGCACGGCCACGGTCCCGCGGCTCGCGCGGATCACCCGGTCCGCGGACGCGGAGCCGCTGCGGTGCACCCCGGCGGGGACGGTGCTCGTCACCGGCGGCCTGGGTGCGCTCGGGCTCGAGGCGGCGCAGTGGCTCGTCGCCCGCGGTGCCCGGCGCGTGGTGCTGCTCGGCCGGCGGGGGCTGCCGCCGCGCGACCGGTGGGCCGACCTGACGGACCCGCACGAGCGGCGGGCGGCCCAGGCCGTGCGGGCGCTCGAGGCAGCGGGGGTGTCGGTCCGGGTCGCGTCGGTCGACGTCGCCGACGCCGGGGCGCTGCGCGCGTTCGTCGCGGCGCACGACGCCGAGCACCCGCCGATCACGGGCATCGTGCACGCGGCCGGGGGCGTCGACGACGCCCTGGTGGACGCGATGACCGAGGCCGGGGTGCGGCACGTGCTCAGCGCGAAGGCGCTCGGCGCCTGGCACCTGCACGAGCTGTTCCCGCCGGGGTCGCTCGACTTCTTCGTGGCGTTCTCGTCGTGCGGCCAGCTGGCCCGGCTGTCCGGCCAGGGCGCGTACGCCGCCGCGAACTCGTTCCTCGACGCGCTGGTGCAGGTGCGCCACCGGGCCGGGGAGCGCGGTGCGGTGTCGCTGGCGTGGACGTCGTGGCGCGGTCTCGGGCTGTCCGCGGGGCTGACGACCACGATGGTCGAGGGCACGATGCGGGGCCTCGACGCGGTGTCCGCGAGCGAGGCGCTGGCGGCGTGGACCTTCGCCGACCGGTTCGCCGGGCCGTACAAGGCCGTGCTGCGGACCCTGCCGGTCGCCCCCGGGCTGCCGGTGCCGCCGATGTTCCGCGACCTGGAGCACGACACCGCCGACCCGGCCGCGTCCGACATCTACCGGCTGGACGCGGCCCTCCCGCCCGCGCAGGCCCGCGCCGAGGTCACCGACCTCGTGCACGCGGTCGTCGCGGCCGAGCTGCGGCTCGACCCGGCCGACCTCGGCTACCGGCGGCCGCTGGTCGAGATGGGCGTCGACTCCGTGATGGCGGTCGCCCTGCGCGCGCGCCTGCAGCGCCGGTTCGCGCTCGAGTTCCCGTCGACGATCCTCTGGGCCAAGCCGACGGTGCACGACCTCGGGGCGTACGTGCACGAGGTGCTGCACGACGCCCCCGAGCTGACCGAGCCGCTGGCCGGCTGACGCCCGACGACCACCGCCCACCCGCACCAGGAAGAAGGACGTGACCATGACCACCACCACGACGCAGCACACCGACCAGGCGCTCCCGGAGGCGTGGGCCCCGCTCGCGGCCGTCCCCCGCCGGATCATCGAGGCGTGGGCGGCGCACGACGCCGACGCGTTCGCCGACGTGTTCACCGAGGACGGGACGATGATCCTGCCCGGGGCGTTCGCCACGGGCCGGACCGCGATCCGCGAGTTCATGGGCCGGGCGTTCGCCGGCCCCTACGCCGGGACCCGGGTCACCGGCACCCCGTTCCAGGTCCGCAGCCTGAGCGAGGACACCGCGATCATGCTGACCGAGGGCGGCGTGGCGAAGGCCGGCGCCGACGGCGTCGCCGAGGGGGACGCCGTCCGCGCCTCGTGGCTCCTGGTCCGGCGGGGCGACGAGTGGAAGCTGGCGGCGTACCAGAACAGCCCTCGCCGTTGAGGGAGCCCAGCCCGGGCGTCGGGCCGGTCGTCCTCACCCGAGGAGGACCGGCCCGCACCCGTGCCGGCGGCGCCCCGGGGGAGCGGATCACCGACTTCGGCCGGCAGGTGCACGCGCGCCCGGCGGTCGTCTACGCACCCCGGACCGCCGCCCAGGCCGCGGACGCGGTGGTCGAGGCGGCGGCGAGCGGGCGGGTGGTGGTGCCGCGCGGCCGCGGGCACAGCGTCGACGGCCAGACGGTCGTCGAGGGCTCGGCGCTGCTCGACCTCAGCCGGTCCCGCGCCGTGCACGAGGTCACGCCGGTCGAGGTGACCGTGGACGCCGGTGCCACCTGGCGCGACGTGCTGGCCGCGACGCTGCCGCGCGGGCTGGCCCCGGTGGTCGTCCCCGACTTCCTGGACCTGACCGTCGGCGGCACGGTGTCGGTCGGCGGGATCAGCGGGATCAGCCACCGGTACGGGACGGCCGCGGACCACGTGCGGCGGGCCGTCGTGGTCGGCGCGGACGGCGTCCCGCTCGACCTGGTGCGCGGCGACGCGCTGCTCGACCGGGTGCTCACCGGGCAGGGTCGGTACGGCGTGCTCGTCAGGGTGACCCTGGCGCTGCGGGAGGTCCCGGGGCGGGTGCGGCGCTCGGACATCGTCACCGGCACGCTCGCGGACCACGTCGACGTCCAGCGGCGGCTGCTGGACACCGGCGCGGTGCACTGGCTCGAGGGCACCGCGGTCCGTGGCCCGGACGGCGCGCTGAGCTGGACGACGCGGCTGGCGCAGCCGGAGGACCTGGACGCCTCGGCGCTGATGATGGACCGCACCCGGGGCTGGTCCGACTTCCCCGACTTCCTCGAGCGCGCGGACCGGGTGGTCCGGGGGGAGCAGGAGGCGGGCCGGTGGGCCCGGGACGCGCACCCGCGGCTGCAGACGATCCTGCCGCTCGAGGAGGGGCGCCGGGTGGTCGACGAGCTGCTGGCGCGCACGCCCGCCGAGCCGCTCGGCCCGGGAGGCGCCATCATGGTCTACGTGACCCTGGCGGACGCCCTGCGGCGGCTCGCGGTCCGCGGCGACGCGGGCGGTCACGCCCTGGTGGTCGGCTGGCAGCGGACCGCTCCGTGCGGCGACGAGGCCGCGCTGGCGCGCATGCAGGAGGCCAACCGCCGGGTCGCCGCGCTCACCGCCGAGGTCGGCGGGGTGCTCTACGGCGCCGGCCGCGCGGTCGGTGCCGACGGCTCCCGGCCGCGGGGCACCTCAGGAGAACTGCCGGGCGGGGGTGCGGTGCGAGGCTCGACCGACGCCCGATGACGCCCGCCGACCGCCCGCCGAGGAGCCCGCCCTGATGTCCGCGACGACCGTCCCCGCCCGCCGGGCCGCGCTGCGCCCGGCCGCCGCCGTCCGCACCGGGCTGCGCACCGGCGGCATGGTGCTGCTCGAGGCCCGGCCCAAGGTGCTCGCGATCGGCGGCATCCGCTACCTCACGGGCGCCCTGCTCAGCGGTGGCGTGGTGCTGTCGTCGGACACGCTGACCGGTCTGGTCGCCTGGGTGCTGGTCACCACGTCCGTGTACGTGCTGAACGGCGTCACGGACGTCGGGCCGGACCGGGTCAACGGCTCGCGCCGCCCGCTCGCCTCCGGCCGGCTCCCCGTGCGGGTGGCCCGCGCCGCGGTGGCCGCGTGCGCGGTCGCGGCGGTGCTGCTCAGCGTCGTGGTGTCCTGGGGCTTCGCGCTGCACCTCGTGGTCGCGCTGCTGCTCGGGGTCCGCTACTCCTCCGGGCGCCGGCCCGCGAAGGCGAGCTCGGCGGCGGCGTCGGTCGTCGTCGTGCTCGGCGGCCTCATCACGTACCACGCCGGCCTCATCGCCGCGGGCGGGCACATCACGGTGCCGTACCTCGTGTTCTCCACGTGCCTGTCGCTGTGGATGGGCGTGGGCGCGGTGCTCAAGGACCTGACCGACATCGACGGCGACCGCGCCGCGGCCCGCGCGACGCTCGCCGTCCGGTACGGGCCGGCGCCGGCCGCCGGGCTGGCGTGGGTCGCGGCGGTGCTGATCACGACCGCGCTCGTCGTCGCGACCACCGGACCGCACCCCCTGGCGGGGCACCTGCGGCTGCCCTCGGCGGCCATGATCGCCGGCACCGTGTGGCTCGGTGTGACGTGCGCTAGCGTGGCGCTCCGGACGCGTTGGGCGTACCGCGTCTTCATGTACACGCAGTTCGCCGCCCACGGATCACTGGTGCCGTTGTACTGAAGAGAGTCGCGGGGACACGTTGGCAGAAGCGGATCAGGTCGTCGGCCTCGCCAGCCTGCGCGCCTTCGTGCACCGGTCCCGCCCGGACATCGTGGCCGCGTACGGCGCCGGTCTGCGGGCCGCGGACAACCCG
This sequence comes from Cellulomonas sp. KU4C, assembly GCF_056868065.1. Lineage (NCBI taxonomy): Bacteria > Bacillati > Actinomycetota > Actinomycetes > Micrococcales > Cellulomonadaceae > Cellulomonas > Cellulomonas sp. KU4C. Next base: position 629,746 of record NZ_CP200322.1, on the reverse strand, counting down.
CTCGGGCGGACGTCCGACGCGGACCTCCAGGAGGTCGTGGGGCCGCTGCTCGACGTGCTCGCCCGGCCCGGTGCCGCGCGGGACTCCGTCGGCGAGGACGTCGGCCGGTCGCGCGCGATCCAGCAGGTCAACCCCGTCCACTCCCTCGAGGCCGCGTCGGTCCTGTACGACGTCACCGCGGACGTGGTGGTCCGCGGCGCCGCCGAGCGCGGGGTCCCCGCCGCCGACCTCGCCCAGCTGCTGCGCGAGCTGCACGCGGTGATCCTGCACCGGGTCGGGGAGGCCGCGATCCCGTACGCCGGCGTGCTGCTCGGCCAGATCTCGCAGGCGCACGCCGCCGAGCGCGCCCGCATCGCCCGGGACCTGCACGACCGCTCGGCCCACGCGCTCGCCCTGGCGTTCCAGCAGCTCGAGATCCGGCGGATCCGGGTCGAGCGCGGCGACGCCGAGGGCGCCGAGGACTGCCTCGACGTGCTGCGCGCCCAGCTCGAGGACGCCGCGGAGATGATCCGGACGCTCGCGCAGGACCTCGGCAGCGACCACACCCGCGACGGCCTGGCGCCGGCGCTGCGCGACTACGTGGCGGCCTCGGGCGCGGACCGGGTCACGCTGCTGGTCGACGACGCGCCGGCGGTGGCCGCGGTCCCGGCGTGGGTGCGCGAGCAGGCGTTCCTGTCGATCCGCGAGGCGGTGCGCAACGCGCTGCTGCACTCCGGGTCGGACAGCATCACGGTGCGGGTCGGGGTCCGCAGCGGCACGCTCGTCGTGGTGGTCCGGGACCGCGGCGTCGGGCTGCCGGTCGCGGTCCCGACCGGCGCGACCGCGGCCGACCGCGGCACGTCCGGGTCGGGGCTGCGGTCGATGCGCGAGCGCGTCGAGCAGCTGGGCGGCTCGGCCGTCGTCGAGTCCCGGCCCGGTGCGGGCACCACCGTCGAGCTTGCTGGTGCCGCTGCCGTGAGGGAGCCGGCCGGGGGGCTGACGGTGGTGGTCGCCGACGACCACGTGGTGTTCCGCGAGGGGCTGACGTACATCCTCGACGACGCGGGCTTCCGCGTCGTCGGCACCGCGGGAGACGCGACCACGGCGGCGCACCTGGTCCGGGAGCACCAGCCGGACCTGGCGGTCCTGGACGTGCACATGCCCGGCGGGTCGGCGACCGCGCTGGTGCGGCGGATCCGGCAGGACAGCCCGTCGACCCGGATCGCGATGCTGTCGATGCAGCCGTCCACGCACAAGATCACCGAGCTCGAGGAGCTGGGGATCGCCGCGTACCTGTCGAAGGTGGTGGACGCCGCGACGCTGTGCTCGGTGCTGACGGCGGCGGTGCACAGCTCGGGCGGCGGCGCGATCCGGGTCACGCCCGGCGTGGCGGACGCGGGCTCCCCGCAGGTGTCGCTGCGCGACGGGGACCGCGAGCTTGCTGCTGCACATCGCGGCCGGGCGCAGCAACCGGTGGATCGCGCAGCACCAGTTCGTCTCGGAGGCCACGGTCAAGCGCCGCCTCGCGGACATCTACCGGGAAGCTGGGCGCGTCGACCCGCGCGGGCGCGATCAGCCGCGCGTACCAGCTCGGCCTGATCCGCGAGGAGGGCCGCACGCCCCCCGGCGAGCACTGACGCCCACCGGGGGGTGCGGACCGGTCAGGCGGGCAGGGCCGCGGCGAACCGGCGCAGGTCCTCGACGAACGTCCCGGGGACCTCCATCGGGGCGAAGTGCCCGCCGTCGTGCTCCGCCCAGTGCACGATCCGGCTGAACCCGGGCTCGGCGAACGCGCGGACGGGCGGCGCCGGGTCGTCGCGGTACACGGCGACGCCGAACGGCTTGTCCTGCACCGGCGGGGCGGGCGGCGGCACCGCGGCGGTCGGCAGCAGGGCGGCGTTGTCCGCGTAGAAGTGCGCGGACGACCCGCCGGTCTGGGTGAACCAGGTGATCGAGGCGCTGGTGAGCACCTGCTCGGGGGTCAGCGCGTCGGGCCCGGCGGACCAGGCGTCGTACTTCTCCAGCAGCCAGGCGAGCTGCCCCACGGGGGAGTCGGCGAGCGCGTACGCCAGCGTCTGCGGCCGGCTGGCCTGGAGCGCCATGTACGCCGAGCCCTCGGCCATGAACGCGCCGAGCCGGCCGAGCCGGGCCAGGTCCTGCGGCTCGAGGGCACCCACGGCCGCGGGGTCGCCCGGGGGCGGCGGCGTCACGAGGAAGCTCACGTGCGCGGCGCGCGCCGCGGGGTCCATCGCGAGCAGCACCTGCGTGATCCAGGCGCCGAGGTCGCCGCCGTGCGCCACGTAGCCGTCGTAGCCGAGGCGGCCCATCAGGGTCGCCCACGCGCCGGCGACCCGAGGGATCGTCCAGCCGCCGGTCGTGGGCTTCTGCGAGAAGCCGAAGCCCGGGATGTCGGGGACGACGACGTGGAACGCGTCCTGCGCGGACCCGCCGTGCGCGGTGGGGTCGGTCAGCGGGCCGATGACGTCGAGGTAGTCGGCCGCGCTGCCGGGCCAGCCGTGGGTGAGGACCAGCGGCGTCGCGTCCTCGTGCGGCGAGCGCACGTGGTACGCGTGCACCCGGACGCCGTCGATCTCCTCGACGATCTGCGGGTACGCGTTGAGGCGGTCCTGCACGGCCCGCCAGTCGAGGTCGCGCCAGCGGCCGGCGAGGTCCTGCACCCGCTTGGGCTCGGGGCCGCGCCGGCCGGGCTCCTGGTCCTCGTCGCGCCGGCCGTCGTCCGCCCAGCGCGTCCGGTCCAGCCGGGCGCGCAGGTCGTCGACGGCGGCGTCGGAGATGTCGATCGTGAACGGGTCCATCCCAGCTCCTGGGGGTCGTCGGGGTCACGTGCCTCGGACGCTAGGCCGCCGGCCCCGGCGCGCGGAACGGTCCGCGGCGACCGGAGCACGTGGGGAGTACCCGCGGCGCAGGTGGCGCACGTCAGGAGAGAACGCGGCGGCGACGGCCCGGCAGCGTGGCCCGGGTCAGCACGCACCGTCCCGGGAGGTCCCCTCATGTCCACTGCCACGCACGCGGTCGTCGTCGGCGGCAGCATCGCCGGCCTGCTCGCCGCACGGGTCCTCGCGGACCACGCCGACCAGGTCACCGTCCTCGAGCGCGACGCGACGGACGTCGACGGCGTCCGGCGCGCCGTCCCGCAGGGGCACCACATCCACGCGCTGCTCGCGCGCGGCCACGAGATCCTCGAGGGGCTGTTCCCCGGGTTCACGCAGGACCTGCTCGGCCTGGGCGTGCCGATCCTCGACTTCGGGACCAGCGTCGCGTGGCACCGGGGGCCCGCGCGGTTCCAGCCGGGCCCGGCTGACATGATGTGCGTCGCCGCCGGCCGGCCGCTGCTGGAGAGCTACGTGCGCGGCCGGGTGCTGGCGCTGCCGAACGTGTCCCTCGCGCACGCCGAGGTCGAGGGGCTGGTCCTCGACGCCACGCGGCGTGCCGTCGTCGGCGTGCGGACCCCCGACGGGACCGTGGACGCCGACGTGGTGGTCGACGCGGCGGGCCGGGGGAGCCGGACGGCCACCTGGCTCGAGGACCTCGGGTGCGGCACCGTCACCGAGGACGCCATCGAGATGGACCTGGTCTACACGACCTGCGGGTTCGCCATCGCGCCGGACTTCGACCCGATCGGCGAGGACATCGCGATCGTGTCGACCATGACCCCCGAGCTGCCCCGCGGGATGATCTACGCGCGGCTCACCGACCGGTACGCGCTGTCGCTGAACGGCCTGGGCACCCACGCCCCGCCGCGCGACTGGGAGTCGTTCCTCGCGTTCGTGAAGTCGCTGCCGCTGCCCGACGTGCACCGGTCCGTGCTGTCCGCCGAGCGGATCGAGGACCCGCACTCGTTCCGGTTCCCCGCCAGCACCCGGCGGCGGTACGAGCGGCTCGCGGGCCTGCCCGACGGTCTGGCCGTGGTCGGGGACGCGTTCGCCCGGTTCAACCCGGTGTACGCGCAGGGCATGACCGTCGCGGCGATGGCCGCCGACCGGCTGCGGACCCACCTGGAGGCGACCGACCGGTTCGACGCCCGCCTGTTCGCCCGCCAGCTCAGCCGGGTCGTCGACACGCCCTGGACGCTCGCCGCGGGCGGTGACCTCGGGTTCCCGACGGTCCGCGGCCGGCGCACGCTCGCGACCAGCATGGCGAACCGGTACGTGACCCAGGTGCAGCGCGGGGCGGTGAAGGACCCCGTGGTCGCGAAGGCGTTCCTGCGCGTCGCGGGGCTGCTCGAGGAGCCCGCGAGCCTGTTCCGCCCGACCATCGTCGCCCGCTCGCTCGCCGCCTGACCCGGTCGGGCCCGTGACCCGATCGGGTCAGGCGGGCGACCCGGTCGGGTCACGTCCTGACCCCGGAGGTCCCACGTGGGGGCCAAAGGCTCAACAAGTCCGCGTCCCCGACCTCAGTGTCGGTCGCAGGGGCCCGGCGGACGGGTCCGGACGACCGAGAGGCGGGGGCCATGAACGTCGGGACAGCACAGCAACGGACCGGGGCGCTGCGCCCCGTGGGCCCGCAGCTGGTCGCACCGCGGCCGACGGCGGCGCTGCCGGAGCCGGCCGCGGACGAGTCCGCGATCCGCGCGGCCGTCGACCAGGCGGTGCTCGCGATGCGGGCCGACCTGTTCTGCGGCGCGGGGATCGCGGACATCGCGACCCGGACCTTCTACAGCAAGTTCCACTTCACCCGGGAGTTCTCCCGCCTGATCGGGACGACGCCCCGCCGGTTCCTCGCGGCGCTGCGGATGGAGCGGGCGAGCCGGATCCTGCTCACCACCGGGCTGTCGATCGCGGACGCGGGGACGATGGTCGGGTACTCCAGCGTCGGCACGTTCAGCACGCGGTTCTCGGCCCTGGTCGGGGTGTCGCCCCGGCAGTGGCGCGCATGCGGCGGCCGGCCGGAGCCGGTCGGCGACGTCGAGGGCTGTGCCGGCGGCCAGCTGCGCGGGCACGTCGAGCTCGGCTCCGCGGCCGCCTCGGCGGACTGCGACCTGTTCGTCGGCGCGTTCGAGGACAGCATCGTGCAGGGCCCGCCCGCGGCCGCGGTGCGCCTGACCGGCCCCGGCGCGTTCCAGCTCACCGGCCTGCCGGAGGGCACCTGGACCGTCGCGGTGCTCGCCCGCGTCGCGCACCCGGTGGCCGGGGGCGGCACCCACGTGGAGTGGCTGCGCCAGTCCGCGCCGATGACCGTGTTCCCCGGCCGGCGCACCAGCCAGCTGCCCGCGCGGCTGCGGCTGCGCCCGCAGCACCCGAGCGACCCGCCGGTGCTGCTCGGCGGGACGCACGCCGAGCCGGCCCCGCTCCCGCCGGCCCAGCGCAACCGGGAATACCCCCTGGACATGGTGTTCGACCAGCGTTGAGGCACGGCCGCCAGCGGACCGGACTCGACCCGAAGGAGCTCACGTGCCGACCTTGAAGTCGTTCGCCGCACCCGTCGCGGCGGTGGCCCTCGCGGGCCTGGCCTGGTTGCCCTGGCAGCCCGGCCCCTCCGCGCAGGCCACCGCCGAGGTCGCCGCCGGCGTCTCGTTCACCGCCCACGACCTGCCCGACTCCGACGGGAACCAGGAGCAGCGCACCGTCGCGCCGGCCCTGGAGCACATCCGCCCGTGGATCTCGGCGGTCGGCGCGTCGGTCGGCTCGCTCGACCTGCGGGGCCTGGGCCGACCCGGGGACGCGTGCCTCACCGACCCCCGCGACGACGCCCTGCGGGTGTTCCCCGTCCCGGGCAGCGGCGGCGAGGAGTTCGAGCCGTTCGTGCTGCACCCCGACGGCCTGCGGTGGGACGACACGATGGCGCCGATCGGCTGCGTCCCGGCGGACATCGACGGCGACGGCCGCCAGGACGTGCTCGCGTACTACTGGGGCCGGTCCCCGGTGATCTTCCACAACACCGGCCAGGACGACGGCCCGCCGAGCGCCGACTGGTTCACCCCGGTCGAGCTCGTGGAGCCCGTGCAGGTGTGGAACTCCACGGCGCTGAACGTCGCCGACGTCGACGGCGACGGGCGGCTCGACATCCTGGTCGGCAACTACTTCCCCGACGGGAGCCGGGTGCTCGACCCGCAGGCCACCGACGACCAGCGCATGCGGATGCAGCACTCGATGGGCAACGCGCGCAACGCCGGCACCAACCGCCTCTACCTCGGCGCCGAGCCCGGCCCGGGCGGGGAGCTTCCGGTTCGTCGACGCCTCCGAGCGCTGGCCCGAGTCCTCCGCGACGTCGTGGACGCTCGCCCTCGGCATGCAGGACCTCACCGGCGACGGCCTCCCGGAGATGTACGTCGCCAACGACTTCGGGCCCGACCAGATGCTCGTGAACACCTCCGAGCCCGGCGACGTGCGGCTCACCGAGGTGCGCGGCGACCGCGACCTGACGACCGCGCGGTCCAAGGTGATGGGCCACGACTCCTTCAAGGGCATGGGCGTCGCGTACTCCTACGCCCCCGACGCCGACCTGCCGAGCATCCACGTCAGCAACATCACGACCGAGTGGGGTCTGCAGGAGGGGAACTTCGCGTTCTACCCGACGGGCGAGGGCGCGGACCTGCTGGACGGGCGGTTCCCGTTCGAGGACCGCGCCGGCGACGTGAACCTCGCGATCAGCGGCTGGTCCTGGGACATCAAGCCGATCGACGTCGACAACTCCGGCCGCGACGGCTTCGTCCAGGCGACCGGCATGATCGTCGGCGACGAGGAGCTGTGGCCCCGCCTGCAGGAGATGGCGATGGGCAACGACCAGATCCTGTCCTCCCCGACGTCCTGGATGCGGATCGGCGCGGACGGCGACATCTCCGGCGACGAGGCGAACCGCCTCTGGGTGCCGGTGGGGGACAAGTACGCGGACGTCGGCGGCGAGCTGCCGTTCGACGACCGCACCGCGACCCGCGGCTTCTCCGTCGCGGACGTCGACGGGGACGGGCGGCTCGACGTCCTGGCCGCGAACCAGTGGGCGCGCTCGCAGGTGTTCCTCAACACCAGCACCTCCCGCAACCCCACCGCGACGCTGAGCGTGACCCGCGAGGGCGAGCACGGGCCGACGCCGGTGATCGGTGCGGTGGTCACCGTCGAGGGGCCGGGCTACTCGCGCACCGCGCAGCTCTACCCCGCCAACGGGCACTCGGGCGTCTCCGGGTCCCAGCTGCACTTCGCGATGCCCGAGGAGGCGCTCGCGGACGCGACGGCCACGGTCACGTGGCGCGACGCGGACGGCCCGCACTCCACGACCTTCGCCCTCACGGGGGGCGCCCAAGAGCTGAGGACCGACTCATGACCGACACGACGTCCGCCCCCTCGACCACCTCCGTGCTCACGCGCTCCGAGCCCGCGCCCCCGCCCCCGGCGGACGCGGCGACGCCCCCACCCGCGCCGAAGCGCGACCCGCGTCGCGCCGCGCTGCTCCGGTTCGCCATCTCCATCACCGCGCTGAACGTGGTCGGGCACCTGCTGCTCGGGTTCGAGCAGGCGCCGATCGTGCCGATCGCGGCCGTCCTGGTCGCGTACGCGGTCAGCATCGGGCTCGAGTGGCTCGACGCCTGGGCACGCGGCACGACGCCGGGCTTCGCGGGCGGCCGGACCGAGATGTTCTACTTCCTGCTCCCCGCGCACATCGCCGCCCTGGCCTGCGCGATGCTGATCTACGGCCAGAACCTCGGCATCTACCTGTTCGCGGTGGTCGTCGCGGTCGGCTCCAAGTACCTGTTCCGGCTCCGCGTCCGCGGCCGGCTGCGGCACTACCTGAACCCGTCGAACTTCGGGATCGCGGTGACGCTGATCGTGCTGCCGACCGTCGGGTTCGTGCCGCCGTACATGTTCCTCAACCGCACGGACAACCCGTTCGACTGGCTGATCCCGGTGTTCGTGCTCGGCGCCGGGACGCTGCTGAACTCGAAGCTCACCAAGCGGATGCCGCTGATCGCGGCGTGGGTCGGCGGCTACATCGCCCAGGCGGTCCTGCGGGCGGTGTTCCTCGGGGACAACGTGTGGTCCGCGCTCGGCATGATGACCGGCGTCGCGTTCGTGCTGTTCACCAACTACATGATCACCGACCCGGGCACGACGCCGATGGCCCCCCGGCGCCAGGTCGTCTTCGGGCTCACCACGGCGGCGCTGTACGGCCTGCTCGTGGTGCTCGGCGTGGCGTACGCGATCTTCTTCGCGCTGGTCCTCACCTGCGCGCTGCGCGGCGTGACGATGAAGGTCGGCGAGGTGCGCCGGGTCCGCGCGGAGCGGGCGGCGTCGGCGGCGGCACCGGCGTCGTCGGACGCGACCCCCGCGGCGCCCGTGCCGGCGGGAGCGCGGGCGTGACCGGGGTGACGGCCGAGCGCGGCCGCACCGCGACGCCGGTGCTCGGCCGGGCGGCGGACGGGCTGCGCGCCGCGCGGTCCCGGCTGCTGACCCCGTCCCGCACCCAGGTGGAGACCGGCCGCCGCGGGTTCCACCCGTGGGCCGTCGGCCCCAGCATCGTCGAGCCGGTCGGCAACGCGTTCCTCGACGGCTTCGCCCTCGCGTGCCGCGCGCCGACGACGCGGGACCTGCTGGACGACCTCGGGCGGCTCGAGCCGCAGTGGCGCGGGTTCGCCGCCGAGGGCGCCGCGATGGCCGTGACGATCCGGTCGCGGGTGGAGCCGTGGAGCCGCGACGCGCTCGAGCGGCTGCTGCGCCTCGGCAGCGAGCACAGCTACCTCATGCACGTCGGCGTCGGCTGGGGGCTCGCCCGGCTGCCCCGGCCGCTGTGGACCGACGTCGCCGTGCTCGACCGGGCCGTCGTGCCGCTCGTGCTCGACGGCTACGCGTTCCACGAGGTGTTCTTCCGCACCGGGTCGGTGCTGGACGCCCGCGCGACCCGGTACCCGCTCGACGCCTGGCCCGGCGGTGCAGCGGAGGCCACGCAGCACCTGGCCCAGGGGATCGGCCGCGGCCTGTGGTTCGTGGCCGGCGGCGACGAGGACCGGCTCGCGGACCTCGTCGCCCGGTTCCCCGCGGCGCAGCACGCCTCCCTCTGGGCGGGCACCGGCCTGGCCACCGCGTACGCCGGCGGCCGCGACGCGGACGGCATGCGCGCGGTCCTCGCGGCGAGCGGCCCGCACCGCGCGTGGCTGCGGCAGGGCTGCGCGTTCGCCGTCGAGGCCCGGGCGCGCGCCGGCACGCTCACCCCGCACACCCGGCTCGCCGCCGAGGTGCTCTGCGACCGGCCCTGGCAGGACGTGGTCGCCGTGGTCGACGCGCACCGCCCGCGGGTCCCCGACGGCGGACCCGGCGGCTGGCACGCGTACGACGGGTGGCGCACGGCGCTCGCGGAGACGTTCGGCGATGGCTGAGACCGCGCGCACGCTCGGCCCCGGTGCCACGGCGCGGGCGCTGCTGGCGCTCACCCGGGGCGACCGCGTGGAGCACCTGACCCGGCTCGCGGCGGCCCGGCCGCACGGGTCGGTGCTGCGGCTGCCGACCGGGCGGGTCGTGGTCGCGTGCCACCCCGACGTGGTCAAGCACGTGCTCGTCGAGCACGCCGACCGGTACATCAAGGGCATGGGCCAGCTGCACGCCCGCGAGATCATCGGCGACGGGCTGCTCACCGCCGAGGGCCCCGCGTGGCAGCGGCAGCGCGCCGCCGCCCGGCCGCAGCTGCGGGCCCGGGCGGTGCAGGACCGGCTGGGCCAGGTCGTCGAGGCCGCGCACGAGGCCGCCGACCGGCTGTGCGCGGCCGACGGGCGGCGGGTGGACCTGACGGTGCACCTCGCGTCGTACACGCTGACCTGCCTGGCGCGGACGTTCGGGTTCGACCCGCCGGACGGGCGGCGGATCCACGAGGCGTTCGAGGTCGTCCAGGACGAGGCGATCTTCCGCGCCGTGACGCAGGGCGCCGTGCCGCTGCGCTGGCGACCGCGGCGCGCCGCCGCCGTCGCCGCCGCCCTGCGCACCCTGCACGCCGAGGCCCGCGGGTCCTTCGGCGGCACCTCGCGGACCGAGGCGTGGGCGGGCGACGAGGGGATGATGTCGCTGTTCCTCGCCGGGTACGAGACGACCGCCAGCACCCTGGCGTGGGCCGCGGGGTTCCTCGCGCACGACGCCGCGCTCCAGGACCGGCTCGCCGACGAGGGCGCCCGGCTCGACCGGGGGCGCACCCCGACCGTCGCCGACGTGGCGTCGCTGACCTGGGCGCACGCGGTGTTCCAGGACACCCTGCGGCTGCGCCCGCCCGTGTGGCTGATCAGCAGGCGAGCCGTCGCCGCCGACCTGGTGTCCGGCGTGCGGCTGCGCCCGGGCGACGAGGTGCTGCTGCTGCCCGGCGCGACGTCCCCGGACCGGTCGTTCGAGCCCGGCCGGGCGGTCCGCGGCGAGGGGCCGCCGAGCCCGCTGGCGTTCGGCGCCGGCCCGCGGTCCTGCCCCGGCGTCGCCCTGGCCGTGATGGAGGGCGTCGTGTGGCTCGCCGTCGTCGCGAGCCGGGTGCGGCTGCACGCCGTCCCCGACCGGGCGCTGCACCCGCTCGCCCGGATGTCCCAGGCGCCGGCGGGCGGCACGGTCGTCGACGTCCGCGCCCGCACCGCGCAGGCCCGCACCGCGCACCCCCACCCCACCGGGAGCCCCGCATGAGCCCGACCGACCCGATCCTGCGCCCCCGCGTGGCGCCGCGCGGGGAGCGCCCGACGCTCACCCCCGCGCAGACGCTCGCGCTCGAGGCGTACGCCGACACCGTGGTGCCCGGCTGCCGGCGGTTCCCCGACGACGTCGCGGTCGCCGGTGTCTCCCCGACGCCCGGGGCGGTCGAGGCCGGCGCGCTGCTGGTGCTGACCGACCCGGCGACCGGCATCGAGGACGGCGTGGGGGAGATGGCCGAGCTGCTCGACGCGCGCGCCGTCGACTGGGCGCGCGAGCAGGGCGTCGACGGCGTCGGCCGGTTCGCGGACCTCGACTACCCGCACCGGCGCCGCCTGGTCGCCGCGCTGACCGGCCCGGACGAGGACGCCCACGAGCTGTGGTTCCTCCTGGCGCTGTTCGCGACGATGGCGTACGACAGCGCCCCGCACCTGGAGACCGCCGCCGCCGTGGCTGCCGGGGCGCCCGGGCTGACCGCGATGGGCTTCGCGCCCCCGGTCGGCGGTCGGTGGCGCGTCACCCAGCCCTCGTACACGGTGCCGATGGCCCGACCGCACCCCGCGACCGACCCGACCACAGGGAGCATCGAGTGAGCGACCACGAGGAGTTCGACGCCGTCGTCGTCGGGAGCGGCTTCGGCGGCTCCATCCCGGCGTACCACCTGGCCCGGGGCGGCGCCCGGGTGCTCGTCCTCGAGCGCGGCCCGCGGCTGACCGCCGACGAGTACGACCAGTCGCTGCGGTTCGGCAAGCTCGTCGACCCGGATCTTCGACTTCACCGCGGGCGACGGCATGAGCGTCCTCGGGGGGAACTGCGTGGGTGGCGGCAGCGTCGTGTACTTCGCGGCGATGCCCCGGGCGCCGCGGTTCGTCTTCGACCGCACCGGCGCGGCCGGCCAGCGGCTGTGGCCCGACGAGGTGGACCGCGACGCGCTCGACCCCTGGTACGACCGGGTGTCCGCGGCGCTGCCGGTCCGCACCCACACCTGGGACGAGGTCAGCAAGCCCGGCGGGCTGTGGGCGGCGGTCTGCGACCACGGCGGCCTCACCGCGAACCCGCTGCCGTCCGCCGTCGACACCAGCCGGTGCACCAGCTGCAACTGGATGATGTCCGGCTGCGTCGAGGACGCCAAGCGCTCGCTGCTGACCAACTACATCCCCGCCGCCGAGGCCAGCGGCGCCGAGGTCCGCCCGCTGCACGAGGTGCAGACCGTGGAGCGGGAGCCCGACGGCGGCTACCTGGTCCGGTTCACCCACGTCGACCCGGTGGACTACCGGGTGACCACCGGCGAGGGCGCGGTCCGGGCGCGCGTCGTCGTGCTGGCCGCGGGCGCCGGCGCCACCCCGGTGATCCTCCAGCGGTCCGAGCCGCACCTCGGCGCGATGCCGGACGCCGTCGGCAAGTACTTCTCCGGCAACGGCGAGCGGATCAACGTCGCCGTCATGGACGAGGACGCCGTCCGGGACCTGCTCCCCGAGGGGGCGACCGCCGGCGACCGGCCGTACGGCGCGTTCCAGGTCGGCCGCGGCCCGGTCGTCGCGACCTGGGACCGGCTCGACGGCACGCTGCCGGAGCACGAGCGGTTCGCGATCGAGCAGCTGTACTTCCCGCCGGGTCTCGGCACGATCCTCGCCCAGGCCCGCACCGACGACGGCCTGCCCGGCTGGTTCGGCCTGGAGAAGAAGGCGCTGCTGGACGAGTGGCGCAACTGGCTGATGCTGTTCGCGCTCGTCGAGGACGACAACGAGGGCGAGTTCGGCCCGCCGCCGCCGACCGGCAACGCGGTCCGGCTGTCCCAGCAGCTCCTCGGCCGCGGCACGCTGCGCTACCGGCCGCACGACTCCACGCTCGCCGCCTGGCGCGCGGCCGACGAGACGATCCGCCGGCTGATCGAGGGGCCCGGGTTCGGCACCGTCGACCCGTGGACCAACGACCTGGTGGGCGCGTACACCGTGCACCCGCTCGGGTCCTGCCGGGTCGGCACCGACCCCGCCACGAGCGCCCTCGACCACACCCACGAGCTGCGCGGGCACGAGGGCATCTTCGTCACCGACGGGTCCGCCGTCCCGACCGCGCTGACCGTCAACCCGTCCCTGACCATCGCCGCGCTCGCCGAGCGCGCGGTCCCGTTCGTCGTGGACCGCCTCCGGCAGCGCGGCGCGTCCGTCACCTACCGGGCGGACCTGCCCGCGCAGGTCCCCGTCACCGCCTGAGGAGTCGTCGTGGAGTTCCGGTTCAGCCAGCAGGTCCCGCTGCCCGCCGCCGAGGTCGTCGCGCTGATGGGCGACGAGCCGTTCCAGGCGGAGAAGGCCGCCCGGCTCGGCGCGCAGGCGTTCGAGATGAGCGTCGACGCGGGCCCGGACGGCACCAGCACCGTCCGCACCCGGCGCACGCTGCCGACCGTCGGGCTGCCCGAGTTCGTCAAGGCGCTCGTCCGGCCGGTCATGGTCGTCACCGAGACCGAGCGCTGGGAGCCCGCCGAGGCCGACGGGAGCCGCCGGGGGGTGTTCGAGATCGACGTGGACGGGGCGCCCGTCCGGTTCCGCGGGGTCGTCTCCGTGCTGCCGACGGCCGGGACGGACGGGTCGAGCCTGACGTTCGAGGGCACGCTCACCTCGACCGTCCCCTTGTTCCGCGCCCGCGTCGAGGAGGCCTCGGCCGCGCAGATCCGGGAGACGATGGAGGTGGAGTGCGCGGTGCTGACCGAGCGCGCGGCCCGCGGGGAGAGCGCGGCGTAGCTACGCGGCGGCGACCGGGACCAGCGCGTCCCGGATCTGCCGCCGCCACGCCTCGTACGCCGGCACGCCGCCCCGGTCGGCGAGCACCGCGCACGCGTCCACCAGGTCCGCGGCCGCCGCGACCGGCAGCCCGGTCAGCGCCGCCGTCGTGGTGGCGCTGTGCGCGGGGACCGACCCGGACTCCACCCGGGCGCGGGCGGCGAGCGCGGCGCCCAGCGCGAGGTCGGGCGCGTGCGTCCCGGCCAGGTCCCGCAGGGCGTCGAGGTCGACGTCGACCGCCGGACCCGCGAACGCCGCGGCGAGCCCCACCCCGGACCACAGGTCACCGCGACGCGCGGGCTCGGCCCGCTCGACCGCCGCGGCGACGTGCTGCGGGCGGGCGCCCTCGATGAACCACAGCGCCCGGCCGACGCCCTGGTCGGCGGCGCGGCCGAAGTACTCCGGCGCGCCGAGGAACGGCCAGGGCCGGGGCCGGGCGCCCGCGGTGCCCCATCGGTCGCGGCCGAAGTACGCGAGGTCGAACCCGTAGCCGTCCACGGCGAGCCAGGACAGGGCGGGGTGGTAGCCGTCCAGGTCCAGGTCGGGCAGCGCGCGTGCCCAGAGCCGGCGCGGCAGCTTCGCCAGCGCGAACCCGATCCCGATGTACGCGAGGAAGTAGTGCGGCCGCGCGGGGCCTTCCACGAGCGCGCGCGTGCGGCTGCCGCCGGCGGTCGCGTCGAGGATCGTCGTCGCCATCACCGCACCTTCGTAGCCGAAGCCCCGCAGCGGCTCGTCCAGCAGCCCGACGCGCGCGGCGACCGCGTGCGGCCCGGGCTGCTCGAGCGCCGACTCGAAGCCGACGACCACCGCCTGCGGGATCCGGTCGAGCCCGGCGCGCGCGGGCAGGTCGGGCTCGTCGAACCCGAGGTGGCGCGCGGTGACGGACGTGATCGACGGCGCGACGGCGAGCCGGAGGGCGCCGGTGAGCGAGAAGGACATGTCGGTCTCCTGCGGTCGGTGGGTTCGCCGCGACCCTAGGCAGCGCGATCCGGGCCGATCCACCGTCCGGGGGGACCTGAGCACCTGGGGAGGCGTGCCCGTCGCGCCGGCAACCGGGGAGAACTGCGCGCCCCCGGTCGGCGCGATCCTGAGGCTCGACCAGCGGTGCCGGACCACCCGCGCACCTCCCCGCCGAAGATGGAGCGAGTCCAGTGACGTCCCAGCGCATCGCCATCGTGGGGGTCGGCCTCCGGTACCCGGACGCCGCGACCCCCGAGGAGCTCTGGACCAACGTCCTCGCCGGCCGGCGGGCGTTCCGGACGCTGCCGCGCGAGCGCACCGACGTCGACGACTACGGGGACCCGGACCCCGCCGCGCCGGACAAGTTCTACGGCAGCACCGCCGCGGTGCTCCGGGACTACGCGTTCGACCGGGTGGGTCGGATGATCCCGGCGCGCACGATGGCGAGCACCGACACGACGCACTGGCTGGCGCTCGACGTCGCCGCGCAGGCCCTCGCCGCGGCCGGGTTCCCCGAGGGCGAGGGGCTGCCGCACGCCCGGACCTCCGTCGTGCTCGGCAACACCCTCACGGGGGAGTTCTCCCGCGCGAACGTGATGCGGCTGCGCTGGCCGTACGTCCGGCGGACCGTGTCGGCGCAGCTGGTGGAGCGCGGCTGGTCGGTGGCCGAGGTGGACGCGTTCGTCCGCGACCTCGAGCCGACCTACAAGGCCCCGTTCCCCGCCGCGAACGAGGACATGCTCGCGGGCGGGCTCGCGAACACCATCGCCGGACGGATCTGCAACTACTTCGACCTCGGCGGCGGCGGGTACACGGTCGACGGGGCGTGCTCCTCCTCGCTGCTGTCCGTCATCAACGCGGCGGCGGCGCTGCGCACCGGCGACGCCGACGTCGTGCTCGCGGGCGGCGTGGACCTGTCGATCGACCCGTTCGAGCTGGTCGGGTTCGCGAAGACCGGCGCGCTCGCGACGGGCGAGATGGTCGTCTACGACCGCGACTCCAACGGGTTCTGGCCCGGCGAGGGCTGCGGCATGGTCGTGCTGATGCGCGAGGAGGACGCCCACGCGCAGGGCCGGCCGGTGCTGGCCTGCATCACCGGCTGGGGCATGTCGTCCGACGGCCGCGGCGGGATCACCCGGCCCGAGGAGAGCGGCCACCGCCGCGCCCTGGCGAACGCCTACGAGCGCGCCGGCTACCACCCGTCGACGGTGTCCTACTTCGAGGGGCACGGCACGGGCACGGCCGTCGGCGACGCGACCGAGATCGCCGCGCTCGCCTCGACCCGGGACGGCGTCGACGACGCCTGGCCCGCGGCGCTCGGCTCGGTGAAGGCCAACATCGGGCACACGAAGGCGGCGGCCGGTGTCGCCGGGCTGATCAAGGCGGCGCTGTCCGTGCACCACCAGGTCGTGCCGCCCGCGACGGGCCACGTGCACCCGCACCCGCTCCTGGGGACGCGGGCCGCCGCGATCCGCGTGCCCACCGCGGCCGAGCCGTACCGCGCCGGCACCCCGGCCCGGGCGGGGGTGTCCGCGATGGGCTTCGGCGGCATCAACACCCACATCGCCCTGGAGGGCGCGGACCCCGGCCCCGTGGCGCCGGCCGTCGCCCCCGAGGTGACCGCGCTCGTCGCCGGGCGCCAGGACGCCGAGCTGCTGCTGCTCGCGGCGCCGACCCCCGCCGCGCTGCTCGCGGACGTCCACGAGCTCGCCGGGACCCTGGACCGCGCGGCGCGGTGCGAGCTCACCGACCTCGCGGTGCACCTCCAGCAGTCCGGGACGCGCGGCGCGTACCGGGTGGCCGTCGTCGCCCGCGACCCCGCGCAGGCGGTCACCCGGCTGCGGCAGGTCGCCGACCACCTCGCCGCGACGCCCGAGCCGGGGCGGCTCGTGCGCGTCGCCGAGGGCACCTGGTGCGGGGCGGGCGACCGGCCGGGCCGGATCGCGTTCGCGTTCCCCGGCCAGGGCGCCGGGCTCGGGGACGCCGGCGCCGTCGTCCGGCGGTTCGCCGCCGCGGACGCGCCCGAGCCCGCCGAGCAGTCCGGGACCGCCGGGCTGCAGCCGCGCGTCGTCCGCCGCTCGCTCCAGGCGCTCGCGGCGCTGACCGCGCTCGGCGTGCACGCGGACTCCGCTGTCGGGCACAGCCTCGGGGAGATCACCGCGCTGGCCTGGGCGGGCGCGCTCACCGACGCGCAGGCCCGCGAGCTCGCCGGGGTCCGGGGTCGCGCGATGCTCGCGCACGTCCCCCGGGACGGGGCGATGGCGGTCGTCGGCGCCGACCCGGACCGCACCCGCGCGCTCGTCGCGGGCACGGGCGCCGAGGTCTCCGGCTACAACGCCCCCGCGCTGACCGTGGTCGCCGGCCCCCGGGCGAGCGTCGACGCGGTGGTCGCGGCCGGGCGCCAGGCCGGGTTGACGGTCACGCCGCTGGCCGTCGAGCACGCGTTCCACACCGCGCAGTGCGCCGCCGCGGCCCGGGTGCTGGGCGAGCACCTGGCCGGCACCCGGTTCGCGCCGCTGCGCCGCACCGTCGTGTCGCCGGCGCTGGCCGCCGAGGTCCCGGCGGACCAGGACCTCGCGGCGTTCCTCGTCGAGCAGATGACCGACCCCGTCCGGTTCGCCGAGGCGGCCGGGCTGCTCGCCGGGCACGACCTGGTGGTCGAGGTCGGCCCGGGACGGACCCTCGGCGGGCTGGTCGCGGCGAACCTGCCGACCGTCCCGGCGGTCAGCACCGACACGGACGCCGCGTCGCTGGCCCCGTTCCTGGACGCGCTCGCCGCCGCGCACGCGCTGGGCCAGGACCTCCGCACCGACACCCTGACCCGCGGCCGCGCGCACCGGCCCCTGGCCCCCGGGCAGGAGATGACGTTCCTCGCGAACCCCTGCGAGTCGGCGCCCGAGCTCGGGTTCGTCCCGACGGCGGCGCGGGTCGACGCGGCCCCCGGGGCCGGGCCGGACCCCGCGGCCGGGGACGCCGGTGCGACGACCCTCGAGGTGCTGCTCGCCGTCGTCGCCGAGAAGGTCGACCTGCCGGTGAGCGTGCTCGGCCCGGCCACCAGCCCCTTGGACGACCTGCACCTGTCGTCGATCACGGTCGGGCAGATCACGAACGACGCGCTCCGCCGGCTCGGCCGCGGCCCGCTCAGCGGCGTCCCGTCGTTCGCGACGTCCACGCTCGGCGACATCGCCGAGATGATCGACGAGAGGGGCGACGGCGAGGCGCCGACCGAGAAGGTCACCGGCGCCGGGCCGTGGATCCGCGCGTTCGGGCGGGACGCCCGGGTCGAGCCGCTGCTGCCGGGCCCGGGGCCGGCGCCCGCGACGGACGCCGCGCCCGGCGCGGACGGGTCCTGGACGCTCGTCGGCGACGTCGACGCGCTCGGCACCCAGGTCCGGGACGCGCTCGCGGCGTCCGCCACCGGAGAGCCCGGCGTCCTGGTCAGCACCGCGGGGCACGGGCCCGACGCCGGCGCGGACGCGATCGAGGCCGCCCTCGCCGCGCTGGCCGCCCGCGCGGGCACCGGACCGGTGCCCCTGGTCGTCGTCCAGCGCGGCGACCACGGGGCCGCCGCCGCGGCGCGGTCGCTGCACCTCGAGCGGGTCGCGGCGCCGGTGACCGTGCTGCACCTGCCCGCGGACGCCACCGCGCTCGACCCCGCGGTCGCTGCGTCGCTCGCCGCCGACGTCGCCCGCACCCGCGACCACGCCGAGGTGACCTACCCCGGCGACGGCACCCGCGTGCGGCACACGTGGTCCGCGCTCGACCCCGCGGGCGGTGCCGCAGCCGCGGGAGCAGCCGGGCGCCCAGCGGCGCCGTCGTACCTCGGCGACCAGGACGTGCTCCTGGTGACCGGCGGCGGCAGGGGGATCACCGCAGAGTCCGCGCTGCGGCTCGCGACCGAGTCCGGGTGCGCGCTGCTGCTGCTCGGGCGCGCGGCCGCGACGGACCCCGAGGTCGCGGCGACGCTCGCGCGCGCCGAGGCGGCCGGTGTCCGGCACCGCTACGTCGCGGCGGACGTCACCGACGCGGCCGACGTCGCCCGGGCGGTCCGCGCCGGGGTGGACGCGCTCGGTCCCGTCACCGCCGTGCTGCACGGGGCGGGCACCAACCACCCCGTCCGCGCCGCGGACCTGACCCGCGAGCAGCTCGACCGGACCCTCGCCCCCAAGGTGCACGGGCTGCGCCACGTGCTCGCCTGCGTCGACCCGGCCCGGCTCCGGCTGGTGGTCGCGTTCGGCAGCATCATCGGGCGCGCCGGCCTGGAGGGCGAGGTGCACTACGCCACTGCCAACGACTGGCTCACCGAGGAGGTCGTGGCGTTCGGCCGGGCCCACCCGCACGTGCGCGTGCGGGCCGTGGAGTGGTCGGTCTGGTCCGGCGCCGGGATGGGCGAGCGCCTCGGGGTGCTCGAGCAGCTCCGGGCGCGCGGCATCGAGCCGATCCCCGCGGACTGGGGCGTCGCGCTGGTGCCCGTGCTGGTGGACGACCCGGACCTGCCGGACACGGTGGTCGTGGCGGGGCGCACCGGGTCGTTCGCGACCATGCGGCACACGCCCGCCGACCTGCCGCTGCTGCGGTTCCTCGAGCAGCCGCAGATCCACTACCCCGGCGTGGAGCTGGTGGTCGACGCCGAGCTCGCCGCCGGCACCGACCTGTACCTGCAGGACCACGTGCTCGACGGCGAGATGATTTTCCCCGCGGTGATGGGGATGGAGGCGATGGCCCAGGCCGCGGTCGCGCTGCGTCCGGCGCTGCGCGACGGGCTGGCCCTGACCGGGCTCCGGTTCGAGCGCCCCGTGGTCGTCCCCGCCGGGGGCACCGAGACCGTCCGGGTCGCGGCGCTCGTCGAGGGGGACGCGGTGCGGGTCGTCATCCGCACGTCCTCGACCGCGTTCGCCGTGGACCACTTCAGCGCCGTGGTCACCGCGGTGCCGGCGACGCCCGACGCGGGCGAGGCCGACGGCCGGGACGCCGGGGCGCTGCCGCGGGTCGAGGTCGACCCCGACCGCGACCTCTACGGCTCGCTGATGTTCCAGGGCGCGCGGTTCCAGGCGGTGCGCGGCTACCGCGTCGCCCTCGCGCGCACCGCCGTCGCCGACCTCGACACCGCGGCCCGCGAGGAGTGGTTCTCGCCGGTGCACCCGCGCGAGCTGCTGCTGGCCGCGCCCGGGGCCCGCGACGCGATGATGCACGCGATCCAGGCGTGCGTCCCCGACGCGGTGCTGCTGCCCGAGGGGGTGGACCTGCTGGTCCCCGCGATGGCCGGCTACCCCGGGGCGTCGGTCGTCATGGAGGCGCACGAGGACGCCCACGACGGGGACGCCTACACGTACCGGCTCGCGTGCCACGACGAGCACGGCCTCGTCGAGCGGTGGGTCGGCCTGCGGCTGCGCGCCGTCCTGCGGCACGCGCCGCGCACCCTGCGGTGGAGCCCCGTGATGACCGGCCCGTACCTGCAGCGGCAGTCCGAGGCGCTGTTCGGCCGCGGGGTCGAGGTCGCCGTCGAGCCGCACGCGCTCGCCGCGACCGGCCGGGGCGACCACCGCGCGGCCACCGACCGGGCCATCACCCGGCTGCGCCCGCGGCTCGCGCTCAGCCGGCGCGGGGACGGCCGCCTGCTCCTCGACCCGCAGACCCACGCGTGCTCGTCCCACCACCAGGACTTCACGATGGCCGTCGTCGGCCCGCGGGACGTCGCCTGCGACACCGAGGCCGTGGTCGAGCGCGCCGAGGCCACGTGGGCGGACCTGCTCGGGGACGGCTGGGCGCTCGCCCGCGAGATCGCCGCCGCGACCGGCGGGGACCTGCACGAGGCGGCGACCCGCGTCTGGGGCGCGATGGAGTGCGTCCGCAAGCTCGGCCACACCTCGGTCGGACTCGCACTGACCACCGTCACCGACGACAGCGTGGTGATAGCCGCGGGCCCGTACCGCGTCATCACCTGGGTGCTGCCCGTCGGCGGGACGAGCACGATGTTCGCACTGCTGGGAGGCAGCTGATGTCGCAGGACTACTACGAGATCCGCCACGTCGTCGGGTTCGAGGAGACCAACCTCGTCGGCAACGTCTACTACGTGAACTACCTGCGCTGGCAGGGCCGGTGCCGCGAGCTGTTCCTCAAGGACAAGGCCCCGACGGTCCTGCGGGAGGTCCAGGACGACCTGAAGCTGTTCACCCTCAAGGTCGAGTGCGAGTTCTTCACCGAGCTCGCCGCCTTCGACGAGGTGGCGATCCGGATGAGCCTGGTCGACCTCGGGCCGAGCCGGCTGGAGTTCAGCTTCGACTACGTGCTGCTCGCCGACGGCACCGAGACGCTGGTCGGGAGGGGTCGCCAGAAGATCGCCTGCATGCGCGGGCCCAACCAGAACACCGTCCCGACCCGGGTCCCGGAGGACCTGGTCGCCGCGCTCGAGCCGTACCGCGGCGAGCCGGTGCGGCAGGCGGTGTGACGTGCAGGTGACCCCGACCCGGCTGCGGAGCGTGATGTCCCGGTTCGCGACCGGGGTGACCGTGTTCACGACCGCCGGCGAGCACGCCCACGCGATGACCGCGAACGCGTTCACGTCGGTGTCCTGCGACCCCCCGCTGGTGCTCGGCTGCGTCGCGCAGTCCGCGCGGATGCACGAGCTCCTGGCCCCCGGCGCGTGCCTCGGGGTGTCGATCCTGTCCGTCGACCAGGAGCCGATCGCCCGGCACTTCGCGGACCGGCGCCGGCCCCTCGGCTGGCGCCAGTTCCACGACCTGTCCTGGTGGTGCGGCCAGCGCACCGGCGTCCCGCTGCTCGCGGGCGCCGCGGCGTGGCTCGAGTGCCGGGTCGAGGCCGTCCACCCGGGCGGCGACCACGGCATCGTCGTCGCGCAGGTCCTCGCCTGCGGCGAGGGCGCCCCGGGCGCCCTGACGTTCGTCGACGGCACCTTCCGCCCCCTGCTCGCCCCTACCCCGACGCGCTGAGGTCGAGGGTTCGGAGCGGAACGGGCTCCGGAAACCCTCGACCTCGCGTGAAACCCTCGACCTCAGCGCCCGCGACGGGGGGAGGAGGGGGGTCAGGGGAGCGTGAGCGTGCCCGCGACGAGCGTGACGCCGTGGGGGGAGGGCCCCGCCACCAGGGCGTCGCGCAGGTGCGCCTGGAACGCGGCGAACTCCGGCAGGTCGCGGAGCACCGGTTCCACCACCGGGTCGAGGACGTGCGCGAACGTCCCGGTCCCGGTGACGTGCGCCGACAGGTAGCGGCCGGCGTGGCCGCGGGCGCCGATCGCCGCGACGACGTCCCGGACCACGGCCTTGGTCGCCTCGACCGCGTCGTCACGGACCTGGTAAGTCATCACCTTCAGCGCCGGCGCCTCGTCGGTGCCGGGGGTCGCGTGGCTCATCGTGGCGCCCCGCTCAGACGGCGTCGACGCGCGGCTTGAGCGGCTGCCGGCCGGTGCCCGCGGGGCCCCGGTAGGCCTGCGCGACCTCGAGGTACGACCACGCCTCGGGACCGATGGCGTGCAGCACCAGGTCGTCCGGGTGCCGGCGCCGAGACGCCAGCAGGGCCAGGTCGACGGCCTCGCCGCACACGATGTTGGTCGCGCCGAAGTCCCCGGCCTCGACCGTGCCCCCCGACGGCAGGCTGACCGCGAACCGGAAGCTGCCGCGCGGCTCCTCGAGCCCGCGCGCCTGGTACCCGAACGCGAGCGTCCGGTGGATGAACGGCACCAGGTGCCGGACCCGGTCGGTCCGGACGACCTCGCGGCCCACGGCGTCGGCGACGTCCTGGCCGTGCGCGAACAGCTCCAGCATCCCGGCGGCCGTGAGCACGGAGACGGGCAGCGGGTTCACCAGCCACGGCACGACGTCGTCGGGGGACCGGGACCCGAGCGCGCGCCCGGCCTGGTCGACGGCGGCGTCGAACCGGGCGAGCACCTCGTCGGGCGACCCGGTGTTGAACATCCCGAGCGCGTGGTTCACGGCGGCGTCGAAGCCGACCTCGGCCGCGGGGGCGGTCATCCCGGCGAACCGGTCGGCGTCGGAGGCGGCGGTCGCGGCGAGCGTGAACACGAACGCGAGGTGGGCGACCTGGTCGCGGACCCGCCAGGGCTCGGCGGGCGTCACCTGCTCCCACGCGGACGCGTCGAGCGACGCCACCAGCTCGCGGAAGGCGGCGGCCTCGAGGAGGAAGTCGTCGAGGACCTCGGGGTTCGCGGTCATGGCCATACCTCGCTTCGATGAGACGACGTGACCTGGTCAGTGAACCCGCGGGCCCGCGGCCGGACACCTCCCGGTGTGCGCCCTTGGCGACCGGGTCACCGAGTGTCCGGCCGCACCCCGTGCCGGTGCAGCGGGCGGGCGCCGTCGGCGACGGTGACGGACCCGGACGCGCCCCCGTGCAGCGCGACCGCGGCGAGGTGGTCGGTGTCGCCCGGCAGGTCGATGTCCCGCAGCGCGAGCCGGGCGGGGTCCGGCAGCAGACCCCCGGTCCGCAGCACCGCGGCCGGGGCGTCGGCCCGGGCGAGCAGCAGGTCGTCCCGTGGCGCGAGCAGCCCGGTGCCCACCGCCTTGAGCACCGCCTCCCGGCGCACCCACGACCGGGTCAGCGACCGGGCGTCCCACCCGCCCGGCGGGCGCTCGCCGGCGGGGACGGCGCCGTGCAGGTCGTCGAGCAGGGCGCCGACCGCGGCCACCGCCTCGACGTCCACGCCCACCTCCACGTCGCCCACCTCGTCGTCGCCCACCTCGTCGTCGCCCGCCCCGGGGTCGTCAGCGGTGACGACCGCGAGCAGCACCCACGCGCCGGCGTGCGCGACCGAGAACGACGGCCCCCCGGCGGCCCGGGGCCGCCCCGGCGCGGCCTCGCCGGGGCCGTCGACCCGCAGCCCCACCGCGCGGGCGGGCACCCCGAGCGCGTCGCCGAGCACCGACCGGGCGAGCGCGCGCCCGGTGACGAACCGGTCGCGGTCCGCGGCCCGGTGGAACCGGTCGGCCCGGCCGACCTCGGCGGGCGTGAGGAGCGCGACGCCCCCGCTGCCGACCGGCAGCGGGGGCGTGCACCAGACGACGACGTCCGTCGTCGCCCCTCAGCGCTTGGTGATGGTGACCGTGACCGGGTCGCCGAGGTCCTTGCCGAGCGCCTTGCGCACCTTGGCGTTCAGCGACACCATGTGCCCGCCCGTGCCGGTGACCATCGCCCCGACGTTCTCGAGCGTGACGTCGTCGACCTTCGCGTCGACCTTGACGGTCTTGCCGGTGCCGAAGAACTCGGCGGACCCCGGGATCTCCACGCAGGTCCACATGTCGCCCTTGACCTCGACGCCGATCGTCGTCTCGAAGCTCATCTGCTCAGTGCTCATGCCGTCCAACGTACCGGCGGCACCCCGTGCGGGGGCGGGGGAACGGGGTGCCGGCGCAAGTCAGGAGATCGCGCCGCGCCGCCGCCTCGCCACGCTGGTCGTGGGCCGGGCGTCCCGGTCCCCACGCGGAGGAGCGAAGATGACGCAGACGACCGCCGGCCCGGCCGCCGTGCCCGGGCTGCCGAGCGCGGGTCCCCTGATGCGGGCCCTGCGACGGCACCACACGTCCTGCCTGACCGTGTTCGCGGTGATCGTCGTCGCGCACTGGGCCGAGCACCTGGTGCAGGCGTTCCAGATCTACGCGCTCGGCTGGCCGACCAGCGAGGCGCTGGGCGTCGTCGGCCTGTGGTTCCCGTGGCTGATCCGCGCCGAGGTGCTGCACTACGCCTACGCGATCGTCATGCTCGTGATGCTGTGGCTGCTGCGCGACGGGTTCACCGGCGCGGCGCGCCAGTGGTGGATGCTCGCGTTCGGCCTGCAGTTCTGGCACCACATCGAGCACCTGCTGCTGCTGCTCCAGGCGACCTTCGGGTTCACGCTCGGCGGCGGCCCGGTGCCGATGAGCCTGCTGCAGTTCTTCGTGCCACGGGTCGAGCTGCATCTGTTCTACAACACGATCGTGACGGCGCCGATGGTGGTCGCGATGGTGCTGCACCTGCGCGCGCGGTCCCGGGCGGGCCGGTGACCGCCTCAGGCGCCGCGGCGCGCCGCCTGCTCGCCGTCGTCCTCGCGCTCGTGGCGCTGACGCTCGGCGGCGCCGGTGCCGCGAGCGCGCACACGACGATCGACCTGGTCGACCCGACCGACGGCTCCCGGCTCACGTCCGCCCCGGAGCAGCTCCGGGTCCGGTTCGGGGAGTCGCTGCCGCTGCGCGACACGAGCGTGCGGCTGGCGCTGTCGTCGGGCCGGACGCTCGCGGAGGGGCCGCTGACCTCGGACTCCACCGAGCCGGCGAGCGACGAGGGCACGTTCGCGGTCCCCGAGGACCTCGCCACCGGCAGCTACATCGTCACGGTCACGGCGCGCGGGTCGGACGGGCACACCCTGTCGGAGGCGTTCGCGTTCACCGTGGGGGACGCCCCGCTGGTCCGCGCGGAGGGGGCGACGTCCCCGACCGACTCCCCGGGGCTGATCGCCCTCGCGGGTCTGGCGGGGTTCGTCACCGCGGCGGGACTGGCCGCCCTCGGGTTCGGGTACGTCGCGTCGTGGTGCTGGCCCGAGGTGCTGCGCCGCCGGCTGGCGCGGCGGATCGCCGCCGCCGGCACCGGCCTGGTCGCGCTGGGGTCGCTCGCG
Organism: Cellulomonas sp. KU4C; assembly: GCF_056868065.1. Classification (NCBI taxonomy): domain Bacteria; kingdom Bacillati; phylum Actinomycetota; class Actinomycetes; order Micrococcales; family Cellulomonadaceae; genus Cellulomonas; species Cellulomonas sp. KU4C. The sequence continues at coordinate 604,808 of NZ_CP200322.1, read as the reverse complement.
GACCTGGCGGCGCTGTGCTGGGCGCAGGGCGTCGGGCCGGTCGGGGTGCTCGGCTCGCAGGCGGGCCGGCTCCTGCTGCTCCGGGTCGTCGGGCTGGTGCTCGTGGTCCTCGCGGGCCGGGCGTTCGCCCGGGTCGCCACGACCACCGGCACGGCGCGTGGCACCCGGCAGAACCTGCTGCTGATGGCCGCGGTGCCGCTGCTGCTCGGGGTGGTCGGGTCGTCGCACGCGGCGGGCGACGCCTGGAGCCTGGTGACGCTGCTCGCGGGCTGCGTGCACGCGGCGAGCATGGCGCTGTGGCTCGGCGGGCTGGCGTGGCTGTGGCTGTCCTCCCGGGACGACACCACCCCGACCGTCGCCGCCGCCCGGTTCTCGCGGACCGCGACGGCGTGCGCCGCGACGGCCGTCGGCACCGGGGTGTTCCTCGCCTACCGGCTGACCCAGGGCGGGTCGTGGTCGGTGCTGGCGTCGGGCTACGGGGTGCTGCTCGCGGTGAAGGTCGCGCTGGTCGCGGGGCTGCTGCTGCTGGCGCGCCGGACCCACGGCGCGCTGCTGGCGGTGGACCGCGCGGAGTCCGCCGGCGACGGGACCGGGGCGCCACCGCCCGGCAGCGGGCCGGGACCGGGGTCGGTGGCCGTGCTCGCGCCGACGACGACCGCCCGGCTCCGCCTGACCACGGCGCTGCGCGCGGAGTCGGTCGCCGGGATCGCGGTGCTCGCCGCCGCGGGTCTGCTCACCTCGATCGGACCGGGCGCGTGACCGCCCCGACGGCCCGGCCGGCGCCCGTCGGCGTGCCCGTCGCGACGCCCGCGACCACGACCGCGGGTGGGCCGCGCGCTCGGACCGTCGCGGGCGTGCTCGTCGCCGTCGCGGCCGGCGTCCTGGTCGCGGTGCTCTGGTCCTACGAGTTCGTGGACGACGTCGTCGGCGGCTCGATCACCCGGCTGGTGCTCGGCGCGGACCGGGCGGTCGACCCCGGGCTGGTCGGCGCGCTGGTGTTCGCCGTCGCCGCCGGCCTGGCGGGCACGTTCACCGCCTGCAACATCGCCTGCTTCGCGTCGATCGGGCCGCTCGCCGCGCGGTCGGGGTCCACGGGGGCGTCCCGGGGCGCGCTCGTCCGGCACGCCGCGGGGCAGCTCGGCTGGCTGGCCCTGGGCATGAGCGCCGTCGCCGCGGTGTACGGCGCGGTCGTGATCGCCGCCGGTGACCGCGCGCCGATGCTCAGCGACGCCACCGTCGCGGGGATGCCCGCGCGGCTGGCCCAGGCCTCGGCGATCAACGTGCTGTTCGGGGTGGGCCTGGCCGTGGTCGCGTCTCGCTACCTCGCGGGTCGCCCGTCACGCAGCCGGCTCGGGGTGCTGGGGCTCGGGGCGCTGCTCGGCCTGCTGGTGGTCGGCCGCCCGTTCCCGATGTTCCGGGAGGTGCTGGACCACGTCGTCGCCGCGGGCCCGCTCGCGGGCACCGGCATGCTCGTCCTCGTGGTGCTCGGCAACCTCGCGGTGGTCGCCGTGGTCTACCTCGCGTTCGTCGCCGTCGCCGGTCCGGCGCTCCAGCGGTTCGTGCTGCGCCACCAGCGCGGCGTGCTGCGGGTCAGCGGGCTGCTGCTGCTCGCGCTGGCGGCGTTCTCGGTCGCGTACTGGGGGCTGCGCATCCCCGCGATGTTCGGCCTCGGGTGGTTCCCGTCGGTCTGACGGCCGGGTCGCGGGGGTGCGCAGCCGCACCTCAGCCGCGGATCACGCCAGCGTGGCGGTGTCGATCACGAACCGGTAGCGGACGTCGGAGCGCAGCACGCGCTCGTAGGCGTCGTTGACCTGGTCGGCGGCGATGACCTCGACCTCGGGGGCGATGCCGTGCTCGGCGCAGAAGTCGAGCATCTCCTGGGTCTCGGCGATCGAGCCGATGCTCGACCCGGCGAACGAGCGCCGGTTGCCGAACAGGGTGAACACCTGCACGGGCAGCGGCTCCGGCGGGGCGCCGACGGACACCAGCGTGCCGTCGAGGCGGAGCAGCCGCAGGTAGGCGCCCAGGTCGATCGGCGCGCTCACCGTGTTGACGATGAGGTCGAACGTGTTCGCCAGCGTCTCGAACGTCGAGGCGTCGCTGGTGGCGTGGTAGTGCTGCGCGCCGAACCGCAGGCCGTCCTCCTGCTTGGACAGCGTCTGGGACAGCACGGTCACCTCGGCGCCCTGGGCGGCGGCGATCTTGACGGCCATGTGCCCGAGCCCGCCCATGCCGACGACCGCGACCTTCTTGCCCGGACCGGCGTGCCAGTGCGCGAGGGGCGAGTAGGTGGTGATGCCGGCGCACAGCAGCGGGGCCGCGGCCTCGTAGGGGATCGCCTCCGGGACGCGCAGGACGAAGTCCTGGTCGACCACGACGTGGGTCGAGTAGCCGCCCTGGGTGATGGTGCCGTCCCGGTCGACCGAGGCGTACGTCTGCGTGTTGCCGCGCAGGCAGTAGTTCTCCATGCCGGCGAGGCAGTTCTCGCACTCGCGGCACGAGTTCACCATGCAGCCCACGCCGACGCGGTCGCCGACCTGGTGCTTCGTGACGTCGGCGCCGACCTCGACGACCTCGCCGACGATCTCGTGGCCGACGACCTGCGGGTACGTGATGGGACCCCAGTCGCCGCGGACGGTGTGGATGTCGGAGTGGCAGACGCCCGCGTAGCGGATGGCGATCAGCACGTCCGCGGGGCCGACGTCGCGCCGCTCGATGGTGGTGGGGACGAGCGGCTCGGTGGCCGAGGGGGCCGCGTAGGCCTTGACAGTGAGCACAGTTCTCCAGTCGGTGTGGTGCGAGGGGGTGGCCTCCAGCAGAGCACGCCGGGCCACCACGCAGACAGACCCTGCCAGTACACCCCTCGTCTCACCACCCGCCGAGGTAGGCCTCCAGGTCGGGCTCGTCCGGCAGGGCCACCACGTCCGACGTCGTCACCGCGACGGCCGGGAACAGCGCGTCGTCCCCCCACCTGCGGCACCGCGCCCGCGCGCGCCGGGACACGACCCGCAGCAGCAGCCCCCCGGCCGGGTCGCGGAGCGCGACCTCGCGCAGCCCCTCGGCCGTGACGCGCGCCACGGCGTCGGCCACCGCGGCGCCGCGGACCAGCACCGGCTGCTCCAGGACGACCTCGACGCGCACCCGGTCGAACCGCGGGTCCGCGGGGTCGGGCCCGTCCGGGTCGACCGCGACCGCGCCGGGCACCGCCGCGCACACCGAGTCGAGGCCCACGAACCGCTGCGCGGCGCTCGCGGGCGGTCCCGGCGCGCGCACGACCACGTCGGCCCGCGCCGGCGCCAGCCCGCGCGGCCGGGAGCCCGGGACCGGCACCAGGTCGGCTAGCCGCAGCGTCTCGGCGTTCTTCGCCGCGCGCGAGGCCACGTCGCCCCGCCCCGACCAGTCGGGCCCGTCGTGCCAGGCCACCGCGGCCGGGACGTGCGCGAGCACGGCGCCGGCGAGCCACGCCCGGTACGCCCACTCCCAGTCCTCGCCGCCGTAGGACGTGAACCCCTCGTCGAACCCACCGGTCTCCGCGAAGAACGCCCGGGTGCACGCGATCGTCGCGCCGATCACGTACCGGTAGGAGCGGTCGTCGGCGTCCAGCAGGTCCCGGCTGCGGCGGTACGCGTCCACCAGCCACGCGGGCTCGGGCAGCGCGTGCGCGGGGCCGAGCCGCTCCACCGGGTCGTCGACGGGGGTGCCCGCGAGGTCGGCGTGCCGGCGGCGACCCACCGTCACGGCGTCGGCGGCGAGCGCCGGGAGCCGGGTGAGCTCGCGCAGGTACGCCGGCTCGGGGGTGGTGTCGGCGTCGAGGAACACGAGGACGTCGCCGCGGGCGTGCGCCGCCCCGAGGTTCCGGGCGGCGGCGAGCCGGAAGCCGCGGTCCGCCTGCCGGACCAGCCGGACGCCGTCGGGCACCCGCGCGGGCCGCGGGGAGCCGTCGTCGACGACGACCACCTCGGTGCGGTCGGCCGGGTGGTCCTGCCGGGCCAGGGCGTGCAGGGTGCGGTCCAGCTCCGCCTGCTGGTCGTAGTGCGCGACCACCACCGTGACGCGGGGCGGGGAGTCCGGGACGACGCCGTCGAGCAGGTCCCAGCGGTTCCCCGGCAGGGCCACCCCGGCGGGAGCGGTCCGGCGCCCGGGGCCGCTCACGCGCCGGCCCACCAGGTCCGGTACGCCGCGGCGACGTCGGCGAGCGTCGGCGCGAGGTCCGTGCCGGGAGGCAGGGCCGTGGACGCCGGGTCCCGCCAGGCGTGCACCAGCGCCTCCGGCAGCAGCCCGGGCGCGTAGGGGGTGAGGGTGCCGGGCCGCAGCGCCGCCATCTCGCGGGCGTACCGGGAGCCCACGACCAGGGGCCGGCGGCCCTGCTCGCCCCAGTCCAGCAGCGTGCGGGACGCGGACAGGTGCTGGTGCGCGGCGACGGGGATCCCCGGGCCGCGCAGCGCGGCGCGGAACGCCTCGTCGTCGAGGCTGCCCGTGACCCGCAGGTCGACGCCCCGGCGGTCCGCCTCCGCCCGCAGCGCGTCGACGTCGCGCTCGTGGCCCGCGGACGGGCCGCCGACCGCGACCACCGCCACCTCGGCGAGCGCGTGCCCGGCGGCGCGCAGGCGGTCCGCGGCCACCGCGACCGCCCGCACCACGTCGTCGTGCCCCTTGCCGGGGTAGACGTAGCCGGCCACGAGCGCCACCAGCGCGGCCGGGTGCGCGTCCCCGAGGGCCGCCGAGGCCGGGGCCGGTGCCGTGGCCGACGCCGGGGACGCGCCGAGCGGGATCACCGCCACCGCCCGGTCGGCCGGCACCACGTCGTGCTCGACCAGCAGCAGGGCCTCGTGCCGGCTGTTCACCACGACGCCCGCCGCCGCAGCCGCGACGCGGGCGTAGCCGGACACCCGCCGCGGCAGGTTCACCACCCCGTCGGACGGCTGCGGGACGTCGTGCAGCGTGACGGTCAGGCGTGTGACGTCCGCGACCCGCTCGACCAGCGCCGCCGCCTCCTCGGGCCCGCGACCCAGCAGCCGGTCGGTCACGTGCAGGTGCACCCGCGGGTACCCCGCCGCGACGCCGACCAGCTCGGCCGGGTCGCTGACCTGCACGACCGTGGCGTCGGGGTCGAGCAGCCGGACCTGGTCGGCCACGTCGCGGGCGTAGCGGACGACGCCGTGGCGCGCCGGACCGGTCAGCAGGAGGGCGGGCGGGTCGGCGGGGGACACGGCGGTCATCGTCGTGGAGTCGCGGGAGGTCGGCAACAGCGCCACACTGCGCCTACCCCCTCGTCGCGGTGCTGCTGGAGCCCAGCGGCCGGCACCGGTCGGCGCGCGGGCCGACGAAGGACGAGATGACGCACCTGCTGACATCGACCCTGGGCGAGGACCACCCGGCACCCGTGCCGCCCGCGACGCCCGCGGTGCGCGTCGTCGCGGTCCCGGCGGCCCACCCCTACGTCGCGCGCGTGACGGCCGCGTCCGGCGTCACCGTGCTGCCCGACCCGCTGCCCGCGGGGGCGGAGCCCGGCCGCTGGTGGCCGCCGGTGGCGCTCGACCCGGCCTGGGTCGCCGCGCACGCCGCGGACGCGGACCTGCTGCACGTGCACTTCGGCACGGAGTCGTTCACCCCGGAGCACCTGGCGCGCACGCTCGACGCGGCCCGGACCGCCGGGTGGCCGGTCGTGCTGACCGTGCACGACCTGGACCACCCGCAGCTGACCGACCAGGCGCCGTACGCGGCGCAGCTCGACGTCCTGGTGCCCGGCGCGGACGCGGTGCTCACGCTGACCGACGGCGCGGCGGCGGAGATCCGCGCGCGCTGGTCGCGCGAGGCGCTCGTGGTGCCGCACCCGCGGCTGCTCGCCGACGGGGCCGAGCCGGACGCGGCCCCGGCACCCGACCGCGCGGTGCTCGTCGGGCTGCACCTCAAGGACCTCCGGCCGAACGTCGACGCGGTCGGCGCGACCCGGGCCCTCGCGGCGGCCGTCGCGACGCTGACCCGCTCCGGCCGACCGGCCCGCGCCGAGGTGCGGCTGCACCGGCAGGTCCGGGACGCCGCGGCGCGCGACGCCGTCCGGGCGGTCTGCGCCGCGGCGCCCGGGGTGGAGCTCGTCGAGCACGACCGGCTCGACGACGCCGAGCTGGCCGCGTCGCTGGCCCGGCTCGACGCCTGCGTGCTGCCCTACGCGCACGGGACGCACTCCGGCTGGCTCGAGCTCCGCTGGGACCTCGGCGTGCCGGTCGCCGCGCCCGCGGTCGGGCACTACGCCGACCAGCACCCCGACGGGTCCGTGGCGTCGTTCGCGCGCGACGGGTCGGACGGCGGCGCCGCCGGGCCCGGCGCCACTCTCGCGGTCGCGTTGACCGCGCTGCTCGACCACGGCACGGCGACCCGCCCCGGCACCCCCGCGCGCGCCGACCTGGTCCGGGTCCGCCGGGCCCGCCGACGGGCCGACGACGCCCGGGTGAGCGCGGTCCACGCCGACCTGTACCGCCGGCTCGTCGCCGGGCGTCGCCGGTGAGCGCCCCCGCGCCGCTGCGCGTCCTCGTCGTCGCCCCGCTGCGGTTCCCGATCCGCCAGCCGCACGCGGGCGGTCTGGAGTCGGCGGTCTGGAACGAGGTCCGGGGTCTGCGGGACCGCGGCCACGACGTGACGGTGATCGCCGTCGCCGGGTCCGACGTGCTCGGCCCCGGGCCGGACGAGTTCGTCCTGCCCACGCTGGACTGGCCCGCGGGCGCGCCGACCAGCGACTCCCGCTACCCCTCGGGGTCGCTGGCCAGGTCCGTCGCGGCGCTCGACCGGGCGCTGGACGTCGTCGCGCGCGCCCCGTACCGGTACGACGTGATCTCGAACCACTGCCTGCACGGCCTGCCGCTGCTCCGGTCCGCGGGCTCGGCGTGCCGATGGTCTCCACCCTGCACACGCCCGCCGAGCCCGAGCTCGTCGCCGCGGCCCGCGCCGCGGCCGGGACGAGCCGGTTCCTCGCGGTCAGCGAGCACACCCGGGCGGCGTGGGCGCGCGCGGGCGTCCGCTCGACGGTGCTGGGCAACGGCATCGCGCCGCTGGACTGGCCCGCGGGTCCCGGCGGGCACGGGCTGGTCTGGTTCGGTCGGCTCGTCCCGGAGAAGGCGCCGCACCTCGCGATCGAGGTGGCCCGCGCGGTCGGCCGCCCGCTGACGATCGCCGGCCGGGTCGGCGACCAGGCCTACGCGGAGCGGCACGTGCTGCCGCACCTGGGCGACGACGTCCGGTACGTGGGCCTGCTCCGCCGGGCCGACCTCGCCGACCTGATCGGCCGCAGCGCGTGCGCCCTGGCCACGCCGGTGTGGGAGGAGCCGTTCGGGCTGGTCGGACCGGAGGCGCTGATGTGCGGGACGCCCGTCGCGAGCTTCGCGGCGGGCGGGGTGCGGGAGATCGCCCGCGTCGCCACCGGGATGCGGACCGCGCCCGTCGGGGACGTCGGGGCGCTCGCGGCCGCGACCCGGCGGCTGCTGGACCGCACCGCCGCCGAGCCCGACCTGCGCGGCCGCGTCCGGGCGGCGGCACGCCGGCACTTCTCGCTCGACGCGCGGCTCGACGCCCTCGAGCGGGTGTTCGACGGGCTCGTGGGCGACCGGTACGCCACGGCGACCGGGCTGACCGGGCTGACCGGGCTCACGGGGCTGACGGCATGACCCGGCCGACCGTCGCGTGGTACGTCCACCACCACGGCCTCGGCCACCTGGGCCGGCTGCGGGCGGTCGCGCCGCACCTGGACGCCGACCTGCTGTGCCTCAGCACGCTGCCCGAGCCCGCCGGCCTGCCGGACGGCTGCACCTGGGTCCGGCTGGACCGGGACGACGACCTCCGCCCCGGCGGGCCCGACCCCGCGCGCGCGGACCCGACCGCGAGCGGGCTGCTGCACTGGGCGCCGCTCGGGCACGCCGGGCACCGCGCGCGGCTCGCGCGGATCGCCGCGGAGGTGGCCGCCCGGCCGGTGACCGCGTTCGTCGTCGACGTGTCCGCCGAGGTCACGCTGCTCGCCCGGCTGCTCGGCGTGCCGCCCGTGGTGGTCGCCCAGCCCGGGACCCGCGACGACGAGCCGCACGCCCTGGCCCTGCGCGCCGCGGTGCGCGTCGTCGCGCCCTGGCCCGCGGGCCTGGTGCCCGCGCCGCACCTGGACGCCGTGGCGCGCAAGGTCGTGCACACCGGCGGCATCAGCCGGTTCGAGGGCCGGGTGCCCGACGCCGGCCCGCGGTCGGGCGTGCTGCTGCTGGCCGGACGCGGGGGCACGGAGGTCACCGGGGCGCAGGTCGACGCGGCGGTGCGGGCGACGCCCGGCCGCACGTGGAGCCTGCTCGGCTCGCCCGGCGGCTCGCCCGGCGGGGTGCCGGGCGCGGGAGCGGGCCGGTGGGCGGACGACCCGTGGGACGAGCTCACCGGCGCGGGCACCGTCGTGACCTGGGCCGGCCAGGGCTCCGTGGCGGACCTGGCCGTCGCCGGCGCCCGGGCCGTGGTCGTGCCCCAGCCCCGGCCGTTCGACGAGCAGGTGGCGACCGCCCGCGCGCTCGACGCCGCCGGGCTCGCCGTGGTGGAGCCGACCTGGCCGGACCCGGCGCGCTGGCCCGAGGTGCTGGACCGCGCGGCGGCGCTGGACCCGGACTGGTCGCGCTGGCGGACGGCCGGAGCCGCGGCGCGGGCCGCGGCGGCGATCGAGGACGTCGCCCGCGGACGGCTGCGGTGACCGGCGCGCTCGCGGGCTCGGGCGCCGCCCGCGCGGTCGTGACGCTCTGCTCCGGCCCGCGGGTCGCGCACCTGCGGCGCCAGCTCGCGGCCCTGCGCGCCGTCCCGCGGCTGGTCACCGTCGTCGTCTGGGTGGGCGACGACCCGCCGCCGGCCGACCTCGGCGCGGACGCCGTGCTCCGGGTGCCGCCGGGTCCGCACGGGCTGCGCCTCGCCGCGGCGCGCAACGCCGGCGCCGACCACGCGGTGCGGCTGGGTGCGGACCTGCTCGTGCTGCTCGACGCCGACTGCGTGCCCGGGCCCGCCCTGCTCGACCGGTACGAGGCCGCCGCCGCGACCCACGGCTCGGCGGTGCTGTGCGGTCCGGTCACCTACCTGCCCGCGGGCGCCGTGGTCGACGACCCGGCCGCGCTCGTCGCCGCGACCCGGCCGCACCCCGCGCGCCCCGCACCCCCCGACGGCGCGGTGCTGACCGCCCGGGACGACGAGTACGACCTGTTCTGGTCGCTGTCGTTCGCGCTCACCGCGGACCGGTGGCGGGACGGTCCGCGGTTCAGCGAGCGCTACGAGGGCTACGGCGGCGAGGACACCGACTTCGCGGCGTCGCTGCGCGCGGCTGGCGTCCCGCTCGCGTGGGTCGGCGGCGCGCACGCCTACCACCAGCACCACCCGACGAGCTCCCCGCCCTGGCAGCACCTCGACGACATCCTGCGCAACGGCGCGACGTTCGCCGACCGGTGGGGGCGCTGGCCGATGGAGGGCTGGTTGCGGGCGTTCGCCGAGCACGGTGCGGTCCGGTGGGACGGCCGGACCTGGCGGCGGACTCAGGCCTGAGGGGCGGCGTCGCGTCGGGCCGGGCCGAGCAGCGCGTCCGCGGCGGCGAGGACGTCCGGCGCGACCGCGTCCGCGGTGTACGCGTCCGCCCCGGCGCGCGCCCGGGTGCCGATCGCCGCGGCCGTCGCGGGGTCGGCGAGCAGCGCGTCGACCGCCGCGGCCAGCGCCGCCGGGTCCGCGGGCGGGACCATCCGGGAGTCCACGCCGTCCGTGCAGAAGTCGTCGTAGCCGCTGCCGGTCGTCACGACCACCGCGCTGCCGATGGCCTTCGCCTCCAGGGCCGCGTTGCCGAATCCCTCCCACCGCGACGGGCAGAGCGTCACCGCGGCCTCGCGGACGCCGCGGTAGAGGGTGTCGTCGTCGACGTGCCCGAGCCAGGTGACCCGGTCCCGCGCGCCCGGCGGCAGGGCGGCGAGCAGCGCGGGCCGGTCGGGCTCGAACCGCCGGTCGCCGCTCGCGCCGGCGAGCACCAGGCGGGCCGTGGGGTGGCGCTCGGCCACGTCGGCGAACGCCGCGAAGGCGTCCGTCACGCCCTTGCGGCGCTCCAGACGGCCCAGGAACAGCACCACCGGCCCGTCCGCGGGCGGCCAGCCCGGCGGGAGCGGCGCGACCTCGGCCGCCGCGCGGACCCGCTCCACGTCGATGCAGTTCCGGACCACCCGCGCCGGTGGCAGCGCCCGGAACCGGCCCTCGGTCCAGCGCTGCATCGCCCGCGAGATCGGCACGAGCCCCGCCGACCTCCGGACCTGCCGGTCCTCCAGCGCGATCTGCAGGGCGGTGACCAGCGCGCCCCGCAGCCCGAAGGAGCGGAGCGTGAACCCGGAGACCTCCGTGGTGAGGCGGGTGCTCGTCGCGAGGTTGGTCAGCAGCGGGGCCCGGCGTGGCAGGGCGACGCCGAGCGCGCCCCACTCGGGCAGGAGCACCCGGTCGTAGGACGCCGCACGGGACGCGCGCCGCACCGCCAGCGCCCGGCGCAGCAGCGCGACCGGGCGGGGTCCGCGGGACGGGCGGCTCGCGGGCAGCAGGTGCACCGGGCCGAGGTCGGCGACCGCGGGCAGCGGACCGTCCGGGAGCACCAGCAGGTCGACCGCGGCGCCCGCGCGGGCGAGCGCCGGCAGCAGCGACGCGTAGTGCCGTCCGATGCCGCCGGTGTACCCGGTGAGTCCGGCGTACTCCGTGACGGCGACGAGCCACCGCCCGCGCGGGGCGGGCACGTCGGGGTCGGGTGACTGGTCGTGGGGCACGCCCCATGGTCGCCGAGCTGGGCGGTCCCCGCAGGTCAGGACCTCCGTCCCCTATCGCGGGGCCCCGACCTGCCGATCGGGGGACCGAGGGCGCACGCCCGCCGTCGTCGTGCCCTCCGCCCGACCCCGCCCCGAAGGGACCCCCTGTGCTGCGACCGACCCGGATCCTGCTGCGCGACGGCGAGTCCCGTGCGCTGCTGCGCGCCGTCGACCTGCGGGGGCACACGGTCCGCATCGAGGGGACGGCGGCGAGCCTGCGGGTCGAGGACGCGAGCACGGAGACGCTGCTGGTGGACGCGCCGATGGCCCAGCTCGAGCTGATCGACGGCGAGTCCATCCACTACACCGGCGCAGGCCGGATCATGGACTCCCGCGAGCTGCGCTACCTCCGGATCACCCTCGAGTTCGCGGAGCCGACGGAGCGGTCGCTGCCCCGCGCGCCGCGCTGACGGCTCCGGCCGCGCTGACGCCCCGCACGGCGCGGTCGAGCACCCCGAGCAGCACGGCCTCCTCCTCCGGCGTCAGGTCGCCGAGCATCGCGGCACGGGTCGCCTCGACGTGCGCGGGGAGCAGACGGTCCACCAGTGCGCGGCCGGCGTCGGTGATCGTGGCGACGACGCCGCGGTCGTCGTCGGGCGACGCCGCGCGGGTGCACAGGCCCCGGCGCTCCAGCGCGGTCACCTGGTAGGTCAGGCCGCTGCGGCTCAGCAGCACGCCGTCGGCGAGCTCGGACATCCGCAGCGCGGGGCGGTCGGTGGCGTCGAGGCGCACGAGGATCCGGAACTGCACGTAGGTGAGGTCGCCGGCTGCGCGCAGGTGGCGTTCGGCGGCCTGCTGGAGCAGGGCGCTCGCGTCCAGCAGGGCGAACGCGGTGCGGAGCTGCTCGAGCGGGCGGCGGGTGGTCACCGCACCAGGCTAGTCCTTCGAAACCGAACGACCCTGGGCTATCGTGGCCAGGTCGTTCGAATTGGAACCACCGTGGAGGCCGCCCGATGCCCGAGACCATCCGCACCGTCGTCGTGACCGCCCCCGGCACGGCCGAGGTCCTGGACGCGCCCCGACCCGCGGCCGGCCCCGCCGACGCCCTGCTGCGCGTGCGCGCCTGCGGCGTGTGCGGCTCCGACGGCTTCTACATCCACCGCGGCGGCATCCCGCCCCGGGAGGGCGCCACCCCCCTGGGCCACGAGATCGCGGCCGAGGTCGTCGAGGTCGGCGCCGGCGTCACGGGCCTGCGGGTGGGCGACCACGTCGTCGTCGACCCCACCGCCGCGCGCAGCGGCATCATCGGCAACGGCGGCCCCACCGGCGGTCTCGCCGACCTGCTGCTGATCGAGGACGTGGTCGTCGGCGTCAGCCTCGCCGTCGTCCCCGACGAGGTGCCGTGGGAGGTCGCCGCGCTCAACGAGCCGATGGCCGTCGCCAAGCACGCCGTCAACCGCCTGCACCCGGTCGCGGGGGAGAAGGCCGTCGTCTTCGGCGCCGGGCCCATCGGGCTCGGCGCGCTGATCGACCTCACCCGGCGCGGCCTCGACGTCGTGGTCGTCGACGTCGTCCCCTCGCGGCTCCAGAAGGCCCGCGAGCTCGGCGCGTCCGCCGTGGTCGACTCCGCCCGCGAGGACCTCGCCGCCCGGCTGATCGAGGCCCACGGCGACGCACCGCTGCGCCCAGGCGACCACCGGCCCGGCACCGACGTGTACCTCGACGTCGCCGGCGCGCCCGCGGTCATCGAGTCCGTGCAGCGCCTCGCCAAGCACGGGGCGCGGCTCAGCGTCGCCGGCGTGCACAAGCAGCCCGTGCCCGTCGACCTCGGCGCGCTGCTCAGCACCGAGATCACCATCAGCCTGTCCCGCGGCTACCCGACCGAGATCTTCGAGGTCACCCAGGACATCGTGGCGGACTGGCGCCGGTACGAGCGGATCATCAGCCACCGCGTCCCGTTCGAGCAGGTCCACGAGGCGCTGCGGCTGGCGAGCACCCCCGGCGCGGCCGAGAAGGTCGTCGTCGTCCTCCCCTGACCCGAGAGGTCCCCGCATGGCACTCAGCACGCTCGACCCCGGCGCGGCGCTCGTCGTCGTCGACCTCCAGCTCGCCACCGTCGCCGGCCCCACCGTGCGCCCGACCGCCGACGTCGTGCGGCGCTCCGCGGCGCTCGCGGCGGCGTTCCGCGCCGGTGGCCGAACCGTGGTGCTCGCCGCCGCCCGGCTCGACGCCCCGCCCCCGGGTCGGACCCAGGTCGGCGGCGGTCGCCCCCCGGTGCCGGCCGCGGCGCTCGCGCTGGTGCCGGAGCTCGACCCGCAGCCCGGCGACCTGCGGGCGGAGCACCACGGCTGGAGCGCGTTCGGCGGCACGACCCTCGCCGACGACCTGCGTGCCCGGGGCGTCGCCCAGGTGGTGCTGGTCGGCCTCGCCACGTCGTTCGGCGTCGAGTCCACCGCCCGGGCGGCGTACGACGCCGGGTTCCACGTGGTCGCGGTGGTCGACGCGATGACGGACTTCAGCGACGAGGCGCACGCGCACACGACCGGCCGGGTGCTGCCCGTGCTCGGCGAGACCGCGACGACCGACGAGGTGCTGGCGGCGCTCGCGGGCTGATCGAACACCCGTAGGGTTCTCCCTACAGGGTGTAGGTTGTGACGCATGACCCGCGCCGGACTCACCCCTGCCGTCGTCGTGGCCGAGGCCGCGGCGGTCGCCGACGAGCTCGGCTTCGACGCGATCACCGTCTCGGCCGTCGCCCGCCGGCTCGGCGTGCAGAGCGCGAGCCTGTACGCGCACGTCCGCGACCGCGGCGCCCTGCTCGACGGCGTCACCGCGCTCGCGATGGCCGAGATCGCCGCCCGGATGGCCCCGGCCATCGCCGGTCGGTCCGGCCGGGACGCCCTGCGCGGGTACGCCGACTCGTACCGCGACTACGCCCGGGAGTTCCCCGGGCGGTGGGCCGCGCTGCAACGCCGGGCCGGGCCCGCGGCCGTCGCCTCGACCGCCGCGGTCGACGTCGTCGCGCTCACCGACGCCGTCCTGCGCGGCTACGCGATCCCCGACACGGAGCGCGTGCACGTCGTCCGGCTGCTCGGCGCCACGATCAACGGCTTCGTCACCCTGGAGCAGATCGGCAGCCTCGACCACCGCGCACCCGCCCCCGAGCAGTCCTGGGACCGCGCGGTCGACGCCCTCGACCTGCTGCTCCGCACCTGGTCCGCCCTCCCCGCGAAGGACACCCCCGCATGATCGACACCCCCGTCACCCCCGACCTGCTGCACGGCGCCGCCGAGGTCGAGACCACCGACCGCGGCCTGCGCCCGCACCGGCTGCCCGCGTGGGTGCGCCGGCAGTTCCCCGACGGCCAGCTGCTCGGGATGGAGGTGCAGCCCGCCGGCGTGCGGCTCGAGGTCGCCACCACCGCCCGGACCCTCGAGGTCGTCGTGCACCCGCAGCGCATCGCCTACGTCGGCGCCGACCGGCCGCGCGGCGCGCTGGACCTCGTCGTCGACGGCGTGCTCGTGGCGTCCGACGTCCTCACCGGCGGCGACGCGGTCGAGGTCGACCTGCGCACCGGCGCCACCGCGTTCGTGCCGGGCGAGGCCCACACCGCGACGTTCGCCGACCTGCCCGCGGGCGAGAAGCGCCTCGAGGTCTGGCTCCCGCACAACGAGCAGGTCGAGGTCGTCGGCCTGCGCGCGGACGCCCCGGTGCGCGCGGTGGCGTCGACCCGCCCGCGGTGGGTGCACTACGGCAGCTCGATCAGCCAGGGGTCCAACGCCGCCACCCCCGCCGGCACCTGGCCCGCCGTGGCCGCGCGGCTCGGCGGCGCGGACCTGCGCAACCTCGGGTTCGGCGGCAGCGCGGTCGTCGACCCGTTCGTGGCGCGGGTCGTCCGGGACACCCCCGCGGACCTCATCAGCGTCAAGGTCGGCATCAACGTCGTGAACCTCGACGCGATGCGGCTGCGCGCCTTCGTGCCCGCGGTGCACGGGTTCCTCGACACCATCCGCGACGGTCACCCCGACGTCCCGCTGGTGCTCGTGTCGCCGCTGTTCTGCGGGATCCACGAGGACGCGCCCGGCCCCGGCGTCATCGACCCCGCGTCGATCGGCACCGACCAGATCCGGTTCGGCGCGGCCGAGGGTGCCGACCTCGCGCACGGGCGCCTGACGCTGCGCGTGATCCGCGAGGCGCTGGCGGACCTGGTGGAGCGCCGGGCCGACGACCCGCACCTGCACCTGCTCGACGGCCTGGACCTCTACGGCGCGGCGGACGCCGAGACGCACCCGCTGCCCGACGCGCTGCACCCCGACCCGGCGACGCACCGGCTGATCGGGGAGCGGTTCGCGGGCTGGGCCTTCGGGGCCGGCGGGGCGTTCGCGGGCACGCCGGCGGGCTGACGACGCCCCGCGGGGCGCCGTCCGGTCAGAGGTAGCCGCCGGTCCCCGAGTCGGCGACGAACGGCTTCGGGCCGGCGGCGGTGCCCCGCAGCAGGACGGCGCCCGGCTCGGACGCGTGCCGGACGAGCAGCCAGCGCAGCCCGGTCGCCGGGCAGGTCCGGACCACGGACGCGTCCCCGAGGTCGACGCCGTCCAGGAGCCCGTCGTCGCCCGCCTCCAGGTGCTGGGCGGCGTAGCCCTCGGCCACCTCCCCGCGCAGGTGGGAGGCCTGCCAGCACGCGCACCGCTGCAGGTCGACCAGCTCCTGCTCGCGTGCGCGCGCCTCGGACCGCGCGGCCTGCCGGACCAGGTTCCAGCGGCGCAGCCGTCCCATCGCCGCGGGCGCGCCGATCGCACCGACGATCACCGTCGCCAGCACGGACAGGTCCAGCACGCGGCTCTCGCCCAGCTCGACGCCGGGCGCGACGGCCTCCGAGACGAGGACCGTGACGAACAGCGCGGCGATCACCCCGACCGCCCCGGCGAGCACCGCGAACGCGACCCGTGCCGCGCGACGGCCGAACGTCGCCCTGGTCCGGCGGCGGATCAGGCGCGCGGCCTGCTCGTCGACCTCGCCGAGCTGCGGCATCGTCCGCGGCCGGGTGCGGAATGCCCCGAACCAGAGCGTCGGGACACCAGCCGCGACGACGGCCACGGGCAGGTGGATCAGCGCGGTCGCGGCCACGAGGAGCGCGGAGCCCACCAGCGCGACCAGGAACGGCATCGCCGCCGCCAGCCGGGCCACCCGCAGCGGGATCTGACGACGGAGCGCGCCGATGGCGGTGCTGCCCGGACGCAGGTCGGCGAGGGTGTCGAGCAGGAGCAGGGCCGCCGCGCCGTCCTGACGGCGGGCGAGGTCGTCGACGACGCCCTCGACGACGACGGTGTCGCGGTCGGCGCGCGGCTCGACCTCGAGCAGGGCCTGGGCCACGTCGAGCACCGTGGCGGCCACGCGCCCCGGCTCGCCGCCGCGCTGCCGCAGGTGCGCGACGGCCCGTCGCCGGACGGAGAACGGCGTGCGGTGCGCCGGGAGGCCGAGCGCGGCGTCGTCGGCGAGCGTCAGGTCGCCCGCCTGCTCGGCGGCCGCGGCGACGAGGTCCGCGTGGACCGGGGCGTGCGAGGGCGGCAGCGTCGCGCCGAACCGCAGGAGGGCGCCGCGGGCCTCGGCGTCGCCCTGTGCGGTCCAGCAGGCCAGCGCGACGACGTCGGCCCAGCCGCGCGGCTTGTCGACGAGCAGCTGCGCCCGGTCGGCGTCCGGGAGGAGCGCCAGCGCGTCCGCGGGGCGGCCGAGGACGAGCAGCAGGCGCGCGCGCTGGGCGGTCCGGGCCGCCTCGTGGTCGGCGGGGACCGACGCGAGCAGCCGCTCGGCCACCGCCAGGGCGTCCACCTCGTCCGCGGCCGTCGCCCAGGCGGACCGGAGCTCCGCGGCGTCGTCCAGGCCGGTGGGCTCCGAGGGCGGGGCGGTCGAGGTCACGGGGAGCACTATGGCGTTCGTCGGTCCCCGCGCGCAGCCCGTTGGTCCACCCCACCCCGCGAATCGCCCGGATGGCCCACCCCCCACCCCGCCCCCCACCCCCACCCCGCCCCCGTCCCCACCCCCGCACTCGGCCCCCCGCGAGGGCGCACGCGACACCACGAGGGCGCACGCCACGACGTACGCCCTCGTGGTGTCGGTTGCGCCCTCGCGTCAGATGAGGGCGCGGCGGTCCACCGGGGCAGGGGGGTGGGGGGCGTCCGGGAGGTGGGGGCGCGGGACCGGCAGGCCGGCTCGTAGGGATGCCGGGACGTCCAGCACCCGCTGGTTGCGGCTGCCGCGGAAGGCCAGCCCGAGGTCCCGCTGGGCGAGCTCGAACCGGCCGTCGACCAGCACGTCCACCTCGGCGAGCAGCGCGGCCTTGTCGTCGTGCCCGGCGGCGGCCCAGTCCAGCAGCTCCTCGAACCGGTAGCCCGTCCAGCACCAGACGTCGCGGGCGTGGCCGTGCTCGGCCCGCAGCCGTCGCACGACCCGCAGGCAGACGGCGGTGCTGAGGAACGGCTCCCCGCCGAGCAGCGACAGGCCCTGCACGGCGGGGTGGGCGAGGTCGGCGGCGATCCGGTCGTCGAGGGCGTCGTCGAACACGGTGCCGTACCGGAACGACCACGCGGCCTCGTTGAAGCAGCCGGCGCAGGCGAACGGGCAGCCGCTGACGTACAGGCTGCACCGCACGCCCTCGCCGTCGACCATGACGAACGGCTTGTAGTCGGCCACCCGGTCCTGGCTGAGGCGTGCGGACCGCCAGTCGGGCCGCGGGTCGCGTGCCACGTCAGCCCCGGGCGTCGGGGCCGGCCATGTGCTTGACCCGGGACGAGATCTCGACGTGCCGGCCGTGCACCATCGGGCGCTGCTGGGGGTTGCCGAGGTAGCCGCAGGTGCGCTTGACGACGTCGCAGGTGCGGGGGTCGTCGTTGCCGCAGGCCGGGCAGGCGAACCCGCGCTCGGTGGGCGTGAAGTCGCCCTCGAAGTCGCAGGCCAGGCAGTGGTCGATGGGGGTGTTGGTGCCGAGGTAGCCCACCCGGTCGTAGGCGTAGTCCCAGACGGCCTCGAGCGCCTTCGGGTTCTGCTGGAGCACGGGGTACTCGCAGTAGTGGATGAACCCGCCCGAGGTCAGCGGCGCGTAGTCCTGCTCGAAGTCGAGCTTCTCGAACGGGGTGGGCGACTTGCGGACGTCGTAGTGGAACGAGTTCGTGTAGTAGTCCTTGTCGGTGATGTCCGGGACGGCGCCGAACTTCTTCCGGTCGAGGCGGCAGAACCGGTCGGTCAGGCTCTCGCTCGGGGTGGCGTAGACCGAGAACTGGTACCCGTGCTCGGCGGTCCAGGCCCGTGCGTGCTCGGCGAGGGTGCGCAGGACCCGCAGCGTGAACTCCTTCGCCGCGGGGTCGTGCTCCCACGCCCCGCCGAAGAACGCCGCCGCCGCCTCGTACAGGCCGATGTAGCCGAGGGACACCGTCGCGCGGCCGCCGCGGAACAGGGCGTCCACGTCGTCGTCGGGCGCGAGCCGCTGGCCGAACGCCCCGTGCACGTAGAGGATCGGGGCGTTGGCGGGCACGGCCTCCTTGCACCGCTCGACCCGGTAGAGCAGCGCGTCGTGGACGGTCGCGAGCCGCTCGTCCAGCAGCGCCCAGAACGCCTCGGTGTCGCCGCGGGTCTCCAGGGCGATCCGCGGGATGTTCAGCGTGACCACGCCGAGGTTCATCCGGCCCTCGACGACGTCCTGCCCGGACTCGTCGGTCCAGCCCTGCAGGAACGACCGGCAGCCCATCGGCACCTTGAAGCTGCCGGTGATCTCCACGATCTTGTCGTAGCTCAGGATGTCCGGGTACATGCGCTTGGTCGCGCACTCCACGGCGAGCTGCTTGAGGTCGTAGTTCGGGTCGGCGGGTTCGAGGTTCACGCCGCGGCGCAGCGTGAAGATGAGCTTCGGGAAGATCGCGGTGCGCCGCTCCTTGCCGAGGCCGCCGATCCGGATCTGCAGGATCGCCCGCTGGATCTCCCGCTCGAACCAGCCCAGGCCGAGGCCGAACCCGACCGACGTGAACGGCGTCTGCCCGTTGGACGTGAACAGGGTGTTGATCTCGTACTCGAGGGACTGCATGGCGTCGTAGACGTCCTTGCGGGTCTTCTCCTCCGCGTAGGCACGGTGCTGCGCGGGGTCGGCGATCCACCGCTCGGCGTCCGCGAGGTGCTTGGCGAAGTTCCGCTCGGCGTAGGGGGCGAGCAGCTCGTCGATCCGGTTGACCGAGCAGCCGCCGTACTGGCTGGACGACACGTTGGCGATGATCTGCGAGATCTGCGCGGTCGCGGTCTGGATCGACCGCGGCGGGTCGACCTGGGCGTTCCCGATCCGGAACCCCTCGGACAGCATGGTCCGGAAGTCGATGAGGCAGCAGTTCGTCATCGGCGCGTAGGGGTGGTAGTCGAGGTCGTGGTAGTGCAGGTCGCCCTTGGCGTGCGCGTTCGCGACGTGGGCGGGGAGCATCCGCAGCCCGATCGCCTTGCCGACCGCGCCGGCGGTGAGGTCGCGCTGGGTGTTGAAGACGTCGGCGTCCTTGTTGGCGTTCTCGTGGACGACCGTCTGCTCCTTGCCGACCAGCTGGCCCACGGAGTGGTTGACGTCGAGCGCCCGGCTGCGCGCGAGGTCCCGCTGCACGCGGTAGTCGATGTAGGCGCTCGCGACCTCGTACTCGTGCTGCTCGAGCAGCGTGTGCTCCACGACGTTCTGGATCTCGTAGATCCGCACCTCGCCGGCGTACCGGGTGGCGAGCTCGTCGACCGCGCCGTCGACCAGCTCGGCGATCCGGAGCCGGTGCAGCGGGCTGACCTCGCCGTGCACCTCGACGAACGCCTTGGTGACCGCGGCGTGGATGCGCCCGGCGTCGAACGGCAGGGCGCGGCCGTCGCGCTTGCGCACCGTCAGGCGGGTCGGCGCCACCTCCCGCTCGTGCTCCGTCGCACGCGCTGCCCCAGCCAGGTCGATCATCGTCACGCTGCCCCATCCCCGTCACCGCCGCACTACATCTAGTGCGAACTACACGGGTGTGACACTAGATCTGGTGGCGGGCCGCGTCTGGGCCCAAGGGCCCAACCGCCGCCGGACGTGCGGCGTTAGCGCACGTCGGCGCGGTGTCGACCGCGCCGAGACAGGTCCGCCGCGCCGAGGCAGGACGTCCGGTGGCCCTGTCTCGCGGCGACGGTCCTATCTCGGCGTGCGCGTGGGTGTGGGGCGTGGGCGTGAGGGCGGGGAGTCGGGGTCAGACGTTGCACTCGCAGACGAGGTTGTACTCGACGACCTGCTCGCCCTCCTCGGGGCGGGCCCAGGCCTCGGCCTCCTCGCGGGAGAAGAAGCGCCGGCCCACCAGGCGGCCGTTCGGCAGCAGGACGCCGACCTCGATCTGCTCGCGCGGGTCGACCCAGCCGGTGTCGGTGGTCGGGCGGGTGTCGGTGGCCTGGTCGGTCGTCATGGCGGTGTCCCTCTCGCGGTCGCGGGCCCGGGGGCCCGGGTGGATCCACCCGGTACAACCCGGGTGCCCACGCCGTTAGTCCCCGGCGACCGCGTCCAGCGCCGCGCGGCTCGCGGCGACGACCTCCGCCCGCGCCGCCGCGCGCGACACCCCCGGCTCGCCGTCGCCGGGCTGCGGGCCGTAGTCGGCGAAGAACGCGTGCACCGCGCCCTCGACCTCGACGAACGTCGTGGTCGGAGGCAGGTCCGCGCGCGACGCCTCGACGTCCGCGGGGGTGGTCAGCCCGTCCCGCGAGCCGGACACCGACGTGACGAGCAGGTCCGCGTCGCGCAGGTCGCCCAGCGGGTAGGACGCGTGCAGGAGCAGGCCGTCGACGACGTCGTCGTGCGCGGCGGCGAACGAGGACGCGGCGACCCCGCCGAGGGAGTGCCCGCCCACGGCCCAGTGCTCGACGCCGCCGAACGCCGCGATCGCGGACGCCGACTGGTCCACCGACGTCAGGGCGATCCCGAGCGGCTCCTTGAGGGCGACCACCAGGTAGCCGGCCTCGGCGAGCGGCCGCAGCACGGCGGCGGTGGCGCGGACGTCGACGCGGGCGCCGGGGGAGTAGACCAGGCCGGTGGTGGGCTCGGTGCCCCGCGGGACGAACGCGTACCAGCCGGCGGTCTCCTGCACCTCGACGGCGTCGTCGCTCACGAGCGCGTCGAGTGCCGGCTGCGTGGCGGGGAACGGCCGGAGCCACGCGGTCGCCGCCGCGAGCACCACGCCGAGCACCAGCACGACGACCGCGCCGACGGCCCGCAGCACCCGGCGCCGGGCCGGTCGCCCGGCGTCGCGCCGGACCCACCCGACGACGGCGGCGGCCAGCAGGGCGGCGCCGGCGACCGCGCTCACCGCGAGCAGCGCGCCGAGCGACGCGTGCTGGTGCGCGACGGTGTCCCCGGTGGAGGCGATCACCCACCCCGGTGCGACGAGCAGGGCGACGCCGACGAGGGTGCGCAGGGCGAGGACGAGGGTCCGCGAGGTCACCCGGTGAGCATAGCCGCGATCCTCAGCATGCTGAGGATCGACCGTGGTGCACGGGAACCGTCAGGACCGTGCAGCAGGCCGTATGGGAACCGTGAGGACGGTCGGCAGGCCCTCCGGGCGGGCGTCTGATGGTCGACGGCCCTCCACGCGGGGGCCGCCGCAGCGGCCGACCGGCCGGCGCGGCCCGCACGTGTCGTCGGGAGTCCTGTCGTGCTGGACGTGGTGTTCATCGGGGGCGTGCTCGCCCTGTTCGCGCTCGTGGGAGCGGTGGCGGCGGGGGTCGAGAAGCTGTGATCGTCGTCGACCTGGTCGCGGCCGCCCTCGGGGTCGCGGCGCTCGGCTACCTGCTGTGGGCGCTCGTGCAGCCGGAGCGGTTCTGATGGCGGGCTGGCAGGCGGTGGCCCAGGTGCTCACCGTCGTCCTGGTGCTCGCCGCGCTCCACCGCCCCCTCGGCGACTACATGGCGCACGTCTACACGAGTCCGCGGGACCTGCGGGTCGAGCGCGGGTTCTACCGGCTGATCGGAGCCGACCCGGCGTCCGAGCAGAGCTGGCGGTCCTACGTCCGCAGCCTCCTGGCGTTCTCGCTGGTCGGGGTGCTGCTGGTGTACCTGCTCCAGCGGGTGCAGACCTGGCTGCCGTACGACCTCGGGATGCCCGCGGTCGGCGAGCACCTCGCGTTCAACACGGCGATCTCGTTCGTCACCAACACCAACTGGCAGTCCTACTCGCCCGACGTCACCCTCGGGTACGCGGTGCAGGTGCTCGGCCTCGCCGTGCAGAACGTCGTGTCGGCCGCCGTCGGGATGGCCGTCGCGGTGGCCCTCGTGCGCGGGTTCGCCCGGCGCCGGTCCGGGACGATCGGCTCGTTCTGGGTCGACCTGACCCGTGGCACCGTGCGGATCCTGCTGCCGGTGGCGGTGCTCGCCGCGGTGGTGCTGATCGCCGGCGGCGTGATCCAGAGCTGGTCCGGGTTCACCGAGGTGACGACGCTGGCCGGCGGGACGCAGTCGATCCCGGGCGGGCCGGTCGCGTCGCAGGAGGCCGTGAAGCTGCTCGGCACGAACGGCGGCGGGTTCTTCAACGCGAACTCCGCGCACCCGTTCGAGAACCCGACGGCGTGGACCTCCCTGTTCCAGGTGGTGCTCATGCTGGCGATCCCGTTCAGCCTGCCCCGGACGTTCGGCCGGATGGTCGGCAGCGCGAAGCAGGGGTACGCGGTCCTGGCGGCGATGGGCGTGATCTTCCTGGTCAGCCTCACCCTGCTGACGGTCGTCGAGCTGCGCGGCGCCGGCACCGCCCCGGAGCTCGCCGGCGCCGCGATGGAGGGCAAGGAGCAGCGGTTCGGCGTCGCGGCGACCACGCTGTTCGGCAGCGTCAGCACGCTCACCTCCACCGGCGCGGTCAACGGCATGCACGACTCGTTCACGGCGCTCGGCGGCCTGTTCCCGATGCTCAACATGATGCTCGGCGAGGTCGCGCCCGGCGGCGTCGGCTCCGGGCTCTACGGGATGCTCGTGCTCGCGGTCCTCACGGTGTTCGTCGGCGGGCTGATGGTCGGGCGGACGCCGGAGTACCTGGGCAAGAAGATCGGCCCCCGGCAGATCACGCTCGCGTCGCTGTTCATCCTCGTCACGCCGACCCTGGTGCTCGCCGGGACCGCGCTGAGCTTCGCGGTCCCCGCCGTGCGCGCCGACGTCGAGGCGACGTCGATCTGGAACCCCGGCCCGCACGGGTTCTCCGAGGTGCTCTACGCGTTCACCTCGGCGGCGAACAACAACGGGTCCGCGTTCGCGGGCCTCACCGCCAACACCCCGTGGTTCAACACGGCGCTCGGCGTCGCGATGCTGCTCGGCCGGTTCGTGCCGATCGTGCTGGTGCTCGCCCTCGCCGGCTCGCTCGCGGCGCAGGACACGGTCCCGTCGACCGCCGGCACGCTGCCGACCCACCGGCCGCAGTTCGTCGGCCTGCTCGTGGGCGTGACCGTCGTCATCACCGCCCTCACCTACTTCCCCGTACTCGCGCTGGGTCCCCTGGCGGAAGGTCTGTGAACACGATGTCCTCCACCCTCACGCACGCCCCGGCGACGCCCGAGGCCACCGCGGCCCGGGCCGCCGCGCCCCGCTCGTTCGGCCCCGCGCAGCTGCGCGACGCGCTGCCCGGTGCCGTCCGCAAGCTCGACCCGCGCCTGATGTGGCGCAACCCGGTGATGTTCGTCGTCGAGGTCGGTGCCGTGCTGACCACGGTGCTGGCCGTCGCCGAGCCGTTCCTCGGCGGTCCGCAGGAGTCCGGCGGCACCGCGATCCCGGGCACGTTCACGGCGGGCATCGCCGTCTGGCTGTGGCTCACGGTGCTGTTCGCCAACCTGGCCGAGTCCGTCGCGGAGGGCCGCGGGAAGGCGCAGGCCGACAGCCTGCGGCAGACCCGGTCGAGCACCACCGCCACGGTCGTCGTCGACTACGACGCGACCCGCGACCCCGGCGCCGAGCGGGCCGGCACCCGGACCGTCGCGTCGCCGGACCTCACCCTCGGCGACCTGGTGGTCGTGACCGCCGGGGAGCTGGTCCCCGGGGACGGCGACATCGTCTGGGGCATCGCCTCGGTGGACGAGTCGGCGATCACCGGCGAGTCCGCCCCGGTGGTCCGGGAGTCCGGCGGCGACCGGTCGGCCGTCACCGGCGGCACCCGCGTGCTGTCCGACCGGATCGTCGTGCGGATCACCTCCAAGCCGGGTGAGACGTTCGTCGACCGGATGATCGCCCTGGTCGAGGGCGCGGCGCGGCAGAAGACCCCCAACGAGATCGCGCTGAACATCCTGCTCGCGTCGCTGTCCGTGGTGTTCGTGGTCGTCGCCTTGACGCTGAACCCGATCGCCTCGTACGCCGGGGCGTCCGTGAGCGTGCCCGTGCTGGTGGCCCTGCTGGTCTGCCTGATCCCGACGACGATCGGCGCGCTGCTGTCCGCGATCGGCATCGCCGGCATGGACCGGCTCGTGCAGCGGAACGTGCTCGCGATGTCCGGCCGCGCCGTCGAGGCCGCCGGCGACGTGACGACGCTGCTGCTCGACAAGACCGGGACGATCACCTACGGCAACCGGCGCGCGACCGCGTTCGTCCCGCTGCACGGCGTCGACGACCGCGCGCTCGCCCGGGCCGCCGCGCAGGCCTCCGCCGCCGACCCCACGCCGGAGGGCCGGTCGATCGTCGACCTCGCGCTCGAGCAGGGCGTCGACGTCCCCGCGGCGGCCGCCGGCACCGAGGTGGTGCCGTTCACCGCCCAGACCCGGATGAGCGGCATCGACCTCGCCGACGTGACCCGCATCCGCAAGGGCGCCGGCTCGGCCGTCGTCGCGTGGCTCGAGGAGGAGGGCGCGCTCGCCCCCGCGGTCCGGCGCGAGCTCGACGAGCACGTGCGGCGGATCTCCGGCGACGGCGGCACCCCGCTGGTCGTCGCGGTGCAGGACTGGTCGGGCGCCGGGCAGGTGCTCGGGGTCGTCCACCTCAAGGACGTCGTCAAGGAGGGGCTCGCGGAGCGGTTCGCCGAGCTGCGGGCGATGGGCATCCGCACCGTCATGATCACCGGCGACAACCCGCTCACCGCCAAGGCCATCGCCGCGGAGGCGGGCGTCGACGACTACCTCGCCGAGGCCACGCCGGAGGACAAGCTCGCGCTCATCAAGCGGGAGCAGGCGGGCGGCCACCTGGTCGCGATGACCGGCGACGGGACGAACGACGCCCCCGCGCTCGCCCAGGCGGACGTCGGCGTCGCGATGAACACCGGCACGTCGGCCGCGAAGGAGGCCGGCAACATGGTCGACCTCGACTCCGACCCGACGAAGCTGATCGACATCGTCCGGATCGGCAAGCAGCTGCTCATCACCCGCGGCGCGCTCACCACGTTCTCGATCGCCAACGACATCGCCAAGTACTTCGCGATCATCCCGGCGATGTTCACGGGTGTGTTCCCCGGGCTCGCGGTGCTGAACGTGATGGGCCTGAGCTCGCCGGCGTCCGCGATCCTCTCCGCGATCGTGTTCAACGCGCTGGTGATCGTGGTCCTGATCCCGCTGGCGCTGCGCGGCGTCCGCTACCGCGCGGCGGCCGCCTCGGCGGTCCTCGGCCGCAACCTGCTGGTCTACGGCCTCGGCGGCGTGGTCGCGCCGTTCGTCGGGATCAAGCTCGTCGACCTCCTGGTCAGCCTGATCCCCGGCTTCTGACCCCGCCCCCCCCTGATCGAAGGACGCTTCCATGCAGCTCCCCGCACCACCTGGCCGCACGTCGCCGTCGCGCTGCGCGCGATGCTCGTCCTCACCGTCGTGCTCGGCGTCGGCTACCCGCTGCTCGTCACCGGCCTCGGCCGCGCGATGCCCGCCCGGGCGGACGGGTCGCTCGTGACCGACGCCGACGGGCGGGTCGTCGGGTCGTCGCTGATCGGGCAGTCCTTCGTCGACGCCGACGGCGAGCCGCTGACCGCGTACTTCCAGTCCCGCCCGTCCGCCGCGGGCGACGGGTACGACGCCGCCGCCTCGGGCGGCAGCAACCTCGGCCCGGAGAACCCGGACCTGGTCGCCGCCGTCGAGGAGCGGCGCGCGGCCGTCGCCGAGCTTGAGGGGGTGGACCCCGCCGACGTCCCGGCGGACGCGGTCACCGCCTCCGGCTCCGGGCTGGACCCGCACATCAGCGCCGCGTACGCCGAGCTCCAGGTGCCGCGCGTGGCCGCCGCGCGCGGGATGACCGAGGACGCGGTCCGCGACCTGGTCCGGGACGCCACCACCGGGCCCGACCTCGGGTACCTCGGGCAGGCGGGGGTGGACGTGCTGACGCTCAACCTCGCGCTGGACGCGGCGCAGCCGTGAGGCCCCTGCGGCCGTGAGACCCGCGCCTAGGCTCGGTCGCATGACGGCCGACCTGGTGGACGTGACCCTCGACGACCTGACCGCGGACGAGGTGGCGGGCGTGCACGACCGGCTGCTCGCCCCCACGTTCCGGCCCGACGAGCTGCTGACCCTCGACGAGCTCCGCTCCGGGTTCACCGGGCCGGGCGCCGCGCCGTCGGTCGTCGTGCTCGCGGACGGGCAGCCGGTCGCGGTGATGCTCGGCGGCTGGTTCGCCGACCGCCGGGCGCTGCTGCTGACCTACCTCGCCGTCGCCCCCGACGCCCGCGGACTGGGGCTGGGGACGCGGCTGCTGCGGGACGTGCTCGGCCGCTGGGCCGCGCAGGAACCGGGCGCCCTGGTGCTCGCGGAGGTCGACGACCCCCGGCACTGGCCCGCCGACGCCACCCAGGGCGACCCGGCCGCGCGGCTGCGGTTCTACGGGCGGTACGGGGCGCGGCTGATCCCGTTCCCGTACACCCAGCCGGCGCTGCGTCCGGGTGCGCGGCCGGTCGACGGGATGCTGCTGCTCCGGCTCGACCAGAACCCGGGCGTCCCCGGGGAGGTGCTGGCGCGGTTCCTCACCGAGAACGCCGCAGCCCCCGGGCCCGCCGGCACCGACCCCGCCCTCGCGCGGGCGGTGGAGCGGGCCCGGGCGCTCGACCTCGACGCGGCGCTGCTGCCGGTGGAGCGGTGGGCCGAGGTCGGGTGACGGAGCCCCGGTCTCCCGCGATCCCGGGCCGGGAAAGAAGTAAACCCATCCCCAGAGGGGATGGGCGGTATGGAGGGAGTCTGCCCCCGTGACCGGGGCG
Organism: Cellulomonas sp. KU4C; assembly: GCF_056868065.1. NCBI lineage: Bacteria > Bacillati > Actinomycetota > Actinomycetes > Micrococcales > Cellulomonadaceae > Cellulomonas > Cellulomonas sp. KU4C. The sequence continues at coordinate 577,892 of NZ_CP200322.1, read as the reverse complement.
GGTGCAAGTCCGTCTCGCCTCACCACCCCTCCGGGCGGCGCAGCCTCCCGACCGGGTCGGGCAGCTGGCACGCCCGCACGTCCTCCGGTGCGAGCTGGTACCACCAGTGCCCGCCCGGCCCGGTGCCGGGGTCGCCGTTGAGGCGACCGGCGGGGTACCCCCGGGTCGGGTTGACCAGGCCGACCGGCCAGCGCTCGCGCGCGTAGGCCACCGGGAACTCGAGGTCGGAGTCGTTCGACACCACCACCGCGCCGTCGACGGCGCCGGACAGCAGGTCGATCAGGAGGTGCGACGCGACGTTGACGTCGGAGCCCTTCTCCTCGCGGCGAGCGACCGACGCCATGAACACGGCGTCGGGCACGTCGCCGCCCCGACCGTCCTGCACCATGACCGGCCACGCCGGGTGGGTCACGACGGGCCGGAGGTCGCGCGGTCGGTCGGTTCGTCGGGTCGCCAGCGGCGCGGTCGTCACCCGGGAGACGTAGGTGCCCATCGCGAGCTCGTCCACGGCCCCGCCGGTCTGGAGCGCGCGGAGGTAGACGTCCTGGTCGCGCTGCCCGGACGGGTTGTCCGCGCCCGAGATCCGCGCCGTGCAGTAGACCACCCGGACCACCTCGGCGCCCGGCCAGTCGTCGCGTTCGGCCACCAGGCGCTGCGCCAGCGACCGCAGATCCAGCCAGCGCCAGCCCGGAGCCCCACGGCCGCACAGGCCGCGCGCCCCGTCGTAGAGGTTGAACCCGTCGACGTAGACCCCGATCCGCATCGCGACGACGGTAGCGGCGACCGACCACTCAGCCCGGCCACCCGGCTCCGCCCGGCCACCTACCCCGGTCCGACCGGCGCCCGCACCGCGTCGAGCCGGAACCCTCGCGCCCGCAGCCGGTCCACCAGCGCGTCCCCGAGCCCGGTCGCGGGGGTCAGCGAGCCGGCCCGGTCGGGCAGCCTCGCGTCGTCGAGCGCCAGCGCGAGCCCCGACTCGCCGAGCATGACGGCCGTCGCGGCGTACCCGGGGTCGCCGGCGGCCTCGACCCGGGCCGCGTAGGTCCGGCCGTCGCGGGTGCGGGCCAGGAACCGGTGCCGGAACCGTCCCGCGCGGCGGGTGGCCTCGTCGGGCCCCTGTCCCGGGGCGGGGAGCGCCCGCGAGGCGAGCGCGCGGACGGGCGGGAGGGTCAGGGCCGCGGCGCCGAGGCCGGTCGCGGCGGTGACGGCGAGCGCGACGGCCAGCCCGCGCGGACCCCGGCCCGCGTCGACGTGCTCGGTGTAGGTCAGGTCGCGGCTGTAGGCCCAGCCGGTCAGCGCGTTGGACCGGCGGACCACCCGGGAGCTGAACGGGGCCATCACGAACGGTGCCGCCCAGCGGCCGTCGACCAGCGCCGGGGCGAGGCCGCGCGGCTGCGGTGCGTCGGGCTCGGCGGCCCGGTCGGGGGACAGGGCGTAGGGGTCGGCGTGCAGCCGGCGGACCGCCGGGTCCGTGCGCGCGGCCCCGAGCTCGTCGAGCACCGACGCGACGGTGCCGCCGGAGACGCCGCCGCGGGCCCGGACGAGGGCGTGCACGGCGGTGAGGCCGCCCGCGTCGTCCGCCTCCGCGGCCCGGTGCAGCAGGTGCACGCCGAGGTCGGACGGCACGGAGTCGTAGCCGCACGCGTGCACCACCCGCGCGCCGGTGCCGCGCGCGCGGCGGTCGGTGGCGTCGACCGCGGCCCGGACGAACCCGAGCTCGCCGGTGAGGTCCGCGTAGTGGGTGCCGGCGGCCGCGCACGCCTCGACGACCGGCAGTCCGCGCCGGGCGTAGGGGCCGACGGTGGTGACGAGCGCGGTGGCCGACGCGGCGAGCCGGTCGAGCGCGCGGCGGTCGTGGACGTCGACGACGACCACGGGCCACGTCCGGGCGGACCCGGGGAGGCGCGCGCGCACCGCCCGGAGCCGGTCGAGGTCCCGGCCGGCGAGCGCCACCCGCGTGCCGGTCGGGGCGTGCAGAGCCACGTGCTCGGCGGTCAGCGCGCCGACGAACCCGGTGGCTCCCAGCAGCACCAGGTCGTGCTCGCGGGCGGTCGTCGGCTGGGGCACGGCTGCCTCCCGGGGGTGCGGCGGGCGGCGGTCGCCCGCGTGCGGCCCGGCCACCGTAGGCGCGGGCCCGGCGGGGGCGCGACCGGCAGAGCCCGACCCGTGGTGCGCGACCGGCAGAGCCCGGCCCGTGGTGCCCGACCGGCTCGCGTACCGTCGCGACGGTGACCTCGCTGCTGCTGCTGTCCCTCGGCCTCGGTGCCGTCCCCGCGTTCCTCGCCGCGCACGCCCCCACGGGTCGGGCGCTGACGATCGGGTACGTCCCCGACGCCGCCCGCGCGCACCCCGACGCCCCGTACGTCGCGGCCGAGCGGGCGGGCGTCGCCGCGCTCGGGCACGCGCTCGTCGACGTGCGGCTCACGGGGGCCGACCCCCGCGGGGTGGCCTCGGCGCTCGACGGCGTGGACGCGGTGTACGTCGCGGGGGGCAGCACGTTCGCCCTGCTGGACGCGCTGCGGACCTCCGGCGCGGACGCCGTGGTCGCCGAGCGGGTGCGCGCGGGCCTGCCGTACATCGGGTGCAGCGCCGGGTCGGTCGTGGCCGGGCCGAGCATCGAGCCCGTGTCGTTGATGGACGACCCGGCCGACGCGCCCGACCTGACCGACCTGCGCGGGCTCGGCCTGACCGACGCCGTGGTGGTCCCGCACGCCGACGGGAAGCTCCCGCCCTACCCGCTGGACCTGATCGGACGCACCCTGGCCCGGTACGGGCCGGACCACGAGCTGGTGCCGCTCTGCGACGACGAGGCGCTGCTCGTGACCGGGCCGGGGTGGTCGGTGGTCACCTCGGGGTGAGGGTGATCGGGATGTCGGCCGGTGTGATCGTGTACCGGAGCACCGACGCGCCGTGCGGCGGGTCGCCGATCCAGCCCGAGGCGAGGCGGACCTCGACGACGTCGTGGGCGCTGAGCTGCGGCAGGTCGGCCGCGACCACGGTGGTGCCTCCGGACGCGATGCGACGGGCGCCGAGCTGCTCGCCCGCGCGCACCTGGAAGACGAGCTCGCCGTTGACGAGCACCAGGTGGCGGGTGGTCGAGGCGTAGGCGGTGCCGGACATCCGCAGGCCGAGCGTGCCCGGCACGACGTAGAGGCTGTACACGCCGCTGCGCTGCGCCGGGGTCGGCTGGGCGGTGACGGCGGGGTGGGTCGAGACGAGCACGGCGTCGTCCATCGGCTCCCCGGGCGCGCCGGCCACCCGGTGCAGGGACACGTCGCCCTTGCCGGCGGGCAGCAGCAGCGACACGGTCACCGTGGCGCCGTCGGCGGAGCGCTGCGCCGAGGAGTAGTACGCCGTGCCGCGGTGGATCTCGAAGGCGTACTCGCCGCCCTGCCGCACCACGTGGCGGGACGCGTTCTCGAACACGGAGGCCGACATGGTGAGCGTCGCGAGGGTGGCGCCGAGGGCGGGCTGGACGGAGAGCACCGGCGGCGTGGCGACCTGGCCGGGGTCGATGCGGCGGAGCGTCCCGTCGACGACCTGGAACGCCTGGTCACGCTCGGTCACCCGCGGCTGGGTCGCCCCGGCGACCCACACGTCGAGGCGGTTGGGCTCGCGGTGGTGGACGCGCAGGTACTGCCCCTCCTCGACAGGGCGCCCGTTCAGGGCGTCGGCGATCGAGCGGCTGGACTCGCTGCCGGTGGCCGTGCCGGACGCGATCGGCAGGCCGTCGGCACCGATCAGCTCGACTCCGATGTACGTGTCCTGGGGCAGCATCTCGTGGGTCGCGCCACCCCGGCTGCGCACGGCCCAGGTCCCGGTGTCGGGAGCGAGCGACACGAACAGGACCCGCTCGTCGTAGTACCCGCGGAACGTCAGGCCGTTGCCGCCGTTCACGGCGAGGGGGACGGGCAGCACCTCCCGGACCCCCGCCTCGTTCGCCACCGTGACCCAGAACGAGCCCGTGGCGTCGGCGGTCACGATCCCGGCGTCCTCGATCCACGCGCGGGTGCGGCCGTCGACGCTGCCGACGTCGCGTACCCGGTCGCCCCATCCCTCGGGCAGGGTGGACCACCCGGACACGACCTCGGGCAGGCCGGCGCGGTCGACCGTGCCGGTCGGCAGGACGTACGGCGGGAGCTCGCGCACCAGGGGCATGGCCGCCGGATCGAGCGTGCCCCAGATCGGCTGCGGGAGATCGGGCAGCGTGGCGACGGCCGCGGCCGTCGCGTCGTCGGCGGGGATGCCCCACTGGCGGAAGAACTCGGTCAGGTCGTACCCGGCGACCGTCGACGCCGTGCGGATGAGCTGCTGGGTCTTCTCGGTGTGGGAACCCGGGTCGACCTCGCCCCGGGCGTGGGCGACGCGGTACTCCTGGTTGAGCCGCGGGTAGAACGCGTCGCCGAACGCGCGTCCGAGCTGCTCGAACATCAGCTCGTGCGAGGCGCCGGACGACGCGCGCTGCTCGACGGGCAGGGCGAGCAGGGCGCTGGCTCGCTGCACGGAGTCGGCTGCCGACGTGTACCGGGTGGGGACACCGAGGTGGCGCTGGACGTAGCTGGAGTAGATGTTGACCTGCACCTCGCCCATGCCGTCCCACCGGTACGCCGGGTTCTGGTACGTGTGGCCGATCTCGTGCCACAGCCCCCACTGGTCCTCGAGACGGAGCGCGCCGAGCACCTGCTGCCCCGCACCGGTCGCGACCTGGAACGTGATCGCGCCGTGCCCGGCGCTCGCCCAGCCGGGGCCGGTGTCCGGGTTGACCATGCGGATCCGGTGGTCGACGGGGCGGGCGACGCCGGTGGCGGCGACGTCCATGCCGTGGGCCTCGGCGACCAGGTCGGCCGACCGGTCCCAGTACGCCACCGTGCCCGCCGTGTCCCACGTGCTCGCGGTCCGGGCCCGGTCGACCTCGGACCGCTGGAACTCGCCGATCACCCGCTCGCCCAGGAGCAGCACGAAGCGGGAGTCGGGCCAGCGCGTCATCTGGTCGTCGAACGCGGCGTCGGTCGTGACGCCCAGCTGGAAGACCGGCTGGGGCGCACCGCCGGTCACGCGGACCCGGGCGGTCGTGCCGCTGCCGACGCTGCGCAGGTACACCAGGCCGTCGGACGCCGCCGTGACGCGGGACGACCCGGCGGGCAGCGGCGTCGAGGTCGGGGCCCGGTCTCCGCTCCGCCCGCCGTTCAGGTCGGCGAACACGCCCGTCGCCGCGATGGCGTACTCGACCGGCGCGGTCCCCGAGACGTCGAAGGTCAGCGTCTCGCCGGCGCGGACGAATCGTCCCGTGGGCGTGAGGTCGGAGTGCTCGAGGGACCGGCCCTCCGCGAGCGCCTGCTGGCGGGCCGCCGGGAGGGCCGTGACCTGCGTCTCCGACCAGGCGTCGCGGTGCTCGAGCGCGGGACGGGACGAGCCCGGTGCGGCCGCGACCGGTGCGGCCCCGAGCGGCACGGCCCCGAGCGGTGCCGCGACGACCGCGGACGGCGCGGCCGCGACGGCGGTGCACGGCAGCGCGCCGCTGAGCACGGCGGCGGTGAGGACCAGGATCATCGGGCGGACGAGCGAGGGCATCGGGGTCCCTTCGGGGGCGGTGTGCGGAGGCGGACCCACCCCAGCACGCGTCACCGGGCGATCGGGGCCGCCGGGTGGTGCAGGGAGTCGAGGTGCGTGGTGACTGCGTGGTGGTCGGGATCTGCGGGAGTGCTGCACCGCGTGTGCGTGGGTGGCCGCATCCCCGCCCCCCCTGTGTCGCAGGACTGCGACGACCCCGCGACAGGCCCGCGACCCGCCGCGGCCGGACGTCACCTACGGTGCTGCCATGTCGCACACCGTCCGAGGTCGCACCGCCCTCCTCGCCGCCTCGCTGCTGCTGCTCACCGCGTGCGGGGCCTCCGGTTCCGACGCCGCCCGGGAGCGCCCCGACCGCACACCCGCGCCGACCGAGCGCAGCACCCGCGAGCCCCGCACGACCCCGACGTCCCAGGTCCCGGCCGTCGCCGGGTACGCGCCGGGGGAGATCCCGCCGGTGCCGCTGATCGTGCTCCCCGACCTGTCGATGCTCGACGCGTCGCTCGCGGGGTTCGCGCTCGACGTGGACGCCGCTGTCGGGGACGTGCCCGGGGTGACGGTGACGCCGACGCACTGCGACGCGACCGGTGCCGTCGAGACCGGCCGGGGTGCGCTGCTCGCCTACGGAGACGGGTCGGGCGTGTTCACCGCACCCGACGGCTCGGTGGTCAACTACGGCGACGGGTCCGGCACCTACGCGCTCAACGGCACGACCGTGACGGTCTACGGCGACGGGTCCGGCACCTACGCGGCCGGCGGCACCTCCGTCGTCAGCTACGGCGACGGCTCCGGGGTCTACGACGACGGCACCACCCACGTCTACGTGCACACCGACGGCTCCGGTGGCTGGACGCGCGGGGACCGGTCGGTCGTCAACTACGGCGACGGCTCGGGGGTGTACACCGAGGGCGAGGTGCAGGTCGTCAACTACGGGGACGGTTCCGGCGCCTACACCGACGCGGACCTGTCGGTGCAGAACCACGGCGACGGCACGGGGCTGGTGAACGGCGTCCCGGTCGAGGTCGACCCGCTGCCGCAGGTGCCCCGGCTGGGGGCGTTCCCGTCGATGGGGGTGATCGCCCCGGTGCCGTCCTGCGGCGCCACGCTCACGCTCGACTCCGGCGTGCTGTTCGACTTCGGCTCCGCCGAGATCCGCCCCGACGCCGACGCGGCGCTCGACGCCCTGGCGACGGCGCTCGCGGGGGTCGCGGCCCCCGCCGGCTCGGTCGAGGGGCACACGGACTCGGTGTCGTCGCCCGCGCTCAACCAGCGGCTGTCCGAGGACCGGGCGCGGGCGGTCGCGGACGCGCTCGCCGACCGCGGCGTCGGCACCGCGTTCGACGTCGTCGGCTACGGCGAGGACCGGCCCGTCGCGCCGAACGAGGTCGACGGCCAGGACAACCCGGCGGGGCGGCAGCGCAACCGGCGCGTGGAGATCCTGCTGCCGGGGGTGACGTCGTGACCACGCGGTGGGGGGCGGTCGCGGCCGCGGGCGTGCTGGGCCTGGCGCTCGCCGGGTGCAGCGTCGAGGTGGTGGACGACGAGCAGCCGAGCGCGCCCGCGACGCAGGACGACGGCGCCCCGGACGGCACGCCGTCGCCCCGGCCGACGAAGCCGCGTGACCCGGTGCCCTCGGCGGACCCCGTCGACGGCCCCGACCTGCCCGGGCGCACCGACCTGCGGCCGCTGACCACCGCGCAGACCGCGTGCGCCGGCGGCGAGGCGGGCACCACCCGCGCCACCGAGGCCGTGGAGGTCACCGACGCCTGCGGCACCCTGACGGTCGCCGGCGCCGGGTCGGTGGTCGTCGCGGGCGACGTGACGGACGTCGTCGTCGAGGGCGCCGGGGCGCGGGTCGCGGTCAGCAGCGCCGCGACGGTGACGATCGACGCCGCCGACGTCACCGTGACCTGGGAGTCCGGTACGCCGGTGGTCACCGACCTCGGCGCCGGCAGCACCTACGGGCAGGCGGGCACCCGGTGACCCACCAGGACGAGCAGGAGGACCGACGATGAGCGCGCCGTACCCCTACCACCCCGCCCCGCAGCCGGTCCCGGTCGTCGTGCCCCGGCCGACCAACGTGCTCGCGGTGGTGACGCTGGTCCTCGGCCTCTGCGGGTTCGCCCTGATCCCCGTCGTCACCGGCCACGTCGCGCTGCGGCAGATCCGCGCCCGCGGGGAGGGCGGCGGCGCCGCGGCCGTCGTCGGGCTCGTGCTCGGCTACCTGGCGGTCGCCGGGTACGCGGTCGTGCTGCTGGTGGTCGGCGGGCTCGTGGTCTGGGGCGGGCGGCAGTGACCGACGCTCCGCCCCGGGTGCTGCTCGTCGACGACGAGGAGGCGATCCGCGAGGGGCTGGCCTCGTTCCTCACCCGCAGCGGGCTTGAGGTCGCGACGGCCGCCGACGGGGAGGCCGGGCTCGCCCTGCACGCCACCTGGCACCCCGACATCCTGGTGTGCGACGTGCTGATGCCGCGGCTCGACGGCCGGTCGGTGGTCCGTCGGCTGCGGGCGGCGGGCGACTGGACGCCCGTGGTGCTGCTGACGCAGGTCGGGGAGTCGTCCGAGCGGTCGGCCGCCCTGGAGGAGGGCGCGGACGACTACCTCAACAAGCCGTTCGACCCGCAGGAGCTGCACGCCCGCGTCCGGGCGGTGCTGCGCCGCGCGGTCCCAGGCCAGCCGTCCCTGGCCGCCGCCGAGACGCTGGTCAGCGGCGACCTGGTGCTGGACCGCACCGCCCGGCGGGTCCGGCTCGCGGGCCGGGAGGTGACGCTCACCCCGAAGGCGTCGCTGCTGCTCGACTACCTGATGACCCACCCCGACGAGCTGCACACCCGCGAGCGGCTGCTGCAGGCGCTGTGGGGGTTCGAGCTGGCGGTGAGCAGCCGCGCCGTCGACCACCGGGTCGCGGAGATCCGCCGGGTGCTGGGCGACGACGCCGCCGCGCCCCGCTACGTCGAGACCGTGCCGTCGCTGGGGTACCGGTTCTGCGGCACCGTGCACCGCGGGGCCCGCGCGTGACCGCGGCCGGCCGCCCCGCGCGGGCGGTGCTGCTCGCGCGGACCCCGGTGCTGCTCGCGCTGGCCCCGGCCGTGCTCGGGGTGCTCGCCGCGGTCGTGGTGCTCGCGTCGGGTCGCGCGCTGCGGGTGCTCGTCGGGGCGCCGCTGCCGGTCGTGCTCGTGGGCACCGGCCTGCTGGTGACCGGCGTGCTGCTCGCCGTGGTCACCACCGCCCGCAGCCGCCGGACCGCCGTCGCGTCCGCGACCGCCGAGGCGGCGCGCGTGGCTCGCGAGGATGAGCGCGCGGCGCACCGCCGGTTCCTGCTGCGCCTGGACCACGAGATGAAGAACCCGGTGACCGCGCTCCGCGCCGCGCTGCCCGGTGTGGTCCCCGACCCCGCGGACCTCGACCCGGCCCGGGCGCGCGCCTACGACACGCTCCAGCAGCAGACCCTGCGCCTGTCCGGGCTGGTCGCGGAGCTGCGCGAGCTCGCCGAGCTCGAGACCCGCCCGCTCGAGCAGGAGGACGTCGACGTCGCGCAGGTCGTCCACGACGCGGTCGCGGACCTGGGCGACCAGGCCGTCGCGTCGGGGGTGCCCCGGACGATCACCGTGACGTTGCCGCGCGCCCCCTGGCCCCTGCCGCACGTCCGCGGCGACGCGGACCTGCTGTACCTCGCGGTCTACAACCTGCTGGCGAACGCGCTGAAGTTCTCCCCGGCCGACTCGCCGGTGGAGGTGCGGGGCACGGACGACGACGGGGTGGTGGTCGTCGAGGTCGCCGACTCCGGCACCGGCATCCCCGAGCACGAGATCGAGGGGGTGTTCGACGAGCTCGCGCGCGGCGAGCAGGCCCGCGGCACGCCCGGCTCGGGGCTCGGGCTCGCGCTCGTCCGCGTGGTCGCGCACCGGCACGGCGGCACGGTCGTCCTGCGCTCCCGCCCCGGCCAGGGCACGAGCGCCCGCCTCCGCCTCCCGTCAACATGACCCCCCGCCGCCCCCCCGCCGCCCCCCGCCGCTGCGCGCCTCTGCGCGCCGAGGGCGTACGAGACACCACGAGGGCGCATGAGATGGCGTACGCCCTCGTGGTGTCGCATGCGCCCTCGGTGAGCAGGCGTGCGGGCACGGTCGGGGGTCAGCGGGCGGCTGCGGCGGGCGGCGGTCTGACCCCGCGCCGTGGCAGCCTGGACCGGGTGACGACCTTCGACGTGGAGACCGACGAGGCCGACGAGCCCCGCACCGACCCGCACGCCGACCGTGGCCGGCGCCGACGGGCCCTCGTGGCCGGGCTGGTGGTCGTGGTGCCCGTGCTCGCGGTGGTCGCCGTGCTCGGGATCCGGGCGGCGGACACCACGGAGGCAGACCTCGTGGCCGCCGAGGCCGCGGTGAGCGCCGCCGCCGAGCAGCGCGTCGCGCCCGGGCAGGGGGTCGGCTTCGGCGGCGGCGCGGCGGGGCCGGGTGAGGTGCTGACCGGATCGTCCAGCGTGGCGCCGGAGTCCGGCGTGCTCGCCGTGGGGGTGGTGTGCGCGTCGGTCGACGCGGGTCCCGTGCACGTCACGGTGCGGTCGCTCGGCGAGACGGTCGCGGAGACGGCCGCCGACTGCTCCGACGTCGCCGACCGCGACGCGCCGCCCGCGGTGACCGAGCTGCCGGGCGTGGAGATCACCGGCCGGTGGTCGGTCGAGGTGACGAGCGAGACCCGGGCGGTGGTCACGGTCGTCGCCTCCTGAGGCCCGGCTCCCGGGTCAGGGGGTGCGGGCGGCGAGGGCGCGGTAGAGCCACGCGGTCGCGGTGAACGTGATCGGGTACGTCGCCGCGACGCCGACCCCGCAGACCAGGCCGCCCACCCAGTTCACGCCGATCGTCGCGAGCAGCAGCAGCGCGACGGTCCCGACGTGCCGCCACGCCAGCCGGAAACCCTCGCGGACCGCTGCGACCGGCCCGAGCCCCCGGTCGACAGCGAGGTACACGGCGAGCTGCCCGAGCACCATGACAGCGAGCCCGGGGAGGTAGAAGACCAGGCTCCCGACCGCGCCCAGGGCGGTGACCAGCAGCGACGTGGCGAACGACCGGCCGAGCCCGTGGCCCCGGTAGAGCTCGCGCGCCGTCGGCACCCGGCCGTCGACGAGCAGCAGCCCGAACCTGGCTCCGAGTACCTGGAGCCCCGCGCCCAGGACCGCGACCAGCACGAACAGGGCCGCGAGCCACACGATCGCGCCGGTGGAGAACCCGAGCGCGGTGCCGGTGTACGTGCCGGGAGGTGTCGCGGCCAGCGCCTCCTCCTGCAGGCGGACGGCCTCGACGAGGCCCACCACGACCGGGACGTAGATCGCACCGACCGCCCCGAGGAACACCAGGACCGGGCCGAGGAACAGCAGGACCGCGCGTCCCCACACCGGCTGCACCGCGGTCCAGCCGAACCGCAGCGCGTCACCGACGCCCGGGACGGGTGGGGCGGGCGGTACGGGCGGGCCCCAGCCGGGTCCGGGCGGGTACGACGGGCCGGACGGGTGGCTCACGGGGTCTCCTCGGGTATCGGGCGGCGCGCGGCCGGCTCCGCGGGACCGTACCGCGAGGTGAGGCCCGGTGTCCGGTGTTCCCCCGGGGCCCCGGGGTCAGGTCGCGCGGGGGCCGGTGGAGCCGCGGGGGACCAGGCGGCAGGGGACGACCTCGGTGCCCGACCGGCCGCGGCCCTCGATGGCGTCGAACAGCAGGGCCGCCGCGCGCCGCCCGACCTCCTCGAGGTGCATGTCGACGGACGTCAGCGGCGGGCGGGCGCTGAGCGCGAGGGTCTCCCAGTTGTCGTGCCCGGTGACGGCGACGTCCTCGGGGACGCGGCGGCCGGCCTCCCGGAGGGTGTCGAGGACGCCGCGGGCGATGTGGTCGCTGCCGCAGGCGATGGCGTCGACGTCGGGGTGCTGGTCCAGGACGAGCGCCGCGGCGGTGCGGCCCCACTCCTCGGTCCACGCCCCGTAGCGGTCCTCGCCGAGCGGGGCGACGCCCGCCTCGTCCAGGGCGGCGCGCACCCCGGCGGCCCGGTCGTGCGCGGCGCCGTACGAGGGGTCGCCGGTGACGACCGCGATCCGGCGGCGCCCGCAGGCCAGCAGGTGCTCGGCGACGAGCCGGCCGCCGAGCACGTTGTCGGAGACGACCGACATGTCGGCGGGGTCCTGCGAGGGGGCGTAGGCGTACACGACCGGGACGGGCAGGGTGCCGAGCGACGGCCGGGGGTCGGGGCGGGCGCCCACGATCATCAGCCCGTCGACCCGCCGCCCGAGCAGCGCCTGCACGTGGTACTGCTCCCGCAGGGCGTCGCCGCGCGCGTCGCAGAGCAGCACCGACGTCTTGCCCGTGCCGGCGGCGTCCTCGGCGCCCATCAGGGTCGGGATCGAGAACCGGCCCTCGAGGTCGTGCGTGACCAGGCCGATCGTGCCGGACCGGCCGCTCAGCAGGTGCCGGGCCAGCACGTTCGGGGAGAACTGCAGCTGCTCGGCGGCGGACAGCACGCGCTCGCGGGTCTCCGCGCGGACCTGCTGCCGACCGTTGAGCGACTTGGACGCCGTGGCAACGGAGACGCCGGCCAGCCGGGCGACGTCGGCCAGCGTGACGGCCCGGCGCGGGGCCCCCGGTGCGGTCGTCATGCCGGCGATCGTACACACATCACGTTTCGGTGCATCCCCTTGCCAACGGGTAGGAACTGCCACTACGTTCCCCGAAAAGGGTTTCGGCAGAACCTCAGCGCGGCCCCGCCCGGGCGCCCCGCACAGCTTCGACGGCGAAGTTCACGAGGAGAGCACGATGATCAACCGCACCTTCCGATCGCGCGGGTTCCGCCCGGTCGCCACCCTGGCCGTCGCCGGCCTCGCGCTGGCCGGGCTGGCCGCCTGCGGGTCCGGGTCCGAGGGGGACGCCGGCGCCGCGCTGGAGTCCGCCGGCCCCGACGGGGTGGACGACGGCACGACGCTGACGATGTGGACCCGCGCGCCGCTGGAGCGCCAGGCCACCACCCTCGTCGAGGCGTACAACGCGTCGCACGAGAACCAGGTCGAGCTCGAGATCATCCCCAACGACGACATGGAGGGGAAGGTCGGCGGCGCCGCGACCAACGACGAGCTGCCCGACCTGCTGGCCGGCGACGTCGTCCGGCTGCCCTACTGGGTGGCGAACGGGCTGTTCACCGACCTGACCGAGCAGATCGACGGCCTGGACTTCAAGGACGACATCACCCGCGGCCACCTCGACGCGGGCACCGACCCCGACGGTGCGATGCACACGCTGCCGTTCGTCGAGGACATCTCCGTCCTGGTCTGGAACAAGGACCTGTACCGCGAGGCCGGCCTCGACCCCGAGGCGGGGCCGACGAACCTGGCCGAGCTCCAGGAGCAGGCCGAGGCGGTCGCGGCGCTGGGCAAGCCCGGCGTCTCCGGCACGTACTACGGCGGCAACTGCGGCGGCTGCGGCGTCTTCACCTGGTTCCCGACCATGTGGGCGTCGGGCGACGAGGTGCTGTCCGAGGACGGGAAGACCGCCCAGGTCGCGTCCGACTCGGCGAAGGCGCTCTACGAGATGTACTACGAGCTCAACCAGGCCGGCGCGGTCGGCGCGGGCTCGAAGGAGGAGACCGGCGCGACGTGGACGGCCCCGTTCTCGAACGGCCAGGTCGGCGTCATGCCGTACCCGAACACCGCGGTCTACGCCGCGGTCGAGGCCGGGATCGACGTCGGGGTCACGGGCATCCCCGGCGTCGACGGCGGGCAGTCGACGTTCCTCGGCGGTGACGCGCTCGGCATCTCGAAGGACTCCGACTCCGTCGCCCAGGCGTGGAACTTCCTGTCCTGGATGATGTCGGAGGAGACGCAGCTCGAGGTCATCGCGAAGAACGGCGAGGTCCCCGGGCGCAACTCCCTGCTCGACAACGTGTACGCGCAGGAGGACCCGCTCGCGCTGACGATGAACCAGATCGCCGAGTCCGGCCGCACCCCGGTGGCGGAGTTCTTCTCCGAGGCGTTCAACGCGTCCGGCAGCCCGTGGGTGACGCTGATGCGCAACGCCACGTTCGAGGGCACCGACACCGTCGAGGCGGACAACGACGCGATCACCGAGGTGCTGGGCCAGTGACCGTCGCCACCCACGGCCGCGCGGGACGGGTCGCCAGCCCGTCCCGCGCGGGCACGGCACAGCGCCGACGCCGGTCCGCCCGCTCCCGCGGCGCCCTCCAGGGCTGGCTGTACGCGACCCCCACCGCCGTCCTCGTGCTCGTCCTGTTCGTGGTCCCGCTGGTGCTGGTCGTGCTGATGTCGGGCTCCGACTGGTCGCTGCTCGGCGGCCGGCAGGGCACGAACTTCCCGGAGAACTTCGGCGCCGTCCTCGACCACCGGATGTTCTGGCCGTCCGTGCGGTTCACGCTGCTCTACACGGTGATCGCCACGGTGCTGCTGATCGGGCTCGGCCTGGGGCTGGCGCTGCTGGTGCAGGAGAGCTCGCGCTGGCGCGGGTTCCTGCGCACCGCGTTCCTGCTGCCGACCGCGCTCGGCCTGGCGTCGGCGTCGCTCCTCTTCTACGCGCTGTACTCGCCGCAGGTCGGCCCGGTGTCCGGCTGGCTGGAGCGGCTCGGCGTCGGCAGCGGGCAGGTCAACGTCCTCGGCTCCGCGGACGGCGCGCTGTGGGGGACGGTGGCGCTGGTCGTCTGGCGGTTCGCCGGGTTCTACATGCTGCTGCTGCTCGTCGGGCTGCAGGGCATCCCGCACGAGGTGTACGAGGCCGCCCGCCTGGACGGCGCCCGCACCCTCCAGGTGTTCCGCCGGATCACGCTGCCGCTGCTCAAGCCGTCCCTGGCCCTCGCGACGATCATGTGCGTCACCGGCTCGATCCTGGCGTTCGACCAGTTCTACATCCTCACCAAGGGCGGCCCGGACGGCTCGACCATGACCGTCGTCCAGCTGATCTACAACCTGGCGTTCGAGTCCAAGCGGGACCTCGGCATGGCCGCCGCGCTGTCGGTGATCGTGCTGCTGGCCCTGGTGGTCGTCAACGTCGTCCAGCTCAAGGCGCTGCGGCGCTCGCCCGAGGAGTGACCCCCGTGACCGGCATCTCCCGCGTCCTCGGACGCACCCCGTTCTACGTCCTCACCGGCGGCCTGGCGATCCTGTTCCTGTTCCCGATGATCTGGACGACCGCGTCGTCCGTGTCCCCCCAGCCGGGGTCGGCGCAGGTCGACGGCTTCGGGTTCGGCAACTACGCCACGCTCGCGTCGTACCAGGCCGGCGTCGGCACCTACCTCGGCAACTCGCTCGGCATCACCGCCACGGCCGTGGTCGTGACCCTGGTGGTCGCGACGCTCGGCGGCTACGCGTTCGCGCGGTTCCGGTTCCCCGGCAAGGACGCCCTGTTCCTGCTGGTCCTGTCGATCCTCATGGTCCCGTACGCGACCCTGCTGATCCCGCTGGTGATCTGGCTGAAGGACCTCGGCCTGTCCAACTCGCTCGTCGGCGTCGGGCTGGTGCTCGCGGTGTTCCAGCTGCCGTTCGCGATGTTCATGATGCGGATCTCGTTCGAGTCCGTGCCCCGCGAGCTCGAGGAGGCGGCCCTGGTCGACGGCTGCGGGTCGTTCGGCGCGCTGCGTCGCGTGATGCTGCCGGCCGTGAAGCCCGGGCTCATCACGATCGGGCTGTTCGCGTTCCTCGCCGCGTGGAACGACTTCATGGTCCCCCTGTACCTGGTGGGCGGCGACAACCAGCCGCTGCCGCTGGCGCTGGTCAACATGCGCCAGCAGGTGATGGGGGTCATCGACTACGGCGCCACGCAGGCCGGCGTCGTCGTCCTCACCGTCCCGTGCGTCCTGCTGTTCCTGGTCCTCCAGCGGCACTACGTGAACGGGTTCATGTCGGGAGCGCTGAAGGGATGACCAGCTCCGTGCACACCTCCACCACCACCCCCGTGACCCCCGTGGTGCCGTCCACCGGCGCCCTGCGACCCCTCGGCCTCGACGAGGTCGTGCTGACCGGTGGCTTCTGGGCCGACCGGCAGCGCGTCAACGGCGCCGCGACCATCCCGCACTGCGACCACTGGGAGACCCGGGTCGGCTGGATCGACAACTTCGACCGCGCGCTCGACGGCACGCTCGCCGAGCACCGCACCGGGCGCGAGTTCTCCGACTCCGACGTCTACAAGATGATCGAGGCGATGGCGTGGGAGGTCGGCCGCACCGGCGACCACGTGCTCGAGGCCCGGATCGCCGAGCTCACCGCGCAGATCGGCGCCGTCCAGGAGCCCGACGGGTACCTCAACACCCGGTTCGGGCGACCCGGTCAGCCGCCCCGGTGGTCCGACCTGGCGTGGGGGCACGAGCTGTACTGCGTCGGCCACCTGGTGCAGGCCGCCGTCGCGCGGCTGCGGACCGGCCACGACGACGAGCTCGTGGCGATCGCCCGGCGCGCCGCCGACCAGGTCTGCGTCGAGTTCGGGCCGGACGGGCGGGACGCCGTCTGCGGGCACCCGGAGATCGAGGTCGCCCTCGTCGAGCTGGCCCGCGCCACTGGCGAGCGCCGGTACCTCGACCAGGCCGCGCTGTTCGTCGAGCGCCGCGGCCGGGGCACCCTGCCGGACATCGAGCTCGGCCGGGAGTACTACCAGGACGACGTGCCGGTCCGGGACGCCGAGGTGCTGCGCGGGCACGCCGTCCGCGCGCTGTACCTGACGGCCGCGGCGGTGGACGTCGCCGTCGAGACCGGGGACGCCGGGCTGCTCGCCGCGGCCCGCGCCCAGTACGAGCGGACGCTCGCCCGGCGGACCTACCTGACCGGCGGGATGGGCGCGCACCACCAGGACGAGGCCTACGGCGACGACTTCGAGCTGCCGCCGGACCGCGCGTACTGCGAGACGTGCGCGGGCGTCGGCTCGGTGATGGTCGCCTGGCGGCTGCTGCTCGCGACCGGCGAGGCCGCGTGGGGCGACGTCGTCGAGCGCACCCTCTACAACGTGGTGGCCGCGTCGCCGGCGCAGGACGGCCGGGCGTTCTTCTACACGAACCCCCTGCACAAGCGGGTCCCCGGCGAGGCCGCCGACGCCGACGAGGTCAGCAAGCGGGCGCTGTCCCGGCTGCGCGCCCCGTGGTTCGAGGTGTCCTGCTGCCCGACCAACGTGGCCCGCACACTCGCGGCGCTCGGCGGGTACGTCGCCGCGGTGTCCGACGACGCGCTGCACGTGCAGCAGTACGCGCCCGCGCGGATCCGCACCCGGCTCGGTGACGGCCGGTCGGTGGGGGTCGACGTCGAGACCGGGTACCCGGTGGACGGCGACGTGCGGGTCCGCGTGGTCGACGCGCCCGCGGGGGAGTGGACCCTGGCGCTGCGGGTGCCCGCGTGGGCGGCCGACGGCGCGACCGTCGACGGCGAGCCCGCGGTCGTCGACGCCGGCGAGGTCCGGCTCCGGCGCGCGTTCACCGCGGGCGACGAGGTGCGGCTGGTGCTGCCGGTCGCCCCGCGGGTCACGGCGGCGGACGCGCGGATCGACGCCGTGCGGGGCTCGGTCGCGGTCGAGCGCGGGCCGGTCGTGCTGTGCGCCGAGTCCGTCGACCTGCCCGGCGGGGCGGACGTGGCCGGCCTGCGGGTCGACGCCGACGTGGCCGTGCGGGCCGACGGGGACGGTGCGCGGCTGACCGGCCGGCTCGTGCCGGCCGCCGACGCCGACTGGCCCTACGGCGTGCCCGGACCCGACGGTGAACCCGTGCCGGTCGACCTCCGGCTGGTCCCGTACCACTCCTGGGCCAACCGCGGCCCGAGCACGATGCGGGTCTGGCTCCCCACGACCTGACCCCCCGAACCGGCCGCCGTTCCCCGCTGCCGACGGGGGACGGCGGCCACCCACCCGATCACCCCGCCGAGTGGACGGTTCCTGCCCGACACGCCCGGCGAGTCGAGCAGGAACCTTCCACTCCGGGAGCTGCCGCGGGTCAGGCCCCGGGGGTCGGGTCCGCCGTGGTGCGGTGGGTGGGGTGGGGGTGGGTGCGCTCGAGCGAGGCGCCCTCCACGTCCACGTCCGGGAGGATCCGGTCGAGCCAGCGCGGGATCCACCAGGCCGACTTCCCGGCCAGGTGCATGACGGCCGGGATCAGCAGCATGCGGACCACGAACGCGTCGAGCAGCACGCCGAACGCCAGACCGAAGCCGAGCGGACGGATGATCGCGGACTCCGCGAACACGAACCCGGAGAACACGGCCGCCATGATGATCGCCGCCGCGGTGACGACGACCCGGCCCGCGTGCAGGCCGCGCCGGACGGCGACCCGGGCGTCGACCCCGTGGGCGAACGCCTCGCGCATCCCCGAGACCAGGAACAGCTGGTAGTCCATCGCGAGGCCGAACAGCACGCCGGTGACGATGATCGGCAGGAAGCTCAGCACCGGCCCGGCGTCGTGGACGCCGAACACGGACCCGAGCCAGCCCCACTGGTAGATCGCGACGACGCCGCCGAGGCCCGCGAACAGCGACAGGACGAACCCGAGCGTCGCGGTGACCGGCACGAAGATCGACCGGAACACGAGGATCAGGATGATCAGCGACAGCCCGACGACGATGCCGAGGTAGCCGGGCAGCGCGTTCGACAGCTTCTCCGACACGTCGATGTTCGCGCTCGTGGACCCGGCGACGCCGAGCCGCACGTCACCGTCGAGCGGCGAGGCGTCCCGCAGGTCGCGGACCAGCTGCTCGGTGCTCTCGCTGGTGGGTCCGTCGGTCGGCACCACCTGGAACGCGAGGACCGTGCCGGCCTCGTTGGCACCGATGGGGGCGACCGCCGCGACGTCGTCGAACGCCGCGAGCGCGGTGCCGATCCGCACCTGCTCGCCGATCACCTCGTCCTCGGTGACGGCCTCGGGCAGGTCGGCCACGACCAGCAGCGGGCCGTTGACGCCCGCGCCGAACTTGTCGGCGGTGATCGTGTACGCCTGGTACTGCGAGGACTCCTCCGGCTCCGACGCGCCGGTGGGCAGGCCGAGCCGCATGGACAGGGCCGGGATGGCGATGACCAGCAGCGCGGCGAGTCCGGCGACGAGGGTGAGGACGGCCCGCGAGGTGCGCATCGGCGTGGTGGGGACCGGCTCCGGCTCCTCGTGGCCGATGAGCGCCCGCTGCTTCTTCGGCAGCACGCGCAGCCCGATCCGGGACAGCAGCGCGGGGGTCAGGGTGATCGCGAGGCTGACCGCCACGAGGATGCAGAACGCGCCGACGGTGCCCATCAGGCCGAGGAACGGGATGCCCGTGACGTTGAGCGCGAGCAGCGCGACGAACACGGTCGCCCCGGCGAACACGACGGCGTTGCCCGCGGTGCCGTTGGCCAGGCCGATGGACTCCTCGAGCTCGACGCCGTCGCGCAGCTGGCGGCGGTGCCGGTTGAGGATGAACAGCGAGTAGTCGATGCCGACCGCCAGGCCGAGCATGATGCCGAGCACCGGGGTGACCGACAGCATGTCGACGGCCCCCGACAGCGCGAGCGACGCGACGGCGCCGATGGCGACGCCGACCAGGGCGGAGAAGATCGGCAGCGCCGCGGCGACGGCGGTGCCGAGCATGACGAGCAGCACGATGCCGGCGACCACGACGCCGATGACCTCGCCCGGGCCGAGCACGCTCGGGACGCCCTGGGTGAGGTCGTTGGACAGCTCGACGGAGGCGCCGGCCAGGTCCGCGTCCTCGAGCGCCGCGACGACGGCGTCCTTGGTCTCGGTGCTGACCTCGAACTGCGACTCGGCGAACGAGACGTTGCCGATCGCGGCGGACTCGTCCGGCGAGAGGGTCCGCAGCCCGCCGGCGAGCTCGAGCAGGGCGGCGCCGTCCTCGAGCTGCGTGGACTGCGCCTCGAGCTGGGCGCGACCCGCGTCCGCGGCCTGCTGCTGGGCGTCGAGCTCGGCCTGCGCGGCGTCGAGCTGCGGCTGGGCCTGCGCGAGCGCCCCCGCGGCCTCGGCCTGGGCGCGCTGCTGGTCGAGCTGCGCCTGACCGGCGTCGAGCTGGGCCTGGCCCTGCTCGAGCTGCGCCTCGCCCGCGGCGATCTGCTCGCGGCCGGCGTCGATCTGCGCCTGCTGCTCGGCGAGGCCCGCGGTGGTCTGGAACGGGTCGATCACGCCCGCGACGCCGTCGATGTCGGTGAGGTCGGCGAGCGCGGCGCTGATCGCGGCCCGCTGCTCGTCGGTGAACGGCTCGTCGCCGCCGGTGTGGAAGACCACCGTGCCGCTGCCGCCGCTCGCGGCGGGGAACTGCTCGCGGAGCTGGTCGGTGACCTTCTCGGTCGCGGTGCCGGGGATGGTGACGGCCGAGGTGAGGGTGCCGCCGAACGCGAGGTACGCGGCGACCGCGAGCCCGAGCACGACCACCCAGGCCGTGACGACGGTCCAGGCGCGGCGGGCGGAGAAGCGCCCGAGTCGGTAGAGGAGTCCTGCCATGATCCCTGTTCTCTCGGTGGTGGTGGGAGTGCGGGGCGTCAGTGCTCCGGCATGTACCCGGCTCGGACGCTGCGGATGAGCCGGTCGACGAGGGCGTCCCACGCGTCGCGCGCACCGGGCGCCGCGGGGTCGGTGGTGGTGACCCAGTGCATCGCGATGACGGCGACGCCGTGCACCAGGGACGAGACGAGCAGCTGGACGTCGAGCGCCTCGGCCGCGGGGTGCCGCCGGACGAGCTCGCTCGACAGGTGGTCGGCGACGCGGGAGAACGCCTCCTGGGCGAGGGCCTGCGCGCGGGGGTCGTTCCCCTCGGCGATCGGCGCGAGCACGCCGGCGAGGTAGGTGATCGCGGCGGGCAGGTCGGCGCCGCGCAGGGTCAGCGCGAGCTCGTCGAACATCGACGCCCGGCTCCCGTCGCCCACGGGGGTGGCGCTGGCGACGGCCTGCACCTCGTGGATCACGTCGTTGAGGCGCTCGGTGCAGATGGTCAGGGTGACGTCGTCCAGCGACCCGAAGTGGTTGAACACGGTGCGGCGGGAGACGTCGGCGCGCTCGGCGAGCTCGTCGACGCTGAACTGCGAGCCGCCGCGCTCGCGGACCAGCGCGTCGGCGGCGTCGAGGATCGCGCGGCGGGAGCGCGCCTTGAGCGCCGCCCGCCGGTCGGTCGATCCAGGGTCGAGTGTCACGCGGAGGACCGTAGGCAGATGGGTGCACTCGGTGCAACCGTGCACCGGGTGCAAACCGGGCAGGTGTGGCTCAGGTCACCATACCCGCGCGGTGCGCGACCGCCGCCGCCTCGAGCCGCGTCCGGCAGCCGAGCTTCGCGAGCACCCGGCTGACGTGCGTCTTCGCCGTGGTCTCCGAGACGGTCAGGGCGTCGGCGAGCTGCTGGTTCGACCGGCCCTCGCCGAGCAGCACGAGCACCTCGCGCTCGCGGGCGGTCAGCTGGTCCAGCCCCGCGGGTGCGTCCGCCGGCCCGGGCGCGGCCGGTGCCGTCGCCGTCATGCCCGCCAGCACCCGGCGGGTCACCTCGGGCGCGAGCACGCCGTCGCCCGCGGCCACCCGGCGGACCGCGTCCACCAGCTCCGCGGCCCCGACCGACTTGAGCAGGAACCCGACCGCCCCGGCGCGCAGCACCCCGAAGAGGTACTCGTCGAGGTCGAACGTGGTCAGCGCCACGACCTGCGCCGTGCCCTCGGCGACGATCCGCCGGGTCGCCTCGATGCCGTCCGTCCCGGGCATCCGGATGTCCATCAGCACGACGTCGGGCCGCAGCGCCCGCGCGTTCGCGACCGCCGCCGCGCCGTCGGCCGCCTCGCCGACCACGGTGACGCCGTCGGCCTGCTCCAGCATCAGCCGCAGCCCCGTGCGGATCGCCCCGTGGTCGTCGGCCAGCAGCACCCGGACCGTCACGCCGTCACCTCCCCGGCCACCGGCAGCACCGCGAGCACGCGCCACCGGTCGCCGTCCGGGCCGGCGGTCAGGGTGCCGCCGAGCGAGCGGGCCCGCTCGGCCATCGTGACCAGGCCGGTCGCGGAGCCGAGCGCCGGCCCGGGGAGCGCGGGCGGGCCGGGGTCGGGACCGGGGTCGCCCAGCGAGCCCAGCGCGCTCAGCACCTCCACCTCCAGCGCCGCGCCCACCCCGGCCACCCGCACGTCGACCCGCCCGCCGGCCGGGCCGTGCGCGGCGGCGTTCGTCAGCGCCTCGTGCGCGATCCGGTACGCGGCGTGGTCGACCACGGCCGGCAGCGGCGGGCGCCCCCCGTCGGTCACCCGGACGTCGAGGCCCCGGTCCCGGGCGGTCCCCACGAGGTCGTCCAGGCGGTCGAGGCCGCCCGCCGCTGGGGTGTCCGCGCCGCCGGTGCCCCCGCCGCGCAGCACCAGGATCATCGACCGCATCTCCGCGAGCGACGCCACCGACTCCGCCCGGACCGCCGCGAGCGCGGCCCGGTCCCGCGCGGTCTCCGGCGCCGCGGACAGGGCGGCCTCCGCGTGGATCGCGATGGCCGACAGCCGGCTCGCCACGACGTCGTGCAGGTCGCGGGCCATCGCGGCGCGCTCCTCGCGCAGGGCGGCGCCGCGGTCGAGGTCGGCGATCCGCTGCACGTCCACCACGTGCGCGCGCGCCAGGTCCGCCTGCTCCCGCTCGAGCGTCGCGCGCCGCGCCTCGGACGCGGCCAGCTCCGTGCGGCTGCGCACGTCCGACCCCCACCACAGCGGCGTGACCAGCAGCGCGACCGCCTGCAGCAGCGCCGCCAGCACCTCGCGCAGCCCGCCACCGAGCAGCGCCGCCACGACCGGGGCGGCGACCGTCACCGCGACGACCGCGGTGACCAGCGCGCGCCGGGCCCGCGGGGCGAGCACCACCGCCGCGGTGTACAGCGCGTCGACCAGCGCGAGCAGCAGGCCGATGCTCCCGCCCACCGCCACGGACGCGAGCGTCGCAGCGGTCACCACCGCGAGGGCAGGCACGGGGTGCCGGCGCTTGACCGCCAGCGCCACGCAGCCCGCGAGCAGCAGCCCGGCGTGCACGGCCGTCGCGGCGGGTCCGCGCAGCGGTGCGTCCCCGGTCGTGGTGATGCCGGCGGCGTGCAGCAGCAGCCCGACGAGCAGGTAGGCCAGCGCGACCCCGCGGTCGTCGAGGCGGGGCCACCGGGTCGGCCGCGGCAGGCGGGTGGGCATGTCGCCATCCCAGCACGGGCCGGGCGCCGGCGGGTCCTCCGGACGGAGGACCCGCCCGTCGCAGATCGTGCGGACGGCCGACGACGCCGACCCCGCACCGCCGCGACGGTGGGCGCATGGACGCCATCCGCGAGAACCCGGTCGCTGCCCTCGTCGTCGCCTGCGAGATCGCCTTCTGGGTGTTCCTGGCCGCCGCCGTCGTCGCCCGCTACGTGCTGCGCCTGCGGCGGACGTCGACGGTGCTGCTGCTGTGCGAGCCCCTGCTGGAGGTCGTCCTGCTGGTCGCGACCGTCGGCGACCTGCTGCGGGGCAGCGAGGCCACCTGGACCCACGGGCTCGCGGCGCTCTACCTCGGGTTCACGGTGGCGTTCGGGAAGCGGACCGTGCACGCCGTCGACGCGTGGGTGGCGCACCGGTTCTTCGGTGGTCCCGCCCCGGTCCGGGTCCCGAAGCACGGGCCCGTGCGGGTCCGGCACGAGTGGGCGCTGTGGCTGCGGGTGCTGCTGGCCTGGGTGGTCGCGTGGGCGGTGCTCGGCGTCCTGCTGCTGGTCGCGCAGGGGTCGGGCGACGCCGCCGCCCAGCAGCAGGAGGTGCTGCTCGGCTGGGGCGCGCGGGCGACGGTCGTGCTCGTCGGGTGGCTGGTGTTCGGGCCGGTGTGGGAGATGCTCACGCCCCGCGGGTCGCAGGACCGCGCCGACGCTCAGGGGGTCACGGCGAACCGCCCCTGAGCGCCGCGCTCGGCGTCGCCCATCACGTGCGAGACGAACGGGTACGTGCCCGCCTCGGGGAACGTCGAGCTCCACGAACCCGCCCTCGGCGGGCTGGAGCGCGAGCACCTGCGCACCGCCGGTCCCGGTGGACCCGCCGTCGCGCAGCACCCAGTCGCCCTCGCGGAACACCGTGTCGAACTGCCCGCCCACCACGTGGAACGACGACGCGCGGTTCGGCCCCGCGTCGAGCACCCACACGCGGACCCGCTCGCCGACGGCGGCCTCGAGGGGGCGGTCGCGGTACTGCCAGGCGTAGCCGTTGAACGCCAGCAGGTCGGGCTGCTGCGCGGCGACCGCCGCCTCGTCCGCGGGACCGCCCTGCGCGCCGAGGTAGAGCTCCTGCTGCACCAGCACGTACTCCCGGTCGACCTCCGGCAGCCCCGGCGGGTCGATCACGACCGCGCCGGTCATCCCGTTGGCGATGTGCAGGCTCATCGGCATGGTCGAGCAGTGGTACATCCACACCCCCGACCGCTCGGCGGTGAACGTGTACGTGAGCGTCTCCCCGGGCGGGATCGTCCGCATGACGTCGTCCGGCGCCAGCGCACCGGCGTGGAAGTCGATCGAGTGGCCGATCGTGCCGTCGTTGACCAGGGTGATGACGAACGTGTCCCCGACCCGCCCGTGCAGCACCGGGCCGGGCGCGGTGCCGCCGAACGTCCACGCGGTGCGGGTCACGCCGGGCGCGACCTCCTGCACCGTCTCGGTGACCGCCAGCGTGACGCGGTGGGTCGTGCCCGGGCCCACCGGGGGCAGGGCCGCGTCCCGGGCCTCGAAGCCGGCGTCCGGCGTCGCCATCGGGTCCACGAGAGCGGCCGCGTCAGGGGCGGCCGCCGTGCCGTCCGCGCCGTGGTGCATCCCGGCGTGGTCGTCGGGCGCTGCCGCGGTCCCGTCGCCGCCCGGTGCGGCGCCCGCCGGTGCGCCCCCGGCCGGCGGGGCGCCGGTGACGACGACGTCGAGCGTCATCCCCATCAGCCGGTGCCCGGCGACCGAGCACCAGCCCGCGAGGTCCGCGCCGACCACGCCCACGTCGACGACCGCACGGCCCCCGGGCGCCAGCCGGCCCGACGTCGCGCCGCCGTCGAGCACCAGGTCGTGGACGGTGCCGTCGGTGTTCGTGACCTCCAGCACCAGGCGGTCGCCCGCCGGGACCTCGATGCGGGACGGGACGAACGTCATCTCCCGGGCCTCGACCGCGACCGTCGTCGTGCGGCCCGTCGCCGCCACGTCGGCACCCGCGCCGGCGACCGGACCGGTCAGCCCCGCGGCGGTCGGGTCGGCGGCCACACCGAGGGCGACGACCAGCAGCAGCGCGCCGACCCCGGCGGTGGCGGCGCCGCGGTGCCGGGCGCGGACGACGGCGGGGGTCTCGGGCGCGGGCGGCGCGGGCGGCGCGGCGGGCGTGGGTGGCGCGGGCGGCGTCGCTGCCGCGGTCGCCGCCCCGCGGTCCCGGCTCGCGCGCACCGCGCGGACGGCCAGCACCAGGAACCACCCGGCCGCCGCGAGCCCGACCAGCGACACCCCGACGCGCACCACGCTCGGGGCGGGGGTCACGAACACCAGCAGCGCGCCGTTCAGCAGCACGCAGCGCAGGACGGCGGACCGGTCGAGCTCGGCGGCCGTCCGGCGCGACACCGCGGGTCCGCCGCCGAGCACGACCGGCAGCAGGGCGGACAGCGCGCCGCCGAGCACCTGCGCCGCGAACCCGACGACCAGCGCCGGCACCAGGCCCGTCAGGCGGGGCACCGCCTCGGCCCACGACCCGGCGGCCACGACCACCGCCGCGAAGGCCGCCGTCGTGCCCGCCCACCAGGCCACCGACGCGGCCAGGCTCCACGCCGCGAACGTGCGCGGGGGCGCCGTGCGGGCCTGCTGGACGAGCACGCGCGCGACCAGGCCGGTGCCGACCAGGCCGACGGCCGCACCGACGGCCACGACCGGGCGCAGGTCCACGGCGGCGGCCAGGGCGATCAGCACCGGCCCGGCGGCCAGCAGGGGCAGCGCGCGGCGGGCGTCCCGCTCGGCGCCCGCGACGATCCGGGCGTGCAGCACCGTCGGCCAGAGCACGGCGAGCGTCCCGGCGACGGTCACCGCGACCCAGCCCAGCAGCGTGAGCGCGAGGTGCGCGACGTACCAGCGCGCGTAGCCCTGCGGCCCCGGCTCGAGACGGGCGAGCACCACGCCGCACGCGACACCGGGCACCAGCAGCACCCCGGCGACCAGGTAGTAGCGGACCAGGTGCAGGAACCGGCCGGGCAGGGCGCCGCGCCGCTGCCGGACGATGCCGACCGTCTGGGCGACCGCCGCCCCGGCGACGCCGACCGCCCCGGCCACCACGGCCGGCGTGCTCCCGGCCACGACCCCGCCGACCACCAGCAGCGTCCCGGCGGTGTGCACGCCGAGCCGCACCGCGAGGGCCCGCGGGCCGGTCGGGCGGCGCAGCAGCGTGTCCGCGAAGTGCTGGCTCCACACCAGGATCGCGGTGCTCACCCCGCCGAGCAGCAGCAGGTGCACCATCAGCCACCCGGCGTCGGGCAGCGCCCGGTGGGCCACCGCGACCACCGCCGCCGCGGCCAGCCACGCCAGCACCAGCAGGTTGGCGCGCAGGTGCCGGTCGGCGCGCCTCACGCGGGGCTCCCGACCGGTGCCGGTTCCCGCGGGGTCCGCACCCGCACGGGTCCGCGCACCGCGGAGCCGACGGCGACGACCACGAACAGCAGCAGCGCGACGACGTTGCCCACGCCGCCGACCTGCACCGCCGCGTCGACGCCGCGCGCGTCCCCGACCAGCACCCGCAGCAGCAGGGTCGCGTGCAGCAGGGCGAGCGGTGCGTACATCACGGGGCGGTACGGCAGCGGTCGACGCAGCACCGCGGGCAGGATCACCGGGGCGTGGGCCATGATCATCGACAGCACGAACCCGAGGAACACGCAGTGCAGCACGGCGTCGTACGCCGCGCCGGACAGCACCGGGCCGTGCACCAGCCACACCGCGCCGGCGACGGCCAGCCACGCGTACCCGCCGAGCATCGCCCCGGCCATGAACCGTGGCAGCCCCGTGCCGCGGACCGTCCGCCGGGCGACGTCGTACCGGGCGAGCACCGCCACCAGGGCGAGCAGCACCGCGCCCAGCAGGGTCCAGCCCGTGCCGGGGTGCAGCAGGGCGACCGTGCTCGCGACCGCCCAGCCGAGCGACAGCCCCCAGACGGCGGTCTCGACGTGCGCCGACGGGTTGCCGACCCGGAGCAGCTCCAGCCGCTCGCCGACGACGGTCAGCACGAGGAACCCGGCGAGCGTCGGCACCAGGTGCGGCACGGGGACGCCGGCGAGCCAGAGCACCGCCGCCGCGAGCCCGTGCACCGCGCCGAGCACCTGCACCGCGAGGGCCGCCGCGGGCTGCCGCCGCCACGCGACCCCGTAGACGGCGATCAGCAGCGCGGCGCCTGTGACCAGCGCCCCCTGCCCGGCCGCGAGCGGGAGCGGGCCGAGCAACGCCAGGCCGCCCAGTCCCAGCAGCGCCGGCGACGCGAGCGCCCAGGCGCGCCGGGCGGCGACGGCGCGCTCCAGCGCCACCAGCGTCCCGACGAACCCCAGGACCATCAGCGGCCCGTGCACGTCGGCCCAGCGGTCGTCCGCGACGGGCGCGCCGAGCCCGAGCCGCAGCAGGGCGGCGTCCAGCCCGGCCAGCAGCGCGAGGCCGCCCGGGACGAGCAGGACGACGTGGCGTGGGACCGGGGTCCCGGGATTATTCACGCTTCGAGGGTATTTAATCGGGGCGACAGTACGGCAGGGACCTCGGTCCCGACCCCGCCCCCGACCCCGACGGCACAGAGGCAGGCGCGCATGACCACCGGACCCGCGCGAGGCGGACGCCCGCCGCTGCGCCCACGGGCGGCCGTCGCCAGCAGCCGGCTCGAGGTGCTGCACCTGCTCCGGACCGAGGGCGCGACGACGGTGCAGGCGCTCGCGGCCCGCACCGGCCTGCACGGCAACACCCTGCGCGGCCACCTCGACCACCTCGTCGCCGACGGTCTCGCCACCCGCGAGCCCGAGCAGCGCGCGGTCCGCGGCCGGCCGCGGACCGTCTACCGGGCTGCGACCGACGCCGGCCCGGACGGCCCCGGGACCGGTCTCGACCCCGGCCCCGCGCGCGGGCTCGACGAGGCGGCGGCGCGCGCCGGGCTCACCCGGCTGCTGCTGGCCGCGTACGGCGCCCCGGCGGACGACGTCGCCGCCGCGGCCGTCGCGGCGGGGGAGCGGATGCTGGACGCCCTGCCCGGCCCGGTCGCCCGTGCGGCCTCCGCCGCGCAGGCCGCCGCGCAGGCCGACGCGCAGGCCGCCGCGCAGGCCCAGCGGAGCGCCCTGCACGCGCACCTCGACCGGCTCGGCTTCGACCCCGAGCCGGACGCCGACGGGGCCACCGTCCGGCTCTGGCGGTGCCCGTTCCTCGACCTGGCCCGCGCGCGCCCCGAGGTCGTGTGCGCCGTGCACCTCGGCCTCGCGCGCGGTGTGCTCGACCGGGTCGGCGGGCCCGTGCGCGCCGACCGGCTCGTCCCGTTCGCGGGGCCCCGGCGGTGCGACCTGCACCTCGTCGAGGCGTCCTGACCCGCACGCCACCACCCAGCCCCGCGCCACGACCGGTGCGGCCCACCGAAGGAGCACCCCCGTGACCGAGCCCGTCGAGATCCTGCGCCACGCCCCCGAGCGGCCCGCCGTCCCGGCTGCCACCGCCGAGCCCGCTGCGACCCCCGAGCCTGCTGCGACCGCAGGGCCCGCGGGGCACGCGTGCGGCTGCCACGAGCACGACGACGCCGCGCCCGTGCTGGACGTCCGGTCGATCCCGCACGCCATCCGGCACGCGACGGTCCTCGGCGCGTTCGACGCGATCCCGCCGGGCGGCGCACTGGTCGTGGTCGCGCCGCACCGGCCGCTGCCGCTGCTCGCGCAGCTCGCCGAGCGCGCGCCGATCGACGTCGCGTACCTGGTGGACGGGCCCGACGCGTGGCACGTGCAGATCACGCGCCGGGCCCCCGCCACCGCCTGACCCGCGGCCGGGGCGCGCCTCAGCCCGTCGCGACCCGGCCTGTGACGATCCGCCGGATCGTCTCGGCCGGCAGCTTCGGGACGCGGTGCTCGTCGCACAGGCCGTTCGTCTCGAGGCCCGTGTCGGTCAGCTGCGTGTAGCAGAACCCGCGCAGCACGGTCGAGGCGTGCACCGCGCCCAGCAGGTCCGCGAGCCGCGCCTCGAGGTCCTCGGGGCTGCGCGCCTCCGAGTAGCCCCAGGACCCCGCGGCGGCCCCGGGCGCGTACGAGACGCCGCCGAACTCCGACAGCAGCACGGGGAGCGTCCCGGGATCGGGCGCGGGCCGGTCGACCCACATCCGCCGGCCCGCCGGCCCGGTGCCGGCGAGCGTGGCCGCGACCGCGGCGGCGTCGCCGTACCGCGCGGCGAGCACCGCACCGGTGTCCGCGTAGTCGTGCACGGTGAGCAGGTCGGAGTCGGTGTGCTCCCAGCCGTCGTTCGAGATGACGGGCCGCGTGGGGTCCAGCGCCCGGGTCAGCTCGGTGAGCGCCCGGGTGTACGCGCGCTGCGCGGGGTCGTGCGCGAGGTGCTGCACGCCCCACGACTCGTTGAACGGCACCCACGCGATGATGCTCGGGTGCGAGACGTCCCGGCGGACGACGTCGAGCCACTCGCGGGTCAGCTGCGCGACGGCCTCGTCGCTGAACCGGTACGCGCCCGCCGTCTCCGCCCAGACCGCCAGGCCCAGCACGTCGCACCAGTAGAGGTAGCGGGGGTCCTCGACCTTCTGGTGCACCCGCACCGTGTTGAAGCCGAGCGACAGCGTCAGCTCCACCTCGTCCCGCAGCGCGGCGGGGCTCGGCGGGGTCAGGTGCGAGTCCGGCCAGTAGCCCTGCTCGAGCACCGCGCGGACGGAGAACGGCCGGTCGTTGAGCAGCAGCGCGTCGCCGTCGACCGCCACCGAGCGCAGACCGCAGTAGGCGTCGACGTGGTCCAGGACGGTCCCGTCCGCGTCGAGCAGGTCGACGTCCGCGTCGAGCAGCACCGGGTGGTCCGGGGACCAGAGCAGCTGCTCGTAGACCTGGCCGTTCTGCTGCCGGGGGATCGCGACCGTCGCCTGCGCCACCTCGCCGTGCACCGGCACCTCGACCGCACCGAGGTCCTCGCCGTCGTGGGCCAGGCGGACGCGGACCCGGGTGCCGGCCGGTGCCGTCGCGCGCAGCCGGACCTGCACCTCGACGCGCCCGCCGGGGACGTCGGGCCGCCAGGTCAGCGCCCCCACCGCCACCGCCGGCACCTGCTCCAGCCAGACCGTGCGCCAGATCCCCGAGGTGCGGTGGTACCAGATGACGTGCTGCTCGGGCTGCCAGTCCTGCTTCCCGCGCGGCTGCTCGACGTCGGTGCGGTCGTCCGTCGCGCGCACCACCAGGACGTGCCCGTCGGCGGGCACCTCCGGGTCGAGCAGGTCGGTGACGTCGACGCCGAACGGCGTCTGACCGCCCTCGTGCCGGCAGGCGTGCTGCCCGTCGACCCAGACGTCCGCCGCGTGGTCGACCGCGCCGAGGTGCAGCAGCAGCCGGTCGGCGCCGAGCCCGGCGGGCACCGCGAACGCGCGGCGGTACCAGAGCGCGGCGTGGTCGCCGTGGTCGCCGATGCCGGACGCCGTCGACTCCGGCGGGAACGGCACCCGGATCTCGCGGTCCAGGCCGGGGGCACCGGGGCGGTACCAGCGCTCGCGCAGCCCGGCGTCGGCGTCGTCGAACCCGAACGACCAGGGGCCGTCGAGCGACCACCACCGGTCGGGGCGGATCAGCTGGGGGCGCGGGTGCAGGCCTCGGTCGGCTGCTGACGTCGTCGTCATGGTCGTCCTTCGGGGTCGCGGGTCGGTCGCGCCCCACTTTGCCACGTGGCAAAGCCGGGCGTCACCCCGAGTTCGCCACCGCGGTCGACTCCCGCACCGCCAGGGTGTGCGCGACCAGCACGTCCTGCGCCGGAGCCCTGCCGGTCGGGTCGCCCAGCCGGGTCAGCAGCCGCCCGACCGCCTCCCGCGCGATGGCGTCCCGGTCCGGGCGGACCGAGCTGAGCGAGGGCGTCAGGTAGCGGGACTCCTCGACGTCGTCGAACCCGATCAGCGCGACGTCCTGCGGCACCCGCACCCCCCGGGACAGGCAGGCCCGCAGCGCCCCCACGGCCAGCAGGTCGGAGAAGCAGAACACCGCGTCGGGCCGGTCCGGGCCGTCGAGCAGGTCGGACATCGCCGCGAACCCCGCCGCCCGGTCGTAGGCGTCGACGTGCCGCAGCAGCCCGGGCTCCGGGGACAGCCCCGCGTCCGCCAGCGCCAGCGCGAAGCCCTCGGCCCGCTGCATCCCGGTCTGCGCGCGCGGACCCGACTGCAACCCGATCGCGCCGACCCGCGACCGCCCGGAGGCCAGCAGGTGCGCCGTCGCCTCCCGCGCCGCGGCGACGTCGTCGATGTGCACGTGGTCGCACGCCGTCCCCGCCGGCCGCTCGCCGAGCAGCACCACCGGCCGGTCCGGGTCGGCGGCCCGCAGGTCCGCCGGGGTCAGCGCCAGCGGGCTCAGCACCACGCCGTCGAACATCGCCCCCCGCGGCCCGCGCAGCAGCTCGCGCTCCCGGTCCGGGTCCCCGTCGGTCTGGTCGACGACCACGGTGAACCCCGCGGCGGTCGCCTCCCGGACGACCGCCCGGGTCAGCTCCGCGAAGTACGGCTGGTCCAGCGCCGGCAGCACCAGGCCGAGCATCCCCGTCCGCCCGGTGCGCAGCGACCGCGCCGCGGCGTTGGTGCGGTACCCGAGGTCGTCGATCGCGGCCTGCACCCGCGCCCGGGTGGCCGGGGCGACGTGCTCGTAGCCGTTCACGACGTTCGACACCGTCCGCGGGGACACGCCCGCGACGCGCGCGACCTCCTGGAGCGTCACCGCACCGCTGCGAACCATGCGGGGCACCCTAGCGGGCGGCCGGAAGGGCTTGCCGGCCGACTGTGCCGGAGCGCTACGGTCCGGCGATGACGACCGGACCTCGACCCCACCCCGTGACAGGGCAGCTCAGCCGCATGCTGTACGTCGACGACTCGGGGAGCGATCGCAGCGGGCTGGTGATCTACGGCTGGGTCGAGGTCGCGCCGGCGGGCTGGGCGCCCGCGCTGCGCGCCTGGCTCGACCTCCGCAAGTCGCTCGTCCACGAGTTCGCGGTCCCGGTCGCCCAGGAGCTGCACTGCACCAAGTACGTCAACGGCAGGTCCCAGATCTCCACCGAACCGCCGGTCCGGTTCCGGCGCAGTGGCGCGGTCCTGTGGAAGGACCTCGGGCGCGCCGTCGCGGTCCGGTGCCTCGAGACGCTGGCGGCGTGCGAGCACCTGCGTGTCGGGGCGGTGTTCCGGCAGGTCGGCGCCCACGCCGGCCGGCGCTACGGGGCGGCGAAGTTCGCCGCGTACGCCGACCTCGTCCACACCCTGGACGACGAGCTCCGCAGGGACGCGACCTACGGGCACGTCACGATGGACGGCGACGACCGGCACTACCGCGATGCGCACCGGAGCCTCAGGCTCGACGAGCGGCACGTGATCGAGGATCCGGTGGCGCACGACAGCAGGCTGTCGCAGTGGACCCAGATGGCCGACCTCGTGGCCTACGCGGCCAACCTCACGCTCGACCGGTACCCCGGCAACGCCTTCGGCTGGGACTGGTACCCGAGGTACCTCGCGCAGCGCGACCCGCACGGCGCCCCGCGCCTGCTAACCCCCCGGACACAGCTAGACCCGCCTGGTCCACGAGAGTGGGGCGGGTCCGCGCGGCCAGCCTAGCCCTCCGCGAGCGTCCCGTCAGCCGCCGACGTGGACCCGCGCGTCCGCGCCCGCGCGCTGCGGCGCGGCGAAGAACGCGACCACCACCGCCCCGACCACCGCGATGCCCGCGGGCAGCAGCAGCGACTGGGCCATCGCGTCGGAGAAGCCGCCCGCGATCGCCTCGGGCAGCGTGCCCGCGGCCTCGGCGGCCGAGGTCGAGCCGGCGGCCTGCGGGCCGAGCTCGGCGACCAGGCGTGCCTGGATCAGGCCGGCGATGGCAGCCGACCCGAGGACGGAACCGATCTGCCGGGTCGTGTTGAACACGCCCGACCCGGCGCCCGCGAGCTCGCGCGGCAGGTTGCGGGTGGCGGTGGAGGAGATCGGCGCCCAGAGGCACGCGTTCGCCACGCCGAGCAGGGCGCTCGGCAGCAGCAGCCGGACCCACCGGTCGGCGTCGGGCGTCAGCCAGAACGTGAACCAGACGAGCGCGACCGCCTGCAGCAGCATCCCTGCCAGCGCGATGGTGCGCGGGTTCGCGGTGTCGACGCGGCGGCCGATCACCGGCGACAGCACCAGCGTCATGACGGCCATCGGCGCGAGCATCAGGGCCGAGCGGGTCGGGGAGAAGCCGAGCACCAGCTGGTAGTAGAAGACCAGCGGCAGCGACATCGACGTGACCGTGAACCCGAGGGCGCTGATCGCGCCGTTCGCGAGCGCGAAGTTCCGGTCGCGGAACAGCCGCAGCGGCAGCAGGGGCTCGCCGCGCATCCGACCCTGGTGCCACACGAACACCGCGAGCACCAGGACGCCCCCGCCGACCAGGCCCCACACGGGCAGCCAGCCGCCGATGAGCCCCCAGTCGTAGGACTCGCCCTCCTGGATGCCGAACACCAGCAGGAACATGCCGACCGCGGACAGCACCACGCCGACGACGTCGAACCGGTGCGGGCGGGTGTCGAGCCGCGGCACGAGCCGCCACGCCAGCACGAACGCGACGACCCCGACCGGCACGTTCACGAAGAAGATCCACTCCCAGCCGAGCCCGTCGACCAGCACGCCGCCGAGGATCGGGCCGACGAGGGTGGCGACGCCGGCGACCGCGCCCCACAGGCTCATCGCCTTGCCGCGGCTGTCCGGCGGGAACAGCCGGGTGATGACCGCCATCGTCTGCGGCGTCATCAGCGCGGCGCCGAGGCCCTGGACGGCGCGGGCGGCGATGAGCATCCCGATGGACGTCGAGAGCCCGCACGCGGCGGACGCGACCGTGAACACCGTCAGGCCCGTCAGGTACACGGGCTTCGGGCCGAACCGGTCGCCGAGGCGGCCGGTGACGAGCAGCGGCGCCGCGTAGGTCAGCAGGTACGCGCTGGTCACCCAGATGACCGCGTCGATGTCGGTCTCGAGGCCGCGCATGATCGCGGGGTTCGCGACGGACACGATGGTCGTGTCGACCAGGATCATGAAGAACCCGACGACCAGCGCCCACAGAGCGGGCCAGGGGCGGACGGTGCTGGACATGCGGGAGCCTCGCAGGGGACGGCACGGGGTGGGGAGGGGCTGCGTGACCTTACGACACCTGTGCGGTACACGAAAGCGGTGGGGTGTGCTCAGGGTGCGCTGAGATCAGCGGTGAGCCGCACCAGGGTCGTCGACCCGAAGGGGGTCGCGGGGAGCGCGGCGGCGTCGGTCTCGCGCCACGCGGTCAGCTGGACCGTCCGCCCCGCCACGAGGCCGACGGCGTCCGCGCCCACCGACCCGTGCCGCCCTGGCGGGGCGACCGTCGTGAGCACGTCCTCGGCGACGCCGCGCAACGCGGTGCCGAGCTCGTCGACGACCTCCTCGGGCAGCGCGGTGACCCGCCAGCACCGGTCACCGGACCCCGCGACGGGGTCCGCGTCGCACGACACGGGGTCGTACCGCGCCGGGAGGTCGACCGCCAGGAGCGCCGACTCGATCTCGGCGCGCTCGCCCGGCCACCGACGCTCGGCTGCGAGCTGCCGGCCGGCCTCCCACCACGAGGGCGCCGCGTAGACCACCGTCCCGACGACGAGCGCGGCGAGGACGAGCGCGGGGACGATCCGACGAGGGGTCACCCGGTCGACATCGGCACGGGCAGATGCCGGGATGAGCGGTCAGTCCCGGGCCAGCAGCTCCGTGACCAGCGGCGGCAGCGCGACCTCGATCGGCTCGCGCACCACCCGCTCCGCGAGGTGGTCGTACGGGGTGGGTTCGGCGTTGACCACGATCAGCTCGGCGCCGGAGTCGACGGCCAGCGCCGCGAGGCTCGCGACGGGCTGGACCGTCAGGGTCGTGCCGACCGCCAGCAGCACGTCACCGTCCTGAGCCGCCGCGATCGCGCGCTCGAGGGCGCGGTCCGGCAGCCGCTCACCGAAGTACACGACGTCGGGCTTGAGCACCCCGCCGCAGACGGTGCACGGCGGGTCGGGCTCGGCGTCGAGCCGCGCGAGCACGGCCCGGGTGGGCTGCCGGTCCCCGCACGCCAGGCACGACGTCGTGCGCAGCGTGCCGTGCAGCTCGACGACGTCGGAGGGGTCGGACCCCGCGGCCTGGTGCAGGCCGTCGAAGTTCTGGGTGAGCAGCGCCTGCAGCCGGTCCGCGGCGGCGAGCTCGACCAGGGCGAGGTGCCCGGCGGACGGCCGGGCGTCCCACGCCGGGTGCGCGCGCCACATCGCCCAGCCGCGACGCCGGACGTCCGGGTCGGCGACGTAGCGGCCGACCTCCAGCAGCTCGGCCTGCTCGGGGTGCCGCGTCCAGGTCCCGGCGGGTCCGCGGAAGTCGGGGATGCCGGAGCCCGTGGAGATCCCGGCGCCGGTGAGCACCGTGACCCGCAGGCCCGGGGCGGGCATGTGCACGGGCCTACCTGCCCCGGCCGCCGCGACCGCCGGACCTGCCGCCGCCGCCCGCCCCGCGCCCGGGGGCCTTGCGTGCGCCGCGGTTCTGCCCGGGGGCACCACCGGCGCGGCGGGGGCCCTTCGGGGGCTCGGACGCCTTCTTCTTCCGCGCGTCCGGCTCGGCCGCCGGCGTCGCGGCCCGTCCTCGGGAGCTGTTCGCGGTCCGGCCCCGGACGATGCCGATCATCTCCTCGACCAGCGGGTCGCCGTCGCGGTCCGCCGGCCAGGCGAGGGCGGCCTGCGAGCCGGGTGCCCCGGTCAGCGGGCGGTAGGTGAGGTCACGCCGGTGGTGCAGCCGCGCGAGCGACTGCGGGACCAGCAGCAGCCCGACACCGGAGGCCACCAGCGCGACGGCCTCCTCGGTGGTCGCGGGCGGCGGGAGCAGCGACGGCTCGCCGGGCGCGTCGGCCCAGCGCAGCACGTCGTCGGCGGGGGTGATCAGGGTCTCCTCGGCCAGGTCGTCCGGGCCGACCTCGGCGAGCGTCGTCAGCTCGTGGTCCTTCGGCAGCACGACGACCGTGGTCTCGGTGTACAGCGGGATCGCGGACACCCGGTCGCGGTCGACGGGCAGCCGCAGCAACGCCGCCTCGGCCCCGCCCGCCGCGAGCACGTCCTGGGCGTCGGCGGCGGGGGCGTGCACCAGCTCGAGCGGCACGTCGGTGACCCGCTCGCGCCAGGTGCGCACCCACGACGCGGGCACGACGCCCGGCACCAGGAGCAGCCGGAACACGGCGCCGTCCGGCGGCCCGTCGACGGCGGCGACGGACGGCTCGGGGGGCGGGCCGGCCAGCTCGGAGGGGTCGGCGGCGGCGGGGTGCTCGGACATCGCGGCCAGCGTAGCCGCGGGGCGCCGGGCGGGTGCCGCGCGGGCGGCGACGCGGGGCGCCCACGGTCCGTATCCTGGTGCGGTGACCTCCGACCCGCAGGACAGCCCCGCCGCCCCGGCCAGCCCCGCCGAGCAGGGCAGCACCACCGAGCAGGCCGGCGCCGCGCCCGCCCGCCGCGCGCGCACCACGCAGACCATGAAGCCCGCGACCGCGGCGGCGAAGCTCGGCGTCTACCTGCCCGCGACGCCCGCGGAGTTCCAGGCCGGCCCGGTGTCCCGCGAGCAGCTCGACGCCCTGCAGCGCACGCCCCCGGAGTGGCTCGCCGAGCTGCGCCGCACCGGACCCCACCCCCGCTCCGTCGTCGCCGCGCGGCTGCGCATCTCGACGTCGGGCCTCGGCCGGGCCGGGCTGACCGACCCGCTGACCACCGAGCAGATCGACGCGATCATCGCCGAGAGCCCCGAGTGGCTCCACCGCGAGCGCGCGACCCAGGCCGAGGTCAAGCGCGAGGAGCAGCGCCTGCGCGAGCGCGACGCCGCCCGCGCCGCCGAGCGCTCCACGCCCCCGGACGCCCCGCGCGCCTGACGCCCCCGCGCCCCTGACGCCCCCGCGAGGGCGTACTCGCCGTTGCGACGGCGTATGAGGCGGGATGCGCCCTCGGCGAGCGGGACCGGCGCGGGTGGTGGCATGGTGCTGACCGATGAGCCCCACCCGCACGGGGCTGCGAACCCTGCACGGAGGCTCCCGCATGACCGCACCGCACGCCGCCACCGGCCGTCCGGCAGCGGGTGGGCGACCCGGCGGGCACCCGGGACGTCCGGGCGGCGGGCACCCCGGCCAGGCCGGCGGGCATCCGCGGCACCCCGGCGGTCACCCCGGTCACCCCGGCGGCGGGCACCCCGGTCGCCCGGGTGCCGGGCCCGTCGGCCCCCCGGTCGTCCCCACCCCGCCGCTGCCGCGGCGCACCGCCGTGCTGCCCGCGCTGCTGACCTGGGTGGTCGCCGCCGGCACGACGACCGTGTACCTGGCGCTCGGCGCGGTGCTCGACGGCGCGCGCACCGGCGCGGGCACCTCGTCGGGCACGGTGGTCGCGCTCGTCCTCGGCGTCGTCGTGATGGCCGCGGCGGCGTTCGCGGGCCCGCGGGTCAGCCTCGCCGCGGTCGGTCCGCGCGAGGCTCAGCGCCGCGACGTGCTGCTGGACCAGGTGTTCCGGCTCGGCGTCGCGTTCCGCACGCAGGAGCGCGCCGGCCGGTTCGTGTCGACGGCGACCGACGGCGTCGAGCGCGCGGCGTCGTACGAGGTGACCTTCCGGTTCCCGATCCTCGCCTCGATGACGGTCCCGGTGATCGCGCTCGTCGCGCTCGGGGCGGTCGTCGACTGGGTGCTCGCGGGCTGGCTCGCGCTGCTGCTCCCGGCGATCCCGCTGCTGGTCGGCGGGTTCCAGAAGGCGTTCCGCGGCGTGTCCGTGCAGTACCGGACGACGGCGCGGCGGTTCGCCGCCCAGTTCCTCGACGCGATCCAGGGCCTGCCGACCTCCACCGCGTACGGCCGCGCCGCCGCGAAGGGCGCCGAGCTCGCCCGCGGTGCCGAGCAGCTGCGCCGGATGGTGATGCGCCTGCTGGCGCGCAACCAGCTGGTGCTGCTGGTCATCGACTCGTCGTTCTCGCTCGCGATGGTCACGGCGGCCGCGGGTCTGGCGATGGCGCGGCTGCGGGACGGGGCGATCACGCCGGGCCAGGCGGTCGCGGTGGTGCTCGTGTCGACGGTGCTGCTCGAGCCGCTCGACCGGGTGGGGTCGTTCTTCTACGTCGGCATGGGCGGCCGCGCCGCGGTGCGGGAGATCGACACCCTGCTCGCGCAGCACGCGGTCGCCGCCGACGCGCCGGGCGTGCGGGTCCCCGCGACGAGCACCCTCGTGGGTCCGCCGGCCGACGCGGCACCCCGGGCCGGTGCCCCGGCGCCCGAGGCCGTCGCGCTGGAGCACGTCTCGTTCGCCTACCCGGGCGGGCGCCCGGTGCTCGACGACGTCTCGTTCGCGGTGCCGCGCGGGGGCCGGGTCGCCCTGATCGGCCCGTCCGGCTCCGGCAAGAGCACGGTCGCCGCGCTGCTGCAGGCCCACCTGCGGCCCGCCTCCGGGCAGGTGCGGGTCGGCGGGCACGACGCCACCACCGTCCCCGTCGCCTGGGTGCGCGCGCAGACCGCCGTCGTCGCGCAGAGCACGTACCTGTTCACCGGCACCCTCGCCGACAACCTCCGGCTCGCCGCGCCCGACGCCGACGACGACCTGCTGTGGTCGGTGCTCGCCGAGGCGAACCTCGCCGACGACGTGCGCGGGTTCCCCGACCGGCTCGCGACCCGGGTCGGCGAGCGCGGCCTGTCGCTGTCCGGTGGCCAGGCCCAGCGGCTCGCGGTCGCCCGGGCGCTGCTGAAGGACGCGCCCGTGCTGCTGCTGGACGAGCCCACCAGCCAGGTCGACGCCGCGTCCGAGCGGGCCCTGGTCGAGGCGCTGGACCGCGCCGGCGAGGGCCGCACCGTGGTGGTCGTCGCGCACCGGCTGAGCACGGTCCGCCGGGTGGACGAGGTGCTGGTGCTCGCGGAGGGCCGCATCGTCGAGCAGGGTCCGCCCGACCGGCTCGGCGCGCTCGACTCGTACTACGCCCGCGCGCTGGACCTGTCCGGCACCGCCCAGGAGGTCACGCCGTGAGCACCGCCACCGCCCGCCCCCCGGCGACCCCGACCTCGACCGCCACCCCGCTCAGCCGCACGGCCGTCTCCCGCCGGCTCGTGCGGTTCGGCCGCCCGGTCCTCGCACCGCTCGCCGCGTCGCTGGTCTGCCGGGTGCTGGCCCAGCTGCTCGGCATCGGCCTGCTCGGCGTCAGCGCCTGGGGCGTCGCGCGGGTCGCCCAGGACCCGGACGCCGCCGTCGCCCCGGTGGTGTGGACGCTGGTCGTGATGTCGCTGGCCAAGGGCGTGCTGCGCTACCTCGAGCAGTTCGCGGGGCACGGCGTGGCGTTCCGGGCGCTCGCCCTGCTGCGGGTCGACTTCTACGACCGGCTGGCCCCGCAGTCGCCGGCGGGCGTGCTGTCCCGGCGCACCGGCGACCTGGTGAACCGCGCGACCAAGGACGTCGACCGCGTCGAGGTGTTCTTCGCGCACACCCTCGTGCCCGCGGTGACGGCCATGGTCGTGCCGGTGGTGGTGCTCGTCGTGCTCGCCGTCGGCTACGACCCGGTGCTCGCGCTGGTCCTGCTGCCGTTCCTGGTCCTCGTCGGCGCGGTCGTGCCCGGCTGGGGCCGCACCCCCAGCGCCGCCGCCGCGACCCGCGTCCGCGCCACCCGCGGCCGCGTCGCCCAGCTCGTCACCGAGTCGCTGCAGGGCGTCCGCGAGGTCCTGGCGTTCGGCGCGGCCGACCGCCGCCGCGCCGACGCCCGGGCGCTCGCCGAGGACGTCGACGCCGGTCTCGGCACGCTCGCGACCTGGACCGCGCGCCGCCGGGCGGCGAACGGCGTGCTGCTGGTCGGTGCCGTGGTGACGGTCGCGCTGGTCGGTGCCGGCCGCGTCTCCGCGGGTGCGCTGGCCTGGGGCGACTACGCGGTGGCGGTCGTGCTCGCGCTGGCGGTGTTCACCCCCGTCCTGGCCGTCGAGGGCGTCGCCCCCGACCTGGAGCAGGCGTTCGCGTCCGCCCGCCGGATCTGGCGGATCACCGACGCCGCCCCCGCCACCACCTCGCCCGCGCACCCGGTGCCGCTGCCCGACGGGCCGCTCGACATCCGGTTCGAGGGCGTCGCGTTCACCTACCCGCAGGTGGAGGTCGACCCCGACGACCCCGCTGCCGTCGCGCTCGCCGGCGGCAGCGCCCCCGAGCGCCGCCCGGTGCTCACCGGCCTGGACCTGCACGTGCCGGCGGGGGAGACCACCGCGGTCGTCGGCGCCTCCGGCTCCGGGAAGTCGACGCTGGTCAACCTGCTGACCCGCGCGTGGGACCCCGACGCCGGCCGGGTGCTGCTGGGCGGGGTGGACGTCCGCGACGTGTCGCTCGACGAGCTGCGCCGGCACGTGGCCGTCGTGTCGCAGACGACCTACCTGTTCAACGACACCCTCGCCGCCAACCTCCGCCTCGCCGCGCCCGACGCGACCGACGAGCAGCTCGTCGAGGCCTGCCGTCGCGCCGCGCTGCACGACGCGGTCGTGGCGATGCCCGACGGCTACGAGACCCGGGTCGGCGAGATGGGGGAGCGGCTGTCCGGCGGTCAGCGGCAGCGGGTCGCGATCGCCCGCGCGCTGCTCCTGGACGCGCCCGTGCTGGTGCTCGACGAGGCGACCAGCCAGCTCGACGTCGCCACCGAGGCCGAGATCCAGGACGCCCTGGCCGAGGCCGCCCGCGGCCGCACGGTCCTGGTCATCGCCCACCGCCCGGGCGCCGTCCGCACCGCCGACCGCGTCGTCCGCCTCCCGCCCCGGGCCTGACCCGCACCCCGCACCCTCGCGCGCGCCGGCGACGAGAGGTCACGACACGCTGGGCGGCGCCCCGGTGCGCCAGCGTGTCGTGACCTCTCGTCGGCCGGGTGGGCGCCGGGGAGGGGGGGCGGGGAGGGTGCGGGAGTCGGGCGGGTCAGCGGGTGCGGGTGGCGACGAGGTCGTGGACCGGGCGGCCGGCGTCGAGGGCGCGGCGCTCGAACTTGGTGACCGGGCGGTGCGCGGGGCGCGGGGCGTACCCGGGGTGCGCGTTGGCCAGGCCCTCGTCGGCGGTCACGACCTCGAGCATCTGCTCCGCGTAGGGCGCCCAGTCGGTGGCGAGGTGCAGGGTGCCGCCGAGCACGAGCCGGCTGCGCAGCAGCGCGACGTGGGCCGGGGCGATGATGCGCCGCTTGTGGTGGCGGGCCTTGGGCCACGGGTCGGGGAAGAACACGTGCACCGCGTCGAGCGAGTCGGGGGCGACGACCCGGCGCACCAGGTCGAGGGCGTCGCCGTGCGCGACGCGGACGTTGGTCAGCCCGCGGTCCTCGACGAGGGTCAGCAGGTGCGCGATGCCGGGCAGGTGCGCCTCGACGGCGAGGTAGTCGCGGGCGGGGTCGGCGGCGGCCATCTCGGCGGTCGCGTCGCCCATGCCGGAGCCGATCTCGAG
The DNA here is from genome assembly GCF_056868065.1 of Cellulomonas sp. KU4C. Classification (NCBI taxonomy): domain Bacteria; kingdom Bacillati; phylum Actinomycetota; class Actinomycetes; order Micrococcales; family Cellulomonadaceae; genus Cellulomonas; species Cellulomonas sp. KU4C. The sequence goes on along the minus strand of NZ_CP200322.1, from coordinate 536,752 downwards.
CACCACCGGCGCCGTGCGGCCGAACAGCCGCGCGGCGTCGAGCGTCCCGTCGGGCCCGGTCGGCGCGAGGCCGAGGTCCGGGTCGTGCACCGAGAACCCGAGCGCGGGCCACAGCCGGTCGAGGGCGTCGCCGCGGCGGGCACCGAGGGTCGCGCGGCGGGGGTGGAACGTGCGGACGGACTCGCCGGTCGCCTTGGAGGCGTGCCGGAACGCGTCGCCGGGCCGGGCGGGGTGGTCGTCGGGTGCGGGCACGGCGTCGAGGGTAGTCGCGCGCCGCAGCCGCACCGGCGCCGCACCCGCACCGGCGCCGGGCCCGCATCAGCGCGGTCAGGGTGCCGCGGGGGTGCTGGCCTCGTCGGTCGACATCAGCCAGAAGCGCTCCCCGAACGGCCCGACCACCCACGCGAGCCGGCCGTAGGTGCTGTCCTGCGGGGCGAGGGCCACCGCACCGCCCAGCCGCTCGGCCGCCGCGGTGGTCGCGTCGGTGTCCGCCACGCCGAAGTAGACCTGCCAGCCGGGGGCGTCGTCCCAGGCGCCGATCCCGCCGACGGCCCGGTCGCCGCGCTGCAGCGTCGCGTAGTCGAAGCCCGGGGCGCTCATGTCCTCGGGCGTCAGCCCGAACGTGCCGGTGTAGAAGTCGCGGGCGCGGGTCCAGTCGCTCGACATGTGCTCGTTCCAGATCATCGTGCCGGGCTCGTTCACGACCTCGGCGCCCAGCGACGTGCCGGCCTGCCAGAGCGCGAACGGCACCCCGACCGGGTCGGCGAGCACCGCCATCCGCCCGAAGCCCATGACGTCCACCGGCCCGGCGAGGGCGACGGCACCGGCCGTGGTCGCGCGCGCGGCGGTCGCGGTCGTGTCGGCGGCGGCGAGGAACGTCAGCCACGACACGGGCGCGGTCGAGTCGGGCCGGTACCCGTTGAGCGCGGCGACGCGCCGCCCGCCGACCAGGCCCTCGCTGTAGTAGCCCGTCTCCGCGGACCCGATCGCGAACTCCCACCCGAGCAGCTCGCCGTAGAACCGGCGGCCGCGCTCCAGGTCGGGGACCGCGAGCTCCGCCCAGCAGGGCGTCCCCTCGTCCCAGGGCTCCTCGCGCACGCTCATGGTCGTCCCCCTCGCGTCGGTGCGGGTGCGCGGGCGCGAGCCGCCCGCAGCCCCATCAGACCACCGACCCCCGACACGCGGAAGGGGCGCCCCGGCAGTCCGGCGCCCCCTCCGCGCGCCGTGCTGCCGGGACGCCCCCGACCGTGGCCGCCTGTCAGGCGGCGGTGCGACCCAGCCCGGCGAACTGCCAGCCGGCGTCGCGCCAACGCGCGGGGTCGAGCCGGCCGCGCGCGTCGACCACCCGGGCGTGGGTGGCCAGCGGGGCCAGCTTCTCGGCGTCCGCGTTCGCGAACTCGTCCCACTCGGTGAGCACGAGCACGACGTCGGTGCCCTCGACGGCCTCCTCGATGGAGGTCGCGTAGGACAGCGTCGGGAACGAGCGGCGGGCGGTGTCGCCGGCCTCCGGGTCGAAGACGGTGACCTGGGCGCCGCGCAGGTGCAGCGCCGCCGCGACGTTGAGCGCCGGCGAGTCGCGGACGTCGTCGGTGTCCGGCTTGAAGGCCGCCCCGAGGACGCCGATCCGGCGGTTCAGCACGGAGCCGCCGCAGGCCTCGACCGCCATGTCCAGCACGCGCTCGCGCTGGCCCATGTTGATCTCGTCGACCTGCTGGAGCAGCGCCGAGGCCCGGTAGGCGCCGAGCTCGTTGGCGCGGTGCATGAGCGCGCGGATGTCCTTCGGGAGGCAGCCGCCGCCGAACCCGAGGCCGGCGTTGAGGAACTGGCGGCCGATCCGCACGTCGTGCCCGAGGGCGTCGGCGAGGACGGTGACGTCGGCGCCGGCGGCCTCGCACACGGTGGAGATCGCGTTGATGAACGAGATCTTCGTGGCGAGGAACGCGTTGGCGCTGACCTTGACGAGCTCGGCGGTGGGCAGGTCGCAGACGACGACCGGGGTGCCCTCGGCGATCGGGCCGGCGTAGACCTCGCGGAGCGTCGCCTCGGCCTGGGCGCTGGTGCCGCCGAGCACGATGCGGTCGGGGTGCAGCGTGTCGTCGACGGCCTTGCCCTCGCGCAGGAACTCGGGGTTCCAGACCAGCTCGGCGGAGCGGCCCGCGGGGAGCTCGGCGGCGATCAGGGTGCGCAGCCGCGCGGCGGTGCCGACCGGGACGGTCGACTTGCCGACGATCAGCGCGTCCTTGGTGATGTTGCGGGCGATGGTGGTCGCCGCGGACTCCACGTACGCCAGGTTCGCGGCGTGGCTGGTCTTCATCTGCGGCGTGCCGACGCAGATGAAGTGCACGTCGCCGAACCGTGCGGCCTCCTCGAGGTCCGAGGTGAACCGCAGCCGGCCGGTGGCGAGGTGCTTCTCGAGCAGCGGGTCGAGCCCGGGCTCGTAGAACGGCACCTTGCCGGCGGCGAGGGCGTCGACCTTGCCCTGGTCGGTGTCGGCGCCGAGGACCTCGAAGCCGAGCTCGGCCATCGCGACCGCGTGGGTCGCACCGAGGTAGCCGGTGCCGAAGACGCTGATCTTCGGCGCGCCGTCGCGGGCGCCGCCGCCGGTCGTCTCGTCGGCGGTGAGGTCGTCGGTGGCCAGGGTCTCGGCGGCCAGGGTGGCGGCGGAGAGGGACGCGTCGTTCATGGCAGTGCTCCTCACGGTGGTGCGCGGGTGGCGGGGAGTGCGGGTCCGGCGGTTCACGGTGCGGCCGTCGGGGTCGGGGTGGGCGTCGCGCTCGGCGTGGCCGAGGGGGCGGGCGACGCCGTGGGTGCGGGCGACGCGGTCGGTGCGGGCGCCGTGGTCGGAGCCGGGCTGGGTGCCGGTGCCGGTGCGGGTTCCGGCGCGAGAGCCTGCGCGGGCGCCTGCTGCTCGGCCCCGGACCCGGTTCCGGGCGGCGCGGTCAGCAGCGTGCCGCCGAAGTTGCGGGCCGGGTCGGCGAGACCGGTGCGGAACGCCTCGAGGCTGTTGGCCCGCGAGTCGACCCGCCAGTCGTTGGTGACGAGCTGGCCGCCGGAGTAGGTGGTGATCGCGAGGTTGAACCAGGCGAACCCGATGACGTCGTCGTTCGCCCCGGGGTCGAAGCCCTGGAAGAACGACCGGACCCACTGCGGCTTCGTGCCGCCGACCTCGGAGGCCGCGACCTCGGCGAGCAGGATCTTCTTGTCCGTGATCGCCCGCAGCTGGTCGAGCGTGCGGTCGTACGTGTAGGAGAACGTCGCGTCGTTGTCGGCCTTGTAGGGCGGACGCTGGTATCCCGAGACGCCGACCCAGTCGACGTACGCGTCGCCGGGGTAGAGGGCCGCGAGGTGGTCCTGGCCCTGGTGCACGGCCGGGAGGTTGTTGATGATGTTCGGGGCCCAGACCCAGATCACGTACTGGTTGGCGCCGTTGGCCTCGAAGATGTCGTGGACGTGCCGCCACATCGTCACGTAGTCGCCCACGCCGTTGCCGTTGATCGGGGCGCCGGACGACGTCTGCTCGGCCCAGGGGTACCAGACGCCGTTCATCTCGTGGTCGAGGCGGATCGCGAGCGGCAGGCCGGTGGTCGCGATGTCCTGGGCGTACTGCGTGAGGTAGGCGTCGAAGTCGCCCGCGATGATCTTCGGCAGGCTGTACGCCGGCTCGTCGACGACGTCGTTCTTGGACGCGATCGGGCGGGACTCCCAGGTGAGCATCGGCAGCATGTCGCGCTGCCAGGCCCGGGTCACGGCGTTCGCGCGGTAGGGCTCGTCCCAGCCGCCGAAGTAGCCGACCAGGCTCTGCTGCCGGCCGACGTCCTGGGCGGCGTCGTCGAACGTGGCCCAGTTGAACGGCGCCTGCTCGGTGTACATCCCGAAGTAGCGCTGGCTCGGGTCCAGCAGCTCCGCCTTGGACGGCGCCGTGGGGGCGACCGGCTCGGCGGGGGTCGTCGGGTTCTCGGGTCGGGGGTTGCTCGGGTTCGCCGCGCCGGCACCGGTGGTGGGCGCCTTGGCGCCGCTGGTGCCCTTGCCGGACGAGCTCGTGCTCTTCCTGGCCGAGGACCGGCCCGAGGACTGCGAGGAGCCGGAGCCGGCCTGCGCCTGCTGGGCGGCCTCGGCGTCGCGCTGGGCCTGGGCGGCGGCGCGCGCCTCCTCGCCCTTCTTGCGGGCGGCCTGCTCGTCGGACAGGACGTCGCGCAGCGCGTCGGCCTGGGAGCGGCTGGTCTCGAGCTGCGCCTCGAGCTCGGCGTTGCGGGCCCGGGAGCGAGCTCCGCGGCGGTGGGCTCGTCGGCCTGGGCGTTGACGATCGAGGACACGGCGGGCGTGTTCCACACGACGAGCGTGATGGCGAGCAGGGCGATGGCGATGGTGGCCGTGGCGATGCGGGCGCGGACGGTCATCCGGCCCATCGTCGGGGCCCACCAGGCCTTGCCGTGGGGGTGCTGGGCGTCAGACATAGAGCAGGGCCTCCAGGGCGAACAGGATCACGGCGATCCCGTAGGGGATGGCGGCGAGCGGGTTGAGCCGTCGGCGGGCGGGTGCGGGGGCGGCGGCGCGGGCCTGCCGCCGGGACGCCTCGGCCGCGGGGGCGGTGCCGGGCTGCGCGGCGGTGGTGGCGTGCCACGCGGGTCCGGCGGCCGGGGACGTCCCGGCCTCGGCGTGCAGGGCCGGGGCGCCGACGGGCACCGGGGTGCCGTGGTCGCCGCCGTCGTCCGCCGCGTGGTCGCGCTGCGTCGGGAACCCGCCGGAGCGCGCGTCGCGGTCGACGACGTCGACGGGCGCCGGGCGGGACATCAGGTCGAGCTCGGCCTCGAGCGAGGCCGACTCGGCGTCGTCGCTCTGGCCCGGGTCACCGCCGGCGTAGGCACCGGCGCGGGTGCCCCAGCCGGAGGCGTGCGCCATGCGGAGGAACCCGAGCAGGCGGACCGGCATCAGGAAGAACGTCGAGACGATGATGAAGATCGGCAGCCGGAAGAAGTCGCTGGGGACCTCCTGCAGGTGCCGGATCTGCCGGATCGCCATCGAGAGCACGGACGACACGACCATGAGCGCGATCACCCAGAACCAGCCGGCCTGGGCCCCGTAGGTCTCGAGCATCGCCTCGTAGAGGTTGACGCCGGTGCCGGTGACGGACCGGTAGACCCAGCCGGCGATCGTCCCGACCAGCAGGAACGGCAGGATGATGTCGGCCAGGAAGAAGATCGACAGCACCGGGGCGTGGCCGAGCATCCAGGGCAGCATCCGCAGGGTGTTGTACTGCGAGCCGCGCGCCCAGCGGAGCTGCTGCTTGAACAGCTTCTTCACCTGCAGCGGGGCGTCCGTGTAGACCAGGCTGGTGTGCTGGTAGACCGTCCGGTACCCCTGCTTGAGGGTGAGGTTGGTCAGCGTCCGGTCGTCGGAGACCTCGAGGAACACGCCCATGAACCGCTGGGTCATGAAGTCGTGCATGACGTCGATGAGGATGTGCCGCCGGAAGGCGATGGTGCGCCCGGGGAGGCAGCCCACCTGGCCGAGGACGGACTGCGCGGGCATCGAGTAGAGCGAGCGCGAGTTCTCCAGCCAGTCCGCCCAGCGGGTGATCCAGGAGCGCGAGGGCTCGAGGATGCGCTGGCGGGTGGTGACGCCGCCGACGTTCGAGTCCTTGAACGGCTTGATGAGCTCCGAGAGCGTGCCCGGCGTCCACACCGTGTCGGAGTCGAGCAGCACGGTGACGTCGTACTTCGAGAAGCTCGGTGCCGATCTTCACCGCGTTCCGCTTGCCGGGGATCGGGGTGTGCACCCAGCGGACCAGCGGCGCGAACTCGTCGCACACCGCCTCGAGGTCGGGGTTGCGGGCGCCGTTGATGACGACGATGACCTCGTCGGGGTGCTGCTCGGTGACCCGGGTGAGCACGTCGCGGAACAGGTCGAGCGGCTCGTCGACGACGGGGACGATGACGCTGGTGGTCTCGTGGTGCTCGGCGACCCAGGGGCGGTACCGCCGCGACAGGACGACCTTGAGGATCCACAGGGCCCAGACGAGCCCGGAGAAGACGGTGAAGAGGTACAGCTCGGCGTGGTCGTCGAGCATGTGCCGGATCTGCAGGATGAAGATGAACATCGCTCACCTCGGCGCGGGTCGTGTCGGAAGAGCCGGCGGCGACGGTGACGCGGCAAGGAGGGGGCAACGCGGGTGGGGCGGTGGGCGGTGTCCGTCCGAGCTGGCTGCTCGAGGGTCCGTCCGTTGTGACTCGGCGGGCGGGCGGCTGTTGACTGAGGGTCACCCGTTCGAGCGGATGGAGGGTCCGGTCGGGGGCTTCCTGTGAGCCGGATGTGATCCCGGCGGGAGTGGTCCAAGAGTGTTGGGCGGGGCTGGCGCAGCGCAACTCCCTTCGGGCGAATCGGACACGTTTTGTGAGATGGATCACGTCTGCGTGGTCCGGATTGCCGTAAATGTCCAGATCACAGTCGTGCAAGTCGGATATGTCCGGAGGTATCTCCGGACAGCGGTGTCGCTGCTCAGCGCGGGTGCCCGGTGTTGCGGCAGCGCGTCGGGCGCGTGTCGGTGACGTGAACCTGGTCACAACGAGTCATGACGCGGGTCAGAGTCACAGTGCGCTATGACGAGCCGTCCGGCGGAGGCTCGGGTAGGGGCGGGGTCGCCCGCGCCGCCGCGCGCCCGCGCATCGCGTCACCGGGCGCGAGGGCTCGCCACGCAGAGTTGAGCGGAATAGGCTCAACTTGGGCCGGGTTGCACCGGACGGAACCTGAGAGCACCTGACCACCCCCGCGGGCACCCGCGGGACCGCACGCACGAGGCACGCACGGAGGGGACGTTGGACGCGAAGCTCACCACCAAGTCGCAGGAGGCCATCGGCGACGCCATCCAGCAGGCGTCGGCCGCCGGGAACCCGCAGCTGGAGCCGGCCCACCTGCTGAACGCGCTGCTCGCCCAGGAGGGCGGGGTCGCGAACGGCCTGCTCGACGCCGTCGGCGCGGACCGGACGGCGCTCGGGCGGGCGGTCCGCGCCGTCCTGGTCGGCCTGCCCACCGCGAGCGGGTCGTCGGTCGCGCAGCCCACGGCGTCCCGCGCGACCGCCGCGGTCATCGAGGCGGCGTCGTCCGAGGCGCGGACCCTCGGCGACGACTACGTCTCGACCGAGCACCTGCTGCTGGGGCTGGCCGCCGGGCAGACCGGCGTCGCCGACGCGCTGCGCGCCCAGGGCGCCTCCCGGGACGCGCTCGCCGCCGCGCTGCCGTCCGTCCGCGGTTCGTCGCGCGTGACCAGCCCGAACCCCGAGGGCACCTACAAGTCGCTCGAGAAGTACGGCGTCGACCTCACCCAGCGCGCGCGGGACGGCCGGCTCGACCCGGTGATCGGCCGCGACGCCGAGATCCGCCGCGTCATCCAGGTGCTGTCCCGCCGCACCAAGAACAACCCGGTGCTGATCGGCGAGCCCGGCGTCGGCAAGACGGCCGTCGTCGAGGGGCTCGCCCAGCGCATCGTCGCCGGCGACGTGCCGGAGTCCCTGCGCGGCAAGCGCCTCATCTCGCTCGACCTCGCGGCGATGGTCGCGGGCGCGAAGTACCGCGGCGAGTTCGAGGAGCGGCTCAAGGCCGTCCTGGAGGAGATCACCTCGTCCGAGGGCGAGGTCGTCACCTTCATCGACGAGCTGCACACCGTCGTCGGCGCGGGCGCCGGGGGCGAGGGTGCGATGGACGCCGGCAACATGCTCAAGCCGATGCTCGCCCGCGGGGAGCTGCGCCTCGTCGGCGCCACCACCCTGGACGAGTACCGGGAGCGGATCGAGAAGGACCCCGCCCTCGAGCGCCGGTTCCAGCAGGTGTTCGTCGGCGAGCCCTCCGTCGAGGACACCGTCGCGATCCTGCGCGGCCTCAAGGAGCGGTACGAGGCGCACCACAAGGTCACCATCGCCGACGCCGCGCTCGTCGCCGCCGCCGCGCTGTCCGACCGGTACATCCCGGGACGCCAGCTCCCGGACAAGGCGATCGACCTGGTCGACGAGGCCGCGTCCCGGCTGCGGATGGAGCTCGACTCCTCCCCGGTCGAGATCGACCAGCTGCAGCGCGCCGTCACCCGCCTGGAGATGGAGGAGGTCGTGCTGTCGGAGGCGGACGACCCGGCCTCCCGCGACCGGCTGGAGAAGCTGCGCGCCGACCTCGCCGACCGCCGCGAGGAGCTCGCCGGGCTCACCGCCCGCTGGGAGAAGGAGAAGGCCGGGCACAACCTCGTCGGCGACCTCAAGGCCCGGCTGGACGAGCTGCGGTCCACCGCGGACCGGCTGCTGCGCGAGGGCGACCTGTCCGGTGCCGCGCGCATCCAGTACGGGGAGATCCCGGCCGTCGAGCAGGAGATCGCCGCCGCCGAGGAGCGCGAGCGCGCCGAGGCCGGCGCCGCCCCGCGCGACGAGGCCCCGATGATCGCCGACAAGGTCGGGCCCGACGAGATCGCCGAGGTCGTCGCCGCCTGGACCGGCATCCCCGCGGGCCGGCTGCTCGAGGGCGAGACCGCGAAGCTCCTGCGGATGGAGGAGGTGCTCGGGCAGCGGCTGATCGGCCAGCACACGGCCGTCACCACCGTCTCCGACGCCGTCCGGCGCTCCCGGGCGGGCGTCGCCGACCCCGACCGCCCCACCGGGTCGTTCCTGTTCCTCGGCCCGACCGGCGTCGGCAAGACCGAGCTCGCGAAGGCGCTCGCGGACTTCCTGTTCGACGACGAGCGCGCGATGGTGCGGATCGACATGTCCGAGTACGCCGAGCGGCACTCGGTGGCGCGCCTGATCGGGGCGCCCCCGGGCTACGTCGGCTACGAGGAGGGCGGCCAGCTCACCGAGGCCGTCCGCCGGCGCCCGTACTCCGTGCTGCTGCTGGACGAGGTCGAGAAGGCCCACCCCGAGGTGTTCGACATCCTGCTGCAGGTGCTGGACGACGGGCGGCTCACCGACGGCCAGGGGCGCACGGTCGACTTCCGGAACGTCATCCTGGTGCTCACGTCGAACCTCGGCTCGCAGTTCCTCGTCGACCCGACGCTCGACGACGCCGCCCGGCGCGACGGCGTGATGGGCGCCGTCCGGGAGGCGTTCAAGCCGGAGTTCCTCAACCGGCTCGACGACGTCGTGCTGTTCGACCCGCTGTCGCTCGACGAGCTCAGCCGGATCGTCGACCTGCAGGTGGCGTCCCTGGCCGGGCGGCTGCGGGACCGGCGGATCGTGCTCGACGTCGACCCCGCCGCACGCGAGTGGCTGGCGATCGAGGGGTTCGACCCGGCGTACGGCGCCCGCCCGCTGCGCCGGCTCGTGCAGCGCGAGATCGGCGACCGCCTCGCGCGGCTGATCCTGGCCGGCGAGGTGCACGACGGCGACACCGTCCGGGTCACGCGCGCCCCCGACGGCGGCACCGGGCTGGTGCTCGAGCGCGCCTGACCTGCGCCGGGCCACCCCCGACGCCCGCCCGTGCGACCCGGTCGCCGGGCGGGCGTCGTGCTGCGGGCGTCGTGCCGCGGTGCGACCATCGGGCGTGATGACCGCCACCACCGTGCTCGCCGCCGCGCAGGACCCCGCCGAGCTCACCGGCCTCGCCGGCTGGGTGGTGAGCGTCGTCGAGGCGCTCGGGCCCGCGGGCGTCGGCCTGCTGGTCGCGCTGGAGAACGTGTTCCCGCCGATCCCGTCCGAGGTCGTGCTGCCCGTCGCGGGATACGTCGCGAGCCAGGGGAAGATGCCGCTCGCCTGGGCGGTGGTCGCGGCGACGGTCGGCGCGGTCGCCGGCGCGTGGCTGCTCTACGGGCTCGGCGTCTGGCTCGGTCGGGAGCGGCTGCGCCGCTGGCTCGAGCGGATCCCGCTGATGGAGGTCGAGGACCTGGACCGCGCGGAGTCGTGGTTCGAGCGGCACGGCGGCGCCGCGGTGCTGATCGGTCGCTGCGTACCGGTCGTGCGGTCGCTGGTGTCGGTCCCGGCGGGCCTGGAGCGGATGCCGCAGGCCCGGTTCCTCGCGTACACGGCGCTCGGCAGCGCGGTCTGGAACACGGGCCTGATCGTCGCGGGCTACGTCCTGGGCGCGCAGTGGGAGGACGTCGGCCGCTACTCCGACTGGATCAACTACGCGGTGTACGCGGCGATCGCGGTCGTGGTGGTCCGGTTCGTCTGGACCCGCCTCCGCCGCCGCCGCGCCGCCTGACCCGCGCCAGGTCGCACCCCGGGGCCGGGGTGTCAGCCGAAGAGCTTCGCCATCGCCGTCGAGTAGAGGTCCGCGCCCTTCATCCGGCTCGTCTCCTCGGCGCCCAGGACGTGCCGGGTGCCGTCGTCGGCCATCAGCTGGCTCGCGCCGCCGGTGCGGCCCAGCGGCAGCACGATGCGCTCGGGCGCGGGGGCGTACGTCGCCGCGGGTGCGCGGCCCTCGATGCGGGCGCGGATGTTCGCCGCGACCACCTCGGCGTGCGCCCGGGCGGCGGACGCGCGCTTGGACTCCCGGACGTCGGTGATGTCCCCGACCGCCCACACCGACGGGTGGCCGACGAGCGCGAGGTGCGCGTCGACGCGCACCTCGCCGAGGCCGTTGCGGGTCGACGCGAGGTCCCCCGCGAGGTAGTCGCTCGCGGGGACGTTGCCGTAGCAGCGGAACCACATCTGCGCCTCGACGCGCACGCCCGCCTCGGTCTCGACGACGAACGGCTCGTACGTGCCGACGTCCGACGGCGGGAGGTAGCCGAGGCGGGACCCGAGCACGAAGTCCACCCGGCCGTCGAGCTGCGCGTGCACGGCGGCGCGGAGCTCGGGCAGGTAGTCGCCCGTGGTCAGCGCGTCCGGGGCCTGGTCGACCGCCGTGACCCGCAGGTGCGGGTAGGCGTCCAGGAGCTCGCCGGCCAGCTCGAGCCCGACCGCCCCGGCGCCGACGACCAGCACCCGCTCCGTGCGGGCGAGGCCCTCGCGCATCCGGGCGAGCCGGGCGCGCGCGACGGCGGTCTCCGACTCGATGAACTTGGACGGGAACGGGTAGGACGTGCCGGTGGCGAGCACCAGGTGGTCGGCCTCGAGCGTCGTGCCGCCGGCCAGCTGCACGCGGTCCGACGTGGCGCGCTCGACGCGCTGCTGCACGACGCGCCCGCGCTCGAGCAGGTTCCCGTAGCCGAAGAACACCCGGTCCTCCCACGCGGGGTCCACCGCGGCGCGCAGGGCGGCCGAGGCGTGCACGAACGCGTCCTTCGGCTCGACCAGCACCACCTCGGCGACGTCGTCGAGCAGCGCGGCGACCAGCGTCCCGCCGTACCCGCCGCCGACCACCACGACCCGGTTGCCTGCCATCGGAGAACCCCTCTCGCCCGTGCGTCCGCGCTGGTCGCGCCGACGCGTCCAGCCTGCCACCCGGGCGCGCGGCCGACCCGGGACGCAGGCCCCAGACGTGCCGACGGCCCGCCTCGCCGCAGGGGCGGGGCGGGCCGTCGGCCGGTGCGCGGGGGGTCAGGCCGCGGCGACCTCGTCGACCATCGCCGCGAGGCCGTCCTCGTCGAACCCGCCCATCCCGAAGCCCGCGACGACGCGCATCGGCATGTCGCCGAGCATCGCGAGCATCGTGGCGTCCAGCTGCCCGGTGGCCTCGCCGAACGAGGGTCCGAGCACGCGGGCGCCGACGGGGTGCGCCAGCCACTCGGCGACGGTGGAGTCGCCCGTCAGGTCGCCCCACAGGGGCTCGCCGGTGACCGCGACCTCGACGGTGCCGCGGATGTCGCGGGACGACGACCCGACCTCGACGACGGTGCGACCGCCGCCGACGACCCAGCGGTGCAGGCCCGGGTGCCAGTAGGACAGGTCGCGGGCGGACAGCGTGAACGCCAGCGTCCGCGAGGCCCCGGGCGCCAGCGCGACCTTGGCGAAGGCCTTGAGCTCGCGCGTCGGGCGCTGGACGGCGGCCTCGGGGTCGCCCACGTAGACCTGCACGGTCTCGGCACCCGCGACGGCGCCGGTGTTGGTCACGGTGACGGACACGTCGACGGCGGCGTCCGCGCCCTTGCCCCGCACCGACGCGGTGACGTCGGAGTAGCCGAACGTCGTGTACGACAGGCCGTGGCCGAACGGGTAGGCGACGTCGACCAGGCGGGTGTCGTACCAGCGGTAGCCGATCAGCACGCCCTCGCCGTACCGGACGTGCCCCAGCTCGCCGGGGAAGCTTCCCGAACGCCGGGGTGTCCTCCACACGGTGCGGGATCGTCTCGGCGAGCTTGCCCGACGGGGTGCGGACGCCGAGCAGCAGGTCGGCGACGGCCGAGCCGCCCGCCTGGCCACCGAGCCACGTCTCCAGCACCGCGGCCGCGTCGTCCTGCCACTCGACGGTCACCGCGGAGCCGTTCGCGAGCACCACGACGACCCGGGGGTTCACCGCGGCGACGGCGCGCAGCACGGCGACCTGGTTGGCCGGCAGGCCGAGGTGCGTGCGGTCGTAGCCCTCGGACTCGTCGGGGGCGGGCAGCCCGAGGAACAGCAGCACCGTCCCGGCGTCCCGCGCGGTCGCGACGGCCTCGGCCAGCAGCGCGGCGTCGTCGGCGTCCTGCGACCCCTCGACCCCGGCGACGGAGAACCCGGCGGCGAACGGCAGCTCCGTGCCCGTGGCGGCGCGCAGCGCGGTGAGCGCGTCGTCCAGGCGGGTCGGGTTCACCTGCGAGGACCCGGCGCCCTGGTACCGCGGCGTGCGGGCGAACTCGCCGATCACCACGGCCGAGGCGGCGTCGGACGCGCTCAGCGGCAGCACGGGCGCGCCGTCGACAGGGGCGTTCTTCAGCAGCACCGAGCCGTCGGCGGCGGCCTCGCGGGCCAGCTCGTGGTGGGCCTCGACGTCGACCTCGCCGGGCTCGGCCAGGGCGGGCAGCGCGCGCGCCACCATCCGCAGCACGCGGCGCACCGCGACGTCGAGCACGGCCTCGTCCAGCTCGCCGTTCTTCACCGCGTCGACGACGAGCGCGTCGGTCCGGCCGCCGGTGGCGGGCATCTCCAGGTCCAGGCCCGCGGCGACGGCGGCGACGCGGTCCGCGACGGCGCCCCAGTCGGACACGACCAGGCCCTCGAAGCCCCACTCGTCGCGCAGCAGCCCGGTCAGCAGCCACGGGTCCTGCGAGGCGTAGACGCCGTTGACCTTGTTGTAGGCGCACATGACCGTCCACGGCTGCGCCCGCGTCACCACGCGCTCGAACGCGGGGAGGTAGATCTCGCGCAGCGTGCGCTCGTCCACGTCCGCGGAGACCCGCATGCGGTCGGTCTCCTGGTTGTTCGCGGCGAAGTGCTTGAGCGACGTGCCGACGCCCTGCGACTGGATGCCGGACACCAGGGCCGCGCCCAGGTCGCCGGCCAGCGCCGGGTCCTCGGAGAAGTACTCGAAGTTGCGCCCGCACAGCGGCGACCGCTTCATGTTCACGCCCGGGCCGAGCAGCACCGCGACCTCGTTGCCGCGGGTCTCGCGGCCCAGCGCGCGACCGACCCGGTCGAGCAGGTCGACGTCCCAGGTGGACGCGAGCGCGGCGGCGGGCGGGAAGCAGGTCGCGGGCACGGAGTCGCCGATGCCCAGGTGGTCGGCGCTGGTGGCCTGCTTGCGCAGGCCGTGGGGGCCGTCGGTCACCATCACGGCGGGCACCCCGAGGCGCTCCACCGCCTGGGTGTGCCAGAAGTCGGAGCCGGACGTCAGCGCGGCCTTCTCCTCCAGGGTGAGCTCGGCCAGGACACGCTCGACGTCGAATGCGACGGACATGCGGGGCACCTCCTCGTGCGATCGGACTTTCCCCCACTGTAGCCCTGTTGCCTACCGGGTGGTCGGGTTTGCGTCGAGACTGCAAGCCCGCTGTGAGACGCTGTGCCCCGGCACCACGGCGGTGCCACCGGTCCGGCCAGGGGGAGTGCCATGAGCGTCGAGGTCCAGCGGGGCTACGCCAAGGGGCGCGCGAAGCGGCGCGAGATCATCGACCAGGCGATGGCCCTGTTCGGCGAGGTCGGCTACCGCGGTGCGTCGCTGCGGGAGATCGCCGCCCGCTGCGGCATCTCGCACCCCGGGCTGCTGCACCACTTCCCGACCAAGGAGTCGCTGCTGCTGGCCGTCCTCGAGCACCGCGACGAGGTCGACATCGCCTGGGTCGGGCTCGACCAGACCGACGGCGTCGTGACGCTGCGCCGGCTCGTCGAGCTCGTGGAGCTCAACGCCGGGCGCCGGAACATCGTCGAGCTGTACGCGGTGCTGTCCGCCGAGGCCACCTCCGCGGAGCACCCCGCCCACGCGTTCTTCGTCGAGCGCTACCAGACCTCGGTGGGCGCCGCCGTCGCCGCGTACCGGCAGGCGGGCGACGCGGGCCAGCTCCGGCCGGAGGTCGACCCCGAGGTCGCGGGCCGGCAGCTGATCGCGCTGATGGACGGCATGCAGGTGCAGTGGCTGCTCGACGGGGGTCGCACCGACATGATCGGGGCGGTGCGGGCACTGGTGTCGTCGCACCTGACCATCGAGCTCTGACCCGCCGCCGGCTACCGCCCGCCGGCGTCCAGCAGCGACCCGGTCCCGGGTTCCGGCAGCACCGCCAGGCACAGCCCGTCGCGGTCCCCGCTCGCCCAGGACCGCTCGGTCGGCGCCCACGCCACCGCGCGCAGCCCGCGCTCCTGCTCCGCGGGGGTGAGGTCGCACGCGGCGGCCACCGTGGCGGTCGCGCGGTCCTGGCCCGGCCACGGGAGGTCGTCGGCGAACGCGTACGCCGTGACCACCTGCGCCGCGTGCACGTCGGCGCAGGGCACCACGCGCACCCGGTCCACCGGCCCGTCGGCGGGCAGCTCCGCGACGCAGCTGCCCGTGACGAGCTGGACCGCCCGCGCGTCCACCGGCTCGGCCACGTCGCCCGGCAGGGGCCGGGTCGCCAGCGCGGTGCCGACGCCGACCGCCGCGAGCGCGGCCCACGCGAGCACCCCCAGTCCGCCGAGCACGATGCCCGCGACCGCGAGCCCGCGACCCCGTCGCCGGCCCGGCCGCGTGCGGGGCAGCGCGACGAGCCCCAGCACCAGGGCGACGGGCCCCAGGCCCAGCAGGCCGGTCACGAGCGCGGCGACCGCCACCCCGTCCGTCCGCGCGGGCGCCGACCCCCACCCGGGCGCGTAGTACGCCTCGGGGTACCCGGTGGGCGTCGTCACGGGCTCAGGCCGCGTCGGCGATGTCGAGGATCACCGGGACGTGGTCGGACGCGCCCTTGCCCTTGCGCTCGTTCCGGTCGATCTCGACGCCGGTGACCCGGGGTGCCAGCGCCGGCGACGCCCAGGTGAAGTCGATCCGCATGCCCTCGTTCCGGGGGAACCGCAGCTGCTGGTAGTCCCAGTAGGTGTACGTGTGCTCGGCGGGCAGGTGCGTGCGCGAGACCTCGGTGTAGCCGGCGGCGGCGAACGCGGCGAACGCGTCCCGCTCGGCAGGGGTGACGTGGGTGCGGCCCGCGAACAGCCCGATGTCCCACACGTCCGTGTCCAGCGGGGCGACGTTCCAGTCGCCGACCAGCGCCACCGGCAGGGCGGGGTCGCCGGCGTCGTCGTCGATCCAGCGCGCCGCCTCGGTGCGCAGCGCCTCGAGCCAGCGGAGCTTGTAGTCGAAGTGCGGGTCGCCGATCTCCCGGCCGTTCGGGGTGTACAGGCTCCACACGCGCACCCCGCCGCAGCTCGCCCCGAGGGCCCGCGCCTCGGTCACCGGGTCCTCGCCCCAGCCGGGCTGGCCGGCGAACGCGTGCTCGACGTCCGTGATGCCCACGCGCGACGCGATCGCCACGCCGTTCCACTGGCTGAACCCGCTGGTGACCACCTCGTAGCCGGCGGCCTCGAACGCCTCGCGCGGGAACTGCTCGTCCTTGCACTTGGTCTCCTGCATCGCGAGCACGTCGGTGCCCGACCGCTCCAGGAACGCGACGACACGGTCGACGCGGGTGCGGACGGAGTTCACGTTCCAGGTGGCGAGGCGCATGCCCGGCAACCTACCGGCACCCACCCACGAGGTGCGCTCCCGCGAACCACGCGGCCCGAGCCCCTCGCTCACCGCCCCGACCACCTCCACACCTGGACGCGGTGCCGAGCCCGACCCCGGCCCGGCGGTCGGGACGCGACCCGGCGTACCCGGAGGGCCGGGCAGCAGCCGTCGGTGGCGGTCCGCGCCCGGGCCGCACAACGTGGTCGAGCTCCGACCAGAGGTCGAGCTCGACCCGGCTGGTGTACCCGAGCTTGCGCAGCGCGCGGCTCATGTGGTTCTCCACGGTGCGGACGCTCAGCACGAGGCGCTCCGCGATCTGCCGGTTGCTCAGCCCCGCGCGCGCGAGCAGCGCGACCTCCCGCTCGCGCGCGGACAGCACCTCCACCGGCAGCGAGAGGCGCCCTGCGCCCGGTTCCGACGCGGGGCGGACGGGGCGCGGGGGTGGGGGTGGGGGCCCCGTCCCCGGGTCCGCCGAGCGCCTACTCCGGTCCAGCGCGGACTTCGCCGAGCGGGCCAACCCGGCCGCGATCCACGCCCGCCCCGTCGGGAGCGCCCCCTGGGCGGCGGCGAGGTCGCCGGAGCTGAGGGCGTCGTGCAGGCGGAGGAACGGCTCGAGCAGGGGGAGGTGCACGCGGTCCCAGGCCGCGCTGACCTCGGCACGTCGCGCGCCGTCGATCGGCACCGCCGACAGCAGCCAGCACAGGAGGCCCGGCTGGAGCTGCCCGGCGAGGACGTACCGCTCGCCCCGCGCCCACATCCGGTCCGCGGCCTCGGCGTCGTCGCCCTGCGCGACCTCGAGCGCCGCGTGGGCGAGCGCGCGCATCGACCGGATCAGCGGCCGGGACCCTCGCGGGATGCCGTCGAGCTCGGCGACGAGGATCTGCGCGACCGGGAGCGCGCCGGACCGCACCTGCAGCGTCGCGCTGAGCACGAGCGTGCGCCGGTAGTACGAGTCCTCGAGCGGCCCCGGCGGCCCGAGCCGCAGGGACGTGCTGATCGCACGCCACGCGGCGTGCGGCCGTCCCGCGAACATGAGGACCTGGGCGAGCACGCAGGCGTGCACCCGGATGCCGCCGGTGTCGAGCTCGTCGAGGGCCTGGGCGAGGTGCTCCCGCGACCACCGCTCCGCGCCCCGGAGGTCGTCGAGCATCAGCAGCGCCTCGCCCCGCAGCCCCGCGAGGTGGTGGTGCACCTCGGGCGTCAGCGGGCCGTCCCCCGCCTCCTCGCACAGCCGCAGGGTGAGGTCCGGTCGACCCGCCTCCAGCGCTCCGGCGGCCCGCGCCACGCGCGACCACCCGCGCAGCGGGAGCAGCAGGTCCGCCACCGGGTGGTCCACGGCCGTGGTGTCCTCGGCCCCCTCCCGCAGCGCCGTCACCAGCGAGTCCCGTGTCTCGTGGACCGACAGGAAGGGCTCCAGGGCGGGTGCGTCGGGGCCGATGCGCCGGCGGACGGCCTCGACCGTCTCGCCCTGGTACGCCGCCCACCGCGCCTCGTACAGGCGGTGCTGCACCTGCGCCTCGGGGTCGTCGTCCGGTGCGTGCCGGGTGTCGCGCAGGACCGCCTCCACGAGGTCGGTGGCCGGTCGTCGCATGAGGAGCGCGAGGTAGGAGTTCGCGTGCGCCACGGTCGGGGAACGGAGCCACGCGACGCGCGCCACCTGCTCGGCGGTCGCGGAGCGCTCCTGCAGGAGCGACGTCAGGTGTGCGGCGACGCGCCAGTAGCCCGTGTCGTCGCAGCCGTGCTCCGTCAGCAGGAGCATCCCCAGGCCGGGCGACCGGCCCGGCCCCGTCCGGGCGCCGTCCGACCGCGGTGCCACCGCCGACGGCTGCCGGCCGTGCCGCTGCCGCAGCGCGGCGGCGAGCGCCGGGGGAGACACGACGAGCTCCGCGCCTCCCGGCCCCGGACCGCGCGCGACGAGGCGCCCCCCGGCGAGCAGGCGCTGCACGACCGCGGCGTCGAGCCCGTCGGCGTGCGGATCCACCGGGTGCTCCGGCCCGCGGAGCGCGACCGCCTCCAGGGCGTCGACCTGGGCCTCGTCGAGGCGGGCGAGCAGCGCGTGCGCGACCGCGTCCAGCGGGACCTGGTCGAGCGGCCGCACCTTCGTCCACCGGCCGTCGACGCACCGGATGGCACGGGCGAACCGCGCGGAGCGGACGAGGGAGAGCGCGACGCGCGGGTTGCCCGCCGAGCGAGCCGTCACCGCGGACACGAGCGCGACGTCGGGTGCGCCACCGAGCGCACCCGTGAGCAGCGCGGACATCGACCCGAAGCCGAGCGGCAGCACCCGGACCTCCGCGGGAGCGCACTGCGCGACGAGGTCCGCGGTCGGGCCGGACAGCCGCGTCACGTCCCGCCCGCTCGTCATCACGACCGCGCAGCCGACCCGGCGGACCGCCTGGAGCACCACGGCGGCGGTGCCGGCGTCCAGCAGGTCCACGTCGTCCAGGAGCAGCAGCCCGTCCGTGCCGCCGACGTCGGCGACGAGGCGGTCGACGAGGGCAGCCGCGGTGGTCGCGCCCGACCCCACCGCGTGCGTGAGGAGCGGTGCGTAGGGCGCGTCGCCGGCGGCTCGCACCAGGAGGGTCGCGCGGGACCGGTGCGACGCGGCGTCGCGCACCGCCTCCAGGACCGACGTGCGTCCCGAGCCGTCGTCGCCGCGGACGACGACGGCCTGCCCGGTGGCGAGCCACCGGTGCACCTCGTCGACCGACCGCCTCATCCCCTCGATCGTCCTGCTCCCTCCCCCTCGACGTGTCGCACGAGAGGATCGCCCCGCTCCCGGAGCCCGCCCGGGGAGCTGCGGGGATCCGCGTAGCCGGGCGGGCGAACTCGGTAGCCGTGGAGAGCGAGCTCCGTAGGTCCGCGGTCGCCGCGCGGGCGCCGACGCGTCAGCCCGCGGGGTGCCCGCCGGCAGGACCGACCTCCACGCCCGAGCCCGGCGACGGCGCGGCGCCCGGCTGGGTGGTCTCGGCGGCGGCCGTCGCCGCGGGTGCCGGGTCGACCGGTTCGTCGGGGCCGGCCGACCCGGCAGCGCCGACGGGCTCGGGGACCGGAGCCGGCCCGGGTGCGGGGCGCGCAGACCGGTCCGCCTCCGCGTCGGGCGCCTCGGCCGCTACGGGACCGGCCGCCTCCGTGGACACGGCGATCGCGAGCCGGGCGGTGTCGGTGAACGCCGCCGAGGTCGCCGGCGGAGCCGCAGCCGCCAGCGCGACGCCGAGCGCGCCCGCGAGCGCGAGCGCCGCACGGGCGAGGGGCCGTCCGGGGGAGTGGCGGGGATGCATCTCGGTCCTTCCTGCGTCGCGTGGTCGGGGCGTGCGGCCCGGGGGCGTGGGGGAGCCCCCGGCCCTGCCCGGGAGCGGCCGGACCGGGGACGGCCGGGCTCGTCAGACCGACGAGCCGTCGATCCGCACCTGCAGGTGCGCGCCCTTGCCGTTGAGCGCGTTGTCCTCGTAGGTCGCCCCCGAGTCGCTCTGGGAGAGGAGCTTGGCGGTGACGTGGACGGCCGCGTCCTCGCCGGGCGCGAGGTTCTTCAGCTGGACGGACTGCGCCTCCTCGAGGGTGAGGTTGCTGTGCAGCACCATGTCGCTGGACGTCGCCGTGGCGCCCATGCCGATCGAGAACCGGAGGCTGGCGAGGTAGTCCGGGTCCGTGATCCGGCCCGCGTCCGGGTCGTCGGGCAGGACGTCGACCGACACCGCGACCGTCGACGCGAACGTCGGGGAGTCGTTACGGACGTCGAACTCCGTGTCCTCCTTGCCGCCCGGCGCGAGCACGCCGCCGCCGAACAGGGCGAGCGGCACGCCCGCGGCGTCGTCGGCCTCCTGCCACGCGCCCGGGATGATCTGACCGGTGGCGTCGGTGGCGCTCACCTGGAGGTTGTAGCGCGAGTCGGCGCCGCCGAGCCCGTTCGCGCCGATGTTCAGCCGGGCGACGTCGGTGAACGCCGCCGTGGTGACGAGCGCGGCGACTCCGGCGAGCGAGCCCCAGGCGAGCAGGGCCTTGCGGCGGCGCCCGCGGTCCTCGGCGGTGGCGGGCGTGGTCGTCGGAGAGGTGGTGGCGGTGCAGGGCGTCGAGTGCATGTCGGGTCCTTCCGGTCGGGCTCGGGGGAGCCGGGGGTGGGTCGCGGCGTACGGGGTGCTGTCGGCCGCGTGCCTGCACTCTCCCCTCGCGGCCGCCCGGGTTCGTCGCGCGGGACCGCCGGTGAGTACCCTGCGCCGGCCGTTGAGTAGGGGGTGCGGTGAGGTCGGGGGGGGCGGGGGTGAGTAGTCCGCGGTGCGTAGGGTCGCGCGGGTGCACAGCTCGGAGCCCGCCGCGGTCGACGAGGTCGTCGGCTACCTGCTCGACGGCCTCTCGGTCCACCTCGTCGGACGTCGGGGGTCGGGCCGGTCGTGGGCGAGCCGCCGCGTCGGGGACCTGCTCGGGGACGTGGGCGTCGTCGCGGTGCGCCTGGCGGGGGTCCGGTCGCTGCGGGACCGCCCGCTCGCGGCGGCCTCGGTCTCCGGCCTCGGTCTGGTCCCCGCAGGGGCCGCTCCCGCACCTGCCGCCGCGGCGGACGCGCTGGTGCGGCAGCTCGGCGCGCGCCGGTCGGTCCTCGTGGTGGACGACGCGGACGACCTCGACGCCGTCACCGCGGGCGTCGTCGTCGCGGCCCGCAGCCGCGTGCCGGTGCCCGTGCTCGCCGTCACCCGGCCCGCGGGCCGACGGCACCGCCCCACGGGCCTGCAGGCGACGTCGCTGGTGCCCGGGGTGCGGGTCGGGGTCGAGCCCCTGCGCTTCGCCGAGGTCCACACGCTCGTGCACGACATGCTGGGCGGGCCGGTCGACCCGGTGGTCGTCGCGCGCCTGGCCACCCGGTCGTGCGGGCTGCCCGGGCTCGTGCGGGCGGTCGTCGACGAGGGCCGCCGCAGCGGCGGTCTCCGGTGGCGCGACGAGATCTGGACCGCCGACGAGGACCTGTGGAGCCTGCGCCTCGCCCCCGCGCTCGAGCCCCTGCTGGACGGTCTGCGCGACGACGAGCTGGACGCGATGACGGTACTCGCCGTGGCCGGGCCACTCCCGCTCGCCCGGACGACCGACCTCGTGCCGAGGGAGGTGCTGTCCGGGCTGGAGGAGCTGCGGCTCGTGCGCGTCCTCCCGGGAGGCGAGGGCACCGTCCTGACCGTGTGCCCGCCCCTGCTCGGCGAGCACCTGCGCCGCACCGCGACGGGCACCGAGCGTGCGCACGTCGAGGGGCTGCTGGCGCGTCGGGGTCTGCCGCCGGTCGGCGCGGGTCGCGCACCCGCGCTGCGCACGGGGCACGGGGCGGTCCTCGGAGCGCCACGGGCCGTCGAGCACTGGCGGGCGGCCGTCGTCGCGCTGCGGCGCTCGTGGCGGCTGGACCCCGGCCCGTCGACGGCCGCACCGCTGCTGGCCGCCCTGCACCACGCCTCCGCCGAGCCCGACGAGGTCGAGGAGGTCCTGGCCGGGACCCCGCGGGACGGGGCCGACGCCCACGCGTGCGCGCTGCTCGCCGCGTGGGAGGCGGTGTTCCGCGCTCTGCGCTTCGGCCAGCCCGACCGTGCCCGGGCGGACCTCGTCGCCGCCCGCGTCGGCGCCGGTGCCGCGGAGCCGTTCCTGCGGGCGGTGCAGGCGCACCTCGACCTCGTCCGGGGCGCCGACCCCGACCCGACGCTGCTCGACGAGCCGGGCCCGGGCGCCGACCCGCTGGGCGCGGAGGCGCTCGCTGCGGTCCGGGTCGAGCGGGACCTCGCCGTCGGGCGGGTCGGCGCCGCGCGGTCGCGGCTGGCCACGTTCCGGTCCGGGTTGGCTCCGTTGCAGCACCACGGCGAGGTGTGCCGGGGTCTGGCGCTCGTGCTGTCGGGCGACGTCGCACAGGGCGTGGCGTGGGCGCGCGGGCGGCTGGAGGCGCTGCAGGACGGGGTCGAGGCCGGGGCGATGCAGTCGCACTGGTACGTGGCGGCCCTCGGCCTGATGCTGCTGGGGCGGTTCGACGAGCTCGACGAGGTGGTCAGCTCCGCCCTGGCGGCCACGCACGTGCTGGCCATCCAGCGCCACTACCAGGCCGGGCTGCTGTCCGTGGCGGCGCTCGCCGCCGGCTGGCAGGGGCGGCACGCCTACGCGCGGACGCTGGCGGTGCAGGCCGGGACGCTCCGCCTCGACCGGGGCCCGTTCCCGGCGATGGTCCCGGGGCCGCTGCTCGCCATCGCGCGCGGGGGGCTCGACCTGGACGACGCCGGCGTGCACGCCCGGGCCGCGTCCGGGGCGTTCGCGGGCGGGTACGTCGCCGCCGGGGTGCTGTCGGCGGTCACCTCGGTCGAGCTCCGGCCCGACCGCGCGCTCGCCTCGGCAGCCGCGGAGGCGGCCCGGGACTCGGACTCGCCGCTGCTGGCCGCGTGGGTCGGGTACGCCGTCGCGGCCGCCCGCCGCGACGAGCGTGCGCTCACGGCGGCCTCCGACGCGCTGGACCGCGCCGGGACCCCGCTCTACGCGGTGCGCGCGCTCGTCACCCGGGCCCTCGCGCTGCGCGAGGGGGGCGACCCGGTGGCGGCGTGCGCGCAGGCCGAGGCGGCCTGGGAGGCGGCGGCGGAGCGGGGCGTCGACCGCCGCGGCCTGTTCGCGCCGCTGGGGCGCGCCGTGGGCCTGACGGCGCGCGAGCGCGAGATCGCCGCGCTGGTGAGCGCGCAGCTGGCCAACGCCGACATCGCGCAGGCGCTCGGCCTCAGCACCCGCACGGTGGAGACGCACCTGATGAACGCGCACCGGAAGGTGGGCGTGGACCGTCGCGAGGACCTGACCCGCGCGGCGCGGACGTGGCTCGGGCTGGACGGCTGAGACGCCGCCGGGCGGGCCCGGATCAGATCCGGCGGGCCTCGTTCAGCCGGCGCACCGCCGCGCGCGGCAGGCCGCGCAGCACGCCGGACGCCACCCGGTAGCGCAGGCTCGGGGTCGACAGCACCACGCCGCGCCGCACGTCCGCCAGTGCGGCGGCGACCACCCGGTCCGCACTCAGCCACACGACGTCCGGGAAGTCCGCCGCACCGACGAGCCCGGCGCGCTCGTGGAACTCCGTGCGCGTCAGGCCCGGCGAGACCACCGTCGCCGTGACGCCGCTCCCCGCGAGCTCGACGGCGAGCCCCTCGGTGAAGCTTCGCACCCAGGCCTTGTGCGCCGAGTAGGTGCCGGACGCCATCAGCGCGGCGACGGACGCGACGTTGAGGATCGCCCCGCGGCCCCGCTCGACCATCGCGGTCGCGGCCGCGTGCGACAGCACCAGGACCGAGCGGACCATGAGGTCGAGCGCCCCGGTCTCCCGCTCCAGGTCACCGCCGACGAACCGCTGGCCGAGCCCGAGCCCCGCGTTGTTCACCAGCAGACCGACGGGACGCTCGGTGGCGCGCAGCCGGTCCGCGACCCGGGCGAGGTCGTCCGGGTCGGTGAGGTCCGCCGCCAGCACCTCGGCGTGCACGCCTGCGGCGGCGCGCAGCTGGCCGGCCAGCCGCTCGAGGCGCTGCGCGTCGCGGGCGACCAGGACGACGTCGTGGCGGGCGGTGGCGAGCTGCCAGGCGAACTCCAGGCCGAGACCGGCGCTCGCCCCGGTGATCAGTGCGGTTCCCATGCCGCTCACCCTACGGACCGGTGCACCCGGTTGTCGTCGCGGACCCGCCGCCGTGCGGGCCGGCGCCGGGCGCGGACGAGCCCCGCACGACCGGGTGGTCGTGCGGGGCTCGTCGGGTGGTGCCGGTGACTACTTGACCGTGTGGGTGGCCAGCGTCGTGTGGTCCGCGATCTTGTAGCCGGGCTTGCCGGACACGAGGCGGATCTCGACGACGTCGCCGGCCTTCAGGCCGGGCACGTCCTTGGTGAGGGTGGCGGTGCCGCCGTCGACGGCGGTGCTGCCGTAGTACGTCTTGCCCGCGTAGGTCTCGGACGTGTACTTGCCGTTGACGGTGAGCACGAGCCGCGACTCGGAGGCGTACGCGGACGAGGTCAGAGCAGCGCGCACGGTCGTGCCGTCGGTCGACACGGACGTGACGGCGTCGCGCTGCTCGGCGGTCAGGGACACCGCTCCGGTCACCTGGTGGGTGGCGACGACGGTGGTGGCCACGCCCTCGAACTTCTGGCCGGGCTTGCCCGGGACGCGCTCGAGGGTCAGGACGTCACCGGCGGCGACGGGGTGCCCGGTCTTGATGACCTGGGTGGATCCGTCAGCGGTGCGCGAGTGGGAGTAGTAGACGGTCCCGTTCGCGAACTCGTAGAGGTAGGCGCCGTTGTGCCGCACGATGTAGCGGTCCGAGGTGCGGAACGCGTCGGCCGACATGGTCGCGGCGATGTCGACGACACCGAACGACTCGGTGACCGAGAGCGACGGGACCGCGGGAGCCGCCGGCTCCTCGGGCTCGACGGGCTGCTCGGGCTCGGTCGGCTCGTCGAGGACGGTGCCGACGATCGAGCCGAGCTCGTGGTCCTTGGTGTCGCCGGACAGGTCCCAGATGATCGCGCCGCCGTAGTTGTTCTCCTTGATGAAGTCGACCTTCTCCTGCACGGAGCGGGCGTCGTCGTAGGTGAAGAACTCCTTGGTGGAGGCGTTGTACAGGTACGGGACCTTGGCCTCGTCGTCCCAGTACTTCGTGAAGGCCGGGTCCTGCTCCATCTGCTTGAGCTTGTACCAGGGGTTGGTGCCGGTGAACTGGCCGGCGTCGTCCCAGAGGCCGTGCACGGTGCCCTGGCCCGGGGCGCCCAGGCCGGGGAGGCCGGGGATCAGCTCGGTGGGCTCGACCCCGCCCCACGCACGGCCGTAGTACGGCACACCGACGAGCAGCTGCTGCTTGGGGATGCCGTGCACCTCGTGGAACTCGCGCATCGTGGACTCGATGTTGAGCTTCGCGTCGGTGTCGACCGCGTTGGCGTGCAGCGGGGAGTTGTGGCCCGTGACCGGGTCGAACGCGCCGTGGTAGTCGTACGACATCACGTTGACGGCGTCGACGAGGTCGACGATCACCTCGGGCTTGATGAACTGCATCTTCTTGTGGTTCGGCGTCACGGCGATGGTGACGGGGTAGTACTCGTCGTTCGCCTGGCCGAGCGCGGTGAGCTTCGAGCGGACCTCGGTCATGAGGTTCTCGAACTGGGCCGCGCCGCGGTCGTCGCTCGGGTACTCCCAGTCGATGTCGAGGCCGGTGAACCCGTGCTCGACCATGAAGTCGACCATCTTCTGGGCGATCTGCTCGGTCTTGGCCGGGGTCGAGGTCGCGTCCTCGAACTCGCCGTTCTCGGAGTTCGTCCAGCCGCCGATGGAGAGCATGTTCTCCACGCCGGCGCGCTCGGTCGCGTCGGCGACCTGCGCGTAGAGGCCGCCGTCCTTCTGCAGCGCGGCCCACTCGTCGGCCACGCCGATCGACCACTCGCCCGCACCGTCCTTGACCAGGAGCCCGAAGCCGTAGTTGAGGTGGGTGATCTTGTCGAGCGGGATGTCCTGCACGCCGTAGTTGTCGTGAGCCTCGTAGATGCCCCACTCGGGGAAGTAGCCCACGACCTTCTTCGCGGCGATGCTCTCCGCGCGCTCGGCCGCCTGGAACGCCTCCGCCTCGGCTCCGGTCCACGGCGTGAACTCGAACTCTCCGAGGATCGTGAGGTCGAGCTTCTTGACGAGCTTCCAGGCCTCGTTCTGCCCCGGGGTCTCGCCCGGGTTCACGTACCAGGAGTTGCTCCACAGGGCACCGTCGTGGCTCACGACGGTGTGC
This sequence comes from Cellulomonas sp. KU4C, assembly GCF_056868065.1. Classification (NCBI taxonomy): domain Bacteria; kingdom Bacillati; phylum Actinomycetota; class Actinomycetes; order Micrococcales; family Cellulomonadaceae; genus Cellulomonas; species Cellulomonas sp. KU4C. The sequence continues at coordinate 511,058 of NZ_CP200322.1, read as the reverse complement.
GCGGCGGAGTAGACCTTGGACGCGTCGTAGGCGACGGCCTTGAGCGCGTCCTCGTCGAGGTTCGCGACGGTGACCGTGCGCGTGCCGGTGAACTGCGTGTCCGGGGCGGCCTTGCTCCACGTCGCGCCGCCGTCGGCGGACCACATGTGCGCCGTGGTCAGACCGGCGATCGTGTTGGCGGAGTCGTCCGCGCTCAGCGCGGGGCCGGCGGCCGACGCGCCGGCGGCGAACGCGCCGCCCAGCAGCATGGTCGAGGCCAGGACGACGCCCAGCCCGCGGCGGGCGAGGCAGCGGGGGGTCTGCTTCTCGGTGAAAGAGCTCATGGTGTCCTTCTTGTCAGGAATGGAGTGACGCCGGGCCCGGCTCGGTGGCCGGGCTGCCGTCGTCTGCGTGGCTCCAGTCGAGCCCGGGACCGCGGCTGCGGGGCGACCTCGATGCGGCGGTGAGTGGTGCGTGGGCCGACGTTGAGTGCCGACCACGGGTGCCGCCCGGGGGCAGGGCGGGGGTGGGTAGGTAGCCTCAGCGGTCGGCGCGGCGGTCCGCCGCCCGTGGCGGGATACCCGCGCCGCCCTCGCTACCCTGGCGGGCGTGACGAACTCCCCGATGTCCCCCACACCCCGCGAGCAGCTGCGCGACCTGATCGTCGCGCTCGCCGTCGTGCGCGGCCGGGTCACGCTGTCCTCCGGGCGCGAGGCCGACTACTACGTCGACCTGCGCCGCGTGACCCTGCACCACCGCGCCGCCCCGCTGATCGGCCACGTGCTGCTCGACCGGCTCGAGGAGGTCGGGCTGGGCACGGCCGAGGTCGACGCGGTCGGCGGCCTGACCCTGGGCGCCGACCCCGTCGCGACCGCCCTGCTGCACGCCGCGGCGTCGCGCGGGCAGGACCTCGACGCGTTCGTGGTCCGCAAGGAGGCGAAGGCGCACGGGATGCAGCGCCGCATCGAGGGCCCCGACGTCGCGGGTCGCGCCGTCGTCGTGCTGGAGGACACCTCGACCACCGGGGCGTCGCCGATCGCCGCCGTCGAGGCCGCGCGCGAGGCGGGCGCCGACGTGCGCGGCGTCGCCGTCATCGTGGACCGGGACACCGGCGCGCGGGAGAAGATCGAGGCGCTGGGGGTGCCGTACCACTTCCTGTTCGACCTGTCGGACCTCGGCCTGGCCTGAGGGGTCCGCCCGGTCGACGTCCGGGCGAGCAGCCGGCGTCAGGCGGGTGGGGTGACCGCCCACTCCGGGACCCGGTCCACGAGGTCGGCGATCGAGTCGAGCACGTGGGTCGGGCGGAACGGGTAGCGCGCGACGTCGTCGGGGCGGGTCGAGCCCGTGAGCACGAGGAACGTGCGCAGGCCCGCCTCGATGCCCGCGACGACGTCGGTGTCCATCCGGTCGCCGATCATCGCGGTCGTCTCGGAGTGGGCGTCGATCCGGTTCAGCGCCGAGCGGATCATCATCGGGTTCGGCTTGCCGACGAAGTACGGCTGACGGCCGGTCGCGGCGGAGATCATCGCCGCGACCGCGCCCGTCGCGGGCAGGTCGCCCTCCTGGCTCGGGCCGGTGACGTCCGGGTTGGTCGCGATGAACCGGGCGCCGCCCTGGATCAGCCGGATCGCCCGGGTGATGGCCTCGAACGAGTACGTGCGGGTCTCGCCGAGCACCACGAAGTCGGGGTCCGCGGAGGTCAGCGTGTAGCCGGCCTCGTACAGCGCGGTGGTCAGCCCGGCCTCGCCGATCACGTAGGCGGACCCGCCGGGCTCCTGGTCGCGCAGGAACTGGGCGGTCGCCAGCGCGGACGTCCACAGCGACTCCTCGGGCACCTCGATGCCCGAGGACGCCAGCCGGGCGCGCAGGTCGCGGGGCGTGAAGATCGAGTTGTTCGTCAGCACCAGGAACGGGTGGTCGCCGTCGCGCAGCGCGCGGACGAACTCCGGCGCCCCCGGCAGCGCGGTGCCCTCGTGCACGAGGACGCCGTCCATGTCGGACAGCCACGAGGTGATCGGTCGGGGGGTGCTGTGCGTGCTCACTGGTCGAAGGCCTTCCGCTCGACGTCGGCGCGCTCGGCGGGCTCGTCGTACCGCGGGTCCCGGCCGTCGGCGCCGCCCGCGCGCCGCGCGGCCCGACGCCCGCGCCACAGCTCGATCGCGACGGGCACGACCGAGATCAGCACGATGAGCACCGCCAGCGCCTCGATGTTGTCCCGGACGAACGCGATGGTCCCGAGCAGGTAGCCGAGCACCGTCACGCCGACGCCCCACACGAACGCGCCGATCACGTTGTACGAGATGAAGGTCCGGTAGCGCATCCTCCCGACGCCCGCGGCGACCGGCGCGTAGGTCCGCACGATCGGCACGAACCGCGCCAGGATGACCGTCCGGCCGCCGTACTTGTCGAAGTACGCGTACGTCTGGTCGATGTACTGCTGCTTGAAGATCTTCGAGTCCGGGCGGTTGAACAGCCGCGGGCCCGCCTTGTGGCCGATGAAGTACGCCACCTGGTCGCCGAGGAACGCCGCCGCGAACAGCAGCAGGCACAGCAGCCACAGCGGGAAGTCGAGGGCCTCCTGCGCGACGAGCGCGCCCGCCGTGAACAGCAGCGAGTCGCCCGGCAGCAGCGGGAACAGCAGGCCCGTCTCGATGAACACGACCAGCACGATGCCGATCAGCGCGTACGAGCCGAACGACGAGATGAGGTGCTCGGCGTCGAGCCAGTCGGGCAGCAGGGCGGGCTGGACGCCGACGGCCGGGGCCAGGGCCGCGAGGGCGGACGAGAAGGGCATGCCGCCCAGGGTACGGCCCGGGTCCCGGGACCCCCGGCCCGTGCTGCGCGAGGATGGCGGTCGTGAACCCCGTCTCCCTCGGCACCCCGCTCACCCCCGGCGCCACCCGCGCCCTGCTGCTCGGCTCGGGCGAGCTGGGCAAGGAGGTCGCGATCGAGCTGCAGCGGCTCGGCGTGGAGGTCGTCGCCGTCGACCGCTACCCGCACGCACCCGCGATGCAGGTCGCGCACCGGTCGCACGTCGTCGACATGCTCGACCCGGACGCGCTGCGCGCCGTGCTCGACGCCGAGCGCCCGGACGTGGTCGTCCCCGAGATCGAGGCGATCGCCACGCAGGTGCTCGCCGACGTCGAGGCCACCGGCGTCCGCGTGGTGCCCACCGCCCGCGCCACGCGGCTGACGATGGACCGCGAGGGCATCCGGCGGCTCGCCGCCGAGGAGCTGGGGCTGGCGACCTCGCCGTACCGGTTCGTCGACACCCTCGACGACCTCCGGGCCGCCGTGACGGAGGTCGGGCTGCCGTGCGTGGTGAAGCCGGTGATGTCGTCCTCCGGCAAGGGCCAGTCGGTGGTCCGCACGGCGGACGACGTCGAGCCGGCCTGGACGGCCGCGCAGACCGGGGGCCGCGCGGTCGCCGACGGCGGGGCCGCCGTGCGGGTGATCGTCGAGGGCTTCGTCCGGTTCGACTCCGAGATCACGCTGCTCACCGTGCGGCACGCGGCCGGGACGACGTTCTGCGCACCCGTCGGGCACGTCCAGGTCGACGGCGACTACCGGGAGTCCTGGCAGCCCGCGCCCCTGCCCGCGGCGACGCTCGCCGCGGCGCAGCGGGTGGCCGCGACCGTCACCGAGGCGCTCGGCGGGTGGGGGCTGTTCGGGGTCGAGCTGTTCGTGGTCGGCGACGAGGTGCTGTTCTCCGAGGTCTCGCCCCGACCGCACGACACCGGGCTGGTGACCCTCGCGTCCCAGGACCTGTCGGAGTTCGCGCTGCACGCCCGGGCCGTCCTCGGGCTGCCCGCCGGCGAGGTCCTCGAGCTCGGCCCCGCGGCGTCCTGCGCCGTGCTCGCCGAGGGGACCGGTGTGCCGCGGTTCACGGGCGTCGAGGCGGCGCTCGCGGTGCCGACCGCGCAGGTCCGGCTGTTCGGCAAGCCCGCGGTGGCCGGACGGCGGCGGGTCGCCGTGACCGTCGCGCGCGGGGCCGACGTCGCGCAGGCGCGGGACCGTGCCCGAGCCGCGGCGGCGGCGCTGACCGTGACGCTGGACCCGGCGTGACCGGACCCCGGGACCCGGACGCGGCCGAGGGACCCGACGCGCCCGAGGTGCGGGACGCGCCCGACGCCCCCGAGGTCGGCGTCGGCCCCTGGCCCGGCGGCCCGGAGGCGTGGCCCGACGACCCCCGGTACGACCCCGAGCTGCTCGCGCACGGCGACCGCCGCAACGTCGTCGACCGCTACCGGTACTGGACCGTCGAGGCCGTCGTCGCCGACCTGGACACCCGCCGGCACCCGTTCCACGTGGCCATCGAGAACTGGGCGCACGACCTCAACATCGGCTCCGTGGTCCGCACGGCCAACGCGTTCAACGCCGCCGGGGTGCACGTCGTCGGCCGGCGCCGCTGGAACCGCCGCGGGGCGATGGTCACCGACCGCTACCTGCACGTCCACCACCACCCGGACGTCGCGCACCTGCTGGCCTGGGCCCGCGCCGCGGGGCTGCCTGTGATCGGCGTCGACAACGTCCCCGGGTCGGTGCCGCTCGGCGGCTACCCGCTGCCCGAGGCGTGTGTGCTGCTGCTCGGCCAGGAGTCGACCGGGCTGACCCCGGCCGCGCAGGAGGCCGCAGAGGCGGTCCTGCACATCGACCAGTACGGCTCGACGCGCTCGATGAACGCCGGCGCCGCCGCGGCGATCGCGATGCACGCCTGGGTGGTCCGGCACGCGGGGCCCCCACCCGCCTGACGCCGTCCGGGCGTCCGTGGGCAGGACGTCCCGGACGCCCTGCGCGCGACTCGTGCCAGACTTGGTGCGATAGCGAAAACCCCACTTCTTCTTTGGAGCCGCTGCGATGCCGATCGCCACCCCTGAGGTCTACGCCGAGATGATCGACCGGGCGAAGGCGGGCAAGTTCGCCTACCCGGCCGTGAACATCACCTCCTCCCAGACGATCACCGCCGCGCTGCAGGGCTTCGCCGAGGCGGAGTCGGACGGCATCCTCCAGGTGTCCGTCGGCGGCGCCGAGTACGCGTCGGGCTCCACGGTCAAGGACCGCGTCTCGGGCACCCGCGCCCTCGCGGCCTACGCGGCCGAGGTCGCCCAGGGCTACGGCATCACGGTCGCCCTGCACACCGACCACTGCGTCAAGAAGAACCTGGACTCCTGGGTCCGCCCGCTCCTGGCCCTCGAGGCCGAGGAGGTCAAGGCCGGCAAGAACCCGACCTTCCAGTCCCACATGTTCGACGGCTCGGACATCCCGCTGGACGAGAACCTCGTCATCGCCGCGGAGCTCCTCGAGCTGTCGCAGGCGGCCCGCACGATCCTCGAGATCGAGGTCGGCGTCGTCGGTGGCGAGGAGGACGGCCACGAGGCCGAGATCAACGAGAAGCTCTACACCACGGCCGAGGACGGCCTCGCGACGGTCCGCGCGCTCGGCGCCGGCGAGAAGGGCCGCTACCTGACGGCCCTCACCTTCGGCAACGTGCACGGCGTGTACAAGCCGGGTGCCGTCAAGCTGCGCCCGTCGATCCTGGCGGAGATCCAGAAGGCCGTCGGCGCGGAGATCGGCAAGACCGACCCGTTCGACCTGGTCTTCCACGGCGGTTCGGGCTCCACCGCCGAGGAGATCGCCGAGGCGGTCGACAACGGCGTCATCAAGATGAACATCGACACCGACACCCAGTACGCGTTCACGCGTCCCGTCGTCGGCCACATGTTCAGCAACTACGACGGCGTGCTCAAGGTGGACGGCGAGGTGGGCAACAAGAAGGCCTACGACCCGCGCGCCTGGGCAAGCTGGCCGAGGCCGGCATGGCCGCCCGCATCGTCGAGGCGTCGCAGCAGCTGCGGTCCGCGGGCAACAAGCTCCGCTGAGCACCCGCACCACGACGAGGGCCCGGTCACCGCGCGTGCGGTGACCGGGCCCTCGTGCGTGCGGGGGCGTTGCGTGCGAGGGGCCCGCGGGGTCAGACGCGGGGCTCGTCCTCGACGACGTCGAGGAGCTCGCCGATCCGGGTGACCTCCAGCAGGAACTGGACCGTCGGCGGGACGTGCAGCAGGCGCACCCGGTGCGGGGTGCGGCTGGTCAGGCGCGCGAGGAACGCGACCCCGGACGAGTCCATGAAGGTCACGTGGTGCGTGTCGACCTCGATCGGCACCCCCGCCTCCTCCGCGTCCGTGGTGGCCTGCGCCAGGTCGGGCCCGAGGTCCGCGTCGACCTCGCCCGACAGGACGATCGTCGTCCGGTCCGGGGACAGGATGACGTGGACCGAACCGGGCTCCCCGGCCGCGTCCCGCGGAGCGGGTACGGTCGGCGCGGAGGCGCCTGCGTCCCCCGGGTCCCCGGTGGGCCCGCCCGGCGGTGTGCTGTTACCGTCGCGCACGATGCTCCCTTCCGTCCGGGTGGCGGCCGCATCGGCCGCACCGGGTGTCTCGGCGTCGTCCGGTGGGTGGCTTCGCCGGACATGGCTCGCACGCTAGACGATCGGAGGCGGTGGTGGTCAACTCCACGCCCGGGACCGGCGAGGACGGGGCGCTCGACGGCCTGCGGCGCGCGCTGGAGCACGTGCAGGGGATGCCCGCCGTCGTCGCGGCCGCGCAGGAGCCCGACTGGCCCGTCGTCTGGGTCAACGAGGCCTTCACCCGGGCCACCGGGCTGACGCTCGCCGACGTCGCCGGGCCGGCCGCCGGCCTCGTCGCGATGTCCGCCGAGGACGGCTCCGGGCTGCGGCACCTCAGCGAGGCCGTGCAGGCCCGTCGCGCCACGTCCGCGCTGCTGCGGCTCCGGCGGGCCGGGGGCGACTGGTTCTGGTCCCGCACGCTCGTGACCCCGGTCGCGGCCGGAGGCGGCACGACGACCACGCACTGGGTCGCGGCGCTCGTCGACGTCACCGCCGAGGTGGACCACGACGCCGCGGTCGCCGCCGAGGTCGAGGTGGTGCGCCGGGAGAGCGAGGACCTCGCGCTGATCGCGACCGTCTCCGACCTGGTGATGGACCTCGACGACCCCGACGGCCTGCGCGCCATCGCCGAGCTGCTGGCCCGGCGGGTCGTCGCGTGGGCCGGGTTCTACGTCGACGACGACGGGCTGCACGCCGCGGACGGGATCGACACCAGCCGGGCGGGACGCGGTGCCGTCCGGCGCAGCGCGAGCGGCGGGGCGGGGCGGCCGGCGTTCGTGCGCGGGCGGGGGACGCCGGGCCAGGACCCCGTGCAGCGGCTGCTCGACGGCGAGGGGGAGGGGGCGGTGTTCCCGCTCGACCTCGACCTCGACGCCCCGCACGCCCCGGGGTCAGCGTCCGCGTGGCTCGTCGCCGACCTGCGCGACCGCCTCGGCCCGGACGTCGACCCCGAGCACGTCGCCGTGCTCCCGCTCCCCGGGCGGCACCGGGTGCTGGGGCTGCTCGTCGTCGTCGCCGCACCCACGGTGCCCCCGGGCCGGCCCGCGCCCACCCGCGGCGGCCTGGACGAGCGCATCCGCACCATCCTGTCGCTGACCGCGCGGCGCGTCGGGCTCGCGATGGAGAACGTGCGGCTCTACGCCCGCGAGCACCGGGTCGCCGAGACCCTGCAACGGGCGATGCTGCCCGAGCAGGCCGAGGTCGACGGGCTCGACGTGTGGTCCTACTACGCGCCGAACGTCGTCTACGCGCAGGTCGGCGGCGACTGGTACGACGTCGTGCAGGTCTCGCGGGACGTCGTCGGGGTGGTCATCGGCGACGTGGTCGGCCACGACGTCGAGGCCGCCGCGGCGATGGGGCAGCTGCGGTCCGTCGTGCGCGCCTACGCGTTCGAGGTCACCGAGCCCGGTCCCGTCCTCGAGCGCGTCGACCAGCTGGTCGGCGGCATGCGCATCCCGCGGTCGGCGGGCCTGGTGCTGTCCACCCTGACGCGGCGCGGCGCCGAGGACGGTGCGTGCCCGACCTGGCACCTCGCGTACTCGCGCGCCGGCCACCTGCCCGCCGTCCTCGTGCGGGACGGCGCGGCGACGCTGCTCGACGGGGCCGGTGGCGCCCTGATCGGCTTCGGGGACGGCCGCCGCTCGACCGCGGCCCTGGACCTGCGGCCGGGCGACGTCCTCGTCTTCTACACCGACGGCTTGATCGAGCGCCGCGACCGGTCGCTCCTCGACGGGCTCGCCGCGCTGCGGGCCGTCGCCGAGGGCGCCACCGCCGTCGACTCCGCCGGCATCGGCGAGGAGCTGCTCGCGCGGCTCGCGGACCGGCCCGAGGACGACGTCGCGGTCGTCGTCGTGCGGGTCCCCGACCTCACGGACACCTCCGGGCACGGCGGCAACGTCCGCAGCCGCCGCTGGCAGCTCCCCGGTGAGCCGGCGTCCATCGCCCGGGCGCGGCACGCCGTCGTGCGGACCTGCCACGCCTGGCAGCTCGGCGACGCCGGGAACGCCGAGTCGTCGTGTCGGAGCTGGTCGCCAACGCCGTGCTGCACGGCTGGGGCCGCGTGACCCTGCGCCTGCACGACACCGGCGACGGCCTGCGGATCGAGGTCGAGGACTCCAACCCGACGCCGCCCGTCGCGACCGAGGGCCACCCGGGACGGATCGGCGGGTTCGGGATGCGGATCGTCGAGCAGCTGGCCGACTGGGGCTGGCGGCCCTCGCGCGGCGGCAAGCTCGTGTGGGCGCGGGTGCGGCCGACGGAGCGCTGACCGGGGTCTGGGCGCTGACCGGGGTCTAGCGGGAGGCGTCCGTCGGGAGGTCGGCCTCGTCGGTCGACTCGGCGGCGGTGCTGCACCGGTGCTCCGCGTCGATCCGGAACAGCTCGAGCGCGCCGCAGATCTCCAGGACGAACAGGTCCCGCGGGTCCGCGCCGCGCAGCACCGTCGCACCGCCGCGCTTGCGGCTCGCGTCCGCCAGCGAGATGAGGAACGCGGCACCCGTGGAGTCCATGAACGTCACGTCGCACATGTCGATCACCAGCAGCTGCCGGCGCAGCCCGACGACGCGCGCGGCGATCTCCGGGAACTGGTCGCGCTCGGCGAGGTCGAGATCACCGGCGATGACGAGCGTCGTCGTCGCAGCCGAGGTCGCGATCTCGATCATGGGGGGGTCCTCCGGACGCGGACGGGCAGGCTGACCGACTGTAACCACCCGCCCGGCGGGTCCGCACCCGCTCGCGGCTGCCACACTGGGCGGATGACCGGTGCGAACCTCCTCGAGCCCGAGCCCACCCGCCTGCCCGTGGGGGCCGACGCCGACGCCCGGGCGGTGCTCGCGCGCGGCGGCGACCTGCGCGACGCCGCCCGCGAGGTGCCGACGTCCTCGCTCGCGTGGGCCCTGCTCGCCGAGCACGCGCTGGCCGACGACGGCGACCCGGTCGCCGCCTACGCGTTCGCCCGCACCGGCTACCACCGCGGCCTCGACGCGCTGCGGCGCGCCGGCTGGCGGGGCCGCGGGCCCGTGCCCGCCGAGCACGAGCCCAACCAGGGGTTCCTGCGGGCGCTGCTCGCGCTGGCCGAGGCCGCCGAGGCGATCGGCGAGGACGACGAGGCGCAGCGCTGCACGCAGTTCCTCACCGACTCGGGCACGTCCGCGGCGGAGGTCGCCGAGCTGCGCTGAGTCCGCGAGGGCCGTCGCGATCGGCACCGCGCCGCCCGTGTCGACGCGGGCCGACGCGCGCCGAGCCGCGGACCCGCCCGACGTCGGGCGGGCCGCTCCGGTAATCTTCCGGAGGAACCGGGGTGCCTGCCGTCCGGTACCCGGACCTCCCGCGACCGAGCCACCCGCTCGGTGCCGCGCGGGCGGGCCGCCGCCGGGCAGGGTGGGAGTGGTGATCACATGCCGGCCGTCGTGGTGCTCGGGACCCAGTGGGGTGACGAGGGCAAGGGCAAGGCGACCGACCAGCTCGGCTCGCGGATCGACTACGTCGTGAAGTTCAACGGCGGCAACAACGCCGGGCACACGGTCGTCATCGGCGGCGAGAAGTACGCCCTGCACCTGCTGCCGTCCGGCATCCTGTCGCCGGGCGTCGTCCCGGTGATCGGCAACGGCGTCGTCATCGACATCGAGGTGCTGTTCGAGGAGATCGACGCCCTCGAGGCCCGCGGCGTGTCCGCCGAGCGGCTGCTGGTGTCGTCCGCCGCGCACGTCATCGCGCCGTACCACCGCACGCTCGACAAGGTCACCGAGCGGTTCCTCGGCAAGCGGAAGATCGGCACCACCGGGCGCGGCATCGGCCCCGCGTACGCCGACAAGATCAACCGCGTCGGCATCCGCATCCAGGACCTGTTCGACGAGAAGATCCTCCGGCAGAAGGTCGAGGGCTCCCTCGACCAGAAGAACCACCTGCTGGTGAAGGTCTACAACCGCCGCGCGATCACCGTCGACGAGGCCGTCGAGGACCTGCTGCGCTACGCCGAGCGGCTGCGCCCGTACGTCGCGGACACCCCGCTGGTGCTCAACCAGGCCCTCGACGCCGGCAAGACGCTCGTGTTCGAGGCCGGCCAGGCGACGATGCTCGACATCGACCACGGCACCTACCCGTTCGTCACGTCGTCCTCGGCGACCGCGGGCGGCGCGTGCACCGGCTCCGGCATCGGCCCGACCCGGATCGACCGCGTCGTCGGCGTCGCGAAGGCCTACACCACCCGCGTCGGCGAGGGCCCGTACCCCACCGAGCTGTTCGACGAGGACGGCGAGTGGCTGCGGCAGACCGGCGGCGAGTTCGGCACCACCACCGGGCGGCCGCGCCGCACCGGCTGGTACGACGCCGTCGTGGCGCGGTACTCGAGCCGCGTGAACGGGCTCACGGACCTGGTCGTGACCAAGCTCGACGTGCTCACCGGCCGGGACAGGATCCCCGTCGCGGTGGCGTACGACGTCGACGGCCGCCGGTTCGACGAGATGCCGGACGACCAGAGCGACTACCACCACGCGAAGCCGGTCTACGAGTACCTCGACGGCTGGTCCGAGGACATCTCCCAGGCCCGTGAGCTGTCCGACCTGCCCGTGAACGCGCAGCGGTACCTCACGCACCTCGAGGAGATCTCCGGCACCCGCATCTCGGCCGTGGGCGTGGGCCCGGGCCGTGAGGCGACCGTCGCGATCCACGACCTGCTCGGCTGACCCGCAGGCCGCTCGCGCGCGGTGGGGCCGGTCGTCACCCGACCGCCGGCTCCGCCGCGTCGACGTCCCGCTGGCGCACCACCGCGAGCGGGTGGACGAGCGTGACCAGGGACAGCGCGGTCGCGCCCAGCAGCGCCGCCGCCAGCCCCCAGCGCTCGGCCGCAGCGCCGGCGAGCAGCGCACCGACCGGCATCAGGCCGTAGGCGAGCGCCCGGCCCGCGCCGCCGACCCGGCCGAGCATCGCCGGTGCGACGAGTCGCTGGCGCATCGACTGGGAGAGCACGTTGCCGACGGTGCTGGTGAGGCCGATCGCGAGGAACGCCGCGGCCACCGCCGCCGGGTACGGGGCGGCGACCGGCACCACGAGCAGCAGCGCCATCGCCACCCAGCAGCCGAGCAGCAGCCGGACCTCGCCCACGCGCCGGAGCAGCGGCTCGACGAGCAGCGACCCGCCGAGCGCCCCGGTCGCGAGGGCGACGCCGAGCAGCGGGTACGTGGTCGGGGTCATCCCGACCCGCGAGCCCGCGCCGACGACCCAGAGCACCAGGAGGGTCGTGTAGCCGGTGAAGCACATGTTGAGCACGCTCCCGGCGACCAGCAGCGGGCGGAGCACCGGGTGGTGGAGCAGGAAACCGACACCCTCGCGGGCCTCGTCGAACGCGCGCCGGGCCGGTCGGACCGGGGTCGTCGCGGCGCGCTCGTGCCGGTAGCGGCCGGGGACGCCGCGCAGCAGCGTGACCACCGCGAGCACCGCCAGCGCGGCGGGCAGGCCGAACGCCCACGCCGCGCCCAGGGCGAGCGCCGCGCCCCCGAGCGGCCCGCCCACGAACGAGCCGGCGACCTGCTGCGCCGCGACGACCCGGCCGTTCGCCGCCTGCAGCCGGGACCGGGGGACGACGTCGGGCACGAGGGCGGACTGCGCCAGGTCGGTGAGCACGTCGGTGACGCCGTACGCCAGGACGAGCAGCAGGAGGGCGGGGACCGTCATCCGCCCGGTGGCCGCGAGGGCGACCGCGCCGCCGAGCAGCGCCGCGCGGGCCAGCAGGGCCGCCACCTGGACCCGACGGCGGTCGTACCGGTCGACGACCACCCCGCCCGGGACGCCCAGCACGAGCCAGGGGAGCCAGGCCAGTGCGGTGACGAGGGCGATCTGCCCGGGTGAGCGGGTCAGGGTCAACGCGTAGAGGGGGACGACGGTCTGCACGACGCCGTCGCCGAGGTTGGCGAGCGTCGTGGCGGCGAGCAGGGCGCGGAACCGGTGGCCGAGGGGCTCGACGGTCGTGGTCGTGGTGGGGCCTGAGCGTGGCATGGGTCCTCGCGTAGAGTGGGCAGAGGAAGTTATGCAAAGAAGTCTCTGCAAAGGTATCTCTGCACATGGACGACGTCAACGCCCGCCCGCCCCGCTCCGTCGGTGCCGACGCCCTCAAGGCCTTCACCCACCCGCTGCGGCGCGCCATGGTCGACCACCTCCAGGCGCACGGCCCCGCCACCGCGACCCAGCTCGCGCGCGCCCTCGGGGAGAGCACCGGCCAGACCAGCTACCACCTGCGTCAGCTCGAGCGGCACGGGTTCGTCGAGGACGACCCGGAGCACGCCGGCGGGCGGGAGCGCTGGTGGCGCGCCGTCGCGTTCTGGGTCGACGGCGTCGCCGTCCGCCAGGAACCCGGGGGCGCCGAGGTCGTCGCCTCCACCCAGCAGTGGGCCGTCGCCGAGCGCCTGCGCGTGCTGACCCGCTGGGTCGAGACCGTCGAACCCGACCCCGCGTGGGCCGGCGTCGGCAGCAGCGCCCGCGCCACCGGCGAGCTGACCGTCGCCGAGGCCGAGGCGCTGACCGGGGAGCTCGAGGCCGTCGTGCGGCGGCACCTCGAGGCGGCGCGGGACGCTGCGGCGCGGGACGAGGGGGTGGGGGACCGGCCGGTGGACCGGCGGCGGGTGCGGGTGTACCTCGACGTGCTGCCCCTGCCCACCGACTGACCCGCCCCCGCCGGCCCGTGCGCGTGGTCGGTAGGGTCGGCGGCGTGAAGATCCTCGTCGTCGGAACCGGTGCCCGCGAGCACGCCCTGGTCCTCGCCCTGTCCCGCGACCCCCAGGTCGCCGAGCTGCACGCCGCGCCCGGCAACCCCGGCATCGGCGCGCTCGCCACGCTGCACGCCGTCGACCCCCTCGACGGCGCGGCCGTCGCGGCGCTCGCCGGGCGGATCGGCGCCGACCTCGTGGTCGTCGGGCCCGAGGCCCCGCTCGTCGCCGGGGTCGCCGACGCGGTCGCCGCCGCGGGGATCCCGGTGTTCGGCCCCACCGCCGCCGCCGCGCGGCTCGAGGGGTCGAAGGCGTTCGCCAAGGAGGTCATGGCCGCTGCCGGCGTGCCGACCGCCGACCCCGTCGTCGTCACCGACCCCGACCGGGCCGCCGCCGCCCTCGACACCTTCGGGGCGCCCTACGTCGTCAAGGACGACGGCCTCGCCGCCGGCAAGGGCGTCGTCGTCACCGAGGACCGCGCCGCCGCGCTCGAGCACGCCCTCGCCTGCTTGGCCAAGCCCGGCGGCCGCGTCGTCGTCGAGGACTACCTCGACGGTCCCGAGGTGTCGCTGTTCGTCCTGTCCGACGGCACGCACGTCGTACCGCTCGTGCCCGCGCAGGACTTCAAGCGCGTCGGTGACGCCGACACCGGCCCCAACACCGGCGGCATGGGCGCCTACACCCCGCTGCCGTGGGCGCCCGCCGGGCTCGTCGACGAGGTCGTCGCGCAGGTCGCGCAGCCCACCGTCGACGAGATGGCGCGGCGGGGGACCCCGTTCGCCGGGGTGCTCTACTGCGGGCTCGCGCTGACCAGCCGCGGGATGCGCGTCGTCGAGTTCAACGCGCGGTTCGGCGACCCGGAGACGCAGGTCGTCCTCGCGCGCCTCGCGACGCCGCTCGCCGGGGTGCTGCTCGCCGCCGCCACCGGACGGCTCGCCGCGCTCCCGCCGCTGGAGTGGCGCGACGACGCCGCCGTCACCGTCGTCGTCGCGTCGCACGGGTACCCCGAGGCGCCGCGCACCGGCGACGTGATCACCGGGCTCGACGACGCCGCCGCGGTCGACGGGGTGCACGTGCTGCACGCCGGGACCGCCGCGGGCCCCGACGGGGCGGTCGTCTCCGCCGGGGGTCGGGTGCTCAGCGTCGTCGGCACCGGGCCCGACCTCGCAGCCGCACGGGCTGCGGCGTACGCCGGGGTCGAGCGGATCGGGCTCGACGGGTCGCACCACCGGTCGGACATCGCGCGGGCCGCCGCGGAGGGCTGAGGCCGGGCGCGCGCCGGGCGGGGCGTGTGGTGCGTCCGGGCTGTTCGGCTCGGTGAGCGGGGGCCCAACCCTCCACAGGGAGGTCGCCTGCGCGTCGTCCCCAGGTGCGCGGGCGTAGGCCGCCGTGAGCGGGCGGACGCTCCTACGGTGACGGCATGGCACCCGACCCGCACGGACCCGAACCCGAGGCGTCGCCCGACGCCCGGGCGGGGAGCCCGTTCGCGGTCGAGGACGAGCGCGAGACGCGGTTCGCCCACCGGCTCGCCGCGCTGCCCGCCGGCGTACCGCTGCTGACCGAGATCGAGCAGCTCGACCTCGAGGGGCTCACCGCGTTCGAGCGCGTCGAGGTCGTCGTCGCCGCCGGCCGCCTCGAGGCGCTGGCCCACGCGCTCAAGGCCCGCGCCGCCGCGGCGCTCGACCGGCACCCGGACATGCGACCGCCGCGCAGCCGTCCGCTGCCCGGGACCGCGCTGGTCTCCCGGCACCTGACCGCGGCCACCCTCGCGATGCGCCTCCAGACCAGCACGGGCGAGGCGGACACCCTGGTCCGCGAGGGCACCGCCTACGCCGGGGTGCTCGCGGACACGGGCGCCGCGCTGTCCGACGGGCAGATCGACGTGCCCCGGGCCCGCGCGATCGTGCGCGGGCTCGCCGACGAGCCGGCGTCCGTCGCCCTCGCCGCACAGGAGCTGGTCCTGCCCCGCGCACCCGGACGCACGCCTGCGCAGGTGCGGCAGGACGTCGAGCGGGCGCTGAACCAGGTCGACGGCGAGCACGCGGTGGACCGGCACCGCGACGCCCGCCGTGGCCGTGCGGTCTCGCGGCCGCGCATGCTGCAGCACGGCATGGCGGGCACGTGGCTCGTCCTCCCCGCAGTCGCCGCCGTGCAGGTCGACGCAGCGCTCGACGCCGCCGCCCGCCGAGCGCTCTCCGCCGGGGACGAGCGGACCTTCGACCAGCTGCGCGCGGACGAGCTCTGCGACCGGGTGCTCGGTCGGGCCGGCGCTCCCGGTGCCGGAGACCAGGCCGTGCGCGCTGCGGCGCGGACGCTGCGCGACGGCGCGTTCGAGCTGCTGGATCCCGCGGAGGGTGACGTGCCGGAGGCGATCACCAGCCGGGGCGGCTCCTCCGGGTGGGACGAGACCCGCGCCCGGGTCCTCGTCACCGTGCCGCTCTCGACGCTGATGGACCTCGACGACCAGCCGGGAGAAGCTCGAGGGGTTCGGACCCGTCGACGCCGTCCAGGCGCGGGCGCTCGCCCTCGGCGGGGTCTGGCGGCGGGTCGTCACCGACGACCTCTCGGGCACCGTGCTCGACGTCGGACGCACCACCTACCGCCCGCCCGCCGCCCTCGCCGAGCACGTCCGGGTCCGCGACCGCACCTGCGTCGCACCGGGATGCAGCGTGCCCGCGTGGCGCTCGGACTTGGACCACACCGAGGAGTGGGACAGGCCGCGCGAGGGCGATCCCCCGCGCCCGCCGGGGGCGACCGCAGCCGCCAACCTCGGGCCGCTCTGCCGGCACCACCACCGGCTCAAGACCACCGGGGCGTTCGCGCTCCGGCAGCGCACCGCCGGCGAGTTCGACTGGCGCACCCCGACCGGCCACAGCTTCCGGGTGCACCCCGGGACGGACGCGCCGGTCGTCCACCTCACCGCGCCGCAGCCCGAGGCGCCACCACCGTTCTGACCGGGTGGTCCTCGGGCGCGCGACCGCTCAAGCCAGGGTCAGCACGCCCAGCAGCGCGACCGCCGCACCCAGCAGCATCGACACGGTGATCAGCACCAGGTGCACGGTGAGGAACCGCGTGGGACGGCCCGCCGCGTCGCGGGCACGGGGGTCCTTCGCGATCCGGGCGCCGAACCGCGGCCAGACGAGCAGGCTCCAGAGGCCGGCGACGATCAGGACCACGGACCAGGCGACAGGGAAGCTCCATGCGGGCGAGTATGCCCGGTGCGACCTGCGGCAGGATGTCCACCATGACCGCACCCGCGCTGCCCGGCTGGACGCACACCTACTCGGGCAAGGTCCGCGACCTGTACGTCCCGGACACGACGCAGGCGGCAGGTGCCGCCGTCGCCGAGGCGCACGGCGACGTGGTGCTCGTCGTCGCGAGCGACCGGGTCAGCGCGTACGACCACGTGCTCAACCCCGGCATCCCCGGCAAGGGCGTGGTGCTCACCCAGCTGAGCCTGTGGTGGTTCTCGCAGCTCGAGGACCTCGTGCCGAACCACGTCGTGAGCGCCGTCGCGCCGGACGTGCCGGCGGTGGTGCTCGGCCGGGCGATGGTCTGCCGACGGCTGGAGATGTTCGCCGTCGAGTGCGTCGCCCGTGGCTACCTGACCGGGTCGGGTCTCGCGGAGTACCGGGCCGGTGGATCGGTCACCGGCATCTCCCTGCCCGACGGGCTGGTCGACGGCTCGCGGCTGCCGGAGCCGATCTTCACGCCGGCGACGAAGGCAGAGCTGGGGGAGCACGACGAGAACGTGAGCATCGACGTGGTCGCGGACGTGCTCGGTCGGGAGCGCGCCGAGCAGCTGCGGGACCTGACGCTCGCGGTCTACGCGCGCGCCGAGGGAGTGGCGCGCGAGCGCGGGGTGATCCTCGCGGACACGAAGCTCGAGTTCGGTCTGGACCCGGTGACGGGAGCAGTGACCCTGGGCGACGAGGTGCTGACGCCGGACTCGTCGCGGTTCTGGCCGGCGGACTCCTGGGAGCCCGGGCGGGCGCAGGAGAAGCTTCGACAAGCAGTACGTCCGGGACTGGCTGACGTCGGCGGCCTCCGGCTGGGACCGCGACGGTGACGTCGAGCCGCCGCTGCTGCCCGAGAACGTCGTCGAGCGCACCCGGGACCGCTACCTCGAGGCGTACGAGCGGCTGACCGGCACGGCGCTCTCGCTCTGAGGGGAACGCCTCTGGCGCTCGGGCCGACCCGGTCGGTAGGTTAGGCTTGCCTCATCGTTGCGACGCCGACGTCGGTCCGCGAGCCTGGGGCTCCCTCCGACGCGCGCTCGTCGCCCTTCCTCGGATCGGAGCACCTCCGTGCACGCTCGCACGTCCCTCCCGCGCCCTGCCGCGCGACGCGGCCTGGCCGTCGTCGCTGCCCTCGGTGCCGCGGCCCTGACGCTGACCGCCTGCAGCGGCGGTGACGACTCCGCGGACGACGCGGGCCCTGCTGACGAGACCGCGGCCGCGTCGGACGCGTTCCCGGTGACGATCGAGTCGTCGCTCGGTGAGGCGACGATCGAGCAGAAGCCGGAGCGGGTCGTCGCGCTCGGCTGGGGCGCGGCCGACATCGCGTACTCGCTCGGCACGACGCCGGTCGGCATCGAGTCGGACGACTGGGCGGGCGACGAGGACGGCTACCAGCCGTGGTTCCGCGACGCGCTCGAGGCGGACGGCGTGGAGCTCCCTGAGACGATCACGATGTACCCGGAGCTGGACGTCGAGGCGGTCATCGCCCTCGAGCCCGACCTCATCCTCGCGACGCAGTCGGGCATCGACCAGGCGACGTTCGACCAGCTGTCGGACTTCGCGCCGGTCGTCGCCTACCCGGGCGACGCGTGGGCCACCTCGGTGGAGGACCAGATCACGATCGCCGCGCAGGCGCTGGGTGAGCCGGACGAGGGTGCCGAGCTGATCGAGGGCATCCAGGCGGAGTACGACGCCGTCAAGGCGGAGCACCCGGAGTTCGCGGACGTCACGTACGCGTACGTCTACGGCGGCGACCAGCCCGGCTCGCTGGGCGTCTACATGCCGGGCGACACCCGGGTGGCGCTGCTGTCGAGCCTGGGTCTGCAGCTCGCGCCGTCGGCGGCGGCGCTGGAGCCGGACCAGGGGTCGTTCTACGCGACGCTCGGCCTGGAGAACGCGGACACGCTGGACGACGTGCAGGTGCTGTTCACCTGGTTCAACGACGAGGACGAGCAGGCGGCGACCGAGGCGCAGCCGCTGTGGCAGCAGATGCCCGCGTTCGCGTCGGGCGTGTACCTGCCGATGATCGACCGGCAGCTCGGCATGGCCGTGACCGTCGCGACGCCGCTGAGCGTGCCGTACGCGCTGGACGCGTACGTGCCGCAGATCGCGGAGGTCGTCGCGAAGGTCTCCTGACCTCGGGTGCCACCCGGCAGCCCGGCGGCCGACCCCACGTGACAAGCCAGTGACCGACGTCGTCGCGACCCCGCGAGCCCCGCGCAGCACCGCGCGGGGCTCGCGGTCGCGCGCGTGGCTGCTCGCGGCGGGGCTGGTGGCGGCCGTGGCGCTGCTGGTGCTGGCCTGCGGGCTGAGCGTCGCGGTCGGCTCGAAGTCCGTGCCGCTGGGCGAGGTGTGGTCGGCGTGGCTCCACCCGGACGACGGCTACACCTCGGCGGTCGTGCAGTCGCGGCTGTCCCGGACGGTGCTGGGGGTGCTGGCGGGTGCGGCGCTGGCGGTCTCGGGCGCGGTGATCCAGGGTCTGACCCGCAACCCCCTGGGCGACCCGGGTCTCCTGGGGGTGAACGCGGGCGCGTCGGCGTCGGTGGTGGTCGTGACGGCCCTGGCCGGCGGGACCGCGGGGCGCTCCGTCTGGGCGGCGCTGCCGGGCGCGGTGCTGGCGACGGTCGCGGTGTACGTGATCGGCTCGGGCGGGCCGCGCGGACGGGCGACGCCGGTGCGGCTGGTGCTGGCGGGGTCGGCGATCGCAGCGGTGCTGGTGGCGCTGGTGCAGGCGGTGACGCTCGCAGACCCGGAGGTGTTCTCGACGTACCGGTTCTGGGTGATCGGGTCGTTGGCGGGCCGCCCGGACGGCACGGTGGGGCTGGTGGTCCCGTTCGTGGTCGCGGGGCTGGTGCTGGCGGGTCTGCTGGCGCGGGGGCTGAACGCGCTGGCGCTCGGCGACGAGACGGCGACGACGCTGGGCCTGAGCTCGGGCCGGACGCGGGCGCTGGCGGGGACGGCGGCGACGGTGCTCGCGGCGGCGTCGGTCGCGGCGGTGGGGCCGGTGGCGTTCGTCGGGCTGGCGGTGCCGTTGACGGTGCGGGCGTTCACGGGCTCGGACCACCGGTGGCTGCTGCCGTACTGCGCGCTGCTGGGTCCGGTGCTGCTGCTCGGCGCGGACGTCGTCGGCCGGGTCGTGGCACGTCCCGGGGAGCTGATGGTCGGGGTGGTGACGGCGTTCGTCGGTGCCCCGTTCCTGGTGGTGGCCGTGCGCCGTGGGCGGGTGGGGCTGTGAGGGTCGCGGTCCGGGTGAGCCGGCGGCCGGTGGTGGTGTGCCTGGTGGCGCTGGTCGTCGTGGTGCTGCTCGCGCTGGTGACGGTCGCGGTGGGCGACCTGGGGATCTCCCCGGCGGAGCTGCCGGCGGTCCTGGCGGGTGACGGGTCGAAGGCGCAGGAGTGGGTGCTGTGGTCCAACCGGGCGCCGCGGATCGGGGTGGCGGTCGGCGCGGGGGCGGCGTTCGGCGTGGCCGGGGCGATCTTCCAGAGCGTCACCCGCAACCCGCTCGGCAGCCCGGACATCATCGGGCTGGGGTCGGGCGCGGCGGCGGGTGCGGCGGCGGCGACGCTGGTCTGGCCCGGCGTGGTGCCGGGTCCGGTGGGGGCGCTGGTCGGCGCGGGGGTCGCGGTCGCGCTGGTGCTGCTCGGGGCGGGCCGGGGGGTGAAGGCGCCGTTCCGGATGGTCGTGGTGGGCATCGCGATCGGGGCGATGGCCCTCGCGTTCGTGCAGCTCGCGCTGGCGCGGGCGACCACCGAGGAGGCGCAGACGGTCGCGGCGTGGCTCAACGGCAGCCTGCTGTCGCGCAACGCCGGGCACGTCACGACGATCGCGCTGGCGCTCGTGGTGCTGCTGCCGCTCGCGCTGTCGCTGACCCGGCGGCTGCAGCTCGTGGAGATGGGCGACGACGCGGCGACGGCGCTCGGTGTGGCGCCGGGTCGCACGCGCTCGCTCGCGATCGCGGTCGGGGTGGCGTTGACGGCCGCGGCGGTGAGCGTGTGCGGCCCGGTGTCGTTCATCGCGCTGACGGCGCCGCAGATCGCGCGCCGGGTCACCCGGTCGACGGGGCCGGGCATGATGGCGGCGGCGTGCACGGGCGCGGTGCTGCTGGTCGCCGCGGACCTCCTGGCCCAGCACGCGCCGTGGGGCGTGCAGTACCCCGTCGGGGTGCTGACCGCGCTGCTCGGTGGCTCGTACCTCGCGTACCTCCTGGTGCGCGAGTGGAGGAAGGGGACGGCATGACCGCCACGACGACCGCACCGCTCGCGACCGACGGGGTGACGCTCGCCTACGACCGTCTGGTCGTCGCGCAGGACCTGTCGGTCGAGATCCCGGCGGGGTCGTTCACGGTCATCATCGGGCCGAACGGCTGCGGCAAGTCGACGTTGCTGCGCGCGCTGGCCCGGACGCTGAAGCCGCGCGCCGGCCGGGTGCTGCTCGACGGGCAGCCGATGGCGCAGCTGCGCACCCGCGCGATCGCGCGGAGGCTGGCGCTGCTCCCGCAGAGCCCGATCGCGCCGGAGGCGATCACGGTCGGCGACCTGGTCGCGCGGGGCCGGTACCCGCACCAGGGCCTGCTGCGGCAGTGGTCGCCGCAGGACGCGCGGGCGGTCGCGGTGGCGATGGCGGCGACCGAGGTCACGGACCTCGCGGAGCGGTACGTGTCGGACCTGTCGGGTGGGCAGCGGCAGCGCGCGTGGCTGGCGATGGCGCTCGCGCAGGAGACGGACCTGCTGCTGCTCGACGAACCGACGACGTTCCTGGACATCGCGCACCAGTACGAGGTGATGGACCTGTGCGCCCGGCTGCACGAGGAGGGTCGGACGCTGGTGGCGGTGCTGCACGACCTGAACCAGGCGGCGCGGTACGGGTCGCACGTGATCGCGATGCGCGGGGGCCGGGTCGTGGCGCAGGGCCCGCCGGAGCAGGTCGTGACGGAGGCGCTGGTCCGTGACGTCTTCGGCCTGGCCGCGCGCGTGGTGCCGGACCCGGAGACGGGGACGCCGATGGTCGTCCCGGTGGCCCGCGACGCGCACGTGCGGCACGGGACCGACCGGGGCTGACCCGCCGGCCCGGTCGGCCCGCCCCGGGCTCTGCGGCTCAGGCCGGGGCGAGGACGACGACCGGCTCGCTGGTCGGCTGCTCGGACCCGCCGGCGGGTTCGACGGTGAGCGCGAGCGCGTCGCCGGTGCGGTAGGCGTCGGTGCCGATCTCGAGGGTGCCGTCGACGACCCCGGTCGTGCCGCCGCGCAGCGGGACGCCGTCGCGCATGACCCAGAGCTGGTAGACCTCGTCGGTGCCGGGGGCGGTGACGCCGGTGGCGGTGACGATCGCCGCGTCGGCGGTGACGACCGCGACGGCGGTGCCGCCGGAGGTGACCGCGGCGGACGCGACGCGAGCGCCCGGCTCGGCGAGCAGCTCGGTGAGCCGGTCGGCGCGGGCCTGGACCTCGGTCGCGCGCTGCGCCTGCTGCCAGGCGATGGTGCTCGGGACGGCCACGGCGAGGGCGACGACGAGCGCCGCGGCGAGCGTCGCCAGCCGGCGCCGACGGCGGGTGCCGCGCCCGGCGGGGCGGGTGGCGGTGGCGGGCGCGGACCCGGGCCGGGTGGACGACGGCCCGGCGGACGTCCCGGCGGGCGGCACCGCGTGCGCGGGTGCGACGTGCGGCCGTGCGCCGGGGGTGCCGGTCCCGGCGTCGGTCGCACCGGCCTGCGGGGTGCGCGCGACGAGGTCGAGCACGGCGTCGCGGACGGCGGCGGGGGGCTCGACGGCGACGGCCGCACCGAGGACGGCGGCGGTCTCGCGCAGGGAGCGGGCCTCGCGGGCCGCGTCGGTGTCGCGGGCGATCAGGTCGTCGACGGCGGCGCGGTCGGCGTCGTCGAGGGCGTCCAGCGCCCAGGCGCCAATCAGCTCGCGGGTGGCGGCGTCGTCGGACCGTCGGTCGCCGGGCCGCGGGTCGCCGGGGCGGGGGGCGGTGGGGTCGGTCACGCCGCCACCCCCAGGCAGTCGCGCAGGCGGGTGAGGCCGTCGCGGATCCGGCTCTTCACGGTGGGCAGGGGGGCCTCCAGCCTCTCGGCGACCTCCCGGTAGGTGCGCCCGTCGTAGTAGGCGAGGACGACGGCCTCGCGCTGGGTGTCGGTGAGGCCGCCCAGGCAGTGCCGGACGCGCTGGGCCTCGAGGTTGGTCTCGGCCTGCTCGGAGACGACGTCGAAGTCCCGGGGGCGGTCGGCGTCGAGGACGGCCTGGTCGCGGTTGCGCTGGGCCTGCACGGAGCGGACGCGGTCGACCGCCCGGCGGTGCGCCATCGTGGTCGCCCACGCGCGGGCCGAGCCGCGTCGGGCGTCCCAGCGGGACGCGGTGCGCCAGATCTCCACCATGACCTCCTGGGTGACCTCGGCCGCGTGATCGGGATCGCGCAGGACGGCGAGGGCCGTGCCGTGCACGGCGGGGGACAGCATGTCGTACAGCGGGCCGAACGCGTCGCGGTCGCCGTCGGCGACCCGGGCGAGGGCGTCGTCGGCCGTCGCGGGCGCGGTGCTGCGGGTACCGGGGGAGGACACCTGCGACATCCTGCCGCACGGACCGGTGCTCGGCCGGGGGAGCGCGGTCACGCCCCCACGGCCGCAGGGGCGTGGCGCCGGCCCGGCGGGGAGAGGGCCGGCGCCACGCGTCTGCGGGGAGCTCGTCAGCGTGCGGTCACTTGACGAGCGCGGCGGCCAGCGAGTCGATCGCGCCGGCGAGGGTCGAGACGTGCATCCCGAGCCCGGCGGCGACGTCGTCGGCGGGCAGCTCGCCGTCGCTGATCGTCGAGAAGAACTCGCCGGCGGGGCCGCGGTAGCCGTCGAGGTCCTGCAGGGCCTGCTGGCGGGCGTCCTCGTCGCCCGTGGCGTCGGCCACGGCGTAGTCGACGAAGAACCCGATGTGCTCGCGCCACAGGTCGAGGAACGCGGCGCCGTTCTCGTCGCCGGCCAGCGAGGACACGGCCTCGGAGAGCTGCACGGAGTTGGCGTCGAGCGTGGCGGCCGCCGCGGTGAACGCGGGGGACTCCACGCCGCCCTCGGCGGTGTAGGCCGTGAACACGGCGTACGAGGCCAGGTAGACGTGCTCCTGGAGCATCGCGGTGAGGTTCGCCCGCAGGGTCGAGGCGTCGTCCATCGCGTCGCCGGACAGGCCGGCGCCGGCGGCGAGGCCGGTGGCGATGGTCGCGGCGTCCATGCCGACGTGGTCGGCGGCGGCCTTGAGCGTGTCGGACGCGGTCGGCTCGCCCGCGGCGAGCGCGTCGATCGCGGCGGACATCGTGCTCACGTGCATGGCGAGCGCCTCGGTGACGGCGGCGGCGGGCAGGTTGCCGGCGCTGATCTGCTCGAAGAACGCCCCGGCGTCGACGGTGTACGTCGCGAGCTCGGCCTGGGCGGCGGCCGCGGCGGCGGTGTCCCCGGACTTCACGGCGACGGCGTAGTCGACGAAGTAGCCGATGTGCGCGTCCCAGACCTGCTGGAACGTGGCACCGGCGTCGTCGCCCGCGAGGGAGGCGATCGCGTCGGTCATGTCGGCGGTGTTGCCGTCGAGCGCGGCCTTCGCGGCGGCGAACTCGTCGGAGTCGGCGCCGGCGGTGTAGGCCGTGGCGACGCCGATGCCGGTCAGGTAGACGTGCTCCTGGAGCAGGGCGGTCAGCGCGGACCGCAGGGTGGCGGCGTCGGAGTCGACCTCGCCGGCGGTGCCGGTCGCCGCGGCCAGGCCGGTGGCGAGCGTCAGGCCGGTCTCGGGCATGTGCTGGGCGGCGGTACGGGCGTCGGCGAACGGGTCACCGGTGCTGACCGGCTCGACCGCGCCGGTGCCCATGTCCATGCCGTCCATGCCGTCGGCCGAGGACGACGCGGACGGCATGCTGCTGCCGGTCGACGTGTCCTCGCTGCTGCTGCAGGCGGCCAGGGTCAGGCTCAGCGTCAGTCCGGCGGCCATCGCGGCCACGGCGTAGGTGCTGCGGGTGCGTCGCATCATCGCTCCTTGGGGTCCCTCGGTTGGTGTTCACGAGGGGTTCGGAGCGGGTGGGGCGGCGGATGGGTCCCGGTTGCGGGTGACTGTGGGTGACTGTGGGTGACTGCGGCGGGCGGCTGCCGGTGGCTACGCGGCGCCGTGGTGGGCGAGGGCGAGCAGCGCGTCCTGGGGCCGGTGGTCGTGCTCCGGGGCGGGGCCGCCGACGAAGCACCGGCAGGGGCCGTCGCGGTGCACGAGGCCGGAGTGCGGCCGTGCGGCGCACGGCAGGGGGCCGGTGACGACGTGCAGCCGGGCGTCGGTGGTCGTGCTGTCGGTGTTCATGCGTCCTCCTGGCGGGGCCGCCGGGGGAGCGGCCCGAGACGGCACCGGCGGCGAGCCGGTGTCGCGGTGCCCGCGTCCGCGCGTGGTGCGCGTCCGTGGTCTCGTGTCCATCGGACGGTGTCACACGGATCTGCGGGATCCGCCACCCAGGGGTGGGTGAAATCCTCCCGTGTGGTCGGGATCACGGGCCTGGGTAGGGGTCAGGACGCCAGTCGCGCCGCCCGCCGCGCGGCCTGCTGCGCCGGGTCCGGCACGGGTGCGGCCTCGAGCAGCCGCTGCGTGTACGCGTGGTCGGGGGACCGCAGTACGCGGCTGCGTTCGCCGACCTCGACGAGCCGGCCGCGGTGCATGACGGCGACGCGGTCGGCGAGCTCGTCCACGACGGCGAGGTCGTGGCTGATGAACAGGCAGGCGAACCGCAGGCGCTGCTGGATGGACCGGAACAGCTCGAGGACGGTGGCCTGGACGGAGACGTCGAGCGCGGACGTCGGCTCGTCGGCGATCAGCAGCTCGGGGTCGAGCGCGATCGCGCGGGCGATGGACACGCGCTGGCGCTGGCCGCCGGACAGCTCGTGCGGGTACCGCGAGGCCCACGCGCCGGGGAGCTCGACGCCGTCGAGCAGCGCGGTGACCCGGGTCCGCAGGGCGTCGCCCTTCAGGCCGGCGTGCACCCGCAGCGGCTCGGCGACGGACTCGCCGATCGTGTAGCGGGGGTTGAGGGAGGCGGTGGGGTTCTGGAACACCACGCCGACCCGGGTGCGGGCCGCCCGGACGGCGCGCGGGGTGTCCCGGCCGAGCCGGGTGCCGACGACCTCGACGCTGCCGGACGTGAGGGGCGCGAGGCCGAGGGCGCACCGGCCGAGGGTGGACTTGCCGGAGCCGGACTCGCCGACGAGGGCGACCATCTCGCCGGGCTGCACGCGCAGGGTCACGCCGTCGACGGCGCGCACGACGCGCCCGCGGCGGTTGCGGTACTCGACGACCAGGTCCTCGACGTTCAGCGCCGGGCGCTCGCGGACGTCGGCGGTGCTGGGTCGCTCGGGGGCGCCGACCCGGGGGACGGCGGCCAGCAGGGTGCGGGTGTACTCCGCGCGCGGGGTGGCGAACAGGTCGGCGACGGCCGCGGTCTCGACGACCTCGCCGTCGCGCATGACGACGACGCGGTCGGCGAGGTCGGCGACGACGCCCATGTCGTGGGTGATGAGCACGACCGCCGCCCCGGTGCGGGCGCGCAGCCGGCGCAGGACCTCGAGCACCTCCTGCTGGACGGTGACGTCGAGGGCGGTGGTCGGCTCGTCGGCGACCAGCACCTCGGGGTCGCACGCCAGGGCCATCGCGATCATCACGCGCTGCGCCTGCCCGCCGGACAGCTGGTGCGGGTAGAACCGCACGCGCTGCTCGGGGTCGGGCAGCTCGACGGTGCGCAGCAGCTCGACGGCGCGCTCGTCGGCGGCGCGGCGGGTCATGCCGGGCACGTGCCGGCGCAGGGTCTCGCGCAGCTGGGAGCCGATGGTGAACACCGGGTCGAGCGCGTTCGACGGGTCCTGGAAGATCATCGCGACGCGGCGGCCGCGGACGTCCGCGAGGGCGCGCCGGTCGAGGCCGACGAGCTCGGTCGCGTCGTGGCCCGGCCCGCTGAGCACGGCGCTGCCGGTCACGGTGGCGTTGCCGGGCAGCAGGCCGAGCAGCGCGAGCGACGACACGCTCTTGCCCGAGCCGGACTCGCCGACGACGGCCAGCACCTCGCCGGCCGCGAGGTCGAAGGACACCCCGCGCACGGCGTGCACGTCGGGGCTGCGGCCGCGGTCGACGCGGAAGGTGACGGTGAGGTCCCGCACGCGCAGGACGGGGGCGGGGGCCGGGGCGGTGTCCGTGGTCACTGGTCTCCTGTCGGGGCGTCCTGCGGGGGCAGCGAGTCGCGGTAGGCCTGCCACTCGGCGAGCATCTTGCGGTGGTGGCCCGCGAGCCACTCCATGTAGTTGCGGGCGTTGACGAGCCGGCGCCGCGGGCCCTCGTCCACGTCGGGCTGCGCCGCCAGGCCCTCGTCGATGACCCGCTGGAACCTCGGCAGGTACGAGCGCTCGCCCTCCAGCCAGCTGCCCCAGATGTCGTCCTCGACGCGGAAGTAGTGGTTCCGGTCGCCGGGGATCGCGTGCCGCTGGATGAAGCCGATCTCGACCAGCCGCCGGGTGGCCGTCGACACCGCGCCGGCGCTCGCGGTGAGCAGGCGGGCGATCTGCTGCGACGACAGGTACGGGCGGTCCACGATGATGAGCAGGCCGACGATCCGGCCCTCCATGCGCGGGCTGTTCACGCCCTCCCAGGTCAGCGCGAACTGCTCGACCCAGTGCAGGGTCCCGGCCGAGAGCTCGACCTCCTCGGGCCCGGGCTCGGCGGCGGTGGCGGGGCGGTCGGGCGTGGCGTCGCTGCTCATGCGCTCACCCTAGGGACGACGGGACGGGCGCACCGGCGTCCCGGCGACGTGTCATCCCGGTGCGGCGGCGGCGGAACTCGTCGATCGGCCACGAGGTCATCCCGTTGCGGACCGCCGCGATCGAGCCGTCGTCGGCGCGCTCGATCACGACGTCCTCGCCGGCGGAGCCGAAGCCCGGCTGCCGGGCGGTGCGCAGCAGGTCGCGGCCGGCGACGGTGAGCTCGTCGTACGCGGCGGTCGGGTCGGGCGCCGCGGGGTGCAGCATCAGCAGCCGGCCGCCGAGCTCCGCGATGTCGGTGACGCCCCACAGGGCGCCGAACCGGCCGGTGTACGCGGCGAGCGGCCGGGCGTCGACGGGCAGCGGTGCGGGGTCGGCCGGGGGGTTCAGGGCGAGGTCGATCAGCTGGATCAGCCCGACGGCGAGGGCGTCGGCAGGCCCGTCGATGGCGTTGGTCAGGACGCTGACGACGAGCTTCTTCGCCGGGTCGATGTAGGTCCGCGTGATGTGGCCGGGGTAGCCGCCGGAGTGCCCGACGACCTCGCGGTCGCCGATGGTCCGCAGGTCGAGGCCGATGCCGTAGCGGCCGACCTCCTTGCCGTGCACGGTGACGACGGACTCCTGGCGGTGCAGCAGCCGCTTGCCGGCGTCGGACAGCAGGGTCTCGTCGCCGTGGAAGTGCGCGGCGCCGAACGTCGTCATGTCGCGGGCGGTGGAGAAGAACCCGGTCGCCGCGGCCAGCGCGCGGGTGTCGACGTGCTCGATGCGCTCGCGGGTGTCGGCGGCGTCGAGCAGGGCGGTGTGCCCGGCGGCGTACTGGTCGGCGCGGGCCGGGTCGTACTCGGCGCCGGTGTCGGCCATGCCGAGCGGGTCGAGCACGGCGGTGCGCAGGTGGTCGGCGTAGGGCTCGCCGGTGACGGCCTCGACGACGAGGCCCAGCAGGCCGTAGCCGATGTTGGAGTACTTGAAGTGCTCGTTGGGCCCGTAGACCTCCCCGGCCCGGCCGACCTCGGCGAGCAGCTCCGCCCGGTCGGGGAACGGGCCGTCGAGCTGCCAGAAGTCCGCGTGCTCGCCGTCGCGGATCACCCCGGCCTGGTGGCCGAGCAGCTCGCGGACGGTGCGCCCGGCCAGCGACGACCCCGCGAGGTCCGGCACCAGGGCGCCGAGGGTGTCGTCCAGGCGCAGCCGCCCGGCCTCGACCAGACGCATCACGGCGGTGGCGGTGAACGACTTGGAGTGCGAGGCGATCCGGAACAGGTGGTCGGCGCGCAGCGGCTCGCCGGTGGTCGCGTCGGCCAGGCCCCACACGTGGTCGAGGACGACGTCGTCCCCGGACCGGATCGCCACCTGGATGCCCACGGCCCGCCGGAACGCGCCCTGCTGGTCGACCCAGGAGGCGAGGTACGGCGCTGCGGCGCGGAGGGTGGCGGTGGTGCTGTCGGACATCGGGTGTGCCTCTCGGTCGGGGGTGGGTCCGCGCGGCGTCAGCCGCGGCCCTTCGGGTCGAGGACGTCGCGGAGCACGTCGCCCAGGGTGATCATCGCCAGCACGGTGACGGTGAGGAACAGGCTCGGGAACAGCAGCATGTGCGGGGACGTCTGGAAGTAGGTCTGCGCGCTGGACAGCTGCAGCCCCCAGGAGATCGACGGCGCCCGCAGCCCGAGGCCGAGGAACGTCAGGGTGGACTCCGAGACGATCACGCCGCCGACCATCGTGGTCGCCACCGCGAGCACCGGGCCGATGGAGTTCGGCAGCACGTAGCGGGCGATGATCCGGCGGTCCCGCAGGCCCATGGCCTTCGCCGCCTCGACGTACGGGGCGTCGCGGACGGCGCGGACGGACCCGCGGACGAGGCGGGCCATCGTCGGCCAGGAGAACAGCGCGAGCACGAGCGCCACGGTCACCGCGGACCGGGTGCCGATCGAGGTCAGCACGACGACGGCGCCGAGCAGGAACGGGAACCCGAGGAACACGTCGGTCAGCCGCGAGACCAGCCGGTCGGCGAGCCCGCCGTAGAACCCGGCGACCGTCCCGACCACGAGGGCCACGAGCAGCGCGAGCGCCGTGGCGAGCAGGCCGACGGTGAGCGACGCCCGGGTGCCGTAGACGACGTTGGCCCACACGTCGCAGCCCTGGACGTCGGTGCCGAAGACGTGGTCGCCGCCCGGGCGCAGGGCGCTGTCGGCGAGGTCGCAGGCCCGCGGGTCGGCCTGGCCGAACCAGCCGGCGAACGCCGACGGGACCAGCGCGACCAGCGCCAGCACGGCGAGGACGGCGGCGCACACCCAGAACAGGGGTCGGCGGCGCAGGGTGCGCCAGACGCCGCGCGGGGCGGCCACGACGGTGTCACTCATGGCGGATCCTCGGGTCGAGCACGGACGACAGCAGGTCCACGACCAGGTTCGTCAGCAGGAAGATGATGATCAGCGCGGTGGAGACGCCGACGACGGTCGGGCCCTCGTGCGCGCGGATCGCCTGGAACAGCAGCTGGCCGACGCCGGGCAGGTTGAACACGCCCTCGACCACGACGGTCCCGCCGAGCAGGAACCCCAGGTCGATGGCGAGGAACGTCAGCACGGGGATCGCGGAGCTGCGCAGCACGTGCACGCCCACGACCCGCCGCTCGCGCAGCCCCTTGGCGCGCAGCGTCCGCACGAAGTCGGACTGCAGGGTGTCGACCACCGAGCCCCGCATCAGGCGGGTGACGGACGCCAGCCCGAAGACGGCGATGACGGCGGCGGGCAGCAGGTAGGCGGTCGGCCAGCCCGCGCTCGTGCCGGCGACGGGGAACCAGCCGAGCCGGACGCCGAGCACCAGCTGCGCGGTCACCGCGACGACGAACACGGGGATGCTGGTCGCGAGGATCGTGCCGGCCAGCACCGCGCGGTCGGCGAACCGGCCCTGGCGGAGCCCGGCGACCAGGCCGAGGGCGACGCCGAGGACGACCTCGATGC
Source organism: Cellulomonas sp. KU4C (assembly GCF_056868065.1). NCBI lineage: Bacteria > Bacillati > Actinomycetota > Actinomycetes > Micrococcales > Cellulomonadaceae > Cellulomonas > Cellulomonas sp. KU4C. Next base: position 481,037 of record NZ_CP200322.1, on the reverse strand, counting down.
CCCACGCGGTCAGCGCGAGGGTGATCGTGACCGGCCAGCGCGACTCCATCCGCGAGGCCACGGACTGGCCGCTGAAGTTCGTCCCGAGGTCGCCGGTGACCAGACCGCCGAGGTAGCGCAGGTACTGCTGGAGCACGGGCTCGTCGAGGTGGTAGCGCTCGCGGAGCTCGGCGACGACGTTGTCCGGCAGCGGCCGGTCGCCGCCGAGGGACCGGATCGGGTCCCCGGGCAGGGCGAACACCATCAGGTAGATGATCAGCGTGACGCCGAGGAACACGATCACCAGCTCGACGGCCCGGCGCAGGGCGTAACGGGTCACCGGGTCCCCCCACGGCCCGCGGCGCGGTCGGCCAGCACCCGCGACATCGCCAGCGTCGCGCCGTACTGCACGCCGACCAGCTGCTCGACGGGCAGGACGGTCAGGCCGGTCAGCGAGTCGGCCTCGGCGGTCCAGCCGGCGTAGACCTCCCGGGCCCGCGCGGCGACCCGGTGCACCCGGGCGGTGGCGAGGCCGGCGTGCACCTCGGCGTCCAGCGCGCGCAGCAGCATCCCGCCCCAGCGCAGCCGGAACATCCGCACGACGTCCTCGTTGCTGAACACCTCGGCGGCCGTGGCCGGGCGGCGCAGCCCCGGGCGCTCGGCGCGCAGCACCTCGGACCGGCCCAGCTCGGCGGTCATCGGCACGAACGCCTCGCTGGCCCGCAGGAACGGGGAGCGGATGGTCAGGTCCGGGCGGGCCTCGTCGAGGAGGCCCACCAGCGTGCCGCCGAGCGCGATCATCGCCTCTCCCTTGGCGCGCACGACGTCGGCGTAGTCCGCGGACGTCGGCGTGGTGTCGTCGGCGAGCGGGTGCGACCAGTACGGCAGCTCCGCGACGAGCGACACGGTGCCGTGCCGGCTCGCGTACGCCGACGACGAGTCGCCGCCGACCATCGAGGCGGCGTCCATCCCGAGGGAGTCGAGGTAGTCGTACTCGTCGCGCGTGCTCGACATCAGGTAGACCGCGGGGGCGATCGACCTGATCGCCGGGGACTCGGCCTCGCCCACGTCCAGCGGCAGCCCGAGCGCCCGGGGCACGGCGTGCAGCGCGGGGACGGCGCCGGGCACGTCCTCGGACAGGTAGTAGTAGACGCCGCCCAGCTCGGCGTTGTGCAGGCTGACCATCAGCTCGGGCCGGATCTCGTCGATCACGCGCATGAGCGCCTGCGTCTCGGGGATGACGTCGTCGAACCAGGCGTCCCGGTAGGCGAACGGGAACGTCCACTCCGCCTGCTCGGCGGGCGCGGGCCGGTAGAACGCGCGGGAGTACGCGGTGCGGTCCGCCGGGTCGGCGAACCAGCCCTCGTTCAGCCGGGTGCCGTCCGGGTCGATGCACGGGATCAGGTGCCAGGTCGCGTCCGAGGCTGCCAGCAGGTCCGGGTCCCCGACGAGCTCCGACGCCAGGTGCTGCAGCGTGCGGAACCCGATCGGCTCGTTGGGGTGCACGCCCGCGAACAGCAGGTGCGGCCGGGGGCCGGAGCCGATCGTGACCATCGGGATCGGCTCGCCCAGGCGGGACGTGCCGATCCTGCGCTCGCGGACCAGGTCGGGGTGGTCCGCGGTCAGCGCGCCGAACCAGGCGAGCAGCGCGTCGACGCCGGGGAAGCCGGCGACCGGGGGGACCCGGCGGGCCCGCTCGAGGACGTCCTCGAGCGAGCCCGCCGGCCCGGCGTGCGCCGTGGTGCGCCGGCTCATGCGCCCTCGGCGAGGACGACGGCGGTGTACGTCGGGTTGCCGACCGCCGAGGTGGGCAGCTCCTCGACCCGGTCCGAGACGACGTAGGAGTAGGTCTCGAAGAACAGCGGCGGGGCCGGGAAGTCCGCGATGATCCGCTCCTGCACCGCGCCGTAGGCCTCGGCGGCCGCGTCGGCGTCCGTCTCGGCGTCCGCGGCGGCGATCAGCGACGCGACCTCGGGCTCGTAGAACGGGATGCAGTTCGGGCAGCCGCCGCCGTCGACGTAGAACGCCCGCAGGGTGTTCTGCTGGCTCGGGTAGAGGGCGCCCCAGCGGGAGAAGAACGGACCGCTGATCGAGCCGGCGGTGCGCTTCTCGGCGAACTCCGCCCAGTCGGTGCTCGGCGTGGCGACCGCGTCGACGCCGAGGTTCTGCCGCAGCTGGTTCGCGATGGCCGTGTACAGCTCGTCCATCCCGGAGCCGCCGGGGTAGAAGATGTCGATCGTGCCGTCGAACCCGCCGGCCTCGTCGAGCAGCGCCTTCGCGGCGTCCGGGTCGAACGCGCACAGCTCGCCGCAGATGCCGACGGGCGTCCCCGGCTCGACGGCGGGGGTCAGCGCGGTGGCCGGGGTGAACAGGCCGCCGTAGATGACGTCGTTGATGGTCTCCCGGTCGATCGCCATCGAGATGGCCTGACGGACGCGGACGTCGGAGTAGCGGGCGTCCCACAGCGGGAGGCCGAGGTAGGAGATGCCCGCGGCCTCGAACGAGTACAGCCGGTCGCCGAAGTCCGCGGCGGCCTGGGTCTGCCGGGCGACGGGGACGCCCGCGACGTCGACGTTCCCGGCCTGCACGTCGGTGTAGGCGGTGGTGGTGTCCGTGTACGGCACGAAGGTGATCGAGTCGACCGTCGGCTCGGGGCCCTGGTAGTCCTCGTACGCCGTGACCGTGAGCTCCTCGTTCTCGGCGTAGTCGCCCTCGACCTCGAACGGGCCGTTGCCGACGGGGTGCGTGTTGTAGGCGTCGAAGTCCTCGTACGCGGACTCCGGCATCGGGTAGAACGCCGTCTGCGCCTGGGACAGCTGCATCGGGAACTGGCCGTCCGGGCCGGTCAGGGTCACGGTGAACGTCGTGTCGTCCACGACCTGCAGGCCGGACATCTCGGTGGTGGTGGGCTCGCCCTCGGTCGGGTTGAGGTCCGCGTAGCCGACGATGTTCGCGAGCTGGCCGGTGTTCTCGAACGCGTTCGGCCCGTAGGCGACGGCGTTCCACGCGTCGACGTAGGACTGCGCGGTGACCGGCGTCCCGTCGTGGAACGTCCAGCCGTCCTTCAGCACGATCGTCCAGGTGGTCGCGTCGTCGGACTCGACGGACTCGGCGGCGACGTAGGACAGGGCGCCCTCGTCGTCGGCCCAGGTCAGGGAGGACCAGACGGACATCGCGAAGTCGAACGCGATGTCCTGGCGGCCGGGGATCAGCTTGACGGGGTCGGTCACGGCGACGCGGATGCCGCCGCCCGCGTCGGCGGACGCGCCGCCGTCGGAGCTTGTCGCCGCCGCCGCCGCTGCACGCGGTGAGCGCGAGGGCGAGCACGGCTGCGCCGGCGGCCAGCCGGATCCGGGACGTTCTCATGGGTCCTCCACAGGGGTCGGCGGCGCGGGGGTGCCGCCCGGGTCGTCAGGGGGAGTGCGGTGGGGCTGGGCGCCGGGGCGGGGGAGAGCGGGGACCGGCGTCGGGGTGGGACGCGTCGCCCGCGGTGCCCGGCGGCGTGCTCGGCGGGCCGGCTGCGGTGCCGCCCAGTCAGCCCTGGCCGCGGTGGCGGCGTCAATAGCCGGACTGCTGAAAGTTCAGTAGGAAATGAAGCTTTTACGTCCGTGACACACCAGGGACCTGCCGCGGCGGGGGCCCGCGGTGGTTCGATGGCCGGGTGATCCACACAGGCGACTACGTGCTGACCGACGAGGCGCGGGTGCGCGCGATCGTGCGGGACCACGGGTGGGCGACGCTGGTCTCCACGACCGACGACGGCCCCGTCGTGTCCCACGTCCCCGTGCTGCCCGCGCAGGACGTCGCCCTGCCCGGCGGCTCCGGCGCGCCCGACCCGGCACCGGCCCCCCGGCCCCGCCGCGACGCCCACGGCCTGCCCGACCGGTTCACCGTCCCCGCCGCCCCGCTGCACGTCCTGAGCCACCTCGGCCGGCCCGACGAGCTGCTGCACCAGGTCGACGGCACCCGCGAGCACCTGCTCGTCGTCGAGGGCTCGTACGGCTACGTGTCGCCCGGCTGGTACGGCTACGCCCCCGCGGTCCCGACGTGGAACTACGTGGCCGTGCACCTCTACGGCACCCTCGAGCTGCTCGACCCCGAGGACTCCTACGCCGTGATGGCCGCCACCGTCGACCGGTACGAGGCCCCCATGCCCGACCCGGTCCGGATGCCCGACGTCGAGGGGTACGCCCGCCGGATCGCCCCCGGCGCCGTCGGGATCCGGCTGCGGGTCACCCGCTACCAGGCCAAGGCCAAGCTCAGCCAGGACAAGCCCCGCGAGGTCGCCGAGCGCGTCACCGCGGCGCTGCGCACCGACCCCCACTACGCGCACCCGGCGCTCGCCGACGCCATGCGCGCCGAGCTCGACCGCCGCGCCGACTGAGCGCCGCGCACCACCACCGCCCCGACCGAGAGAGACCCCCGTGACCGCACCGCTCGTGCTCACCCGCGCCCGCCTGCTCGGCGCCCCGCGCACCGTCGACGTCCTGCTGCGCGACGGCCGCGTGCAGGCGGTCGGCCCGGACCTCGCGGCGACGGTCGGCGCGGGCGTCGAGCAGGTCGACGTCGACGGGCGCACGGTCCTGCCCGGGCTCTGGGACGCGCACACCCACATGACGCAGTGGGCGCTGGCCCGGCAGCGGCTCGACGTGTCCGCCGCGACGTCCGCCGCGCACGCGGTGCGGATCGTGCTCGACCGGCTGGCGGCCCGCCCGCTGACGCCCGGCACCGCGCTGGTCGGCTACGGGTTCCGCGACGGCCTGTGGCCCGACGAGCCGACCGCCGCCGTGCTCGACGCGGCGGTCGGCGAGACGCCCGTGGTCCTCGTGTCCGGCGACCTGCACTGCGCCTGGTTCAGCACCGCGGGACTGCGGTACGCGGGCGTCGCCGGCCACCCGACCGGGCTGCTGCGCGAGGCCGAGTGGCTGCCGCTGACCAGCGTCGTCGACCACGTCACCGACGAGGTCGCCGACGCGTGGGTCGACGAGGCCGCGCGGGCCGCGGCAGCCCGCGGCGTGGTCGGCGTCGTCGAGCTCGAGATCACCGAGAACCTCGGCCCCTGGCGCCGCCGGATCGCCGCGGGCTCGGACGCCCTGCGGGTCCGGGCGGGCGTGTGGGAGCCGTACCTCGACGGCGTGCTCGCCCAGGAGCTGCGCACCGGCGACGTCGTCGTCGGCACCGGGGGTCTGCTCGAGCAGGGCCCGCTCAAGGTGGTCACCGACGGCTCGCTGAACACCCGGACCGCGTACTGCCACGACCCGTACCCCGGGCTGAGCGGGCCGGAGGCGCACGGCATCCTGTCGGTCCCCACCGAGCACCTGGTGCCGCTGATGGCGCACGCCCACCGCCACGGCCTGACCTGCGCGATCCACGCCATCGGCGACCACGCCAACACCCTCGCGCTCGACGCGTTCGAGGCGAGCGGCGCCCGCGGCTCGATCGAGCACGCCCAGCTGCTCACCGACGCCGACGTCGCCCGGTTCGCCGCGCTCGACGTGGTCGCGTCCGTGCAGCCCGAGCACGCGATGGACGACCGCGACGTCGCCGACCACCACTGGGCCGGCCGCACCGACCGCGCGTTCGCCCTCGCCTCGCTCGCCGCCGCGGGGGTCCGGCTCGCGATGGGCTCGGACGCCCCGGTCGCGCCGCTCGACCCCTGGCAGGCCGTGGCGGCGGCGGTCGACCGCGCTCGTGACGGCCGCGAGCCGTGGCACCCCGAGCAGCGACTCGACCTGCTGACCGCCCTGCGGTCGTCCACGGACGGGCAGCCCCTGACCCTGGCGGTCGGGGCCCCCGCGGACCTCGTGCTGCTCGACGCGGACCCGCTGCACGCGCCGGTGCTCCGGGACATGCCCGTCGCGGGCACGCTGCTCGCGGGCCGCTGGACCCACCGGGGGTTCTGACACCACCCCGCGCGGACCCGGGCGTGGTGTCAGGCGGCCGCGAGGACCTCGGCCGTCGTCACCACGCGCGCGAACCCGCCGCCGTGCAGGTTCGTCGCCGTCGCGCGCGCCAGGTCCTCGGCCCGCAGGACCGTGCCGTCGGGGCCCGCGAGGTCGAACGTGTGGGTCGCGTCCAGCGGCAGCACGACGTCGTACCCGAGATTGCCCGCCATCCGCGCGGTGGTCTCGACGCACATGTTGGTCTGGATCCCGCACAGCACGAGCTGGCGGATCCCGGCGGCGGTCAGCCACGCGTGCAGGTCGGGCGTGCCGTAGAACGCCGAGTTCACCTGCTTGTCGACCAGTAGCGCCGGCCGGGCGTCCGCGACCACCGGCTTCAGCGCGTGCCCCGGCGCGTCCGCGAGCAGCGGGGGCGAGGACACCGACGTGTGCTGCACGACGACCACCGGGCGGCCCGAGGCCTGCCACGCGTCCAGCAGCAGGCCGATGTGCTGCTCGGCGTCGGGGTTGTCCCGCCGGCCCCAGAACGAGGCGTCGTCGAAGCCCTGCTGCACGTCGATCACGACGAGGGCGGTGTCCGGGGTGAGGTCCATGCGGCCATCGTCCCGGGGCGCCGGCCCGTCGACCAGGGGCGCGACCGCCGTCCGCCGTCGAGATCCCGTCGACCTCCGCGCGCGCGTGACCCGTCCGGGGGACCCGCACCCGGCTGCGTCGACCGTTCGGGTGGTGCCCGGCGGTCGTCCGGGGTGGTACCACCCAACGGTCCCTGGTGCCGCCGGGTACCGGGTCGTAACGTCGTCGACCATATGAGTCCTGACCTGCGCGTTCTCGCCCCGCACGGCTTCGCCGCCCGCACCGCGCTCGGGTTCCACCCCCGTGACGGCCGACCCGTCGCCTGCTGGGTGGTGCACCCGACGTCCGGCGACGCCGGGGCCCTCGCGCGGCTGGACCGGTTCACGTCCGCCCTCGGACTGGGTCCGCACACCGGTGAGCGGTTGACCGAGGTGGACGACTACCGCGCCTCGCTGACCGCCGCGGGTGGCTGGGCGACGCTCTGGGTCGGCGACGAGACCGAGCTGGTCGCCGAGCACGACGACGACTGGCTGGACGCGCTGCTCGACCGCGGCTGGGCGATCGTCGTGGTCGGTTACGCCACCGAGCTGGCGGGCGCCGACAACGCCGGGGTGATGGCGTACCTGACCAGCGGGCGCGACGCGTCCGTCGGGGTCGTCCGCGCGGCCTGAGCCCGGGCCCCGCGGCCGCGCACCGAGCAGCCCGGCGGGGTCGGTAGGCTGGGCCCGCACCTGACCACACCCCCCGCCGCGAACCAGGGAGCCCACCCGTGGGACGAGTCGTCGTCGATGTGATGCCCAAGCCCGAGATCCTCGACCCGCAGGGCAAGGCCGTCGCCGGCGCCCTGCCGCGGCTCGGGTTCGGCCAGTTCACCTCCGTCCGGCAGGGCAAGCGGTTCGAGCTGGAGGTCGACGGCCCCGTCACCCCCGAGGTGCTCGCCGCCGCGGCCGAGGCCGCCACCCAGGTGCTGTCCAACCCGGTGATCGAGGACGTCGTCCGGGTCGCGGACTCCGAGGCCGACGCGGCCGCCACGATCGCCTCCGGGGGTCTGGCCTGATGACCCGGATCGGCGTCGTCACCTTCCCGGGCACCCTGGACGACCGCGACGCCGCCCGCGCCGTGCGGCTCGCCGGTGCCGAGCCCGTCGCCCTCTGGCACGCCGACGCCGACCTGCGCGGCGTCGACGCGGTGGTGCTGCCCGGTGGGTTCTCCTACGGCGACTACCTGCGGGCCGGGGCGATCAGCCGGTTCGCTCCCGTCATGGGCGAGGTCGTCGAGGCCGCCGGCAAGGGCATGCCCGTGCTGGGCATCTGCAACGGGTTCCAGGTCCTCACCGAGGCGCACCTGCTGCCCGGCTCGATGATCAAGAACGACCACCTGCACTTCGTCTGCCGGGAGCAGGTGCTCACGGTCGAGCAGACCGGCACCGCCTGGACCGGCGAGTACCAGCAGGGGGAGCGCATCACGATCCCGCTGAAGAACCAGGACGGCCAGTACGTCGCCGACGAGTCGACGCTGGACGAGCTGGAGGGCGAGGGCCGCGTGGTGTTCCGCTACACCGACGGCAACCCCAACGGGTCCCGCCGGGACATCGCGGGCATCAGCAACGCCCGCGGCAACGTCGTCGGCCTGATGCCGCACCCCGAGCACGCGGTCGAGGCGGGCTTCGGTCCGGACGGCGCCCGCGGCCCGCGCTCGGGCACGGACGGGCTGCGGTTCTTCACCTCGGTGATGCGCGCGCTCGTCTCCTGACACGGGGGACCGGGATGTGGACAGGCCGTGGTCGGGGGCACCGGGCGCGGGGTACCGTTCCCGCGTGTTCCTGACCCGGGTGTGTTGTCGCTGAGCTGACGACCCCGCGCGCCCGCGGCCGCCACGGCCCTCGCTGCGCACCCCGCCTCACCCGTCGAGGACACCCCGTCATGTCTCAGGCTCAGCCCGTGCTGGACCGCGCGCTCGCGGTCGCCACCCGTCACCTGCCCGCCCCGGCCCGCCGGCACCGCGCCGCCCTGCGGCCGCTGCCGCCGGCCCTGCCCGCCGAGACCCCGACGCTGCCGGCGCCCGCACCCACGCCGCTCGCCGCCGCGCCCCTCCCGCCCGCCGGGCCGGAGCCCACGATCCACGTCCTGGCCCCGGACTACGGCGTCCGGACCGTCGAGTCCCGGCCGGGCTCCGAGTCCGCGATCGCCCTGGCCGGCGTGCACGCCGACGTCGTCCGGCTCGAGTTCTCGGTCGCGGTGCCGTCCGTCGGGGCGCTGTCCCGGGTGGCCGCGCTGGTCGACGATGCCGTCGCCGCGTCCGGCCGCGACCGCGCGGACGTGCGGGTGCTGCTCGACCTCGAGGTCGTCGTGGCCGCCGACGAGGTCACGGCGCGCCGCAAGCGGTCGCAGCTGGAGTACCTGGACGCGCTCGCCGGGCTGGGCTGGTCGCCCGCCGCGACCCGGGTGGTGACGACCGGCGACCGCCTGGTGGCCGAGGTCCGCGAGCTGGCCCGCCGCGCGGGTGTCGACGGGGTGGTCCTGCACCCGCTGTCCGGCGGCCCGGCCGCGGCCGCGGACCTCCGGTCCCTGGTGGCCTGACCCCGGGCGGCCACCCCCGAGGGGCCCGACCCGGGTGCGTGGAGTGATCCTGCTCGGCACGCCGAGCGTGTCGGTCAGGACCACTCCACCGGAGGCCGGCTCGGGGGTGGCCCGGTCAGGTCAGGTGGTCGAGGGCCCGGGCGAGGTCGTCGCGGAGGTCGGCGGGGTCCTCGAGACCGACGGACAGGCGGACCGTGGACTCCGCGATGCCGACCGCCGCGCGGCCCGCCGGGCCGAGCTTGCGGTGCGTGGTGGTCGCGGGGTGCGTGACCATCGACTTCGCGTCGCCGAGGTTGTTCGAGATGTCGATGACCCGCAGCGCGTCGAGGACGCCGAACGTCGTCTTCTTCGCCACGTCCGGCGTCGCGCCCTCGGGAACCCGCAGGTCGAACGTGACGACCGTGCCGCCGCCGTCCTGCTGGGCGAGCGCCAGGGCGTGCTGCGGGTGCGACGGCAGGTACGGGTAGCGGACCTGCGCGACCGCCGGGTGCTGCTCGAGCCAGCCGGCCAGCGTCAGCGCGGAGGCGGTCTGGTGCCGGACGCGCAGGGACAGCGTCTCCAGGCCCTTGAGCAGCACCCACGCGTTGAAGGCGCTCATCGACGGGCCGGTGTTGCGGATCAGGGTCTGCACCGGGCCGTGCACGAACGCGTCGGTGCCGAGGATCGCCCCGCCGAGCACCCGCCCCTGGCCGTCGATGTGCTTGGTCGCGGAGTACACGACGACGTCCGCGCCGAACTGCAGCGGCTTCGACAGCACCGGGGTGGCGAACACGTTGTCGACGACGACCACCGCGCCCGCCGCGTGCGCGAGCCGGCTGACCGTGGCGATGTCGACGAGGTCCTGCATCGGGTTCGACGGGGTCTCGAAGAACACGACGTCCGCGGGCGTCGACAGCGCCGCCTCCCACTGCTCCGGGACGTGGCCGTCGACGTAGTCGGTGCGCACGCCCCAGCCCGCGAGGATCTCGTCGAAGATGACGACCGACGACCCGAACAGGGCGCGCGCCGCGACGACGCGCGACCCGGACCGGACGAGCGCGGCCAGCGCCGTGAACACCGCCGACATGCCGGACGCGGTCGCGTAGCAGGCCTCGGCTCCCTCGAGCAGCCGCAGCCGCTCCTCGAACGTCGACACCGTCGGGTTGCCGTACCGGGAGTAGAGGAACCGGTCGGCCTCGCCGGCGAACGCGGCCTCGGCGTCGGCGGCGCGGTCGTAGACGTAGCCCTGGGTGAGGAAGAGCGCCTCGGAGGTCTCCTGGAACGCCGTGCGGACCTGGCCGCCGCGCACGGCGAGCGTGTCGGGGCGCAGGGTGTCGCGGGGGAACCGCGGGTCCTGCCAGTCGCCGGGGCCGGGCGCGGGAGAGGGAGCGGGGGTGGGCGCGGTCACGCGGACCGCCACGGCAGGCCGGCGGCGCGCCAGCCCCAGTGGCCCCGCTGCCCGTCGGGGCCGACGTCGCCCTCGAACCCGCTGAGCACGTTGTACGCCGGACCCAGGCCCGCCGCGGTGGCGGTGGTCGCGGCGGCGACGGACCGCACGCCGGACCGGCACAGGAACACGACCGGGCGCGGCTCGTCGGCGGTGATCCCGGCGGCGGCGAGCTCGTCGAGGAACGTCGGGTTGGGGCGGCCGAACGCGTCGGTCCACTGGACGAACGCGGTCCGGTCCTGCGCGTCGAGGTCCGCGGTGTCCGGGACGCCGATGCCCTGCCACTCGCCCTCGGTGCGGACGTCGACCAGGACGGCGCGCTCGTCGGACGCGAGCAGGTCCCAGGCCTCCTGCGGGGTGAGGTCGCCGGCGTAGCCGGGCCCGTCCCCGTGTCCGTGCTGCGCGCTCACAGCGGGCGCACCGCGGGCGTCGCGGCGGCGGGCAGCACCACGGCCTGCGCGACGATGACGCGCTCGCCGTCGTGGGTCGCGGCGGGGCCGCCGTGCAGCTCGTAGCCCTCGGCGAGGGCCGCGCTCACCCGCTCGCAGAACGAGCGGTCGTCGGGTCCCGTCAGCAGCCGGTAGCGCAGGCGGTCGTCGGTGTCGGTCATGCGTCTCCTCCATCGGACCTGGCGGAAGCACCCTCGGCCGGCCCCGTGCACGGGGCACAGGACCGCGGGTTGCTGCGGCGTCGACGAGCCAGATCTCTCGGCCGCTCTGGATGGTGCGGCGATGCTACGCCATGCCGCCGCGGGGGTGCTTCACCCGGGTCGCAGGGTGGACAGGTGTTGACACGTCCGGGCGGGCGCTCCCTATCCTCGGGGCAGGTCATGAGTGCCAGCACTGAGCCCCGGCTTGCTGGCCGGCAACCCTCCCTCCGCGGCGGGGTGCCCCGGGTGACGACCTGGCCGTCCACCGTTCGGTGGCCGGCAAGCGCGGGGTGACCCGGCCGTACCCGGGCCCCCACCGATTCCTCTCGGGGGTAGTCCCATGTCCGTCGCCACCACCGCCACCTGTGCCACGACCGAGGCGCCCGACCGCGCCCTGCTGCCCGTCGTCGGCGCCGACACCCGCGTGCCGCTCGTCGACGGCCGGTCCGTCACGTACGCGAACCTCGACTACGCGGCGTCCGCGCCGGCGCTCGAGGCCGTCGCGGCGCGGGTCGTCGAGGTGCTGCCGCTGTACGCGTCGGTGCACCGCGGCGCCGGGTACCTGTCGCAGGTGTCCACGGCGCTGTACGAGTCGTCCCGGGCGACCGTCGCCCGGTTCGTCGGCGCGCGCCCCGACGACGTCGCCGTCATCACCCGCAACACCACCGACGCGCTGAACCTGCTGGCCGGCTGCGTGCCGGACGGCGGCCGGGTGCTGGTGCTGGACGTCGAGCACCACGCGAACCTGCTGCCCTGGGTCAGCGCGTTCCGGGACACGGGTCGCACGGCGACCATCCTGCCCGCGGCGCCGACCGTGGCCGCGACGCTGGTCGCGCTGCGTGACGAGCTTGCGCGCCGTCCGTACGCCCTGGTCACGCTCACGGGCGCGTCCAACGTGACCGGGGAGGCGCTGCCGCTGACGTCGGTCGTGGCGCTCGCGCAGGAGGCGGGGGCGCGCGTGGCCGTCGACGGCGCGCAGCTGCTCCCGCACCGGGCGTTCTCGCTCGCGGAGTCGGGCGTGGACTACGTCGCGTTCTCCGGGCACAAGACGTACGCGCCGTTCGGGGCGGGCGCGCTCGTGGGTCGCCGCGACTGGCTGGACGCGGGGACGCCGTACCTGGCCGGCGGCGGCGCGGTGCGCGACGTGCGCACCGACCGGACGCTGTGGCAGCCGGCGCCGGCGCGGCACGAGGGCGGCTCGCCGAACGTGCTCGGCGCCGTCGCGCTGGCCCAGGCCTGCGACACCCTGCAGGCCCTGCCGGCCGGTGCGCTCGCGGCCCACGAGGAGGCGCTGCGCGACAGGCTCGTCACCGGGCTCGCCACGGTGCCCGGCGCCCGGGTGCTGCGCCTGTGGTCGGACTCGACCGACCCGGTGGGCGTCGTGTCGTTCACGGTCGGCGACCACGACTCCGGGCTCGTCGCCGCCTACCTGTCCGCCGAGCACGGCATCGGGGTGCGCGACGGCCGGTTCTGCGCGCACCCGCTGCTGGCCCGGGTCGGCGTGGACGGCGGGGCGCTGCGCGCCTCGGTGGGCGTCGGCAGCACGGCGGAGACGGTCGACCGGCTGGTCGCGGGGCTGCTCGCGTTCGTGGCCGACGGGCCGCGCGCCCGGTACGAGGTCGTCGACGGCTGCTGGACCGTCGCCGGCGACACCCGGCCGCGCCCGGCGGTCTCCGGGATCGACGCGATCGCCGCCACCGCCGCCGCGGCGTGCGGTCCCGCCGTCGAGGACTGACGTGCTGCCCCGGACCGGTCCGAGCAGGGGACGGTCCGGTCCGGGGCCCGCAGGCGGTCAGTCGGCGGGGACGGTGCGCGGCCCGGCCCAGGCGCGCAGGCGCGCGACGGGCTCGGCCATCACGCGGGACAGCGGGCGGGTGCCGCGCGCCTCGGCGAGCACGTCCGCCGCACCCGGCGGGCGTCCGCCCTCGTGCGCGGTGTAGGTCGCGGCGACGACGGCCTGCTCGATCTCCGCACCCGAGAACCCGTCGGTGGCCAGCACCAGGTCGGGCAGCAGGGCGGGGTCGAGCGGCACCCCGCGGCGGGCGGCGTGGATCCCCAGGATCTCGGCGCGCACGTCCGGGCCGGGGAGGTCGACGAAGAAGATCTCGTCGAACCGGCCCTTGCGGATCAGCTCCGGCGGCAGGGCGGTGATGTCGTTCGCGGTCGCGACGACGAACACCGTCGCGTGCGGCTCGGCGAGCCAGGTCAGCAGCGTCCCGAGCTGCCGGCGGCCCGGACCGGCGTCGTCGCCGCCGGCGGGCACGGCCTTCTCGATCTCGTCGATCCACAGCACGCACGGGGCCATCGCCTCGGCGGTCGCCAGCGCCTCCCGCAGCCGCCGCTCGGACTCGCCGACGTACTTGTCGTGCGTCGCCGCGAGATCGAGCCGCAGCAGCGGCACACCGAACAGGTGCGCGGAGGCCTTGGCGACGACGCTCTTGCCGCAGCCCTGCACGCCGAGCATCAGGACGCCGCGCGGGGGGTCGAGGTGCGGCGCGCTGCCGTCGAACGCCGGCGCCCGACGGGCCAGCCACTGCCGGAGCCGGGCCATGCCCGCGACCTGGTCCGGGGGGACGGTGTCGAGCTCGTAGGCGAGCACCCCGTCGCGGGCGAGCAGCGCGTGCTTCGCGCGCGTCACCGCGGGCACGTCGGCCGGCAGCAGCGCCCCGTCGTCGAAGACCGCGCCCCGCGCCAGCCGCTCCGCGTCGCCGTGCGACACCCCGGCGAGGTTCGCCACCAGCAGCTCCACCGCGCGGGCGTCGACGCGTGCCGGCTGCCCGGTGGTGCGCGCCCAGTCGGCGACGACGTGGTCGACGATCGCGCGCCGCTCCGTCGCGTCGGGGAACGCCACCGGGAACCGCGCGGCCAGGTGCTCGAGGTCGTCCGGGAGCGGCACCTCGCGGCCGACCAGCACCAGCGTCCGGCGCACGGGCGCGAGGCACAGGTCCTTGAGGAGGCGGACGGTCACCGGGTCGCCGAGGAACGGGTGCAGGTCGAGCAGGACGTAGACGCCCGGCAGGCCGCCCTCGAGCAGCCCGCGCAGCATCTCGGTGGGGTCCGCGGCGAACCGCTGGGCGGTGCCGAGGTCGACGTCGCGGCGGCGCATCCCCTCGGTGACCTTCCACGTGAACACCGGCGCGCCCGCGGCGGTCATCACGTGGACCGGGCGGGCCGCGAGCACGAGGTCCACCGCGCGGGCCTCGTCGGTGGTCTCGACGACGACGAGCGGCACCCCGCCGCGGAGCAGGGTGGCGAGGTCGTGCCCCGATCCGGTCGCCGTCACGGCGGCAACCTACCGCCTGGGGCGGGGTCCGCGCGGCGGTGTTCGTGCACGTCAGCCGGACGGCGCAGCGCGGGCGCTCAGCGCACCGTCAGCCCCAGGTGGTCGGCGAACGCGCCGGCGAGGTCCAGCAGCTGGTGCTCGCTGATCGTCGCGCCCTTGAGGCCGGCGGTGCCGTCGATCGCGGCCAGCTCGGCCCCGCGCAGGTCGACCTGCCGCAGCTGCGCGCGCGTCACGTCGAGCCGGCCGACCCGGCAGTCCTCGAACGTCACCCGCAGCGCCCTGACCCCGGCGAGGTCCAGGTCCAGGTCGTGCACCGGACGAACCGGAGGTCCTGGACCCGGGAGTCGCGCAGGTTGAGGTAGTCGATCTTCCCGCCCTCGACGGTCACCCGGTCCCACGTGCTGCCGTACGCCTCGATCGCGCCGAACCGGCAGTCCCGCAGGGTCACGTCGCGCCACGAGCCGGTACGCGCCCGCAAGCTCCCCGCCCGGCAGTCCGCGACCACCGTCTCGACGACGTGCGCGTGGTCGAGCAGGGCGCCCTCCAGGTCGCACCCGCGCAGCACGCACTCGACGAACCGGGCGCTCTCCGCGTCCGCCCCGGCCAGGTCCAGGCCCGCCAGGAGCGCGCGGTCGTAGTCCCCCTCGGGCTCGAGCGGTCCGGCGAACGGGGCGAGGGCGTCCTCGGGGGGAGTGGTCACCGGCACAGCCTGCCACCGGGCTCCGACGCGTCCGGTCGCCGGGTGCCGCGGGTGCACGCTCGCCGCCGAGATCCGTCCTGGGGACGACGGCCGTCCGGCCGGTTCGTCGACCTACGGTGGCGGTGGACGGCCGGTGCGGCAGCGAGGAGGGCGAGGGTGGACCTGTGGTCGGGCGAGTGGGTCGCGGCGTTCTTCCTGTCGCCCGCGGTGACGGGCGTGGCCGCGGTGGTGGCCGCGACGATCGGGCTGCGGGTGGCGCGGGTGCGGGCCCGGCTCGACCGGGACCTGGCGGCCGAGCAGCACCGCCGGGACGCGCGTGCCGCGGAGCTCGTGCGGGCGGCCGCGCTCGAGGACCGCGACCGCGCGCAGTGGTGGGTGGCGTTCACGTGGGTGGTGGCGCGGCTCGGCGACGTGGGTCCGAGGACGGCCGACCGGGCGCTCGGCGCGCTGTCCGACGCGACCGACGACCCTGTGCGAGCCGCCCTTCTCCGGCTAGCCTGGCCGCACGATGCTACTGATAAGGAGCGACGGGATGACGGTGGAGTACCCGTTCCAGGGTCTGGTGCACGACCCTCCGCGTCCGCGGACCCCTGAGGAGGCGGCCGAGGCGGAGCGGTGGATCGCGCGGCTGACCCCGCCGGACGGCGACCTGTGGCAGCAGGCCGTCCGCCGCCAGCAGGCCCGCCGGGACCGCGAGGCGGAGATCACCCGCCTGGTGTTCGAGCCGCTGCCCCCGCCCCCGGTGTACGGCCTGCGCAGGCTGTGGCTCGCGTGGCGGGAGCGGCGGGAGCGGGGGCGCGCGCGAGGCTGACGGGCGCCCCCGCGGGTCTCGCTCCCGCGGGTCTCACCCCAGCGGTCGGACCTCCGCGCGCAGGTGCAGCCGCCCGCGCCGGGCGTCCCAGGCCGTGACCGTCCACCCGCCGGCCGTGCGCGCCACCGCCACCGCGGGCGACCCGGGGAGCAGCACGGGCGACGCGAACTCGACGTCCCACGCGTACGCCTCCCCGCGCCGGGCGCCGACGTCGGCCAGCGCCCGTGCGGCGGTGTACATCCCGTGGGCGATCGCCCGCGGGAACCCCAGCGCCCGCGCGGTGAGCGGTGACAGGTGGATGGGGTTGGCGTCCCCGGAGACGGCCGCGTACCGGCGGCCGGTCGCGGCGTCGAGCGCCCACCGCCCGGTCGGCTCCGGGGGTGCGAAGTCCGGGTGGCCGGCGTCGTCCGGGGCGGCACCCGCGACGCGCGCCCCGGGCGCCAGGTAGGTGGACACCCCGCGCCAGGCGGGCGGGTCGGTCGGGGCGGAGCCGGCGACGCGGACCTCGGTGACCAGGTCCACCTGGGCGCCCTTGCGGTGCGGGCGCAGGTGCTCGGCCCAGGCGCGGACGTCGAGCGTGTCGGTGAGCCGCAGCGCCCGCCGCTGCTCGACCCGGTTGGCGAGGTGCACCATGCCGAGGGCGGGCAGCGGGAAGTCCGGGCGGACGATCAGCGCCGTCGCGACGGGGAACGCGAGCACGTGCACGTACCCGGCGGGCAGGACGTCGCCGCCGGGCTCGCCGACGAGGTGCTGGTACGCGGTGAGGTGGCCGGCGTCGGGCCGGACGCCGTCGAGCCGGTGCAGCACCGCGGGCAGCGTCGGTGCGTGCCGGCCGCCCTCGCCCGCGCCCCCGCCGACCCCGCCGCCCGCGCCGCGCCCGCCGAGCGCGCGCCGGACCGGCCCGGCGACGGCGGCCCGCCCGGCGGCCAGACCGGCCCGCGCGTACAGCCCGCCGAGCCCCGGCGCGGCGTCGAGGACGACCTCGCGCCGCGCGCCCGGCCCCGCGGCGACGGCGGTCACCGGCCCACCATGTTCTGCCCGCACACCCGCAGCACCTGCCCGACGACCCCGCCGGCCTGCGGCGACGCGAGGAACGCGACGGCCTCGGCCACGTCGACGGGCAGGCCGCCCTGCTGGAGCGACGACAGCCGCCGGGCGACCTGCCGGGTGAGCGCGGGCATCCGGGCGGTCATGTCGGTCTCGATGAACCCCGGCGCGACGGCGTTCGCGGTGCCGCCGAACGCGGTGAGCAGCGGCGCGGTCGCCCGGACCATCCCGATCACCCCGCCCTTGGACGCCGCGTAGTTCGCCTGGCCGCGGTTGCCGGCGATGCCGGACGTGGAGGCCAGCGAGACGATCCGGGGCGCGTCGGTGAAGTCCCCGGAGGTCAGCAGCGCCTCGTTGATCCGCAGCTGGGCGGCGATGTTCACCGCGATCACGGACTCCCAGCGGTCGGGGGTCATGTTGGCGAGCAGCTTGTCGCGCGTGATCCCGGCGTTGTGCACCACGATGTCGAGGCGCCCGTGCCGGCCGAGGGCGTGCTCGAGGATGCGCGCGCCGGCGTCGTCGGCGGTGACGTCGAGCTGCAGCGCCGTGCCGCGCACCCGGTTGGCGACCGCGGCCAACGCCTCCCCGGCGGCGGGGACGTCCACGGCGACGACCGTCGCGCCGTCGCGGGCGAGGGTCTTCGCGATGGCCTCCCCGATGCCGCGGGCCGCACCGGTGACCACGGCGACGCGCCCGGCGAGGGGCTGCTCCCAGTCGGCGGGCAGCGACCCGGCCGCGGAGTCCACGGCGAGCAGCTGGCCGTCGACGTACGCGGAGCGCGCGGACAGCAGGAACCGCAGGGCGCCGAGCACGGCGGGCGCGGTGACGGGCACGTCGTCGTGGACGACCACGCCGTTGGCGGTCGCGCCGGCGCGGAGCTCCTTGGCGACGGACCGCAGCGCCCCGTCGACGCCCTGCCGGGCGGCGGCGAGCGCGGGCGCCTGGTCGTCGGTGGCGGGGCGGGACACGCTGACGACCCGGCCGCCGGGGGCGAGGGTCTTGAGCGTGGGTGCGAGCTCGAGCAGCGGGCCGGCGAGCTGGTCGGGGTGCTGGACCTCGGTCAGCGCGAGGACGACCGCGGCGAACCGGGTGCCCTCGGTCGCGTGCCGGCGCACGTCCAGGTCCCAGCCCTTGTGGTCGGGCGAGGTGCCGGCCAGGAACTGCGCGAGCGTGTCGGCGTCCGCCCCGGTGCCGAGCACCAGCACGGGTCCGTCGACCAGGGGCCGCCCGGGGCGGTGCCGGCGCAGGCGCGCGGGACGGGGCAGGCCGAGCTGCTTCGCGATGGTCTGGGTGACCCCGCTGTTCACGAGGTCCAGGTAGCGGTCGCTCACAGCGCCTCCAGGACGGCGGCGACGCCGAGGCCCCCGGCGGCGCAGACGGACACGAGGGCGCGGACCGGGCGGTCCTCGCCCGCGGCGAGCAGCTCTGCGCGGCGGCGGTGCAGCTGCTTCGCGATGGTCGGGATGATCCGCCCGCCGGTCGCGGCGAACGGGTGCCCGGCGGCCAGCGAGGAGCCGTGCACGTTCAGGCGGTCGCGGTCGACGGTGCCGAGGGCGTCGTCGAGGCCTAGCCGGGACAGGCAGAACTCCTTGTCCTCCCACGCGGCGAGCGTGGTCAGCACGGTCGACGCGAACGCCTCGTGGATCTCCACGTAGTCGAGGTCGGCGAGGGTCAGCCCCTGCCGGGCGAGCAGCCGCGGCACCGCGTGCACGGGGGCCATGAGCAGCCCGTCCTCGCCGTGCACGAAGTCGACGGCCGCGGTCTCGGCGTCGACGACCGCGGCGAGGGGCGTCAGCCCGCGCTCGCGGGCCCAGTCCTCGGAGGCGAGCAGCACCGCGGAGGCGCCGTCGGTCAGCGGGGTCGAGTTGCCGGCGGTCATCGTCGCGGGGGTGTCGAGCCGGGTGCCGAACGCCGGCTTGAGCTTCCCGAGCTTCTCCAGGGACGTGTCGGCGCGCAGGTTCTGGTCCCGGACCAGCCCGCGGTACGGGGTGACCAGGTCGTCGAAGAACCCGGCGTCGTACGCCGCCGCGAGGCGCTGGTGGCTGGCGAGCGCGATCTCGTCCTGCGCCTGCCGGGTGATCCCCCACTGCGCGGTGGTGAGGGCCTGGTGCTCGCCCATCGACAGCCCGGTCCGCGGCTCGTCGGTGCGCGGCGTCGCGGGCTTGAGGTCCTGCGGGCGCAGCGCGGCGGCGGCCTTGAGCCGCTGCGGGACGGTCTTCGCGCGGGCGAGCGTCAGCAGCGTGCGGCGCAGGCCCTCGCTGACGGCGATCGGCACGTCGGACGCGGAGTCGACGCCGCCGGCGACGCCGGACTCCACCTGGCCGAGCCGGATCTTGTTGCTGATCGCGACGACGGCCTCGAGCCCGGTCGCGCACGCCTGCTGCAGGTCGTACGCGGGGGTGCGGGCGGACAGCGGCGAGCCGAGGACGGCCTCGCGGGTGAGGTTGAAGTCGCGGCTGTGCTTGAGCACGGCGCCCGCGACGACCTCGCCCAGCACCTCGTCCTGCAGGCCGTACCGGGCGACCAGCCCGTCGAGCGCGGCGGTGAGCATGTCGAGGTTGCTCGACCGTGCGTACGCGCCGCCGGCCCGGGCGAACGGGATCCGGTTGCCGCCGACGACCACGGCACGTCGGGTGCCGCTCGTCGGATCGGGCGTGCTGGGGGTCGGTGCCATGGGGGTCCTCCCGCATCGTCGTCGATGGTCTGGGTGGTGCGTGTGCCCGAGTCGGGACCTCGGTCCCTTGTGGAATCCGGGTGTCCGAGACTCACAGTACCTGATACCGTCGGTTCTGTGAGCCCCATCACACGGGACCCGTCGACGGAGACGGGCACGGACGTCGATGGCCGGTCGACGCGCTGGGAGGACCACCGCGAGGCCCGCCGCGCCGAGCTGGTCCGTGCCGCCCGCCGGGTCGTGCACCACACCGGCCCCGACGCCTCGATGGGCGACATCGCCACCGCCGCCGGCACGTCCAAGTCGATCGTCTACCGGTACTTCACGGACAAGGACGGGCTCCAGCTCGCCGTCGCGGCGGCGGTCGTCGCGGACATCCGGGACGCCCTGGACCTCGCGGCGACCGGTGCCGGCACCCCCCGCGAGGCGCTGCGCGGGATGGTCGACACCTACCTCGCGATGATCGAGTCCTCGCCGCACGTCTACACCTTCGTCACCCGCGGCGGCTCGGTCGGCGCGTTCCTCGACTCGGTCACCGAGCTCGTCGCGGACCCGTTCGTCCGCGCGCTCGGGCTCGACGGGTCCGACCCGGACGCCGGCTGGGCCCGCCTGTGGGCCGCCGGGGCCGTCGGGTTCGTCCGCGGCGCGGGCGAGCGCTGGCTCGCGGGCGACGAGGCGCCGGGAGCGGACCGCGAGGACGTCGCCGCCCGCGTCGCGGCCTGGCTCTGGGCCGGGCCGGTCGCCGTCCTGTCCCGCGAGCGCACCGGCACCCGTGGCGCCACGACCACCTCCGGCAGCACGACCACGTCCAGCAGCACGACCACGTCCAGCACGTCCGCACCTCCCGCGCGACCCGCGCAGTCCCGCGTCGACGACGACGCACCGTCCCCAGGGGAGTCCGCATGACCACCACCGCACCTCGCCCCGCCCGCTCGTCCCGGCCCGCCGCGCCCGCCCGGGCCACCGGGCCCGGGCGGCCCGCGCGCCCCGAGGGCGACCCGGCGTCGGGTCCGACCACCACCGACCCCGCGGCGACGGTCCGCCCCACTGGCGCCGGCCACGCCCGCCCGCTGCGCGACGGCGAGCCGCGGGTCGCGGTCGAGGCGCTGACCGACGTGCTGCTCGGCCGGTACGCGGACCTGCGGCGCGGGGCGCGGGACGTCGTGGCCCAGCCGCGGTTCCAGCGGGTCGAGGGGCTGCCGGTCGCCGAGCACCGCACCCGGGTGCTGGACCAGCTCCGCACCCTCGCGGCCGAGGGGGACGTGCTGCGGGCGTTCCCGACGCACCTGGGCGGCGCCGACGACCACGGCGGCAGCCTGGCCCGGTTCGAGGAGCTGGTGGCCGCCGACCCGTCGCTGCAGATCAAGGCCGGCGTCCAGTGGGGGCTGTTCGCGTCGGCGATCCTGCACCTCGGCACCGAGCGGCACCACGACCGGCTGCTCCCCGGGGCGATGTCGGTGGACGTCCCCGGGGCGTTCGCGATGACGGAGACCGGCCACGGCTCCGACGTGGCGAGCATCGGCACGACCGCGACGTACGACCCGGCGACCGAGGAGTTCGTGATCCGGACCCCGTACCGCGCGGCCTGGAAGGACTACCTCGGCAACGCCGGGCAGCACGGCACCGCCGCGGTGGTGTTCGCGCAGCTCGTCGCCCAGGGCCCGGCCGACCCGCACCCGGTGAACCACGGCGTGCACGCGTTCTACGTGCCGATCCGCGACGCCGCGACGGGGGAGTTCCTGCCCGGGATCGGCGGCGAGGACGACGGCCTCAAGGGCGGCCTGAACGGGATCGACAACGGCCGGCTGTGGTTCGACGACGTGCGGGTGCCGCGCACCGAGCTCCTCGACCGGTACGGCTCCGTGGCGCCGGACGGCACGTACTCCTCGCCGATCGCGAGCCCGGGCCGGCGGTTCTTCACGATGCTCGGCACGCTGGTGCAGGGCCGGGTGTCGCTGGACGGAGCCGCGGTGAACGCCGCGAAGATCGGCCTGGTCACGGCGGTCACGTACGGCAACCAGCGCCGGCAGTTCGCCGGGGCGTCCCCGACCGACGAGGTCGTGCTGCTCGACTACGGCGAGCACCGGCGCCGGCTGCTGCCGCTGCTCGCGGAGACGTACGCGGCGACGTTCGCGCACGAGCACCTGCTGGCCGCGTTCGACGACGTGTTCTCCGGCCGGGACGACACCCCGGACTCCCGCGAGGAGCTCGAGACGCTCGCCGCGGCGCTCAAGCCGACGTCGACCTGGCACGCCCTGCGGACGCTGCAGACCTGCCGGGAGGCGTGCGGCGGGGCGGGGTTCCTCACCGCGAACCGGCTCACGTCGCTGCGCGCCGACCTCGACGTGTACGTGACGTTCGAGGGCGACAACACGGTGCTCTACCAGCTCGTCGGCAAGCGGCTGCTGGCCCGCTACGGCCAGCAGGTCGGCGGCGACCCGGCGGTGATCGCCCGGCTGGTGGCCGAGAAGGCGGCCGACGCCGCGCTGCACCGGATGCCCCTGGCCCGTGCCGTGCAGACGCTGGTGGACGCGGGCGACGCGCGCCGCTCGGCGGGCCAGCTGCGCGACCCCGACACCCAGCGGGACCTGCTGGCCGACCGGGTGTCGACGATGGTCGCCGAGCTCGCCCAGGCGCTGCGTCCCGCCCGGCGCGCGGCTCCCGAGGTCGCCGCCCAGCTGTTCGACGCGCACCAGCACGAGCTCGTCGAGGCGGCCCGGGCCCACGCCGAGCTGCTGCAGTGGGAGGCGTTCACCCGCGGCCTGGACACCGTGGCCGACGCGGGCACCCGGCAGGTGCTGACCTGGCTGCGGGACCTGTTCGGCCTGACCCTGATCGAGCGGAACCTCGCCTGGTACCTGGTGAACGGGCGGCTGTCGGCCGGGCGCGCGCGGACGGTGACGTCCTACATCGAGCGGCTGCTCCTGCGGCTGCGCCCGCACGCGCAGGACCTGGTGGACGCGTTCGGCTACGGGCCCGAGCACGTCCGCGCGGAGATCGCGTCCGGCGCGGAGGCGGCCCGCCAGGCCGAGGCGCGCGAGGCGCAGCGGGCCGCCCGGGCGTCGGGCGCGGAGCCGGTGCCGGAGCCGCGGCCCCGCCGCTGACGCCGGGCCGCCGCCGCTCAGGTGCCCGTCAGGAACCGGATCAGCGTGCTCATGTGCTCGATGTACCGGCCGGTGGAGATCCCGGTCACCGGGTCGTCGGTGGTGAACGGCGAGGTGTCGGTGGCGTCGCCGACCTCGGTGCGGGAGTAGTCGCCCGCGTCGGGGGTCGGCGACCCATCGCCGGTGTACGGGTGGCTGGTGGACAGCAGCGGCGTCGGCCAGTAGCCCTCGTCGCCGAGCGCGTCGAGGATCTCCCGGACCTCGTCGTCGGTGGGCGGTTCGCCGGTCCGGTGCAGGGTCCCCACGTTCAGGTCGGAGACCGACACGTCCTCGGTGCTGAAGTACGCGGGGAGCTCGGCGCCCGGGTGCAGCAGCGGGGACGTCGCGGTGACCTCCTCGACGGGCCGGGCGACCAGGTCGGCGTACCGCTCGCGCAGCGCCGGCACGTCGACCGACCGGAACGCGTTGTAGTGCACGATCGTGCCCGTCGGGTCCTGGTCCGCCCAGTACCGGCCGTTGACGACGTTCGACCCCGTGCGGTGCACGTACAGCGGCCGGTTCGTGCCGAGCTCGACGAACGTCGGGAACTGCCGGCCGTCTGCGGTCCACAGCTCCTCGGGCAGGCGCACCGAGTCCAGCCAGTCCAGCGCAGCGGGCACCCCCGCGAGGTACCGCTCGTCGCCGGTCAGCTCGTAGAACCCGAGCAGCTTCTCGACGTTGCCCGCGGTCGTGTGGGTGGCGAGCGAGTCGGGCTCGTACGTCCGGGCGCCGACCGGGCGCAGGTCCTCGGCGTCGTGCTGGAGCGACCAGCCGGCCTGCGGCGCCGGCTGCTGGGTGACGACGAACGCGTCCATCGCCGCGCGCACCGCGGGAAGCACCGCCTCGTCCCCGAGGGTCTGGTGCACCATCAGCAGCAGCTCGATGTTCTCCGCCGCGACGTCGTCGTTGAACGTGATGTGCCGGGTGTACGGCTCGGCGTCCGGCGACGCGGGGTACCGCTGCGGCCAGCCGCCGACCGGGTACTGGCTGTCCAGCACGAAGTCGACGGCCCGGTCGAGTGCGGGGCGCAGCGCCGGGTCCTCCTTCTCGAGGTAGAGGCGCAGCAGCAGCTGGAGCTCTCGGCGGTGCCCGCGTCGTCGAACGTCGCGCTGCCGTCGTGGTGCTGGAACTCCTCGAGCCGCCAGCCGTTGCGGCCGATCGTGTCGTACCAGCGCTGCAGCGACTCCTCGCCGGCGAAGTCGTGCAGGTAGTTCCAGCCGCCCGCGGGGTGCTGGGCCGCGATCAGCGCGTCCGCGACCTCGCGCGCGGCGTCGTAGTACGCCTCGTCCCCGGTCGCGTGGTACGCGTCGAGGTAGACGTGGCCCATCGTCGCGGTGCCCGGCGGCTGGATCCAGATCTGGGTGTCGAACGCCTCCATCTCGCCGAACTGGCGCGACCGGTCCGGGAGGTAGGACCACAGGTACCCGCCCTGGTAGGCGACGTCGTCGGTCATGAACGTCGTCGCGCGGCGCATCGTGGCCAGGACGTCCTCGCGCAGGTCGTCGGCGCTCGTGGGGGTCGGGACGGGCGGGTCCGAGACCGCGTCCGGACCGCACGCGGCGAGCGTCACGGCGAGGGCGGCGACGGTCAGCGCCGCCGCCCCCCGCGTGCGCCTCACCGCAGCCCGACGGCGGGGACGCCGTCCATGTCGTCGAACGCCTGGTTCTCGCCGGCCATCGCCCAGACGAACGAGTACGCCGCGGTCCCGACCCCGGAGTGCACCGACCACGGCGGCGAGATGACGGCCTGCCGGTCGGCGACGACGAGGTGCCGGGTCTGCGTGGGCTCGCCCATCAGGTGGATCACCCGGGCGTCGGCGGGGACGTCGACGTAGAGGTAGCACTCGGTGCGGCGCTCGTGGGTGTGCGCGGGCATCGTGTTCCACATGGAACCGGCGTGCAGCTGGGTCACCCCCATCACGACCTGGCAGCTCCGGACGCCGTTCTCGTGGATGTACTGCCGCAGCGTGCGGCGGTTGCTGGTCACCTGGTCGCCGAGCTCGCGGACCGTGGCGTCCTCGGGGAGCACGAGCACCGTCGGGTACGTCGTGTGCGCGGGAGCGGAGAACAGGTAGAACTGCGCGCCGTCGGTCGCGCCGTCCGTTGCGGCGGGCGCGTCGGCGAGCACCACCTCGCGGGTGCCCCGGCCGACGTACAGGCACGCGCCGTGCGGCAGCGTGTGCTCGACGCCGTCGGTCGTGATCGTGCCGGTGCCGCCGACGTTGACGATGCCGACCTCGCGCCGCTCGAGGAAGTACGCGCTGCGCAGGGTGTCGTCGGCGGGCAGGGTCAGGACCTGCCCCGCAGGCACGACGCCGCCGAGCACGACGCGGTCGTGGTGGGTCAGGACGAGTCGGACCTCGCCGGGGACGAACAGGTCCTCGACCAGGTAGGCGGCGCGCAGGGCGTCGGTGTCCATGCTGGGCACCTGCTGCGGGTGGGTGGGGTAGCGCTGGTCCACGGGGGAGTCTCCTTCGGGGGGTGGGGTGCGGTCGCCGCGCGTCAGCGCACGAGCCAGCCGCCGTCGACGGGGATGACGGCGCCGTTCAGGTAGTCGGACGCGGGCGAGGCGAGGAACACGAACGCCCCGGCGAGGTCGTCGGGGGTGCCCCAGCGACCGGCGGGGATCCGCTCGACGATGGCGCGCTCCCGGGCGGCGTCGGCCCGCAGCTGCGCGGTGTTGTCGGTGGCCATGTACCCGGGGGCGATCGCGTTGCTGTTCACGCCGTGCGCGGCGAGCTCGTTGGCGAACGCCTTGGTCAGGCCGGCGACGGCGTGCTTCGACGCGGCGTACCCGGGCACCAGGACCCCGCCCTGGAACGACAGCATCGAGGCGATGTTGATGATCTTCCCGGACCCCTGCGCGACGAACCGGCGGCCGGCGATCTGCGACAGGTGGAACACGGCGTCGAGGTTGAGGGCGAGCACGGCGTCCCAGTCGGCGGCCGGGTGCTCCAGCAGCGGGGCGCGGCGGATCATGCCCGCGTTGTTCACGAGCACGTCGAGACGGCCGAGCGTCGCGACGACGTCGTCGACGGCCGCCTCGAGGTCGGCGGGGGTCGCGGCCACGAGGTCGAGCTGGACGGTGTGGGCGCGGCGGCCCAGCGCGCGGACGAGCTCGGCGGTCTCGGGGGCGTCGACGTAGTCGATCACGGCGATGTCGGCGCCGGCCTCGGCGAGGGCCACGGCGGCGCGCTGGCCGAGGCCGCGGGCTGCGCCGGTGACGAGGGCGGTCCGGCCGTCGAGGCGGAACTGGTCGAGGATCATCGGGTCTCCTGGGGCGAGGTGGGTGCGGGGTGGGTGCGGGGACGGGACGGAGGTGCGCCGCCGCGGCACGACGACGTGCCGCGGCGGCGCGGGGTCAGACGGCGGCGGGCGCCGCGGGGATCTGCACGCGGGTCATGCGCGGCATCAGCACGTGCACGACGGTCAGCGCCAGCAGGTAGGCGACCGAGCAGACCAGGAAGATCGGCGTGTAGTTGCCGATCTTGTCCAGCACGTAGCCGGCGTACTTCGACATGACCATGCCGCCGATGCCGCCGAGCATCCCGCCGATGCCGATCACGGTGCCGACCGCGCCGCGGGGCAGCACGTCGCTGGGCAGCGTGTAGAGGTTCGCGGAGAACCCCTGGTGCGCGGCGGTGGCGATGCCGATGATGAGGACCGCCAGCCACAGGCTGCTGGCCTGGCCCGCGAACGCCACCGGCAGGGCCATCAGGCCGCAGACCAGCATCGTGGTCTTGCGCGCCCGGTTGATGGACCAGCCGCGCTGCATGAACCGGCTCGACAGCCAGCCGCCGCCGACGCTGCCGACGTCCGACAGCAGGTAGATCGCGACCAGCGGCGGGCCGAACGACTTCAGGTCGAGCCCGTACTGCTTGCCCAGGAAGTCGGGCAGCCAGAACAGGAACATCCACCAGATCGGGTCGGTGAGGAACTTCGCGACGGCGAACGCCCAGGTCTCGCGCAGCCGCACGATCACGCGCCAGTCGACCTTCTCGATCGACTCCTCGGGGTCCTGGGTGATGTGCGCGAGCTCGGCCTCGGAGACCTTGGGGTGGTCCTGCGGGCGCTTGTAGACCAGGAACCAGATCGGCAGCCACAGCAGGCCGCCGAGGCCGGTGACGATGAACGCCGCCTGCCAGCCCCAGGTCAGGACGATCACGGGCACGATCAGCGGCGTCGCGATCGCGCCGACGTTGGTGCCGGCGTTGAACAGGCCGGTCGCGAACGCGCGCTCCTTCTTCGGGAACCACTCGGTGACGGCCTTGATGCTGCCGGGGAACCCGCCGCCCTCGCCGATGCCCAGCAGGGCGCGGGCGAAGATGAACCCGGTCAGGCTGCGCATCCCGGCGTGCAGGAGGTGCGCGACCTGCCAGATCGCGAACGCGATGCCCAGGCCCCAGCGGGCGCCGATCCGGTCGATCACCCGGCCCCAGACCAGGTAGGAGGCCGCGTAGGCCGCCTGGAACCAGAAGATCGCGTTCGCGTAGTCCTGCTCCGACCAGCTGAACTCGTCGGACAGGTCGGCCTTCATGAGCCCGAGGGCCTGCCGGTCGATGTAGTTGATCGTCATCGCCGTGAACAGCAGGGCCACGATCACCCAGCGGTACTTCGTCATCCGCGCCGTCGCGGTCTGCACCATCGCCTCGCTGGGCCTGATGCTCATCGTGCTTCCACCTTCATCGTCTCCAGCTCTCTTCATCGGGGTGGAGTGGGGCCGAGGGGTGCCTCGACCACGTCGATCTCGACCTGGAACAGGTCGCCGAAGCGCAGCACGGCGTGCTGGCCCGGGATGACGTCGTGCACGCCGGTGACCGCACCGGTCGCGACGACGTCGCCCGCCCGGAGCGCGTGGCCCCGTGCGGTGCACACCTGCAGGGCGTGCCGGAACGCCTCGAGCGGCCCGCCGTCGGGCGCGTCGCCGGGGGTCGCGCTGCCGACGAGCACGCCGTCGACCCGCGTCTCGCAGCGCAGGTCGAGCCACGCGCCGTCCGTGCCGTCGACGGCGGTGCCGTCGACCGCCGGGCCGAGCGCGACGCCGGCGTTGTTGCCGAAGTCCGCCGCGACCGCCATCGGCCCGAGCCCGTTGATGTCGGGCACCGGGCTGCCGGCGAGCTCGACCGCGAGCCGCACGGCGCCGACGTGCGCGCGGGCGTCGTCGAGGGTCCAGTCCCGGTCCCCGGCCGGGACGTCCCGGCCGACGACGAGGGCGATCTCGGCCTCGACGCACGCGGTCCCGCCGGGGACGGCCGCGAACACGAGCCGTCCCGCGGGCACCGGGCCCAGCAGGCTCTCGACCACCGGGCCGACGAGCCGTGCGGCGCCCGCGCGGTCCCGCCACGCCGGGTGGATCAGCCCGACCTTCCACCCGGCGACGCGCTCGCCCCGCAGGGTGACGGCCTCGTCCTGGATCTCGTACGCCTCGGTCAGCGTCGCGGGGATGTCCCCCGGGAAGCCGTCCAGGCGGGTCTGGGCCCGCCGTGCCGCCACCAGTGCTGCGGCGACCGCGGACCCCACGTGCACGTCCATGTGCGCTCCTCTCTGAGTAAGCGGTTACGTTAGGGAATGGGTAACCGGTTACGCAAGGCCCAGATCGAGACCGCGGACATCTGGTATCGGGGGGTCTCCTACGATGGCGACCGGGCACCCGGGCCGATCGTCCGGGCGCCCGGGACGAAGGGGCGGGGACGCAGATGGCACGGGGCCGGCAGGCAGCGGGCACCGACGGGCGACGCCGCGGCGGGGTCACGATGCGCGACATCGCCGAGCTCGCGCAGGTGTCCAGCAAGTCCGTGTCGATGGTGGTCAACGGCCTGCCGGGCGTGGGCGCCGAGACCCGCGCCCGCATCGAGGCGCTGATCGCCGAGCACGGCTACGTTGCCCGCGCGCAGGCCCAGGGCCTCGCGACCGGCCGCGCGTTCCTCATCGGGCACGTGTTCAACAACCCGAACCCCGAGTACCTCATCACCATGCAGCAGGGCCTGCTCGACGGCCTCGAGGGCACCGGGTACGCGCTGGTCAGCTTCCCGCTGGAGCGCGACGACCCCCGGTTCGTCGAGCGGCTGCGCGAGTACGTCGACCGGCACCGGCTGGACGGCGTCGTGCTCACCTCGTCGGTGTCCGAGGACGAGCGCCTCAAGCCGCTGCTCGACGAGCTCCAGGTCCCCTACGTGCGGGTCTCGCCGGCGGCCGTCGACGAGCCCGGCCGCAGCGTCGCGGGCATGGACCGCCACGCCGCCGGGACCGCCGCGGAGCACCTGCGCGCGCTCGGGCACGTGCGGATCGGCACGGTCTGCGGCCCCGCGTCGTTCCTGTCCGGGCGGGAGCGGCTCGCCGGGTTCGCCGACGCCCTCGCCGCCTCGGGCACGCCCCTCGACCCCGACCTTGTGGTGCCGGGCGACTACACGTTCGCGTCCGGCGTCGCCGCGGGGGAGCAGCTGCTCGCCCGGGACCCGCGACCGACCGCGGTGTTCTGCGCCAACGACGAGATGGCGGCCGGGGTGCTCCAGGCCGCCCAGCGCGCCGGCGTCGACGTGCCGCGCGACCTGTCGGTGGTCGGGTTCGACGACTTCGCCATCGCCACCCGCGTGCAGCCGAACCTCACGACGATCCACATCCCGACCCGCGCGGCCGGCCGGATCGCGGTGCACAAGCTGCTCGCCGAGCACCTGGGCACCGACGCGGACGCGCCGTACCCGGTCCCGGAGCTGGTCGTCCGCGACAGCTCGGGCCCCCCGCCGGAGGTCTGACCCCGCGCGCCCCGCCTCCGCGCGGCCGCCGAGATCGGACCGCCCCGCCGAGACAGGACCGTCGGGCGCCCTCTCTCGGCGCGGAGGTCCTGTCTCGGCGTTGCGGGCGGGCCGGCGGGCGCGCGGGCTCCGGAGCGGGTCAGCCCGCCGGGAGCTGCGGGACCGCGGCCAGCAGCCGCCGCGTGTACGGCTCCCGCGGGTCCGTGAGCACCGACGCCGTCGCGCCCTCCTCGACGACCCGGCCGTGGTGCAGCACGACCGTCCGCTCGCAGAGCCGCCCGACGATCGCGATGTCGTGCGAGACCAGCACCAGCGTCAGCCCCTGCTCGCGGGCGAGGCGCCGCAGCAGCTTCGACCACCTGGCCGCGCACGGACACGTCGAGCGCGGACACCGGCTCGTCGGCGACGAGCACGGACGGCGACGGCGCCAGGGCCCGGGCGATCGCGATCCGCTGCCGCTGCCCTCCCGAGAACTGCGCGGGGTACCGGTCGACGACGTCGGGCTCGAGGCCCACGGCCGCCAGCACCTCGGCGACCCGCGCCCGGTGGTCGCCGGGGACCCGCAGCGAGCGCAGCGGCTCGGCGACGACGGCCCCGATCCGCATGCGGGGGTCGAGCGACGAGCGGGGGTCCTGGAACACCGGCTGCACGTCCGCGCGCAGGCGGCGCAGCAGGCCGCGGTCGCGCCGGTCGAGCACCTCGCCGCGGTAGCGGACCTCGCCGGTGGTGGGGGCGTCCAGCCCGAGCAGCAGCCGCAGCAGCGTGGACTTGCCGGACCCGGACTCCCCGACGATCCCGAGGCTGCGCCCCGCCTCGACCCGCAGGTCCACCCCGTCGAGCGCGCGGGTCCCCCCGAACGACCGGGAGACCGCGGTGGCCTCGAGCAGCGCGGCGGCGGTCATCGGGGTCCTCCGCTCGCGGGCAGGTCGGTCGTGGGCAGGCCCGTCACGGCGCGCGCGGCGGCGACGAGCTCGCGGGTATAGGCCGCCTCGGCGCCGGCCAGCGCGGCGCCGACGGTGGTGCGCTCGACCACCCGGCCGTCGCGCATCACCACCAGGTCGCGGGCCACGCGGGCGACGACGGGCAGGTCGTGCGACACGAACGCCAGCGCCACGCCGGTGCGGTCCACGAGGTCGTCCAGCAGGTCCAGCACCTCGGCCTGCACGGTGACGTCGAGCGCGGTCGTGGGCTCGTCGGCGAGCAGCACGCGCGGCTCGCAGGCCAGCGCCATCGCGAGCGCGACCCGCTGCCGCTGCCCGCCGGACAGCTGCCAGGGGTAGGACCGCAGGATGCGCTCGGTGTCGTCGAGGTGCACCAGCCGGGCGAGCCGGGCGGCCTCGGCGCGCGCCGCCGACCCGCGCAGCCCGCGGTGCAGCCGCAGCGGCCCGGTGATCTGCCGGCCCACGGTCATCAGCGGGTCGAGCGCGGTCAGCGGCTCCTGGAACACCATCGCGACCTGGGCCCCGCGCACCGTCGCGAGGCGCCGCGGCGGCAGCGTGAGCAGGTCGGTGCCGTCCAGCAGCACCCGGCCCGTGGCCCGCATGCCGTCGGGCAGCAGACCGAGCACCGCGAGCGCGGTCATGGACTTGCCGGAGCCGGACTCGCCGACGATCCCGAGCCGGCCACCCGCGTCGAGCGACCAGGAGACGCCGTCGAGCAGGGTCCGGCCGGACGAGGTGGTGACGGTCAGGTCCTCGACGGACAGCAGCGCGGTCATCGGTCGCCTCGCAGGTTCGGGTCGGTGCGCTCGCGGATCCCGTCGCCGAGCAGGTTCAGCCCGAGGACGGTCACCACGATCGCGATGCCGGGCAGGATCGCGCCCCACGGCTGGACGAGCATCGTCGACTGCGCCTCGTGCAGCAGCCGGCCCCAGGAGGCGTTCGGCGGCGGGGCGCCGAGCCCCAGGTAGGACAGGGACGCCTCGGCGAGCACGGCGCCGCCGCCGAGGAGCATGAGCTGCACCAGGAGCGTCGGCCACACGTTGGGGACGACGTGCCGCAGGACCGTGCCCCACCAGCCGGTGCCGGCGGCGTGCGCGGCGGTGACGTAGTCCTCGCGCAGCACCCGGGCGACGTTGACCCGGGTGACCCGGGCGATCACGGCGGAGCCGGAGATGCCGATCGCCCAGACCGCCGACGACAGCGACGCGCCCCGCACGGTCACGATGAGCATCGCGAGCAGCAGCGTCGGGAACGCGATCAGCAGGTCGACGGCGGACAGCAGCGTGACGTCGACCCAGCGGCGGGTGGCGCCGGCGAGCACGCCGACCGCGACCCCGAGCACGCCGGCGACGAGCATCGACGCGACCGCGACGACCAGGGCGTTGCCGGCGCCGGTCATCAGCTGGCTGAGCAGGTCCCGGCCCAGGCGGTCCGTGCCGCCCCAGTGCGCGGCGCTCGGTCCGGCCAGGCGCGCGCCGGTCCCGGTGTCGTCGAGGGCGTAGGGCGTCCAGACCAGGGAGACGAGGCCGACCAGGGCGACCAGGCCGACCAGGGCCGCGCCGACCACCAGGGACGGCGGCAGGGCGCGCCGGCGGCGGCGTGCGGCGGGGTCGGTGGGCGCGGCGGGGGAGCCCAGGCCGCGCGCCACGGGGGTCGTGGCGGACAGCTCGCCGGTCACGCGGCCACCTCCCGGGTGAGGCGCAGGCGCGGGTCGATGGCGCGCTGCGCGAGGTCGACCAGGGTGTTCATCACCAGCACCACACCTGTCAGCCCCAGCACCAGCGCCTGCACCACGGGCAGGTCGCGGGCGGTCACGGAGCCGAGCAGCAGCGTGCCGAGCCCCGGCAGGGCGAACACGTTCTCGATCACGACGGCCCCGAGCAGCGAGGTCGCCAGCTCGATGCCGAGGATCGACACGACGGGCACGGCCGCGTTGCGCAGCCCGTGCCGGCGCAGCGCCTGCCAGCGCCCGTAGCCGAGGGAGCGCGCGGTGCGCAGGTAGTCCTGGTCGAGCACGTCGAGCGTCGCCGACCGGACGTACCGGACCATCACCGCGGACATGGCGGTCGCCACGGTCACGACCGGCAGCACGAGCGACCGCGCGGCGGCGACCGGGTCGTCCCAGCCGGTGCGGGGGAACCCGCCCGCGGGCAGCACCTGGGCCTGCAGGGCGAGCACGAGGACCAGCAGCACGCCGACCCAGAACACCGGGACGGCGACGCCGAGCTGGGACACGGTGGACACGACCACGCCGACCGGCCCGCGCCGGTGCACCGCGGCGAGCACGCCGAGGGGCACCGACACGAGCACGGCCAGGACGAACGCGGACACGCTGAGCGGCACGGTGATCGGCAGCTTCTGCGCGATCAGGTCGCCCACGGGGAGCCGGGACACGAACGACGTGCCGAGGTCCCCGCGGACGATCTGCCCGAGCCACTGGAGGTACTGCGCCACCACGGGCTGGTCCGTCCCGAGCTCGCTGCGCAGCTGCGCGAGCTGGTCGGCCGTGGTCCCCACACCCAGCGAGGTGCCCGCGCTGTCGCCCGGCAGCAGCCGGAGCACGACGAACACGACCACGCTCGCGAGGAGCAGGGAGACCAGCAGCGCGCCGATCCGGAGCAGCACCTGGCGCACGGGGGTCAGGACCCCCGGACGATGTCGGCGACGTAGAACGACTCGGTGACCTGGTCGACCGGGAAGCCCGAGATGTCGGCCCGCGCGACGCGGATCTGCGGGTCCAGGTACAGCCAGGCGGACGCCGCCTCCTCGCCGATCGTCTCGTTGACCTGGGTCAGGAGCGCGACCTGCTCGGCCTCGGTGGCTGCCTCGTCGGCCTGGGTCACCCACGCCTGCACCTGCGGGTTGTCGTAGCCCCAGTAGAAGTCGGGGTTCGCGTACCAGAGCACGTCGCGCGGGTTCACGTGGCCCATCAGGGTCGTCGAGAAGTCGTGGTCCGTGTAGACCTTCTGGTACCAGGTGGCGTCGTCGACCGGGTTCGGGGTGAGCGTCACGCCGACCGCCGCGAGGTTCTTGGTCAGCAGCGCGAGGATCGCCTCGGTGGTGTCGTCCGGGATGTAGTCGACGGAGATCGTCAGGTCGGTGACGCCGGCCTCGGCGAGCAGCGCCTCGGCGGCGTCGGGGTCGTAGCCGTGCACGTCGGCCTGGTCGACGTACCAGGGGTCGGTCGGCGGGACCATCGAGCCGATGACCTGGCCGTAGCCGTCCCAGACGGCCGACAGGATCGCCTCGCGGTCGATGGCCTTGTACAGCGCCTGGCGGACGCGGACGTCGCTGAACGGCGCCTCGCGGTCGTTGAACGCCCAGATCTGCTTGGTCGTCGAGGTGCCCTCGGTGATCGTGAAGTCCGGGTTGTCCTGGAACTGGACGAGCTGGTCGGGGGAGTCCTCGGCGATGACCAGGTCGAGGTCGCCGGTGAGCAGCGCGTTGTTCAGCGCCGTCGTGTCCTGGAAGAACCGGAACGTCACCCCGGCGTTCTGCGCGGGCTCGCCCCAGTAGGCGTCGTACTTCTCGATGGTGAGGTGGTCTCCCTGGACCCACTCGACGAACCGGTACGGGCCGGTGCCGTTGTCGCTGGTCAGCTCGGTGTCGCCGTTCTTCACGACGGTGACCGACGCGAGGTAGAACGTCAGACCCTGCGACGGCCGCGACAGGTCGAGCCGCACGGTGGCGTCGTCGACCGCGGTGGCCTGCTGGATGACGAGCAGGTCGCTCTTGCGCGCGGACTTCGACTCGGGGCCGATGGCCTCGGAGATGCTCCAGACCACGTCGTCCGCGGTCAGCGCGGTGCCGTCGTGGAACGTCACGTCCGGCTGCAGGTGGAACGTGTAGGCGAGGCCGTCCTCGGAGACGTCCCAGGACTCGGCGAGCGTCGGGACGACCGAGCCGTCGACGTCCACCGAGGTCAGGCCCTCGTAGACGTTGCGGGTCATCGTCTGGGAGACGCCGGACGAGCCGCCGACGTTGCGCACCAGGCCGGTGGGCTCGTTGGTCGAGCCGATGACGATCTCGGCGGCGGGGTCGGCGGCGGCGGTCGAGCCGTCGGCGGAGCCGGAGCCCGAGCTGCACGCAGCCAGGACGAGGGCGGTCGCGACGGCCAGTGCGGCACCGAGTCGGGATCGGCGGGAGCTCACGGGGTGGTGTCCTTCCGGGAGGGTGCGCGGCGGGGTGCCGGGCACGGGGCACAGCGGGAGGTGCGGGTGCGGTACGGGTCCTCGACCGTGCGGCGTCCGAGGACTCGGAACCGGACCGGGCGGTCGGGAATTCCCGCGGGAGCACGGCCCGGGGACGCCGGGCGCGTGGGGGTGGGGTGGGGCGGACGGGTCCGCGGGGCCGGCGGACGGCCCGCCGGTTGCGACCGGGCGGGCGGGGCCGGGGCTCAGCGGGTCAGCGACCCGCGAGGGTGATCAGCGACGACAACAGCACGCGGCGGCCGACAGGGGTCGACGGGCGCGGAGGCGTGCGGCGGGGGTCGTGTGGCGCATGATGCCGATGACTGTAGCAACAACCGTCCGGGGTCCGGGACCGGCCGTCCGGCAGGTGGGCTACTCGGGGTTGCAGAGCGCCCCGAGCGTCGCGAGCAGGCCGACGTCCGGACGCCAGGGCTCGAGGTTCCAGCTCGCCTTGTCCGGCGCGCCGATGAGGTGGCAGGTCAGCTGGTCGTGGACGTTCTGGGCGTCGGCCTCGGGGACCGCGGTGACCAGCTGGGACCAGAGCGTCTCCTCCGCGGCCAGGCCACCGGCCCGACCCCAGCCCGTCGGCACCACCGCGAGGCTGCGGCCGCCCTCGTCGTCGCGGTCGGCCCAGGTGGCGCTGCCCAGCGCGGCACCCGCCGCCGTGCCGGTCACCGTGCCGTCGGTCACCGTGCCGTCGGCCGCGGTGCCGGACGTGCCCGCGGGGGTCGCGACCGACCAGGTGAGGGTGCCGTCGTCGCCGGCCAGCACGCGCACCCGCGCGCCCGAGCCCGCGGCGTCGCCGGACAGGACCGGCGGGGTCAGGCCGCCCACCGCGCGGCCGGCGGCGTCCCGCGCCACCACGGTGTCGTCGCGCAGCGCCTCCAGGGTCAGGCCCTCGCCGGCGGCGAACGTCGCGGCGGGCACCTCGGCGGCCGTGCCGTCGGTCGCGGGCAGCGGCGCGGCCAGCGTGGCGTTGCCGTCCTCGCCGGTGGTGACCGCGGCGTCGTCGAGGGGCGGCCACACGTGCAGGGTCAGGTCCCCGGCGCGGACCACGGACCCCTCCGACCGCACGCGTGCCGCGTGGGGCGACGCGCTCGACCCGGCGGAGGTCGGCGACGGCGCGGCGGTCGCGGCAGTCGCGGACGGGGGTGCGGACGGGGGTGCGGGTGCGGGGTCGCCCGTGCAGCCCGCGAGCAGCAGGAGCAGGCCGAGCGCCCCGGCGGCGGTCCGGGCGGGTCTGCGGGCGACGGTCACGGGCACCAGTGTGGGCGACGTCGGCGCCGCTGGTCAGAGCCGGCGCGCCTGCCGGGCGAACGCCCCGACCAGCACGACGACCTGCCCGACGATGAAGAAGAAGGCGGTCGCGTCGGCGGGGGCGCCGAACGCCAGGGCGCCCGCGGCGACGAACGTCAGCGGGAGCGCTGCGAGCCCGAGGGCGGCGAACGCCCGGGTCGCCACGGCGTGGTCGCGCTCGTCCGCGGTCCCGGCGAACAGCCGGTCCCCGGTCGTCGCGCTGCCCGGTCGCCGGCGCCCGCGCCAGATCGCGACGGCGCCGAGCGTCGCCCCGGTCGCGGCGCCGACCGCGAAGCCGCGGCCCATGTTCCCGGGGCCCCACCGGTCCAGCGCCAGCGCCGCCGCGGCGACCAGCACCGCCAGGACGCCCAGCACGACCGCGACGGCCAGGGTGCGCGCCGCCCCGGTGCGCGGGGTGCGGTCAGTCGTCGACATGGAAGATCTCCTCGATGGTCCGGCCGAACAGCCGGGCGATGCGGAACGCGAGCGGGAGCGACGGGTCGTAGCGCCCGCGCTCGATGGAGATGACGGTCTGCCGGGAGACGTCGAGCTGCCGCGCGAGGTCCGCCTGGGTCAGGCCGGCGGCGGCGCGCAGCTCGGGGACGCTGTTCCGCACGGGACGGCCTCTCGTCGGATGTCAAGGAACCTGTACACGAGAGCGTGCACGCCCGGACGCGCGATGTCACGGACGCTTGACCCTGGGGCGGGCGGTGCGTGTGCCCGTCGTCACGCCGGTAACCTGTGCGTGTCTGCCGACGCCCGCCCCCAGCCCGAGGGATTCGATGACCAGCGCGCCCAGCACCCCGCAGCCCTCCGAGCCCGTCGCCGACCACGCGGCCGGGCACGTGTCCGACACGGTGGAGCACGCCGCGGCGTCCCCCGACCTCGCGCAGCCCTACGCCGAGCTCGGCCTCAAGCCCGACGAGTACCAGCGGATCCGCGACATCCTCGGCCGCCGCCCCACGGCCGCCGAGCTCGCGATGTACTCCGTGATGTGGTCCGAGCACTGCTCGTACAAGTCCAGCAAGAACCACCTGCGCAAGTTCGGCGAGCGCGTCACCCCCGAGATGACCGAGCACCTGCTCGTCGGCATCGGGGAGAACGCCGGCGTCGTCGACATCGGCGACGGCTGGGCCGTCACGTTCAAGGTCGAGTCGCACAACCACCCGTCGTACGTCGAGCCCTACCAGGGCGCCGCGACCGGCGTGGGCGGCATCGTCCGCGACATCATCTCGATGGGCGCCCGCCCCGTGGCGGTCATGGACCAGCTGCGGTTCGGCGCGGTCGACCACCCCGACACCGCCCGCGTCGTGCACGGCGTGGTCTCCGGCGTCGGCGGCTACGGCAACTCCCTCGGCCTGCCGAACATCGGCGGCGAGCTGGTGTTCGACGCCTCCTACCAGGGCAACCCGCTGGTCAACGCGCTGTGCCTCGGCGTGCTGCGGCACGAGGACATCCACCTGGCCAACGCGTCCGGCGTCGGCAACAAGGTCGTGCTGTTCGGCGCGCGCACCGGCGGCGACGGCATCGGCGGCGCGTCGATCCTCGCGTCCGAGACCTTCGACGACACCAAGCCGTCCAAGCGGCCCAGCGTCCAGGTCGGCGACCCGTTCATGGAGAAGGTGCTCATCGAGTGCTGCCTCGAGCTCTACGCGGCCCGCGTGGTCGAGGGCATCCAGGACCTCGGCGCGGCCGGCATCTCCTGCGCGACCTCCGAGCTCGCGTCCAACGGCGACGGCGGCATGCACGTCGACCTCGAGAACGTGCTGCTGCGCGACCCCACCCTGACCGCCGGCGAGATCCTCATGTCGGAGTCGCAGGAGCGGATGATGGCGGTCGTCACGCCCGAGAAGCTCGACGCGTTCCTGGCGATCACGTCGCGGTGGGACGTCGAGACCGCCGTCATCGGCGAGGTCACCGGCACCGGCCGCCTGACGATCGACCACCACGGGCAGCGGATCGTCGACGTCGACCCGAAGACCGTCGCGCACGAGGGCCCCGTCTACGACCGCCCGTACTCCCGCCCGACGTGGCAGGACGCGCTGGTCGCCGACTCGGTCAGCACCCCCGAGGGGGCGCAGCGGTACGCCCGGCCCGCCACCGGCCCCGAGCTGCGCGCCGCCGTGCTCGACCTGGTCGCGTCGCCGAACCTCGCGTCGAAGGCCTGGGTCACCGACCAGTACGACCGGTTCGTGCAGGGCAACACCGCGCTCGCGCAGCCCGACGACGCCGGCGTGGTCCGCGTCGACGAGACCACCGGGCTCGGCGTCGCGCTCGCCACCGACGCCAACGGCCGGTACGCCAAGCTCGACCCGTACGCCGGCGCCCAGCTCGCCCTCGCCGAGGCGTACCGGAACGTCGCCGCGTCCGGCGCCCGCCCGCTCGCCGTCACCGACTGCCTGAACTTCGGCAGCCCCGAGGACCCGGCGTCGATGTGGCAGCTCGTCCAGGCGATCGAGGGCC
Organism: Cellulomonas sp. KU4C; assembly: GCF_056868065.1. Taxonomy (NCBI): domain Bacteria; kingdom Bacillati; phylum Actinomycetota; class Actinomycetes; order Micrococcales; family Cellulomonadaceae; genus Cellulomonas; species Cellulomonas sp. KU4C. The sequence continues at coordinate 442,629 of NZ_CP200322.1, read as the reverse complement.
TCGCCGACGGCTGCGCGACCCTGTCCGTCCCCGTCACCGGCGGCAACGTCTCGCTCTACAACGGCACCGGCGAGCCCGGCAAGATCGACTCCGCGATCCACCCGACGCCCGTCGTCGGCGTGCTCGGCGTGATCGACGACGTCGCGGCCGCCACCCCGTCCGGCTGGACCACCGCCGGCCAGTCCGTCTACCTGCTCGGCACCACGCGGCCCGAGCTCGACGGCTCCGCGTGGGCCGACGTCGCGCACCAGCACCTCGGCGGCGTGCCCCCGCGGGTCGACCTGGACGCCGAGCGCCGCCTGGCGACCGTCCTCGTCCGGGCCTCCCGCGACGACCTCGTCGACGCCGCGCACGACCTCTCCGAGGGCGGCCTCGCGCAGGCCCTCGTCGAGGCCTCGCTCCGGTACGGCGTCGGCGTGCAGGTGGACGTCGTCGCGCTGTGCGCCCGGGACGGCGTCACCCCGTTCGAGGCGCTGCTGTCCGAGTCCACGGCCCGCGCCCTCGTCGCGGTCCCGCGCAGCGAGGAGGTCCGGTTCGAGGACCTCTGCACGGCGCAGGGCGTCCCGCTGCTGAAGATCGGCGTCACCGCGGAGACCTGCACCCCCGGCGCCGGCGCCCCCACCGCGGACCTGCCCGACGACCACGTGCACGCCCCGGCGGTCGAGGTCACCGGCCTGTTCACGCTCCCGCTCGCCGAGGCCCGCGCCGCCTCGGAGGCCACCCTCCCGCACTACTTCGGCTGACGCCCCGGCTGCCGCGCCGAGATAGGTCCGTGACGCCGAGACAGGAGCTCCTGACGCCCTGTCTCGGCGCGGCGGACCTGTCTCGGCGGCGTCGGCATCCCCGGAAATCGGTCGACCCGCGGCGGTCCGCTCCCTAGCGTCGAGGGCATGTCCTCCGACCTCGGCGCCCGCCACGGGCGGGTGGTGCGCGTCGACCGCGGCGCGGTGCTCGTGCTGCCCGCCGCGGTCGACGGCGACGGCACCGCGGACGCCGAGGTGGTCCGGGTGGCGCTGCCCGGGGACGGGCTGGTGCCGCTGGCCGCGGCCGACGGCAGCCCCGGCGCAGACGGCGGCCCCGTCGCCGACGGCAGCCCCGCCGCCCACGTTCCCGCTCCCGCCGCCGACCGCCCCGCCGACCGCGTCCCCCCGGCCGTCGGCGACCGCGTGCTGCTCGGCACGCACCCCGACGGGACGCCTGCCCTGGCGGCGGTGCTCCCGCGGCGCACGGTCGTGGTCCGCGACGGCCCGGACCGCACCTCCCGCGAGCAGGTGCTCGCCGCGAACGTCGACGTCGTGCTCGTCGTGGAGCACCTCGACCCCGACCCGAGCCCCGGTCGCGTCGAGCGGCTGCTGACCCTCGCGTGGCGGTCGGGCGCGCAGCCCGTCGTCGTGCTGACCAAGGCCGACCTGGTGCCCGACCCGGACGGCATGGCCGAGGAGGTCCGCGCGGTCGCGATCGGCGCGGACGTGCACGCCGTGAGCGTCACCGCGGGCACGGGGCTCGACCCGGTGCGCGCGCTGCTGGGGCCCGGACGCACGCTGGTCGTCGTCGGCCCCTCCGGCGCGGGCAAGTCGACGTTGGTGAACGCCCTCGCCGGCGCGGAGGTCATGGGCACCGGCGACCGCCGCGCAGACGGCCGGGGCCGGCACACGACCGTGCACCGCGAGCTCGTGCCGCTACCGGGTGGATCCAGCCTGATCGACACGCCGGGGCTGCGCGGCGTGGGGCTGGTCGCGGACGCGCGCTCGCTCGACGCGACGTTCGCGGACGTCGCGGCGCTCGCCGGCCGGTGCCGGTTCGGCGACTGCGAGCACCGCACCGAGCCCGGCTGCGCGGTGCTGGCGGCGGTCGCGGACGGCACGCTGCCCGCGCGCCGGCTCGACTCCTGGCGGCGGCTCGCCCGGGAGGCGGCGTGGCAGGAGCGGCGCTCCGACGCGCGCCTCGCCGCCGCGGACCGGGCCCGCACCCGGCAGCAGACCGCGGCGTACCACCGGCTCCAGCGCCAGGGCCGCCCCCGCTGAGGTACGCCGCGCGGCCGGCGGACGGGGATGATGGGCCCATGCCTCCGCGCCGCCGCACCGACCCCGCGGTCGGCCGGGCCGCCGTCGCCGCCTGGCGCGTCGACCCGACCGACACCGCCGCCCGCCGCACCGCCGTCCGGTTCACGCTCGAGGAGCTCGCCGACGTCGCCCCGGGGCACACCGTCGAGGTGCGCGTCCCGCCGGACGGCGCCGTGCAGGCGATCGAGGGCCCGCGGCACACCCGCGGCACGCCGCCGAACGTCGTGGAGACCGACCCGCAGACCTGGCTCGCGCTGGCGACCGGCGCGACGTCCTGGGCCGACGCCGTCGCGCAGGGCCGGGTGCACGCCTCCGGCGAGCGCGCCGACCTCGCCGACCACCTCCCGCTCCAGGCCACCCGCCCCCGCTGACCCACCCGCCCCGCCGCGCCGCGCCGCGCTCAGGACTCCGCCGAGATGGCAACGCTCGCCTGTGCGGAGGCCCGGGGCCGCAGGCGAGGACTGTCATCTCGGCGGCGGCGGCGGGCGCGGTGGGCGGGCGCGGGGCGGGCGCGCGGGCGAGCGCGCGGGCGGGAAGGGCGCGTCAGCGGGTGAGGATCTCCGTCGCGCCCCGGGTGGCGTGCCGGGTGCCGGCCGTCGCGGCCGCGAGGGCGGCGTCGAACGCGTCCAGGTGCGCCGGCGGGACGAGCAGCGTGAACGTCGCCGACGCGGCGTACCCCACGTCCACCAGCGACGCGTCGTGGGCGGCCGCCCAGTCGACCAGGACGCCGTGCAGCCGACCGGCCTCGGCGTGCGGGGCGTCCACGGTGACCCGCACCGCGGCGCTGCGGCCGAGCACGCGGGCCCGGTCCAGCGCCTCGGACGTCGCGGTCGAGTAGGCCCGCACCAGGCCGCCCGCCCCCAGCAGGACGCCGCCGAAGTACCGCGTCACCACCGCGACCAGGTCGGTGAGCTCCCGGCGGCGCAGCACCTCGAGCATCGGGACGCCCGCGGTGCCGGAGGGCTCGCCGTCGTCGGTCGACCGCTGCTGCTCCGCGTGCGGTCCGACGGCGAGCGCGACGCAGTGGTGCCGCGCGTCCCAGAACTGCTTGCGGACCCGGGCGACGACCTCGTCGGCCTCGGCCACGGACGCGACGGGGTGCACCAGCGCGAGGAACCGGGACTTCTTCACCACCAGCTCGTGCTCGACCGGCGCGGCGATGGTGGACGGGTAGCGCGGCGCGTCGTCGGCTGCGGTCCCCACCCGCGAGAGCCTAGGCGCCCGGCGACCTAGGATCGACGGGTGCCTGATGCCGCCGACCCGCGACCCGCCGACCCGACGCCCGACGCCCCCGAGCCCGCACCCGTGCCCACCGAGGCCGAGCTGGCCGAGGTCGCCGAGCCCGCGCAGGTGCGCCGCGCCCCGAAGTTCGGCGCGTTCATCGTGGCCGGGGCGCTGGTCGGCATCGTGGTCGGCCTGGTCGCGGCGCTCGTGGCGGGCGGGAGCAGCGACGTCGTGTCGGACGGCACGGCGTTCATCAGCCTGCTCGAGGGGCAGGGCGCCGTGCGGTTCATCGCGGTCCTGACGGGCGCCGTCGTGGGCGGGTTCGCGGGGGCGGGCGCGGCCCTGCTGGCGGACCGGCGCAGCGTCCGGCGCGCGGGCGGCGACCCCCGCCGCTGACCCCCCGGAGTCGGCCGCGGGCGTGTCATGTGTCACCATGAGGACGTGGCCCCCCGCGGAGACGGACTGCTCAATCACGACCTCTTGCCGAACGAGAAGGGCCCCCAGGACGCATGCGGCGTCTTCGGGGTCTGGGCTCCCGGCGAGGAGGTCGCCAAGCTCACCTACTTCGGGCTCTACGCCCTGCAGCACCGCGGGCAGGAGTCCGCGGGCATCGCGACGTCCAACGGCGAGCAGCTGCTGGTCTACAAGGACATGGGGCTCGTCTCCCAGGTCTTCGACGAGACCGCGCTGAACGCCCTGCACGGGCACATCGCCGTCGGGCACGCGCGCTACTCGACCACCGGTGGCAGCACCTGGGAGAACGCGCAGCCGACCCTGGGCGCGACGGCCGGCGGCACGGTCGCCCTCGCGCACAACGGCAACCTCACCAACACGGCCGAGCTGGTCGACCTGGTGGCGGAGCGGTACGGCGCCCAGCGGCGCGGCGAGCTCGCCCGCGGCAACACCACGGACACCGCGCTGGTGACGGCGCTGTTCGCGGGCGACCCGGACCACACGCTCGAGGCCACGGCCCTCGAGGTGCTGCCGCGGCTGCGGGGTGCGTTCAGCCTGGTGTGGATGGACGAGCACACGCTCTACGCGGCGCGGGACCCGCAGGGGGTCCGCCCGCTCGTCCTCGGGCGCCTGGAGCGCGGCTGGGTCGTGGCGAGCGAGACCCCGGCGCTCGACATCGTCGGCGCGTCGTTCGTCCGGGAGATCGAGCCGGGCGAGCTCGTCGCGATCGACGCGGACGGCCTGCGCACGCAGCGGTTCACCGCGCCGCAGCAGCGCGCGGGGTGCGTGTTCGAGTACGTGTACCTGGCCCGCCCGGACACGGCGATCGCCGGCCGGTCGGTGCACGCCGCCCGCGTCGAGATGGGCCGGCGGCTCGCCGCCGAGCACCCCGTCGAGGCGGACCTGGTCATCCCCGTGCCGGAGTCCGGGACCCCGGCGGCGATCGGGTACGCGCAGGCGTCCGGCATCCCGTTCGGGCAGGGCCTGACCAAGAACTCGTACGTGGGCCGCACGTTCATCCAGCCGTCGCAGACGCTGCGCCAGCTCGGCATCCGGCTCAAGCTGAACCCGCTGCGCGAGGTGATCCGCGGCAAGCGGCTCGTGGTGGTCGACGACTCGATCGTCCGCGGCAACACCCAGCGCGCGCTGATCCGGATGCTGCGCGAGGCCGGCGCCGCCGAGGTGCACGTGCGGATCAGCAGCCCGCCGGTGAAGTGGCCGTGCTTCTACGGCATCGACTTCGCGTCCCGCGCGGAGCTGATCGCGAACGGCCTGGCGGTCGAGGAGATCGGCGCCTCGCTGGGCGCGGACTCCCTCGGCTACATCTCGATGGACGGGATGATCGCCGCCACGGAGCAGCCCGCGGCGCAGCTGTGCACCGCGTGCTTCACCGGGAAGTACCCGATCGAGCTTGCCGTCCCAGGACCGGCTCGGCAAGCACCTGCTGGAGCAGAACGAGCTGCCGCTCGGCGCGCCGGAGGACGGTCTCGCGACCCTCGTCCCGGGCGCCGGCGGGTCGACCGCGTTGGAGCACCCGTGACCGAGAGCATCACCTACGCCGCCGCCGGCGTCGACACCGAGGCGGGCGACCGCGCCGTCGAGCTGATGAAGGACGCCGTGCGGGCGACCCACGGACCGCAGGTCCTCGGCGGGGTCGGCGGGTTCGCCGGGCTGTTCGACGCGTCCGCCCTGGTCGGGTACCGGCGGCCGCTGCTGGCGACGTCGACCGACGGCGTCGGCACGAAGGTCGCGATCGCGCAGGCGATGGACGTGCACGACACCATCGGGTTCGACCTGGTCGGCATGGTCGTGGACGACATCGTCGTGGTGGGCGCGAAGCCCCTGTTCATGACGGACTACATCGCCTGCGGGCGCGTCGTGCCGGAGCGGATCGCGGACGTGGTGCGCGGCATCGCGGCGGCGTGCTCGGTCGCGGGCACCGCGCTGGTCGGCGGCGAGACCGCGGAGCACCCGGGCCTGCTCGGTCCGGACGAGTACGACGTGGCCGGCGCGGCGACGGGTGTCGTCGAGGCGGACGCGCTGCTCGGCCCGGAGCGGGTGCGGGACGGCGACGTCCTGGTCGCGCTCGGCTCGAGCGGGCTGCACTCCAACGGCTACTCGCTGGTGCGCCGCGTGGTGCAGCACGCCGGCTGGGCGCTGGACCGCGACGTGCCCGAGCTCGGCCGGACCCTCGGTGAGGAGCTTGCTCGAGCCCACCCGCGTCTACGCCTCCGACTGCCTGGCGCTGGTCGAGCGCGCCGCGGGCGCGGTGCACGGGTTCAGCCACATCACGGGCGGCGGGCTCGCGGCGAACGTCGCGCGGGTGCTCCCCGAGGGCCTGGTGGCCGACGTCTCCCGCACGTCGTGGGTGCTGCCGCCGGTGTTCTCGCTGGTGCAGGGCGCGGGCGGTGTGCCGTGGTCGGACCTGGAGCGCACGCTGAACCTCGGCGTCGGCATGGTCGCGATCGTCGACGCCGCGGGTGCGGACGGGGTGCTGCGGCACGCGGCGGAGCTCGGCATGACGGCGTGGGTCCTGGGCGAGGTCCGGACGCTCGACGCGGCGCGCGACGTCGCGGGACCCGACCTCGTGGCCGGCACCAAGGGCGTGCAGGGCGGCGCGGTCCGGATGAGCGGGGCGTACCGCACCGCGTGACGCCCGGCGGGGTGCGGTCAGCGGCCCCGGGCAGGCGTCAGGCCCGCCGTCGCGCGGTCCGCGCAGCGTCGTGCTGCGGGGTCACGCGAGGCGGGCCTGTGCTCCACGCGGGTCGCGGGGCCGCGACCGAGGTCGGCCGCACGCGCGGGGCGTGCCTGCCGACCGGGGGATTCAGCGCTCGGACGCCCAGCGAGGGGGGTACTCGTCACCCTCGTCGTCGGTGTCCTGGCGGCTGTCCGTGACGAGGTCTCCACCGCGGCCACCGTTGAGCTCGTGCTCCAGTGCCTGGTAGTTGGTGTCAGGGCTGAAGTACTTCAGCTCCCGTGCCACCTTCGTCTGCTTAGCCTTCTGACGGCCGCGGCCCATGGCATCGACCCCCTCTAACGTGGAAGCGGGGCGGCTCCGTGCTCACACGTGCGGCCCCGGGATGCTGAATCGTCTGTTCGAGTCGCAACGGTACATGGTCCCGACGCATTCCGACCACTCGCCAGGTGAGCGACTCCGGGGTCGTCGCGCCGCTGGACGGGTGGTCGGGCGGGATGCCCGGTTGCTGGTCGCCGGCGGCCCCGCGCGGGGCGTCCGAGAGTGTGACATATGCCACTTTTCGCCGTCTCGTCCGTGTGCTGGGAGCCCTGTCGGGTGCCGAGGAGGGCGGCGTCCGGAGGTCCGCGAGGACGGGGTGAAGTCGGTGGTCGACGCGGCGAGTCGCCGCGCTGTGACCGGGATCGGCGACCCGGACGGGTGACACCAGGGGCTCGGGATGCCCCCGTTCGGCCTACCCCCTCGACGCGCAGTCATGTCCGAGAAGACCTAGAGTGTCCGAATAGTTACCACTTGTCCGGAGATGGGACGTTGGTACTGGTTGTGGGAGTTCGGTCGTGACAGAGTGGTCACGACGGGGGCGCAAGGGGGGTACAGCGCATGAGGTCACCAGCGGCGTCGCCGACGGACCGAGGTCCGGCACCGGTGCTGACGGTGACCATGTTCCAGACGCCTTCGACGGTGGACCGCCCGGTCGGCCGTCGACTCGAGGACATCCCGGAGGTCTGACGTGTCCGCCCCGCACACCGAGAACGAGATCCTGCTGACCCCGTCCGAGGTCGCCACGCTGTTCCGTGTCGACCCCAAGACCGTGACCCGCTGGGCCAAGTCCGGCAAGCTGTCGTCCATCCGGACGCTCGGTGGTCACCGCCGCTACCGGGAGACCGAGGTGCGCGAGCTCCTCGGCGGCATCCCCGGCCAGCGCGGGGACGACGCCTGACGCGTCCCTGCACGCACCGACCGCGCCCGTCGTCCGCCTGCCGGACGGCGGGCGTCGTCGTCCGCCACGGACCGACCACCCGGCTCCCGCGGTGCCGCTGCGGTGTCCGACGACCGCCAGTGCTCCGCTCCGCCCGGCGCGCATGATGGAGCCATGACCACCGCACCTCCCGCCCCCGCACAGGCGGCCCTCGAGGCCGGTCGGCTGCTGGCCGTCGTCCTGCCGAGCCCCGGCGGCGAGCTCACGACCCTGCTCACCGAGGACGGCGTCGTCCGCGCCGCGGGCTTCGCGCCCGTGGCGGCGATGGCGGCCCGGCTGCCGGCGCCCCAGGTCCCCGCACCCGACGGGACCGTCGACGGACCCGTCCTGGTCGCGGCGACGGACCCCGCCGTCGCGCGGGTCGCCGAGGCCGTCGCCCGGTACGCCGCCGGGGAGCCGGGCGCGCTCGACGGCGTCCCCGTGGCGCAGCCGGGCGGGCCGTTCCAGCAGCGGGCGTGGGCGGCGATGCGGGCGATCCCGGCGGGCGGCACGCTCACCTACGCCGAGCTCGCGATCGCGGCGGGCAGCCCGGCGGCGGTGCGCGCCGCGGGGTCGGCGTGCGCGCGCAACCTCGTCGCACCGTTCGTCCCGTGCCACCGCGTGCTGCGGTCCGGCGGGGCGCTCGGTGGCTACTACTACGGGCTGGACGTGAAGCGGGCCCTGCTCGCGCACGAGGCCCGCTGACCCGGGCCGGACCCGGTCAGCGACGGACCAGCAGCACCACGGTCAGGGCCACGACGCCCACGCCGACCGCGAGCACGGCGCGCGCCCGGCCACGGTTCGCGGGGTCGGCCGCCGGGTCGGTGCCGACGGCGTCCCGCCACAGCCTGCTCGCGCCGGCCTTCGCGTCGGCGACCTGCCGCTGCGGGCTCAGCCGGGCGGCCAGCGCGTCGGCCGTCCCCGCGAGCTCGGCCCGCGTCAGCAGGACCTCCGCCTCGAGCTCGGTGATGGTCGGCTTGCGGGTGCTGTCGCTCATCGGCTCAGGCCCTCCTTGACGGACCGGGACACGGTGTCGGCGTCCTGCTTGAGGCCGGCGATCGCCTTCTCCGGCGTCGGCGGCGTGCCCTTCTTCAGGCTCTTCACGCCGAGCAGCGCGAGCACGGCCGTCACCACGGCGAGCACGACGAGGACGATCAGCGCGGCCAGCCACGGGGCCAGCACCTCGCTCAGGGCGAGGATGACGGTCGTCAGCAGGACGACGAAGGTGAAGAACCCGAAGAACGCGGCACCCGCCAGCAGCCCGACACCGATCCCGGCTGCCTTGGCCTTCTCCGCGAGCTCCGCCTTGGCGAGGTCGATCTCGGCACGGACCAGGCGCGCCGCCTGCTCGCTCATGCGGCTGATGAGCTGCCCGATCGACTGGTGGTCCGGGCCGGACCCGCTGCCCGCTGTGGTCGTCATCCGGTGCTCCTTCGTGGACGTGTGGCGTTCTGCCTAGTGTGGACCGTTCCGCTGGTCGGCGCAGTGCGGCTCAGTCGGTCCAGGGGTGCACGAGCTCCTCGGCGTCCTTCGCGGGCGCGGGTGCGGGCGGGGCCACGCGCACGGGCTGCGGCAGCCGACGCCGACCCCACGCCGCGAGCCCGGCCGCGACCGCCACGAGGACCACGCCCACCAGCAGGGCGGCCAGCCACAGGTCCAGCACGAGGGCGAGGGCGACCACGGCCGACGTCACGACGAGCGCGAGCCCGAAGACGGTGAGCAGCAGCGCGCCGGCGAACGCCAGGGCGCTGGGTCGGACCTCGACCGCGCGGGCCCGGACCGACCGGGTCACGGAGTCGATCTCGGTCTGCACCGCCCCGCGGATCCGGTCCTCGACCTGCTCGAACCGCTCGCGGGTGCGCTCGGCGAGCGGCTCCGTCAGGCGGCTGAACAGGCCCGCGCGGCGCGGCTCGTCGTCGGGGTGGGTCACCGGGTCCTCCTGGCGTCCTGCTGCGGTGCGTACGGACCCGTCCACCCTAGTCACCGGCGGGTAGGTGGTGGGAGCGCCGCTGGGTGGTCGGCGGGCGCCCGTACCGTCGTCCGGGTGAACCGGCACAACCAGGTGGTGCGCGTGGCGCTGGTGCTCGGCGACGGGCTGACGGGCACGGCGGTCGCCGCCGCGCTGGACTCGGACCCGCGGCTCGCCGTCGTGCACGTGGGGACGGGCTGCACCCGGGCGGTCGTCGCCGTCCGGCCGGGGGCCGCCGACGTCCTGGTGGTCGAGCCGACCGACCTGGTGGACGGCACGGGGGTGGCGCTCGCCGTCCGGCTGCAGCAGCGCGACCCCGGCCTGGCGGTGCTGCTGCTCGGCGGGGACGACGTCGCCGTGCTCGCGCGCGACGCCGGTGCGGGGGCGCCACGACCGTGGACGTCGCTCGCCCGGAGGTCGTGCCCGGACCCGGCGACGCTCGCGCAGGCCGTCGTCGCGACCGCCCGCGGGGACGCCGTGCGGGGCGCCGGCGCGGTGCGTGCAGGTCCGGCTGCCGGGACCCCGGCACGGGCGGCGGTGCTGCGGCTGGTCGCGCAGGGGCTGTCCAACCGCGCGGTGGCGCGCCTGCTCGGCCTGTCGCCGCGGTCGGTCGAGAACCACCTCGCCGCCACCTACCGCTCCCTCGGCATCGTGGGCGAGGACGTGAACCCGCGGGTGACGGCCGTGCTCGCCCTGCGGAGCGACGGAGACGGCTGACCGGCCCGGCCGGGTGCGGTTGGATGGGCGCGTCCACCCGTCCGCCGGGCCCCGGCCCGGGCCCGCCCGGAACGGCCCGCACGACCGCCGAGGAGGCTCGCCACGTCGGACCGAACCGCCCCGCCGCCGCCCGGTGCGCCCCGCGCGGCGGCCCCGTCCCCGCACCGGCGCGCCGTGCTCGCGCTGCTGGTCGGCGCGGGCGGTGCGATCGGGTCCCTCGGCCGGTACGCCCTCGCCCGGGCGCTGCCCGTGACGCACGGCTGGCCGGTCGGCACCCTCACCGCGAACCTGCTCGGGGCGTTCGCGCTGGGCGTCCTGCTCGAGGTGCTCGGCCGGCGCGGCCCGGAGACGCCCGGGGTCCTGCGGCTGCGGCTCGCCCTCGGGACCGGGGTGCTCGGCGGGTTCACCACGTTCTCCTCGCTGGCCCTGGAGACCGAGCGGCTGCTGGCCGCGGGTGCGGTCGGCACGGCGGCGGCGTACGCGGGGACCAGCCTGGTCGCGGGCGTGCTGTGCGCCGCGGCCGGGGTGCTCGCCGGGCGGGCGGTGCCGCGACCGGCTGGCACCCGCGGTGCGGAGCGGCCCGGCGGCGCGGGGCAGACCGGCGGGGCGGGGGAGGCGCGGTGAGCGGCGCGCTGCTCGTGGCCCTCGCGGGCGGGTTCGGCGCGGCGACCCGGTTCTGGGTCGACGGCGAGGTCCGGGCCCGGGGGCGTGCGGTGCTGCCGGTCGGGACCCTGGTGGTGAACGTGACGGGCTCGCTGCTGATCGGGCTGGTCGCGGGGGCGCACCTGTTCGCCGGGCTGCCTGCCACGGGGTACCTGCTGCTCGCGACCGGGTTCTGCGGCGGGTACACCACGTTCTCGGCGGCGACGGTCGAGACGGTGCGGCTGGCCCAGGCCGGCGACCGGGGTCGCGCCGTCGCGTACCTCGTCGGGTCGATGCTGCTGACCCTGGCGGCCGCGGCGGCCGGGGTCGGTGCGGTGGCCGCCTGGACGCACTGGACCGGTTGACCCAGTTGCCACGGGGCGGGCGGGTTTGCGACCCTCGTCGCACCCCGGCGCCGACGGGCCGGCCGCGGGCCGGTCGCACGACCCACGCCGAGGGAGGGGATGCGCGTGCCGGACCAGGTCTTCCTCGCGCCGGGCGAGGCCGTCGACCTCGACAACTGCGCGCGCGAGCCGATCCACGTCCCCGGGTCCGTCCAGCCGCGCGGGCTGCTGCTCGTGGTCCAGGACGAGGGCGCGGTCGTCCTGCAGTGCTCCACGAACGTCGACGTCGTGCTGGGTCTGGCCGTCGACGACGTGCTCGGGCGGTCGCTGCCGGAGGTGCTCGGCGACCGGGCCGCCCGCGTGGTGCTCGACCAGCTCGAGGCGGTCCCCGACCACCGGACCCGCAACCCCGGGCTCGTCGAGGTCGAGGGCGCGGCGGGCACCACGGTCCTGGACGTCGTCGTGCACCGGCCGCCGCCCGCCACGCTCGACGAGCCCGGGCCCGTGTTCGTCGTGGAGCTCGAGGTCGCCGACGGCCCGCGCCCGCTGACCTACGCCAGCACGTACGAGTCGGTCCGCGACGCGATCGCGGACCTCAACCGCGCCGACGAGCTCACGGCGCTCTACGACACCGCCGCGCGGCACGTGCGCCGGCTCACCCTGTTCGACCGCGTGATGATCTACCGGTTCGACGCCGACTACAACGGCGAGGTGGTCGCCGAGGCCCGCCGCGCCGACCTGGAGCCGTTCCTCGGGCTGCACTACCCGGCGTCCGACATCCCGCCGCAGGCCCGCGCGCTCTACGAGAAGAGCTGGATCCGGCTCATCTCCGACGTCGACTACACGCCGGTGCCGGTGGTGCCGACGACCGACCCGCTCACCGGCCGCCAGCTCGACCTCACGTACGCGCAGCTGCGCAGCGTGTCGCCGATCCACTGCGAGTACCTGCGCAACATGGGCGTGCGCGCCTCGATGTCGATCTCGCTGCTCCGCGACGGGAAGCTCTGGGGCATGGTGGCCTGCCACCACTACAGCGGCCCGCACGCGCCCTCGTACGGCGTGCGCGCGGCCGCGGAGTTCCTCGGCGTCGCCCTGTCCGCGCGGCTGGTCGCGCAGGTCGAGGAGGACCTGCTCGCCGAGTCCCGGCGCGCGTCGGGCGTGCTCGCGCGGCTGGTCGGCGCCTCCCGGGACGAGGACGTCCGGCTCGCGCAGGCGCTGACGCGCACGGACGACCTGCTCGACCTCGTGCCCGCCGACGGCGTGGTGGTGTGCGCCGGCGGCGACCTCGCGACCCGGGGCGCGGTGCCCGACGACGACGCCTGCCACGCGCTGACCGCCTGGGCCAGCGGCGTCGGCGACACCGTGCTCGCCACCGACCGGCTCGCCGAGCACCCGGTCGCGCCCGCGGTCCCGGGGGTCGCGGGCGTCGTGGCGCTCGCCCTGCCGGACGGCGGTGCGGTCGTGTGGGTGCGCGGGGAGGTCGTGCAGACCGTCGACTGGGGCGGGGACCCGAACCACAAGGCGATCGTGGTGGAGGAGGGCGACCGCCGACGCCTCGGACCCCGGGAGTCGTTCGACCTCTGGCGCGAGCAGGTCCGCGGTCGGTCGGTGCCGTGGGACGACCGGCACGTCGGCAACGCCGGCGACCTGCGCGGCCACCTGGTCGAGGCGCTGTTCCGCCGCGGACGCGCAGAGGTGCAGGCCGCGCGGGCCATCCAGCGCACCCTGCTGCCCGCGAGCCTGCCGGACCTGCCGGGCTGGACCGTCGCGGCACGGTACGAGCCGTCGGGCAGCGGCGAGGTCGGCGGCGACTGGTACGACGTGCTGCCGCTCACCGACGGGCGGCTCGCGCTCGCGGTCGGCGACGTCACCGGGCACGGGCTGCCGGCCGCCGCGGCGATGGGTCAGCTGCGCCACGCGGTCCGGGCGTACCTGCTGGACGCGGCGCCGCCCGCGGTCGCGCTCGCCCGGGTCGGCGCGCTGGCCCGCTGGACGCTGCCCGGGCAGATGGCGACGCTGGCGCTCGCGGTGCTCGACCCGGCCACCGGGGAGGTCACGTACGCGGCCGCGGGTCACCTGCCGCCGCTCGTGGTCCGCGCGGACGGGACCGCCGCCTGGCAGGCGGTGCTCGGGTCGCCGCTCATCGGCCTGCTCGACGGGGAGCCCGCGTCGGACCGGCTGACGCTCGGCCCCGGCGACGCGATGCTGCTGCTCACCGACGGGGTGCTCGAACGCCGGGGCGAGTCGCTGCGGGTCGCGATGGACCGCGCCCGCGACGACGTCGGCCGCCCCGCCCCCGATGCCCTCGGCGACGTGGTGAACCGCCTCCGCGACCCCGCCTCGGACGACGACGCCACCCTCCTCCTCCTCGCCCGGGCGTAGCCGGTCGAGGTCGAGGGTTCGCCGCGAGGTCGAGGGTTTCCGAGGCCCGAGAGCGACGGAACCCTCGACCTCGCCGGGGTCAGCTGCGCAGGAGGTCGGCGAACGACGGGGTGGTCGTGAACGGGTCCTGCGCGACCCGGGGCTCGCGGGTCGCGACGGTGGCGGCGAGCTCGGCGCCGGCGCGCCGGATCCGGGCGGGGAGCGCGCTGGGCTCGTCACCCGTGGCGCCGGTCGCCCAGTCGTCGGTCGCGGCGAACACGGACGTCGTCGCGACGTCGGCCCGCAGGTACGTGAACAGCGGGCGGATCGAGTACTCCAGGGCGAGCGAGTGCCGGGCCGTGCCGCCGGTCGCGCCGAGCAGCACCGGGAGCCCGACGAGCGCGTCCTTGTCGAGGACGTCCACGAACGACTTGAACAGGCCCGAGTACGTGGTCGTGAACAGCGGGGTCACGGCGATCAGCGCGTCGGCGCCGGTCACGGCCTCGATCACCTCGGCCAGCGCCGGGCTCGCGACGCCGGTGAGCATCGCGTTGACGATGTCGTGCGCGTGGTCCCGCAGCTCGACGACCTGCACCTCGGGGCGCCGGCCGCGGTCGGCGAGCTCGGTGGCGGTCGCCTCGGCGAGCCGGTCGGCGAGCAGACGGGTGGAGGACGGCTGGCCGAGGCCGGCCGACAGCGCGACGATCCTGCGCTCGGACATGACGGGTGCTCCTGTTCTGGGGTGACGCGGGGGTGTGGCGTTGTCCCGGCTCAGCGGCCGGCGGTGACCGCGTCGGCCGCGGCGGTGTCGTCCTCGGCCGTCTTCCCGGTCCAGTGGTCGGCCGCGGCGACGGTCTGCTCGTGCACGGTGCCGGCGGCCCGGGCCTGGGCGACGCGCGCCGCGTGGCTCGGGGGGTCGGACGGGACGTGCGCCGGGCGGTCGGACTCCATCTCCTTGCGGAGCACCGGGACGACCTCGCCACCGAGGATGTCGAGCTGCTCGAGCACCGTCTTGAGCGGCAGGCCCGCGTGGTCGATGAGGAACAGCTGCCGCTGGTAGTGGCCGACGTCGTGGCGCATGGCGGCGTACCGGTCGATCACCTGCTGCGGCGAGCCGACGGTCAGCGGGGTCTGCGCCGCGAAGTCCTCGAGGGAGGGGCCGTGGCCGTAGACGGGCGCGTTGTCGAAGTACGGGCGGAACTCGTCCACCGCGGCCTGCGAGCTCTTCCGCATGAACACCTGGCCGCCGAGGCCGACGATCGCCTGGTCCGCCCGGCCGTGGCCGTAGTGCTCGAACCGCTGCCGGTAGAACTGGACCATCTGCTTCGTGTGGCTCATCGGCCAGAAGATGTTGTTGTGGAAGAAGCCGTCGCCGTAGTACGCGGCCTGCTCGGCGATCTCCGGGGTGCGGATCGAGCCGTGCCACACGAACGGCGGGACGCCGTCGAGCGGGCGCGGGGTCGAGGTGAAGCCCTGGAGCGGGGTGCGGAACTTGCCCTCCCAGTCGACGACCTCCTCGGTCCACAGGCGCCGCAGCAGCGCGTAGTTCTCGACGGCGAGCGGCACGCCCTGGCGGATGTCCTGGCCGAACCAGGGGTAGACCGGCCCGGTGTTGCCGCGGCCCAGCATGAGGTCCATCCGGCCGTCCGAGATGACCTGGAGCATCGCGTACTCCTCGGCCAGGCGGACCGGGTCGTTGGTGGTGATGAGCGTGGTGGCGGTCGACAGCACGATGTCCTTCGTGCGGCCCGCCAGGTAGCCGAGCATCGTGGTGGGGGACGAGGCGACGAACGGCGGGTTGTGGTGCTCGCCGGTGGCGAAGACGTCGAGGCCGACCTCCTCGGCGTGCTGGGCGATCGTGAGGATCGACCGGACGCGCTCGGTGTCGTCGGGGGCACGTCCCGTGTGCGGGTCAGGGGTGATGTCGCTGACCGTGAAGACTCCGAACTGCATCTCGCGCTCCTCAGATCGATGCGTTTGCATGTACTTGCGCCCCAACCGGGCGCGGCGCGGATCTATTCCGCGGGTGCCGTGGGCGCCGAGCCGGCCCGGGAGCGCCCCCGGGTCAGCAGGTGCAGGACCAGCCCCGCGGCGAGCAGCACGCCCGCCAGCGCCCAGTGCCGCGCCTGCTGCTGGGTGAGCAGCACCAGGCAGGTCACGACCGCCAGGACCGGCAGCGCGGTCCACGCCCGGAAGTGCGCGTGCTCCACCCGGTCCCGGCGCAGCACCAGCACCGCGACGTTCGTGCTGAGGAACACGAACAGCAGCAGCAGCACGACGGTCGAGGCGAGGTCGACCAGCTCGCCGGTCGCGGCCAGGAGCATCGCCACCGCGGTGGTCACCAGGATCGCGACCCACGGCGTGCGCCGGTTCGGCAGCACCCGCCCGAGCACCGGCGGCAGCAGCCCCTCGCGCGCCATCCCGTAGGTCAGCCGGCTCGCCATGATCATCGTCAGCAGCGCGCCGTTCGCGACGGCGACCAGCGCGACCGCCGAGAACACCTCCAGCGGCACGCCGCCGGCGACCCGCACCACCTCGAGCAGCGGCCCGCTGGACGCGGCCAGGTCCGCCGGGGCGACGACCGCCGGGGCCACCAGCCCCACCAGCAGGTAGACGACCCCGGCGGCGAGCAGGGCGCCGAACAGGGCCCGGGGGTAGACCCGTCGGACGTCGGTGACCTCCTCGGCCAGGTTCGCGGACGTCTCGAACCCCACGAACGAGTAGAACGCGATGAGCGCGCCGCCGAGCACGGCCGCCGCCCAGGACGTCTCCGCGGGCAGCTCCAGCACCCGGCCCGGCTCGCCGTCGCCGCGACCGAGCACGACTGCGCCGAGTACGACCACGAGCACCAGGCCGGACAGCTCGATCACCGTCATCACGACGTTGGCGCGCAGCGACTCCTGGATGCCGCGCGCGTTCAGGGCCGCGACCAGTGCCAGGAACACCAGCGCGACCGGGACCGCGGGCAGGTCGAGGAACACCGCGAGGTAGTCGCCGGCGAAGGCCAGTGCCAGTCCCGCTGCCGACGTCACGCCGGCGGCGAGCATGCAGAACCCCACGAGGAACGACACCAGCGGGCTGCCGTACGCCCGCTGCGCGAACACCGCCGACCCGCCCGCCCGGGGGTACTTGGTCACGAGCTCGGCGTAGGAGGCGGCGGTGAGCAGCGCCATGCCGAGCGCGACCAGCAGCGGCAGCCAGATCGCCCCGCCCGCCTCGGCGCCGAGCTTCGCCCACGAGGGCGTACACCCCGGCGCCGAGCACGTCGCCCAGGATGAACAGGAACAGCAGCGGCCCGGTCACGGCGCGGCGCAGGCCGGGGCCCTGCCGGTCGGACGGGGTGTCGGTGGTCGTCACCGCCCGAGTATCAGGGCGTGCGGACGCCCTCGCGCGGTGGGCCGACCGGGTGACGGCGACCGCGTCCGCCGCGGGCACCGCTCAGCGGTGCCGGGGTGTGGCCGATGGGCACGGGCGCAGCACCACGACCAGGGGGGTCCCGTGTCCGCACCGTCGTCCCGCAGCGGCCCGCGCCGCGCCGCACGCTCCGGCTGCGTCGCCCGGGTGATCGCCACCGCGCTCGCCGTCCTGGCGCTCGCGGTCCCCTCGTCCGTCGCGGCCGAGCCCGACGCGCCGCCCGGCCCGGGCTTCCGGCTGGGCGCGCACGTCGACCGCGGGTCCGCGCCGGACGCGGCGTCGGCGGTGGCGGCGTTCGAGGACGCGCTCGGCCGGCGCCTCGACGTGCACCGCTGGTACAGCCGGTGGGACGACGTGCAGCCCGTGGCCCCGGTGGTCGAGTCGGTCGCGCGCGGGCGGACGCCGCTGCTGTCGATCTGGCCGCGCCGCGCCGACGGGTCGGTGGTGCCCTGGGCGGCCATCGCGGACGGGCGGGTCGACGCGGAGATCCGCGCGCAGGCGGCGGGCGTCGCCGCGCTCGGCGTGCCCGTGTACCTGGTGCTGCACCACGAGGCGGACATCGCGGCCGGGTGGGGGACCCCCGCGGAGTTCCGGGCCGCGTGGCGGCGGTACGTGCAGGTGTTCCGGGACGCCGGGGTCACCGACGTGCTCTGGACCTGGGTGGTCACGCCCGCGAGCTTCGGCAGCGCGCCCTCGACCCCGGGGGCCGACGCGTTCTACCCGGGGGACGACGTCGTCGACCGGGTCGGTCTGGACGCCTACAACTGGTTCGGCTGCGCACCGGGGAAGCCGACGGCGTGGCGGCCGCTCGCGGAGGTGGTCGGCCCGTTCCGGCAGTGGGCGGCGGCCCGCGGGCGGACGCCGCTGCTCGCCGAGCTCGGCACCGCGGCCGACCCCGCGGACCCGGGGCGCCGGGGCGCGTGGCTGGCCGAGGCCGTCGCGTACCTCGGGGCGTGGCCGGGGCTGGACGTGGTGTCGTCGTTCGAGGGCACCGGGACCTGCGCGTGGGCGGTCGCGGGGTCGGAGCCGACGCGGGCGGCCTACGCGGCGGCGGTCGCGGGCCCGGTCGCGCACGCACGGCCGACGGCCTGGGTCCGGCCGTCGACGCGCGTCGGCCCGGCGCCGCTCACGGTGGCGCTCGACCTGTCCCGCAGCACCGGCGGCGGTTCCGCCACCGGGTCCGGCGTGGTCCGTTGGGTGCTCGAGCTCGGCGACGGGACGACGCGCAGCGGCACGGGCCCGCCGGGCACGGTGACGCACACGTACGCGGCGGGTGCCCCGGTGGTGCGCCTGACGGTGACCGACGCCGCGGGCCGGACCGCGTTCGACCGGCGCGCGCTGGTCGTCGCGTCCCCGCCGGTCGTGACGGCCGCGGAGCGGGACGTGACCGGCGACGCCGCCGGGCTGCGCGCCTGGGTGGATCCGCGCGGGCTCCCCGGGACGGTCCGGCTGTCCTGGTCGGTCGAGGGGGGACCGGAGCTCGGCGCGGTCGAGCGGTCGGTCCCCGCCGCGACGTCCGCCCAGGCGGTCGCGCACGACCTCGCGGGACTCGTGCCGGGCACCCGGTACCGGTGGACCGCGACCGCGACGACCGCGGCCGGGACGACGACCGTCGCCCGGACGGTGGACACCCCGGGGCCGCCCACGGTCCGGGCGGTCACCGCGACGGGGGTCGGTCGGACCTCCGCGACGGTGCCGCTGCGGGTGCACCCGCACGGGCTCGCGACGACGGTGCGCGTCGAGACCGGGCCGGGGTGGGGCACGCGGACCGCCGAGCAGACGTTCGCGGCGGCGACCTGGGAGCGCGCGGGCGAGGCGGCGCTGACGGGGCTGACCCCGGGCACTACCTACCGGTTCCGGGTGGTCGCCACCAACGCCGCCGGCACCGCCGTCGGGCCCGAGCAGGTGCTCACGACCGCGCCGTGAGCCGGTGCGGCGCGCCAACCGCGGAGGTGACCAACCGTGCGGTTGACCACCTCGACGGTTGCGTGTCACCCTCGCGGGACCGTTCACCCGTTCGAGGAGGCCGCGTGCCCGCGCAGGACCCGCTGTCCCAGGTGTTCTCCGCCCTCGCGGACCCGCTGCGCCGGGACATCGTCGCCCGGCTCACCGCCGGGGACGCCACCGTCGGCGAGCTCGCCGCCCCCTACCCTGTCACGGCGCAGTCCGTGTCGAAGCACCTGCGGGTGCTGGAGGCCGCGGGCCTGGTCACCCGCCGGCGCGAGGCCCAGCGGCGGCCCGTGCACCTCGAGGCCGAGGTGTTCGACCTCATGACGATGTGGATCGAGCGGCACCGGCGCGAGGCGGAGTTCCGGTACCGGCCGATCGACGAGGTGCTGCTCGCCCCGCAGCCCGAGGTGCTGCGGGAGCCGGTCGTCCGCCCGGCCCCGGCGCCGCGCACGGTCGCGGGGCCCGCTGCCGCACCCACGCCGGCGCCCGCACCGGCCCCCGCGCCCGCGCCGGCCGGCCCGCCGGCTCCCGCCGGCCCGGTGCGCGTCGACCGGGTCGTCGTCGAGGAGCGGGACACCGAGCCGCGCACGCTGCGGGTCCGGCGCGGGGCCGACCGGGTGTTCCAGCCGTGGGACCTGCAGGCGCGGGCGGTCCCGGCGGACGGGGCGCGGACCGCCGACGGCACCGACGGCACCGACGGCATCGACGAGCCGCGGCCGGACGACGAGCCGACCGCCGGCGGGACGGGTGGCGCGCGGGGCTGACCGCCGCGTCCGGTTCACCCGGAATCGCCGGTTCAATCCCTCATGACCGGTCTGTCCGCGTCGATCGGCAGGGTGCGCGGGGGCGCCCATCTGCCAACCCCTCATCGAGGAGCGACCGTGTTCAGCCGCAGCCGTACGACGCCGTCAGCCACGGCCAGCCAGCTCACCGAGTCCCGGGCCAACATCGAGGCCGTGACCGCGGTCGTGCGCGCCCTCGCGGACGCCGCGACCTCCGAGGCCGCGGTGCGCAACGCCCTGGAGGTCGTCCGCGAGCGGTTCGGCTGGGTCTACGGGTCGTACTGGCGGATCGGCGACGACCGCGCCCTGCACTTCGTCCAGGAGTCCGGAGAGGCGGGCGAGGAGTTCCGCCGCGTCACCCACACCGCGTCGTTCGGCGAGGGCGTCGGCCTGTCCGGGCGCGCCTGGCGCAGCCGCGACCTGGTGTTCGTCGCCGACCTGGGCGAGCTCACCGACTGCGTGCGCGCACCCGCCGCGCAGCGTGCCGGCGTCCGGTCGGGCGTGTGCTTCCCCCTCACCGAGGACGGCGTCGTCACCGGCACGATGGACTTCTTCACCACCGAGACCCTCGACCCGTCGCCGCAGCGCCTCGACACGCTCCGCAGCATCGGGGTGCTGGTCTCGCAGGCGATCGAGCGCGTCGCCGCCGGCGAGCGGCACGCGGACGCGTCCCAGGACGTCGAGGCCGTCAACCGCGTGATCCACGAGGTCACCAGCGCCCCGTCCGCGCAGGACGCGCTGTCCCGCGCGCTGGAGGCGATCCGGACCGGGTTCGACTGGGCGTACGCGTCCTACTGGGCCGTCGACGACCGCGACCACGCCCTGCACTTCGTCCAGGAGTCCGGCGACGCCGGTGCCGAGTTCCGCCAGGTCACCCGGTCCGCGTCGTTCCGCGAGGGCGTCGGCCTGGCCGGCCGGGCCTGGCGCGCGCGCGACCTGGTGTTCGTCGCCGACCTGGGCGAGCTCACCGACTGCGTGCGGGCTCCCGCGGCGCAGCGGGCGGGCGTGAAGTCCGGCGTCTGCCTGCCGATCCTCGTCGACGGCGTCATCACCGGGACGATGGACTTCTTCGCCACGCAGACCCTCGAGCTCTCGGACCGCCGGCGCGAGGCGCTGCGCAACACCGCGTTCCTGGTCGGGCAGGCCCTCGAGCGGCACGCCGCGTCCGACCGCCTGCGCACCGCGGGCGAGGAGCTGGTCACCTCCATCCAGGAGGTCGAGCGCAACGTGCTCGCCGCGACGACCGTCGCCACCGACGGGCAGCGGCTGGCGCACGAGGCGAACCAGGAGGTCGCCGGCCTGGGTGAGTCCAGTGCGGAGATCGGCCAGGTCGTCACCGTGATCCAGGGCATCGCGGCCCAGACCAACCTGCTCGCGCTGAACGCGACGATCGAGGCCGCCCGAGCGGGGGAGGCGGGCAAGGGGTTCGCGGTCGTCGCCGGCGAGGTCAAGGAGCTCGCGCAGGAGACCGCCGCGGCGACCACGCAGGTGGGCGACAAGGTCGAGAAGATCCAGCAGCAGGTCGCCGGGGTGATCACGTCGCTGGCGAAGATCGGCGGCGTGGTCGAGCGGATCAACGAGACCCAGCAGACCATCGGCGGCGTGCTGACCGAGCAGGTCGCGGTCACCAAGGCCATCCTCCGCTGACCCGCCCGCGCCGAGACAGGACCCGCGCACCGGGACAGGGCCGTCCGCGGACCTGACTCGGCGCGGCGGTCCTGACTCGGCGTGCGTGGGTGCGGGCGCCCGGGGCGTGCGGGGCGCCCGGGGGTCAGGGCTTGTAGGCCCAGTGCCAGGGCTCGCGCGGGGTGTCCTCGACGAACCCGTAGCGGGCGCCGTTGGCCCGCATCCAGGACTGCGCCTTGTCGTCCAGCGCGAGGTCGACCGCCATGCCCCAGCCGTGGTCGCTGGTGCCGGGGACCGCGGCCAGGCCGCCGTTCTTGTACAGGCCCTTGCGCGCGGCGACGTCGACCTGCGACTCGTAGGACCGGTAGGAGTCGGTGATGCCGATCGTGACGCCCGCGGCGGCCGCGTCGGCGCGCAGCCGTCCCAGCGACTCCGCGGCGGGGGCCCAGAGGCGGTGACCGGTGCCGTCGACCGGGGACAGCGCCTCGGCGGGGATCTTCCCGTTGCCGTACGCGGCGAGCGCGAGGGGCACGCCGTCGGCGTCCAGCGCGGTGCCGGCGGCCGACGAGGACGCGGAGCCCGAGGTGCCCGCGGTGCCCGTGCCGTCGACCGCCTGCGCGAGGGCGTCCGCGAACGCGGCGCCGCTGCTGCTGGTCGTGGTCGCGGCCACCGGGGCCAGCGTGCCGATCGTCGCCTGGATGGCGGCGATGCGCTGGCTGATGCCCGCGATGCCGTCCATGCCCTCGATGCCCATAGGTCTGTGCGTCCCTCTCGCCCGTGCTGCGGTTCCCATCGGCGGGCGGGCCACGGACCTGAGCACCGTGCGCCGACGGATCCGTCGTGCCGCACGATCACGGGGCAGAACGCGACACGCGGGGCCGGGAGCACGGCCGTGTCGGTGCCCGTGCGTACGGTCGGACCATGAGCAGCCGACGGCACGTGTGCACCTGGTTCGAGGACGGCGACGACGTCGACGTCGTGTGCGTCTGCGGCGCCCGCGCGGTGGCCGTGGTGGACGAGGAGTCCGGCGACCTGGTCGTCGTGGCGCTCGCGGAGGAGCGCGTGCTCCTCGCCGCGACGGCCTGACCCTGCTGCGACGGCCCGACCCCCGGGACGCCGGCCGTCGTCAGCCCACCGGCACGGTCCGGCGCTCGGGCGTGAACGCGTAGAGCTCCCCGTCCTGCTCGCCGACCCACCAGGCGCCGCACATCATCGTCGCCTGCTGCTCCTGCTCGACCGGCCACCAGTCCGCGTGCAGCGTCGACACCGAGCGGTAGTCGCCGGGGTCGGCGTCGACGGGCCGCGGCGCGAGCGGCTGCTCGGGACCGACCGGGACGCACTCCGCGGGCAGCGCGTCGAGCCGCGCGTCCATGCGCACGATCCGCTCCGCGCCGCCGGGGCGGGACTTCACCCGGATGTCCGCTGCCTCGGCGGGCAGCCAGTCGGGCAGCGCCGTGTCGCCGTGCGCCTCCTGGACCGACCGGTACGTGACGGCGGTGTCGCGGGCGCCGCCGAGCGCCTCGGCGACGGGGCCGGCGCAGGCGCTGAGCGCCAGGACGACGCCCGCCGCGGCGGCGGTGACCGCGAGCAGCCGCCGCTCGGGCGTGCCCGCGGGGGTGCTGGTGAGGGGCGTGGTGTCCATGCCCTCGACGCTAGGCGGGGCCGGGCGCGCGGCACATCGACCCGGGGGCCGGTCCCGCGCGCCTGCGGGTCCGCCCGGGGGTGGACCGCGGGTCAGCCCGGGGCGGGTGCCGTGGCGCTGGACGGCGTGGCGGCCGGCGTCCCGGGCGGCGCGTCCAGCCGCGACCGCAGGCCGGCCACCGCCGGGAGCCCGGCGGCCTGCGCGTCGGCGAGCGCCGCGGTCCACCGCGCCCGCGCGTCCTCGCCCGCGCCGTCCGCGGCCGCGCAGTCGCCCAGCCCGGTCAGGGCGCGCACCCGCTCGCCGCTGTCCGCGGCGGCGTCGGCGACCGTCAGCGCCGCCGCGAACGCGTCCCGCGCCGCCGCGGCGTCCTGCCCGGCGAGCGCGACCGCGCCGAGGCCGTTGAGCGCCTCCGCCTCGATCAGCCGGGCGCGCAGCCGCTGCCCGAGCGCACGGGCCCGGGTGAGCGCGGCGTGCGCGCCCGGCAGGTGGCCCGCGGCGAGCAGCGCGTGGCCCAGCACGGTCCCGGCCTCGGCCTCGACGGTCACGTCGCCGAGCTCCGCGGCCCGGGCCACGACGGCGCGGACCGCCGGCACCGCGTCGCCCGGCGCGCCCGTCGTCGCCCGCAGCCGGGCGTCGTACAGGGCCGCGCGGAGCAGCATCCCGGCGTCGCCGACCCGCTCGGCGGCCGCCCGGGCGAGCACGACGCGCGCGCGGGCGTCGTCGACCCGACCGGCCTGCTCCAGCGCCAGCACCGAGTTGAGGGTCACGACGGCCGTGTTCACCGCGTCCCCGGCCGCCGCCGCGAGGGCGAGCGCCGCGTCGTAGCCCGCGAACGCCTCGGTGTGCCGGCCGAGCACCCGCAGCACGTCCGCGTGGTTGCCCACGGCGCGTCCCTCGCTCACCGCGTCCCCGGCGACCCGCGCGGCGGCCACGGCGTCGGCGTAGGACCGCAGCGCCTCGTCGGTGCGACCGAGCCGCTTGTAGACGTTCCCGATCCGGTTGAGCGTCTGGCCGGGCCGGGGGTCGTGGCCGGACTCGTGGGACCGCACCAGGTGGGCGAGGGCCTCGTCGTAGCGGCCGAGCTGCTCCAGCGCGCGACCGACGTCCCGACCGGCCCGGCTCCGGCCCGCCGGGTCGGCCGCCTCGACGGCGTGGGTGTGCAGCTCGACGGCGTCGGACCAGTGGCCGGCGGTGTCGAGGTACGGCGCCAGCGTCCCGGACAGCGCCCCCAGCTGCTCCGCGAGCCCGAGACCCGCACAGAGCCCGGCCGCGCCGACCGCGACGCCGCGCAGGTCGTCGAGCCGGGTCCGGGCCTCGGCCGGTGTCGGGGCGTCGTCGGCGGCGGCGGGGAGGTCGTGGTGCGGGGCGACGACGGCGACCAGGGGGCGCGCCTCGTCGAGCAGCCGTTCCGCGAGCCGGGCGACGGCGGCGCGCCGCGCGCTGACCGGCTCGTCCTGGTGCCCGGCGTCGACCGCGTACCGCCGCACCAGGGCGTGCACGGTCGACCGCCCGGCGGCGTCCGTCCGGACGAGGTGCGCGTCCTCGCCCGCGGCGAGCGCCCGTCGCACGCTCGGGACGTCCAGCCCCGCGAGGACGGCGAGCCACGCGGTCGGCAGCGGGGCGGGGTGCAGCGCGAGGCGGCGCAGCACGAGGGCCTGCTCCGGGTCGAGCGCGCGGTACGCCGCGTCGATCGCGGGCAGGGCGTGCGCCGAGCCGGCGACGCGGTGCTGGTGGTCCGCGAGGGACCAGCCGGGCTGCTCGTCGACCCGGCCCGCGGCGACGGCCAGTGCCACCGGGAGGTACCCGCACGCGGCGGCGAGCGCGGCGGCGGCGTCCGGCTCGGCGGCGACCCGGTCCGGGCCCACGAGGTCGCCCAGCACCGTGACGGCGGTCGCCGGGTCGAGCGGGCCGAGCACCACCGCGCGCGAGCCGGCGACGGCGAGCGACCGGCGGGACGTGACCAGCAGCGACCAGCCGGGCAGCCCGTCCGCGAGCCGCTGGACGTGGTCGGCCCCGGGCGCGTCGTCGACGACGAGCAGCGGCGTGCCGTCGCGGGAGCCCGCTGCGTCCGCGGACGCTGCGAGCCCGGCGAGCCCGGCCAGCACCGGGTCGACGTCCGCGCCGCCGTCGACGACCCGGACCGGGGCTCCCGTGGCCGCGCGGTGCCGCGCGGCCACCGCGCGCACGACCGTGCTGAGCCCGGCCCCCGGCACCCCGGTGACCACCGCGACCCGCGCACGGGGCGCGGGGGCGGCGGCCCACGCGAGCAGCTGCTCGAGCTCGGCGTCGCGCCCGCGGACCCGGGGCAGCTCGGCGAGCGGGTCCGCGTCGCGCAGCAGCGGCGCCCGGCCGGCCCGCTGACCGACGTGCCCGCCGACCTGATCGCCGACCTGCTCGCGGCCCGCGACCCGGCGGGCCGTCGCCGCGTGCGCGCCCCGCCAGGCCGTCGCGTCGTCCGGCGTGCCCCCGAGGGCGCGCACCAGGTCGACGAGCAGCTCGACGTCGAGGCGGGCCCGGCCGTCGCGGAACGCGTCGTAGACGGTGACCCGGCCCGGGCGCCGCTCGTGCTCCGGGACGCCGCGCGCGGCCCGCAGGCCGTCGACCCGGCGGACGAGCTCCGCGTACGACGGGGAGCCGGCGCGGGCCCGCAGCGCGCGCAGCCGGGTCGTCAGGTCGTCCCAGCCCGCGGGGTCCGGGGGAGGGGAGGCGTCGCCGGGCACGCCGACCAGGGTACGAGCCGAGGGCGGCGGTGCCGGCGGGGTGTTCGGGTTCGTTCGGGACACGTGCCGGGCGGGCGGGCCGTGCGGTGCGCTGGGCCCCTCGCGTCGCACCCCCGCGACGCCGCACGCCGAGGAGGGGCGGACCGATGGGTCTGTTCGACAAGATCAAGTCGATGTTCACCGCGGAGTTCATCGTGCTGGAGGGCGCGCCCGCGCTGTCGCCCGACGAGGACCGGGCGCTGGCCCTGGGCGCGGTGTACGCGGCCGAGGGGCACCTGCCGGTCAACGCCCCCACGATGGAGGCCGACCCCGCGACGGCGCAGAAGCTGCTGTCCGGCGCGTGGGACGTGCACGGGCCCGACGACGTCGACCGCGCCTACGCGTTCCTCCTGCACCAGGGGCACCGGGGGTACTACGCGCTGGTCGCCCCTCGGGTCGACGAGGTGTTCGCGGACCGGCGCGGCGCCCGGGGGCTCCAGCAGGAGCACCTGGCGCGGATCGGCGGGGAGGCGGCCGAGCGCGGCCTCGACCCCGAGCGCGCCCGCGCCTGGTACACGGGGTGGACGGGCGCGGCGGTCGCGGGCGGGCACGCCGAGCTGATCGACCCCCTGCCGGCGAGCATCGTCGCGTGGGACGCCGCGCGGGTCGTGCACCTGAGCCGCCTGCTGCTCGACGCGGGCCTGGTGACCCGGGACCGCGCGTTCGAGGCGATGGGCGAGGCGGTCGGCCTGTCCCGGCCCGCCTACCGGGGGTGGGAGGAGTTCGGCCGGGCGTTCGTGGTGGGTCGGGCGTTCTGGACGGCGGGCACCAGCCGGAACCCGGTGGACGGCGACATCGGCTCGTTCGACCGCGCCGTGGACCGGCTGCTGAAGGACGACGGCTCCCCGTGGCTCCGGCTGGCCTGGTGACGGGAGGTCGGCGCGCGCAGGGGCGTGGTCGGCTGCGGTACCCGGGCCGCTGGGTGGGGCTGCTGGTGCTGATCGGCCTGGGGATGGTGGTCGTCCTCGTGTGGGGCGACGACCTGCGACCGCACGTGCACGCGTTCCTGTCGAACGTGCTGCGCCGGATCTGACGCGCCGGGGTGCCGGACCCGACGGCGCGCCCGCGCGTCAGGGGGCGGGTGGGGGTGCCGCGGGCGGCGGCGCTGCCGGCGGTGGCGCGGCGGGCGGGGGACCGGCCGACGGCGTCAGGCTGACCACCGACCCGGCCACCGTCGTGCCCGACGGGCTCTGCTCGGCGACGGCGCCGGCGGGCTCCGCGGACGGCTGCGGCGCGCGGACGACGACCCGGAACCCCGCCGCGGCGAGCGCGCGGCGCGCCGCGTCCACGTCCAGGCCGACGACGCGGGGCACCGGCACCTGCCGGCCCAGCACCTCGTCCTGGCCGGCGGGCGCGAACCCGGGGACCGCCTGGCCCTCCAGGGTGCGGGTCATGAAGCCCTTCCAGATCGGCACGGCGACGGAGGACCCGAACACGTTGCGGATGTACCGGCCGTTGATGGTGATGCGCTGCATCGGGACCATCGCCTCGGCGTGCCCGACCCACACGGCGGTCGCGCGCAGCGGCGTGTAGCCCACGAACCAGGTGTGCTCGTTCCGGGAGGTCGTCCCGGTCTTGCCGGCGGCGGGGAACGGGGGCGCGGGCGTGCTCGCGGTGCCGGACCAGACGTTCTGCAGGGCGTGGTTCACCGCGTTCGCGATCCGGGGCTCCAGCGCGCCGGGCGTGCAGGACGACGCGGGCACCGGCAGCGGGGCGCCGTCCCGGTCGACGACCGCGGTGATCGCGACCGGGGTGCAGTACGTGCCGCCGGCGGCGAACGCGGCGAACGCGGCGGCCATCGCGAGCGGTGCGACGGAGTCGGAGCCGAGCACGTTGGCGGGCAGCGGGTCGAAGGGCCCGTCGCCGGACTGGCCGCCGGCCTTGTGGATGCCCAGCGAGGTCGCGGTGTCCATGATCCCGCAGAGGTCCAGCTGCGAGGCCATCGCGATGTAGCCGGAGTTCACCGAGCCGCGGGTGGCGTCGAGCACCGACATCACCCCGCCGGACCGGGGCCCCTCGGCGTTGGCGAACCGGTACTCGGTGCTGCCGTTCAGGCCGGTGCACGGGGCCGTGAACTCGCTGAACCGGTACGAGAACCGCGTGCCGTTCACGGTCTCGCTCAGGCTGTGCCCCTCCTTGAGCCACTGCGCCAGGGTGAAGGGCTTGAACGTCGACCCGGGCGGGAACCCGCTGGCCCCGCCGTACCGGAAGTCGGTGCTGTAGTTCACGGCGGTCTCGCGGTCGCCGTGGTCCTGGGTGTTGTTGTAGACGCGGTTCTGGGCCATCGAGGTGATCCGCCCGGTGCCGGGCTCCACGGTGACCAGGGCGGTCGCGACCCCGGACGGGTCGGCCACCGGCACCTGGTTCTTCACCTCCTCGTCCGCGATGGTCTGCTCCCGCGGGTCGAGGGTGGTGGTGATGGTGAGCCCGCCGCGGTAGAGCAGGTCGACGCGCGCGTCCTCGGTCTCCCCGAACGCGGGGTCGTTGCGGATCACCTTCGTGACGTAGTCGCAGAAGTAGCCCGACCCGCGCACGGCCGCCTCCGCCTGCATGCACCCGATCTGCCGGTCGTCGACCCGCAGCATGTCGGGCAGCGGCGTCGCGATCCCGGCGGCGAGCTCCTCCGCGGTGATGTACCCCTGCTCGTGCAGCAGCCCCAGCACGATGTCGCGCCGCTCCTGCGCGGCCTGCGGGTTGCGCACCGGGTCGAACGCCGTAGGGCTCTGCGTCACGCCGGCGATGGTCGCGGCCTCGAGGTAGGTGATCTCCGAGGCCGGCTTGCTGAAGTAGCGCAGCGCGGCGGCCTGCACCCCGTAGGTGTTGAGGCCGAACTGCGCGATGTTGAGGTACGCCTCGAGGATCTGGTCCTTGGTCATCTCCTTCTCGAGGGCGATCGCGAGCTTCGCCTCGCGGATCTTGCGCGCGTACCCCTCGGGTCCCTCCGCCTCGCGCGCGGCGTCGGCCCCGGCGAGGTCGCCGGCGCGCACCGCCTGGTCGATGAGGACGTTCTTGATGTACTGCTGGGTGAGCGTGGAGGCGCCCTCGGTGCGCTCCGGGTGCTGGAGGTTGCGCACCAGGGCGCGCAGCATCCCCTCGGGGTCGATGCCGCCGTGGTGGTAGAACCGGCGGTCCTCCGTCGCGATGACGGCCCGCTGCAGCGGCTCGGAGACGGCGGTGAGCGGGACGACCTCGCGGTTCTCGGCCCAGAACAGCGCCAGCACGGTCGTGCCGTCGGCCGCGAGCACGACGGAGCGCTCCGACAGCGGCTGGCGGTCGAGCGCGGTCGGCAGCTCCTCGAACGCCTGCACCGCGAGGTCCGTGGTGCCGTTCGCCACGGCGACGCTCGGCAGCACCAGCGCGGCCGACAGCACCCCGCCGATCCCGGCGAGCAGCGCGAACGCCACCAGCAGCGCGACGGCGCGCAGCACCGACATCCGTCGCACGCCGTGGCCTCGGGCCGGGGTCATGCCGACACGCTAGGGCAGACGGTCGTCGCGTGCGCCCGGTTCCGCGGCCGGGCGTGCGTCGGGCGAGCGGGGCCGGGAGCGCTCAGGCGCCGCCGAGGGCCCCGAACGCGTCGGCGACGGTCTCGTGCGACGGCAGCACCCGGATCATCGTCGTCAGGGTCAGCACGTCGAGCACCTGGCCGGTGGCGCGGGCGATCGTCAGGTCGCCGCCGGCGGTCCGGGTGATCCGCAGGCCCGCGACCAGGGCGCCCAGGCCGGACGAGTCGAGGAAGGTCGTCTCCTCCAGGTCCAGCACGATCTTGGTGCGCCCGGCCTCGACCAGGTCGGCGAGGACGGTGCGCAGCTCGGGGGCGTCCGCGGCGGTCAGCCGGCCCTGGGGATGCACGACGACGACGGGGCCGCCGATCCGCTGGACTGCGATCTCCACGTCCCACCCTCCTGTCGTGCCGGCCGGGACCGCTCCCGGTGCGCCCTCACCTTAGGCACTCGACCGCCGCCGGGCGACGCGCCCCGCCCGGGCGGCCCGGCGGGTCGTGCGCCCGTCTGCGAGCATGAGGGCGGCGCCGGGCGGTTCGGCGCCCGCACGCCGACCACCGGGGGGACTGCTTGACCGAGGGCACGCTACGGGTCGTCGTGCTGGACGACGACCCCGACGTCGCCGCGTACACCGCGGCCGTGCTGGAGCGGCGCGCGGGGTGCGACGTCGTGGTGCTGCACGACGCGTCGGACATCCTCGGGACGCTGGACCGGCACGACCCCGACGTGGTGGTCACCGACATCGAGATGCCCGGCATGTCGGGGCTCGAGCTCGCCGGGGTGCTCCGGGAGCGGGTCCCGGACGTCGGCGTGGTCGTGATGACCGCGCACGTCTCGGTCGACCACGCGGTCGAGGCGCTGCGGCGGCGCGCCGACGAGTTCCTGCCCAAGCCCGTCGCGGCGGCCGACCTGGTCGCGGTCGTGCGGCGGCTCGGCGAGCGGCGGCGCGCGGCGGTCGCCGCCCGGCCGGTCGTGCTCGCGGTCGGGGCGCACCCGGACGACGTCGAGATCGGCGTCGGCGGCACGCTCGCGGCGCACCGGGCGGCCGGGGACACGGTCGTCGTGCTCACCCTGTCCCGCGGGGCGCGCGGCGGGGACGTCGCCGCCCGCGAGGGTGAGGCGCACGCCGCGGCCGCCCTGATCGGCGCGCGCCTGCTGCTCGAGGACCTGCCGGACACCCGGATCCCCGTCGCGGAGCCGACGCTCGGCATCGTGGAGCGGGTCGTCGCCCAGGTGCGGCCCACGGTCGTCTACACGCACAGCGAGCACGACCGGCACCAGGACCACCGCGCGGTGCACCAGGCGGTGATGGTCGCGACCCGCGACGTCGCGACGGTGGCGTGCTTCGAGAGCCCGTCGGCGACGGTCGACTTCCGGCCGAACCGGTTCGTCGGGGTCGACGACCACCTCGCGACCAAGCTCGCGATGCTGGCCTGCTTCGGCTCCCAGACCGCGATCCGCGACTACCTCGACCCCGAGATGGTGCGGGCCACCGCCCGGTACTGGTCGCGGTTCGGCACCGGCCGCGCGGTGGAGCCGCTGGAGATCGTGCGGGACACGGGAGCGCGGCGGCCGTGAGCGCGTCGCCGGCCCCCGTCGTCGCGGGTGCGGGGCGCGGGTGGGCGTCCGCCGCCGCGCCGGCCGTGGCGCTCGCGCTCGGGGTGCCGGCCGCGGCGACCGGCGGGCTGGGCCCGGCCGCCACCGCCGCCCTCCTGCTGCCGGTGCTGTGGATCGCGGCCGGTCCGGGTCGGCGGTCGGTGCCGCTGGCCGTCGCGGCGTCCGCGGCGGCGCTGCTGCTGGTCCCGCTGCTGCTGCCGTGGGCCACGCCGGACGCGGGGCGCGCGGTGCCGGTCCTGCTGGTGCACGCCGTCGCGGCGCTGGTCGCCCACGCCCTGGCCCGGCGCGTCCGCGGGGACCTCGCGCACCTGCACGCCGCGGAGCGGCTGACCCGGAGCGTGCTCGACGCGGTCACCGAGCAGGCGGTGATCGGCACGGGCCCGGACGGGCTGGTCGACGTCTGGAACCCCGGCGCGGAGCGGATGCTCGGCCGACGGGCCGCGGACGTCCGCGGCGCGCTGCGGGTCGACGAGCTGGTGCACCCCGACGAGCTGCGCGAGCGCTGGCGCCGCACCGCCGCCCGGACCCCGTTCGCCGCGCTGGTCGCCGAGGTCACCACCGACCGGCCCGACGTCTCCGGCTGGACGTGGCTGCGCGCCGACGGCTCCGGGGTGCCGGTCCAGGTGTCGGTGACGGTGCGGCGCGAGGACGACGGCCGGGTGGCGGGCTACCTGTTCGTGGCCACCGACCAGACGCTGGCGCTGGAGTCCGCGCAGCTCCAGGAGCAGTTCACCGGGATGATCTCCCACGAGCTGCGGACCCCGGTGAGCGCGGTCGTCGGTCACCTGGACCTGCTGCGCGACGACCCGCTGACGCCCGACCAGGCGCGGTCGGTCGAGGTCGCCGAGCGGAACGCGCACCGGCTGCTCGGGCTGGTCGACGACCTGCTGTTCACGGCCCGGGTCGACGCCGGCGGGTTCCCGCTGAACCCGACCGACGTGGACGTGGCCCAGGTGGCCCGGGCCGCGGTGGAGTCCGCCCGGCCCGCCGCGGAGCGCGCCGGGGTGCGGCTGGCGCTCGACGTCCCCGCCGACCCGGTGCCGCTGCGCGCCGACCCGGTGCGGCTCGCGCAGGTCTGCGACAACCTCGTGTCGAACGCGCTGAAGTTCACCCCGGCCGGCGGGTCGGTGACCGTCGGGGTGACGGCGACCGTGGACCACGTCCGGGTCGCGGTGGCCGACACCGGGCTGGGGATCCCGGCCGACGAGCTCGACCGGCTGTTCGGGCGGTTCTTCCGGACGTCGACCGCCGCGCGGCACGCGGTGCCCGGCATCGGGCTCGGGCTGGCGATCACCCGGTCGGTGGTCGTCGCGCACGGCGGTGTGGTGGAGGTCACCAGCGTGGAGGGCGAGGGGGCGACGTTCACGGCGGTCCTGCCGCGCCGGGGGCGGGCGGGCTGACGGAGCCGGGAACGGCGAAGCCCCGCGTCGCCTGGGGCGAGCGGGGCTTCTCGGTGTGGCTCCGACCGGCGTCGATCCGGTGACCTTTCGATTTTCAGTCGAACGCTCTACCAACTGAGCTACAGAGCCTTGGTACGACAACACCGGCCCAGATGGACCGGTGTGATCGAGCGACCCCGACGGGACTTGAACCCGCGACCTCCGCCGTGACAGGGCGGCGCGCTAACCAACTGCGCTACGGGGCCTCGTTGTGAGACCTATTCTTCCACATGCACTGCTCGTACCCCCAACGGGATTCGAACCCGTGCTACCGCCGTGAAAGGGCGGGGTCCTGGGCCGCTAGACGATGGGGGCTCGTTCGCCCCTGACGTCGAGGCGTCTTCAGACCGGTGATGACTATACGTGCATCCGCGGGGATCCCCCAAATCGGCTCGTGGCGACCCGTCGCGCGACCCCGCGTGCCCCGTGATCATCAGGGAGGATGGCCCCGTGGTGGACATGTCGCTGGAGGAGTTCGAGGACGCCGTCCGGGACGGGCTGGACCGCATCCCGCCCGAGCTCGCGGCGCAGATGGACAACGTCGTGGTGCTGGTGGAGGACGACGCGCCCGCCGACGACCCCGATCTGCTGGGCCTGTACGAGGGCGTGCCCCTCACCGAGCGCGGCGAGTTCTGGGCGGCCGGCTCGCTGCCCGACCGGATCACGGTCTTCCGGAACCCGACGCTGGCGATCTGCGCGGACCGGGAGGAGGTCGTCGAGGAGGTCGCGATCACCGTGGTGCACGAGGTCGCGCACCACTTCGGCATCGACGACGAGCGGCTGCACGAGCTCGGCTGGGCATGACCCGGCCCTTCCCTCCATCGACAAGGAGCGATAACATCGATGAACAACGATGATTCAGGATCCACCGCGGCGTTGCACGACCACGCCGGCGTCCCGGAGCACGCGCACCAGGACGTCGCCCGTGTGCTGCACGCCCTGGCGGACCCGACGCGGCTCTCGCTCGTCCACCTGCTCGCCGACGACGCGCTGCGGGTCGTCGACCTCACCGGGGCCCTGGGCCTCGCGCAGTCGACGGTCTCGGCGCACCTCGCGACGCTGCGGGCGGCCGGGCTCGTGGTCGCCACCCCCGAGGGGCGGGCGACCCGGTACGCGCTGGCGGACCCCGAGCTCGACGAGCTGCTGGGGGCCGCCGAGCGGGTGGTCGCCCGGACGGAGGGACGACGATGGGGCACGACCACGGGCACGGCGGCCACGGGCACGGCGGCCACGACCACGGGCTGACCGCCGCGCAGGCGCACCGGGGGCGGCTGGCCGCGGTGCTCGCGATCACGCTCTCTGTGCTCGTCGCCGAGGTCGTCGGCGGGCTGCTGTCCGGGTCGTTCGCGCTGCTGGCCGACGCCGGGCACATGCTGACCGACGCGGTCGGCGTCGGGCTCGCGCTGCTGGCGACGTCGCTCGCCCGTCGCCCCGCCACCGCCCGGCGCACGTTCGGCTGGCAGCGCGCGGAGATCCTCGCCGCCCTGGCGAACGGCCTGGTCCTGGCGGTCGTCGCCGTCGCGGCGGTCGTCGGCGGCGTCCGGCGGATCAGCGAACCCGCCGAGGTCGAGGCCGGCCTCATGCTCGGCGTCGCGGTGGTCGGGCTGCTCGCGAACGCCGTCGGCCTGGTGCTGCTCCGCCCGGGCCAGGCCGAGTCGCTCAACGTCCGCGGCGCCTACCTCGAGGTGCTGGGCGACCTGCTCGGGTCCGTCGCGGTGATCGGCGCCGCGGTCGTCGTGCTGACCACGGGGTTCGTCCGGGCCGACGGGATCGCCTCGGTGCTGATCGGCCTGCTGATCGCCCCCCGCGCGTGGTCGCTGCTCCGCGACGTCGGGGTCGTGCTGCTGGAGGCGACGCCGCCCGGGGTGGACCTCGACGACGTCCGCCGGCACATCTGCGGCGTCCGCGGGGTCCTCGGGGTCCACGACCTGCACGCCTGGACGATCACCTCCGGCGTCCCCGTGCTGTCCGCCCACGTGGAGGTCCCCGCCGACGTCCTCGCGCGCGGCGAGTCCGGGCGGGTCCTCGACGACCTGCGCCGGTGCCTGGCCGGGCACTTCGACGTCGACCACTGCACGTTCCAGCTCGAGCCCCCGGAGTCCCGCGAGGCCCGCACGCACGCGTGAGGGGGCCGGGACCGGCCGGTGGGGCGGCGCGTCGGTACGCTGGCGCACGTGACCGACGACCCCGCCGCAGCGCCCGCCCGCACCCGTCTCGGCGTGGTGGTCCTCCCGCAGCGGCGCTGGTCGGCCGCGCGGCACGTGTGGCGCCGGGCGGAGGAGTACGGGTTCGACCACGCGTGGACCTACGACCACCTGGCGTGGCGGTCGCTCGCCGACGAGCCGTGGTTCGCCACGGTGCCGCTGCTCGCCGCGGCGGCGGCCGTGACCGAGCGCATCGGGCTGGGCACGTGGGTGGCGTCGCCGAACTTCCGGCACCCCGTGCCGTTCGCCAAGGACGTGATGGGGCTGGACGACATCGCCGAGGGGCGGTTCCTGCTGGGGCTGGGCGCCGGCGGCGAGGGCTTCGACGCGGGCGTGCTCGGCCCGGCGCCGACGCGGGGGGAGCGGACCCGCCGGTTCGAGGAGTTCGTCGAGCTGCTGGACCGGCTGCTCACGCACCCGGTGACCGAGCACGAGGGCGAGTTCTACGCGGCGCACGGCGCGCGGATGCTGCCCGGGACGCTCGCGACGCCGCGGACGCCCTTCGTGATCGCCGCGAACGGTCCCCGCACGATGGCGCTCGCGGCCCGGTTCGGGCAGGGCTGGGCCACGTACGGCCCGACGTTCGCCCCCGGAGAGGAGCCCG
Source organism: Cellulomonas sp. KU4C (assembly GCF_056868065.1). Lineage (NCBI taxonomy): Bacteria > Bacillati > Actinomycetota > Actinomycetes > Micrococcales > Cellulomonadaceae > Cellulomonas > Cellulomonas sp. KU4C. The sequence continues at coordinate 407,384 of NZ_CP200322.1, read as the reverse complement.
GGTCGGCGTCGGCGGCGCAGGAGGCGTGGTGGACCGGGCTGGCCGGGATGGTCGACCAGGTGCGCGAGGTCGCCGCGCGGGTCGCCCCGGAGGGCCGGGTGCCGGACCTGTACCTGAGCCTCGACGGCGCGCCGGTGTACTCCCTGGAGTCGCCGGACACCCTCGTCGAGGGGGTGGAGCGCGCCGCGGACCTGGGGTTCAGCGACGTGGTCGTGCACTGGCCCCGGGCCGAGGGCATCTACGCCGGCTCGGAGGACGTGCTGGCCGAGGGCCTGTCCCGCCTCGGCCGCTGACCCGCGACCCCGACCCCGGACACCGACCCGGCGACCCCGACCCCGGACGCCGCCGAGGCAGGACCGCACCGCCGAGACAGGACCGTGGGGCGACCTGAGTCGACGCGGCGGACCTGTCTCGGCGCGGGCGCGGGCAGCGGGCAGGCAGAAGGACCGGGGCCGGCGCAGGGGGGCACCGGCCCCGGTCGTCAGGGGGCGGCCTCAGTGGGCCTGCCGGGCCTCCCAGGCGCTCGCGACCATCTCGGTCAGCGTGTGCCGCATGACCCAGTCGAGGTCGCGCGCGGCGGCCACGCCGGACGCGACGATCCGGTCGGGGTCGCCGGGGCGCCGAGGGGCGATCTCGGGCTCGAACGGGATGCCGGTGCCCTGGGCCATCGCCGTCATGATCTCCCGCACGGAGACCCCGTCGCCGGACCCGAGGTTGTAGACCCGCTGCAGCTCGCGGCCCTCGGTGAGGGCGCGCGCGGCGGCGACGTGCGAGGTCGCGAGGTCGGCGACGTGCACGTAGTCCCGGACGCAGGTGCCGTCGGGGGTGGCGTAGTCGGTGCCGTTGATCCGGGGCGTGCGTCCGGCGGCGAGCGCGTCGAGCACGAGCGGGAACAGGTTGTGCGGGCTGGTGTCGTACAGCTCGGGGGTGCCGGAGCCGACCACGTTGAAGTACCGCAGCGACGTGTGCTGGAGCTCGGTCGCGCGGCCCTGGTCGCAGAGCAGCCACTCGCCGATGAGCTTGGACTCGCCGTAGGGGGACTCGGGGGCGGTCGCGGTGTCCTCGGTGACGAGGTCGACGTCGGGGGTGCCGTAGACGGCGGCGCTGGAGGAGAACACGATCCGGTGCACGTCGGCGGCGGCCATCGCCTCGAGGAGGTGGACGGTGCCGGTGACGTTCTGCTCGTACGTGTGCAGGGGGCGCTGCACCGAGACCCCGGCGTACTTGAAGCCGGCCAGGTGCACGACGCCGGTGACCTCGTGCTCACGGAGCGCGGCGGTGACGAGCGCGGTGTCGAGGATCGACCCCTCCACGAACGGCACGTCCGCCGGCACGAACCCGCGGTGCCCGGACGACAGGTCGTCGAGCACGACGGCGGGGATGCCGACCTGCCCGAACGCCCGCACCACGTGCGATCCGATGTACCCCGCGCCTCCGGTCACCATCCACGTCATGTCCGCAGCGTAGCGCGATCCGGCGTGCGGTGCTGGTGCTTTCTGCGCGGATGCGTTGGATCATGTGCGTTCTTGCTGGCTGGGTCGCTGGTGCGCGGACAGCGCGACGGGAATCGCCGGGGCGGACAAGTCGTGTCGAACCCGGTCATGCGGCAGAGTGCACGCTGAGGCGGACCCGCCGCCGGGTCGCCGCGGTTCCGGTGGTGCCGCTGGAGGTGCTCAGTATGCTGAGCACCTTGGTCGAGTCCCTGGGAGGTGGCGCGTGCGCAGTGCCCGCAGCCGTACGGACGCGCCGGGCGCCACGAGCCTGGTCGCATCCGCACCGACGTCGCGCCCGCGCGCGGCCGCACCGCGCACCAGCGCGGCCCCGGCCGGGCTGGACGACCGCGTCGACGACGCCCTCGCGGTGGTGCGCGCCCTGCTGGTCGACGACGTCGCCCGTCGGCGCGCCGCCGCCCGGGAGACCGCCGCCGAGCACGCGTCGTTGTGGCGGGCCGTCGGCCAGCAGCTCGGTGCCGGCCGGCTCATGCGGCCGCGCCTGACCGTCGCCGCGTACCTCGGGCTCGGCGGGACGGACGTCGCCGCCGTCGCCCCGGTGGCCGCCGCCCAGGAGATGCTGCACACGGCGATGCTCGTGCACGACGACGTCCTCGACCACGACGAGACCCGCCGCGGCCGGCCCAACGTGACCGGCACCGCCCGGCGCCGGCTCGCCGCCCGCGGGGTCGTCGGGCCCGTCGCGGACGACGCGGTGCTCGCGGCCGGGCTGCTCGGCGGGGACCTGGCGATCGCCGCCGCGTTCGACCTGGTGGTCGCCGCCCCCGTCGACGCCGAGCTTCGCCTGCGCGTCGTGCAGCAGCTGGCCCGGGCCGTCGACACGACGGTGGCCGGCGAGCTGCTGGACGTGACCGGCGCGCTGCACGGCCCCACCGCCGTGGACGCGCTGCGCGTCGCCGAGCTGAAGACCGCCGTGTACTCCTGCTGCACGCCGCTGGCCGCCGGCGCGGTGCTCGCCGGGGCGGACGACGCGGTGCTCGGGGTGCTCGACCGGTTCGGCACCGCCTTCGGCGTCGCGTTCCAGCTGCTCGACGACGAGCTCGGCGTGTTCGGCGACCCCGCCGTCACCGGCAAGTCCGTGCTGTCGGACCTGCGCGAGGGCAAGCGCACCGAGCTCGCTGCGCCTCGCGTACCTGCGCGCGGACGCCGCCCAGCGCGCGGTGCTCGACGGCGCCGTGGGTCGCGCGGACCTGACCGAGGAGGGGGCGGCCCGGGTGCGGGACGTGCTCGTCGGCTCCGGCGCGCTGCACGAGGCCCGCCTGGTCCGCGCCGACGCCGTCCGCACCGCGCGCACCACCGCGGAGGAGGGGCTGCCGGAGGACCTCGCGACCCACCTGACCGGCCTGCTCGACGCGCTCGCCGGGGTCGACGCGTGACCGCCGGGGTCCGCGCCGCCTCCGCCGCGCTCTACGACCGGACCGCCGCCCGCGCGAGCCGCACCGTGCTCGCCGGGTACTCCACGTCGTTCGGGCTGGGCACCCGGCTGCTGGGCCCGCGCGCCCGCCGCGACATCGAGGCCGTGTACGCCCTGGTCCGGATCGCGGACGAGGTCGTCGACACCCGGGGCGGCGCCGACGCCGGTGCGCTGCTCGACGAGCTCGAGGCGCAGACCGCACGCGCCCTGGAGACCGGCTGGTCGACCAACCTCGTCGTGCACGCGTTCGCCCGCACGGCCCGGCGGACCGGCATCGGCCCGGCGGAGATCGACCCGTTCTTCGCGTCCATGCGCGCCGACCTCACGGTGCAGGTGCACGACCGCGCGTCCTACCTGCTGTACGTCTACGGGTCCGCCGAGGTCGTCGGGCTGATGTGCCTGCAGGTGTTCCTCAACGCGGACCGTCGCCCGGGGGAGCCGGTGCGGCGCCCCGACGCGGACACCGTCGACGGCGCCCGCGCGCTGGGCGCCGCGTTCCAGAAGATCAACTTCCTGCGCGACCTCGGCGCCGACTCCGGCGAGCTCGGACGGTGCTACTTCCCCGGCGTCGCCCCCACGGGCCCGACGGACGCGCAGCTCGCGGAGATCCTCGACGAGATCGCCGACGACCTCGCCCGGGCGCGCGCGGCGCTGCCCCGGCTGCCGCGCCGCGCCAGGACCGCCGTGGCCGCGACGCTGGCCCTGTACGACCGGCTGCTCGCGGACCTCGCGGCGACACCCCCCGAGGAGGTGCTGGCGCGCCGCGTGCGGGTCAGCACGCCGCGCAAGCTCGCGGTCCTCGCGGGGGTGGTCGGCCAGCAGGCCGCGGGTGCGGTGCGGGACCGCGTGACCGGCAGCTCGCCGGCGCGCACGACGGACGACGGAGGCAGGGCGTGACGAACCGGGTGGTCGTGGTCGGCGGCGGGATCGGCGGCCTCGCGACCGCGGCGCTGCTCGCACGGGGTGGCGCCGAGGTCACCCTGCTGGAGCGGCACGAGCGGGTCGGCGGGCGCGCGGGGCTGCACGAGGTCGACGGGTTCCGGTTCGACACCGGTCCGTCGTGGTTCTTCATGCCCGAGGTGTTCGCGCACTTCTTCGACCTGCTCGGCGAGGACATCCGCGACCACCTCGACCTGGTGAAGCTGGACACCGCCTACCGGCTGTTCCCCGAGCCGGAGGCGGGCCAGCCGTCCCAGCCGTTCGACCTGACGTCGGACCCCGAGCGGAACTGGGCGACCTTCGAGGCCCTCGAGCCGGGAGCCGGCGAGGCCGTGCGGGCGTACGCCGCCGAGGCGACGGACGCGTACCGGACGGCGCTGGACCACTTCCTCTACACGACGTTCGAGCGGCTCGACCGCGCGGTGGACCTGGAGGTCGCGACCCGGGTCGGCACGCTCGCGCCGCTGCTCACCCGGACGCTCGCCGACAAGGTCGCCGGCGTCACGCAGCACCCGGTGCTCCGGCAGGCGCTCAGCTACCACGCGGTCTTCCTCGGCTCGTCGCCGTACCGGGTGCCGGCGCTGTACTCCCTGATGACGCACCTCGACCTGGTCGAGGGCGTGTACTACCCGCGCGGCGGCATGTACACGGTCATCGAGGCGATCGAGCGGCTGGCCCGGAAGAACGGGGTCACCATCCGCACCGGGGCCGAGGTCGTCGGCGTCGAGGTCGACGACGCCGGCCGGTCGCTGCGGCACCCGCGCCGCACCGGCGTCGCCCGCGGCGTGCGGCTCGCGTCCGGGGAGGTGCTGGCAGCCGACGTCGTCGTCTCCGGCGCGGACCTGCACGAGACCGAGACCGCGCTGCTGCCCGAGCAGCACCGGACCCTGCCGGCGTCCTGGTGGGAGTCGAAGGGCCCCGGCATCTCCGCGCTGCTCATCATGGCGGGAGTCCGCGGCGAGCTGCCTGAGCTGCCGCACCACTCCCTGTTCTTCACGCGCGACTGGGAGGGCAACTTCGACGACATCCTCGGCTCGGGCCGGGTGACGGCGCCGGGCGACCTGCGGGTCCCGGACGTCGCGTCGCTGTACGTGTCCCGGACCAGCGCGACCGACCCCGGCGCGGCCCCGGCCGGGCACGAGAACCTGTACGTGCTGGTGCCGTTCCCCGCCGACCCGGGGATCGGGGCGGGGGAGGCCGGCCGCGCGGAGCTCGACTCCTACGCCGACCGGTACCTCGACCAGATCGCCCGGTGGGCGGGCGTCCCGGACCTGCGCGAGCGCGTGGTGACCCGCCGGGTCGTGGGCCCGGCGGACTTCGCGCGCGACTTCTCCTCGTGGCGGGGCTCCGCGCTCGGGATGGAGCACACGCTCGCGCAGAGCGCGATGTTCCGGCCCTCCGACCGGTCGCCCCGGGTGCCCAACCTGCTGCACGTCGGTGGCAACACCGTGCCGGGCGTCGGGCTGCCGATGTGCCTGATCGGCGCGGAGCTGGTCGCGAAGCGGATGCTGGGGGAGACCTCCCCGAGCCCCCTGCCGACGCCGCTGCGCCCCGGGTTCCTCGACGCCGCGCGCCGCCGCGGCACGTGGGCCGAGCACGGCCCGGCAGGCGCGGGGACGGGCGGCCGGTGATCGGACTCGCCTACCTGGGGGCGCTCCTGGTGTCCCTCGGCGGCCTCGCCGTGATCGACCGCCGCTGGCGCCTGGCGTTCTGGGACGCCCCCCGCCGCGCCGCCCTGACCGTGGGGATCGGCGTCGTCGGGTTCCTGCTGTGGGACGTCGCGGGCCTGCTGCTCGGGATCTTCGCCCGCGGCGAGAGCCCGCACATGACGGGGCTGCTGCTCGCCCCCGAGCTGCCCGTCGAGGAGGCCGTGTTCCTCACCTTGCTCTGCTACAACGCGCTGCTGGTCTGGCGCGGGCTGGACCGGTGGTGGGGTCGTCGGGCGCTGGCACGGGCACAGGAGGCGCGGCCGTGACGAACATCGTGCTCAACGTGATCGTGCTCGTGGTGCTGACCGCCGTGTCGTGGCGGGTGCTGCGGCGGCTGCGGCCCGGGCCCGTCGTGCTCGGGGCGCTCGCCATGTGCCTGCTGACGATGGTGTTCGACACCCTGATGATCGCCGCCGACCTGTACGTCTACGCGGAGGACAAGATCCTCGGCGTCTACCTCTGGGGCGCGCCCCTGGAGGACTTCGCCTACGCGATCGCGGCCGCGCTCGCGATGCCCGTGCTGTGGACGGCGCTCGGTCCGCGCACCACCGCGTCCGCACCGACCACCGACGAGGAGGGTGCCGCGTGAAGCAGGTGCTCGCGGCGTCCCGCCCGTTCTCCTGGATCAACACCGCCTACCCGTTCGCCGCCGGCTACCTGCTGGCGACCGAGGGGCGGGTCGACCTCACGTTCGTCATCGGGACGCTGTTCTTCCTGATCCCGTACAACCTGCTGATGTACGGCGTGAACGACGTGTTCGACTACGCCTCCGACCTGCGCAACCCCCGCAAGGGCGGCATCGAGGGCGCCCTGGTCGACCCGTCGGCGGCGCGCTCGGTGCACCGGCGGATCCTGTGGGCGAGCGCGCTGTCGGTGCTGCCGTTCCTGGTCTACCTGCTGGCCGTCGGGTCGCTCGCCGCCGGGCTGGTGCTCGCGCTGGTCGTGTTCCTCGTCGTCGCGTACTCGGCCCCGGTGCTGCGGTTCAAGGAGCGCCCCGTCCTGGACTCCGCGACGTCGGCGATGCACTTCGTCGGGCCGCTGCTGTACGCGCTGGTGCTGGTCGACGCGGACCTGGGGTCGCGGTCGGTGTGGCCGGTGCTCGTGGCGTTCGTGGCGTGGGGGATGGCGTCCCACGCGTTCGGCGCGGTGCAGGACGTCCGCGCGGACCGCGAGGGCGGGATCGGCTCGGTCGCGACGGTGCTCGGCGCGCACGCGACCGTGGTCGGCGCGACCGTCGCGTACGCCGCCGCCGCCGGCGTGCTGCTGGTGCTGCCGTGGCCGGGGCTGCTCGCCGCGGTGCTGCCGCTGGCCTACGCGGTCAGCACGGCCCGGTTCTGGTCGGTCCGCGACGAGGACTGCGAGCGGGCCAACGCCGGCTGGCGCACGTTCCTGTGGCTGAACCTGGTGGTCGGCTTCCTGGTGACGATGCTCCTGATCGCCATCGCCCTCACCACCTGAGCCCGGCACCTGGGACCGCCGTGTGCAGGTCCTGGGGAGGGGCGGCCGGGGGTCGGTGCTCGGGTGGTCGTCCTCAGGGGGCCGTGGTCCGATGGTCGGCGTGATCCTTGCTGCAGTGGAAGAAGACACGGTCGACACCGCCCGGGACGTCCTCGTCCCGGTGCTCTCCGTCGTCGGCGGCGTGCTGGCGGCGATGCTCGCCGCGGTCGTCATCGGGGTGCTGGTGCGCTCGGCCGCCAAGAAGTCCCTGATCGCCGCGGACCTGGCCCGGCGCGCCAAGCGGCCGCTGCGCGCGGTGCTCATCGTGATCGCGGTGTGGGTGGCGCTGGCCCTGTCGGTGCCGGACGCCACGTGGAACGCCTCGGGGTGGATGGGCGTCGTGCGGCACGTGCTGCTGATCGCCCTGATCGGCACGGCGACGTGGCTGGTCGGGACGCTGGCGTTCGTCGTCGAGGACACCGCGCTCCAGCGCTACCGCGTGGACGTGAAGGACAACCGGCACGCGCGCCGGGTCCGCACGCAGGTCCAGCTGCTCCGGCGGATCACGGTGGCCGTGCTGGTGGTCGTGGCGGTCGCCGCGGTGCTGCTGACGTTCCCGGGCGTGAGCGCGTTCGGCGCCAGCCTGCTCGCCTCCGCCGGGGTGCTGTCGATCGTCGCCGGCCTCGCGGCGCAGAGCTCGCTGGCCAACGTGTTCGCCGGGCTCCAGCTGGCGTTCACCGACGCGATCCGCGTGGACGACGTGGTGATCGCCGACGGCGAGTGGGGCCGCATCGAGGAGATCACGCTCACCTACGTCGTGGTGCACGTGTGGGACGACCGCCGGCTGATCCTGCCGTCGACCTACTTCACGCAGACGCCGTTCGAGAACTGGACCCGTCGTGCCGCGGACCTGCTGGGCACCGTGGAGCTGGACGTCGACTGGCAGGTGCCGGTCGACGAGCTGCGCGTCGAGCTGAACCGCCTGCTCGCCGCCACGGACCTGTGGGACCACCGCGTCGGCATCCTCCAGGTCACCGACGCGGTGAGCGGCTGGGTGCGGCTGCGGGCCCTCGCCAGCGCCGTCGACGCGCCCACGCTGTTCGACCTGCGCTGCTACATCCGCGAGGGCCTCGTGCAGTACCTGCAGAGCGCCGCCCCGCAGGCGCTGCCGCGCACCCGCATCGAGACCACGAAGGGCGCACCCCTGCCTCCCGTCGAGCCCCGCACCGAGCGCGCGTCGCGCCCGGCGACCGGCGCGCACGCGGTGGTCGAGGCGCGGCCGGAGACGGGTCAGCTCGACGCCCGGCTGTTCACCGGCAGCGTCGAGGCGATGGAGCGGTCGCGGTCGTTCACCGGACCCGGCGAGGACGTCATCGCCGAGCGCGAGGAGCACGCCGCGGAGGGCCGCGAGGAGGCCGAGCCCACCCCGGGCCGCTCGTCGGGCGGCCGCCCGGTCGGGACGGTCGCGGCGCCGGGCACGGCCGCGGTCCCGCTCGCGGACGCCCCGGCGGACCCGCCGGCGGACCCCCCGTCCGACCCCACCCCCGCCACGCCGTCGGCCGACGCCGACGCCGCGGCGGCGCGGACGGACGTGGCGGGCACGCCGGGCGAGTCGGGCAGGACCGCCTCCTCGGCGGCCGTGGCTCCGGCCCCGGCCTCCGACCCCACCCCGGCCTCCGACCCCACCCCGGGCTCCGGCCCCACCCCGGCCGCCGACTCCGGGACGATGGTGCTGCCCGCGTACGCCGACGAGCCGACGACCACCGGCGTCACCCAGGTCCAGCCGGCCGTCGAGCCGGACGACGGCACCCCCGCGCCGCCGACGCGCCGCTCGGTCCGCAGCGCCCCGGTGAGCCCCCGGGACGACCGCCGCTGACGGGTCCCGGGACCCTGCGCCCCGGCTCCGCAGCCGGTCCCGGGTGCGCAGGGTGCCGCACCCGGTCGCCCCTGTCGACCGCGCTCCGCGCAGCGGACGGCCACCGTCTTGCCCAGCGGACCCGCGGTTGCGACCTCGCCGCGGGCTGCGCACGGTGGTGGGGACCGATGGCCGCGGCACGTCAGCGTGCGGCGGTCGCCACCGGCAACGAGAGGAGCCGTCCGTGCTCACCTTGACCGAGAACGCCAGCACCGCCGTCCGTGACCTCACCACCCGCGCCGGGCTCCCGGACTCCGGCGGCCTGCGGATCGCGGAGTCCGAGCAGCAGCTCGGGTCGTTCGAGCTCGCGCTCGTCCCCGAGGCCGCACCGGGCGACGAGGTGATCGACGCCGAGGGCGCGACCGTGTTCGTGCCGGAGTCGACCGCGACGCTCCTGGCGGACCTGACCCTGGACGCGGACCCGTCGGCGACGGGCAGCCCGGGCTTCACGCTCACGCCCCAGGGCTGATCCTGCCGGGCAGCGTGCCCGGACGTACAGCGAGGGCCCGCGCAGCCGCCTCGAGCGGATGTGCGGGCCCTCGTCGTGCCGGGCGCGGCGCCGGTGTCCCACCGGTCGCCGGCTGGTCCGGCATGCGGTCCGGCGGTGGTGTCCCACCACCGCCGGACCGGGCTCGTCCCCCTGGGGGGATCAGGCAGGGGTCAGGCGCGGGCGCCCTTGCGGCCGGTCAGCGCGCCGTAGATCAGCAGCACGATGATCGAGCCGCCGATGGCGAGCAGCCAGGTCTGGATCGAGAAGAAGTCCTCGAGCGGAGCGTTGAACAGCACGCTCCCCAGCCAGCCGCCCAGCAGGGCGCCGATGACGCCCAGCAGCAGCGTCACGAACCAGCCCCCGGCCTGGCGGCCCGGGAGGATCGCCTTCGCGATCGCACCGGCGATCAGTCCCAGCAGCAGGAATCCGAAGAATCCCATCAGGCACCTCCATGTCTCGGTCAGAACGAGGGAACAGTCCCACGCGGTGTTCGGCCCCGCATCCCGAGACGGTGTGCCCGCGCTCACAGCGCGGGCACAGCGGGGTGTCAGGCGGCGGGCAGGAGGTCGAAGGCGTTGCCCTCGGGGTCGGTGAGGCGGACCCAGCGGGCCGCGCCGGCGACGGCACCGACGCGCCGGGCGCCGAGCCGGACGAGCCGCTCGGACTCGCGCTCCAGGTCGCCGGTCACGAGGTCGAGGTGCAGGGCGTTGCGCACCACGCCGCCGGCGGGGACGCGGTCGAAGACGAGCCGGGGTGCGGCGTCGTCGGCCACCAGCTCGGCATGGTCGGAGCTGGCGCCGGGTGCGACGTCCCGGCCGAGCGCGGCGCCCCAGAACCGGGCGACGGCGTGGGCGTCGTAGGCGTCGAACGAGAGTCCGTGGAAGGTGCTGGCCATGGGTGCCTCCTGGTGCTGCGGTGCGAGGGTCGCGGCCGTCGTCGACGGGAGGTCGTCCGGCGGCGTACCCTGGAACGGAGGAGCCTCCGTTTCGCTCCGTCGACCTTAACCGGAGGTTCCTCCGGTTCGCAAGGGGGAATGTCCACGTGTCCACGACGCCCGCCGAGAAGCGGACGCCCGCCGAGAAGCCGCTGCGCGCCGACGCCGCGCGCAACCGCGCCCGGCTGCTCGAGGTCGCCGCCGCCGCGTTCGCCGAGGACGGCGACACGCCGCTCGAGGCCATCGCGCAGCGCGCGGGCGTGGGGATCGGCACGCTCTACCGGCACTTCCCCGAGCGGGGCGCGCTGGTCGAGGCGGCCTACCGCCAGGAGGTCACCGCGCTGTGCGACGCCGCCCCCGCGCTGCTCGAGGCGGACCGGCCGGCGGTCGAGTCCCTGCGCGAGTGGATGGGGCGCTACGTCCGGTACGCCGCCGCCAAGCGCGGCATGGGTGCCGCCCTGCGCGCCGCCGCCGGGTCGGACTCGTCGCTGTTCGCGGAGACGCGCGAGCGGATCATCGGCGCGATCGAGGTGCTGCTCGCCGCGGGCCGCGCCGACGGGACGGTCCGCCCGGACGTCGACGGCGAGCAGGTGATGCTGGCGATGGGTGGCGTCTGGAACGTCCCCGACTCCGACCGGTGGGCGGAACGGGTCCGCGGCCTCCTCGACCTCGTCGTCGACGGCCTCCGCTACGGCGCCCCCGCCAACCCGACCTGACCCCCACCCCCCCCGCGCCGATCGCCGGTCGAGGTCGAGGGTTTCGCGCGAGGTCGAGGGTTTCACGGGCCGGTCCCGTCATGAACCCTCGACCTCGCGAGGCGACCCGCAGGCGGGCGGTCAGGACACGGACACGCCCGGGCCGAATGCGACGAAGCCGCTGAAGTCCGCGCCGACCCGGTCGAACGCCGCCGGGTAGGGGTCCGGGTAGGACCAGGCGAGGTCGGTCCGCAGCGCGTCGCCGTCGCGGACGGACCAGTACTGGCACACGCCCTTCCACGGGCAGGTGTAGGGCGTCGGGGAGGCGACGAGCTCGGCCCGCACGCTCGACGGCGGGAAGTAGACGTTGCCCTCGATGTGCAGGACGTCGGACTCGGGCGCGTCCGCGAGGACGGTGCCGTTCAGGGTGGCGGTGGGCATGCGGGCCTCCGGGGGTCGGGTGCGGCGCGGTGCGCGCCGGTTGGGCCGACGGTAGGTCCGCCGGCCCGACCCCGCACGCGCGGCCCGGGGCCGGCGCCGTGCCCCTGCGCCTCAGCCCCGTGCCAGGTAGGCCGCGATGCGGTCGAACGCCCCGCCCCACGCGTGCTCGGCGAAGAAGTCCCGCACCTCGGCCGACGGGAACCCGCTCTGCACCACGCGCATCAGCGTGCCGCCGTCGGCGGCCTCGAACGTGACCTCGACCCGCGTGGTCATCGTCTGCCCGTCGGGGAAGCTGCCCACGGACTCGGTGACCAGGCGGTGCGGCCGGTCGATCTCGAGGAACGTCTGCACCTCGGTGAACAGCTCGTCCCGGTTCGGGCCCCAGACCGCGGTCTGCTGCCCGCCGACCCGCAGGTCGACCTCGATCTCGACGACGCCGGGCTCGGTGTCGAGGATCGCGAACCAGATCCGCTGCTGCTCGGCGTCGGTGTAGGCGTCGAAGACGACCTCGGGGCTGGCGGGCAGCAGGCGCTGCGCGCGCAGCTCGAGGTCGGTCGCGTCGGTGGTCATGTCGGTCGTCCTTCCGTCGGCGGCGCGTCGTCGCGGTCGCGCTGCAGGGTGAGGTAGGCGTCCAGGCCGTCGAGGCGGCGCTCCCAGAGGCGCTGGTAGGTCGCGATCCAGGACAGGGCGTCGTCGAGCCGCTCGGTGCCGAGCCGGCACTGCCGGGTCCGGCCGACCTTGCGGGTGACGACGAGCCCGGCGTCCTCGAGCACCCGGACGTGCTTGGTCATGCCGGTGAGCGTGATGCCGTGCGGCTCGGCGAGCTGGCCGATGGTGGCCGGGCCCTCGCCCAGGCGGGCCAGGACGTCGCGCCGGGTCGCATCGGACAGGGCGCGGAACACGCCGTCCAGGACCTCGTAGTGAACCATGTGGTTCACCGTAACACTGAACCGCGCGGTAGACCATTCCCTCGTCGTGCGGGACCGCGGGCGCCGGGCGATGCTTCCCCCATGCACGACGACGAGGCCCTGCCCCTGCGGCTCACCCGACGGCTCGAGAGGTCCACCCGGCTCGACGCCGTCGTCGACCGGGCCCGGCCGGTGGTGCTGTCCGCGCTGCGCGCGCAGCCACGGGTCGCCGCCCTGCTGCACGGACGACCGATCGGGCACGCCGCGCACCCGCTGACGACCGACCTGCCGATCGGGTTCTGGGCGAGCTCGACCGTGCTCGACCTGGTCCCCGGCGGCGACGGGCGGCGCCGGGCGAGCGACCTGCTGCTCGGCCTCGGCGTGCTGTCCGCCGTCCCGGCCGTCGTCACCGGACTGGCCGACTGGGCCGTGTCGGACCGCCGCACGCTCCGGGTCGGCACGGTGCACGGCGCGCTGAACGACGTGGCGCTGGGGCTGTACGGCGCCTCGTGGCTGCTGCGCAGAGGTGGTCGTCGCGGGCTCGGGGTCGCCGTGTCGCTCGGCGCCGGCGGCGTGCTCGGCGTCAGCGCCTACCTCGGGGGGCACATGGCGTCGCGCCTCGGCTCGCCGCCGACGACCGCCTCCGGCCCGGGCGAGCCCGCTCCGGAGCTGCACCCGCGGTGACGGCGCCGCCACGCGTGCCCCGCCTGCTGCTGCGCGGCCCCGGTGGCGCGGTCCGGGTGCTCGGGCTGCTCTCGGCGGCCGTCGCCCTCCTGCTGCGCGGACCGGTCGACGCCGCGCTGCTCGCGCTGGTGCTCGCGGGCCTCGTCGTGCCGGTGGCGGCGGGGATCGGGCCGCGCCTGGACGCCGCCTACGGCCTCGGCCTGCTCGCGGCCGCGTGGTCCGGGGCGCTGGACCTGTACGAGACGGTCGCCTGGCTCGACCTCGTGATGCACCTGGTGGTGACGGGTCTGGTCGCGGCGGTGGCGCACGTGGCGGTCGCGCGGTGGACCGGCGCGGTGGCGGACCCCGGCACGCTGGTCGGCGGGCGCGCCCGCGCCGGGTCGGTGGCCGTGACCGCGGCGCTCGGGCTCGCGCTGAGCGTGCTCTGGGAGGTGGGGGAGTACCTCGGGCACACGTACCTCGACCCGAGCATCCACGTCGCCTACCGGGACACCGTCGGCGACCTGGTGATGGGCGGGCTCGGCTCGACGGCGGCGGGCGTCGCGCTCGTGCTGGGGCCGCGGCGGCGGGAGCCCCGGCAGCGCGCCTGAGCCGTCAGGCGCTGTCGCGCCAGACGACCGGGGTGTCCAGCAGGATCGCGCTGGGACCGGTCTGCTCGCCGGCGATCTGCGCGAGCACGCTCTGCGCGGCCGCACGGCCGAGTCCCGCGGCGGGCTGGCGGACCGTCGACAGCTGCGGCGTCACGCGCCGGGCCCACGCGGAGTCGTCGAACCCGACCAGGCCGACGTCCTCGGGCACGCGGCGCCCGGCGCGGCGCAGGGCGTCCAGGGCCCCGGCGGCCAGGGCGTCGGAGGCCGCGAACACGCCGTCGACGTCGGGGGCGCGCTCGAGCACCGCGGACATCGCGGCGGCGCCGGCGGAGTAGGAGTACAGGTCGACCGGCTCGACGAGCGCCGGGTCGAACAGGTCGCCGAGCGCGGCGGTGAAGCCGGCGAGCCGGTCGGTGCCCGAGTCGCGGTCGAGCGCCGCGGCGATCATCGCCACCCGGCGGCGGCCGGTCGCGAGCAGCCGCCGGGTGATCTCCCGGGCGGACGCGACGTTGTCGATGCCGACCCAGGACTGGTCCTCGAGGTCGGGCGGGTGGCCGACGAACGCGACCGGCAGCTGGGCCGTGCGCATCACGGCGGTGATCGGGTCGTGGGCGCGGGCGGAGACGACGACGGCCCCGTCGACGAACCCGCCGCGCAGGTAGCGGGCGACCCGCTCGGAGTCCCGGTCCGAGCCGATGACCAGGCAGACCATCTGGTAGTCGTCCTCGGACAGCGCCTCGTTGGCGCCGAGCAGGATCTCCCCGATGTTCGGGTCCTCGAGGAACAGCGAGTGCGGCTCGTGCACGACGAACCCGACGGCGTTGGTGCGCTGCCGGACCAGGTTGCGCGCCGTGGTGCTGGGGACGTAGCCGACCTTGCGGATCGCCGCCTCGATGGCCTCGCGCGCCTCGGCGGAGACGTACCCCTCACCGGTCAGCAGCCGGCTGATCGTCCCGCGGGACACGCCGGCCTCGCGGGCGACGTCGTGCACCGTCGCGCGCTTGCGGCGGGGCGGGGTGGTCGTCACGGGCCCACTGTAGCGACGCCGGGGGGCTTGACAGCGGGACTCAGGTCGTTAGTGTGTGCACGTTCACACATCCGGATCGGGCGATTTGGCCGTGGTGGTGTGTGCACGTGCACACAAAGGAGTCGCGCACGATGACGACCACCGTCGCCCCGGTCACCGACCCGGCACCCGCCCGGTCGACCCCGACCTTCACGCACCCCGGCATCGCGTTCGGCTGCGACTGGAACCCCGAGCAGTGGGACCGGTCCGTCTGGCGCGAGGACGTCGCCCTGATGCGCGACGCCGGCGTGGACCTCGTCGCGATCAACGTCTTCGGGTGGTCCACCGTCGAGCCCCGCCCGGGCGAGTACGACTTCCGGGACCTCGACGAGGTGATGGACCTGCTCGCCGAGCACGGCGTCCGCGCCAACCTCGGCACCGGCACCGCGTCCACCCCGCCCTGGCTGACCACCCGGCACCCCGAGGTGCTGCCCGTCGCCGCCGACGGCACGACCCGCTGGCCCGGCGGTCGGCAGGCCTGGTGCCCGTCGTCGCCCGTCTACCGCGAGCGGTCGCTGGCCCTCGTCGAGCAGGTCGCGCGCCGCTACGGCGACCACCCCGCGCTGGCGCTCTGGCACGTGTCCAACGAGCTCGGCTGCCACAACGCCCTGTGCTGGTGCGACACCAGCGCGGCCGCGTTCCGCGACTGGCTGCGCGCCCGCTACGGGGACGTCGCCGCGCTGAACGCCGCCTGGGGCACGACGTTCTGGAGCCAGCGGTACGGGTCGTTCGACGAGGTGCTGCCGCCGCGCGTCACCCTGTCCACCCGCAACCCCGGCCAGGTGCTCGACTTCCACCGGTTCAGCTCCGACGAGCTGCTCGGCCAGCTGCGCGCCGAGACCGCCGTCCTCCGGGCGCACTCGCAGGTGCCGGTCACGACCAACTTCATGGTCACCGACCACATCCGGAACCTCGACTACCTCACCTGGGCGCCGCACGTCGACGTCGTCGCGAACGACCACTACCTCGACCACCGGCTCGCCGACCCGACCACCGAGCTGGCGTTCAGCGCCGACCTGACCCGCGGGATCGCGGGCGGGGCGCCGTGGCTGCTGATGGAGCACTCCACGGGCGCGGTGAACTGGCAGCCGGTGAACGTCGCCAAGGGTCCCGGCGAGATGCTGCGCAACTCTCTGACCCACGTCGCCCGCGGCGCCGACGCCGTCTGCTTCTTCCAGTGGCGCGCCTCGACGCAGGGCTCCGAGAAGTTCCACTCCGCCCTCGTGCCGCACGCCGGCACCGCCTCCCGGCAGTGGCGCGACGCCGTCGAGCTCGGCGCCGTGCTGGACCGCCTCGACGAGGTCGCCGGCTCCCGGGTGCAGGCCGACGTCGCGGTGCTGTTCGGCTGGGAGTCCTGGTGGACGGTCGACGGCGAGAACGTCCCGTCGACGGCCGTCCGGTACCGCGAGCAGGTCGTCGCCACCTACACCGCGCTGCGGGCGCAGGGCGTGACGGTCGACGTCGTCGGCGCCGACGCGGACCTGTCCGGCTACCGGCTGGTCGTGGTCCCGACGCTCTACCTGGTCCGCGACGAGCAGGCCGCGGCGCTCACCCGGTACGTCGAGGACGGCGGCACCGCGCTGGTGACGTTCTGGTCCGGCATCGCCGACGAGCACGACGCCGTGCGGCTCGGCGGCTACCCGGGCGCGTTCCGCGACCTGCTGGGCATCCGCGTCGAGGAGCTCGCCCCCGTCCTGCCCGAGCAGGTGCTCACCCTCGACACCGGCGAGCGCGCCCGGCTCTGGAGCGAGCGCTCCGAGGTCGTCGACGCCGAGGTGCTGTCCCGGTACGCCGACGGACCCGCCGCCGGCGAGGCCGCGATCACCCGGCGCGCCGCCGGCAGCGGCGCCGCCTGGTACGTCGGCACGGCGCTCGAGGCACCCGACCTCGCCGCGCTCGCCGGCCGGGTGCTGGCCGACGCCGGCGTCCCCACCGACCCGGACCTCGCCGCCGCGGGGGTGGAGCGCGTCGTGCGCGCCGCCGCCGACGGCCGGCGGTGGACCTTCCTCGTCAACCACGCCGCGACCGACGTGGCCCTGCCCGCCCGGGGGCACGAGCTCGTGACGGACACCGCCGTCGCCGTCGAGCTCGTCGTCCCCGGTCGTGCGGTCCGCGTCCTGCGAGAGGAGCCCGTCCGATGACCACCCTCACCGCGCCGCCCGCGGCCGCGACGCCCGGGGTCCGCACCGCGCGGCCACGTCGCTACGGCCGCGCGATCACGTTCTTCGTCGCCCCGTTCGGCCTGCTGTTCCTGGCGTTCTACGTCGTGCCGATCGGCTACGCCGTCTACCAGTCGCTGCTCACGGTCGAGCGGGACGGCACGTTCGGCGCCGCGCGCACCGTGTTCGGCGGGCTCACCCAGTACCAGCAGGTGTTCGCCGACGAGGCGTTCTGGTCGTCCATCGGCCGGGTGCTCGTGTTCGGCGTCGTGCAGGTGCCGGTCATGCTCGGCCTGGCGCTGCTGTTCGCGCTCCTGCTCGACTCCCCGCTGGTCAAGGGCAAGAAGTTCTTCCGGCTCGCCTACTTCGTGCCGTACGCGGTGCCCGGCGTGATCGCCGCGATCATGTGGGGCTTCCTGTACTCCCCGCAGCTGTCGCCGTTCACGGCGCTGACCCAGAACGTGCCGATCCTCGGCGCCGACCTGGTGATCTGGGCCATCGCGAACGTCGTGACCTGGGTGTACGTCGGCTACAACATGCTCATCATCTACTCGGCGCTGCTCGCCATCCCCGGCGAGGTCTCCGAGGCCGCCGTCCTCGACGGCGCCAGCCAGACCCGCATCGCCTGGTCGATCAAGATCCCGATGGTGCTGCCCGCCATCTCGCTGACCGCGATCTTCTCGATCATCGGCACCCTCCAGCTCCTCGCGGAGCCGCAGGTGTTCCGCTCGTTCAGCTCGGCGGTCACCTCGACGTTCACGCCGAACATGACCGTCTACACGACCTCGGCGGTGCCGAACACGAGCCTCGCCGCGGCGTTCTCCGTGGTCCTGGCGCTCGCGACGTTCGTCCTGTCGTTCGGGTTCCTCAAGTTCTCGCAGCGCCGGGAGGCACGATGACCACGCTCACCGCACCCCCCGCGAAGCCGCGTCGCCGCGGGCCGGCGCCCGCCACCTCGCCCGGCCGCTCGGTGCGCACCCCGGTGCTGCCGCGGATGGCCGCGATGCTGGTCATGGCCGTGTTCACCGTGTACTTCCTGCTGCCGATCTGGTGGCTGCTGGTCGCGTCGTCCAAGACCCGCGGCGACGTGCTCAGCACGAACGCGCTGTGGTTCGCGGACCTCAACCTGGTCGAGAACGTGCGCGCGGTGCTCACGTACAAGGACGGCCTGTTCGCCCAGTGGATGGGCAACTCGCTGTTCTACGCCGGCGTCGGCGCGTTCGTCGCGACCCTGCTGGCCTCGATGTGCGGGTACGCCCTCGCGAAGTACGCGTTCCGCGGCCGGGAGGCGATCTTCAACGTCGTCCTCGGCGGGGTGCTCGTGCCCGCCACGGCGCTCGCGCTGCCGCTGTTCCTGCTGTTCTCCCGCGTCAACCTCACCGACACCTACTGGGCGGTGCTGCTGCCCAGCGTCGTCAGCCCGTTCGGCGTCTACCTCGCCCGGATCTACGCCGCCGCGAGCGTCCCGGACGAGCTCATCGAGGCCGCGCGCCTCGACGGCGCGGGGGAGGTGCGCACGTTCTTCGGCGTCAGCATCCGGCTGATGACGCCCGCGCTGGTCACGATCTTCCTGTTCCAGTTCGTCGCGATCTGGAACAACTTCTTCCTCCCGCTGATCATGCTGCGCGACGAGCGGAAGTTCCCGGTCACCTTCGGGCTCTACCAGTGGAACACCCAGCTCAACCAGATCCCCGAGCTCAACACGTACGTGCTCGTGGGCTCGCTGCTGTCCATCGTCCCGCTCGTGGTCGCGTTCCTCGCGCTCCAGCGGTTCTGGCGCGGCGGGCTCGGTGCGGGGTCGGTCAAGTGACCCCGCCCGCCTGATCCACCCCCTGCTGTCCCCCCCACCCCATCCGAGACACATCCCTCGACGAAGAAGGAGCTCTCTCATGCAGCACCGCACGCGCAGGAGCGTCACCGCCCTGCTCACCACCACCGTCCTGGTCGGCGCGCTGGCCGCGTGCTCGTCCGGCGGCGACAGCGGCTCCGGCGACGGCGGCTCCGACGCCGCGGCCTGCGAGCCGTCCGACGGCAAGGTCGAGCTGTCCTACACGTCGTGGATCCCCGGCATCGAGGTCGCCGTGGACGCCTGGAACGAGGCCAACCCCGACATCCAGGTCACCGTCCAGACCGGGCCGAACGGCAACGGCGGCACCTACCAGAACTTCTTCAACCAGCTGAAGGCCGGCAACGCGCCCGACCTCGGCCAGATCGAGTACGACGCCCTGCCGAACTTCCGCGTCCAGGACGGCCTGACCGACCTGTCCGCGTGCGCCGACGTGGTCGCCGCGCAGGACCAGTTCGTCGACTGGACCTGGGGCCAGGTCACCCTCGGCGACGACGAGTCCGTGTGGGCCGTCCCGCAGGACTCCGGCCCGATGGCGATGTTCTACCGCAAGGACCTGTTCGAGCAGAACGGCATCGCGGTCCCCACCACGTGGGACGAGTACGCCGAGGCCGCCAAGCAGGTCCGGGCCGCCGGCGGGTACATCACCAACTTCTCGACCGCCGACGTCAACCAGCTCGCCGGGTTCGTCTGGCAGGCCGACGGCCAGTGGTTCAGCAACGACACCGACGGCTGGTCCGTCACGCTGACGTCGCCGGAGTCCGAGAAGGTCGCCGACTACTGGCAGGGCCTGCTCGCCGACGACCTCGTCTCGACCGTCCCCGCGTGGACGACCGAGTGGGACAACGCCTACAACACCGGCCAGGCCTGGACCTGGACGTCGGCCGTCTGGGGCGCGAACTCCATCGCGTCCGGCGCGCCGGACACCGCCGGCAAGTGGGCCGTCGCGCCCATGCCGCAGTGGGAGGCCGGCGACGCCGCCGCGGGTAACTGGGGCGGCTCGTCCACCGCGGTCTTCAAGGGCACGGACCACCTCTACGAGGCGACGAAGTTCGCGCTGTGGCTGAACACGTCCGAGGAGGCGCTGACCATCCTCAACGAGGAGGCCAACATCTACCCGGCCACCAAGGAGGGTGCGTCGCTGCCCGTGCTCCAGGAGGGCGTCGAGTTCTACGGCGGCCAGAAGATCTACGACGTCTTCGCCGAGGCCTCGGCCCAGGTCAACCCCGACTTCGTGTGGGGCCCGACCATGACGCAGGTCTACAACGACGTGTCCGACGGCCTGAAGAGCGCCGCGTCCGGCCAGGGCACCATCCCGGAGGCGCTGGAGTCCGCCGAGGGCAAGACGGTCTCGGCCCTCGAGGCCCAGTCGATCCCGGTCAAGAAGTAGCCCGCCACGGCTGACCGGCTGGCTCGCTCGCTGGTCCGCCGAGACAGGACCGCCGCGCCGAGGTAGGACGTCCCGACGTCCTACCTCGGCGTCGGCGTCCTATCTCGACGCGGCCGGCTCGGGGGTGGGCTCGGCGGCCGGCTCCGGGACCTTCTTGAAGATGATCTTGAAGATCGGGAAGAACACGCAGTACGAGATCAGCGCGTTGATCAGCATGGTCACGACGTCCGCCGCCGTCTCGCCGGTGCCGCCCCAGCGCTCGATCATCCACTGGTAGATCGGGTCCTTGTAGAACCCCTGCAGGCACGCCGCCAGGAACGTGATGACCACGTACGCGACCGCGTACCAGGCGGCCGCCACCCGCGGGTCGGAGTTCGACTTGAACGCCACGTTGCGCTGGAGGAAGAAGTTGATGACCTGCGCGATCAGCAGCGTCAGCTGCACCGCGAGGAAGTACGCCAGCCCGCCGCCGCCGAGCGGCAACGCCCCCGCCGGGTAGTCGAACACGAAGAACGTGCTGCCGTCCGCGTTCGTGCTGACCGGCAGCACCTGGAACGCCGCCTCCACCAGCGGGGTCTGGTTGAACAGCCACTTGAACAGCGGCATGAGCGCGAGCTGCAGCGCCGTCATGCCCTGGCTGATCACCGTGAACAGCGCGAGCTGCGCGACCGCGGGCCGGCGCTCCTCGAAGCCCTGCCACGCGCTGCGGATGCGACCGACCATGCGACGTCCTCGTTCCGGGTCCCGGCGCCCGGCTCGTCCCGGACCCCGAGGACAGCCAAACCGCTGCCGCACCCGCTCGGGCGCCGTGGGCGACAACCTGTCGCGATGCGTGCACATCCTGTCGCGCGGCAGACGGCTGAACGGCCCCGGCCCCACGACGAGGTCGCGCTAGGGTCCGGCACATGAGCGATCAGCAGCCCCCGGGCGGCCCGCAGCCCTGGGACGCGCAGCAGCCGTCCGCGATGCAGCCGTACCAGCAGCAGCCGTACCAGCAGCCGTACGCCGGGCAGCCGGGCGGCTACGGCCCCGACTACGGCTACGCGTACCCGCCCGCCGCCGGGCCGGTCGCCTACGGCGTCGACCCGTACACCGGCGTCGCGTGGTCGGATAAGAACCGGACCACCGCGGGCCTGCTGCAGCTGCTGCTGTCGCTGGTCGGGGTGTGCGGGGTCGGCCGGCTGTACGCGGGCCAGATCGGCATCGGCCTGACCCAGCTGATCGGGTTCATCGTGGGTTGCGTCCTGATGGTCGTCCTGATCGGGTTCGTCATCGCCCCGGCCATCTGGATCTGGGCCGTCGTCGACGGGATCGTGCTGCTGTCCAGCGGCGGGCGCGACCAGTACGGGCGCCAGCTGCGGTAGCCGCTCCCGGCGCGCGGTCTACCCTGCCCGGGTGAGCGCACCGCACCCGGAGATCGCCTGGCCGCTGACCACCGACCGGCTCGTCCTGCGCCCGGCGACGCCCGAGGACGCGCCCGCCGTGTTCCGCTACCGCCGGCTGCCCGAGGTCGGGCGGTGGCTGACCTCGCTCCCCGTGGACGAGGCGGAGTTCACCGCGCGCCTGCTCCAGCCCGACCACCTCGGGCCGACCGTGATCGTGGAGGAGGACGGCCGCGTCGTGGGCGACCTGCTCCTCCGCGTCGAGGACGGGTGGGGACAGCAGGAGGTCGCCGCGGCGGCCGCGCGCACGCAGGCCGAGATCGGCTGGGCGTTCGACCCGGCGGTCCAGGGCCGCGGCCTGGCGACGGAGGCCGTGCGGCGGCTGGTCGACGCCTGCTTCACCGACCTCGGGCTGCGGCGGCTGACGGCGGTGTGCTTCGCGTACAACGAGCCGTCCTGGCGGCTGATGGAGCGCGTCGGGATGCGGCGCGAGGGGACGTTCCGCGCGGACTCGCTGCACCGGGACGGGCGGTGGCTCGACTCGTACGCGTACGGGCTGCTGCGGGAGGAGGCGGGTGTACTGTAATCGTAGTTACAATAACTACGTTTACAGGAGACGCCGTGCGTAGGCCGGACGACCTCTACGACAGGACGCGCGAGTGGGACGACCTGGCCGACCTGGTCAGCTCCGACGCGCCGGGCCTGCGCATCGCGATCGTGTCCGGACGACGCCGCCAGGGCAAGAGCTACCTGCTGCGACGCGTCGTCACCGCTGCCGGAGGTCTCTACCACCAGGCGCAGGAGGTCGGGCGGACCCAGGCGCTCCAGCGGTTCGGGGACGACGTCGCCCGCGAGCGCGGCCTGCCGGCCGGGACCGTGCGGTTCGACGACTGGGAGGCTGCGCTGCGGACCGCGCTCCGCCTCCCCGCGCGCGGAGAGAGGCCGCCGGCGCAGGCGGTCGAGGGCGGTCGTGCTCTCGTGCTCGACGAGCTGCCGTACCTGCTCGCGCACTCGCCGGAGATCCCCAGCGTGCTCCAGGAGCTCTACGACGAGTCGCGTCAGGCCTCTGCGCACTCGCCGGCCACGGTGATCGTGTGCGGCTCCGCGCTCTCGGTCATGACCGAGCTGCTCTCCGGGCAGAAGCCGCTCCGCGGGCGGGCGACGCTGGACCTGACCGTGCACCCGTTCGACTACCGGGACGCGGCGGGGTTCTGGGGGGCGTCCGACCCGGAGGTCGCCTTCCGGCTCGGCGCGGTGTTCGGCGGCACCCCCGGCTACCGGGCGCTCGTCGAGCAGGAGCCGCCCGCGACCGTCGACGAGCTCCCGCGCTGGCTCGCGCGCAACGTCCTGAACCCGTCGCACGCCCTGTTCACCGAGACCGACTACCTCCTGCGGGAGGACCCGCGAGTGCGCAGCAAGGAGCAGTACGTCTCGGTGCTCACGGCGGTCGCGGGCGGACGGCACCATCAGAAGGAGATCGGCGCCGCGGTGGGCCGGGACCACAACCAGCTGCGGCACCCGCTGGACGTGCTGGTGTCGTCGGGGTTCCTCACGCGGGACGCCGACGTCCTGATGCCGTCGCGGCCCCGGTACGCCGTCACCGACCCCATCGTCCGGTTCGAGGCGCTGATCACCGCGCCGAACCGCGCGCTCCTGGAGGAGCGGGAGGTCGAGGCGGTGTGGGAGCGGGCGGCCGCCACGTTCTCCTCCCAGGTGCTCGGGCTGCACTTCGAGGAGATCGCCCGCACCTGGACCCGTCGGTACGCCGGCGACCGGTTCGGGGCCCCGCTCGGCCGTGTCGGCTCGGCGGTGCTGAACGACGCGACGCAGCGCTCCCGGCACGAGGTCGACGTGGTCGCGCTGCACCGCGACCACGAGGGCCCTGGTCGGCCACCGGTCGCCGTGCTCGGCGAGGCGAAGTCGTCGAACCGGCCGCGGACGACCACCGACCTCCGCAGGCTCGAGCGGATCCGCGACCTGCTCGCGGCGCAGGACGCGCGGGACGGGGGCGCGCGGCTCGTGCTGTTCGGGCGGTGCGGGTTCGACGCGGAGCTGATGGCGGTCGCCGCGGAGCGGGACGACGTGGGGCTCGTGACGCTGGGGGAGCTGATGGGATGAGCGGGTTGGGTGCGCCGCGAAAGGGAGGTGGTCAGGAGATGGAGGGCTTCCGCTTGGTGCTGGCCAGCAGCAACGGCGATCGCGAGGGGATGGCGCTCGAGCTGCAGACAGTCAGTGGTGAGCAGGTCGCCGACGTCTTCGAGTTCGAGGACTCGGGTCGGCGGACCGTTCGGTTCTACACCGAGTCGGACGTTCCGCTGGTCGTCGTCGAGTGGCTGCTGGCGGAAGCCCGGACACGGCTCTGAGCGGATCGACGAGGTGGGCCCCGTGGGGATCGAACCCACAACCCGCGGATTAAAAGTCCGCTGCTCTGCCAGTTGAGCTAGAGGCCCCGGCGCGCGCGGGTGAGTGCTCCGCGTGCGACGGCACCGACGGTACCGCCTGCCCGTGGCCCCCGGCCCCCCGCCCGTCCGGGCGGCCAGGTGTTCCCGTGGTGGCTCGGGGACGTGCACCCCCGCGGCGCCGCCTAGAACAGGCCCAGCACCCAACCGACCACCAGCAGCACCACGGTCAGCCCGGCGACGACGACACCGGCGACGGCCGCCCCCGTCGCGGAGCGCTGCGTCCGTCCGGCCCGCTCGACCCAGCCCTGCTCCGCGACCACCGCGCGGATGTGTTCGTGCGCCTCGGCCGTGTCGAACCGATGCGACTCCCATCGCTCCCACCGCCCGGACGGCGAACGCCCGAGGGTCGTGCTGAGCGACACCTCCTGGATCCGGCCGCGGCGGCGGGCGACTCGCATCGTGCTCGCGTCGACCGCCGGGACCCGCGACCCGGAGCGCCGGCTCACCTCGACGTGCTCGTCCGTGATCTCCACGAGCTGCGTGTCCTCGTGCAGCACGACGTGGTGCTGCACGACCGTCCGGCGCTCGCGGCCGTGCTGCTGGGCATACCACTGCTCGTCCGCGAGGTCCCTGCGCACCACGAGACCGTCGGTCGTGCGCTCGACCACGTACGCCGTCCCGTCGAGGCGCTCGGCGAGTGCCTGGAACAGCTCGTCGGCGGGCGTGGCGGGGGAGTCGTCGGTCACGGCCGCATCGTGTCACGCGTCGTCGATCGCGCCGCGCTCACCCCGTGATCCGCTCGTACTCCCCGACCAGCCCCACGAACTCGTCCCGCAGCCCGTACGGGTCGTCCCCGAGCGCGTCCTGCGCGCGGGCGCGGGCGCGGTGGGTGTCGGCGCCGTCGGCGTGCTCGGAGCCGGACGCCACGAGGCCGAACTCGACGACGGCGGACGCGAACCGGAAGTCCGCCGACGGCGAGCGGGTGTAGGCCTTGGCGCCGGCGGGGACGACGACCTCGGTGCTCTCGGTCGCGCCGGGGTCCTTGTAGCGGACGTGCACGGTCAGGAAGTCGTCCGAGCCCGACGTGGTGCGGCGGGAGTAGTCGAGGTCGTCGCGGGGTCGCTTGCCGTCGGCGGGCACGAGCTCGTAGAACGCGGTGACGGAGTGCCCGGCGCCGACGTCCCCGGCGTCCTTCGTGTCGTCGTCGAAGTCCTCGTCCTCGAGGCGCCGGTTGTCGTAGCCGATCAGGCGGTACTCCGCGACGGTGGCGGGGTTGAGCTCGACCTGCACCTTGAGGTCCTGGGCGACGACGAACATCGTGGAGTCGAACTCGTCGACGAGGACCTTGCGCGCCTCGTCGAGGGTGTCGATGTACGCGTAGTTGCCGTTCCCGTGGTCGGCGATCGCCTCCATGGTGCTGTCCTTGAGGTTGTCCATGCCGAACCCGAGGACCGAGATGTGCACCCCGGTGCGGGCGTGCTCCTCGATGAGCTCGGCGAGCTCGTCGGGGCCGGACGGGCCGACGTTGAAGTCGCCGTCGGTCGCGAGCACGACCCGGTTGTTGCCGCCCTCGATGAAGTTCTCGGTCGCGAGCTCGTACGCGGTCTCCAGCCCGGCCGCCCCGCCGGTGGACCCGCCGGCGCTGAGGTCGCGGAGGATCCCGACGAGCTCCTCGCGCCGGTCGCCCGGCACGGAGTCCGCGAGCACCTGGTCGCTGCCGGCGTAGGTGACGATCGAGACGGTGTCGTCCTCGTCGAGCTCCTCGACGAGCAGCGCGAACGACTCGGCGAGCAGCGGCAGCTTGTCGGGTGCGTCCATCGAGCCGGAGACGTCCAGCAGGAACACGACGTTGTTGCCGCGGCTGGTCGGGACGGCGTCGGTCGCCTGGACGCCGATCATCGCGAGCTGGTGCTCGGGCGCCCAGGGGGCGTCCGCGACCTGCGTGGTCACGGTGAACGGGTCGGCGGCGTCGGGTGCGGGGGCGGGGTAGTCGTAGTCGAAGTAGTTGACGAGCTCCTCGATCCGGATGCCCTCGGGGGCGGAGCCCTGCGCGAGCTGGCGGCGCATGGCGCTGTACGACGCGGTGTCGACGTCGGAGGCGAACGTCGACAGCGGGCTGGTCGCCACGTCCTGGAACGCCTGCTCCGCGGAGTCGTCGAACTCCACCCGCGGGTCGGTGGGGGCCTGGCGCCACTGCTCGGTGGTGGCGGCCTCGTCCTGCGCCGTCCCCTGCCCGTACGAGGCGTCGGTGGACCCGCCGGCGGTGCACGCGCCCAGCACCCCGAGCAGGGCCACCGAGGCTGCGGCGACCACACGCTCCCGTCGACGCCACGAGGTTCCGGTACGGGCTTGTGCTGCCGGCCGACCACGCATGTGAGCCTCCATCGTCTGAGAACTCGATGCTCCCGGGTCGGTGACCAGCGCGAACAGCACAGGAGGGTCACGCGACCGTACCGGTCCGGTCACGGGCCGGAGGTGGAGGGGTTCCCTGTCGGAACACCTTTCAGCGGGGACTCCCGTGCGGCGAGGTCCGGGCGTTGCATGGGGGCATCGCCGCGCGGCGCGACGAGGACGACACCCGGAGGGCACGAGGACATGACGCAGGACGGCAGGGACACGCAGGTCTGGTTCATCACCGGTGCGAGCCGCGGGATGGGCGTGGACATCGCCAGGGCCGCGCTCGCCGCGGGCCACCGGGTGGTGGCGACGGGGCGCGACCCGCAGAAGGTGGCCGCCGCGATCGGCGCCGCGCCCGCGCTGCTGACGGTCGCGCTGGACGTGACGGACCCGGACGCGGTGCGCGCCGCCGTGCGGGAGGCCGAGGCGACGTTCGGCCGGATCGACGTGCTGGTGAACAACGCCGCGAACTTCGAGGCCGGGTTCTTCGAGGAGATCACCGACGCCGACTTCCGCGCCCAGCTGGAGACGACGCTGTTCGGTCCGGTGGACGTCACGCGGGCGGTGCTGCCGGTGATGCGCGCCCAGCGGTCGGGCCTGGTCGTGACGATCTCCTCGACGGCCGGCATCGCGGGGCAGGAGTTCTGCTCGGCGTACGCCGCGTCGAAGTTCGCCGTCGAGGGCTGGATGGAGTCGCTGGCCCCCGAGGTCGAGCCGTTCGGCATCCGCACGATGCTGGTGGAGCCGGGGTTCTTCCGCACCGGGCTGCTGACCCCGGAGTCCACCCGGTACGCGGCGTCGTCCATCGACGACTACGCCGACCGCACCGCGCAGACCGTCGCCGGCTGGCAGTCCATGGACGGGCAGCAGGGCGGCGACCCGGCCCGGCTCGCCTCCGCCCTGGTGCAGCTCACCGCGCTCGAGCACCCGCCGGTCCGGTTCGCCGCCGGTGCCGACGCCGTCGGGGTGCTCGAGACCAAGGCCCGGCAGCTGCTCGACCAGGCCGACGCCCACCGCGACCTGTCGTCGTCGCTCGCGCACGACGACGCCTGACCACCACGGCGAGGACGGGACCACCATGAAGAAGGCACATCTCGGCACGCTCGAGGTCGGACGCGTCGGTCTGGGCGCGATGACCATGGCCGGCACCTACACGGCGGAGGGTGGGCTGGACGACGCCGAGTCGATCCGCACCATCCACCGCGCCCTCGACCTCGGCGTCGACCACATCGACACCGCCGAGGTCTACGGCCCCTTCCACAGCGAGGAGCTGGTCGGCCGTGCGGTGCGGGGCCGCCGGGACCGGGTCCGGATCGCGACCAAGTTCGGCCTGCTCACGCACGCGGCCGACGGCACGTGGGGCGCGGCGACGGACGGATCTCCCGCGAACGTCCGCAGGGCCGTGGAGGGGTCGCTCAGGCGCCTCGGCACGGACTACATCGACCTGTACTACCAGCACCGCGTGGACCGGGGCACCCCGGTCGAGGACACGGTCGGCGCCCTCGCGGAGCTGGTCGCCGAGGGCAAGATCCGCCACTACGGCCTGTCCGAGGCCGGCGCCGCGACCATCCGGCGCGCGCACGCGGTGCACCCCGTGACCGCCGTCCAGACCGAGTACTCGCTCTGGACCCGCGACGTCGAGGCCGAGATCCTGCCGACCCTGCGCGAGCTGGGCATCGGGTTCGTGCCGTACTCGCCGCTCGGCCACGGCCTGCTCACCGGGCAGATCCGCAGCGCCGCGGACTTCCCCGAGGACGACTGGCGGCGGACCAACCCGAGGTTCGCCGGGGACAACCTCGTCCGCAACCTCGCGATCGTCGACGAGGTCCGGGCCGTCGGCGCCGCGATCGGGGCCACGCCTGCGCAGACCGCCCTGGCGTGGATCCTCACCCGGGGCGAGGACGTGGCCCCGATCCCCGGCACCCGGCGGACCGGCCGCGTCGAGGAGAACACCGCCGCCGACGGGATCGAGCTGACCCCGGACCAGATCGCGCGGCTCGACGCCCTGACCCCGGCGTCCGGCGCCCGCCACGACGACGCGAACATGGCCTCCGTCGAGCAGTGAGCAGCCCCGCCGGGTCGTGGGCGTCAGCCGGCGGTGGGCGCGCCGAGCAGGCGCAGCCCCTCGTCGGCGGCGGTCCCGGGCTCGGCGCTGAACACGACGAGCGTGAGCCCGGGGTCGGCGGGCAACTCCAGGACCTCGAAGTCCAGGACCATCTCGCCCGCGACCGGGTGGTGGACGTGCTTGGTGCCCGTCAGGTGCAGGCGGACGTCGTGGGCGTGCCACCGGGCCCGGAACTCCGCGCTGCGCTCGACCAGGTCGCGGGTCAGGTCCCGGAGCGCCTCGTCGTCGGGCGCGCGCCCGGCCTCGGTGCGCAGCGTGGCGACCGCATCGTCGGCGGCGCGCTCCCAGTCGACCCAGAACGCGCGCGCCGCCGGGTCCAGGAACGTGAAGCGCGCGTGGTTGGGCGGGCGGTCGGCCGTCGCGAGGACCGGGGCGAACAGCGCGGCGCCGAGCGCGTTGCTGGCCACCAGGTCCAGCCGGGTGCTGTTCACGACGGCCGGGACCTCGGTCATCAGGTCCAGCACCCGCCGCACGTTCGGCCGGACCTGCCGCGCGGGGACGCGGCGGGGGCGCAGCGACGGCGGGTCGGTGGCGCGGGCCAGGTGGCGGAGGTGGGCCCGCTCCGCCTCGTCCAGCTGGAGGGCGCGGGCGACCGCGTCGAGGATGTTGTCCGACACCCCGCTGAGGTTCCCGCGCTCGAGGCGGGAGTAGTACTCGACGCTCACTCCGGCGAGTGCCGCGACCTCGCCGCGCCGGAGCCCTGGCACGCGGCGGTTCGCGCCGTACGCGGCCAGCCCCGACTGCTCGGGGGTGACGCGCGCGCGGCGCGACATGAGGAACTCGCGGACGTCCGCGCTGTTGGTCACCGCCCGACCGTACGTCGTGTCGCGGGTTCCCGGCCGCACGGGCGCGGAGTCGTACAGTCGGCGCCGTGCCCACCGCCCGACCCGCCGCCGCGCGCCCCGACGACCGCCCCGGCCTGACGGCCTGCGCCCTGTGCGCGGGCGAGACGCTGGGCGCCGCGGACCCGTTGCCGGGTGGTCAGCTGGCGCGGCTGCGGGCGCTCGCGGACGCGGGCGTGGCGCGCCTGACGACGGTCGACTGCCTGGACGAGTGCGAGCGCGGGGACGTGGTCGTGGCGCGGCCGAGCGCGCGCCGGCGCGGTGACGGTGCGGCGCCGGTGTGGTTCGAGCGGCTCGCGGGCCCGGAGGTGACGGCGGAGCTCGACGGCTGGCTGCGCGCGGGTGGCCCGGGTGCGGCGGCGGTGCCCGGTGCGCTGGCGGAACGCGTCGTGGAGCGGGCGACGCCCGAGGAGCAGCCGGGCCTCAGCCCCGCAGGTGCGTCCCGAGGTGCGCGGTGAGCTGCTCGACCGCGCCGGGGACGAGCGTGTAGTACGCCCAGACGCCGCGCTTGTCGCGGGTGACGAACCCGGCCTCGGTGAGGACCTTGAGGTGGTGGGACACCGTCGGCTGGGAAAGGCCGACGGGGTCGGTGAGGTCGCAGACGCAGGCCTCGCCGCCCTCGTGCGCGGCGATGATCGACAGCAGCCGCAGGCGGGTGGGGTCCGCGAGGGCCTTGAGGGTGCGCGCGGTGGCCTCGGCGTCGTCGGCGGACATGGTCGCGCCGGTGGTGGGGGTGCAGCACGCGGAGGGCGCCGCGGTGCTCACGGGCAGCAGGTCGAGGGCCATCCGGACATCCTCGCCCAGATATCGACGGCTGTCGATTGACAGCGCCGGACCGCTGCGCCAGGCTGCGAGGTATCGACGGTCATCGATCCCTTGGAGGAGTCATGGTGCAGGACATCCGCGAGCAGGTCCGGGAGCGGTACGCCCGGGCGGCGGTGCAGGGCGTCGGGGACGCGGGCTGCTGCGGCGGTGGTGCCGACGGCGTCGGGGGCTGCGGCCCGCAGGACCTGGTGGTCGACGACCGGTTCGGCAGCGCCCTGTACGACGCCCAGGACGCCGCGGCGGTGCCGGCGGAGGCGCTGGCCGCGTCGCTCGGCTGCGGCAACCCGCTGCTGGTCGCGGAGCTGCGCGCGGGGGAGCGGGTGCTCGACCTCGGCTCGGGCGGTGGCATCGACGTCCTGCTGTCCGCGCGCCGCGTCGGGCCGACGGGCTTCGCCTACGGCGTCGACATGACCGACGAGATGCTCGCGCTGGCCCGCGCCAACGCGCAGAAGGCGGGGGCGACGAACGTGGAGTTCCGCCAGGGCACGATCGAGGACCTGCCGCTGGACGACGCGGTGGTCGACGTCGTCATCTCGAACTGCGTGGTGAACCTGTCCCCGGACAAGCCGGCGGTGCTCGCCGAGGCGTTCCGGGTGCTGGTGCCCGGCGGGCGGCTGGGTATCTCCGACGTGGTCGCCGAGGACCACCTCGCCCCCGCCGAGCGCGCCGAGCGGGGCTCGTACGTCGGCTGCATCGCCGGGGCGCTGTCCCGGGCCGAGTACCTCGAGGGGCTCGCGGCGGCGGGGTTCGTCGACGCCGAGGTGCGGTTCACGCACCCGGTCGCGGACGGGATGCACGGCGCGGTCGTGCGCGCCACGAAGCCCGGCCCGGTCGTCAGTCCCTGACCGGCTCCACGCCGAGCTCGCCCAGCAGCACCTCGACGCGCCGGCGGATCTCGTCGCGGATCGGCCGGACGGCCTCGATGCCCTGGCCGGCCGGGTCCTCGAGCGCCCAGTCCTCGTACCGCTTGCCGGGGAAGATCGGGCACGCGTCGCCGCAGCCCATCGTGATGACGACGTCGGACGCCTGCACCGCGTCGGTGGTGAGGACCTTCGGGCGCTCGGCGCGGATGTCGATGCCCTCCTCGAGCATCGCCTCGACGGCGGTCGGGTTGATCTGCTCGGCGGGCATCGAGCCGGCGGACCGGACCTCGACGGCGCCGCCGGACAGGTGGCGCAGGTAGCCGGCGGCCATCTGGGACCGGCCGGCGTTGTGCACGCAGACGAACAGGGCGGACGGGGTGCTCGCGGTCATGGGGTCCTCCAGGGTCACGGCGGATCAGGGGCGGTCAGGCAGCGGGCAGGGTCAGGTCGGGCAGCAGGTCGGCGAGCAGGGCGCGCACCCGGCGGTCGATCTCGTCGCGGATCGCGCGCACCCCGGTGTCGGACGCGAGGGCGGGGTCGCCGACGGCCCAGTCCTCGTAGCGCTTGCCGGGCAGGACCGGGCAGGTGTCGCCGCAGCCCATCGTGATGACGACGTCGGCGGCGCGGACGGCGTCGTCCGTGAGCGGCTTGGGGAACGCCTCGGCGTCGGCCGCGAGCTCGGTGAGCAGCGGGCGGACCCCGGGGTGCACCTCGCCGGCGGGCGTCGACCCGGCGGAGCGGACGACGACGGCGTCCCCGGCGTAGTGGTGCAGCAGCGCGGCGGCGAGCTGGGAGCGGCCGGCGTTGGCGACGCAGACGAACAGGACCTGCGGGCGGTGCGCGGCGGCGGTGCCCCGGGCGCGTGCGGCGTCCGTCAGGCGCTGCCGCGCGAACCGCTCGGTGTTGACCACGAGGTGGGACCGGACGGCCGACGACCGCGCGAGTCCGGTGTACGACTCGCGCACGACGGTGAGCACCGCGGCCGGGTCGCGGTCGGGGAACGCGGCGGTCAGACGCTCCGCGATCCGCTCCAGCGCGGGCTCGGCGTCGGTCAGGCCGGTCAGGGGCGACAGGTGCGCCGCCTCGGCCGCGACGGGGGCGAACGAGTCGAGCAGCGTCGTGACGGCGCCGCGCAGGGCGGGCCGTACCCGGTAGTAGACCCAGGTGCCGCGCCGCTCGGAGGTCAGCAGGCCGACGTCCTTGAGCAGCTTGAGGTGGTGGGACACCGTCGGCTGGGCGACCTCGGCGACCGTGGCGAGGTCGCACACGCACGCCTCGCCGGTGGGGGAGGTGGCGATCAGCGACAGCATCCGCAGCCGCAGCGGGTCGCCGAGCGCCTTGAGGGTGCCGGCGACGTGGGTCGCGGCGTCCAGGCCCATCGCGTGCTCGGCGGGCGAGGGGGTCGGGGCGCAGTCCTCGCGCGCCGGTGTCGTGGTGGTCATGCGCGGACCTCCTGCTGGGCGGTGGTGGAGCCGGACGGTGCGGCGGGGGCGGTGCCGGGGAACCAGCGGCGACCGACCCAGAGGCTGACGTAGACGAGACCGACCAGCACCGGGACCTCGATCAGCGGGCCGACGACGCCGGCGAGCGCCTGCCCGGAGGTCGCGCCGAACGTGCCGATGGCGACGGCGATGGCGAGCTCGAAGTTGTTGCCCGCGGCCGTGAACGCCAGCGTGGTCGACCGGGCGTACCCGAGCGCGAGGGTCCGGCCGGTCGCCATCCCGACGCCCCACATGACGGCGAAGTAGACCAGCAGCGGCAGGGCGATCCGTGCGACGTCGAGCGGCCGGGAGGTCACGGCGTCGCCCTGCAGCGCGAACAGCAGCACGATGGTGAACAGCAGCCCGTACAGCGCCCACGGGCCGATCCGCGGGACGAACCGCTCCTCGTACCAGTCGCGGCCGCGCACCCGCTCGCCGACCCAGCGGGACGCGAAGCCGGCGGCGAGCGGGATGCCGAGGAACACGAGCACGTTCCCGGCGATCTGCCCGATCGAGACGTCGAGGCCCGCGGAGCCCAGGCCCAGCCAGCCGGGCAGCACCGTGAGGTAGAACCAGCCGAGCAGCGAGAACGCGACCACCTGGAACACCGAGTTGATCGCGACCAGCACCGCGGCGGCCTCGCGGTCCCCGCACGCGAGGTCGTTCCAGATGACGACCATCGCGATGCACCGGGCCAGGCCGACGACGATCAGCCCGGTGCGGTACTCGGGCAGGTCCGGCAGGAACACCCACGCGAGGGCGAACATCAGCGCGGGACCCACGACCCAGTTGAGCGCGAGGGAGCCGACCAGCAGCCGCCGGTCGCCGGTCACCGCGGCGACGCGGTCGTAGCGGACCTTCGCCAGCACCGGGTACATCATCACGAGCAGGCCGAGCGCGATCGGCAGCGAGATCCCGCCGACCTCCAGGGCGGCCAGGGCCTCGCCGACGGCGGGGACGAACCTGCCGAGCGCGAGGCCGGCCACCATCGCGAGCCCGATCCACAGCGGGAGCCACCGGTCGAGCGGGGCCAGGCGGACGGGGCTCTGCATCGACATGTCTCGATATTGGCACACGTCGATGCAGGCGCGCCAGTGCTCACCCGCCGCGCAGCACCGACGTCATCTTCTTCCCTCGCGCGACCTCGTCCACGAGCTTGTCGAGGTACCGGACCCGCTGCATCAGCGGGTCCTCGATCTCCTCGACCCGGACCCCGCAGATCAGCCCGGTGATGAGCGAGGCGTCGGGGTTCATCGCGGGCGCCTGGGCGAAGAAGGTCGCGATGTCGACCTCGTCGTCCAGCACGCGGCGCAGCCCGGCGTCGTCGTAGCCGGTCAGCCAGGCGATCACCCGGTCGACGTCGGCGCGGTCGCGCCCCTTGCGCTCGACCTTCGCGACGTAGAGCGGGTAGATGCTCGCGAAGCTGGTCCTGAAGATCCGGTGCTCGGCCACGTCGCCCTCCGCGTCCTCGTGCCTGCCGTCGACGGTACCCCCGGCCACTCCGTCGAGGGAAAAACGGCAAACCAGGACGATTCGGACAGAATTCACCCTAAGATCACCCCGTGTCCCGCACCCCGGAGGATCCCAGCGGCCTCGCGCTGGCCCGCGTGGCGCTGCACCTCCAGGACACCGTGGGCCTCCCCGGCGGCACCGCCTGGGAGCCGAAGTGGGACGGCATGCGCGTCCTGGCGCTCGCGGACGGCCCGGGCACGATGCTCCGGTCGCGGTACGGCGCCGACCTCACCGCGGCGTTCCCCGAGGTCGCGGCCGCCGTGGGCGAGCAGGTGCCGCCGGGCACCGTGGTGGACGGCGAGCTCGTCGTCTGGCAGCACGGCCGCGTCGACTTCGGCAGCCTCCAGCGCCGGGCCACCGCACCCGACCCCGCCGCGCTCGCCCGGTCCGCCCCGGCCGGGTTCATCGCGTTCGACCTGATCCAGCGCGAGCACGTGGACGCGCGCGAGCTGCCGTTCATGGAGCGGCGGATGGCCCTGGACGAGGTCGCGGCCGAGTGGACGGGCGCGCTCGCGACCTCGCCGCTGACCGGGGACGTGGAGGTCGCCGCCCGGTGGTTCCGCGACCTCGCGGGCGCCGGGGCGGACGGCCTCGTCGCCAAGGGGCTCGACCAGCCCTACCGCGCCGGCACCCGCGACTGGCGCAAGGTCAAGCACCGGTCCGCGCTCGACCTCGTGGCGACCGCGGTCACCGGGTCACCGGCGCAGCCGGGCGTGCTGCTGCTCGCGCTGCCCCGCGACGGCGAGCTGGTGCCCGTCGGACGGTCGCTGTCGCTCGGCCTCGCGGCGGGGCTCGCGCTCGGTCGGCAGATCACGCCCGTCGCGCACCCCGGCGCCGCGCCCTCGGCGATCGCGACCAAGATCGCCCCGCTGGTCGTCGAGGTGTCCGCGGACGTCCCGTGGGAGGGCGGGTCGCTCACCCGCCCGGTGCAGTTCCTGCGCGCCCGGCCGGAGCTGCACCCGGTCGAGGTGGCGGTGGACGCCGCCCTGACCGGGTGCCGCTGACCCCGGCCCCTCGGCTCAGCCGACCTCGAGCCCCACGGCCCGGGAGCACCGCTCGACCTCGTCGCCGGACAGCCGGAGGTCGGCCGCCGCGGCGGAGTCGGTGATCGACGCCGGCCGCCGCGCCCCGGGGATCGCGATCAGCACGTCGCTCAGCGCCAGCTCCCACGCGAGCACGACCTGCTGCGGGCTGACCCCGTGGACCTCGCCGATCTCGCGGAACGCCGCGAACCGGTCGCCGACCGCCCGGGCGCCGCCGCCGGTGCCGCCCAGCGGGCTCCACGGCAGGAACGCGATGCCGTGCTGCTCGCAGTACCGGAGCTCGTCGTGGCTGCCGGGGTGCCGCGGGGAGAACTCGTTCTGCACGCTGACCAGGCCGCCCTCGCCGAGCACCTGCTGGGCGATCTCGATCTCCTCGACGCTCGCGTTCGAGATGCCGATCTCGCGGACCTTGCCCTCGCGCTTCAGGGTCGCCAGGTTCTCGATCACCTCGCCGTAGACCATCCAGCGGTCCGGGCGGTGGTACTGGTACAGGTCGATCGCCTCGACCCCGAGCTCGCGCAGCGACTTCTCCACCGCGCCCCGCAGGTACGCCAGCGACCCGTCGCGGCCCCACACCTCGCCCTCCGACCGGGTGATGCCGCCCTTGGTGGTGACGACCACCTGCGACGTGTCACCGCCCCAGGTGCGGACGGCCTCGCCGACCAGGCGCTCGTTGTGCCCCATCTGGTCCCAGGTGGGCGCGTAGATGTCGGCGGTGTCGATCAGGGTGACCCCGGCGTCCAGCGCGGCGTGGATCGTCGCGATCGCGTCGGCGGGCTCGGGGTAGGTGCCGTCCTGGTTCATCGACACGGGCATGGCGCCCAGGCCGATGGCGGAGACGGTGTACGGGCCGAGGCTGCGGTGCTGCACGGGTGACCTCCGGGTCGCGGGTGGTGCGGGCCGGCGCACCGGGGCGCGCCGGGTCCAGCATCGCGCGCGCCCCTCCGCCGCCGCACCCCGGGGACCGGTTCACCCGGACGGACCCCTCCCACCGGCGCGTCCCGGCCCGATCAGGACGGGAGATCAGTCGTCTCGTCGCAAGGTGGTCCGTCGGTGTCCAGCACGTGGGGTAGTCAGTCCATCGGGTCGCGCATGGCGGCGGTGTTCGGGCTGCTCACCTCCCTGATCGTCGCGGCGATCGCGCTCGGCGTCGTCACCGCGCAGGTGCAGCGGACGTACACGGACCGCACCGCCGACGCGTACCGGGTGCTGCGCCTCGCCGAGGAGGCCCGGTTCCAGATCGCCGACGCCACCGGCTGGCAGGGCCTGGTCGTCGCGGACGTCGCGGCGTACGGCGCGGACGCCGCGCTGGCGGACGACGCGTACAACCGCTCGGGTCAGCTCGCCGCGCAGGACGACGTCCGCGCCTGGCTGGCGGACCTCGACACCACGGGCGCGACCGAGGAGGAGCAGGCGTCGTTCGCGGCCCTGACCCCCGCGTGGGACTCGTTCTTCGCGGGCGACGCCGAGGTGGTGGACCTGCTCGGCACCGGGACCGAGGAGGGCTACCTCGCGGCGATGGAGTCGATCAACGGCGGCGCCGCGGGTGCCGCCTACAGCGACGTGCTGGCGCTCGCGGACGCGGTGGACGCGTCCGCGTCGGAGCGGGTCGCCGACCTCCAGCAGGAGCAGCGCGCCGCCCAGGAGCGCGGCCGGCTGGTGCTGCTGGTGCTCGGCGTCGTCGCGGCGCTGTTCGCGGCCTACGCGGCGCGCAAGGTCACCCGCGACGTCGCCGGTCCCGCGACCCGCATCGCCCGGGTCGCCGCGGCGATGGCCGAGGGCGACCTCACGCAGCGCACCGGCCTGGACGCGGGCGGGGAGATCTCGGTCGCCGGCCGCGAGCTCGACCGGGCGATCGACTCCGTGTCCGCCCTGGTCGGCGAGGTGGCCCGCACCGCCCGGGAGACCGACGGCACCGTCGGCACGCTGCGCGGCGTCGCGTCGGACGGCGCCCGCGCCGCGCAGGAGACCAGCAGCCAGGTGGCCGGGGTCGCCGCGTCGGCGGAGCTTGGTGTCCCGCAACGTGCAGGCCGTCGCCGCCGGCGCCGAGCAGATGGGCGCGAGCATCCGGGAGATCTCCCAGAACGCGGCGCAGGCCGCCAAGGTCGCCGCGCAGGCCACCGGCGTGGTCCACGCGACGAACGAGACCGTCGCGCGGCTCGGGGCGTCGTCGCAGGAGATCGGCGCCGTCGTCAAGGCGATCACGAGCATCGCCGAGCAGACCAACCTGCTGGCCCTGAACGCGACCATCGAGGCCGCGCGCGCCGGCGAGGCGGGCAAGGGGTTCGCGGTCGTCGCGGGCGAGGTCAAGGAGCTGGCGCAGGAGACGGCGAAGGCGACCGAGGACATCGCCCGCCGCGTCGAGGCGATCCAGGGCGACACCGGCGAGGCCGTCGCGGCGATCGACGAGGTCTCCGAGATCATCGCCCGGATCAACGACTACCAGCTGACCATCGCCTCGGCGGTGGAGGAGCAGACCGCGACGACCGCCGAGATGGCGCGCGGCGTCGCCGAGGCCGCAGCCGGTGCCGGGGAGATCGCGCAGAGCATCACGACGGTCGCGGCGTCCGCGCAGACCAGCGCCGGCGCGCTCGCCCGGGTGGACGACGACATGGGCCGGGTCGCGGACGGCTCGCGCGAGATGGCGTCGCGGACGGCGACGTTCCGCCTGTGAGCCAGTGGACGGCTCGCGGCGGGCGCTCCTGATCAGTAGCACGGAGGCCCCGCGCAGCCGCACCGTAGGTAGCAGGGTCCCAGTACGCAGGCAGCCGGAGCGGTCCCCTTAGTTCGGGCGTCGCGTCCACCTAGCCGTTCGAGGTCCACGCAGACTCGCACCTGGACCGAGCGGCCCGGGGGTTCCTCCCCTGTCCGACGCGTCGGTGGAGGAGCCCGCCGGGACGGTCCGCCGACCGTCGTCACCCTCTCCGTGCGGAGCGTCTGTGCCTGAGCCTGTCGTGACCCGAGCCCTCTTCGCCCCGTCCCTCGCCGGGATCTGCGTCGCCGTGCTCGCGCTCGGTGGCTGCGCCGCCCCCGTCAGGCCGACCCCGGACCCCGTGCCGAGGCCGGTCACGGACGCGCGGCCCGCCGGACTCTCGGTCGACCCCGCCACGGCGCTGTTCGACGTGACGCTCCGTCCGGGCGAGGTGCACGTGGCGCAGGCTGCTGTCACCAACGACGCGAGCACGCCGCTGACCGTGGCGATGGCGACGGTGGTGGACCGTACCGAGGGCACGGGGGGCGCGGTGCCGGACGCGCTGGTCTCCGCCCGGCTCGGCGAGGACTGCGCCACGCTCCCGTCGGGCGCCGGCGGTGCGGTCGCCGTGGGTTCTCCCCGCAGCCTCCCCCTGGGCACGGTGGTCCCCGACGAGACGACGACCTTGTGCGGCGTCATCGCCCTGCCCGCCGACACCACGCTCCCGTCCGGGGCGTCCGTGACCTTCTCGGTCGTGCTCGCGTCGGTCGAACGACCCGTGGCGCGCACGGCCGGCGACGACCCGTGGCGCCCGGACGTCGCCGGGCGCACCGGGCTCGCCCGGCACGCGCTCCCCGGTGCAGCCGCACTCGCGGCCGGCACGCTGCTCGCCACCGCCCTGCTCCTGAAGCGACGACGCCCCCGCACCGAGCTGCCGGACCACCAGCCGACGACCCAGGGACCCGCATGATCGCCCCCGCCCGCTCCTGTATCGCCGCTCTTCTCGCGTGGAGGACGCGTCGGGGTACCGCGGCGGCCGTGCTGACGGTCCTCGCGCTCGTCGCACCCGGGCTCGCGGTCACCGCCGCGGTCACCTCGAGCTCGACCATCGTGGGCAGCTACTTCGGCGCGACCGACCACGTGGACGTCGGCGTGCACGGGCTCACCGTGACCCCGACGAGCGGGCGCGCGACGTTCCGGCCCGGGGACGCCGCCACGGTCGGGTTCGGTACGGCACCCGCCGGCGGCCCGGTCGAGCTGCAGATGCTCGAGGGCGAGGCCGTGACGGTCGCGGTGGCGCTGCCGTCCTGGCTCGTGCCGGGTGCCCTGCCGGGACCGGCGGAGGCCGGCGGGGCGCACGTCACGTGGTCCCAGGTGCAGGACCCCGTGGACGGCGCGTGGACCGTGACGCGCACCGCGACGTACCCCGCGGGCCGGGCGGCCGTCGGCGCCGAGGGCCGCGTCGAGCTCCCGGTCACGGTCGCCGGGGTGGTGACGGCCGGCCACGTCGTCGCGACCGTGGAGCTCCCCGAGCGGATGACGTCCCGGACCCCGAGCGGCTCCGTACCGGTCGACGGGATCAGCAGCACCGAGGTCGGCGTCTACGACCTCGCGGCCGTCCCGGTCGCGGGGGACCGGTTCGCCGCCGGGACCGAGGGCACGGTGTCGTTCGCAGCGACTCCCGCGCCGACCTCCACCCCGCGTGCCACCCACTTCCGGGAGCGCGAGGACCTCGTGCACGAGCTGACCCTGCCCTCCTGGCTCGCGCCGCGGTTCCCGCTGCCCGTCGAGCTCGACGGTGCGCGGAGCATGGTGCTCTGGACCGGCATCCAGGACGCCGAGAGCGGCGCCTGGACGGTCCGACGCACCCAGCGCTTCTCCGAGGACGTCGACGCCTTCGCCGCCCCCGGGTTCACCTTCGGGGTCGTGGCGACGGATCCCGTGCCGGGCGAGGACACGATCCGGGCCGCCGTGAGCCTGCCCGGCGGGCTCACGAGCCGCCGCGCGTCCGACGAGATCTCGGTGGCGCTGTCGCAGCGCACCTCGGTCGGGGTGCACGACCTCGAGGTGCGGCCTGCCCGTGGGCAGGCGTTCCTCCCGGCGATGCGCGGGACCGTCCGGTTCGCGACGACCCCGGGTGCCGGCACGGTCCCGCTCGAGCTGCACGCCGGTGAGGAGGTCGTGCACACCACCACGCTCCCGGCGTGGCTCGAGCCCACGCTGCCCGCGGACGCCGACGGCGTGCGCTGGGAGTCGGTCGCGGGGCCCGACGGCATCTCCGTGACCCGCACCGAGGCGGTGGGCGCCGCGCGGGCCGCGTACGTCGGCTCTGTGGTGGAGCTCCCCGTCCGCGCGCTCCGGACCGGCCTGGTCCCGGGGTCCGTGACGGTCGCGGTGACCCTCCCGGTGCACGCGCTGAGCCAGCGCGACCGGGACGCCGTCGAGGTGGCCTCGTCCACGCAGACGGTCGCGGGTGTGTACGAGCTGGCGGTGGAGCCGTCGGGTGCGCGGGTGTTCGGTGCGCGCACGTCGGGGTGGGTGTCGTTCCTGACGACGCCGGCGGCGGACGTGTGGGCGACGGTGCCGGTGGACCCGGAAGACTGGCTGGCGTTCGAGGTGCGTCTGCCGCGGGGTCTGGTGCCGGGGAGCCTGCCGGGTGACGCGTCGTACGAGACGAGCTCGACGCGGTGGACGAAGTCGGAGAACCCCGACGGGTCGTGGACGGTGCGGTTCGTGGAGCGGTTCACTGCTGAACGGGACACCTGGAACGGGGGCCGGTTGCGCATCCCGGTGACCTCGGAGGACGTCCTGGCGCAGGTCGCGGACGTGTCGGTCGCCGTGGAGCTTCCCGGCTGGGCTGACGAGCGCGAGCCCGTCGTCCAGCGTGCCGGTGCCGGTCGCGGTGCGCACGGACGTCGGCGTCCACGCGCTGACGGTGACCCCCGCGCGCGAGGACGTGTTCCTTCCGGGGATGCGGGGCACCGTGCGGTTCGACACGACGCCCGCTGGGGCGAGCGCACCGATCGACCTGGGACCGCAGGAACCGGTGCGTCACGTCGTGACGCTGCCGCCGTGGCTGGCGGCCGACCCCGTGCCGGTGTCGCAGGGCAGGGTGGAGTGGACGTCGTCCGTCGCGCCGGACGGGTCCACGACGTTGACCCGCACGGAGTCGTTCGCGTCGGCGCAGAGCTCGTTCCGCTCGGACGCCGTCGTGCTGCCGGTGCGGGCGACGAGGTCGTCCCTCACGCCGACCCCGGGAGTCGTGACGGCGACCGTGGGTCTGCCGGACGCCCTGCGCAGCACGGCGACCTCGCAGACCCGGATGGTCGCGTCGTCGACGCGGACGGTCGCGGGTGTGTACGACCTGGTGGTGGAGCCGTCGGGTGCGCCGGTGTTCGGTGCGGGCACGGCCGGGTGGGTGTCGTTCCTGACGACGCCGGCGGCGGACGTGTGGGCGACGGTGCCGGTGGACCCGGAAGACTGGCTGGCGTTCGAGGTGCGTCTGCCGCGGGGTCTGGTGCCGGGGAGCCTGCCGGGTGACGCGTCGTACGAGACGAGCTCGACGCGGTGGACGAAGTCGGAGAACCCCGACGGGTCGTGGACGGTGCGGTTCGTGGAGCAGTTCAGCGCGGAACGGGACACCTGGAACGGGGGCCGGTTGCGCATCCCGGTGACCTCGGACGGCACCGTGGCCGACCGGGCGCCGGTGACGGCGACGGCGACGCTCCCGCCGCACCTGTCGAGCGCCTCCCCGTCGGGCGAGGCGACGGTCCTCGCGACGACCGACACCCGCGTCGGCGTCCACGCGCTGTCGGTCACGCCCGACCACGGCGAGTGGTTCCAGCCGGGCGCACGGGGCACGCTCGCGTTCCAGATCACGCCCGACAGCGGGTCCACCGCGATGCGGATCGACGACGGCGACGTCGTCCGGCACACCGTGACGCTGCCGCCCTGGCTGTCCGTCACCGGCGGGCTCCCTGCGGAGATCAGCACCGCGACCAGCACCGTGACGTGGACGCAGG
Source organism: Cellulomonas sp. KU4C (assembly GCF_056868065.1). NCBI lineage: Bacteria > Bacillati > Actinomycetota > Actinomycetes > Micrococcales > Cellulomonadaceae > Cellulomonas > Cellulomonas sp. KU4C. Next base: position 365,670 of record NZ_CP200322.1, on the reverse strand, counting down.
TCCCCGCCGGAACGGGCCCCGTGGTCCGGACCGAGACGTTCCACGGCGCGCGCAGCGACTACCCGGCGACCGCCCCGGTGCAGCTCACCGTGGTGAAGTCGGTCACGCTCGCGTCGATCCAGGGCGACGCGACCGTCGCCGCCGCGCTGCCCACGCACGCCAGCAGCGCGAGCACGCAGGCGAGCGTCACGGTCACCGGCTCGGCCGAGACGCTCGTGGGCGTCCACGACCTCAGGATCGAGGCGGACGGGGGAGGCCCGTTCACCGTCGGGGCCACGGGCACGGCCTCGTTCCTCACCACCCCGAGCGCGTCGACCCCGGTCGCGTTCACCGTCGGCGCGGGGACGGAGATGAGGCACACCGTCACGCTGCCCGGCTGGCTGGCGCCCGGGACCCTGCCCCAGGAGGGCACCGGGGTCACGTGGTCCCAGACGACGCTCGGCACCGGGCAGGTGCGGGTGACGCGGACCGAGGAGTTCAACCAGGCGACGACCAGCTACACGACGCCGCGCCTCCAGTTCCCCGTCGTGGTGACCGAGACCGGCGTGCCGCGAGCCGGCGCCACCGCGAGCGCCGGGGCCACGGTCCCGGTGGTCCTGACCACCCGCGCGGGGAGTGCGACGACGACGGTCGACGCGACCCACGTGGTCGCCCAGGGGACCTACGACCTCACCGTGCTCCCGCGGGCCGACACCGACACGTTCAGGCCCATGACCTGGGGGACGATCACGTTCCGGACGGCACCGGGCGGCTCGCCGACGTCGCGGGCGCTGACGTTCCTGCCCGAGGACGAGCTGGTCCACGAGATCACCGTGCCGGCCGACCTGACGCCCACCGTCCCGACCGGCACGACGCAGCTCGCAACGAGCCGGGTGAAGTGGACGTCGAGGGCGAACACCGGTGGTACGACGACGGTCACCCGCACGCAGACCTTCAGCGCGCGGACTCTCGACACGCAGAACGCGCCGATCACCCTCGCGGTCCGGGCTGCGGGCAGCACGCTGACCCCGTCCAGCTCACCCGTGCGGGTCGCGGTGACCCTGCCGCGCGGGCTGGGGAGCGAGACAGGCTCCGTCCTCCGCGACGCGAAGTTCACGAACCAGCTGGTCCAGGTCGGCGTGTTCAACCACCAGATCGCGTGTCCGAACGGGACGAGGATCGGCGGCGGAGTGTGCGGGTTCGTGTTCAACACGACGCCGGGAGGCGAGGCGTTCGACGCGGACCTGCGCGCGGGCGACACGATCGTCCACTCCCTGATCGCCTCGGGCGGTGGTGCCTTCCAGTGGTGGGGTCAGCCGGCTACGGTCGAGACCGCGGACTACCGGATCACGTGGCGGCCGCAGTCGACGGAGATGGTGCCGCAGACGAGGGTGTACCGGACGATCGAGATCAAGCGGGACATGTCGCGCCTCGAGGTGCCGCAGGCGAGATGGGGCGTGCAGCTCCTGGCGGGCAGCACGAACGGGACCGCCTGCTTCGGGTTCGAGTGGATCCAGGTGCCGACGGAGATGGGCGTACCGCAGCACCGGTACGTCACCTGGCCGGGCTACTCGCTGGCGCCGGTCGGGAACGCGTGCACGGTGTACTAGCTGTCGGGTGGCCTCGCGGGGACCGGCCTTGATCGGCCCGTGCTCCGGGTGCGACCCTGGAGGGCAGAGCCCGCCGTCGCCGGGGGCTCCCGGACGAGGGGTGCCGTACCCGGAGCGCGACAAGACGGCCCGTGGGAGAGAACCATGTCCTGGATCGTGCTCGTCGTGTCCGGAGTCCTCGAGGCCGTGTGGGCGACCGCCCTCGGCAAGTCCGAGGGGTTCAGCCGCCTGGGCCCGTCGATCGTGTTCGCGGTCGCGCTGCTCGCCAGCATGGGTGGCCTCGCGTACGCGATGCGGGACCTCCCGGTCGGCACCGCCTACGCGGTGTGGGTCGGGATCGGTGCGGTGCTCACCGTGGTCTACGCGATGGCCACCGGGGGCGAGTCCGTCTCCGTGCTGAAGATCCTGTTCCTCGCGATGATCGTCGGCGGCGTGGTGGGGCTCAAGGCGCTGCACTGAGCCGCCGCGGGGCGCACGCGGATGCGGTCACACCCAGATCGCGGCGGTCGTGCCGTCCCCGAGGTCCTCGGGCGGGTCGGGGAGTGAGCGAGCGGTCCCGGCGGCGGCGCGCCGCGCGGTCCACGCGACCGCGGCGGCGTCGAGCACGTCGTCGACCGCCGCGTCCTGCCCGGCCAGCCCGAGGTCGCCGGCCAGCGTGACGCCCTGGTCCGCGAGCAGCCGGTGCCGGAGCGCCGCACCGGCCCAGGTCGGCTTGCGCACCGTCAGCGGCGCGCCGTTCAGGTGGGCGAACACCACCTCCGGGTGCACCTCCAGCACCGGGTGCCCAGCGTCGGCGGCGTACGCCTCGACCTCGAGCACGCGGTGCCGCAGACCGTAGGCCTGGATCGAGGCGCCCTCGCCGGCCAGCTCCCGGTTCACCGCGACGGCGGTCGCGTGGTCGGGGGCGAGCAACGCCGCACGGACCGGTGTGAGGAACACCGACGAGCGCAGGGGCCCGACGGCGGCCTTCGCGAGCACGTCGGCGGCGCGTCGGCCGGTGCGGGGCAGGCCGATCGGGATGTCCACCCCGACCACCGCGACCGGCCCGGCGGCGGACGCCAGTGCGACGACGTCGGCGAACCGCCGCGCGACGTGCGCGGCCGGGGGCCCGTCGCCCAGCACGACACCCACCCAGCCGCCGCGGCACGCATCCACGCCGAGCACCCGCGGTCCCGTGGTCATGGGAGGTCCTCTCGTGGTCGAGGACGCCGCGCGGTCGGGGGCTGACCGCGCGGCGTCCCGCTCAGCGGCGGGTGGGCGGGGCGCCGGTCAGCCCGCGGCCCCGTCGGCCGACGCGTGGTCGGCGGTCGCGTCCGACGCCGCGGCGGGCGCCGTGACGGCGGTCGCGGGCGTCTCGCCGCGCCGGCCGCCGAGCCCCTGGAGCAGGTCGAGGACGTCGATCCCGGTCTGCGCCTTGAGCATCGTGGACAGCTCCTGCACGCCGGTGGACACCTGGCCCGGCAGCCGGGACGCGCCGTCCTTGTCGATGATGGTGATGCCGTCGATCGCGCCGAGAGCGTCCGCGTAGGGCTGGGCGACCTTCGGCAGGGCGTCGAGGACCATCTGCAGGCGGGCGGACTCGGGGAACGACTGGTACGCGTCGGACTCGGCCTTGATCGCCGCGGCGCGGGCCTCGCCCTGGGCGCGCTCGGCGGCGGCCTCGGCCTCACCGCGCGCCTGGATGCCGTCGGCCTCGGCCTTGGCGAGGGCGAGCGCACCCTGCGCCTGGCGCTGCTGCTCGATGAGCGCGGCCTCCGCGCGGGAGCGCGCGGCGGACGCCTCGGCCTCGGCCTGCGCGGTGGTGCGCTGCGCCTCGGCCTCGTAGCGGCGGATGGCCGTGGTCTTGGCGGCCTCGGCCTCCTGCTCGGCGGCGTACTTGCGGGCGTCGGCCTCCTGGGCCGCCTCGTACTTGCGGGCCTCGGCGGGCTTGCGGACCTCGGTCTGCAGCTCCTGCTCGCGCAGGGCGGCGCGGCGCAGGGCCACCTGCTCCTGCTGGATCAGGACCTCCTGCTGCGCCTCGGCGACCGCGCGCTCGCGCGCGGCGTCGGCGTCGGCCTGCGCCGTCGCGGTCTCCTGGGCGATCTGCGCGTTGCGCAGGGCGAGGGCCTTGTTCGACTCGGCGATCTGCACGGCGGCCTCGTTGGAGCGCTGCGTGCTCTCCTGCTGGGCCTGGGCCTCGGCGATCTCGGCGTCCCGGGCCACGGCGGCGGCGCGCGGGCGCCCGAGGTTGCGGATGTAGGCGCCGGAGTCCTCGACGGTCTGGATCTCGAAGTTCTCGAGGATGAGGCCGCGCTCAGCGAGCATCGGCACCGCGATGTCCTTGACCTCCTTGGAGAAGTCCTGGCGCTCGTACAGGATCGACTCGACGGTCAGCGTGCCCGCGATGGTGCGCAGCACGCCGACGAGGACCTCGGAGGTCTGCTGCTCGATGACCTGCTCCTGGCTGCGGCCGGCGAACCGCTGGGCGGCCGCGCGGACCATGCGCTCGGTGCCGCCGACCTTGACGACCGCGATGGACCGCAGGGTCACGCCGACGCCGCTCTTCGTGGTCGCGTCCTCGGCGGCCACCGGGAAGCTCTGCGACGCGAGGGAGAGCCGCACGACCTGCTCGAAGATCGGCTTGACGAACGTGCCGCCGCCGATCACGACGCGCTGGCCGGACAGGTCGGTGGTCTCGTCGCCCGTCTCCGGGTTGATGACCGGCTTGCCGCTCTTGCGGCCGGTGATGATGAGCGCCTCGTCCGGCGTGGCGATCTTGAACCGCACCTTGGCGTAGATCGCGCCGACGATCGCCAGCGCGATCAGCACGACGACGGCGACGACGACGATGAACGTGGTTCCTACGAGCTCCATGAGACTCCTCGGGCGCGACCCGGTGGGGCCGGTCGGACGGTGGGCTGCCTCGACTCTAGGCGGCGGCTGTGCGTCCCGTCCCCGTTTCGCACCCCCTGCTCAGCGCCCCCGACGGCGCCGAGGTCGAGGGTTTCGCGATGGACCCGGCGTGTCGCGTCTGCGTGTCGCGTGGAACCCTCGACCTCGGCTGCCGAGCGACGCGGGGGAGGGGTGAGGGGGAGAGGGACTAGGACGGCTGCGTGCCGAGGATCTCGGCGTGCCAGGCGCCCAAGCGGTCGGCGCCCGAGCCCGTGGTGCGGACCGCCGTCACTCCCGTCGCGTCCAGCGGGATCTCGACGGGGTCGCCGCCGCAGGCGACGTCGGTGACCTCGGCGTCGCGGGTGGTGCTGCCGCCGTGGTCGTCGGCGGAGGTGGTCGCGACGGTGAAGTCCAGCGTCCCGTCCCCGAAGCACGACACCCGCACCGCGTCCACCCGGGCCGGCGCGTCGTACTCCAGCGTGATCCCGGTGCCGGCGGACGGCTCCGGGTCGCCCGGGCCGACGCGGGACGTCGCGGTCCCCAGCGTGCCGGTCCCCTGGTCGGCGGCGTCCTGCTCGGCGATCCAGGCGGAGATCTGCTCCGGGGTCCCCCCAGCGGGTGCGGAGCAGGCGGCGAGGGCGAGGAGGACGACCGTCCCCGCGACGGTGCGGGCGCGCGGGTGCATGGCGCCGAGCGTACGATGAGGCTGGTCGGATGAGAGGGCGGACTATCGGTCGGGAGCGTCGGATGGATCTCGCGGACCGCGCGCGCGAGGCGGATGCGCTGGTCGAGTCGGGTCGCGCGCAGCTGCGCCAGGTGATCCTCGAGGCGTCCGACCAGGGTCGGTCCCAGCGCGAGATCGCCCGGCTCGTCGGTCGGTCGCAACCGGAGGTCGCGCGCCACCTGCGGGAGGCCCGACGGACGTACCGGACCGTCCCCCAGATCGCCGACGACGTGCGGGCGTGCCTGCAGCAGGGCGACGAGCACCACGCGCTGCGCCTGCTGCTCGACGGTGTGAACCACCTCCGGTACCTGACCGTGGCAGCGGACGTCCGGGCGTTCCTGGCGCGGCCCGGCACGGTGGGTGACCGACGGTGGGACACGCTGCTGGCGACGGCCGTGGCCTACCAGGCGAGGCTCACCGGACACGTCCCGCCGCGGTGGACCGACGTGCCGCCGCTCGACGCCTTCTGGTGGCCGGCCGGCGAGCACGCGCTGCGGGCGAGGACGATGGCGCGCACGCCGATCGACTTCAAGCGCCTCGGCATCTGGTTCGACGCACGGAACTTCATGACCGCGTGACCGGCGCCGACCTCCCTCTACCGCGATCGACGGGCTGGCCGAGCACTGCGGAGCGGTTGCCGTCGTGCACGGTGTTCGGCTGATGGCGAGGTTCACCGTGCGCATCGACGGTCCGGCGGTGCCGTACCCGCGCTCGACGGCCGCGGCCCGCCCGGCGATCGTTCTGGTGGTCGTCGTCGCGATGGCCGGATCCGGGCTGGGAGCGCTTGCCTTCGCCGACGGGGGCGGGATCGCGGGGATCGGCCTGGGCGTGGCGATCGCCGCACTCCTCGCGATCGGCCTTGCGGCTCTCGTCACCCTGCTCGCCTTCCCGCGGAAGGGCCGGCTCGAGGTCGAGTCCGACGACGGGAAGCTGTGGCTCCCCGCGGTTCGCCCGTTCCGCGCCCTGACACTGCTCGGCCTGTCGATCTGCATCGCGCTCGGTGTCGTGGTCCTGGTCGGCCTCGTCGCTGAGCGGAGCTTCACCGGGCCCGTGGTGGCCTCACTGGCCGCCGTCGTGCTCGCCGTGGTCTGCGTGCCCGTGCTGATGGCGCACCTGCGCGGGGCCGCGGTGCTGCCGAAGGTCGGGCTGGCTCCCGACGGTGTCGTCCGGATGTCGGGTCGCGCGGTGCAGGTGGTGAGCTGGGACGACGTCGTCTCGGTCGACGCCGTGTCCGACCCGGCGCCTCGCGTGCTGGTCGTGGCACGCCTTCCCGTCCCCACGAGGTCCAGCTCTCGCCCGACGCGGGGGGAACGTCCGGTGGGAGGCCCCACGACGCGTCCCGACCAGCTGCCGATCGCGACCAACCTGCACGGATCGGATCCGCGGCTGGTCGCGCTGCTGCTGCGCCACTACCTCCGGCACCCGGCCCACCGCCCCGAGCTCGGCACCCCCGAGGCGGAGGACCGGATCCGCCGGGGCGACCTCTCCGCCTGACCTCGGGGCCTCCGGCAGGAGACCGCCGACGCGCCCGGGTGGGGCGAGCGACTCCGGTTCGGTCACACCGGCCCGACCTGGACCTCCGCGCCCTCGGCGGCCAGCTCCGCGTCGGTGAGCAGCCGCGACCGGATGAGGAACCGCACCCCCTCGGGCGCCTCGAGCGAGAACCCCGCGCCGCGGCCGGGGACGACGTCGATCGTCAGGTGGGTGTGCCGCCAGTACCCGAACTGGGCGCGGCTCATCCACACCGGGACCGTGAGGTCGTCGACCCGCAGGTCCCCGAGGTGGACGTCGGCGTCGCCGAGGATCAGGTCGCCCGCGGGGTAGCACATGGGGGAGGAGCCGTCGCAGCAGCCGCCGGACTGGTGGAACATCAGCGCGCCGTGCTCGGCGTGCAGGCGGCGCAGGAGGTCGGCGGCCGCGGGGGTGAGGTCCACGCGGCCGGGGGTGTCGTCGGGCACGGTGCTCCGTCCCGGCCCCGCGCGCGACCGGTGGGTGGGGCCGCGCGCGGGAGCCTGCTGGGTGGTGGGGTGCGGCTCAGAAGAAGCCGAGCTTCTGCCCGGAGTAGGACACCAGCAGGTTCTTCGTCTGCTGGTAGTGGTCGAGCATCATCTTGTGGTTCTCGCGCCCGACGCCGGAGCCCTTGTAGCCGCCGAACGCCGCCGCCGCGGGGTACGCGTGGTAGCAGTTCGTCCACACGCGGCCGGCCTCGATGTCCCGGCCCGCGCGGTAGGCGATCGCGGACTCGCGGGACCAGACGCCCGCGCCGAGCCCGTAGAGGGTGTCGTTCGCGGTGTGGATCGCGTCGGAGTAGTCGGAGAACGACGTCACCGCGACGACCGGGCCGAAGATCTCCTCCTGGAAGATCCGCATCGAGTTCTTGCCCTCGAAGATCGTCGGGGTCACGTAGTAGCCGCCCGCGAGGTCGCCGTCGAGCTCGGCGCGGGTGCCGCCCGTGAGCACCTTGGCGCCCTCGGCCTTCCCGATGTCGATGTACGACAGGATCTTCTCGAGCTGGTCGTTGGACGCCTGCGCGCCGATCATCGTGTCCGTGTCGAGCGGGTTGCCCTGCACGACCGCCTCGGTGCGGGCGATCGCGTCGGCGAGGAACCCGTCGTAGATGGACTCCTGGATCAGCGCGCGCGACGGGCAGGTGCACACCTCGCCCTGGTTGAGGGCGAACATCGTGAACCCCTCGAGGGCCTTGTCGTAGTAGTCGTCCTTGGCACGGGCGACGTCCTCGAAGAAGATGTTCGGGCTCTTGCCGCCGAGCTCGAGCGTCACGGGGATGATGTTCTGGCTGGCGTACTGCATGATCAGCCGCCCGGTCGTGGTCTCGCCGGTGAACGCGATCTTGCGGATCCGCGGGCTGGACGCCAGGGGCTTGCCGGCCTCGACGCCGAACCCGTTGACGACGTTCACGACGCCCGGGGGCAGCAGGTCCCCGATGAGCTCCATCAGCAGCAGGATCGACGCGGGGGTCTGCTCGGCGGGCTTGAGCACGACGGTGTTCCCGGCGGCCAGCGCGGGCGCGAGCTTCCACACCGCCATGAGGATCGGGAAGTTCCACGGGATGATCTGCCCGACCACGCCGAGCGGCTCGTGGAAGTGGTAGGCGATGGTGTCGGCGTCGATCTCGGAGATCGACCCCTCCTGGGCGCGGACCGCCCCGGCGAAGTAGCGGAAGTGGTCGACGGCCAGGGGCATGTCGGCGGCGAGGCACTCGCGCACCGGCTTGCCGTTCTCCCAGGACTCCGCGACGGCGAGCATCTCGAGGTTCTGCTCCATGCGGTCGGCGATCTTGTTGAGGATCACCGCGCGCTCGGTCGCGGTGGTGCGGCCCCAGCTGCGGGCGGCGCCGTGGGCGGCGTCGAGGGCCCGCTCGATGTCGGCGGCGTCGCCGCGCGCGACCTCGGTGAAGGTCCGACCCGTCACCGGCGACGGGTTCTCGAAGTAGCGGCCCGACGCGGGGGCGACCAGCTCGCCGCCGATCCAGTGGTCGTAGCGCTCGCGGTAGGTGGCGGGGCTGCCGGGCTGCCCGGGTGCTGCGTAGACGGTCATGTGCGCGCCTCCGTGCTCACGTGGCCGGCCGCGGTCCGGGGTGCGGCCGCGGCCGGGGCGCCCGCGTCGTTGCGGTGCGCCGTGCGCGCGACGGTAGGTCGCGGGAGGTTGCAGCGGGGTTGCACCGCAGGTCACACGTCCGCGAGCCCGCGGGTGTCGCCGAGCCGCCGCACCAGCAGGCCGAGCCGGCCCGTCGCGCGGGCGCGTGCGGCGCTGCCGGGTGGGGTGAGCGCGGCGAGGCGCTCCCACGCCGGCCAGTCGTCGGCGCCCTCGTCGCGGTCGAGCCAGCCCTCCAGGGCGACGACGTCGGCGGCGTGCAGGACCGCGGCGCGCACGTCGGACGCCAGGGCGTCCCGGACCTGCTCGACGCCGGGGGCCCGCGACCGCGGCAGCACGGGACCCGGGTAGCGGTCCAGCGCGGCGCGCACGTCCCCCGCGGCGAGCGCCGCCCGGACACCCGCCACGTCGGACGACAGCGGTGCCGTCAGCCGGTACGGCCGGGAGTGCGCGACCAGCGGTCCCGCGGAACGGCGCAGCCGGGACACCTCGGCGCGCACGGCGACCTCGGACACTGCGTCGGGGTGCAGCAGCACGGCGAGCTCGCCGGCGTGCAGCCCGCGCGGGTGCTCGGCGAGCAGCAGCAGCAGCTCCGCGTGCCGCAGCGACAGCGCCCGGGGTGCGCCGCCCGGCGGGTGCAGGACGCCGGAGTCCGGGCGCAGCACCTCGAGCCGGGCCGCGGTCGCGTCCGCCGCGGTGCCGGCCGCCGAACCCCGCGCGAGGTCGCGGGCGCGCAGGTCGGCCTCCACGGCGGCGGCGGTCGCGCGCACCAGCGACAGCATGAGCGGCGAGGCGGCGGGGTCGCGGCCCGTGACGTCCAGCGCGCCGAGGGCCCGGCCGGCCGGGTCCCGCAGGACGGCGGCCGTGCAGCTCCACGGCTGGACCGCGTGGGCGAAGTGCTCGGCGGCGAGCACCTGGACGGCGCGCCCGGTCGCGAGCGCGGTCCCCGGGGCGTTGGTGCCGACGTGCTGCTCGTCCCAGGCGGCGCCCTCGACGAACCCGACACCCTCGACGGCGCGCCGCACCCGGTCGTCGCCGGCGATCCACAGCAGCCGGCCGCCGGCGTCGGTCAGGGCGACGACGAACCCCTCGGTCAGGGCGGCGTCGAGCAGCAGCCCGCGGACCACCGGCAGCGCGAGCCGCAGGGGGTGCTCGCGCCGGTGCGCCCGCAGGTCCGCGTCGGACAGGGTGACGGGCGGTGCGGGGCGCTCGGGGTCGACGCCGCTGCGCAGGCTGCGCACCCACGAGTCGGCGACGACGGGCCGGACGCCGCGGACGGGGACGCCGGTGGCGAGGAACTGCTCGTGCGCGGCGTGCGTGCGGGCCACGGCGCCGGGGTGGGGTCGGTCGATCTCGTCGGTCGGCACGGGTCCACCCCTCCTCGACGTCGGCGGTGGCGTCGTGCGGTCAGTGTGGCCCGTCGCCGCGCGGGTCGCCAGGGGGTGGCATGGCCCCGGGCCCTGGCGCGGAAACCGGGGTCGTGGTCGGGAATTCTCACCCGCAAACCCGCCCAAAACCTGCCAAACGCGACAGTACGCTCGCGGCGTCACCCCCGGGAGCCCCCACCGGGGCACCCGACGACGCACCACCGCCGGCCCGACCGATCGCGTCCGGGAGGACATCGTGCAGATCCGGCTCATCCCCCTCGCCCAGGTCACCCGCGTCGACGCCGAGGCCTGGCAGCAGCTCGCCGACGCCGCGCTCGAACCCAACGCGTACCTCGACCCGCGGTTCCTCGTCCCGGCCCGGGACCGCGAGGCGCAGGCCGCCGACCTGCAGCTGGTCGTCGCGCACGAGGGCGGGCAGTGGCACGGCGTCCTCGCGGTCACCGTCAAGCCCGTCGCGCCCCGCGTGCCGGTCAACGCCACCACGACCGGCGGGGCCTTCATGACGTCCCACGCCGACCGGCACCACCCCCTGGTCCGCACCGACCGGGCCGCCGAGGCGCTCGCGGCCCTGCTCGCCGGCGTGCGGTCCGCAGGGCTGCCCGGGCTGGTCCAGCTCCAGCACTTCCCCGCGGACGGGCCGCTCGCCCAGACGCTCGCCGAGGTCGTCGGGCGCCGGCCCGGCCTCCGGGTGCACGAGCGGCGTCGCCGGACCACGGTGTTCGCGCCCCGGGAGGCCGTGACGGTCCTGCCGGTCCCCGAGGGGCCCGGGCCGGTCGTCGACCCCCCGCTCTCCTGGGACCACATGCGGACCGACGAGCGCCGGAACATGCGGCGCGGCGTCCGCGGGCTCGCCCGGGCGGCGGACGGGCCGCTCGAGCTGCACGACCGCAGCGCCGACCCGGACGTCGACGACGAGTTCTTGGACCTCCAGGTGGCGGGCTGGAAGGGCGACCCGGCCCGCGGTGGTGCCGCGCTGCGGCTGGACCCGGTGGCCGAGCGCTGGTTCCGGGCCGTCACCGCGGGGTTCCGCCGGGACAAGGACCTGCTGGTGCTCCGGCTCGCCGCCGGCGGGCAGACCCTGTGGATCGGGTACGCGCTGCGGTCCGGGTCCGGGTACTTCGGGTTCCTCGACGCGTACGCCCAGGCGCACGCGCGCTACAGCCCCGGCTCGATCGGGCGGGTCGCGACGATGACGTACGTGTTCGGTACCACCGACGCGGCCGTGTTCGACCCGGCGTTCGACGCCCGGTACACCGTCGGTGCCCGGCTGTTCCCGAGCACCCGCGACCGGGTGGACCTGCTGGTGGCGACCGGGGGCGCGGTCGCCCGGACGGTGCTGCGCGCCGCGCCGCACGCGCACCGGCTGGGCCTCGCCGCCGACCGGGCGGTCGTGGGAGGCTGACCGCCGTGAGGCTCACCCGCACCACCCGCGTCGAGGCCGACGTCCACCCCGGGTTCCACGCCGCGGAGACCCGGTCGCTCCAGACGTCGCTGCAAGCCGCGCTGACCGCGGCGGAGCGCGCGACCGGCGGCGCCGTGCCGGTGGAGGTCGCGTTCGACGACGGCCGCGACGGCGGGCTGGTCGTCGTGTGCCGGAACCTCGTCGTCGGGTTCGTCCCCGCGTCGCGGGTGCCGCGGCTGCGGGCGCAGCGCGACGCCGCCGGTCCGCGCGCCCGCCTCGTGGCGCCGGGACGGCTGCACCCCGAGGGGCCGCTGTGGCGGGTCTGGGTCGGGCCGGTCCCGGACGACGGCGTCCCGGCCGCGGACGAGGCGGCGGACGTGCTCGCCCCGCCCGAGCCCGCGGTGCTGGGCATCCCGCTGCGCCGCGGCGACGGCTGACGGCCCCGGAGCCTCAGGCCGACGCCAGGTAGTGGTCGACGTAGACCCGCGCGACGAGCTCGCGCCGGCTGCCGACGCCGACCTTCTCGAACACCGCCTTCAGGTGGTCCTGCACGGTGTACGGCGACAGGTGCAGGGCCCGGCCGATCTGCTGGGTGCTGTCGCCGTGCAGCACCCGCGCCACGACGTCGCGCTCGCGGCCGGTCAGCCCGAACGCGGCGACCACGAGCGGCACGATCTCGGGCGGCCGGGCCTCCTCGACCGTGACGACGACCTGGCGCCCGCCGCCGTCGCGCGCGGCGAGCGGGGCGGCGTGCACCAGGAGCCACTGGCCGGCGGCGGTGCGGACCCGCAGCCGCGGGACGGTCCCGCGCCGGCCGTCCCCCAGCGCGCGGGCGGCGGAGGTGATCGCGGCGACGGGCGTCGGCAGCGCGCCCCAGCCGGACCCGCCGAGCTCCGCGACCCGGTCCTGCGCCGCGGGGGTCAGCCGGCTCACCGTGTTGTCGGGCTCGACGACGAGCACCGCCGGCCCGGTCGCGGTCGGTGCGGTCGTGGCCGACGCGGCGGCGGTCACCAGCCCCGCCCGCACCCCGAGCGCCAGCGAGCCGGCCACCCGCGCGAGGAAGTCGGCCTCGGCCGGGCTGAACCCGCTCGTGCGGCCGTTGCGGTAGAGGGCGACCGCGGCCCACGCCCGCCCGTCGGTCCGGGCGGAGGCGCGCAGCTCGTGGTCCAGCGACCAGTGCGGGACGAACATGTCCCGGTGCCGGCTGCTGCGTCGCGGGTCGCCCCCGGTGGCGTCCGCGAGGATGCCGACGGGGACCTCCCGGAGGGCCAGCGTCCGGAACAGGTTCACGTCGTCGGTCAGGTACTCGTGCTCGAGGAACTCGGCGTCGAGCTCGTCGCCGATGTTCCGCTTCACGGACCCGGTGATCAGCCCGGAGTCGGGGTCGACGGGGCCGATGCACGCGGCGTCGTGCGGGACGGCCCCGGCCAGCAGGTCGATCGCCCCGGTCACGAACCCGCGCCAGTCCAGCCCGGAGCGGGCGAGGGCGTCGAGCCCGCGCTGCACGGGCTCGGTCCGCAGAGTCGCCATCCTCCGATGGTGCTCCTGTCCGCTTGATCCCGGTATCCCCCGATTCTGGGATACCGCTGCTGCGAGGATGGCGAGGACGCTCGACCCCATGACGACCCACCTCGCGGCGCCGACGCCGCTGTCCCCGACCGACCTCGACGCGCTGCGCTCCGCCCTGACCGGCACCCTGGTCGCACCCGGCGACCCCGGCTGGGACGCCGCCCGGCAGCCCTGGAAGGTGCTGATCGACCAGCAGCCCGTGGCGGTGGTGCAGGCCGCCGGTGCCGACGACGTCGTCGCGACGGTGCGCTGGGCGGCGGCGCGCGGCGTCCCCGTGACCGCGCAGCCCAGCGGGCACGGCGCGAGCCGCGCCCTCGACGGCGCCGTCCTGGTGCGCACCGGTGCGCTCGACGACATCTGGGTCGACGCGGCGGCCGGCGTGGCCCGCGTCGGCGCCGGGGTGCGGTGGAGCACCCTCCAGCGGGAGCTCGACGGGACCGGGCTCACCGGGCTCGTGGGGTCCAACCCGGACGTCTCGGTCGTCGGGTTCTGCCTCGGCGGCGGGCTGTCCTGGTTCAGCCGGGCCTACGGCTCCGGTGCGGGCTCGGTGCGGGCCGTGGAGGTCGTCGACGCCACCGGCACGCTCCGCTGGGTCCGGTCCGACGAGCCGGCGGACGCCGACCTGCTGTGGGCGCTGCGCGGCGGCGGCGGCGACTTCGCGGTGGTCACCGCCGTCGAGGTCGACCTGTTCCCGGCGCCGCAGATCTACGGTGGCCTGCTCGCGTTCCCCGCACAGGTCGCGCCCGCGGTGTTCCGGGCCTTCGCCGCGGTCACGGCGTCCGCGCCCGAGGCGCTGACGACGTGGGCGGCCGTGATGCACCTGCCCGACGCCCCGTTCGTGCCCGCCGAGCTGCGCGGGGCGTCGCTCGCGCTGGTGCTCGCCACCTACCTCGGCGACGCCGCCGAGGCCGAGCGGCTGCTCGCACCGGTGCGCGCCGCCGGTCCGGTCGTGCGGGACACCGTCCGCGTGCTCGCCCCCGGTGAGGTCGGCCTGCTCGCGGAGGAACCCGTCGAACCGAGCCCGGTGGTGCTCACCGGCACCCGGCTGCACACGTTCGACGAGGCGGCGATCGACGCCGTGCTGGGCGCCGTCGGGCACGGCTCCGGCACGCCGCTGCTCCAGCTCCAGGTCCGGCACACCGGTGGGGCGCTCGCCCGCGAGCGGGTGCCGTCCGCGGCGGGGACCGCCGAGGAGCCCTACCTGCTGACCGGGCTCGGGATGATCCCGGCGCCCGGGCTCGCACCGGTGGTCGCCGGGGCGCTCGGCGGGCTGCTGGCCCTGCTCGAGCCGTGGAGCACCGGGACCGTCCCGCTGACGTTCCTCGACGAGGACGAGACGATCGCCAAGGCCTACCCGCCCGCGACCGTCGACCGGCTGCGGGCCGTCAAGGACGCGGTCGACCCGAGCGGGCTGATCCGCAGCAACCGGCCGGTCCGGGGCTGACGACGGGAGGCACACTCGACGGCATGACCGAGCGCCGGGTCGTCGTGCACGGCCGCGTCCAGGGCGTGGGGTTCCGCGCGTCGCTCGCCGCGCGCGCCCGGGACGCCGACGTCGCCGGCTGGGTGCGCAACCGGCCCGACGGCACCGTCGAGGCGCTGCTCTCCGGGGGCGAGGACGCGGTCGCCGCGGTGCTGGACTGGGCACGCCACGGCCCGCCGGGCGCCGACGTCACGGCGGTCGAGGTGCACGACGCCGGCCCGGGCGACGGGGGCGCGCACGGGGCGACGGGGTTCTCGGTCACCGGCTGACCCTGTACGGCCGCGAGGGTGCGTGCCACGATCGGCTGAGGTCCAGCGACGGGCGGGGGCGCAGTGCAGACCGACGACGACACCGAGCAGGTGGTCTCCACCGGGTCGCTCCCGGGCTGGGACCGCGTCGAGCAGCTGGTCCAGGACGCCCACGCGCGCTACCGCGACCTCGCCGACGGCACCGTCGCCGACTACATCCCCGAGCTCGCCTCCGCCGACCCCGCGTGGTTCGGCGTGTGCGTCGCGGAGTCCGGTGGCGGGCTGCACCTCGCGGGCGACGCCGAGGTCCCGTTCACGATCCAGTCGATCTCGAAGGCCTTCGTGTACGCGCTGGTCTGCGAGGCGCTGGGCCACCGGCCGGTCCTGGACCGGGTGGGCGTGAACAACACCGGCCTGCCGTTCAACTCGGTGATCGCCGTCGAGCTCAACGACGGGCACCCGATGAACCCGATGGTGAACGCCGGCGCCATCGCCACCACCGCGCTGCTCCCGGGCGGGACCCCGGCCGGCCGGTGGGAGCACCTGACGCGCGGACTCGACGCGTTCGCGGGCCGGCGGCTCGAGGTCGACGACGTGGTCTACCGCTCGGAGGCCGCGACCAACCAGCGCAACCGGGCGATCGCCCGCCTGCTGGAGAGCTACGGCCGGATCGAGGCCGACCCGCTGGAGGTCGTCGACCTCTACACCCGGCAGTGCGCGCTGCGGGTCACCGCCCGGGACCTCGCCGTGATGGGCGCGACGCTCGCCGACGGCGGCGTGAACCCGCTGACCGGCGAGCGCGTCGTCTCCGCCCAGGTCTGCCGGGACACCCTCGCGGTGCTGGCGTCCACCGGGATGTACGAGCGGTCGGGGGAGTGGCTGTTCGAGATCGGCCTGCCCGCCAAGTCGGGGGTCGCCGGGGGCATCATGGCGGTCGCCCCCGGCAAGGGCGCGATCGGGACGTTCTCCCCGCCGCTCGACCCCGCCGGCAACAGCGTCCGCGGGCAGCGCGCCACCGCGCACCTGAGCCGCTCGCTCGGCCTCAACGTCTTCGCGTCGTCCGTGCACGTCACCGAGAGAGCGGGAGCCGGCAGATGACCACGGTCGAGCACGACGAGCCGGAGTACGACGACCCCGACCACGACGACCCCGACCACGACGACCCTGCGCCGCCGCCCGTCGACGCACCGCGCACGTCGTGGGTCCCGATGGCGGGGCTGTTCCTCGCGCAGGTCCTCATGTCGTTCAACGTCGCGGCGCTGCCGGTGTCGCTGGGCGGCATGGTCGAGGACTTCGGAGTGCCGCCGACGGTGGTCAGCTCGACGATCGTCGTCTACGGGCTCGCGGTCGCGGCGCTGGTGATGACGGGCGCGAAGCTGGGTCAGCGGATCGGCTGGGTCGTCGTGTTCCGGGTCATGGTCGGGGCGTTCGCGGGGTCGGCGCTGCTGATGATCCTGTCGCCGAGCGTCGGCTGGGCCATCGCGGGCCAGGCGGTCGCGGGGGCGTCGGCGGCGATCATCGTGCCGTCGCTCGTCGCGCTGATCGCGGAGAACTACCACGGCGCCCAGCAGGCGACCGCGATCGGGTCGCTCGGCTCGGCCCGGGCGATCTCCGGGGTGACGGCGTTCTTCGTCGGCGGCGCGCTCGGCACCCTGGTGGGCTGGCGGCCGGTGTTCGGCGTCGTGCTGGTCCTCGCGGTCGCGGTGCTGGTGCTGAGCACCCGGCTCCGGTCGGACCGCGGCGACCCGGGCGTGCGGATCGACCTGATCGCGTCCGTGCTCATCGGTGCGGCCGTCGTGGCGCTGACGCTCGGGTTCAACAACCTCAACGCGTGGGGGCCGCTGCTGGCCACCGACGGCGCCCCGTTCGACGTCGCCGGGGTGTCGCCCGCACCGCTGCTCGTGGTCGTCGGTGTCGTGCTCGGGCAGACGTTCTTCTGGTGGACGCGCCGCCGCGCCGCGGGCGGGAGGACGCCGCTCGTCGACCTGTCGGTGCTCGGCTCCGCGAACGAGCGCGCCGCGGTCTACGCGATGTTCATCGTCGTGGCGCTGGAGGCGGCGCTGAACTTCACGGTCCCGCTGTACATCCAGATCGTGCAGGGCCGGACCCCGTTCGACACCGCGCTGGCGATGATGCCGTTCAACCTCACCGTGTTCGTCACCGCGACCCTGATCGTGCGGTTCTACCGGCGGTTCAGCCCGCGGCAGATCGGCGTCGTCGGGTTCACGCTCACCACGGTCGCGCTCGCGTGGCTCTCGCTCGTCGTCACGAACAACTGGGAGACGCTGCCGACGATCCTCGGTCTGCTGGTGTTCGGCGTCGGGCAGGGGTCGCTGGTCACCCTGGTGTTCAACGTCCTGGTCACGTCCGCGCCCAAGCGGCTCGCCGGGGACGTCGGGTCCATCCGCGGCACCACCCAGAACCTCGCGTCCGCCGTCGGCACCGCGCTCGTCGGGGCGCTGCTGGTGACGATCCTGTCGGTCAACGTCGGGCGCGCCGTCGTCGAGCACCCCGACCTGCCGCCCGACCTGGTCGCGCAGGTCGACCTCGACCAGGTCAACTTCGTCAGCAACGACGAGCTGCGCGAGGTGCTGGACCGTACCGACGCCGACCCCCGCGAGGTCGAGGCCGCCGTGGCGCTCAACGAGCAGGCGCGGCTCGACACCCTGCGGCTCGGGCTGCTCGTGCTGGCCGCGATCAGCGCGACGGCGGTGCTGCCGGCGAGCCGGCTGCCGCGGTACCGGCCGGGGGAGATCCCGGACCCGGAACCGGCGGGGTGACGTCGGTCCGTCCCCGGGCGATCCGGTCGTCCAGCCCGACCGCGACGACCCGACCGGACGCGACGTCCAGGACCACGGTCTTCGCGGCGCTGGAGGCGAGGAAGTCGTCCAGCGCGGCGCGTGAGCCGATCCCGGGGACCGCGATCTCCACGTCGTCGACCGTCGTGGTGGGCACCGGCTCGTCCGGGACGACGGCGAGGCCGCCGAGCGCGCACGCGATCAGGACGGAGACGGTGAGGTGCGGCAGGCCCATGGGTTCCCCTGGTTCCGGAGGTGGTGAGCTGCGCCGGGTGGCGCCGCTCCGCACGATAACGGGGACGAGGAATGCCACTTTCGCATTCCTCCGCAAAGGGGGCATTCCCCGCGCGTCGTCGTTCGCACCCGCGTCGAGAGCCCGACGTGTGCGCCCTGGGTACGCTGACCCGCGGCTGAGGGACGGCCGGGAGCAGAGCAGAGGTGACGTCGTGACGGAGACCGGTCGACCGGACGAGGACGAGCGGGAGCAGGGCGCGGCCTGGCAGGTCGAGGGCCCCTCGGGGTCGCCGCACCTGCTCGGGGCGGCGCTCGCCCGGCTGGTCCGGCGCCTGCGGGGGCGGTCGGTCCCCGGGTGAGGAGGGCGACCGGACTCGCCGTGGTGGCGCTGCTCGCGGCGGGGTGCGCCCCCGTCGGGGTCGAGGTCCGAGGAGAAGCTGCCGCCGTGCCCCGAGGTGCGGCAGATCGCGGTCGAGGAGCTCGCGGCGCACACGGACTGCTCCCTCACGGGGTCGACGCTCGTGTTCCCGGACGGTCGCAGGTTCGAGGTCGGACCGGCCAACGGATCCAGCAGCACCACAGACGAACCCGGGCTGGAGTGGGGGGCGACCAGCTGGGGTCGTGACGGGACGGCCGCCTGGCGGCGCACCGACGAGGGTGTGACGTTCTGGGGACCGCGGGCCGCCGTGGACCAGGAGATCCTGCTGTGGTCGCGTGACCTCGACTGAGCGGTCGCCGAAGATGCGGCGTCCGGGTCGGTGACGCCGGCCTCGCGGCACCGACCCGGTCGACGCCGGGTCACGGCTGCGGCGGCGGCGTGCCCCCGGCCTCGTCGGCCAGCTCGTCCCACACCGGCCCGTAGCCGAGCCGCGCCTGCTCCATCGCGACGACCTCGCGCGCCAGCCCCGCCTCGGTGACGTCCACCGCCGCGACGGCCGCCGCGGCCACCGACGACTCCCGCACGTACGCGTCGAACACCCGCTGCTTGCCGGACAGCAAGCTCCACGATCCGCTCGTCCACGCCGTCCTCGGCGAGCAGCCGGTGCGCGACGACGGTGCGGACCTGGCCCATCCGGTGCAGCCGCGCGACGGCCTGCGCCTCCGCCGACGGCACCAGCTGCGGCTCGCACAGCACCACGACGGACGCGGCCTGCAGGTTCAGCCCGACCCCGCCGACGCTGATCTGCGCGACCAGCACCCCGTCCCGCGGCCCGGCGCCGAACGCGTCGATCGCCGCCTGCCGGTCGTCCGGCGCGACGTCCCCGGTGAGCGGCCCGACCACCGGGGCCCCCGCCGCCACGAGCGCGCGCGTCACCACGTCCAGCACGTCCCGGAAGTACGAGAACACGACGGTCCGGTGCCTGTTGGCGCCCGCGTCCGCCACGATCTCCACCAGGCGCGCGAGCTTCGTGGAGTCCGCCGGGTCGGGGGTCAGGTACGCCGCGCGCCGCATCGCCATGAAGCTTCCCGACGCGACCGCCGCGCGGTAGACGGCCTCCCCGGCGGGCGACAGGTCCTCCCACTCGTCCACGGCGATCAGGTCGGGCAGCTCGACGAGGACGTCCCGCTGGTTGCGGCGCAGGTACACCGGCGCGACCTCCCGGCGGAACGCGTCCGCGCCCACGAGGCCCAGGTGCCGGGGCAGCCCGGCGGCCAGGTCCGCGTCGAGCAGCCGGACCAGGGCGACGAAGTCCTCCAGCCGGTTGTCCATCGGCGTGCCGGTGAGCAGCAGCACCCGCCAGACCGCCGACGTCCACGCGGCCACCGCCTGCGTCCGTCGGGCCGCCGGGTTCTTGACGTAGTGCGCCTCGTCGACCACCAGCAGCCCGACCTCGGCGCCGTCGACGGGGACGTGCCCCAGGCACTCGAACGTCGTGACACCGATCCCGCCCTCCGCCCGCCAGCGCGCGATCGCCGCGTCCCGGTCCGGGCCGTGCAGGCGGTGGCCGGTCAGGGTCGTGCGCGCGTCGACCTCCCGCAGCCAGCCCGCGAGCACGCCCGCCGGGCACACGACCAGGAACCGGCGCTCGCCCGCGGCCGCCAGGTCGGACATCACCGCGAGCGCCTGCATCGTCTTGCCCAGGCCCATCTCGTCGCCGAGGAGCACCCGGCCCTGGTGCAGGGCGAACCGCGCCCCGAACTCCTGGTACCCGCGCAGCGGCACCCGCATCCGCGACAGGTCCAGCGGCCGGGCGGCGACGCGCTCCGCGAGCTCGGCGGTGAGCATCCCGCGGGCGGCGAGGACGTCGCGGGCGAGCGGCACGATGCTGCCGAGCACGGTGTAGAACTCGGCGCTGCGGCGCTCGAACGCGTCCCACAGCGCGCCGGAGGCGGCGTCGGGCCGGGCGCACGCCGCCGCCAGGTCGTCGATCGTCGCGCCCAGACCGGTCGTCGCCAGGGTGGCGTCCCAGGTGTCTAGCGCCGCGAGGGCCCGACGCGCACGGTCCTTCGTCGCCCGGCGGGACAGGGCGAGCCGCAGCCGGTTCGTGGCCGGCGCCGCCGCGACCGCGTGCACCGCGACCGACGTCGCGTAGTCGGTCAGGGCCTCGCGGTGCGGCTCGACGAGCGGGCGCAGCCGCAGCAGCCGGTCGAGCAGCCGCAGCAGCGTGACCGTGGCGGTCGAGTCGGGTCGCCCGGAGCGGTCGATCTCCAGCCGCAGCGGCACGCCGTCCCGCACGGCCCCGGCCAGCTGCTCGACCGCGGCGACGACGCTGCGCGCGGTCTGCTCCCCGACGCCGGGCACCGCGTCCAGGGTCGCGGCGGGCACCCCTAGCAGGTCCGCGGCGGTGGCGTACCCGGCGTCCGCGAGCGCGCGCAGCCGCAGGTTCCGGTCGGTCATCGCCCCGAGCTGCTCGACGGGCACGACGCCGAGCTCCGCCCGGACCCGGGTCTCGCGGTCCTGCTCGACGACCGCGGCGACCTCGACGGTCGTGGCGTCCACCCGGTCGAGGACGGCGCGGGCGGCGGCGGCGAGCGCGCGGTGCCGGTCCAGCAGGGCGCGCGCGCCGGCCCCGGGCTCGGTCGCGGGGGTGGTGCTCATCGCCCGCGATGCTACGGGTGCCGCCCCGGGATGCGGGATCGCCCCGAGGTCCCCACGCTGGAGGGACCGACAGGGACGAGGGAGTCGCATGCGCGCGATGGTGTACCGCGGGCCGTACAAGGTCCGCGTCGAGGAGAAGGACATCCCCCGGATCGAGCACCCGAACGACGCCGTGGTGCGGGTGGTGCGCGCCGCGATCTGCGGCTCCGACCTGCACCTCTACCACGGGATGATGCCGGACACCCGGGTCGGGCACACGTTCGGGCACGAGTTCATCGGCGTCGTCGAGCAGGTCGGCTCGTCGGTGCAGAACCTGCAGGTCGGCGACCGCGTCATGGTGCCGTTCAACATCTTCTGCGGCACGTGCTTCTTCTGCGCGCGCGGCCTGTACTCCAACTGCCACAACGTCAACCCGAACGCCACCGCGGTCGGCGGCATCTACGGGTACTCGCACACCACCGGCGGCTACGACGGCGGGCAGGCCGAGTACGTGCGGGTGCCGTTCGCCGATGTCGGTCCCTCGGTCATCCCGGACTGGCTGGACGACGACGACGCCGTGCTGATGACCGACGCGCTCGCGACCGGGTACTTCGGCGCGCAGCTCGCGGACATCGCCGAGGGGGACACGGTCGCGGTCCTCGGTGCGGGGCCCGTGGGGCAGTTCGCCGCCCGGTCGGCGTGGCTGATGGGCGCCGGACGCGTCGTGGTGATCGACCAGCTCGAGTACCGGCTGGAGAAGGCACGCACCTTCGCGCTCGCCGAGACCCGGAACTACACCGAGTACGACGACATCGTCGTCGAGATGAAGAAGGCCACCGACGGGCTCGGGTTCGACCGCGTGATCGAGGCGGTCGGCGCCGAGGCCGACGGCAACCTGGTCCAGCACGTCACCGCCGCGAAGCTCGAGCTCCAGGGCGGCTCACCCGTCGCGCTGAACTGGGCGATCGACGGTGTCCGCAAGGGCGGCACCGTCTCCGTGATGGGTGCCTACGGGCCGATGTTCTCTGCGGTGAAGTTCGGCGACGCCATGAACAAGGGCCTCACCCTGCGGATGAACCAGGCACCCGTGAAGCGCCAGTGGCCCCGGCTGCTCGAGCACCTGCGGGCCGGCTACTTCACGCCCAGCGACGTGATCACGCACCGCATCCCGCTGGAGCACATCGCCGAGGGGTACCACATGATGTCCGCCAAGCTCGACGGCATCATCAAGCCGCTGATCGTCCCGGACGAGGCCTGAGGAGGAGCCGGACATGCCGTACACCGCCCAGAAGCCGCCGCTGCCGGAGACGCCCGACCAGCTCCGCGCCCGCATCCCCGGGTGGGGTGCCGACCTCGACCCCGCCGACCGCCCGTCGACCCCGCGCGAGCGCGACGACCTCCCACCGACCGGCGCGCACTGGGTGCTGCCGGAGCGCCAGGAGGAGACCGTCCCGCGCGAGCGGTCCGTGGAGCACACGATGCTGCCGCCCGTGTTCGGCACCGCGCAGCCGCTGCACGGGCCCGCGGGGGCGATCCGTCGCTACGCCTACGAACGGTTCAGCGAGGGTCGCGCGGCGCACTGGCTGCTGCTCATCGCCGCGGACCGGGTCGACGCGACGACCGCGCACCTGCGCTCCCTCGCGACCCTGCGGCCCGACAACCCGGTCACCGAGACGGGGATCAGCGCGGAGCTGCACGCCCACCCGGTCGCATCGCGCCGCGGGCGGGCCGATGTCCGGCACCAGCCCCTCGACGTGGTGCTGGTCGCGGGGCCGTGGGTGCTCGGCGGGGTGGCGGTGGCGGCGGTGCTGCGCCGGGCGCTGCGGCTCTGAGCGCGCAGGCCCGAGGATCTGTCCGGACGCGAGCGTGGTACTTACAGTTCGGTCGAAACTGTAAGTAAGATGGTCCGATGGTCGACCCGCTCCCCATCGCTCCGCTCGCGAGCACGGAGCACGTCTGGATCGCGGAGACCGACGGGATGTCGACCCGCGCCCAGGTCGCCGCGGGATCCGGCTCGTACTTCTCGAGCGTCCCGCCCGCGATCGCGGACTACCGCCCGCCCGTGCCGGCGGACCTGGCGGCGGACGTCGAGGAGGCCGCGACCGCACTGACCGGGCTGGACAGCTACGCCGCAGCGACACTCGGGCTCGACGACCCGGTGCTCGGTCCGATGTCGTCGATCCTGCTGCGGACGGAGTCGACGTCGTCCTCGCAGATCGAGAACGTCACGGTCGGCGCCCGTCAGCTGGCGCTGGCGGAGCTGGACCAGTCGACCAGCCAGAACGCCACGGTCGTCGTGGGCAACGTCCGGGCGATGGAGGCCGCGCTGGACCTCGCCGACCGCCTGGACGAGCAGGCGGTGCTCACGATGCAGGGGGTGCTCCTGGCGGCGCAGCCCGGGTGGGGCGCTCACGCGGGGCGGTACCGGGACGGTCTCGTGTGGGTCGGGACGAGCGGCATCAGCCCGCGCGGCGCGGCCTACATCGCCCCGCAGGCCGACCTCGTGCCCGCCGCGATGGCCGACCTGGTGCGGTTCATCGCGCGGGACGACCTGCCCGTGCTGCTCCAGTCGGCCGTGGCCCACGCGCAGTTCGAGACCATCCACCCGTTCGCGGACGGCAACGGGCGCACGGGGCGGGCGCTGGTCCACGCGATCCTGCGGGCGAAGCGGGTGATGACGCGGACCACCGCACCCGTCTCCGCGGGGCTGCTCACCGACACCGAGGCCTATGTCGACGCCCTCACGGCGTACCGCGCCGGCGACGCCCGGCCGATCGTGGAGCAGTTCACGCGGGCCAGCCGGTACGCCGCCCTCACCGGCCGGCGGCTGGTGGACGACCTCGCGGCGCAGGTCGACGCGGCGAGGTTCGCGCTCGGCGCGCTCCGGCCGCAGGCCGCCGCCTGGCAGGTGCTGCCGCAGCTCGTCGCACAGCCGGTCGTCAGCTCGCGGTTCCTCGTGCAGCGGCTCGGCCTCAACGCGGTCACGGCGCAGCGGGCCCTCCAGCAGCTCGCGGACGCCGGCGTGCTGGTCGAGCGCAGCGGGCGGCAGCGCAACCGCGTGTGGGTCCACGAGGGGGTCCTCGACGTGCTCGACGCCTACGCCGCACGCCTCCGGCGCGGCTGACCCGGGGCGGCGCCGCCGGTCGGTGCCGTGGGTACCCTGGCCGCCACGCCGGCGCACGCCGGTCGGCCGCGGACCACCGCCGGGAGACGCCATGACCAACCTCGAAGCGGTCGCGACCGAGCACGACTGCCGCCCGACCGCCCCGCCCGCGGGGACCGAGGTGCTCGAGCCCCGGGACGTCCCACTCGGCGGGATCCGGGCGATGTCCGTGCGCCGCACGCTGCCGCAGCGTGCCCGGTCGTTCGTCGGTGCGTGGTGCTTCCTCGACCACTACGGTCCCGACGACGTCGCGCTCACGGGCGGGATGCGGGTCCCGCCGCACCCGCACACCGGGCTGCAGACCGTCTCCTGGTTGTTCTCGGGGGAGATCGAGCACCGCGACAGCCTCGGCACGCACTGCCTGGTCCGCCCGGGCGAGCTCAACCTGATGACCGCGGGGCACGGGATCAGCCACTCCGAGGACTCCACGCCCGCCACCACCGTCCTGCACGGCGTGCAGCTGTGGACGGTGCTGCCCGAGCGTGATCGGGACGCCGACCCGGCGTTCGACCACTACGTCCCGCCGGTGACGGCGCTCGACGGCGGCGAGGCGCGGGTGTTCCTCGGGTCGCTGGCCGGGTCGACGTCGCCGGTGCCGACGTTCTCCCCGCTGGTCGGCGCGGAGGTGCGGCTGCGGCCGGGTGCGGCGCACGCGTTCGCGGTCGACCCGGCGTTCGAGCACGCGGTCCTGGTCGACGCGGGGGCGGTCGCGGTCGACGGGACGCCGGCGCCGGTGCACCACCTGCTCTACCGGGCCCCCGGTGCGACGACGCTGACGCTGACCGCCACGGGCGACGCCGAGGTGCGGGTGCTGCTCATCGGCGGGCTGCCGCTCGGCGAGCGCATCGTGATGTGGTGGAACTTCATCGGGCGCGACCACGAGGAGGTCGTCGCGGCCCGCACGCAGTGGCAGGCCGAGATCGCCGACGTCACCGGCCCGGCCCCGCGGTTCGGCCGGGTCACGGGGCACGCGGACGCGCCGTTGCCCGCGCCGGTGATCCCGGGGCTGCGGCTCACGCCCCGCGCGTAGCCGCCGGGCAGGGACCGCGCTGCGGCCGCGGAGGACTGGGTAGGTACCGGCAGAGGTGCGTCGACGGCCACTCAACCGGCTCGCGCCCGGGGCGTCACCGCGCTGCCGCCTGCTGAGTAGGTGGGCGGGCGGTGCTCGGTGAGTGGTGCGGAACCCGCAGTGTGCGTGGGTTCGGGACACCAACGAGAGGGCACCGGCATGGAGGTCGAAGGATTCGCGGCGGCGGTCGGGGCGGTGCACCGCTGGCTGCCGCTGGGCCGGGACGTGCTCCTGCGGGGGGACCGGGGCTCGGGCAAGACGACCGTGCTCGAGTCGCTCCTGGCGGACGCGTCGCGACGCGGGCTGCAGGGGATGCTGCTGCGGGCCGGCGGGACCGGGCCGCTCGCCGCGCTGCTCGACCACGCGTCGGCGCCGCCCCGCACCGCGGACGAGACGGTCCTCACCGCGTGGCTCGCGCAGGAGCTGGTCGGCCGGCGCTCGCTGCTGCTCGTCGACGACGTCGACCGGATGGACGCCCGCAGCCTCGCGGTGCTGCGCCGCGTGCTCGGCCGCACCAGCTGCGTGCTGGTGGCGAGCTGCACGGCCGACCCGCTGCGCAGCCCGACCGACGCGATGCGCGAGGTGCTGGTCGAGCGCGCCCCCGCAGAGGTCCGGCTGCCGCCCCTCGGGTTCCGTGCCGTGGCGGCCCTGCTGAGCTCGCTGCTCGGCGCCCCCGCCGACACCGGCCTGACCTCGTCGGTGCTGGCCCAGACCGGGGGCAACCCCCGCGCGGTCGTGGCGCTCACCGACGCGGCCCGTGCGGCCGGCGCGCTGCGCCGGGTCGACGGGCTGTGGGCCGAGGACGGCACCCTGGTCGACGTCCCGGCGGCCCCGGTGGCGTACGTCTTCCTGTCGGACGCCCGGCCCGAGGTCGTCGAGGCGCTCGAGCTGCTGTCCGGCATCGGCCCGGTGCCCGCCGGGGTCGCCGAGCAGATCGTGGACCCCGCGGTGCTGGCCGAGCTCCTCGAGGCGGGCCGCGTGGTCAGCCACGACGTGGCGGAGTCGGACGAGATGTACGGCGTCGCGCCCCCGGTGCTCGCCCGGGTGCTGCGCGAGCGGACCAGCCCGCACCGGCGCCGCCGGCTCGCCGACCGGGTGGACGCGCGCACGGGTCCCGGCTTCGTCCCGCACCGGCCGCACCAGGACGAGCCGACCGCCGTGCTGCTGGGCGACGTGACCGCGGAGAGCGACACGTACTGGCGGTGGACGGCCGAGCTGGCGGGCCTGGTGCACGAGCGGGCGACCGTCGAGGAGTCCGCGCTCCGGTCCGCGTGGCTGCTCGCGCCGTCCCTGCGCACCGCGAACGCGTACCTGGCCCAGCTGATGCGCCGGCCCGCGACCGACCAGCTGCAGGCGGTGTTCGACGGCACCCGGCCGACGGAGCGGGACGGCGAGGACGAGCGGCTCACCTTCGCGTACTACCGCGCCCGGTGGCAGGGGTGGCGGGGCGACGCGACCGAGGACGTCGACGCGGGCCTGGGGGACGGCCCCGCGGACCCGGGTCCGCTCCTGCGTCTGCGGGACCTGAAGCAGCAGGTCCTGCGCGAGCTCGGCGAGGGCCGAAGCGCCGACGAGATCGCCGACGCCCCGCACGCCGACGTCCCGGTCCGCCTGTTCCGCGGCTGGCCCGCGGTGGTGCGCGCCGCCGCGCTGCTCGAGGGCGGGTGGCCCGAGCAGGCGGTCCGGGTGTGCGCGACGGCGGACGTCGGGGACGCGGAGCCGGAGGTCCGGCACTACCTCGCGGCGCTGCGCGGGGAGGGGCTCGCGATGTGCGGGCGGCTCGCGGAGGCCCAGGGGTGGCAGCGCCGGATGCTCGACGCCGCGTACGCGGAGGTCGACGCGCTCGGGATCCGGGTGCACGCGTGCGTCCTGGCGGAGGTGCTGTATCTCGCCGGGCAGCCCGGTGCGGCGTGGCGGGTGGTCAGCACGGCGCTGCGCCTGGGGCCCGCGGGTCCCATCGAGACGACGTTCCACCGGCGCGGCATGACCGTCGCGGCCGTGCTCCAGGCCCACGCCGGCAACGCCACGCTCGCCCGGGTCATGCTCCGCGAGCTCGACTCGACCCCGCGGACCTACCACCCGCTGGTCCGCTCGCTGCGGGTGCTCGCCCGGGTCGCGACCGTCGCCGCGGCGGGGGACGCCGAGAGCGCCGCGGGGACAGCCTGGGAGGCGGGGCTGCGCTACGCCGAGGCCGGCCTGCTCCAGCCCGCTCTGCTCACCTGGGTCGGCGGGCCCGCGGCGCTGCCGCCCTCGCGTGCCGCCGTGGTGCGGGACGTGCTCGACCGGTCGGACGTGCCGCTGCTGGAGCCGTACGTCCGCCTGCTGCTCGGCATCGCCGCGTGCGACCGCCCGGCGGTCGAGGCCGCGCTGCCGCGGACCCGCGCGCTCGTCGCCCCCGGGCTCGCGCAGCAGGCCGAGATGATCCTGGGCCTGGACGAGGCGGCGCTCGCGGCCCGGGCGCGTCGGATCCCGGAGGCCACCGGCCGGCGCGGGTCGCTCCGCGAGGAGCCGCTGTCCACCCGGGAGCGCGAGGTCGCGGTGCTCGCCCGCGACGGGCTGAGCAACCGGCAGATCGCGGACCGCCTCGGACTCAGCGTGCGGACGGTGGAGAACCACATGAGCCGCGCGCTGCGGAAGCTGGGTCTCGGGAGCCGTGGATCGCTGGGCGGGTGGGCCGAGGTGTGACCACGCAGCCGGGCGCCGCCGGTCGACCACCTAGCGCGCCGGCCGCGCCACCCAGTTCGGGCCCGGGCCACTCAGTCCGGCCCCGGCCGGAGCACTCAGGTCGACGACCGGCCCCGGCCGGCGTCTAGACATGGTGCTGCCGGCGGGGCCTGCAGCGGCTGACAGGTCCCGCCAGGCCACCACGGCCGGGTGGCGGCGGGTGATCTCGCCCACACCCCCGGGCGCGCGACCTGGGGCGACGCCCTGGGCCTGTGACCAGTCTGTGTGAGCGTTCACCCGGGAGGACGCCAGGTTGTTGACCGCTGCACCACCCCGGGGCCATAGTTCATCCCGACGGTGCGCATCGCCTGCCCCCTGCGCGGTGCGCACCGTCGACTACCTCCCGGCCGAGCAGCACCGACGGCCGCCCCGACCGCCCGTCGAGCACCGCTCCGGCCGGTCGCCCGGCACGGCGGGTTCCGCGTGATCACCCCGCTCGGCGGCGCGTCACGGTGCCCTGGCGGCCCCCGGGCGGTTAGCGTTCGACGGGTGAAGGTCCCCGCGCGCCGCCCCGCCCTCGGCAAGCCGGCCGCCTCCCCGGCGGCGGCCCCGGTCGCCCCGTCGACCCCGTCGACCCCTCCGGTCCCGTCCGCGCCGGTCGACCCCGCGTCGAGCAGGCCGGACCCCGCCGCCGTGACCCCGGGCACCGGGACGGACGGGGCACGCCCCGCCGCCGACCGGCGCCCCGGCCCGCAGGCCGACGACCCCGGTGCGGGGCAGGCCTCCGGCCCCGTGCTCGTCGAGCCGCCGTCCGCCGCCGAGCTCGTCGCCGGCGCCACCAGCACCTGGCGCGCCGCGCTGGTCGAGGCCGCCGGCGGGTCCACGCTCGCCGACGTCGAGCTGCTCGGGGACGCCGCCCTCGACCTGTCCGCCGCGCACCCGTCCGGGACCGCGCAGCTGTTTGCCGGCCGCGAGACCCGGCTGTCCAACCTCGTGCGCGAGGGCGCCGCGCTCGGCACCGCACGCCGCCGGGCCCGCGCCGTCGCCGCCCGCGCCGGGACCTACGCGCAGCAGTACGGCATCGCGCCGACCTACCTCGCGATCGGGGTGGCGTCCTGGACCGAGCCGAGCACCCCCGACGTCGCCACCGACGACGTCGCCGCCATCGCCACCGCCACCAGCGAGCACGCCGCCGGTGCGGGAGACGACGACCGGTCCGGGGAGGCCCCCGCGAGCACGCCGCGCCGCGTGCGCGCCCCCGTCCTGCTCCGCCCGGTGTCGCTGCGCGCCCGCGGCACCGCCGAGAGCGACTACGAGCTCACCCTCGAGCCGTCCCTCGAGGTCAACCCCGTGCTCGCCCGGGCGCTGCGGGCCCGCGGCGCGCTGCTCGACCCGGGCGCCGTCGCCCGGAGCGCCTTCACCGGGTCGGGGTTCGACCCGCGGGACGCGATCACCCGGCTGACCTCGCTCGGCGCCGCCGTGCTCGACGACTTCCAGCTGGTCGACCGCATCGTCGTCGGCACGTTCGTGCACCCGGGGCAGGTGCTGGTCGACGACCTCGACCGGCTCGCCCCGGCGCTCGAGCGCCACGAGGTCGTCGCCGCGCTCGCCGGGGTCCCCGAGGCCGCCGAGCGGCTCGCCGTGGCCCTGCCCGAGCCCGCCCGCGGCGACCGCGACCCCGGCACCGAGCGCGGCGTCGGCGACCTCGACCCCGCCCAGCAGCACGTCCTCGACGTGGTGGCCGGCGGGACGCACGTCTTCGTCGACGCCCCCGCGGACAGCGACGTCACCGGCACGCTCGCCGCGCTGGTCGCGGACGCCGCCGCCGGCGGCCGCACCGTGCTCTACGTCCCGGGCCACCGCCGCGCCGCCGTCGCGCTGCGCGAGCGGCTCGAGCAGCTCGGCGTCGACGAGGTGCTGCTCGACGTGGCGCCCGACGCCGCGTGGCGCCAGGCCTCCGCCCGGCGGCTCATGGGCGCGATGACGCTCGACGTCGACGCGGGCGACCCCGTCGCCGCGGGCGAGCTGCGCCGGTCCCTCGTCGAGCGGCGCGAGCGCCTGCGCGGCTACGTCGACGGCCTGCACCTCGTCCGGCAGCCCTGGGGCGCCTCCGCGTACGACGCGTTCCAGGCGCTCGCCACCCTCACCGCCCAGCGCCCCGCGCCCCGCACGACCGTCCGCCTGCCCGGCGAGGTCGCCCGGTCGCTCGACGCCGCCCGCCGCGCGACCGTGGGCGCCGAGCTGCACCGAGGCCGCCCGCGCCGGCGCGTTCACGCTGCGCCCCGTCGACACCCCCTGGTACGGCGCCGCGCTGCTGTCCGACGCCGAGGCCGCCGACGCGCTGCGCCGGGCCGAGCGGCTCGCGGGGGAGTCCGGTCTGGCCGCGGTGGAGCGCCGCGTGGCCGAGGTCGCCGAGGTCACCGGGTTCACGCCCGCGACGGCCCTCGCCGCCTGGGCCGAGCAGCTCGACGTCCTGCACGGCGTCCGCGGCGTCCTCGACGTGTTCCAGCCGCTGGTCTTCGAGCGCAACCCCGCCGACATGGTCGCCGCGACCGCGAGCAAGGCCTGGCGCGCCGAGCACGGCACCCCGATGGGCTACTGGCTGCGGCGCCGGCTGCGCAAGCAGGCCAAGGACCTGCTGCGCCCCGGCCGCCCCGTCGCGGACCTGCACGCGGCGCTGCTCGACGTGCAGCGGCAGCGCGGGATCTGGCAGGCGCACTGCCCCGCCGGCGGCTGGCCGCGGCTGCCCGAGGGGCTCGCGGAGATCGAGGCGGAGCACCGCGAGGTCCGCGACGACGTCGACGCCCTCGCGGCCGTCCTCGCCGGCACCCCGGAGGGCGGCGACCTGCTCGGCCGTCCCCTCGCGGAGGTCCGCGAGCGCGCCGGCCGCCTGGTCGCCGCGCGCGAGTCGCTGGCGGTGCTGCCCGAGCGCACCCGGCTCGTCCGGTCGTTGGTGGCCGCGGGCCTCGGCGACCTGCTCGACGACCTCGCCGACCGCCGGGTCGCCCCGGACCTGGTCGGCGCGGAGCTCGAGCTCGCCTGGTGGAGCACGGTCTTCGAGCAGATCCTCACCGCCGACCCCGCGCTCGCCGGGTACGACGGTCGCACCCTCGGCCGGCTGGCCGCGGAGTACCGCCAGCTCGACGTCGCCCACACCGCCGCGCTCGCCGGCCCGGTGCGCGCCCGCGCCGCCGCGCACGTCCGCAGCACGATGGCGCTGCACACCGAGCAGACCGAGGCGCTGTTCGCGGAGCTGGT
Organism: Cellulomonas sp. KU4C; assembly: GCF_056868065.1. Classification (NCBI taxonomy): domain Bacteria; kingdom Bacillati; phylum Actinomycetota; class Actinomycetes; order Micrococcales; family Cellulomonadaceae; genus Cellulomonas; species Cellulomonas sp. KU4C. The sequence goes on along the minus strand of NZ_CP200322.1, from coordinate 334,576 downwards.
CGAGGACCGCACCACCGGCCTGCGCGAGACCTTCGAGCGGTACCCCGACGTCGCCCGGCGGCTCCGGCCCGTGCTCGCCGCCGCACCGATGCTGGTGCCGCAGGTGCTGCCCGCCGCCCGGACCGTGGACCTCGTCGTGATCGACGCCGCCGCCCACCTGCCCGTCGAGGTCGCGCTGCCCGCGCTGGCCCGCGGCCGCCAGGTCGTCGTCGTCGGCGACCGCCGCTGCGCCTCGGGCACCGCCGTGCGCGAGCTCGCCGACGTGCTGCCGACGGTGCACCTGCGCGCCGACGCCTCCCGCCGCGACCCGTACCTGACGGCGTTCCTCGCCGCGCACGGCTACGCCGACGTCCTGTCGCCGACGCCGCTGCCCACCAGCGCCGCCGCCGTCGGCCACCACCTCGTGCCCGACGGCACCGGGATGCCTGACGGCACCGGGGCCGTGCAGAGCACCCGCGCGGACGTCGACCGGGTCGTCGAGCTCGTCATCGAGCACGCCCTGACCCACCCCGAGGAGTCGCTGGCGGTCGTCACCGCGTCGGCCCTGCACACCGCGCAGGTCCGGGAGGCCGTGCTCGCGCAGGTCCGGGACTCGCCGTCGCTGGCCGCCGCGCTCGACGGCACCCGGCCGGAGCCGTTCGTCGTCACCGACCTCACCAACGTCGCCGGCCTGCGCCGGGACGCCCTGATCCTGTCGCTCGGGTTCGGCCGGACCCCGCACGGGCGGGTGCTGCACCGGTTCGGCCCGATCAGCGGCCCCGGCGGCGACGCGCTGCTGCTCGCCGCGCTGGGCGTCACCCGGCACCGCCTGGACGTCGTGTCCTGCTTCGCGACCGCCGACATCGACCCCGAGCGGCTGCGCGGACCCGGGCCCCGGCTGCTCGCCGACCTGCTGCGGTTCGCCGAGCGCCGCGCCGCGGGGGAGACCGACCGCGCCGTGGCCCCGTTCGTCGAGGACCCGGCGCCCGCGCCCGACCCGGCCCGCGAGCTCACCGACGACACCCACGAGGCCGAGCCCGTCACGGCGCCCCTCGCCGAGGAGCGGCCCGCGGACCACGCGCCCGACCGGCTCGTCGTCGACCTCGCGGAGCGCCTGTGGCGGCACGGCCTCGTCGTCGAGCTCGACCACGGTCTGCCCGGTGGGCTGCACCTCCCGCTCGCCGTCGGCCACCCCGAGCTGCCCGGCGAGCTTCCTGGTCGCGGTCCTCACCGACGACGACGCGTACCTCACCGAGCCGTCGGTCCGCGTCCGCGACCGGCAGGTCGCCGAGCGCCTCGAGCGCCTCGGGTGGAGCGTGCTGCGGGTCTGGTCCGCCGCCGCGTTCCTCGACCCCGAGGCCGAGGTCGACCGCATCCGCCGCGCCCTGCACGCGGTCGCCGACGAGCGCCTGGCCCGCACGGCCGAGCAGCGTCGCCGCGGCCGCCTGCTGCTGCCCGAGGGGGCGCACCTCGACGGGGTCCTGCTCGACGACGACGGCACCGGGCCCGCGCCGACCCTCACCGGGTTCGCGGTGGTCCCCGGTGCCGACCTGCCCGCGGGCGGCGGCACCGGACCCGGGGAGCGCCGGGTGTCCGACGCTCCGGCGACCGGTGCGGTGCCGCTGACGGCCGTCGCGCCGGCGGACGGACCCGCGGGTGCTGCGCCCGGTGCCGTGGGTGCGGACGCCTCCCCGTCGGACCCGGGCTCCGCCGCCGGTGGCGCGCCCGCGACGGGTGCGGTCCCGGTGACGGGGGCCGCTCCGGCGACCGCCGCCGACATCCCGGGGGTGATGGAGGCCGCCGCGCCGATGACGGGTGCGGTCCGCGTCGTCCAGCCGACGCTGGCGGTGCCGGGCGGTCCGCGCCCGGACGTCCGTCCCGGTCTGCCCGTCAGCGCGTACTCCGACGACCAGCTCGACGACCTCGTCGCGTGGCTGGTGTCCGACGGCACCGAGCGCACTCCCGACGAGCTCGCCGCCGCGCTGCGCCACGAGCTCGGCATCACGCGCCGGGGCGCGCGCGTCGACTCGGTCGTCGGCGCCGCGGTCCAGCGCGCCACCCGCTGACGGCGACCCGCACGCCGGCGTCACCGAGACAGGACCTCCGGGTCGAGGTAGGGCGCTCCGCGGCCCTATCTGGGTGCGGCGGTCCCTTCTCGGCGACGTGAGGCGGGGGTCACCAGTGCGGGGGGACGTCCCGGAGCAGGCGGTCGTCGTTGGAGTCCGCCCGGTCGTCGCCCCAGCCGGCGTCGGAGTCGTCCGCGCTGCGGCCGGGGATCAGCGGGGCGTCGTCCACCACGCGCGCGGCGGGGACCCGGGTCGAGGCCGCAGGCGCCGTGGTGGGCCGGCGGGCGCCGTCGTCGCTGGGCTGGTCCGTGACGCTGGGCTGGTCCGTGGCGCTGGGCTGCTCCGCGTCGCGGTGCGGGGACGCGTCGCGGTGCGGGGACGCGTCGCGGGGCTGCGGGGCGGGGGAGGGCGTGCTCACGGGAGCCATCCTCCCACCGCCCCAACAGCCGCGGCGGGTGCGCGGGTCAGACGGAGGGCGGCGGCACGTCGGGCGTGCCGCCGGCGCCGTGCCGGCCCGTGGTGGGGGTCTGCCCGGTGTCCTGGCGCAGCGCGGGGCTGGACTGGGAGGCGAGCAGGTCGCGGATCTCCTGGAGCAGCAGGATGTCCTCGGAGGGCCGCGCGGGCTCGGCCTCGATGCCGCGCTTGCGCCGCTCGGCCAGCTTGTCGAGCGGCAGGACGATGAAGAAGTAGACCGCCGCCGCGGTGATGAGGAACTGCAGCAGCGCGTTGAGGATGAGCCCGACGCTGATCTGCGCCTCTCCGGCGGGCCCGATCTGCCAGATCGTGCTGATGTCGGGCTTGCCGAAGATCATCGCGATCAGCGGGGCGATGAAGCCCGTCTGCAGGGCGGTGACCACGCCGGTGAACGCGGCGCCGATGACGACACCGACGGCGAGCTCGATCGCGTTCCCGCGCGAGATGAAGTCCTTGAACCCCTGGAACACCCCGGCGAGGCCTCGAGCCCGGTCGGTCGCGCCCCGCAGACCCTTGTTCAGTGCATCGCTCATGTCCATGCCCCCGGTCTCGAGCTTCCGAAATGTCCGCATCATCCCACGATGACCGGTCCGAGCGCGCGCGACGCCGCCGACCCGCCGAGCAGGACCGCCTCGTCGGGTGTGACCGCGAGCAGCACGGGCCCGTCGTCCGTGGCCGACCCGGTACCCAGCAGCCCGCAGCCGGTCCCCGGTCCGCCGTCGCCGTCGTCCGTCGTCGGCGAGGGGAGGACGAGGGCACCGCGGGCCAGGCGTTCGGGGCCGGCGCCGTCGACCAGCGGCGACGCCACGACGTCGACCCGCGTCCCGGGTCGCAGGACCGCCGCGACCCCGGCGTCCGCGAAGCGCACGGGGACGACCACCGTCCCGTCCGGCGGCGCGGCGTCCTCGTCCACGAGCAGCTCCCCCGCGAGGACCAGGCCCTCGGGCACGGGGACCGCGAGCCAGCGGCCCTCGAGGTCGTCGGGGGCGAGCGGCGGACCCGTGGCGGGCGCCAGGGCGACGGGGACCCGCCGCACCACCAGATCGGCGTCGGTGAGCGGCGTCCCCGGAGCCAGGTCCCGCGCGGCGACGGTCACCGCGCGGGACGGCGGGTCGGGTGGGCGCAGGCGCTCCGTCGCCAGGACGACGGCGAGCCCGGCGCAGAGGGCGGCCAGCGGGTAGCGGGCGCGCCAGGCCAGGACGCGCAGCCGGCGCCGGGTGGGGCCGACCGTCGGGGTGGCGCGAGCAGTGAGGGGCATGGGCGCGACGCTAGGCGCGCAGCCCGCTCGGGTGCCGCTCGTCGCCAGCCGCCCTGGGGACGACGCGCGGGCTCCGCCGCTGTGGAGGACTCGCCGCCGCGTGATCGCGCGGCGGCGTCCGGCTCAGCCCGCGGCGGGCTTCGCGGCGGTGCTGCTCGACGACGACGCGGCGGGCGCCGACGGCGTGCTGCCGCCCGACGTCGAGGACGACCCGGTCGGGGACGAGCCGCTCGAGGACGTCGTGCTCGACCCCGACGTGGCCGGGGCCGCCGCCGGTGCGGCGCCGGTGGACGACGAGGTGGTCGACCGGGAGTCGTTGCGGTAGAAGCCCGAGCCCTTGAAGACGACCCCGACGGACGAGAACACCTTGCGCAGCCGGCCGCCGCAGGCGGGGCACTCGGTGAGCGCCGCGTCGCTGAACGACTGGTGGATGTCGAAGGCGTGGCCGCACTCGGTGCAGGTGTAGGCGTAGGTGGGCACTGCTGTCTCCCGCGGTGACGTGAGCTGCTGGTGGGTGGCGAGCCGGGCACCGCGGGGGCTCCGCGTCCCTGGCACTCTCCTCGTCCGAGTGCCAAGGATACGCGGCCTCCGGCTATTCCCGTCGCGCTCTACCGCCGGGCGGGCGTCAGGACCCGAGGCGCAGCCACCGCTCGGGGGTCGCCACCAGGTCGACCGTGCGGTCGTGCGGCTCGCGCGGCAGCGGGTGCACGGCGGCGTCGTAGAGCTCCTCGGCGAACACCAGGGCGATCACCGGCGTCCCCGGCCGGGCGAAGCCGAGCGCGCGGTCGTACCAGCCGCCGCCCTGGCCGAGCCGGGTGCCGGCGGTGTCGACGGCCAGCGCAGGTGCCAGGATCACGTCGGCCTCGGCGAGCGCGTCGGCGCCGAGCGCGGGGGTGGACGGCTCGGGCGGCCGGCCCGGTGCGCGCTGCCGGAGGTCGTCGCGGCCGGCGTACCGGGCCCACTCGCGCTGCAGCCCGGCGCCGAGCACCGGGAGCAGCACCTCGACCCGGCGGGCGGCGAGCGCGTCGAGCAGCGGGCCGGTGTCGGGCTCGGTCGGCCGCGCGCAGTAGGCGGCGACACAGGTCGCGCCGTCCAGCGCGGGGATCGTCCCCACCACGTCGGCGAGGGCGGCGGCGGCCTCGGCACGCCGGCGCGGGGAGCGGGCCTGCCGGGCGGCCCGCAGCAGCGCCCGGAACTCGTCCTTCACCTCGGTCGTCTCGCTGCCGTCGGACACGTGCGGGTACGGCTGGGCAGCGGCGCTCATGTGCCCCATCCTCCCCGATCCACGCGGCCCGGGGTAGGACCACCGGTCCATGTCACACCTCTGGCGGCACCGCGGGCCCCGGACCTGCTGCGCGACCGACGCGCGGCGATGCGTGCGCGCCGCCGAGCCGGCCGCGGGCAGAATGCCGCCATGAGATCCGTCCAGGACCAGCTCGCGGCGGTGCTGTCCGCGGTCGGCCCCGTCGCCCCGCTCGACGTCGTCCTCTCGGACGCCCCGGGCTGCATCCTCGCCGAGGACGTGACCGCACCGGTCGACGTGCCCCCGGCGCCCGTCGCGGCCCGGGACGGCTACGCGGTGGCGAGCGGCGACCTGCGGGGCGGCGTCCCGGGCCGGCCGCTGGTCCTGCCGGTGGCGCACGACGTGCAGGCGGGCGACCCCGAGGCGATCCGGCTCGCCCCCGGCCAGGCGGTGCGGATCGCGTCCGGCGGGCCGCTGCCGGCCGGCGCGGATGCGGTCGTCGCGGCGGAGGACACCGACCGGGGCGCGGTGCGGGTCGCGCTGCACCACGTGCCCGCGCCGGGCGAGCACGTGCGGGCCGCCGGGTCGGACGCCCGGGCGGGGTCCGTGGTGCTGGCGGCGGGGACCCGGCTCGGAGCGCGGCAGCTCGCGGTGGCCGCGGCGACCGGTCGCGGGCGGCTGCGGGTGCACCCGGCGCCGCGGGTGGTCATCGTCTCGATCGGGTCGGAGCTCGCGGAGCCGGGCGCCCCCCGGCGGGACGGCGGGGTCTACGAGTCGGCGGGTCACGCGCTCGAGGCGGCCGTGCGCGACGCGGGTGCGACCGCCGTGCGGGTCGGGGTGGTGACCGACGACCGTGCGGTGCTGAGCGAGGCGCTCGAGGACCAGCTGGTCCGTGCGGACGTCGTCGTGACCACCGGCGGGCTGTCGGAGTCCCAGCACGACACGCTGTCCGACGTGCTCGCGCCGCTGGGCACGGTCCGGTTCGACCAGGTGGCGATGGCGCCCGGGTTCCGGCACGGGTTCGGCACGGTCGGCGGTGGCTCCGGGGCGGTGCCGTTCTTCGCGCTGCCCGGGCACCCGGTGGCGGCGCAGGTGGCGTTCGAGGTGTTCGTGCGGCCGGCCCTGCGGGCGATGGCCGGGCACACGGACCTGTTCCGGCCGTCGGTGGCCGCGCGCGCGGACGTCGGCTGGCCGTCCCCGGAGGGGGTGCGGCAGTTCGTGCCCGCGGCGGTCGTCGGCTCGCCGAGCGAGGGCTACCGGGTCACCCCGGTCGGCGACCCCTCCGCCTCGTCGATCGCGGGGCTCGCGCACGCGAACGCGCTGGCCGTGGTCGGCGAGCAGGACGGCGCGGTCGTGGCGGGGCAGGTCGTCCACTGCCTCGTGCTGGAGCGCTGATGCCGCGCGGGTGGCCGGTGACGCTGGTCGACGCGCCGGTGCGGCTGCGGCCGCTGCGGCGGGCGGACGAGGTCGCGTGGATGCGGCTGCGTGCGGTGAACGCCGCGTGGCTGGAGCCGTGGGACGCGACGGCGCCGGAGGCGGTGACGGGACGGCGGCCGACGTTCGGGCAGTTCGTGCGCACGCTGGACCGGCAGGCGCGGACGGGCACGTCGCTGCCGTTCGCGATCGAGGTCGACGGCGAGCTCGTCGGCCAGCTCACCGTCTCGGGCATCACGTACGGCTCGTTGTACTCGGCGTCGATCGGCTACTGGGTGTCCGAGCACGTCGCCGGCCGCGGGGTCACGCCCACCGCCGTGGCGCTGGCGACGGACCACTGCTTCGGGACCCTCGGCCTGCACCGGGTGGAGGTCAACATCCGGCCGGAGAACGGGCCGTCGCTGCGGGTCGTCGAGAAGCTCGGGTTCCGCGACGAGGGGCTGCGGGAGCGCTACCTGCACATCCAGGGTCGGTGGTGCGACCACCGGACGTTCGCCCTGACCGCCGAGGAGGTCCCCGGCGGGCTGCTGGACCGCTGGCACGCGGCCCGGTCCCGCGGCGTCTGAGGGCTGCGCCGCAGGTCGGAGCACGCGGGGGCTCCCCGACGGTCCGTCCGTGTGGGAGGCTGAGCGCGGCCCACCTGAATCACATCCGTGTGATTTCACTCGGGTGTGCCGCTCGACACGCCGCGACGGGTCCGGGGGCACCGGCCGCACCGCACCTACCGTCGTGGAGTGTACGAATTCGCCGGCCCGGCCACCCTCGTGGTGGTCGGCCTGTGGATCGCGTACCTGGTGCCGCACAAGCTGCGGCACCGGCAGCAGCTGCTCGAGTCGCGGACCGACGACCGGTTCTCCGACGCGTTGCGCGTGCTCGCCGTGACCGGCCCGGACGGGTCGCGACGGCGGAGGCGGGTCGACGTGAACCGGGGGATCCGGACGGACTGCGGCCCGGTGGACAAGCGGGTCGGGCTGCTCACCCCGGGAACCGGGAACCGGATCGCTCGAACGGACAGGGGGGCCACGGACGTGGACCGACCGCACGGGACCCAGGACAGGGTCGGCGCCGACGCCACCCGCCGCGCCGCGCAGCTGCACGCCGCGCACGCCGCCGCCTCGGCACGTCGCGGGGCCGCCGCGCGTCGCCGGGGCGCGCTCGCCGCCGGCCTCGCGGTGCTCTCCGTCGTCGGCTGGGTCGTCGTCGGCGTGACCGCGCTCGGGATCGTCGCCGGCGTCGTGCCGACCGTGCTGCTCGCGGGCGTGCTCGGCCTGGGCCGTCGCGCCGTGCTGCAGGGCCAGGCCGCCGAGGTCGAGTGGGAGCGCCGGATCGCCGAGGCGACCGCGCCGCTGCGCGAGCGGGCCGCGCGTCCGGGACGCCAGGGTGCCGCGGGTCGCGCCGTCCGGCCCTCGATCGACGACACGCAGGCGATCACGCGCGTCCGCGCGGACCTCCCGGCGCGCACGTCCGCCCGCCTGCGGGACGGCGGCCGCGAGGGCGACACCTGGTCGCCGGTCGCGGTGCCGGCCCCCACCTACACGACCAAGGCGCCCGCGCCCCGGCGCGACCCCGTGCCGCTCGGCGAGGTCGAGGGGTCGACGCTGGGCGCGCCCGCCCGGCGCTCCGTCGCGGACCGTGACGAGGCCGCCGCGACGACGGCCCCCGCGGCGTCGTCCGCGATCCCCGAGGACGCCCGGCCCACGACCGCCCCGGCTCCGACCCCGGCCGCCCCCGAGGCGGCCCCGGCGCCCGTCGCCGAGGCCACCGCGACCGCGACCGCGACCGCGCCCGTCGCGCCGGAGACGACGGGGTCGATCGACCTCGACGCGGTGCTCGCCCGCCGTCGTGCCGCCGGCGAGTAGGGCCGCGCGGGCGGTGTCGTGACCACCCCTCGACGGGTGCTAGGCTGATCACCGCTTCAAGGGGCTGTGGCGCAGTTGGTAGCGCGTCTCGTTCGCAATGAGAAGGTCAGGGGTTCGATTCCCCTCAGCTCCACCCCGCACGTCGAAGGCCCGGGACCGGACGGTCCCGGGCCTTCGTCATGCACGCCGGAGGGCGTCCCGGGGCGGTGTCGGTGGTCGGGTGCACGATGACGTCATGCGGATGATCTACAACACGGCGACGTCGCTCAGTGGGTACATCGCGGACGAGGACAGCTCGCTCGCCTGGTTGTTCGCGGTCGACGCGGAGCAGGTGCCCGACCACGACGCCTTCCTCGCCGGCATCGGGGTGCTGATCTCCGGGTCGACGACCTACGAGTGGGTGCTGCGGGAGGAGGACCTCGTCGCGCACCCGGAGAAGTGGCCCGCGTACTACGGCGACCGCCCCTACTACGTCTTCACCACCCGGGACCTGCCGGTGCCCGCGGGCGCCGACGTGCGGTTCGTGCGGGGCGACGTCCGGGAAGCGCTGCCGACCATCCGGGAAGCCGCGGGAGATCGCGACGCGTGGGTCGTCGGGGGCGGGGACCTCGCGGGGCAGCTGCTCGACGTGGGCGCCCTCGACGAGGTGCAGCTCAGCGTGGCGCCCGCTGCGCTGACCGGCGGGGCGCCCGTGCTGCCGCGCCGCGTCGGCCCCGACCGGCTGCGGCTCCGGGACGTGCAGCGCTACGGGCAGTTCGCGCACCTGGTGTACGACGTGCTGCCCGTGGGCTGAGCACCGGACGGGCCGCGCCGGCCCCGGTGGCAGAATGACCCGGTGCCTGACGCGTCCGCCTCCCGACCCGGCGGGTGGACCCGGGCCCGCACCGCCGTGACCACCTGGGTCGACCCGCTGGTCGTGATGATCGTCGCGGTGTTCGTGCTGGGGCTGCTCGCGCCGGCCGGTGGCGGGTTCGCCGCGGCGCTGGACCACGTGACCACCGCCGCGGTCGTCCTGCTGTTCTTCCTCTACGGGGCGCGGATGGCGACCCGGGAGATCTGGGACGGCCTGCGCAACCTCCGCCTCCAGGGCGGGATGCTCGCCTCCACGTACCTGGTGTTCCCCGTGCTCGGGCTCGCGGTGCAGCTGCTGCCCGGTTCGGTGCTGCCGGAGGACCTGCAGACCGGCCTGCTCTACCTGTCCCTGCTGCCCTCGACCATCCAGTCGTCGGTGGTCTTCACCTCGATCGCGCGCGGCAACGTCGCCGGGGCGATCACCGGGGCGACGGTGTCGAACGTGCTCGGCATCGTGCTCACCCCGCTGCTGGTCGGCGTGCTGATGTCCCGCGCGGGCGGGCCGGTGGGAGGCTCCGCCGGGGCGACGCTGCTGCAGCTGCTGCTGCCGTTCGTGCTCGGGCAGGTCGCCCAGCCGTTCATCGGCGACTGGGTCCGCTCCCGGAAGTGGCTCACCCGGACCACCGACCGCAGCACGATCCTGCTGGTCGCGTACACGTCCGTCTCCGAGGCGGCGCGCTCGGGGGTCTGGGACGGGTTGACCGTCGGCGTGCTCGCGGTGCTCGTCGGGGTCTGCGTGGTGCTGCTCGCCGCGATGCTGTCCCTCACCTGGTCCGGGGGGCGCCTGCTCCGGCTCAGCCGCGGCGACCGGATCGCGCTGCTGATGTGCGGGTCGAAGAAGAGCCTCGCCACGGGTCTGCCGATGGCGTCGGTGCTGTTCGGCCCCGTCGCGGCGGCCGGTGTCGCGCTGCCCGTGATCGTGTTCCACCAGCTGCAGCTCGCCGCGTGCGCGGTGCTCGCCCGCCGCCTCGCGGCCACCGACCCGGACGCCGTTCCCGCCCCGGTGCGCTGAGCACCGGCGGCTCCGGTCGGGCCGCCGCGGATCACGCCGGTCTCCGCCGAACCGGACGAATCGGATCCGCGAGTCGCTGCCACAGGCGCTGGTGACAGGGCACACTGAGCAGCGGGGGGCCGGAGCGCGCTGCGCCCCGGACGTGCCCCGCTGCCGGAAGGACCGTCGTGCCCGCTCCGTCCACCCCCCTGCGTCTCGTGCCGGCACCGCGGCTGGTCGAGGAGCGCGCGGGGGCCCCGTTCGTCGTCACGGCGTCCACCACGGTGACCGTGGGCACCAGCCCGGTGGAGGTCTCGCTCGGCGTGCTCGCCGCCGAGGCGCTGAGCCGGGTGTCCGGCACGACGGTGGAGGTCCGGTACCGCGACGTCGCCGAGCCGACGCAGCCCGGGGACGTCGCCCTGCGCGTCGACGGGTCGATGGCCGCGGAGGCGTACCGCCTGGACGTGGTGACCGACCTGGTCGAGGTCGTCGCCGGGTCGCCGGACGGGCTGATGTGCGGGCTGGCGACGCTGCACCAGGTGCTGCGCCCGCACGAGGGCACGTTCGCGGCGTGGCCGGTGCACGTGGACGACGAGCCCGTGCACGCGTGGCGCGGGCTGTCGGTCGACGTGGCGCGGCACTTCTTCGGGCCCGACGACCTGCGGGTGGTCGTGCAGCTGATGTCCGCGTACAAGATGAACGTGCTGCACCTGCACCTCTCGGACGACCAAGGCTGGCGCCTCGACCTGCCGTCGCGGCCCGAGCTGGCGGCGCGGTCCGGCGGCACCGCGGTCGACGGGGACCCGGGTGGCTGGTTCACGACCGAGGAGTTCTCGGCGCTGGTCGCGTACGCGCAGGCCCGCGGGGTGCGGGTGGTCCCCGAGATCGACGTGCCGGGCCACGTCAACGCGGCGCTGCACGCGTACGGCGAGCCCACCCCGTCGGGGGAGCCCACCGAGGCGTACACGGGCATCGAGGTCGGGTTCAGCCGGCTGCACGCGGACCTGCCGGCGACCGAGCCGTTCCTGCGCGACGTGTTCGGCGACGTGGCCGCGGTGACGCCCGGGGAGTACGTGCACATCGGCGGCGACGAGGTCCTGACGATGGAGCGCGAGGAGTACGCGCGCCTGGTCGCGATGGCGAGCGACGCGGTGCGGGCGGCTGGCAAGCAGGTCGTCGGCTGGCAGGAGATCGCCACGACCCCGCTCGAGCCCGGCACGGTCGTGCAGTACTGGGACACCCGGATGGACCCGGCGCCGCTGGTCGCGGCGGCGAAGGCGGGCGCCCGGCTGCTGATGTCCCCGGGCTCGCGGGCGTACCTCGACATGAAGTACGACGCGGACACCGCGCTCGGCCTCGAGTGGGCCGGGCACATCGAGCTGCGGGACGCCTACGAGTGGGAGCCCACGACGCTGGTGCCCGGGCTGCCGGAGGGCTCGGTGATCGGGGTCGAGGCGACCGTGTGGACCGAGACCCTGCGCAGCATCGACGACCTGATGACGATGCTGCTGCCGCGCCTCGCGGCGGTCGCCGAGGTCGCGTGGACCCCGAGGGAGCGGCGGGACTGGGACGACTTCGCCGCGCGCGTCGCGGGGCACGGGCCCTACTGGGACGCCGAGGGCCTCGCCTGGTACCCCAGCCCGCAGGTCGACTGGCACGTCGACCTCGGCTGACGCCCCCGTCCGGGGGTCAGATCCAGGACGGCGACCACATGTGCAGGTGCCAGACGTCGTAGGGCACGACCCACGCGGTCCAGATCGGGTAGAAGAACGCGCTCACCGCCACGACGACCACCACGACCGCGGTCGCGACGACGATGCCCCGGCGGCGCTGCACCGGGTCGCGGCTCTGCACGAGCAGCGCGAGCACCAGCACCAGCGCGAGCACGACCCACGGCGTGAACGCGATCGAGTAGAACGTGAAGATCGTCCGGTGGGCGTACGCGAACCAGGGCAGCCAGCCGGCGACGACGCCCGACAGCACCGCCCCCGCGCGCCAGTCGCGCCGCACCAGGAGCCACACCACCGCGAACAGCAGCGACGCGGCCCCGAGCCACCACAGCACCGGGTTGCCGAGCGAGGTGATCGCCTGGGAGCAGGCGTCCGACCCGCACGCCTGCTGGGCGGCCTCGCCGGTCAGCGTCGAGACCGACTTCGGGTAGTAGAACGACGTGGGCCGCCACTGCACGATCCAGCCGAGCGGGTGCGCCTGGTAGGCGTGCTCGGAGGTGAGCGTCGTGTGGAAGTGCCACATCTGCTGGTGGTAGTGCCACAGCGACCGCAGGGCCGGCGGCAGCCACCCGACGCCCTCGCCCGGGTGCTCGACCGCCCACTGACGCTGGTACGCCCCCGGGTGCGTGAACCACGACCACCACGACGCGAGGTAGGTGAGCGCGGCCGTCCCGACGACGACCACACCGGCCGGGACCGCGTCCTTCACCAGCGCGGCCAGCGCCCAGGACCGCACGCCGACGGACCGTCGGGCCGTCGCGTCCCAGGCCACGGACAGCAGCCCGAACACCGCGATGAAGTACAGCCCCGACCACTTGGTCCCGACGCACAGCCCGAGCAGCACCGCCGCCGCGAACCGCCACCACCGCCAGCCCAGTCCGGGCCCGAGGTCGAGCGCCGCCCCGGAGTCCAGCACCGCGGCGGTCCTGGCCGCGAGGCGTCGACGCGCCTGGTCGCGGTCCAGCAGCAGGGCGCCGAACGCGGCGAGGGCGAACACCATGACGAAGTTGTCCAGCAGGCCCGTGCGCGAGTGCACGATCGCCTCGCCGTCCACGGCCATCAGCAGGCCCGCGACGGTGCCCAGCGCCGTCGAGGCGAACAGCCGCCGCCCGATCCGCGCCACCATCAGCACCGCGAGCGTGCCCGCGACCGCCGAGGCGAGCCGCCAGGCCGTCGACGACTCGAACCCCCCGCCGAGCTGCATGCCCAGCGCGATCAGCAGCTTCCCGACCGGCGGGTGCACCACGTACTCGGGGGCCAGGCGCAGCGCGGAGTCGTCGCCGGCGACGAACAGGTCGTTCGCGCCCTCGGCCCACTGGCCCTCGTACCCCTGCACGAGCAGCGAGTACGCCTGCTTGACGTAGTAGGTCTCGTCGAACACGAGCTCGTGGGGGCGGCCGAGCTGCCAGAACCGCAGCGCGCCGCCCAGCAGCGTCACGGCGAGCGGCCACAGCCAGCCCGTGACCCGCGCACGGCGGGTGGCGCCGAGCAGCAGGGTGCGCGCACCGAGGAGGTGGACCAGCAGGCGGTCGTGGGTGGACAGGCCGGGGTCGTCCGCGCGGTCCGGGTCGGGGGAGTCGGGGACGGTCAGCGCGGCAGCCTCGCCAGGAGCGTGCGCCGCGTGCGCGCCGCTGCCGACGTCGCGCACCCCGGGCTCGGCGGTCGGATCGGGCTGCGGCACGCCCGCCATCGTAGGCGCGCCGCCTGCGCGTCCCCTCCCACCCGCCCCTCCCGGAGCACGAGGGGTCACGACACGCTGGACGCGAGAGGCGCGCGCTCGCGTGTCGTGACCGCTCGTCGGCGCGGGGCAGGTGGGACGGGGGAGGGGGTTGCGCGGGGCAGGGGGCGGGGAGGTGGCAGGGTGGGCGCGTGAACTCCTCCTCTTCTTCCGGCAGCGGGCGGCTCGTCCTGGCGGCGACCCCGATCGGCGACGTCGAGGACGCCTCGCCCCGGCTGCGGCGGCTGATCGCCGAGGCGGACGTGGTCGCGGCGGAGGACACGCGGCGGCTGCGGGCGCTCGCGGCCCGGATGGGCGTCACGATCGGCGGGCGCGTCATCAGCCACCACGAGCACAACGAGGCGGCGAGCACGCCGGAGCTGCTGGCGGTCGTCGCGGGCGGCGGCACGGTGCTGGTCGTGACGGACGCGGGGATGCCCGCGGTGTCCGACCCGGGGTTCCGGGTGGTGTCCGCGGCGGTCGAGGCGGGCCTGGACGTCACCGCGGCCCCCGGCCCGAGCGCGGTGCTGACCGCGCTCGCCCTGTCCGGGCTGCCGACGGACCGGTTCTGCTTCGAGGGCTTCCCGCCCCGCAAGCCCGGCGAGCGGCTGCGCAGCCTGACCGCGCTGGACCGCGAGCCCCGGACGATGGTGTTCTTCGAGGCGCCGCACCGGCTGGCGCAGACGCTCGCGGACATGGCGACCGCGTTCGGCGCGGACCGGCCGGCGGCGGTCTGCCGCGAGCTCACGAAGACCTACGAGGAGGTCGTGCGCGACGGCCTCGGGGCGCTCGCCGCGTGGGCCGCGGCGGGGGAGGTCCGCGGGGAGATCGCCGTGGTGGTCGCCGGGGCGCCCGCGCGGGAGGTCGCGTCGACGGCCGAGCTGGTCGCCGAGGTGCTGGCCCGGGTCGACGCCGGGGAGCGGCTCAAGGAGGCCGTCGCGGAGATCGCGCAGGTCGCGGGGGTCCCGAAGCGGGAGCTCTACGCCGCCGCGCTGGCGGCCCGCGCCCGCTGAGCAGCCGGAGGTGCGGCGCGCCCGCCCCCGCGGACCCGCCGCACCTCGTGGGGTCGCCCTCGGGCGCGGCGCGCTCAGGCCCCGTGCACCAGGTCCAGCGCCGCGCGCAGCGCCTCGACCTCGACCTGCCCGGGGGCGGACGCGCGCCCGACCATGCCGAACGTCGCCGCCGACCCGAACACCCCGCCGGCGATCCGCGAGGCCACGCCCGTGCCGGCCATCGACATGGTGATGAGCGGGCGACCGGTGCGCTGCGACGTCTCCCAGGTGGCGGCGAGCAGGGTGAGCACGTCGCCCGGGTCCTGCGGCATGACGGCGATCTTCAGCACGTCCGCGCCGCGGTCGGCCATGAGCAGCAGCCGGCGGACGATCTCCTCGCGCGCGGGGGTCGCGTCGAAGTCGTGGTTCGACGCGACGACCGCGACGCCGGCCTCGTGCGCGAGGTCGACCAGCGCGCGCACGCACGCCTCGCCGCGCATCACCTCGACGTCCAGCAGGTCCACGGCACCCGTCGCCAGGACGGCGCGGTACCCGGCCGCGTAGGCGTCGTCGGTGACGTCGGCGAGCCCGCCCTCGGCGGTGGTGCGGGTGGTGGCGAGCAGCGGCAGGTCGCCGAGCGCGGTGCGCAGGGCCCGCGCGGCGGTCGCGGCGGCCTCGGGTGTCGCCGAGCCGGCGTCCAGGTGGTCGATCCGCCACTCGACGACGTCGGGGCCGGCCGCGACGACCGCCGCGGCCTGGGTGCGGAGCTCGTCGACGGTCGCGCCCGTGAGCGGGACGATCACCTTGGGTCGGCCGGAGCCGATCGTGGTGCCGCGGACCGTCACCGGGGACGCCGCGGACGCGGCGGACGCGGCGGCCCCGGGCGTCGGGGTGTCGTCGGTCGTGCTCATGGTCCTCCTTGGTGGGGCGGGCCCGGCGGTGCGGGACGGCGGTCGTCCCCGAGGAGCATCATCGCCGACCCCGCACCTGCGCGGGCCGCCGCGCGTCCGACGTCGTCCGCGGCCCGGTCCGACCGGCGGCGCGTGTCCCGGTGTTGGTAGCGTCCGGACCGGTTCCCGTGTCCCGCACCCGGAAGGCCCCGATGTCGACCCGCCCCGCACCGCCGTCCTCCGCGCACGGCCTGTCGTCGCGCGCCTCGGGCCGGCCGGCGCCCGGGAGCGGCCCGCTCGCCGTCCTGTGCGGCCCGATGGGCGCGGGCAAGACCTCGGTGGGGCACGCGCTCGGCCGGCGCTGGGGCGTCGAGCTGCGGGACACCGACCAGGACGTGGAGCAGCGCGCGGGCGCCCCGATCCCCGACATCTTCCGGAACCAGGGCGAGGACGCGTTCCGCCGGCTGGAGCACGAGGCCGTCGCCGCGGCGCTCGCCGAGCACCGCGGGGTCCTCGCGCTCGGCGGGGGCGCCGTGCTGCGGGCCGACACCCAGGCCGAGCTGGCCGACTACGTCGCCGGGGGCGGCGTCGTGGTGTTCCTGGACGTGAGCATCGCGTACGCCGCGCCGCGCGTGGGCCTGGACGAGTCGCGCCCCCTGCTGATGGGCGACCCGCGGCAGCGGTGGATCGACATCATGCGCGAGCGGCGCGAGACCTACGAGTCCGTGGCGACGATGCGCACGCTCACCGACGGCATGACCGCGGGCGAGGTCGCCCGCGAGATCGAGCGGCGCCTGCGCGTCGCCGCGCGCGGCGAGCGGCACCCGCACCGGCACGCGCACTAGCGTGTCGACATGGAGTTCCGCCGCATCCCCGGCCTGCCGCCGTACGTGTTCACGATCATCGACACGCTCAAGGTCGAGGCGCGCCGCGCCGGCCGCGACGTCGTCGACCTCGGGTTCGGGAACCCCGACCTGCCGAGCCCGCAGATCGCCGTCGACAAGCTCGCCGAGGCGGCGCAGAACACCCGCAACCACCGGTACTCCGCGTCGCGGGGCATCCCCAAGCTTCCGGCAGGCGGTCGCCGACCACTACCTGCGCCGGTTCGGGGTGACGCTGGACCCCGAGACGCAGGTCATCTCGACCATCGGCGCCAAGGAGGGGTTCAGCCACCTCATGTGGGTGCTGCTCCAGCCCGGTGACGCGGCGATCGTGCCGACGCCGTCGTACCCGATCCACATCTGGGGCCCGTACTTCGCGGGGGCGGACGCGCGGCAGGTGCCCATCGGCGACGGCACCGACGGCGCCGGGTACGTGGACCGCGTGATGGAGGCGTGGGACCTGGGCTGGCCGAAGCCCCGGGTCGTGGTGCTGTCGTTCCCGCACAACCCGACGACCACGACCATCGAGCTGCACGACCTGCAGCGGCTCGTGGACTGGGCCCGGGAGCGGGACGTGGTGCTCGTGCACGACCTGGCCTACGCGGACATGTGCTTCGACGGGTGGACGCCGCCGTCGATCATGCAGTGCACCGGGGCGACGGAGGTCGCGGTCGAGCTGTACTCGATGACCAAGTCGTACTCGATGGCGGGCTGGCGGGTGGCGTTCCTGGTCGGCCGCCCGGACGTGGTCGGCGCGCTCGCCAAGCTCAAGTCCTACCTGGACTACGGGACGTTCCAGCCGATCCAGATCGCCGCGACGGTGACGCTGAACGAGGCCCAGGACTACCCCGCCGAGCTCAGCGCCGTCTACGAGAGCCGGCGCAACGCGCTCGTCGACGGCCTCGCCCGGATCGGGTGGGACATCCTGCGCCCGCGCGGCACGATGTTCGCCTGGGCGCGGATCCCCGAGCCCTACCGCGAGATGGGCTCGATCGAGTTCGCCGAGATGCTGGTGCGGGACTGCGACGTCGCGGTCTCGCCGGGCGTCGGGTTCGGGCCCGGGGGCGACGGCCACGTGCGGTTCGCGCTCATCGAGAACGAGCAGCGGATCGCCCAGGCCGTGCGGGGGCTGCGCAAGGGGCTGACCCGGCTCGCCTGAGCGGGGCCGGGCCACGCGGGACCGGGGGTCGTCCTCAGGGTCGGCTCAGGGGGGTGCCGGATGCCCCCGCACCCCGCGGCCTGGGAGCCTGGGTGCAGACGCGGGGACGGCCCTGCGCCCGGGACGAGGAGAACGACGATGGCACGGCGCGCGACCACGGCAGCAGCAGCGGGGGCGCTCGGCGTCGGTCTGGTGCTCGGTCTCACCGGGTGCTCCATGCACGACTCGGGCCCGGTGGTCACCCGGGACGTGGAGATCGAGGACGTCACCGCGGTGGACCTCGCGACGTCGGGCGACCTCGTGGTGCGGCGCGGTGACACCCCGTCGCTGACGGTCACCGCCCCGGAGGGCACCCAGGACCGCCTGACCACCCGGGTCCGCGACGGGGTCCTGGAGCTCGACTCCCGGTCGACGTTCGGCTTCAGCAGGATGGGCGACGTGCGGTACGAGCTGGTCGTCAGCGAGCTCACCCGGGTCGTCGTGTCCGGCTCGGGCGACGTCGAGGGTGCGGACGTCACCGGCTCGACGCTCACCGTGCTGCTGGAGGGCTCGGGCGAGATCGACCTCGACGGGGTCGACGCCGACGAGGTCGACGCGGTGATCGAGGGTTCGGGCGGGATCACGCTGAGCGGCCGGTCCGGCACCGCGCGGCTCGCGATCGAGGGCTCGGGGGACGTCGACGCCGACCGGCTGCGCGTCGAGGACGCCGAGGTGTCCATCGAGGGCTCGGGCGACATCGGCGTCGACGCCACCCGCCGGCTGGACGTGCGGATCGGCGGCTCCGGCTCGGTGACCTACCCGGGCGATCCCGACGTCACCAGCGACGTCGACGGGTCGGGCTCGGTCACCCGCGACCGCGGCTGACCGCTCAGAGGACGTCGGACCCGGCGACGACCCGCGCGCCGGGCACCGGCCCGGAGGCGGTCAGCACCGAGTCCGCGACGCCCGCGGCGGTCATCGCGGCGGCGATCACCAGGGCGTGCTGCCGGCTGCGGGCGAGCGCGGCGACGGTCGGGCCCGAGCCCGACACGACCACGCCCAGCGCGCCGGCGTCCTCCGCGACGGCCAGCGTCTCCACGAGGCCGGGCGCGAGCTCCAGGGCGGCGGCCTGCAGGTCGTTGTGCAGCAGCGCGCCGACGGCGGGGGCGTCCCCGGCCCGCAGCGCGTGCAGCAGCGGGACGTCGTCGTCGGTGTCGACGGGCTCCCGGGTCGCGCCCAGGGCGTCGAGCTCCGCGTACACCTCGGGGGTCGACAGGCCGTGGTCCCGGACGCCGAACGCCCAGTGGTACTCGCCGCGGCTCAGCGCGGCCGTCAGCAGGTCGCCCCGCCCCGACCCGACCGCGGTCTGGCCCATCAGCAGGAACGGGACGTCGGAGCCGAGCTCGGCGGCGATCTCGTGCAGCTCCTCGCGCGGCAGCCCGGTGCCCCAGAACGCGTCGCACGCCAGCAGCGCGGCCGCGGCGTCCGCCGAGCCGCCCGCCATGCCCCCGGCGACCGGGACGCCCTTGTGCAGCTCCAGGTGCACGCCGTCGTCCACGCCGGTGCGGGCGGCCAGTGCGCGGGCGGCGCGCAGGGCGAGGTTCGAGCCGTCGGTGGGCACCAGGTGGGCCTGCGGTCCCGTGACGGTGACGCGCAGGTCGTCCGACGCGCGGGCGACGACGTCCTCGTAGACCGACACGGCCTGGAACACGGTGGCGACGGGGTGGTAGCCGTCGGGGCGGCGGGCGCCGACGCGCAGCGACAGGTTCACCTTGCCGGGGGCCCGGACGCGGACCTCACGGCCGGTACGGGGGGCGAGGCGCAGGTCGGTCACGGCACCCACTGTGCCAGGTCCGGGCGCGTGCGTCGCGAGGTCGGCGGGCCCGAGGGGGCCGCCGACCTCGCGACGCGCGCGGGGCTCAGGCGGGTGCGTGCAGCTGCTCGGCCACGCGGGCCAGCGCCGTCACGTCGAGCGCCTCGCCGCGGGCCTGCGGGTCGACGCCGGCGGCGGCGATCGCCCGGACCGCCGCCTCGGAGCCGCCCGCGAGCGACGCCAGCGCGGAGCGCAGCATCTTGCGCCGCTGGGAGAACGCCGCGTCGACGACGGCGAACACCTCCTCGCGGGTCGCGGAGGTCGCGGGCGCGGGCCGGCGGTCCATCCGGACCAGTGCGGAGTCGACGTTCGGGGCGGGCCAGAACACGTTGCGGCCGACGGTGGCGGTGCGCCGCGCGGACGCGTACCAGGCGACCTTCGCGGACGGCACCCCGTACGTGCGGCTGCCGGGCGGGGCGGCCAGCCGGTCGGCGACCTCGGCCTGCACCATCACGAGCACCCGCTCCAGCGTCGGGAACCGCTCGAGGAACGTCAGCAGCACCGGGACGGACACGTTGTACGGGAGGTTCGCGACCAGGGCGGTCGGCGCGCGGCCGGGCAGCGCGCGCACGTCGAGGGCGTCGCCGCGGACGACGGTCAGCGAGGGGTGGTCCGGCGCGCCGGCGTCGGCTGCCGTGCCGGGCTCGGCTGCCGGGCCGGGGACCACGTCGGGGAGGTCGACGAGGTCCACGACGGCGCCGGGCACGTGCCGGCGGACGGTCTCGGGGAGCAGGGTGCCGAGCACGGGGTCGATCTCGACCGCGACGACGTCCGCGCCGGCCTCGAGCAGCCCGAGGGTCAGCGACCCCAGGCCGGGACCGACCTCGACCACGCGCTCGCCGCGCACCACGTCGGCCTGCCGCACGATCTTGCGCACGGTGCCGCCGTCGAGCACGAAGTTCTGGCCGAGCGTCTTGGTCGGGCGGATGCCGGCGCGCTCCGCGAGCGCGCGGATCTCGGCCGGACCGAGCAACGGCCCCGCCGCGGGTGCGACGGGGCCGGTGCTGGAGGACATGCGGGCGAGCCTACCGGGCCGCCGCGGCGTCCTCGTGCCTCAGCTGAACAGCTTCGGGCCGCAGTGCGGCCACTGGCCGGCGCCGGAGCGGTTGTACAGCGCCTGCGCGCGGGCGGTCTGCTCCTCGGCGGACGCCTCCGACGGGAGGCCGGCGCCGCCGACCGCCGCCCACGTGCTCACCGAGAACTGGTACAGGCCGTGGTACTTGCCGGACGCGGAGACCGCGTTCGCCCGGCCGCCGGACTCGCAGGCCGCGAGGGCGGCCCAGTTGAGGCCCGCCGCGTCGCCGCCGCCGACCGCGGGGGTCGAGGAGGTCGCCGGGGCCGACTGCACCACGGGCTTCTTCTTGGTGCCGACGTTCGTCACCTGGTCGACCGGGCCCTGGGTGACCGCGTCGGACACGGCCTCGCGGGCCGTCTCGACGCCGTCGACGGTGGTGACCCGCTCGACGACGGTCCGCACGCCCGGGACCCCGGCGGTGGTGACCTTGGAGGTGCCGACGTAGATCGAGGCGTCCTCCTGCTCGACGGCGTTGAACGGCACCTCGTGCGTGGTGGTGACGTCCTGGACCAGCACGCGGTTCACGACGACGGTGACCTGCGAGCCGGTGCTCTGCACGCTCACGCGGTCGAGGGCGCCGAGCTCGATGCCGAGGGCGTCCAGCGCGTCGGCGACCGTGGTGCTGCCGTCCGGGACGGTCAGCGTCTGGCCGTCGACCTGCACGGCCGCGGGGCCGTCGAGGGTCAGGTCCAGCGCGAGGTCCGGACGGCCGCCGGCGGCGGACCGCGAGGCGACCAGGCGGACGTCGTCGCCACGGGTGGCGAGCATCTCGAGCGCCTCGTCGGCGGTGAGGGCGGTCGTCCAGACCGTCTCCTGCGCGCCGTCGGCCTCGATGGTCACCTGGTGCGCGTACCGCACGACCACGTCGACGCCGTCCTGCAGCGCGCCGGCGGGGGACACGGTGTCGCGCGCGCCCAGCTCGAGGTCCTGCTCGGCGAGGAGACCCTCGACGCTGCCGGAGAACGTGGAGACGGTGGTCTGCACGCCGTCGACGTCGAGCGTCACGGTCTTGTGGGCGTCGGCGACGGCGACGCCGCCGCTGGCCAGCACGACGACGGCGGTGGCGGCGCCGATCAGGCGGGCCCGGCCACGGCGGGACCGGCGGGGACGGGAGTCCTCGGTCGCGGGGGCGTCGGAGGTGTTGCGGACGATCCGGGTGCGCAGGGAGGCGGGCACGGCGGCGAGGCGCGCACGGGCGCCACGGAGGGAGGAGGTCACGTGGTTCCAGACGACGACGGTCCCGGGCACGGGGTGCGGGTCGCGCTGCCGTGGCGGCGCCCGTCGGTGCCGGGCCGCGAACGGCCCCGCGCGGCGCTCGCACCCGGAGGGAGGTGCGGTGCCCGACGGTCCCGGATCCCCGATCCGGCGGTCATGCCCCCGCGCGGTGCGCGGGTGTCGGCCCGGTCGAGACGGAGGGACTCCGGTCTGTCACGGACGACACGCGACCGTAACCTATTCGTGACCCGCTGCCAAGCGGTCCGGTGTCGGCCCTGGTGAGGGCTCCGGCTCAGTACCAGCCCTTGGCCTGCGAGGCCGACCAGGCGCCGCAGGGGTTGGTGTAGCGGCCGGCGATGTAGTTCATGCCCCAGGTGATCTGCGTGGCGGGGTTGGTGCGCCAGTCCGCGGCGACGCTCGCCATCTTCGAGCCCGGGAGCGACTGCGGGATGCCGTAGGCGCCGGAGGACTTGTTCTCGGCGTCCACGCGCCAGCCGCTCTCCTTGTTCCAGAGCTGCAGCAGGCAGGCGAACTGGTCGTCGCCCCAGCCGCGCTCGGCGGCCATCTGCTTGCCGAGCTTCCTGGGCGCTGCCGGGGGACACGGTGATGTCCACGCCCGCGGCGACCTCCTTGGTGCCGACCTTGATGATCTGCGTCACCGGCTCGACGGTCACGGCCGAGGCGACGACCTGCCGGTCGACCACCGCGCCGCCGACGGTCGCGGTGCTGTACGTCGTGGTGCGGACACCCGCCCTGCCCTTGGTGCCGACGACCCGGGTGCCGGTGACGAGCGTGGGGTCCTCGACCTCCTGCTCCTCGAACGGCACGGCCTCGGTCACGGTCTCGCCGGCGGTCGCCGCGCGAGTCACCAGGACGACGAGCCCGTCGGTCGTGGTCGCGTCGAGGGGCACCGACACGCGGTCGCCCTCGTTGAGCACGAGGCCGATCTCGCGCAGCGCGTCGCGGACGGTCGCGGCGCTGGTCAGCCCGTCGATCACCTGCCCGTCGACGGCGAGGTGCAGGGTCTTCTGGGTCGAGACGCGGAGCACGTCGTCGCGGGTGAGGGAGGCGGACCGGGACGCGGACAGCAGGGTCTCGTCGTCGCGCAGCCCCAGGCCCTCGACGGCCTCGCCGACCGTGAGCGCCGTCGTCCAGACCGTCCGCTCCTCGCCGTCGACCTCGACCGCGAGCTCCCGGCCGTGCCGCACGACGATCTGCCCGCCGTCGCCGACGGACTCGGTGAGCCCCGGGGCCACCAGGTCGTCCTGGCCGACCTCGATGTCACCCGCCGCGAGCACCTGCCCGACCGTCCGCCCGAACGCGGTCACCTGCACCGGGGAGCCGTCGACCTCGACGGTCACGGTCTTGTGCAGCCCGGCGAACGCGGTGGTCGCACCGGCCACGAGCACGAGCGCCAGGCCCTGGGCGCCGAGCTTCGTCAGGCGCCGTCGACGGGTCGCCGCGGCGGGACGGGGGTCGAGGTCACCGGGCGAGGGCTCGGGGGCAGGCACGCGGGGGCTCCAGCGGGGTCGGGTCGGCGCAGGGGAGGGGTCCGCACCGGACAACCCCCCGACCGTAACCGATTCGTGACCCCGCCCGGAACCGCCCCCAAGGGAAACCACCCGCCCGAGCACCCGCCCGCGACCGAGCGGGTGCACGAGAGGTCACGACACGCCGGTCCCGCGCCCGTCGCGCCAGCGAGTCGTGACCACTCGTCCGGCGCCGGGGGAGTCACCAGGCGCCGTAGACGCGGGTGGTGGTCGTCGACAGGGTGGTGCACAGGTCCGCGAGGTCGAGGTCGCGCTCCGCGGCCAGGGCACGGACGGTGTGCGGCAGCAGGTACGGGGCGTTCGGGCGGCCGCGCAGGGGGTGCGGGGTCAGGTACGGGGCGTCGGTCTCGACCAGCAGCAGGTCGAGCGGCAGCACGCGCAGGGCGGCGCGCAGGTCGGCGTTCGCGGGGTAGCCCACCGGGCCGGCGAACGACGCGAACCAGCCCTCGCGCGCGCACACCTCGGCGAGCGCGGCCCCGCCGGAGAAGCAGTGGAACACCGTGCGCTCGGGGGCCCCGTCGCGCAGCAGCACGTCCACCACGTCGTCGTGCGCGTCGCGGTCGTGGATCTGCAGGGCGAGCCCGAGCTCCTTGGCGAGCGCGACGTGCGCGCGGAACGCCTCGCGCTGCACCGCGCGACCCCGTGGGCCGGCGCGGAAGAAGTCGAGCCCGGTCTCGCCGACGGCCCGGACCCGGTCGTTGGCCCGCGCGACGGCGGCGACCCGGGCCAGGGCGTCGTCCAGGGACACGTCGTGCCGCGGCTGCGGGTCCGGCTCGAGCCCGTCGGGTGCGACCTCGTGCACGCCGGCGTGCAGCACGGCCTCGTTCGGGTGGATCGCGACGGCACCGAGCAGCGCGCGCCGCCCGTGGCGCAGGGGCACCGGCGCGACGGCGTCCGGCTCCCCGGCGTCGACGCGCAGCACCGCGTCGGTCCACGCCACGGCGTCCAGGTCGCAGCCGACCTGCACCATCCGCGGCACGCCGACCGCGGCGGCCCGGTCCAGGTGGTCGTCGAGCGTGACCGGCGCGGGCTCGTCGCCGGCGTCCGCGCCGGCCTCGGCGGTGACGGCCAGCACGGACTCGAGGTGCGTGTGGTCGTCGACCACCGGGACCGGCAGCGGCTCCGGCGACGGGGCCCAGCCGCGCGGGCGGTTGCGGGACCGGCCCACTCAGCCCTGCCGCAGGCGCTCGAGCTCGGTCTCGACCATGTCGTCGTCGAGCTTGGTGAACACGGGCGTCGGCTTCTCGACCGGCGTGCCCGGGACGACCGCGCGGGGCTGCCACACCGGCAGCGTCTCCCCGCGGCGGTAGTCGCCGGTGATGACCGGGTAGCGCCGCGACGGGTCGTCGAGGTCGGTGACCTCGTCGATCCGGGGCAGCGGCGAGAACGTGCCGGTGCCGCCGAACGCCTCGTGCACGGCCTGCGCGGAGTGCGGCAGGAACGGCGACAGCATCGTGTTGCAGTCGCTCACGGCCTGCGCCGCGGTGTGCAGGACGGTGCCCAGGCGCTCCGGGTCGGTCTTGAGCTTCCACGGCTCGGTCTCGGAGATGTACCGGTTGGCCTCGCCGACGACGCGCATCGCCTCGCCGATCGCGGCGCGGTGCCGGTGCTTGCCGATCAGCTCGCCGACCCGGCCGAACGCGGTGGTGGTCTGCGCGAGCAGCGCCTCGTCCACGGGGAACCGCTGCCCGGCCTCGGGGATCGCGCCCACGTTCTTGTGGATCATGCTCGCGGTGCGGTTGACCAGGTTGCCCCAGCCCGCGACGAGCTCGTCGTTGGTGCGGCGCTTGAAGTCCGCCCAGGTGAAGTCGGCGTCCTGCGCCTCCGGCCCGGCGGTGGAGATGTAGTACCGCAGCGCGTCCGGCTGGTAGCGGCTCAGCATGTCGCGGACGTAGATCACGACGCCGCGCGAGGACGAGAACTGCTTGCCCTCCATCGTGAGGAACTCGGACGACACGACCTCGGTCGGCAGGTTCAGCCGCCCGAACGCGCCCGGCTCGCCGCCCTTCGACCCGCCGCCGGCGTAGCCGAGGAGCTCGGCCGGCCAGATCTGCGAGTGGAAGGTGATGTTGTCCTTGCCCATGAAGTAGTAGGACAGCGACTCGGGATCCGTCCAGAACTGCCGCCACGCCTCCGGGTCGCCCGAGCGGCGCGCCCACTCGATCGACGCGGACAGGTAGCCGATCACGGCGTCGAACCACACGTAGAGCCGCTTGGACGGGTTGTCCTCCCAGCCCTCGAGCGGGATCGGGATGCCCCAGTCGATGTCGCGGGACATGGCGCGCGGGCGCACGTCGTCCAGCAGGTTGAGCGAGAACTTCAGGACGTTCGGCCGCCACTCGGTCCGGGTGCGCAGCCAGTCGCCGAGCGCGTCGACGAACGCCGGCAGGTCCAGGAAGAAGTGGTTCGACTCGACGAACTTCGGGGTCTCGCCGTTGATCCGCGAGCGGGGGTTCCTGAGGTCGATCGCGTCGAGCTGGTTGCCGCAGTTGTCGCACTGGTCGCCGCGCGCGCCGTCGTAGCCGCAGATCGGGCAGGTGCCCTCGATGTAGCGGTCGGGCAGCGTGCGGCCCGTCGACGGGCTGATGGCGTTCATGGTCGTCCGCTCGACCATGTAGCCGTTCTTGTGCACCGTGCGGAACATCTCCTGCACCACGGCGTAGTGGTTGCGGGTGGTGGTCCGGGTGAACAGGTCGTAGCTCAGGCCCAGCTGCGCGAGGTCCTCGACGATGACCCGGTTGTACCGGTCGGCGAGCTCCTGCGGGCTGACGCCCTCCTGCTCGGCCTGCACGAGGATGGGCGTCCCGTGCTCGTCGGTGCCGGACACCATGAGCACGTCGTGGCCCGCCATCCGCATGTAGCGGCTGAAGACGTCGGAGGGGACGCCGAAGCCGGCGACGTGACCGATGTGGCGCGGGCCGTTGGCGTAGGGCCAGGCGACGGCGCTGAGGATGCGGGACATGGCGTCGATCCTAGTGAGGGCTCAGGGGTAGGTGTCGTCGTCGTACGCCGGACCCGACTCAGCGAGGTCCCTGACCCACTGGGGGGTCCGGATGCCGAGCCCCGCGTCCGCGGTGACCATGAACCGCGCCACCGCCTGCTGCACCATCGGGTCCCTCTGGACCAGCTCCCGTCGGCGGCGGTTGTCCTCGAACTCCTGCTCGATCCGGTCCACCGGGCACCTCTCTCTCGTCGTCTCGCTGCCCGCCCCGGTCATCGTGGCGGGGGCGGCGGGCGCGCATCAACCCCAGCTTCCCGACCGCGCGGAGCAGGACGACGCGCGCCGCGGGTGCCTGTGGAGGGTTCGGC
The DNA here is from genome assembly GCF_056868065.1 of Cellulomonas sp. KU4C. Lineage (NCBI taxonomy): Bacteria > Bacillati > Actinomycetota > Actinomycetes > Micrococcales > Cellulomonadaceae > Cellulomonas > Cellulomonas sp. KU4C. The sequence continues at coordinate 308,050 of NZ_CP200322.1, read as the reverse complement.
GCCCGCTCGTGGTCAGGGCGCGACGGTCACCGGCTCGCGCTCATCCGCCTCGCCCGTGGGGTCCGACGCGCCGGCCGGAGCGGCGCTGCTGGTGGGCGCGCCGCCGGGGACCGCACCTGCGGGGCCCGTGCCGCCGTGCCGCCGCCGCAGCACCAGCCACGCCACGGCGAGCGCCCCGAACCACACCGGCGTGACGAGCAGCGCCGCCCGGGTGTCGGGCTCGAGCGCGAGCACCACCACCATCGAGGCGAAGAACGTCAGCACCACCCAGCACATGACCCGCCCGCCGGGCATGCCGAACCGGGTCGCCGCGTGCCGCTCGGGGTACGTCCGGCGGTACGCCAGGTAGGACAGCAGGATCATCGTCCAGACCACCAGGTAGAGCAGGGTCGCGACGCTCGTCACCAGGGTGAACGCCTCGATCACGGACCGCCCGGCGTACAGCAGCGCGACGGCGGGCACGAGGCACGCGCAGGAGAACAGCAGCCCGCGGGCGGGGACGTGGTGCTTCGACAGCCGCCGGAAGGACCGCGGGGCGACGCCGTCGTGCGCGAGCCCGTAGAGCATCCGCGAGGTGGAGAAGATGCCGCTGTTCGCCGACGACGCCGCCGAGGTCAGCACGACGAGGTTGATGACGCCCGCCGCGGCGGGCAGGCCCACCAGCGCGAACATCTCGACGAACGGGCTGACCTCCGGGCTGATCTGCCGCCAGGGGGTGACCGCCATGATGACGAGCAGCGCGCCGATGTAGAACAGGCCGACCCGCAGCGGGATCGCGTTGATCGCCCGGGGGAGGGTCGTCTCGGGGTCGCGGGTCTCGGCGGCGGCGGTGCCGACGAGCTCCATGCCGGCGAACCCGAAGATCGCGATCTGGAACCCGGCGAGGAACCCGGTGAAGCCGTGCGGGAACAGGCCGCCGTCGGCGTAGAGGTGGGTGAGCGACGCCTGGACGCCGTCGGCCCCGCGGTACGCGGTCGCGACGAGCACGACGCCGGTGACGACCAGCGCCACGATCGCGACGATCTTGATGATCGCGAACCAGAACTCGAGCTTCCCCGAACAGCCGGACGGCGACGAGGTTGAGCGTGAGCAGCAGCGCGACGAGCCCGAGCGCGGGCACCCACTGCGGCAGGTCGGGCGCGAAGTAGTCGACGTACCCGGCGACGGCCACGACGTCGGCGATGCCGGTGACGATCCAGGAGAACCAGTACGTCCAGCCGGTGACGAACCCGGCCCACGGCCCGAGGACGTCGCCGGCCATGTCGCGGAACGACTTGTACTCGAGGTTCGACAGGAGCATCTCGCCCATCGCCCGCATGACGAAGAACAGCATGAAGCCGATGACCGCGTACACCAGCAGCACCGACGGACCGGCGAGCGAGATCGTCCGCCCGGAGCCCAGGAACAGGCCGGTGCCGATGGCGCCGCCGATCGCGATGAGCTGGACGTGGCGGTTCGTCAGGCCGCGCTGGAGCTGGTCGTCCTCGGTCGGTGCGCTGGTTCCGGGCACGGGTCGTCCTGTCTGGCGGGGGTCGGATCGAGCGGGACCATACCCCCGGACGGGTGAATCGCGAGAATGCGTCCACCGCTCGACCCGTGACCCACGAGGACATTCTCGGACAAGCGCCGTGAATGCCGCACGACATTCGCCGAGGTCAGCCCTCCAGGACCTCCGCCAGCGCCATCCACCGCTCCTCGACCTCGGCGACCTCCGCCTCGCGGGCGTGCTTCTCCTCGCCGAGGGCCGTCAGGCCGCCGTAGTCCGCGGGGTCGTGCTCGGTCATCTTCTTGTCGAGCGCCTCGATCTGGCCGGTGATCTTGGCGATCCGCCGCTCGAGGGCGCCGAGCTCCTTCTTGGCGGCGCGCAGCTCCGCGCCGTCGAGGCCGGTGGTCGTGGACGCGCCCGCGCCGCCGGTGGCCTCCGTCGGGGCGCCCGTGGTCGTCGCCCCCGCGCCGGCGCGGGACCGCTCCAGCAGCCGCAGGTACTCGTCGACGCCGCCGGGCACGTGCCGGAGGTGACCGTCGAGCACCGCGTACTGCTGGTCGGTGACCCGCTCCAGCAGGTAGCGGTCGTGCGACACGACCAGCAGCGTGCCGGGCCAGGTGTCGAGCAGGTCCTCCATCGCCGCGAGCATGTCGGTGTCGAGGTCGTTGGACGGCTCGTCCAGCACCAGCACGTTCGGCTCGTCGAGCAGGATCAGCAGCAGCTGCAGCCGGCGCCGCTGCCCGCCGGACAGGTCCTTGACGGGGGTCTGCAGCTGCACGGCCGTGAAGCCGAGGCGCTCCAGCAGCTGGCCGGGGGTCATCTCCTTGCCGCCGGCCACGTACGAGGTGCGGTAGCGGGCGACGACGTCGTTGACCCGGTCGTCGGCGATCTCGACGAGCTCCGCGAGCTCCTGGGTGAGGGTCGCGACCTTGATCGTCTTGCCGCGCTTCACCCGGCCCGAGGTGGCGGTGACGGCCCCGGTGACCAGGCCGAGCAGCGTCGACTTCCCGGCGCCGTTCGTCCCCAGGATGCCCGTGCGCTCGCCCGGGGCGATCCGCCAGGTCACGTCGCGCAGCACCTGGTGGTCGCCGTACGACACGGAGACGTCCTCGATGTCGACGACGTCCTTGCCGAGGCGCGCGGTGGCCATCCGGGACAGCTCGACCGGGTTGCGCACCGGGGGCTCGTCCTCGATGAGCTGGTTCGCGGCGTCGATCCGGAACTTCGGCTTGGACGTGCGCGCGGGGGCGCCGCGACGCAGCCAGGCGAGCTCCTTGCGCATGAGGTTCTGGCGCTTGGCCTCCGAGGCGGCGGCCATCCGGTCCCGCTCGACGCGCTGGAGCACGTACGCGGCGTACCCGCCCTCGAACGGCTCGACGATCCCGTCGTGCACCTCCCAGGTGGCGGTGCAGACCTCGTCGAGGAACCACCGGTCGTGGGTGACGACCAGCAGCCCGCCGGCGTTCGACGACCAGCGGCGGTTCAGGTGCCGGGCGAGCCAGGTCACGGCCTCGACGTCGAGGTGGTTGGTGGGCTCGTCGAGCATGAGCACGTCGTCGTCCCCGGCGAGCAGCGCGGCCAGCGCGACGCGGCGCCGCTGGCCGCCCGACAGGTCGCCGACGAGCTTGTCCCACGGCAGGTCGCCGACCAGGCCGGACACCACGTCGCGGACCTTCGGGTCGCCGGCCCACTCGTGCTCGGCGCGGTCGCCCACGACGGCCGCGCCGACGGTGAGCGCCGGGTCGAGGGTGTCGGACTGGTCGAGCACGCCGATCCGCACGCCGCCGCGGACGGTCACGCGGCCGGTGTCCGGGGTGAGGCGCCCGGCGAGCAGTGCCAGCAGCGAGGACTTGCCGTCGCCGTTGCGGCCGACCACGCCCACGCGGTCGCCCTCGTTGAGGCCCACGGTCACCGAGTCGAAGACGTTCTTGGTGGGGAAGGACAGGTGCAGCGCTTCGCCGCCGAGCAGGTGGGCCATCGGGCCAGCGTAGGCGCCGGGCGGTCGTCCAGCCGCCGTCGCACCGTCGTCCAGCCGGCATCCACAGCCCGCGTCAAACCGGTTGGCGCCATCGTCAAACCGCTTTTACGGTCGCAGCACGTCCATCACGAGGGAGTGATGATGTCCCGTCCGACGATCTCCGACGTGGCCCGCGCCGCCGGGGTCACGAAGGCCACGGTGTCCCACGCGTACAGCGGGAACCGGCCGATCAGCGCCCCCACCAAGGCCCGGGTCTTCGCCGCCGCGCGCGAGCTGCACTGGGTGCCGAGCTCCAGCGCCCGCGCGCTCGCGATCCGCCGGGCCAACGCGATCGGCGTCGTCCTGCGCCGCGACCCGGCGATCCTCGCCTCGGACACGTTCTTCCCCGCGTTCATCGCCGGCGTCGAGCAGGCGCTCGCGGAGCGGGAGGTCGCCCTCGTGCTCCAGGTGGTCGGCAACCGCGCCGCGGAGGAGCGGGCCTACCGGGCGATGGTCGCGGGGCGCGCCGACGGCGTGATCGTGCTGGACCTGCACCGCGAGGACTGGCGGGTGCCGTTCCTCGAGCAGCTGGGCCTGCCCGCGGTGCTGCTCGGCGCGTACGACGGACCGACCACGATGTCGTGCGTCCGCACGGACGACGCGGCGCCCGTGCGGCAGCTCGTCGCGCACCTGCGGGCCCGCGGCCACACCCGGATCGCGCACGTCGCCGGCCCGCTCGACTACGTGCACTCCTGGGCCCGCGCCCGGGCGTACGTGCAGGCGGTCGGCTCCCGCGCGCTGCTGCGCGAGGCCGACTTCACCGCGGGCAGCGGCCGCGCGGCCACCGCCGAGCTGCTCGAGCTGCCCGACCGGCCCACCGCGATCCTCTACGCGAACGACACGATGGCGATCGCCGGGGCGTCCTACGCGCAGAGCCGGGGGATCGCGGTCCCCGACGCGCTCGCGGTCGCGGGGTTCGACGACGACCACCTGGCCGCGCACCTCAGCCCGGCCCTGACCAGCGTGTCCACCGACCCCGCCCGACGCGGCCGGGTCGCCACCACCCGGCTCCTGGCGGACGTCGCGGGGGACCCGCCCACGTCCGTCACCGTCGACTGCACCGTCCTGCGGCTGCGCGCCAGCACCGACGCCCCCGCTCCGCGCACCACCCACGACCACCCCGCCCCCACCGGCACCGCCCCCACCAGCACCGCCCCCTGAGCTCGAGGAGGAGTTCCCATGAGGACCACCCGCACCGCGAGGACCACCCGCACGACCGCCCGCACGACCGCCCTGGTGGCCGCCGTCGCCCTGTCCGCCGCCGCCTGCTCCGGCGGGGGCGACGACGGCGGCTCCGCCGACGCCACCACCGCCACCGGCCCGATCACCGTCTGGCTGTCCAACAACGAGCAGGAGGTCGGCTGGGGCCAGGACGTCGTGGACGCCTGGAACGCCGACCACCCCGACGAGCAGGTCACCGCCCAGGAGATCCCGGCGGGCGCGTCCTCGGAGGAGGCCATCACCGCCGCGATCACCGCGGGGACCGCGCCGTGCCTCGTCTACAACATCTCCAGCGCCGCGGTGCCGGGCTGGGTGCGGCAGGGCGGCCTCGTCGACCTCGCGACGTTCGACGGCGGCGCCGACTACCTCACCGAACGCGGTGGGGACGCGGTCACCCAGTACGAGACCGACGGCGGCTACTACCAGCTGCCGTGGAAGTCGAACCCCGTGATGGTCATGTACAACAAGGCGCTGTTCGCCCAGGCGGGACTCGACCCGGAGGACCCGCAGATGGCGTCGTTCGACGCGTTCCTCGCCGGGGCGCAGCAGATCGTCGACTCGGGCGCCGCGCCCAGCGCGATCTGGCCGTCGCCGACCAACGACTTCTACCAGCCGTGGTTCGACTTCTACCCGGTGTACCTGGCCGAGACGGACGGCACGCTGCTCGTCGAGGACGGCGCCGCGACCTTCGACAGCGAGGCGGGCCAGGCGGTCGGCGACTTCTGGGCGTCGGTCTACGCCGCGGGTCTCGCACCCCAGGAGGAGTCGACCGACGACGCGATGGTCACCGGGCAGACCGCCATGCAGATGGCCGGCCCGTGGGCGATCGCCTCGTACGCCGACAGCGTCGACGTGGGCTTCATGCCGGTGCCGACCTCGGACGGCCGCGACGACGTCACCACGTTCGCCGACTCGAAGAACGTCTCGATGTTCACGTCCTGCGAGAACCAGGGCACCGCGTGGGAGTTCCTGCAGTTCTCCACCAGCGAGGACAACGACGGCGCGCTGCTCGAGGCCACCGGCCAGATGCCGCTGCGGCAGGACCTGGCGGCCACGTACCCGGACTACTTCGCGGCGAACCCCGAGTACGAGGTGTTCGCCGACCAGGCCGCCCGCACCGGCGACGTGCCCAGCATCCCGAGCTCCATCGAGGTGTGGCAGACGTTTCGTGAGGCGTACTCGTCCGCGGTGATCTTCGCGAGCACCGACGTGGAGGAGTTCCTCAGCTCCGCGGCGGCGAAGATCGACGACCTCGTGCAGGGCTGACGTGACCGCCGTGACCGCCGGGCCGGACGCGCGACGCCGCGCGCCCGCCCCGGCCCGGCGGGGTCGCCGCCGCTGGTGGGGCGGGCAGCCGGTCGGCACGCTGCTCGCCGCGCCGTACCTGGTGTTCGTGCTCGTCGTGTTCGCCTACCCGCTCGGGTTCGCGGGATACATGTCGGTGCACGACTACTTCTTCACCGCCCCCGGCGTCGAGGTGCCGAAGCCGTTCGTCGGGCTGGACAACTTCGTCGCCGTGCTGACCGACCCGCAGGTGCTGCGGTCGTTCCGGAACACCGCGGTGTTCCTGGTCATCAACGTGCCGCTGACGGTGGTGCTCGCGCTGGTGCTGGCGTCGGCGCTGAACGCCGGGGTGCGGTGGGCGGCGGCGTACCGCGTCGCGTACTACGTGCCGTACCTGACGGCGAGCGTGTCGCTGGTCGGCGTGTGGCTGCTGCTGTTCTCGTCGAACGGGCTGGTCAACGCCGTGCTCGGGCCGCTGGCCCCGGACCCGTCGTGGCTGGTGAACAAGGGGCTCGCGATGCCGACGATCGCGCTGTTCGTGACCTGGAAGCAGCTCGGGTTCTACGTGCTGCTCTACCTGGCGGCGCTGCAGAACGTCCCCCGGGAGCTGCACGAGTCGGCCGAGACCGACGGCGCGAGCGGGTTCCAGCGGTTCCTCAACGTGACGGTGCCGGGGGTGCGGACGACCACGACGCTCGTCCTGATCCTGGCGATCATCACCGGCACCAACCTGTTCACCGAGCCGTACCTGCTGACCAGCGGCGGCGGCCCCGACGGCGCGTCCGTCACCCCCGTGCTGCTCATCTACCAGCGCGGCATCCAGCAGCAGAACCCGGACACCGCGGCGGCCATCGGCATGCTGCTGGTCGTCGTCGTCGGGCTGCTGTCCCTGACCGCCAACCGCCTGAACCGGGAGAGGTGACCGTGCGCACCCGACGTGCTCCGGGGATCGTGCGCCACGTGCTGCTCGCCGCAGCGGCGCTGGTGTTCGCGTTCCCCTTCTACTTCATGGTGGTCGGCGCGTTCCAGGAGAACCCGACCAACACCCCCGACCGGCTGGTGCCGACCTCGGGGTGGACAGGCGACAACTTCGCGCAGATCGACTCGCGGATCGACCTGGTCGGCTCCCTGGTCAACTCGTTGGTCATGACGACCGGCGTGCTGCTCGGCACCGTCGTGCTCGGGACCCTCGCGGGGTACGCGGTCGCCCGGCTGCAGTTCCCCGGCCGGCGGCTGACCTGGGCGCTCATGCTGCTGGTGCAGATGGTGCCGTTCCAGCTGCTGATGATCCCGCTGTACGTGCAGGTCACCCGCGGCTACGGCCTCGGGGACACCTACCTCGGCATGATCCTGCCGTTCGCGATCAACACCACGGCGGTGTTCATCTTCGCCCAGTTCTTCCGGGCGCTGCCGCGGGAGATGTTCGAGGCGGCGCGGATCGACGGCGCGGGGGAGCTGCGGATCCTGCGCTCGGTCGCGCTGCCGCTGGTCCGGCCCGCGCTGGCGACCGTCGTGCTGGTCACGTTCATCGGGCCGTGGAACGAGTTCCTCTGGCCGTTCCTCATCACCAAGGACGCGGCGCTCCAGCCGCTCGCGGTGTCGCTCGCGAACTACATCTCCAACGTCGCGCAGACCGCGGCCAACCCCAACGGCGCGATCCTCGCCGGCGCCTGCGCGCTGGCGTTCCCGGTCGTCGTCCTGTTCTGCCTGTTCCAGCGGTACTTCCGCGCCACCGACCTCGGCTCCGCCGTGAAGGGCTGACCCCATGACCACCACCCCCTGGTTCACCGGCGCGGCGTTCCCGCTCGGCCCGTTCGTGCCCTACGAGGGCAACCCCGTGCTGCGTCCGCGCGGCGGCTCCTGGGAGTCCGCGAACCTCTACAACCCCGCGGCGCTCGTCGTCGACGACGAGGTCGTGCTGCTCTACCGGGCGCACGCGGACGACATCGTGTCCCACATCGGCCTCGCGCGGAGCCGGGACGGCTACCACTTCGAGCGCGAGGACGAGCCGGTGCTGTCCCCGCAGGAGGACTACGAGCGGTACGGCTGCGAGGACCCGCGGGTCGCGTCCATCGACGGCACGTACTACCTGACCTACACCGGCTGGGACCGGCACGCGGCGCGGTTGTGCCTCGCGACGTCGACCGACCTGCGCACCTGGACCCGGCACGGCCCGCTGTTCCCCGGGTTCGACACCTTCGCCACCGTCGACCCGCGCGGGCACGACTGGTCCAAGGCCGGCGTCATCGTCCCCGTGCAGATGCACGGGAAGTGGTGGATGTACTTCGGCGAGGGGGCGATCTACTGGGCCACCAGCGACGACCTGATCCACTGGACCCCCGGCACGCCCGACACCGAGCCGATGTACGAGCCCACCCCGGGGTCGTTCGACGCCGACCTGGTCGAGATCGGCACCTCGCCGGTGCTCACCGACAACGGGCTGCTCGTGATGCTGACCAACGGCGCCACCCGCACCGTGCACGACGACGGCACCGTGGACGTCGACTACCGGTGCGGGCAGATCGCCATCGACCCCGACGACCCCACCCGGGTGCTCGCCCGCCTCCAGGACCCCTGGCTGCGGCCGCAGACCTTCGAGGACCGGCACGGGCTGGTGTCCAACGTGACGTTCGTCGAGGGCCTGGTCCAGCACCGCGGGCAGTGGTTCGCCTACTACGGGCAGTCCGACACGACCCTCGCCGTCGCCGTGCACGACCCCGCCCGGCCGTGGGGGGCGTCGCTGCGCGCCTGACCCGCCGACCACCCGCCGGCCGCCCGCCGACCACCACCCGCCGACCGAACCGACGCAGGAGCCCGACGATGACGACCCGACGCACCTTCCTCACGGCCTGCGCGGTGGTCCCCGTGGCGGTCGCCACCGCGGGCCCCGCCGCCTCGACCACCACCCCGCGGCTCCGCCCCGCGGGCCGGCCGGCGCCCCCGGCGACCCCGCTGACCAACCTCGCCCACCTGCGGTTCCTGCTCGACACCGTGCCGCTGGTCGCCGCCGGGGCGCACACGACGTACCGGATCGCGGAGGAGCCCGCCGCCCTCGCCCCGTGGACCTACGCCGACGCGCTCGGCGACGGCACCGGGTTCCGGCGGGTCGGCGGCGGCACGCTCGACCCGGCGACCGGGGCCTGGTCCCAGGGCGCGTACAACGCCGACGACATCGCCCGGTGCGCCGTCGTGCTGCTGCGGCACTGGCGGTCCACGAGCGACGCCACGAGCCGGGACCAGGCGTACCAGGTGCTCCGCGCCCTGACGTACCTGCAGAACGACGCCGGCCGCGTCGTGCTCTGGCAGCAGGCCGACGGCACGCTCAACCCGAGCGCGGAGCCCGTCGAGCTGCCCGACCCGTCCGACTCCGCCGAGTCGTACTGGCTCGCCCGCACGGTGTGGGCGCTCGGCGAGGGGTACGCCGCCTTCGCCGCCGACGACCCCGCGTTCGCGCAGTTCCTCCTGGAGCGGCTGCACCGGTGCCTCGACGCCCTCGAGCAGGAGTCGCTGTCCCGGTACGGGCAGCGGGTGCCCAGCGACGGCGTCCGGCTGCCCGCGTGGCTGATCGCGGGCGGCGCCGACGCGACCGCCGAGGCCCTGCTCGGCCTGGTCGCCGCGGTCCGTGCGCTGCCCGCGGACGGCCGCCTGGCGCGGGCGCTCGACCGGTACGCCGAGGGCGTCGCCGTGATGCGCACCGACACCCGGGGATGGCCGTTCGGCGCCGTGCTCCCGTGGACCGGGTCGACCGGGTTCTGGCACGCGTGGGGTGCCGCCGCGCCCGAGGCGCTCGCCGCCGCGGGCGCGCTGCGGGGCCGCCGGGAGTGGACCCGGGCGGCGCTCGCGGACGCCGGCACGTTCACGCCCCTGCTGCTCGCCACCGGCGGACCTGCCAACGCGTGGGCGCCGACCCCCGCGGAGGCGCAGATCGCCTACGGCGCGCACGGCCGGGTGGCCGCGGCGCTCGCGGCCGCCGACGCCGGGGGCGGGCCGGGGCTGCGGGTGCTCGGCGGCCTGGCGGCGGGCTGGTTCTTCGGCGCGAACACCGCCGGGGTGCCCGTCTACGACCCCGCCACCGGCGTCGCGGCCGACGGGGTCGAGACCGACGGCCGGGTCAACCGGAACGCCGGCGCCGAGTCGACGATCCACGCCCTGCTCGCCATGCAGCTGCTCGACGCCCGGCCGGACGTCGCGGAGATCGCCCGGGGCGTCACGGGCCTCGCCGCGCACGACGGGCTGCGCGTCCTGGACGCCGAGTCCGCGCGGCTCGGCCCGGGGTGCACCGTCGTGCGGCCCGCGGGGGGCGCCTGGACCGGGGAGGGCAACCTGGTCGGCGCCGGGTACGTCCGCGTGCCCGCCGGGCAGTGGGTGGAGTTCGACGTCGGCGCCGCACCCGGGGCGTGGGCGCTGCCGCTGGTGTGGCGCACCGCCGCGGACTCCGGTCGTGCACGGTGGGAGGTGGTCGGCGGTCCGCGGCTCGGCCGGACGCAGAACGGGGGCACCGGCCCGGCCGGGCTCACGGAGGCGGACGGCAGCCTGGTGCCGCAGCTGCTGGACCGGCCGCTCCCCGACCGCGGGCCTGTCACCGTGCGGTGCACCGCCGAGAGCGGGGAGCTGCGGCTCGACGCGCTGCTGCTGCGCCCCGCGGTCGCCACCGCCCGGTGGACCACCACCGGCGGGGACGCCGTGCTGTACGCCGGCGCGACCGCGCGGGGCACGGACGTCGCCGCCCTGGCGGACGGGTCGGGTGCGGCCTACGAGCCGGACGGCCGGATCGCGCGGCGGGTCGCCGTCCGGGCGGGCGGTCCGGTGCGGGTCGCGGCGGGCGGGTTCACCGTGACGCGCTGACGCGCTGCCGACCGGCTCGGTACGTCACCTTCGTCCCGATACGGTGGGTGCGTGCTCCGCCCCGACAGCGACCCCGCTGCCCCCGACGACCCCGCTGCCCCCGACGCCCCGGCCGCCGCCGACCTGGCGACCGCCCCCGAGGTCGTCGACGACCCCGACGCCCCGGGCTGGCAGCGGGCGCCGATCACGGGGGACCAGCGCCGCGCCGACGTGCTGCTCGCCGCGGGCCTGCTCGTGGGCGGGGTGCTCAGCCTGGCGCTGGGCCGGACCGCGGGCATGTACGACGAGCCCGCGGCCGGGTGGGTGTCGGTCCTGGTGCTGCTCGGGCTCAGCGCGCCGCTCGCCGTGCGCCGCCGGTGGCCGTCCGCGGTCGCGGTCGTCGTGGCGGTCGCGTTCGTGGTCCTGGCCGAGACGCGCGTGCCGGAGACGCTGTTCGCCAACATCGCCCTGTTCATGGCGCTGTACTCCGTGGGCGCCTGGGAGCCGCGGCGCACCCGCGCGGTGTGGGTGCGCGCCGTGGTGGTCGTCGGGATGTTCGTCTGGCTGCTGATCGCCATGTTCCAGGCCGTCACCGACCCGGAGGGCATCGAGGGGTTCTCGAACGCCGGCGCGTTCTCCCCGCTGGTCGCGTTCCTGCTGATCCAGCTGCTCACCAACATCCTGTACTTCGCCGGGGCGTGGTGGTTCGGCGAGCACGCCTGGGGCGCCGCGCGCGAGCGCGCCCGCACCGAGTGGCGCGGCAGGCAGCTGGTCGGCGAGCGGCGTCGCGTGGAGGAGCAGGCCGTCGCCATCGAGCGGCTCCGCCTCGCCCGCGAGCTGCACGACGCCGTCGCCCACCACGTGTCGATGATGGGCGTGCAGGCCGCCGCCGCGCGGATGGTGCTCGGCGCCGACCCGCAGCAGGCCGCCGCCGCCCTCGAGCAGGTCGAGGACTCCGCGCGGGAGGCCGTCGACGAGCTGCACGGGCTGCTGAGCACGCTGCGGCACACCGGCGCCGAGACCGAGGCCGGCAACGCCGTCGGGTCGCTCAGCGTCGAACGGCTGCCGGAGCTCGTGCAGCAGGCCTCCGACGCCGGCCTCGTCGCGCAGTACCAGGTCGTCGGCGACCCGCTGCGGGTCCCGCCGCTGACCTCGCTGAACCTGTACCGGATCTGCCAGGAGGCCCTGACGAACGTGCGCAAGCACGCGGGCACCGGCGCCCGGGTCGACGTGCGGCTGCGGTACGCCCCGGACGCCGTCGAGCTGGAGGTCGCGAACGACGCCGCAGCGGGCCGGCGCGTGCGGATGGCGTCCGGCGGCCTCGGGCTGGTCGGGATGCGGGAGCGGGTCGCCGCCGACGGCGGCACGCTCGAGACGGGCGCCCGCGGGCGCGGGGGGTACCTGGTGCGGGCGCGGGTGCCGCTCGCACCGCGAGCTGGAGGAGCACGATGACCGAGATCGTCGACGACGCGGCGGAGCCCGTGGCGTTCGGACCCGACCGACCCGTGCGGGTGCTGCTCGCCGACGACCAGGCGCTGCTGCGCGCCGGGCTGGCGACGATCCTCGGCGCGTCGCCGGACATCGAGGTCGTCGGGCAGGCGAGCAACGGGCGCGAGGCCGTCGAGCTCGCGCGCGCCCTGCGGCCCGACGTGATCTGCATGGACGTGCAGATGCCCGAGGTCGACGGCCTGGAGGCGACCCGGCGGCTCACCGCCGACCCCGACGTCACCGCCGGCGTGCTCGTGCTGACCACGTTCAACCGCGACGACTACCTGCTGGAGTCCCTGCAGGCCGGCGCCGCCGGGTTCCTGCTGAAGAACTCCCGGCCCGAGCAGCTGGCCGACGCGGTGCGGGCCGTGGCCGCCGGCGACGCGCTGCTGTCCCCCGAGGTGACCCGGGCCGTGATCGCCCGCGCGGTCGTCGGCGGCTCCGCCGCAGGGGGGAGCGCCGCGGCCGGCGTGCTGCCCCCGCGCGACCCCGCGGCCGCCTCCGCCTCCGGGCTGACCGAGCGCGAGCTCGAGGTGCTGCGCCTCGTCGCGCGGGGCCTGAGCAACGACGAGATCGCCGCCGAGCTCGTCCTGGGCAGGGCCACCGTCAAGACCCACGTGTCCAACGTCCTGACCAAGCTGGGCCTGCGGGACCGGGTGCAGGCCGTCGTCTACGCGTTCGAGCACGGCCTCACCGACTGACGCCCTCCCCCTCGGGGCGGAGGCCCCCGGCCCGGCGAAGTTCCGTCCGGCGGCCGAGGTGCCGGTGGGGGCGGGGCTCCTAGCGTTGACCCCGTCGGACGGACCACCGCCGACGACGAGACGACACGGGAGACGACATGCTGCAGCTCGACGGCATCCACCGGTCCTTCGGGGACCGCCTGGTGCTGGACGACGTGGGCTTCTCGGTGGAGCGGGGCAAGCTCACCGGGTTCGTCGGCGGCAACGGCGCCGGCAAGACCACGACGATGCGCATCCTGCTCGGCGTGCTCACGCCGGACTCCGGGACGGTCACCATCGACGGCCGGCCCCTCGGCCACGACGAGCGCCGGGCGTTCGGCTACATGCCGGAGGAGCGCGGCCTCTACCCCAAGATGCACGTGCTCGACCAGATCACCTACCTCGCGCGGCTGCACGGCTACGACCGCCGCGCCGCCGCCGAGCGGGCCCGCGACATCCTCGAGCGCCTCGGCCTCGGCGAGCGCCTGACCAGCCCGGTCGACGACCTGTCCCTCGGCAACCAGCAGCGCGCGCAGATCGCCGCCGCGCTGGTGCACGAGCCCGAGGTGCTGATCCTCGACGAGCCGTTCTCCGGCCTCGACCCGATGGCTGTCGACGTCGTGCTGGGCGTCCTGTCCGAGCACGCCGCCCGCGGGGTGCCCGTGCTGTTCTCGTCCCACCAGCTCGACGTGGTGGAGCGGCTCTGCGACGACGTCGTCGTCATCGCCGGCGGGAAGATCCGCGCGGCGGGGGAGAAGGAGGCGCTGCGCCGGCGGTACGCCGAGCCCCGCTACGAGATCACCTCGTCCGGGGACATGGGCTGGCTGCGCACCGAGCCCGGCGTGCAGGTCGTCGAGTTCGACGGCGGCTACGCCCTGTTCGACGCCGACGAGGCCACCGCCCAGCGCGTGCTGCGCGCCGCCCTGGACGCCGCGCCCGTGCAGCAGTTCGCCCCGGTGCAGCCGCGGCTCGCGGAGATCTTCCGCGACATCGTCCGCGACGAGCAGCGCCACGACGAGGAGCCCGCCGCCGCGCGGACGAAGGAGACGGTCCGATGAGCACGCCCACCCCGCGCCCGCGCCCCGCCGCCCCCGGCGGCGTGCAGAGCACCCTCATGGTCGCCGAGCGCGAGATCATGACGCAGGCCCGCAGCAAGTCGTTCCTCATCTCGACGGCCGTGCTCCTGGTCCTCGTCCTCGCCGGCATCGTGCTGACCTCCGTGCTGGGCGACCGGCTCCGCGGCGGCGACACCAAGGTCGCCGTCGTCCCCGCCACCGCGTCGGTGATCGCCGACGTCGACGGGCTCGAGGCGGTCGAGGCCGCCGACGCCGACGCCGCCCGCGCCCTCGTCGAGTCCGAGGAGGTCACCGCCGCGGTCCTGCCCGACGACGACGCGGACAACCCGCTCGGCGTCGTGGTCGTCGGCCTCGACTCCGCCCCCGACGGCGTGCTGCAGGCGCTCGCGGTGACCCCGCCCGTCGAGCTGCTCGACGACACCGGCACCTCCGCCGGCCTGCGCTACATCGTGTCGTTCGTGTTCGGCATCGCGTTCTTCATGGCCGCGATGACGTTCGGCAGCACCATCGCCCAGAACACGGTGCAGGAGAAGCAGTCCCGCATCGTCGAGATCCTGCTGTCCACGGTGTCCCCGCGGGCGCTGCTCGGCGGCAAGATCCTCGGCAACACGGTGCTCGCCGTCGGCCAGATCGCGGCCATCGCCGCGGTCGCCGTCATCGGCCTCGTGGTCACCGGCCAGGACGACCTGCTGGGCCTCGTGGGGGCGCCGGTGGCCTGGTTCGTGCTGTTCTTCCTCGTCGGGTTCGTGCTGCTGGCGGCGCTGTTCGCCTCCGCCGCGTCGCTGGTCTCCCGCGTCGAGGACACCGGCCCGGTGCTGACCCCGGTGATGATGCTCGTGATGATCCCGTACTTCGGCGTCATCTTCTTCAACGACAACAGCCTGGTGCTGACGATCATGTCGTACGTGCCGTTCAGCGCCCCGGTCGGGATGCCGGTGCGGCTGTTCCTCGGCGAGGCGTCCTGGTGGGAGCCGCTGGTGTCCCTGGTGATCCTCGGCGCGACCGCCGTCGGCGTCACCGCGATCGGCGCGCGCATCTACTCCCGCTCGGTGCTGCGCACCGGCCGCCGCGTCAAGCTTCTCCGAGGCCCTGGCCAAGGCGGCCTGACCCCCGCACCACGCACCCACGCCCACTCCGCGCCCACCGCGCTGACGAGAGGTCACGACACGCTGCCCGGACCCGCTCCGGTCCCGCGTGTCGTGACCTCTCGTCGTCGGGTCAGGGGGTGTCGAAGGGGGCGACGAGGGTGCGCAGGAGGTCCGCCAGGCGGGTGCGGTCCGGGGCGGGCAGGGACCCGAGCAGGGCGCGCTCGACGTCCAGCAGCGTCGACATCGCCGCGTCCACGCGCGACCGGCCCTCCTCGGTGAGGCTGACCAGCACGCCGCGTCGGTCGTCCGGCGACGGCAGCCGCTCCACGAGCGCCCGGGACGCCAGCCGGTCGATGCGGTTCGTCATCGTCCCGCTGGTCACCAGCGTCTGGGTGAGCAGCGCCCCCGGCGACATCCGGTAGGGCGCGCCCGCGCGGCGCAGCGCCGACAGCACGTCGAACTCCCACGGCTCCAGCCCGTGCCGCGCGAACGCCTGCCGCCGCGCGAGGTCCAGGTGCCGCGACAACCGGGTCACCCGGGACAGCACCGACAGCGGCGCGACGTCCAGGTCCGGGCGCTCCCGGGCCCACGCCTCGACGATCCGGTCGACCTCGTCCCGGGCCGGCGACGCGGTCGGGCGCGGGGGGACGGCGGCGGACATGCGGGCGAGGCTACTCGACGCCCGGGGCCGGCTCCCCGGCCGGGCCGCCGACCGCCTCCGTGTCGGTCCGCGCCGCGCGGCGCTTCGTCGGCGGCGCCGTCGTCAGCCGGGGGCGGCGCTCCATGCCGGACAGCCCGTTCCACGCCAGGTTCACCAGGGCCGCCGCGACGTCCGCCTTCCTCGGGCTGCGGGCGTCCAGCCAGTGCTGGCCGGTGAGCGCGACCATGCCGACCAGCATCTGCGCGTAGATCGGCGCGGTGCGGGGGTCGAGGTGCTGCTTCTTGAACTGCTCGGCCAGCAGGTGCTCGACCTGGGTGGCGACGTCGCCGATCAGGCTGGAGAACGTGCCCGTGGCCTGCGCGACCGGCGAGTCGCGGACCAGGATCCGGAACCCGTCCTCGGAGTCCTCGATGTACCCGAGCAGCGCCAGCGCCGAGCGCTCGACCATGACCTTCGGGTGCCCGCCCTCGTCCAGCGCGCCGGACAGGGCGCTGGTCAGCGCCTGGATCTCCCGGTCGACGACGACCGCGTAGATGCCCTCCTTGCCGCCGAAGTGCTCGTACACGACCGGCTTGGACACCTCCGCCCGGGACGCGATCTCCTCGACGGACGTCTGCTCGAAGCCCTTCTCGGCGAACAGCCGGCGGCTCACGTCCAGCAGCTGCTCGCGGCGCTGGTGGGCCGTCATGCGGGCTCGCGTCGTGCGCGGCGCGCGGCGGGGCTCGGGACTCATCGGGCCATCCTCTCAGGCGCGGCGTCGGAGCAGGGGGCGACGGCGGGTCGGCGCCTGGCAGACTGGCTCACCGACGCGGTCCGGTGCGCCGGGACGCGGTCCGCCCTGGTGTAACGGCAGCACACAGGCCTTTGGTGCCTTGAGGTCCGGGTTCGAATCCTGGGGGCGGAGCCGGTGACGCCGGCCGTGGGCGCGACCGACCGGAGGACCACCCCGACCGCCGTCCCGTGGTCGGACCCGGCCGCCGCGGGGTCCGGCCCTGGTCGGACGACGGGCGCCGCCGCCCCGCGGTGTGCTGGACGCATGGACCCCGACCGCCCCCACCCCCGCCCGCTGTCCGCGCCCGCCCGTGCCCTCCTCGGTGCCCTCGGGGTGCTGGTCGTCGCGGGCGCCGTCCTCCTCGTGCCGCAGGTGCGCGCGGCGGTCGGCGTGCCGCCCTCGGGCCTACCGGGTCTCCCTGCTGCCTCCGGGACGCCGGCCACCGACGCGTCCCCTGCCACGGGGCTGCACCCCGACCTCGCGGACCGGTTCAACGCGGCGCAGGCCGCGGCGGCCGCCGACGGCGTCGACCTGCGCCTCGTGTCGGGGTGGCGCTCCGCGCAGGAGCAGCAGCGGCTCGTCGAGGAGGCGCTGGCGCGGTACGGCGACCCCGCGGAGGCGCACCGCTGGGTGCTGCCCCCGGAGCAGTCGGCGCACGTGCAGGGGCTCGCCGTCGACGTGGGGTCGGCCGACGGGATCGCGTGGCTCCAGGAGCACGGGCTCGAGCACGGCCTGTGCCGGACCTACGCGAACGAGGCGTGGCACTTCGAGATGCTCCCCGACGGCGCCGCGCCTGCCCCGTCCCGCTCCCCGACGCGTCCTGGGCCTGGTGAGGCCGGCTCAGCCCACGAACACGCAGAACGGGTGCCCGTCGGGGTCGGCCTACCTCCGTGCATCACCGAGCAGTCCTGCACCGCACTACTCAGTCGGGTTCCCATCACGGACCCGTGGGCGGTCCACGACCACGCAGTGACACCGCTCGACCACTCACCGGAGTCGTCGTCGCGCGGCTGCGGGCCTGCGCGTCAGAGTCGTCGCTCTAGCGTGGCCGGGTGCTCGACCGAGCACGCCCTGTGGCACGCCCGGGGCCCGCCCTCAGTCCCGGAAGGCTCCCGCGTGGCACTCAGGTCTCCGATCCGACGATCACGAGCGGGCTCGTCCGTCGTGCCGGGCGAAGGGCAGTCGGACGCCCGGCGCGGGCCCCGGGGGAACGGCGTTGCGTTCGTACGGGAGGTCGCCGTCATCCTGATCAGCGCTCTCATGATGTCGCTGGTCGTGAAGACGTTCCTCGCCCAGGCGTTCTTCATCCCGAGCGCGTCCATGCGGGACACGCTGCGCGAGGGTGACCGGGTGCTCGTGAACAAGCTCGTGCCCGGGCTGGTCGACCTCCGACGCGGCGATGTCGTCGTCTTCTCCGACCCAGGAGGCTGGTTGCCCGACGGGGAGGCGGCGCCGACGAACGCTGTGCAGGCGGCGCTGGTCGCGCTCGGGTTGCTGCCACAGCCGTCGGAGGACCACCTCATCAAGCGCGTGATCGCGCTGCCCGGCGACCGCGTGGTGTCCTCGGGACGCGGGGACCCGCTCACCGTGAACGGCGTCGGGATCGACGAGTCGTCGTACACGGCACCGGGATCGAGCCCCAGCAGCGTCGCGTTCGACGTGGTGGTTCCCGAGGGTTCTCTGTGGGTGATGGGGGACAACCGTCAGCAGTCCTCCGACTCGACGTACCACCTCCTCGATGCCGGGGGTGGGGCGATCCCCGTCGACACCGTGGTGGGCAGGGCGTTCCTGACGGTCTGGCCCGCGGACCGGCTCGGCGTGCTCGACCGGCACGCCGACGTGTACGCGGACGTGCCGGAGGCGCAGAGATGACGAGTCGAGCCGTGAGGCCCACGAGCGGCGGTGGGTGATCTGCTCAGCCCACGAACACGCAGAACGGGTGCCCGTCGGGGTCGGCGTAGACGTACAGCGGCTCATCGGGGTCGTCGCGCCGGTCGAGCAGCAGCCGGGCGCCGAGGCCCAGCACCCAGGGGTGCACGGCGTCGAGGGTCGCGGCGTCCGGGACCGTCATGTCGAGGTGCAGCTGCTGCGGCACGGTCGGGTCGGGCCAGGTCGGCGGCGTGATCTGCGGCACCTTCTGGAACGCCAGCGGCCAGCGCCCGTCGCCGTGCAGCACGAGCCAGTCGTCGCCGTCGGGGTCGGTCACGTCGTCGCCGTCCCGGTACCGCAGGCCCAGCAGCTCGCGGTAGAACTCGGCCAGCCGCCGCGGGTCCGTGGTGTCGAGCACCGTCTGGACCAGCCGGGGCCGTGCGGGGGTCGTCGTCACGTCGTCCTCCTCGCGGTGTCGCGGGGCGCGGTCGACCGGCCCCGTCGTCGTCGCCATCGTCACCCCGGACCTCGCCCCCGGCGACCCGGACCGCGACGAGCGGGGCCCGCGCGGCGGTAGAGTGCCGGAGCACGACGTCCCCGCCCTGTCCGCCCCACGGGCGCACCGGGCAGACCTCTTCCGAGGGAGCACCCCCAGGTGACCACCCCCCGACCCGCTGCGGTCATCGTCCTCGCCGCAGGCGAGGGCACCCGGATGCGATCGGCCACACCCAAGGTCCTGCACACCCTCGCGGGCCGCTCCATGCTCGGCCACGCGCTGGCCGCCGCGCAGGCGCTGGACCCGCGACGCACCGCCGTCGTCGTCCGGCACGAGCGCGAGCAGGTGGCGGCGCACGCCCGCGAGCTGCTGCCGCAGGTCCTGGTCGCGGACCAGGACGACGTCCCGGGCACCGGCCGCGCCGTGCAGTGCGCGCTGAACGTGCTGGACGCCGCCGCGCAGGCCGAGGCCGCCTCCGCGGACGACGGCCAGGGTGACGCGGGCTCCGCCGCGGGCGTCCTCGTCGAGGGCCCGGTCGTGGTCCTCGCGGGCGACATCCCGCTGCTGGACGGCGAGACGCTCGGCGAGCTGCTCGCGGCGCACGCCGCCGACGGCAACGCCGTGACCGTCCTGACCACCGAGGTCGCGGAGCCGACCGGCTACGGCCGGATCCTGCGCGCGACCGAGGGTCCGGAGGCGGGCGACGTGCTCGGCATCGTGGAGGAGAAGGACGCGACCGACGCCCAGCGCGCGATCGCCGAGATCAACTCCTCCGTCTACGTGTTCGACGCCGCCGTGCTCCGGGGGGCGTTCGGCCGCCTGGGCCGGGACAACGCGCAGGGCGAGGTCTACCTGACCGACGTGCTGGCGATCGCCCGCGGCGACGGCGGCCGGGTGCGCGCGCTGCGCACCGACGACCCCGTGCTGGTCGAGGGCGTCAACGACCGCGCGCAGCTCGCGGTCCTGCGCGCGGAGCTGAACCGCCGCGTGCTGGACGGCTGGATGCGCGCCGGCGTCACGGTCGTCGACCCCGCGACCACGTGGGTCGACGTCGAGGTCGAGCTCGCGCAGGACGTCACGCTGCTGCCCGGCACGCAGCTGCTCGGGGCCACCGCGGTGGCGAGCGGCGCGACCGTCGGCCCCGACACCACGCTCCAGGACGTCGAGGTCCACGAGGGCGCGACGGTGATCCGCACGCACGGCTCGCTGGCCGTGATCGGCGCGGGCGCCACGGTCGGCCCGTTCGCCTACCTGCGCCCCGGCACCGTCCTGGGCGAGCGCGGCAAGATCGGCACGTTCGTCGAGACGAAGAACGCGGAGATCGGCGCCGGCTCGAAGGTCCCGCACCTGTCCTACGTGGGCGACGCGACCATCGGCGAGGAGACGAACATCGGCGCGGCCAGCGTGTTCGTCAACTACGACGGCGTCCGCAAGCACCGCACGACCATCGGCTCGTACGCCCGCACCGGCTCGGACAACATGTTCGTCGCCCCGGTCGTCGTGGGCGACGGCGCGTACACCGGCGCGGGCTCCGTGATCCGGCACGACGTCCCCGCGGGTGCCCTGGCGGTCAGCGCCGGCGCCCAGCGGAACATCGAGGGCTGGGTCGCCCGGTCCCGCCCGGGGACGCCGGCCGCCGAGGCCGCCGCGCGCGCTCGCGACGAGCACGCCGACCTGTCCCCGCAGGCCCGCGCCGAGCGCGAGCGCGCCGGGCAGGCCGCGGGCACCGGCGCACCGAAGCCGCCACCGGACCTGCCGGACCACCCGGCACCGCTGCCCGACGCCCAGCCCAGCACGGAGGACACCGCACGATGACCGGGATCGTCTCGCAGGACGGTGAGAAGCGCCTCGTCCTCGTCTCGGGCCGCGCGCACCCCGAGCTCGCCGCCGCCGTGGCCAAGAGCCTCGACATCGACCTGCTGCCCACCACGGCCTACGACTTCGCCAACGGCGAGATCTACGTGCGGTTCGCGGAGTCCGTGCGCGGTGCGGACGTCTTCGTGCTGCAGAGCCACGCGGCGCCGATCAACCAGTGGCTGATGGAGCAGTTCCTCATGGTGGACGCGCTCAAGCGCGCCTCCGCGAAGACCATCACCGTGATCGCCCCGTTCTACGGCTACGCCCGCCAGGACAAGAAGCACCGCGGTCGCGAGCCGATCTCGGCCCGCCTGATGGCGGACCTGTTCAAGACGGCCGGCGCCGACCGCCTGATGAGCGTGGACCTGCACGCCGCGCAGATCCAGGGCTTCTTCGACGGCCCGGTCGACCACCTGTGGGCGATGCCGATCCTCACGGACTACGTGCGGACCCGCGTCGACGTGCAGAACGTCACCGTCGTGTCGCCCGACGCCGGCCGCATCCGCGTGGCCGAGCTGTGGGCGCAGAAGCTCGGCGGCGGCCCCCTGGCGTTCGTGCACAAGTCGCGCGACATCCGCCAGCCGAACAAGACCGTCGCGAACCGCGTCGTCGGTGACGTCGAGGGCCGCACCTGCGTGCTCGTCGACGACCTGATCGACACCGCGGGGACGATCACCGGCGCCGTGCGCGTGCTGCACGAGGCCGGCGCGAAGGACGTCATCGTGGCGGCGACGCACGGCGTGCTGTCCGACCCCGCGACGGACCGGCTGCAGCAGTGCGGGGCCCGCGAGGTCATCGTCACGGACACGCTGCCGATCCCCGAGGAGCACCGGTTCGAGAAGCTGACGGTGCTGTCGATCGCGCCGCTGATCGCCCGCGCGATCCGCGAGGTGTTCGACGACGGCTCGGTGACCAGCCTGTTCGACGGCCAGTCCTGACCGGACCCCGCGCTCCCCGCGCGTCGCCGCGCCGAGACAGGGCCTCCGGGTCGAGGTAGGGCGGTCTGCGGACCTGACTCGGCGGGACGGTCCTATCTCGGCGAGGGTGGGCAGGAGAAGGCGCGGGCGCGGGGGGCGGTTTCGCGCGCGGGCGTGGCGCCGCTATCATGGGGAAGTTGCCTCGGCGAGGGATGTCGGACGGCCACCGGAGAAGCTCCGGCGGACGCTCACGCTCCGTGATCGACAGGGTGGAACGCCTCCGCGTGCCCGTCCAGCGCCCCGCGTCGAGGCCACCACCGTCGCCACCGCCCTCACACCTGGGAGTCACCCGTGTCCGAGATCCAGCTCGCCGCCACCGCCCGCACCGAGTTCGGCAAGGGCGCCGCGCGCCGCCTGCGCCGCGCGCACCAGATCCCCGCCGTCCTGTACGGGCACGGCACCGACCCGGTCCACGTCGCCCTCCCGGGCCACGAGACCATGCTGGCCCTCAAGGGCGCCTCGAACGCGCTGTTCGAGATCCAGGTCGACGGCAAGCCGGTCCTGGCCCTGGCCAAGGACGTCCAGAAGGACCCGGTCAAGAACGTCATCGAGCACCTCGACCTGCTCATCGTGAACCGCGGCGAGAAGGTCTCCGTCGAGGTCCCCGTCGTCGTCGTGGGCGAGTCGGCCCCCGGCACGATCCACATCGTCGAGATCCAGACGCTGTCCCTCGAGGCCGAGGCGACGCACCTGCCGCAGAACGTCGAGGTCTCCATCGAGGGTCTCGAGGCCGGCACCGCGATCACCGCCGGTGAGATCACCCTGCCGTCCGGCTCCGTGCTGGAGGGCGACGCCGAGCAGGTCATCGTCACCGTCACGGTCCCGAGCGTCTCCGCCGAGGACCGCGCCGCCGACGAGGCCGAGGCCGAGGCCGCCGCCGCGGAGTGATCCGACAGGCGCGTCCCGCGGGCGCGCCGACCCTGCTGGGACGCCCGGTACCGTGCGACGGTGCCGGGCGTCCTGCTTCCCGGACGGACGACCGGTCCGCCCGTGACGGCGGTCCGACGAGAGGAGCTGCGCCGCGATGAGCGAGGGGCGCTGGTTGGTGGTCGGCCTGGGGAACCCGGGCCCGCAGTACGTGGGGAACCGGCACAACGTCGGGCAGATGGTGCTGGACGAGCTGGCCCGGCGTGCGGGTGCGTCGTTCTCGGCGAAGGGCGGCGGCGTGCTGTCCCGGCGCCCGCAGGCGGCGACCGCCGAGGTGCGGATCGGCACCGGCCCGGGCGGGGTGCCGGGGCCGCGCGGGGTGCTCGCGAAGCCGTCGACGTACATGAACACGTCGGGCGGTCCGGTCGCGGCGCTCGCGCGGTACTACGACGTCCCGGCGGAGCGCGTCGTGATGGTGCACGACGAGCTGGACATCCCGTTCGGGGAGATCCGGCTGAAGCTCGGCGGCGGTGAGGGCGGGCACAACGGCCTGCGCGACACGACCAAGGCGCTCGGCACCAAGGACTACCTGCGGGTCCGGGTCGGCGTCGGGCGGCCCCCGGGCCGGATGGACGCGGCCGACTTCGTGCTGCGGGACTTCGCCAAGCCGGAGCAGAAGGACCTGCCCTGGCTGCTCGACGCTGCCGCCGACGCGGTCGAGCTGCTGGTCACCGAGGGCCTGGAGAGGGCCCAGCTGCGGTTCCACACCCGCACGCCCTGACGCGCCCCGCGCCAGCCCCACCGAGGTCGCCCCTGCCGGCCGAGGTCGCCCCGTCCAGGGGGCGACCTCGGCCCGTGGGGGCGACCTCGTCGCGTGTCCGGCGGCGCTCCCGCACGTCAGCGTGACCCGGCTCCGCCATATGGGTGTGAAAGGGGTGAAAACGGACAGATGGGGCGGACTAGGACAAACCCGCTGATATAGCCTCAACTCACACCAACGAGGCCGCCCAGGGGGACCCAGCATGAGCCTGCTCGACGATCACGACGTGTCGCGCTCCACCGAGCGCACCGTCGCGGCCGCGGCGGAGTCCCCGGCGGAGCACGAGAGTGCCGAACGCCGCCGGTCCGCCCGCGGTCCGCGGCTGTCCTGGGCCTCCGACCGGCCGTTCTACGAGCCCCGCGGCACCGCGGCTCCCTCCGGCTGGCGCAGCCAGCACACCGCCTACCAGGTGGAGACGCTCGCCCGGGACATCGTCCTGGCGACCAGCATCCCGACGCTCCTGCTGTTCCTCCTGCACGGCGTCTCGCTGCTCCAGCTTCTCCTGGGGGCTGCTCATCGGCCTGGTGTTCGTCGCGTTCATCGCGGTCGAGCGCGGCTACGACCGCCAGGTGATCGGCGACGGGCACCTCGAGTTCGAGGCCGTGATCCGCGGCGGCGTGCTCACCGCCGCCGCCCTCGCGGTGTTCGCGGTCGGCGCCGACGTCGACGTGCCGCGCACCATCGTGTTCCTGGCGCTGCCGCTGGTGGTGCTCGTGCTGATCGTCGCGCGGCACCTCGCCCGGCGCGCCCTGCACCGCCGCCGCGCCGCGGGGGAGTCCATGCGCCGGACGCTCGTCGTCGGCGACGCGTCCTCGATCACCCACGTGGTCGACGACCTCAGCGGGCTGCCGCAGCACGGGTACCACATCGCCGGAGTCTGCGTGCCGTCGTTCGACGGGGCACTGCCCCCGATCGGCGTGCCGGTGCTCGGCACCGTCTCGGACGTCGTGCAGGTCGCCGTCGACGGGGAGTTCGACGTCGTCATCGTCACCGGCTCCGAGCTGTCCGGCCAGGCGCTGCGCCGGCTGTCCTGGGCGCTGCAGCGCACCCGCACCGAGCTGGTCGTCGCCCCCGGCATCGTCGAGGTCTTCGGGCCGCGCGTCACGCTGGAGCCCACCGCCGGGCTGTCGCTCATCCACGTCAACGCGGCCGAGTCGCGCCGCTCGCGGATCGTGATGAAGGAGGCGTTCGACAAGACGTTCGCCCTCGGCGCGCTGCTGCTGCTCGCCCCGGTGCTCGCCGGGATCGCCCTCGCCGTGAAGCTCACCAGCCCCGGGCCGGTGCTGTTCCGCCAGACGCGGGTCGGCAAGGAGGGCGAGGAGTTCTCCATGCTGAAGTTCCGGTCGATGGTCGTCGACGCCGAGGAGCGGCTCGCCGCCCTGCGCGCCGCGAACCAGGCCGACGGCCCGCTGTTCAAGATGGACCGCGACCCCCGGATCACGCGCATCGGGCACGTCCTGCGCAAGCACTCCCTGGACGAGCTGCCGCAGCTCATCAACGTGCTGCGCGGCGACATGGCGCTCGTCGGCCCGCGCCCGCCGCTGCCGTTCGAGGTCGCCCAGTACCGGGAGTCCGCCCGCCGCCGCCTGCTCGTGAAGCCGGGCCTGACGGGGCTGTGGCAGATCAGCGGCCGCGCGGACCTCGCGTGGGAGGAGGCCGTGAAGCTCGACCTCCGGTACGTCGAGAACTGGTCGATCGCGTTCGACCTGATGATCCTGTGGCGGACGGTGCACGTGGTCGTGAGCGGGCATGGCGGTCGCTGACGGGGTCGCGCTGGCGCACGACTACGCCACGCAGCGGGGCGGCGCCGAGCGCGTCGCCCTGGTGATGGCCGACGCGTTCCCCGGCGCCCCCCTCTACACGACGCTCTACGACCCCGCGGGCACGTTCCCGGAGTTCGGGCCGCTCGACGTCCGGACCAGCCCGCTCGACCGGGTCGGGCTGCTGCGCCGGCACCACCGGCTCGCGCTGCCCCTGCTCGCGCCCGCCGTGCGGGCCACCCCGATCGACGCCGAGGTCGTCCTCGCGTCGTCGACCGGCTGGGCGCACGGGTTCCCGACCACCGGCCGCAAGGTCGTGTACTGCCACGCCCCGGCCCGCTGGCTCTACCAGACCGACCGGTACCTCGGCCCGGCCCGCGCCGGCTCCGGCTCCCGCGCGGGAGACGCCCAGCGGTGGGTCGCGGCGCGCGCCCTCGGGCTGCTGGCCCCGGGCCTGCGCCGCTGGGACCGCCGTGCCGCCGCGACGGCCGACCGGTACCTCGCCAACTCGACCGTCACGGCGCGCGCGATCCGGGAGGTCTACGGCATCGAGGCGGAGATCCTGCCCCCGCCGCCCGCCATGCTCCCGGCGGGCGAGGAGACCGCGGTCGAGGGCGTCGAGCCGGGCTTCCTGCTCTGCGTCGCCCGGCTGCTGCCCTACAAGAACGTGGACGTCGTCGTCGAGGCCGTCCGCCGCACCCCCGGCGCCCGGCTGGTCGTCGTCGGCGACGGCCCGGAGCGCGCCGCGCTCGAGCACCTCGTCCGGGACCTGCCCCGGGTCCGCCTGGTCGGCCGGGTCGACGACGCGCGCCTGCGCTGGCTCTACCGGAACAGCGCCGCCCTCGTCGCCGCGTCCTACGAGGACTACGGCCTGTCCCCGCTGGAGGCCGCTGCCTTCGGCCGCCCGTCCGTCGTGCTGCGCGACGGCGGGTACCTCGACACCGTCCGCGACGGCGTCACCGGGGAGTTCTTCGACGCCCCCGAGCCCGACCTGGTGGCCGAGGCCGCCGGGCGCGCGCTGGCCCGCCCCTGGGACCCCCGGGTGCTGACCGACCACGCCCACGACTTCGCCGCGGAGCGGTTCGTCGCCCGGCTGCACACGATCGCGCGCGAGGAGCGCGCGGTCGCCCGTGGAGCCGCCGGCGGCGACGCCCCCCGGCCCGAGCCCGTCCCTTCCGAAAGGCGCCCCCGATGACCCTGCAGGAGATGTTCCGGACCATCTGGTTCGGCAAGTGGCTGGTCGTGGTGTCCGTGCTCGCGGCGCTGGGCGGCGCGTACCTGTACGCCTCCGGCCAGGAGCCCGAGTACGCCAGCGAGACCGTCGTGCAGCTCGTGGACGCCGAGACCCTCGGCGCCGCGGGCGTCCGGCTCGAGAGCGACCCGAGCCTCGTCACCGGCGACGCCGTGACCGAGGCCGCCGCCGACGACCTGGGCGACGCCGACCTGGCCGGGCAGCTGGCCGGGCGCACGTCCGCCGAGTACGCCACGGACAGCCCGACCAACGTCGTCATCACCGAGACGGGCCTGGACCCGCAGGACGTCGTCGACCACGCGAACGCCGTCGCGACCGCCTACGTGGCCGCCCTGCAGGCGCAGTTCGACGACGACCTCGCCTCGATGCAGGAGCGCCTGGACACCCTCGCGACCAGCATCGACGGCCAGCAGAAGGCCATCACCGAGGCGCGGCGGGCCGCCGCCGCCGCGTCCGTCGCCGCGAACCCGAACGCCCAGGTCGACCCCGTCGACGGTCTGCTCGAGGCGCAGTACTCGACCACGATGGACCAGTACCAGACGCTGTCGGGCCAGCTCACCCAGGCCCAGCTGCTCGCGTCGCCGGCCACCATCCTGCAGAACGCCGTGCACGCGTCGCTGATCAGCGTCCCCGCGACCCTGGTCTACGCGGTCGCGCTGCTCGCCGGCCTGCTCGTCGGCATCGGCCTCGCGGTGCTGCGTCGCGGCCTGGACACCAAGGTCCGCACCGCCGGGGCCGCCCGCCGCAGCGCCGGCGCCCCCGTGCTCGCCCGGCTGACCGGCACCGCCGCGGCGCTGCGGTCCTCCGAGGCCGAGGGCACCCTGCCCGTCGCCCGCCGCGAGGCCACCGCGTACACCCGGTCGATCCGGGAGCTGCGCACCGCGCTCCAGGCCGCGGTCGAGAACGACTCCGGCAGCGCCGTGATCGTCGTGACCGCCGCCGACGTCGAGACCCCGCGGTCGTTCGTCGCCGCCAACCTCGCCGCGTCGTGGGCGCTGTCCGGGCGGTCCGTGGTCGTGCTCTCCGGAGACCTGCGCCAGCCCCGGCTGAACGCCCTGCTGCCCGCGTCGGCCGACGCGCCGGTGCGGACCGGCCGCGGCTCCGGCCGGCAGCGCACCGCCGCCGTGCCCACCGCGATCCCGCACCTGTCGGTGCACCCGGCCCTGCAGACCGAGCTCGACCCCGCCGACTTCCTCGCCAGCGACGAGGTCCGCGCCCTGATCGAGCAGCTGCGCGCCACCGCGGACGTCGTCATCATCGACGCGCCGCCGATGCTGGTCGCCGCCGACGCGACGATCCTCGGGTCCTACGCCGACGGCGTGCTGCTCGCCGTCACCGTCGGGCACACCCCGATGGGCGCGGTCGAGGAGTCCGCCGAGCGGCTCCGCGCCGCGAACGCCGCGCTGCTGGGGCTGTCGCTCGACGGCGTCACCGAGCGTCGCCAGGTCACCTACGAGGCGACGTACGCGTACGCCGGCGCCGACGAGCTGGAGCCGGACGCGGCCGCCGACGCCCCGGCAGGGGACGCGGGCCGGGACGGCGAGACCGGGACGACCGCCGACGCCGCGGCGGACGGCACGGCGACCGCCGACGGGCCCGCCGGGGACGCGCAGGCCGAGCCGGTCGCCGCGGGGGCCGAGGCCGACGACGCGCCCGAGGCGTCCGGCACCGAGGACCGCGCGACCGACGGGGACGAGGACGCCGACACCCCCGACGACGCGGACGAGCAGGACGCCGAGCGCACCGCGAAGGGCCGCGCGCCGGTCGCCGTCGAGTCCGCGTGACCCGTCCGGTGCGCGTGGTCGTCCTCGACCACACCGCGCAGCCCGGGGGCGCGGAGCTCGCGCTGCTGCGGACCTGCGCTGCGCTGGACCCCGCGCGGGTCGAGGTCACCGTGGTGCTGTTCGCCGACGGGCCGCTGGCCGACCGGCTCCGGCAGGTCGGCGTGGCGGTGCGGGTCCTGCCGCTGGACGCGCGCATCGCGTCGACCGACCGGGCCGCCGCGGGGCGGTCCGTCGTCGGGGCCGTGCGGTCGGTGGCGGCGACGGTGCCGTTCGTCGTCCGGCTCGCGAGGCTGCTGCGGTCGATCGGGCCCGACGTCGTGCACACCACGTCGCTCAAGGCGGACCTGATCGGGCTGCCCGCGGCCGCGCTCGCGCGCATCCCGCTGGTCTGGCACGTGCACGACCGGATCGCCGAGGACTACCTGCCGGCGCCGGTCGCGCGGGTGCTGCGGGTGCTCGCCCGCCGGGGCCCGCGGCACGTCGTGGTCAACTCCCGCGCGACCGCCCGCACGCTGCTGCCGCTGCCGCGCGGCTGGACGCTCGCGTACCCCGGCCTGGCGCCGGAGCAGGTCGCCGCCGACCCCGACGCGCGCCCGGTGCCGCCGACGCCCGTCGTCGGGCTCGTCGGGCGGATCAGCCCGACCAAGGGGCAGCTGGTGCTCGTCGAGGCCGCCGCGCTGCTCGCCGACCGGTTCCCCGACGCGCGGTTCCGGATCGTGGGCGCCGCGCTGTTCACCGAGCAGGCGTACGCGGACGCGGTCGTCGCCCGGGTCGCCGCGCTGGGTCTGACCGACCGGGTGGAGCTCACCGGCTTCGCCGACGACCCGGCCGCCGCGGTGGACGCCCTGTCCGTGCTCGTGCACGCGTCGCCGGTCCCGGAGCCGTTCGGGCAGGTCGTGGTCGAGGGGATGGCCCGCGGCGTGCCCGTCGTCGCGACGTCCGGCGGCGGGGTCGACGAGATCGCGACCGCCCCCGACGGCACGGCGCGCTGCCTGCTGGTGCCCCCGGACGACCCCGCGGCGCTCGCCGAGGCGATCGCGCGCGTCCTGGCCGAGCCCGCGGAGTCCGCCGCCCGCGCCCGCCGCGCCTGGGTCGACGTCCGCCGCGAGTACGCGATCGCCACCACCGCCGCCCGCCTCACGGCGGTCTGGCGCGCCACCGCCCGCCGCTGACCCACCCCCCGCCCCTGACGTCGAGAGGTCACGACACGCTGGTCTCGAGGCCCTGCGGCCAGCGTGTCGTGACCTCTCGTCGCGCGGACGCGGAGGTGGAGGTGGTGCGGGGAGGGTGCGCAGGAGGGTGCGGGAGTGCGGGGCCCGCCGCCGCGCGCCGCTCACCCACCCCTCCCGCTCACCCCTCCCGCTCACCCACCCCGCGCACCCCCCCGCGCCGTGACCGGTGTCGAGAGGTCACGACACGCTGGTCTCGGAGCCCTGCGGCTAGCGTGTCGTGACCTCTCGTCGCGCTCGGGAGCGCAGGGAGCGGGGTGCGCGGGTGCGTGGGAGCGGGTGCGGGGGGGGGGGGGGGGGGGGGGGGGCAGCGGGGCGGGGCGGTGGAGCGCGGGGCGGTCGCGCGGTGCGGGTCAGCGGGTGGCGCGGACGCGGGCGAGGACCGCGGCCATCTCCTGGACGCGGTCCGACCAGCGGGGGACGTCCGCCGGGGCGGGGCCGACGCCCGCGGGGCGGGGTTCGGCGAGGACGCGGACGACGGCGTCGGCGAGGTTCTGGGCCGAGGCGGTGGTGACGCGGTCGGCGGGCTGGTCGCGGAAGCCGGCGACCGGCGTGGACACGACGGGGCGGCCGACGGCCAGGTACTCGTAGAGCTTGATCGGGTCGAGCGAGTCGGTGAACTCGTCGACCACGTGCGGCACGACCAGCGCGCCGGCGTGCTGGAGGTAGCCGGGCACGAGCGCGGCGGGGCGCGCGCCGAGCAGCAGGGCGCCGGCGGCCTCGAGGCGGGTGACGTCGAGGGCGTCCAGCAGCGGCGGGCCGACGAGCACCAGCCGGGCGCCGGTGGCCCGCAGGTGCGTCGCGAGCCGCAGGCAGGCGTCGACGTCGAGACGGTCGGGGTGCAGGGTGCCGACGTAGACGGCGTAGTCCTCGTCGGGCAGGTCCGCGGGGCGCGGCACGGGTGTCCGGTAGGCGTCGACGTCGACCGCGTTCGTGAGCAGCGTGACCGGCCGAGCGGCGCCCTTGGTGCGCGCGAGCGTCGGGGAGCAGACGACCACCTCGGCGCAGCGCTCGACGAGCACCTGCTCGGCGGCGCGGACGCGCTCGTGCTCGGCGGGCTCGCGGACGGCCTGGAGCCAGTCGTCGGTGACGTCGTACAGCGCCCGCCACCCGGTCGCCCGGAGCACCGCGGCGCCGTCGGGGTCGTTGACCCACAGCACCGGGTCGGCCATGCCGAGCCGCCGGGCGACCCGGGCCACGCCGCGGGCGCGCCGGTCGTCGCCGGTGGGGTCGAGCCGCCGGGGCAGCCACTTGGTGGGGCGGTACGCCCACGCGCGGCCCTCGGGGGCGCCGTCGTCGGGGCCGAGCCGGCGCAGCCGTCGCCCGAGGGTGGGCGACGCGCCGCGCCGCAGGTCGTGCAGGTGGTCGACGGGCGGCTCGACGAACAGCACGCGCAGCGACGGGTCGGTGGCGAGCAGCCCGGCGACCAGGTGCTGGTTGCGGCGCCACACCTCGTCCCAGGGCTCGAGCGACAGCACGACGAGGTCGCGCCGCAGGTCGTCGTCGCGCCCGGACGTCGGGGCCGTCTCGCGGGTCACGGCGCTCATCGCGGCACCACGTCGGCCGCGGGGGCGGCGGGGGCCAGCGGGGCGCCGAGCGCCGCGGCGTACACGGCGGCGATCCCGTCGGCGTGGGTGTCGAGGTCGAACCGGTGGGCCTGCACCGCGCGCAGCTCCTCGCCGTACGCGGCGCGGCGCTCGGGGTCGCGGGCCAGCGCGGCGAGGGCGGCCCCGGCGGCGGCGACGTCGTCCGGCGGCACGAGCACGGCTCCGTCGGCGGCCCCGACCGTCTCGCTGTGCCCGCCGCCGCGGCCGGCGACCACGGGGGTGCCGTGCGCCATCGCCTCGACGACGGACAGGCCGTAGGGCTCGTCGCCGCGGGGTGCGAAGAAGATCGACGCCGAGGACAGCAGCGCGTCCATGTCGGAGCGGGCGCCGAGGAACCGGGTCGCGTGCGCGACACCCAGCTCGGCGGCGAGGGCCTCCAGCTCGGCGGCCAGCGCGCCGGTGCCGGCCAGGTGCAGCTCCCACCCGGCGTCCGCGAGCCCGGAGGCGGCCCACATCCGCAGCGCGACGTCGGTGCGCTTCTCGGCCTCGAGCCGCTGGGCCATCAGCACGACCGGGCGGCGCGGCGTCCCGACGCCGGACTCGGTCGCGCGCGGCACGGTCGGCACACCGGGGTGCACGACGGTCGACGCGCCCTCGACGCGGCCTGCGACGAACGCGCTGATCGCGACCTGCGCGGCGAGCCGCGGGGAGATGTACCGCCCGACCGCCCGGCCGACGACGGACGACCCGCGCCGGTCGGCGAAGTGCCGGGTCGCGACCACGGGCGCGCGTGCGGCGGTCACCGCGGCGAGCTCCGCTGCGGTCATGTGCGCGTGCACGAGGCGGGTGTCGAGCCGGCGCAGCGCGGCGGCGGCCCGCAGCGGGGTGGGCGCTGCGGCCCAGCGGACGCCGGACCCGGCGAGCTCGGCGGGCATCCGGTCGGCGCTGCCGCCGAGCACGTGCACGCGCAGGCCGTGGGCGTCCTGGGTGCGGGCGAGGGTGGTGACGTAGCGCTCCACGCCGGCGAAGGCGTCGGTGCAGACCACGTGGACGACGTCGAGGGTCACGCGGGCTCCTTGTGGCCGATCGGCAGGGGGGCGCGTCGCCGGCGCAGCCGCTCGGGCAGCAGGTGGCGGGCGCGCCGGGCGCGGCGGCCGGCGGGGCTGTCGGCGGGGCCGGGGTCCCGCCGGGTGACCGGGGCGGGCGCGACCGCGCGGGGCAGCCCGTCCTCGTCGGCCCCGGAGCGGCGCGCGTGGGCCTGGGCGCCGAGGCAGATGCCCGCGACGACGAACGGGATGGACACCTGGGCGGCCACCCAGAACAGGTCGAACTGCCCCTGCACGAACCGCATCAGCACCATGACGAACGCGAGCGTGCCGAACCGCGCGTCGACCCGCCAGAGCACGACGAGCACCGCGAGGAACATCACCAGGAAGCCGACCAGGCCGACGATGCCGCCGGAGGACAGCATCTCGAACTCGGCGTTCGGGGGCTGGAAGCTCTCGGCGAACCGGTCCGTGTACCACCAGCGCAGGCCGGCGCCGAACCACGGGTACTGCTCCCAGATCTGGATGGACTGCGCGAACCAGGTGAGGCGCTGGTAGGCGGAGTTGTACTGGTCGCCGGACTCGAGCTGGTCCTGGACCAGCGAGCCGACGATGACGGCCGCGCCGGCGATGGCCACGAGGACGACCTTGGAGCGGTGCCGGTGCGGGTCGGGCCGCAGCGCGACCACGGCGATCGCGACGGCGAGGCCGATCAGCGCCTGCCGGGACTGGGCGGCGAGGATGCCGACCAGGAACAGCCCGAACAGGGCGAGGCAGACCAGGTCGTTCCACCGCAGCCAGCGCGGGCGGGTGTAGACGATGATCGCGGCGAACGCGAGGACGCAGCCGATGTAGTTCTTGTGCATCAGCAGCGGCTCGTTCAGGTACACCGGCCCGGTGTTGCCCTGGGACAGGTTCACCGCGAGCTGGGCGAGGGTGAACAGCGCCACCACGACCGCGCCGGCGACGAACAGCCCGAGGGCGATCCGTGCGTGCCCCGCGGCGCCGATGGCCCAGCCGACGAGCAGCGCGCCGCCGACGAGCAGCCACGAGTGGAACCACTCGACGACGTTGGCGGCGTACGGGTTCGCGATCACGGTGAACAGGACGGTGGCCTGGTAGAACGCCGACGCCCACAGCACGTTGCGCATTGCGGGGGTCATCGGCCGCCGGGCGAACAGCAGCGCCGGCCAGAACCCCGCGAACAGCACGAAGTCCGACAGCGACAGCGCGCCGCCGACCCGGTTCACCAGCAGCAGCAGCGGCATCCCGAGGACGGGCAGCGCCAGCGGCTCGCGCATGGTCAGGCCGATGACCAGCACGCCGAGGCCGACGCCGAGCGTCAGGTAGGGGTTGACGGAGGTGACGAGTGCGAGCACCACGCCGACCGCGAGCAGCCCGCCGCCGAGCAGCACCCGGGTGCGGGTGGATCCACCCGGGACGCGCTCCAGCACGCCGGGGCCGACGGCCAGCCGGTGCGGGCCGACGCCGGGGGCCAGGTCGGCGGTCGCGGGGGCGCCCGGGCCGGTGGGGGTGGCCGGGTCGGCGGGGGCGCTCGGGTCGGCCGGGGTGGTGGTGGTCATGCCGCGGCCTCCCGCCGGTCGGGTCCGGTCGAGCCGTCGGGTCCGGTCGAGCCGTCGGGTCGGACCGGGCGGCCGGGCGCGGTCGCACGGTCCGCGGCGGCGTGGGCCGCCCGGGGCCGGCGCGGGTCGCCGAGGGCGGCCTCCGCGCGCAGCGGGCCGCGCAGGTACAGGGCGAGCCGCAGCCGGGCGCTGCGCCCGCGGTCGCCGGGCAGCGCGGCGCGCGGGACGCTGCCGAGCAGCACCGCGGCGCGGGCCGACGCCCAGCCGGCGGCGCCGTGGTGGGCGCGGAAGTACCGCTCCTGACCGGCGTGGAAGTACGTCTCGCGGCGCACCGGGTCGCTGCTGGTGCCGCCGCCGACGTGCCGGGCGAGCACGTGGTCGGCGACCGCGGACCGCCAGCCGGCGTCGAGGGCGCGGCGCTGCCAGTCGGTCTCCTCGGAGTAGAGGAAGTAGTCCTCGTCGAACCCGCCGACCGCGGCCAGCGCCTCGGCGCGCAGCAGCAGCACCGAGCCGATGACGAAGCCGTCCGGAGACGTCGGCAGCCCGAGGCCGACGGCCTGCCGCCACGCGCCCGCGGGCGTCGGGAACGGCCAGCGCACCCGCGCGAGCTCGCCGTCCTCGTCGACCTGCTCGGGTCCGATCGCGCCGACGTCCGGCTGCTCGTGCAGCCGGGCGTGCAGGGCGCGCACCGCGGGGACGGTCACGCGGGCGTCGGGGTTGAGCAGCAGCACGTCGGCGCCGGGGCGCTGCCGGTCGCGCAGCGCGACGTTCACCGCGGACCCGAAGCCGAGGTTGGCGCCGGGGTCGAGGTAGCGGGCGCCGGCGTCGAGGGCCACGCGCCGCACCTCGTCGTCGCCGGAGTTGTCGACCACGGTGACGGCGAACGTGCCCGCCACGGGCTCGAGCGCGCGGGCGAGCAGCCCGGGCGCCCCGTACGCGACGACGACGACCTCGGGGTCCTGCCCCGCCGCCGTCCCCGCCGGGGCAGCCGCCGCCGAGGTCGCACCATCCGCGCCGAGGTCGCCCTCTGCGAGCGGCGACCTCGGCCGGGACCCCCGACCTCGCGTGCCGTCGGCGGCGCGGGGCCTCGGGCTGGCGGCGACCACCGCGCGGTACATCGCCTCGTACCGCTCCGCGATGGCCGGCCAGGTGTACTCGGCGGCCCGGCGCAGGCCGTCGGCGCGCATCCGCGCGGCCCGGGCGGGGTCGTCCAGGACGACGGCGAGCGCCCGGGCCAGCGCGGCGGCGTCGCCGGGGGGCACGAGGGTGCCGGCGCCGCCGACGACGTCGCGCAGCGCGCCGGAGTCGGAGGCGACCACGGGCACGCCGGCGGCCATCGCCTCGACGGCGACGCGGCCGAACTGCTCGAGCCAGCCGGGGGTCGGCACGGACGGGACCGCGAGGACGTCGAGCGACCGGTAGAACGCGTCGAGCTCGGCGCCGGTGAGGTGGCCGTGGAACGTCACGCGGCCGGCGAGCGCGGGGTCCGCGGCGCGGCGGCGGAGCGCGTCCTCGTGCGGGCCGGCGCCGGCGATCGCGACGTGCAGCCGCGGGTCGGCCTCGGCGGCGTCGAGCAGCACGTCGAGCCCCTTGTGCGGGTGCAGGAGGCGGCCGACGTAGCCGGTGCGCGCGGGGGCGGCCGCACCGACTACGCCGGCGTCCGGAGGGGTCCCGTCGGCGGGACCCGGCTGGGCGGCGGTCTCGACGCCGAGCCCGATGACGTGCGCGGGGGCGGTGAGCCCCTTGGCGCGCAGCACGTCGCCGGCCTCGGCGTTGCAGACGCTGACCGCCCCGGCGCCGCGCAGCGCCCGGCGCTCCCACCACCGGAACGGCGGCGGGTAGCGCTTGGCGATGTTCTGCGCGGAGTACAGGACGTAGGGGGTGCGGACCCGGCGCAGGGCGCGCAGCAGCAGGATCTCGGCGGTGGCGAGCGCCGCGGGCTCCTCGTGCAGGTCGAGGACGTCCCACGGCTCGCCGAGCGCGCGCCAGATCGGCCGCGGGTCGTAGAGGAACACGTTCGGGTGCCGGCCGACGGTCCGGACGCCGACGACGTCCTCGCCGGGCTGCGGCTCCAGGTCGACGTCACGGCCGCCCTCCTCCCAGGTGCGGGCGGAGAGCGTGCGGACCGTCAGGCCGCGGTCGCGCAGGGCGAGCTCGCGACCGCGCCACGCCGTGACGACGGCGCTGTGGGAGATCCGCAGGACACGCATGGGGACCATCGTGCCGTGCACCGTCACAATTCGGACATCTGGGGCAAAAGGTTCACCCGACCGGCCCGGGTGAAACGCCCGCGACCTCGGTGAGCACCGCGTCCAGGCGGCTGCGCGACCAGGCCCAGTCGTGGTCCTGCGCCCAGCGGCGGCACCCGCGCCCGACCGTCCGGCGCAGCGTCTCGTCGTCGGCGAGGGCCTCCAGCGCGGCGGCGAGGTCGGCCGGGTCGTCGGGACGCACGCGCACGCCGGCGTCGCCCATCACCTCGGGGATGCCGCCGATCGCCGAGGCGACCACCGGCACGCCGCTGGCCATCCCCTCCATCACGGTCAGCGCGAACGGCTCGGCCCACCGGGACGGCACGACCACGACGTCGGCCTGCCGGTAGACCTCGGCGACCTCGGCCCGCGGCCGGAACGGCACCAGCCGCGCCCGGTCGCCGAGGGCGGCGGCCTTCGCGGCGACCTCGCGCTCGTACGGGGACGGCGTGGCACCCGCGTCGAAGTTCTGCGACCCGACCAGCGTCACCTCGACGTCGTCCCGGCCGAGCAGCGCCAGGGCGTCGAGCAGCACGTCGGCGCCCTTGTCCCGGATCATCCGGCCGACGAACGTCACCCGCAGCCGCTCGCCGCGCGCGGGGTCGGCGCGCGGGGCGAACCGGGTGGTGTCGACGCCGTTCGGGACGACGCGCAGCCGGTCGCGCAGCGTCGCCGGCAGGTGGTCGGCGGTCTGCTCGGCGAGCGCGCCGCTGACGCACACCACCGCCGCGACGCCACCGAGCACGCGGTCGGCCTCGCGGGTGGAGTAGGTGCGCAGCAGCAGGTTGTGGGCGTACAGCACCGCCGCGTGCCGCTCGTGCACCAGCGGCACCAGCTGCGGGGCGTTGTGCGCGAGCACGACCCCGGCGGGCCAGGCGTCCTGGTCGGCGACCGTCGGCCGCAGCTCGCGGCGGACGCCGGGGCGGGGGAGCCCGAGCCGGCCGGCCAGCGCGTCCAGGTACCGGTCGGTGGGCCGCGCGGCGGCCTGCGGGTAGCCCACGACGTCGGCGCTCGCGTACCGGTCCGGGTAGGTGCCGTCGGCGACGACCACGCGCGGCCGTGGCGTGGTCCCGGCGGGCAGCACCGCGCACAGGCCGTCGACGACGGTCGGGATGGCCGAGCCGGTGCGCGGGGAGAAGTGGTCCCCGGGCGTCAGGACGTGCACCTCGGGGACGCGCGCCGCCCCGGGCCCGGCGGAGGGGGGCACCGTCGCCTCCGGCAGGCTCATCGCCGCTGGCTCCGCGGCTGCAGGCCGAGGGCGGCCCAGACGTCGGCGGCGGGCCCGCGCCAGCGGGGCAGGGTCCACGCGGCCGGGATCGTCGCCAGCGCGCGCGCCGTCTCGGCGGGATCGAGGCCGGAGGACAGCACGCCGCGGACCAGCTCGACGCTGACCTTGGTGTGCGGGAACGCGAACCGGACCGACGCCGACGGCGCGTGCCACTGGATCTGCGCCTGGCCCTGCGCGGAGAACTGCTCGGCGTGCCGGCGCTGCAGGAACAGCTGCTCCGGGACCAGCTGGAACGGCCCGCGGCAGGCGAGCTCGGTGAGGATGACCAGGTCGTTGCCGACGGTCGGCCGGATGCCCCGGGTGCTGCGCAGCGCCTCGGTGCGGTGCAGCCCGTAGAACAGGTGCGCCGCCTGGGCCCGCAGGAAGTGCGCCATCCGCTCGTGCGGGGTGGGCTCGTCGCACGCGAGGTCGGCGTCGTTCAGGTCCTCGACGACCACGCCGCCCGCGTCGATGATCTGGGTCCGCGGGTAGACCAGCACGGTGGCGGGGTCGGAGTCGGCGAACACCTCCAGGCAGCGGCGGACGAACGCCGGGCGGCGGATGTCGTCGGCCGCGGCCCAGGTGAAGTAGGGCGTCGTCGCGAGGTCGAGCACGTGGTTGAAGTTCCACCGGCCGCCGCGGTTCTCCTCGTGCCGCACGTAGCGGATCCGGGGGTCCTCGGCGGCGGCCGCCCGGCAGATCTCCTCGGTGGCGTCGGTCGAGCCGTTGTCGGAGATGACGATCTCGACGTCGGGCTCGTCCTGCTCGCGCACGGAGTCGAGGGCGGCGGGCAGGTACTTCTCCCCGTTGTAGACGGGCATGCCCAGCGTGGCGCGGGGGGTCATCGTGCGGTCCCTTCCGGGCGGGGGTGCGGGGGTCACCCGGCGGCGGGCCCGTAGGCCGCGAGCCGGGTCAGGGACAGGGGCCAGGTGGGCTCCGGGCGGACCGGCTCCCAGGCGGGGAACAGCCCGCCGTTCTGGCCGGAGTAGACGAGGTCGGGGACGGTCACGCCGCGGCTGGTGGTACTGGGCACCTGGATCCGGACCGCGGTCGCGGTGACCGGCTCGAACTCCACCGAGGACGTGCGCTCGAGGAACAGGCCGTCGCGGCTGCCGACCTCCTGCCACGCGCCGTCGGCGCCCTGGACGCTCACCGTGTAGGCGCGGACGCCCGCGGTGCAGCACCGGATGCCGGCGCTCTCGACGACCACGCGGTCGATCGGGGTGGGCGCCGCGAGCGCGACCTCGACCCAGGGCGTCACGTCGGGTCCGTCCTCGGTCCGCGCGCCGGCCCGCCACGGGTCGGCGCCCGCGCCGTCGCCCGCGACGAGGGCCGCCGGGTCGGTGCCCTCGGTGGACGAGCTCGCGGTGACCGTGCCGCCCTCGAGCAGGTTGGCGCCGGTGGGCCGGACGGCGGCGACGGCGAGCCCGGCAGTGGCGGGCGCGGTCAGGTACACGGGCGCGCCGGTGACGGGCAGCTCGGCGGGCTGCCCGGCGGTCACGTCGAGGGTCCGGGTGCCGCCGTACAGGTCCGTGACCGTGACGGTGGTGTCCTGCGTGGCCGTCACGGCGGCGCGGGTGACCTCGTCCTGCGTCCAGACGGCGAGCAGGGCGTCGTCCGCCACCGCGCCGCCGATCCCGCTGGACCGGGTGCCGCCGGTCGACGGGCCGAACGCGAGCGCGTGCAGGGCGGTGTCCCCGGTGTCGACCGCGGTCGGCGCGGGTCGGCCCTCGAGCAGGCCGGAGCTCGTCGCCATCGCCAGGGCGCCGGGCTTCACGAACGACCCGACCTGGACCAGGGACCAGGTGAACCCGCCCTCGCCCCAGCCGCCCTCGCTGAAGAAGTACATCCACTCGTCGACCCCGAGCTCGCGCATCCGCAGCGCGCTCCGGGCGACGTCGTAGGCCTGGCCCCACTCGTTGGCCGGGCCGTCCGACCACCAGCCGGACTCGGTGTCCCAGACGGCGGGCCGGTCGGCGCCGCAGGCGTCCAGCACGGCGTCGAGCGCGGTGATCTGCCCGATCGGGCCGCCGGCGCCCTCCTCGTCCCAGGACCGGTTGAACCCGGAGTACGGGTGGATCCCGACGACGTCCATCGAGGCGCAGCCGCCCGCGTCCACGAGCTGCTGGTACCAGGGGACGACGACGTTGAGCGCGTTGCCGCCGATCACCCGGGCCTGCGGGTCGACCGCGCGCACCGCCGCGGCGAACGGGGCGAGCACGCGGGTCGCGTAGTCGCCGCCGTCGCCGAAGCCGGTGTTGTTGGGCTCGTTCCACGGCGCCCACAGGTGCAGGTCCGGGGCGCCGGTGCGCAGCGCGGTCGCGATGGCCTGCACCCAGGCGCCCCAGGTGCCGGCGTCGACCGCCTCGTGCTCGGCCTCGCCGCCCTGGCCGACCTGGACGTAGAGCTGCACGCCGGTCCGCGCGGCGAGCGTCGCGGCGGCCGCGACGTCCGCGAACGGGTCGCCGTCCTCGGCCCCCGGCAGCGCGCCGAGGTCCAGCGCGCCGACCGCCGGGGTGGCGGTGACGTCCGGGACGAGGCGCGAGAAGTCGAGCTGCACCCGGTGGGTGCTGACGCCGAGCTGCCCGGCGAGCTGCACGCCGCGCAGCGGCCCGGCACCGCCCCAGTCCGCACCGTCCGCGAGCGCGGCGGGGTCGTACGTGGCACCCTCGGCGCCGACCGCGTAGCGCAGGCAGGTCGCGGTGCGGACCTCGCCCGTCGCCTTCTCGACCAGCTCGGCGTGCACCTCGTACGGGCCGGGGCGCGCGGCGGGCAGCGTCAGCGGCACCTCGCCGCCGGCCGCGGGGATCGCGACGGTGCCCGACGTGGCCTCGACCGGCGGGTCCAGCCACGGGTCGCCCGCGACCTCGTAGCGCAGCTCGTAGGCGTCGCCGACGGCGCCGAACCACGGCTCGAACTCGGCGCGCACCGCCGGGGTGCTCCCCGGGGCGACGTAGCCGTCGACGGCGTCGGTCGCGAGGCCCGCGCCGTAGCCGAGCCGGTCCAGCGTCGAGGCGTGGTTGACGTCCCAGGTGACGGGGGCGTCGAGCAGCAGGTCCAGGTCGGCGTCGCGCACCCGGGACAGCTGCAGGCCCTCGGCCCCGTCGCGGGGCGAGACGAAGTACACCGCGTCGCCGTGGCGGACGAACGGCGTCAGGTCCGCGAACCGGAACGTCGACCCCTGGCCCTCGCCGGACAGGGCCATCCGGCGCCAGACGCCGTCGGGACCGACCTCGACCAGGCGCCAGGTGGGCCCGGCGAGCAGCAGTCCGCCGTCCGCGGCCGTCGCCACGCCGGTCGGGTGGTCGAGCGTCGAGGCGCCGCCGTTCGCGGAGCCGCCGGACAGCGGGCCCTCGACCCGCAGGCCCGGGGTGCCGTCGGCGGCGTGCTGCACGACGGAGATGGTGGAGGACTGCTCGTCGGCGTCGCTCATCACCACGAGCGTGCCGTCGTCCTGCGGGTAGAACCGCGGGTAGACGCCCCAGTCGAGCTCCGGGCCGTCGCCGTCGACCACGCCGCCGGCGCGCAGCAGCGCGAGCCGGTGCGAGCCGCTGAGCACGACGGTCGCGAGGACGTCGTCGTGGCCGGCGGACCAGCCGAGCACCGCCTGCACCCGGCCGCGGTCGAGTCCCGCGAGGTCCCAGGTGGTCGACGGGTCGGCGCCGCTGGTCCACAGCCCCACGGTGCCGCCGCCGCGCGCCCCGGTCGCGGCGAGGACGCCGCCGTCGGCGGTCAGCGCGAAGCTGGTCGGGGCGAGCTCGGCGGCCGACGCCTCGACGACCA
The DNA here is from genome assembly GCF_056868065.1 of Cellulomonas sp. KU4C. Classification (NCBI taxonomy): domain Bacteria; kingdom Bacillati; phylum Actinomycetota; class Actinomycetes; order Micrococcales; family Cellulomonadaceae; genus Cellulomonas; species Cellulomonas sp. KU4C. The sequence continues at coordinate 267,028 of NZ_CP200322.1, read as the reverse complement.
CGGGGGTGCCCGCGCGGCCGTCGGCGGTCCACCGGTCGATCGTGGTGGTGGCGCCGTCCTGGCGCAGGGCGGCGACGTGCCCCTCCACGGCGGCGAGCTGGCTCGGCACCGCGGTGCCGATCGACGGCACCAGCGCGTCGACCTGCGCGACCGGGGCGTCCGCGGCGAGCGCGGAGTACCGGTCGGGGTCGGCGACGCCGCAGACGCGCGCGGCCGCCGCGCCCGCCGCGGGGACGTCGGCGACGGCGCTCGCGCCCGAGCCCGGGCGGGACGCGGCGAGCTGCCACGCGCCGACGCCGGCGGCGGCCAGCACGGCGGTCATCCCCAGGGCGATGCCGGCGCGGGCCCGGGGTCCGGGTCGCGCGCGGCGGGGCGCGGGCGTCGTCGGCGTGGTCACGTCAGATCACGTCCGCGAATCCGCGTTCCATCTTCGAGAAGATCAGGGCGCCGCCGACGAACACGACGACGCTCACCCCCGCGGTGGCGGCCATCTGCCACAGCGCGGGCTGCGCGAGGTCGAGCAGCGACCAGCGGAAGCCCTCGAGGATCCAGGTCAGCGGGTTGATGTCGAACAGCCAGCGCACGTTGCTGCCCACCTCGGACAGCGAGTAGGCCAGCGGGGACGCGTAGAGCAGCGTCTGCATCGCGAACGGCACGATGTAGGCGACGTCGCGGAACTTCACCATCAGCGCCGAGCAGGCCATGCCGATCCCCGACGCGAGCAGGACGACCGCGAGCAGCCACAGCGGGAGGGTGAGCACCGCGACGCCCGGGGTGATCCCGTAGACGACCAGCAGCACCACCATCAGCGCCGACGCCACGAGGAAGTCGACCAGCACCGACAGCACGGAGGACAGCGGCACCAGCAGCCGGGGGAAGAACACCTTCGACACCAGCGCCTGGTTGTTCACCAGCGACGGGGCCGCGCGGCTGACGATCCCGTTGAACAGCGTCCACGCGAGCATCCCGGCGAACGAGAACACGAAGTACGGGACCCCGTCGCTGCCGAGGTTCGCGATCTCCCCGAACACCACGGAGAAGATGCCGGCGCTCAGCAGGGGCTGCAGGATCACCCAGATCACGCCGAGGGCGGTCTGCCGGTAGCGCAGCTTGAGGTCGCGGATGCCGAACCGGGTGAAGACCTCGCGGGCCTCCCACATCTCGCGCCACGCGGGCAGCGGCAGGCGGCCGGGCGGGTTGATGACAGTCGTGCGCGCCACGGGTCAGCGCCTCTCGTAGTCGAAGTCGGCGAGGACGAGGCCCGCGTCGAGGCCCTCGTCGGAGACGGCCTGCGGGTAGGGCAGCACCGGGTGGATCTCGAACCGGCCCGCACCCTCGAAGGAGTCCAGGACGCCCGAGGAGCAGACGAACAGGTCCACGGTGTACTCGCCGGGCTTGAGCCACGGCTCCTTGATCGTCAGGGCGATCTTCTGCTCCTGCGACGGGTCGAGCCACAGGCCGGTCACCCGGGAGTCGAGCTGCAGGATCGTGGTCCCGCGGGCGTCGTTGATGTGGCACGAGACGAAGTACTTGCCGATGTACTCCTGGTTCGCGGACACCAGGAACTCGATCGTCTTGGGCTCGGTGGTCTTGTACAGCGGGCTGGACACGGTGGCGGACGTGATCCGCACCTCGCCCGTGCCCGGGCGGCGCTCGATGTCCGTCTGGCTGATCGACACCCGGTCCCGGCTGGTCTGGTAGAGCTCGATCGCGTCGTCGACGGAGCCGTGCATCACGAGCTTGCCGTGCTCCAGGAAGATCGCCGAGGTGCACAGCGACTTCACGGTCTGCACCTGGTGGGACACGTAGAGCACGGTCCGGCCCTCGGAGGCGACGTTGCGCATCAGGTTGAGGCACTTCGCCTGGAACTCCGCGTCGCCGACCGCGAGCACCTCGTCGACCGCGAGGATCTCGGTCTCCAGGTGCCCGGCGACCGCGAACGCCAGCCGGACGTACATGCCCGAGGAGTAGCGCTTCACCGGGGTGTCGAGGAACTTCTCCACGCCGGAGAAGTCCACGATCTCGTCGAACCGCTTCTTGATCTCGCTCTTGCGCATGCCGAGCAGCGTCCCGTTGAGGAACACGTTCTCGCGGCCCGTCAGCTCGGGGTGGAACCCGGTGCCGACCTCGAGCAGGGAGCCCACCCGGCCGACCAGCTCGATCCGGCCCCGGGTGGGGGCGGCCACGCGGGTGAGCAGCTTGAGCAGCGTGGACTTCCCGGCGCCGTTGCGGCCCAGGATGCCGACGGCCTCGCCGCGGGGGATCTCGAAGCTCACGTCGTCGAGGGCGCGGAACTCCTCGAACTGCGGGCGCTGCAGCGGGTGGCGCACGCGCTGCAGGACCGCCTCGGCCGCGGTCGACGGGGCGTCGTCCGTGGTGGCGATCTTGTAGGACTTGCCGACCCCGGAGGCCCGGATGGCGACGTCGGTCATGTGTGGTCTCCGTGCAGCTGGGCGGGGCGGGCGGGCTCGCGGTACAGGCGCTCGTAGGCGTCGGCGACCGCGGTGAGCGAGAAGGAGCGGGACCGCTCCAGGCCGGCGGCGGACAGGGCCGCCCGGCGGGGTGCGTCGCGCAGCAGGTCCGCGAGGGCGGTCCCGAGCGCGTCGAGCTCGGCGAGGACGGCGACCCGGCCCTCGTCGCTGACGTAGCGCGCCCCGACGTTCGGGGTCGCGACCACGGGCAGGCCGGACGCCATCGCCTCCGCGTACGGGATGCCGAAGCCCTCGTACGACGACGGCAGGCAGAACACCCAGGCGCGGCGGTAGGCGTCGGCGAGGTCCTCGTCGGACAGCCGGCCGAGCACCCGGATCCCGGGGCCCGGGTCGACCGGGGCGTCGCGGGTGACCATCCACAGCTCGGCGTCCGGGACGTGCGGGCGCACGTCGCGCAGGAACGCTGCTGCGAGGTCCGCCCCGCGCTTGCGCCCGTGCCAGGTGCCGACGAACAGGATCACCGGGTGGTCGGCACGGCCGGCCTCGTCGCCCGGGGTGAACCGGGTGGTGTCGACGCCGTTCGGGATGACGTCGTGCGAGCGCGGCACCCAGCGGCGGGTCTGCGGCGAGACGACGACCACGCGGTCCGCGACGACGGACGCCAGCACCTCGGTGAAGCCGAGCAGCAGCATCCGCAGCTTCTCCTTGACGCCGCGGATGTGCCGGGCCTCCTCGAAGCAGGAGCCGTGCACGGTCCGCAGCTGCAGGGGCGCGCGGCGGCGCCACAGCCAGTAGTCGTCGCCGTGCGCGTGCACGACGTCGTAGCCGCTGTAGTCCTGGCGGCGCAGGGCGCTCGCGAACCGGAACGTGCGCAGCGCGCCCGACATCGCGATGTGCCGGTGGCCGTAGGCCGCGCCGGCGACGGGCGGGCAGTCGCTGAACATGTCGACGTGGTGGCCTCGGCGGCTGAGCTCGGTCGCGAGCTCGTGCGCCTGGAAGCCCACGCCGATCTTGCTGCCCGACGGCAGGTAGTACGACAGCATCGCGATCCGGAGGGCGTCAGCCATGCGCGACCCCGTTCGACGGGGCCAGGTCCTGCGCGGGCGTGAGCACCCGCGCCGGCTCGGTGCGCAGCGTGCTCGACGCGGTCAGCCCGGCGTGCAGCGCGCGCAGCCACCCGTGGCCGTGCTCGAGGTCGGGCTCGAGGTAGTTGCCCTCGGCCCACTCGTTCCACGACTTGACCCACAGCAGCCGCTCCTGGGCGGGGCGGTCCTGCAGGGTGTCGACGGCCTGGCGGACGTGCCGGCCGAAGATCTCGGGGGACGAGCCGGTGATCGTGAGCCCGCGCGCGCCGGACCGGGGCGTGTTGTCCCAGCTCGGGTAGACGCAGGGCTGCAGGTGCTCGGAGATGCCGGCCGGCGCGGGCTGGAAGTCCGCGGCGTGCGGGTAGATCTCCGGGCGGCCGAGCTTGCGGCCGACCCGCATCCGCAGCACGTCGGCGCGGGTCTGCCGGGCGGGGATCCGCATGTAGACGCCGGCGTCGAACCCGGCGGCGTCCACGTCGGTGTACTTCGGGCCGCGGCCGAGCAGGTCGGACACCTCGGCCACCAGGTACAGGCCCGGCAGGCCGGCCGCGCGGGCCATGCCCTGCCAGCGGTCGACGAACGCGGCGGCGTCGGGGAGGTCCTCGGGCCGGAACACGTAGAACACCGGCCGGTCGTCGACCCGGAGGTAGCGTTCGTCGCGGAACGCGGGCAGCAGCGAGTCGAAGTGCGCCTGCTCGTCCTCGGGTCCGGGGTAGGTCTGCTCCATCAGGACGCGGTCGCTGGCGCCGTGCCAGATGCCGCTCCAGGTCTGGTTCGCCCACGCGAGGCAGAACTTCACGGACGGGGCTCCGGTCGCGAGCACCTCGGTGAACGGGCGCTCGAGGATCCGCCGGCCGCCGCCGAACCAGTAGTGCCAGTACACGAACGCCTCGACGCCGTAGCGCTGGGCGAGGTCGCTCTGCGCCTCGCGGGCCTCGGGCATCCGCAGGTCGTAGAACCCGAGGTCGGCGGGGATGTGCGGCTGGACGTGCCCGCGGAACAGCGGCCGGGCCTTCGCGGTGTTCGTCCACTCGGTGAAGCCGGGGCCCCACCACGCGTCGTTCTCCGGCACCGGGTGGAACTGGGGCAGGTAGAACGACACGGCGCGGGCGCGCAGGTCGGTCGGTGCGGTCATCGGCGGTAGCCCTTCGTGCTGCGCGGGTGGCGGTGGCCGGTGCGCTCTGCTGGAGTCTATGAGTGGATATGTCCGGTTTGTCCGCCGGTGCCGGGTGAACCGGTCGGCATCCGGGTGATGCGGCGCGGTCGGCCGGCGAGCGCCCCGGGACGCGGCGAGTGCGCCCTCGCGAGCGGGCGCAGTCGCCGCCGCGGGGGCGCACCCGGCGCCGGTGCCCTCAGACGAGGGCGGCCTGGGACTCGCGGAGCGTGTCGACGAGGCGGCCCTCCGGGAGGGTGACGTCGTCGTACGTCAGCGTCGCGTCCTTCGGGACGTCGCGGACCAGGGTGCAGCCCTGCGCCACGCCGACCGGCAGCAGGCGCTCGGCCCGGGTGACCGGGGCCTTCTCCGCCTGGCCGTAGTAGTGGTAGCCGCCGAGCGCGTCGAGCACGGTGCCCGCGGCCAGGTCGGTCTTGGCCGTGGTGACGACCTCGACCGTGGGCGCGCCGAGCGGCCGGATCGTCGCGTCGCCGAGCAGGAACGCCCGGGCGATCGTCGTCGGCACCTCGAAGTGGCACAGGTGGTACGGCTGGTAGAACGAGTAGAGCGGCCCGGTGCCGAGCTTGTAGAGCTCGAGGTAGTGCCGCTGCTTCGGGTCGTCGTGCGTCGCCAGGACGTACACGCCCGGACCCGGCCGGGCGCCGACCACGTAGTCCACGGCGCCGCCCAGGGCCCGCAGCTCGTCCACGTCGTACCGCGACGTGAGCTCGTCGACGTGCCCGTCGTGGTCCATGCCGAGCATGCCGCGGCGGTGCACCGACATGCCGGTGGCGTTCGCGACCAGCGCCTGCTCGACCGACACCTTCGTGCCGTCCGCGAACGACGTCACCATGTGCGGGTCCTGGCCCCACCGCTCCGCGAACGCCTTCTGGGTCGTCGGGGTGCGGTACTCGTCCTGCAGGCCCTTGATGTTGCCCGCGACCAGGGGCGTGAGCCCGAGGCCGGACACGAACCGGTGCAGGTTCATCTGCACGCCCGGCTGGTCGCCGTCGCAGCCGGTGTAGACGACGCCGGCCTTGTCGGCGAGGCGGGCCAGCTCCGGGCCGACGGTCGCGTCGACCTCGGCGTTCATCAGCACCAGGTGCTTGCCGTGCTCGAAGCAGGCCAGCGCGACGTGCGCCCCGAGCTCGACCGCGCCGGTGACGTCCACGACCACGTCGACCGCGTCGGACGCGACGGCCACGCGGTAGTCCGCGGTCACCGCCGGGGTGCCGGCCGCCGCGGCCCGGGCGAGCGCCGCGGGGGAGTCCACCTCGACCACGCCGGTGAGCCCGGCCTCGGTGTACGCGCGGACGCCCTGCTCGGGGTGCCGGGCCGCGATCGCGACCACGTCCATGCCGGGCACGGAGTTGACGATCTGGTTCACCAGGCCGCGGCCCATGAACCCGGCGCCGACCAGGGCGACCCGGATCGGCTTCCCGTCGGCCTGGCGCGCCTTGAGCAGCGAGTCGACGACGATCATCGGGCCACCTCGGCGTCGGCGTCGGCCTCGGCGTCGGCCTGGACCAGCGGCCAGGCGGCGTCCTTGTCGGAGACGACGGTGACCGGGACCGGCCACGTGATGCCGAACGCGGCGTCGTCGTACCGGAAGCCCTGCTCGCCCTCCGGGGCGTACGGGCCGCTGACCTGGTAGACCACCTCGGCGCCGTCGGTGAGCGTCTGGTAGCCGTGCGCCACGTACGGCGGGATGAACAGGGCCCGCCGGTTCGCGGCCGACAGCTCGACCATCACGTGCTCGCCGTAGGTGGGGGAGTCCGGGCGGACGTCCACGGCCACGTCGACGACCGCGCCCGCCGTGCAGCGCACCAGCTTGCCCTCGGCGTACGGCGGCACCTGGCGGTGCAGGCCCCGCAGCGTGCCGGCGACGTGGTTGTACGACAGGTTGCACTGCACGACGGCGGTGTCCAGGCCGTGGGCCTCGAACTCCGTGGTGTCGAACGTCCGCGCGAAGAACCCGCGGTCGTCGCCGCGCTCCTCGAGGTCGACGATCATCACGCCGTCGACGGCGGTCGGGGTGTACTTCACGGGTTCACCGTCCAGAACAGCTCGGGGTCGACCTGGCCGGTCTTGAGCAGGTGCTCGATCTGCGCCAGGCGGGTGTGGCCGCGACCGGTGAAGGTCTCGGTGTCGAGGGCGATCTGCTCGAACACCCGGTGCAGCTGGGCCGCGCCGGCAGCGGCGTCCCAGTCGGTGTCGAAGCCGGGCAGGACCTCGCGGATCTTCGCGAACGACACCCGGTAGGACCGGTTGTCCGCGCCGGGCTCGCCGAACGACACCTCGCAGCCGGGGAACTCCGCCCCGACGGTCTCGGCGATCTGGCGGACCGTGTAGTTGTTCGCGTCCGCGCCGACGTTCAGCACCTGGTTGTGCACGGCCTCGCGGTCCGCGTCGAGCACCGCCCGGATCGCCTTGGCGATGTCCAGGCCGTGCACCAGCGGGCGCCACGGCGTGCCGTCGGAGGTCATCGCGATGCGGTGCGTGGTCCACGCCAGGCCGGCGAGGTTGTTCAGCACGATGTCGAACCGCTGGCGCGGGGACGCGCCGAACGCGGTGGCGTTGCGCAGGAACGTCGGGGAGAACTCGTCGTCCGCGAGCGCGGTGACGTCCCGCTCGACCAGGGCCTTGCACTTGGCGTAAGCGGTCTGGGGGTCCGTCGGGCTGGTCTCGTCGACCGTGCCGTCCGCCACCCCGTAGACCGAGCAGGACGACATGTAGACGAACCGGCTGACGCCCGCGCGCTTGGCCGCCGAGGCCAGGGCCACCGAGCCGTGGTGGTTGATGTCGTAGGTGACGTCGCCGATCCGGTCCCCGATGGGGTCGTTGGACAGCTCGGCCATGTGGACCACCGCGTCGTACCCGGCGAGGTCGTCCGGCGTGACGTGCCGGATGTCCTTGACGAGCGTGTGCGGGGTCTCGCGGACGCCGTTGTAGAGCCAGCCGTTCTTGTAGAAGCCGGTGTCGAGGCCGGTGACCTCGTCGCCGCGGCTCAGCAGCGTCGGTGCGAGCAGGCTGCCGAGGTAGCCCTCGGTGCCGGTGACCAGGATGCGCACGTGCTCAGTCCTCCCAGATCTTCCACGGGGCGCGCCCTGCGTCCCACAGTCCGTTCAGCTCCGTCCAGTCACGGAACGTGTCCATGCCCATCCAGAAGCCCTCGTGCTCGAACACCGAGAGCTGGCGGTCCCGCGCGAGCTGCTGCAGCGGCGCGCTCTCGAGCATCACGCCCGGGTCGTCGTCCAGGTACTTGTCGACGAACGCCCGCTCGAAGACGAAGAACCCGCCGTTGACCCAGCCGTCCGCCAGCGTCGGCTTCTCGTTGAACTCGACGACGGTGTCGCCCTCGACCCGCATCTCGCCGTACCGGCTGGACGGGTGCACGCCGGTGAGCGTGCCGAGCAGGCCCTGCTCGACGTGGTGGCGCAGGGCGCCGGTGATGTCCACGTCGCCGATGCCGTCGCCGTACGTCAGCGCGAACCGGTCGGCGTCGAGGTGGTCGGCGACCCGGCGGATGCGCGCGGCGGTCGCCGTGGTCAGCCCGGTCTCGACGAAGGTGATCTCCCAGTCCTCGGCGCCGGCGGCGTTGTGGAACACCGGCTCGCCCTCGGGGCCCTGCGCACCGAGCCGGAGCGTGAAGTCCGAGGTCAGGTGGCGGTAGTCCAGGAAGTACTGCTTGATGAGGTCGCTCTTGTAGCCCAGCGCCAGCACGAACTTGCGGAACCCGTGCTCGCTGTAGGTCTTCATGATGTGCCAGAGGATCGGGCGGCCGCCGATGTCCACGAGCGGCTTCGGCAAGCTTCTCGCTGGCCTCGCGGAGACGCGTCCCCATGCCGCCGCACAGGATCACCACCGGGATGTCGGCGGGCGACAGGTCGCCTGCGGTCATGGCTCCTCCTCGAAGAGGGGTACGGGGGTTGTCGGTCGCTTCCCGCGACCTGCCCCGAGGCTAGTCCGGGCAAATCGCCCCAGACAGGTACAGACGGGTGAAAACCGGACATTCCGCCCAGATGCGCGGCGAGAGCACGCGGCTGCCGCCCGTCCGGGGCGGCTGGGTCCCCCGGACGGGTGCATGGGAGCGGCCGGCGACCTGCCTATCGGTCAATCGGGTGAAAACCGGCAAAACGGACACTCGGTGCCCTCGGGCACGGGCACACTGCTGTCCGGCGGGCGCTCGTGGGTGCCCGCGTGAGTCACGAGGGGGAGCGGATGTCCGCCCAGCACGAGCAGGCACGGCCCGCGGCGACCGTCCGCACCACCCGCGCACCCCGCGAGGTGCACGTCCTGCGGCGCGACCTCGGCGACTTCGGCTCCCCGGCGCCACGACCCGTGCGGCACCGCGCCGTGATGCGCGTCGCCGGCCCGCTGCTGCGCCGGTACTCCTGCACCATGTGCGTCGAGACCGCCGACCCCGTGCTCGCGCTCACCTACGACGACGGCCCCGACCCCGCGCACACGCCCGGCCTGCTCGACCTGCTGGCCGACCGCGGCGTCCGGGCGACGTTCTTCGTGCTCGCGGACGCCGCCGTCGCGCACCCCGGCCTGGTGCGGCGGATCGTCGCCGACGGCCACGAGCTCGCCCTGCACGGCGCCGACCACACCCGGCTCAGCACCCTGCCCGACGCGACCGCCGTGGCCGTCGTCGCCGACGCCCGCGCGCGCGTCGAGGACGTGGCCGGCGTCCCGGTCACGCTGTTCCGCCCGCCCTACGGCGTGCACACCCCCGGCACCCTGCGCGCGTGGACCGCCGGCGGGCTCGACGTCGTCATCTGGTCCGGCTGGGCCGAGGACTGGTACGACGACACCGCCGAGGCCGTCACCGCCCGCGCCCGCCGGTCCGTGCACCCCGGCGGGATCCTGCTGCTGCACGACACGCGCGCCGACCCCGAGGCCCTCGGCCCCGGGGAGGAGATGCCGCACTTCGACCGCGCCGCCGTGTCGGCCGGTCTCATCGACCCCCTCACCGCCGAGGGCTGGACGTTCGACACCGTGGGCGGACTGCTCGCCCGGTACCCGCGCGTGCGGACCGTGATCCGGGAGCTGATGTCATGAGCGCAGCCGCACCAGGAGCCCTGCCGTGAGCGCCCTGCGGGACGGGGGCGCGCACCCCGGGCCCGACGTGGAGCTCACGGTCGTCATCGCCGCCTACCAGGCCCAGGGCACGCTCGGCGACCAGCTCGACGCGCTCGCGCGGCAGACCGCGACCTTCCGCTGGGAGGTCGTCGTCGCCGACAACGGGTCCACCGACGGCACCGTCGACGTCGCCCGCACCTACGCCGACCGCCTGCGGCTGCGCGTCGTCGACGCCTCCGCCACCCGGGGCGCCGGGGCGGCGCGCAACGTCGGCGTGTCCGTCGCGCGCGCGCCGCTGGTCGCGTTCTGCGACGCCGACGACGTCGTCGCGGACGACTGGGTCGCCACCGTCCGCGACGCCCTGCGCACCCACGCGTTCGTCGCCGGCCGGTTCGAGGGCGCGCGGCTCAACGCCCCGCGCGTGCTGCGGTCCCGCACGCTGCCGCAGCAGGACGGGCTCCAGGAGTCCGGCCACCTGCCCGGCCTGCGCGCCGCCGGCGCCGGGAACATGGGCCTGCACGTCGAGGTGTTCCGCGCGGTCGGCGGGTTCGACCCGCACTGCCGGTACCTCGAGGACACCGACCTGTGCTGGCGCGTCCAGCTCTCCGGCGTCCCGCTGACCTGGGTGCCCGGGGCGGTCGTGCACGTCCGGCTGCGCGGGAGCCTGCGGTCCGCTGCCCGGCAGGGCTACGACTACGGCACCGGCGAGCGGTGGCTCGCGCTGCGGTACCGCGAGCAGGAGGTCCGGCTGCGCGCGCTCGCCGCCGCGGCGACCGGCGACGGCACCGGCGGTCTCGCTGGGCCCGGCGACGTGGGCGCCCGGCGCGCGGAGCAGGCGGGCCGGGCCGATCTGGCCGCCGACGAGGCGCGCGAGGACGCGGAGACGCTGTCCCGGGGTGCCCAGGCCGGTGCCGCGATGAGCGGGGCGGCCCGCAGCGTCACCGACGCCGCCGCCGTGACCGCCGGCGCGCTGTCCGCGGGGGCGCTAGCGGGCGGCGGCCTTGAGGGCGTCGCGCTCGCCGGCGCCGCCCTGGCCGGTGCGGGCATCGCGGCGACCCGCCCCGAGGCGCGCCCGGGTGCCCGCCGCGCGCTGCGCCGCGCCGCCACCACCCTCGGCGGCCTGGCCCGGGTCCGCAGCGTCGGCGAGCTCGGCGCCTGGTGTTGGGACCTCGGCTGGGGCACGGGCTACGCCTTCGGCCGCGTCGAGGTCCCCCCGCCGGTCACGGTCGCCCCGACCCCGACCCCCGCCGCCGCCCGCACCTGACCCGCCCCGTCGCCGAGATGACAGCACGCGCGTCTGCCCCGGCCCCTCCGCCCAGGCGAGGGTCGTCATCTCGGCGAGAGGTCACGACACGCGGGTGCGGGGTGCCGCGGGCCAGCGTGCCGTGACCTCTCGTGGGTCCGTCCGGGCTCGCGCCGCCGCCCGGCGCCGCCCCGTCGCCGAGATGACAGCGCGCGCGTCTGCCCCTGGCCCTCCGCGCAGGCGAGGGTCGTCATCTCGGCGAGAGGTCACGACACGCGGGCGCGGGGTGCCGCGGGGCAGCGTGTCGTGACCTCTCGTGGGTCCGTCCGGGCTCGCGCCGCCGCCCGGCGCCGCCCCGTCGCCGAGATGACAGCGCGCGCGTGTGCCCCTGGCCCTCCGCGCAGGCGAGGGTCGTCATCTCGGCGAGAGGTCACGACACGCGGGTGCGGGGTGCCGCGGGCCAGCGTGTCGTGACCGCTCGTGCGGGGGCGGGAGGCGCGCCCGGGGTCAGGCGGCGGTGCGGGTCGGGAGGGTGGCGTCCAGGCGCTCGACGATGTGCCGGGCGATCTCGAGCGACGCGGTCGCCGCGGGGGACGGGGCGTTGAGCACGTGGACCTGCCGGGCGGTGGTCTGCAGCAGGAAGTCGTCGACCAGGCCGCCGTCGCGGCGCAGCGCCTGGGCGCGGACGCCGGCGGGTGCGGGGACCAGGTCGCCGGCGGTGATCCCGGGCACCAGGCGCGCGAGGCTGCGGGCGAACGCCTGCTTGGACAGCGACCGGCCGACCTCCGCGGCGCCGGGCACGAGGTTGCGCGCGGCGAGCCGCCACAGGCCGGGCCAGGCCAGGGAGTCCGCGAGGTCGGTCAGCGACACGTCGGTCCAGGTGTAGCCCTCGCGGGCCAGGGCGAGGACCGCGTTCGGGCCGGCGTGCACGTGGCCCTCGATGCCGCGGGTGAGGTGCACCCCGAGGAACGGGAACCGCGGGTCGGGCACGGGGTAGATCAGCCCGCGGACCTGCTCGCCGGCCTCGGGGGTGAGCTCGAAGTACTCGCCGCGGAACGGCACGATCCGGGCCTCGGGGTCGAGGCCGCTGGCCCGGGCGATCCGGTCGGCGTGCAGGCCGCCGCAGACGACCAGCGCGTCGGCCTCGCGGTCGGCGCGGTCGGTGCGGATCTCCACGCGGCCGGGGGCGCCGGGCGCGTCGGGGACCGTGCGCGCGGCGACGACCTGCTCGCCGAGCACGATCCGGCCGCCGGCGGCCTCGACGTCCGCGGCGAGCGCGCGGCAGATCGCGGAGTAGTCGACGATCCCGGTGGACTCGACGCGCAGGGCGGCGACGGCGCGGACGTGCGGCTCGTGCTCGCGGGCCTGCTCGGTGGTGAGGCGGTGCGCGGGGACGCCGTTGGCGACGGCGCGCTCGGCGAGCTTCGCCAGCCCGGGCAGCTCGGCCTCGGTGGTGGCGACCACGAGCTTGCCGCAGATGTCGTAGGGCACGCCGCGGTCGCGGGCGTAGGCGGCCATCGATCGCGCGCCGGCGGCGGCCATCGTCGCCTTGAGGCTGCCGGGCGGGTAGTACAGGCCGGAGTGGATGACGCCGGAGTTGCGGCCGGTCTGGTGCAGGGCGAGGCCGTCCTCCTTCTCCAGGACGGTGACCTCGTCGCCGCGGGCGGCCAGCCGGGCGGCGACCGCGAGTCCCACGATGCCCGATCCGACGACGACGACGTGGCTCATCCCTGCTCCTCCCCGCTGGGCCCCGACGGGGTCCCTGATGCGCCGAGGCTAGCGGTCCGATCTGCCCGCTATGTCCTACTTCACCCCAATTCACCCTTCGGGCGGTGCTGCAACCCCCGAACGCCTGTCTACGCTCGTCGGCATGACCCCCCCGACCACTGTGAGTGCCGTCGTGTACTCGCGCGACGAGGCCGACCTGCTGCGCGACTGCCTCCCGCTGCTGGCCGACTTCGACGAGGTCCTGGTCTGCGACATGGGGTCCTCCGACGACACCGTGGCGGTCGCCCACGCGCACGGCGCCCGCGTGGTGCCGGTGCCGGACGCCCCGGTCGTCGAGCAGGTCCGCCAGCTCGGGCTCGACGCCGCGACGTCGGACTGGGTGCTGTTCGTGGACGCCGACGAGCACGTGCCCGCCGGCTACCGCGCCGCGCTGGCGCCGGTGCTCGACGGCGCGGACGACCTCGCCGGCGTCCGGGTCCGCTACGACAACGTCGCGTTCGGCCGGATGCTCGCGCACTCGCTCCAGGGCAGCGCGAAGTACGCCCTGCTGCGCCGCGGCCGCGCCCGGTACGCCGAGCCCGCGCTCGCCCACGTGCCGCCGGTGCTCGACGGCCGCGCGGTCGACGCGCCCGGGTCGGTGCCCCCGATCGCGCACCTGAACTTCCGGTCGGTGGCGCAGACGACCGAGAAGATCGTCCGGTACGCCGACAACAACCCCGCGCGGTTCACCCGTCTGGACGACCCGGTGCTGCTGCTGCGCGAGCTGCTGCGCAGCACCGTGTTCAGCGGTGCGTGGCGGGACGGCCGCGCCGGGTTCGCCGTCGCCGCCCTGCACACCTTCGGCCACCTCTACGGCTCGCTGCTGGAGGCGGAGCGCGCCGGGACGCTCGACCGCCCGCTGCCGCGCCGCACCACCGGGCTGCTCGCGGCGGCCGAGGGCGCCCAGCGCGCGGTCGTGGGGGCCCGCGACGCCGTACGCGGCACCGCCCGGCGCGCGACCGCCCGGCGCGGACGATGACCGCCCCCGCGGTCGCGCCCGTCGACCGGCTGCTGCACGTCACCCGGCTCCCGCCCAGCCCCAGCGGCGTCGCCGCGTACGCCCAGACCTTCCGCGCGGTGCTCGACGAGATCGGCGACGTGCGGGTCGAGCGGCTGCCCGCGGAGCCGGCGGCCTCGCAGTCCGCGGCGCTCGCGGTGTCGCTGACCCGCCGCCTCGCGCGCCGGACCGCGCGCCGTGACCCGGGCACGGTCGTGCTCGTCGAGCAGGCGGGCCGGGGGCTCGCGGAGTTCTGGGCGGCGTGGGCGCTGGCCCGCCGCGGCCGCCGCGTCTGGCTGATGGTGCACGACGTGCCCGAGCTGTCCGGCGGCGCCTTCTTCACGACGCGCCTGGACCGCAAGGGCGGCCGCCGGGTCGCGGCCGCGCTGTCGGCGACCCTGGGCCGCCTCGCCGAGCGGGACCTGCTGCGCCGCGCCGAGCGGGTGCTCTGCCTGTCCCCGGCGGGCGCCCGCGCGCTCGAGGCCGCGCACCGGCTCGACCGGACCGTCCTCGACGTCCCGCACGTCGCCGCCGCGGGCGACGGACCGCAGCAGGGCCGCACCGAGGTCCTGGTCCCCGGCTACGTCGGCGCCGCGGCGGACGTCCTGCCGCTCGTCCGTGCCGCGGCCGACCTGCCGCCGGGGTGGACGCTCGCCGTCGGCGCCTGCGCGCCGGGCACCGAGCGCGAGCTGCGGGACGCGGCGGTGGCCCTCGGCACCGAGCACCGGGTCCGGCTGCTGGGCTTCCAGTCCGAGGCGGACGTGCGCCAGTCGTTCGCGCGCGCTGCGGTGGTCGTGCGGTGGCGCCGCGACGGCTGGGGCGGCGGCGGCGCGTACGCGGTCAGCGGGCCGCTGGTCGCCGCGATGGGCCAGGGGTGCGCGGTCGTCACGAACGACTCCCGCGGCGCCGTGCACCTGTTCGGCCCCGGCGGTGTGCTGGTCGTCGGCGACGGGCCCGACGGCGAGCACGACCTGGTCTCCGCGGTCGCCGCGCTCACCGCCGACCCCGTCGACCGGCTGCGCCGCGGCGAGGCCGGTCGTGCGCTGGTCCGCCGGGAGCACGCGCCCCGGGCGATCGCCGAGCGCCTCCTGGGTGCGTCGGCACCCGAGCAGCACGACCCGACGCCCGCGCACGCGGGTTCGGCACGCGGGAAGGACGACTGACGTGGGACGACGCGGAGAAGCTGCTCTTCAACCGGGCGCTGACGCACGTGCCGAGCAACAGCCTGCGGATCCGGACGCTGCGGCGCCTGGGCGCGGACCTCGGGGAGCACGTCTACCTGTTCGGCAGCTCCGAGGTGCTCGAGCCCGGGAACCTGCGGATCGCGGGCCGCTGCCACGTCGGGCGCTACTGCCAGATCGACGCGCGCGGCGGCATCGACATCGGGTACGACGTGGTGATCGCGAGCCACGTCCTGCTGGTCACCGCCGACCACGACCTGCGGGACCCGGGCTTCGGCGGCCGGCTCGGTCCGATCACGATCGGCGACCGCGCGTGGCTGGCGAGCCGGTCGACCGTGGTGCGCGGGGTGACGATCGGCGAGGGCGCCGTGGTCGCCGCGGGTGCGGTGGTGACCGAGGACGTGGCGCCGTGGACGATCGTCGGCGGCGTCCCCGCGAAGCCGATCGGCGTGCGACCCCGGGAGCAGACCTACCGGATCGACTACGGGCCCGAGCGCTACTGACCCCCTCGTGCCCCTGGGCGCGGCGCGCGCATCTGTGATCGGCTGGGCCCCGACAGGTGTTCCGCGGACGCTGGGGGCGTCATGGTCGACCCGCACGGATCCACCGGCAGCAGCCACGGCGCCGCCGTCGACGTCTCGGTGGTGATCGCGGCCCGGGACGCCGCCCGCACGCTGCCGGAGCAGCTGGGGGCGCTCGCGGACCAGCGGCCCGCCGCGCGCTGGGAGGTGCTGGTCGCGGACAACGGCTCGACCGACGGCACGCCGGACCTGGTGCGCGCGGCCGCGCGCGAGCACCCGTGGCTGCGGCTGGTCGACGCGTCGGGGACCCGGGGCGCCGGGGCCGCGCGGAACGCCGCCGCCCGGCACGCCCGCGGCGACGCGCTGCTGTTCTGCGACGCGGACGACGTCGTCGGCCCGGGGTGGGTGGACGCGCTGCACGGGGCCCTGCGCGGCGCGGCGCTCGTGGCGGGACGTCTCGAGTGGGCGCTGCTGAACGACCGGTCCGCCCAGCGGTCCCGGGCGCTGCCGCAGGTCGACGGGCTCCAGCACGAGGAGCCGGTCCCCTGGCTCGGGTGCGCGTCGGCCAGCAACCTCGGGGTCCGGCGGGCGCTGTTCGAGCGGCTGGGTGGCTTCGACAGCCGCGCCCGCTACCTGCAGGACACCGACCTGTGCTGGCGCGCCCAGCTCACCGCCGGCGCGGACCTGCTGTTCGTGCCCGACGCGGTGGTGCACATGCGGCTGCGCCGGGGGCTGCGGGGGGCGTGGCGGCAGGGCCGGGGGAGCGGCATGGGGCAGCGGTGGCTGGCGACGCGGTACGCGGGCGTGGCGCGCGAGGCGGGTCCGGCGGCTGCCCCGGGCGGAGCGGTCGAGCCCGGTCCGGCGCTGCGCGGAGCGGTCGGGCCCGGTCCGGCGCTGCGCGGAGCGGTCGGGCCCGGTCCGGCGCTGCGCGGAGCGGTCGGGCCCGGTCCGGCGCCGCGTGGTCGGGCGGGGCGGGTCGTCCGGCGGGCGGCGCACGTCGGCGGCGACCTGCTGCGGGTGCGCTCGTCCGGTGACCTCGCGCGCCTCACCTGGGACACCGGATGGGGCGTGGGGTACGCGCTCGGCGGGCTCGGCGACCCGCCGCCGTTCCGCGCGCACGAGCCCGAGGGTGCGCGCGCCCGGGCGACGTGACGGTCGTCGGGGGTGAACTGCTGCGCCAGCCGGGTGACCCGGGTCGACGCCCGCCCGTCCGGTTTGGGACGATATGGGGTACTCGTCCGTCGACTGCCCCGCGCCGCCGCCGGACCGACCCCGACCGGAGGTGACCGTGCCCGAGCCCGCCGACCGCGCGGACGTCTCCGTCGTGGTCGTCGCCCGCGGCGACGAGCCGGGCCTGGCAGCCGGGGTGTGCTCGGTGCTGACCTCGCTCGACCACGCCGCCCGTCCGAGCGGGGGCGCCGCCCACCCCGGGACCACGTGGCTGCGCGGCGAGCGCCTGCACGGCGAGGTGCTGCTCCTCGTGCGCGACGTGGGCCTGCTGCCCGCCGACCTCCCGGGTGACCCGCGGGTCCGCGTCGTCGCGGCGTCGGGTGCGAGCGGCGGACGGGCCCGGAACCTCGGTGTCGCCGCCGCCCGCGGCCGCTACCTGCTGTTCACCGACCCGGCGTCGCGGGTCCCGCCGACGTGGGTGGCGGTGCTGACCGAGCCACTGCGGACCGGCCACGCGGACCTCGTCGGCGGCCCGGTGCACCTCGCGTCGTCGGCGGCGCGGTCGTGGCTCACGCCCGAGGTCGCCGCGGCCTACCTCGACGTCGTCGCGGACCCGCCCGGCGGCGCGTTCTCCGGCTCGAGCGCGGGTGCGACCCGCGCGGTGCTGGAGGCCGTGGGGTTCGACGAGGACCTCGGCACCCACCGCCTGCCCTACACCGGCGACGTCGTGTTCCGCCGGGACGTCGTCGCCACGGGGCTGCGTGCGGTCGCCGTCGACGGCGCGTCCGTCGAGCGGGTCCTCCCGGAACCCGAGCTGACGCCACGCGCCATGACCGCCCGGGCGCGTGCCCACGGCCGGGGAGCCGCGTACGTCGACCGCCACCTGCGCGACGTCCGGCCCCCGCTCGCCGCGACCCTGCTGCGGCTCGCGGGGCGGGTCGTGCTCGCGTGCGCCCCGGGTCGGGGCGTCGGTGCCCGCCTCGACGCGCACGCCGCCGTCGCGTACCACCGCGAGCTGCTGCGGCTGCGGGGCGCGCCCTACCGCGAGCGACCCCGCTCCGCGGCCGGCGACGTCCCCGGTGGGGCCGGCGCGCCCCGGGCGGCCGCGCCGGCGGTGCTGGTGCCGCGCGACTCCGTGCCGCCGACCGCGCTGCCGCCCGCCGTCGAGCGCCCCGTCGTGCGCGTCGTGGCCCGGGACGACGCCCGGCGCGGGTCGGTGGCGCAGTTCTGGGGTCGGGGGCGGTCCCGCGCGGGCGACGTGCGCGCCGCCGACCTGCGTGCCGCGCAGCCGGCGACCGGTCGCCGCGCGGCGCCGCCCGCGCCGGACCTCCGCGAGCCGACCGCCTCCTGACACCCCGCGGGGTGCCCAACCGTGCGGGTGGTCAACCGCGTGGACGCGTGCCGAGGTCACGCACGCGGCGCGCGCAACGCCACGGTCAGGTCGGTCGGCGGACCGCCGGCGGGCGGGGCGGGGTCCAGGCTCCGGGCGCGGTGCCGCCGCGAGGGGTGACCGGGTGCCGCGGGGCCCAGCTTCTCCGGGCCGCCGACGGCCACGGACACGGGGTGCGCCCGCGCGGCGTCGACCGGTTCGGAGTGCGTCGGCGCAACGGGCGTCGGCGCAGCGGGCGTCGGCGCGACGTGTGTCGGGTGCGCGTCGGTCGGCAGCGCGACGGCGACGGCGTCGACCGGGCCCCACGTGGTGACGCGGCTGCCCGCAGGCACCGCCGGGAACGACCACGCCACCGACAGCGGCCGGCTGTGCGGGGGCCGTCGGGAGCCGGTGGTGCGACCGGTGACGAGCCGCGGGCCGGGCTGGTGCGTCGCGGCCAGGATGCGGGCCCGCGCCGGCAGCTCCACACCGCGCCACAGCGCCAGGGCCAGGACCGCCGACACCACCAGCACCACGGGGATCGTGACCCAGCCGCGCAGGGGGGTGGCGACCAGGACCTTGATGACCAGCTCGTGCAGCAGGTAGAAGCTGAACGACAGCGCCCCGCCCAGCATCACGGCCGGGTGCCGGGCCCAGCCGCTGCGCCCGTCGACGTCGGACCAGGCGCACCGCGCCGCCAGGGGTGCGAACACCAGCGCCAGCACCGCGGTGAGCACCGTCGGGTGCACGTCGAACCGGGCCGCACCCACGATCAGCACGGCGAGGACCGCGAGCAGCGCCGGGGCGGGCACGCGCGGCCGCCAGCCGTCCTGCACGGCCATCGCGGTCACCATGCCGAGCACGAACTCGGGCAGCCGCGCGGGCGGCAGGTGGAACATCAGCGTGATGAGACCCGGCCAGATCAGCCCCAGCACCGGCGGCACGGCGATGGCGGTGAGCGCGACGGCGGCCCGACCTCGGGCCCGGAGCCGGCGCAGGCCCCAGAACATCGCCGGGAACACCGCGTAGAACGCGATCTCGCAGGACAGCGACCAGGCCACGCCGTTCACCGCGAAGACGGACTGGTCGTCCGGCAGCCAGGCCTGCAGGAGGAACGTGCCCGCCAGCAGCGCGACGGGGTCGATGGTCGTCCCGACCACGGCGACGGTGACGACGGCGCCGAGCGCGAAGGCCACCAGGTGGTTCGGCAGGATCCGCGCGACCCGGCGGGTGTAGAACGCCCCGACCGTGACGCCCGGCCGGGCGGTCCAGGTGAGCACGAACCCGGACAGGACGAAGAACAGCCCGACGCCCGTGTAGAACGCGCTGGAGCCGCGCAGCACCTGCAGGTTCCACGAGTTGACGTGGTAGAGCATCACCATCAGCGCGCCGACCGCCCGCAGCCCGTTGAGGCTCCAGAGCACGGCGACGGCAGGCGCGTCGTCTCGGTCGGTGCGCAGCATCGGCTCCCCTGGGTCGGTGTCGGGCGTCGTCGGCCGGTGCGGTCGGCGGGTACCCGGCCGCGCGTGAGCGGGGCGGTGGCGGATTCGCCGCTCCGCAAATTAGGACAAACGGTGCAGATCGTGTCAAGACGCGTCGCCCGGATGCGTCAAGACGCGTCGCCCGGATGCGTCAAGACGCGTCGCCCAGATGCGTCAAGACGCGTCGCCCGGTTGCGTCACGACGCGTCGCCCGGAGGCGGCACGCGCGCGTGTCGGTGGCCGCTCGTACAGTGGTGTCCTCACCCCGGGTCCAGTGGATCCGGGGTTCTCGTGCTGTGCGCCGCTGAGGCGGAAGGAACCCATGAACGTCGCCGGTCTGCTCCCCGTCCTGCTCACCGACCCCGCGGTCGCCCGCGCGGTCGAGCTCGTCGTGTCCCGCGGCGAGGTCGACGTGGTCGGACCGGCCGGCATCCGGCCGCCGTTGCTGGCCGCGCTCGCGGGCGCGGGTGCGGGGCCGGAGGGCTCCCGCCGGGGCCGGCCGCTCGTCGTCGTGACCGCCACGGGCCGGGACGCCGACGAGGCCGCCGCCGCGCTGCGCTGCTACCTGCCCGACGACGACGTCGCCGTGCTGCCGTCGTGGGAGACGCTGCCGCACGAGCGGCTGTCCCCCGCAGCGACACGGTCGCGCGCCGCCTGGCCGTGTTCCGGCGCCTCGCCCACCCGGAGCCCGAGCCCGGTCACGCGGGGCCCGTCCGCGTGCTGGTGCTGCCGGTGCGCGCGCTGCTGCAGCCGGTCGTCGAGGGTCTCGGCGAGCTGGAGCCCGTGTCCCTGTCCGTCGGCGACCGCGCGGACCTGTCGGAGGTCGCCGAGCGACTGGTCGGCGCCGCGTACAGCCGGGTCGACATGGTCGAGCGGCGTGGTGAGTTCGCGGTCCGCGGCGGCATCCTCGACGTGTTCCCGCCGACCGAGGACCACCCGCTGCGCATCGAGTTCTGGGGCGAGGACGTCGAGGAGATCCGCTGGTTCTCCGTCGCCGACCAGCGCAGCCTCGAGGTCGCGGGCCACGGCCTGTGGGCGCCGCCGTGCCGGGAGATCCTGCTGACCGACGCCGTGCGGGAGCGCGCCGCGTCGCTCGTGGACCGGCTGCCGGGCGCCGTCGAGATGCTCGACAAGCTCGCGCAGGGCATCGCCGTGGAGGGCATGGAGTCGCTGGCCCCGGTGCTGGTCGAGCGGATGGTCCCGGTGCTGGACCTGGTCCCCGACGACGCGCTGCTGGTGCTGGCCGACCCCGAGCGGGTCCGTCGTCGCGCGCACGACCTGGTCGCGACGACCGAGGAGTTCCTGCAGGCCGCGTGGACGTCCGCCGCGGCCGGTGCGGCGACCCCGCTCGACCTGTCGGGCGCGTCGTTCGCGTCGTTCGCGGAGGTCCGGGCCCTCGCCGCCGTGCGCGGCCTGGGCTGGTGGACGCTCAGCCCGTTCACCCTGGACGCGGACGCCACCGAGGGCGAGACGCCCGCGGCGGACGACGTGCGGGTCGCGGACGGCGTCGAGACCCTGGTGGTCCGGGCGCGCGAGGTCGAGCGCTACCGCGGCGAGGTGGACCGCGCGGTCGCCGACGTCCGCCGCCTGCAGCAGGACGGCTGGCGGCTGGTCCTGGCGACGGAGGGCCACGGACCCGCGCAGCGGATGACCGAGCAGCTGCGCGCGGCCGAGGTCCCCGCGCGCCTGGTCGCGGCCCTGGACGGCGAGCCCGAGGGCGGCGTCGTCCTGGTGACGCCCGCGCAGGTCGGCCCGGGGTTCGTCGCCGAGGAGCTGCGCCTCGCGGTGTTCTCCGAGACCGACCTCACCGGCCGGCCGGGCTCGTCGACGCGCGACATGCGCAAGATGCCGAGCCGCCGGCGCAACGTCGTCGACCCGCTGCAGCTGCGGCCGGGGGACTTCGTCGTGCACGAGCAGCACGGCGTCGGCCGGTTCGTCGAGCTCGTGTCCCGGACGATCGGCACCGGCGCGGCCGCCGCCACCCGCGAGTACATGGTCGTGGAGTACGCGTCGTCCAAGCGGGGCCAGCCGGGCGACCGGCTGTTCGTGCCGACCGACCAGCTCGACCAGATCACCAAGTACGTCGGCGGCGAGGCGCCCAGCCTGAACAAGATGGGCGGCTCCGACTGGGCGAAGACGAAGGGCCGCGCCCGCAAGGCGGTCAAGGAGATCGCGGGCGAGCTCATCCGGCTGTACAGCGCGCGGATGGCGACGTCCGGTCACGCGTTCGGCCCGGACACCCCGTGGCAGCGCGAGCTCGAGGACGCGTTCGCGTACGTCGAGACCCCGGACCAGCTCGCCACCATCGACGAGGTCAAGCGGGACATGGAGAAGCCGATCCCGATGGACCGGCTGATCTGCGGCGACGTCGGCTACGGCAAGACGGAGATCGCGGTGCGCGCGGCGTTCAAGGCCGTGCAGGACGGCAAGCAGGTCGCCGTGCTGGTGCCGACGACGCTGCTGGTCCAGCAGCACCTCGACACGTTCGCCGAGCGGTACGCCGGGTTCCCGGTGACCGTGAAGGCGCTGTCGCGGTTCAACACCAAGGCGGAGTCGCAGGCCGTCGTCGACGGGCTCAAGGACGGCAGCGTCGACGTCGTGATCGGCACGCACCGCCTCATCACCGGGGAGATCCACTTCAAGGACCTGGGCCTGGTCATCATCGACGAGGAGCAGCGGTTCGGCGTCGAGCACAAGGAGACGCTCAAGGCCCTGCGCACCAACGTCGACGTGCTCGCGATGAGCGCCACCCCGATCCCGCGCACCCTGGAGATGGCGGTGACGGGCATCCGCGAGATGTCGACGCTCGCCACCCCGCCGGAGGAGCGGCACCCGGTGCTGACGTTCGTCGGCGCCTGGGAGGAGAAGCAGATCTCCGCGGCGATCCGGCGCGAGCTGCTGCGCGAGGGCCAGGTGTTCTACGTGCACAACAAGGTCGAGTCGATCGAACGCACCGCGGCCCGGCTCAACGAGCTGGTCCCCGAGGCCCGGATCGCGGTGGCCCACGGCAAGATGGGCGAGCACCAGCTGGAGCAGGTGATCGTCGACTTCTGGGAGAAGCGGTTCGACGTCCTGGTCTGCACGACGATCGTCGAGACCGGCCTGGACATCTCGAACGCGAACACCCTGATCCTCGAGCGAGCCGACCGGCTCGGGCTGTCCCAGCTGCACCAGCTGCGCGGGCGCGTCGGCCGTGGCCGGGAGCGGGCGTACGCGTACTTCCTGTACCCGCCGGAGAAGCCGCTCACCGAGACCGCCCACGACCGGCTGCAGACCATCGCCGCGCACACCGACCTCGGCGCGGGCATGGCGGTCGCGATGAAGGACCTCGAGATCCGCGGCGCCGGCAACATGCTCGGCGGCGAGCAGTCCGGGCACATCGAGGGCGTCGGGTTCGACCTGTACATCCGGATGGTCGGGGAGGCCGTCGCGTCCTACCGCGGCGACCAGCCGGAGGAGCTGCCGGACGTCACGGTCGAGATGCCCGTCGACGCGCACATCCCGCACGACTACATCGCGCACGAGCGGCTGCGCCTCGAGGCGTACCGCAAGCTCGCGGCCGCCGCGGACGAGGCGACGCTGCAGGAGATCTCCGCCGAGCTCGTCGACCGGTACGGCGCGATCCCGGAGCCGGTGACGAACCTGTTCGCGGTCGCCCGGTTCCGCCTGCACGCCCGCGCGGCGGGGCTCACGGACGTCACCGCGCAGGGCAAGTTCGTGCGGTTCGCGCCGGTGGAGCTGCCCGAGTCCGCGCAGCTGCGGCTCAAGCGGCTGTACCCGGGCTCGGTGCTCAAGCCCGCGCTGCGCACCGTGCTGGTCCCGTTCCCGACGACCGCGCGCATCGGCGGCAAGCCCCTGCACGGCGAGGCGGTGCTCACGTGGGCGCGGGAGCTCATCGACGCGGTCGTCCGCGGCGACGTCGCGGCGGCCGCCTCGGTCGGCACCACCTCCCGCTGACCCCGCGCCGACTCGACGAGAGGTCACGACACGCGGGTGCGCGGGGGCCGCGGCTCGCGTGTCGTGACCTCTCGTCGGCGGGCAGGCGGGGCGCGGGGCCTACGATGTCGGCGGCGGGCGAGGGTGCGACCAGAGAGAGTGAGCGTGCGGTGACGCGGAAGTCCTACCGGCGGGCGGTGCCCGTGATCGGAGCCCTGGCGGTGGTCGCGTCGCTCGCGGCGTGCAGCGGTGGCCAGCCCGGCGCTGCGGCGGTCGTCGGCGACCGGGTCGTGCGGGTGTCCGACGTCGACACCGCGACCCGCGAGCTCACCGACGTGCTCCAGGGCGTGACCGCGCCCGCGGTCGTGGGCGTCCTGGTGCAGGAGCCGGTCGTCGTGGAGCAGGCCGCCGACGCGGGCCTCGGCGTCTCCGAGGAGCAGGCGCGCGACGCGCTGGCGCAGCAGGCCGAGCAGGCGGGCGCGGGCAGCGACCTGACGTTCTCCGCCCCCTCGGTCGCCGTGATGCGCTACGTCCTCGCGTTCGGTGCGCTGCAGCAGTCCGCCGACGAGGCGCGGCTCACGGACCTGCGGGACCGGCTGACCGACCTCGACGTCACGGTCAGCCCCCGGTACGGCTCCGCCGAGGCGCTCGGCACGCCGGCGACGTACCCGTGGCTCGTGCCGACGGCGACCTCGACGGCGACGCCCGACGCCCCGTGACCGACCCGGCACCGGACGGCGACCCGCTGCGGCGTCTCGTCGCGGTGATGGACCGGCTCCGGTCCCCGGGCGGCTGCCCGTGGGACGCGGAGCAGACCCACGCGAGCCTGGTGCCGTACGTGCTGGAGGAGGCCTACGAGGTCGCCGACGCCGTGGAGCGCGGCGACCGGGCGCACCTGCGCGAGGAGCTCGGCGACCTGCTGCTGCAGGTCGTCTTCCACGCGCGGATCGCGCAGGAGGACCCCGACGACCCCTGGGGCGTCGACGAGGTCGCGGACGACCTGGTCGAAAAGCTGGTGCGCCGGCACCCGCACGTGTTCGCCGCCCCCGAGGACGATGCGGAGCGGGTCGTCGACGCCGACGGCGTGAACCGGCAGTGGGACCGGATCAAGGGCGAGGAGAAGGGCCGCGCGTCGGTCCTCGACGGCGTGCCGCTGGCCCTCGGGGCGCTCGCGCGGGCCCAGAAGATCGCGGGCCGGGCGGAGCGCGCGGGCCTGACAGCCACGACGCCGGCCCCCGCCCCGGCCGCACCTCTGCCCGCCGCCCCCGTCCCGACCCCCGGCACCGACCTCGGCCCCCGCCTGCTCGCCCTCGTCCTCGAGGCGCGCGCCGCCGGGCTCGACGCGGAGGGCGAGCTCCGCCGGACGGCCGCGGGGTGGGAGTCCGACCTGCGCGCCGCCGAGGTCCGGCCCGCCTGAGCCCTAGGTCCGGGACGCGCGCGTCGGGGCTGGAGCAGGATGGCTGCGGGCCGCGCCTGTCGCGGCCCGCCGTGCGCGCCCCCGCGCGCACCCCGACACGACGAGGAGGGGTCGATGCGGATCGGCGTCCCGAAGGAGAGCCGGCCGGGCGAGCGCCTGGTCGCCGCGACGCCGGCCACGGTCGCGCAGCTCGCGAAGCTGGGCTACGAGGTGGTCGTCGAGCACGGCGCGGGCGAGGGCGCGAGCTTCCCCGACGACGCCTACGCGCAGGCCGGTGCCGCCCTGGGCGATGCCGCCCAGGTGTGGGCGAGCGACGTCGTCACCGCGGTGAACGCCCCCACCGACGCCGAGGTCGCCGCGCTGACGCCGGGCGCCACGCTGGTCGCGATGCTCGCGCCGGCGGCGCACCCCGAGCGGGTCGAGGCCTACGCCGCGCGCGGGGTGACGACGCTGTCGCTCGACGCGGTGCCGCGCATCTCCCGGGCGCAGGCGCTCGACGTGCTGAGCACGATGTCGAACGTCGCGGGCTACCGCGGGGTGATCGAGGCCGCCGAGGAGTTCGGCGGCATGTTCACCGGCCAGGTGACCGCCGCGGGCAAGACGCCGCCGGCCACGGTCTTCGTGATCGGCGCCGGCGTCGCGGGGCTCGCGGCGATCGGTGCGGCGGGCAGCCTCGGCGCGCAGGTCCGGGCGTACGACGTGCGGCCCGAGGTCGGCGAGCAGATCGAGTCGATGGGTGCCACGTTCGTCCAGGCGCGCGAGGCCCAGCAGGAGGTCAGCGCCGACGGCTACGCCAGCGAGCTGACCGAGGAGCAGGCGCGGCTGACCGCCGAGATGTACGCGGCCGAGTCGGCCCGCGCGGACATCGTCATCACGACCGCGCTGGTCCGCGGCCAGGCGCCGCGCACGATCACCGCGGAGATGGTGGCGGGCATGCGGCCCGGCAGCGTCGTCGTCGACCTCGCGGCGTCCGGCGGCGGCAACTGCGAGCTGACCGTCCCGGGGGAGAAGGTCGTCACCCCGAACGGCGTCACGGTCATCGGGTACACCGACCTCACCAGCCGGATGGCGCGGCACACGTCGCAGCTGTTCGGCACCAACGTGGTCAACCTGCTGAAGCTGCTCACGCCCGGCAAGGACGGCGCGCTCGTCCTCGACCTGGACGACGTGGTGCAGCGCGGCATGACCGTGACCCGCGCCGGCGAGGTGCTGTGGCCGCCGCCGCCCGTGCAGGTCTCCGCCGCCGCGACCGCCCCGGCCACGCCCGTCGCGGCGCCGGTCGACCCGGCGGAGCGCGCCCGCGCCGCCCGCGAGGAGGCCGCCCGCAAGGGCCGCCGCCAGCTGGTGGGGCTCGCGCTCGGCGCCGTGCTGCTCGCCCTGGCGATGACGTTCTCGCCCGCCGCGTTCCTCGGGCACTTCACCGTGTTCGTGCTGGCGGTGTTCGTCGGCTACTACGTGATCTCGAACGTCAGCCACTCGCTGCACACGCCGCTCATGGCCCAGACCAACGCCATCTCCGGGATCATCCTGGTCGGCGCGCTGCTGCAGATCGGCAGCGACAGCTGGGCGGTCACGGCGCTCGCGGTCGCCGCGGCCACCGTGGCGTCCATCAACATCTTCGGCGGGTTCCTCGTCGCGTTCCGCATGATCGGGATGTTCCGGAAGGAGGAGGCCTGAGATGCTCACCTCCGCAGTGCAGGGCGTCTACCTGGTCGCCGCCGTCTTCTTCGTCCTGAGCCTCGCGGGGCTGTCGAAGCAGGAGACCGCCCGTCGGGGCAACGCGCTCGGCATGGCCGGGATGGGGCTGGCGCTCGCCGCCACCGTCGTGCTCGCCGTCGACCGCAGCGAGCGGGACCCGCTCGTCACGATGCTGCTGATCGCCCTCGTGCTCGTCGTCGGGATCAGCGTCGGCACGTGGCGCGCCCGCAGCGTCGAGATGACGCAGATGCCCGAGATGATCGCGATCCTGCACAGCTTCGTCGGCATCGCCGCCGTGCTGGTCGGGGTGAACTCCTACCTGACCGAGGCGCACGCGGACGCGGTGCACCTGGTCGAGGTGTTCCTCGGGGTGCTGATCGGCGCGGTGACGTTCACCGGCTCGGTCGTCGCGTACCTCAAGCTGTCGGCGCGGATCCGGTCCGCCCCGCTGACCCTGCCGGGGCGCAACCTGCTCAACCTGGGCGCGCTCGTGGTGTCGGGCGGGCTGATGGCGTGGTTCCTCGCGAGCCCGTCGCTGGTCCCGCTGCTGCTCATGACCGTCGTGGCGCTCGCGCTCGGCTGGCACCTGGTCGCCGCGATCGGCGGCGGCGACATGCCCGTCGTGGTCTCGATGCTGAACTCGTACTCCGGCTGGGCCGCGGCCGCCGCGGGCTTCATGCTGAGCAACGACCTGCTCATCATCACCGGCGCCCTCGTCGGGTCCTCCGGCGCGATCCTGTCGTACATCATGTGCCGCGCGATGAACCGGTCGTTCGTCAGCGTGATCCTCGGCGGCTTCGGCTCCGAGGGCGGGACGGTCGCCGCCGCGTCCGACGCCGAGCACGGGGAGCACACCGAGATCACCGCCCCGGAGGTCGCGGAGCTGCTCAAGGAGGCCCGCAGCGTCGTCATCACCCCGGGCTACGGCATGGCGGTGGCGAAGGCGCAGTACCCCGTCGCGGAGCTGGTCAGCCGGCTGCGCGCGCAGGGCGTCGACGTGCGGTTCGGCGTGCACCCGGTCGCCGGGCGGCTGCCCGGTCACATGAACGTGCTGCTCGCCGAGGCCAAGGTGCCGTACGACATCGTCCTCGAGATGGACGAGATCAACGACGACCTGCCCGGCACGGACGTCGTCCTCGTCATCGGCGCGAACGACACCGTGAACCCCGCCGCGCTGGACGACCCGTCGTCCCCGATCGCCGGCATGCCGGTGCTCGAGGTGTGGCGTGCGCACCAGGTGATCGTGTTCAAGCGGTCGATGGCCACGGGCTACGCCGGCGTGCAGAACCCGCTGTTCTTCCGCGAGAACACGGCGATGCTGTTCGGCGACGCCAAGGACCAGGTCGAGCGGATCGTCCAGGCGCTCTGACCTGCGCACCGGCGGCCGGCACCGGCCGTTCACGGCCCCGTTGCCAAAGGTCCCACCGCCCCGTCCGGCGGACGGCACTAGGCTGAGGTCGTATCACCCCCACCCGTCTTCGTCGAAGGAGTACGCATGGCCAGCATCGAGGCCGTCGGCGCCCGCGAGATCCTTGATTCCCGCGGCAACCCCACTGTCGAGGTCGAGGTCGCCCTCGACGACGGCACGATCGCCCGCGCGGGCGTGCCCTCGGGTGCCTCGACCGGCGCGTTCGAGGCCGTCGAGCGTCGTGACGGCGACAAGGGCCGTTACCTGGGCAAGGGCGTCGAGGACGCGGTCAACGCCGTCATCGACGAGATCGCCCCCGAGCTGATCGGCTTCGAGGCCTCGGAGCAGCGCCTGGTCGACCAGGCCCTGATCGAGCTCGACGGCACCGCCAACAAGGGCAAGCTCGGCGCGAACGCCATCCTCGGCGTCTCGCTCGCCGTGGCGAAGGCCGCCGCCGACTCGGCCGACCTGCCGCTGTTCCGCTACGTGGGCGGCCCGAACGCCCACGTCCTGCCGGTCCCGATGATGAACATCCTCAACGGTGGCTCGCACGCGGACTCGAACGTGGACATCCAGGAGTTCATGGTCGCCCCCATCGGCGCCCCGACCTTCCGTGAGGCGCTGCGCACCGGCGCCGAGGTCTACCACTCCCTCAAGTCCGTGCTGAAGAGCAAGGGCCTGTCGACCGGTCTCGGCGACGAGGGCGGCTTCGCGCCGAACCTCGAGTCGAACCGCGCCGCGCTGGACCTGATCCTCGTCGCGATCGAGAAGGCCGGCTTCGTCCCGGGCAAGGACGTGGGCCTCGCGCTCGACGTCGCCGCCACGGAGTTCTTCAAGGACGGCGCGTACCAGTTCGAGGGCAAGGCCACCTCGCCCGCCGAGATGATCGCGTTCTACGAGCAGCTCGTCGCGGACTACCCGCTGGTGTCCATCGAGGACCCGCTGTCCGAGGACGAGTGGGGCACCTGGTCCGAGCTCGTCACCAAGGTCGGCGACAAGGTGCAGATCGTCGGCGACGACCTGTTCGTCACCAACCCGGAGCGCCTGGCCAAGGGCATCGAGCTCAAGGCCGCGAACTCCCTGCTGGTCAAGCTGAACCAGATCGGCACCCTGACCGAGACGCTGGACGCCGTGACCCTGGCCCAGCGCAACGGCTTCACCACGATGACCTCGCACCGCTCCGGCGAGACCGAGGACGTCACGATCGCCGACCTGTCCGTCGCGACCAACGCCGGCCAGATCAAGACCGGTGCGCCGGCCCGTGGCGAGCGCATCAACAAGTACAACCAGCTGCTCCGCATCGAGGAGGAGCTGGACGACGCCGGCCGTTACGCCGGCGCGTCCGCCTTCCCGCGCTGGAAGGCCTGAGCACCCCGGCTCTCGCAGCCGCTGCTCCACCGGAGGCCGGTGACCCCACGGGGTCGCCGGCCTCCGGCGCGTCCGGGGGGTCGCCGGGCCGTCGCGTGTGCGGATCGTGTGTGGGGAGACGGACACGGCCCGGCGACCTGCGGCCCGGCGCGGCCCGCGCGGGGCACAATCGACCTCATGCCCGCCCCTCGTCGTCCCGCCGCGCCGCGACCCGGCGCCGCGTCCGACGACGACGCGCGGCGCGGCGACCCGGGGGGCAGCCCGGCGGCCCGACCCGTGTCCCGCCCAGCACCGCGGACCTCGGGCGTCCCGCGCTCGCCCGCGCCCAGCCCGCGGACCCCGGCCCGGACGTCGGCGCCCGCCCGCACCCCCGCGCCGACCCGCACGCCCGCGCCGACCCGCACGGGCGAGGTCGCGCCGGCCGCGGGACGGGGCCCCGGCGCCCGGACCGGTGCCCCCCAGCAGTCCGTCCCGCGCCCCGCGACCCCGCGCCCCGCCGCGTCGCGCGCCCGGTCCGCACCGTCGTCGACCCCCCGGACCGCGAGCCGGCCCGGGAGCTCCCGTCCGGGCGAGCGGGGCGGCGGCTCGGGCGACCGGCGGCCCGGTCGTGCGGAGACCGTCCAGCAGCGGCTCCCGCGCCTGTTCACGATCCGGGCGCTGGTGATGTTCGTCGTGCTGTCGATCGCGTTCGTGCTGGTGTTCCCGACGCTGCGGCAGTACCTCGACCAGCAGGTGCAGCTCGAGCAGCTGCGCGCCGAGGTCGCGACCGCCGAGCAGCGCAACGAGGACCTGCGGGCGAGCTCGACCGGTGGTCCGACCCCGCGTACGTGGAGGCGCAGGCCCGGGAGCGCCTGGCGTTCGTCATGCCGGGGGAGCGGGCGCTGCGCGTCGCGGACCCGGAGGTCGTCCCGGACACCACCGGGACCGACGCCCCGCTCGGGCCGACGCCGGTGGAACCGGCCGACCCCGACCCGCCCCTGGTACGCCCAGCTCTGGGACTCGGTGCAGGTCGCGGGCGTCGCCGGGACGGGCACGACCGACCCGACGGCGCCGACCGGCGAGGGCACGACGCCGACGGGAGAGGGCACGACGCCGGCGGGAGAGGGCACCGCGCCGACGGGCGACAATGGGACCGCGCCCGCGACCGACGGGTCCACGGCGCCCACCCCCTGACGCCTCCCGCGCGCCCCGACCCCGAGGACCACCGTGACCGACCTGCCCACCAGCCCGGCGACCCCGACCCCGGCCGGCGGCCCGCCCGACCCGGCCGAGGTCCCCCGGGCGCGGCACGACGCCCCGGGGGTCACCGACGAGGACCGCGCCGTCCTGCGTGAGCAGCTGGGTCGTCCGGCGCGCGGTGTCGTCGGCGTCGCGGCCCGGTGCGCCTGCGGCCGGCCGCTGGTGGTGCGCACCGCGCCGCGGCTGGACGACGGCACGCCGTTCCCGACGACGTACTACCTGACCTGCCCGCCGGCGGTCGGTGCGGTCAGCACCCTCGAGGCGACCGGGCTGATGAAGGAGCTCACGGCCTGGGTGCAGGACGTCCCCGAGGTCGCCGCCGCGTACCAGCGCGCGCACGAGGCGTACCTCGCCGACCGTGCCGAGCTCGGTGACGTGCCGGAGATCGCGGGCATCTCGGCCGGCGGGATGCCGACCCGGGTGAAGTGCCTGCACGTCGTGGTGGGGCACGCGCTCGCCGCGGGCCCGGGGGTGAACCCGGTGGGCGACGCCGTGCTGCTGCGCCTGCGCGACGCGTGGCGTCCCGACCGCTGCACCTGCTGACCGCGCCGCCCCGTCGGGGTGGGAGGATGTCCGGCGTGACTCGTGTGGCTGCCATCGACTGCGGGACCAACTCCATCCGGCTCCTGGTGGCCGACGTCGACCCGGACGCCGGGACGCTGACGGACCTCGACCGCCGCATGGAGGTCGTGCGGCTCGGCCAGGGCGTCGACCGCACCGGCCGGATCGCCCCCGAGGCGATGGCGCGCACCCTGGACGCCACCCGGCGGTACGCCGCGATCTGCCGCGAGCTCGGCGTCGAGGCCGTCCGGTTCGTCGCCACGTCCGCGTCCCGGGACGCGGAGAACCGGGACGAGTTCGTGGCGGGGGTCCGTGAGGCGCTGGGCGTCGAGCCCGAGGTGATCGGTGGGGTCGAGGAGGCGCAGCTGTCGTTCCGCGGGGCGACGGGCGTGCTCGGCGCGGACCACCGTGCGCCGTACCTGGTGGTCGACCTGGGCGGCGGCTCGACGGAGGTCGTGCTCGGCGAGCTCACCCCCGAGGCCGCGTACTCGATGGACGTCGGCTGCGTGCGGATCACCGAGCGGCACCTGCGGTCCGACCCGCCGACGGCCGACGAGGTCGCGGCGGCGGAGGCGGACGTCCGGGCCGCGCTCGACGTCGCCGCGCAGCACGTCCCGCTCGGCCGGGCGGCGACGCTCGTCGGCCTGGCGGGGACGGTCACCACCGTCACCGCGCACGCCCTGGACCTGCCCGCCTACGACCCCGCGGCCATCGACGGCGCGGTGCTGCCGGTCGACGCCGTGGTCGCGGCCTGCGACGACCTGCTGACCCGCGACCGGGAGTCGCGCGCCGCGCTCGGGTTCATGCACCCGGGTCGGGTCGACGTGATCGGCGCCGGCGCGCTGGTGTGGCGCGCGGTCGTGGAGCGGGTGCGCGCCGAGGTCGCGGCCGCGGGCGGCGAGCTGACCGAGGTCGTCACCTCGGAGCACGACATCCTCGACGGCATCGCCTGGAGCGTCGCGGAGCGCCTGGCCCGCTGACGCCGCGCCCCTGGAGGGGGCGGCCGTGTTGTCGTCGGGGGTCCGTCGGTGTCCGCTGGGCCGACCGGGGGATCTGCCACATCCGCACTACCGAGTTCAGCCCGGTACTGCGCACTCTGTACTACCGTGTCTCCTGCGGGAGCCGAGGAGGGTCGGCTCCCGCGCCGGACGACGGTGCCGCGACCGACAGGGGGCCGGTCGCGGCGCCGGGATCCGCGGCCCGATCGGCCGCTCGAGGAGGAGGGGAGACGGTGGACACGACACAGCTGCTCAAGGGCGTGCTGGACGTCGCCGTGCTCGCGGTCGTCGCGCAGGAGGACGGCTACGGCTACGACGTCGTCCGGCGGCTGCGCGCCGCCGGGCTGACGGAGGTGGGTGACGCGTCGGTGTACGGGACGCTGCGCCGGCTCTACTCGCAGGGCGCGCTGACGTCCTACGTGGTGCCGAGCGACGAGGGCCCGCACCGCAAGTACTACGGCATCAACGCGCAGGGCCGGGCCATGCTCGCGACCCAGCGCACCGACTGGCGCGCGTTCGCGGGCACGATGGCCCGCCTGCTGGACGAGGAGGGGGCAGCGTGAACACGACCGCAGCAGCGCACGGGGAGGTGCGGACCGCCGTCGCGCAGTATGCGGCGGAGGTCCGGCGGTACCTCGCGGACCTCCCGCCCGACCAGGTCGACGACCTCGCCGACGGGCTGGAGGCCGACCTGGTCGACGCGCTCGAGGACGCGCCGGCGGACGGCGACCGGGTGGACCTGGCCGCGCGGTTCGGCGAGCCGCACGCGTACGCTCGCGAGCTGCGCGCCGCGGCGGGGCTGCCGGACGAGTCGACGCGCCGCGCGCGCCCCTGGCCGGCCGGCGTCGGGCGGGCAGGGGCGGCGACCGTCGCGGGGGCGCGGCGGGTGCGGGCCTGGGCCCGTCGGCAGCCGTGGTCCGGACCCGTGGCCGGCGCCGGGGCCGACCTGCGGCCGCTGTGGTGGGTCGTCCGGGGCTGGATCGCCTACCAGGTCGTCATGTGGCTGGCGCTGGAGGCCGACTGGCTGACGTGGCGGCTGCGGCCGGACCGCGACGGGCTCCCGGACCGGTGGCTGCACGCCGCGGTGCTCCTGGTGCTCGTGGCGGTGTCGGTCCAGTGGGGGCGGCGGCGGTGGGGTGCGGGGCAGCTGCCGTGGCTGTCGGCGGCCGCGACGGCGCTCGCCCTGGTGCTGCTGGTCCCGGTCGCGGTGTTCACAAACGAGTCGCGGTTCTACGCCCAGGTCGACCGGGTGCAGTACATCGAGGTGCCGACCCCGGTGTCGACGCCGCCCGCCGACGGTGTCTGGGTCGGCGGGATGCAGGTGAGCAACCTGTTCGTCTACGACGCCGCGGGTGACCCGCTGCACGACGTGCAGGTGTATGACGACCGGGGCCGGCCGGTGCGCACCGTGACCGACGGCGGCATCGGCACCTGGACGTTCCCCGGGGTCGACGAGGCGTGGACGTTCGTGCCCGCCGCGGACTCCGAGGGGCGCAAGCGCTGGAACGCGTACCCGCTCCGGGGGGCTCCGACGTCGGAGTTCGCCTGGCCCGGCGACGGCTCGCTGCCGCGACTGGGCGGCGACGCGCGCACCCCGCCCGCGCCGTTCGCGAAGGCCCCCGCGCTGGTGCTGCCGGGCGCGCCCTCGACCCAGGACCCAGGTCCCACGTCCGGGCCGGCCACCGGGGACCAAGCAGGCACGGGTTCCGCTCCCTGACCGGCGTTCCCGGGACTTTGTGCCCAGAATCACGTGCCTGTGGGTTCGCGTTCAACCAAACATGGGACGTACCGTTGTCCCTATGTCTGAGACCTCCGTCACGACCCCGGCGCCGCAGTCCGGGACCACGTCCCGCAAGGTGCCGCGCATCGTCATCCTCGGCGGCGGGTCCGTGGGGGTGTACTCCGCGCGCCGGCTGCGCCGCCGCCTGGGCAACCGCGAGGCCGCGATCGTCGTGGTCGACCCGCGCCCGTACATGACCTACGCGCCGTTCCTCCCCGAGGCCGCCGCCGGGTCCATCGACGCGCGCTACGTCGTCGCCCCGCACCGCCGCGCGCTCAAGGGCATCGACGCGCTCCAGGGCAAGGTCTCCGAGATCAAGCACGGCGAGCGGAAGGTCCAGATCACGCCCGAGGAGGGCGAGCCGTACTGGATCACGTACGACCACCTCATCATCGGCCTCGGCTCGGTCGCCCGCACGCTGCCCATCCCCGGGCTCGCGGAGCAGGCCATCGGCTTCAAGAACGTCGAGGAGGCCATCGCCGTCCGCAACCACGTCCTCGGCCGGATCGACCGCGCGTCGTCCACCTGGGACCCGGAGCTGCGCCGCCGGATGCTGACCTTCACGTTCGTCGGCGGCGGGTTCGCCGGCGTCGAGGCCATCGCCGAGGTCGAGGACATGGCCCGCGACGCGATCAAGCAGTACCCGTCGCTGGACGCCTCCGACATGCGGTTCGTCCTCGTCGAGGGCTCGAGGCGCATCCTGCCCGAGGTCTCCGAGGAGCTCGGCGGCTACACCCTCGAGCAGCTGCGCAAGCGCGGCATCGAGGTGTACCTGTCCACGTTCCTGAACTCGTGCGTCGACGGCCACGTGGTGCTCTCGGACAAGACCGAGTTCGACTCCGAGACGATCGTGTGGACCGCGGGCGTCAAGGCCAACCCGGTGCTGCAGAACTCCGACCTGCCGCTGGACAAGATGGGCCGCGTCACCACGCTCGCGACCCTGCAGATCGCGGACGCGGACGGCACCGTCGTCCCGGACGCGTACGCCGCCGGTGACTGCGCGGCCGTGCCGGACCTGTACAACCCGGGCCAGTTCTGCCCGCCGAACGCCCAGCACGCGATCCGCGAGGCCACCCACCTCGCCGACAACCTCGCCCGGGTGCTCCGGTCCGCCGAGCCGACGGACTACAAGCACAAGAACATCGGTGCGGTCGCCTCGCTCGGCATGTACAAGGGCGTGGCGCAGTTCCTCGGCCGGATCAAGGTCCGCGGGTTCCTCGCCTGGGTCATGCACCGCTCGTACCACGTGATGGCGATGCCGACGCTGAACCGCAAGCTCGCGATCATGTCCGGCTGGACCGCGAACCTGCTCTGGCGTCGCGAGACGGTCGCGCTCGGCTCGATCCACGACCCGCGCGCCGAGTTCCGCGCCGCGTCCGTCCCGCCGAAGCCCCGCGCCGAGGCCGCGCCGGCCGCCGCGGACCACTCCCCGGTCCCCGGCTCGGAGGCCAAGCCCGACGGCACCGGCACGGCCGACGACACGTCCGCGGCCGACTCCGCGTCGGCGAAGGCCACGGCCTGACGTACCCCGTACCGCCACGACGCCCGCCCGCCCCGCACCGGGGCAGGCGGGCGTCGTCGTGCACGGGCCCGCGGTGGCAGGATGGCGGCGGCCCTCGTAGCCCAACCGGCAGAGGCAGCCGGCTTAAACCCGGCGCAGTGCGGGTTCGAGTCCCGCCGAGGGCACCGCGACCGCACGGCCACCCGCACCGCAGCGGGATGTCGGCGCTCGACGCGGTGGTTGTGCACGTTGTGTGACGTCAGGGCCGCGATCGGCGGGTCCGTGGCAGGCTGACCGTTCGCCCCCGCCGACCTGACGTGGAGTACTCCCCTGCCATGAGCGCCGTGACCGACGCGATCGCCCCGTCCGCCGAGTACTCCGGGTTCATCGGCTGGGTGCTGCACCTGATGGAGACGCTGGGGGAGGTGGGCGTCGGCGCGGCCGTGTTCATCGAGACCTTCGTGCCGCCGATCCCGTCCGAGGCGGTGCTGCCCGGTGCGGGGTTCCTCGCCTACGACGGACGGATGAACCTGTGGTTCGCGATCCTCGCCGCGACCGCCGGCGCCGTCCTCGGCGCGTGGATCTGGTGGCTGCTGGGCGCCTGGCTGGGTCGCACCCGCACGCGCGCCCTGGTCGCGCGGATCCCGCTGCTCGACGCCGACGACTTCGACCGCGCCGAGCGGTTCTTCCTGCGCTGGGGACCGCTCGCGGTGCTGCTCGGGCGGTGCGTGCCGCTGGTCCGGAGCTTCATCTCGATCCCCGCAGGCATCGAGCGGATGCCCTTTTGGGCCTTCACGCTGTACACGACCCTCGGCTCGGCGGTGTGGAACGGGATCTGGATCGGGCTCGGGTACGCGTTCGGGCCGGCGATCAAGCCGGTGCTGGCCGAGTGGAGCGGCGTGCTGTCCAACCTCGTGCTCGGGGGCATCGCGCTGCTCGTGGTCTGGTTCGTGGTGACCCGCGTCCGGCGGATCCGGCGCGAGGCCGCGGCGGCGTCGGACCCCGCCCCGGAGGCGGCCGAGGTCTGACCGCACGATTCGTGGATCGGCCGCACGGCCGGTAGAGTTCCCACCTGCATCCCCCGGTCCTGCACGGCCGTGGAGACGCGCGGACGTGGCTCAGTGGTAGAGCATCACCTTGCCAAGGTGAGGGTCGCGGGTTCGAATCCCGTCGTCCGCTCCCAGCACCACCTCCTTCATCCCGCACGCCACCTCCCCCCGCCGGTGGACCACGCGTCCGACCGCAGGTGGACGCCCTGAGTGGTCGCCCCTGGCTAGCGTCGTCGCCGGACGCGGATCGCGACGAGACGGTGACCCCAAACCCCTCACGCAGGCCCGTCGTCCACGCCATGATCGGGTGCGTGCGGTTCCGCCGCCGACCCAGTGCCGACGAACGGAGAAGCTTCGATGACGACGTCCCGCCCCGCCCGACCGGTGGTCGCCCTGGCCGCCCTGGCCGTGCTGGCGCTCGCCGGCTGCTCCAGCTCCGGCGACGACGGCGGCTCGAAGGGGGGTGGCTCCCGCGCGGAGTGGACCCCCGGCCCGCTCGACGAGTACCAGGCGCGCATCTACGGGTTCTCCTACGACGACGAGCGCTCCGAGGAGGAGATGCAGGAGGAGTCCGAGCGCCAGAACCGCAAGGTCGAGGAGCTCGTCGCGTCCTGCATGCAGGACCAGGGCTTCGACTACACGCCGGTCGACAACAGCGGCTCGGTCGGGGTCTCCTCCGACGACCTCGACGTCGAGTGGGGCACGCGGGAGTTCGCCGAGCAGTACGGCTACGCGATCAGCACCGACCCGTGGGGCAACGCCGACGCCGCCCCCGAGGAGGAGACCGAGTGGGTCGACCCGAACCAGGAGTACGTCGAGTCGATGTCCGAGAGCGAGGCCGCCGCCTACCAGGAGGCGCTGTGGGGCCCGCAGGTCGAGTACGTCGAGGGCGAGGAGCAGGAGTACGACTGGACGACGTCCGGCTGCTACGGCGTCGCGCAGCACGAGGTCTACGAGGGCGGCGTCGACTCGGACGAGTTCAGCGCCGTCGAGGACGAGCTCAACCGGTTCTACGAGACGATGCAGGCCGACCCCCGCATCGCCGAGCTCAACACCGAGTGGGCCTCCTGCATGGCCGACGAGGGCTACGACGGCATCACCGACGTGTCCACCGTGCAGAACGACCTGAGCGAGGAGTGGAACGAGCTCCAGGGCTGGAACGACCCGGAGTACACCGCCCTGTCGGAGAAGCTGGGACTGGGAGGCGAAGCCCGAGGGCCCGCCCGCCCCCGAGGTCGACGAGAAGGCGGCCGCCGCCTTCACCGACAAGGAGATCGCGATGGCGGTCGCCGACTTCGACTGCCAGGAGAAGGTCGACTACGTCGGCAAGGGCACCACGATCAACCACGAGCTCCAGCAGGAGTTCGTCGACCAGCACAAGGCCGAGCTCGACGCGTGGGCGGACGCCGCCACCGCCGCCCGGGGGGAGTGACGTGCGCGACCAGCACGACGCGCTCGTCCCCGCCGGTGACGCCGACGGCCCGACCGACCCCACCGCGACCGACGCGGCACCGCCCCGCTCCTGGCGCAGCGGCAACCGCACGCTCGTGGTCCTCGCCGGCGTCGCCGTGCTCAGCCTCGTGGCCGGGCTGGGGCTGAGCCGGTTCGTGCTCAACCCCGCCGAGGCCGCCGCCCGCACCGCGCCGCCGGAGGCCGGGCCGATCACGGTCCCGGTCGAGAGCCGCGAGCTCAGCAACGACGTCACCATCCGCGGCGACGTCGTGTTCGACGACGCCGTCGACCTCCGGATCGAGACGGCGGACCTCGGCGAGCGCGCCGTCGTCACCGGGCAGGTCCCGGAGGTCGGCGCGACCCTCGACGCCGGGTCCGTCGCGCTCGAGATCGCCGGCCGGCCCGTGCTGGTGCTTCCCGGCGGGCTGCCGACCTACCGCACGCTGCGGGTCGGCGTGTCCGGACCCGACGTGCTGCAGCTCAAGGCGGCCCTCGGGGCGCTGGGCATCGGCGCCGGCGACGCCACGTCCGACACCTACGACTCCGCGACCGCCGACGGCGTCGCCGAGCCTACCGGCGCGCCGGGTACCCCGTCCCGGCACCGACCGACGAGCAGGAGGAGGCCGTGACCTCCGCCGAGCGGGCCGTGCGCTCCGCCCAGGCCGAGGTCACCGCCGCCGAGGGCGCCCTGGCGTCCGCGGGGAAGGGGAGCAGCGACGGGGGCGCGATCGCGGAGGCGGACGCGAACGTCCGCGCTGCGGAGCGGGCGGTCGGGGTCGCTCAGGCCGAGCTCGACGCGTGCGTCGTGAACGGCTGCGACCTGGGAGTTCCCGCTGCGCAGGCCGCGGTGGAGGACGCCCGGGACCAGGTCGGCGTCAAGCAGGCGCAGCGCGCCGCCCTCGGTGCCGCGCCCGACACCAGCTCCGAGCGCGCCGGCGTCACCGCCGCCCGCGAGGGCCTCGCCGACGCGCGCACCGCGCTCGAGGAGGCCCGGCGCGAGACGATCGTCGCCCTGCCCGCGAGCGAGGTCGTCTACCTCGAGACCCTGCCCCGGCGCGTGGACGCGGTCTCCGTGAAGCGCGGCGGCACCGTCGAGGGGACCGTCATGAGCGTGTCCGGCGCGACGCTGCAGGTCGTGGGCACGGCCGCCAAGGCGGATGCCGCGCTGCTGCAGGTCGGGTCGACCGGCACCGTCGTGCTCGACGGCGCCGAGATCCCGGTCACCGTCACGGAGATCGCCGCGTCCGGGTCCGGGGCCGGCGGCTCGGGCGGGTCCGGTGACGGCGGGGCCGGCGGCTCCGGCGACGGCGGCGGCGGCTCCGGCGACGCCGGGCGGATGACCGTGACGCTCCAGCCGGGCGAGCTGTCGCCCGAGCAGGTCGCCGCGCTCCAGGGCAGCAACGTGCGCGTCACCCTGCCCGTGGCGTCCACCGGCGGTGCGGTCCTCGCGGTGCCGCTCGCGGCGCTGACCGCGGGCCCCGGCGGCGAGTCGCGCGTCGAGGTGCTGGGCGACGACGACACCACGTCGCTCGTCGAGGTGACCACCGGTCTCGCGGCCGGCGGCTACGTCGAGGTCACCGGCGCCGGCGGCGCGACGCTCGCCGAGGGCGACCTCGTGGTGATCGGCACCTCCGGCGGCGCGTCCGACGAGGCGACCGACGCGGCGGAGGACGACGCGTGACGGTCGTCGACCCGCGCCCGGCCCCCGCCGACCCCGCGGGACCGCCGCCGGTCGTCGAGCTGCGCGGGGTCGCCCGGGTGTTCCCGGGCGACCCGCCCGTCCACGCCCTGCGGCCCAGCGACCTGCGGGTCGCCACCGGGGACTACCTGTCCATCGTCGGCCCGTCGGGGTCGGGCAAGTCGACGCTGCTGCACGTGCTCGGGCTGCTCGACCGGCCGACGTCGGGGGAGTACCTGCTCGACGGCGTGCCGACGAGCACCGCGACCGAGGGCGAGCGGAGCGCGCTGCGCGGCGGGCGGATCGGCTTCGTGTTCCAGCAGTTCCACCTGCTGCCGCACCGCACCGTGCTCGACAACGTGCTGCTCGCGACGCTGTACAGCGGCGTGCCCCGGGCGGAGCGGCGTGCCCGCGCCCTGGCCGCGCTCGACCGCGTGCACCTCGGGCACCGCCTGTCGTTCCTGCCGACGTTCCTGTCCGGCGGTGAGCGGCAGCGGGTCGCCGTGGCGCGGGCCGTCGTGTCCGCGCCCGCGGTGCTGCTCGCCGACGAGCCGACCGGCAACCTCGACACCCACAACTCGGCGGACGTGCTCGACCTGTTCGACGAGCTGCACGCCGACGGGCTCACCCTCGTCGTCATCACCCACGACGACGTCGTGTCCGCCCGCGCCGACCGCCGGGTGCGGATCGCCGACGGCCTGCTGACGGAGATCCGCTGATGGCCGGGCTGCCGCGCCTGCCGCGCCCGGGTCGCCGTCGCGCCGCCGCGGGCCCCGGTCCCGCGCCGGACGCCGGTCCCGCGCCGGACGCCGGGCCCGCGCCCGACGCCGCCGGTGGGGGGCTCGCGGTCCTCCTCGACGAGCCGCCCGCCGACCGCCCGGCGCCCGGTGCGCGGCCCCGACCCCGGCGCGCGGACCGGTTCGGCGTGCGTGACCTGGTCCGCGAGGCGGCCGCCGGGATCGACGCCCGCCCGGGTCGGCTGTTCCTCACGATCCTGGGCACCGTGCTCGGCATCGCGTCGGTGGTCGTCACCGTCGGGCTCGCGCAGACCGCCGCGGGCCAGATCGCGCGCCGGTTCGACGCGGTCGCCGCCACCCAGGCGATGGCGTCCGCGAGCACCACGCGCACCGCCGACGGCAGCCAGCGGGCGACCGCCCCGCTGCCGTGGGACGCCGACCTGCGCGCCGACCGGCTCGCCGGCGTCGAGGCCGCCGGCCTGGTCGCGGTGGTGGACGTCGCCGGGGCCGCGGTCACGGCGGTGCCCGTGAACGACCCGTCGGCGCCGGAGGTCACCTCCCCGCCGGTGCTCGCGGCGACCGCGGGTCTCCTGGACGCCGTCCGCGGCGAGGTCGTCACCGGCCGGTTCTTCGACGCGGGGCACGACGCCCGCGCGGACCGCGTCGTCGTCCTCGGCTCCCGCGCCGCCGACCGGCTCGGGGTGTCCCGGGTCGACCGGCAGCCGTCGGTGTTCATCGGCGACCGGTCCTACACCGTCATCGGGATCGTGGACGGGATGCAGCGGCGCACCGACCTGCGGGACGCCGTCGTGCTCCCCGCCGGGACGGCCCGCGCGGACTTCGGGCTCGCGGCGCCGCAGGAGCTGCACATGCGGATCGCCGTCGGCTCCGGGCCGCTGGTCGCGGACCAGGTGCCGACCGCCCTCGCGCCGAACAGCCCCGAGGTCATCACCGTGCAGGGTCCGACCGGGTCGTCCGGGGTGCGCGAGGACGTCCAGGCGGACATCAGCACGATCTTCCTCGCGCTCGGCGGCGTCGCGCTGCTGATCGGCGGGCTGGGGATCGCGAACGTGACCCTGCTGTCCGTGATGGAGCGCGTCGGGGAGATCGGCCTGCGGCGGGCGCTGGGCGCGCGGCGGCGGGACATCGCCGCGCAGTTCGTGCTGGAGTCCGCGACCGTCGGGCTGCTCGGCGGCATGGTCGGCGCCTCGCTCGGCGTCGCCGCCGTCGTGGGGGTGTCCGCGCTGCAGTCCTGGACGCCGATCCTGGACATCGGCGTCGTGCTCGCCTCCGCGGCGGGCGGCGGGGTCATCGGCCTGCTCGCCGGGATCTACCCGGCGCTCAAGGCCGCCCGGGTGGAGCCGATCACGGCCCTGCGCGGCGGGGTCTGACCGCGCCCGCCCGGCCGTCGAGGTCGCCGAGACAGGCCGTCCCGGCCGAGATAGCCCGTTCCACGGGGCTGTCTCGGCCGGGAGGTCCGATCTCGGCGGAGGTGGGGGCGCGGGGTGCGGGCGGGGGCGGGCGTCAGGTCGCGGGGGTGGCGTCCCGGCGGGGGCGGCCCGCGGACCAGACCACGCCCGCACCGGCGAGCACCACGAGCACCAGCCCGCCGAGCGCCGGGCCGGTCAGCCGGTCGCCGAGCAGCAGCGCGCCGACGACCGCGCCCGTCGCGGGGTCGACGGCGAACAGCGTCCCCACCACCCGGGTCCCCGCGAGCCGGACGGCCTGGAAGTCGAGGGAGAACGCCAGCGCGACGCCGAGCACCCCCGACGCGAGGAGCGCCGGCACGTGGCCGGTCGTGAGGTCCGGCGCCGCGGCGACCTGCGCGGGCGCGAGCAGCAGCGCGCCGACGCCCACGGACAGCGCGAGGTCGCCCAGGCCCGTCGAGGCGTCGCCGACCCGGCCGGCGAGCAGCGTGTACGCGCCGAACGCAACCGCGGCGCCGAGGCCGAGCAGCACGCCCAGCGGGTCGACGCCACCGGCGGGACCGCCGACGACCAGCAGCACGCCGAGCAGCGCCACGAACGGCAGCACCCGGGTGCGGCCCGCGGACGCCACCGCCGCGATCAGCAGCGGCCCGCAGAACTCGAGCGTGACGGCCACGCCGAGCGGCAGCCTGTCGAGCGCCG
Organism: Cellulomonas sp. KU4C; assembly: GCF_056868065.1. Lineage (NCBI taxonomy): Bacteria > Bacillati > Actinomycetota > Actinomycetes > Micrococcales > Cellulomonadaceae > Cellulomonas > Cellulomonas sp. KU4C. The sequence continues at coordinate 224,593 of NZ_CP200322.1, read as the reverse complement.
CGTAGAACAGCACGTTCATGGCGGCCATCGCGACGCCGTAGAGCACGATCGCCGCCCAGGTGCGCCGGTCGCGACCGCGGAGCCGGGGTCGGGTGAGCAGGAGCAGGACGACCGCCGCGGCCGTCATCCGGTAGCCCGAGACGGCGAGCGTCCCGAGGTCGGCGAACGTCCCGGCGGCGAGCGCCGCCGACAGCTGCACGGCGGTCGAACCGACCAGGACGAGGGCGGCGGCGAGCAGGGCGCGTCGACGCGCGCCCGGGAGCAGGGTGAGCACAGGGGATCCTTCGAGGGGCAGGCCCGCCGAGGTCGGCGGGTGGTGCGGGCGGCGTGCGCGGACGGGCACGTCGAGCCCGGGTGGGGGTGTTGACGGCCCGGTCAGGCCGCGGGCCCCCGGCGCGGGGCGCAGCCCCGGTTGCTCATCGGATCCATGCGAGCACCGTACGACTCCACCCGGCGGGAACGCTCCGGCCGTCCGGATGGCGGGCGCCGGGAATCATCGCCTGACGCGGGACGTTGGTCCCGGAGCGCGACTCCCTCCGGGACGCCGGCCGCCCGCGACCCGGGCGCCGCCACGCGCCCGCCACCGCCGACCCCACCCGCACGGGAGACCGATGAGCACGCACGACGACACCGCCCTGCGCGACCGGACCGCGACACCCGCGACCACCGGCCCCGACACCCCCCCGGCCGCCACCGCTCCCGCCGCCACCGCCGCGCCCGAGCGCCTGTCCTCCGGGGACCGCACCCTGATCGGTCTGCTGCTGATCGCGGGCTTCACGGTGATCCTCAACGAGACCGTCATGGGCGTGGCCCTGCCGGTCCTCATGCGCGACCTCGGCGTCTCGGCCGCGACCGGGCAGTGGCTGACCACCGGGTTCATGCTGACGATGGCCGTCGTCATCCCCGCCACCGGCTACATCATGGGCCGGTTCCGGCTGCGGGCGATCTTCCTCACGGCGATGTCGCTGTTCACCGCCGGCACGGCGATCGCCGCGCTCGCCCCCGGGTTCGGCGTCCTGCTGGTCGGTCGCGTCGTCCAGGCCAGCGGCACCGCCGTGATGCTGCCGCTGCTGATGACCACCGCGCTGACGCTGGTGCCGCCGAGCATCCGCGGGCGCACGATGGGCACGATCTCCATCGTCATCTCCGTCGCGCCCGCCATCGGCCCGACCATCTCCGGCCTGGTGCTGTCGCAGCTGTCGTGGCGCTGGATCTTCATCGTCATGCTGCCCGTCGCGCTGATCGCCCTGGGCCTCGGCGCGTGGAAGGTCCGGGACGTCACGACGCCGCGCCCCGCGCGCCTGGACGTCCTGTCGCTGCTGCTGTCGGCCGTCGGGTTCGGCGCGCTGATCTTCGGGCTGTCGAGCATCGGCGAGTCCGCGGGCGGGCACGTCCTGGTCGCGCCGTGGATCCCGGTCGCCGTCGGCGTGCTCGCGCTCGTCGTGTTCGCGCTGCGGCAGATCCGGCTGCAGGAGTCCGCGGACGGGCCGCTGATGGACCTGCGGGTGTTCGCGCAGCGTTCCTACACGGTGTCCGCGCTGGTGCTGATCATCGGGTTCATGGCGATGTTCGGCGCGCTGATCGTGCTGCCGATCTTCCTGCAGCAGGTGCTCGAGCTCGGCACCCTGGAGACGGGTCTGCTGCTGCTGCCGGGCGGGCTCGTGATGGGCGCGCTGTCGCCGGTGGTCGGGCGGCTGTTCGACCGGTTCGGCCCGCGCCCGCTGGTGACCCCGGGCGTGCTGGCCCTGAGCGCCGGCCTGTGGCTGCTGTCGACGCTGCACCCCGGTACGCCGTCCGTCGCGGTGGTCGGCGTGCACGTCCTGCTCAGCATGGGCCTGGCGTTCATGATCACGCCGCTGTTCACGTCCGCGCTCGGCTCCCTGCCGCGCGAGCTGTACGGGCACGGCAGCGCGATCGTGAACACGCTCCAGCAGCTCGCCGGCGCCGCGGGCACCGCGCTGTTCATCACCGTGCTGTCGACGACCACCGCGGCGCGCGTCGCCGAGGGCGCCGACACGCTCACCGCCACCGCGGACGGCGTGCAGGGCGCGTTCATGTGGGGCGGGATCGTGTCGCTGGTCGCCGTGGCGGTGTCGCTGCTGGTGCGCCGGCCCGCGACGACGGGCGACGCCCCGGTCGCGATGCACTGACCCCGGTGCGCCGTCCTCCGACGGTCGCGCGCGGCCCGTCGCCCCCACCCGGGGGCGGCGGGCCGTCGTCGTCTCAGCGGTGGTCGTCCCAGACGGGCGACGGGAACAGCACCTGCTCGAACAGCGCCCACGACGCCCGCATGTCGACGGCCGGCCGGCGGAACGACCGCACCTGGACGCCGTCCATCGCCTCGATGCTCATCTCGACCAGGTCGCGCAGGCCGTCGAACGGCCCGACCTCGGGCGGCAGCCGCCACGCGGTCTGCCGGTACAGGTCCCACGTCTGGTCGGGGCGGTCCGCGAAGTAGTCGTGCGCCGGGTGCTGCGGGGAGGCCGCCTCCGCGCCGAGCACCATGTAGAGCTTCATCAGCTGGGGCCGCGCGGCGTTGAAGTCGACGAGGTACCGGAAGTACCCGGGCAGCGACGGGCCGTCGGGGTGCGTCGAGCCGGGTGCCCCGCTCGCGACGTAGTCGGCCGGGGTGCCGAGCCGGTCGTACCGCTGGGAGACCAGCAGCTCCAGCAGGCCCTCCTTGCTGCCGACGTGGTGCAGCAGGCCCGCCTGGGTGATGCCCACCTCGCGCGCGACGTCCTGCAGCGAGACGCCGTAGAACCCGTGCCGGGCGACCAGGACGGTGGCGGCCTCGAGGATCTGCGCGATCCGCTGCTCGGGGCTGAGGCGGACCCGGCGGCGCGGGGTCGTCGGGTCGTCCGGGGCGGTGCTCACCGGGCGACCCTAGCCCGGCGTCCCCCCGGCGCGCCGCGTGCCGACGCGCCGGGGGTGGGCTGGGTGGGTGGTCAGGACTCGAGGACCACGAGGTCCCACGCGCCGACGACCAGCTCGTCGCCCGCGGCGACGTCGTCCCCGGTGAGCACGGACCGACCGGCGACGGGTGCGGCGACGGTGACGGGCGTGCCCGCGTAGTTGAGCAGGTAGGTGACGGCGCTCCCGGCGGCGTTGGTGCCGCGGCGGACCGTGACGGTCCCCGCGAGGTCCTGCGCCCAGTCGCCGACGCCCGCGTCCCGGACCGCCAGGGCCAGCACGGCGCGCAGCAGCGTGGGGGAGGTCATGGTGCCGACGTGCACGTGCGACCCCGCGCCGGTGCGGTGCCGGGTGACCGCCGCGTAGCCGCCCCAGGCGGGGTGGTCGTAGGACGCGAGCGCCTCGGCGCCCTCGGGGCGCAGCAGCTCCATGAAGGTCAGGGCGCCCGCGTCGGCACCGGACGCACCCGCCAGGTCGCCGTGCAGGGTCAGCCCGACGCCGTCGGGGACCGTGAACTGGCTGTAGGTGAGCCCGGCGACCTCGGTCAGCCCGTGCGGCGCGGTGTCGTGCCACACCTGCACGTGCTCGTCGGCGACCGCCGTGCGGAACGTGGTGACCAGGTGGCCGCCGGCGCGGACGAACGCGTCCAGCCGGTCGACCGCGGCCTGCGACGCCGTGTAGAGCGCGGGCACCACGAGCAGGTCGTAGCGCCCCAGGTCGGTGTCGTCGACGGACACGAAGTCGACCTCGACGTTCAGGTCGAACAGCGCGTCGTAGACCCAGCGGAGCACGTCGTTGTAGCCGATCGAGCTGCCGAACACGCCGTCGATGAACCCGGTCTCGAGCGTGAACCACTGCAGCGCGGTCAGCGCCTCGTTGCTCACCAGCACCGCGACCCGGTTGTGCTTGCGCAGGTGGATCAGCGACGACCCGACGCGGGCGGCCTCCCGGCCGAAGACGCCGGCCTCCTCGTAGGTCGGGTTGCTCTGCAGGTCGTGGCTGAGCAGGCCCTTCCAGTACGTCTCGAACGAGCTGTGGATCGAGTGCCAGTGCCAGTACATGACGCCGTCCGCGCCGCTGGCGAGGTGGCTGTACGCCTGGAGCCGCAGCTGGCCCGGGTAGGGCAGCCAGGCGAGCTGGCCCTGGGCCTGCGTCTCCAGGACCAGGTAGTTGGCGCCGCCCTTGATCGAGCGGGTCATGTCGCCGCCGAACGCGATCTCCTTGCCGGTGAGCCGGTCCTGCGTCGGGTGGTAGATGTCGACGCCGGCCACGTCGACCGCCGCGGCGGCCTTGAAGTGGTCGACGGAGGGCTGCAGCCCGTAGGACCAGCCGGGCGTCCAGTCGAAGTCGAAGTTCTGCGTCACCCACTGGTCGTCGCGGGCGTACTCGCGCACGATCCCGGCCTGCCAGCCGAGGAACTGCTCGACCAGCCGGCGGCGGAACGCCTCGAACGCCGCGCCCAGCGAGCCGTTCACCGTGCCGCGCACGTCGGGGAAGTCCTCCCACGCGTCGACGCGGTTGGACCAGTAGTCCAGGCCGAACGCACGGTTGAGCGCCCCGAGGTCGTCGGCGAACTCGGCGCGCAGGTGCTTGACGAACGCCCGCTGCACGGCCGGGCCGGCGGTCCCGTAGTGCTTGGTCTCGTTGTCGACCTGGAACCCGATGACGCCGGGGCGGTGCGCGGTGCGCTCCAGCAGCCGGCGGATGACGCGCTCCGCGTGGAACAGGTACGTCGGGTGCGTGATGTCCATGATCTGCCGGGCGCCGTACCGGCCCTCGCCGGCGGCGGTCGTCGCGAGGACGTCGGGGTGCGAGGCGACGAGCCAGGCGGGTACGGCGTACGTGGGGGTGCCGACGATCACGTGGATGCCGGCCCGCTCGAACGCGTCGAGCGCGCGGTCGACGTGCGTGAAGTCGAACACGCCGGGCTGCGGCTCCAGCGTGCTCCACGTCGACTCGGCGATGCGGACGACAGTGATGCCGGCCGCCCGCATCATCTCGACGTCGGTCTCGATGCGGTCGGTCGGCATGTACTCGTCGTAGTACGCCGCACCGAACAGCAGCTCGTCCACGGACCTCACCCTTCGTCGCGCGATCGCCGGGCGTCAGCCGTCCGGCCCGGTCCGTCGGTGGACCGCCACCCACTCTACTTACCGTTCGGTAGGTAGAGCCCCGAGATGCCGGACCCGCCCCCGCGACCGACCATCGACGGACCCCGCCGTGCAGCAGTGCGCGACGACCAGGGCGGGCCCCCGGGCGCCGCCGGAGGAGGTCCACCCCCATGCGCGCAGTCGTCTACCGCGGTCCGCACCAGGTCGAGGTCACCGACGTGCCCGACGCCCGGGTCGAGCAGCCCACCGACGTCCTCGTCCGGATCACCACCACCAACATCTGCGGCTCGGACCTGCACATGTACGAGGGACGGACCTCCGTCGAGGAGGGCACCGTCTTCGGCCACGAGAACATGGGCGTCGTCGAGGAGGTCGGCTCCGCCGTCACCCGGATCCGGGTCGGCGACCGGGTCAGCGTCCCGTTCAACATCGCCTGCGGCACCTGTCGCAACTGCCTGCAGGGCTGGACGTCGTTCTGCCTGCGCACCAACCCCACCGAGGGCATGGCAGGCGCCGCGTACGGCTACGCGAACATGGGCCCCTACGACGGTGGTCAGGCCGAGGTGCTGCGCGTCCCGTACGGGGACGTCAACCTGCTCCGGCTCCCCGAGGGGACGGACCACGAGAACGACTTCACGATGCTGAGCGACATCTTCCCGACCGGGTGGCACGGCACCGAGCTCGCCCGGATGGCCGAGGGCGACGACGTCGCCGTCTTCGGCGCCGGGCCGGTGGGCCTGATGGCCGCGCACAGCGCGATGATCCGCGGCGCGTCCCGGGTGTTCGTGGTCGACAAGGAGCCGGACCGGCTGCGGCTCGCGGAGAGCATCGGCGCGGTCGCCGTCGACCTGTCCGCCGGCGACCCCGTCGAGCAGATCGTGGACGCCACCGACGGGCGCGGCACCGACTGCGGCGTCGAGGCCGTCGGCTACCAGGCGCACGACGCGAGCGGCGAGGAGCACCCCGAGCTGGTGCTCGACAACCTCGTCGCGGTCGTCCGCGCGACCGGCGGCATCGGCGTCGTCGGGGTCTACCTGCCCGAGGACCCGGGTGCGCGCGACGAGGCCGCGCGGCAGGGGCGGATCGGGTTCGACTACGGCACGTTCTTCATGAAGGGCCAGCACATGGGCACCGGGCAGGCGCCGGTGATGCGCTACAACCGGCAGCTGCGGGACCTGGTCGTGGCCGGGCGGGCGACGCCGTCGTTCATCGTGTCGCACGAGCTGCCGCTCGAGGACGCCGCCGACGGCTACGCCCGGTTCGACGCCCGCGAGGACGGCTGGACCAAGGTGCTGCTGCACCCCGGCGCCTGACCGCGGTGCGCCACCGCCCGCCGCCCGGCCTCCCCGGGTTGCGGGGCCGCGGGCGGCGGCGCACCCTGGCCCCCTGTGCAGCGCCGCGCAGCAGGCGTGACGACGCGGAGGAACCATGCCGGCCCTCGACGACGCGGACGGACCGGACGCCGTCCGGTCGCTCAGCGCCCTGATCCACACCCTGACCGTGCAGGCCGGGCCGACGCTGGGCGTCGACGTCCAGGCCTGCTGCTCCGCCGTGGTCCGCGGCGTCGACCGCTGGTTGGCCGCCGGGTCGGTGGGCGCGGCCCGGTGCGACGGCGTGCAGGACCGCCACCGCCAGGGCCCGCGCTACGAGCTGCGCCGGACCGGCGCCCCGGTCGTCGTCCCGGACCTCGGCGCCGAGCGGCGCTGGCCCGTGTGGTCGCACGCCTGCCGCGTCCAGGGGTTCCGGTCGGCGGCCGTCGTCGCCGGGTCGCGGCGGGACGTCACCGTGCACCTGGCGCTGCACGCCCGGGAGCCCGTCGTGTGGGACGCGGCGCTGGTGGACCGGGCGGCGGGCCTGGCGGAGGGCATCGCGTCGGTCGTCGTCGTCCGCGAGGAGCTGATCGCCCTGGCGGAGGCGGTGGGCGACCTGCTCGACGGCGTCCGGGCCGACGGGGTCGTGGCGGAGGCGGTGCGGGTCGTGATGGACCTGCGCGGCTGCGACGCCCCCGAGGCGCGGGCGTTCCTCACCTCGGCGACCCCGGCCCGCGGGTCCTGAGCGGACGGCAGTACAGTCGCGGCGTGATCGTGCACCTGGACGGCGGCGACCTCGGCTGCGCCCGGCTGCTCGTGCTGCTGCGGGCGCGCGCCGCCGAGCTCGCGCCGGGCACCGTCGTGCACCTGACGACGACCGACCCCGTGGCGCCGATCGACCTGCCCGCGTGGTGCCGCATGACCGGGCACCGGTACCTCGGCCCGGTCGCCGACGGGCGGGGCCGGGACGGCGCGGACGGCCCGGGCGTGGCCCGCCCGGACGCCGCGACCTACGCGGTCGAGGTCGCGGCGCGTCCCCGGGCGACGGACCCCGACCGCCCCTGGCACACCGTCCCCGGCGCCTGAGCCGGAGCGGGCTGGGTCAGTCCAGCCCGGCGGCCGCCTCGGCGTCCTCGATCCCGCGCAGCCACGCGCGCTTGCCCGCGCGCCAGCCCTCGTCGGCCTCGCCGAGCCGCCAGTAGCCGGAGATCGACAGGTCCGCCTTGGTCAGTCCGCGGTCGACGCGCAGGTACCGCCGCAGCTCACGGACCGACCCGGCCTCGCCGTGCACGAAGGCCTGCACGCGGCCGGCGGGCCAGGGCAGGGCGCGGACGGCCTCGACGAGCCGGGCCCCGGGCGCCGCGTCGCCGGTGTGCACCCACCGCAGGGCGATCCCGTCGGGGACGTGCAGCGCGACCTCCTCGGCGCGGTCCGCGACCTCGAGGACGGCGGTGCCGGACGCGCTGGCGCCGAGCCGCTCGAGGGCGACCGCGACGGCGGGCAGCGCGGAGGCGTCGCCGACGAGCAGGTGGTGGTCGGCGGTCAGGTCGGGGGAGTACCCGCCGCCGGGGCCGACGACGGCGACCTCGTCCCCGGGGACGGCCGCCGCGGCCCACGGCCCGGCGACGCCGCTGGCGCCGTGCACGACGACGTCCACGGTCAGGGTGAGGTCCATGTCGTCGTAGGCGCGCACGGTGTAGGTCCGCATCCGGGGCTGGTGCTCCGGGGGCAGGGCGGTGCGGGCGGCGTCGAGGTCGAGGCGGCCGTCGGGTGTGGTCCAGGTGGCGAGGACGTCGCTGCCGGAGGCGGTGGCCCCGAGGCCGGGCACGAGCACGAGCTTGATGTAGGAGTCCGCGTACGGCGACGGCGCGAAGCCCGCGAGGCCGGGGCCGCCCAGGGTGAGCCGCACCATCGCGGGGGTGAGGCGCTCGGTGCGCAGCACGGTGGCGCGCAGGGCGGTGGGGCGCGGGCGCGGCGGGGCTGCGGGGTCGGTCGTGGTCACGCGGGAAGCACCTTCCGGTCGTTGCGGGGTGCCGGACGGGTCGGCGCGGGCGCCTCGGCCCGGGGGCGTGACCGGTGCGCCGGTTCGAGCGTAGGGCGTCCTCACCCGGCCCGTCACGTGCGCGGCCGGGGGTGGGTTCAGCGGCCGAGGTGCGTGCGCGCCCAGGAGTCGACGTCGGCGTTCAGCCGGGTGAGCAGCCGCGCGAGGTCGGCGCGGTCGGCGTCGGACCAGGCGTCGAGGATCTCGCCGTAGAGCGCGGCGCGCACGTCGCGGGTGCGGCGCAGCGCGTCGACGCCCTCGTCGGTGGCCTCGACGACGGTCACGCGGCCGTCGTCGGGGTGGGCGGTGCGGGTGACGAGGCCGGCCTGCTCCATCGCGAGCACCTGGCGGGTGACGGTCGAGGGGTCGAGGCGCAGGGCCTCGGCGATGGCGTTGACGCTGGTGGAGCCGTCGACGGCGAGGACGCCGAGCACGAGGTAGGCGGACCGCTCGAGCTCGCCCTGGCGCCGGGCGGCGGACCGCCGGGTCCGTTCGGACAGGCGCAGCAGCATGGCCACCTGGCCCTCGATGGTCCGTACGGCGTCGTCCGGCTCGCGCACCGGTCCTCCCTCGTCCTCGTCGGTCGTGCGCAGTCTCGCACGTCTGGCTCGGTAACTCCATGTATGATACAGATAAAACGACACCGACCCCCGACGACGTCTCCCGAGGAACCGCTATGCCCAGTCGGCACCACGAGCCGCACCGCACCGCCATCTACGCCACCGCCCTCACCGCGTTCTTCGCGATCGCGGGCATCGCCGTGGTCGACCCGATCCTGCCGGTCATCGGCACCGAGATCGGCGCCTCGACCTGGCAGATCGAGCTGCTGTTCACCGCCTACCTGATCGTGATGGCCGTCGGGATGATCCCCGCCGTCATCGCCACCGGCCGGTTCGGCTACCGCGCCGTCCTCGCGACGGGGGTGACGGTGGTCGCGGTCGCCGCCGGCCTCGCCGCCGCGTCCGGGAACATCCTCCAGCTCGCCGTGCTCCGCGGGCTGTGGGGCCTGGGCAACGCGATGTTCTTCGCCACCGCGATGGTGCTGCTGGTCGCGCTGGCCACCGACCGCGAGTGGGTCGTCGAGCTGTTCGAGACCTGCGTCGGCCTCGGCTTCGCCGTGGGTCCGCTGATCGGCGGGCTGCTCGGCCAGATCTCCTGGCGCGTGCCGTTCGCCGCCTGCGGGGTGCTCATGCTCGTGGCGCTCGGCATGTCCGTGACGCGGCTGCGCGACCCGCAGGAGCCCCCGACCCCGCTGCGGCTGCGCGACGTGCTCGCCCCCTACCGGCGCCCGGCGTTCCGCACGCTGTGCGTGGTGACCGCGGCGTACAACTTCGTGTTCTTCGTCGTGCTCGGCTACACCCCGGTGTTCCTCGGCCTGGACGTCGTCCCGCTCGGCCTGGTGTTCACGGCGTGGGGCATCGGCCTCGCGGTGGGCATCCTCGTGGTCGGCCACCGGCTGGCGCACCGCATCGGGGCGGTGGCGACGGTGGGCGTGGCGATCGGCGGGCTGCTGGTCGCCCTGGTCCTGCTCGCCACCAGCGTCGGCACCGCCGAGGCGGTCGTCGTGCTGGTGCTCGCGGGGCTGTGCATGGGCATCGCGAACGCGAACCTCACCGACCTGGCCCTGGGACTGGGCGGCGCCGAGCGCCGGACCACGACGGCCGCGTTCAACCTGGTGCGCTGGGGCTTCGCCGCCCCGGCCCCGGTGATCGCCGGGCTGCTGCACCCGGTGAGCCCGACCGCCCCGTTCTGGGTCGCCGCCGGGGTGCTCCTGATCGGCGTCGTCGCGTTCGCCTGGAAGGGCCACACGATGGCGGCCGGGGTCGGCGAGCGGCTGACGCTGCGGCGCTGGGACCGCGCGGCGCGGTCGGCCGAGGGCGCGCCGGAGGAGGCGCTCGGCGAGGTCTGACCCGGACGGGCGCCGGCCGCCGGCCAGGCGCGTCGGCGCCCGCGCCCGCTCAGGACCGCTGGACCAGCCCCGTCTCGTACGCCAGCACGACGGCCTGCACCCGGTCCCGCACCCCGAGCTTGGCGAGCACCCGCCCGACGTGGGTCTTCACGGTCGCCTCCGACAGGAACAGCCGCTCGGCGACCTCGGCGTTGGACAGCCCCTCGGCGACGGCGAGCAGCACCTCGCGCTCGCGGTGGGTGAGCCCGGCCAGGCGGGCGTCCTCGCCGGCGGCCGCGGGCGCGGCGCCCTCCCGGGGCAGCTCCCCGGCGAACAGCTCGAGCATCCGCCGCGTCACGCGCGGCGAGACGACGGCGTCGCCGGTCGCGACGGCGCGGATCGCGGCGGTGAGCTCCGCGGGCCGGGCGTCCTTGAGCAGGAACCCGCTGGCACCGGCGCGCAGGGCGGCGAACGCGTACTCGTCGAGGTCGAACGTCGTGAGGATCAGCACCCGCGACGCGGACCCGGACGCGGCGATCTGCGCGGTCGCCTCGATCCCGTTCACCCCGGGCATCCGGACGTCCATCAGCACCACGTCGGGCCGCAGCGCGGCGACCTGGCGCACGGCCTCGGCGCCGTCGCCCGCCTCGCCGACCACCGTGAGGTCGTCCTCGACGTCCAGGACCAGCCGGAAGCCCATCCGCAGCAGCGGCTGGTCGTCGACGAGCAGCACGCGCACGGGGCCCGACCGGGGCGCGGGCTCGGTCGGGGTGCTGGTCACGCGGTCTCCTCGGGTCGGGCGGGGGTGCTGCGGGGCAGGACGTCGGGCGGGCCGCCGGCGTCGTCGGTGCGGAGCTCGACGTGCACCCGCCACCCGCCGCGGTGCGGTCCGACGCCCACGGTGCCACGGTAGACCGCGGCCCGTTCCCGCATCCCGACCAGCCCGCGGCCGGTGCGGACGACCGCAGGCCCGGGCACGGCGGGCTGCGCGTCGGTCCGGGCGTCCAGCGGGTCGCCGCGGCGCTCGCCGAGCCGCTCGCCGATCCGGCCGAGCCGACCGACCTCGGGCTCGGCGTCGGCGACCTGGACCGGCCGCGCGCCCCCGCCGTCGTCGACGACCTCGATGCCGACCCGGCCGGAGCCGTGCCGCACGAGCACGTCGACCCGGGTGCCGGCGCCGGCGTGCCGCAGCGCGTTGGTCAGCGACTCCTGCACGACGCGGTAGACGGTCAGCGCCAGCCCCGCGTCGGCCGGCAGCGGCGGGCCGGCGGTGGTGAGGTGCACGGTCAGCCCGGCCGCGCGGAACTGCTGGACCAGCGACTCGAGGTCCTGGCTGCCCGGCTGCGGCTCGAGCGGGACGTCGGCGCCGCGCAGCACGCCGAGCATCCGGCGCATGTCGCCGAGGGCGGACCGGCCCGCCTCGGACAGCAGGTCCAGCGCGGCCTCGGCGTCGTCGGGGGAGCGGCGCACGGCGGCGCGGGCCCCGTCGGACAGGGCGATCATCACGGTCAGGCCGTGGGCGACGACGTCGTGCATCTCCCGGGCGATCCGGGCCTGCTCCGCGGCGGCCGCGAGCTTGGCCTGCTGCTCGCCCGCGTCGACGAGCTGCTGGTGCCGGTCGACGAGCGCCCGCGTGTGCAGGCGCCGGCCGCGGACGTTGGCGCCGACGGCGATCGCGAGCAGCCCGGCGAGCAGGAACGACGGGGTGTCGGTGGCGACGGAGTCCTCGGGGGACGGCTGGATCACCTGGCCCTGCGCGTCCGTGACGGTCACGCCGCCGGCCGGCGTGGGTGGTGTGCTGACCCCGCCCCAGGCCAGCAGCGCGGCCAGGACGAGCGCCCCGGACCCGCCGAGCAGCAGCCAGCCGATCCGCTGCGGCCGGGTCGCGACCACGACGTACAGGCCGAGCGCGAAGCCCACGTCCAGCGCCCCGACGTGCCCGGCGACCGCCACGTGAGCCACGCAGAGCAGCCCGAGGGTCATCGCGACGTGCACGGGCCACCGCCGCCGGACGACCAGGGCCAGCAGCGCGAGCACCGTCAGGGCGAGGGACATCACGGAGCGCGGGCCCGCGAGCAGACCGCCGTCGCCCTCGACCGGGACGGGACCGGCGTCGGCCAGGGCGCCGACGGCGAAGAACAGGCAGACCAGCACGTCGGACGCCACGGGCCGGCGCGCGAAGAACCGGCGGACGCGGCCCAGGCGGCGGGCGTCCAGCTCGGTGAAGGTCACGGGGAGGTGACCCGGGTCCTGGCTCAGCGGTCCCTCCGGGGTCGCGTGCGGGTGGGGGGCGTGGGGGCTGGAGCGGCGGTGGCCCCGCCCCCGGGTCGGGGACGGGGCCACCCTGCCACGCGGGCGGGATCAGGCGTCGCGGCGCCGGAGCAGCAGGCACGCCGCGGTCACGGCGAGCACGCCCCAGGCGACCAGCACGCCGTAGCCCTGCCAGGGCGACAGCACCGCGTCGGGGCCGCCGTTCTGCACCAGCTGGGAGCCGGCGGACATCGGCAGGTACGGGCTGATCTTCTCGAAGAACGTCCACGGGATCATCGACAGGATGCCCTCGACGACCAGCAGCAGGCCGAGCACCGTGGCGAGCGCGCCGGCCGAGTGCCGCAGCAGGGCGCCGATCGAGAACGCCAGCAGGGCGATCGCCGCGAGGTACAGCGGCGCGCCGAGCAGGATGCGCTGGTTGGTCGCGTCCGCGAGGTCGACCCGGTAGGTCTCGCCGAGGACGGGGTAGGTCACGGCCCAGCTGAGCACGGTGCCGATGATGCCGGTGACGAACGAGACGACCACGACGACCAGGCCCTTGGACAGCAGCGCGGGGACCCGGGTGGGTGCCGCGGTGAGCGTGCTGCGGATCATCCCGGTCGAGTACTCGCCGGTGACGGTCAGGACCGCCAGGACGCAGATCGCGAGCTGCGCGAGCTGGATGCCGCCGACGAGCTCACCCGCGGTGAAGGCGCCGAGGTCGACGCCGGAGCGTTCCATCTCCCGGGTGCCGAAGTAGGCGATCAGCCAGGCGATGCCGGCCTGCGCGACGACGGTGATGGGCACGACCCACCAGGTGGAGCGCACGGACCAGAGCTTGATCCACTCGGACCGGACCAGGCGGGGGAACGTGACGCGGACGTCCGACGAGGGGCGGGCGGCGGCGCGGGGACGGGTTGCGGTGGCGGTGGCGCTCATCGCCGGGCCTCCTCGGGGAGCGTGCCGGCCGCGGGTGCGGGGACGGCGGGGGCGGAGTGGTACTCGACGTCGTCGGCGGTGAGCGACATGTAGGCGGCCTCGAGGGACGCGGACACCGGCGTCAGCTCGTGCAGCACGAGCGCGCCGCGGGCGGCGACCTCGCCGACGGTCTCGGCGCTCGCGCCGACGACGTCCAGCACGCCGGCCTCGACCGAGGTGATCGACACGTCGGGGCCCTGGAGCAGCTCGGCGAGCCGGGCGGCCTGCGGGCTGCGGACCCGGACGCGCGTGCCGGACGCGCCGGCGACGATCTCCGCGACCGGGGCGTCGGCGATGATCCGGCCGCGGCCGATCACGATGAGGTGGTCGGCGGTGACGGCCATCTCGCTCATGAGGTGCGAGGACAGGAACACCGTCCGGCCCTCGGCCGCGAGGCCCTTGACCAGGTTGCGCACCCACAGCACGCCCTCGGGGTCGAGGCCGTTCACCGGCTCGTCGAGGATGAGGGTCTGCGGGTCGCCGAGCAGGGCGGCCGCGATGCCGAGCCGCTGGCCCATGCCGAGCGAGAACCCGCCGACGCGCTTGCCCGCGACGTGCTGCAGGCCCGTCATCTCGATGACCTCGGCGACCCGCCGGCCGCCGATGCCGTGGGTCGCGGCGATGGCCCGCAGGTGGTTGCTGGCCGAGCGGCCGGTGTGCACGGCCTTCGCGTCGAGCAGGGCGCCGACCTCGGTCAGCGGGGACCGGTGCTGGGCGTAGGGCTTGCCGTTGACGGTGACGGCACCGGAGGTGGGACGGTCGAGGCCCATGATCATGCGCATGGTGGTCGACTTGCCGGCGCCGTTCGGGCCGAGGAAGCCGGTCACCCGGCCGGGCTGCACGGTGAAGTCGACGCCGGCGACGGCGGTCTTCTTCCCGTACCTCTTGGTGAGACCTGTTGCCTCGATCATGGTGTCCTCGCAGGTGGGTCGGCTGGGTACATGACGAACCTACGGAGCCGGGGCCCGCGCGGGAACATCCTCAGGGCCGAAACCGGGCGGCCGGAACCTCGTCCGTGAGGCGCACGCCGGTCAGCCCTGCGGATGACCACCGGGGCGGGTGCGGACCGGGGGAACTAACCGGCGACCTGCGGCGTTCTAGGCACCAGTACGACTGCCGGCTCGATCACGAACCGACTCCTGGAGGACCGATGAGCAACCCGGTGTTCAACAACAGCGCCGTCTTCGGCGACCCGCGCGCCCGCGGCAACCGGGCCGCCCGTCAGCAGCAGCGCGGTGGCACCGCCACCTACGGCGCGTCCGTGCCCGGCGCCACGGGCCCCGTCGTCGAGGCCTCGACGCTCGACGCCATGTACGGCGCCCCGACCGCCACCACGCGCGACACGGGCCGCCTCACCTACGACGACGTCATCGTCAAGACCGGCGGGCTGCTCGCGCTGCTCGTGGTCGTGGCGGCGGCGACCTGGAACTTCGCGCCCGGCCTCTGGCCGCTCGGCGCGGTCGTCGGCCTGGTCCTCGGCCTGGTCAACGCGTTCAAGAAGAACCCGAGCCCGCCGCTGATCATCGCCTACACGGCGGCGCAGGGCGTGTTCCTCGGCGGCATCAGCCTGGCGTTCCAGAACATGACGTTCGACGGGCAGAACGTCCAGCCCATCGTGTTCCAGGCGGTGGTGGCCACGATGGCGACCTTCGGCGCCGCGCTGTTCCTGTTCCGCTCGGGCAAGGTACGGGTCACGCCGAAGTTCACGCGCTGGCTCATCATCGCGATGGTCGGCTACCTGGCGTTCTCGCTGGTGAACTTCGGGCTGTCGTTCTTCGTGGACAGCGCGGGCTTCGGCCCGCTGCGAGACGAGCCCTGGGGCATCCTGATCGGCCTGTTCGCCGTCGGCCTCGCCGCGGCCAGCCTCATCATGGACTTCGACTCCATCAAGCGCGGCGTCGAGCAGGGCGTCCCGGCGAAGTTCGCCTGGTCGGCCGCGTTCGGCCTCATCGTCACGCTGGTCTGGCTGTACCTGGAGATCCTGCGGATCCTCGCGATCCTGCGCGGCGGCGACTGACCGCTCCCCGCGGTACCGACGGCCCCGCACCCCGCCACCTAGGCTGGGGCTGCGGGGCCGTCGCACGTCCCCGTCCGTCCGTCACCGCACCTGGAGCCCTCCCGTGAAGTACGCGCAGCACATCTCCGAGCTCGTCGGCGGCACGCCGCTCGTCCGGCTCAACGTCGTCACCGCCGGCCTGTCGGCGACGATCCTGGCGAAGGTCGAGTACCTCAACCCCGGCGGCTCCGCGAAGGACCGGATCGCGCTGAAGATGATCGAGGCCGCGGAGGCGTCCGGCGAGCTGCGCCCGGGCGGGACGATCGTGGAGCCCACGTCCGGCAACACCGGCGTGGGGCTCGCCCTGGTGGCGCAGCGCAAGGGCTACCGCTGCGTGTTCGTCTGCCCGGACAAGGTCTCCGAGGACAAGCGCGACGTCCTGCGCGCGTACGGCGCCGAGGTCGTCGTCACCCCGACGGCCGTGCCGCCGGACCACCCGGACTCCTACTACTCGGTGTCGGACCGGCTGGTCACGGAGATCGAGGGCGCCTGGAAGCCGAACCAGTACGCGAACGTCAACGGTCCCGCGAGCCACTACGCGTCGACCGGCCCGGAGATCTGGTCGGACACCGACGGCCGGGTCACGCACTTCGTCACCGGGGTGGGCACCGGCGGCACGATCACCGGCACCGGCCGGTACCTGCACGACGCCTCGGCGGACCGTGCGGCGGCGGACGGCGGCCGCGTGCAGGTCGTCGGGATCGACCCGCTCGGCTCGGTGTACTCGGGCGGCGACGGTCGCCCGTACCTGGTCGAGGGCGTCGGCGAGGACTTCTGGCCCGCCGCGTACGACCCGTCGGTGCCGGACGAGATCATCGCCGTGTCCGACGCGGACTCGTTCGCGATGACCCGCCGCCTGGCCCGCGAGGAGGCGCTGCTGGTCGGCGGCTCCTGCGGGATGGCCGTCGAGGGGGCGCTGCGGCTCGCGCGCCGGCTCGAGGAGGAGGACCCCGAGGCGGCGGCCCGGGCCGTGATCGTCGTGCTGCTCCCGGACAGCGGGCGCGGCTACCTGTCGAAGATCTTCAACGACCGGTGGATGCGGTCCTACGGGTTCCTCGACGCGGACGCCGGGCAGACCGTCGCCGACGTGCTGCGCACCAAGGACGGCAGCGTCCCCGCGCTCGTGCACACGCACCCGAACGAGACGGTGCGCGACGCCATCGAGATCCTCCAGGAGTACGGCGTCTCGCAGATGCCCGTGGTCGGCGCGGAGCCGCCCGTCAAGATCGGCGAGGTCGCCGGGTCGGTGTCCGAGCGCGAGCTGCTGGACGCGGTGTTCTCCGGCACGGCGTCCCTGTCCGACCGCGTCGACCGGCACATGGCCGCTGCGCTGCCGCTGATCGGCTCGGGGGAGTCCGTGGAGTCCGCCCGCGCGCAGCTGCAGGAGCACGACGCGCTGATGGTCGTCGACGACGGCCAGCCGGTCGGCGTCCTCACCCGCCACGACCTCCTGGCGTTCCTCACCCGTTGAGCGCCGGCCCCGCGCACCACCTACGCAGCGCGCCCCTGTCACCCGTTCGGGTGGCAGGGGCGTTCCGCGCCCCGCTAGGTTGACCGACGACCGAGCGAAGGAGCTGGGACATGGCGCAGGCGACCGTCGAGGCCGACGACTACACGGACGAGGAGCGGTCGCGGGTCGTCCGCGCGCAGGACGGCACGCCGGTGGGGGTGGTCCCCCGGCAGCGGTGGACGCCGCTGCGCGTCGCCGTGTGGATCGCGGTGGCGCTGCTCGGGGCGGTCGGCTGGACGATGCTGGCGGTCGTCCGCGGGGAGCAGGTCAACACCCTCTGGTTCGTCGTCACGGCGGTCGCGACGTACGCCATCGCGTACCGGTTCTACGCCCTGTACGTGCAGCGCCGGATCATGCGGCCCGACGACACCCGCGCCACGCCCGCCGAGCGCGTCGACGACGGGCAGAACTACGACCCCACCGACCGGCGGGTGCTGTACGGCCACCACTTCGCGGCCATCGCCGGCGCGGGCCCGCTGGTCGGCCCGGTGCTCGCCGCGCAGATGGGCTACCTGCCCGGGACGCTGTGGATCATCCTCGGCGTGGTCGTCGCCGGCGGGGTCCAGGACATGCTCGTCCTGTTCTTCTCGACCCGCCGCGGCGGGCGGTCGCTCGGGCAGATGGCCCGCGACGAGATCGGGCGGTTCGGCGGGACGGTCGCGATGGTCGTCGTGTTCGTGATGCTGATGATCGTGCTGGCCGTGCTCGCGATGGTCTGCGTGAACGCCCTGGCCGAGAGCCCGTGGGGCGTGTTCTCGGTCGGGTGCACCATCCCGATCGCGCTGCTCATGGGGCTGTACCTGCGGTTCGTCCGCCCGGGTCGGGTCACCGAGGTCTCGCTCATCGGGTTCGTCCTGCTGATCGCGGCGATCATCGGCGGGCGCTGGGTGGCTCAGTCCTCGTTCGGCGAGCACCTGCACCTGTCGCCGGTGACCCTGACGTGGGCGATCGTGGTGTACGGGTTCTTCGCCGCCGTGCTGCCGGTGTGGCTGCTGCTGACGCCGCGCGACTACCTGTCGACGTTCATGAAGGTCGGCACGATCCTCGTGCTCGCCCTCGGCATCGTGCTGGTCCGGCCGATCGCGCAGATGCCGGCGGTCACGGAGTTCGCGTCGAACGGCGAGGGCCCGGTCTTCGCGGGCGCGCTGTTCCCGTTCCTGTTCATCACGATCGCCTGCGGCGCGCTGTCGGGGATGCACGCGATGGTCGCGTCGGGGACGACGCCGAAGATGGTGCAGAAGGAGTCGCAGATCCGGATGATCGGGTACGGCGGCATGCTGATGGAGTCGTTCGTCGCGATCATGGCGCTCGCCGCCGCGGTGTCGCTCAACCAGGGCGTGTACTTCTCGATGAACGCCCCCGCCGCGATGACCGAGGGCACGTCGATCGGGGCCGAGGCTGCGATCGGCGAGCTCGGCGTGACCGACCCGGCGGGCGACCCCATCGAGATCCGCTGGGAGTCCACCGGGCCCGACGGCGAGGAGGTCGTGCTCACCGGCGCGGCCGCGCTCGACCAGGTCGCCGAGGACGTCGGAGAGCCCTCCGTGGTGTCCCGGACCGGTGGCGCGCCGACGCTCGCGGTCGGGATGGCGCACATCCTGCACCAGGTGGTCGGCGGCAGCGGGATGATGTCGTTCTGGTACCACTTCGCGATCATGTTCGAGGCGCTGTTCATCCTGTCGGCCGTCGACGCCGTGACCCGCGTGGCCCGGTTCCAGCTGTCCGACGCCGTCGGCAACTGGGTGCCACGGTTCCGGGACCCGACGTGGCGGGTCGGCGGGTGGTTGTCGACGGCCGTCGTCGTGTCCGCGTGGGGGTCATTGCTGCTGATGGGGGTCACCGACCCGCTCGGCGGCATCCGGACGCTGTTCCCGCTGTTCGGCATCGCGAACCAGCTGATCGCCGCGGTCGCGCTGCTGGTCGTCACCGTGATGGTGGTGCGCAAGGGCTACGCGCGGTGGGCATGGATCCCGCTGCTGCCGCTCGCGTGGGACACCGTCGTCACCTTCACGGCGTCCTACCAGAAGATCTTCTCCAGCACGCCGGCGATCGGGTACTGGGCGCAGCACGCCGAGTACCGCCGGATGGTCGCCGCGGGCATCGACGACCCCGCGGCGCTCGCGGACGCCCGGGCCGTCGTCCGGAACACCGCGATCCAGGGGACGCTGTCGATCGTGTTCGTCGTGCTGGTCGCGACCCTGTTCGTCGCGGCGCTGCTGACCGTGGTCCGGGCGCTGCGGACCCCGGGCGGGATCGGGACGTCCGAGGACGAGCCCGTGGCCTCCCGGCTGTACGCGCCGTCGCAGCTGCTCGCGTCGCCGCTGGAGCGCAAGGTCGAGGCGGAGTACGCGGGGCTGGTCGCGGACGGCCGGGTCGAGCCGGTCGGCGGCGGGCACGGTCAGCCGCACGGGCCCGGGCAGCACGGCGGGGGCGACCGGTGACCGCGCTGGCCCGGGTGGCCCGGTCCGTCCGCTGGTACGTCCGCGAGCTCCTCGGCGACGCGGCCTACGACCACTACCTGGCCCGCCACGCCCGCGAGCACCCCGGGCACACCCCCCTGTCGCACCGCGACTTCTACCGCACCCGCCGGCCCCCCACCGCCGGCGGCTGCTGCTGACCCCGCCCCCTCGCTGTCCCGCCCCTCCCGCTCCCTCCCGTCCCGACCCCTCACCGTCCCGACCCCTCACCGTCCTCCGGGGTGGATCCACCCGGTGCGACACGCGCGGCGCGGCGGACACGATTCGTCCACCCCACGCCGGGGTGGATCCACTCGGCGTCGGGGTGGATCCACCCGGGGCGGCGGCGGTCGGCGGCCGGGGGCCGGGGGTCCGGGGCCCGGGTGATGGGTCAGGAAGCCAGGACGTGGCGGGTGACGAAGGGGTTGGCGAAGGTGGCGGTCGGGTCCAGGCGGGTCACCAGGGACCGGAAGTCCGGCAGCCGCGGGTAGAGGTCGGCCGGGTCGGAGCCGGGGGCGCCGACGGCGGCGAACAGCTTGCCCCAGTGCGGGCGGGCGCCGAACGGGGCGAGCGCCGACTCGATGCGGGGCAGCAGCGCCTCGACCTCGGGCTGGCGCGGCAGCCAGGTGAAGTGCAGGCCGACGCGGTCGCCGCCGTACGCGCTGCTGAGCCAGAGGTCGTCGGCGGCGACGGTGCGGATCTCCGCGACCTGCAGCAGTGGCGCGACGACCGGCCCGAGGGCCCGCAGCGCCTCGATCGCGTCCACCGCGTGTGCGCGGGGCACCAGGTACTCGGACTGCAGCTCGTCGCCGTTGGACGGCGTGAACTCCAGCCGGAAGTGCGGCAGCCGCTCGTGCCACGGCCCCGGCACGCCGAGCTGCGGGGTGCAGCTGACGGGGTCGATGCCGGGCAGCGGGTGCAGGGGCCCGGTCGCGGGCACGGCGCCGAGCAGGTCGGTGCGCGGCTCGTAGGTGCCGCCGACCGGGACCCGGGTCTTGCGCCACACCTGGCGCACTGCGGGGCCGGTCCAGTCGGTGAACAGGCTGACCGAGTCCGCGGACCCGGTGACCTCGTCGAGGTGCTCCAGCACGGCGTCCCAGGGCAGGTCGGTGTGCACCTCCTGCGCGACGTCGTAGGTGGGCTCGACGTCGAGGGTCACGCGCACGACCACGCCCAGCGCCCCCAGGCCGACGACGGCGCCGGCGAGGTCCGCGTCGGCGCGGGTGAGGTGCAGCAGCGACCCGTCGGCGGTCACCAGGTCCAGCCCGGCGACGGCGGAGGCGAGGTTCCGCGAGCGGTCCCCGGAGCCGTGGGTCGCGGTGGCGACGGCGCCCGCGACGGAGATGTGCGGCAGCGAGGCGAGGTTGTGCAGCGCCCAGCCGCGCGGGTGCAGCGCCCGCGCGAGGGTGCCGTACCGGGTGCCGCCGGTGACCGTGACGGTGCGGGCCCGCTCGTCGAGCACGACGTCGGGCTCGAGGCCGTCGAGGCGCACCAGGTCGTGCGGGGTGTCCGCGAGATCGTTGAAGCAGTGCCGGGTGCCGAGGGCCCGGACGTGCCGGGCGGCCGCGACGACCTCCTGCACCTGCTCGACGGTGCGGGGCTCGTGCACGCGCGCGGCGGCGTAGGTGCGGTTCCCGGCCCAGGTGGTCAGCGACATCGGTGCTCCTGTCCCGGCGGGCGCGCGTCGCCCGCCGCCTGCGACGCTAACCGACGCCGCGCGTTCGCGACGCGTCGGTGGCAGCGGGCAGGATGGGGGCGTACCACCCACGACCAAGGAGACGTCATGCCCGCCACCCTGCCCGAGGCCACCGGATCGTTCGGTGAGAAGCCGACCCTGACGTTCCCCGACGGCCCCGCGCCCGCCGAGCTCGAGGTGCTGGTCCTGTCGCCCGGCGACGGCCCGCTGGTCGAGGCCGGCGACGACCTCGAGGTGCACTACCTCGGCCAGAGCTGGGGCGGGGGCGTGTTCGACAACTCGTACGACCGCGGCTCCTCGATCAGCTTCCCGATCGGTGTCGGCGCCGTCATCGGCGGCTGGGACGAGGGCCTGGTCGGCCAGCCCGTCGGCTCGCGCGTGCTGCTGTCGATCCCGTCGCACCTCGGCTACGGCGACCGCGGCGTGCCGCAGGCCGGCATCAAGGGCGGCGACACGCTCGTGTTCGTCGTCGACATCGTCGGCACGCACTGACACCCGACACCACGCCACACCACGCCGCCCGCTCCGCCCACCGGCGGGCCGGGCGGCGTCGTGGCGTCCGGCCCGCTGCGGCCGACCCCACCACGGCCGACCCCGTCCCGTCCCGTCCCTGAACCACCCCCGCCCGAGGAGCCCGCATGCCCACGCCGCACATCTCCGCCCAGCCCGGTGACTTCGCCCCGGACGTCCTCATGCCCGGCGACCCGCGCCGCGCGACCCGCATCGCCGAGACCGTGCTCGAGGACGCCCGCCTGGTGACCGAGGTGCGCGGTGTGCTCGGGTACACGGGCACGTGGCAGGGTCGGCCGGTGTCCGTGATGGCCTCGGGCATGGGCGTCCCGTCGATCTCGATCTACGCGACCGAGCTGTTCCGGTTCTACGGCGTGCAGCGGATCATCCGGATCGGCACGGCCGGCGGCATGTCCCGCGAGCTGGAGCTCGGCGACGTGGTGGTCGCCACGGCCGCGCACACGGACTCCGCGGTGAGCGCGAACCGCATCCCCGGCGGGATCCACTACTCCCACGTCCCGGACTTCGGGCTGGCCGCCGCCGCGTTCGCCGCGGGCCAGGGCACGCCGGGGTCCCGGGTGCACGCCGGCCCGGTGCTGACGTCCGACGTGTTCTACGCCGACCGGCCGCACGTGTCGCAGGCGCTGGTCGAGCACGGCACGCTGGCCGTCGAGATGGAGGCGGCCGGCCTGTACGCGGTCGCCGACCGCGAGCGCGGCAAGGCGCTGGCCCTGCTGTCGATCTCCGACTTCACGTTCCCCGGGCCGGAGCTGACCGCCGACGAGCGGGAGCAGCTGTTCGACCGCGCGGTGCAGCTGGGGCTGACCGCGTTCGCGACGGCGGATTGAGCCTCAGCCGGTCGGCAGGGTGAGCCGGGTGACCGCGCCCTCCGCCAGGTGGTCGAGGGGCGCGGTCACCCCGTCGAGCGCGAACCCGCACCCGTCGGTCGGCCACGCGACGCGCACGGCCCGGCCGTCGCCGTCGACGAGGTAGACCTGCGGCTGCGACTGCCACATCGCGGGGCAGGCCTGGTCGGGGCCGGGGAGCTCGCTCGGTCGGCGCAGCACGGCGAGCAGCGCGTCGAGGTCGCCGGTCAGCTCGACCTGGGTGACCGTGACCGCGGGCGGCTCCGACGGCCCGGCGTCCCCGCCCGGCTCGGCGGGATCGGCACCCGGCTCGCCGGGGACCGGCCCGTCGACCCCGACGAGGCCGGCGAGATCGCTCTCCCCGGCGGCGAGGTCCTCGACCGACGGCGGGTCGAGCAGGATCGAGGGCGCGGGGTCGGGGGCGAGGACGACGGGCCCGCTCAGCGGTCCGCGGCACTCGACGGCGGCGACGGGCTCGAAGTCCGCGGGCACCGCGCCGGCACGTGGACCCGGCCGGTCGTGCCCCGGCGGCGGCTGGATGCCGAGCTCGGCGAGCACGTCGGGTGCGAGGCAGTCCGGTCCGCTGGCGACCACCTCGGCCGCCGGCGGGGCGGCGGTCTCGGGTCCGCAGCCGCTCGCGACGAGCGCGGGCAGGACGATCGCCAGCGCGACCGCGGCGCGGCGGCGGTCGCGACGGTCGGCGTGCGAGGCGGCGGCGTCGGTCGGGCGCATGCCTCCCGACGCTAGCGGGACGGGGCCGCGGTGGGGGCGCTTCCGGCGGCCCGATCGGGCGACGGGACGTCTCAGCCGAGCAGCCGGGCCAGCCGGGCCTTGCGGCCGTTCTCGCGGACGACCCACACCACGTCGGGGTCGGTCGACGCCTCCCACGCGCGGAACGCCGGCAGCCCCGCGGCGGGGTCGGCCGCGACGGCGACGCTCCAGCAGTAGCCGAGCGCCTGGCGCAGCGTCCGGACGTCAGGGCGCCGCCGGGCGGTCGCCGGGAGCGCGGCGAGCCCGGCGGTCGCGGCGGTGCACGCGGCGAGCGCGGCGGCGGCGGTCGCCGGGTCGTGCAGCAGCCGGGGCTCGCACACGCCGGCGACGGCCGCACGACGTACCAGCGGGTCGGTGTCCTCGACCCAGGCGGCGACGAGCCCCCGCAGCGCGGCGGGGTCCGCGTCGCCGACGCGCTGGAGCGCCATCGCGGCGGCCTCACGGACCCGCCAGGACGGGTCGGCGGCACGCTGGCGGAGCAGCCGCTCGAGGGCGGGGTCGTCGGGCGCCCCGGCCAGCAGCCGCCCGACGCCGACGGTCCCGCAGCACCGCAGGTACTCGTCGGCCTCGTCCGCGAGCGCCAGCAGGAGGTCCGGGGGCGCGACGTCGGCGCACGCGGTCATCAGCCCGAGGTCCGCGCGGGGCCCCGGCAGGCCGGACCCGGCGGTGAGGTAGGCGCGCACCTCGGCGGGGCCGAGCGTGCGCAGGACGGCGTGGTGCTGCGCGGGGCTGCTCACCTCCCGCACGCTAGACCCGCCGGTTCCCGTGGGCCGGACCGGACGTCCCGGGCGCACGACGACGCCCGGCCCCGCGGGGGACCGGGCGTCGCGGGTCGGTCGGGTCAGGCGTCGAGGGGGCGCGGGCAGGACACGCCCGTGCCGCCGATCCCGCAGTACCCACCGGGGTTCTTGTCGAGGTACTGCTGGTGGTAGCCCTCGGCGAAGTAGTACGGCCCCGCCTCGTCGGCGGTGCGGATCTCCGTGGTGATCTCGCCGTACCCGGCGCGGGTCAGCCGCTCCTGGTACGCCGCGCGGGTCTCCTCGGCGACGGCGGCCTGCTCGGGCGTCGTCGTGTAGACCGTGGACCGGTACTGCGTGCCACGGTCGTTGCCCTGCCGGTAGCCCTGCGTCGGGTCGTGGGACTCCCAGAACGTCCGCAGGATGTCGGCGTCGGACACCACGGCGGGGTCGTAGGCGACCTGGACGACCTCGGCGTGCCCGGTCAGCGCCGTGCACGTCTCCTCGTACGTCGGGTACGGCGTGTACCCGCCCTGGTAGCCGACCGACGTCGTCACGACGCCCGGCAGCTGCCAGAAGATGCGCTCGGCGCCCCAGAAGCAGCCCATGCCCAGCGTGATCGTGCGGGTGCCGTCGGGCCACGGGCCCTGCAGCGGCGTCCCCAGCACGGTGTGGGTGGTGGGGACGGTGTACGCGTAGCCGTCGCGGCCGGTCAGGGCGCGCTCCGGGGTGACCATCGTCGATGCGAGGGCCGATCCGAACAGCCAGCTCATGGGTGACTCCCTTCCTCGGGTCCGACGGCCTCAACCGTCGGCGGTGTCCGCGTGTTCCCGTGGCGCGGAGCGCCTAGCCTGGGGGCGTGACTGACGAGCAGCAGACCCCGGACCTGTCGGAGCACGGCGAGCACGGCGACTGGTCGCAGGCGGGCTTCGCGACCCGGGCGATCCACGCGGGCCAGGACCCGGACGCCACCACCGGCGCGGTCGTGACCCCGATCTACCAGGTGTCGACCTACAAGCAGGACGGCGTCGGCGGCCTGCGCGGCGGCTACGAGTACTCGCGGTCGGGCAACCCGACGCGCGCGGCGCTGGAGGAGGCGCTGCGGGCGGCCGAGGGCGGCGGCGCGGGCTTCGCGTTCGCGTCGGGCCTCGCCGCGGAGGACACCCTGCTGCGCGCCGTGCTGCGACCGGGCGACCACGTCGTGGTCCCGGACGACGCGTACGGCGGTACGTACCGGCTGATCGCCCGCGTCTTCGGGCCGTGGGGCGTCGAGCACACGCCGGTCGACCTGACCGACGCGGACGCGGTGCTCGCCGCGATCCGCCCGGGGCAGACCAAGCTGATCTGGGTCGAGACCCCGACGAACCCGCTGCTGGGCGTCTCCGACATCCCCGCGCTGTCCGCGCACGCCCGGGCCGCGGGCGCGGTGCTGGTCGTCGACAACACCTTCGCCACGCCGTACCTGCAGCAGCCGCTCGCGCTCGGCGCGGACGTCGTCGTGCACTCCACGACCAAGTACATCGGCGGGCACTCCGACGTGGTCGGCGGCGCGCTCGTCGTCGCGGACGGCGCCCAGCTCCCCGTCGGGCTCGAGAGCCCCGCGGGCGGGACGGCGCTCGCGGACGCGGTCGGCTTCCACCAGAACGCGTCCGGCGCGGTCGCGGGCCCGTTCGACGCGTGGCTGACGCTGCGCGGGCTGAAGACGCTCGCCGTGCGGATGGACCGGCACTGCGCGAACGCCGCGGCCGTCGCCCGGTTCCTCGAGGAGCGCGACGACGTGCCGGCCGTGATCTACCCGGGGCTGGCGAGCCACCCGGACCACGAGGTCGCCGCCCGGCAGATGTCCGGGTTCGGCGGCATGGTGTCGTTCCGCGCGGGCAGCGCCGAGCGCGCCGCGCAGGTCTGCGCCCGGACCCGGGTGTTCACGCTCGCGGAGTCGCTCGGCGGCGTCGAGTCGCTGATCGAGCTGCCCGCGCGCATGACGCACGGCTCGGTCGCGGGCACGGACCTCGAGGTCCCCGACGACCTGGTGCGCCTGTCGGTCGGCATCGAGGACGAGGCGGACCTGATCGCCGACCTCGTCCGGGCGCTGGCGTGACCACGCCCCGCCGGGGTCGCGGCGGCACCCGCCGTACCGCCGTCGCGGGTACCGAGGCCGCCGTCGACGCGGCTGCCGCGCCGCCGCCGGTGCTGCACGAGGGCGACCTCGCGACGGGGTCCACGCCGACCGGGTGGACCGCGGAGCAGTCGGTGTCGCCCGCGGTGCGCGCGGCCGCGGCGTGGTCCTGGCGGTTCCTGCTGATCGCCGCGGCGACGGCGGTGCTGGTCTGGGCGCTCGCGTTCTTCAAGGTGCTGGTCGTGGCCGTGGCGGTCGCGCTGCTGCTCACCGTGCTGCTCCAGCCCGTGGTGCGGTGGCTCCAGCGGGTGCTGCGGTTCCCGCGGGTCGCCGCGTCGATCACCGCGGTGCTGCTGCTGATCGGCGCGGTCACGCTGCTGGTCACGCTCGCGAGCCGGTCGATCGGCAACGGCTTCGGCGACCTCTACGACCAGGCGTCCAGCGGGTTCGACGAGGCGCTGGCCTGGCTGTCCGACGGCCCGCTCGGCGTCAGCGCCACGCAGGTCGACGACCTCGTCCAGCAGGGCCGCGACCAGGTCACCCAGAACGCCAGCACGCTGCTGTCCGGCGCCCTGTCCGTGACCACGACCGTCGGCCACGTCGCCGCCGGCACGCTGGTGACCCTGTTCTGCACGTTCTTCTTCCTGCTCGACGGGCGCACCATCTGGTCGTGGCTCGTCGGGCTGCTGCCCGCGGGCGTCCGCGAGCGGGTGCACCAGGCCGGGCGGCGCGGCATCGTCACGCTGTCCGCCTACACCCGCACGCAGATCCTCGTGGCGTTCGTCGACGCGACCGGCATCGGCATCGGCGCCGCGGTCCTCGGCGTGCCGCTGGCGGTGCCGCTCGCGACGCTGGTGTTCGTCGGCTCGTTCATCCCGTTCGTCGGGGCGATCGCGACCGGCGCCGTGGCCGTCCTGGTCGCGCTGGTGTCGCAGGGCCCCGTGGTCGCGCTGATCATGCTCGGCGTGGTGCTGCTGGTCCAGCAGATCGAGGGCCACGTGCTGCAGCCGTTCCTCATGGGGCACGCGGTGTCGCTGCACCCCGTCGCCGTGCTGCTGGTCGTGTCCGCGGGCTCGCTCGCCGCGGGGATCGTCGGGGCGCTGCTCGCCGTGCCGATCGCGGCCGTCGCGAACACCGTGCTCCTCTACCTGCACGGGCACGACAAGTTCCCCGACCTGGGCGTCGAGGACCACGTCACGCAGCGGCCACCGGGCCGGTTCGCCCGGCTCCGTGAGGCGGCCGCGGCGGGCGGCGCGCGGCGCGGTGCGAGCCGGCCGACGTCCGGTCGGTGAAGGATACGCACGTGACCTTCCTCGACGACGCCCGCGCTGCCGCACGCCTGCTGGACGGCGTGGCGACCCGCACCCCCGTGGAGTCCTCCCGGGCCCTCAGCCAGATCGCCGGCACGCGCGTGCTGCTCAAGTGCGAGAACCTGCAGCGCGCGGGCTCGTTCAAGATCCGCGGCGCGTACGTGCGGATGGCCCGGCTGTCCGCGGAGGAGAAGGCCCGCGGCGTCGTCGCGGCCAGCGCCGGCAACCACGCGCAGGGCGTCGCGCTGGCCGCGCAGCTGCTCGGCCTCGACGCCGTCGTCTACATGCCCGTCGACGCGGCGCTGCCGAAGATCGCCGCGACCCGGGAGTACGGCGCCGAGGTCCGGCTGCACGGCCACGGCGTCGACGAGGCGCTGGTCGAGGCCCGCGCGGAGGCCGACCGGACCGGTCGGGTGCTGATCCACCCGTTCGACCACGAGGACATCGTCGCCGGGCAGGCCACGCTCGCCCTGGAGGTCCTCGAGCAGGTGCCGGACGTGCGCACCATCGTCGTCCCGCTCGGCGGGGGCGGGCTCACCGCGGGTGTGCAGGCCGCGGTGGCGGAGCTCGCGCCCGACGTCCGGGTGATCGGCGTGCAGGCCGCGCGCGCCGCCGCCTACCCGGCGTCGCTCGCCGCGGGGGAGCCCGTGCGCGCCGCCGAGCTCCACACGATGGCCGACGGCATCGCGGTGGGCACCCCGGGCCGCGTGCCGTTCGACCTGCTGCAGCGGCACGGGTGCGAGATCCGCACGGTGTCCGAGGAGGACCTGTCCCGCGCGCTGCTGCTGGTCGCGGAGCGCGCGAAGCTGCTGGTGGAGCCCTCGGGCGCCGCGGGCGTCGCGGCCGTGATGGCGGCGCCGCCGGGGGACCTCGAGGGCCCGGTGGTCGTCGTGCTGTCCGGTGGCAACATCGACCCCCTGGTGCTGCTGCGCGTGGTCCGGCACGGCCTCGCGGTGTCCGGCCGCTACCTCCAGCTGCGGGTGCGGGTGCACGACACCCCCGGCGCGCTGGCCGCCCTGCTGCGCGAGCTGGCGTCCGCCGGCGCGAACGTCATGCACGTGTCACACGTGCGCACCGGCGTGGACCTGGAGATCGACGAGGTCGAGATCGAGGTCCAGGTCGAGACCAAGGGCCCCGAGCACTGCGCCCGCGTGCTCCAGCACCTGCGCGACCAGGGCTTCCGCCTCGCGGAGCACTGACCCGCTGGCCCCTGCTGCCCCCCGGAGGCCGAGGTCGAGGGTTTGCGCCGAGGTCGAGGGTCTGAGGCCCGTCATCCGCGCAAGACCCTCGACCTCGGCCGCCGAGGGCCGGGGAGGTCAGCCGACGAAGGGCTTGGCGTCCTTGACCTCGACCGGGATCTCGCGGCCGTTCGGGGCCGTGTACGTCACCGTGTCGCCGACCTTGCGGCCCATGATCGACGCGCCCAGCGGCGACGTCGGGGAGAAGACCTCGATGTCCGCGGAGCCGGCGATCTCGCGCGAGCCCAGCAGGAACACCATCTCGTCGCCCGCGACCTCGGCCGTCACGACCATGCCCGGCTCGACCACGCCGTCGTCGGGAGGGGTGCCGATCTGGACGTTGCGGAGCTTCTCCTTCAGCTCGCGGATGCGGGCCTCCTGCTTCGCCTGCTCCTCGCGCGCGGCGTGGTAGCCGCCGTTCTCCTTGAGGTCGCCCTCGTCACGGGCGGCGGCGATGCGCTCGGTGACCTCGGCGCGTCCCGGCCCCTCGAGGTGCTCGAGCTCGGCCTTCAGGCGGTCGTAGGCCTCCTGCGTCAGCCAGGTGGCGGCCTGCGTCGTGTCGGTCACGTCCACTCCCTTCCTGCGTGTCGCCGCCCCGTCCGGGGCGTGCGCTCTCGTCGTCGACCCGGTCAGGCGGGCGCGGCTGCGCGGTGCGTGAGCGGGAACGCCGTCACACCTCGCGGTCGCGTCGACCTGCGGTGACGTCGGGTCGACGTCGGTCCGGGGCGGCGTATGAATCGGCAAGCATAGCAACGCGGCGCCCGCAGGGCCCGGCTCCGACGTGCGAACGCCCCGGAAACACGCGGGAGCGCGCGGGTCAGGCGAGCTCGCAGGACTCCACGACGGCCGTCACGGCGAGCTGCGCGGTCGGGATCGTCGCGGTGACCCGCTGGGTCGCGGTCCCGGCCGGGCCGACGGTGACGGACTGGACGCCGACCTCGGCGTACCGCTCGGAGAGGGCCTGCACCCGGCACACGACCGTCGCGTCCGCGTCCTTGGTGACGTCGAAGGTGATCGAGGTGGCCGTGGAGCCGTCCACCCGGTAGCCGACCTCGTCCCAGCGCACCGGCGTCGCGGCGCGGCCGAGCCCGATCCAGACCACCACCGCGACGCCGACCACGGCGAGGGCCACGACCGCGATCCGGGCGGCGCGCCGCCGCCCCGGGGTGGTCACGCGTCCGTACCGGCCGGCGGGGGGTGCCGGCGTCGGTGCTGCGGTCACGGGTCCTCCAGGGTGCTCGTCAGGCGGTTCGTCGGGCTGCCGGCCGGCGGCCGCGTCGGGCGCGGCGGTGCACGGTGTCGGTGGGGTGGGGGATCATTGTCTCGCGCCGGGCAGCGACCGGCGACGAGGAGAGGACCGCCAGACACCGTGACCGAGCAGCTGCGCCTGATGGCCGTGCACGCCCACCCGGACGACGAGTCGAGCAAGGGCGCGGCGACCACCGCCCGGTACGCCGCCGAGGGCGTCGACGTGCTCGTGGTCACGTGCACCGGCGGGGAGCGCGGCGACGTGCTCAACCCGCACCACCCGCCGGTGGAGGGCGGCATCGAGGAGATGCGCGCCGTCCGCCGGGTCGAGATGGCCGCGGCGGCCGCCGCCCTCGGCGTCCGGCAGCACTGGCTGGGGTTCGTCGACTCCGGGCTGCCGGAGGGCGACCCGCTGCCGCCGCTGCCGGAGGGGTGCTTCGCGCTGCAGCCGCTCGAGGAGGCGTCGCGTCCCCTGGTGGAGCTCGTGCGCGAGTTCCGGCCGCACGTCATCACCACGTACGACCCCACGGGCGGCTACCCCCACCCGGACCACATCATGTGCCACCGGGTCGCGTTCGAGGCGTTCCACGCCGCGGGCGACCCCGAGCGCTACCGCGGCGCCGGCGAGCCGTGGACGCCGCTCAAGCTCTACTACAACCACGGCTTCTCGATGGCCCGGATCCGGGCCGCGCACGAGGCGATGACCGAGCGCGGGCTCGAGTCCCCGTTCGGCGAGTGGGTCGAGTCGCGCGCCGCGCGCGAGATCCCGGAGCGCGAGGTCACGACGCTGGTCCCCGTCGACGGGTACTTCGACGCCCGCGACGCCGCGCTGCGCGCGCACGCCACCCAGATCGACCCCGAGGGGTTCTTCTTCGCGATGCCCCGTGACCTCGAGCTCGAGGTCTGGCCGACCGAGGAGTACGAGCTCGCGGAGTCCCGCGTGCCGACCACGCTGCCCGAGGACGACCTGTTCGCCGGGGTGCGGGAGGCGCTGGCATGAGCGCCGCGACGCTGACCGCCCTGGCGCACACCGCGCACGGCGCGGCCCTGCAGCTCGGGGCGGTGCTGCCCGCGGGCCTGCCGCTGTCCCCGACGCCCTCGCCGTCCCCGTCCACCCTGGAGATCCCGCCGGAGGACCAGACCTCGCCGGGGCTCCTCGGGTTCCTCGTCACGTTCGCGGTCGCCGCGGCCGTGATCGGGCTCGGGTACTCGCTGGTCCGGCACCTGCGGGTGGTCGACCGGAACGCGCGCCGCCGCGACGAGGCCGACGCCGCCCGCGAGGCGGCCGCGACGGACGACCCGCCGGTCGGGCCGTGACCAGCACCCCGCCCCCGGTGCGGCCGGCGGTCCGGGTCACCCTCGGCCAGCTCCGCGTGAGCGAGGACCACGCCGCGAACCGCGAGGTGGTGCGCCGGGCGTTCGACACGGCGTCGCGCGCGCGGGCGGACGTGCTGGTGCTGCCGGAGTACGCCTCGGGGCTCGACCCGCGGGGGACCGGCCGGGAGCACGCCGAGCCGCTGGACGGCCCGTTCGTCACGCTGCTGCGTGAGCGGGCGGCGCAGGACGGGGTCGCCGTGGTCGCGGGCACGACGCTGCCCGGCACGGGCACCGGTACCGGAACGGGCTCGGGCGGCGACGGGGGCGCGCCGCCGCGCGCGGTGAACGCCGTCGTCGCGGTCGACGCGTCCGGTGAGCTGGTCGGCGTGTACCGCAAGGTGCACCTGTACGACGCCTTCGGGCACCGGGAGTCCGACCGGCTCGAGCCCGGCCCCGCCGACGCGCCCCCGCTGGTCCTGGACGTCGCCGGGGTCCGCCTCGGCGTGCTGACCTGCTACGACCTGCGGTTCCCCGAGTCGGCCCGCCGGGTGGTCGACGCCGGCGCTGACGTGCTGCTCGTGCCTGCCGCGTGGGCCGCGGGCCCGCTCAAGGAGCTGCACTGGCGGACGCTCGCCACCGCGCGGGCGATCGAGAACACCGCGGTCGTGGTGGCGGTCGGCCAGGCGGGTCCGGGCGTGGTGGGCCGGTCGCTGGTCGTCGGCCCGGACGGGGTCGTGGGCCTGGAGCTCGGCGCGGACCCGGAGCTGCGGACGGTCGACCTCGACCCGGAGGCGCTGGCGGGCGTGCGGGCCTCGAACCCGTCACTGGCGAACCGGCGGTACCGCGTCGTCCCGGCGCTCTGACCGCCGCCCGCACCCGCGCACCCGCACGTACCCGCGCTCGCGCCCGGCCCGCGAGGGCGTATGCGACGCCACGAGGGCGTAGGAGATCGCGTACGCCCTCGTGGTGTCTCGTGCGCCCTCGCGGGAGCGTCGCGCCCGCGCTCGGGCGCGTCGGGGCCGCGTCGGGTCAGCGCAGGACGGCCAGGGACACCGCGACGAGGTGGCAGGTGAAGCCGACCACCGTCAGGGCGTGGAAGATCTCGTGGAACCCGAACCACCGGGGGCTGGGGTTGGGGCGCTTCAGGCCGTAGACCACCGCGCCGACGATGTACGCGACGCCGCCGCCGGCGACCAGCCACACGACCTCGGGGCCGCCGTTCTCCGCGCGGGCGAAGTCCGGCAGGTAGCCCACGGCGACGAGGCCGAGGGCCACGTACACCGGGACGTACACCCAGCGCGGGGCGCCGAGCCAGAACACCCGGGCGAGCAGCCCGACGACGGCGCCGGTCCACACCACGATCAGCAGGGTCCGTGCGGTGCTCGCGGGCAGCAGCGCCACGGCGAGCGGCGTGTACGTGCCGGAGATGACCAGGAAGATGTTGGTGTGGTCGAGCCGGCGCAGGACGCCCGCGACCCGGGGCGACCACGTGCCGCGGTGGTAGACGGCGCTGGTGCCGAACAGCAGCATCGCCGCGACGCCGAACACGGCGCTGGCGAGCGTGAGCGGGGTGGTCGGCGCGAGGACGACCAGGACGACCGAGGCGGCGGTGGCGAGCGGGAACATGCCCGCGTGGATCCACCCGCGCAGCCGCGGCTTGACGGCGTCGACGACCTGCTCGGCGGACTCGGCGATCTTCACGGCGGTGCTCCTCTCGGTGGCGGGGACGCCCCGAAGACTAACCTACGAAGCCGTAGGTTACGGAGCCGTAGGTAGCGGTCGCGGTGGCCCGCGCACCTGCACAGATCCTCCCCCCGCCGCACCCGCGACCGCGCGTGACCGGGCGGAGGGTGCCGGTACCGTGAGCACCGCCATCCGTCCGACCGAAGGAGTGCCGTCGCGTGCGCCTGCCCCACCCGCTGTACGGGCTGTACGAGCGTCGCATCGCGGCGTCGCTGCCGCGTGACCGGGTCCCGCGGCACGTCGGCGTGATCCTGGACGGCAACCGGCGCTGGGCGCGCAACCTCGGCGAGTCCACCGCGACGGGGCACCGGCGCGGTGCGGACCGGATCGCCGAGCTGCTCGCGTGGAGCGAGGAGGTCGGCGTCGAGGTCGTCACCCTGTGGATGCTGTCGACCGACAACCTGACCCGCGACGCCGCGGAGCTCGAGGCGCTGCTGGGCATCATCGAGGACGCGGTCCGGGAGCTCGCGGCGACCCGGCGCTGGCGGCTCCAGGCCGTCGGCTCGCTCGACCTGCTGCCCGACCGCACCGTGCAGGTGCTGCGCGACGCCGAGGCGGCGACCGCCGACGTCGTGGGCCTGCACGTCAACGTCGCGATCGGCTACGGCGGCCGCAAGGAGATCGCCGACGCCGTGCGGTCGTACCTGGTCGAGCGGGCCGCCGAGGGCGCGACGCTGGACGACATCGCGGCGACGTTCGACGTCGAGCACATCGCCGACCACCTCTACACCAAGGGCCAGCCGGACCCGGACCTCGTGATCCGCACGTCGGGGGAGCAGCGGCTCGGCGGGTTCATGCTGTGGCAGAGCGTGCACTCGGAGTACTACTTCTGCGAGGTGTACTGGCCGGACTTCCGGCGGGTGGACTTCCTGCGCGCGGTGCGCGACTACGCGGCCCGCGAGCGGCGGCACGGGCGCTGAGCGACCCGGCGCCGACCGCCAGGTGAACATCGTGTTGCAGATCACACCCGCGGCGTGTCGCGCTGGCCGGCAGGCCGTACCCCGGGCGTAGCGTCCCGAGCAGCGGACGGCGACCGCCGTCCCCCGGGAGGGAGCCCGCCGTGGTCAGCAAGCTGGGAACCGCCACCGCCTCGACCGACCAGCCGGAGGGCCGCCGGACGCACGTCCTGGACACCTCGGTCCTGCTGTCCGACCCGCGGGCGATCACGCGGTTCGCGGAGCACGACGTGGTCCTGCCGGTCGTGGTCATCACCGAGCTGGAGGCCAAGCGGCACCACGCCGAGCTCGGCTACTTCGCCCGGACCGCGCTGCGGATGCTGGACGACCTGCGGATCGCGCACGGCGGGCTCGACGCGCCTCTGCCGATCGGCGACCAGGGCGGCACGCTGCGGGTCGAGCTCAACCACACGGACCCGACGGTGCTGCCGGCCGGTTTCCGGCTGGGCGACAACGACACCCGGATCCTCGCGTGCGCGGCGAACCTCGCGGCCGAGGGCGCCGACGTCACGGTGGTGTCCAAGGACCTGCCGATGCGGATCAAGGCGTCGGCGATCGGGCTGCGGGCCGAGGAGTACCGGCACGAGCTCGCGGTGGACTCCGGCTGGACCGGGATGGACGCCCTCGACCTGCCCGAGCAGCAGATGGCGCAGCTCTGGGAGCACGAGTCGCTGCCGCTCGCGGACATCGCGGACGTCCCGACGCTGCCGTGCCACACCGGGCTGGTGCTGCACAGCCCGCGGGGTTCGGCGCTCGGCCGCGTGACGGCGGACAAGCACGTCCAGCTGGTGCGCGGCGACCAGGACGTCTTCGGGCTGCACGGCCGCAGCGCGGAGCAGCGGGTCGCGATCGACCTGCTGCTGGACGAGTCGGTCGGCATCGTGTCGCTCGGCGGCCGGGCGGGCACGGGCAAGTCGGCGCTCGCGCTGTGCGCGGGCCTGGAGGCGGTGCTGGAGCGTCGGCAGCACCGCAAGGTGATGGTGTTCCGACCGCTGTACGCGGTCGGCGGGCAGGAGCTCGGCTACCTGCCGGGCAGCGAGTCCGAGAAGATGAACCCCTGGGCGCAGGCCGTGTTCGACACCCTCGGCGCGGTGGTCAGCCGCGAGGTGGTCGAGGAGATCATGGACCGCGAGCTGCTCGAGGTGCTGCCGCTCACGCACATCCGCGGGCGGTCGCTGCACGACGCGTTCGTGATCGTCGACGAGGCGCAGTCGCTCGAGCGCAACGTCCTGCTGACGGTGCTGTCGCGGATCGGGCAGAGCTCACGCGTGGTGCTGACGCACGACGTCGCCCAGCGCGACAACCTGCGCGTCGGTCGGCACGACGGCGTCGCCGCGGTCATCGAGGCGCTCAAGGGCCACCCGCTGTTCGCCCACGTCACGCTGACCCGCTCCGAGCGGTCGCCCGTCGCGGCCCTCGTCACGGAGATGCTGGAGGGCATCGAGCCTCTGACGTCGCCGGTGCGGTGGCGGCGGGCTCCGGGCGGGCCGCCGCCACCGCCACGACGAGCGCCACGACCGCGCCGAGCACGGTGTCGAGCGCGCGGTCGACGGCCAGCGCGGTCGGGTCGGGAGCGCCGCCGATCGAGGTCATCAGCAGGGCCATCGGGGTGATCGTGAGCATGGCGGCGCCGTAGTGCCGCGCCACGACCAGCTCGGTCACGGTCTGGAGCACGACGACCAGCGCGGCGACGGCCAGGAACGGGAGGTCGGCGCCGAGCAGCGGCAGAGCGATCGCGGCCCCGACGGCCGTGCCCGCCGCGCGCTGCAGCGCCCGCACGCCCATGTGCCGGACGTGCGCCCCCTGGAGGACGGCGGCGGCGCCCATCACCGCCCACGCGGGGTGGCCCCAGCCGGCGACGGTCGCGACGGCCCCGGCCACGGCACCGGCGACGCCGACCCGGAGCGCGGCGGCCAGCGCGGCGCCGTCGGCGGACCCAGCGCGCAGCACGTCCCGGACCGCGGGCGCGCGGTCGCCGGGGGCGGGGGTGTGGGCGGGGCCCTGCCGCACGCGGCGCAGCGTCGACCCGGCGTTCGCGACCAGCCAGGCGACCAGCGCACCGGCGACGGCGGCCGCGCCGCGGAGCAGCACCTCGGACGTCCCGCCCGTGACGGGCGCGCTGCCGGCCCCGGCGGCGAACACCAGGATCGTCGCCCCGGGCGGTCCGGTGCGCAGGGCGACGGTGCCGGCGGACGCTCCGGCGGCGAGCAGCGTGAGGGCGGCCAGGACGACGACGGTCGGTGCGTCGGCCGCCTGGAGCGCGGACATCACGACGACCGCGGCGACCAGCCCGGCGCCCGCCAGGGCGCCGACCCGCGCGCGCCACGGCGCCGGGTCCGACCGGCCGTACAGCGACGCCAGCGCGCCGAGGGCGGCGTACCCGGCCAGGTCGAGCCGCCCGGTCGCGGCGACGAGCGCGAGCGCGAGCGTGACGCTGAGCCCGCAGCGCACCGCCCCGTCGACCAGCCGGCGCGTCGACGGCCCCGCTCCGCGCGACGGGCGGACGGCGTCGCGGACCTGGCGGGGGTGGACGAGGGCGGCGAGGAGGGTCAGGCGGTGCACCGGACGAGTGTACGCGAGTCCGTTCGTGTGTGTTTTACCGGTGAAACACCATGTCGTCGATAGAGTGACCGCCGTGGACAGCGTCGATCGCCTGCGGGCCCAGTGGCACGAGCAGGTCCCCGGGCTCGACGTCGCGCCCATCGCGGTCGCCGGGCGTATCACCCGGATCGCCGCGCTGCTCGCCGCGCAGTCCGAGGCGGCGCTCGCGGACGAGGGCCTGACCCGCGGGGAGTTCGACGTCCTGACCGCGCTGCGCCGCGCGGGGCGGGCCCTGCGGGCGAGCGAGGTCTCGACCCTCACCGCCGCGTCGGGCGCCGCCATCACCAAGCGCGCCGACGCGCTGGTCCGGGCGGGCCTGGTCGCGCGCGGCATCCCGCACCGCGACCGCCGGGGCGTGCTGCTCGAGCTCACCGAGCAGGGGCGTGCGGCGGTCGACCGGCTGATGCCCGAGCACCTCGCGCGGGAGTCCCGGGTGCTCGAGGGCCTGGACCCGGACGAGGCCGAGCGGCTCGCGCAGCTGCTGTCCCGGGTGCTGGTCCGGGTCGAGGGCGGCGCCTGACCGGACGGGTGAAACCCGGGCACATCGGGCCCGCGACGCTCACAAGGGACCAAAGTCCCCCGATAGGGCGGAGGTCAACGTCGGCGTCGGAGGGGGGCCGACGTCGCGCTCGCCCCTCGGACCAGGAGACCCCTGTGCCCCTGCCCTCGCTGCGCACATCCCTGCGCGCCCAGCTCGTCGCCACCGGCGCCGGCGCCGTCGCCGTCACCGCCGCCCTGCTCACCGTCGTCGGCGGGTGGCAGGTGTCCGGCCTCGCGCGCTCCGCCGGCGACGACGTCGACCGCCTCACCACCGACTCGATGGTGCAGACCACCAGCCAGGCGGTCACCCTCGTCACCACCCAGGTCGCGACCGTCACCGACCGGATGGCGTCCGACCTGCGCGTGGCCCAGCAGACGTTCGCCCAGGCCGGGGCCGTGTCGTTCGGCGCGCCCGAGCCGTGGACCGTGACCGACCAGACCAGCGGCGCGACCGAGGACGTCACGCTCCCGCAGCTGCTCGTCGGCGGCACGTGGCTCGGCCGCACCACCGACCCCGCCGCGCCCGTGCCCGTCGTGGACGACATCAGCACGCTGCTCGGCGCCTCCGTCACCGTGTTCCAGCGCGTGAACGAGGAGGGCGACATGCTCCGCGTCGCCACCAGCGTCACCAACGCCGAGGGCAGGCGCGCGATCGGCACCGCGATCGGCGCGACCGGCGCCGGCGGCGTCCCGAACGCCGTGGTCTCCTCGCTGCTCGCGGGCGACGCCTACTACGGCACCGCGCTGGTCGTGGGTCAGCCGTTCGTCACCGCCTACGCGCCGCTCGTCGTCGGCGACGAGGTGGTCGGCGCGCTGTTCGTCGGCGTGCCGCAGACCGACGTCGACGCGCCGCTGCGCTCCGCGCTCGCCGAGGTCACCGTCGGCGCGCAGGGCTACCTGACGGTCGCGGACGCGTCCGGCCAGTGGATCGTCCCGCCGCCCGGCGGCCAGGCCGGCGACGCCGCGGGCGACGTGGACGCCGACGGCCAGCCCTACGCCGCGCGCCTGGTCGAGGCCGCCGCCGAGCTCGGCGAGGGCGAGACCGTCGCCGAGCGCGTCGACCTCGGGGACGCCGGCACCGCGACCGTGCAGCTCGCGCGGTACGCCGCCTGGGGCTGGACCGTGGGCGCCTGGGGTTTCGACGCCGACCTGCGCGCCGTCTCCGGCGAGCTCGAGTCCGGTGCCCGCACGCTGGTCGTCACGCAGCTGGTGGTGGGCCTCGTGGTCGCGCTGCTCGCCGTGGCGCTCGTCGTGTGGATCTCCGGGCGGGTGGTCGGGCGCATCGGCCGGCTCACCACCGCGATCCGCCGGGTCGCCGACCGGGACCTGTCCGTCGAGGTGCGCGGCGAGGGCGCCGACGAGATCGGGGTCATGGGCACCGCGCTCGGCGAGGCCATCGACGCGATGCGCGCCGCCCTGACCCGGATGCAGCGGGGCGCGGACGCCGTGCGGAGCACCGCCGGCCGGCTCGACGGCTCGTCCGGCACGCTGGAGGAGGCCGCCGGGCGCACCGTGTCCCGCGCGCAGGGCGCCGCCGGCTCGGCGTCGGTGGTGAGCACCGAGGTGCAGACCGTCACCGCCGCGATGACCGAGATGCGTGCGTCCATCGAGTCCGTCGCGCAGGACGTCACGTCCGCGTCGGGCGAGGCCGCGCAGGCGGTCGGCATCACCGCCGAGGCCGCCTCCGCCGCCGACCGGCTCGCGGCGTCGACCTCGCAGATCGCCGCGGTCCTCGACACCGTCACCACGATCGCCAGCCAGACCCACCTGCTCGCGCTGAACGCCAGCATCGAGGCCGCCCGGGCGGGCGCGTCCGGCGCCGGGTTCGCGGTCGTCGCCGGCGAGGTCAAGGACCTGGCGCAGCAGACGTCCAACGCCATCGGGACGATCGCCCCCGTGCTGGAGGCCGTCACCCGGGACGCCGCCGACGTGCAGGCGTCGGTGGGCCGGATCTCGCAGGCGGTCACCACCGTGGACGAGCTCCAGGGCGCCGTGTCCGCGGTCGTCGAGGAGCAGAGCGCGACCACGTCGGAGATCGAGCGGAACCTGGTCGTCGCCGCCGAGAGCACCACCGACATCGCCGGCAGCGCCGCGGACGTGGCCCAGGCCGCCGGCCAGGCGTTCGACGGCGCGGCGGAGGTGCGGCAGGCGGTCGTCACGCTCGCCGACGTCGCCGCCGAGCTCGCCCGCGGAGCCGACGAGTTCACCCTGGCGCGCTGACCCGCCCCGACCCGCCCCGCCCCGCCCCGCCCGAGCCGACCCGCCCCGTCCGAACGCCGAGACAGGGCCTCCGCGCCGAGACAGGACGCCAGGAGGCCCTGTCTCGGCGCGACGGCCCTGTCTCGGCGTCGGTGGCGGGGTCGGCGGCGCGTCAGCCGGCCGGGCGGGTCATGCTCAGCAGGTCCAGGGCCTCGTCGAGCTGGGCCTCGGTGACCTCGCCGCGCTCGACGTAACCGAGCGCCACCACCGCCTCGCGGACCGTGATGCCCTCCTTGACCGCGTGCTTCGCGATCGTCGCCGCCGCCTCGTAGCCGATCACGCGGTTCAGCGGCGTCACGATCGACGGCGAGGACCCGGCGTACGCGGCGCCCCGCTCGACGACGACCTCGATACCGTCGACGGTGCGGTCGGCGAGCACCCGGCACGCCGCGGCCAGCAGCCGCGTCGACTCCAGGACCGCCTGGCCCATCACCGGGATCTGCACGTTCAGCTCGAACGAGCCGCTGGCCCCGGCCCACGCGACGGTCGCGTCGTTGCCGACGACCCGCGCGGCGACCATGAGCACCGCCTCCGGGATCACCGGGTTGACCTTGCCGGGCATGATCGACGACCCGGGCTGCAGGTCGGGGATCCGGATCTCGCCCAGGCCGGTGTTCGGTCCGGAGCCCATCCAGCGCAGGTCGTTGCAGATCTTGGTCAGGCTGACCGCGATCGTCTTCAGCGCACCGGACAGCTCGACCAGCCCGTCCCGGGCGCCCTGGGCCTCGAAGTGGTCGCGGGCCTCGGTCAGCGGCAGACCGGTGTCCTGCGCGAGCAGCTCGATGACCCGCTGCGGGAAGCCCGCCGGGGTGTTGATGCCGGTGCCGACGGCGGTGCCGCCGAGCGGGACCTCCGCGACCCGGGGGAGCGCGGCCTGCACCCGCTCGACGCCGCGGCGCACGGCGGCGGCGTACCCGCCGAACTCCTGGCCGAACGTCACCGGGGTGGCGTCCATCAGGTGCGTGCGGCCGGCCTTGACGTCCCCGGCGTGCCGCGTGGCGAGCCGCTCGAGGGCGGTGGCGAGGTGGTCGAGGGCCGGGAGCAGGTCGTTGACCGCCCCGTCGGTCGCGGCGACGTGCACCGACGTCGGGAACACGTCGTTCGAGGACTGCGAGGCGTTCACGTGGTCGTTCGG
Source organism: Cellulomonas sp. KU4C (assembly GCF_056868065.1). Lineage (NCBI taxonomy): Bacteria > Bacillati > Actinomycetota > Actinomycetes > Micrococcales > Cellulomonadaceae > Cellulomonas > Cellulomonas sp. KU4C. The sequence goes on along the minus strand of NZ_CP200322.1, from coordinate 184,040 downwards.
GTGCACGTCGCTGCCCAGCGCGCGGGTGGCGAGCGTGGCCAGCACCTCGTTCATGTTCATGTTCGAGGACGTGCCGGACCCGGTCTGGTAGACGTCCACGGGGAAGTGCGCGTCGTGCCGGCCCTCGGCGACCTCGTCGGCCGCGTCGGCGATGGCACCCGCGACCGCGGGGTCGAGGATGCCGAGCTCGGCGTTGGCGCGGGCCGCGGCCTTCTTGACCCGGGCGAGCGCGGCGAGGTGCCCGCGCTCCAGGGTGGTCCCGCTGATCGGGAAGTTCTCCACCGCGCGCTGGGTCTGCGCGCGGTACAGGGCGGCGGCGGGGACCCGCACCTCGCCCATCGTGTCGTGCTCGGTGCGGTACTGGACGGCGTCGTCGGCGTGCAGGCTCATGCGCGGCATCCTGCCATCGACGCGGCCGTCAGGCAGGCAGGGGCTGCTCGTCGACGTCGCCGACGGCCGAGGTCAGCCGTGCCTGGCCGTCCGCGAGCGTGTACTCGACGCCCACCACGGCGCACCGGCCCTCGTCGATCGCCTCGGCGAGCGTGACCGAGTAGGACCGCAGCATGTCGACGGTGTGCCGGACGTGCTCGTGGCCGAGCTCGACCGGGTCGACGGTCGACAGGTCCCGGGGGCGGCCCTGCGCGTCGGGGCCGTGCGCGAGCGACACGATGCTGGGGATCACGCGGTCGACGACGGCGCGCACGAACCCGCGGGGCAGCTCGCCCGTGGTCAGCGCGGCCGTCGCGGCGGCCACCGCGCCGCAGGAGTCGTGGCCGAGCACGACCACGAGCGAGGCGCCCAGGACCTCCACGCCGTACTCGATCGACCCGATGACGGTGGTGTCGAGCACGTGCCCGGCGGTGCGGACCACGAACACGTCGCCGAGGCCCTGGTCGAAGATGATCTCCGCCGCGACCCGGGAGTCCGAGCAGCCGAACACCACCGCGAACGGGTGCTGCGCCGACTGGACCTCGGCGCGTCGCTCGAAGCCCTGCGAGGGGTGCGCCATCTCGCCGCGCACGAAGCGGTCGTTCCCCTCGCGCAGCGCGGACCAGGCCTCGGCGGGGGTGCTGGGGGTAGCCATGCGCCCCATGGTGCACCGTCCGGCGCGGGTCCGGCAGCACGGTCCGGCGGCGCCGTCCGGATCGCGCCCCCGGTGGCGGGCCCCGCGAACCCGGGGTACCCCTTGTGGTCAGGGACGACGTGTTTCACGAGGGCGGGAGAGCAGTGACGGTGCGTAGACGGTCGAGGGCGATCGCCGGGACGGCGGTGCTGGCGCTGGGAGCGGGGCTGGCGGCGTGCGCGCCCGCCGACGACACCCCGGTGCTGACCTGGTACACGAACCCGGACGCCGGGGGTCAGGCCACGCTGGCGGAGCAGTGCACGGAGGCCGCCGACGGCGCCTACCGGATCGAGGTCTCGGTGCTGCCCCGCGAGGCGAGCTCCCAGCGCGAGCAGCTGGCGCGGCGGCTCGCCGCGGCCGACTCCTCGATCGACCTCATGAGCCTGGACCCGCCGTTCATCCCCGAGCTCGCGAACGCGGGGTTCCTCGCGCCGGTCCCGGACGACGTCGCGGAGGCCGTCAGCCAGGACGTCGCGGAGGGTGCCCTGCAGGGTGCGTCGTGGGGGGACGAGCTGGTGACGGTCCCGTTCTGGGCCAACACCCAGCTGCTCTGGTACAAGAAGTCGGTCGCCGAGACCGCGGGCCTGGACCCGGCGGCCACGCCGGTGACCTGGGACCAGGTGATGGACGCCGCGCGCGACCAGGACCTGCGGCTGGGCGTGCAGGGCATCAAGGCCGAGGCGTACACGGTGTGGCTCAACGCGCTCATCGAGTCGGCGGGCGGCCAGATCGTCGAGACCCCGGAGGCGTCGGCGGAGGACGTCGAGCTCGGTCTCGACAGCGACGCGGGCCGGGAGGCGGCGCGGATCATCGCGGAGATCGGCACCGACGGGCTCGCGGGTCCGGGTCTGCCGACGCAGGACGAGAACGCCGCCCTGGCCCAGTTCCAGGGGGACACGGGGTCGTTCATGGTCAACTGGCCGTTCGTCTGGCCGGCGATGCAGGGCGCGGTCGAGGACGGCACGCTCGACCAGTCGTTCCTCGACGACGTCGGCTGGGCCGTCTACCCGCAGGTCGTGGAGGGCGAGGAGGCCGCGCCGCCGTACGGCGGGATCAACCTCGGCGTCGGGGCGTTCAGCGAGCACGTCGACGAGGCCTACGAGGCCGCGCAGTGCATCGTGGCGCCCGAGAACCAGGCCGCGTACTTCGTGTCGGACGGCAACCCGCCGGCCAGCACCGTCGCCTACGACGACCCGGAGGTGCAGGAGACGTTCCCGATGGCGGACGTCATCCGGCAGTCCCTCCAGCAGGCCGCGCCGCGGCCGCAGACCCCGTACTACAACGAGGTCTCCCAGGGCCTGCAGGAGACCTGGCACCCGCCGGTCTCCGTGGACCCGGACACGACCCCGCAGGAGTCGACCGACTTCATCACCGCCGTCCTGCGAGGGGAGCGTCTGCTGTGAGCACCGAGGTCGAGGCAGCGCACCGCGCCACCGCACGGTCGGCGTCGAAGCCGCGCAAGAGCGACCGGGCCCGCGCCGAGGCGCGGCTGGGCTGGCTGCTCGCCGGTCCCGCGTTCGTGGTGATGCTCGCCGTCACCGCCTACCCGATCCTCCAGGCCGTCTACGAGTCCCTGTTCCGGAACCGGCTCACCGCGCCGGACGACCGGGCGTTCGTCGGGCTCGGCAACTACGGCGTCATCCTCGGCGACCAGGTGTTCTGGCAGTCGCTGGGCGTCACCACGCTCATCATGGTGATCACCGTGGCCGTCGAGGTCGTCCTCGGCTTCGCGCTCGCCCTGGTCATGCACCGGGCGGTGCTGCGGCTGCGCGGCCTGCTGCGCACGGCGATCCTCGTGCCGTACGGGATCATCACCGTCGTCTCGGCGTTCGCGTGGTTCTACGCGTTCGACATCAGCTCCGGGTACGTCAACCAGTGGTTCGACTGGGTGCCGGGCGTCAGCGAGGACCTCAACTGGTTCGCCGGCACCGGCACCAGCCTGTTCGTCATCATCGCGTCCGAGGTCTGGAAGACCACGCCGTTCATCTCCCTGCTGCTGCTGGCCGGCCTCGCGCAGGTCCCGAGCGACCTCGAGGAGGCCGCGCAGGTCGACGGCGCCACCTGGTGGCAGCGGATGAAGCGCGTCGTGCTGCCGAACATGAAGGCCGCGATCATGGTCGCCGTCCTGTTCCGGGCGCTCGACGCGTTCCGCGTGTTCGACAACGTCTTCATCATGACGAACGGCGCGAACGGCACCACCGTGCTCTCGCTGCTCGCCTACCGGACGTCGATCGGGCGCCTGGAGATCGGGCTCGGGTCCGCCATCTCGGTGCTGCTGTTCGTCTGCGTGCTCGTCATCTGCTTCATCGCGATCAAGATCTTCAAGGTGGACCTCGCCGGTGCACGGGGGAGAAGTAAATGGGTGCCCTGTCCGGCAAGCAGAAGGTGGCGTGGGCCGCCATCACCGTCGCCGTCCTCGTGTACGCGCTGTTCCCGGTGCTGTCGATCATCGCGACGTCGTTCAAGCTGCCCAGCGACCTCAACACCGGGAAGTTCCTCCCGACCACCTGGACGTGGAGCAACTACGAGCAGATCCTCGGCCCGGGCGGTTCCGCGCAGGAGCTGTTCCTGTCGTCGCTGCGCAACTCCATCGGCATCTCGCTGATCGCCACCGCGATCTCGTCGGTCCTGGCGACGCTCGCCGCCTACGCGATCGCCCGCCTGGAGTTCCCGGGCCGCAAGCTCATCCTCACCACCGCGCTCGGGGTGTCGATCTTCCCGGTGATCTCGATCGTCACGCCGCTGTTCAACCTGTGGCGCTCGATCGGCCTCTACGACACCTGGCCCGGCCTGATCATCCCGTACCTGTCGCTCACGCTGCCGATCTCGATCTGGACGCTCACCGCGTTCTTCCGGCAGATCCCGTGGGAGCTGGAGCAGGCCGCGCAGGTGGACGGCGCGACCACCTGGCAGGCGTTCCGGAAGGCGATCGTGCCGCTCGCGGCGCCGGGCGTGTTCACCACCGCGCTGATCGCGTTCTTCATCGCCTGGAACGACTTCGTGTACGGCATCTCGCTCACCTCGACCGAGGCCGCGCGGCCGGTGCCCGCGGCGCTGGCGTTCTTCTCCGGCGCGTCCCAGTTCGAGGACCCCACCGGCGCGATCTCCGCCGCCGCCGTCGTCGTCACCATCCCCGTCGTCGTCCTGGTGCTGCTGTTCCAGCGCCAGATCGTGTCCGGGCTGACCCAGGGCGCGGTCAAGGGCTGACGCCCACGACGCCCGGACCCCTCAGGAGGCAATCTCATGGCATCCATCACCCTGACGGACATCGTCAAGAAGTACGGCGACGGCTTCCCGGCCGTGAACGGCGTCAGCCTCGACATCAAGGACGGCGAGTTCGTCATCCTCGTCGGCCCGTCCGGCTGCGGGAAGTCCACGCTGCTGCGGATGATCGTCGGCCTGGAGGACATCACCTCCGGCGAGCTGAAGATCGGCGACGAGGTGGTCAACGACCGCGCCCCGCGCGACCGGCACCTCGCGATGGTGTTCCAGAACTACGCGCTCTACCCGCACCTGACCGTGTTCGAGAACATCGCGTTCCCGCTGCGGCTGCAGAAGGGCAAGTACACCGAGGAGCAGATCAAGGACAACGTCGAGTTCGCCGCCGACACCCTCGAGCTGCGCGAGCACCTCGACCGCAAGCCGGCGAACCTGTCCGGCGGGCAGCGGCAGCGCGTCGCGATGGGCCGGGCGATCGTCCGCGACGCCCAGGCGTTCCTGTTCGACGAGCCGCTGTCGAACCTCGACGCGAAGCTCCGCGGCCAGATGCGCACCGAGATCGCGCGCATGCAGCGGCGGCTCGGCACCACGACCGTCTACGTCACGCACGACCAGACCGAGGCGATGACCCTGGGCGACCGGGTCGCGGTGCTCCGCAAGGGCGAGCTCCAGCAGGTCGCCAGCCCGCGTGCCCTCTACGAGCAGCCGGTCAACCTGTTCGTCGCCGGGTTCATCGGCTCCCCGCCGATGAACTTCATGCCCGGCGAGGTCCGGGGCGACGTGCTGCGGCTGCCGTTCGCCGAGGTGCCGCTGACCGACGAGCTGCGGTCCCGGATCGGTGACCGGGAGCTCGTCATCGTCGGGCTGCGCCCGGAGCACGTCGAGGACGCCCGGACGCTCGACGACGCCAAGCGGGACGGCGGTCTGACGTTCGACGCCGAGGTGGACGTCGTCGAGTGGCTCGGCTCCGAGCTGTACGCCTACATCCCGTTCGACACCCACCCCGACGTCGCCGCGAAGCTCGAGGAGCTCGACCGGGACCTCGACGGCGAGGGGATGCGCACCCAGATGATCGTCGCGCTGGGCTCGGAGAGCCGCGTCCGCGACGGCAGCGACGCGCACCTGTGGTTCGACCCGGCGCGGCTGCTGGTGTTCGACCCCGAGTCGGGCGAGAACCTCACGCACGACGAGGAGGCGGCCCGCCGGATCGACGGCGAGACGGAGGAGGACCGGCGCGCGGCCCTGGCCCGCGCCCAGCGCGCCCCCGCCCGCCAGGGCGAGCGCGAGTCCCGCCAGGCCTCCTGACCCGCCCGCGCCCGGCTCGCGCCCGTCGAGGTCGAGGGTTTCACGCGAGGTCGAGGGTTTCAGCGTCCGATCCGGAGCGAAACCCCCGACCTCGCCTGGCGACTCACCCCGCGAGGTCCGCGGCGCTCGGAGGGTTGGCGCCCGGCCGGGAGACCGTGATGGCCGCGATGCGGACGCAGCGGGTGAGGATCTGCTCGATCGTGCCGCGGTCCGCGGCGGCGATCCGGGTCCGGGCGTCGGCACCCAGGAGCCCCGCGGACCACAGGCCGTCGATCAGGCCGGCCATGAACGAGTCGCCGGCGCCCACGGTGTCCGCGACCTCGACCCGCGGGGCCGTGACCGTGAGCTCGTCACCCGCGGCGGTCACCGCGACGGCACCCTCGCCGCCGAGCGTCACCACGACCAGCGCCGGCCCGCGGGACAGCCAGTCGCGGGCGATCTCGACGGGGGCGACGCCCGGGTGCAGCCACGCGAGGTCCTCGTCGGACACCTTCACGACGTCCACCAGGCCCACCAGGTGCTCGACGACCGGCAGGGTGTCCGCCGGGCTGCCCATCAGCGCGGGGCGCAGGTTCGGGTCGTAGGTCAGCGCCGACGTCGCGCGGCGGTCGGCCAGCAGCCGCGCGACCGCCTCGCCGCCGGGGGCGATCACCGTCGCGATCGACCCGGTGTGCACGACCGCCGGGGCGTCCTCGTCCTCGTCCCAGCGCCCGGGCAGGTCCCACGCGAGGTCGAACTCGTACGTCGCGGCGCCGTCGGCGTCCAGGTGGGCGCGGGCCACGGAGGTGCGGTCCGGGGCACGGTCGCCGTCGAGGACGTGCACGCCGGAGTCCGCGAGGTGCGCGCGCACGAGGTCGCCGTGGGCGTCCGGGCCGAGCCAGGTCAGCAGGTCCACCCGGCGGCCGAGCCGGCCGAGGCCGATCGCGACGTTCGCCGGGCTGCCGCCGGGGTGCTCCGCCGGATCGGCGCCGGGCCGCAGCACCACGTCCACCAGGGCCTCCCCGACGACGAGGGCGCGGGCGGCGGTCTTCTCGGTCATGCGGCTCCTTCAGGTCCGGCGACGGTGCCGGGTCGGGATCGGCTGCGGCGCACCGCCGCGCGTGCCCGACGGTCTGCCGGGCACGGGGTGTCAGGACGGGTCGCCGCCGCCGGGGGCGTCGGACCCGCGGGCGGCGTCGAGCTTCGCGCGCGCGCCGTCCAGCCACTCCTGGCAGCGGGTCGCGAGGGCCTCGCCGCGCTCCCACAGGGCCAGCGACTCCTCGAGGGTCGCGCCGCCGGCCTCCAACCGGGACACGACGGCGACGAGCTCGTCGCGCGCCTGCTCGTAGGACAGCTCGGCGACGGCGGGGGAGTCGGGTGCGGGGGTGGTGGCGCTCACGGACCCATCTAACCAACGACCGCCCACCCGGTGCGCCCCCGCTCGCGCGGGTCGTCGGGCCGGCGGGCAGGTGGGCGGGTCAGCCGGCGGGCGGCGTCGGTGTGGTGCGCTTCGGCGGGGCGACCGCGAGCACGGTGGCCATCAGCTCCCCGCGGGCGACCCGGACGCGCAGCGTGTCCTTGGCGGCGACCGCCGTGGCCTCCCGGACGACCGACCCGTCGGCGGTCTGCACGACCGCGTACCCGCGCTCGAGCGTCGCGGCGGGGGACAGGGCCCGGACCTGCGCGGCGAGGGCGCGCGTCGACGACACCGCCCCGGTCAGCGCGTGGTCGAGGCTCCGGCGGGCGTGGTCCCGCAGTCGGACGACGTCCGCCTCGCGGGTCTCGACCATCGTGTGCGGCCGGGCCAGCACCGGGCGGCTGCGCACCTGCTCCAGGCCGGCGGCCTCCCGGGTGACGCGGTGCTCGACGGCGGCGCGGATCCGGGCGCGCGCCTGGGTGACGCGGGCGCGCTCCTCACCGACGTCCGGGACGATCCGCTTGGCGGCGTCGGTGGGGGTCGACGCCCGGTAGTCGGCCACGAGGTCGAGCAGCGGGGTGTCGGTCTCGTGCCCGATCGCGGACACCAGCGGCGTGCGGCACGCGGCGGCCGCGCGGACCAGGGCCTCGTTGCTGAACGGCAGGAGGTCCTCCACGGAGCCGCCGCCGCGGGCCACGACGATCACCTCGACGCGCGGGTCGTCGTCGAGCTCGGCGACGGCCCGGGTCACCTGGGGCACGGCGCCGGCGCCCTGCACGGCGACCTCGCGGATCACGAACTCCACCTGCGGCCACCGGGCGCGGGCGTTGACCACCACGTCGTGCTCCGCCTTGGACTCGCGGCCGCACACCAGCCCGACGACCTGGGGCAGGAACGGCAGCGGCACCCGGCGGTCCGCGTCGAACAGCCCCTCCGCGGCCAGCACCCGCTTGAGGTGCTCGATCCGGGCGAGCAGCTCGCCCACCCCGACGGCGCGCACCTCGTCGGCGTTGAGCTGCAGGGTGCCGCGCTTGGTCCAGAACGTCGGTCGCGCGTGCACGACGACGTGCGCGCCCTCGGCCAGCGGCGTCTGCGCGGCCGCGAGCACGTGGGCGGGCAGCGAGACGGGGAGCGACATGTCGGTGTCGGTGTCCCGCAGCGTGAGGAACGCGATGCCCGCGCCGGGGCGGCGGTTCAGCTGGACGACCTGCCCCTCGACCCACAGCGGCGACATCTTCGCGACGTAGTCGGCGATCTTCGCGGACAGCAGCCGCACCGGCCAGGGACGCTCGGCGGTGGTGTCGGCGGCGCGGGCGGGCAGCTCCGTGGGCGGGGTGGTGGGGGTGGACTGCGGCACCCGCACACCCTCCCACGCACCGGCGACAACGTGGAGTCGACGGGGGCGACGCGCGTCGGCGTGCCCCGCGGGGTGGATCCACCCGGTGGCTCGTGTCCCACCTGCTGCGCGGGGTGGATCCACGCGCGCGACACGCCTCGGCGAGCCCCGCCGGATGGATCCACCCGGTGGCTCGAGTCCCACCTGCTGCGCGGGGTGGATCCACGCGCGCGACACGCCTCGGCGAGCCCCGCGGGATGGATCCACCCGGCGGGGCGGTGGGGCGGGGCCGCGTCTAGACTCGCGGGGTGACCGCCCCCTCGGACGTCGGCCCCGCGCGCTCCGGCGGGCGCGTGCTGCTGGCCGCCCCGCGCGGGTACTGCGCGGGCGTGGACCGGGCGGTCGTCGCCGTCGAGCAGGCGCTCGAGCACTACGGCGCCCCGGTGTACGTCCGCAAGGAGATCGTGCACAACCGGCACGTCGTGGACACGCTGGCGGCCCGCGGCGCGGTGTTCGTCGAGGAGACCGACGAGGTGCCCGAGGGCGCCCGGGTGGTGTTCTCGGCGCACGGGGTGTCCCCGGCGGTGCGTGCGGCGGCGGAGCGGCGGCAGCTGCGGACGATCGACGCGACCTGCCCGCTGGTGACGAAGGTGCACAAGGAGGCGGTGCGGTTCGCGGCCGACGACCGCGACATCCTGCTGATCGGGCACCCCGGTCACGAGGAGGTCGAGGGCACCCAGGGCGAGGCTCCGGACCACGTGCAGGTCGTCGCGTCGCCGGACGCGGTCGCGGACGTCGTCGTCCGCGACGAGAGCCGGGTCGTGTGGATCTCGCAGACGACGCTGTCGGTGGACGAGACGATGGAGACCGTCCGGCGGCTGCGCGAGCGGTTCCCGCTGCTGCAGGACCCGCCGAGCGACGACATCTGCTACGCCACGCAGAACCGGCAGGTGGCGGTGAAGAAGCTTCGCCCCGGAGTGCGACGTGGTCATCACGGTCGGCTCGGCGAACTCGTCGAACTCCGTGCGGCTGGTCGAGGTGGCCCTGGAGGCGGGTGCCCGCGCGTCGTACCGGGTGGACACCGCCGCGGAGGTCGACCCGGCGTGGCTGGTCGGGGCGCGCACCGTCGGGCTGACGTCAGGCGCGTCGGTGCCGGAGATCCTGGTGCGGGACGTCCTGGACGTGCTGGCGGCGCACGGGTTCGGCGAGGTCGAGGAGGTGCGGACCGCGACGGAGGACCTGATGTTCTCGCTGCCGCGCGAGCTGCGCGCCGACCTCAAGGCCGCCGGCGGGGCCGACCCGCGGCCGAGCCGCGAGCAGCGCCGGGACCTGGCGATCCGCCCGGTCTGAGCCGGCGGGGCGCTTGGACCCGGGCGCCCGGCGTCGGGCGCGTCAGCCGTCCGTCCGCGGTTGGCCGAGCACCGCGTCGTCCAGCGCCCCCAGCGCGTCCGCCCGCCGCCGCCCGGTCCCCGGCGCACCGGCCCCGTCGGGGTCCAGCCCGACGACCCGCTCCGACTCCCACGCCACCAGCTCGGGCGCGGTGACCACGGACAGCCGCCGCTCGACCGCGGGCGGCGTCGTGAGGTCCCCGTCGACCACCCGCAGGTCGGCGAACTTCCGGGCGCTCACCAGCACCCGCGACTCGAGCGAGGCCACGGACTGGTTGTAGGCCGTGGCGGCCTGGTCGATGGCCCGGCCGACCTTGGAGAGGTGCCCGCCGAGCGTCGCGATCCGGCCGTGCAGCTCCTTGCCGAGGTCGAGCACCGCCTGGGCGTTGCTGGCCAGCGCGTCCTGGCGCCAGGCGTAGGACACCGTGCGCAGCATCGCGAGCAGCGTCATCGGCGTGGCGATGACGACGTTCTGGTCGAAGGCGCGCTCCACGATGCCCGGGTCCACGTCGAGCGCGGCGTGCAGGAACGCCTCCGCCGGCACGAACAGCACGACGAACTCGGGCGCCGGGCTGAACTGCTCCCAGTACCGCTTGGCGGCGAGCTGGTCGACGTGGGTGCGCAGGTGCCGGGCGTGCGCGGCGAGGCGGCGCTCGCGCTCGGCCGGGTCGGTGGCCTCCGCGGCCTCGAGGAACCCGAGGAACGCGACCTTGGCGTCCACGACCACGCGCTTGCCCCCGGCGAGGCGGATCACCATGTCGGGCCGCTGCACGCCGTCGTCGGTGCGCACCTGCGCCTGCTCGGTGAAGTCGACGTGCGGGATCATCCCCGCGGCCTCGACGACGCGGCGCAGCTGGACCTCGCCCCACCGGCCGCGCACCTGCGACGACCGCAGCGACGTCACCAGCTGGGAGGTCTGCTCGCGGAGCCGACCGGCCTCCTCGCGCATCTGCCGGACCTGCTCCCCGAGCGCGGCGTCGCCCTGCAGCCGGCCCTGCTCGGCGGTGCGGAGCTCGGTGCGCACCGCGTCGAGCGTCCGGGCGAGCGGGTCGACGAGCGCCCGCACCGCCTGCTCGCGCTGCGCGAGGTCGCCGGACTGCTCCTGGTGCCGGGCCGCGAGGCTCTGGTGCGCGAGCGCGAGGAACTGCTCGCTGCTCTGGGCCAGCGCGTCGGCGGCGAGCGCGCGGAACCGGTCGGCCTGCCGGTCCTCGTCCGGCGCCCCGCCGAGCTCCGCGGCGGTCCGCCACCGTGCGGCGTCGACCTCGGCGGCGCGCAGCCGCCCGGCCCCGCGCCCGGACGCCCCGAGCCAGCCGAGCACGACGCCCACGAGCAGCGCACCGGCGAGAGCCACGACCTGTCCGAGTTCCATGACCCGCAGATTGCCAGGCGCCACCGACACGCCCGCGCCTATGCTGGGTCGATGGAGCGAATGTCCGCTTTGTCCATCCAGGGACTGTGGAAGCGCTTCGGCACGAAGATCGCCGTCGCGGGCGTCGACCTCGAGGTGCCGAGCGGGTCCTTCTACGGCCTGGTGGGTCCCAACGGGGCGGGCAAGACGACGACGCTGTCGATGGCCACGGGCCTGCTGCGCCCCGACTTCGGGCGGGTGCTCGTCCGCGGGCAGGACCTCTGGGCGGACCCCGCGGCGGTGAAGGCGCACCTCGGCGTGCTGCCCGACGGCGTGCGGATGTTCGACCGGCTCACCGGCGCCCAGCTCGTCACGTACGCGGGCCTGCTGCGCGGGCTCGACCGCGACACGGTGCGGGACCGCACCGCCGACCTGCTGCGCACGTTCGACCTCACCGCCGACGCCGACACCCTGGTGGTCGACTACTCGGCGGGCATGACCAAGAAGATCGCGCTGGCCTGCGCCCTGGTGCACGCCCCCCGGGTGCTGGTGCTGGACGAGCCGTTCGAGGCCGTCGACCCGGTGTCCGCGGCGAACATCCGCGACATCCTCGCGTCGTACGTGGCGAGCGGCGGCACGGTCGTCGTGTCCTCGCACGTGATGGACCTCGTGCAGCGGATGTGCGACCACGTCGCGGTGATCGCCGACGGCCACGTGCTCGCGCAGGGCACCGTGGACGACGTCCGCGGGTCGGCGACGCTGGAGGACCGGTTCGTGGAGCTGGTCGGCGGCCGCCGCACGGAGGGGGCGCTCGCGTGGTTGCGCACCTCGTCCGACTGAAGCTGACGCTGCTGCGCAACGGCCTGCGGCGCAGCGTGTGGAAGGTCGTCGGGCTGGCGCTCGGGGTGCTCTACACGCTGTTCCTCCTGCTCCTCGCGGTGGTCGGCCTGGTGCTGCTGGGCCGGCAGGACGACCCGGGGCTGACCCGCACGGTGCTGGTGCTGGCCGGCGCGCTGCTCGTCGTGGGGTGGTGGCTGCTGCCGCTGGTCGCGTTCGGTGTGGACAGCACGCTGGACCCGGACCGGTTCCGGCTGTTCCCGGTGCCGCTGCGGTCGCTGCTCACCGGGTTGGCGCTCGGGGGTCTGGTCGGCCTGCCGGGCGCGGCGACGACCGTGCTGGGGCTGGCCTCGGCGCTGGCGTGGTGGCGCGCACCGGCCGCGGTCGCCGCCGGGGTCGTCGGCGGCGTGCTCGGCGTCGCCCTGTGCGTCGTGGGCTCGCGCGCGGTGACGACGCTGGTGGCGCCGCTGGTCGGGGGCCGCCGGTTCCGTGAGGTCGCGGCGGTGCTCGCGATCGTCCCGCTGATGCTCGCGGGCCCGATCGTGCTCGGCGTGACCGCCGGGCTGTCCGCGGTCGCCGACGGGCTGCCGGGGGTCGGCGTGGTCGTCGGCTGGACCCCGGTCGGCGCGCCCTGGGCGCTGGCGGCGGACGTGGCGGACGGCGCGTGGCTCGCGGCGCTGGCCCGGCTCGGGATCGGGCTCGGGGCGCTCGCGGTCCTGGTGGTCGTCTGGGACCGGGCGCTGTCGGCGGCGATGGTGCGCCCGGGCGGCGGCGGCCGGGTCGCCCGCAGCGCCGGCCTCGGGTTCTTCGACCGGGTGCCGGCGACGCCGACCGGCGCGGTCGCCGCGCGCTGCCTGACGTACTGGGTGCGCGACTCCCGGTACGCGGCGGCCGTGGCGGTCGTCCCGGTGCTGGTGCTGCTGCTGTGGTTCCTGAGCCGGGGCGGTGCGGTCGTGCTGGGCGCCGGGGTCGTGGTCGCGTTCGTGATGGGCTGGTCGCTGTCCGCGGACGTCGCGTACGACGACACCGCGTTCTGGACGCACGTGGCGGCGCCGGTGGACGGGCGGGTGGACCGGACCGGCCGCGCCGCCGCCGGGCTGGTCGTCGGCGGCGTCGTGGTGCTCGCGACCGACGTCCTCGTGCTCGGGGTCAGCGGCCGCTGGGACGCGACGGTCCCCGTGCTGGGCATGTCCCTGGGCGTCCTGGCCGTCGGGGTCGGCGCGTCCTCCGTGTACTCGGCTCGGGTCGTCTACCCGGTGCCGAAGCCGGGTGACAACCCGTTCTCGACGCCGCAGGGCACGTCGTTCGCCGTGATGCTGACGCAGAGCGTCGGGATGCTCGTGCTGCTCGCCGTCTGCCTGCCGACGGTCGGCCTCGGCACCGCGGCCGTGGTCACGGGCCACCCCGTGCTGCACGTCCTGACGCCGGTGGTCGGCCTGGGCGTCGGGGTCGCCGCGCTGGTCGTGGGCGTGCGGCTCGGCGCCGCCGTGTACGACCGGCGGGCCCCGGAGCTGCTGGCGACCATGCGCTCGTTCGCCTGACCGGACCCGACCCGTAGGATGGTCGCCCGTGGCACTCACCATCGGCATCGTCGGCCTGCCCAACGTCGGCAAGAGCACGCTCTTCAACGCCCTGACCCGGGCGCAGGTCCTCGCGGCGAACTACCCGTTCGCGACGATCGAGCCCAACGTCGGCGTGGTCCCGCTGCCCGACCCGCGGCTCGAGAAGCTCGCGGAGATCTTCGGCAGCGAGAAGATCCTCCCCGCCACGGTGTCGTTCGTCGACATCGCCGGCATCGTCAAGGGCGCCAGCGAGGGCGAGGGCCTCGGCAACAAGTTCCTCGCGAACATCCGCGAGGCCGAGGCGATCTGCCAGGTGACCCGCGCGTTCGCCGACCCCGACGTCGTGCACGTCGACGGCCGCGTGTCGCCCAAGGACGACATCGAGACGATCAACACCGAGCTCGTGCTCGCGGACCTCCAGACGCTGGAGAAGGTCGTCCCGCGCCTGGAGAAGGAGGTCCGGATCAAGAAGTCGGACCCCGCCGAGCTCGCCGCCGCCCAGGCCGCGCAGGCCGTGCTCGAGTCCGGCCAGACCCTGTTCCAGGGCGCGAAGGCCGCGGGCATCGACCTCGCCGACCTCGCGTCGCTGCAGCTGATGACCGCCAAGCCGTTCATCTACGTCTTCAACACCGACGACGCCGGCCTCGCCGACACCGCGATGCAGGACGAGCTGCGCGCGTTCGTCGCCCCCGCCGACGCGATCTTCCTCGACGCGAAGTTCGAGTCCGACCTGGTCGAGCTGGAGCCCGACGAGGCCAAGGAGATGCTCGCGGACAACGGCCAGGACGAGGCGGGCCTCGACCAGCTGGCGCGCGTCGGCTTCCACACGCTCGGCCTGCAGACGTACCTCACGGCCGGTCCGAAGGAGTCCCGCGCCTGGACGATCCACCAGGGCTGGACGGCGCCGCAGGCCGCGGGCGTCATCCACACGGACTTCCAGAAGGGCTTCATCAAGGCGGAGGTCATCAGCTTCGACGACCTCGTCGAGGCCGGCTCGGTCGCCGCGGCGCGCTCGGCGGGCAAGGCCCGCATCGAGGGCAAGGACTACGTGATGGTCGACGGCGACGTGGTGGAGTTCCGCTTCAACGTCTGACGCCCGTCGTCCGAACCGCCCCGGAGGCCCCGTGACCCAGGACGTCCTCGCCGCGCTGCGCTGCGACCCCGAGCTGCCGTCACCGGACCTGGCGGCGGTGGACGCGGCCGACCGGCTGGTGCTGGACGAGGCCGCCCCGCTGCTGGCCGACGCGGCGCCGGGGACGGTGGTCGTGGTCGGCGACCGGTACGGCGCCCTCACGCTCGGCGCGGTCGCGCGGTTCGGCCTGCGGGACGTCCGCGCGCACACCGACCGCCTCACCGGCGAGCAGGCACTGGTGGCGAACGCGGAGCGGCTGGGCCTCGCCGAGTCCGTCCGCGTGGTCGACCGACCGGGCCCGGAGCTGCTGGCGGACGCCGAGGTGGTGCTGCTCGCGCTGCCGCGCTCCCTGGACGCGCTGGACGAGGTCGCCGGCCTGGTCGCGCGGCACGCTGCTCCCGGCGTCGTCGTCGTCGCGGGCGGTCGGGACAAGCACATGTCCCGGTCGATGAACAAGGTGCTCGCCGCCCACTTCGCCGACGTCCACGCGAGCCTCGGGCGCCAGAAGGCACGGGTGCTGCACGCCGCCGGTCCGCGCCCCGACGCCCCGGAGCCGGTGTGGCCGGCGCGGGTCCGGCACGACGACCTCGGGCTGGTCGTCGCCGCGCACGGTGCGGCGTTCGCGGGTGCGCGGGTCGACATCGGCACCCGGTACCTCGTGGAGCACCTGGACCGGGCCGTCCCCGACGCGGCGCTGGCGGTCGACCTGGGCTGCGGCACCGGCGTCCTGGCCGCCGTGCTCGCCGCGGCGCGTCCCGGGCTCGCCGTCGTCGCCACCGACGAGTCGGCGGCCGCGGTCGCGTCGGCCCGGGCCACGGTCGAGGCGAACGGCGTCGCCGACCGGGTGCGGGTGCAGCGGGCGCGCGGCACGACCGGGATCGAGGACGGCAGCGTGGACCTGGTGGTGCTGAACCCGCCGTTCCACGTCGGCGCCGCGGTGCTCGACGGCGTGGCGCTGCAGCTCTTCGCGGAGGCGGCGCGGGTGCTGCGGCCGGGCGGCGAGCTGTGGTGCGTGTGGAACTCGCACCTGGCGTACCGGCCCCGGCTGCAGGCCGTGGTCGGGCCCACGCGGCAGGTCGCGCGCAGCAGCAAGTTCACGGTCACGGCCTCCGCACGCCGCTGACCTCGGTACCCTCGTGCTCGCGCGGCACCGTGCCGGCGGACAGGAGCGTGCGGATCA
Source organism: Cellulomonas sp. KU4C (assembly GCF_056868065.1). Lineage (NCBI taxonomy): Bacteria > Bacillati > Actinomycetota > Actinomycetes > Micrococcales > Cellulomonadaceae > Cellulomonas > Cellulomonas sp. KU4C. The sequence goes on along the minus strand of NZ_CP200322.1, from coordinate 168,214 downwards.
TGAGCACCGACGGCCCCGGCCCCACCAGCACCGGCGAGGCGCCCCCGGCGGGCTGGTACGACGACCCCGACGGCGGGGCCCTGCGCTGGTGGGACGGCTCGGCGTGGACGGGCCACCGCCAGCCGGCGGGCTACGTCCCGGTCCGGCCGCGGAACGGGTTCGCGACCGCCGGGCTGGTGGTGGGCATCGTGGCGCTGGTGGGGAACACCTTCGGGCTGGTGTCGGTGGTGGGCATCGTGCTGTCGGCGGTGGGCCTGTCGCGCGCGAGCCGGATGGCCGAGCACGGGTACGCCCCGGTCGGTAGGGGCAAGGCCGTCGCGGGCCTGGTGCTGTCCCTGGTCGCGCTGGTGGCGACGGGGACGCTCAAGGCGTTCCTCTTCTAGCCCTCGGTGCTCAGGCGTCCCCGGCTGCCCGGGCCACGAGGTCGCGGACGCGCGCCTCGACGGCGTCGTCCCAGGCGGTGAGCGCGAACGCCGTCGGCCACATCGCGCCGTCGTCGAGCGCGGCGGTGTCGTTGAACCCGAGCGTGGGGTACCGGGCCTGGAACTTCGCGGCGGCCTGGAAGAAGACCACGACCTTGCCGGCGCGCGCGTAGCCGGGCATCCCGTACCAGGTCCTCGGCGCGAGCCCGGGGGCGACCTCGGCGACGACGGCGTGCACGTGCTCGGCGAGGTCCCGGTCGTCGGCGGTCATCTCGGCGATCTTCGCGAGCACGTCGGCGGTCTGGTCGGCCTTGCCGGACGCGCGCTTCTGCTTCGTGACCTCGGCGGCGCGCTCCTTCATGGCGTCGCGCTCGGCGGCGGTGAACGCGCCGCTGCGCTCGTCGGCGTTCTCGGTGGTGGTCATCGTGGTCGCTCCCCGGGTCGGTCGGTCGGTCGGGCGGGTCGTCGCCGACGCTAGAGGTCGGGCCGGGGAGCGCGCTTCTCGGAACCTGATCGATCCACCCAGGAGCGCCGGTGTGGTCGCGGTCACCCAAGGCTTGGTCTGCTAGCACACCGGGCCCGTTCCGTGCTGAGTCGGAGGGCCCTGCGGTGCCGGTCCGTGGACGGGGGATACCCCTGATGTGCGTGTTTCCGGGACGTTACCGGCGTGTAGCGTCTTGAATGCTGGACACTACTGCTCAGTATCGATCCGGTAACGATGGCCTGCTTCCGGCTGCCGTGTCCGATTTGTCCGTACTGGGGCCACTAGCGTGTCCACATCCACGGCGGGACCATGCGTCAGCCCTGCTCCGGACGACCGGCGGTCGTCCCCGAGCGGCGGCGGAGGCTGGGCGCCACCTTCACAGGAGGAACATTGAAGATCAGGCGAACAAGCGCCGTCCTGGCCGTCGCGGCTGCGGGAGCCCTCGTGCTCACCGCGTGCTCGAGCCCGGCCGAGGAGAGCGAGATCAACGAGGACACGTCGGTCAACGTCGGGTGGAACGAGCCGTTCCGTTCGACCAACAACCTGACGGCCAACGGCAACGCCACGGCGAACGCCAACATCATCTACATGACGACGTCGTTCTTCAACTACTACGACGGCGACCTGAACCTCGTGAAGAACGAGGACTTCGGTTCCTACGAGGTCGTGTCCGAGGACCCGTTCACGGTCAAGTACACGGTCAACGAGGGTGTCACCTGGTCCGACGGCACCGCCGTCGACGCCGCCGACATGATCCTGTACTGGGGCGCCCAGAACGACATGTTCGACACCGTCGCCTCCTCCGACGTCGAGGTGGACGAGGACGGCAACTCGCAGGTCGCCGAGGGCGAGGTCTACTTCGACTCCTCCTCGCCCGCGCTGAACCAGGTCACCACGTTCCCGGAGATCGGTGACGACGGCCGCTCGGTCACGTTCGTCTACGACTCCCCGCGCTCCGACTGGGAGCTGGCGATGAACCAGCCCAGCCCCGTCGCCGCGCACGTGGTCGGCAAGCTGGCCCTGGGCATCGAGGACCCGGCCGAGGCCAAGAAGGCCGTCGAGGACGCGTTCGAGAACAACGACGCCGAGGCGCTCGTGAAGATCGCGGACACCTGGACGAACGGCTTCAACTTCACCTCGCTGCCGGACGACCCGGACCTGTACCTCTCGTACGGCCCGTTCGTCATCTCGGACTACGTCGAGAACCAGTACCTCACGCTGACGCGCAACGAGTCCTTCGACTGGGGCCCCGAGCCCAAGGTGGACTCGATCACCGTCCGCTACACCGAGGACCCGCTGGCCTCGGTCACCGCGCTCCAGAACGGTGAGGTCGACCTCATCGCCCCGCAGTCGTCCGTCGACGTCATCGCGACGCTCGAGGGCATCGACGGCGTGAGCTACGCGACGGCGCCCGAGGGCACCTACGAGCACGTCGACCTGACCTTCGACAACGGCGGTCCGTTCGACCCCGCCGCCTACGGTGGCGACGCCGAGAAGGCCCGCAAGGTCCGCGAGGCGTTCCTCAAGGTGATCCCGCGTCAGGAGATCATCGAGAAGCTCATCCAGCCGCTGCAGGAGGACGCCACCACGCGTGACTCGTTCCTGTACGTGCCGGGCTCGCCGAACTACGACACGGTCGTGGGCTCGAACGGCTCCGACGCGTGGGCCGAGGTCGACGTCGCGGGCGCCCAGGCGCTGCTCGCCGAGGCCGGCGTCACCACCCCGGTGGACGTGCGCTTCCTCTACGGCAAGTCGAACGTCCGTCGTGCGAACGAGTTCCAGCTGATCGCGGCCTCCGCCGCGCAGGCCGGCTTCAACGTCATCGACAACGGCGACGACACCTGGGGCTCGATCCTGGGCAACGGCTCGTACGACGCCTCGCTGTTCGGCTGGCAGTCCACCAACACGTTCATCCTGAACGCCGAGGCGAACTACGTTACCGGCGGCCAGAACAACTACGGCGGCTACTCCAACCCCGAGGTCGACGCCCTCTGGGCCGAGGTCGCCACGAACACGGACTCCGACCGCGAGGCCGAGCTGGCCGCCGAGATCGAGACCAAGCTCAACCAGGACGCCTTCGGCGTCAACATCTTCCAGTTCCCCGGTGTGGTCGCGAACCGCGACGTCCTCAAGGGCGTCTCGACCATCGCGCTCTCGCCGACCATCTTCTGGAACTTCTGGGAGTGGGAGATCAGCGCCGCTGACAGCCTGGACGCGCCCAGCGCGACCGAGACTGAGTGACCTGACGCTCGTCTGAGCACGCCGGCACGGGGGTACCGCGTCCACGTACGCGGTGCCCCCGTTGCCGTGCCCCCTGTACCACAGCCAGATCGGGACTCTCGGCCCACCTAGGCCCGAGGCGCAGCACCCCTACCGGGAGTGCCTACACTTGCGCTTTGCGAGTACCCCCTTCCTTTCAGGCAAGGACCCCATGGCCACCTCTGTGACGACCCGTGCCTCCGGCGCGCGCTCCGCGCCCGACGCACCGGTCCCGGCCCGACGTTCCTGGTTCCGGAACGCCGCGCCGACCCTGACCTTCCTCGGTCGACGCCTCCTGTCGTCGGCGATCGTGCTGCTCGGAGCGACGTTCATCGTCTACATGCTCCTGTCGTTCGCGCTGGACCCCCTCGAGGACCTGCGCACCAGCACGGCGCCCAACAAGGAGGCGCTGATCGAGGCCCGCGTCCGCGCGCTCGACCTCGACACGCCGCCGGTGATCCGCTACTTCAAGTGGCTGGGGGCGCTGTTCACCGGCGACCTCGGCTCGAGCTGGGTGAGCGGCGCCCGCGTCACCGCCATGCTCGGCAGCGCGATCCCGAGCACCGTGCAGCTGATCGCCGCCTCGACCCTGCTGGCCATCGGCCTGGGCGTCCTGGTCGGCATCGTGTCGGCGCTGCGCCAGTACACGCGGTTCGACTACTCCGTGACGTTCCTGTCCTTCGTGCTGTACTCGCTGCCCTCGTTCTGGGTCGCGGTGCTGCTGAAGCTGTGGGGCGCCATCGGGTTCAACGACTTCCTCGCGGACCCCCACGTCCCGCCGCTGTGGGTCGCGATCATCTCGGTGGTCTCCGGCGTGCTCTGGTCCGCCGTCATCGGCGGGTCGACGCGCACCCGGTGGATCTCGTTCGGCGCGGGCGTCGTCGCCACGGCCGCGGTGCTGCTGTTCGTCTCCGGCACCGGCTGGCTGCTCGACCCGAGCCTCGGGATCATCGGCGTCACCGCCATCGGCGCGGGCATCGCGTTCGGGATCGTCGCGCTCACCGCGGGCCTGGGCAACCGCCGCGCGCTGTACGCCTCGCTGACCACGGTCGCGATCGGCGCCGCGCTGTACTACCCGCTGCAGTACGTCTTCGTGCACGCGACCACCTGGCTGATCATCGGCCTGGGCGTGCTGGCGGTCGTCGTCGGCCTCGTCGTCGGGTTCCTGTTCGGCGGGTACGACCGCGTCGTCTCGATGCGCGCCGCCGCCGTGACCGCGCTCGGCGTCGGCCTGCTGATCTACGTCGACCGTGTCATGGGCGTCTGGAAGATCTACTCCAACGCCTCGCAGATCAACGGTCGGCCGATCGCGACGATCGGCTCCCAGACGCCGGGCCTGACCGGCAGCTACTGGGTCGAGTCGCTCGACAAGTTCACGCACCTGCTGCTGCCGACGATCGCCCTGATCCTCATCTCGTTCGCGAGCTACACCCGGTACTCCCGGGCGAGCCTGCTCGAGGTCATGAACCAGGACTACATCCGCACCGCCCGTGCCAAGGGCCTCTCGGAGCGCGTCGTCACCACGCGGCACGCGTTCCGCAACGCCCTGATCCCGCTCGCCACCGTGGTCCCGCTGGACATCGCGGCCCTGTTCGGCGGCGCGATCATCACGGAGCGCATCTTCGCCTGGAGCGGCATGGGTGCGCTGTTCATCAAGGGGCTGTCCGGTCGCGACGCCGACCCGGTGATGGGGTACTTCCTCGTCACGGGCACCCTCCTCGTCCTCGCCAACATCGTGGTCGACTTCGTCTACGCGGCGCTCGACCCCCGGATCCGGGTGAACTCATGAGCATCACACCGCCCCTGGAGCCCCACGAGGGCATCGTCGACCCGGCGGAGAACGTCGAGAACGCCATCGAGCTCAAGGAGGTCGAGGGCCTGTCGCAGGGCCGCATCGTCCTGCGCCGGTTCCTCCGGCACCGCGGCGCGATGATCTCCGCGATCGTCCTGTCCGCCGTGATCCTCCTCGTCACCACGTCCATCGGCTGGGGCCCGATCCCCGGCTGGTGGCAGTACGGGTACAAGGACCTCAACCCGATCGTGAACGCCGGTGGCGCCCCCACGATGGGCTTCGACGGCGGGTTCACGTTCGGGTCGCACCCGTTCGGTCAGGACAACGTCGGCCACGACGGGTTCGCGCTCGTCATGCGCGGCACCCAGCAGTCGCTGACCGTCATGGTCGTGATCGGCCTGCTGTCCACCACGATCGGCGTCGTCGTCGGCGCGCTGGCGGGCTTCTTCCGCGGCCGCCTCGACGACCTGCTCATGCGGTTCACCGACATGATCATCACCATCCCGGTGATCATGATCGGCGCGATCCTCGGTGTGCTGGTCGGCGGCGCGAGCCCCTGGTCGCTGGCCGTCGCGCTCTCGCTGGTCTCCTGGACCAACATGGCGCGTCTGGTGCGCGGGCAGTTCCTCACCCTGCGCGAGCGGGAGTTCGTGGACGCGGCCCGCGTGGCCGGCGCCTCGAACGGCCGGATCATGTTCAAGCACATCCTGCCGAACGCCGTCGGCGTGATCATCGTCAACGCGACGCTGCTCATGGCCTCGGCGATCCTGCTCGAGACCGCGCTGTCCTACCTGGGCTTCGGGATCAACAGCCCCGAGGTCTCCCTCGGGCAGCTGATCAACGAGTACCAGACGGCCTTCGCCACGCGGCCCTGGCTGTTCTGGTGGCCGGGTCTGTTCATCGTGACGATCGCGCTGTGCGTGAACTTCATCGGTGACGGCCTGCGCGACGCGTTCGACCCGCGTCAGCGCCGGATCCCCACCGCCCGCGCCCTCGCCAAGGCCGACGCCCGCAAGGCCCGCGCCCAGGCCCGGACCACCGCGAGCGCCTGAGTTGTCAGAGCGCCACGGTCAGCACGCTGGCCGCGATCAGCACGACGATCGCGGCCAGCGTGCGGACGTGCCAGCGGACCCGCGGACGGGCGCGCTCCACGCGCGGGTCGTCCAGGACGCCGGCGTCGCGCAGCTCCTCCCAGCGGGCCCGCACGATCGCCGCGGCCTGGCCGGAGGCGCTCGACGCGAGGTCGCCGGGACGCACCGAGCCGCCGGGGCCGTACGTCGAGCCCGGCAGGTGCGCGACGTCGTCCGCGCGGGACGCGGTCACGCGGGCCCGGCTCGGCGCGGGTGCGGCCCACGCCGCGTAGTCGCCGTAGGCGGTGTGCAGCGTGAGCGCGTACTTCGTGTCGACGCGCTCGATCGTCGGCCAGGGCAGCTCGACCGTCCGGGTCACGTTCCGCAGCTCGACGCCCGCGGGGCTCACCAGCACGGCGGGACGCCAGTAGGCGGCCCACACCCACGCCACCACCAGCAGCACCGGGGCGACGTAGGGCAGCGTGACGTCGGCGTCGGCCACCAGGCCGGTCGCGAGACCACCGAGGCCCAGCACCGCCACGACCACCGCAAGAACCCGGCCGAAGGCCGGTCTGTACTCCACCACGTCAGCCGAGACCATGCGGCCATCGTCCCAGACCACCGGACGTGCCCCGCCCCTCTCGACGTCGTGCGGCCCGCACACCTGGGTTCGCCCCACGGAAGGATCTCGCCCCGTGACCACTGACTACGCTCCCGCGCCGGGTACGCCCGGATTCGACGCGAAGACCCCGATCCTCGAGGTCCGCGACCTCACGGTCGAGTTCTTCGTCGACGGCGAGTGGTTCCCGGCCGCCGTCGACGTCGCGTACGACGTGCGCCCCGGTGAGGTGCTCGCGATCGTCGGCGAGTCCGGCTCCGGCAAGACGCAGTCGTCGATGTCGCTGATCGGCCTGCTGCCCCCGAACGGCCGCGCGTCGGGCTCGGCGCGCCTCGCCGGCCGCGAGCTGCTCGGGCTGAACCACAAGCAGCTGAGCAAGGTCCGCGGCAAGGACGTCTCGGTGATCTTCCAGGAGCCGATGACGGCCCTGAACCCCGTGTACACGGTGGGCTTCCAGATCGTCGAGACGCTGCGCGTGCACTTCGAGATGACCCCGAAGGAGGCCCGCGCCCGCGCCATCGAGCTGCTGCGCATGGTCGACCTGCCGGAGCCCGAGAAGGCCGTCGACAAGTACCCGCACCAGCTGTCCGGCGGTCAGCGCCAGCGCGCGATGATCGCCCAGGCCCTCGCCTGCGAGCCGAAGCTGCTCATCGCCGACGAGCCGACCACGGCCCTCGACGTCACGGTCCAGGCCGAGATCCTCAAGCTCATGCGCGACCTGCGGCACCGCGTCGACGCCGGCATCATCCTCATCACCCACGACATGGGCGTGGTCGCGGACCTGTCCGACCGCGTCATGGTGATGAAGAACGGCCGCGTCGTGGAGTCCGGCACCGCCGACGAGGTGTTCAACCGCCCGCAGCACTCCTACACCCGGCAGCTGCTCGACGCGGTCCCGCACCTCGGGTCCGAGGCGCTCGCCGCCCAGGGCCTGCAGGGCGAGCACCCGGTCGCGCAGGCCGAGGGGACGCTGCACGTCTCCGAGCGGCCCCGCGACCAGTTCGCCGCCCCCGCGCCCACCGCGTACTCGCTCGAGGCCAAGGGCCTGGTCATCGAGTACCCCGGCCGTGGCCGCGTGCCCGCATTCCGGGCGATCAACGGCATCGACCTGGCGATCGGCAAGGGCGAGGTCGTCGGCCTGGTCGGCGAGTCCGGCTCCGGCAAGACCACCGTCGGCCGCGCCGCCGTGGGCCTGCTGCCCGTCGCCGGCGGGTCGCTCCAGGTCAACGGCGTCGAGCTCGCGGGCATCAAGCCCAAGGACCTGCGGGCCGTCCGCCAGGACGTCTCGATCGTGTTCCAGGACCCGGGCTCCTCGCTGAACCCGCGCCTGCCGATCGGCGAGTCCATCGGCGAGCCGCTCAAGCTGCACAAGGTCGCGTCCGGCGCCGACCTCGACCGCCGCGTCGAGAGCCTGCTGGACCGGGTGCACCTGCCCCGCGCCATGCGCAACCGGTACCCGCACGAGCTGTCCGGCGGCCAGCGCCAGCGCGTCGGCATCGCCCGCGCCCTGGCCCTGTCGCCCAAGCTGCTCATCGCCGACGAGCCCACCTCGGCGCTCGACGTCTCCGTGCAGGCCCGCGTGCTCGAGCTCTTCCAGGAGCTGCAGCGCGAGTACGGGTTCGCCTGCCTGTTCATCAGCCACGACCTCGCGGTCGTGGAGATCCTGTCCAACCGGATCGCCGTGATGAGCAAGGGCGACCTCGTCGAGGTCGGCCCGCGGGCGCAGATCCTCGGCGCGCCCCAGCAGGACTACACCAAGCGGCTGCTCGCCGCGGTGCCCGTGCCGAACCCCGCGGAGCAGAAGCTGCGCCGCGAGGAGCGGGACCGGCTGCTGGAGCAGGCCGCGGGGAAGACCGCCGCCGAGGCGCGCGTCGCCGACGGCCAGCGCGTGCAGGCGTTCGAGGACGCCGAGAGCGAGGCCAAGGGCCGCTACGAGGGCAACATCCGCCCGCGCGGCGGTGCGGACGGATCCGTCTGACCAGCACCTGCACCACCCACGCGGGCCCCGGCACGACCCCTCCTCGTGCCGGGGCCCGCGTGCGCGTACAATCGATCGGCGCTCGACGTCGTCGCGCCCTCTGATCTCCCACCCCTCGCGGAATGAGTCCTGATATGTCTGTGCCCTCGACGCCCACGGGAACCCGTGTGCGCGGCGATCTGCGCAACGTCGCGATCGTCGCCCACGTCGACCACGGCAAGACCACCCTGGTGGACGCCATGCTCCACCAGTCCGGTGCCTTCGGCGCGCACGCGCACGTCGACGAGCGCGCCATGGACTCCGGCGACCTCGAGCGCGAGAAGGGCATCACCATCCTCGCGAAGAACACCGCGGTCCGGTACGCCGGCCCCGCGGCGGCTGCGGTGGGCGAGCCCGGTGGCATCACCATCAACGTCATCGACACCCCGGGCCACGCCGACTTCGGCGGTGAGGTCGAGCGCGGCCTGTCGATGGTCGACGGCGTCGTCCTGCTCGTCGACGCGTCCGAGGGCCCCCTGCCCCAGACGCGGTTCGTGCTCCGCAAGGCCCTCGCCGCGAAGCTCCCCGTCATCCTCGTGGTGAACAAGGTCGACCGCCCGGACTCCCGGATCACCGAGGTCGTCGCCGAGGCGACCGACCTGCTGCTGGGCCTCGCGTCCGACCTGCACGACGAGGTCGAGGACCTGGACCTCGACGCGATCCTCGACGTCCCGGTCGTGTACGCCGCCGCGAAGGCCGGCCGCGCGTCGCTGACCCAGCCCGCCGACGGCGGCCTGCCGGACGCCGAGGACCTGGAGCCGCTTTTCCGGACCATCCTCGAGAAGATCCCCGCCCCGACCTACACCGAGGGCGCGCCGCTGCAGGCGCACGTCACCAACCTCGACGCGTCGCCGTTCCTCGGCCGCCTCGCGCTGCTGCGCATCTTCAACGGCGAGCTGGTCAAGGGCCAGACCGTCGCGTGGGCCCGCGCGGACGGCACGATGCAGAACGTCCGCATCACCGAGCTGCTCGAGACCAAGGCGCTCGACCGCGTCCCGACGGAGAAGGCCGGCCCCGGCGACATCGTCGCCGTCGCGGGCATCGCCGACATCACCATCGGCGAGACCCTGACCGACCCCGACGACCCGCGGCCGCTGCCGCTCATCACGGTCGACGACCCCGCGATCTCGATGACCATCGGCATCAACACGTCCCCGCTGGCCGGCAAGGGCGGCAAGGGCCACAAGGTCACCGCCCGCCAGGTCAAGGACCGCCTCGACTCGGAGCTCATCGGCAACGTGTCGCTGCGCGTCGTCCCGACCGACCGCCCCGACGCGTGGGAGGTCCAGGGCCGTGGCGAGCTCGCGCTGGCGATCCTCGTCGAGCAGATGCGCCGCGAGGGCTTCGAGCTCACCGTCGGCAAGCCGCAGGTCGTCACCAAGAAGATCGACGGCAAGGTCCACGAGCCCGTCGAGCGCATGACCATCGACGTCCCCGAGGAGTACCTCGGCGCGGTCACCCAGCTGCTCGCGCAGCGCAAGGGCCGCATGGAGACCATGTCGAACCACGGCACCGGCTGGGTCCGCATGGAGTTCCTGGTCCCCGCCCGTGGCCTGATCGGCTTCCGCACCCGGTTCCTCACGGACACCCGCGGCACCGGCATCGCGTCCTCGCTCGCCGAGGGCTACGAGCCGTGGGCCGGCCCGATCGAGACCCGCGTCGCCGGCTCGCTCGTCGCGGACCGCGCGGGCGTCGTGACGCCGTTCGCCATGATCAACCTGCAGGAGCGCGGCTCGTTCTTCGTCGACCCCACGCAGGAGGTCTACGAGGGCATGATCGTCGGCGAGAACTCCCGCCAGGAGGACATGGACGTCAACATCACCAAGGAGAAGAAGCTCACCAACATGCGCTCGGCGACGGCCGACAACTTCGAGAACCTGGTGCCGCCGCGGCACCTGACCCTCGAGGAGTCGCTGGAGTTCGCGCGTGAGGACGAGTGCGTCGAGGTGACCCCCGAGGTCGTCCGCATCCGCAAGGTGATCCTGGACCAGACGGAGCGCGCCCGGGCCGTGGCCCGCACCAAGCGCTCCTGACCCGGTCCTGAGCACGACCGCATGAGCACCGCCGCGAGCACGTCCCCCGTCACGGGTGGCGTGCTCGCGGTGCACGCGCACCCGGACGACGAGACGCTCGCGACCGGCGCGCTGCTCGCGACCTGGGCCGCGGCCGGGCTGCCGGCGCTCGTCGTGACCTGCACCCGCGGGGAGCGCGGCGAGGTGATCGGCGCGGCCCTCGCCCACCTCGAGGGGGACGGCGCGGGTCTCGCGGCGCACCGGGAGCGTGAGGTCGCCGCCGCCACGGCCGCCCTGGGCGTCGAGCAGGTGTTCCTGGACACGCTGCCCCCGGGCACGCCGCCTCCTGGCACGCGGGGCGCGGCCGCGGTGGTCCCGGGGGCGTCGGCGCCGCGGTACGAGGACTCGGGGATGGCGTGGCTCGGCACCGGGCGTGCCGGGTCCGCGGGCTCCGTGCCCCCGCGCGCGTTCGTGTCCGTCCCGCTCGACGAGGCGGCGGGACGGCTATCCGCGCTGCTGCGGGAGCGACGGCCCGACCTCGTCGTCACCTACGAACCCGGCGGGGGCTACGGGCACCCCGACCACGTGCGCGCCCACGACGTGACGACCCGGGCCGTGCAGCTCGCCGACGACGTCCCGGGCTGGTCGCCCGCGGTGGCGTGGGCCGTCGCCCCGGCGGCCGACCTGCGCGCCGGGTACGCCGCGCTCGCGCAGGACCCGGACGTCCGCGACCTGCTCGCCGCCCACGCCGACGACCGGCGCGGCACCCGCGAGTCGCCGCTCGCCCTCCCGGACCCCGCCGGGCCGCTGCCGTCCGTGGCGGTCGACGGCGCCGCGGACCTGCTGGTCGACGTCGCCCCGGTCCGCGACCGGGTGCTGGCCGCCCTGCGCGCGCACGCCACCCAGGTGCAGGCCGTGCGCCCGCTCGACCACCCGGCGGCCTGCGCGTGCCTCGCGCTGTCCAACCTCGTGCTCGCGCCGGTGCTGCCGGTCGAGTCCTACCGCTGGGCTCCCGGTCGCGGGCCGTCGGACACGATCGTGCTGCCGCCCGGTGCCCGGCGCGCCACCCACGGCGGGTCCGCCGCGCGTGACGACGCCTCGGCGGGCGACGTAGCCTGACGCCCGTGCCGACGATCACCCCCCGCTCCGTCCTGCGTGCCCTGGGCTTCCTGCTGCTCGGCGTGCTCGTCGGCGCCGTCGGCACCGTGATGCACCGCTCGGTCCGGCCCTGGGGCGTGGTCGTGTGCCTGCTGCTGGTGCTCGCCGCGTCCGTCACCGCGCGCGCCGCCGCGGGCTGGGTCGCGTCCCTCGGGCTGCTGGTCGGGCTGTTCGCCGCCGTCCAGGTGCTGTCCACCCGCGGGCCGGGCGGCGACGTGCTGGTCCCCGCGGACGGCGCGATCGGCTGGGTGTGGGCGCTCGGGTCGCTCGCGGTCGCGCTGGCGGTGGCCGTCGCGCCCCGCGCGTGGTTCTCCGACACCCCGCTGCGCCGCCGACGCGCGCCCGAGCCGCTGCTGCCCGCCGCCGACGCGCCGTGACGACCCCCGACGCGGGCGACGTCTTCCGGTCCGCGATCGGCCGGCTGCCCGCGGGCGTCGTGGTCGTCGCCGTGCACTGGCGCGGCACCGACCACGCGACCACCGCGAGCACCGCGACGTCCGTCTCGCTCGACCCGCCGATGCTGCTCGTCTCCCTGCACCAGGACTCCCGGGTCCGCGAGGCGCTCGACGACGTCGCCACCTGGACCGTCAGCGTGCTCGCCGACGACCAGGCGCCCGTCGCTGACTGGCTCGCCTCGCCCGGGCGGCCCGCGGTGGGTCAGCTCGACCGGGTGCCGCACGAGCGCGCCCCGCTGTCCGGCGCGGTGCGGGTCCTCGGCGCCGCCGCGTGGTTCGAGTGCCGCACCGCGCAGGTCGTCCCCGCGGGCGACCACGACGTCGTGCTCGCGGAGGTGCTGGCCGCGCACGAGGGGACGCCCGACGCCGGCGGGCTGGTGCACCTGCGCGGCCGGCTCCGCGGGGCGCGCTGAGCGGGTGGTCCGGGTGGCGGACGCCCGCGTGACCGGCACCTGACCCGGCCCTGACCGGCGGCAGACCCGGGGCGGCGACCGTTGCGAACTCGTGACCTGAGTGGTGCCGTCCACGGGCCCTTCGCCGCGCGGACCGCGCAGGTCGCGCCCGTAGAATCGCCGCTGCGGCCCCCGGGGCACCGGGGCCGTCGTCGTGCGAGGGGGAAGACTGGATGAGCAAGGGCAACGCGGACGGCAACCCGCCTGTCGCGCAGGACGTCGACCCCACCACCGGGGACGCCGCGCCCGACCCCAGCACCACCCCGGCCCGGAGCGCGGACAGCGACTCGGCCGCGCCCGCCGCGACCCCGGCTGCCGCGACCCCGCCCGCGACCGGCGGGCCGCTGCCCGCCGTCGGCGTCGGGATGCTCCCGCCGGTCGACGTCGACCGGATCTCCGCGCTGCTCGGGCGGATCGTGCCGTCCGCGGGTCCGGCGGCTCCCGCGGAGGCTGCGGCCGCGGCCGGAGCCACGGGGGAGCAGGCCGGCGGCGGGACGTCCGACACCGGGACCCAGGGCGAGCACGGCGTGGACGGCGAGGCGCCCGCCGGTGCCGAGGCGTCCGCCGGTGCCGACGCGTCCGAGACGGATGCCGTGGACGCTGAGGCGCCCGCCGACGCCGACGCGCCCGAGATGGATGCTGAGGCCCCCGCCGATGCCAAGGCGTCCGCCGGTGCCGACGCGTCCGAGACGGGTGCCGTGGACGCTGACGCGCCCGCCGACGCCGACGCGCCCGAGACGGATGCCGAGGCCGCCGCCGACGCCGAGACGCCCGGGACGGATGCCGAGGCAGCCGTGGACGACGCGACGCCCACCGATGCCGAGGCGGCCGCGGGCGACGCCGCTCCTGCAGGCGTGCAGGCGCAGGACCAGACCACCGTCGCCGGAACCACCTCCGACGAACCCGCCGCCGAGGCCGCGACCCCCGTGGCGTCCGACGACGAGGTCAGGACGGGCACCGACGTCGAGGCGGAGCCTGAGACCGACGCCGTCGTCGCCGCCCCGTCCGCACCGGTCGCGGGTGCTGCCGACGCTGCGCCCGCCCGCCCCGGCGCCGGGGAGGCGACCGACGACGCTGCGCCCGCGGCTACGTCGGCCGCCGCCGGGCCTGTCGTGTCGGACGACCCCATCGAGGCGGATGCCGCGCCCGCGACGGCGTCCGACGCTGCGACGGCGTCCGACGCCGCGTCGGCTCCGGACGCCGTGGCTCCTGCCGCCGTGCCGGCTCCGGACGCCGTGCAGCCTCCTGCCGCCGCGTCGGTGCCCGAGCCGGCCGCCGGACCCGACGTCGACGCCGTCGCGCCCGCACCGCCGGTGGCGTCCACGCCGGTCCCTGCGCCGCCCACGGCCGAGACCGCCGCCACGCCCACGGCCGCCGCTCCCGCCCCCGTCGAGCCCGTTCGCGCTGCCGACACCTCCGAGACGCCCGCCGCGGGCATCCCGGCGCCGGTCGAGCGGGTCCCGGCCGCCGTCGCCGGAGCCGCAGCCGGAACCGCCGCTGCGGCCGCCGCCCCGGTCACGGCCGAGACGACCGTGCTCCCCGCCACGGCGCACGACGCGCCCCCCGAGCGGACCAGCACCCGACCCGAGGCCACCCGCCCCGCGGCCGAGCAGCCCCGCACCACCCCCGCCGCCGCCACCCCGGCAGTCGCCGCCACCCCGGCAGTCGCAGACCCGTCCCCGGGCTCCGACGGCGACGACGCGGGTTCCGACGACACGTGGTCGCCGCTGTCGGAGTTCGACGAGGACCGGCCGAAGCGCCGCTGGCTGCGTGCGACGCTGGTCGTCGCGGGCATCGTCGTCGTCCTCGGCGGCGCCTACGTCGGCGCGGCCTACGCCCTGGCCGACCGGGTGCCGCGCGGCACGACCGTCGCGGGCGTCGAGGTCGGTGGCCTGGCCGCCGCGGACGCCGAGGAGGCGCTCACCTCCGGTCTGGGCGACCTGCCGACGGAGCCGGTGCCGGTCACGGCGGAGGACATCACGGGCTCGGTGGACCCGGCGGTCGCGGGTCTGAGCCTCGACGTCGACGCGACGGTGCAGCGGCTGACCGGGGTCGACCTGCGCCCGCAGCGCCTGTGGGAGCACATCGTCGGCGCGGGCGCGGCGGAGCCGGTCACGGTGGTCGACGAGGCCGCCCTGGACGACGCGATGGCGGGGCTGGCGGAGACGCTGTCGCTCGCGCCGGTCGACGGGTCCATCGTGTTCGCCGACGGTGCGCCGCACGCGGTCGACGCCGTCGACGGCTGGTCGCTCGACACGGACGCCGCCCGGGACACGCTCACCCGGACCTGGTTGACCGCAGCCCGCCCGATCGCCCTGACCACCGAGGTCGTCGTCCCGGACATCACGCAGGAGGAGACCGACCGGGTGCTGCAGGACGTGGCCTCGAAGGTCGGTGCGGGGCCGGTCGTCGTGCAGGTCGCCGGGCAGAACGTCGAGCTGCCGGGTGACGTCCTGGTGTCCGCGGCGTCGTTCGTGCCCGCCGACTCCGACCTGGCGCTGCAGATGGACGGCCCCGTGCTCGTGGACGCGGTGATCGCCCGCACCACCGACCTGCTCACGACCGCGTCCGACGCGCGGTTCGAGTTCCAGGGCGGCAGCCCGGTGATCGTCCCGGGCACGCCCGGCACGACGCTCGACCCCGCCACGCTGGCGACCGCCGTCGCGGGTGCGGTCACCGCGCAGGCACGCACCGCGGCGGTCGAGCTCGTGGAGTCCGACCCAGCTCAGACGACCGCCGCGCTCGAGGCGCTCGGCATCACGTCGGTCGTCGCGGAGTTCTCGACGCCGCTGACCAGCGAGCCGCGCCGCACCCAGAACATCGCGGCAGGCGCCGCAGCGATCAACGGCACGCTCGTCCGGCCGGGGGAGACGTTCAGCCTCACGGACGCGCTCGGCCCGATCGACGCCGCGCACGGCTTCACCACCGCGGGCGCGATCGTCAACGGCCAGCACACCGACGCGTGGGGCGGGGGGCTGTCGCAGCTGTCGACCACGACCTTCAACGCCGCGTACCTGGCCGGCATGGAGGACATCGAGCACAAGCCGCACTCCGAGTGGTTCAGCCGCTACCCGGCGGGCCGCGAGGCGACGCTCTTCACCGGCACGCTCGACATGCGGTGGAAGAACAACACCCCCTACGGCGCGCTCGTCCAGGCGTACGTCGAGGGCGGCCAGACGGTCGTGCGGCTCTGGGGCACCCCGTACTGGGAGGTCATCGCCGAGTCGGGTCCGAAGACGAACGTGGTGCAGCCGACCACGGTCTACTCGCAGTCGCCCACGTGCGAGGCGCAGTCACCGGGCAACCCCGGGTTCCGCATCACGGTGACCCGCACGGTGAAGCTCAACGGCGAGGTCGTCGCCACCGAGCCGTTCTCCTGGACGTACCGCCCGCAGAACCGCGTGGTCTGCGGCCCGGACCCGGCCGCGGCGCCGCCCGCGGGGTGACGTCGGCCCGCCGGCCGCGGCCTCAGCGTCGCGGTCGGCGCACCGGCGCCGGGGGCACGACCTTGCCCAGGGCGATCTCCGCGCCCGGCACCTGCACGTCCCCGGCGCGTCGGGTCCGGACCGTCACGCCCTCGTCGTCGACGGCCAGCAGGTCGCCGAGCACGTCGGTGTACGGCTGCGGCGACCCCGCGGGCAGCCGACGGCGGACGACGACGCGCTGGCCGGGCCGCCAGTCCCGCCAGGGGCCGGCGGGTCCGGCGGCGAGCGGGGACTCGGACATGTGTGGGGTTCCTCTCGCCGCTGCGCCGGGAGTGCGCAGGTGAGCGATACTAGGAGCCGCCAGCCCGACCCGAACCCGGACCGCGCCCGACACCGTCCCCGGACGGGCGCGTGGAGGACACCGTGACCTATGTGATCGCCCAGCCCTGCGTGGACGTCAAGGATAAGGCGTGCATCGAGGAGTGCCCGGTCGACTGCATCTACGAGGGCAAGCGGTCGCTCTACATCCACCCCGACGAGTGCGTGGACTGCGGCGCCTGCGAGCCGGTCTGCCCCGTCGAGGCGATCTACTACGAGGACGACGTCCCGGAGCAGTGGAGCGAGTACTACAAGGCGAACGTCGAGTTCTTCGACGACCTGGGCTCCCCGGGCGGCGCCGCGAAGATGGGGATGATCGCCAAGGACCACCCCGTCATCGCCACGCTCCCGCTGCAGGTCCACGGCGACTGAGCGCGTGGGTCTGCTGACCGGCGCGCTGCCGGACTTCCCCTGGGACACGCTGACCCCGTACGGCGACCGGGCGCGCGCGCACCCCGACGGCATCGTCGACCTGTCGGTCGGCACCCCGGTCGACCCGACGCCGGCCGTCGTCCGCCGCGCGCTGGCCGAGGCCGCCGACGCGCCCGGCTACCCGCAGACCTGGGGCACGCCCGCGCTGCGCGAGGCGGTCGTCGCGTGGTTCGACCGGCGCCGCGGCGTCCCGGGGCTCGACCCGGCGGGCGTGCTGCCCACGGTCGGCTCCAAGGAGCTGGTGGCGCTGCTGCCGTCCCTGCTCGGCCTGGGTGCCGGCGACCTGGTGGCGCACCCGGCGGCCGCGTACCCGACCTACGACGTGGGCGCGCGGCTCGCGGGCGCGGAGCCGGTCCCGACCGACGACCCCGTGGCCCTGCTGACCGGTCCCGACGCGGACCGGGTCCGGCTGGTGTGGCTGAACAGCCCCGGCAACCCCGACGGGCGGGTTCTCGGCGTACCGGAGCTGCGCGCCGTCGTGGACGCGGCCCGGGCCGTCGGTGCCCGGACCGGCCGGCCCGTCGTGGTCGCGTCCGACGAGTGCTACGCGGAGCTGCCCTGGGACGAGCCGTGGGCGAGCGAGGGCGTGCCCAGCGTCCTGGACGAGCGGGTGCGCGGCGACGACGTCACCGGGCTGCTCGCGCTGTACTCGCTGTCGAAGCAGTCGAACCTCGCGGGATACCGCGCCGCGTTCGCCGCGGGCGACCCGGCCCTGGTCGCGGACCTGCTCGCCACCCGCAAGCACCTCGGGATGATCGTGCCCGCGCCCGTCCAAGCGGCCATGACGGTCGCCCTCGCGGACGACGCGCACGTCGCCGAGCAGCGCGAGCGGTACCGCGCGCGCCGGTCGGTGCTGCTGACGGCGCTCGCCGGCGCGGGCCTGGTCGTCGACCGCTCCGCCGCCGGGCTGTACCTGTGGGCGCGGCCCGCCGACGGGGAGGACGACTGCTGGGCCACGGTCGGTCGGCTGGCCGACCTCGGCATCCTCGTGGCCCCCGGCGCGTTCTACGGCGCGCCCCGGCACATCCGGGTGGCGCTCACCGGCACCGACGAGCGGATCGCCGCCGCCGCGGCGCGGCTCGAGGGTGTCGCCGCACGCTGACGCCGCTCGACCTGTGACCCGAGTCACACGGCCCGCGGTCCTTTCCGGGATGGTCGACCCCCCGGACGGGAAGTAGCGTCAGGGCAGGCCGGTGCCACCCCCGTGGCGCGCGCCCGCACCGTAGCGGCCCCCCGGCAGCGCTGGACCCCGCACGACCTCGCGGACCGGACCCGAGGTCCGCATCCCGCACACCGCCCGAGGAGGAGCGCCATGTCCGACGTCGCCACCGAGCCCGTCCAGCTGGTCGTCAACGGCAACCCCCACGACCTGCCCGTCGTCCGCGCCACCGAGGGGAACGACGGCGTCGTCGTGTCCTCGCTGCTGCGCGAGACGGGCCTCGTCACCGTCGACCCCGGCTTCATGAACACCGCGTCCTGCGAGTCGCAGATCACGTACATCGACGGCGACGCGGGCATCCTGCGCTACCGCGGGTACCCGATCGACCAGCTGGCGGAGAAGTCCTCGTTCCTCGAGGTCGCGTACCTGCTGATCCACGGCGAGCTTCCGACGTCCTCGGAGCTGGACGCGTTCGTCGAGCGGGTCAACCGGCACACGTTCGTGCACGAGAACTTCCGCACCTTCATGGGCACGTTCCCGTCGGGCGCGCACCCGATGGCCGTCATGTCCTCCGCGATCAACGCCCTGGCGACGTTCTACCCCGAGTCGCTGGACCCGTTCGACCCGGAGACGGTCGAGCTCGCCACGGTGCTGATCCTCGCCAAGACCCGGACCATCACGTCGTACCTGCACCGGACCTCGCGCGGCGAGCCGCTGCTGTACCCCGACTACTCCCGCGGGTACATCGAGGACTTCCTGCGGATGACGTTCGCGGTGCCGTACCAGCAGTACGACGTCGACCCGACGGTCGTGAAGGCGCTCGACAAGCTGCTGATCCTGCACGCCGACCACGAGCAGAACTGCTCCACCTCGACGGTCCGGATCGTCGGCTCCAGCCACGCGAACCTGTACGCGTCGGTCGCCGCGGGGATCAACGCCCTGTCGGGCCCGCTGCACGGCGGCGCGAACGAGGCCGTCCTGCGGATGCTCGCGGAGATCCAGTCCAACGGCGGCGACGCCAGCGAGTTCATGACCCGCGTGAAGAACAAGGAGCAGGGCGTCCGCCTGATGGGCTTCGGCCACCGGGTCTACAAGAACTACGACCCGCGCGCGGCCATCGTCAAGGAGAGCGCCGACGCCGTCCTCGCGGCCCTGGGCCAGAACAACGAGCTGCTCGACATCGCCCGCAGCCTCGAGGAGATCGCGCTGTCGGACGAGTACTTCATCTCGCGCAAGCTCTACCCGAACGTCGACTTCTACACCGGCCTGATCTACAAGGCGATGGGCTTCGACGACCGCATGTTCACGCCCCTGTTCGCGCTCGGCCGGATGCCCGGCTGGATCGCGCAGTGGCGCGAGATGATGACCGACCCGCAGACCAAGATCGGCCGCCCGCGCCAGGTGTACTCGGGCTCGCCGGAGCGCGACTACCGCGCCGTCGCCGACCGCTGAGCCGTCCGGGTGAGTCCCCTGCGGGGGATTCACCCGGATCGGTCCGGACGAACCGGTCAGAACGCCGCACTCCGGACCGATCCAGTGGGGCATGTCGCCCACCGCGGCCGTGCAGACGCACGGCACCGGCCGGCGGCCCGGACCCGTGCGTGGGCGACGCGCGGCGGGGCCGACCGGCATCGAACGAGCCTTCGGGCCCGAGGAGATCATCGTCTCGAAGACCGACCCCCGCGGGGTCGTGACGTACGCCAACGACGTGTTCCTGCGCGTCAGCGGCTACGCCGAACCGGAGATCCTGGGCAGCCCGCACAACCTGATCCGGCACCCGGACATGCCGCGCGCGGTGTTCCGGCTGATGTGGGACGTGATCCCCACCGGCCGCGAGCTGTTCGCGTACGTGCTCAACCTCGCCGCGGACGGCGGGCACTACTGGGTGCTCGCGCACGTCACGGCGACCCTCGGCGCCGACGGGTCGGTCGTCGGCTACCACTCGAACCGCCGCTGGGTCCCGCCGGGCACCCGACGTACGGTCGCCGACCTGTACGCGCGGGTCCGGGCCGCGGAGGCGGCGCACACCCGGACGCCCGACCAGCTCGCCGCGGGTGCCGCGGCGCTCGACGGGGCGCTGGCCGACCTCGGCACGACCTACGACGAGCTGGTGTGGTCCCTCGCGGGCGGCGACGACGCGGTGGACCCGTCCCGGGTCGGGACAGCCGGGGGTGCCCGGTGAGCCGGGGGAGGACCGTGGTCGACGAGCCCGGGCTCGACCCCGCCACGCGGGAGTCGCTGGACCTCGTCGCGGCGTTCTGCGACCGCCTCGCCGCCGGTGACCTCGAGGACCGGCTCCCGGCCCTCGACGGCGACCCGGCGGTGCAGCGTGCCCGCGACGCCCTCAACCGGGTCGCCGACCTGGTCGACGCGTACGTGCGGGAGTCCCAGGCGTCGCTGGCCGCGGCGGAGGAGGGGCGGTTCCACCGGCGGTTCCTGCGCCGCGGGATGCCGGGCGCGTTCCGGGCCGGCGCGGTGCGGATCGACGCCGCGCGGGCCGGGCTCGAGCGGGCGGCCCTGCGGACGTCCCGGGACCAGGCGGAGCGGGACGACCTCGCCGACCGGCTCGTCGGGGTCGCCGCACGGGTGGCCGACTCGGCGCAGGGCCTGGCGGCGTCGGCGGCCGCACTGACGGCGGCGTCCGCGTCCGCGACCGACGCGGCGCGCGACTCGCGGTCCACCGTCCAGGAGCTCACCGACACCTCCGCGCAGATCGAGGCCGCCGCCGGGCTGGTGAAGTCGATCGCGAGCCGCACCCGGCTGCTGGCCCTGAACGCCACCATCGAGGCCGCGCGCGCCGGCGAGGCGGGTCGCGGGTTCGCGGTCGTCGCGTCCGAGGTGCGCTCGCTCGCGGACGACTCCGCGGGCCGGTCGGACGACATCGCCCGGCAGGTGGTGGCCGCCCAGGCCGCGGCCGACGAGGCCGGCCGGGCGATCGGCCGGATCGACGACATCATCGCGGGCATGTCCGACCAGGTCGACGCCGTGGCGGGGGCCGCCGGGCGCGGGGACGGCACGGGTCTCGCGGAGCTCGCCGACGCCCTGCGGGAGGAGATCGCGGCGTTCGCCGCCCTGCGCTGACCCCGGGCGTGACGCCGGCGGTTCGGCGGTCGGGCGGCTCGGTGCGCGGGTGCTTCGGCGCGTCGGTGGCTCGGTGCGTCGCCGAGACAGGTCCGCCGCGCCGAGACAGGACCCCCGACGGCCCTGTCTCGGTGCGCGGGCCCTGTCTCGGCGGAGGGCACCCGGGGCGACGGGCACCCGGGGGCGTCGGTCAGGGGGCCAGGGTGATCGCGACCGTGCCCGGCGCGGGGGTCGGGGCGTCCGCGGGGGCGGGTGCCCAGCCGGCGCCGCCGCGCTCCCACCGGCCGCCGGCCACGTCGACCGCCACCGCGTCCAGGGCCTCCGCCGCGGCGACCGCCCACTGCGCGACGGCCCAGCCGGAGCGGGCGGGGTCGCCGCCGGACACCGCCGTCAGCCCGGCGGCGTCCAGCTGGAGCACCACGCCGGTCGCGGGGTCGGCGGAGGCGTCCACGGCGGCCGACACGGTCCCGCCGAGGTCGCGCTGCACGCGGGCCAGCGCCGCGTCGGTGTCGGCGGTGCCCTCGACCGGGTCGAGGTCGCAGTGCAGCACGCCGGTCGACCAGCCGGTGAGCGCCGACGCCCACGCCCGGGACCGGCCCTCGTGCTGCGCGTACGCGTCCGGGAACCCCGAGCGCTGCACGGCCTGCGCCGCCTCGGTGACCGGTAGCTCGGTGTACCCCGGGACCCCGACCAGCCCGTCGTAGAACTTCCCGGTCGAGTACACCGGGTCCATGATCTGCTCGACGGTCCCCCAGCCCTGGGACGGCCGCTGCTGGAACAGCCCGACCGAGTCGCGGTCGCCGTAGTCGATGTTGATCAGGCGCGACTCCTGCAGGGCGGTCGCCAGCCCGATGGTGGCGGCGCGCGCGGGCAGACCCCGGTAGGTCGCGGTGAGCGCGATCAGCGCGGCGTTGTCCGCCTGGTCCGCGGAGAGCGCCCACGCGGTTCCGTCGAGCGTGGCCGTGCACTGCCGCGACGCGAGGGCCGGGCTGCGGTCGTCGAGGAACCACACGACCCCACCGACCGCCGCGACCAGGACGACCAGCGCGGCGAGCGCCGCGCAGCCGAGGCGGGACAGCCGGTGGGCCACGCGGGTCAGTTCGCGTGCAGCGCGGCGTTGAGCGTGATGCCGGTGCCCGTGCGCGCGACCGCCTCGACCCCGCCGGTCAGCGAGTTGCGGCGGAACAGGATGCCGTCGGAGCCGGACAGCTCGCGGGCCTTCACCACGCGCGGGGCGCCGTCGGGACCGGTCTCGCCGACCAGCGTGACCTTGGTGCCGGCCGTGACGTAGAGGCCGGACTCGACGATGCAGTCGTCGCCGAGGGAGACACCCAGGCCGGCGTTGGCGCCGAGCAGGGACCGCTCGCCGATGGACACGCGCTCGCGCCCGCCGCCGGACAGGGTCCCCATGATCGACGCTCCGCCGCCGATGTCGCTGCCCTCGCCGACGACGACGCCCTGGGAGATCCGGCCCTCGACCATCGACGTGCCGAGCGTGCCGGCGTTGAAGTTGACGAAGCCCTCGTGCATGACGGTCGTCCCCGCCGCGAGGTGCGCGCCGAGCCGCACGCGGTCGGCGTCCGCGACCCGCACGCCGTCGGGCAGCACGTAGTCGACCATCCGCGGGAACTTGTCGACGCCGTAGACCGTGACGGGGCGACCGGACTCGGCGCGGAGCCGGGCGCGGGTCGTCTCGAAGCCCTCGACGGCGCAGGGCCCCCGGTCGGTCCAGACGACGTTCGGCAGCACGCCGAACACGCCGTCCAGGTTGATCGTGTTCGGCGCCGCGAGCCGGTGGGACAGCACGTGCAGGCGCAGGTACGCGTCCGCGGTGTCGACGGGCTCGCCGTCGAGGTCCACGACGGTCAGCACGGTCTCGGTGCGCACCCCGCGCGGCTCGTCGGTGCCGACCAGGGCGGCGAGCTCCTCGGGGCACTGCGCGGCCTCGGGGACGTCGCCGAGGGCGGGCTGCGGGTACCAGGTGTCCAGGACGGAGCCGGAGCCGGTCACGGTGGCCAGGCCCCAGCCCCAGGCGGTGCGGTCGCTCATGCGGGCCAGCCTACGGGGGGCCGGAGGCTGAGTGGTGGCGCCCGAGTAGGGTCGCGGGGGTGACGACGACCACGCAGCTGGACCTGACCGCCGACCTGCTCACGCTGACCCGGCAGGTCTGCGACATCCCCTCGGTGAGCGGCGACGAGACGGCGCTCGCGGACGCGGTCGTCGCGGCGCTGGGGGCGTACCCGCACCTGGAGGTGCTGCGCGACGGGGACACCGTGGTCGCCCGCACGCACCTCGGGCGGCCGACCCGGGTGGTGATCGCGGGCCACCTGGACACGGTGCCGGTCGCGGACAACCTGCCGACCCGCCTGGAGGGCGAGGGCGCCGACGCCGTGCTCTGGGGTCGCGGCACCGTGGACATGCTCGGCGGGGTCGCGGTGCAGCTGGCGCTCGCGGCCGCGCTGGACGCCCCGACGCGGGACGTCACCTGGGTGTTCTACGACCACGAGGAGGTCGACGCGTCGCTGAACGGCCTCGGCCGCGTGTCCCGCAACCACCCGGACTGGCTGACCGCGGACTTCGCCGTGCTGTGCGAGCCGACGGACGCGGGCCTCGAGGGCGGCTGCAACGGCACGCTGCGCGCCGAGGTGCGGGTGCCGGGCGTCGCCGCGCACTCCGCGCGGGCCTGGACGGGCGTGAACGCGATCCACGGGGCGGCGCCGGTGCTCGCCCGGCTGGCGGCGTACGAGCCGGCGTCGGTCGAGGTCGACGGCCTGGTCTACCGCGAGGGCCTGAACGCGGTGCTGATCAGCGGCGGGATCGCCACCAACGTCGTGCCGGACTCCTGCGTCGTGACGGTGAACTACCGGTTCGCCCCGTCGCGGTCCGTCGACGAGGCCGCCGCGCACGTCCGCGCCCTGTTCGACGGCTTCGAGGTCGTCGTCACCGACGCGGCGGCGGGCGCGCGCCCCGGGCTGGACGACCCGGCCGCGGCCGAGTTCGCCGCCGCCGTGCTCGGCGTGACCGGCGGCGCGCCCGCGCCCAAGTACGGCTGGACCGACGTGGCACGGTTCTCGGCCCTCGGCATCCCGGCCGTGAACTTCGGCCCGGGCGACCCGCTGCTCGCGCACAAGGACGACGAGCGGCTGCCCGTCGGCCAGCTCGCGCTCTGCCACGACGCCCTGCGGGCGTGGCTGACGGCCTGACCAGGGGTGACCCCGGGAGTTCGCCCGCCCGCACCCGGGTGCGGACCGTAGAGTCGGCGCCATGAGTGACGACGGCGTTCCGGCACCCGGGTCCGGCTACCGCAAGGGCCCCGTGCTGCTCCGGCGCGGGCAGATCCCCGCGACCACCAGCGACCAGCGTCTGCTGTCCCGCGGCGAGGGCGCGGACTGGCTGCACGGCGACCCCTGGCGCGTGATGCGGATCCAGTCGGAGTTCGTGGAGGGCTTCGGCGCGCTCGCGGAGCTCGGCCCCGCGGTCAGCGTGTTCGGCTCGGCGCGGACGCTGCCCGAGCACGCGGACTTCGCGATGGGCGAGGCCGTCGGCCGCAAGCTCGCCGAGGCCGGGTACGCGGTCATCACCGGCGGCGGCCCCGGCATCATGTCCGCCGCCAACAAGGGCGCGACCGAGGCGGGCGGCCTGTCCGTCGGGCTCGGCATCGAGCTGCCGTTCGAGCAGGGCATGAACCCGTGGGTCGACCTCGGCGTCAACTTCCGGTACTTCTTCGCCCGCAAGACGATGTTCGTGAAGTACGCCGAGGGGTTCATCGTGCTGCCCGGCGGGTTCGGCACGTTCGACGAGCTGTTCGAGGCGCTGACCCTGGTGCAGACGCACAAGGTCACCGAGTTCCCGATCGTGCTGGTCGGCACCGACTACTGGCAGGGGATGATCGACTGGCTGCGGGGACCGGTGCTCGAGCGCGGCATGATCCGCGAGGCCGACCTCGCCCTGCTGCAGCTCGTCGACGACCCCGAGGACGCCGTCCGGATCGTGCGGGACCGCGGGGCCGAGATCCGGGCCGCCGAGCGCGCGGCCGCCGCGGCTGCCGAGCAGGCGCAGGAGGCCTCCGAGGCGGAGGTGGACGCCGAGGCCGGCGTCGAGGACGGCGCGGGTGGTCGCTGACCCCGGGCCCGGTCCCGCGCCCCAGCCCGTGCCCGTGCCCGCGGCCGGCGCGCCGCTGCTGCTGCGCGGGCGCTGGTTCGGCCCCGGGCAGCCGGTCGTCATGGCGGTGGTCAACCGGACGCCCGACTCGTTCTACGCCGCCGCCCGGTACGACGACGCCGGGGCGGACGCCGCGGTCGCGCGCGCCGAGGAGGAGGGCGCCGACCTGGTCGACCTCGGCGGGGTGCGCGCCGGGCGGGGACCGCGGGTCGACGTCGCGGAGGAGATCGCGCGCGTCGTCCCGCTCGTCGAGCGGGTGCGCCGTCGGCACCCGGACCTGCTGGTCAGCGTCGACACGTGGCGCGCCGAGGTCGCCCGGGCCGCCGCCGACGCCGGCGCCGACCTGCTGAACGACACCTGGGCGGGGCACGACCCGGCGCTGGTCGAGGTGGCCGCCGAGCGGGGCCTCGGTGTGGTCTGCTCGCACACCGGAGGCCTCGCACCGCGCACCGACCCGCTGCGGGTGTCCTACCCGCTGCCCGACGACGCCCCGGCGGACGCCGACCCGCGCGACGGCGTGCTGCACGACGTGCTCGGCACGCTGCGCACCGCCGCGGCCCGTGCCGTCGACCTCGGGGTGCACCCCGCGAGCGTGCTGGTCGACCCGACCCACGACTTCGGCAAGAACACCTGGCACTCGCTGCACCTGGTGCGACGCACGGCCGCGCTGACGGCGCTCGGCCACCCGGTGCTGGTCGCGCTGTCCCGCAAGGACTTCGTGGGGGAGACCCTCGACCTGCCGCCCGAGGAGCGCCTCGAGGGCACGCTGGCCGCGACGTCGGTCGCGGCCTGGCTCGGGGCGCGGGTGTTCCGGGCGCACGACGTCCGGGCCACCCGACGGACCGTCGACATGGTCGCGGCGCTGCGCGGGGAGGCGCCGCCGGCCCGCGCGGTCCGGGGCCTGGCGTGAGCCGGACCGACCCCCGCACCTGGCCGTGGTGGCTGCAGGCGCTCGCGGTGTACGCGGCGGCCAGGGCGTTCTCGGCGGTCGTGCTGGTGGTGGTCGCGTCGCACCAGGCCGCGACCGGCTGGACCGGCGCCGCCCCCGGGTACGCCGAGTACACCGGGCTGATGTGGGACGCGTCCTGGTACCGGCAGATCGCCGAGGGCGGGTACCCGACGACGCTGCCGGTCGGGGCCGACGGGGTGGTGCAGCAGAACGCGTGGGCGTTCTACCCGCTCTACCCGGTGCTCGTGGGCGCGCTCATGCACCTGACCGGCGGCTCGTGGGCCGTCGTCGCGCCGACCGTCTCGCTGCTGCTCGGCGCGGGTGCGGTGCTGCTCGTGCACCGCACCGTCGTCGCCGGCGCGCCCCGCGCGGTCGCCGCCCGCCCGGGCCTGCCGCTGGCGACGGTGCTGCTGGTCAGCGTCTTCCCGACATCCGTGGTGCTCCAGGTCGGCTACACCGAGTCGCTGGCGCTGCTGCTGGTCGCGGCGTCGCTGCTGGCCGTCGTCACCCGCCGGTACGGCTGGGCGTGCCTGGCGGTGCTGGCGCTCGGGTTCACGCGCGCGGTCGCGCTGCCGATGGCCGTCGTCGTCCTGGTGCACGCCGTCGTGCGGTGGCGCGAGTGGCGCGCCGCGGGGGAGCGGCCGCCCGCGCGGGACCTCGTCGGCCTCGGCGCGCTCGCGGTCACCGCCGTGGTCTCCGGGTTCGCGTGGATCGGTGTCGTCGGCTGGGCGACGGGCGTCCCCGACGCCTACCTGCAGACCCAGGAGGCGTGGCGCGGCGAGCGGACCACCGCGCCGTTCGCGGGGTGGGCGTACGTGCCGCAGTTCTGGTTCGGGTCGGCCGCGCCGTGGGTGGTGCTCGCCGCGGCGGCCTTCGTGGCCGTGTGCCTGCTCGCGCCGGCGACCCGGCGCCTGGGCCGGGAGCTGCACGCGTGGTCGGCCGCGTACCTGCTCTACCTGGCGGCGGCGGTCGAGCCCGGCAGCAGCCTCGCGCGGTTCCTGGTGCTCGCGTTCCCGCTGGCGGCGGCCACGGCGGGGGTGGTGGCACGGCCCCGGTGGGCCCGCCGGGCGTGGACCGGTGCGGTGGTCGTCGTCATGCTCGCGCTGCAGGTCGTCTGGGTGTGGCAGATCTGGCGGCTGGTGCCGCCGTCGGGGTGGCCGCCGTGACCGCGGGGGCGCTCCCGCGGCACGGATCCGCAGCGCACGGCCCTGTTCGTCGCCCCGGTGAACTAGACTGACCGTTGGACATCCGGGTGCCGGAGCCCCGTCCGCGCCCGTGCCGCCCCCCGCGGTGCGCGCGTGATCAGGACCCGGCCACCCAGCCACGACGCGAAGGAGAGCCCCGCATGGCCGCGATGAAGCCGAGGACTGGTGACGGTCCCCTCGAGGTGACCAAGGAGGGTCGCGGCATCGTCATGCGCGTCCCGCTCGAGGGCGGCGGCCGGCTCGTCGTCGAGCTGAACGCGACCGAGGCCCAGGAGCTGGGCGAGGCGCTCACCTCCGTCGTCTCCTGACGGCACGGACGCGCGCTGACGTGGCTCGTTCCCTGACCACCGCCGCCGTGCGCGTCGGCCGCGAGGTGCCGGCGGTCTCGCTGACCGCCGGCACGCTCGCGTCGTCGGAGCTGCTCACCGCGCCCGACGTCGACGCGGTGGCCGTCCCGGTCGCCCCGGCGGCGCCGGACGACACCGACCTGCAGCCCCGGCGCGGCACGGCGGACGCCGCCGCCCGGTACGGCATCGACCTGGCCGAGCTGGCCGAGCGCGCCGGCCTGACCGGTGCGCCCGGTGAGGCGTGGACGCTGCTGCTGCCCCGCCCCGTCGGCAGCGCCGGCACGGCCCTGCCCTGGTCCGGTCTGCCCCGGCGCCTCGTCCTGGTGGGCGTCGGCGACGGGACGCCCGACGACCTGCGCCGTGCGGGTGCGGCGCTCGCCCGGGCCACGCGCGGTCTGGGCCGCGTGCTCACGACCGTCGGCACGGAGCCCGGCGCCGACGGCCCCCGCTCCGTGCGGGCACTCGTCGAGGGGTACCTGCTGGCCGCCTACCGCGTGCAGCGGATCGGCGCGCCCGCGAGCCCGAAGGACGCCCCGGCGGCCGAGCTCGTCGTCGTCGGCCGTGACGGCGCCCCCGCGCAGGACGCCCTCGCCGACGCCGTCCGCGGTGCCACCGCGACGTGGCTGGTCCGCGACCTGGCGAACACCCCGTCCAGCACCAAGGACCCCGAGTGGATGGCCGACCGCGCCGGCGAGCTCGCCCGCGCCGCCGGCCTGCGCGTCGAGGTGCTCGGACCGCGCGAGCTCGCGGCCCAGGGCTTCGGCGGCATCCTCGCCGTCGGCGGCGGCTCCGCGTCGTCACCGCGCCTGGTCACGGTGACGTACGAGCCCGCGACGGCCTCCGGCTCGCGGCGGCCCCGGCACGTCGTCGTGGTCGGCAAGGGCATCACGTACGACACCGGCGGCATCTCCATCAAGCCGCGCGAGGCGATGGTCCCGATGAAGACCGACATGGCGGGTGCCGCCGTCGCGCTCGCCACGGTGCTGGGCGCCGCGGCCGCCGGGGTCCCGCACCGCGTCACGGCGGTGCTGCCGCTCGCCGAGAACCACTTCGGCGCGTCCTCGTACCGCCCGGGCGACGTCCTGCGGATGTGGGGCGGGCGCACGGTCGAGATCGCGAACACCGACGCAGAGGGCCGTCTGGTCCTCGGCGACGCGCTGGCCTGGGCCGACGCGACGCTCGACCCCGACGTGCTGCTCGACGTCGCGACGCTCACCGGTGCGGCGAGCCTGGGGCTCGGCCGGCAGCACGCCGCGCTGTACGCCACCGACCCGCGGCTGACGGCGGCGCTCGAGGAGGCCGCCGCGGACTCCGGCGAGCCCGTCTGGTCGATGCCGCTGGTGCCCGACTACGCCGACGCGGTGCGGTCCACCGTCGCGGACCTCCGGCACGTCGCGCAGGACCTGAAGTACGGGGGCGGCTCGATCACGGCCGCACTGTTCCTGCGGGAGTTCGTGGGCAGCCGGACGTGGGCGCACCTCGACATCGCCGGCCCGGCGCGCGCCGCCGCCGACAAGCACGAGGTCACCGAGGGCGCGACGGGTTACGGCGCGCGTCTGCTCCTGCGCTACCTGGCCGCCCTGCGCTGACCCCGCCGGCCCCACGTCGCCCGCGTCCCCGTCCCCGGGGTGCGCGGGCGTCGTGCTGCGTGCACGACCGGGGCCCCGGCGGCCGCCGGGCGGTGCGACCTCGGTGCGGGGGTCAGCGGCGGACGGCGACCAGGAGGCCGTCGCCCGCGGTGAGCAGCGCCGGGAGCAGGCGGTCGTCCTCGCGGACCCGCCGACCGGTCTCCCGGACGATCGTCGTGGCCTCGTCGCGCCGCGCGGGGTCGGCGACCCGGTCGTGCCACAGCGCGTCGTCCACGGCCAGCACGCCGCCCGGGCGCAGCAGCCGCACCGCCTGCTCGACGTACGCGGGGTAGCCTCGACGTCCGCGTCGACGAACACCAGGTCGTACGCGCCGTCGGTCAGCCGCGGCAGCACGTCGAGCGCCCGGCCGGAGATCGTCCGGGTGCGCGCGGGCCGCACGCCCTCCTCGGCGAACGCCGCCTTCGCGGCGCGCTGGTGCTCGACCTCGACGTCGATCGTGGTGAGCACGCCGTCCGACGGCATCCCGCGCAGCAGGTGCAGGCCGCTGACCCCGGCACCGGTGCCGACCTCGACCACCGCGCGCGCACGGGCCGCCGCCGCGAGCACGGTCAGCGCCGCGCCCGTCCCCGCCTGGACCGGCGTGCAGCCGAGCTCGCCGGCGCGGTCGCGGGCCCGCAGCAGCGTCTCGTCCTCCGGGCTGAAGCCCTCGGCGTAGACCCAGCTGGCGGCCTTGTCGGTGGCGATGGTGTCCTCCTGGGACGTGCGTGGTGCGCCGGGCACCGGCGTGCGTGCGGCGCGGGTGCGCGCGTGCGTCAGCCTAGTGCGCGCGCCCCCGCGAGCCGGTCGGGGAACTCGGCGGGTCGCGCGCGCGTTCTCCCCTGACCAGGCCGGTTCGCCACCGGACCGCGCGCCTGGGATGATGGACCACCGAGCCGCACCCGCGCGGCCCTCGACGTGAAGGACGTGGATGGCGACCTCGTTGCCCGACCCGGACTGGCAGCCCCCGACGTGGGAGGCGATCGTCCGGGAGCACTCCACGCGCGTCTACCGCCTGGCGTACCGCCTCACCGGCAACCGGCACGACGCCGAGGACCTCACGCAGGAGGTCTTCGTCCGGGTGTTCCGGTCCCTGTCGACGTACACGCCCGGGACCTTCGAGGGCTGGCTGCACCGCATCACGACCAACCTGTTCCTCGACGGCGCGCGACGCCGGCAGCGGATCCGGATGGACGCGATGGGCGAGGACGGCGACCGCTACCCGGCCACCGACGGCGGCCCGGAGCGTGCGTTCGAGCACGACAACCTCGACGTCGACATCCAGCGCGCGCTCGACGAGCTGCCCCCGGAGTACCGCGCCGCCGTGGTGCTCTGCGACATCGAGGGGCTGTCGTACGAGGAGATCGCCGTCACGCTCGGCATCAAGCTCGGCACCGTCCGCTCCCGCATCCACCGGGCCCGGGCCCGGCTGCGGGTCTCCCTCGAGCACCGCGCGCCCGCCGCGGTGCGCGCCGGCCTCGCGGAGCCGGCCGACGCCGACCTCGGCCCCGGGGTGACCGCCACGGCAGGCTCCCGGTGAGCGCCCACCTCGGCGACCGGGTCAGCGCCCTCGTCGACGGCCAGCTCAGCCCGGCCGCCACGGAGCGCGCGCTCGCGCACGTCACCTGCTGCGCCCGCTGCGCCGCCGACCTCGCCTCCGCCCGCGCCGCCCGCCGGGTGCTGTCCGACGCGCACGACGTCCGGCCCGCTGGCGACCTCACCGCGCGCCTGCTCGCGCTCGGCTGTCCGCCGGACCCCCGCTCGGTGCCCGGCGCCGACCGGCAGCGCACCGCCGGTGAGACCGCCCGCGCCACCGCCCGGCCGATGGACCCGTTCGTGCCGCCGTCCGGCGCGCGGCCGGTGCAGCACACCGGCGCGTCCGGTGCGCTCGACGGCCTGCTGGCGGGTGGTCGCACCCTGCTCGGCCAGGGGCAGGGCGTCCTCGGCGGCGACCGCGGCGTCCTCGGCTCGCGCCCCGTGCTGGGCGGCCGCGGTGTCCTCGCCGGCGCTGGCGCCGGCCGCCGGGGCCTGCGCGCCGCCGTCGGCTCCCTCACCGGGCTCGGCGTCGTCGCCGTGGGTCTGTTCCTGCTGGGCGACCGCCCGGAGGTCGCCCCCGCGACCGCCTCCGCGGACGCGCTCCAGGTGCTCGGCAACGGCGGGGCACCCGCGCTCCCCGCGGCCGTCACCGACCCGGTCGCCGAGCCCGCCGAGGGTGCCTCCACCCAGGAGTACCTGGACTGGATGCGCGCTCAGGGCTGGACCTGCCCCGCGGAGGTCCCCGAGGGCTGGTCCGTCACCTCGGTGCGGCTGCGCGACGCCGGCAGCACCCTCGAGCTCGACCTGACCGGACCGACCGGCGGCGAGGTCGTCGTCACCGAGCAGCAGGGCCGCCTCGACGTGTCCGCGCTCACCGCGGCCGACCGCCTCGACCTCGACGGCCGCACGGTCTACCTGCTGTCCACCGCGCCGTGGCACGCCGCCTGGCAGTCGGGGGACACCGTCGTCGAGGTCGTCTCCGCCGGCAGCGGGCCGGAGGTCGCGACCGTCGTGCAGCAGTTCCCCGACGGCGGGTTCGACGCCGGGATCCCCGCCCGCCTGACCCGCGGGTGGGACACGTTCACCGCCGCGATGCACCTGCCGTGACGACGCCCGAGCAGCCGCTCCCGCCCGGGCAGCACGACCGCGACGTGCCCGCGCCGCAGGACCGCAACCCGTTCGCGCCGCCGACCCGCCCGGCGACCCCGCCCGCCGACCCGTTCGCCCCGCCGGCCGCCGCACCCGCGGGCTGGACGGCGCCGCCGGCCGGCTGGTCCGTGCGCCCGGGCACGCACCGCCCGGCGGCGTGGCCCGCCGCGGCGCCGCTGCCCACCGACCCCGGTGCCGCCCCCGCCCCGGTGCTGGGCGCGGGTCCCGTGCCGGGGGCGGGCGTCCCGCCGTACCCCGAGTTCGCGCCACCCACCCGCCCGCGCCGCCGGCGCCGGATCCCGCTCGGCGTCGTCGCCGGTCTGGTCGTGGTGGCGTTCGGCGCGGGGCTGGTCGGCGGGGTCGTCGGCAGCCGCGTCGAGTCCGACGACGCCCGGCTCGTGGATGCCGGTCTGCCCGCGTCCGTCGGCACGGGGGCGGGGGACCGGGCGCCGGACAGCGTCGCCGGAATCGCCGAGCGGGTGCTGCCCTCGGTCGTGTCGATCGAGGTCTCCGCGGCGTCGGGGTCGTCCACCGGCTCGGGTTTCGTGCTCCGGCAGGACGGCTACATCCTCACCAACCACCACGTCGTGGCGGCCGCCACCACCGCCGGGGCGACGGTCGTCGTCCTGCTCGCGGACGGCTCGCAGCTCGACGCGACGGTCGTCGGCAGCACCGCGGAGTACGACCTCGCGGTCCTCAAGGTCGAGGCCGAGGGCCTCACCCCGCTGGTGCTCGGCGTCTCCGAGGACGTGCAGGTCGGCGACCCGGTGGTCGCGGTCGGCGCGCCGCTCGGGCTGGCCGGCACGGTCACGTCGGGCATCGTCAGCGCCCGGAACCGTCCGGTGGCCGCCGGTGACGGCGCCGAGTCCACCGCGTTCATCAACGCGATCCAGACCGACGCGGCGATCAACCCCGGCAACTCCGGCGGTCCGCTGGTGAACGCCGCCGGTGAGGTCGTCGGCATCAACTCCGCCATCGCGCAGCCGCCCGGCACGTCCGCGACCAGCGGCGGCAGCATCGGCCTCGGCTTCGCGATCCCGTCCGACCAGGCGCGCCGCACCGCCGAGCAGCTGATCGAGACCGGCCGCGCCACCTACCCGGTGATCGGCGTCCTGCTCGACTCCGGCTACACCGGTGAGGGCGTGCGGGTCGCCGGCGAGCCGCAGGCCGGCCAGCAGCCGGTCACCCCCGGCGGCCCCGCCGACCGTGCGGGCATCCGGCCCGGGGACGTCGTGCTGTCCATCGACGGGCGCCCCGTGACCGCGTCGGACGAGCTGATCGTCGCGATCCGCGCGCGGACGCCCGGCGAGGCCGTGCTGCTGCGGGTGCGCGACGCCGGCGGCGCCGAGCGGGACGTGCGCGTCGTCCTGGACGAGTCCCCGCGGGGCTGACCAGGGCAGTGTCCGCCGCGGGCCCCGGACGGTAGCCTGGGGCGGTGTTCTTCGACATCAACGGCGGCGAGTTCCTCGTGATCCTGCTCGTCGCCGTGATCGTCGTCGGCCCCAAGCGGCTCCCCGGGTACGCGGAGCAGCTCGCCCGCCTGGTCAAGCAGGGCCGCGGCATGCTCGCCGACGCGCGCCGCCGCGTGGACGACGAGCTCGGCGACGAGGTCAAGGACATCGACTGGGAGGCGCTGGACCCCCGGCGCTACGACCCGCGCCGCATCGTCCGGGACGCCCTGCTGGACACCGACGCCGCCCCCGCGGGCGCGCGCACCGCCGCGTCCGCCGCCGGTGCCGGGGCCGCCGGCCGCGCCGCCCGGGCCGCGGCACCCGCGCCGCCCGCACCCACCCCGCTCGAGCCCGGCGCGCCCGCGCCGTTCGACGACGAGGCCACCTGAGGCGACCCCGTCCCCACCCGTTGTCCGGGCCCCCGCCCCCGAACCGTCAGAATGGACCCATGGTCTCCGCCCGCCCCCGCATCTTCTCCGGGATGCAGCCCACCTCCGACTCCCTCCACCTCGGCAACTACCTGGGCGCCCTGACCCAGTGGGTCGCCCTGCAGGACGCGTACGACGCCCTGTACTGCGTGGTGGACCTGCACGCCCTGACCGTCGCCCCGGACCCCGCGCTGCTGCGCGAGCGGACGCGGCGGACGGCCGCCCAGTACCTGGCGGCGGGCGTGGACCCGGAGCGGTCGATCCTGTTCGTGCAGTCGCACGTCGCGGAGCACGCGGAGCTGTCCTGGCTGCTGTCCTGCGTCACGGGCTTCGGCGAGGCCGGGCGGATGACGCAGTTCAAGGACAAGTCCGCCAAGCACGGTGCCGAGGGCACGACCGTCGGGCTGTTCACCTACCCGATCCTCATGGCGGCGGACATCCTCCTGTACGACACGGCCCTCGTGCCGGTCGGCGAGGACCAGCGCCAGCACCTCGAGCTGACGCGCGACCTGGCGCAGCGGCTGAACTCGCGGTTCGGCGACGACACCGCGGTCGTCCCCGAGGCGCACATCGTCAAGGCGACCGCCAAGATCTACGACCTGCAGGACCCGACCGCGAAGATGAGCAAGTCGGCGTCGAGCCCGAACGGCATCATCGAGCTGCTCGACCCGCCGAAGACGGTGACGAAGCGCATCAAGTCGGCCGTCACCGACGCGATCGGCGAGGTCCGCTACGACCGGGAGCACCAGCCCGGGGTCGCGAACCTGCTGACCATCTTCTCCGCCCTCACCGGACGGGACGTCGACGCGATCGTCGCCGACTACGCGGGCAAGGGCTACGGCCACCTCAAGGTCGACCTGGCGGAGGTCGTCACCGACTTCCTCACCCCGTTCCAGGAGCGCGTCGACGGCTACCTGTCGGACCCGGCCACGCTGGACGCCGTGCTCGAGGACGGCGCCGAGCGCGCCCGGGACATCGCGCAGCGCACCCTCGACCGGGTCTCCGACCGGTTCGGCCTGCTGCCGCGTCGCCGGACGACATGAACCCGACCGGGCCGTTCGGCGAGGAGGTGCGGATCGGCGTCGCCGTGACCGTGCCCCCGCCGTTCGACGCCCAGCTCCGGGCGGCCCGGGCCCGGGTCGGCGACCCCGCCGCGGACCTGATCCAGCCGCACATCACGCTGCTCGGCCCGACGGTGCTGCCGGTGGCGTCCCTGCTCGCCGTCGAGGAGCACCTCCGGGAGGTCGCCGCCCGGCACGCGCCGTTCGCCGTGCACCTGCGCGGGACGGCGTCGTTCCGGCCGGTGTCGCCGGTGGTGTTCGTCGAGGTCGTCGAGGGCATCGCGTCGTGCGAGCTGCTCGAGGTCGACATCCGGACCGGCGTGCTGGAGCAGGACCTGCGGTTCCACTACCACCCGCACGTCACCGTGGCGCACGACGTCCCGGACGACGCGCTCGACCGGGCCTTCGTCGAGATGGCGGACTTCGAGGCGCGCTTCGACGTCGCCGAGATCCACGCGTTCGAGCACGGCGACGACGGCGAGTGGCGCACGATGGGCGCGTTCGCCCTCGGCGGGGCCTGACCTGCACCTCGAGCCGGTGGCTCGGGATGCCGACCCGCGGGCGGCCTCCTAGGGTCGGGCGCATGGGTATCCCGGCCGAACCGCGAGGCGCCGGGCGCGCGCACGCCGACGTGAGCAGCACCGAGGACGTGGCCGCGGGCAACCGCCGGGACATCGGCCGTCGCGCCTACCCGGGCGGGTTCGCGGGCGTCGTCGCCCGGGTGCAGGCCCTGCTCGGGTGGTGGCAGCGGAGCCGCCCGGGGCGCGCCAACGCGCGGTTCGGCGCCGCCGGCGGCGGGGTGCTCACCGGCGGCATCGCGTACGCGACGATCTTCTCGGTGTTCGCCGGGCTGACCATCGGCTACACCGTCTTCATGGCGGTGCTCGGCAACAACGCCGGGCTCCGGCAGACCGTCCTCGACACCGTCGACGCGAACCTGCCCGGCCTGGTCAAGACCAGCAGCGAGGACAACGGCGTCATCGACCCCGCCGACCTGGTGCTGAGCACCGGCGTCGGCGTCGCGGGACTGGTCGCCCTCGTCGTGCTGCTGGTGAGCGCCATCTCCGCGATGGCCGCGCTGCGGACCGCGGTCCGGGCGATGTTCCAGGCCGACGGCCCCGGCGGCAACATCGTGGCCGGCAAGCTCCGGGACTCGGCGGGTTCGCGGGCATCGGCCTGGCGATCCTGCTGTCCGCGGTGCTGAGCATCGTGACGACGACCGCCGCGGACTGGGCACTGGCCGCGCTCGGGCTGGAGGACTCGACGGTCGGGTCGAT
Organism: Cellulomonas sp. KU4C; assembly: GCF_056868065.1. Lineage (NCBI taxonomy): Bacteria > Bacillati > Actinomycetota > Actinomycetes > Micrococcales > Cellulomonadaceae > Cellulomonas > Cellulomonas sp. KU4C. The sequence continues at coordinate 131,810 of NZ_CP200322.1, read as the reverse complement.
CGTGCTGCGGTGCGCGGGCATCGCCGTGGCGTTCGTGGTCGACGCCGTGACGTTCTGGCTGATCGTCGTGGTGCTCGCCGGGCAGCGGCCGGCGTGGCCGGACCTCCGCCAGGGGATGCTCGTCGCCGGCCTCGGGCTCGGCGTGGTCCGGGTGCTGGGGACGTCGGTCGTCGCCGGCTCCGCCGACAAGAACGCGGTGCTGGCGTCGTTCGCGGTGATCGTGACGCTCCTGATCTGGATCAACCTCATCGCCCGGATCGTCCTGCTCGCCGCCGCCTGGACCGCCGACCCGGAACCCGCCGACCCCACCCCCTGACCCGCCCCGCCCGCCCGCCCCGCCCGCTCGCCCCGCCCTCCGCCCGCCCGCCCGCCCGCCCCGCCCGGGTGGATCCATCCCGGGAGGCTCGCCGAGGTGTGTCGACACGAGCGCTCCACCCGAGGGCTCGGCCGCGCCGAGTGGATCCACCCTGGCGCCGGAGGGGACGACGCACCGGCGCGGTGGTGCGGGTGGTACCGGTGGCACAGGATCGCGGGGCGGGTCTCCGGACCGCGCCCGGGCGACGACGCGGCCCCGAGCTTCTCCACAGGTGGCTCGTCCGCCCGTCGTCCCCAGACGGCGGGGATGTGGATCGACCTCGGGGCGTGGTCGGGTGCAGCGTCGCCGCATGAGGACCCACGACGCACTCCCCGCGGTGCTGACCACGCGGCAGGCCGCTGAGCGCGGTGCCCTGGCGCTGCTCAGGAACGGGACGTACCGGCGAGTCGGCCACGGCGTCCACCTGGTCGCCGGCGCGGACCGCTCGGACCCGGACGTGCGCACGGCCGTCGCCACGGCCGGCCTGCCGCCCGGCGTGGTGGTCGGAGGTTGGGCAGCGGCGCGAGCCCATGAACGGCGGTCGCTACGGAGAGGCGACGTGGCGCAGTTCGACGGCTGGGACCGCGGTCGACGCGCGCCGGGCGCGGTGCTGCTGCTCGCCGGGCGGCGGACCCGGCTCGTCGACACGCCGTTCCGCCGGCTGCTCCGGAGTCCGGTCCCGCCGGACGAACGGTGCTGCGTCGACGGGCTGGTGGTGACGACCCCGCTCCGCACCGCGTTCGACCTCGCGCGCCTGGCGACGGTCGACGAGGGGGTGATCGCCCTGGACAGGTTGCGGGCGATCGACGTCATCGCGCCGGACGCTCTGGCACGTCTCGTCGCGGAACGCAGCCGTTGGCAGGGCAGCGCCCGGGCTCGGAGGGTCCTCGCGCTCTCGGCCGACGGCGTCGAGTCGCCCCAGGAGTCCGTGCTGCGGCTGCTCTGGCGGGAGGCCGGTCTGCCGATGCCCAGGTGCAACGCGTCGGTCTTCGACGGTGCGGGGGCGTTCGTCGCCCGCGTCGACCTCATCGACCCGGCGCTGGGGCTGGTAGGCGAGTACGACGGCGCGGTGCACGCCGCGGCTCAGCGGCGGAGCAGGGACGCCGAGCGGCAGGAGCGGCTCGAGGCGCTGGGGCTGGTCGTCGTGCGTGCGACCGCGACCGACGTCGCCGACGGGGCGGGGCGGGACGACTGGAGCGCCCGCCTGCGTCGTGCGGCCGCCCGGGCTCGCCTCCGTACCGGGCCGAGGCCCTGGACCGTGCGCTGATCGAGGTCGGCCGGTCCCGTGGACGACTCGTGTCGACACGCATCGGCGCGCCTACCCGTGTGGATCCACCCTGGGCTGGTTCGCGGGGTGGATCCACACGGGGAGGGACGGGGGACGGGAGAGAGAGGAGGGTCAGAACGCGCGGGTGATCATCGCGCGCTTGACCTCCTGGATCGCCTTGGTGACCTCGATGCCGCGGGGGCAGGCCTCGGTGCAGTTGAAGGTGGTCCGGCAGCGCCAGACGCCCTCCTTGTCGTTGAGGATCTCGAGCCGCTGGGCGGCCCCCTCGTCGCGGCTGTCGAAGATGAACCGGTGCGCGTTGACGATCGCCGCGGGGCCGAAGTACTGGCCGTCGGTCCAGAACACCGGGCAGGGCTCGTGCACGCGGCGCACAGGATGCACTTGGTGGTGTCGTCGAACCGGGCGCGCTCCTCGGCGGACTGCAGCCGCTCGCGCGACGGCTCGGTGCCGGTGGTGATGAGGAACGGCATGATCTCGCGGTAGGAGGCGAAGAACGGCTCCATGTCCACGACGAGGTCCTTGATGACCGGCAGGCCCTTGATGGGCTCGACGGTGATCGGCTTGTCGGGGTTGAGGTCCTTGAGCAGGGCCTTGCACGCGAGCCGGTTGCGGCCGTTGATCCGCATGGCGTCGGAGCCGCAGACGCCGTGCGCGCAGGAGCGGCGGAACGTCAGGGAGCCGTCGGACTCCCACTTGATCTTGTGCAGGGCGTCGAGCAGCCGGTCGGTGCCGTGGGCGGTGACCGTGTGCTCCTCCCAGTACGCCTCGTCGCCGTGCGTCTCCGGGGTGTAGCGGCGGATCTTGAGGGTGACCTCGAACGAGGGGATCTCCCCGGCCTTGGGCTCGGCGGCGGCCGAGCGCTCTGCGACAGCAGTCATCAGTACTTCCGCTCCATCGGCTGGTACACGGTGGTCACGACGGGCTTGGTGCCCAGGAGCACGACCGGGCGGCCCGGCCCGGGCAGCGGGACCTCCTCGCCCTTCGGCGCGGAGCCGGCGGGGGAGTCGACCGGCACGCCGGGGACCCGGCGGTAGGCCATCGTGTGCTCCATGAAGTTCTCGTCGTCGCGGTTCGGGTAGTCCTCGCGGAAGTGCCCGCCGCGGGACTCGCGCCGGTTGAGCGCCCCGACGACGACGGTCTCGGCGATGTCGAGCAGGAACCCGAGCTCGAGCGCCTCGATGAGGTCGGTGTTGAACGCCCGGCCCTTGTCCTGGACGGACACCCGGGAGTAGCGCTCCTGGAGCACCTGGATGTCGGCGAACGCCTGGCGCAGCGACTCCGCGGTGCGGAACACCTGGGCGTTGGTGTCCATCGTCTGCTGCAGCTCGCGGCGGACGTCGGACACGCGCTCGCCCTGGGGTCGTTCGCGCATCTGCTCGAGCTGGGCGACGACCGCGGCCTCCGGGGTGTCGGGCAGGTCGACCCAGGGGGCGGTCGCGGCGTACTCGGCGGCGGAGATGCCCGCGCGCTTGCCGAACACGTTGATGTCGAGCAGGGAGTTGGTGCCGAGCCGGTTCGACCCGTGGACGGACACGCACGCGACCTCGCCGGCGGCGTACAGGCCCTTCACCACGTGGTTCGTGTCCCGGAGCACCTCGGCCTCGACGTTGGTCGGGACCCCGCCCATCGCGTAGTGCGCGGTCGGGTAGACGGGCACGGGCTCGGTGTACGGCTCGATGCCGAGGTAGGTGCGGGCGAACTCGGTGATGTCCGGGAAGCTTCGCGTCGATGTGCGCGGGGTCCAGGTGGGTCAGGTCGAGCAGCACGTAGTCCTTGTTCGGGCCCGCGCCGCGGCCCTCGCGCACCTCGTTCGCCATCGCGCGCGCCACGATGTCGCGGGGCGCGAGGTCCTTGATCGTGGGTGCGTACCGCTCCATGAAGCGCTCGCCGTCGGCGTTGCGGAGGATGCCGCCCTCGCCGCGCGCGGCCTCGGACAGCAGGATCCCGAGGCCGGCGAGGCCGGTCGGGTGGAACTGGAAGAACTCCATGTCCTCCAGCGGCAGCCCACGGCGGTAGGCGAGCGCCATGCCGTCGCCGGTGAGGGTGTGGGCGTTGGAGGTCGTCTTGTAGATCTTGCCGGCGCCGCCGGTCGCGAGGACCACGGACTTGGCGCGGAAGATGTGGATCTCCCCGGTGGCGAGCTCGTAGGCGACGACGCCCGAGACGGCCACGTCCTCGCCGTCCGGCACCTCGCGGCCGGTGAGGTCGTGGGTGAGCAGCAGGTCGAGCACGTAGAACTCGTTGAAGAACGCGACCTCGTTCTTCACGCACTGCTGGTAGAGCGTCTGCAGGATCATGTGCCCGGTGCGGTCCGCCGCGTAGCAGGCCCGGCGCACGGCGGCCTCGCCGTGGTTGCGGGTGTGCCCGCCGAACCGGCGCTGGTCGATCCGGCCCTCGGGGGTGCGGTTGAACGGCAGGCCCATCCGCTCCAGGTCGAGCACGGCGTCGACGGCCTCGTTCGCCATGATCGTCGCCGCGTCCTGGTCGACGAGGTAGTCGCCGCCCTTGACGGTGTCGAAGGTGTGCCACTCGGGGTTGTCGTCCTCGACGTTGCCGAGGGCGGCGCACATGCCTCCCTGGGCGGCGCCGGTGTGCGAGCGGGTCGGGTAGAGCTTCGAGATCACCGCGGTGCGGGTGCGGGCCGAGGACTCGAGCGCGGCACGCATGCCCGCGCCGCCGGCACCGACGATGACGACGTCGAACTGGTGGGTCTGCATCGGGGTCGATGCCTCCAAAGCTGTGCGAGGGGGGTCAGGCGGTGCAGAACGACGGCAGCAGGTCGGCCGGGCTGTTCGGGGGGCACGGGTCGAACGTGAAGATCACGAGGGTGCCGAGCACGACGACGACGGTGAACGCCACGTAGAGGGCGAGCTTGAGCACCAGGCGGGTGCCGTCCTTGCGGGCGTAGTCGTTGATGATCGTCCGCACGCCGTTGGTGCCGTGGATCATGGCGAGCCAGAGCATCAGCAGGTCCCAGATCTGCCAGAACGGGGACGCCCACTTGCCGGCGACGAAGCCGAAGTCGATGGCGGAGATGCCCTCGCCGGCGACCAGGTTGACGAACAGGTGGCCGAAGATCAGCACGAGCAGGACGACGCCGGACGCGCGCATGAACACCCAGCCGTAGAGGCTCCAGTTGCCCCGGGAGGTCCGGCGGCCGGGGCCGGCGGCGCGGGTGCGGGGGGCGGGGATCGTGGTCATCACTCGCCTCCGAAGACGTGCATGAGGTGGCGCGGCAGGAACCCGGCCATCGTGAGGGCGAACAGCCCGAGCACGACCCAGAGCATGACGCGCTGGTACTTCGCGCCCTTCGACCAGAAGTCGACCAGCATGATCCGGATGCCGTTGAAGGCGTGGAACACGATGGCGGCGACGAGGCCGGCCTCGCCGAGCCCCATGACGGGGTTCTTGTAGGTGCCGATCACGGCGTTGTACGCCTCGGGGGAGACCCGCACGAGCGACGTGTCGAGCACGTGCACGAGCAGGAAGAAGAAGATCGCGAAGCCGGTGATGCGGTGGGCGACCCAGGACCACATGCCTTCGCGGCCGCGGTAGAGGGTGCCGCCGGGGCGCGGTGCCGTGGGGGCGGCGTCGTTGCGCGGTTCGGCTGGCGCAGTGGGCACGGGAGGCCTCCTGGCGAGTTCGGGCGGGACTGCAGTGTCCGGTCAGATCACTGTAGTGATGGTGCGACCTGCTGCCCGTCCCGGAAGACTCGAACGGCCGGACTGTGACCAAGCGCACACGTCGATCGGGACCGAGGTCCCACGCGACGGAGGTCGCCCGGCGCCACCACCCACCCGGGTGACGGCGGCCCGGTTCATCCCGGTCCCTCCCGATACGCTGCCCCGCATGTCCCAGACCCCGGCGACGTCCGCTGCGCCCGTCCAGCCCCAGCCGATCGACGGCTTCCACGCCGTCGTCCCCGCCGGCGGAGCCGGCACCCGGCTGTGGCCGCTGTCCCGCCAGGGTGCGCCCAAGTTCCTCCACGACCTGACCGGCACGGGCCGCACCCTGCTGCAGGGCACCGTCGACCGGCTGGTGCCGCTCACCGGCGCTGCGGGGGTGCTCGTCGTCACCGGCGTCCGGCACGCCGAGGCCGTGTCGGCCCAGCTCCCGGAGCTCGGCGCGGAGCAGGTCGTCGCCGAGCCGTCACCCCGGGACTCGATGGCCGCGATCGGCCTCGCCGCCGCGATCCTCGCCGAGCGGCACGGGCCGGACGTCGTGCTCGGCTCGTTCGCCGCGGACCAGGTCATCGAGGACCTCCCGCAGTTCTGGTCCGCGGTCACCGAGGGCGTCGCCGCGGCGCGCGCCGGGTACGTGGTGACCATCGGCATCACCGCGACGGAGCCGTCGACGGCCTTCGGGTACGTCCGGTCGTCGGAGCCGCTGGGCGTCGAGGGCGCGGCGAGCGCGCGGCACGTCGCCGGGTTCACCGAGAAGCCCGACGCCGAGACCGCCGCCGCCTACCTCGCCACCGGCGACTACCGCTGGAACGCCGGCATGTTCATCGTGTCCGCCGGCGTGCTGCTGGACCACCTCGCGACCCAGCTGCCGACGCTGGCCGCGGGCCTGCGCACGATCGCGGCGGCCTGGGACGACCCGGAGCGCCGGGACGCCGTGCTCACCGAGGTCTGGCCGGGGCTGACGAAGATCGCCATCGACCACGCCATCGCGGAGCCGGTGGCCGCGACCGGCGGCGTCGCCGTGGTCCCCGGCGACTTCACCTGGGACGACGTGGGCGACTTCGCCTCGCTCGCGACCCTGCTGCCCCCGGTCGACGCCGACGGCGCGCGCACCCTCGGCGACGACGCGCTCGTGCAGCGGATCGGCGCCCCGGGCGCGGTCGTGGTGCCCGCGGACGGCCGCACCGTGACGGTGCTCGGCATCCCCGACGCCGTGGTGGTCGACACCCCGGACGCGCTGCTCGTCACCACCCGGGCGCACGCCCAGGCCGTGAAGGGCGCGGTGGACGGCTGGCGGGGCCGCGGGCGCGAGGACCTGGCCTGATCCGTCCACGGGCCGGGCGCGCACCTGCCGCGACCTGCGCCGCGGACTAGGGTCGGTCGGGTGATCGTCGACCCCTCCCGCGTGACCCGGATCGTGACCGCGCTGCACCCCGAGCTGGTGGAGCTGCGGCGGGACGTCCACGCGCACCCCGAGCTCGGCCGTACCGAGCAGCGCACCACGCGGGTGGTCGCCGACCGGCTGCGCGCCGCCGGGCTGTCCCCGCGGCTGCTGCCCGGCACCGGCCTGGTCTGCGACATCGGGCCGAGCACCGTCGACACCGGCCGGCGCCGGATCGCGCTGCGCGCCGACATCGACGCGCTGCCGGTCCAGGAGACGACCGGGCTGCCGTTCGCGTCCACGGTCCACGGGGTCGCGCACGCCTGCGGCCACGACGTGCACACCGCGGCGGTGGTCGGCGCCGGCCTGGCGCTCGCCGAGCTGCACGCGGCGGGGGAGCTGCCCGTCGGGGTGCGCCTGGTGTTCCAGCCCGCCGAGGAGGTGCAGCCCGGCGGCGCGCTGGACGTGATCGCCTCGGGCGCGCTGGACGGCGTCGACCGGATCTTCGCCGTGCACTGCGACCCGAAGGTGGACGTCGGCCGGATCGGCTCGCGGATCGGCCCGATCACCTCGGCCTCCGACGAGGTCACCGTCGTCGTCACCGGGCCGGGCGGTCACACGTCGCGCCCGCACCTCACCGGGGACGTCGTGTACGCGCTCGGCCAGGTCATCACGCAGGTCCCCGCCGTGCTCGGCCGCCGCCTCGACCCGCGCTCCGGGGTGAACCTCACCTGGGGCGCGGTGCAGGCCGGCCAGGCGCACAACGCGATCCCCGCGTCCGGTTCGGTCCGCGGCACGCTGCGCTGCCTCGACGTGCGGGCCTGGGAGCGGGCGTCGCAGGTGTTCCACGAGGCGGTGGACCAGGTCGTCGCGCCGTACGGCGTCGAGGTCGAGGTGCGCCACCAGCGCGGCGTCCCCCCGGTCGAGAACGACGAGCGCGCGGTCGCGGTGCTCGAGGCCGCGGCGCGCGACGTGCTGGGCGAGGAGTCGGTGCTGCTGACCGAGCAGTCGCTCGGCGGCGAGGACTTCGCCTGGTACCTGACCAAGGTGCCCGGCGCGATGGCCCGCCTCGGCACCCGCACGCCCGGCGGCCGGACCTACGACATCCACCAGGGCGACCTCGTGGTGGACGAGCAGGCCATCGCGGTCGGTGCGTCGCTGCTGGCCCGGACGGTGCTGCGCGTCGGGGCGAGCGCGTCCGCCTGAGGCGTCCCGCGCGCGTCCGCCCGAGCGGTCGCCGCCCGCCCGCGGGTGGTCGCGCTGCTCCGGTCGGGTGACCGGGGGCCCCGGCCAATGTTCCAAGTCCGTAACGAAGGCCCTGTGTGACCCCCCGGTAACACTGCGGATACCTGGGCGTGGCTAGGGTTCGTGGCGAACACCGGACGGCCCCGTCCGAAGTCGCGCGCAACGGTGCGCGCGCAACGGCGGCACACCCGGACCGGTCGACGACGAGAAGCAGGAGTGTCGCGTGAAGAAGATCATCCGAGTGGCCGCCCTCACGGGGGCTGTCGCGCTCGCCCTCGCCGCCTGCGGCAGCGCGCCGGAGGAGTCCGAGGGGTCCGCGGGCTCCGAGGGCGGCGCCGACTTCAAGGCCTGCATGGTCTCCGACGAGGGCGGGTTCGACGACAAGTCGTTCAACCAGTCCGGCGCCGAGGGCCTGGACCGTGCCAAGGCCGAGCTGGGCATCGAGGAGGTCAAGGTCGAGTCCTCGGCCCCGACCGACTACACCCCGAACGTCGACTCGCTCGTCGGGCAGGACTGCAACCTGATCATCGGCGTCGGCTTCAACCTGGCCGACGCGCTGACGGCCGCGGCCGAGGCGAACCCGGACGTCGAGTTCGCGCTGATCGACTCCGGCTTCGGCAGCGAGATGGACAACGCCAAGCCGCTGCTGTTCAACACGCAGGAGGCCGCGTACCTGGCCGGCTACGTCGCCGCGGGCACCTCCGCGACCGGCACCGTCGCGACGTTCGGCGGCATCCAGCTTGCCGTCCGTGTCGATCTTCATGGACGGGTTCGCCGACGGCGTCACCAAGTACAACGAGGACAACGGCGCCGACGTCAAGGTCCTCGGCTGGGACAAGGAGGCCCAGACGGGCTCCTTCACCGGTGACTTCGAGAACCAGACCAACGGCCAGAACCTGGCCAAGGGCTTCATCGACCAGGGCGCGGACGTCATCATGCCGGTCGCCGGCCCGGTCGGCCTCGGTGCCGCCGCCGCCGCGCAGGAGGCCGGTGACGTCTCGATCGTGGGCGTCGACGCCGACTGGTTCGAGACCTCGCCCGACTACTCGTCGATCATCCTGACCTCGGTCATGAAGCAGATCGGCCAGGCCGTGTTCGACACCGTGTCGGACGCCGTCGACGGCAACTTCACCTCCGAGCCGTACGTCGGCACGCTGGAGAACGAGGGCATCGGCATCGCGCCGTTCCACGACTTCGACGCCAAGGTCCCGGCCGAGGTCAAGACGGCCGTCGAGGACCTCAAGGCCCAGATCATCTCCGGTGACCTGGTCGTGGAGTCCCCGAGCCAGAACTGACCCACCACGCACCACGCACGCACCACGGTGGCCCGGGCAGCGAGCCTGCCCGGGCCACCGGTGCGTCCACACCCGGCGCGCACGGGTGAGCGGCTGTCCCTGGCCGCCCGAGTTGTCCTAGTGTGCGCACGACGACCGACCGAAGGAGCAGGCCCACGTGAAGCTGGAGCTGCGGGGGATCACCAAGCGTTTCGGCGCCCTGGTGGCGAACGACCACATCGACCTCGTGGTCGAACCCGGCGAGATCCACGCGCTGCTGGGGGAGAACGGCGCGGGCAAGAGCACGCTGATGAACGTGCTGTACGGGTTCTACGACCCCGACGGCGGCGAGATCCGCGTCGACGACCGTGCCGTCACGTTCGCCGGTCCCGGCGACGCGATGGCCGCGGGCATCGGCATGGTGCACCAGCACTTCATGCTGGTCCCGGTGTTCACCGTCGCCGAGAACGTCGTCCTGGGCTACGAGCCCGTCAAGGGCGGTGGCCTGATCGACCTCGCCGAGGCGCGCCGCCGCGTCCGCGAGATCTCCGACCGGTTCGGGTTCGACGTCGACCCCGACGCCCTGGTCGAGGACCTCCCCGTCGGCGCGCAGCAGCGCGTCGAGATCATCAAGGCGCTGTCCCGGGACGCGAAGGTCCTGATCCTCGACGAGCCGACCGCGGTGCTGACGCCGCAGGAGACCGACGAGCTGATCGCGATCATGCGCCAGCTGAAGGCGGCGGGCACGTCGATCGTCTTCATCACCCACAAGCTTCCGTGAGGTCCGTGCCGTCGCGGACCGGATCACGGTGATCCGCCGCGGCAAGGTCGTCGGCAGCGCCTGGCCCGACGCCGCCGAGACCGAGCTCGCCTCGCTCATGGTCGGCCGGTCGGTGTCCCTCGGCGTGGACCGCGCCCCCGCGCAGCCGGGCGACGTCGCCCTGCGCGTGCGGAACCTGTCCGTGCTCGACGAGTCCGGCGTCCGCCAGGTCGACGACGTGTCGTTCGACGTCGCCCGCGGGGAGATCGTCGCCGTCGCCGGTGTGCAGGGCAACGGCCAGACCGAGCTGACCGAGGTCATCCTCGGCCTGCAGCAGCCCGTCGCCGGCTCCGTCGTGCTCGACGGCACCGAGCTGGTCGGTCGCACGGTCAAGGAGGTGCTGCTCGCCGGGGTCGGGTTCGTCCCCGAGGACCGCACCGAGGACGGCGTCGTCGCCGACTTCTCGGTCGCCGAGAACCTCATCCTCGACCTGTACGACCAGCCGCCGTTCGCGAAGAACGCGTTCGCGATCGACCCGCGCGCCGTCCGGGAGAACGCCGAGCGCCGCACCGTCGAGTTCGACGTCCGCACCCCCTCGATCGAGGCGCACGCGGGCACCCTGTCCGGCGGCAACCAGCAGAAGGTCGTGCTGGCCCGCGAGATGTCCCGGCCGCTGCGCCTGTTCATCGCCTCCCAGCCCACCCGCGGCCTGGACGTCGGCTCCATCGAGTTCGTGCACAAGCGCGTCGTCGCGGAGCGGGACACCGGCACCCCGGTGATCATCGTGTCCACCGAGCTCGACGAGGTGCTCGCGCTGGCCGACCGGATCGTGGTCATGTACCGCGGCCGGATCGTCGGCATCGTCCCCGGCGGCACCGACCGCGACGTGCTCGGCCTGATGATGGCCGGCGTCCCGCAGGCCGAGGCCCAGCAGCAGGCCGCGACCCACCACACCGTGCTCGGCGAGGCCGACGTCGACGCCTCCGAGGAGGAGAGCAAGTGAGCCAGGCGACCCCCGCCCCCGAGCAGCCGGCCGGGTCCACCGCGCCCGCGCCGCGGCCCGACGACGGGCTCGAGGCCCGCTCCCAGGGCGCGCTGCGCGAGATGCTGGCCAGCAGCTGGCTGGTCACCGTCGCCGCGCTCGTGCTGGCGCTGCTGATCTCCGGCGTGCTGATCGCCGCCGCCGACGCCGACGTGCAGGACGCCGCGGTGTACCTGTTCGCCCGGCCGTCGGACTTCTTCGTCGCCGTGTGGGACGCCGTCTGGGGCGCGTACGTCGCGCTGTTCCAGGGCGCCGTGTTCGACCCGACGGCCTCGACGTTCGTCCGCGCCGTGCGGCCGATCACCGAGACCATGACCGTGTCGGTCCCGCTGATCCTCGCGGGCCTCGGCCTGGGCATCGGCTTCCGCGCCGGCATGTTCAACATCGGCGCGCAGGGCCAGATCATCCTCGGCGCGGTGTTCGCCGGGTACATCGGGTTCTCGTTCGACCTCCCGCCCGTGCTGCACCTGCTGCTCGCCGTCATCGGCGCCGCGGTCGGCGGCGGCCTGTGGGCCGGCATCGCCGGGTTCCTCAAGGCCCGCACCGGCGCCAACGAGGTGATCGTCACGATCATGCTCAACAACATCGCGATCTACCTGGTCGGGTACCTGCTGACCACGTCCGCGTTCAAGCGCGAGGGCAGCAACAACCCGATCTCCCCGCCGATCGGCTCGAACGCGGAGTACCCGCTGCTGCTCGGCTCGCAGTTCCGGCTGCACCTGGGCTTCGTCGTCGCCGTGCTCGCCGCGGTGTTCGTCTGGTGGCTGATGAACCGGTCGACGCTCGGCTTCCAGTTCCGCGCCGTCGGGTCCAACCCGCGCGCCGCCCGGACCGCCGGCATCAACGTCAACCGGGTCTACCTGCTGGTGATGGTCGTCGCGGGCGCCCTCGCGGGCCTCGCCGGCTCCGCGCAGCTGCTCGGCACGGAGAAGGTCCTCACGGCCGGTGTCGCGGCGAGCTTCGGGTTCGACGCGATCACCGTCGCCCTGCTCGGCCGGTCCAAGCCGCTGGGCACGTTCCTCGCGGGCCTGCTGTTCGGCGCGCTGCGCGCCGGCGGGTTCGCCATGCAGGCCCGCACCGGCACGCCGATCGACATCGTGCTGGTCGTGCAGTCCCTGGTCGTGCTGTTCATCGCGGCGCCCCCGCTGGTGCGGGCGGTGTTCCGCCTCCCGTCCCCGGGCGGCCGCGGCGGCGCACCCGCCCCCGAGCTGTCCGCCCCCGTCGTCAAGGAGGCCGCCGCGTGAGCGCCGTCACCGCCACCGCGCCGCGCGCGTCCGCCGCGGCCAAGCCGCTGCCGCCCATCAGCGACCGGGCGCCGATCGTCTACGGCGCCGTCGCCGTGGTCGCCCTGCTGCTGTTCGGCGTCCTCCCGGCCTCCGGGCGGCGCACCACCTTCACGGTGTCCACCGGCAAGGACTTCTTCCAGATCGAGCCGTTCTCGGTGCCGTCCAAGGTCACCGCGATCGTGCTCTGCCTCCTCGCCCTCGGGCTGGCCGCGTGGTCGTTCCAGGCGGCGCGCACCCGCCGCAAGGTGGGCATCTGGCTCCCGGCGGTCTACGCCGTCGCGCTGATCTTCGCGCTGCTGGTCTGGGCGGTCGCCGGCAAGTCGCAGGCGCTGCCGCTCACCAGCCTGCTGCAGGGCTCGCTGTTCCTCGCGGTGCCGCTGGTGTTCGGCGCCCTCGCGGGCCTGCTGTCCGAGCGGTCCGGCATCATCAACATCGCGATCGAGGGCCAGCTGCTCGCCGGCGCGTTCCTCGCCGCGGTGGTCGCGACCGTCACGCAGAGCGCGTACCTCGGCCTGATCGCCGCACCCATCGCCGGCGCGCTGGTCTCGCTGCTGCTCGTCGCGTTCGCGATCAAGTACATCGTCGACCAGATCATCGTCGGCGTGGTGCTCAACGTGCTCGTCGTCGGCATCACGAGCTACCTGTTCTCCACCGTCCTCACGGAGAACCAGAGCGGGCTGAACTCCCCGCCGCGACTGCCGACCATCGACATCCCCGTGCTGTCGCAGATCCCCGTGCTCGGCCCGGTGCTGTTCCGGCAGACCGTCCTGGTCTACGCGATGTACGTCGTCGTGGTCGTGCTGCAGGTGATGGTGTTCCGCAGCCGGTGGGGCCTGCGCCTGCGCGCGGTCGGCGAGCACCCCAAGGCCGCCGACACCGTCGGCATCAAGGTGAACCGCACCCGCGTGTGGAACACCGTCCTCGGCGGTGCGGTCGCGGGCCTCGGCGGCGCGTTCTTCACCGTCGCCAACGGCCTGGCGTTCGGCAAGGAGATGACCGGCGGGAAGGGCTACATCGCCCTCGCCGCGATGATCCTCGGCCGGTGGAGCCCGAAGGGTGCGCTCGCCGCGGCCCTGCTGTTCGGGTTCGCCGACAACCTGCAGGTGGTGCTCGGCATCATCGGCACGCCGATCCCCAGCCAGATCATGCTGATGACCCCGTACGTGGTGACGATCTTCGCGGTCGCCGGCCTCGTGGGCCGCGTGCGCGCGCCCGCCGCGGAGGGCATCGCCTACGTCAAGTGAGCCACCGGCCGCCGCCCGCGCACCCCGCGCGGGACGGCGGCCGTCGTGGTCGTCGGGCGGTCCGGCCGCCCGGGAAGGAACCGACATGACGACCCCCGAGATCGACTGGGACGCCCTGCGCGCCGCGGCCACCGAGGTCATGCACCGCGCGTACGTCCCGTACTCGAAGTTCCCCGTCGGCGTCGCCGCGCTGGTGGACGACGGCCGCGTGGTCGTCGGCTGCAACGTGGAGAACGCCTCCTACGGCCTGACCCTGTGCGCCGAGTGCGCGCTGGTGTCCGGCCTGCACGTGTCCGGCGGCGGGCGCCTCGTGGCGTTCGCCTGCGTGGACGCGCACGGCAACGCCCTGATGCCGTGCGGCCGCTGCCGTCAGCTCCTCTGGGAGCACGGCGGACCCGACCTGCTCGTCGACACGGTGAGCGGGATCAAGCCCATGACCGAGGTGCTGCCCGACGCGTTCGGGCCGAGCGACCTGGTCGAGAGGAAGTCTTCGTGAGCACCGAGCAGTTCGACGCCGTCGACGTCATCGTCGCCAAGCGCGACAAGAAGCGGCTGAGCGACGCCCAGATCGACTGGGTCATCGACGCCTACACCCGCGGGGTCGTCGCCGAGGAGCAGATGTCCGCCCTCAACATGGCGATCCTGCTCAACGGCATGGACCGCGCGGAGATCTCCCGCTGGACCGCCGCGATGATCGCGTCGGGCGAGCGGATGGACTTCTCCGGGCTGCGCCGGCCCACCGCCGACAAGCACTCCACCGGGGGCGTCGGCGACAAGATCACCCTGCCGCTCGCGCCGCTGGTCGCGGTGTTCGACGTCGCGGTGCCGCAGCTGTCCGGCCGCGGTCTCGGCCACACCGGCGGCACCCTGGACAAGCTGGAGTCGATCGCCGGCTGGCGCGCGGCGCTGTCGAACGAGGAGATGATGGCGCAGCTCGACGGCGTCGGGGCCGTCATCTGCCAGGCCGGCTCCGGCCTCGCGCCCGCCGACCGCAAGCTCTACGCGCTGCGCGACGTCACCGGCACGGTCGAGGCCATCCCGCTGATCGCGTCGTCCATCATGAGCAAGAAGATCGCCGAGGGCACCGGCGCGCTGGTGCTCGACGTCAAGGTCGGCTCCGGCGCCTTCATGAAGGACCTGGACCGCGCCCGCGAGCTCGCGCGCACGATGGTCGACCTCGGCACGGACGCGGGCGTCAACACCGTCGCGCTGCTCACCGACATGTCGACGCCGCTGGGCCTCACCGCGGGCAACGCGCTCGAGGTCCGCGAGTCCGTCGAGGTCCTCGCCGGCGGCGGCCCCGCGGACGTCGTCGAGCTCACCGTCGCCCTGGCCCGCGAGATGCTCGCCGGCGCCGGGAAGACGGACGTCGACGTCGAGGCGGCGCTCCGCGACGGGCGCGCGATGGACGCCTGGCGCCGGATGATCGCGGCCCAGGGCGGCGACCCCGACGCCACGCTGCCGGTCGCGCAGCACACCGAGCAGGTGCTCGCGCCCGCCGACGGCGTGCTCAGCCGGCTCGACGCGTACGCGGTGGGCATCGCGGCGTGGCGCCTCGGCGCCGGTCGCGCCCGCAAGGAGGACCCGGTGCAGGCCGGCGCCGGCGTCGAGCTGCACGCCAAGCCGGGCCAGACGGTCCGCAAGGGCGAGCCGCTGATGACGCTGCACACCGACACCCCGGAGCGCTTCGGCCGGGCACTGGACGCCCTGGAGGGCGGCTACGAGGTCGGCGGCGCGTACGAGGCGACCCCGCTGCTGCTGGACCGCGTCGACGCGCACTGACCGCGCCCGCCCGAGCCCGCGGCGCCGCCCGACCCGGCGGCCCCGCGGGCTCGCGCGCGTCCCGCCATACTGACGAGCGGTCACGACTCGCGGGCTCCCACGGACCGCGACCAGCGTGTCGTGACCACTCGACCACCCGAGGAGCAGATGTGAGCAGCAGCACGACGTGGCGGACGGGGCAGCTGACGTCGCTGCTGCGGGTCGTGCGCGGGCGGACGGTGCCGGCGGCCCCGGCCCCGGCCCCGCGTGCGGCGGCGGGTGCGGGGGCCGGAGAGCTCGCCGATCCGGCGTCCCTGCCCGCCGCGCCCGCGCCTGCCGGGCTGGACGCGCTGGTCGACGGCCTCGACCCGGCCCGGCGCCGGCAGGTTGTCGCACCGCTCGACCTGCGGGCCGGTCGCACCGTCCGGTGGGGGACCGCCGCCGCGCGCCAGGTGGACGGGACCACGTGCGGCGCGGCCGTGCTCGGCGTGCTCGCCGCCGCCGGGGACCCGGTCCTCGCGGCGTGGCTGGTCACCGGGCACCTGCCCGACGGGGTCGTCCCGCCGGAGCTCGACGGCCTGGTGCTGCCGGAGCCCGCGGACCCCACCGACCCCGACGCGCCGGTGTGGTTCCGGTCGCCCGACGACCGGGTGGTGCACGCCGCCGCCACCGGCGCCGAGGCGTCCGCGACCCGGTGGGCGCTGCTCCAGGCTGCCCTGCACCGGCGGAGCACGACGCGCGCCGTCGCGGGCGTGCTGCCCTGGCCGCGGAGCCTCGGCACCCCGCCGTGGGGCGCGGCCCGGGTGGCCCGGTTCGGCCGGGTCCCGGGCCTCCGGTACCGCGCGGTGATGGTCGACGACACCCGGACCGACGAGGTCGCCGACCTGCTCGCGCGCGTGGACGCGGCCCTCGACCGCGGGGTGCCCGTCCCGCTGTACTCCGGCGGCGACCTCCGCGACGGCATCGCCGCCGCGCTGCCCCGGCACGTGGTGCTCGCGGTCGGCCGCACCGCCGACGGCTACCGGGTCTACGAGCCCGGCGCGGGGGCCGTGCTGCCGCTGCCCCGCGCGGCGCTGCTCGCCCCGGACGGCCCCGTGCCGGCGCTCGGCGCGTGGACGCACCTCACCTGGGCCCTGCTGCCGGTACGCGCCCGCTGACGGGCCCGGGCCGGTGGCGCCCGGCGGCCTCCCGCGTGACGATGGAGGCGTCCTGCCCCGTCGACGTCGAGGAGCCGACATGAGCACGGTGCCCGGTGACCCCAGCTGGACCGACGCGGGCCTCGCGGAGCCCGCGCTGACCGACCTCCCCGAGGTCGAGCCCGACGACGACGCGGACGCCCGCGAGGGTGGTTACGCGCCCGACGAGCCGCGCCCCGACCTGGTGGGCGAGGCCGACCCCGGGGACGTGGCCGAGCAGGCCGCGCCGGTCCCGGACGACGAGCGCGACGACTACCCCTGACCCACGCCCGCGATGCGGGGATATGGGACCCCGGGAAGTAGCGTTGCCCCCATGACCGTGACCTTCGAGCAGATCGTCGCGCTGCCCAAGGTCCTGCTGCACGACCACCTCGACGGCGGCGTGCGCGCCGCGACCGTCGTCGAGCTCGCCGCGCAGACCGGGCACGCCCTGCCCACCACCGACGTCGACGCCCTCGCGGCCTGGTTCCACGACCAGGCGCACAGCGGCTCCCTCGAGGCGTACATCGACACGTTCGTGCACACCGCGGGGGTCATGCAGACCGCCGACGCGCTGCGCAGGGTCGCCCGCGAGGCCGTCGAGGACCTGGCCGCCGACGGCGTCGTCTACGCCGAGGAGCGGTTCGCCCCCGAGCTGCACCAGTCGGGCGGGCTGTCCCTGCAGCAGGCCGTGGACGCCGTCCGCGAGGGCCTGACCGAGGGCGAGGCCGCCGCTGCCGCGCAGGGCCGCACCATCCGCACCGGGCTGCTGCTGTGCGCCATGCGCCAGTCGGACCGCGCGGACGAGATCGCGGCGCTCGCCCTGGCCAACCGGGACCGCGGCGTCGTCGGCTTCGACATCGCCGGGCCCGAGGCCGGCTTCCCCGCCAGCGGCATGGGCGCGGCGTTCGCCCAGCTGCGGGGCGCTCGGTTCCCCGTGACCGTGCACGCGGGGGAGGCCGCGGGCGCCGAGTCCGTCGAGCAGGCCGTCGACGTCGGCGCGCTGCGACTCGGGCACGGCATCCGGTTGATGGACGACATCCGCACCGGCGAGGACGGCGAGCCCCGCCTCGGCCGCCTCGCCCACTGGGTGCGGGACCGGCGGATCCCGCTCGAGGTCTGCCCCTCGTCGAACATCCAGACCGGCGGCGCGACGTCCGTCGCCGACCACCCCGTCACGACCCTGCTGCGGCTCGGGTTCGCGGTCACCGTAAACACCGACAACCGCCTGCAGTCCCGCACCAGCCTGAGCCGCGAGCTGCACCTGCTCGTCACCGAGGCCGGCTGGACCGCGGACGACCTCCGGACGGTCACCCTGACCGCCGCGAAGCACGCGTTCCTCCACGAGGACGCGCGCACCGACCTCGTCGACCGGGTCATCCTGCCCGGCCACGCCCCGCACGGAACAGGAAGGCACCGCGCATGACCGCCTCGTTGGACGCCGCAGGACTCGCGAAGTTCGTCGACCACACGCTGCTCAAGCCGGAGGCGACCGTCGCGGACGTCGAGGCGCTGATCGCGGAGGGCGTCGAGCTCGGCGTCTACTCCGTGTGCGTCTCGCCGTCGTTCCTGCCGCTGGACGCGAAGGGCCTCAAGGTCGCCACGGTCTGCGGGTTCCCGTCGGGCAAGCACCACAGCGACGTCAAGGCCGCCGAGGCCGCGCGCTCCGTCGCCGACGGCGCGGACGAGGTCGACATGGTCATCGACGTCGGCGCCGCGAAGGCGGGCCGGTTCGAGGCCGTGCAGGCGGACATCGCCGCCGTCCGGGCCGCCGCGCCCGCCCCGACCGTCCTCAAGGTCATCATCGAGTCCGCCGCGCTGACGGACCACGAGATCGTCGAGGTCTGCAAGGCCGCCGAGGCCGCGGGCGCCGACTTCGTCAAGACCTCCACGGGCTTCCACCCCGCCGGCGGGGCGTCCGTGCACGCCGTCGAGATCATGGCCGCGACCGTCGGCGGCCGCCTGGGCGTCAAGGCGTCCGGCGCGATCCGGTCGACGGCCGACGCGCTGGCGATGATCGAGGCCGGCGCGACGCGCCTGGGCCTGTCCGGCACCGCCGCCGTCCTCGGTGGCTTCGAGGCCGACGGCGGGTACTGAGCCGACCGGCCCGCACACGACGACGGCCCGCCTCCCGCTCGCTGCGGGGGGCGGGCCGTCGTCGTGCGGCGTCTGCGGGGCAGTCAGAGCCCCAGCGCCGCCGCGACGTCCGCGCGGACCTGGTTCAGGCGCGCGCGAGCCGCGCGGCGGGCCTCGCCGACCGTCTCCGGCGACGCGTGCTCCTCGACCGGGATCACGACCTCGAGGTAGCACTTCACCTTCGGCTCGGTGCCGGAGGGGCGCACGATGACGCGGGTGTCGTCCTGGGTCAGCAGCCGGATGCCGTCGGTGGGCGGCAGTCCGTCGCGGTCCGCGTCGGAGCCGGCGGCGAGGTCGACGACCTGCATCACGGGCGACCCGGCCAGCAGCACCGGCGGGTGCTCGCGCAGGCGCTGCATCGTCACGGGGATCTGCGACAGGTCCGTGAACCGGGCCGACAGCTGGTCGGTCAGGTGCAGGCCGTGCCGGCGGGCCAGGTCGTCGAGGACGTCCGTCGTGGTGCGGCCCTCGACCTTGAGCCGCGCGGCGAGCCCGGCGAGCGTGAGGGCGGCGGAGATGCCGTCCTTGTCGCGGACGAACGCGGGGTCGACGCAGTAGCCGAGCGCCTCCTCGTAGCCGAACACCAGGCCGTCGACGCGCGAGATCCACTTGAAACCGGTGAGGGTCTGCGCGTGCCGCAGGCCGGCGTGCGCAGCGATCCGGCCGAGCAGGCGGGACGACACGATCGAGTTCGCCAGCACGGGGGCGTCGTCCGCGACCGGGGCGCCGGGGGTGCCGAACTTCTCCGCGACGACGCTGCCGAGCAGGGCGCCGGTCTCGTCGCCGTGCAGCATCCGCCAGCCGTCCGACGCCGCGGACTCCGTGCCGGTGTGGGTGCGGGCGCGCAGGTCGATGATCGCGGCGCCGCAGCGGTCCGCGTCGGGGTCGAGCGCGATGACCAGGTCGGCCCGGACCTGCGCGGCGAGCGCGACGGCGAGGTCGATCGCGCCGGGCTCCTCGGGGTTCGGGAACGCGACGGTCGGGAAGTCGGGGTCCGGCTCGGCCTGCTCGGCGACCACGTGCACGTCGGTGAAGCCGGCCTCCGCGAGGACGCGCTGCGCGGTCGCGCCGCCGACGCCGTGCATCGGGGTCAGGACGATCCGCAGGCCGGCGGCGGCGGCACGGGCCGCGTCCGAGGTGTCCGCGAGGGCGCCGACCTGGGCGACGTACGCGTCGACGATCTCGGGACCGGCCGTGGTCCAGCCGTCGGTGGCGCGCGGGACCGCGGCGACCGACGGCACGCGGGCGATCTCGGCGGCGATGGCGCCGTCCATCGGCGGGACGATCTGCGCGCCCTGGCCGGAGTCGGACACCACGCGGCCGCCGAGGTAGACCTTGTAGCCGTTGTCCTGCGGCGGGTTGTGGCTCGCGGTGACCATGACGCCCGCGTCGGCGTCGAGGTGCCGCACGGCGAACGCGAGGACCGGGGTCGGCAGGTACGGCGGCAGCATGACGACGTCGATGCCGACGGCGGTGAGCACCGCGGCGGTGTCCCGGGCGAAGTCGACCGAGCCGTGCCGGGCGTCGTGCCCGACGACCACGCGGGGCGCGGGCGTGACGCCCTCGAGCTCGCCCAGCAGGTAGGCGCCCAGACCGGACGCCGCGCGGATCACCACGGCGCGGTTCATCCGGTGCGGACCGCCGCCGACGGCGCCGCGCAGGCCCGCGGTGCCGAACTGCAGCAGCCCCTGGAACCGGTCGGCGAGCTCGTCGCGCGCGGCCTGCACCTCGGTGGCGACGTACTGGTCCGCGAGGCTGTCGCCCGGGTCGTCGGGGACCGGCTCGGCCTCGGCGCGCTGCAGGAGCGCGGTCAGCTCGGCCGCGGTGCGGGGGTCGGGGTCGTCGGCGATCCAGGTCCGGACCTGCGCGGCCAGCGCGGCCCAGGCGTCCTGCTCGGTGGACTGGCTCATCGGATCGGGTCTCCCTCCGGGGCGCGGCGGCCCCGACCTGTGGTGCGGCGTTCGGGTGGTGCGGCTGCCGCGGCCCCGCGGGTGGGCGGGGCCGCGGCGACGGTCAGATGCGGCCGACGATGTCCGCGAGCAGACGGCTGATCCGCGGGCCGGCGGCCTTGCCGGCCTCGATCACCTCGGCGTGGGACAGCGGCTCGTCGCCGACGCCGGCGGCGAGGTTCGTCACCAGGGAGATGCCGAGCACCTCCATGCCGACGTGGCGCGCGGCGATGGCCTCGATCGTGGTGGACATGCCGACCAGGTCGCCGCCGAGCACGCCGGCCATCTTCACCTCGGCCGGGGTCTCGTAGTGCGGGCCGCGGAACTGCACGTAGACGCCCTCGTCCAGGCTGGCGTCGACCTCGCGGGCCACGCCGCGCAGCCGCGCGGAGTACAGGTCGGTCAGGTCGACGAACGTGGCGCCCTCCAGCGGGGACACGGTCGTCAGGTTGATGTGGTCGTTGATGAGGACCGGCGTGCCCGGGCCCCACGACGGGTTCAGGCCGCCGCAGCCGTTGGTCAGCACGACGGTCGAGCAGCCCGCGGCGGCGGCGGTGCGGACGCCGTGCACGACGCGGCGCACGCCCTTGCCCTCGTACAGGTGGGTGCGCGAGCCGAGCACCAGCGCGTGCTTGCCGGTCGCGGCGATCCGCACGGACCGGATCGTGCCGACGTGGCCGACGACCGCGGGGGCCGCGAAGCCGGGGACGTCGGTCGCGGCGATCTCCGCGACGGTCTCGCCCAGCAGGTCGGCGGCGCCGCCCCAGCCGGAGCCGAGCACGAGCGCGACGTCGTGCTGCGCGACACCGGTGGCCTGCGCGAGGTACGCGGCGGCGTCGGCGGCGACGGCCAGCGGGTCGGTGGTGAGGTCGTCGAGGCGGGCGTCGTCGGCCATGCGGGTGCTCCTCCTGGGGGCGGCTGCTGCGGTGTCGAGCCTGCACCCGGGGCACGAGGGTGCGTGCGGGCGCAGCAGTCGAGCCTACCGGCCCGCGCCCCGCGCCCACCTCCCCCGGAGGTCCCGCCCGCGCCCGCGCCGCCGTCCGCGCCGCCCGCCCGCGCCCTCCGCCCGCCCGCGCCCCCCGCCGCGGCGCGTCCGCCGAGATGGCAGTCCGCGCCTGTGGCGACCCGCGGCACCAGACGCGAGGACTGCCATTTCGGCGAACCGAGGCCGGGCACGCGCGGACGGGCGGCGCCGCGCGGCGTGGTGGGGGTGCGACGGCGCGGGGAACGGGGAGGATGGGAGGCGTGACGCAGCCGACCCCCACGCCCGCGCCCGCCGACCCCGACGCCACCGCGGCCGAGACCGTCGCCTCCGGTGCCGAGGCCCCCGCCACCCCAGCCGCCGGGCCCGCCGCCGGCCCCACGGCCCCCGCCGTCGCGCCCTCGACCCCCGTCGGCGGCCTGCCCGGCCGGACCGCCCCGCGGGTGGTCGTCGTCGGCGGCGGTCCGGGTGGCTACGAGGCCGCGCTGGTGGCCCGCCGCCTCGGAGCGCAGGTCACGGTCGTGGAGCGGGCGGGTCTCGGCGGCGCCGCGGTGCTGACCGACGTGGTGCCGTCCAAGACGCTGATCGCGACCGCGGAGTGGATGACCATCGCCGAGCGCGCGCCGGACCTGGGCATCCGCCTGGACGTCCCGGCCGGCCCGACGGAGGAGGAGACCCCCGGCCCCGACGGCGACGGGGGGCGGCGCCGCCGGCACAGCATCGACATGGCGGTGGTGAACGCCCGGGTCCGGGACCTCGCGCTCGCGCAGTCGCAGGACATCCGCGGCCGCCTGGAGCGGGAGGGCGTGCGCACGGTCATCGGCCACGGCCGGCTGGACGGTCCGGAGCGGGTCGTGGTGACCGGCGACGACGGCACGGAGGCGCTCGAGGCCGACGTCGTCCTGCTCGCCACCGGCGCGACCCCGCGCACGCTGCCGGACGCCCCGCCGGACGGCGAGCGCATCCTCACCTGGACGCAGCTGTACCACCTGGACGAGCTCCCCGAGCGGCTGATCGTGGTCGGCTCGGGCGTGACGGGCGCGGAGTTCGCGGGCGCGTACGTGTCGCTGGGCTCGCAGGTGGTGCTGGTCTCGAGCCGGGACCGGGTTCTGCCGGGGGAGGACGCCGACGCCGCGACGATGCTGGAGGAGGTGTTCCGGTCCCGCGGGATGGAGGTCGTCGGGCGCTCGCGGGCGGTGGCGGCACGACGGACGCCGGACGGCGTGGTCGTCACCCTCGCGGACGGCCGGGAGATCGAGGGCTCGCACGTGCTGATGGCCGTCGGGTCGGTGCCGAGCACGGGCGACCTGGGGCTGGCCGAGTCCGGCGTGCGGACGACGCCGTCGGGGCACATCGAGGTCGACCGGGTGTCGCGGACGTCGGCCCGCGGGGTCTACGCCGCGGGGGACGTCACGGGCGTGCTGCCGCTGGCGTCGGTCGCGGCGATGCAGGGCCGGATCGCGATGTCGCACGCGCTGGGCGACGCGGTCGCACCGCTGAAGGTCAAGGGCGTCGCGGCGAACATCTTCACCGCCCCGGAGATCGCGACGGTCGGGCTGTCCGAGCAGGCGCTGATCGAGCGCAGCGCGCACTTCGTCACGCACACCCTGCCGCTGGCCCGGAACCCGCGGGCGAAGATGCTGGGCGTCCGCGACGGTTTCGTGAAGCTGTTCGCGCACTCGACGGCCGGGACGGTGCTCGGCGGGGTCGTGGTGGCGCCGCGGGCCTCGGAGCTGATCTTCCCGATCACCCTGGCGGTGTCGCACAGCCTGACGGTCGACGACGTGGCGAGCGCGTTCACGGTCTACCCGTCGCTGTCGGGCAGCATCGCCGAGGTCGCCCGGGTGCTGCACCAGACCGAGTAGCCGGGCGGGCGGGTCGGGTCCCGGGGCGGGAGGTCAGTCCCCGAGGCGCACGGTGGTGACCACCGCGCGGTGGTCCGAGGACGTGTCGTCCAGCACCCGCGCCTCGCCGAACGTCACGCCGCGCCCGAGCACCCAGTCGATCCGGACGTCGGGCGCGTCGCTCGGGTGGGTGCGCACGTCCGGGTCGCCCGCGGTGTCGACGGCGCTGGACCACCCGGCGGCGTCGAGGGCGTCGAGCTCGGGGGAGCCGGGCTCGGCGTTGAGGTCCCCGGCGAGCACCGACGGGCCGTCGTCCGGCACGGCGGCGTCCAGCGCGGCGAGCTGGTCGAGTCGGGTCGGGGTGTTCGACTCCCGGTGCTGGAGGTGCACGGACGTGACCCGCACCGGGGTGCCGTCCGGGCCGACGGCGAGCGCGGTGAGCGCCGAGCGCTGCTGCGGTCCGGCCCCGTAGGGCAGGTCGACGACCCGGACGTCGGTCAGCGGCTCGCGGGACAGCAGCGCGTTGCCGAACTGCCGGTCCGCGGCGGGCGCGAACGCCACGTGCATGCCGAGCCGGTCGCCGAGCCAGGTCGCCATGTCGGCCCCGCCGCCCAGCACCCAGCCGCGCGCGACCTCCTGGAGGGCGACGACGTCGGGCTGCTCGGCCTCGATGGTCCGCGCGATCTGCTCGAGGTCGACGGCGGTGTCCGCGGCGACGCCGTAGTGCAGGTTCCAGTCGAGGACGACGAACGTGCCGGCGTCCCGGTCCACCGCGGGCGCGGGGGTGAGCACCACGCCCTGCCACCAGCCGACCGCGAGCAGCGCGACGGACGGCAGCACCAGGAACCGGAGCGCGTTGGCGCGCAGGGGCGGGGCGGGCTCGTGCGCGGGCGGCGCGGCGGGGCTCCACCAGCGCAGGCCGCCGGCGGTGACCAGCGCGGCCGCGACCACGACGACCCAGGCGTTGTCGACCCCGAGGGGGACGTCGTAGTCGAGCAGGTAGACCAGCAGCACCCCGATGAGGCTCAGCCCCACGCCGGCGGTGGCGAGGGCGGTGCGCGGGACGCCGGGGGGTGCCGGGCGCCGGGTCTTCAGCGCGACGGCCAGCACGACCCCCGCGGCGGCCTCGGCGAGCACGAGCGCGACCAGCGCGACGACGCCGGAGGTGAGCATCGTGACCGCCACGGCGACGGGCAGCACCGCCGCCGACGTCCAGCGCGCGGGGCGCCCGAGCGCCCCCGGCAGCAGCAGCAGCCACGCCGTGAGCGCCGAGGCCAGCACCACGGCGGTGCCGGCGACGGGCAGCGGGAGCCCGGACTGGGAGGCGGCGAACGCGGGGTTGGCGAGCACCATGACGACCAGCGCGAGCGCCGGCCCGAGCACCCAGGTGCGGCGGGCGCGGCCCGTGGGCTCCTGACGGCGGGCGACCGCCGCCAGCGCGACCGCGACCCCGACGAGCGCGACGGCCACGGCGGTCCCGACGACGCCGCCGCGCCACAGCGGGTCCCAGGTGCCGAGCGCGAGCTGCAGCGCCGCGGACAGCCCGGTGCCGAGCGTCAGCCCGAGCGCGGCCTGCCGCCCGCCGGTGGCTCGGCCCGCGACCAGGGTGGTCGCCAGCACCAGCGCGGCGACCGCGAGCGAGGCGGTGACCAGCCCCGCGGCGAACCGGGCGCCGTCGTGCACGGCCTGCGTGACCAGGCGGGCGAGGCCCAGGGCGACGACGACCGCGAGCACGGTGCGGCCGGACGCGCTCCCGGGGACCCGCCGGCCGGTCGCGAGCAGGGCGACCGCGGTGACCAGCCCGGCGGCGGCGAACGTCACGAGCGCGGTCAGCGCGACGGTGACCGTGCCGACGGTGAACGCCCGGTCGAGCACCGGGCCGGCGGCGCGCACGGCGTCCACGGCGAGCACGGTGACCAGCGCGAGCAGCGAGACGCGGGTGGCGACGCCCGCGTCCGGGGGGAGGGGGCTCCCCGTGGGCGGCGTGGCGGGCGGCGCGGACGCGGGGACGCTCATCCGGTCAACCTACGACCCGGCGCACCGCGGGGGCGAACCCGCCCTCGGGCGGCTCAGCGCCCCGCGGGGTCCTCGACCTCCGGCGGGAGCCCGGCGCGCAGCACGGGCCAGGCCTCGGCGAACGCCGGCAGCAGCGGCAGGTCGGCGACGTCGTCGAGCGGCACCCAGTCGACCGCGAGGCTCTCGTCGTCGGTCGGTCGCGCGTCCACCGGCCCGTCGGCCACGGCGACCACCGTGGTGTACGACCAGTCGGTGTGGTCCAGCACGTGCTCGCCGACGACCCGCACGGACGCGGGCTCGATGCCGGCCTCCTCCGCGGACTCCCGGAGCGCGCCGTCGACCGCGGACTCCCCGGTGTGCCGCGCGCCGCCCGGCAGCGCCCAGGTGCCGCCCTGGTCGCTCCACAGGGCGCGGTGCTGCAGGACGACGGCCGCGGGGGCGTCGCCCGTCGCGGGTCGGGCGAGCAGCAGCCCGGCGGCGCCGGCGGTGCCCCAGTGCCGACGGCCGCAGCGGCACTCGACCCAGCCGTCGCCGGGGTGCCGGGGGCGGTGCCGCAGGCGGTCGGCCGAGGCGCCCCCGACGGCGGGCTGGTCGGTCACCGGGTCAGTCGACGATCTCGCAGATGGCCGAGCCGGCCGCGACCATCCCGCCGACCCCGGCGGACAGGGACGCGACGGTCCCGGCGCGGTGCGCGACGAGCGGCTGCTCCATCTTCATCGCCTCGAGCACGACCACCAGGTCGCCCTCGGCCACCTGGTCGCCCTCGCCGACGGCGACCTTGACGATCGTGCCCTGCATCGGGGACGTGAGCGTGGTCCCCGACGGGGCGACGGCGCCGCTGCGGCCGCCGTTGCGGCGGGGGGCAGGGCGTCGCGGGCCCGCCGAGCGCCCGCGTCCCGCGCGCAGGGCCAGCGCGGCCGGCAGCACGACCTCGAGCCGCTTGCCGCCGACCTCGACGACGACGCGCTCCAGCTCGGTCGGCTCGGGGTCGTCGTCGGAGGTCTGCGTGGTGACGGCGGGGGCGCCGGTCAGCGTGGGGAGCACGTCCGCGAACTCCGTCTCGATCCACCGGGTGTGCACGGTGAACGGCTGCTCGGGGTCGGCGGGCACGAACGCGGGCGCCTCGAGGACGGCCCGGTGGAACGGGACGACCGTCGGGATGCCGGCGATCTCGAGCTCGGCGAGCGCGCGGCGGGCGCGCTCGACGGCCTGGGTGCGCGTGGCGCCGGTGACGACCAGCTTCGCGATCATCGAGTCGAACGCGCCGGAGACGGTGTCGCCCTCCACGACGCCCGAGTCGACGCGCACACCCGGGCCCGCCGGGAAGCGCAGGGTCGAGATGCGGCCGGGCGCGGGCAGGAACCCGGCGGCCGGGTCCTCGCCGTTGAGGCGGAACTCCAGGGAGTGGCCGCGGGTCTCGACGTGGTCGTAGCCCAGCGGCTCGCCGTCGGCGATGCGCAGCTGCTCCCGGACCAGGTCGATGCCGCTGATCTCCTCGGAGACCGGGTGCTCGACCTGCAGGCGGGTGTTCACCTCGAGGAACGAGATGGTGCCGTCCGCCGCGACCAGGAACTCGCAGGTCCCGGCGCCGACGTAGCCGGCCTCCTTCAGGATCGCGATCGACGCGTCGACCAGCTGCGCGCGCTGCGCGTCGGAGAGGAACGGCGCGGGGGCCTCCTCGACGAGCTTCTGGTGCCGGCGCTGCAGCGAGCAGTCGCGGGTGGAGACGACGACGACGGTGCCGTGCTCGTCGGCGAGGCACTGGGTCTCGACGTGCCGCGGGCGGTCGAGGTAGCGCTCGACGAAGCACTCGCCGCGCCCGAACGCCGCCGTGGCCTCGCGGACCGCGGAGTCGTACAGCTCGTCGATCTCCTCCGACGTGCGCGCGACCTTGAGGCCGCGGCCGCCGCCGCCGAAGGCCGCCTTGATGGCGACGGGGAGGCCGTGCTCGGCGACGAACGCGTGCACCTCCTCGGGGCCGGCGACCGGGTCGGGGGTGCCGGCGACGAGCGGCGCGCCGGCGCGCTGGGCGATGTGCCGGGCGCTGACCTTGTCGCCCAGCCCGCGGATCGCGGACGGCGGCGGGCCGACCCACACCAGGCCGGCGTCCAGCACGGCCTGCGCGAACTCGGCGTTCTCGGACAGGAACCCGTAGCCGGGGTGCACGGCGTCGGCGCCGGACCGGCGGGCGACGTCGAGCAGCTTCGCGATGTCGAGGTACGTCTCGGCGGCGCGGGCGCCGTCCAGGGCGTACGCCTCGTCCGCGACGCGCACGTGCAGCGCCTCGCGGTCGGGGTCGGCGTAGACGGCGACGGAGCCGAGACCGGCGTCCCGGCAGGCTCGGGCGATGCGGACGGCGATCTCGCCGCGGTTGGCGACGAGGACCTTCGAGATGCGGGGCACGGCTCACGGTAACGCGAGGGTCCCCCGCGGGACACGCTCGCGGGGGTGTGCGCCGCGAAGACTGCGGAACCGGCTCAACCAGCGCGTGGTGCGTTGGAGGTTTCGTCAACCCATACCGGCACGAGGTCCCGCAAGGCGGGCGCGCCCTTGTCCGGAGCGGACAACCCCCGCGGCGCCGCGGTCAGGAGGGCAGCAGGGTCCACAGCGCCGTGACCGTCACGTCGCGCCGGGCTAGGAGGTCGCGCAGCAGCGGCAGGCTGAGGCCGACGACGCCGTGGTGGTCGCCCTCGACGCCGCGGACGAACGACCCGCCGAGCCCGTCGATCGTGAACGCCCCCGCGACCCACAGCGGCTCTCCGGTCGCGACGTAGGCGTCGATCTCGGCGTCGGTGACGTCCGCGAAGTGCACGACGGTCGTGGACGTCGCACCGACCTCGACGGGCTCGCCGCCGACGTCCAGGCCGTCGTCGCGCGCGTCCACCAGCCAGTGCCCGGTGTGCAGCCGGCCCGACCGCCCGCGCATCGCGCGCCACCGGTCGGCGGCCTCGGCGGCGTCGGCGGGCTTGCCCAGCACCTCGCCGTCCAGCTCGAGCATCGAGTCGCAGCCGAGCACGAGGGTGCCCGGGTGGCCGGGCGCGACGTCCCGGGCCTTGGCCTGGGCCAGCAGCAGCACGGCCTGCGCGGGCGGCACGGCGCCGGCCGCGCGCAGCACCGCGGGCTCGTCGACGGCGGACACCGCGACGCGGGGCTCGATGCCCGCGGAGCGGAGCGTGGCGAGCCGGGCGGGGGAGGCGGAGGCGAGGACGAGGGTGGTCACGCCGCGAGCCTAGGCGGGCCGGGCGGCGCAGGGGTCGGCGGACCGGTCGGTCGGGACCTGCGTCCCGGGCTCCGGGCGGTCGCCCTGCCGATGATGTCCGGGAAGCTTCCCAGGGGAGGATGCGACGATGACAGGCGTGACGCAGCACAGCGCCCCGGACGCCCGCGCGGCCGGTGACCTCGACGACCACGACGGCCCGGACGACCTGCTCGACGCCGACCCCACCGCCGCAGCGGCGGACGACCCGGACTCCCCGCCCCGGCGGGCCTGGCGGCGCCGCACCGCGATCGAGATGGTCGTCTCGGGGGTGCTGGGGCTGTACACGTCGTTCGTGCTGTCGATCGAGGCGTGGCACCTCGCGGCGGACCCGCAGGCGACGTTCAGCTGCGACCTCAGCTCCGTGGTCTCGTGCGGCACGGTGGCGCGGTCGTGGCAGGCGCAGCTGCTGGGGTTCCCGAACGCGTTCCTCGGCATCGCGTTCGAGGTCGTGGTCATCACGATCTCCGTCGCCGCGATCGGCGGCGTCCGGTTCCCGCGCTGGTTCATGCTCGGCACCCAGGCGCTCTACACGGTCGCGCTGCTGTTCGCCTACTGGCTGTTCCACCAGTCGTACGTCGACATCGGCGCCCTGTGCCCCTGGTGCCTGCTCATCACCGTCACCACCACGCTGGTGTGGGCCGGGCTCACCCGGTGGAACGTCCGCGACGGCCACCTGCGGCTGCCGGGTCGGGCAGGGCCGTGGGCGCGCGACTTCGTGGCCGCCGGGACCGACTGGTACATCACCGTCGCCTGGCTGGTCCTGCTCGCCGCGGCGGTGCTGCTGAAGTACGGCCCGTCGCTCCTGCCCGCCTGACTCCACCCCGCGCCGACGACGACGGCCCCGGACCTGGTGGTCCGGGGCCGTCGTCGTGCGGGCTCTGCCCGTCAGGACAGGGCGCCGCGCAGGACGTCCAGGGGCAGCGCGCCCATGCCGAGCGCGCGGGCGTGGAACTCCCGCAGGTCGAACGCCTCGCCGCGGGCCTGGGCAGAGGCCGACGCGCCGTCGCGCACCTGCTCCCAGATGCGCTGGCCGATCTTGTACGACGGCGCCTGGCCCGGCCAGCCCAGGTAGCGGTTCAGCTCGAACCGGATGAACTGCTCCGGCATGTTCACGTTGGCGCGCAGGAACTCCCACGCCTTGTCCGCGTCCCAGGTGCCGCCGCCCCAGCGCGCGGGGGCGGGCAGGCCCAGGTGCACGCCCAGGTCCAGCACGACGCGGGCGGCGCGCATCCGCTGCCCGTCGAGCATGCCGAGCCGGTCGCCCGGGTCGTCCATGAAGCCGAGGTCGGCCATCAGGCGCTCGGCGTACAGGGCCCAGCCCTCGCCGTGCCCGGAGACCCAGCAAGCCAGCCGGCGCCACGAGTTGAGGGTCGCCCGCTGGTAGACGGCCTGGCCGATCTGCAGGTGGTGGCCCGGGACGCCCTCGTGGTAGACGGTCGTCTTCTCGCGCCAGGTGTTGAACGTGGTGACCTCCGGCGGCACGGACCACCACATGCGGCCCGGGCGGCTGAAGTCGTCGGACGGGCCCGTGTAGTAGATGCCGCCGTTCTGGGTCGGGGCGATCTTGCACTCGAGGGTGCGGATGGCGTCCGGGATGCTGAAGTGCACGCCGTCGAGCGCGGTGATCGCGGCGTCCGAGGTCGCCTGCATCCACTCCTGCAGGGCGGCGGTGCCCTCGAGGCGGCGGCCCGGGTCGGCGTCGAGCGCGGCCACGGCCTGCTCGACCGTCGCGCCGGGGCCGGCGATCTCGGCGGCCACGCGCTCCTGCTCGGCGACGACGCGGTCGAGCTCCTCGAGGCCCCACTGGTAGGTCTCGTCGAGGTCGACCGTCGCGCCGAGGAAGTACCGGGACCACAGGGCGTAGCGGTCGCGCCCGGCGGCGTCGGCCTGCGGGGCCTGCGGGGCGAGCTCGTCCTGGAGGAACGTCACCAGGCCGGCGTACGTCGCGCGGGCGGCCTCGGCGCCGCGCTCGAGGTCGGCGCGCAGCGCGTCGCCGCCACCGGCCGCGACGGCGGCGCGGGCCTCGGGGCCGTCGACGAACGAGGTGAAGAACGAGGAGGCCGGGTCGGCGAGCTCCTTCGCCTGGACCAGGGCCTCGCGGACCTGGCGGATCGCGGGGGTGCGGCCGCGCGAGGCGGCGAGCCGCAGCGACTCCGCGTAGCCGGCGCCGGCCTCGGGGAGCGCGTTCAGCCGCTGGGCGATCGTCGACCAGGCGTCGGGGCCGTCGGTGGCCATCAGGTCGAACACGTCGCGCATGCTCTGCAGCGGCGAGGCGATCACGTTGAGGTCGGCCAGCGTCTCGCCGGCGTCGTGCAGCTCGACCTGCAGGCCGAGCCGCTCGCGCATCGCGGCCAGCGTGACCTCGTCGACCTCGTCGGCGGGGGCGGTGCCGTCGAGCGCGAGCAGCGTCGCGCGCGCGGCGTCGGCCCGGGCGTCGTGGCCCACGGGGGAGAAGTCCGTCATCTCGTGGTCGTGGCCCGGGATGCCGAGGACGGTGGCGTCCATCGGGTCCAGGGTCGCCAGCGTGGCGACGTAGGAGTCGGCGATCGCGTCGATCGGGGTCGCGGGACGCTCGGGCGCGCCGCCGTCGGGGGTGGGTGCAGTGGTCACCCGGTCGACCTTACCCAAGGCCCCCGGCGGCCCGGCGCCCCCGGGCACGCCCGGTCAGCCGCGCAGGCTGCTGCGCCACGCGTCGGGCCCGGGACGCCAGGTGGCGCCCGCGCCGGGGACGGTGCGGGCGCGGTCGGACCACGCCGCGCGCGGCTCCGCGTCGTCCGCGGCGTCGTCGTCCGCGGGGCCGGACGCGGCGACCAGCCCCGCCACGAGCGCGGCGAGCTCCACGTCGTCGGGCGTGCCCCGCACCACCTGGACGTGCGGGGCGGCGACGGGCACCGCGGACCCGTCGCGCCCGGTCACGCCTGCTCCTCGTCGGTGCCGTCGTCGGCGTCGTCGTCGTCGAACGAGACCGGGCCGCCGCGGGACGCGCCCCAGCCCTCGACGGTGAACCCGCTGCTCAGCAGCCGCTCGACGATCTCGGCGCCGCCGTTGTCGACGATGCCCAGCACGGCGTCGATGGTCTGGTCGCTCGGGTCCCCGGGGACGCTCACGACGAATCCCAGGTGGAACTCGTCGGTGTCCTCGTCGGCGAGCGGCTCCGTCGCGGGGCGCGGCTCGTCCTCCCAGGTCATGCCGGTGAGCTCGGAGTGCATCCCGAGGTGCGCGTGCAGCAGGTCGTACAGGCGCGCGTTCAGGCCGGAGACGCGGGTCTCCAGGGCCAGCACGCGAGGGTCCTCGTCGGCCTCGGAGGCACCGAACTCCGCCCGGACGCCCGCGGCGGTGTCGACGTAGTCGTGCAGCGCCGCGGCGAGCGCGTCCACGGTCGCGTGCATCGCGGACGTGTCGACGTCGGGCAGCGGGTCGGGGCCGTGGGCGCCGTCGCCGTGGTCGTGTCCGTCGTGCCCGTGGCCGTCGTGCGCGTCGTGGTCGTGGCCGTCGCCGGGCACGGTCGGGTCGCCGGTCACAGCGGGATGTTCCCGTGCTTCTTGGGCGGCAGCGCGGCGCGCTTGGTGCGCAGCACGCGCAGCGCCCGCACGATCTGCGACCGGGTCTGCGCGGGCGCGATGACCGCGTCCACGTAGCCGCGGTCGGCGGCGTCCCAGGGGTTCACGATGGCCTCCTCGTACTCGCTGGTCAGGCGGGCGCGCTCGGCGTCGACGTCCCCGCCCGCGTCGGCGACCTGCTTGAGGGCCCCGCGCTGCAGGATGTTCACCGCGCCCCCGGCGCCCATGACCGCGATCTGGGCGGTCGGCCACGCGAGGTTCACGTCGGCACCCAGCTGCTTGGACCCCATGACGATGTACGCGCCACCGTACGCCTTGCGGGTGATGACGGTGACGAGCGGGACGGTCGCCTCCGCGTACGCGTAGATGAGCTTCGCGCCGCGGCGGATGATGCCGTTCCACTCCTGGTCGGTGCCGGGCAGGAACCCGGGCACGTCCACGAACGTCAGCACCGGCAGCCCGAACGCGTCGCAGGTCCGCACGAACCGCGCGGCCTTCTCGGCGGCGTCGATGTCCAGCGTGCCGGCCATCGTCAGCGGCTGGTTCGCGACGACGCCGACCGGCCGTCCCTCGACGCGGCCGAACCCGACCAGGACGTTGCGCGCGAACAGCGGCTGCACCTCGAGCAGCTCGCCGTCGTCGAGCACGTGCTCCACGACGGTGCGCATGTCGTACGGCTGGTTGTCGGAGTCCGGGACGAGCGTGTCGAGCTCGAGGTCCTCGTCGGTGACGTCGAGCTCCGCCTCGTGCGGGTACGCCGGCGGGTCGGTGAGGTTGTTCTGCGGCAGGTAGGACAGCAGCTGACGCACGTAGTCCAGCGCGTCGTCCTCGTCGGAGGCCAGGTAGTGCGCGACTCCCGAGCGGGTGTTGTGCGTCGTCGCGCCGCCGAGCTCCTCGAAGCCGACGTCCTCGCCGGTCACCGCGCGGATCACGTCCGGGCCGGTGATGAACATGTTGGAGGTGCCGTCGGCCATGACGATGAAGTCGGTCAGCGCGGGGGAGTACACCGCGCCGCCGGCCGACGGGCCGAGGATCAGGCTGATCTGCGGGATGACGCCCGAGGCCGCGACGTTCCGGCGGAAGATCTCCGCGAACTGCGTGAGCCCGGCGACGCCCTCCTGGATCCGCGCGCCGCCGCCGTCGCTGATCCCGACCAGGGGCATCCCGGTGCGCAGCGCGAGGTCCATCACCTTGGTGATCTTCTGGCCGTGCACCTCGCCCAGGCTGCCGCCGAACACCGTGAAGTCCTGGGAGTAGACGGCGACCGGCCGGCCGTCGACCGTGCCGTGGCCGACCACGACGCCGTCGCCGGGCACCCGCTTGCGGTCCAGGCCGAAGTTCTGCGAGCGGTGCCGGACGAACGCGTCGAGCTCGGTGAACGAGCCCGGGTCGAGGAGCGCCTCGATGCGCTCGCGGGCGGTGCGCTTGCCGCGGGCGTGCTGCTTGTCCTGCGCGGCGAGCTCGGGCTCGGTCACCGCGCGGCGGTACCGGTCGGCGAGGTCGGCGACCTTGGCGGCGGTGCCGGCGGGGAGCCCGGGCGCCGCGGGCGTCGTGGTCGAGTCATCAGTCACCCGGTGAAGGCTAGTGCTCCCGGCCCCCTGACGGCCCTGGTCGACGGGCACGGACCTCGGCGCGCCGCGTCGTGCGGATGCCACAACCGCCCGCGCGCGGCGTCCGGGGAGGATGGGCCCGTGGACGACACGACGCACGACCCCCGGGCCCCGCTGCGCGCCGACGAGGTGCGCTCGGCCCTGCTCGCACCCGCCGGCCCCCTCGCGCGGTGCGCCGTGGTGCCGCGGGCGGGCTCGACCAGCACCGACCTGCTCGCGCTGCTCGCCGCCGACCCCGCGTGGGCCGACGGGGGTCTGCTCGCCGCCGAGCACCAGGACGCCGGGCGCGGCCGCGCGGGCCACACCTGGACGACGCCGCCCGGCTCGGCGCTGACGTTCTCGCTGGCGCTGCGCCCCGGCGTGCCTCCGACGCACTGGGGCTGGCTGCCGCTGCTCGCGGGGCTCGCGGTCGCCCGCGCCCTCCGGTCGACCACGGGCCTGGCGGCCGGGGTGAAGTGGCCGAACGACGTGCTGGTCCCGGCGGCCGACGGCGCCGACCTGCCCGGGTGGGGCCGGTACCGCAAGGCGGTCGGCGTGCTGGCGGAGGTCGCGCCCGGGGTCGGGGCGGGTACGGCGGGAGCCGCCGTCGTGCTCGGCATCGGCGTCAACGTCGGCCAGGCGCCGGAGGAGCTGCCGGTCCCGAGCGCCACGTCGCTGCGCGCGGCCGGCGCCCCGCACGCGGACCGGACGACCGTGCTGGTCGCGGTCGTGCGCGAGCTCACGGACCTGGTGGACCGGTGGCGCGCGGCGGCCGGTGACGCGGCGCTCGCGGGGCTCGACGCCGAGGTCGCGGCGGTCTGCCTGACGCTGGGCGAGGTCGTCCGCGCGACGCTGCCCGACGGCGCCGAGCTGCGGGGGACGGCCGAGCGGATCGCGGCCGACGGCGCGCTCGTGGTGCGCGACGCCGCGGGGGTCGCGCACGTGCTGCTGGCCGGTGATGTGCGTCACGTGCGGCCCGTCGGTGAACTAGGGTCGCAGGCGTGACGGACGCGGTGCAGGACGAGCAGCACGACGGGGCGCAGGCGCTGGACGCGCTGCTGCTCGGCGGTCCCCGCACCCTGTCGCTGCGCGACCTCGCCGACCGCGCCGGGCTCGACCTGGAGCTCGTCCGGCTGTACTGGCGGACGCTCGGGCTGCCGCACCCGGACGCCGACGACGTCGCGTTCACCTGCCGGGACGCCGAGGCCGTCGAGCGCGTCGCCGGGCTGCTGCACGAGGACCACCTGGGCAGCCGCACGATGATCTCGCTGACCCGCGCGCTCGGGCACACCAGCGACCGCCTCGCCCTGTGGCAGGTCGAGGCCCTCGTGGAGGACATGGCCACCCGGCACCACCTCGACGACCCGGCCGCCCGCCGCGCGGTGCTGGACGAGCTCCCCGGCCTCGCCCCTGTGCTCGAGGCCCAGCTGCTGCACGCCTACCGCCGGCACCTGGCCGCGATCGCGTCGCGGTACTCGGTCGAGTTCGCCGCCGGGCAGGACGTCGGCGGGGACCCGGCCGCGCTGCCGCTCGCGCGCGCCGTCGGGTTCGCGGACATGGTGTCGTTCACCCGCCGCACCGCGGGCCTCGGCTCGACGGACCTGTCGGACTTCGTGCAGCGGTTCGAGACGGCCGCGCGCGACGTCGTCACCCAGGGCGGCGGCCGGGTGGTGAAGACGATCGGCGACGCGGTCCTCTTCGTCGCCGACGACGTGCGGACCGGCGCCCGGGTGGCCCTGGAGCTCGCGCGGGTGCTCGGCGGTGACCTCGACGTGGAGCGGGAGAAGGGCGCGGGCGGGATCGCCGAGGGCGCTCGCGGCGTCACGCCGGTCCGGGTCGGGGTGGTCTGGGGCCGGGTGCTGTCCCGGTTCGGCGACGTGTTCGGGCCGTCGGTGAACGTCGCCGCGCGGCTCACCGACGTCGCGGACCCGAGCACGGTCCTGACCGACCCCGCGACCGCCCGGCTGCTCGTCGACACCCCCGGGCTGCTCCTCGAGCCGCTCCCGGCCCGCGAGCTCGAGGGCATCGGCATCCTGGCCCCGGTCCGCCTCCGCACCACCTGACCCACCCCCCCTACCTCCCACCTCACCCCCACCTCCCACCCCCGCGCGTTCCGCGCGTTCCGCGAGGGCGCACGAGACACCACGAGGGCGTAGTGCGTGGCGTACGCCCTCGTGGTGTCTCGTGCGCCCTCGGCGCGGGGGCGGGAGCGGGGGCGGGGCGGGGCGGGAGCGGGGCGGGGGCGGGGTCGAATCGATTCGCTGGCTGCGCGGGTCGCGTGGGAACATCGGACAACATGAGCACCGGCGAGCCGCCCACCCCGGGTACCCCCAGCACCACCGAGCCGGTCTTCCGCCCGAACGCGAAGTACGTCCTGCTGCTCGGCGTGATGACCGCGCTGCCCGCGGTGACCACCGACATCTACCTGCCGTCGCTGCCCGACGTCGCGCGCGAGCTCGACACGAGTCCTGCGGCCGCGCAGCTCACGATGACCGCCATGCTGATCGGCGGCGCCGTCGGGCAGCTCGTGATCGGGCCGCTGTCGGACCGGTTCGGCCGGCGCAAGCCCGTGCTCGTGGGCGTCGCCCTGCACGTCGTGACCTCGCTGCTGTGCGCGATCGCCCCGGCGATCGTCCCGCTGATCGCGCTGCGCACCCTGCAGGGGTTCTTCAACGCGTCCGCGTCGGTGATCGCGATGGCGGTGATCCGGGACCGGTTCGTCGGCCCCGACGCGTCCCGGCTGCTGTCCCGGCTGATGCTGGTCATCGGCGTCGCGCCGCTGTTCGCCCCGAGCGTCGGCGGGCTGATCGCGGGCGAGTTCGGCTGGCGCGGGGTGTTCGTCGCCCTGGCGCTGTACGGCGCGGCGCTCTGGGTGGTCGTGTTCTTCCGGCTGCCCGAGACGCTGCCCGCGAGCCGGCGGATCGCCTCGACCGGCGGCGCGTGGCGCGGGTACCGGGTGCTGCTGCGGGACCGGCACTTCGTGGCGCTGGCGGTGCTGCCCGGCCTCGGCCAGGCGGTGCTGATGAGCTACGTCGTCGGGTCGCCGTTCGTGCTGCGCGAGGGGTTCGGGCTGAGTGCCAACCAGTTCGCGCTGGTGTTCGCGGTGAACGGCATCGGGCTGGTCGGGGGCGCGCAGGTCAACGCCGCCCTGGTGCGGAAGTTCGCGCCCATCCAGATCATCCGCACCGCCCTGCCCGTGTCGTTCGCGTGCACCGTCCTGCTGCTGGTGCTCGCGGTGACCGGCGCGGGCGGGCTGCCGGCGCTGCTGGTCGCGCTGTTCCTCATCATGTCGCTGGTCAGCTTCACGCCGCCGAACGCCTCGGCGATCGCCCTGTCCCGGCACGGCGAGCGCGCGGGCACCGCGGCGGCGTTCATCGGGTCGCTGCAGGCCGGCGTCGCGGGCGTGGTCAGCCCGCTGGTCGGGGTGCTCGGCGAGGACGCGGTGGCGATGTCGACCGTGATGGCCGGCGCGGCCGCCGGTGCGCTGCTGGTGCTGGCGCTGGCGACCCCCGCGTACCGCCGCGGCGGCTGGACCCAGGCGGAGCACACCCGGCGCTGACCGGTGCCCACCGGCGTTGACCGGCGCGGGCGGGCGGGCCTGCGGTCAGACGGTGAGCGCCGCCAGCCGGTCCACGGCCGCGCGCAGCACCGGCTCCTGCTTGACGTAGGTGAACCGCACCGCGGTGCGCAGGGCCGCGTCGGCGGCGGAGCCGGGGTGCGTGAACGCCCCGACCGGCACGCCGACCACGCCCGCGAGCCCGGGCAGCGCCCGGCAGAGGTCCGCGGCGTCCCGCAGCCCGTGCCCGGCGAGCGGCCCGGACAGCAGCGCCGCGGCGTCCGCCACGACGAAGTACGTGCCCTGCGGCCGCACCACGGTGAACCCCGCCGCGGACAGTCCCGCGCTCAGCAGGTCGCGCCGCCGTGCGAGCGAGTCGCGCAGCCCGCGCACGTAGCCCGCGTCGGGACCGTCGGTGGTCTCCAGGTCCAGCGCGTGCGCGACGGCCGGCTGGAAGGGGGCGCCCGAGGTGTAGGTCAGGAACTGCTTGACCGCGCGCACGGCGTCGACCAGCGGCGCGGGCCCCGTCACCCAGCCGATCTTCCAGCCGGTGAACGAGAACGTCTTGCCCGCGGACGAGATCGTCAGCGTGCGCCCGGCGGCGCCCGGCAGCGTCGCGAACGGCACGTGCTCGGCGCCGTCGTAGGTGAGGTGCTCGTAGACCTCGTCGGTGACCACCAGCACGTCGTGCCGCTCGGCGACCTCGGCCACGGCCGCCAGCTCCTCGCGGGTCAGCACCGCGCCGGTCGGGTTGTGCGGGGTGTTCAGCAGGATCACGCGGGTGCGGTCGGTGACGGCGGCCCGCAGCGCGTCGGTGTCCAGCCGGAACCCGCCTGCGGTGGCGACCAGCGGCGCGGTGGTGTGCCGCGCGCCGGCCAGCGCGATCACGGCGGCGTACGAGTCGTAGAACGGCTCCAGGGTCAGCACCTCGTCGCCCGGCTCGGTCAGTGCCAGGAGCGCGGCGGCGACGGCCTCCGTCGCCCCGGTGGTGACCAGCACCTCCGTGCCCGGGTCGACGGCGAGGCCGTAGTGCCGCAGCTGGTGGGCGGCCACGGCGGCACGCAGCTCCGGCGCCCCCGGCCCCGGCGGGTACTGGTTGACGCCCGCGGCGATCGCCTCGGCGGCCACGCGCTTGACGGACTCCGGGCCGTCGACGTCGGGGAAGCCCTGGCCGAGGTTCACGGCCCCGGTGTGCGCGGCGAGCGCGGACATCTCGGCGAAGATCGTCGGCCGCGGCACGCCGTCCGCGCCGAGCAGCCCGGTGGCCCGGGCGGCGTCCCGCCACCGCCCCGCGGGCGCGGCCGGGGCGGGGGCGTGGGGGCTGGTGCTGCTCATCGCGGTCCGTTCTCCAGGAGACCCGAGGAGCCTACCCACCCACCCGCTCCGCCCCCCGCACCCCGCCCCGCACCCCGCCCGGTCCCGTCCGACGAGAGGTCACGACACGCTGGAGCGCGAAGTCCCGGGCTCGCGTGTCGTGACCACTCGTCGGGGGGCGGGGGAGAGGGCGGGGTGGGTGCGCGCGGTGGGTGCGCGGCGCGGTGGGTGCGGCGCGCGGGGAGGGGTGGGTCAGAGGGCGCCGGAGGCCGCGGCGAGGCCGCCGAGGACCAGGAGCACCAGCGAGCCCCACGCGCACGCGATCCACCACGGCACGTGGTGCCGGGTGCGGGTGCGCGGGTGCTGCGTGGTCATGCTTGTGTGATCGGCAGCACGTCGCGCGGCTTGAACCCTGCCGGGGTCGCTCCTGCGGGTGACGTCTGCGCCGGGCGACCGCGCCTGACTCGCCCGCGCCCGACTCGCCCGCCTGGTCGGTGCGCGGCCCCGGTCAGCCCTGCTCGGCCTGCTGCACCTGGTCGGACAGCTCCTGGACCTGCTGCGCGAGGCGGTCGAGCCCCTCGGCGGTGGTCGCGTCGACCTGCCCGGACGCCTGGTCGAGGGCCGCGCGCGCGGAGTCGAGCGAGCTGCGGGCGGCGTCGAGCTGCTCCTGGGTGGCGGCGCCGCCCTCGGTGCGGGCCTGCTCGAGGGCCGCGGTGGCGTCGGTCATCGCGGTGCTCGCCTGGTCGAGGGCGCCCTGGGTCGCCGTGCGGGCGGTGGCGTCCAGCTCGCCGAGGCGGGCGGAGACGTCGTCGACGGTGGCGCGGGCGCTCTCGACGCTCGCGCGGGCGGAGTCGGCGAGCTCGCCCAGCCGGTCGGCGGCGTCGCGGGCCGAGTCGACGGCGGACTGCGCCTGGGACGTCGCCTCCTGGACCTCGGCACACGCGCCGAGGAGGGCGGTGGCGGCGAGCAGCGCGGGGACGGCCAGGGCGGCGCGGGCGCGGCGGGACGGCGACGTCCGGGCGTGCGGGGCGCGGGTCGGCAGGGCGGTGCGGCGGGTGGTCATCTCCAGGCCTCCTCGTCGGGGACGGTCAGTGTGGCAGGTGCACCTGGGAGCACGCAGAAGAGCGCCCCGCCCGCGGTGGTCCGCGGGCGGGGCGCTCGGCGAGCAGCGACCCTCAGGGGGTCAGGAGGCGCTGGTGGCGCCGTCCTCGGCCGGGGCCCCCGCCCCGGCGGGCGCGGCGACCGCGCCCTGCTGCTCGCGGCGGCCCCGGACCTCGGTGACGGAGGTGCCGTAGTAGGCCGCAGTCATGATGTCCTTCATGTCCGCACGCATCGGCATGCGGGGGTTCGCGGGAGCGCACTGGTCCTCGTACGCGCCCATCGCGACCTCGTCGAGCCGGGACAGGAAGTCCTGCTCGTCGACGCCCTGCGCCTGGAAGGACGACGGGATGCCGACCTTCGCGCGCAGCGCCTCGATGGCCAGGGCGTAGGACTCGACGCCCTGCTCCGGGGTCTCGGCCGGCAGGCCCAGCATCTGGGCGATCTGCTGGAACCGCTCCGGGGCGACGTAGTGCTCGTACTTCGGCCAGCTGGTGAGCTTGGTCGGGATCTTGCCGTTGTACCGGATGACGTGCGGCAGCAGCGTGGCGTTCGTCCGGCCGTGGACCAGGTGGAACGTCGAGCCGATGACGTGCGCCATCGCGTGCACGATGCCCAGGAACGCGTTCCCGAACGCCATGCCGGCGATGGTGCCCGCGTTGTGCATCTTCTCGCGGGCGTCCTTGGTGGCCGGGTCGGCCGGGTCGCCGTTCACCGACTGCGCCAGGTTGTCGAAGATCAGGCGGATCGCCTGGAGCGCCATGCCGTCGGTGAAGTCGTTCGCGTAGACCGCGACGAACGCCTCGGTGGCGTGGGTCAGGGCGTCGAAGCCCGAGTCGGCGGCGAGCGAGCGGGGCATCTTCGCGGTGAGCACCGGGTCGATGATCGCGACGGTCGGCGTCAGGGCGTAGTCGGCCAGCGGGTACTTCTTGCCGGCGTCGGGGTCGGAGATGACCGCGAACGGCGTGACCTCGGCGCCGGTGCCCGAGGTGGTCGGGATGCAGACGAGCTTGGCGAGCTCGCCCAGCGTCGGGAACTTGAAGGCGCGCTTGCGGACGTCGAAGAACTTCTGCTTGAGGTCCGAGAACACGATCTCGGGGTGCTCGTACAGCAGCCACATGACCTTGGCGGCGTCCATCGGCGAGCCGCCGCCGAGCGCGATGATCGTGTCGGGACGGAAGTGGCGCATCTGCGCGGCACCGGCCTGGACGGTCTTCACGGAGGGCTCGGGCTCGACCTGGTCGATGATCTGCAGCGCGACCTTGTTGGTGCGCCGGCCGAGCACGTCGATGATCTTGTCGACGAAGCCCAGCGTGGTCATCGTGGCGTCGGTGACGATGGTGACGCGCTCGACGTCGGCCATGTCGGACAGGTAGCGGATGGCGTTCGGCTCGAAGTACGTCTTGGCCGGGACCTTGAACCACTGCAAGTTGTTGTTCCTCCGGCCCACGCGCTTGATGTTGACGAGGTTGATCGCCGACACGTTGTTCGACACCGAGTTGTGGCCGTAGGAGCCGCAGCCGAGGGTGAGGGACGGGATGAAGGCGTTGTAGATGTCGCCGATGCCGCCGAGCGAGGACGGGGCGTTCGCGATGACGCGGATGGCCTTGACGCGGTTGCCGTACTCCTCGGTCAGCGCGTCGTCCTGGGTGTGGATGGCGGCGGAGTGGCCGAGGCCGTCGAACTCCACCATCTGCTCGGCGAGCTGGATGCCGTGCTCGGTGGACGTGGCGCGCAGCACCGCGAGGACCGGGCAGAGCTTCTCGCGGGTGAGCGGCTCGGCGGGGCCGACGCCGGAGACCTCGGCCAGGATGATCGAGGTGTCGGCGGGGACGGTGAAGCCGGCCTGCTCGGCGATCCACTGCGGCGACTTGCCGACGACGGTGGGGTTCAGCTTGGCGTCGGCGCAGTTCTTGCCCTTGGCCTCGACGCCGAAGATGAACTTCTCGAGGAGCGCCTTCTCCTTCTTGGACGCGCGGTACGCGTGCAGGACCGCGAACTCGTCGAGCGCGGTGTCGTAGATGACGTCGTCGATGATGACGGCCTGCTCGGAGGCGCAGATCATGCCGTTGTCGAACGACTTGGACAGCACCACGTCGTTGACCGCGCGCTTGAGCTTGGCCGACTTCTCGATGTAGGCGGGGACGTTGCCGGCGCCGACGCCGAGGGCGGGCTTGCCGCAGGAGTAGGCCGCGCGGACCATCGCGTTGCCGCCGGTCGCGAGGATGGTGGAGACGCCGGGGTGGTTCATGAGGAGGCCGGTGGCCTCCATCGACGGGGTCTCGACCCACTGGATGCAGTGCTCGGGGGCGCCGGCGGCGACCGCGGCGTCGCGCACGACGCGGGCGGCGGCGACGGACGACTGCTGCGCGTTCGGGTGGAACGCGAAGATGATCGGGTTGCGGGTCTTCAGCGCGATGAGCGACTTGAAGATCGCGGTGGACGTCGGGTTGGTCACCGGGGTCATCGCGCAGATGACGCCGACGGGCTCGGCGATCTCGGTGATGCCGTTGATCTCGTCGCGGCTGATGACGCCGACCGTCTTGAGGGCGGCCATCGAGTTGGTGACGTGCTCGCAGGCGAAGATGTTCTTGACGGCCTTGTCCTCGAAGACACCGCGACCGGTCTCCTCGACGGCGAGCTCGGCCAGGTGGCCGTGCTGGTCCAGGGCGGCGACGGCGGCCTTCTTGACCAGGCGGTCGACGTCCTCCTGGGTGAAGTGCGCGTACTCCGCCAGCGCCTTGGTGGCGCCGGCGACCAGCTGGTCGATGGCGGCGGCTGTGCCGGTGTCGGTGCTCGTGGTGCTCACGGGGGCTCTCCCGAGGGTTCCGATGGGGTGGGGTGGAGGGCTCCGTCGACCTCACGAGAAGACCGTATCGAGAAACTTTTCACAAAGTCTGGGACCGGAGTCCTGCGGACGTAGGTCCCGGGGTGCGGTCGGGCCCGCGGGGTCGCGCGACCGGTCGCCCGACGCCCGACGGCCGGCGTGCCGGATCGTCCGCTTGTGAGATGAAATGGCACGTCCGTGGCTTTTGCGGCATTGGTGAACATGGTCATCCGGCGCATTGCGGGAATGCCCCGGAATGCCGCTAGGGTGCTCGGGTCCCCGCCCGTGACCAGGAGGAACCCGTGCCCAGCCTGCAGGAGTCCGCGCAGAGCCTCATGTCCCTGGACGGCGCCGTCGCCTTCGCCGTCGTCGACCACACCAGCGGCATGACGCTCACCACCGTGAATGCCGTGCCGTTCGACATCGAGCTCGCCGCCGCGGTCGCGACCGAGGTCGTCCGGGCCCAGATGCGCGCGATCGACCAGCTCGGGGGTGAGCAGCTCGTGGACGACATCCTCATCACCCTGTCCGGCCAGCTGCACCTCGTCGTGATGAGCCGCGACCCCCGCTTCGCCGGGCTGTTCTCCTACCTCGTGCTCGACCGGGAGCGGGGCAACCTCGCGCTCGCCCGGCACCGGCTGCGCGCCGCGGCGGCCGACGTCGAGCTGTGACCCGGGCCGTGTCCGGCGTCGACGGCCTGCTCCGCGCGCTGGACGGCGTGCTGCCGCTGGACGCGCGCGTCGCCTGGGTCCCGGCGGACGGGCACGCGACGGCAGGCGCGCGGCTCCCCGCCCCGGTCGCCGACCTGCTGCCCGGGCTCGCGCAGATGCTGCGTCGCGCGGACGGCGTCGCGCCCGACGGCCGGGCGCGGCTGCTCCTCGAGACCGCCGACCGCACCCTGCTGGTCTGGGGCCTCGGTGAGGACGGGATCCTGGCGGTCGACCTGCGGCCGGACAGCAACGTGGCGCTGCTGCGCCGGGGGGTCGAGCCCGCGCTCGCCGCGTTCGTCGCCGACCGGCCGGCGCCCACCCGGCACCGGCGCGCGGTCCGGGCCGCCGGAGCCGTGCCCGACGCGAGTCCCGGCACCGCGGGCGAGCGCCCGGACGACCCCGACGCGCCCCCGGCCGACCTGCCCGGCACGATCTCGCTGCGGTACCTGGTCCAGGTCACCTGAGGTCCCGCACGACCGAGGCCCGCCACCCCGGACGGGGTGGCGGGCCTCGGTCGTGCGGTCCGAACGGGTCGGTCCGGCGGGGTCAGTCGTGCGCGCCCGGCGGGGGCGTCAGCACCGTGGGGTGGTCCGGCACGGTCGCGGTCATCAGCGTGCCGTCGGCGCGCCGGGTGCCCTCGA
Source organism: Cellulomonas sp. KU4C (assembly GCF_056868065.1). NCBI lineage: Bacteria > Bacillati > Actinomycetota > Actinomycetes > Micrococcales > Cellulomonadaceae > Cellulomonas > Cellulomonas sp. KU4C. The sequence continues at coordinate 87,835 of NZ_CP200322.1, read as the reverse complement.
TGTCGCGGACCGTCGGGGTGCCGATCAGCCGCGGCGCGGGCGCCAGGGCCACGACGACGGGCTCGCCGGCGGTGACCGTCACCGGCTCGCCGCGCACGACCAGCCGGGCGGAGTCGCCCTCCTCGACCGTGAGCCGCAGCTCGGTGTGCCGCACGTCCACCCGGACGCGGGTGCCCCGCAGGGTGAGGCGGAACGTCAGCCCGTCCCAGACCTCCGGCAGCCGCGGGTCGAGGGACACGACGCCCTCGTGGTCGCGCATGCCGCCGAACCCGCAGGCCAGCGCGCTCCACACGCCGCCCGCCGACGCGACGTGCACGCCGTCCGCGGTGTTGTGGTGCAGGTCCGCCAGGTCCACGTACAGCGCGGACGTGAAGTACCGCAGCGCGAGCTCCTGGTACCCGACCTCGGACGCGACGATCGACTGCACGACGGCCGACAGGGTGGAGTCCCCGGTGGTCAGCGGGTCGTAGTAGTCGAAGTCCGCGAGCTTCTCCTCCGGCGTGAACTGGTCGCCCTGCAGGAACAGCGCGAGCACCACGTCGGCCTGCTTGAGCACCTGGAACCGGTAGATCACCAGCGGGTGGTAGTAGAGCAGCAGCGGGCGCTTGCTCGGGTCGGTGTTCGCCAGGTCCCACAGCTCCTTCTCGAGGAACTGCGCGTCCTGCGGGTGGATGCCGAGCCGCTCGTCGAACGGGATGTGCATCCGCTCGGCGGCGTGCGCCCACTCGTCGAGCTCGGTCTGCGTGAGGTGCAGCCGGGCCAGCAGCGCGGCGTGGTCGGCGGGGCGCTCGCGGGCGAGGCGGTCGACGGCCTCGACGGCGCCGCGCAGGTTCGCGCGGGCCATGACGTTGGTGAACAGGTTGTCGTTCACGACGGTCGTGTACTCGTCGGGCCCGGTGACGCCGTGGATGTGGAACGACGAGTCGCCGTTCGTCCCGCGCCAGAACCCCAGGTCCGCCCACATGCGCGCCGTCTCCACCAGGATGTCGACGGCCTCGCGGGCGAGGAACCCGTCGTCCCCGGTCGCCGCCACGTACTGCCGCACGGCGTGGGCGATGTCCGCGTCGATGTGGTACTGCGCGGTGCCGGCGGCGTAGTAGGCCGAGGCCTCCTCGCCGTTGATGGTCCGCCACGGGAACAGGGCGCCGTGCTGGTTGAGCTCGGCGGCCCGCGCGCGGGCGTGGTCGAGCATCGTGTACCGGAACCGCAGGGCGTTCCGGGCGACCCGCGGCGACGTGTAGGTCAGGAACGGCAGGACGTAGATCTCGGTGTCCCAGAAGTAGTGCCCGCTGTACCCGGAACCGGTCAGGCCCTTCGCGGCGATGCCGTTGCCCTCGGCGCGGGCCGTGGCCTGCGCGATCTGGAACAGGTTCCACCGGACGGCCTGCTGCAGCTCGGGCTGGCCGTGCACCTCGACGTCGCTGCGGGCCCAGAAGTCGTCGAGCCACGCGCGCTGCTCGGTGAGCTGCTGCTCGACGCCCGTCGCCTGCACCCGGTCCAGGGTCCGGCGGCAGCGGTCCGCGAGCTCGCGCGCCGGCACGCCCCGCGACGAGTGGTAGGTGACGACCTTGGTGATGAGCACCGGCCGGCCGCGCTTGGCGTCCACCCGGTACACGTGCTTGGCGAGGTCCGGCTCGACGGCCGAGAGCTCCTCGTAGGAGTTCTCGGTCTCGATCGCGTGGTCCGCGGCGACGGACAGCGTCATGCCCGAGTCCGCGGCCCGGTACGACAGCACGTACCGGCCGTCGGCGCCCCAGTGGCTGCGGGGCTCCAGCACGCGGTCGGTCAGCGTCTCCGACTTGCGGGGGTCGAAGCCCTCGCCCATCGCGGCCGAGCGCACGTGGTACTCGTCCTGGCCGTCCTGGCGGTTGAGGATCTGGCTGCTGACCACGACCGGCGCGTCGGCGTCGAGCATCGTGACCTCGTAGGTCATGACCGCCAGGTGCCGCTCCGCGAACGACACCATGCGGCGCGACCGGACCCGGACCTTCTTGCCGGACGGGGTCTGCCACACCAGGTCGCGCTTGAGCACGCCGTCGCGGAAGTCGAGGCTGCGCTCGTACTCGTGCAGGTCGGCGACGGTGAGCAGCAGCGGCTCGTCGTCGACGTACAGCCGCAGGATCTTCGCGTCCGGGACGTTGACGATGGTCTGCCCGACGCGGGCGAAGCCGTACGCCTCCTCGGCGTGCCGGATCGGCCAGGTCTCGTGGAACCCGTTGATGAAGGTCCCGTGGCTGTGGCTGTCGCGACCCTCCTCGACGTTGCCGCGCATGCCGAGGTAGCCGTTGCCGACGGCGAACAGCGTCTCGGTGCGACCCAGGTCGGACGCGTCGTGCTGCGTCTCGCGCAGGGCCCACGGGTCGCGGCCCCAGCGGTGCCGGTCGAGGGGGTCGGGGGTGAACAGGGAGGTCGCGTTCACGGCAGGGTGCTCTCCGCGTCGTCGGGGGCGGCGAGGAGCTCGGCGAGGTCCTCCACCACCAGGTCGGCCCCCTGCTCCATCAGCACGTCGGCGCCCGCACCGCGGTCCACGCCGACGACGAGCCCGAAGTCCCCGGCACGGCCGGAGGCGACGCCGGACTCGGCGTCCTCCACGACGACCGCGCGCTCGCGGGGCACGCCCAGCTGCGCGGCGGCGTCGAGGTACGTCGCGGGGTCGGGCTTGCCCCGCAGCCCGCGCGCGGCGGCGACGAGGCCGTCGACCACCACGGGGAACCGGTCGGTCAGGCCGGCCGCCGCGAGCACCGGGACGGCGTTGCGGCTGCTCGACACGACGGCGACCTTCCGGCCGGCGGCGATCAGCGCGTCCACCAGGCGCACGGACCCCGGGTAGGGCGTCACGCCCTCGGTCTCGAGCACCTGGGTGAACACGGCGTTCTTCCGGTTGCCGAGGCCGCACACGGTCTCGGTGTCCGGGGAGTCGGCGGGGTCGCCCCACGGCAGCTCGATCCCCCGGGAGGCGAGCAGCGAGGCCACGCCGTCGTACCGGGGCTTGCCGTCGATGTGCGCGAAGTAGTCGGCGTCGGCGTACGGCTCGACCCCGCGGGCGTCGAGCAGCGGGGCGAACAGGCGCGCCCACGCGTGCATGTGGACGACGGCGGTCGGCGTGAGGACGCCGTCGAGGTCGAACAGGACGGCGTCGAGGCCGTCGAGGACCGCGGCGGGACGGTCGGGGGCGGGTGCCACGGGAGCTGCTCCAGGTGCGTGTCGGTGTCGGGCTCGGGCGGGCAGGCGGTCGGCGGACGACAGGCTGGTCCGTGCCGCGACCAGCGCCTTCGCACCCAGTCTGGTCGCTCCTGCCCGGCTCGCCAGTCCGGCGCGCCCGGGGGTGGCCGGATCGCGCCCGTCGTCGCGCACCACGTCGCGGAGGGCGGGGGTGGAGCACGGGGCAGCGGGAGGTCCGTCGGGACGGGGGTGTGCACCGGCCGGGCAGAGCCGCGTCGTTCGACCGGACCGTGGTCGATCCTCCCGCCGCGCGGGTGGCGGTGTCAAAGGTGCTGGACGAGTCGGACGAACCCGGCAGACCCCGTCCGGCCAGGGCGTTCACGGGTGCCGGAGGGGGGTCGGGTGTGACTAGGGTGACACCCATGACGTGGCTGACGACGCCCGCGCACGCCCGCTGGCTGGAGACCGAGACCGACCGCCTGCTCGCCTTCGGGAGGGCCTCCGCGGTGCCCACCGGCGGGTTCCTCCGGCTGGACGACGTGGGCCGCCCGCTGCCGGGTCCCGCCGAGCTGTGGATCACCTGCCGGATGACGCACGTGTACGCGCTCGCGCACCTGCTCGGCCGCCCGGGCAGCGCCGCCCTGGTCGACCACGGGCTCGCCGCGCTCGACGGGCTGTTCCGGGACGCCGAGCACGGCGGCTGGTTCGCCGAGGTGAACGCCGACGGCACCCCGCGCGACGCCGACAAGGCCGCCTACCCGCACGCGTTCGTGGTGCTGGCGACCTCGTCGGCGGCGGCCGCGGGCCGGCCCGGTGCGCAGGCGCTGCTCCGCGAGGCCCTCGAGGTCTCCGAGCGGCGCTTCTGGGACGACGAGGCCGGCATGGCCGTCGAGTCCTGGGACCGCACCTTCACGCACCTCGACGGCTACCGCGGGGTGAACGCCAACATGCACACGGTCGAGGCGTACCTCGCGGCGCACGGGGTCACCGGGGAGCGCGTGTGGCTCGACCGGGCGGTCCGCGTGCTGACGCGCGTGGTCGACGGCTTCGCGAAGGACAACGCCTGGCGGATCCCCGAGCACTTCGACGCCGACTGGGTCGCGGACCTGGAGTACAACGTCGACACCCCGGCGCACCCGTTCCGTCCCTACGGCGCGACGATCGGCCACTGGTTGGAGTGGGCGCGCCTGACGCTGCACGCCCGGGCCGCGCTGACCGCCGCCGGGGACGTCGCGCCCGCCTGGATGCTCGAGGACGCGGTCGCGCTGTTCGACGCCGCCGTGCGCGAGGGCTGGGACGTCGACGGCGCACCCGGGTTCGTCTACACCGTCGACTGGTCCGGCGCGCCCGTGGTCCGCGAGCGGATGCACTGGGTCGCCGCCGAGGGGATCGCCGCGGCCGCGACGCTGCACGCCGCCACCGGGGACCAGCGGTTCGACGACTGGTACGCGACCTGGTGGGACTACGCGCAGGAGCACCTGGTCGACCGGGACGGCGGCTCGTGGTGGCACGAGCTCGGCACGGACAACACCGTGTCCCGGACCGTCTGGGAGGGCAAGGCCGACCTCTACCACGTGGTGCAGGCGACGCTGATCCCGCGGCTGCCGCTGACGCCCGTCCTCGCCCCCGCCCTGGCGGCGGGGATGCTGGACTGACTGCCGGGCGGTCCTGCCGGGCGCCGGGGACGCGGCGGTCCTAGAGTGCCGCCGTGTCCCGGCGTCGACGTGCTGTTCCGTGGTGGGCGGTCGCCGTCGTGGCGGGCGCCGGTCTGGTGCTGTCCGGGGCCCTGCCCGGCGACGACGCGGCGGCCCTGGCCGAGCGGGTCGGGCCGGTGCTGCTGTTCGTCGCCGCGCTGACCGTCGTCGCCGAGCTCTGCGGCGCCGCGGGCCTGTTCGACGCGGCGACCGACGCCGCCGCCCGGGCCGCCGGCGGGCGCCGCTGGGTGCTGTGGCTGCTGCTGGTGCTGATCGCGGTCGCCTCGACGGTGCTCCTCTCGCTGGACACGACCGCGGTGCTGCTGACCCCGCTCGCGATCGCGCTCGCCCGGCGCACCGGGACGTCGCCGCTGCTGCTGGTGCTGACCGTGGTGGCCCTCGCGAACACCGCGTCGTTGCTGCTGCCGGTGTCCAACCTGACCAACCTCCTGGCCGACCACCGGTTCGGCGAGCAGGACGTCGGGTACGTCGCCCTGATGTGGGCGCCCGCGCTGGCGGCGGTGCTGGCGACGGTGCTGGTGCTGGGTGTGCGGGGCCGCGCGGCCCTGCGCGGGCGGTTCGAGCCGGGCCCGCGGTACGTCGCGCCGGACCGGGTGCTGCTGCTCGCGACCGGGGCCGTGACCGCGGTGATGGCGGTCGGGTTCGTCGTGGGGCTGCCGGTCTGGGCGGTGGCGCTCGCGGCCGCGGTGCTGCTGCTCGTGGCCTTCGGGGTGCGCCGACGGGCCCTGCCGGGGCGGGCGCGCGACCTCGTGCCGTGGCGGATGCTGCTGATCGTCGGCGCGCTGTTCGTCGGGGTGGAGACCCTGCACGTGCGCGGCCTGGGGGACTGGCTGGTCGACGTCGCGCCGGCCGGCGGGTCGACGGCCGCGCTGCTGGGGGTCGCCGGGCTGTCCGCGGGTGCCGCGAACGTGGTGAACAACCTGCCCGCTTACCTGGTGCTGGAGCCGGTCGCGGGCGGCGACCCGCTGCGGCTCGCGGCGGTGCTGATCGGGACGGGCGTCGGGCCGCTGCTCACGCCGTGGGCGTCCCTGGCGACGGTCCTGTGGTGGCAGCGGTGCCGGCAGGCGCTGGTGCACGTGCCGGTGCGGGCGTTCGTCGTGCAGGGGCTGTGGCTGACGCCCCTGGCGGTCGGGGCGGCCGTGCTCGCGCTCGTCGCCGTCGCCTGAGGGCTACTCCGGGGTGCCGCGGCGGGTCGGCCGGGCGCGGACGTGCATCCGCTCGCCCTGGGGCCCGAACAGGCTCAGCGCCTCCGCCGGACCCGGCCCGGCGTTGGTGATCCAGTGCGGCACCCGGGTGTCGAACTCCGCGACCTCACCGGCCTCGAGGACGACGTCGTGCTCCCCGAGCAGCAGCCGGACGCGCCCGGACAGCACGTAGATCCACTCGTAGCCCTCGTGCGTGCGGGGGTCGGGCGGGCCCGCGTGGTAGCCCGCGGGGAACACCTGCTTGTACGCCTGGAGGCCGCCCGGGCGCCGGGTCAGCGGGACGTACGTGACGCCGTGCCGCTCGAACGAGGACAGGTGCACGCGCGGGTCGCCCGTCTCCGGGGCGCCGACCAGCTCGTCCAGCGGGACCTGGTGGGCCCGGGCCAGGGGGAGCAGCAGCTCCAGCGTGGGGCGGCGGCCGCCCGACTCGAGCCGGGACAGGGTGCTCACCGAGATGCCGGTGCTGCGGGACAGGTCGGCGAGCGTCGCCCCCCGGCGCTGGCGCAGGTCGCGCAGCCGGGGGCCGACGGCATCGAGCACGGGGTCGAGGTCCGGCTGGTCGGTCACCGGGCCAGTTTGCCGGTCCGGCAACAAGGTTTGTCAACCCGGGGTCGACGGCGGAAAGTGGTGTCACCCCGACGACAGGAGAGCCCCGATGGACGCGCAGGACCGCTACGACGTGCTGGTGATCGGCGGCGGGGCCGCGGGCCTCAGCGGCGCCCTCACGCTCGCCCGGGCCCGCAAGCGGGTGCTCGTCGTCCACGACGGTGCGCCCCGCAACGCCCCCGCGGCGCACATGCACGCGTACCTCGGCCTCGACGGCCTGCCCCCCGCCGAGCTGCTCGCCCGCGGCCGCGCCGAGGTCACCGGCTACGGCGCCGAGGTCGTCGAGGGTCGGGTCGCGGACGTCCGGCGCGCCGACGAGGGGTTCCGGGCGGCGCTCGCGGACGGCCGCGTCGTGCACGCCCGCCGGGTGCTGGTCGCCACCGGCCTCGTCGACGTGCGGCCCGACGTCGAGGGCGTCGCCGAGCGCTGGGGCCGGGACGTGCTGCACTGCCCGTTCTGCCACGGCTGGGAGGTGCGGGACCGGCCGGTCGCCGTGCTCGGCACCGGGCCGCTCGCCGTGCACCAGGCGCTGATGTGGCGCGGGTGGACCGACGACGTGACGCTGCTGCTGCACACCGCCCCCGAGCCGACCGACGACGAGTGGGAGCAGCTCGCGGCACGGGACGTCCGGGTCGTCGACGGGCGGGTCGGCGGGCTGCTGGTCCGCGACGACGCGGTCACGGGCGTCCGGCTCGCGTCGGGGGTCGAGCTGCCGTGCGCCGCGGTCGTGGTCGCGACCGGGCTCGAGGCGCGGCTGGACGGTCTGGGGGGGCTCGGTCTGGCGGTCGAGCCCGTCGAGATGGCCGGGCACGTGGTCGGGCACCGGGTGGTCGCCGGCGCGGACGGGGTCACGGAGGTGCCCGGGGTGCGGGTGGCCGGCAACGCGACCGACCTGCGGGCCCAGGTGCAGGTCGCCGCGGCCGCCGGGCTCGCCGCGGGGGCGGCTCTGGTGGGCGAGCTCGCGGCGGAGGACCTGGCCGCCGCGGTCGCGCGCCGTCGGGCCGAGGAGGCCGCGCCGTTCTCCGCCCGGGCGGAGCGGGAGGTCGCCGAGCTGGTCGCGACCGCTGCCCGGCACGAGCACGGCGCCGACCACACGCTGGCGCACGGTCCGCACGGGCACCCGCCGGTGGGCGAGGAGCGGCACGACCGGGAGTTCTGGGAGGAGCGCTACCGCGCGCGGCCGCAGATCTGGAGCGGCCGGCCGAACCCCCAGCTGGTCGACGAGGTCGCCGACCTGCCGCCCGGTACCGCGGTCGACATCGCGTGCGGCGAGGGCGGGGACGCCCTCTGGCTGGCCGGCCGCGGGTGGACGGTCACCGGGGTGGACCTGGCGCAGACGGCGCTGGACCGGCTCGCGGACGCGGCGACCCAGGCCGGACCCGAGGTCGCCGCCCGGGTGCGCACCGTGCGCGCGGACCTCGGCGACTGGGACCCGGGCGCCGAGCGCTACGACCTGGTGACGTCGCACTTCCTGCACCTGCCGCCCGCGGCGCGTGCCGCCGGGTTCCGGCGGATGGCCGCGGCGGTCGCGCCCGGGGGGACGCTGCTGGTCGTCGCCCACCACGCGAGCGACCTCGCCACGACCATCGGACGCCCGGACCTGCCCGACCTGTTCTTCGAGCCGGCGGACGTCGTCGCCGCCCTCGACCCCGCCGGCTGGGACGTGCTGGTCGCGGAGGCCCGGCCCCGCACCGCGACCGACCCCGACGGGAACGAGATCACCATCCGGGACACGGTCGTGCGGGCCCGCCGGCACGGCTGAGCCGGGCCGGGCCGGGCCGGTGGCACGGCTGGGCCGGGCCGGGCCGGTGGCAGGATGCTCAGGCATGAGCGACGACCTCGACCTCACGGCCCAGATCACCGCGGTGGAGCGGCAGGAGCGCGAGCTCCGGTTCGCCACGTTCACCCACGACGACGCCTGGGAGCTCGGCACCCTGCTGGTGCGCCTCGCGGTCGAGCGCGACCTGCCCGTGACGGTCGACATCCGCCGCGGCACGCAGCAGCTGTTCCACGCCGCGCGCCCGGGCACCGTCGCCGACAACGACACGTGGGTGGAGCGCAAGGTCCGGGTCGTCGAGCGGTTCGGGACGTCGTCGTTCCTGCAGGGGCTGCGCGCCCGTGCGAAGGGCACGACGTTCGCCGAGGTGCACGACCTGCCGCTCCAGCAGTACGCCGCGCACGGCGGGGCGTTCCCGGTGCACGTCGACGGCGTCGGGGTCGTCGGCGTCGTCACCGTCTCCGGCCTGCCCCAGGCCGACGACCACGCGCTCGTCACCGAGGCGATCCGCACGTTCCTCGCCGGCTGACCCGCCCTCGCCGCCGTCCCCGCGCCCGCCGCCGACGAGGTCGAGGGTTTGCCGCGAGGTCGAGGGTTTGCGAGGCCGCCGGGCGGCGAAACCCTCGACCTCAGCGGCCGGGGGGTGAGGGCTGGGGGAGCGTGGCGCGGAGCCAGGGGAGGACGGCGGCCGTCACCGCGGCGAGGTCGCGGCGCAGGGCGTGGTCGCCGGGGACCGTGACCACCGTGCGGCCCGGGGTCGGCGGCGGGGTGCCGTAGGGGTCGCGGTCGCCCTGGACGACCAGGACCGGCACGTCGACAGCGTCGAGCTCGGGGAGCCGGCTCGGCGCGTCCGGGCGGCCCGGCGGCCGCGTCGGGAACGCCAGGCACAGCACCCCCGCCGCTCCGGTGTCGGACGCGGTGCGGCAGGCGGTCCGCGCGCCCGCCGACCGGCCGCCGGTGACCAGTGGTCCGTCGAGCACGTGCGCCCGCAGGTGCGCCACGACCGCCGCCCACGCGGAGTCGAGCGCCGGTCCGCGGGGCCCGACGCGGCGCCCCGCGACCCGGTAGGGCTGCTCGACCAGCACGACCGCCAGGCCCAGCTCCGTCGCCGCGGCGGTCACCGCGACGAGGTCCGGGGCGCCGATGCCGCCCCCCGCGCCGTGCCCGAGCACCAGCGCGCCCGGGACCGAGACGCGGGCGTCCGGGCCGGGCGAGTCGGGGCAGGGTGGGTCGTGGCGGGGTGAGTCGCGGCCGGGCGCGACGCCGGCGGGCAGGAACAGGTGCCCGCGGGCGAGCCCCTGCGGCGTCTCGACGTCGACCACGCGGTCCGGCACGGCCAGCTCCTCCGTCACCCGCGCCACGCTACCCACCCACCCGCGCGGCGCCGTTCGCCGAGGGCGGTGGAGACACCACGAGGGCGCAACCCGTGGGTTGCGCCCTCGTGGTGTCGGTTGCGCCCTCGCGGGCAGCGGCGCGGCGGGAGCGGGTGGGTGGGATGGGTCAGGTGGGGGTGACGAGGCCGCGCTCGATCGCGCGGGCCAGGCGGCGGGGGGCCTCGACGACGCGGCCGTCGGGGGTGCGGACCGGGGTCAGCGGGACGGGCGTCGCCTTCCACCGGCTGCGGCGCGACCGGGTGTTGCTGCGGGAGAGCTTCCGCTTCGGGACGGCCATCAGCCCTGCCTCGCCTTCCAGCGCGGGTTCTTCTTGTTGATGACGAAGGTCTTCCCGTGGCGGCGCACTACGATCGAGCCCTCCTTCTGCTTCAGCGAGCGCAGGGACGCGCGGACCTTCATCGGGGCTCCTCGGGGGTGGTCTGGCCGTAGCGGCGGCGGAACTTCTCGACGCGGCCGGCGGTGTCCAGGACGCGCGACCGGCCCGTGTAGAACGGGTGGCTCGCCGAAGAGACCTCGACGTCGACGACGGGGTAGGTGTTCCCGTCGGTCCAGACGACGGTCGCGTCGGACGTCACGGTCGAGCGGGTGAGGAACGCGAAGTCCGCGGAGGCGTCGCGGAACACGACGGGGTGGTACTCGGGGTGGATGCCGGGCTTCATGGGGTGCTCCTCACCAGCTCGACTTCGTGACACCGGGCAGCTCGCCGCGGTGGGCCATCGCGCGCATCCGGACGCGGGACAGGCCGAACTTCCCCACGTAGCCGCGGGGTCGGCCGTCGGCGACGTCGCGGTTGCGCACGCGGGTGGGCGAGGCGTCGCGGGGCAGGGCCTGCAGCGCGGTGCGGGCGGCGACGCGCTCCGCCTCGCTCCGGTGCGGGTCGACGGACGCGGCCTTGAGCTCGAGGCGGCGTGCGGCGTACCGGGCGACGACCTCCTTGCGCTGCTCGTTGCGGGCGATCTTGCTCTTCTTGGCCATCTCTCAGCGCTCCTCGCGGAAGTCGACGTGCCGGCGGACGACCGGGTCGTACTTCTTCAGCACGAGGCGCTCGGGGTCGTTGCGGCGGTTCTTGCGGGTGACGTAGGTGGATCCGGTCCCGGCGGTCGAGCGGAGCTTGATGACCGGGCGCAGGTCGGCGGTGCGGGCCATCAGACCTTCTCCCCGCGGGCGAGGATCCGGGCGACGACGACCTCGATGCCGAGCCGGTCGATCGTCTTGATGCCGCGGGCGCTGACGGTCAGCCGGACGTGCCGGCCGAGCGAGGGCACCCAGTAGCGCTTGTGCTGGATGTTCGGGTCGAACCGGCGCTTGGTCCGGCGGTGGGAGTGGGAGATGGAGTGGCCGAACCCGGGGGAGGTGCCCAGGACCTGGCAGTGAGCGGACATGCGAGGACTATACGTAATGAGAATCAGTCCCGACAAGCGCTAGAGTGCCGCCATGCGCGTGCTCCGTGACCCCAAGCCCCTGGTGGTGCTCGCCACCGTCGACCCCCTGCTGCGCGACGCCGTCGCCTTCGGCGTCGTGATGGACCGGCCCCGGACCGTCGTCCTGCGGCACGACATCGTGGACGGCCCCGAGGGCGGCGGGATCCGCCGCGTCGTCGCCGACGCCGGTGGCGTCATCGAGGACGTGCTCGTCCCGCTGGAGCACGCCTGCCTCAGCTGCTCGGTGCGCGAGGACGCGGTGCCGACGCTCGAGCGGCTCGCCCGCGACCCCCGGTGGGACGCCGTGGTCCTGGCGCTCCCGGTGTCGGCCGAGTCGCTGCCGGTCACGCGCGCGCTCGGGTGGGCCACGCGGCGCGGCGGCGGGTTGCGCAGCCTGCGGCTCTCCCGGGTGGTGGCCGCGCTGGACCTCGCGACCTTCGCCGACGACCTGCTCGGCGACGACCTGCTCGACGAGCGAGGGCTCGCGCTCACCCAGGACGACGGTCGCGCGGTCGGCGAGGCGCTCGCGGCCCAGGTCGGGCACGCCGACGTCGTGCTGGTCGCGGGCGACCCCGCGGAGCACCCGGTCGCGTCCGACCTGCTCGACCACGTCCGTGCCGCCGACGGCGCCCGCGTCGACGGCATCTACGCCGCCGACGCCGACGTGCTGTTCGCCGCCGCGCACGACGTCCGCGCGGGCGACCGCCGGCTCGACCCCCTGCACGTCGCCCCCGTGCCCGGCGCCCCGACCGGCAACGGCGTGTGGACCCTCGAGCTCGCCGCCGACCGGCCGATGCACCCCGAGCGGCTGGTCGAGGACGTCGCCAGGCTCGGCCAGGGCGCCTACCGCAGCCGGGGGCACTTCTGGGTGCCGAGCCGCCCGGACTCGGTCTGCGTCTGGGACGGCGCGGGCGGGCAGCTGCAGCGTCGGCGCGCTCGGCACCTGGGGTCGGCGGACGCCGGGCACCCGGCTCGTGCTCACCGGGGTCGAGGACGTCCGGACCGACCTGCTCGCGGCGTTCGAGGACCTGCTGCTCACGCCCCAGGAGCACGCCCGCGGCCTCGCCCCGTGGCTCGGCGCACCGGACGCCCTGGCCCCCTGGCTCGGCGACCGCGCGGCCTGACCGCGTCCGTTCCCCTCCCGGGGTGGATCCATCCGGTGCGGCGCGCCGAAGCGTGGCGGCAGCCTCGTGCCACGGCGGCCCCGGGTGGATCCACCCCGGCGGTGGTTCGGGGTGCGCGGGCCGAGCGGTGCGGGCAACCTCGAGGGGACGGGCGTGTCGAGACGAGGAGGGCGTCGTGCCGCAGCGAGACCCCGGTCCCAGCGTGAAGGACGCGGAGCTCTACGAGGAGCTCCGCGATGAGGGCAACAGCAAGGAGAAGTCCGCGCGGATCGCCAACGCGGCGGCGGCGCGCGGTCGGTCGGCGGTCGGGCGCGCGGGCGGGGAGTCCGGGTCGTACGAGGACTGGACCGTCGCGGACCTGCGCCGCCGGGCCGCCGAGATCGGAGTCTCGGGCCGGTCGACGATGCGCAAGGCCGCCCTGATCGACGCGCTCCGGAACCACTGACGCCGACGCTTCACCCCGCAGGGATCAGGGGGTGCAGGCGAGGCCGGTGGTGAGGGCGTCGAGGTTCGCGCGCATGATCGTGAGGTAGTCGCGGTCGTCGTCCTCGGCCAGGCCCTCGAGGGGGTCGAGGACGGCGGTGGCGACGCCGAGCTCGTCGGCGAGGGTCCGGGTGACCTTCGGGCTGGCGAGCACCTCGAAGAACAGGGTCCGCACACCCTCGGCCTCGACGGTGACGGCGACGTCGCGCAGGCGGGCGGGGGACGGTTCGACCTCGGGGTCGATGCCGCTGATCCCGACCTGGTGCAGGCCGTAGCGCTGCGCGAGGTAGCCGAACGCCTCGTGCGACGCCACCAGAGTGGCGCCCGCGCAGGCCGCGAGGCCGTCGGCGAGCTCGGCGTCGAGCACGTCCAGGTCGGCGGCGAGGTCGTCGGCGGACGCGGCGAACTCCGCGGCGTGCTCCGGGTCGACCTCGGCGAGCGCGTCCGCGACCTGGTGCGCGACGGCGGCCAGGCGGGTGGGGTCCAGCCAGAAGTGCGGGTCGAGGGCGTCGGAGCCGCCAGCGCCCGGGTCCACGCCGTCGGGGCCGGCCTCGAGCGCGGCGGCCTCCGCGGCGTCGACGACGTGCTCCGGCCCGGTGGACGCGACGGCCTCGTCGGTCGCGGCCTGGAACCCCGAGAGGTAGACGACGAGGTCCGCGTCGCCGAGGCCCGCGACCGCGCTCAGGGACAGCTCGAGGTCGTGGGACTCGCCGCCGGGCGGGGTCAGCGAGCGGACGTCGACGTGCTCGCCGCCGACCCGCTCGGCGACGAACTGGAGGGGGTAGAACGCGGCGACGACGTCGTGGGTGCCGTCGTCGCCGCTGCTGCCGGGAGAGCAGGCCGCGACTCCGGTGACGACGAGGGCGGTCAGCGCTGCGGCGGCGATGCGGGCGGTGCGGGGCACGGGAGGTCCTTCCGGGGTGGGACGACGCCCCGGGTGGATCCACCGGCCCGACACGCATGGGCGTGTCCGACCGGGTGGATCCACCCGGGGCTGAGAGGGGGAGGGGGCGAAGGGGGGTGGAGCGTCAGTGGGTGTGGGTGCCGTGCTCGGGGGCCGCGCCGGAGACGCTGGTGAGCTCGTTCGGGGTGACCTCGAGGGTGGTGGACAGCCAGACCTCGCCGGTCGCGATGTCGACCGCGTGCACGGACGCCGTGGCGGGGTCGGTGATGTAGGCGGAGCCGTCGAGCACGGTGATCGCCGGGCGCGGGTCCTGCCACGTCTCGGACTCCTCCCACGCGTCGATCACGGGGATCGAGCGGACGAGGGTGCCGGACTCGGGGTCGATGACGTGCAGGGCGCCGTCGGTGCCGAGCACCAGCGCCTCGCCGGCGTCGCCGCGGGCGAGCGAGCGGAACGTGTACGACGACGGCAGGTCGACGAGCCGCAGGGACGCGTCGCGGGTGTCGATCAGGGACACGCGGGTCGGACGCTCGAGGTCGGCGTCGGGGTCGGACTTGTAGTCGCCGAGCACGATCGGGGAGGACTCGGTGCCGGCCTGGTTGCCGATGCGGCCGTAGGCGTCGGGCGCGGCGACCTTGGCGATGGTGCCGCCGGCGTAGACGACGGCGCCGTCCTCGCAGCCGATGACGACGGCCTCGTCGGCGGCGACGGCCTCGCCGTGCACGCCGGGGCAGGTGTCGTTCGCGGCGATCTCGGTGCCCTCGGCGTCGAGGACGCGGATGCCGGTGCGGGCGTCCTCGGTGCCCTCGGAGACGACGAGCGTGCCGTCGGTGAGCTCGACCGCGACGCCGTGGTGCGCGGCGGGCAGCGTGACGTCGCGGGTGTCGGCGTCCGGGTCGGCGAGGTCGCCGGAGTCGAGGACGGTGACCGTGCCGGTGCCGTCGTCGAACAGCGCGGTGCGGCCCTCGTGCACGACGACGTGGCCGGGCTTCTCGGCGGCCCAGGTGACGTCGGTGAGCACCGGGTCGCTGGTGTACGAGTGCGTGTGGTCGCCGTGCGGCTCGGTCCAGGTGCCCGCGTCGAGGATCTGGAAGCCGCCGGTGGTCGACACGGCGACGTGCCGGTTGTCGCCGACGCCGTTCAGCCGGTTGAAGCCGTCGAGCGGGATGTCCGCGACGAGCTCGAGGGTGGACGCGTCGAGCACCTGGATGCCGCCGTCGTAGGTGAGCGCGAGGCGCGGCTTGGCGGTGGCGACCTCGGTCGCGGCGGGGGCGGCGGCGGTCTCGTCGGCGGTGGCGGACGGCGCGGCGGACGTGCCGTTCTGGGCGCACGCGGCGAGGAGGGTGACGGACAGCCCGAGGCCGAGGGCCGCGGCGACGCGGGGTCGGGGGCGGGTGGTGGCGTTCATGGCGGTGACGCTAGCACAACTGATTCTCAGTCTCAGTAAGCGATCCGCACAGCGGACCGGGGTGAGGTCGCTGGTGGCGGGCCCGGAGCACGTAGCCTCGACCCGGAGGAGGCGGCGCCCGCGGCGCCGTCGGACGCAGCGGCGACGACAGGAGCGCGGGCGATGGACCTGCTGATGATCGGGGTGATCGCCGCCGTCGCGGTGGTGACGGTGACGGCGCTCGCGCCGCGGGTCGGGGTGTCGGCGCCGCTGCTGCTCGTGGTGCTCGGCGTGCTCATCAGCCTGGTGCCGGCGGTGCCCGCGGTCGAGATCGAGCCCGAGTGGATCCTCGGCGTGGTGCTGCCGCCGCTGCTGTACGCGACCTCGGTGTCGATGCCGACGATGGACTTCCGCCGCGACCTGACGGCGATCAGCGGGCTGTCGGTGCTGCTGGTCGTCGTGACGTCGGTGGCCCTCGGCCTGCTGTTCTCCTGGTTGATCCCCGGCGTCTCGCTGGCGACCGGCATCGCGCTCGGCGCCGTCATCAGCCCGACGGACGCGGTCGCGACGTCGATCGTCCGCCGGTCCGGGGTCAGTCCCCGGGTGGTCACCGTGCTCGAGGGCGAGAGCCTGCTCAACGACGCCTCCGCCCTCGTGCTGCTGCGGTCCGCGATCGTCGCCACCGCGGCGTCCGTGACCCTGTGGGAGGTCGCCACGGACTTCGTGTTCGCGGTGGCGGTCGCGGTGCTGATCGGCGCCGTCGTCGGCAAGGTCAGCCTGTGGGTCCGGGCCCGGGTGGCCGACCCGCACCTGACCACCGCGATCTCGTTCATCGTGCCGTTCGTCGCGTACATCCCTGCCGAGCACCTGGACGCGTCCGGGCTGGTCGCGACCGTCGCCGCCGGGCTGGTCGCGGGCACCGGCAGCGTCCGGCTGCGGCCGCAGGACCGCATCGCGGAGGCGGCGAACTGGCGCACGCTGGAGCTGCTGCTCGAGGGGGCGGTGTTCCTGCTGATGGGACTCGAGCTGTACGGACTGGTCGTCGAGGTCCGCGACGACCACGGCAGCCTGTGGGTGGCCCTCGGGCTCGGGGCGCTGGCGGCCACGGTGGTGCTGCTGGTGCGGACCGGGTACGTCGCGTTCCTGCTCGCGACGCTGTCCCGGCGGGCGCGGCGCGGCGAGTCGGCCCGCGGGTTCCTCACCGCGATGAACGACCGGGTGGACGCGATCGGCGACCTGCGGCGCGAGGACCTGGCGGCGCTGCGCCTCCCGGGACGGCCGCCGGGCGACGAGGGCGGGCGGGGCCCGCGCGCCGCGGGGCGCACCGAGCGCCTGCGCACCCGGATCACCCGCCGGATCGCGGACCTCGACTACCTGCGGGCCGAGCCGCTGGGTCCGCGCGAGGGCGCGGTGCTGGTGTGGGCGGGGATGCGGGGCGTCGTCACCCTGGCCGCCGCGCAGTCGCTGCCGTCCGACACCCCGCACCGGGCACTGCTCGTGCTGGTGGCGTTCGTGGTCGCGGCGGGCACGCTGCTGGTGCAGGGCGGGACGCTGGGCTGGCTGGTGCGCCGGCTCGGGCTCGCGCGCGACGGCGCCGAGGACCGCGCGGACCTGGACCGCCTGGTGGGGGAGATGGCGCAGGCCGCGGGCGACCTGCTCGGCAGCGCGGACCTGCGCCGGCCCGACGGCACCCCGTACTCCCCGGACGTGCTGGACAAGGCCCGCCGCCTGACGGCCCGCCAGGGCGCCGAGGTCGACGAGGACGCCGACGCCGAGGCGGACCGCACGTCGGTGGCCGCGCAGTACCGGGAACTGCGGCTCGCGGTGCTCGAGGCGCAGCGCGCGGCCCTGCTGCGGGTGCGCGACCTCGGCACCGCGAGCTCCGGGGCGCTGACCGAGGCGCTGAAGGTGCTGGACGCCGACCAGATCAGCCTGGAGCTGCGCACCCGCGACTGACGCCGGGTGCCTGCGCGCCGCGGGTCACGCCAGCGGCCCGCCCCGCGCGTCGAGCATGTCGTGCAGCACCCGCAGCTCGCGCTCCTGCGCGGTCACGATGCCGCGGGCGAGCGCGACCACCTGCGGTCGCTGCGCGTGGTCGACGGCGTACTGCGCCATCTCCACGCCGCCCTCGTGGTGCGGGATCATCAGCTCGAGGAACAGCCGGTCGGCGTCGGTGCCGGTCGCGGCAGTGAGCCGGGCCAGGTCCGCGCGGGACACCCACCCGGGCATCGCGGCGTAGCCGGCGTCGCCCGCCCCGGGGGTGGCGGACCCGTCGGCGTGCCCGTGCTCCCCGTCCATCCAGGCCATCACGGGCGCGGACGAGGCCGCGGGCAGCCCCCAGGTCGCGAGCCAGCCGGCCATCTGGCCGATCTGGTTCTGCTGGGTGAGCAGGATGTCGAGGGCGACGGTGCGCACCTCCTCGTCGGTGCTCCGGTCGCGGACCAGCACGGCGAGCTCGACGGCCTGCGCGTGGTGCGCCTGCATGTCCCGGGCGAACCCGGCGTCGACGGAGGCCTCGGACGCGGCGGTCAGTGCGGGCTGCCGCGCGAGCACCGCCCCGCCCAGACCGCCGAGCACGAGGGCCGCCACGGCGACGACCACGAGCACGCCGCGCCCGGGGAGGCCGGTGCCGGTGCGGTCGGTCACGCCGGGACGCCCACGCCGTTCGAGCAGGGCGCGCCGACCTCGGCGAGCTCGGGGTTCAGCAGGTACTTCTGGACGAACACCGGCAGGCGCTCGTCGTCGGCGGAGTCGAGCTGCAGCTGGTAGCCCCAGGCGCTCACCGCGACGGGCGAGCCGAGGCCCTCGTACGGGGACACCAGGACGTAGGACTGGTTCGCGGCCAGGGCCTCGAGGGTGGCGACCTGGTCGGCGGGCAACGACGGGTCGTAGGTGATCCACACCGCGCCGTGCTCGAGGGAGTGCACGGCGTTCTCGTTCGGCACCGGCTCGGTGTAGACGCCGCAGTTCAGCCACGCCG
The DNA here is from genome assembly GCF_056868065.1 of Cellulomonas sp. KU4C. Taxonomy (NCBI): domain Bacteria; kingdom Bacillati; phylum Actinomycetota; class Actinomycetes; order Micrococcales; family Cellulomonadaceae; genus Cellulomonas; species Cellulomonas sp. KU4C. The sequence continues at coordinate 69,677 of NZ_CP200322.1, read as the reverse complement.
CGGCGTGGTCCCCGCCGACGGGCGGCGTCTGCGGGTAGTCGACCGTGGTGGTCACGTGGTTGAACGTGAGGCCGTCGAACTGCTCGACGCCCTCGATGTCCGCGTCCGCCTGCGCCTGCACCGCGGCGCGGTCGCGCGCGGCACCCACCAGGACGAAGCCGGCGATCCCGACGAGGGCGAGCACGAGCACCCCGGCGACGGAGCCGATCACGATCGTGCGGCGGCGCTCGGACCGACGCTGCTCGGCGCGGACGGCGGCCAGGCGGGCCTGGCGCTCGGCCGCGGAGGGCTTGCGGTCGGGCATGGGAACTCCTCGGGTGGGGCGGCGCGGCGCGGTCGCGCCGGTCGGTCCGCAGAGATTACTTGAAGAATCTACTAATGCCCAGGCTCGGTGGGCAGCCCGGGCGCCCCCGGCGCGCGCCGACGCGCTGCGGACCCGACCCGTCGGTAGGGTCGCGCGGGGGACGACGTCGCGGGACCCCGCCGCGGCGCCGGGGGAGGAGAACGCATGAGGCAGCGAGCTCGTGCTGCGGGTCGTCGTCACGGTGACGCTGGTCCTCGGGCTGAACTACGTGGTCTGGCGCTGGCTGGACTCGGTCAACTGGTCGGCCTGGTGGATCGCCGTGCCGCTCGTGATCGCCGAGACCTACTCGTTCATCGACGTCGGCCTGTTCGGCATGACGATGTGGCGGGCCCGCCGGCGCGAGGCCCCGCCCGCCCCGCCCGAGGACCTGACCGTCGACGTGTTCGTCACCACGTACGACGAGCCCGTGGACCTGGTGATGGCCACGGCCGTCGCGGCCCGGGACATCCGCTACCCGCACCGCACGTGGGTGCTGGACGACGGCGGCCGGCCGGAGCTGGCCGCGGCCGCGCGCGCCGCGGGGGTCGGCTACATCGAGCGCTCCGAGGACTGGGTCGACCGTCCCCGGCACGCGAAGGCCGGCAACCTCAACAACGCGCTGTTCGTCACCGAGGGCGAGTTCCTGCTCATCCTCGACGCCGACCAGATCCCCGACCCCGCGATCCTCGACCGCACGCTCGGCTACTTCGAGGACGACCGGGTCGCGCTCGTCCAGACCCCCCAGTTCTTCACCAACGTCACCGAGGCCGACCCGCTCGGCAGCCAGGCGCCGCTGTTCTACGGCCCGATCCAGCAGGGCAAGGACGGCTGGAACGCCGCGTTCTTCTGCGGGTCCAACGCCGTGCTGCGCCGGGACGCCCTCATGCAGCTCGGCCTGGTCGGCTACGTCCGCGAGACGGAGCGGTCGGTCCGTGAGGCGCTGCACGCGTCGCGCCGGCTGCTCGCGCAGGCGCAGAGGACCGCCCCGGACGCGACCCAGGCCGCGGTCCTGCACGAGGTCCAGGAGGCCGCGGCGCAGGCGCTCGGCGCGCTGGACGCCGGCGAGCCGCTGTCGGACGTGACCTACGGGTTCCAGCGTCGGGTGGACGCGATCTCCGCCTCGGTCGTCGCCCAGGACGTCGCGAGCATCGAGGCGGACCTCGCGGCCATCGCGGCGCTGCCGATCGCCCGGGACGACCAGATCGGCGCCGTCGTGGTGGACGAGCCCGCGCTGGCCCGGCTCGCGGACCGCGAGTGGTCGCCGATCGGCGCGATCGAGTCGGTGCAGGCGCTGGTGCGGGCGGTCGACGTCGACCGGTCCGGCGAGGCGCAGGCCGTGATGCCGGTGGCGACGCTGTCGGTCACCGAGGACATGGCGACCGCGATGCGGCTGCACGCCCTCGGCTGGCGGACCGTCTACCACCACGAGTCGCTCGCGCACGGCCTCGCGCCCGAGGACCTGGGCACGATGATGACCCAGCGGCTCCGGTGGGCCCAGGGGACCATGCAGGTGATGCTCAAGGAGAACCCCCTGGGCGTCCGCGGCCTCAAGGTCGGCCAGAAGCTCATGTACTTCGCGACGATGTGGTCGTACCTGTCGGGGTTCGCCGCGCTGGTGTACCTGGCGGCGCCGATCATCTTCCTGTGCTTCGGCGTGCTGCCGGTGACGGCGTGGACGGTCGACTTCTTCGTGCGGTTCATCCCGTTCTTCCTCGCGAGCCAGGTGCTGTTCCTGGTGGCGGCGCGCGGCGTGCGCACCTGGCGCGGGCAGCAGTACGCGCTGGCCCTGTTCCCGGTGTGGATCAAGGCGGTGTGGACGGCCGCGGCGAACGTGTGGTTCGGTCGGCCCCTGGGCTTCGCGGTCACCCCGAAGGTGCGGCCCTCCGGGGCCACCGCCTCGTGGCGGCTGGTGTGGCCGCAGCTGCTCGCGATGGTGCTGCTGGTCGTCGCCGCGGTCGTCGGGGTCGTCCGGGCCTCGCTCGGGCTGTCCTGGTGGGTCGGCACGGCCGTGAACCTGGTCTGGGTGGTGTACGACCTGGTCGTGCTCAGCGTGGTGGTCCAGGCGCTGCGGTACCGCGGCTACACCGGCGCGGGCGCCACGCCCCCCGACCTGAGCGAGAACGCGGCGCGCACGCGCCGCGGGAACTGAGAGGACGACGCATGGAGCTGGTGACGGAGCAGGTCGGGACCGCGGGGGTGCTGCGGGTGCAGGGCCGGCTGACGATGGCCGCGGCCGGGGAGCTCAAGGCCGCGGTCGACGCCGAGATCGCGGCGGGCCGCCCGCTCGTCGTGGTCGACCTCGCCGGGACGACGTTCCTGGACTCGTCCGGGCTGGGCGCCCTGGTCGGCGGGCTGCGGGCCGCCCGCGCGGCCGGCGGCGACCTGCGGATCGCGCACGTCGGGCCCCAGGTCCGCACGGTCCTCGAGCTCACCACGATGGACCGGGTGCTCCGGCCCTACGCCACCGTCGAGGACGCGGTCGGTGACGGCCGCTGACGGGGCCGTCGAGCTTCCGGGTCGACGGGACCGCGGAGCCGGCGTGGCTCGACGACGTGCACGGCGCCCTCGCGCGCCTGTGGTCGGCCGCGCCCGACGTGCCGGAGCTCGACCGGCTGCGGTTCGAGACGGCGGTGATCGAGATCGCCACGAACATCGTCCGGCACACGGTTCCCGGCGCGGCGACGCCCGGTTCGACGACCCCCGCGGTCGTCCGCGCGACCGCCGTGCTGCGGGCCGTCCCGGGCCTGGTCGAGGCCGTGCTGTCCGACGACGGTGCCGAGGTGGAGGTCGACCTCGACCCCGCGCCCGTGGACGACCTGGCCGAGAGCGGCCGCGGCATCGCCCTGGTGCAGCGCGCGGTCGACACCCTCGAGCTCCGGCGGGTGGACGACCGGAACACCTGGCGGCTGACGCGGGTGCTGCCCGGGTGACACGCCGGTGCCGGGAGTCGCGCTCCCGCCTGGCTTAGGGTCGGAGGTGATGGGAACGACGACGACGGCACCAGCACCCCGCGAGCAGGACCGCCTCGCGGCGCTCCACCGGCTCGGGGTGCTCGACACCCCCGCGGAGGACCGCTTCGACCGGGTCGTCCGCCTGGCCCGCCAGCTGTTCGGCGTGTCCACGGCGATGGTGTCGCTCGTGGACCGCGAGGTCGTGGTGCACAAGGCGATGGCCGGGTTCGACGAGCGGGTGGTGCGGCGCGAGGACTCGTTCTGCAGCTCAGCGATCCAGGGCGCCGGGACGTTCGTCGTCGAGGACGCGTCGGTCGACCCGCGGTTCTCCGCGAGCCCGTTCGTGACCCCGGTCGACGGGATCCGGTTCTACGCGGGCCAGCCGCTCGTCGCCCCGGGCGGGTTCCGGGTGGGGACGCTGTGCATCGCCGACGAGACGCCGCGGGCGTTCGAGGCGGAGAGCGCGTCGCTGCTGCGCGACCTCGCGTCCTGGGTCGAGAAGGAGCTCGTGATCGACTCCGAGCTCGCGCGCGCCGCCGAGGTCCAGGCCGGGCTGCTGCCGCGCTCCGCCCCCGCGGTCCCGGGTTACCAGGTGTCGGGTGCCTGCCTGCCGAGCCTCGCCGTCGGCGGGGACTTCTACGACTGGGCGACGACGCCCGACGGCGGGCTGGTGCTGAGCCTGGTCGACGTGATGGGCAAGGGCGCGGCGGCGGGCATCCTCGCGGCGGCGATCCGAGCGGTGCTGCGTGGGTCCGCGTACGGGGCCGACGTGGCGCAGTCGCTGCTGCACGCCGGCGCGATCCTGCACTCCGACCTGTCGGGCGCGGGGGTGTTCGCCACCGCGTTCCACGCCGCGCTCGACCCCGGCACCGGCGAGGTCCGGTACGCGGACGCCGGGCACGGCCTGACCGTGCTGGTCCGGGCCGACGGCACCGACGAGCGGCTCGAGGCGACCGGCCTGCCGCTCGGCGTGCTCGACGAGCCGGCGCGCGAGCAGCGCACCGTGCACCTCGGCCCGGAGGACCTGCTGGTGACGTTCAGCGACGGGGTCCTGGACCTGGTGGACGGCACGCTCGGCGCGGTGCCGCGGGTGGTCGACGCCCTGCGCGGCGCCCCCTCCGCCGACGCGGCCGTGGAGGCCGTGCTGCGGCTGTCGGTCGGCGTGGCCGACCGGCCGGACGACCTGACGGTGGTGGCGGTCCGCCGGGACGGCTGACGGGCGGGATGCCGGACCGGGTGGCGCCGACCACCCGGGGGCTCAGGCCGCCCGGCGCAGCGTCACGACCGTGAGGTCGTCGTCGAGGTGCCGGGTGTCCTGCACCAGGGACACCACCGCCTGGGCCGCCTCGTCGGCGGTGTCGGTGCCCCGGATCGCGTCCTGCACCCGGTCCAGGTCCCGCATGGAGCCGCCCAGGGCGTCGAGCACCCCGTCGCTGAACGTCACCAGCAGGTCCCCGGGCGCCAGCCGGTCGCGCGCCGACGTCCGCGCCGGACCCGTGGCGATGCCGAGCGGCAGCCCGGTGGCACCCAGCCGCCGGGAGGTGCCGTCCTGGCCGATGATCAGCGACAGGCCGTGCCCCGCGTCCGTGTACTGGATGCTGCCGTCCGAGGCGTCCACGAACGCGCGGAACATCGTGACGAACGCACCGGCGTTCACCAGGTCGGCGTCCATCGCGAGCTCGGTGGCCGACAGGGTGCCCGCGACGTCGTGCAGGCCGATCTGGGCGTGCAGGACGGACCGCGTGGTCGCCGCGAGGATGGCCGCGGCCGGACCCTTGCCCATCACGTCGGCGAGCGTGAGCACGAGCCCGTCGGGGACGAGCTCCCAGTCGTAGAAGTCGCCGCCGACCGACCCGGCCGGGACGAACCGCGCCGCCAGGTCGAACCCGGGGACGTCGAGCCCGCGGGACGGCAGCAGGCTGGCCTGGACCTGCGCGGCGCGGCGCAGCTCGGTGCGCTCGGCGGTGACGTCCCGCAGGACGGTGACCACCCCGCCCCCGGACGCGACGGGGATCGGGCGCGCGGAGAACGTCACGATCCGGGGTTCGGGGGAGCCCGGCACCCGGACCAGCAGGTCCTGGTCCTCGACGTCCTCCCCGCTGAGCGCCCGGCGGAACGGCAGCTCGTCGGGCGGCAGCGGCGAGCCGTCCAGGCGGGTCAGCCCGTCGAGGTCCGAGGTGCTGTCGCCGAGCGGCAGGTGCGGGGTCCCGGTGAGCAGCAGCGACGCCCGCGGGTTGCGCACGACGACGCGGCCGCGCGCGTCGACCACCCGCAGGCCCTCGCTCATCGTGTCGACCACGGTGCCCAGCAGCGCGGCCTGGGCGACCGCCCGGTCGCGCGCGGCGGCGAGCTCGGCCACCAGCACCGCGCGCTCGTCGCGGGCCAGCGCGAGCGCCAGCCCGATCACGGTCACCAGCCCCACGTACAGCTGGGCGATCACGACCTGGGCGGCGACGCCGGGGAGGTCGACGAACGGCCCGATGCCGGCGAGCGTCAGCTGGATGACGAGCGTCCCGCAGATCAGGGTGTGCAGCACGACCGAGGGGGTCGGCAGGCGCGAGCCGGCCCACACGGTCAGGCCGATCAGCGGGAAAACGACGGCGATCTCGGACAGCCCCACGAACCACACCAGGTACAGCAGCGGCGCGAGCACCAGCGCGGCGAGGTAGGCCGCGCCGTGGTCCTCGGTCCACCAGGCCAGCCGCTCGTGCGTGCCGCGGGCCCGGCGCCCGCGCCACCACGCGCCCAGCGCGAGGCCCATCGTGACGACGCCGAGCACGGCGACGGTGTTCCGGACCGCCCACAGCACGGCGGGCTGCCACGCCCAGGTGCCGCCGTCGAGCCGGAGCGCCAGCGTCACGACCGGGGCGGAGACGACCGAGCCCCCGACCGCGCCGAGCACGAACCACCACAGGTCCGTGACCCGGCGTAGCTGCCGGGTCCCGCGGGCCGCCCAGACTTCGGGGACCCACCGCGCGAGCACGACCGCCCCGGCGACCGCCTGCACGGTGGCGGCCACGCCGCCGAGCACGGCGACGGTCCCGGACCCGCCGGTCAGCCGCACCACGACCGCCGTGACGGCGGCCAGCACCACCGCGTCGAGCCAGGGCCAGGGCCGCTGCGCGCGGGCCACGAGCCACAGCACGGACACGCCCGCGGCGGGCCAGACGAGGCTCACGGTGCCGCCCTCGACGACCGTGCTGCGCCCGAAGAAGCACGCTGCGGCGTACAGCGCGGCGTAGGCGACGACCAGGCGGACGTCGCGGACGCCGGGGCGTCGGCGGCGCACCGACCGGGGCGGGGTCGGGGGGACCGGCGGGGTCGTCGGGGCGAGCGGGCCCGGGGGCGTCGGGGCCCCCGTGGTCTGCGGTCCTGCCGTCACCGCACGCCTCCTGTCACCGTCGGTCGTCCTTGCAGGCTACGGGGCAAGGCCGGGGGGCGCAGGCCGCGCGGTCGGACCGGGTGACCAGCGGGTGATCCGGTGCGCTCGCCGGGACCTTCGTCCCGGGTGGCCGGTACCGTCGACCTCATGGACACGGCCCCGCTGCTGCGCGCGCTCGCCGCGTGGCGGGTGCTCGCCGTGGCGACCACCGTGCTCGCGCTGGGTTCCGGCGCGCACGTGCTGGGCGGCGGGCACGCCCCGAGCCCCGCCGTCGCGGCCCTGCTGGGCGCGCTCGTGCTGCTGGGCGCTGCGGCCCTCGCCCGGCGTCCGCTGTCCGTGCGCGTGCTGCTGCCCGTGGCCCTGCTGGGTCAGCTCGGCGTGCACGTCGCGCTGACGTGGCTGGGGTCGGGTGCCGGGGCCGGGCCGGTCGTCGAGGGCCACCACGGTGCGCTGCCCGCGCTGCCCGCCGGGGTCCTGGTGTCCGGTGGCGCGGTGGACCCGGTCGGCGTGCTCGGCCACGCGCACCCGGGGGCCGGGCCGATGCTCGCCGCCCACGTCGTCGCGATGGTCGCCACCGTGCTGCTGCTGGTCGCGACGGAGCGGGGCGTGCTCGGCCTCGTCCGGCGCTGGTCCACCCTGCTGCCCGCGCTCGCCGGGCCCGCCCCGGTCGTCGGTCCCGGACGTCCCCGCCGGGTGCTCGACCTGGTGCCGCCGCTGCGCCGGCTGGTCGCCCACCGGGGCGGTGCCGCACGGCGCGGGCCACCGGCCGTGCCGCGCCCCCGCGCGGCCGCCGCCTGACCGACGCCCCACCCGGGTGCTCGGACGGCCCCGGTCGTGCCGTCCTGCGCCGCCCCGCGCCGTCCCGCCGTGCCTGCCCCTGCCGGGCCGCACGTCGGACGCGCCGCGCGGTGCTCCCGATGCACCCCCGGAGGTACCCCTGTGTCCACGACCCCTGTCCGCCCGCTCGTCCGTCTCGCGACCGGCGCGGTCCTCGCCGGCGCCCTCGCGCTCGGCACCGCCGCGGCGGCGTCCGCGCACGTCCGCGTCGTCCCCGAGACCACGGCCGCCGGCGCGTACGCCCTGCTGACGTTCCGCGTCCCGAACGAGTCCACCACCGCCAGCACCACCGCGGTGGCGGTCGACCTGCCCACCGACCACCCGCTGACCTACGTCGGCGTCGAGCCCGTGCCGGGCTGGACCGCGACCGTCGAGGAGGGCGACCTCCCCCAGCCCGTCGAGGTCGACGGCGCCACGATCACCCGCGCACCGGTGCGGGTGGTGTGGACCGCGGACGACGGCGTCGGCATCGGCGACGGCACGTTCCAGCGGTTCGTCGTCTCCGCCGGGCCGCTGCCCGAGGCCGGCACCGACCTGGTGCTGCCGGCGCACCAGACCTACTCGGACGGCACGGTCGTCGACTGGGACGAGGTCGCGCAGGGCGACGCCGAGCCGGAGAGCCCCGCGCCGGCGTTCACCACGACGGCCGCCGAGCCCGACGCCGCGCACGGGACCGACGCGGCGGCCGATGCCGGGGCCGCGACGCCCGGTGCCACCCCGGAGGCGTCGGACGACCGCGCCCTGCCGGTGGTGCTCGGCGGCGCCGGCCTGGTGGCGGGCCTCGTGGCGCTCGTGCTGGCCGTGCTGGCGTGGCGGCGTGCGGGGGCGGCTCGCCGCTGACCGCCCGCTCGTCGCGCACGGCACCGCCGCCGGCCCCGGGACGTCCGGGACCGGCGGCGGTGCCGTGCGGTCAGCCCTCGACGGTGCGCTCGACCAGGTAGGACGACCCGTCCGGCCCGACCACGCGGACGAACTCGGTGCGCAGGGCGCGGTCGCGCTCCCGGTCGGCGTCGGCGACCTCGCGGTCGGGGGCGAGGGGGTCGCCGACCTGCGCGGGTCCGAACACGCTGAGCAGCGCCGCCTCGCGCCGGTCGTGCGCCCTGCCGATCCTGGCCATGTCCCGCTCCCGTGGTCAATGAGTGCCCTCATCGTATGCGCACGAACCGATCGTCGGTACCATCGCGGACGTGCCCGATCCCACCGTCCCCGCTGCCGACCCGGCTCGCGACGAGCCCGCTGCCGACCCGGGCGCCGTCGACCCGCTCGCGCTCGAGGCGCAGGTCTGCCTCGCGATGTCGGCGGCCTCGCGGGCACTCGTCGCGTTCTACCGGCCGCTGCTGGAGCCGCTCGGGCTCACGCACCCGCAGTACCTCGCCATGCTCGCGCTCTGGCAGCACGGCGACCTGACCCTCAAGGCGCTCGCCGGCCTGCTGCACCTGGAGCCGGCGACCACCTCGCCGCTGGTCCGGCGCCTGGAGCAGCTCGGCTACGTGGACCGTGCCCGCCGCGGCGACGACGAGCGCGCGCTGGCCATCCGGGTCACCCCCGCGGGTCGCGCGCTGCGTGCCCGGGCGGTCGGCGTGCCCGCGGCGATGCTCGACGGCCTGGCCCTCACCACCGACCAGGCGGCCACGATCCGCGACGCCGCCGACCTCCTCCTGGCGGCCTGCACGCGCAGCACCGCCTCCTGACGCCGAGGTCGAGGGTTCGTCACCGCGAGGGGCGCCGGAACCCTCGACCTCGCGTGGAACCCTCGACCTCGACCTCGACCTCGACCTCGGGGAGGGGCCGGGTCAGCGGCCGAGCGCGTGCTCGACGACCGTGCACGGGTCGCCGGGGTCGGCGTCGCGGTACTCGCACGCGGCGCGGCGCAGCAGGAGGCCGACGGTGCGGCGGTCGTCGGGGGCGAGGGCGGCGAGCACCACGTCCTCCGCGGCTTCGACACGGTGCTCCAGGTCCCCGAGCCGGGCCGTCCCGTCGGCCGTCGGGACCACGCGGCGCTGCCGGCGGTCGGCCTCGGCGACCCGGCGCTCGACCAGGCCCGCGGCGACCAGGTCGTCGATCAGGTAGGTCATCACGGTGCGGTCGATGCCGAGGTGCCCGGCGAGCGCGAGCTGGCTGGGCTGGCTGCCGCGCACGACCTCGCGGAGCACCTGGTACCCGCGGTAGCCGTGCGGCAGGTCGCCGAGCGCCGAGGTGAGCGCCCGCTCGTAGGCCCGCAGCAGCACGCCGAGCGACCAGCCCAGGTCGGAGTCGTGCTGCTCGGTGGTCGCGCTCATGCGCGGAATGCTAACCCCGGACCCGGGGTTGAGCCAATCATCTGCACAACATACGATCGGTGGCACCACCGGTCTTCGCGAGAGGCGCACCATGACGGACTACGGCCACGACCTGCTGTTCGGGTCGTTCATCACGCCGACGCACGCGGACCCGGAGCGTGTCGTCGGGCTCGCCCAGGTGTCCGAGCGGGCCGGGCTCGACCTCGCGACGTTCCAGGACCACCCCTACCAGCCGTCGTTCCTGGACACCTGGACGCTGCTGTCGTGGGTCGCCGCGCGCACCGAGCGCATCCGGCTCGCGCCGAACGTCGCCAACCTGCCGCTGCGACCGCCGGCGGTGCTGGCCCGGGCCGTGGCCAGCCTCGACCTGCTCTCCGGCGGCCGGGTGGAGCTCGGGCTCGGCTCCGGCGCGTTCTGGGACGGCATCGAGGCGATGGGCGGCACCCGCCTCACGCCGGGGCAGGGCGTCGACGCGCTGGCCGAGGGCATCGACGTGATCCGCGCGCTCTGGGACACCACGGACCGCAGCCGCGTGGACGTCCGCGGCCGGCACTGGTCCGCCGTCGGCGCGAAGCGCGGCCCGGCCCCCGCTCACCCGGTCGGCATCTGGGTCGGCGCCTACAAGCCACGGATGCTGCGCCTCACCGGGGCGAAGGCCGACGGGTGGCTGCCCTCGCTGTCGTACCTGTCCGGTCCGGCGGACCTCGACGCGGGCAACGCGCGGATCGACGACGCGGCGCACGCGGCCGGCCGCGCACCCGCCGCCGTCCGCCGCCTGCTCAACGTCGGTGGGCGTCTCGACGCGCGGCGCGGCGACGCGCTGCTGTCCGGGCCGCCGGAGCAGTGGGTCGAGCAGCTGGCCGCCCTCGCGCTCGACCACGGGACCAGCGCGTTCATCGTCAGCGGCGACGACCCGACGCTGCTCGCCGTGGTCGGGCAGGAGATCGCGCCCGCCGTCCGCGAGGTGGTGGCCGCGGAGCGCGCGCGCCGCGGCACGGCACCGGTGGACCCGACGACGGCGGGGGAGTGACCGTGGACCTCGGGCACCCGCTGCAGATCGGCGTCGAGCTCCCCGTCGACGCCGCCGCCCCCGACGCCGGACCGGACCGTGCCGCCGCGGCCGAGGCGCTCGGGCTGGACCTCGTGGTGGTCCCCGGCGACCGCGGCGCCGACGCGCTCGACCCGTGGACCGCTCTCACCTGGGCCGCCGGCAGCACCGACCGGGTCGCGCTCACCACCCGCGGGCTGCGGCTCGCGGGGCCGGCGGCGGTGCTCGGCCGGGCCGTGGCCGGGCTCGACCACCTGACCGACGGCCGCGTGCAGCTGGGGCTGGCCCCGGACGCCGCCGACGACGACGGGGTGGATGCGCTCGCGGAGGGCGTCGCCGTGGTCCGCGGGATGTGGTCCGCGACCGACCCCGGCCCGCTGGTGCTCGACGGCCGGCACCACCGGGCGCTCGGCGCGCAGCGCGGCCCGGCGCCGCGGCACGACCTCGTCCTCTGGCTGGGCGGGGCGGGCGGCGCGGGGGCTGAGGCCGGCGCGGGCACGGGCGCCGGGAGCGACGACGCGCTCGCGCTCGCGGCCAGGGTCGCCGACGGCTGGTGGCTCGCCGCGCCGTCCGCCGACCTCGGGCGGGTGCGGGCCGAGCAGGCGGCGCTGGACGCCGCGCTGGCCGCCGTCGGGCGGGACCCGCGCGAGGTCCGGCGCGGCGTCGTGCTCGACCCGGGGACCGCAATGGACCCGGGCGCGCTCGTCGAGCTCGTCGTGGCGGCCGGCGTCGCCACGCTCGTGCTCGCCGCGGACGCGGGTGACGACGACCTGGCGGCGTTCGTCGCACTGCTCCCGGAGGTGCGCGCGCAGGTCGCCGCGGTCCGGGCGGAGCGCGGGACCGTCGTCGGCACGGTCCGGCCCGCGGCGGTGCTCGCGGCGCGGCGCCCGGGCATCGACTACGCGGGCGTCCCGGCGTCCCTGGTGGGCAGCGCCGTCGAGCCGGGTGACGCGGCGTACGCCTCCGTGCGCTCGACCTACATGCGCGGCGGCCGGCCCGGTCTGGTGCTGCGGCCGTCCAGCACCGCCGAGGTCGTCGAGGCGCTGGCCTTCGCCCGGGCGCAGGACGTCCCGCTCGCGGTCCGCAGCGGCGGCCACGGCATCAGCGGCCGGTCCACGAACGACGGCGGGATCGTCATCGACCTGGGGCGGATGGCCGCCGTCGAGGTGCTGGACGTCGCCACCCGCCGGGTCCGGGTCGAGCCCGGCGCGCGCTGGGGTGACGTGGCCCAGGCGCTGCACCCGTACGGGTGGGCGATCACCTCCGGCGACTCCGGGGGCGTGGGGGTCGGCGGGCTCGCGACGGCCGGGGGCATCGGCTTCCTGGTGCGGCAGCACGGGCTCACCATCGACCACCTGCGCGCGGCCGAGGTCGTGCTCGCGGACGGCACCGTACTGCGCGCGTCCGCGGACGAGAACCCGGACCTGTTCTGGGGCGTGCGCGGCGCCGGGGCCAACCTCGGGATCGTCACGTCCTTCGAGCTCGAGGCCGACGAGGTCGGCGACGTCGGCTTCGCGCAGCTCGTGTTCGACGCGTCCGACACCGCGCAGTTCCTCGAGGACTGGGGTGCGACCGTCGAGGCCGCACCGCGGGACACCACGGCGTTCCTCATCATGGGTCCGCCGCGCGGCGGGGCGGTCACCGCCCACGTGATGGCGATGGTCGACTCCGACGACCCGGACACGATCATCGACCGCCTGCAGCCGTTCGCGCGGATCGCGCCGCTGGTCCAGCAGCAGGTCCAGGTGCTGCCGTACCCGGCGGTCGTGCAGGCGCCCGCGGTGCAGCACACCTCGGACGGCGAGCCCGTGACCCGGACGGCGATGGCCGAGCACCTCACCCCGGCGCTCGCGGCCGACCTCGCCCGGCTGGTCCGCAGCGGCGTCACGCCGTTCTTCCAGATCCGGGCCGCCGGGGGAGCGGTGCACGACGTGCCCGCGGACGCCACGGCCTACGCCCACCGGTCCGCGCACTTCAGCGTGCTGGCGATGGGCAGCAGCCGGCGGCGGCTGGACGCGGTGTGGGACGCGATGGCGGAGCACTTCGACGGGCTCTACGTGTCGTTCGAGACGGACCGCCGGCCGGAGCGGGTCGCCGACGCGTACCCCGGCGCGACGCTGGAGCGGCTGCGCGGGCTGAAGCGGCGGTACGACCCGCAGGACGTGTTCCGGCACAACTTCTCCGTGGCGGAGCCGCCCGCCGTCGTCGGCTGACCTCCCCCGTCAGGGGGACGGTCGTCCGTCTGGAGGACGACGGCGTACCCCCTGGGCGGTACCGGAAGATACGACGCCCGGCCGATCCGCTGCGGGGGTCCTGTCGAGCAGGATGGAACCTGTCAGCGGATGAGGGTCGGACACCGGCCCGGGAACAGCCAGGAGCAGCAGATGTCGTCGCAGGTGCTGATCGTCGTCGCCGGCCTCACGGCCGTGATCGTCGTCGTGGGCCTGGGCGACCTGGTGCAGCGGTTCCTCCAGACGCGCGGACGCGTTCCCCGCTGACCTGACGGCGCACCGGCGCCCGTGCCTGGAGGGGACACGGGCGTCGGTGGGGCCGGTCCTGCGTCGCGGGTGTCAGCCCGCGCCGTGCGCCTCGGTGCACAGGATCCCGGCGACGTCGGACGACGCCTGCGCCACCACGGTCCGGGCGGCGTCGCCGAGGGCGGCGAACCCGGCCGGGCCGAGCGCGTCCACCACCAGCCGACGCACCTCGCGGACGTGCCCGGGCGCGGCGGTGCGCAGCCGGTCCCACCCGTCCGGCGTCAGGTGCGCGCCCGTGCGCTTGCCCGCCTCCGTGCACTCGGCCCGCGCGACCCAGCCGGCCCGCTCCAGCCGGGCCACGGCGTGGGACAGCCGGGACGGCGAGCCCTGCGTCATGCGCGCGAGGTCCGACATCGGCAGCGCGCCCTGGTCGTGCTCGGACAGCGCGACCAGCACCTGGTACTCGTACAGGTTCATCCCGGCGTCCCGCTTGAGCTGGGCGTCGAGGGCGGCGGGCAGCGTCCCGAGCAGGCCGACGAGCGCCTTCCAGTCCTCGATCTGCGCGGCGTCGAGCCACGGCACGGGGACCTGCGGGGGCGCGTCCATGAGCTCAGCCTACCGGTGTTGAATGTTCAACACGCGTCCTCTACTGTCCGTGTTGAACATTCAACACCCGACTTCGCTGGAGGACTTCCCATGACCGTGCTGCGCGTCGACGCCACCATCCAGGGCGACCGGTCCGCGAGCGCCGCGCTCGCCGACCTCGTCACCGCCGAGCTCACCGCCGCCCGCCCCGGGGAGACCGTCGTGCACCGGCACCTCGGCGCCGACCCGCTGCCCGCCGACGTCTGGGCGACGGCGGTCGGCGCGGGGTTCACCCCGGAGGGTGACCGCACTCCCGCACAGGTCGAGGCCCTCGCCCTGGCCGGGCGCGTCGCCGACGAGCTGCGCACCGCCGACGCCGCCGTCCTGGCCCTGCCCCTGTACAACTGGGGCGTCTCCCAGCACGTGAAGACCTGGATCGACCTGGTCGTCGCCGGCGGCACCCCCGGCGAGCCCGTGCTCGCGGGCAAGCCGGTCGTCCTCATCACCACCCGCGGCGGCTCGTACGCCCCCGGCACCCCCAAGGAGGGCTGGGACCACGGCATCGGCTACCTGCGCCGCATCGTCGGCGACGTCTGGCAGGCCGACCTCACGGTCATCGAGCGGGAGCTGACGCTCGTCGGCGTCAACCCGGCCCTGGACGCGTTCGCCGAGCCGGCCGCGCTGATGAAGAAGGAGGCCGAGGAGGCCGCCGCCGCTGCCGGTCGGGCCCTCGCGAGCCGCTGACCGGTCCGTCGGCCGGCGGTCAACGGGCGTAGAAGACGGTGCTGGCGAGCAGCAGCACGAGCGCGACGCCCAGGCCGCCGGCCACCCGGGCCGATGCCCGTCGGCCGCGGGCCGAGCGGTCGAACCGCGCGAGCGTGTCGGACGCCGCGAACGCGGCCAGCAGCGACAGGGCGGCCGCCCCGAGCGGCCACCAGGACCCCCGGTCGACGGCCACGACCACGGCGAGGACCGCCAGCGCGCCGGCGACCGGGGCGACCGCGCGGGCCCGCCAGCCCCACGCACCAGAGGCGTCCGCGCCCCGGCGCAGCCCGCGCGGGTCGGCCGGGTCCACGTGGGCCTCGCCCCGGGCGAGGGGCTCGACGCGGGTGACCAGGCCAGGCACCGCGGGAGGGCGTCGACGGGGCACGCGCCGACGCTACCCGACGGCCGGGCGGCGCTGGTCGACAGCCGGCGGCCCGGTCGTCGTCGCCGCGCGGTCGCCCCGCGTTCACCGGGCCCGCGCAGACTCGCGTCCACCGCCACGACGAGGAGGACGACCATGCAGACGGTGCGCGACGTGGGCACGCGGTACACGGGGGTGCAGGTCGACGCCCCGACCTACCTCGTCGAGTTCGCCGCCGGACGCGGCGCCGCCGCCGAGCGGTGGCGGCTGGTCGACGTGGACGACGCGCTCGAGGTGTTCGAGTGGGTCGCCCGCCACCAGCGCGGGCGGAGCGCCTCGGTGGGCGTCGAGCTGTCCGACGCGCTCGGGTCGACCCTGGTGCGGCTCACGCCGTCGCACGGGCTGCGGAACGTCGCGGGCTGGTAGCGGCAGACGCCCTCGCGGAGGACGACGAAGGCCCGGCACCTCGTGGGTGCCGGGCCTTCGTGCGTACGTGCCCTCGATAGGATTCGAACCTACGACCTTCTGCTCCGGAGGCAGACGCTCTATCCACTGGCTGACGAGGGCGGACCGCACCGCTCGACCGTGACCGATCGGCGCGAGGCACGAGACTACCAGCCCTTCAGTCCTCCCCGAGCAGCCCGGACAGGTACGACGTCGTCTCCTCGACCGCGCGGCGGTCGTCGCCGGCGACGATGGCCTCCACGAGCGCGTCGTGGTTGTCGCCGTCCTGCAGGATCTGCGCGAAGTTGAACCGGATGTTGTCGGTGATCGCGCCGACCAGGTTCTCGTACATCGACAGCAGCACGGGGTTGCGGGCGGCGCGCGCGATGGCGCGGTGCAGCGCCAGGTCGGCGGCGACCATCCGGTCCAGCGCCCCGGAGCGGTACGCCTCGGCGCGCTCGTCGCGCAGCGTCGTGATCGTCGCCACGTCGCTCGTGGTGCGGCGCCGGGCGGCGAGCCGGGCGGCCTCGACCTCCAGGCTGCGGCGGACCTCGATGACGTCGCGCTGCCGGGCGTCGGCGATCTGCCGGCCCATGCTCACCGCGAGCTCGGACGCGGACAGCACGTAGGTGCCGGAGCCCTGCCGCCGCTCGACCAGACCCGCGTGCACCAGGGACTGCACGGCCTCGCGCACGGTGTTGCGGCCGACGCCGAGCAGCTCGACCAGCCGGGGCTCCGGCGGGATGCGGGTGCCGACGGGCCACTCCCCGGACGTGATGCGCGTGCGGAGCTGCGCCACCGTCGCGTCGATGAGGCCGGTGCGTCGCGTCATGCGGAGTAGTCTCCCTGGTCAGTTGTGCCGCGATTCAACACGAACCCGGCACCCGTCCGCCAGCGCCCACCGCCGCGCGCCCTCGCCACCCCCGTCCCCGAGGTCGCATGTCGTCTGCATCCCCGTCCGCCGCCCTGCCCGCACCGTGGCGGGGCCGCCGCGTCGTCCTGCTCGGGGTGGTGCTGGTCGCGCTGAACCTGCGGATCGCGGTCGCGTCGGTGTCACCGATCCTCGACCTGGTGCGGGCGGACGTGGCGCTGTCCGCGACCGAGGCCGGGCTGCTGGGGACCATCCCGGTCGTCTCGTTCGCGGTGTTCGGGTCGCTGACGCCGGTGCTCGCGCGGCGGGTGGGCCTGGAGCCGCTGCTGATCGCGGCGATGCTGCTGTCCGTCACGGGCGAGATCGTGCGCTCCGGCACGTCGACCGCCGTGGGGTTCCTCGGCTGGTCGGTGATCGCGCTGGCCGGGATGGGCATGGGCAACGTGCTGCTGCCGCCGGTGGTGAAGCGGTACTTCCCGGACCGGATCGGCGTGGTCACGTCGATCTACTCGGTGACGATGTCGTTCAGCACCGCGCTGCCCGCCCTGCTCGCCGTCCCGGTCGCCGAGCGGCTGGGGTGGCGGACGTCGCTGTCGATCTGGGCCGTCGTCGGCGTCCTGGCGGCGGCGCCGTGGCTGGTCGTCGTGGTGCGGTCCGCGGCGGCGCGCACGCAGCTGTCCGGCCTGCTGCGCCGGGCGCCGGCGACCACGCCCGCGCTGACGTCCCGGCACCGCGCCGGCGGCCGGGTGTGGCGCAGCCCGCTGGCGTGGGGGATGGCGGTGACCTTCGCGATGAACTCGCTCGACTCGTACGCGATGTTCGCGTGGCTGCCGCAGATCCTCATCGACGGCGGCACGTCGCCGCACGACGCCGGGATCTGGCTGTCGGTGTTCGCGATCCTCGGGCTGCCGCCCGCGCTGGTGGCGCCGATCGCGGCGGCCCGGATGCGCAACCCGATCGGGCTCGTCGTGTTCTTCGTCGCGTGCTTCGCGGCGTCCTACGTCGGTCTGCTGCTCGCGCCGGGCGGCCCGGTGTGGCTGTGGATCCTGCTCGGCGGGTTCGGGCCCGGCGCGTTCCCCGTGCTGCTCGCCCTCATCAACTTGCGCACCCGCACCGCGGCCGGCGCGGCCTCGCTGTCCGGGTTCACGCAGGGCGTCGGGTACGCGATCGCCGGCACCGGCCCGCTGCTGATCGGCGTCCTGTACGACGCGACCGGCGGCTGGACCGCGGCCCTGCTGTTCCTGCTCGGCACGCTCGTGGTGCTCCTGGGCGCGGCGACCGTGGCCTGCCGGCCGGTGATGCTCGAGGACACCTGGGGTCCGCGGGCCCCGCGCGAGGTCTGAGGCACGGGCGCGGTCTCGCTACGCTTGTCCGGTGACCCCCGCTGAGCTTCTCCGAGTCCCTGCGCGCCGCCCTCGCGGGCGCCGTCGCCGACGGGACCTTCGCCCTGGACGCCGCCGACCTGCCCGCCACCGTGCACGTGGAGCGACCCCGGCAGCGCGAGCACGGCGACTGGGCCACCAACGTCGCGCTGCAGCTCGCCAAGAAGGCCGGCACCAACCCGCGGGCCTTCGCCGAGGAGCTCGCGCGCCGCCTCGCCGACGCCCCGGGCGTCGCGAAGGTCGACGTCGCCGGCCCCGGGTTCCTCAACATCACGCTCGACGCGGCCGCCGCGGGCGAGCTCGCGCGCTCCGTCGTCGAGGCCGGCGCCACGTACGGCCACGGCACGTCGCTCGCGGGCCAGAGCATCAACCTCGAGTTCGTGTCCGCGAACCCCACCGGCCCGATCCACATCGGCGGCGTCCGCTGGGCCGCGGTCGGCGACAGCCTCGCGCGCGTGCTCGAGGCGTCCGGCGCCCGGGTCGGCCGCGAGTACTACTTCAACGACCACGGCGCGCAGATCGACCGGTTCGCCCGCTCCCTGCTCGCCCGCGCGAAGGGCGAGGAGGCGCCGGAGGACGGCTACGGCGGCCAGTACATCGCCGACATCGCCGACGCCGTGATCGAGCAGGCCGTCGCCGCCGGCGAGCCCGACCCCCGCACGCTGCCCGACGCCGAGGCGCAGGAGGCGTTCCGCGCCCGCGGCGTCGAGCTGATGTTCGGCGAGATCAAGCAGGCGCTGCACGAGTTCGGCGTCGACTTCGACGTCTACTTCCACGAGGACACGCTGCACGAGACCGGCGCCGTCGACCGCGCGGTCGCCCGCCTGCGCGAGAACGGCCACATCTTCGAGGCCGACGGCGCGACCTGGCTGCGGACCACCGACTTCGGCGACGACAAGGACCGCGTCATCGTCAAGTCCGACGGCGAGGCCGCGTACATCGCGGGCGACCTGGCCTACTACCTGGACAAGCGCGAGCGCGGGTTCGACCGCGTCATCATCATGCTCGGCGCCGACCACCACGGGTACATCGGCCGGATGATGGCGATGTGCGCCGCGTTCGGCGACACCCCGGGCGTCAACCTCGAGATCCTGATCGGCCAGATGGTCAACCTGGTCCGCGACGGCCAGCCGATGCGGATGAGCAAGCGCGCGGGCACGGTCGTCACCCTCGAGGACCTGGTGGACGCCGTGGGCGTCGACGCCGCGCGGTACGCCCTGGCGCGGTCCTCGGCGGACTCGTCCATCGACCTGGACCTCGACCTGCTGGCCAGCGCCACCAACGAGAACCCGGTCCACTACGTGCAGTACGCGCACGCCCGGACCTGCTCGGTCGCGCGCAACGCCGCCGAGGCCGGGGTGCGCCGCGAGGACGGGTTCGACGCGTCGCTGCTCGACCACCCGACCGAGGCCGCGCTGCTCGGGCACATCGCCGAGCTGCCGCGGATCGTGGCCCAGGCCGCGGAGCTGCGCGAGCCGCACCGCGTCGCCCGGTACCTCGAGGAGCTCGCCGGTGCCTACCAGAAGTGGTACGAGCAGCGCCGCGTCATGCCGTTCGGCGACGAGGAGGTCTCGGACGTGCACCGCACGCGCCTGTGGCTGAACGACGCCACCCGGCAGGTGCTCGCCAACGGTCTCGCGATGCTCGGGGTCAGCGCGCCGGAGCGGAAGTGACCGTCGCCTCGCCGCTCGGGAGCCCGTGGCCCGCGCACGCGGTCCGGGGCGCCGACGGGGCCGTGCGGGTCGCGGGCGTGGACGTCCGCGACCTCGCCTCGGCGCAGGGGACCCCGGCCTACGTGCTGGACGAGGCCGACTTCCGGGCACGGGCGCGCGCCTGGCGCACCGCGCTGGCGGGCGCCTTCGCGGGGATCGGGGCCGAGACCGACGTCTACTACGCCGGCAAGGCGTTCCTGTCCGTCGCGGTCGCCCGCTGGGCGCACGAGGAGGGGCTGCGCGTCGACACGGCCACCGGCGGGGAGCTCGCCGTCGCGCTGCGCGCCGGGGTCCCCGGCGCCGACATCGGCCTGCACGGCAACAACAAGTCGGACGCCGAGATCGCCCGCGCGCTCGACGCCGGAGTCGGGCGGCTGATCGTCGACTCGCTCGGCGAGGTCGACCGCGTCGTCGCGGCCGTCCGCGCCCGCGGGGACGGCGCGCCCCCCGCACCCGTGATGGTCCGCGTGACCACGGGCGTGCACGCCGGCGGGCACGAGTACATCTCCACGGCGCACGAGGACCAGAAGTTCGGCCTGTCCGTCGCCGCACCGGCCGCCGGCGGGGACAGCCCCGCGATGACCGCGCTCACGGCCGTGCTCGACCACCCCGAGCTGCGTCTGCTCGGCATCCACTCGCACATCGGGTCGCAGATCCTCGACCCCGCCGGGTTCGCCGTCGCCGCCCGCAGCGTCCTCGGCCTGCGCGCCGACCTCGCCGCGCGCACCGGGTACCTCGTGCCCGAGGTCGACCTGGGCGGCGGCTTCGGCATCGCGTACCTGCCGGGGGAGGTGCCGCTCGACCCCGAGCGCGTCGCGAAGGACCTCGCCGCGGCCGTCGACGAGGCGTGCGCGACGCTCGGCACGCCCGTGCCGCGGCTGTCGTTCGAGCCCGGCCGCGCGGTCGTCGGCCCGACCACGCTGACCCTCTACACCGTCGGTACCGTCAAGCCGGTCACCACCGAGGACGGCCGGACCCGGCTGTACGTCGCGGTGGACGGCGGCATGAGCGACAACATCCGGCCCGCGCTCTACGGCGCGCACTACCACGCGGCCCTCGTCGGCCGACCGGGCGCGGAGCGGACCGTGCTCGCCCGGGTCGTCGGCAAGCACTGCGAGAGCGGCGACGTCGTCGTGCACGAGGTGCAGCTGCCCGCCGACGTCGCGCCCGGCGACCTGCTGGCCGTCGCGGCGACCGGCGCCTACGGGCGGTCGATGGCCTCGACCTACAACCACGTGCCGCGCCCGCCGGTCGTGGCCGTGCGCGACGGGTCGACGCGCGTGCTGGTGCGCCGCGAGACCGAGGACGACCTGCTGGCGCTCGACCTCGGCTGACGCGGCGCGCGACGACGTGCCCCGGCGCCCCGTCCCTCCCCAGGCTCGAAAGTGGGGGTTCCGCGCGGTGAACTGCGGTGACAGCATGTGCTCTCACGACGCGGGCTGGCCGGTCGTGACGGGACGGAGGTCGACATGGCGGACGGTGACGGGTCGGACGGGGTCGAGACGGGCGGTGGCGGGCCGGGCGACCGGGGGAGCGACGGGCGGACGCCGGGCGGGACGGCCCCCGGTTCCCCGGTCGAGCAGGCGTTCGGCGCCTACCTGGCGGACACGGCCGCACGCGCGGACCGGCTGCGGGCCGAGGCGTCGCGGTCGCTCGTGACCGCCGCGCGGCAGGCGGCCGGACTGGGCTGGAGCCAGCGCCGGATCGCCGCCGCGCTCGGCCGCAGCCAGCCCGAGGTCGGTCGGCTGCTGCACCGGGTGGACCTCGTCCACGCGCCCGGCGACGTCGCGCTCGCGCACGGTGGTCCGCACGCGCCCACCGACGCACCCGCCCCGGAGACGATGCTCAGCCGGGTCCTGGGACGCCACCGGGACGCGATCGTCGCCGCGGCCGCGCGCAACGGCGGGACGAACGTGCGGGTGTTCGGGTCCGTGGCGCGAGGGGAGGACGGGCCGGAGTCGGACGTCGACCTGCTGGTCGACCTCGACCCGGGGACCGGGCTGCTCTCACTAGGTCGTATGGAGGTCGAGCTCGCCGAGCTGTCAGGGCGCCCCGTCGACATCATCCCGGCGCGGATGATCAAGCCGCACGTGGCGGCAACCGTGCAGGCGGTCGCGCTGTGAGCGCCGCGAGGTCGCTCGCGCTCGTCGACGAGGCCCTGCTGCACCTCGAGGTGCTGCACGACCACGTGGCCGAGCTCGGAATGGACCAGCCGACTGGCTTCGACGCGACCTGTCTGCGGCTCTCGGTCGCCATCGACTGCGTGGTCCGGTTGCCCAGGGACCTCCAGGACGCCGTGTGCGGCGAGGAGCGCTCGTCGATCCGGGCGATGCGCAACCGGATCGCCCACGGGTACTTCTCCGTTGATCGTGACGCGGTCCGCGACACGTGACGCACGACCTCGCCCCGTTCGAAGCGCGGCTCCGCGAGCTTCCGGAGGTCCCTCGAGGCCGCGTCGTGACCCGGCACCGGTAGCGCGTCGGCCCACGGTGTGGATGTGCGACGGCCGGGCGACCCTCGCCCCCTATCCTGTGGGTCGGTCGGGCGCTGTCGCGCCGGACCCCGCCCCAGCAGGCCCGGCGCGACCGGGTGTGAGCGAAGAGGTGCACGCGGTGACCGCACGTGACCAGACCGTCCGACCCGCCACGCCTTCCGGCGACCGGCCCGCCGTGCGCGTGGCCCTGCTCGGCTGCGGCGTCGTCGGGACCGAGGTCGTCCGGCTGCTCACGACGCAGGCGCAGGACCTCGCGGCCCGCGTGGGAGCGCCGCTGGAGCTCGTCGGCGTCGCCGTCCGCGACGTGGACGCCCCGCGCGACCCCGTCGTCGACCGGGCGCTGCTGACCTCCGACGCGGACGGCCTGGTGGCGCGCGCGGACGTCGTCGTCGAGGTCGTCGGCGGGATCGAGCCCGCCCGGTCCCTGCTGCTCCGGGCGATCGAGCACGGCGCGGCGGTCGTGACCGCGAACAAGGCCCTGCTCGCCGAGGACGGCCCGACGCTCTACCAGGCGGCCGACTCCGCCGGGGTCGACCTCTACTTCGAGGCCGCGGTCGCGGGTGCCATCCCCCTGGTCCGACCGGTCCGCGAGTCGCTCACGGGCGACCGCGTGCACCGCGTGCTCGGCATCGTCAACGGCACCACCAACTACGTGCTCGACCGCATGGCGACCGAGGGCATGGAGGCTCGCGGACGCGGTGGCCGAGGCGCAGGCGCTCGGGTACGCGGAGGCCGACCCGACCGCCGACGTCGAGGGCTACGACGCCGCCGCGAAGGCCGCGATCCTCGCCTCGCTCGCGTTCCACACCCGGGTGTCGATCGACGACGTCGACCGCCAGGGGATCATGTCCGTCACCGCGGACGACGTCGCGTGGGCCGCGCGCACCGGGCACGTCATCAAGCTGCTCGCCATCGCCGACCGGCGCACAGCCGAGGACGGCCGGGACGGCGTCCAGGTCCGGGTCCACCCGGCGCTCGTGCCGCTGACCCACCCGCTCGCGGGCGTGCGCGGCGCGTTCAACGCCGTGTTCGTCGAGGCCGAGGCCGCCGGCGAGCTCATGTTCTACGGCCGCGGGGCCGGTGGTGCGCCGACGGCGTCCGCGGTGCTCGGCGACGTCGTGTCCGCCGCGCGGCACCGGGTGCACGGGGGCCGCGGTCCCGCGGAGTCCTGGTACGCGGCGCTGCCCGTGCTGCCCGCCGAGTCGGCGCGGACCCGCTACCAGGTGCGGCTCGACGTCGACGACCGGCCGGGCGTGCTCGCCCAGGTGTCCGCGGTGCTCGCCGAGCACGGCGTGTCGATCGAGGCGGTGCGCCAGTCGCCCGCCGACGGCGCCAGCACCGACGAGGCCCCGGGCGTCGCCCGCCTCGTCATCACCACGCACGAGGCGCCGGAGGCCGCGCTGGCCGCCACCGTCGCCGCGATCGACGACCTCGCCTCCGTGCGCGCGGTCGTGTCCGTCCTGCGAGTCGAGGGAGCCTGATGGCACACCAGTGGCGCGGCGTGATCCGCGAGTACGCCGACCGGCTGCCCGCCCACGTGCAGCAGCACGTCGTGACGCTGGGGGAGGGCGGCACGCCGCTCGTCGAGGCGCCCGCGCTGTCGGCCCTCACCGGCGCGGAGGTGTTCGTCAAGGTCGAGGGGATGAACCCGACGGGCTCGTTCAAGGACCGCGGCATGACCACCGCGATCTCGGCGGCCGCCGGCCGCGGGGCGAAGGCCGTCGTCTGCGCGTCCACCGGCAACACGTCGGCGTCCGCCGCCGCGTACGCCACCGCCGCGGGCATGGTCTGCGCGGTGCTCGTGCCGGACGGCAAGATCGCGATGGGCAAGCTCAGCCAGGCCGTCGCGCACGGCGCGCGCCTGCTCCAGGTCGACGGGAACTTCGACGACTGCCTGGTCGCCGCGCGCAAGCTCGCGGAGGCGTACCCGGTGGAGCTCGTGAACTCCGTCAACCCCGACCGCATCGAGGGCCAGAAGACGGGCGCGTTCGAGATCGTCGACGCCCTCGGCGACGCCCCGGACATCCACGCGCTGCCCGTCGGCAACGCCGGCAACATCACCGCGTACTGGAAGGGATTCCGCGAGTACGCGGGCCTCGACGCGGGCGCCGAGCACGACGCCGTCGCCACGCACACCCCGATCATGTGGGGCTTCCAGGCGGCCGGGGCCGCGCCGATCGTCGCGGGCTACCCGATCACCGAGCCGGAGACCATCGCGACGGCCATCCGGATCGGCAACCCGGCGTCGTGGACGCAGGCCGAGGCCGCGCGCGACCTGTCCGGCGGCCTGATCGAGGCCGTGACCGACGACGAGATCCTCGCGGCGCACCGCGTGC
Source organism: Cellulomonas sp. KU4C (assembly GCF_056868065.1). NCBI lineage: Bacteria > Bacillati > Actinomycetota > Actinomycetes > Micrococcales > Cellulomonadaceae > Cellulomonas > Cellulomonas sp. KU4C. The sequence goes on along the minus strand of NZ_CP200322.1, from coordinate 45,410 downwards.
TGTCCTCCCAGGTCGGCGTGTTCGTCGAGCCGGCGTCCGCCGCGGGCGTGGCGGGCATCCTCAAGCTCGCCGAGCAGGGTCGGGTGCACGCGGGCGCGCGCATCGTCGTCACCGTCACGGGCCACGGGCTCAAGGACCCGCAGTGGGCGCTGCGCACCGCCGACGGCTCCGACGTCGAGACGACGCGCGTCCGACCGGACGTGGTGGAGATCGCCGCCGCGCTCGGCCTGGGCTGAGCCCGCGATGCGACTGGGATCCGACCGGGCGCGCGTCCGCGTCCCCGCGACGAGCGCCAACCTCGGGCCGGGGTTCGACGCGCTCGGCCTGGCGCTCGCCCTGTACGACGACGTCGAGGTCCGGGCGCTCGGGTCGGCGGACGTCGTCGTGGACGTCGTCGGCGAGGGCGCGGACGAGGTGCCGGGCGGCGAGGACCACCTCGTGGTCCGGGCGCTGCGGCACGCCCTCGACCACGTCGGCGCCCCGCAGACCGGCCTGCACCTGACCTGCCGCAACCGCATCCCGCACGGCCGGGGCCTGGGGTCGTCCGCGGCCGCGGTCGTCGCCGGGCTGCTCGCGGCGCGGGCGCTGGTCTCCGAGCCGGAGTCGCTCGACGACGACGTGGTCCTGCGCCTGGCGACGGAGCTCGAGGGGCACCCCGACAACGCCGCCCCCGCGCTGCTCGGCGGCGCGACGGTGGCCTGGTCGGACACGGAGCCGGCCGGCTCCGGCGTGCACGCGGCACGGCTGCCGGTCGACCCGACGGTGCTGCCGATCGCGGTGGTCCCCGGCACCCGCCTCGCGACGTCGCACGCCCGCGGGGTGCTCCCCGCCCAGGTGCCGCACGGCGACGCGGCGTTCCAGGCGGGCCGGTCGGCGCTGCTCGTCGAGGCGCTCGGCAGGCGTCCCGACCTGCTGCTGCCCGCGACCGAGGACCGGCTCCACCAGGGGTACCGGCGACCGGTGATGGCCGAGAGCATGGCCCTCGTGGACGCGCTGCGCGCCCGTGGCGTGGCCGCGGTCGTGTCCGGGGCGGGGCCCACGGTCCTCGTGCTGGCGCGGGCAGCGGGTGAGATCGCGGACCCCGCCACCACCCCGACGGACGCGGACGACGCGCTGGAGCGGGTGTTCGGCGGGGCGATGGGCGGCTGGCGCATCGTGCACCTGGGGATCGACCCCACCGGGGCGACCTGGCGCCGCCTGGCCTGAACCCCCGCGGTGCTATGCTGCGGGGGTTCCCCGGACCTCGTCCTGATATCCGCTCAGCCTTCTTCCGGTGCAGCGCCGCTCAGGTGCCCCGCCCCGCGGAAAGGGCCCGGGTCCCACGTGATCCGAGACCGGGAACGTCCAGCCCACCCACGTCGACGCTCCTGCGCGACCGGTGCGGCCACACCAGACGTGCCGGACCCGTTCGAGGGCCGGACACGGATCGCGCCCCGAACGCGGGTGCCGGTCCCTGACGAGGGGGAAGGGTCCTTCGTGACAGAAACCATCGAGCCCGCCGTGAGCACCGTCTCCGGCGGCTCCAGCCGGAGCGGCGCCATCGCGGCGATGCGGATGCCCGAGCTTCCAGGCCCTGGCCGCGCAGCTCGGCGTGACCGGGACGTCCCGGATGCGCAAGAGCGACCTGGTCGAGGCCATCACGGCCAAGGACGGCGCCGGTACCGGACGCGCCCGCCGCTCCGCGACCCGCGACGCGGGCCGGCCCGAGGGCGACGCCGCCCCCGCCGCCGCGCCGACGTCCTCGGCCTCGACGAGCACCGCGCCGGCGACGGCCCCGTCCGTCCCCGCCGCCGAGGACGCCCCGCGCGCGGGTCGACGCCGCTCCGCGCGCGCCGAGTCCGCGGCGCCGCCCGCCGAGGCCCGCGGCTCCGAGGCAGCCGGCTCCGAGACCCCCGCCGCCGAGGCCCGTGGCACCGAGGCCCGTGGCACCGAGGCGCGCGGCACCGAGGCACGCGGCCGCGCGGTCGACGTGCTCGCCGGGCTGGAGGCCGCTCTCGACAGCCGGCAGCACGCCCAGCCCGCCGAGGACCGGCCCGCCCGCGGGTCGGACGGCGCCGGCGAGCGCCGCTCCCGGCGTGCCGGTCGCGGCGCCGGGGCGCCGACCGTGGACGTCACCCTCCCCGAGGGCCCGACGTCCGGCGGCGACCGCGAGGGCCGCGGCGCGCGCGACGGACAGCGCCAGCAGCGCACGCAGGACCAGTCCCGCGGGCAGGCCGACGGCGGCCAGCAGCGCGGTCCCGAGCAGCGCCCGCAGGACCAGCGCACCGCCGACCAGCGAGCTGACCAGCGCACCCCCGACCAGCGCCCGCAGGACCAGCAGCCGCAGGAGCAGCGCGGCCAGGACCAGCAGGACGACGAGGAGCGCGGCGGTCGTCGCCGGCGCTCCCGCGACCGGTACCGCGACCGGGACGGCCGCAAGCAGCGCGGTCGCGGCCAGCGCGGCACGCTCGCGGGTGACGCGGGCGCCTACGAGGAGATCGAGATCGACGAGGACGACGTCCTGGTCCCGATCGCGGGCATCCTCGACGTCCTGGAGTCGTACGCGTTCGTGCGCACGACCGGCTACCTGCCCGGTGCCACGGACGTCTACCTGCCGCTCGGCCAGGTCCGCAAGGCCGGGCTGCGGCGCGGCGACGCGATCACCGGTGCCGTGCGCGCGCCGCGCGAGGGGGAGGCCCAGCCGCAGGGCCAGGGCGGACGGCCGAACAAGGCCAACGCCCTCGTGCGCCTCGACACGGTGAACGGCATGTCGCCGGACCAGGCGCGTCAGCGCCCGGAGTTCTCCAAGCTCACGCCGCTGTACCCGCAGGACCGGCTGCGCCTCGAGAACGACCCGCACCAGCTGACGCCGCGCGTCATCGACATCGTCGCACCGATCGGCAAGGGCCAGCGCGGCCTCATCGTCGCGCCCCCGAAGGCCGGCAAGACGATCATCATGCAGCAGATCGCCAACGCGATCACCGCGAACAACCCCGAGGTCCACCTCATGGTCGTGCTCGTCGACGAGCGCCCCGAGGAGGTCACCGACATGGAGCGGACCGTGAAGGGCGAGGTCATCGCCTCGACCTTCGACCGGCCCGCGTCGGACCACACGATGGTCGCGGAGCTGGCGATCGAGCGGGCCAAGCGGCTGGTCGAGCTCGGCCAGGACGTCGTGGTGCTGCTCGACTCGCTGACCCGGCTGTCCCGCGCGTACAACCTGGCGGCCCCGGCCTCCGGGCGGATCCTGTCCGGTGGCGTGGACGCGTCCGCGCTGTACCCGCCGAAGCGGTTCTTCGGTGCGGCGCGCAACATCGAGAACGGCGGCTCGCTGACGATCCTCGCCTCGGCGCTGGTGGAGACCGGCTCCAAGATGGACGAGGTCATCTTCGAGGAGTTCAAGGGCACCGGGAACATGGAGCTGCGGCTGTCCCGGTCGCTGGCGGACAAGCGGATCTTCCCGGCCGTGGACGTCAACCAGTCCGGCACCCGGCGCGAGGAGATCCTCATCGCCCCGGACGAGCTCAAGATCGTCTGGAAGCTTCCGTCGGGTCCTCGGCGGCCTCGACCAGCAGCAGGCGATCGAGCTGCTGCTCGGCAAGCTGCGGGACACGCGGAGCAACGTCGAGTTCCTGCTCCAGGTCCAGAAGACCTCGCCCGGCACGGGCGGCAAGAACGACGACTGACGCAGTCGGACGCGGCGGGGCGGTACCTCCACGGGGGTGCCGCCCCGCGGCGCGTCCGGGCCCCGGTCAGCGGCGGCGCGTCCGGTCCCGGGTCAGCCGCGGCGCCGCGCCAGCGCCTCGTCGTACCAGGTGAGCGTCTGCCGGGTGATCTCGTCGGCGTCGAACCGCCGCGCCGCCGCGCGCTGCGGCGCCACCGCCGCGACCCGCGCGTCCGCGTCGTCGACCCAGCGCGCCAGCGTGCGGGCGAACGCCGCGGTGTCGCGCGGGTCCACGAGCTGGTCCTCGAGCCCGGCCATCGGCGTGCGGTAGCCGGGGTTGTCGCCGGCGAGCACCACCCCGCCCGCGTCGGCCAGCGCCTCGACCACCGACATCCCGAAGCTCTCGCCGCCGGTGGACGGCAGCGCGACCACGTCGGCCCCCGCGAGCAGCGCGGCCTTGTCCTCCTCGGCGACGAACCCGGGGAAGTCGACCCGGTCGGCGATCCCCGCGGCGGCGGCCCGCGCGCGCAGGTCGGCCAGCAGCGGCCCGCGGCCGGCGAGCGTCAGCGTCCAGGGGCGGGTGCGCGGCATCGCGGCGGCGGCGTCGAGCAGCTCGCGCGGCCCCTTGCGCTCGACCAGCCGGCCGAGGAACACGATCCGCACGGGCGCGTCCGGGTCGGGCGTGCGCGCGGGTGCGGTGCCGGCGCCGAGCTCGACGGGGCCGCCGATCACCGGCACGTCGCGGCCGTACGCCTCGCGCACCGAGCCGCGCGCGGCCTCCGACAGGGCGCTGATCGCGTCGAACCGCCGCAGCCGCCGTCGCTCCAGGCGGCCGAGCACGCGGATGCCCCACCGGGTCGCCGCGTCCTGCGGGTAGATGACGAACGACCCGACCACCGCGGTCCGCGGACCGGCCGCGGACACCACCCGGCCGGCGAGCACCGGGCTGTACGGCATCGTCACGTGCAGGACGTCGAACGGGACGTCGGCGAGCAGGCGCCGGATCCGGGCGCGGGACGCGGGCAGCGGGGTGCCCAGCCGGTTGCCGTTGAACTTCACCGACACCGTGCGTCCGAGCACGTGCAGGTGCGGCAGGTCGGTGCGGGTGGTGGCGGAGGTCAGGTAGTGCACCTCGTGGCCCAGGGCGGTCAGCCGCCGGCCGAGCGTGAGCACGATCTGCTGCACCCCGTCCGGTCGGTCGAGGCCGTCGTCGATCACCAGGCCGATACGGAGCATGGCGCCCAGCGTAGGGGCGTCGGCGGCGGACTCCGGACCGCCGGGAAGATTTCGCGCCCGGCCGCTGTTCTGGCAGACTGTTCCGTCGGTCTGCGGTTCACGTGTCACGGCTCACGTGCACGACCCGGAGGCCCTTCCCCGAGGAGAACACCTGTGAAGACTGACATCCACCCCGAGTACGTGGTGACCCAGGTGACCTGCACCTGTGGCAACACGTTCACCACGCGCTCCACCTCGACCTCCGGTGAGATCCGGGCCGACGTGTGCAGCGCCTGCCACCCGTTCTACACGGGCAAGCAGAAGATCCTCGACACCGGTGGCCGCGTGGCCCGGTTCGAGGCGCGCTACGGCAAGAAGTCGGCCAACTAGCGACCTCGACGCCGGTGACCGGCGGTCCCTCGCGGACCGCGGTCACCGGCGTCTTCGCATGTCCGGGGCCCTTCCCGCCCCGGTGGGTCGAGGGTGCGTCCCGGCTGCGGCCGGCGGCGCCCGACAGGAGACAGCGATGAGCGACCCGTTCGCCGCAGCACGTCCGTTGCTGGACGAGCACGCCCGGATCGAGCAGCAGCTCGCGGACCCGGCGGTGCACGCGGACCAGGCGCTGGCCCGGAACCTGGGCCGCCGGTACGCCGAGCTCGGCCGGGTCGCGCAGGCGCACGGGGCGTGGCGGGCGGCCGCCGACGACCTGGCCGACGCCCGCGAGCTCGCGCAGGAGGACGAGGCGTTCGCCGCCGAGCTGCCGTCGCTCGCCGCCGCGGAGGAGCAGGCCGCCGAGCGGCTGCGCCGCGTCCTGGTGCCGCGCGACCCCGACGACGCGCGCGACGTCATCCTGGAGATCAAGGCGGGCGAGGGCGGCGAGGAGTCGGCGCTGTTCGCCGGCGACCTGCTGCGGATGTACCTGCGGTACGCCGAGCGCCGGGGGTGGCGGACCGAGACGATCGAGGCGACCGAGTCCGACCTCGGCGGCTTCAAGGACGTCCAGGTCGCCGTGAAGGCGCGCGGGTCGGTCACCGACCCCGCCGACGGCGTCTGGGCGAGCCTGAAGTACGAGGGCGGCGTGCACCGCGTCCAGCGGGTGCCCGTGACGGAGTCCCAGGGCCGGATCCACACCTCGGCCGCGGGTGTGCTCGTGTTCCCCGAGGTCGACGACCCGGGCGAGGTCGAGATCGACCCGAACGACCTGCGGATCGACGTCTACCGGTCGTCCGGGCCGGGCGGCCAGTCGGTGAACACCACCGACTCCGCGGTCCGGATCACCCACCTGCCGACCGGCATCGTCGTGTCGATGCAGAACGAGAAGTCCCAGCTGCAGAACCGCGAGCAGGCGATGCGCGTGCTGCGGGCCCGGATCCTGGCGGCCCGCCAGGAGGAGGCCGCGGCCGCCGCGAGCGAGGCCCGCCGGTCGCAGGTGCGCACCGTCGACCGCTCCGAGCGGATCCGGACGTACAACTACCCGGAGAACCGGATCGCGGACCACCGCACCGGCTACAAGGCGTACAACCTCGACGCCGTGCTGGACGGCGACCTCGGCCCGGTCGTCCAGTCGGCCGTCGACGCGGACGAGGCGGCGCAGCTCGCGGCGGCGGGGGAGCAGGCGTGACGGCGACGGACGCGCCCTCGCTGCGCGCGCTCGTCGAGGGCGCGACCCGGGTGCTCGCGGACGCCGGCGTGGGCTCGCCGCGGCACGACGCGACCGCGCTGGCGGCGTACGCGCTCGGGCTGCCCCGCGTCGACCTCGTGCTGCCGCCCCCGGTGCCGGACGGGTTCACCGAGGAGTTCGCGGACCTCGTGGACCGGCGTCGCCGGCGCGAGCCGCTGCAGCACATCGTCGGGTCGACCGTGTTCCGGTACCTGACGCTGCGGGTCGAGCCCGGGGTGTTCGTCCCGCGGCCCGAGACGGAGGTCGTCGCGCAGGTCGCCGTGGACGAGGCCGCGCGCCTGGCCACCGAGGGCCGCACCCCGCTGGTCGTGGACCTGTGCTGCGGCGCCGGCGGCATCGCCCTGTCGGTGGACACGGAGGTGCCCGGCGCGCGCGTCGTCGCCGTGGACGCCTCCCCGGAGGCCGTCGCGCTGACCCGGCACAACAGCGGCGCCTCCGGCTCGCTCACGATGCGCGTCGAGCTCGGCGACGTCACCGACCCGACCCTGCTGGCCGACCTGGACGGCACCGTCGACGTGGTCGTGTCGAACCCGCCGTACATCCCGCCGGACGCGGTGCCGGTGGACCCCGAGGTCCGCGACCACGATCCCGACCTCGCGCTGTACGGCGGGGGAGCGGACGGCCTGGCGGTGCCGCGCGCCGTGCTGGCCGCCGCGGCCCGGCTGCTCGTGCCGGGCGGCCTGCTGGTGATGGAGCACGCGGAGGTGCAGGACGCCGCTGCCCGGGAGGCCGCCGAGGCGACGGGGGCGTTCGAGGCCGTCGAGTCGCGGCCGGACCTGACCGGCCGCCCCCGGATGCTCGTCGCCCGCCGCCGCGCCACGACCCGCCCCGACCCCGGCCCGGGCGAGCCGCGACCGACCGCCCAGCCGGGCGTGGGACACTCGCAGCCGTGACTGCCGCCGCCGCGCTCGACGCCACCGACCCCGCGACCTGGGGCCCGGCCCTCGACGCCGCCGTGCACACCGTCTCGCGCGGTGGGCTCGTCGTGCTGCCGACCGACACCGTCTACGGCATCGGGGCGGACGCGTTCACGCCCGAGGCCGTGGCCGCGCTGCTGGCCGCCAAGGGCCGCGGCCGCCAGATGCCCCCGCCGGTGCTGATGCCGGACGTGCGGACGCTGGACGGCCTCGCGATGGGCGTGCCCGCCGCCGCGCGCGACCTCGCCGAGGCGTTCTGGCCCGGCGGGCTGACCATCATCTGCGTCGCGCAGCCCTCGCTGATGTGGGACCTGGGCGACACGCACGGCACCGTCGCGCTGCGCGTGCCCGACCACCCCGCGGCGCTGGCGCTGCTGAGCCGGACCGGCCCGATGGCCGTGTCCAGCGCGAACCGGACGGGCCAGCCGTCGGCGCTGGAGGTCGAGGAGGCCCGCGAGCAGCTCGGCGACCGCGTCCAGGTGTACCTCGACGGCGGCCGCACGCCGGGGCAGGTCGCCTCGACGATCGTGGACGCGACGGGTGACGGGCTCCGCGTCGTCCGCCAGGGCGCGATCAGCCTGGAGCGGCTCCGTGAGGTCGTGCCGTCGGTGGTGGGTGACCCCGGCCGGTGAGGGCGTACCTGCTGCTGCTGCTCATCGCCGCGGCGGCCACCTACCTGATGACGCCGGTCGCCCGGTGGTGCGCCCTGCGCTGGGGTGCCATCACCGCGGTGCGGTCGCGGGACGTGCACTCGATCCCGACGCCGCGCCTCGGCGGGCTGGCGATGTGGGCCGGGATCATGGTGGGCCTGCTGATGGCCAGCCGGCTGCCGTTCCTGCAGGACGTGTTCGACAACCCGCGCCCGATCATCGGCATCGCCGCCGCCGCCACGATGGTGTGCGCGCTCGGCGTGGCGGACGACATCTGGGACCTCGACTGGATGACCAAGCTGGTCGGCCAGGTGCTCGCCGCGTTCGTGATGGCCTGGCAGGGCCTGACGCTCTACCAGCTGCCGATCGACGGCGTGATCGTCGGGTCCAGCCGGGTGTGGCTCGGCCTCACGGTGCTGACCGTGGTGGTCGCGATGAACGCGGTGAACTTCGTCGACGGGCTGGACGGGCTCGCGGCCGGGCTGATCGCGATCGGCGGCACCGGGTTCTTCCTCTACTCCTACCAGCTGACCCGCGAGGGCTCGCCCGGCGACTACTCGAGCCTGGCGACGCTGATCATCGCGCTGCTGGTGGGCGCGTGCCTCGGGTTCCTGCCTCACAACTTCAACCCCGCGCGCATCTTCATGGGCGACTCCGGGTCGATGCTGATCGGCCTGGTCATCGCCGCCGCGGGCATCCAGGTCACCGGGCAGATCGACCTGGCCGTGGTGAACACGCGCCAGTCGTTCCCGGCGTTCCTGCCGATCCTGCTGCCGCTGGCGGTGCTGCTGCTGCCCCTGCTCGACATGGGCCTCGCGGTGATCCGCCGCGTGGGGTCGGGCAAGTCGCCGTTCCACCCGGACCGGATGCACCTGCACCACCGGATGCTCGCCCTCGGCCACTCCCACCGGCGCGCGGTCGTCATCCTGTACGTGTGGACCGCGGTGTTCACCGGCGCCGCGACCGCGCTCGTGTGGTTCTCCACCACCGCCGTGCTGGTGGGCCTGGGCCTCGGCGTCGTCGCGGCGCTGCTGCTGACGCTCGGCCCGCTGCGCGGGCGCACGCCCGGACCCCCCGAGACCCCGCGGCACGCCTCCGGGCCGCACCCCCTGCCCGACCACGGACCGAGGACGGACCTGCGATGACGACGACCCCCGAGCCCACCCCCCGACCGGGTGACAGCCCCGAGGCCGCCGCGGTGTTCCGCCGGGCCCTGCGCGACATGGTCGTGCTGGTGGTCGGCGTCGCCGTCCTCGGCTCCCTCGTCGGCTACCTCGTCGCCGGCCTGCCCGGCGTGTGGGGCGCGCTGATCGGCGCGGGCATCGCGCTGGTGTTCTCCGGCGCGACCACGCTGTCGATGCTGAAGACGTCGGGCACCGCCCCGGGCACGATGATGGCCGTCATCATGGGCACCTGGCTCGGCAAGCTGGCCGTGGTCATCGTCCTGCTCGCGGTGCTGCGGGGCATGGACTTCTACGACCGGTACGTGCTCGCCGTCGTCGTGGCGGTGGCCGTGATCGGCTCCGCCCTGCTCGACTACCGGGCGGTCGCGCGCGGCAGGGTGCCCTACGTGACGCCCGCCGGGTCTGGGACCGAGGTCCCGAATACGGACGACCCGGACAGGACCATCTGATTCCGTAGGCTAGGCTTCCAGCCGAACCACCCACGACGGCCGGGTCCCGGTGGCGTGACCCTTCCTGGGAACGCCCGCCGGAGCCTTCGACCTACAGGAGACTGCTCTGTCCAGCCTTGCGACGATCCTGCCGCTCGCAGCCGAAGGCGAGTCCGGGTTCCACCAGCCGTCGATCGCGGAGTTCTTCCCCCCGGCCATCTGGTTCGAGGACACGTTCTACGAGATCAACCGACTCCAGGTCGTGCGCTTCGTCGCCGTGGCCGTGCTGCTCGTGCTCATGGTCGTCGCGGCCCGCCGCGCGCGGCTCGTGCCGCGCCGCGGCCAGAACGTCGCCGAGCTGCTGCTCGACTTCGTCCGCGTCAACGTCGCCGAGGACATCATCGGCAAGGAGAAGGCGCACAAGTACGTCGCCTTCCTCACGACGCTGTTCTTCGCGGTCCTCGCGTTCAACATCACCGGCGTGATCCCGGGCCTGAACATCGCGGGCACCTCGCTGATCGGCCTGCCGATCATGCTGGCCCTCTGGGTCTACGCGATGTACCTCGGCGCCGGCGTCCGCGCCCACGGCCTCGGCGGGTTCCTCAAGAGCTCGCTGTTCCCGCCCGGCGTCCCGTGGCCGCTGTACGTGCTGCTGACGCCGGTGGAGTTCCTCCAGGTGTTCGTGATGCGACCCGCCACGCTGGCCATCCGGCTCATGGCGAACATGGTCGCCGGCCACCTGATGCTGGTCCTCTGCTTCGCGGCCACGCAGTTCCTGCTGATCGACTCGGGCAGCGGCGCGCTGATGCCGTTCGGTGCCCTCACGCTCGTCGGCGGCTTCGCCATCACCCTGTTCGAGGTGTTCGTCGCCGCGCTGCAGGCCTACATCTTCGTCGTCCTGACGGCTGTGTACCTCAGCCAGTCGGTCGAAGAGGAGCACTGACCCAGCACCACCCCGCGCAGGGCCCTCGTGGCCCGGCGCCCCTTGAGACGACCGCCGCCCGACCGGACGGCGGCCAAACGGAAGGAACGAGCACAGCGTGTCTCTTCTCGCGGACCCCAGCGTCATCCTTGCGGCCGAGAACGCCATCTCGGGCAACATCGCGACCGTCGGCTACGGCCTCGCGGTGCTCGGCCCGGGCATCGGCCTCGGCATCCTGATCGGCAAGACCGTCGAGGGCATGGCGCGCCAGCCCGAGGTCGCCGGCCAGCTCCGGACCACCATGTTCATCGGTGTGGCCTTCGTCGAGGTCCTCGGCCTCCTCGGCCTCATCACCGGCTTCCTCTTCACGTGATCGTCGCCGCGCTCCCCGCGGCGAGCATCCAGGCCGCGGAGACCGAGACGGTCGAGGGCTGGCGTCTGCTGGTCCCGGCCAGCTACGACCTCTTCTGGTCGTTCGTCGTGCTCGTCGTCATCGCCGCCGTCTTCTACAAGCTCGTGCTGCCGAAGTTCCAGGCGGTGCTCGACGAGCGCACGGAGAAGATCGAGGGCGGGCTCGCCCAGGCAGCCCACGCCCAGGAGGAGGCTGCCGCGGCGAAGGCCGAGTACGAGCAGCAGCTCCAGGACGCCCGCACCGAGGCCGCACGCATCCGCGAGGACGCGCGCACCGAGGCCACGGCGATCGTCGCGGAGGCCCGCGACAAGGCGACCACCGAGCAGGCGCGCATCGCCGAGACCGCGCGTGCGCAGATCGAGGCCGAGCGCCAGCAGGCGTCCGTCCAGCTGCGCGCGGACGTCGGCTCGCTCGCCACGGAGCTCGCCTCCAAGATCGTCGGCGAGTCGCTCGCGGACGAGGCGCGTCGGTCGCGCGTCGTGGAGCGGTTCCTCGACGACCTCGACGCCCAGACCACGGCGACCGCGGGTAAGGGGAACTGATGCGCGGGACGAGCCGGGCGTCGCTGGTCGCCGCGGAGGGCCGGTTCGAGCCGGTGCTGCGCGAGGCCGGCACGCAGGGTCGGCTGCTCGGCGAGCAGCTGTTCACGCTGGTCGACGCGCTGGACTCGTCCGGCTCGTTGCGACGCACCCTGACCGACCCGTCGGCGCAGGCCGCCGCGAAGACCGCGCTCGTCACGCGGCTGCTCACCGGCGCGGACCCCCGCGTCGTGGCCGCCGCGGGCGACCTGGTCGCCGCGCGGTGGTCCGCCGAGGCCGACCTCGCGGACGCCGTCGAGCAGCTGGCCTTCTCGGCCGTGCTCGCGTCGGCGGAGGCGGACGGCGACCTGGACCAGGTCCAGGTCGAGCTGTTCCGGCTCGGTCGTGCGCTCGCCGGCCAGCGCGAGGTCCGTCGGCTGCTCTACACCGACACGGTCCACGCCGACGCGCGGGGCGTCCTCGTCGACAAGCTGCTGAACGGCTCCGGGGCCGCAGCGACCCAGGTGCTCGCGCGCCGGGCCGCCGTGGCGCCGCGCGGCCGCCGGTACGTGGCGACGCTGGGTCACCTCGACGACCTCATCGCCGAGCGGCGCAACCGCACGGTCGCGACCGTGACGAGCGCCGCGGAGCTCGACGCCGCCCAGCAGCAGCGGCTCGCCGAGATCCTCGGCCGCGCCTACGGGCGCGACATGCAGGTGCAGGTCCTAGTGGACCCGCACGTGCTCGGCGGCCTGCGCGTGCAGGTCGGCCCCGAGGTGATCGACGCGACGGTGCTCGCCCGGCTGGCCGACGCCCGCCGACGACTTGCCAGCTGACGGCTCCCGCCGGGCCGGCGCACTGACCCAGACCACGTGGGAAGCGCACGCAGGACGCGTGCGACACGACAGGAGAGATGCCATGAGCGAGCTGCAGATCCGGCCGGAGGACATCCGCGCCGCGCTGGACAGCTTCGTCACGACGTACGAGCCGACCGGCGCCGCCGCCGAGGAGGTCGGTCGCGTCACGCTGGCCGGCGACGGGATCGCGCGGGTCGAGGGCCTGCCCGGCGCGATGGCCAACGAGCTGCTGCGCTTCGAGGACGGGACGCTGGGCCTCGCGCTCAACCTCGACGTCCGCGAGATCGGCGTGATCGTGCTCGGCGAGTTCACCGGCATCGAGGAGGGCCAGGAGGTCCGCCGGACCGGCGAGGTCCTGTCCGTGCCGATCGGTGACGCGTTCCTCGGTCGTGTGGTCGACCCGCTCGGCCAGCCGATCGACGGCCTCGGCGAGATCGTCGCGGAGGGTCGCCGCGCCCTCGAGCTGCAGGCCCCCGGCGTCATGGCCCGCAAGTCGGTCCACGAGCCGCTGCAGACCGGCATCAAGGCCATCGACTCGATGATCCCGATCGGCCGCGGCCAGCGGCAGCTCGTCATCGGCGACCGCCAGACCGGCAAGACCGCGATCGCGATCGACACGATCCTCAACCAGAAGGCCAACTGGGAGACGGGCGACCCGGACAAGCAGGTCCGCTGCATCTACGTCGCCATCGGCCAGAAGGGCTCCACGATCGCCGCCGTCCGCGGCGCGCTCGAGGAGGCCGGCGCCCTGGAGTACACGACGATCGTCGCGTCCCCCGCGTCCGACCCGGCCGGCTTCAAGTACCTCGCGCCCTACACCGGCTCGGCCATCGGCCAGCACTGGATGTACGGCGGCAAGCACGTCCTCATCGTGTTCGACGACCTGTCGAAGCAGGCCGAGGCCTACCGCGCCGTGTCGCTGCTGCTGCGCCGCCCGCCGGGCCGCGAGGCGTACCCGGGCGACGTGTTCTACCTGCACTCCCGCCTGCTGGAGCGTTGCGCGAAGCTGTCCGACGAGCTCGGTGGCGGTTCGATGACCGGTCTGCCGTTCATCGAGACCAAGGCCAACGACGTCTCGGCGTACATCCCGACCAACGTCATCTCCATCACCGACGGGCAGATCTTCCTGCAGTCGGACCTGTTCAACGCGGACCAGCGCCCGGCCGTCGACGTGGGCATCTCGGTGTCCCGCGTCGGTGGTGCCGCGCAGGTCAAGGCGATGAAGCAGGTCTCCGGCACGCTGAAGCTGGACCTCGCGCAGTACCGGTCGCTCGAGGCGTTCGCGATGTTCGCGTCCGACCTGGACGCCGCGTCCCGCGCCCAGCTGACCCGTGGTGCGCGCCTGATGGAGCTGCTCAAGCAGCCCCAGTACTCGCCGTTCGCGGTCGAGGACCAGGTCGCCTCCATCTGGACGGGCACCAAGGGCAAGCTCGACGACGTGCCGGTGGAGGACGTCCGCCGGTTCGAGTCCGAGCTGCTCGACCACCTGCGCCGCAACACCTCGGTCCTGACGACCATCGCGGAGACCGGCAAGCTCGGCGACGACCTCGAGGCCGAGCTGGCCGCCGCGGTCGACGCGTTCCGGTCGAACTTCCTCAAGCACGACGGCTCGCCGCTCATCGGCGGGGAGTCGGACGACGAGGAGACCGTGGTCGAGCAGGAGCAGATCGTCCGCCAGAAGAAGGCCTGAGCATGGCCGGACAGCAGCGGGTCTACCGGCAGCGGATCAGGTCGACCCAGGCGCTGAAGAAGATGTTCCGCGCCCAGGAGCTGATCGCCGCCTCGCGCATCGGTCGTGCGCGCGCCCGGATGGCCTCCGCGGCGCCGTACGCCCGGGCGATCACCCGCGCGGTGTCGGCCGTGGCGACGCACTCCGACGTGCGGCACCCGCTGCTCGCGGAGCGTCACGACACGAACCGCGTCGCGGTGCTGCTCATCGCCTCCGACCGCGGCATGGCCGGCGCCTACTCGGCGTCGGTCATCCGCGAGACCGAGCGGCTCGTCGAGAAGCTCGAGCAGGAGGGCAAGGAGGTCGCGCTCTACGTGAGCGGCCGCCGTGCCGAGTCGTACTACCGGTTCCGGAACCGCGAGCTCGCGGCCGCCTGGACCGGCCAGTCCGACGCCCCGACCTCGGACCTGGCGGAGGAGGTCGCGGACACGCTGCTCGCGGCCTTCGACGCGGCGCCCGAGGACGGTGGCGTGGGGAGCTGCACATCGTGTACACGCAGTTCGTGAACATGGTCAGCCAGCGCCCCCAGGTCATCCGGATGCTGCCGCTCGAGGTCGTGGAGGGGGTGGCACCGGCCGGTGACCACGAGGCCCTGCCGCTGTACGACTTCGAGCCGAACGCCGCCGAGGTCCTGGACGCCCTGCTGCCGCGGTACGTCCGCAGCCGCATCTTCTCCTGCCTGCTGCAGGCCGCCGCGTCGGAGCTCGCCTCCCGCCAGCGCGCCATGCACACGGCCACGGAGAACGCCGAGGACCTGATCCGCATGTACACGCGACTGGCGAACCAGGCCCGCCAGGCCGAGATCACCCAGGAGATCAGCGAGATCGTGTCGGGCGCCGACGCGCTCGCCTCCTGACCCGCACGCACGACCCGAACCAGCCCGCCGGCTCCCCGGCGGACGACCGAAGGCAGGCAGACATGACCGCGACCACCGTCGACGCGAAGGACACCACCGCCACGCCGGGCGTGGGCCGCGTCGCCCGTGTGATCGGGCCCGTCGTGGACATCGAGTTCCCCGCGGACCAGATCCCCGACATCTACAACGCGCTGACCGTGCACATCGACATGTCCGGTCAGGGCGAGGGCGAGACCGAGGGCGGCTTCACCATGACGCTCGAGGTCGCCCAGCACCTCGGCGACTCGCTCGTGCGCGCCATCGCGCTCAAGCCCACCGACGGCCTCGTCCGCGGCGCCCAGGTGCAGGACACCGGCGCGCCGATCAGCGTGCCCGTCGGCGACATCACCAAGGGCCACGTCTTCAACGTGACCGGTGAGGTGCTGAACCTCGCCGAGGGCGAGAAGTTCGAGGTCACCGAGCGCTGGCCGATCCACCGCAAGCCCCCGGCCTTCGACCAGCTGGAGTCGAAGACCCAGATGTTCGAGACCGGCATCAAGGTCATCGACCTGCTCACGCCGTACGTGCTCGGCGGGAAGATCGGCCTGTTCGGCGGTGCGGGCGTCGGCAAGACGGTCCTCATCCAGGAGATGATCCAGCGCGTCGCGCAGGACCACGGCGGTGTGTCGGTGTTCGCCGGTGTCGGCGAGCGCACCCGTGAGGGCAACGACCTCATCGTCGAGATGGAGGAGGCGGGCGTCTTCGACAAGACCGCCCTCGTCTTCGGCCAGATGGACGAGCCGCCGGGCACGCGTCTGCGCGTCGCCCTGTCCGCCCTGACGATGGCGGAGTACTTCCGCGACGTGCAGAAGCAGGACGTGCTGCTGTTCATCGACAACATCTTCCGGTTCACCCAGGCCGGCTCCGAGGTGTCGACCCTGCTCGGCCGCATGCCGTCCGCCGTGGGCTACCAGCCCAACCTGGCCGACGAGATGGGCCTCCTGCAGGAGCGCATCACCTCGACCCGCGGTCACTCGATCACCTCGCTGCAGGCGATCTACGTCCCCGCGGACGACTACACCGACCCGGCCCCGGCCACGACGTTCGCGCACCTGGACGCCACCACGGAGCTTCTCCCGCGAGATCGCGTCGCGCGGTCTGTACCCCGCGGTGGACCCCCTGGCGTCGACGTCGCGCATCCTCGACCCGCGGTACGTGGGCCAGGAGCACTACGACGTCGCCACCCGCGTGAAGTCGATCCTGCAGCGCAACAAGGAGCTCCAGGACATCATCGCGATCCTCGGTGTGGACGAGCTGTCGGAGGAGGACAAGACGGTCGTCGGCCGTGCGCGTCGCATCCAGCAGTTCCTGTCGCAGAACACCTACATGGCCGAGAAGTTCACCGGCGTCGTGGGCTCGACAGTCCCGGTGTCCGAGACGGTCGAGGCGTTCCAGAAGATCGCCGACGGCGAGTTCGACCACATCGCCGAGCAGGCCTTCTTCAACATCGGCGGCCTCGAGGACCTCGAGCGCAACTGGGCCCGCATCCAGAAGGAGTACGGCGTCTGACGACGTCCGCTCCGCCCGTCTCGATCCGTCCCCCCGCAGGAGGTACCCGTCCCATGGCCCAGCTCGAGGTCGACCTCGTCGACACCGACGGCACCATCTGGTCCGGTGAGGCGCGCCAGGTGAGCGCGCCCGCCTCCGACGGGGAGATCGGCATCCTGGTCGGGCACTCCCCGGTCCTCTCCGTGCTCCGGCACGGGGAGGTCCGGGTGCTCGAGGCCGGTGGCACCGTGCACCGGTGGACCGTCGAGGGCGGCTTCCTGTCCGTCGACGGCGACCAGGTCACGGTCGTGGTGGACTCCGCCGAGGCGGCGACCGCCGGCACGTCCGCGCACTGACGGGAGCGGCGGCGGCGATGAGCGGGCAGGTCGTGCTGATCGCGCTGCTGCTCGTCGTCGCCCTGCTCGTCGTCGCGGGCCTCGCGTTCTCCCGCTGGCACTCGCTCACCAGCCGGGTCGGCTCGTTCCGCTGCTCGCGGCGGGTCGGGGGCCGGTGGGTCCGCGGCATCGCGCACTACGGCGCCCGCCAGCCTCTACTGGTGGCGGCTGCGCTCGCTCGCCCCGCGCCCGGAGCAGGTCTGGCCGCGCGGCCAGATCGCCGTGCTGGAGCGCCGGTCCGCCGTCGAGGGCGCGGCCCCCGGCGGCCCGCTGCTCGTCACCTGCCGGGTCGCCCCCGGTGAGGAGGTCGAGCTGCTCATGACCCCTGAGGCCTACGCCGGCCTCACCTCGTGGCTGGAAGCCGCGCCGCCCGTGGCGCGCACCGTCATCTGACCGTCCCGGAGGACCCCCGATGCGCCTGCTCGTCGCGCGCTGCTCCGCGCGGTACAGCGGCCGGCTGAACGCGCACCTGCCGCTCGCCACCCGCCTGGTCGTGGTGAAGGCGGACGGCTCGGTGCTGCTGCACTCCGACGGCGGCTCGTACAAGCCGCTGAACTGGATGAGCCCCCCTGCACCCTCAAGACGCAGGACGCGACCGGCGAGGCCGTCGAGCGCGGCGTCGCCCAGGTGTGGACCGTCCAGCACACCAAGTCCGACGACCGCCTGGTCATCGAGGTGCACGAGGTCCTGCACGACTCCGCCCACGACCTCGGCGTCGACCCCGGGCTCGTCAAGGACGGCGTCGAGGCGCACCTCCAGGAGCTGATGGCCGCGCAGATCGAGGTGCTCGGCTCCGGCCACACGCTGGTCCGCCGCGAGTTCCCGACCGCGATCGGGCCGGTCGACATCCTCGCGAAGGACGCCGCCGGTGCGACGGTCGCGGTGGAGATCAAGCGTCGCGGGGACATCGACGGTGTCGAGCAGCTGACCCGCTACCTCGAGCTGCTCAACCGCGACCCGCTGCTGGCTCCCGTGCGCGGCGTGTTCGCCGCGCAGGAGATCAAGCCGCAGGCGCGCGTCCTGGCGACCGACCGCGGGATCGCCTGCTTGGTGCTCGACTACGACGCGATGCGCGGGGTCGACGACGTGGACTCGCGGCTGTTCTGACCCCCCGGGGTGGATCCACCCCGCGCGGGTGGAAGATCCCTGTGCGCCACGCCGTGCGTGTCGTGCAGGGTGGATCCACACCGGGCCCCGCGGCACCACCTCTCCCTGCCAGAATGGCCGCGTGACCTCTCCTGCCGAGCTGCCGCTGCCCGTCGTCCTGCGCGGGGAGGTGGTGACCCCGACCGAGGTGCTGACCGACGGGGCCGTCGTCCTCGCCGAGGGCCGCATCGTGTGGGTGGGACCGGCGGCGCAGGTGCCGGCGCGCTGGGCCGACGAGGTGCCCGGCGACCCGACCCCGGGCACCACGCTGCTGCCGGGGCTGGTGGACCTGCACGACCACGGCGGCGGCGGGTCGAGCTTCCCCGACGCGACGACGCGCGAGGAGGCGCTGGTCGCCGCGACGGAGCACCTGCGGCACGGGACGACGAGCCTCGTCGCGTCGCTGGTCACGGCGCCGCGCGAGGTGCTGCTGGCCCGCGCCGCGCTGCTGGCCGACCTGGTGGAGTCCGGCGACCTGGTGGGCATCCACGCGGAGGGGCCGTTCCTGTCCGCCGACCGGTGCGGCGCGCAGAACCCCGCCGACATGCTCGCCGGCGATCCGGCGCTGGTGGCCGACCTGGCCGCGGCGGCGCGTGGGCACCTGGTGACGATGACCGTCGCCCCGGAGGTGCCCGGGGTCGCCGACGGCGGCGACGGGCGCGACGACGCCCTGGCGGCGCTCGTCCGGTCGGGCGCCGTGCCGTCGGTCGGGCACACCGACGCCGCGGCGGAGCAGGTCGACGCGGCGGTGCAGCGCACCCGGGCGCTCCTGGGCGGCGGCCGGCGCGCGGCGGCCGCCGGCGGGGGCCCGGGGCGCGGCCGTTCCGCGCGCCCCACGGCGACGCACCTGTTCAACGGCATGCGCCCCCTGCACCACCGGGACCCGGGGCCGGTCGCGGCGTGCCTCGCGGCCGCGGCACGCGGCGACCTGGTGGTCGAGCTGATCGCGGACGGCACGCACCTCGCCGACGGGACGGTGCGTGCGGTGTTCGACCTGGTCGGGCCCGGCTCGATCGCCCTGGTCACCGACGCGATGGCCGCGGCGGGCATGGCCGACGGGGACTACCGGCTCGGGCCGATGGCCGTCCGCGTGGGCGACGGCGTCGCCCGGATCGTCGAGCCGGACGGCACCGCGGGCGCGATCGCCGGCGGCACGGCCCACCTGCTCGACGTGGTCCGCACGGTCGTCGGCGCGGGGATCGGGCTGGTCGCCGCGGTGCGGTCGGCGGCGACGACGCCCGCGGAGGTGCTCGGTCGCCCGGACCTCGGCGCGCTGGCGGTCGGGCGGCGCGCGGACGTCGTGGTGACCGACGGGGACCTGGGGTGCGTGGCGGTCTACCGCGCGGGACGGCTCGTCACGGGCTGATCCTTAGTCGAGCCCGGAGCGGCGGACGGCGCGTCGTCGGCGCACTCGTCGATCACCGCGGTCTCCATCCGCGCCTCGACGGCCAGGGCGTAGCGGCGCAGCGTCGACAGGGTCGGGTTCGCGTCGTAGCGCTCGAACGCGGCCACCGTCGGCTGGCTCACACCCATCCGCTCGGCCACCTCCGCCTGCGTCAGGCCGTGCGCAGCCCGCATCGCGACGAGGTCCCGCAGCAGGCGTGCGTGGCCGTCGACGAGTGCATCGGCGCGACGGTCGAGCGTGTCCAGGTCGGGAATCATAGATCGAAATCTATTCTCCGCGTCGGGGTTGAGGCAACCCCGACGAGCGACGCAGGCCCCAGAGCGACCCGACACCCGCGTGGTAGCGGTCGAGCGCGACCCTGATCTCCGCGTCCTGCCGGGCGCGGGCCGTCGCGTCGTCCTGTCCGTGCGGCTTCTCGTGCGCGTGCAGCCCGACTGCGCACACCGACAGCGCCAGGGGTTCCGCGTGCAGGAGGCGCGCGCCGGTCGTGGAGTGCCGGGAAGCTCCCGTCCGGGGCGACCTCCGTGACCGGGATGTCGAGCCACCGGATTTCGAACAGGGCGTCTCCCTCGCCGATGGGCTTCACCTGGTCCACCGGTCGCAGCTCGCCCCGGGCCGCGGCTCGGAGCCGCCCGCGGATCTCGGCGAGCACCATGCGTTCCGCGAACGGGTTCCAACGCCGCCCCGGGCGTCCAAGGGCGCGGAACACCGCCGCGGTCGCCGCGGTGACGTGGTCCTCGGGCTCCACGCACGCGTGCCAGTAGAGGTCCACGGGCACGCCGAGGCTGCAGTTCGACGTCCGTCGGGTGGTCGGCACTCGTCGAACGTACGGTGCCGTGCGAGGGTGGTCCGCGCGGCCGCGCCACCTACACGCGCGCGACGCTCCCGTGGTCGGTAAACGCGGGGGCGACGAGGCGGGTCTCGGCGAGGTCCTCGCCCGCCAGGCGGGCCATCACCATCTCGACGGCGATCCGGCCGATGCGCGCGCCGGGGACCTCGATGATCGAGACCGGCACGGGGAGTGCGGCCGCGAGGTCCGCGGGGCTGATCGCGACGATCGACAGATCCTGCGGCACCCGGAGCCCGCGCTCGGCCGCGCGGGCCATCAGCCCGCCGAGCGCGGCCTCGTTGTGCACGACCAGACCGGTGGTGCCGGGGTGGTCGGCGAGCACCCGGTCGAGGGCCTGGGCGCCGCCGGTGAACGTGGGCTCGGCGGGCACGACGGCGGCGGACACCCCGCTGGTCGCGGCCTGCTCCTGGACGCCGTGCCGCATCCGGACCGCGTAGTTCGCGCGGTGGTCGAGGCGGTCCTGCGAGGCGCCGACGAGCACCAGGTGCTCGTGCCCGTGGGCCGCGAGCTCCCGGACGGCGAGCCGGCCGGCGCCGGCGAAGTCGAGGTCGACGCAGCTGAGGCCGGTGGTGTCGTCGGGGACACCGATGAGGATGCTGGGCAGCGCGAGCGCGCGCAGGGCGGGCAGCCGGGCGTCGTCCGCCTCGATGTCCATGACGATCAGCGCGTCCGCGGTGGAGCTCGCGGCGACCCGGGTCATGCCGGCGGGGTCGTCCTGGGTGAGGACGAGGACGTCGTGGTCGTGCTCGCGGGCGGTGGTCACCACGCCGGCGACGAACTGCATGATGATCTGCACGTTGATCCCCGGCCGGAACGGGACCATCAGGGCGATCACGTTGCTCCGGCTGGACGCGAGCGCGCGGGCGCCGGCGTGCGGCCGGTACCCGAGGTCGGCGATCGCCCGCTGCACCCGCTCGCGGGTGGGGGCGGAGATGGTGCGCTTGCCGCTCAGCACGTAGCTGACGGTCGACACCGAGACGCCCGCCGCGCGGGCCACGTCGCCGATCGTCGCCATCGGCCCAGGGTAGTGGGGCGATCGCCCTGGTGGGTGCAGGTCCGCGGTCCGGGTCGACGTGCGCGAGCGCCGGGCCCCCGCGGCGGCGGTGCGCACGCTCCAGCGGGCACGCGATAGTGTGCAAGCGCTTCGATAGTGAGTGCGCAGGCCACGCCGCATTCCGGGGTGTGCGATGCGCGAACTGGCGTCGTGATCGGGACCAAGCGGGACATTCGACCTCCCGAGGCGGTCGAATCGCTTCGACCTAAGCCGTGATCGTTTCGATACCTGCGGCCCTGGACAGCGCCCCGCGACCCGGTCTAGGTTGGCGGCGCGCGAAGCGCTTCGACACCTCATCGCGGAGGGTCGGGAAGCCGTCGAGGAGGAGGGCACGTGGTGGTGACCATGCAGGACGTCGCACGTCGCGCCGGCGTCGCCCTCTCCACGGTGTCGGCCACCCTCACCACCTCCCGCCCCGTCTCGGCCGCGACCCGCGCCCGCGTCGAGGCCGCGATGGACGAGCTCGGCTACCGCCGCAACGCCCTCGCCCGCGGGCTGGCGACCCGGCGCAGCCACGTGCTCGCGCTGACCCACCCGGTCGGCCCGGCGGGCCTCAGCCGCACCTCGGCCGAGTTCCTGCTGAGCGCGGCGGCCGTCGCCCAGGCGCGGGGCTACCAGCTGGTGCTGTGGCCGTTCGCCGCGGACGACGCCGACGGCGTCCTCGAGGTCGCCCGCCAGGGCCTCGCGGACGGCGTGCTGGTGATGGAGGTGCACCGCGACGACGTGCGGGTGCGCCGGCTGCGTGAGGCGGGCGTGCCGGTCGCGCTGATCGGCCGCACCGACGCGCCCGACGACGCGGCGCTGCCGAGCGTGGACGTGGACTTCGACGCGACGCTCGTCGAGGCGGTCGAGCACCTGGTCGCGCTCGGCCACCACCGGATCGCGTTCGTCAACCACGCGGAGCACCGGCTCGCCGAGGGCCACGGCCCGACCGTGCGCGCCGCCGCCGCGTTCGAGCGGACGGCCGCCCTGCACGACCTGGTGTCCACGCAGGTGTTCGCCGACGAGTCGGTGGCCGGCGGCCGGACGGCCACCGCGCGGCTGCTCGACGGCCCCGGCCCGGCGCCCACCGCCGTGGTGACCATGAACGAGGACGCGACCTTCGGCGTCGTCGCCGAGCTCGCCGCCCGGCGGGTCGACGTGCCCGGCGCGGTGTCGGTGCTCGCCGTCGTGTCGTCGCCCGCCGTGACCGGCCAGACCGTGCCGCCCCTGACCACGCTGCACGCCCCCGGCGCGCGGCTCGGTCGCGCGGGCGTGGACGCGCTGCTCGCCCTGATCGAGACCGGCAGCGCACCGCTGCCCGCGCTCGAGCGGTGCCGGTTCGTCGACTGCGGCAGCACCGCGGCGCCCCCCGCCGGCACCGGCCGGCACCCCCAGACCCCCTAGCGGGACCCACGGGGCGGCGCGCACCGGCGCACCGCCCACCGGACAGCACAGCAGGAACTCGACGAGGAGGACGTGTGATGGCAGTTCAGCGGAAGCGGAAGGTGGCTGCGGCCGGAGCGTTCGTGCTCGCCGGCGTGCTCGCCCTGACGGCGTGCGGCGGCGACAGCGGCGGCGGTGGCGGGGACGGCGGCGACGCCGACACCCTGACCATCTGGCACTACGAGAACGACGACTCGGCGATGGGCCAGGCCTGGGCGCGCGCCGTCGAGATCTTCGAGGAGGAGAACCCGGACGTCGACGTCGTCGTCGAGAACCAGACCTTCGAGCAGATCCAGAAGAACGCCAAGATCTTCCTCACCGGCGACGACGTCCCGGACGTCATGGAGTACAACAAGGGCAACGCCACCGCCGGCCAGCTCGCGTCGCAGGGCCTCATCACCCCGCTGACCGACGAGGCCGAGTCCCGCGGCTGGACCGACACCCTCCCGGCGTCGATCCAGACCACCGCGATGTACGACGAGCAGGGCCTGATGGGCTCCGGCGACTGGTACGGGGTGCCGAACTACGGCGAGTTCGTCGGCGTCTACTACAACCAGGACATGCTCGACGCGCAGGGCCTGACCCAGCCCACGACGTTCGACGAGTTCGAGGCCGCCCTCGCCACGTTCAAGGCCGCGGGCATCACGCCGCTGGCCGAGGCCGGCGCCGAGTACCCGATGGGCCAGCTCTGGTACGAGCTCGTGCTGCACTACGCGGACCGCGACCTGGTCGACGCGTACCAGCTGTTCACCGAGGACGTCGACTTCCAGGACGAGGCGTTCACCCAGGCCACCGAGAAGCTCGACGAGTGGATCAAGGCCGGCTACGTGGCCTCCGACTCCGCGGCGCTGACCGCCGAGGACATGGGCGTCTCCTTCATCAACGGCACCTACCCGATCATGGTCTCCGGCTCCTGGTGGTTCGGCCGCCTGACCGAGGAGATCCCGTTCACGTGGAGCCAGGCGCTGTTCCCGGAGAACACCATGCACCCGGGCTCGTCCGGCAACCTGTGGGTCGTCCCGGAGAACGCCACCGCCAAGGACCTCGCCTACGAGTTCATCGACATCACGCTGCGCCCCGAGGTGCAGGAGATCCTCGGCCAGGCCGGTGGCCTGCCCGTCGCGGGTGACTCGTCCGCCATCACGGACGAGAAGACCAAGGAGATGACCGAGAACTTCGAGTCGATCCTCGCCGAGGACGGTCTGGCGTACTACCCCGACTGGCCGGTGCCGGGCTTCTACGACGTGATCGTCAGCGAGCTCCAGTCGCTGATCAACCAGTCGAAGACCCCGTCCGAGGTGCTCGACGGCCTGTCCTCCGCGTACGAGGACGGCAAGACGGACCTGCTCGAGGGCTGACCGCCCGACGGGCCCGGCCGGCGACCGCACGCCGCCGGCCGGGCCCGGACACCCGCACCGCACCTCGAGGAGCCGTATGACCACCGTCGACCGCGCCGCGCCGCCCACCCGGCGCCGCAGCCGTCGCTCGCGCGACTGGGTCGGGTACCTGCCCTACCTGCTGCCCGGGCTGATCGCCTTCGCCGTCGTCATCCTGATCCCGTTCGGGATGAACATCTGGTACAGCCTGCACAAGTGGAAGGGCGGCAACGCGCCGCTGCGCTGGTACGGGCTGGGCAACTACACCGACCTGCTCGCCGACGAGCAGTTCTGGACGTCGTTCCGGAACTCGATCGCGATGATCCTGGCGATGGTGGTGGTGCCGACCCTGGTCGGCCTGCTGCTCGCGACCACGCTGTTCGACGTGCTCGGCAAGCGGTTCGGGCCGCGCGTGGCCTCGGTGCTGCGTGCCACCTACTACCTGCCGCAGATCCTGCCGGTCGCCGTCGCCGGCGTGCTGTGGAACTGGATCCTCAACTCCCAGACCGGCGCCGTGAACGTGGTGCTGCGGGAGATCGGGGTCGCGAACCCGCCGAACTGGCTCGGCTCGACGGACACCGCGCTGCCCACGGTGATGCTCGTGCTGATCTGGATCCAGATCGGCTACCCCGTGGTGATCTTCATGTCCGCGCTCCAGCGGGTGGACCCCGAGCTGTACGAGGCCGCCGAGCTGGACGGCGCGGGCTGGTGGCACCGGTTCCGCGCGATCACGATCCCGCAGATCAAGCCGGAGACCTTCGTCATCACCCTGACCTGCACGGTCGCCGCGCTGAAGGTGTTCGGCCCGATCTACGTGCTGACCCGCGGCGGCCCCGAGTCCTCGACCCTGGTGCCGAGCTACTACTCGTACCTGAACTTCTTCGACAAGTCGAAGGTCGGCTACGGCGCCGCCATCGCGAACGTCCTGACGGTCCTGATCATCCTCATCGCCGTCGTCATCATGGTGCTGCAGGCCCGCAGCGCCCGCCGTGAGGAGGAGGGTCGCTGATGGCCACCCCGATCGAGACGCTGCCGGCGTCCAGCACCGTCGGGGCGGGCGTCCCGCCCCGGGCCCCGCGCCGTCCCCGCCGCCCGCGGACCGCCGCCGTCGACGCCCGGCACCGCCGCGGCGTCGCCCGCTGGTTCGTGCTCGCCGGCGCGGTGCTGGTGGCCGTCGTCATGATGGTGCCGTTCGTCATCATGGTGCTCAACGCGTTCAAGGCACCCGCGGACTACTCGCAGAACGGCCCGCTGTCGTTTCCCGCGGAGTTCTACACCGACGGGCTGCGCACGTTCTGGGACCGCGTGAACTTCCCGGAGAAGCTGGTCAACTCCATCTGGATCTCCGGGGCCGTGGCCGTCTTCGGCGTGACGCTGTCGCTGTTCAGCGCGTACGCGCTGGGCGTCGGCAAGGTCAAGGGCCGGATGTCGGTCGTCACGCTGTTCCTGCTCGCGAACATGCTGCCGCAGGAGGTGCTGGTCTACCCGCTGTTCCAGATGGCGCAGCAGGTCGGCCTGTCGAACAACCAGTGGTCGGTCATCATCATCTTCACCGTCATCCAGGCGGCGTTCGGCACCTACCTGCTGTCGTCGGTGCTCGGGACGTTCCCGAAGGCCCTGCTCGAGGCCGCGTCGCTGGACGGCGCCGGCCGGTGGCGGACCCTGTGGGGCGTCGTGTTCCCCGTGGTCCGGCCGACCCTGTCGGTCCTGGTGATCTTCTTCTTCATCTGGACCTGGAACGAGTTCTTCATCCCGCTGGTCATGCTCACGACCAACGCCACCCAGACGATCCCCGTCGCCCTCGCGTCGTTGCAGGGCGACCGGATGATGGACGCCCCGACGACCAACGCGGGCGCGCTCGTCTCGATGATCCCGGCGATCGTCTTCTTCCTCATCTTCCAGCGCACGCTGACCCGCGGCATCACCGCGGGTGCGGTCAAGTAGGAGCCCCACCCATGAAGTTCACCGACGGCTACTGGCAGAACCTCCCCGGCGTCACCGTCCTGCGCCCGCGCGCGGTCGACGAGGTGGTGCTCGGCGAGCGGTCCCTGACCGCGTACGCGGGCACCGGGCGGCTCGAGACGCGGGGCGACACGCTCAACCACCCGCTCATCACGATCACGCTGGACTCCCCGGCCGAGGGCGTGCTCGGCGTCACCGTGGAGCACCACCAGGGCGCGGCGCCCGCCGGCCCCGCGTTCGAGCTGCACGACACCCGCCCGGACGTGACCGTGGCCGGTCCGACCGCGGGAGACGGCCGTGCGTCGCTCACCACCGGCAACCTCACCGCCCGCGTCGCGACGTCGGGGGAGTGGGCGCTGGAGATCGAGGTCGACGGCCGGGTCGTGACCGGGTCCTCGTCGCGCGGCGTCGGCGTGGTCACCGACGCGCAGGGCCGGCCGTTCGTCCGCGAGCAGCTCGCTCTGGGCGTCGCCGACCACGTCTACGGGCTCGGCGAGCGGTTCACCGCGTTCGTCAAGAACGGGCAGACCGTCGACGTGTGGAACGCCGACGGCGGCACCTCGTCCGAGCAGGCCTACAAGAACGTGCCGTTCTACCTGACGGACGCGGGCTACGGCGTGCTGGTCGACCACCCCGGCCACGTGTCGTTCGAGGTCGGCTCGGAGGTCGTGTCCCGGACCCAGTTCAGCGTGCCGGGGCAGCGGCTGCGCTACTACGTCGTCGCCGGCCCGACGCCGAAGGACGTGCTCCGCCGCTACACCGCCCTGACGGGGCGCCCGGCGAAGGTGCCGGACTGGTCGTACGGGCTGTGGCTGTCGACCTCGTTCACCACCTCGTACGACGAGGAGACGGTGATGTCGTTCATCGACGGCATGGCCGAGCGCGGGCTCCCGCTGTCGGTGTTCCACTTCGACTGCTTCTGGATGCGCCAGTTCCACTGGTGCGACTTCGTGTGGGACCCCGCGACGTTCCCCGACCCGGAGGGCCTGCTGAAGCGGCTGCACGACCGGGACCTGCAGGTCTGCGTGTGGATCAACCCGTACATCGCGCAGCGCTCGCACCTGTTCGAGGAGGGTCGCGAGCTCGGCTACCTGGTGCAGCGCGCCGACGGCTCGGTGTGGCAGTGGGACCTGTGGCAGTCCGGCATGGCGCTGGTCGACTTCACCAACCCCGACGCGACCGCCTGGTACCAGGGCAAGCTGCGGGCGCTGCTCGACATGGGCGTCGACGCCTTCAAGACCGACTTCGGCGAGCGGATCCCGACCGACGTCGTCTGGCACGACGGCTCCGACCCCGAGCGGATGCACAACTACTACACGCAGCTCTACAACAAGGCCGTCTTCGAGCTGCTCGAGGACGTCAAGGGCGAGGGCGAGGCCGTGCTGTTCGCCCGGTCCGCGACCGCGGGCGGCCAGCAGTTCCCGGTGCACTGGGGCGGCGACTGCGAGTCGACGTTCGTGTCGATGGCGGAGTCGCTGCGCGGCGGGCTGTCGCTCGCGGCGTCCGGGTTCGGCTACTGGTCGCACGACATCGGCGGGTTCGAGGGCACGCCCGACGCCGCGGTGTTCAAGCGCTGGCTGGCGTTCGGCCTGCTGTCGTCGCACTCGCGGCTGCACGGGTCCAGCTCTACCGGGTGCCCTGGGCGTTCGACGACGAGTCGGTGAAGGTGACGCAGCAGTTCACCGAGCTCGAAGCTGTCGCTGATGCCGTACCTGTCGGCGGTGGGTCGCGAGGCGCACACCGACGGTCTGCCGGTGATGCGGCCGATGGTCGTGGAGTTCCCCGACGAGCCCGGTGCGGCGTCCGTCGACACCCAGTACATGCTCGGGGAGTCGCTGCTGGTCGCGCCGGTGTTCACCGCCGACGGGGACGTCGACGTCTACGTGCCCGAGGGCGAGTGGACGTCGTTGCTCGACGGCTCGACGGTGTCCGGCCCGCGGTGGCACCGCCAGCAGCACGGGTTCGGGTCGCTGCCGCTGCTCGTGCGGCCCGGCACCGTCCTGCCGGTCGGCGCGCGCACGGACCGGCCGGACTACGACCACGCCGAGGGCGTCACCCTGCGGCTGTTCGGCCTGGCCGACGGGCACGACTCGACGACGACGGTCGCGCGTCCGGACGGCGAGGCCGCGTTCCGGGTGACCCGCTCCGGCGGGACCGTGCGGGTCGCCGTGACCGGTGCCGTGCCGTCCGCGTGGTCCGCCGCCCACGGGCTCGGCTCGCCGGTCGCGGCCGACGGCGACACGCTGGAGCTGCCCGCCGTGTGAGCGTCGCGCTCCCGCTCCGCCCGCCGTCCGTGCGGCAGGAGGAGCGGGAGCGCTTCCACGGTCCTGTATCGTATCGATTCGACACCGCCGTCAGACCGACCCGAGCACCCCGAGGAACCCTGATGACCACCTCTCGTCCCTCCGGACGCCAGTTCCCCGCCGACTTCCTCTGGGGGTCGGCCACCGCGTCGTACCAGATCGAGGGCGCGGCCACCGAGGGCGGTCGCGGACCGTCCATCTGGGACACGTTCTCCGCGAAGCCCGGCGCCGTCCTGGGCGGCGACACCGGCGCCGTCGCCGCCGACCACTACCACCGCGTCCCCGAGGACGTCGCGCTGATGCAGAGCCTCGGCCTGCAGGCCTACCGGTTGTCGATCGCCTGGCCGCGCGTCCAGCCGACCGGCTCGGGGGAGTGGAACGCCGAGGGCATCGCGTTCTACGCCGACCTCGTCGACCGCCTCACCGCCGCCGGCATCAAGCCCGTCGTCACGCTCTACCACTGGGACCTCCCGCAGCCGCTCGAGGACGCCGGCGGCTGGGCGAACCGCGACACCGCCTACCGGTTCGCCGACTACGCCCGCAAGCTCGCCGAGGAGCTCGGCGACAAGGTCACCGTCTGGACCACCCTCAACGAGCCGTGGTGCTCGGCGTACCTCGGCTACGCGTCCGGCGTGCACGCGCCCGGCCGCACCGAGCCCGCCGCGTCGCTCGCGGCGGTGCACCACCTCAACCTCGCGCACGGCCTCGCCGCCCGCGCCATCCGCGACGTCCTCGGCGACGCCGCGCAGATCTCCATCACCCTCAACCTGCACGTCACCCGCGCCGCGTCCGACGCCCCCGAGGACGTCGCCGCCAAGCGCCAGGTCGACGTCGTCGCCAACGAGGTGTTCCTGCAGCCGCTGCTCGAGGGCCGCTACCCCGCCGAGGTCGCGGCGCAGACCGCCGCGGTCTCGGACTGGTCGTTCGTCCAGGACGGCGACCTCGAGCTGATCCGGGTCCCCATCGACCTGCTCGGCGTCAACTACTACTCCACCGGGCGGGTGCAGCGCCTGCACGGCGAGCCCGTCGTCGGTGACGGCAGCCCCGGCGTCGACGGCCACAAGTCGTCCGAGGTCAGCCCCTGGGTCGGCTGCGACGACGTCGAGTGGCTGCCCCAGCCCGGCCCGCACACCGCGATGGGCTGGAACATCGAGCCCGCCGGCCTCACCGAGCTTCCTGGTCGAGCTGCACGAGCGCTACCCGACGCTGCCGCTCGCCGTCACCGAGAACGGTGCCGCGTTCGACGACGAGGTGTCCGCCGACGGCCGCGTGCACGACGTGCCCCGCGTCGAGTACCTGCACGACCACATCGACGCGGTGGGTGCGGCGATGGACGCCGGCGCCGACGTGCGCGGGTACTTCGTCTGGTCGCTGATGGACAACTTCGAGTGGGCCTACGGCTACGACCGCCGGTTCGGCGTCGTCCGCGTCGACTACGACACCCTGGAGCGCACGCCGAAGGACTCGGCGCTCTGGTACCGGGAGCTCATCGCCACCCGCACCATCGCGCCCGCGGAGTCGGCGGCCACGCTGTCCTGACTCCCCGTCACCGCCGGAGGGCGGCCGCCGCACGCCGGTGGCCGCCCTCCGGCGCGTCCCGGTCCTGCCGCACCCACCCGGCCGGGGGAGAATCGGGGGCGTGCCGTCCTCCCGTCGCTCCAGCAAGCGCCCGTACGCCGCGGGGCACGTGCCCCTCGACGTCGAGCGGGTCCGCGGCGGCCGGACCTCCGAGGAGGGCCCGGACGGCAGCTGGACCGTGCAGCGCGTCGGCGGCTCCGAGCGCACCTACCGCTGCCCGGGCTGCGACCAGGAGATCCTGCCCGGCACGCCCCACGTCGTCGCCTGGGCCGCCGACGGGCTGTTCGGCGCCGACGCCGCGCTCGCCGACCGGCGGCACTGGCACGGCGCGTGCTGGTCGGCCCGGTCGCGGCGGGGACCCACCCGCCGCTGACCACCCGTCCCGCGGGACGCGGGACTACCCTCGACGGCGATGACCACCGACGCCGCGCCGACCTCGGCCACCCCCATCCGCTCCCTCACCGTCCTGCCCGCGCACCGCGAGGACGTCGAGCTGCACACCGCCGACGGCCTGACGCTCGTCGGCGAGCTCGCGCTCCCGGTGCACCCGGACGGCACGCCGAAGACGCCCGCGGCGACGCTGGTCACGCTGCACCCGCTGCCCACGCACGGCGGCTACATGGACTCGCACGTGCTGCGCAAGGCCGCGTGGCGGCTCCCCGCCCTGGCCGACGTCGCGGTGCTCCGGTTCAACACCCGGGGCACCAGCAGCCCGCGCGGCACCAGCGACGGCGCGTTCGACGAGGGGCGCTCCGAGAAGCTCGACGTGCACGCCGCCATCGAGCTCGCCGAGTTCCGCGACCTGCCGCACCCGTGGCTCGTGGGCTGGTCGTTCGGCACCGAGCTCGCGCTGATGCACGGCCTCGACCCGGTCGTCGAGGGCGCCGTGCTGCTGTCCCCGCCGCTGCACCGCGCCACCGACGCGGACCTCGACGCGTGGGACGCCGACGGCAAGCCGCTGGTCGTCCTCGTCCCGGAGCACGACGACTACCTGCGGCCCGACGCCGCGCGGGAGCGGTTCGCGCGCGTCCACCAGGCCGAGGTCATCGGGGTCGACGGCGCCAAGCACCTGTGGGTCGGCGAGCCGTACGTCCGGCGGGTGCTCGACGAGATCGTCCGGCACGTCCGGCCCGACGTCGAGACACCGCTGCCGACCACCTGGGACGGGCCCAGCGAGCAGGCCGACCCGCCCGCCGTGCCGCGGTCGGCCGAGGACACCGGGTTCGCCGGCTCGGCGGAGGAGGACGCGTGACGCACGCCCCGACGGCCACAGCCGTCCTGCACGAGCTGCGCCCCGGCACCGGCCCCGGCGACGGCACCGGCACGCCGCTGGTGCTGCTGCACGCGTTCCCGCTCGACGCCCGGATGTGGGCGGACGTCGTGGCGCTGCTGCCCGGCGACGAGCCCGTCCTCGCCGTGGACCTGCCCGGGCTCGGCGCCGCGGCCGCGCACCCGCTGCCGGAGCCGTCGCTCGAGGCGGCCGCCGACGCCGTCGCCGAGGCCCTGACCCGGGCCGGGCACCGGCGCGCGGTCGTCGCCGGGCTGTCGATGGGCGGCTACGTCGCCCTCGCGCTCGCCGAGCGGCACCCCGACCTGGTGGTCGGCCTCGGGCTGCTCGACACCAAGGCCGTGGCCGACGCCGACGAGGCGCGGGCCAACCGGTTGCGCGTCGCCGACGCCGTGGAGGCCGCGGGCACCGTCGACGCCGTGCTGCCGATGGCCGCGGACCTGCTCGGCGCGGCTGCACGGACCCGCGTCGGCGTCGTCGCCCGCGTCGAGGGCTGGATCGCCGCGCAGCCGCCCGCCGGGGTCGCGTGGTCGCAGCGGGCGATGGCGGCCCGGCCGGACCGGCTCGCGGTGCTCGAGGCGTTCCGCGGCCGGCCCGCGCTGGTGCTCGTGGGGGAGGAGGACCGCCCGACGCCGGTGGCCGAGGCCCGCCGCACCGCCGACGCGCTCGGCGTCGAACCGGTGGTCGTCCCCGGGGCCGGGCACCTCACGGCCGTCGAGGACCCGGCCGCGGTCGCCGAGGCGCTGGGCGTGCTGGTCGCGCAGGCCTGACCGGCGGCGTCGGCCCGCGCTGGACCGGCGGTGTCAGCCCGCGGCGGGCGCGTCGCCGAGCGCGCGCGCCAGGGCGACGGGGAGGTCGAGCGACTCGCCGTCCTTGCCGCCCGCCCCGATCACGAGCGGCGGGTCCTGCGGCTCCGGACGCACGCCGCGCAGCCGGCCGGCGAGCGACGGCGGCACCGTCAGCACGTAGAAGCCGCCGTCGGTGCCGACCGCCACGGTGCGGTCCCGGCGCAGGTACCAGCCGGTCAGCGGCGTGCGGTACCGACCGCGCCCGCCGTAGCCCTGCGCGTGCAGCGGCTCGGGCGCGACCCCCCGCGCCCCGGCGTCCGCGACGAACCGCGCGATCAGCTCGCGGGCCCGTGCGGACTCCGCCTGCCGCCGGGCGCGCAGCGCCGCCTCGTGCGCGTCGGCCGCCTCGCGGCGCCGGGAGCGCCAGTCGCCCGCCGGGTCCGTGGGCGCAGCGGCCGGGTCCGAGGGCGCGGCGTCGTCCGCCGCGCCCACGGACTCGTGGTCCGTCACTTGTCGGCCGACGCCGCGGCCACCTCGTCGGCGGGCGCGTCGCCCTCGCCGGCGTCGCCCTGACCGCTCGCGGCCGAGGCCGTGGGGGTCTGGCCGACGGCACCGGCGCGCTGCTGGGCGGCCGGGGTGCCGCGCTCGGGCGTCGGGGCGGGCGACGTGGCGCCGTCGCCCGCGTCGGCCGAGGGCGCGGCGTCGGCTGTCGGCTGCGCCGCCTTCGGCTCGGCGGCCTTCGGCTCCGCGGCCTTCGGCTCGGACGCGGCCGCCGGCTCCGGGGCGGCCGGCTGGGCCACCGCGGGCGTCGCGGCGGACACCGGCGCGGGCCGGCCCTTGCCGCCCTTCGCCGGCCGAGCGGCCGGCCGGGCCGCCTGCTTCTCGAACTGCGCCTGCGCCGCGTCCGCCCGCTCCAGCGTCTGCTTGTTCGGGACCGGGTCGTGGCCCAGGAGGTTGCGGAGCTCGTCCAGGTACGAGGTGATCGACTCGCGCTGCCGGTTCAGGTCCTCGACCTGGCGCGTGGCGGTCGTGCGCTCCCGCTCGGACTCGGCCATCGCCTCCGAGAGCGTCTTCTCGGCGTGCTCGCGGGCCTCGGCCACCACGCGGTCGGCGTTCTGCCGGGCGTTCGACAGCAGCGACTTGCTCTGCTCCTGGGAGTCGACGCGGATCTTCTCCGCCTGCTCCAGCGCCTTCGCGACCCGCTGCTCCGCGTCCGCGGCGTGCGCCTCGGCGTCCTGGACCAGCTTCTCGGTCTCGGCGCGGGCCGTCGCGTACCGCTCGGCGTCGGCGCGCTCGGCGGCCTCCCGCTGCGCGGCGATCGCGAGCTCCGCGTCCGCCAGCTGCTGGCGCGCCTGCGCCACCAGTGCGTCGGCCTCCGTGCGGGCCCGGGCCCGCAGGTCGTCCGCGGTCCGCGACGCGTCGGTCACCTGCCGCTCGACGTCCAGGCGGGTCGCCTCGCGCAGCTCGGCCACCTCGCGGTCCGTGCGCTCGCGCAGCTCGGTCGTCTCCCGCTCCGTCGTGGAGCGCAGCTCGGTCGTCTCGCGCTCGGCGAGGGCCCGCAGCGTCGTGGTCTCGTGCCGGGCGCGGTCGCGCAGCTCGGCGGACTCGCGCTCGGCGCCGGCGCGCAGCTCGGACGCGTACTGCTCGGCCTCGGCCCGCAGGGCGGTCAGCGCCTGCTCGGCCTCCTGCCGCGCGGCGGCGACCTCGTCGGCCACCGCGGCCCGCAGCTCGCCGGTCTCGCGGTCGGCGGTCGCGCGGACGAAGCCGGAGTACTGCTCGGCCTCCGTCCGCAGCGCGGTCGTCTCCACGGCGACCCGCTGCTGGAGCTCGGCCGCGGCGCGCTCGGCGGCGGACCGCACGCCGTCCGCGTACGCCTGGGCGTCCGCCCGCAGCGTGGTGACCTCGTCGCCCACCGCCTGCCGCGCCTCGGCGATCTCGGTCGCGGCCAGCGAGCGCTGCAACGCCGCCCAGCGCTCGGCCTCGGTGCGCAGCTCGGCGAGCTCCGCCGTCACGCGCTGCCGCAGCGCCGTGGTGTCGGCGTCCGCCTGCTGGCGCAGGTCCTGGTCGTAGCGCTCGGCGTCCGCCCGCATCGCGGTCGTCTCGGCCTCGGTCGAGGACCGCAGCGCGGCGGCGGCCTGCTCGGTGCTGATCCGCAGCTCGGTGGTCTCGCGCTCGACCGTCGCGCGCAGGGTGCCGAGCTCGCGCTCCAGGCCCGAGCGGCGCTCGCTCTCCTCGGTCGCGATGGCGGTCTGGATGCGGGCGGCCTCGCGCTCCGCGGAGCCGACCAGCTCCTCGGCGCGGCGCTGCGCGCCGGTGAGGGCGCTCTCCGCCTCGGCGTGCGCGGTCGTGCGCTCCTCCGTCGCCTCGCGCTTCGCGGTCGCCAGCATCTCCGCGACCTCGTTCTCGGCCCGTGCGCGCAGCTGGCCCGCGGCGAGCCGCGCCCGCGCCAGCGCGTCCGACGCCTGCGCGTTGGCCTGCTGCACGACGTCCGACGACTGCTCCTCCGCGGACCGCATCAGCATCTCGATGCGCGAACCCAGCCCCGAGTACGTCGGACGCTCGGCCTCGCGCAGCTGCCGGTGCGCCTCCGACAGCTCGCCGGAGATCTGCAGCACGCGCTCGTCGAGCGAGGCGACCTGTCCACGGGCATCCTGGAGCGCGCGGTCGAGCTCGTCCATGCGGGCGTCGACCGGGGCGCGGTCGTAGCCACGGAAGTTGACCACCGGGAAGGTCGAACGGTCTTCTGCCACGAAGTTCCTCCTGCGGGCGCGCGAGCGCTTGTGAGGACGGCCTCCGGGCGGGAGGCTCAGGGCGTCGGTCGGCCCGCGTCCGCCGTCCAGGGTATCGGGACGAACCCGGCACGGGACACCGTCCTGCGCGAGGTCGTCCGGGGGCGCCGGGACCGCCCCGGTGCCGGGTGTGCCAGGCACCTCGCCTATCCTGGGCCGTCACGTTCGAGAGGAATCCGTGTGCTCCAGCGACTGATCGCCGCCCTGCTCGGGCTGCTCGGCGTCGCCTCGGTGGGACTCGGCGTCGCGTCGGCCACCGCCTGGCGCGCCGACGACCCCCTGATCGCCACCGCCGCGCCCGGGGGCGACGTCCGCACCCTGGTGACCGACCCCGGGGTGCTCGAGCTCGCCGGGGACCCGGTCACCGTCACCGTCCGCGCCGAGGGCTCGCCCGTCGTGCTCGCGATCGGACGGGACACCGACGTGACCGGCTGGGTCGGCTCCGACCCGTACACCCGTGTCACCGGGCTGTCCGACTGGCACACGCTGGCGACGACCGCGGGGGAGCCCGCGACCGACGCACCGTCCACCGACCCCAGCGCCGACGCCGCCGCCGCCGCGACCCCGGTGCCGGAGCCCAGCGCCTCGGCGCCGGCCGCCGACGGTTCCGCGGCGACGGCCGCCGACCCGACCGGCTCGGACATGTGGGTCGTCGAGACGTCCGGCGACGGTTCGGCGTCGCTCGAGTGGCCCGCGCAGGACGGCCGCTGGTCGCTGATCGCGGTCAGCCTCGGCGACACCGCCCCGACGCTCGACCTCTCCTGGCCCCAGACCGTCACCACGCCCTGGCTCTGGCCGGGCGTGGCACTCGGCGTCCTCCTGCTCGCGGTCGCGGCGATCCTCCTGGTGCGTATCGTGCGGCACCGCCACGACGGCGACGAGGCCGAGTGGCACTCCGTCGCCACCGGGACCTTCGCGACCGTCACCGCGCCGCCGGGGAGCATGGCCGCGGCCGCGCGTCCCGGGGCGCCCGGCACCGCGGACGGCGGCCACGCCGCGACGGCCCCGTCGAGCGCCGGTGCAGCGGGTGGGGAGGGCGCGGGCACGGGCGCGTCGGGTGCGGTGCCGCTGGGCACCGTGACGCCGACCACCGGCCCGCTCACCCGGCGTCAGATCCGCGAGGCCGAGGCCGCGGCGGCGGCGCAGCGCAAGGGCCGTCGGCCCGGCACCGGTGCGATCCCGGTGGTGACCGGTGCGACCCCGGTCCTCACCGGTGCGACGCCGGTGGTGACCGGTGCGACGCCGGTGCCCGGTCCCACGCCGGTGCCTGGTTCGACGCCGACGCCAGACGGCGGCTCCGCCGAGCGCCCGCCCGCCGCCCCGCGCGAGGGTGGTCCCGGCCCGACCACGTCGGCGGCCGACCGCCCCACCGGCGTCGTGCCGGCGGTCGCCCCCGTCGCCGCTCCCGGTGCGCCGTCGGCGACGGACCAGCCCGTGCCGGCCGACGAGACCCCGGACGCCGGACGGCGCCGGGGACTCGGTGCCCGGATGCCGTGGAGCCGCACCCCCCGGTCGGCCACGCGCGGACCGGACCAGCCCGGCACCCCCGGCGAGCCCCCCGCCCCGACGGCTCCGGCCACCGGCACGGCGTCGGCAGCAGGGGCGTGGGCCCCCGCACCCGGTGCGGCACCCGCGACCTCGCCGGGGTCCTGGCGCCCCACCCCCCAGCCGGACCAGTCCGCGCCCGGGGGCGCCGCCCCCGCCCGCCCGGGCGGTCGACCCGCCCCCTCGGAGGCACCCTCGGCGGCACCGGGAGCCACGGCCGCCGCGCCGGCCCCGGGCGGACCGGGAGCCGCCGGCGACGAGGAGGCCTCGCGCGCCCAGCGCGCCGACGCCTGGCGTCGCATGTGGGGCTTCCCGGCGGACGGAGAGCCGCAGGCCGAGGACGCGAGCACGCAGCAGGGGACGGAGGAGGACCGGTGACCGCACGCATCCACGGGGGTCGCACCCCTCGTCGCCGCACCGCCGGTGCCGCCGTCGCGCTCGTCGCGCTGCTCGGGCTCGCCGCCTGCGCGAACCCCGTGCCGGAGCCCGTCCCCGACGCGGCCCCGGCGGTCCCCCCGCCGGTCATGGACGTCGCCCGGTCGACCCGGGTGCTCGACCAGGTCGGTGCGGTGCTGGCCGAGCGCGACGCCGCACTGGACCCGGCCGGGCTCGAGGCGCGCCTGAGCGGCCCGGCCCTGGCGATCCGGAGCGCCGAGTACGTGCGCGCCGTCGCCACCAACGGCGAGCGCCCCCCGGTGACGCTGCCCATGACGGCGCAGACGACGATCGTCCCCGACACGGACACGTGGCCGCGCACCCAGATGGTCGTGACCGAGCAGCCCGCCGACCTCCAGGCCCCGCTGCTGCTCGTGCTGCAGCAGGACGGACCGCGCGAGCCCTACCGGCTGTGGAGCTGGGCGCGGCTGGGCCCGTCGGTCCAGATGCCGGCGACGGCGGACCTCTCGGTCGGCAGCGAGCCCGTCGCCGCGGACGACGACACGCTCCTGCTGACCCCGGCGGAGGCGCTCGGGCAGTACGCCGACGTCCTGACGAACGGCGACGCCTCGGCCGCCGCCGCCACGTTCCCGCCGGACTTCTTCCGCACCGCGCTCGGCGAGGCCCGGAACCAGACGGCGGCGAGTCTCCAGGCGGTCGCGACGGTCGCCGAGACGGTCGCCCCGGTCGAGGGGGCGGTGACCGCGCTGCGCACGGCGGACGGGGGAGCGATCGTGGTGGGCCAGCTGAACACCGTCACGACCGTGACCCTCAGCCAGGGCAGCATCACCCTGAACGACCCGTTCGACGCCGCGCTCGCCGGCAAGGGGAGCGTCACCAGCAACCTGGTGCGCACCTGGACCGACGTCGTGGCGCTGTACGTCCCGCCGGCGGGCGCCGCGACGCAGGTGCAGGTCCTGGCCGCGGAGCACGCCCGCACCGCGGTGTCCGGCGAGTGACCACGACAGTCCACGCGAGATCAGGAGCGACACGAGCATGAGCCAGAACCCGGGACCGCAGCCGCGCCTCGACGCGCGCGGCGCGGTGGACCTCTCCGCGCTCGGCCGTCCGGCCACCCCGCCGCCCGGGACCCCGGGCGGGCTGCCGACGCCGGGCCCGTACGTGGTGGACGTCGACACCGAGGGCTTCGCCGCGATGGTCCAGTCCTCGACCGAGCACCCGGTCATCGTCCTGCTGTGGGCCTCGTGGAGCGAGACGAGCATCAACCTCGCCCGTGACCTCGGGACCCTCGCGGACGAGTACGCCGGGCGCCTGCTGCTCGCGCGGATCGACTCGGAGGCCAACCCGCAGATCGCGCAGGCGTTCCAGTCGCAGTCCGTCCCCGCGGTGCTGGCGGTGCTCGCCGGTCAGCCGCTGCCCCTGTTCCAGGGTGCGCCGCAGCTGGACCAGGTCCGCGGCGTGCTCGACCAGGTGCTGGAGGCGGCGGCCGCGAACGGGGTGACCGGCACGGTCGCCCCGCGGGACGTCGCGCCCGAGGCGGTGGCCGAGCCGGAGGAGCCGCCCCTGCCCCCGCTGCACCAGGCGGCGTACGACGCGATCGAGGCCGACGACCTCCCGGCTGCGGCCGCCGCCTACGAGCAGGCCCTGCGGGAGAACCCCCGCGACGACATGGCCCGGGCCGGTCTCGCCCAGGTGGGTCTGCTCACCCGGACGCGCGATGCCGACCTGGCCCAGGTGCGCAAGGCGGCAGCCGACGCGCCGCACGACGTCGACGCCCAGCTGGCCGTCGCGGACGTGGACGTCCTGGGCGGTCAGGTCGAGGACGCGTTCGCCCGGCTCGTCGACACGGTGCGCGTGACCGCCGGCCCCGAGCGGGAGCGGGTGCGGGTGCGGCTCGTGGAGCTGTTCGAGGTCGTCGGCAACGACGACCCGCGCGTCGCCGCCGCTCGTCGCGCGCTCGCCAGCGCGCTGTACTGACCGCACCCCCGGTCGCTGACCGCACCTCCCGTCGGGGTGGCTCCGGGCTCCGGAGCCACCCCGATCTGCGTGAACACGCGGGTGACCGCGATCACGTCCTGCGAAGTTGACGCTCCGGTCCGGCCTGCGTAATGTTCTACGACGTCGCCCGGCAGGGAGGAACGGACACCGGAGAGCATCCGGTGGCTGGTCCCGCGGACGACAACCCCCTCAGCTCGACCGGTACGGGTACTTCGGTTCCCGGATCTCGTCGCGCCGAGCATCGATCTGCCTGGTCAGATGGTCCGCACGGACTTGACGGGCCGGAGCGGGTCGGATAAGTTTGAACGGTTGCCTCCGGTCAGGAGCCCGCAAGGGTGAGTGAGGGATGCGCGTCTGTTCTTTGAGAACTCAACAGTGTGCCTAGTAGTTGATGCCAAGATGGTTCATCGGCTCGGGTGGTCGCCTCGTTCGGGGTGGTTGCGTGAGATCGGTGAGTCTTGGTTGACGTGGGATCGGCCCTGCTCCGTCTGGGTCGGACCACAAAGCCAAATTTAACTGATGCCTTGCTCGCCAGCGAGTGGGGTGTCGTTCGTGTGTCGGTGGACTGCTGCTTTCGGGTGGTGGTTGCCATGTAGACATCTACGGAGAGTTTGATTCTGGCTCAGGACGAACGCTGGCGGCGTGCTTAACACATGCAAGTCGAACGGTGAAGCCCAGCTTGCTGGGTGGATCAGTGGCGAACGGGTGAGTAACACGTGAGTAACCTGCCCCTGACTCTGGGATAAGCCTTGGAAACGAGGTCTAATACCGGATACGAGACGCTCGGGCATCCGAAGTGTCTGGAAAGATTTATCGGTCAGGGATGGACTCGCGGCCTATCAGCTTG
Source organism: Cellulomonas sp. KU4C (assembly GCF_056868065.1). Lineage (NCBI taxonomy): Bacteria > Bacillati > Actinomycetota > Actinomycetes > Micrococcales > Cellulomonadaceae > Cellulomonas > Cellulomonas sp. KU4C. The sequence continues at coordinate 5,726 of NZ_CP200322.1, read as the reverse complement.
TTGGTGGGGTAGTGGCCCACCAAGGCGACGACGGGTAGCCGGCCTGAGAGGGCGACCGGCCACACTGGGACTGAGACACGGCCCAGACTCCTACGGGAGGCAGCAGTGGGGAATATTGCACAATGGGCGCAAGCCTGATGCAGCGACGCCGCGTGAGGGATGAAGGCCTTCGGGTTGTAAACCTCTTTCAGCAGGGAAGAAGCGCAAGTGACGGTACCTGCAGAAGAAGCGCCGGCTAACTACGTGCCAGCAGCCGCGGTAATACGTAGGGCGCAAGCGTTGTCCGGAATTATTGGGCGTAAAGAGCTCGTAGGCGGTTTGTCGCGTCTGCTGTGAAAACTCGAGGCTCAACCTCGGGCTTGCAGTGGGTACGGGCAGACTAGAGTGCGGTAGGGGAGACTGGAATTCCTGGTGTAGCGGTGGAATGCGCAGATATCAGGAGGAACACCGATGGCGAAGGCAGGTCTCTGGGCCGCAACTGACGCTGAGGAGCGAAAGCATGGGGAGCGAACAGGATTAGATACCCTGGTAGTCCATGCCGTAAACGTTGGGCACTAGGTGTGGGGCTCATTCCACGAGTTCCGTGCCGCAGCAAACGCATTAAGTGCCCCGCCTGGGGAGTACGGCCGCAAGGCTAAAACTCAAAGAAATTGACGGGGGCCCGCACAAGCGGCGGAGCATGCGGATTAATTCGATGCAACGCGAAGAACCTTACCAAGGCTTGACATACACCGGAAACTTCCAGAGATGGTTGCCCCGCAAGGTCGGTGTACAGGTGGTGCATGGTTGTCGTCAGCTCGTGTCGTGAGATGTTGGGTTAAGTCCCGCAACGAGCGCAACCCTCGTCCTATGTTGCCAGCGGGTCATGCCGGGGACTCATAGGAGACTGCCGGGGTCAACTCGGAGGAAGGTGGGGATGACGTCAAATCATCATGCCCCTTATGTCTTGGGCTTCACGCATGCTACAATGGCCGGTACAAAGGGCTGCGATACCGCGAGGTGGAGCGAATCCCAAAAAGCCGGTCTCAGTTCGGATTGGGGTCTGCAACTCGACCCCATGAAGTCGGAGTCGCTAGTAATCGCAGATCAGCAACGCTGCGGTGAATACGTTCCCGGGCCTTGTACACACCGCCCGTCAAGTCACGAAAGTCGGTAACACCCGAAGCCGGTGGCCCAACCCTTGTGGGGGGAGCCGTCGAAGGTGGGACTGGCGATTGGGACTAAGTCGTAACAAGGTAGCCGTACCGGAAGGTGCGGCTGGATCACCTCCTTTCTAAGGAGCATCTGATGCTCACCGCTTAGCGTGGTGGGTGCAGAGGCCAGGCCTGGACCGAACGCGTCCGGGGTGGTGCTCACGGGTGGAACATCAACTACGGCGGCTCATGCAGCTGGTGCGCGTCAGTACCTCGTCTCCTTCGGGAGCGGGTGGAACCTCGTGTGCTGGCAGGGTGTGGGTCGCTGAGGCACGCTGTTGGGTCCTGAGGGAACAGCCCGCTTTGGGGGTGTTGCTTCATGACGGGTCCGGTCGGTCGGTCGAACCGCTGCTGTCGGGTGTCTTTCGGGGCGCTGGGGGGTGGTAGGCGCTGACGTGAGGTCGGGGATCGTTCGTTGTTTGAGAACTGCACAGTGGACGCGAGCATCTTTTATTGTATGTCTTTGTGGTCAAGTTTTTAAGGGCACAGGGTGGATGCCTTGGCACTAGGAGCCGAAGAAGGACGTTGTAGCCTGCGATAAGCCTCGGGGAGTTGGCAAACGAACCGTGATCCGAGGATGTCCGAATGGGGAAACCCCGCACGAGTCATGTCGTGTGACCCGCACCTGAATATATAGGGTGTGTGGAGGGAACGCCGGGAAGTGAAACATCTCAGTACCGGCAGGAAGAGATATTCCGTGAGTAGTGGCGAGCGAAAGCGGATCAGGCCAAACCGTATGCGTGTCAAGCCGGCAGGCGTTGCGTGTACGGGGTTGTGGGACCTTTCAGATGATTCTGCCGAGTCGTCAGGGAGTCAGAAAGTCGCGTGATAGTCGAAGGGCATTGAAAGGCCCGGCACAGAGGGTGGTACCCCCGTAGACGAAATCATGTGGCCTCCCGAAGGGGATCCCAAGTAGCACGGGGCCCGAGAAATCCCGTGTGAATCTGGCAAGACCACTTGCTAAGCCTAAATACTACCTAGTGACCGATAGCGGACAAGTACCGTGAGGGAAAGGTGAAAAGTACCCCGGGAGGGGAGTGAAATAGTACCTGAAACCGTGTGCCTACAATCCGTCGGAGCCTCCCTAGCAGGGGTGACGGCGTGCCTTTTGAAGAATGAGCCTGCGAGTTAGTGGTACGTGGCGAGGTTAACCCGTGTGGGGAAGCCGTAGCGAAAGCGAGTCCGAATAGGGCGACACAGTCGCGTGCTCTAGACCCGAAGCGAAGTGATCTAGCCATGGGCAGGTTGAAGCGCGGGTAAGACCGCGTGGAGGACCGAACCCACCTGGGTTGAAAACCGGGGGGATGACCTGTGGTTAGGGGTGAAAGGCCAATCAAACTTCGTGATAGCTGGTTCTCCCCGAAATGCATTTAGGTGCAGCGTCACGTGTTTCTTGCCGGAGGTAGAGCTACTGGATAGCCGATGGGCCCCACCAGGTTACTGACGTTAGCCAAACTCCGAATGCCGGTAAGTGAGAGCGTGGCAGTGAGACTGCGGGGGATAAGCTCCGTAGTCGAGAGGGAAACAGCCCAGACCACCAGCTAAGGCCCCTAAGCGTATGCTAAGTGGGAAAGGATGTGGAGTTGCACAGACAACCAGGAGGTTGGCTTAGAAGCAGCCACCCTTGAAAGAGTGCGTAATAGCTCACTGGTCAAGTGATTCCGCGCCGACAATGTAGCGGGGCTCAAGTATACCGCCGAAGCTGTGGCATTCACACTTGCGCTAGGCCTTCGTGGTCCAGGCGTGTGGATGGGTAGGGGAGCGTCGTGTGGCGGGTGAAGCTGCGGGGTAACCCAGTGGTGGACGCTACACGAGTGAGAATGCAGGCATGAGTAGCGAAAGACGGGTGAGAAACCCGTCCGCCGAATGAACAAGGGTTCCAGGGCCAGGCTAATCCGCCCTGGGTAAGTCGGGACCTAAGGCGAGGCCGACAGGCGTAGTCGATGGACAACGGGTTGATATTCCCGTACCGGCGAAGAACCGCCCATACCGAGCCCGGTGATGCTCAGCGCCCGAGTCGTAGCACCGATTCCTTCGGGAGTCACCGCTACGAGGAGCGCGCGACCCGATCCGGTAGTAGGTAAGCGTATTAACAGGAGTGACGCAGGAAGGTAGCCCAGCGTGGCGATGGTTGTCCACGTCCAAGGCCGTAGGGCGAGTGGTAGGCAAATCCGCCACTCATCAAGCCTGAGAACCGATGGTGACAGCGTATGCTGGATGATTGGGTGATCCTATGCTGCCGAGAAAAGCTTCGACGCGAGGTTCTAGCCGCCCGTACCCCAAACCGACTCAGGTGTTCAGGTAGAGAATACTAAGGCGATCGAGAGAATCGTGGTTAAGGAACTCGGCAAAATGCCCCCGTAACTTCGGGAGAAGGGGGGCCTGAAGCGTGTACCGGTTCGCCCGGGAAGCGTGGAGGGCCGCAGAGACCAGGGGGAAGCGACTGTTTACTAAAAACACAGGTCCGTGCGAAGTCGCAAGACGATGTATACGGACTGACGCCTGCCCGGTGCTGGAAGGTTAAGAGGACGGGTCAGCCGCAAGGCGAAGCTCAGAATTTAAGCCCCAGTAAACGGCGGTGGTAACTATAACCATCCTAAGGTAGCGAAATTCCTTGTCGGGTAAGTTCCGACCTGCACGAATGGCGTAACGACTTCCCCGCTGTCTCAACCGCGAACTCGGCGAAATTGCACTACGAGTAAAGATGCTCGTTACGCGCAGCAGGACGGAAAGACCCCGGGACCTTTACTATAGCTTGGTATTGGTGTTCGGTGCGGCTTGTGTAGGATAGGTGGGAGACTGTGAAGCCGGCACGCCAGTGTCGGTGGAGTCAACGTTGAAATACCACTCTGGTCGCTCTGGATATCTAACCTCGGTCCGTAATCCGGATCAGGGACAGTGCCTGGTGGGTAGTTTAACTGGGGCGGTTGCCTCCTAAAATGTAACGGAGGCGCTCAAAGGTTCCCTCAGCCTGGTTGGCAATCAGGTGGCGAGTGCAAGTGCACAAGGGAGCTTGACTGTGAGACTGACAGGTCGAGCAGGGACGAAAGTCGGAACTAGTGATCCGGCGGTGGCTTGTGGAAGCGCCGTCGCTCAACGGATAAAAGGTACCCCGGGGATAACAGGCTGATCTTGCCCAAGAGTCCATATCGACGGCATGGTTTGGCACCTCGATGTCGGCTCGTCGCATCCTGGGGCTGGAGTAGGTCCCAAGGGTTGGGCTGTTCGCCCATTAAAGCGGTACGCGAGCTGGGTTTAGAACGTCGTGAGACAGTTCGGTCCCTATCCGCTGCGCGCGCAGGAAACTTGAGAAGGGCTGTCCCTAGTACGAGAGGACCGGGACGGACGAACCTCTGGTGTGCCAGTTGTTCCGCCAGGAGCACGGCTGGTTGGCTACGTTCGGAAGGGATAACCGCTGAAAGCATCTAAGCGGGAAGCCTGCTTCAAGATGAGGTTTCCATGCCCCCTCGAGGGGTGAGAGGCTCCCGGCTAGACCACCGGGTAGATAGGCCGGATGTGGAAGAGGGGACTAACGACCCTCGCAGCTGACCGGTACTAATAAGCCGATAACTTCACCACAACATCATTGTTGCTACGCGTCCACTGTGCGGTTCCCGAACCGCGAGCACCGTCACCACACCCGTGTGGTGACGCCCGTTGCTCAGCTAGTTCGACCGAGTTACGGCGGTCATAGCGAAGGGGAAACGCCCGGTCCCATTCCGAACCCGGAAGCTAAGCCCTTCAGCGCCGATGGTACTGCACTCGCCAGGGTGTGGGAGAGTAGGACGCCGCCGGACACCATTTCGCGAAGAGCCACCCCGCAAGGGGTGGCTCTTTGTGTTTCCCCACCCCCTGCACGCCCACCCGCGCACGGCACTGCTCGGCCCCCCGGGGATGGCGGAGCTTCCCCGGCGCGGCATCCCTGCGTACACCCGGACTGCCATCTCGGCCCCCCAGGGCCCGGGCATCGACGAGAGGTCACGACATGCCGGCCCGCGAGGCCGCGCACCCGCGTGTCGTGACCACTCGCCACGCGATCACACCCGCGCGGGCGCGCACGTCCGAGATCGGCCGAAGCCGGGTGCGCTCACGTACCCACGCGTGCGCGTCACCGCCCTACCCGGACGACAGTCCCCGCTGAGATCGCAGGGCTCGCCTGCGCGCCGACACCCGGGCAGACGCGCAGGATGCCATCTCGGCGCCCCAGGGTCGTCGGGCTTCGACGAGAGGTCACGACACGCTGGCCCGCTGCGCCGCGGACCCGCGTGTCGTGACCACTCGCCACGCGATCACACCCGCGCGGGCGCGCACGTCCGAGATCGGCCGAAGCCGGGTGCGCTCACGTACCCACGCGTGCGCGTCACCGCCCTACCCGGACGACAGTCCCCGCTGAGATCGCAGGGCTCGCCTGCGCTCCCACGCCCGAGCAGACGCTCGGAACGCCATCTCGCCGACCCCGGTCCACGAGCCCCGACGAAAGGTCACGACACGCCGGCCCCCGACGCCGCGCACCCGCGTGTCGTGACCACTCGC